>NZ_CP191408.1:1387500-4916250 GCF_050500245.1 Microcystis ichthyoblabe FBCC-A1114 | reverse complement strand
GGTTAATTTTGATTAACAAAGTTGCTCTAG
The DNA here is from genome assembly GCF_050500245.1 of Microcystis ichthyoblabe FBCC-A1114. Classification (NCBI taxonomy): domain Bacteria; kingdom Bacillati; phylum Cyanobacteriota; class Cyanophyceae; order Chroococcales; family Microcystaceae; genus Microcystis; species Microcystis ichthyoblabe. Next base: position 4,916,220 of record NZ_CP191408.1, on the reverse strand, counting down.
TGCTGCTGCGGGGAAACCTTATCAGTTTAGCGAGATTTTGCCGTTGACGATAAAATGATTTTCAGAGCGAAACAATTAATCCTTATACAGATGACACAAGTTTTAACAATCACCCAATTAGGAAACCCAATTCTACAGCAAAAAGCACCGGAGATCGATAATCTTCTCGATTCTGACTGTCAAAATTTGATCGATTCCCTGATTACCACGGTGCAAGCTGCCCACGGGGTGGGAATCGCCGCGCCCCAAGTTGCTCGGTCTCTGCGTCTGTTTATCGTTGCTTCTCACCCCAATCTTCGTTATCCCGACGCTCCGATCATGTCACCCACTGCCATGATTAATCCGCGTATTTTGCAGGTGAGCGAGGAAATGGTCAAGGGTTGGGAAGGTTGTCTCAGTGTCCCCAATTGGCGCGGTTTTGTCCCCCGTCATCAGTGGATTGAGGTGGTCTATTGTGGTCGCAATGGTCGGGAAATCCGTCAAGTTTTCAGGGATTTTGTCGCACGCATCTTTCAACACGAATACGATCATCTGGAGGGAATCCTCTTTCTTGATCGCCTTGCTTCTCCGGCGGATTTATACTCGGAGGAAGAATACCAAAAAATCAGTAATATTGCTGAATATAAGCGTTAACGGGAGAATTAGTTTGAGCATTTGTACTAAAATTGCCAATACGCAGTTTAAATTCAATACAGCTTAGGCGGGGGGATATGATAGTTTTTAGCACCCAACTACACTACTTAGCTAAAAAAACTGATAACTGATAACCCGGGAGAAAATATAATTGTAGCTACCTACCCATTCCAGATTAATTCCTATGGCAGAAGAAACCACCACCCCCGCAACTCCGGCAGCAGAAGCAGCAAAACCGGCTCAACCTGCGGCTGCTAAAAAACCCAAGGAGCCTACCGTCGAGGAAAAACCCTTTGCTGAATTTATCGAGCAGCATTTTCAGCCCGCATTGGCTGCCGCCTTGCAAAAGCTGGGTATAACTGATATAAAGCTGTCCTTTAAACAGGATAAAATTCCCGTGCAGGGCTTTTCTAGCTCTCCCTGTTGGCAGTTAACTGGCAATTGGCTCGGGGGAATGCGTCAATTTAGCATTTATTTTTTAGAAGAAGACATCAATGGCAAAAAAGCTTTTTCTCAAGCTGAGGGCGGTGCTAAACCTAGTACACTTGAATCATTTATGATCGATGAAAGGAAAGTTAGTCTTGATTTACTGTTGTTTTACACCCTGCAACGGCTTAACGGTCAAAAGTGGTTGACGAGAAACTAAAATTGCTGGGGATTAGCGATCGAGAAGGGGGGTAAAATGAGCATAGACGACCACTGCTTATCGATCGCTAATAGTAATTATGCGTGTATTTGTACTACTTTTTAACGCAGGCACAGAAAACGAAGGTATCCACACCATTCAAATGGGAGCTATCAATAAGGTGTTGATGTTTGAATCGGAAGATGATGCCACCCGTTATGCGCTGTTGTTAGAGGCCCAGGATTTTCCGACTCCCACGGTAGAGAAAATTGATTCGGAGGAAGTGGCAGAATTTTGTCGCAGCGCTGGCTATCAAGCGGAAATGATTGAAGCGGGTATGTTGGTAATTCCCCCCGAAAGCAATGCCGAGGAGTTGGATTGGCAAAAAGAGGAAGTCCCCCCCGCCGAGGAGGAGTTTTCCGAGATTCCCGATGCGGAGTTAGACAGCATCCGTCGTCGTCTAGAAGGACTTTTGTAATAAACCTCTTGTAAAAATCGAAAATTGTCCTGCTTGGTTAGGAGACAGGAGACAGTAGCCAGTAGTCAGGAGTTCAGAGTCAGAAGACAGGACAATAAATCAATATTGTTCCCTGTTCACTGATAACTGTTCACTGATAACTGTTCACTGAATATGACAACCGTGGGGGAATTGGGCGAAAATTTGGTGGCGCATTGGTTGCAATTACAGCAATGGCATATCCTCCAGCGTCGTTGGCGTAGTGGCGGCGGTGAAATCGATTTAATCGTTTTGTCTAAATCTCAGGCGATTCTCGCTTTTGTCGAGGTGAAAACCCGCAGCGCTGGCAATTGGGATTTAGGGGGCAAATTAGCAATCGATGACCGTAAACAGGGGAGAATTTACGAAGCTGCTCAGATATTTCTCTCCTTTTATCCCCAATGGTCCGATTTAACCTGTCGCTTCGATGTGGCTTTAGTTAGTTGTCAAAAAAGTTCTCTATTAGCTTTACCTGAGTTTTCCCTTGATTATCCCTGTCAGCGACAGGCAGGTTATCAATTGCAGTTACAGGAATATCTCGTGGCGGTTTTCTAAAAACACAATAGGCCCGCCTAGGGAGGCGGGCTTTATCTTGTACAAACGATATGGACTCCTAAAAAATTAACGGACTCAACATAATAGAGGTTTACAGAAACCACAACAGTCTATCTGTCAACTATCAAGATTTCTCAGTTTACCGACTCAGGTGCTGATTACGGCTCACTCCATCTGTCCTATATCGAGCAACAGAGGCGAAACCATACTTTACTTTACAAACTTTGAGAATCTGCGTCCGATTTAGCTGTTGCGTTGAGCTAGAGCAGGTGGCACAGGCTCTAGGTCTTTTTGCCTGAAAGGAAGTTGAGTCGCTTCCCTTGTGCCTTTATGTTTTTAATATAACACCTTTGTCGGGACTCGATCGAGCTTGTGATTAAAGTTTACATTTATTGATTTTTAGCAAAAATTGCCGTTACAAAACTATGGGAAGTGGGGTGTGGGGTATGGGGAGAATAAATAAAATAATCTCCTATCTCCTGACTCCTATCTCCTGACTCCTATCTCCTGACTCCTGATTAGGGACTGAATCTCCTCTCTGTAGGCAAAAGGAGCGCGACTGAGAGCCTCTTGAAAGAGGGGTTGAGCCTCTTGATTTTTGCCCTGTTCTTTTAGTACGATCGCCGTCGCTAAAATCGGTCGGAAATCGTTAACATCCATCTGTTGAGCTTGTTTATAGGTGTTTAAAGCTTCCGGATAATTTTGCTGCTCGAAATAGATTTTGCCTAAAAGTAACTGAACGGAAACGATATCGATTAAACTAGCGGGATTATTGGGATCGGCAGCGGCTTTTAAAGCACGATCAATCGTGTCTTTGACTAGACTAATCGCCTCGGTATGGCGGTTTTGGCTGAGAAACAAATTAGTTAATCCAGTTAAGGCCCGTAGATTTTGGGGATGGGAGGCCAAAAGACTGCGATAACTGGCTGTGGCTCCTGCATAGTCCTCTATTTGCTGTTTTGCTTCCGCTAAAAGTAGTAGATAATCGGATTGTTGGGGGTTAAGTTGCGCTAATTTTTCTAAAGGTTCGATCGCTTGCTTTAAATCGCCCTGCTGTAGGCGAGTATCTAATAATCCCCGCAAAGCTGCCTGATTATCGGGTTCACGCTCTAAAACCATCTGATAACCCAGTGCTTGACTGGCTAATTCCTCTTGTTTCACTGCGGACAGATGACTCTGGCCCGAGGAGTGCTGACTCTGGAGAATAGAAGCCAATAGCGGCATGATTGAGAAAGACAGCAAGGCAAATAACATCAGGATGAGACCGATGGACAGCCAACGACGGTTAGAGAGAGAGGCTTTCATAGACTGGGGTGGGAGGGGATAGACAGGAAAATGTTATGGAAATCTGGAGATTTGATGAGGGGATCGATCGAATTCGCCGCTCTTTATTGAGTACAATGGGCAGACAGTCAAGACTCAAAAGGGTTTTGACTGGGTTGACAGTCAAAAGATCATGGTTCTTAATATATTAGATGCCAGTAGATTCGCCCTAGAGGGTTATTGCAACCCCCCAGATCGCGCTTTTGACTTGCTTGATTACTAATTTACTATGTGTCTCCGCCGCTAGGAGTGTGATATGAATCGTCCTGGGAATCGGTTTACCGAATCACCGAAAACCCCCCCGACTCCTGAAGTGGAACTTCAGGAAGTCCCCCTTGAGTCCCCCCATACTGAGGCTGACTCAGCCGTAGAGTCAGCCACCCCCGAAGAAGTCAAACGTCAACAACCGATCCCCCCTCCCAGTCATCTGCGGCAGTATCGGGCGATCGGTCTCGTCTATGGCCATTATCAGCGATCGGAGGAACAATTAACTAAAGGCAATATTTTAACTGCCGATGGTACTCTGATCGATTCTGTGATTCTCGGTCGGGTGATCAGTTTGGTTAAAAATCATCTCGATCTGGAAAAACCCCATCTTTGGGTGGTTTATCCCCGCACCCGTCAGGAAAATGATGCCCTTCATGTTCAGATTGTCGGTGTTTGGGAACCAGAAACCCTGAAAAAAGAGGATGATCAGGAGATAGAGCCTCTACCCGCTTCTACCCCGGGTTATTTTTCGATTCGAGGCGAAGTCATCTTTACTGAACGGGAAAATCAAGCGGTAGTGGTCAAAATCCGACAGATGCCCAAAACTGAAGCGGACAAACCCAAGTTTTTTAAACTAAAATTGCGCGGCACTTTACCAGGTAAACCGATCGGTCGTTTTTGGGATTTTCAGGTACAACTGAAAGGAGATGCCTTAACCATTTTGGAAGGTTTAGACCTCGGTTTTGCCAGTAAGAAAAAACCGATGGGTAAGGGAGGTTTTAAAAAGCCTTTTGATAAAAATCGTCATCCCTCGGCCGATAGATATTCTCGACCGGAAGGGGAAGGAGAAAAGCGACCTTTTGCCCCCGGACAATCCCCTATCCCTCGGCCTTCCCGATCCAAACCCCTATCGGAAAACTAATTTTTTCTAAGGATGGGTGCAGAACCCATCCCTAGGTTTAAGGTTTTTTTTCAGGAGTTATTTGCTCGTTAGTATCTGGGAATACGAGCGCGAATTCTATAACTATAACCTGTTCCCAAAATCTCGGTGATAAAAACCGCCAACTGAGTGCCTAAAATCGCTTCATCGGCAGAACTAAAAGATTTATAATCTTCTATTAACCACTCTTGACCACCATTAACTAAAGTACATCTAAATGTACCAAGAGATTCGGCAATTTCTGTATATTCTGTATAGTTTCTCGTTCTTACTTCGCCCCTACTATCTGCCCTCAAACATAATTGATTAAGTTCTGCATAAAATTTGGCAGGAATTTTGTCTAAATCACCCCCTTTAGTCGCCCAACGCACAAAAAGATGGAAAGACCAAGGAAGATTGAGATAAACTAGATAACATAAAACCAGAATAGTTGTTAAATATAAGGAGGAAGTCAAGAATTTATTATATTTCCTTTTTCGGGATCGATTTAAACGGTTAGCTAAATCTAGCTTTGATTTTCTCATTTTAATTAGTAAAAAATAAGATGTATAAAAAAATCCTGCGTTTTGCTCCGATTATCCTGTCCTTGAGTTTGTTTATTCTAGCGGTCTGGGCAATTAGTCAAGAATTTAAACACTACACTTTTGCCCAACTCTTGGCTAGTTTGGATCATATTACCACAAGTCGTAAGCTAGAAGCTGTTTTTTGGATGGCTTTGGGTTATTTGTCGATGACGGGTTATGATCGCCTAGGTTTTTATTATATCAATCATCCCTTAGCTTTAGGTACTATTATCCGCACTGCTTTTATCAGTTATGCCCTTGGTAATACCATTGGTTTAACCTTATTTTCTGGGACCGCGATCCGTTATCGTTTCTATACTCCTGCGGGGGTGGGGGTGGTGGATATTGCCAAAGTCATCACTTTTACCCATTTAAGCTTTTGGTTAGGAATGTTAGGGATTGGTGGTGTAAGTTTCCTCGTTGATCCCCAACGGATTCCTCAACTTTTAAAATTACCTTTTTTAACTACTAAACCTTTAGGAGTAATTTTTTTATTGCTGGTTACGGGCTATTTTTTCTTGACTCTCACTTATAAAAAACCGATAAAAATCGGCAAAGAAAATATCTATTTACCCTCTTGGAATCTTTCCCTGGCTTTGATTTTGTTGACTTTTATTGATTGGATATTAGCCGCTAGAGTTCTATATCTTCTACTCCCAGACAACTATAATACTTCGTTTTTAGGATTTTTCGGTCTCTATGTATTTGCCATGACAGCAGGGGTATTAAGCAATGTGCCGGGGGGAATAGGTGTTTTTGAGTTTATCATGCTGAGATTACGCCCCGAATATGTATCTAATGCCGAGCTTTTCGGTTCTTTAATCGCCTATCGAGCTATTTATTATTTCCTGCCTTTAATTGTCGCTTTTGTCTGGTTATTGGGTTACGAAGCTCGCAGAAAATAAGGCCGGCAAATTAGCTTAAACGGACAAAAAAAGTCCCCATGCCGTCATAGCTGGGGAGCATCAATCTAGTAGGCTAAAGTTTCTAAAGTTTCCCGTAGATAGGAACAAATGCGAGCATCAGCATCGTCTCTATTTTTACCTGATTCTAGTTGTTCTTGCTGCCAACGCCGAAAACCGGAACTGGCGGCGATGGCTTGTTTTAAGTGCTCCCAAGTGTGATGATCTTTGTGAAGTGGGGTGTCAGAAAATGTGGTGGAGTTGCCCATCTTTACCTCTGGTGGTAGGGTTGTACCTTTTAACATAACTTAAAAATGGCTGGAAATTCTGATAACTGGGACACAATTAGCCAGAAAAAGGTGTTGTCTGGCTGGAAAGCTGCGGGGATGCCAACACCTTTTTTAAGGAAATCTAGCGGATTTTTAGGAGATTTTGCTGGTTTCTGCCGCTTCTTCCACTTCCACTGCCGCGTTTAAAGCTGCGGGGGGAATGGGGATAGGAAATACCGCCGGCAGGTTAGCGGTGGTATCTTCAGGAGGCTGCGCAGAGTGAAAACGACGGTAGCTTAAAACACCAGCTAGGGTGATTGCTCCTGTAGCGGCGGCAACCCCTAAAATAAGTTTGTTAGGATCCACATGGAAGGTGGTATTGCTGCCAAAAATGCTTTTACCTTTAGCGAAAGCACAAGCGGAAGCGCTGCCGGCATCAAGAGTACCTAAAACAATACCACTGACGAGGGTGGCACTGACGGCGATGGAGGTGAAAAAAGTTTTCTTCATAATTGCCTTGGGGATAGGTTGTCAATAGCGATTATCCTTGCATTATAGAGATCTAAATCACAATTGTCTATTTTATTTCTTTTGGTGACATTGAAATAATTTTGTTTAAGAATCATGAATTATCAATATCGTGTCGGGGGTAGTCTTGCTTATAACCATCCTACCTATATCGAGAGAAATGCCGATCAAGAACTGTTAACGGCGTTGAAAAATGGTCAATTTTGCTACGTTTTTAACTGTCGTCAGATGGGCAAATCCAGTTTAAGGGTACGAGTAACTCATATTTTACAGCAATTGGGCAGGGATTGCGCGTCCGTAGATATAACCAGTCTTGGTAGTAATGATAATTTATCCCAATGGTATAACGGCGTGATTACCCGTTTGTTTTTAGGATTTAATCTGACGGGAAAAATTAATCTTAAATCCTGGTTGCGCGAGCGAGAGGATTTACCCCCCGTGCAGCGTTTGGGACAATTTATTGAGGAAGTTTTATTAGTTTATTGTCGGGGAGAGAAAATATATATTTTTATTGACGAGATTGATAAAATTCTCAGTTTACAGTTTTCTCTAGATGACTTTTTTTCCCTGATTCGTTATTGTTATAACCAAAGAGCGGAAAATTCCCAGTATGAAAGAATTACTTTTGCTTTATTCGGTGTGGCTACCCCAGCAGATTTAATTCGCGAAAAGACGCAAACATCTTTTAATATCGGCCAGGCGATCGAATTAACAGGATTTAATCTGACCGAAATTGCTCCTTTAGCCGCAGGATTATCCGGTCAAAGTAATTATCAACCCGACTGCTTAGAAAAAATTATTTTTTGGACGGGAGGACAGCCATTTTTAACCCAGAAAATCTGTCAGCTATTGCTGGAAAGTAATTTAGATATTGAGACGCTGATCAAAGAGAGAATTATTAATAATTGGGAATCTCAAGATGAACCAGTGCATCTGCGAACTATTGCCGATCGCTTGTTAAGAAATCAAGACAAAGCGGGTCGTTTGTTAGGTATCTATCAACAAATTTTAGAAAAAGGTGCAATCCTCTGCGATGATAGTCCAGAACAAGGGGAATTAAGGTTATCGGGGTTGGTGGTAAAAAAGGATAATCAATTAGTAGTTTATAATCCTATTTATCGAGAAATATTTAATCTCAATTGGGTGGAAAAACAATTAGAGCAATTGCGTCCCTACTCAGAAGCGATCGCCGCCTGGCAACAGTCTAATTATACCGATGAATCGCGGCTTTTACGCGGAAAAGCTTTAAATAATGCCCTCGATTGGTCTCAGGGAAAAAGCTTAAGTAATCTTGATTATCAGTTTTTAACTGCTAGTCAAAATCTCGATAAAAGAGAGGCAGAAATTAGTCTAGAAACCCAGAGAAAAGCTAATAAAATTCTAGCAATTGCTCACCAAAAAGCTACGAAAAGAATTAAAATTGGCTCAGTAATTTTAATTGCTTCTCTTTTGGGTTCTCTCTTAGCTTTTATTCAGGTAAAACAAGCGTGGCAGCAAGTAGAAACCGCTCAACTAGGTATTCAATTACAGCGCAAGGGTGATAGTTATTGGCAACAATTTCAATTTGAACAATTAGAATCTTTAATTGCGGCCATGCAAGCAGTCAATAGTTTAAAAAATATCGTTACTGATGACAAAACCTTGAGTAAATATCCTGCTACAAGTCCAATTATTACTCTGCAGCAAATTTTAGATCGCATTCAAGAAAAAAACCAACTGCAAGGACACCGAGGAACTATTTATAGTGTTAGTATTAGTCCTGATGGTCAAAAAATTGCCACTGCTTCTCAAGATGGAACGGTAAAAATTTGGAATCAAAAAGGTGAGAATATTCAAACTTTGACAGGTCATCAGGGAGCAGTTTATAGTGTTATTTTTAGTCCCGATGGTCAAAAAATTGCTACCGCTTCCGAAGATAAAACCGCCAAAATTTGGAACTTGCAAGGGCAAAATTTAGTCACCTATCCTGACCATCAAGAATCAGTTTATAGTGTTAGTTTTAGTCCCGATGGTCAAAAAATTGTCACCACTTCCAGGGATAAAACCGCTAGATTATGGAATTTATCAGGTGAAACTTTACAGGTATTTAAGGGACATAAAAGATCGATAGATGCAGCTAGTTTTAGTCCCGATGGTCAAAAAATTGCCACCGCTTCCCGGGATGGTACGATTAAAATCTGGGATTTATCAGGTAAAATTATCTTGAGTTTAGGTCAAGAAAATATTGAGGCTTTTTATAGTGTTAATTTTAGTCCCGACGGTCAAAAAATTGCCGGGGCAGCGGCCGATAAAACTGCTAAAATCTGGGATTTACAGGGAAATTTAAGAGCTACTTTCCGGGGACATCAAGATTTTGTCAACAGTGTGAATTTTAGTCCTGATGGCAAGTTTATAATTACTGCATCTAGTGACGGTAGTGCTAAAATTTGGGGACTGCAAGGGGAAGAAATAACTACTCTTAGAGGACATCAAGAATCAGTTTTTACTGCTGTATTTAGTCAAGATGGAAAAGAGGTGGTAACTGGATCGAGTGATGAAACGGCTAAAATTTGGCAGCTGAACAATTTAAATAAAACTAGGGTCGATAATACCAGCGTTAGCATTAATTCCCAGGGCAATATTATCGCTATTGCTAATAAAGATGGTCAGATTACTTTACTCGATTCCCAGGGGAAAAAAATTAGAGAATTTACCACAAAAATGCGCTCAATCTATAGTATTGCTTTTCATCCTGATGGTAATCAGATAGCGATTACAGGAAGAAATGGAAAAGTACAAATCTGGAGTCAAAAAGGAACAATGCTTCAAGAATTTACTGCTAGTCAAGTACCGATTTATAGTCTTGCTTTTAATGGAGAGGGAACAGCAATCATCACGGGAACAAGCGAGGGAAAAATTCAATACTGGCATTTAAGCAATCATCGTCCTCAATTAATTAATTCTTGGACAGTTGATGATAGTATTATCTATGATTTGGTGTTTTCTCCCGATCATCAAAAAATTGCTACCGCTACTCGGGGAAAGATTAAAATTTGGGATTTACAGGGCAATCTTTTAAAGGAGATTAAAACCGATTCTTTTCCCGTTTATGGAGTTAGTTTTAGTCCCGATGGTGAAAAAATTGCCGCTATTTCAAGGGATGGTACAGCTAGACGCTGGGACATTGACGGAAATTTGCGCTCGGAGTTTAAAATAGAAGAAGATATCGTCTATGGGATCACTTTTAGTCCTGATGGTCAAGAAATTGTGATTATTTCTAGGGATGGTCAAAAGCATCAATGGCCCTTAGAAACAGAATATAATTATTTACAAAAATTGCTCGATCGAGGTTGTCTTTGGTTAGAAGATTATCTCAGGAATCGTCCCGAAAAACGAGAAGCTCTATCCCCCTGTACTGGGAAAATAAAACCATTCACATTTTAAACTTGGTTTGACTGGGTGGGGGCAAAGGTTAAATTAATTAGTTAATTTCTTGGGTTCTTCGGTTTGTCTTATGCAACGGACAGGGTTATAAGGGATGAAACCCTTATAGAAACAGACATTACTGCGATTTTTGTCAATTGTTTGCGATCTGGAGCGAACTAATCAATTAAATCTCTTGCCAGATAAGGATTTAGTCGATTTATGCCTCCCTATAGAATCATACCAAGTAACGAAGAACCCAACATTTTTGGTTTTAACGCTAGAATTTTATCTAATGACCTTTTGTCAACGAGAGAGTCCGGGTATAATCATTGTCTTTGTGTCTTTGCTACTCTAAAAATTTCTTGAGCTGTTGCTGAACCGACAAAACGCCAGTGCCAAGGTTCATAACTAACACCTTGGAAATTGTTTTTCGGAAATGATAGTTCAAAGCCATATTGAGCAGCGTGAACTTCTAGCCAGCGATAGGCTTCAGTAGAGTCGAATGTCAATTTGAGGACAGTATTAGGACTTTTACCGTCACCAACATCGAGAGCATAGCCTGTATGATGTTCGCTGAAACCTGGAGGCGCACTCAGTTTAGAGGCTGCTTTCTTGCTTCCTTGGCGTTGAATTTGTCGCTCAAACAGCTTTTTTTGATCGGCAACTGAGCGAAAGCCAGAAACAGGAATGATCTCAATTCCCTCTTGTTGAGCGGCTAATTGCATCTGTTTAAACATCTCTGCCGCTTCTCGATTTAGATATGCTTTACGTTCGTAGAAAATACCAATTTCCACTAAATCATTAGCATTTTCTTCGTATTTTATATGAAAAGGAATTTCAGTTTGGTTAGGAAGTGAAAGTACAGTGTAATTCTTGGGAGGTGGCGAAGATAGTGAATAGATATCATCAGCACCAGTAACCATGGGCGAAGGAACTGGCAAAGCTTTGGATGTATTTGCCAAAGGATAAGGTCGCTGTAAGGGAGGCGTTAGAGTATTTTTAGGGATAGGAGCAGGGGAAATTAGAGAAGTAGAAGAAACTGAAGGCGAGGTAGAAACTATCGCAGTAGTTGGCGGTTCAGTCGGCTGTTTAAACCCTAAATAAATCGATACACCCATTACAACAATTATAGGAATAATAAAATATCGAAAATCTGAAATAAAAGATTTCATATTAGTTGTAGTAATTGTGTGCAGTTACTTATTGTCACACTAGAGCTAGTCAGAACTAATTAATTGATCAGCAGCAATCCAGCCTGTCTTACCGGACTGAGGATGATAGACTTTGTACCACTGATAACCATTTTTATCATAGCTACTACCCAAAATTTGCATACGCTCGCCTGTACGCACAGTTCCTACCACCCCATAAAAAGTTCCAGCGCCAGAACGTATATTTTTAGTTCCTGGAGTGCCGCTAACTTTAGCATTAATGGGGTCAATAGAAAGTAAATTACCAGCAATCCATCCATCAGCCCCCGATTGGGGAAAATAAATTTTGTACCAGGGCAAGTTATCACTATTTCTAGCAGATTCGATAACTTGAACACGATCTCCTGGATAGGCAATATGTCTTGGTGCATATTCTAAACCAGGACCACTGCGAATATTTGTCTTCCCTGGGTTTCCTAGAATTGTGGCATTAGTGCTTTTGGATTGTATAGGAGTAGGAGCAAATACTCTTACTTGTTTAGCAAGTCTGACATTTTCTTCCTTTAGTTTTTCTAATTCGTCAAGTCTGGCTTTTTTTTCTTTAAGTTGTGTTTGTACTTGGAACAGTTGGAACAGATTCATACTAACACTTATTGTTAGTAAAAATACAGATAATAAAGCTAATGTTAATCTGTTTTTGTTCCACCAAATTTTATATTTTTCTTTTCGCGTTAGCTCATATCCTTCATAAGCGCGTGTGGGATCAACTTTATATGCTCTGTTATATTTTTCTAATGCTTGTTGATAGTTTTTAGTGTCAAGATAATCTTCAGCTAATTTAAATAAAGCCGTAAAATGATTAGGATTCAGTTTTGTAATTTGTTCATAAATATCGGAACTAGATAAATTACGATTCTCAGCTATATCTTCGGCCAATTCAAAAAGTCGGCAAGCATCTAAATCAACTTTTTCTAAATCCCAGATAGCCTGTCTTAAAGGATAGCGTTTAACCAACCAATAACGAACTAGCTTAACTTTAATTTTGTAGTGAAATTCTGAATTTTCTACTCTCTCTAAAAATTCCCATTGAACTAAATTTTCCGGAGCTTTATTTAAAGCTTCTGTTATGATAACTCCATATTCTCTGAGCAGTTTTAAAGGTTCTTCTGTCACTGAATTATTTTTCTTCTCAGCCATTTTCTCCGCTTGCGCTACTGCTGAAAAAACAACTCTTTCAGGAATCGGTAATCCATCTCGAAACCAAGCTAGTCCTCCTTCAGCAGTTTCAATTGCATCATCGACAATTTTAGTAACATCATCACAGGTAATTTCTGACTTATCCTCTTCTTCAGCTTGTAAAAAAAGAGCATTACATATCACTTGAGTAAAATAAGGATGACCTGAACTCAATTCTAAAATTGCATCGATAGCCTGAGAATCATAGTTTAAATAATGTGCAGCAGGTTCAGTAATTAATGCTTTAGCATCTGATTTTTCTAATAAGCCAATTTCTTGATTGACAGCTTGTCTAAATAAGCTTTTTAAGTTGGTTAAATCTTCTACTCTTCTCCCTATTACTGGAATGATAAATAAATTATTGTATTGACCGATAAGAGTTTCCAGATAAGGAAAAAAAGATTCAACTGGGGAATCAGGTGTTTGATCATTTAAAACATCAAATTCGTCTAATAACCAAACCATTTTTCGTTTCTGCTCTTTTAAGACCTCAATTACTTGAGGTAAAAACTCATCAGAGAAAACCGTTTTATAATTCAAGGACAAAGATTCTGATTGAGGAATATTCAACTTATCAGCAATAGTTGAAGCAAGATTTTGTAAGATACTGTCAAGTGGTAGTCGCGTTTTATCATGCAAATCAAAATAGATAAACACGAACTCACCTAGTCCCACAAAATTAGGAATTTGCATGAGTACAGAAGATTTACCAATACGTCTTTGACCATGCAGCAAAACAACTTGTGTATTTTGTTTGAGATTATCTTCAATAAATCTAAAAAGTTTCCGTCGGCCAAAAAATGACTCTCGGTCATAAATGGGACGACCGACAATATAGGGATTTATGTGCCTTGTTTGTGTTGTCATCATGATAATAACCCCCCTACTTGCTCAATGATAGATGCTATCTTATCTTTATTTTGCCATAGCCAACGAATAGCAGTATTAACTCTTGTCGTCTGTTGGCGGCTCATTAAATTAAGGAATCCTCTTTGTCGTTTTTTCAACTCCTCTTCCTGGCTATTCTCGATTTGCTTAATCACCCACCACTCCATTATAGATGAGCAGAAAGAATAAGTAGTATTTTCTTCTCCCTCTACCTTCTTTAAGATACCTCGCTCAACCAAATTATTTAATTCTATTTCTTTTTGACTGAAAATCGCTTCAATTCCACCGAGAGTGTATCGATTCCTCCCTAATTTGCCTTCTAATTGGGATAAAGCCAGTAACATTAACAAATTTTGCTCTGTTTCAGTGGACAGTTGCCAAATAGCTTGAAATAAGTGTAAAGTGTTTGTTTGAAATTCTTGAATAAATTTTTTCTCATTAAGGTTATTTCCCGAAACCAATTCTTCATATAATAAGAAACAAGCATTTTGCAGTAAAGCTGGATTACCATCAGCAATTTTACGGATAGCTTGTTTCCAACCCAATAGACTCTCACTTCTATCGAGTAAAAGGTTTACTTCCTGATTAGTAAAAGGCTTAAGATTTTCAAATAAATAACCATTATACCAAGGTGATTTATCAGGTGTAAGTTCTGGACCAATTTGACTCAACCGACGAGATGAAGTCACAACTATCGAGATATTTTGCTCCTCGGATTGAGCCAGGGTACGACACTGACTGACGAAGGTATCTATATCAGCTTTCGTATATTGGGAATTGGGACGTAAGGTTACATCGTAATTATCGATAAGTAAAACTAAAAATTTACCCTGTTCTTTAAGTAAACGCAAGATAATAAGCAAATCATTAACTGTGGCTTCTGGTTTTTCTGAAAGAGTATCAATACTGGTTTTTAAGAAAGAAAAATTATTCTTAATTGTTACTAAAATATTGCGCCAAAAATCAGAAATCTTAAAAGGTTCCAGGCTTTGACAGTCAATGAATACAACAACTGCTTGGTTATAATCTTGCCCGCATTGTTCCCAGATAATAGGATATGTTAGCAGTTTTAAAAAAGATGATTTGCCCATACCCGGACCACCCCAAACCGCTAGAGAACTACGGCTTCTAATCTGATGCAATGCTCTCCTGATTAATGTCTTTCTTCCAATGAAATTTTCAGGAGTAACTCGTTGACCAATAGTGAAAGGATTTGAAGGCATGATCATTTTTTTAGACCCGATTGGAAAAATCAAGGAAGAATGCTTACCCAGTTTGATATTGAGGCTTTAATCTCCCAACCACCAAATCTATTATAGAACCCATTTGGTATCTTTTATAATGTAGATGCTAGGCTGAAAAGGTGAAGCGAAAACCTTGTCCATTATAGGTTTCAGGGAAGAGAGTCTGTAGCCTGTTTAACGGCAATACTTTGGTCTGAACCCCGTCAGTGAATGCGCCACCGTCTAGTCGTCCCCGAAAATCAATAGAGGAGTAAGCTAAAATCTACTCAAGTAGTATGACGAATGAAGAGTAGTCTATCGCAGAACCGCTATTGCCAAAGAAGAAATTGACTGGCCCCCCCGAAAGGGACAAAACGACAGATTTTAGATGGGATTTTCTATCAACTCAAAAATGGCTGTAATTGGCGGGAATTCCCGAAAGATTTCTCTCCCTACTCCACCATGTTCTGGCATTATAAACAGTGGAAAAGTCAGGGAATCATGGTTCTTCGGTTTGTGTTATGCAATGGACGGGGTTTATAATAAATGTAACCCTTATATAGAAAGGCATTTGGCAATTTTTCTCAATTGTTTTCGATCTAGAACGAACTAATCAATTAAGTCTCTTGCCAGATAAGGATTTAGTCGATTTATGCCCCCCCTATCGAACCATACCAAGTAACGAAGAACCATTTCTTGGGTAATTATTGCCTAACCTACCCGCTCAATAGTCTTAACTTTTAATCCGATGAGGGGGGATTTTCTGCGCTTGGCGATCGAGTTTCTGGGGGAGTATCTTCTCCGATACTTTTTTCTGGGGGCAAATCTTCCTCTGGGGGGGAATTTTCTTCACTTTTTGAGCGAGTTTCTGGGGGAGTATCTTTTTCGATATTTTCTTCTGGAGACAAATCTTCCTCGGTAACTTCAATAATCACCGTTTCGCTAACGGCAATAGTTTCGACTTCAACAGTTGCGACAGGTTCAGTCGGGGGAATTTCTGGGGGAATTTCTTGGGCATTTTCGGAAGGGTTGATCTCTTCTATTGCCAAATCAAAATCATCGAAATCATCGAAATCATCGAAAGTTTCATCATCATCAATAATTTCTTCGGCTTTTTCCCCAATTTCTGTCACTGATTCTGTAATAGGTTCCCCGATAGCTGCGGCTTTTTCGGCAACGGGGGCAACCGTTTCTTGAGCTTTTTCCTCAATTTCTGTCACTGATTCTGTAATAGGTTCCCCGATAGCCACGGCTTTTTCTATAACGGGGTCCACCGTTTCTTTAACCGTTTCTTTAACTTTTGCTGCTGCTTTCTCAGGTTTAGCTTTAGTTTTAGGGGATTGGGAGGGAGTAACTTTCCCCAGACGATTGCCTAACCAACCGACAATAGTAAATAATTTAACCGGTTTGTCGGGATAAAAAAGTGCTTGTCTGAGTTTGAGAGTTTGCCAAGCAAAAGCAATAAATAATATGGCCGCGGCAGCTTGTCCGAGGAGGATAGCGCCTGTAATCCTTCCCGCGCACAACCAGAGGACAAGGGCATAGAATAATCCTACCGCACTCCAGAGAAAATCATCTTGACGGTGGCGATCGGGGGCGATAAAAGCGGTGGTGAGGAGGTAGAGACTACTTAATCCCACCACGACCGCTAGGATATAGGGCAACATTTGCGATTCTCCTTTGACATTTCCTTTTTTATTGTGCGTTATTTGGGGTCGATCGAGTCTATTTTTTGATTAATTTTCAAAATTATCGAGTCAGATAGTCTTTACCTGTGTTGATGAATAGCCATAGTTAATATTAGGAAATTCTTGGTTTATCCTCTTATGCTTGTGCTGATCAGATTAAACAAGCTTTCGGATCAAATGATTAAGTTTTGGTCTTTAACAAGCAAAGGAAAATTAGCAACCCTTGATCAACCCACAGACAAACTGTTATCTTTAGTAATTAGTGCCGATGGTAAATATTTAATTATTGGTAGTGCTGACAAAACTGTAAAAATCTGGCAACATGGGTAATAGTGACACCTCAAGATAAGTAAGTAGTTATAATTAAATTGAAGATAAATTTCGCTTCTGATCCCCCCTGCCCCCCTTAATAAGGGGGGTGCCGATTCCCCCTTAGTCCCCCCTTGATCAGAGGGGTGTCTGACAACTTTTAACACCTACCTACTTAACTGCTATAATTAGAAACTCATGCCGACAATATTTTATTGGGGAGAAGATGAATTTGCTATCAACCAAGCGGTGAAAAATCTGCAAGTAAAACTTCTCGATCCCAATTGGATACAGTTTAATTATGATAAAATTAATGGTGATCGCAATGAGGCAATTATCGAGGCCCTCAATCAAGCGATGACTCCAGTTTTCGGCATGGGAAATCGTTTAGTTTGGTTAGCCGATACGGTTATTTGTCAACAATGTTCTGAGGATATTTTTAAGGAATTACAGCGCACTTTGCCCAATTTACCCGAAAATTCCTATCTGTTATTAACCAGTGCCAAAAAACCCGACTCCCGCTTAAAATCGAGCAAGTTTATCCAAAATCAGGCAGAGGTTAAAGAATTTGAACTAATTCCGCCTTGGAAAGTCGAGGAAATTGCCCAAAGAGTTAGGGAAATTGCCAAAGAAGTGGGGGTAAAATTAACCCCCGATGCGATCGAACTCTTAGCAGAATCAGTGGGAAATAACAGCCGCTTGTTGTGGATGGAGTTAGAAAAACTGCGTTTATTTAAAAATAATTCGGCGGGAACTATTGACAAAAAGGACATTTTAAGCTTAGTCAATGCCAGCAATCAAAGCAGCCTACAGTTAGCTAGTGCGATTTTAAAACGGGAGACAGGCAAGGCCCTCGAATTAGTCAATGAATTATTAAATCGTAACGAGAACCCCTTGGCTATCACCGCCACCCTAGGGGGTCAATTTCGCACTTGGGCAATAGTAAAATTAAAAATTGAAGAAGGAGAAAAAGACGAGAAAAATATCGCCGCCGCCGCCGAAATTGCCAATCCCAAGCGACTATATTTCATTCGCAAAGAGATACAATCCTTTTCTTCTAAGCAACTTCTCGCCACCTTGCCCATACTTCTGGAATTAGAATATCGTCTCAAGCGGGGTGCAGAACCTTTGGCAACTTTGCAAACAAAAATTATTGAACTTTGTTGTTTATTGGTGACTTAAGTAGGTAGGTATTAAAAACTTTCAGATCCCCCCGCCTATCGGCACCCCCCTTATCAAGGGGGGCAGGGGGGATCGAACCTAAAATCTATTTTTGATTTAATTATAACCAGCTACTTAATACTCTTCCTTGCTGTTCAGAAATCCTCTAGAATAAGATTCTAGAGACTTCTCAAGAACCACAATGACCGATGATGCCATCCCTAGTCTAAATTTAGCCATCTCTAGTTTAGCCACGAGTAATAATTTCGCCCGTTGGGTGACGAAAGCACCCCTACCGGGGGGATATGTGCATCATGACTGTGAATGGACCGAGAGTCTAACCACGGAATGGATGGCATGGCAGGAAATGTTCTGTCTGGAAAAAATGCCGCCCTTGCCGATGTTAGAGCAATTAGAGGGAAATTCCCGACCTAAACTGACTCTTTCGGGAGAAGGCAGCAGTTATGGAGGTCGATTAATGCAGAAACTAGGTATTAGTCTCTGGCAATGGTTATTTCAAGCATCAATTGGTCAAAGTTTCGCCCAAAGTCAGGGAATCGCTCTCGGCAAAAATCAGCCCCTGCGAATTCGCTTGGAATGTCGCAATCCCTATTTAATTCTGCTGCCCTGGGAAATTATGCAGCAAGCGGGTAAACAGGCTATATCTCTGCATCCGAATATACTCTTTAGCCGGACCACCAGCGATGTGGAACCACTACCACCGATAAAACCGAGTAATAGTCTCAATATTCTCTTAGTTATCGGCGAAAAACAGATTAAAACCGCCGCTAGTTCCCTCAACCTCACCGCCATTAATACCGATGGAGAAACTAATCCCGACCAGGCACTGGAATCCGAGGCCGCCAATCTCATCCGGTCTATCTCCCCTGGGGGCAGTGGTTCCCTCCAGAATTGGGGAGTGAAAGTCAAAGTCGATACCCTAATTCGACCGGGGGCCGAAGAACTGACCAAGGCCTTGGATACGGGTAAATATAAAGCTTTTTTCTACGCTGGTCACGGAATCGCCGCCCCCAATGGCGGTTCCCTATTTCTGCGGCCGGGGGAACAGCTAAACGGGACGGAGTTAGCCCAAGCTTTGGTGAGAAATCAAGTTATTTTAGCGGTTTTTAATGCCTGTTGGGGGGCTTATCCCGCTAAATCGGGTCAGGAGATGATTCCCCGCAGCAGTCTGGCGGAAGTCTTGATTCACCATGGCGTTCCCGCAGTTTTGGCCATGCGAGATGCGATCGCAGATCGAGAGGCCTTGAGTTTTATCGAAGTTTTTACCCGCACCCTCTTCGGGTTCAAAGACAAAGAAGCGCAGATGTCCAAGTTGTTTCCCGGTCCGAGAGTCCCTATCGATCAGGCCGTTCGTATCGCCAGGCAGCAGTTATTAACCCTCTACAAGTACAATCAACCCGCTTGGACTTTGCCGATTCTCTATATGCACCCAGAATTCGACGGGCAATTGCTGCAAACCCTTGATGAGACTCAATCACCGACGGTTATGCCCAATATCTCCGGAACCATGCCCGCCGCTTTCTTATACTATCTTGATCGTCCCGAAAGAAAATGGTCAATCCGTGGTGGTGCCATGAATATAGGACGGGACATGGAAAATGATCTACAGATTACTGAAAAATGGGTTAGTAAAAACCATTGTCGGATAATTTGCCGTAAAAATGCCGATTATCCAGACTATCAATACTTTCTCGAAGATTTCTCCCGTTTTGGTACTTTTATCTACCAAGATGGCCACTGGAAGCAGGTACATAACCAAGAAGTTCCCCTAGAGTCCGGTTTACAGATTCGCTTCGGCAGTTGCCAAGGCCAAATCCTCGCATTTGTGGTGGAATAATTAGGGTTGGCTGAAAAAGTTTGTCGTCGGGGTGGGGTGTGGGGTGTGGGGTGTGGGGTGTGGGAAGAATAAATAGAAATAATCTCCTGTCTCCTGTCTCGGAGTCTCCTGACTCCTGCCTTCGTTAACTAAGTTTTTGCTTCCTCTTTCAGGGAATAAATTGGTTTAAACCAACCTTTGCGCCAGAAGTAGAAAATTAAGCCCCCCGCTACGGCTAACATGACTAACCAGACAAGGAAATAACTCCATTCTCCTTTTAATTCTGGCATATTCTCGAAGTTCATGCCATAGACACCAACGATAAAAGTTAAGGGAATAAAAATCGTCGAAATTACGGTTAAAAACTTCATAATTTCGTTTAATTTATTGCCCATAGTGGACATATAAACATCCATCAAACTCGCCGCTAATTCTCGATAAGCTTCGATAATTTCCAGAATTTGAATGACGTGGTCGTAGGAATCACGAAAATAAATTTGTACTTCATCGCTGACTATACCATGATGGTCACGCATCAGTAAATGTAGGACATTTCGCATCGGCCAAATTAAGCGACGCAGTGCCAATAATTCCCGACGGACATCATAGATTTCCTGCATGGTATCTCGATCAGGATTACTAATGATCATATCTTCCAACGCCTCAATCCGATCTTCGTAGTGTTCTACCACGGGAAAATAACCATCGATAATCGTGTCTAATAATAAATAGGTTAAATAATCCGCCCCCGATTTCCGTACTCGTCCCTGGGAAGTGCGAATTCGATCTCTGACTATCTCAAAACAGTCCTGTAATTCCTCCTCTTGAAAACTTAAAAGATAGCGTTTTCCTAGTACAAAACTCACCTGTTCTGTATCAAAACCGCTTTCATCTTCTTTCAGTCGCACCATCTGAGAAATCACTAACAATTGATTGTTATAGTCCTCTAACTTGGGACGCTGCGGCACATTAACCACATCTTCTAATAACAAAGGATGCAGATTAAAAATTTCTCCCACCTGTTTTAAAACCGTCTCACTCCCTAACCCTTGAATATCCATCCAAGACACGGTATTTGTGCCAATATAGGGGGCGCAAGCATTGGGAGTAATATCCACCTTGCGAACGGCGTTATCTTCATCGTAGTCAATTAAAATAATCCGCGAGGGTTTGGCATCCGGCTCGATAATTAATGTCCCTGGTTCACTACCCGGTTCATCATAAAAATAATCGAAGTAGTCTTCTTCCTCGTCTCCATCGGTATCAGGACGGTGGTTAACGAATATATCCGGTTGTAGTTGGGTCATAAGCTTACAACAATCTGGCTAGTTTGGGCAATAAGAAAACAGAAAAGTTAAAAAATTTAATTTGCCTAAAGTTACTATCTATCGCCATGAGATTACATTGACATACTCCCACCGTCAAGCTACGCTGTGACGGGGGATTCTTTCCACATCGCTGTTAGAAATTCCTTGTTCAACGAGACAACTTAGATTCTCAATGTCTCCACTGAAAACCCAGAGGTCGGACTCTCCCAAGGCGTTTGGGTCGGTTTCTGTTTGCCCAACAGTACCGTTGAGATGATTTCCCAAATATTGCAACCCTTTTTTAAGAATGTTGATTGCTGCATTATGATCCCTATCTAAGACTGTTTTACAATTGGGACATTGATGAGTTCTAGTGCTTAAGGTTTTTTGAACTCTCGTCCCACAAACTGAACAATCTTGGCTAGTAAAATGCGGTGGTACAGCAACACAAACAATCCGATAAATCTTGGCAAAATAATTCAACCATTCAGTGAATTGATACCAAGAAGCATCACTAATCGACTTGGCAAGTTTACGGTTTTTGACTAAGTTTCTTACCTTTAAAGCTTCATAGACTACCAAATCATTAGACTGGACTAACGCCAAAGCGTCTTTAATTGCTTTGTCTTTACGTTGTCTTGATACTTTAAGGTGAAGCTTGGCAACCTTTACCCGTTGCTTGTGATAGTTTTTAGACTGTTTCTTTCCTTGACGAAACTTTTTGGATAATCGTCGTTGTGCTTTTTTAAGTCGTTTTTCTGACTTTCTTAAATAACATGGATTCTCTACTATATTGCCTTGAGCGTCGGTATAAAATTCCTTTAACCCTAAGTCAATTCCTGTTATTTGTCCCGTTGGTTTATGGTATTCTTGCCGTTCTACGTCAATCAAAAACTGGCAATAATAACCATCGGCACGTCTCACAACTCTTACCCGTCTAATCTGTTGCTCTGAATAATAAACTAAGGTTTTCTGACTACACCATAAATCAAATTCTCCTGCTTTAAAACCATCAGTGAACTTGATTTTACGTCTATCATCAGATAGTTTGTAACCCGTTAGTTTATACTCAACCGAACGGCTATGCTTTTTAAACCTAGGAAAACCCTTTTTCCCCGGTATCTTAGCATGACAATTCTGGTAAAACCTATTAATTGATTGCCAGGCTCTATCAGCAGCCGATTGACGAGCTTGAGAGTTTAATTTATTAACCCATGGTGTCTCTTTATTGTTAGCTAGTACCGCACAAAGCTTTTGAAGATCATTCCGGGTTGTTCCCTTATTGTCCATCCAATAACGAACACAAGAGTTACGCACAAACTGAGATGTTCTAATTGCTTCATCAAGTCTTTGGTATTGTTCTGGTGTCCCGTTTTTTAACTTGGCTTCTACGACTAGCATTGATTAATCCTCGACCCTGGATCAATTAAGTATAACACAGTTTACCTACAAATGGTAGAATTAAAATCGTGCTTCGCAGTCAATATCCTGGTCGGATTTCATCCCCCGCAAAGGTTGATGTCTTGTCAAAAAATTTAGCGGGGGCATTCATCCGACATTTTAGGTAAACTGAAGATTGTTTACTGATTTATTCCCTCCTGATAATTGTCAACGATGAGATTAATCGGGAGAATTAGCAATATTGACGGCCAAAATTTATGGAATCCGCCTCTTTTATTCCCCGTCTAGTTATCCCCGTCGGTGATCCCGCCGGGATCGGTCCTGAAGTGGTGTTAAAAGCGATCGCCGATTCCCCAATCTCGTCCGGTTGTCAGATTACTCTAATCGGGACAAGAACGCTTCTCGAAAAAGCCTATCACGATCCCCATCTTCTTGATCGCTTTTCTCTGATCGATTTGCCCTACAATCAAGAAAAAATCGTTTTCGGGCGTGGGGATGCCCATAGTGGTGAAATTAGCTTTCTTTACCTGCAAGAAGCCATAAAACGCACCCTCAAGGGCGAATTTGACGGTATTGTCACCGGTCCGATTGCTAAATCCTGTTGGCAGTTGGCCGGTTATGATTTCCCTGGTCAAACGGAGGTTTTAGCTACCATGGCAGGAATTAACCGTTATGGGATGCTATTCGTCGCTAAATCCCCTCACACTGGCTATAACTTACGCACTCTCCTCGCCACTACCCATATCCCCCTGCGAGAAGTTCCCGATACTCTTAACCCCGATCTGATGACCCGAAAACTAGACCTATTGATCGAGTCTTTAAAGCTAGATTTCGGCATCGATCGCCCAAAAATCGCCATATCCGGTCTTAATCCCCACAGTGGCGAAGCGGGAAAACTGGGAAGGGAAGAAAAGGACTGGTTACAGCCTTGGCTAGAGTCAATGGGTCAGCAATACCCGCAAACCCAATTAATCGGCCCTGTCCCCCCCGATACGCTTTGGGTGGAACCGGGACGCGCTTGGTTTAGGGGTCAAGGACAACCCGCCGACGCATATCTGGCATTATACCACGATCAGGGCTTAATTCCCGTGAAATTAATGGCTTTTGACTGTGCTGTTAACACTACCATCGGTTTACCTTTTGTTCGCACCTCTCCAGACCACGGGACGGCTTTTGATATCGCCGGTCTTGGCATCGCTAGACCCCAGAGTATGCAAGCGGCGATCCAATTAGCGATCGAATTATGTCAGCAGCGGTACAACCAGAGAACTAAACTAGAGATATAGTCCTCGATAGGAGACAATTGGATATGGGTATCGCTTCAGTTAACCCTGCCACTGGCGAAATTCTCAAGACTTTTACCCCTCTAACCTCGGAGGAATTGGCGGCGAAATTGGCCCTAGCTGAGACAACTTTTCAGCAGTATCGCCAGATCCCCATCAGTCAACGAGGACAGTGGTTACGGCAAGCAGCGGATATTTTGGAACGGGATCAAGTGCTATTGGCTAAAACCATGACTCTAGAAATGGGGAAACCGATCAAATCAGCGATCGCAGAAGTCCTCAAATGTGCCTTGGTTTGTCGTTTTTATGCCGATAATGCCGCCGGTTATCTGGAAGATGTGTTGATTGCCACCGATGCTAGTCGCAGTTTCGTCCGTTATCAACCTTTAGGGGTAATTTTAGCGGTTATGCCCTGGAATTTCCCTTTATGGCAAGTATTTCGCTTTGCTGCCCCCGCTTTGATGGCCGGAAATGTCGGCCTACTCAAACACGCTTCTAATGTTCCCCAATCAGCTTTAGCGGTGGAAAGAATTTTATTAGAAGCTGGTTTTCCCGAAGGCACTTTTCAAACTCTTTTGATCGGGGCCGATCGCGTTAGTGATTTAATTAACGATGAACGGGTAAAAGCTGCCACTTTAACCGGTAGTGAACCGGCGGGGATCAGTTTAGCAGCCGCCGCAGGAAAACAGATCAAAAAGGTGGTTTTGGAGTTGGGAGGTAGTGATCCTTTTATCGTTTTAGATAGTGCCGATATCGAGGCGGCAGCGGCTACGGCAGTGACGGCAAGATTGTTAAATAATGGTCAGACTTGTATCGCTGCCAAACGGTTTATTGTTATGGAAACTGTCGCCGATCAATTTGAACAGTTATTAGTGGCTAAATTCCAAGCTTTAAAAGTTGGTGATCCCCTCGATGAAACTGTTGATATCGGTCCTTTGGCCACGGTATCGATCGTCTCGGAAATTGCCGCTCAAGTGGAAAAAACCGTCGCTATGGGTGGTAAAGTCCTTGTGGGGGGTCAACGTTTAGAGGGGAAAGGTAACTTCTATCTACCGACGATTTTAACCGATATTCCTGTCGGTTCTCCTGGGGAAAAAGAGGAATTTTTTGGACCGGTGGCTTTACTATTTCGAGTCAAAAATATCGAGGAAGCGATCGCTTTAGCTAATGATAGTCCCTTTGGTTTGGGTTCTAGTGCTTGGACGAATAACCCCGCAGAAATTGAGCGTTTAATTACCGAAATTGAGGCCGGTTGTGTGTTTATTAACGGTATGGTTAAATCCGATCCTCGTTTACCCTTTGGGGGGATTAAACGTTCCGGTTTTGGTCGGGAATTAAGTGTGGAAGGTATTCGCGAATTTGTCAACGTTAAAACTGTTTGGATTAAGTAATTCAGTTATCAGTTATCAGTTATCAGTTAGAAAAGCCTTATATTAACTTAATCTTTTTATAAAAATATGCCGCGTATTATTGATAATATTGAGTCCCATTTATTGCCAATTTTACGCGAAAGTTTATTAGCATCCCAACGCGCTGATTTTTGCGTGGGTTATTTTAATTTGCGCGGTTGGCAGTCCATTGATACCTATATTGATCACTTTCTCGGGGGTGATTTGTCCTGTTGTCGTCTGCTGATTGGTATGCAGCAAGCACCCCAGGAATTACTACAGCAATCCCTGTCTTTATTGAAGCGCTCAAATGATATAGATAAGGCTACTTGCGCTCGTTTAAGAAAACAAATTGTTCAGGATTTTTGCCAACAATTAACTTGGGGGAATCCTAGTAATCGAGATCAGGCAGCTTTGCAACGTTTGGGAAAACAAATTCAAGCGGGTAAGTTAGTAATTCGCTTATTTTTGGGCTATAATCTCCATGCTAAATTATACCTTATTCATCGACAGGATGTCAATAACCCAACGGTGGGATTTTTGGGTAGTAGTAATCTAACTTTTGCGGGATTACAACAGCAGGGAGAATTAAATATTGATGTCCTTGACCACGATGCTTGTGCCAAATTACAAAAGTGGTTTAATGATCGTTGGTTTGATGCTTGGTGTTGGGATATATCCGAGGATATTGTCAAGGTGATTAACGAAAGTTGGGCCAGGGAAAGTCTGATTCCTCCCTATCATATCTATTTAAAAATAGCTTACCATCTTTCCTTTGAAGCGAGAGCCGGTTTAGCGGAATACAAAATTCCCCGACAGTTTGACCAAGACTTACTAGATTTTCAGAAATCGGCCATTAAAATTGCCGCTCGTTATGTGCAAAGACGCGGTGGGGTACTAATTGGCGACGTGGTGGGGTTAGGAAAAACGCGCATCGCTTCCATTCTAGCATATATTTTGCAGGAAGACTACGATTTAGAAATCTTAATTATTTGTCCGAAAAATCTCCTGACTATGTGGGAGGATTACAGCTATAAATACAAATTAAGAGCGAAAATTATCCCCTTAAGTCAGGTTATGCAGGAGTTACCCAATCTGCGGCGCTATCGGGTAGTAATTATCGATGAAAGTCATAACCTGCGTAATCGGGAGGGTAAACGTTATCGGGTGATACAGGAGTACATTAACACCAATGAAAGTCGCTGTATTCTCTTGACTGCGACTCCCTACAATAAAAACTATCTTGACCTGTCCAATCAACTGCGTTTATTCATTCAAGAGGATACTAATCTCGGAATTCGTCCCGAAAGACTACTAGAATCTCTGGGAGGAGAAATCGAATTTAACCGCAGATACCAATCTCCGGTTAGGTCCCTAGCAGCCTTTGAAAAAAGTGACTCTCCCGACGACTGGAGAGACTTAATGCGTCTCTATATGATTAGACGGACTCGCGGTTTTATCGAAAATAATTATGCTACAGAAGACGAACAGGGTCGTCGGTATCTAAAATTTGCTGATGGGTCGAGGGTTTATCTTCCCCAACGACAACTAAAGACAATTAAGTTTGACCTACAAGACTCGGTTTATGCGCGTTTATATTCGGAAGCAGTGGTGATAACTCTCAACGGATTGAAGTTACCCCGTTACGGATTGGGAAATTATCTAATTAAAGGATGCCAAGGGACAGCAGAGGAAGAAACCATCTTAAAAAGTCTATCCCGTGCGGGTAAAGGATTAATGGGTTTTTGTCGGACGAATTTATTTAAACGTTTGGAGAGTGGAGGGTATGCTTTCCTGCAATCCCTTGACCGTCATATTCTCCGTAACTATATTTTCCTTCATGCCATGGCCAAGAATTTACCCCTTCCCATCGGGAGTCAGGATCCAGCTTTGTTAGACACTCGTTATCTGGATGAGGATTTAGTCACTCAGGGAGAGGATGAAAGTATAGAAACCGAGGACACTGGGGGGATAACCGGGTTAGAAAAAGAGTATCAAAAAAGAGCCGAACAAGTGTATCAAAAGTATAGCGGTGATTATCGCAAGCGCTTTCAGTGGATTAACCCCGAGGTGTTTAAACCCGCATTGAAAAAAGACCTAAAATCCGATGCCTTGGCTTTAATAGCATTGTTGCAAACCTGTGGGACCTTGCAGCCGGAGACCGACGAAAAGCTAGAGAAGTTATGGCAGCTGTTAGAGGAGAATCATCCCAGAGAAAAGGTGTTAATTTTTAGCCAATTTGCCGATACAGTCAGTTATTTAGTCACTCAGTTGCAAAATCGGGGAGTGGATAAGATTGCGGGAGTGACGGGAAACTCTGCTAATCCTGCGGAAATGGTCCATCGTTTTAGTCCCCGCAGTAATTCTCAGCAAGTGGGGGAAGAAATACGAGTCTTGGTTGCGACGGATATCTTGAGTGAAGGGTTAAATTTACAGGATTGTGCCATTATCGTTAATTATGACCTACCCTGGGCAATTATTCGCCTGATTCAACGGGCCGGAAGGGTAGATAGAATCGGTCAAAAAGCAAGTCAGATTCTCTGTTATTCCTTTTTACCTGCGGAGGGAGTGGAGAGAATTATTAAACTGCGGACGAGACTATCTCAAAGACTGCGAGAGAATGCGGACGTGGTGGGGACCGATGAGGTATTTTTTGAGGAGGAGATGGATAACCAGACTTTATTAGATCTGTATCATGAAAAATCTGAGGTTATCGATGAGGAGGAGGATCAAGAAGTGGATTTAACCTCGGAAGCGTATCAAATTTGGAAAAATGCGATCGAAGTTGACCCTAGTTTAAAACATACCATAGAGGAGCTGCCGCCGGTGGTTTATTCTACCCGTTGCCATCGTGGGACAGCAACCCATCCAGAGGGAGTCATGGTTTATCTAAAAACTGCCGGGGGGAATGATGCTTTAGCATGGATTGATAAGCAGGGAAATAGTGTGACTCAATCCCAATTAACTATTTTACGGTCCGCTGCCTGTCATCCCCAAACCCCGGCCATTCCCCCCCATCCCCAACACCATCAATTAGTACAAAAAGGTACAGAATTAATTGCGGAGGAGGAAAACAACTCCGGATCTAAATTGGGACGATTGACGGGAGCAAAATTTAAGACCTACGAGCGCTTAAAAAGGTATTCTCAAGATAGTAAGGATGATCTGTTTGCTCATGAGGATTTATGCAAGGCTCTCGACCAATTGTATCATTATCCCCTCAGACAGTCGGCTCTCGATCGCTTAAATCGTGGTTTAAGAACCGGCATCAGTGACCGACAATTGGCAGACTTACTGGTATCTTTATATAAAGATGACCGTCTCTGTATTGTTCACCCACAAGAATCCACCCAAGAACCTCAGATTATTTGTTCCTTGGGTCTATTTCAACCTTCTTAAGTCCCCCTTATCAAGGGGGATTTAGGGGGATATAAACCAATTAAAGCAGCTTATGCCCATGGTAGGGGCGCATCGCGTGCGCCCAAAAACGCCCCGACAATAATATTATTGTGTCAATCGCCTGCGCCCAAAAAGAGGGCGAATGCAATTCGCCCCTACAATAATATTATTATGCCCATGGTAGGGGCGCATCGCGTGCGCCCAAAAACGCCCCGACAATAATATTATTATGTCAATCGCCTGCGCCCAAAAACGCCCCGACAATAATATTATTATGTCAATCGCCTGCGCCCAAAAACGCCCCGACAATAATATTATTGTGTCAATCGCCTGCGCCCAAAAAGAGGGCGAATGCAATTCGCCCCTACAATAATATTATTATGCCCATGGTAGGGGCGCATCGCGTGCGCCCAAAATGTAATATAGATATTTCCACCAAATTGAGATGCACCCAGTCAAACCCAATTCAAGTCCCCCTTATCAAGGGGGATTTAGGGGGATATAAACCAATTCAAGTCCCCCTTATCAAGGGGGATTTAGGGGGATCTAACCCAATTCAAGGGGGATTTAGGGGGATCAAACCTTTTGCTATATTAAATGTATCTCCAATCTCAGCGAAGCGAATTGGATTGGTTCATAATTTATCGATATTTATCCATTATGCCCCTCAACTTCTCCCGGACTCGCGACTTATTATCTAACTTCCAATTTGGGGAACTGTTTATCGAGGAATTGGGATGGTCTCATCCTCGCGCAAAAAAAACTGTTAGTATCACCGTTGACAACCAAGAATATCCCTGTCAACGGATTGCGGAAGTGTCCGGAGTAGCAGTATTAGAGGTGACAACTACCGATATACCCGATGCGAAACTTCGTCGGGACATTCACCAGCAAGTTATCGAAAGAATTGCCGAAAATCTGCTAATTTTCGTCGATGGGGGACGGACACGCAGTTTATGGTACTGGGTAAAAAGAGAGGGAAGTAAAAGTTATATCCGTGACCATCTTTATATAAAAGGACAACCGGGAGATTTATTTCTCGGTAAACTAGCGGAATTAGTCCTCGATATCACCGACTTTGAAGATGGGGAACCCTCCGTGGTGGAGGTGGCCCATCGCTTACAAAAAGGTTTCGATATCGAAAAGATTACCAAGAAATTTTATCAGGAATTTCAGCGAGAGCATTTACAGTTCCTCCCCTTTATCCAAGGAATCGATCGAGAAAGCGATCGAAAATGGTACACTTCGGTTATTCTCAATCGTTTAATGTTCGTCTATTTCCTGCAGCGCAAGGGATTTATAGATAACGACTTCAACTATCTGCAAAACCAATTACAAGCAAGTCAACGACGCGGGAAAAATTTATTTTATCGTCAGTTTCTGCAAACCCTCTTTTTTCAAGCATTCGCTCAACCGGAATCCCAACGAGATGAGACAGTAACTGCATTGGTGGGAAAAGTCAAATATCTTAACGGAGGATTATTTCTCCAACATCCCCTCGAAAATCTTTATCAAAACATTTGTATTGATGACCAAGCATTTGAGAATATCCTCGATTTATTCTCCCGTTACTCTTGGAACCTTGACGACACTCCGGGGGGAAGCGATGACGAAATTAACCCCGATGTTTTGGGATATATCTTTGAAAAGTACATCAACCAAAAAGCTTTCGGTGCTTACTATACCCGTCCGGAGATTACTGAATATCTCTGTGATAGGACGATTAATAAATGGATTGTCGAGAGAAGCAATCAACATTATCCCCGCAAACAATTTGCCAGTATTTCTGAACTATTAATTAATCTCGATTCTCCCCTCTGTCAGCTTCTGATTGAAGATATTCTTCCCCAGCTTTCTATTTTAGACCCTGCCTGTGGTTCCGGTGCTTTTTTAGTGGCTGCGATGAAGACATTAATCGGAATTTATAGCGCGGTGATTGGGACAATTGAACTACGGGGAGACAGTAAATTAAAACAGTGGTTAACAGAGGTAAGAAAATCCCATCCCTCCCTCGGATATTACATCAAAAAAAGAATTATTTCCGATAATCTCTACGGTGTCGATATCATGGAGGAAGCGACGGAAATAGCGAAACTGCGTTTATTTCTCGCTTTAGTTGCTGCCGCACAATCGGTGACAGAATTGGAACCCTTACCGAATATTGATTTTAATATCATGTCGGGAAATTCCCTCATCGGTTTAATTCGCGTGGACGAAAAAAGTTTTAATCTCATGGGAGAGGAAAATATTCTGCAAACCCTCACCGCGCAAAATTATCAGGCAATTCTCGCGGAAAAAAATCGCAGTATTGAATTATACAAAGAACACGCTTTTCGGTTGGGAGAAGTAGAGGGAACCACCCAAGAAAACCGTCTCCAGATGTTACGGGATCACATCGAGGATGTCAACCGCGAATCGGTGCAGAAATTAAACCAAATTCTCTTAGATGAGTTTAGCGGTAAGTTGTCAATTAAGTACGAATCCGCACAATTAACGGGAAAAGCAAAGAAACGTTTATTAACTCTTTCTGATATGCAGTCCCTGAAACCCTTCCACTGGGGTTATCACTTCGATAAACTGATTACAGAAAAAGGTGGTTTTGATGTGATTATCACCAATCCCCCTTGGGAAGTCTTTCAAACCGATGAAAAGGAATTTTTTCAGCAGTATGATAGTTTAATTCAGAAAAAAAAACTTGATATAAAATCATGGAACAAACAGCGAGATAAACTTTTAGAGAATCCAGAAATCCAAAAAGCTTGGTTAGAATATTGTAGTGGTTATCCCCATGTTAGTGCTTATTTTAAAAAGTCCGAACAATATCGAAATCAAAATTCTGTAATTAACGGCAAAAGTGCTTCAAGGAAAATTAATCTTTATTGTTTATTTACAGAACAATGTTTTAATCTACTCCATCCCCAGGGAGAATGTGGAATAGTTGTTCCCAGTGGAATTTATACCGATTTAGGAACCAAACAACTGCGAGAAATGTTATTTTCTCAGACAAATGTGACAGGATTATTTTGTTTTGAAAATCGTAAAGAAATTTTTGAAAATGTCCATAGAAGTTTTAAGTTTGCTATCTTAACTTTTGAGAAAAATAAACAAACTCTTTCCTTTCCTGTAGAGTTTATGCGTCACGATGTTGAGGAATTACAACGGTTTCCCCATAAAGATAGTTTAGTAATTAGCGTCGATTTAATCCGCAAACTATCCCCCGATTCCCTCTCGGTAATGGAATTTAAACAAGATATAGATATTCATATCGCTGAAAAAATGTCTCGTTTTCCCATGCTAGGAGAAACCCTTCCCGATACATGGAATCTCAAGTTAACATCAGAATTTAACATGACTACTGATAGTTATTTATTTAAAACTGAACCCGCAGAAGGAAGACTACCCCTCTACGAAGGAAAAATGATTGAACAGTTCAGCCATGGTTTATCTCAACCGCGCTATTGGATAAATGAATCAGAAGGAAGAAAAGCAATATTAGGAAAATTGCCAGATAATCAGCAGATACTAGACTATCAAACCTATCGAACTGGATTTCGTAAAATTGCTAGGAATACTGATAGTAGAACTTTAATAGCTACCATTATACCTCCTGCTTTTCATGGAGAAAACTTTCAATCTATTGTACATTTTCAAGAAGAAGTTAATCGTGCAACCAACAATAAAGAATGTTTATTCTTGGTTGCTATCTGGAATAGTTTTGTGCTAGATTATTCCCTTCGTCATCGGGTATCTGCTAATATAAATTTTTTCTACATATATCAACTACCTATCCCCCGACTAAAAGAGGGAGATAAATACTTTCAGGAGATAGTAGAAAATGCGGCGAAATTGATTTGTACCACAGAAGAATTTGAGCAATTAGCGAAAGAAGTGGGGATAGGTTCCCATAAAAATGGAGTAACAGAAGAAGCAGAAAGAATGGAAATTAGAGCGAAATTAGATGCAATAGTCGCCCACTTGTATGAATTAACCCCAACAGAATTTCAACATATATTAAGTACCTTTCCCCTCGTCCCCGAAAGCGTCAAAACTGCCACCCTCAAAGCTTATCAAAACCTGTAAGGGAATTATGAATTATGAATTATGAATTATGAATTGGGAAGTGGGGAAGTGGGGAAATTGAACTAAAACCCCATAAACCCCAAAACCTGTCCCTTGACTGGAAAATAGAAGCTAAAATAACGCCAATTCTTCAATCAGAATAAATCCCTTGAGTAGAGGCTACATATCAAGAAAAGCACTCCACTTGCAAGAGTGCCTCTTAAATTATTACAGATGTATCAGCAGCCGCGTGTAAGCATCCCACCGAAAAACTAATGCGCGGGGGGTTTGGGGGCGGCGCCACGCCCCCAACGGGGGGTTTGGGGGGTAGAACCCCCCAAAAACTTGGATTGAGCAATAAAATCGCAAGTAATACTCAATCCCTTGAGTATAGTTTACATATCAAGAAAAGCACTACTACCCCCAAAGGGTAGGGTTGATTCATGAATCAACCCTACATTACTGAACGAGTACGGAGGGAGTCGAACCCCCGACACCCAGGACCGGAACCTGGTGCTCTATCCTCTGAGCTACGTACCCACGATAAAATACCATTACATTATACCACTAGCCGGCGCAGTAGAGCAGAAATTTCCCATGACTAGCGATCGCTCTTTAAAATTACTTATCAGTAACGATGACGGTATTTCCGCGCTAGGAGTCCGCACCCTTGCCAACACCCTCGCTGCCGCCGGTCATCAAGTCACCGTAGTTTGTCCCGACGGCGAGCGCTCTGCCACTGGTCATGGCTTAACCTTACACCATCCCATCCGGGCCGAACAGGTGGAAGGAATTTTTCACCCCGATGTGATTGCCTGGTCCTGCTCGGGAACCCCCGCCGATTCGGTAAAATTTGCCCTTAGTGCCGTCCTCAAAGAGCGTCCCGATTTAGTTTTAGCCGGCATTAACCACGGGTCTAATCTCGGTACTGATATCCTCTATTCTGGCACGGTTTCCGCGGCCATGGAGGGATTAATCGAAGGTATTCCCAGTATTGCTGTTAGTCTGGCCAGTTTTAAAGCTTGTGATTTCCAACCGGCTGCGGATTTTGCCCTCACTTTAGTCAGGAAAGTTACCCTTAACCCTTTTCCTGTTCCCACTTTACTCAATGTCAACGTCCCTCCGGTTAGTAGTGCCGAAATCAAGGGAGTGAAAATCACTAGGCAGGGATTGCGACGCTACGAGGAAACTTTCGAGAAAAGACTGGACCCCAGGGGTAAAAGTTATTACTGGTTAATTGGGGAAGTGGTGGAGGATATCGAACAACCGGACTACAGCCATTTACCCCCGGAAGTGCCTACGGATGTGCGCGCTATTGGCGAGAATTTTATCACCATCACGCCCCTACAATACAATTTAACTGATGTACAGGGTTTTCAACATTTGCACCGGAATTCTTGGCTTGATTGAGGAGCATCTCATGATATTCTGATTCAATCATTAGCGTTTGAGAGCCTATGTCCCCTCAATTTAATTTTCAAGAAAACGAACTCGAAGAAGCGGATGTCATAACCCTCTGGGATGAGCAAGGTCGATCGCTAGACTGTTATATTGAGAATGCCTATGAAACCGATGACCTTACCTATATGCTTCTTGTCCCCGTGGATACCCCGGTGATGATTCTAGCTTGGGATGAGGAATCGGAGGAAGAAGAATCTGATGCCTTCTTAATCGAAGATAGTGAGGAAATTGAGCGGATTTTCGCCGATGCTAAGGCAGTTTTAGCAGAATTAGACCTATTGCTCAAATCCACTGCTCACACCTTAACCGTTAGTGGTGAATTACCTCCCCTAGAAGAAGATAATGTTCTCAGTTTAGAAATCGATAGCGATGAACCTTCCTCGTCATCAGAGCCGGAAGAATTGCAATTTCTCGCCAGTTTCTTTTCCGAAGACCAAAAATACTCGATTTACAGTCCCCTTGCTCCTTTGTTATTCTTAGGCGTCGGTGATGGGGAAGGGAAAGTTGAATTAGTTTCCCCCGATGATGACGGTATGGGACCGATTCTAGAGGAACTTTTGTTTGATGAACTCGATTAATTACTTGATTTTACCAAATCCGCCGACCAAATTTATTGATAAATCTAGTCACAGTATATCTTTCGGGATTTCATCATCATCGTGATTAACACGGATTTGGTATTTTTTCTTTAAATTACGGCGTTTATCATAAAGATGAAGTATAACCTAACTTGGTATTAACGACCGGCTCCTGTCTCCCCAAAATAAAAACCTCATACCTCACTATTAAGATAAATGCTATATCACCACAACTAGGGGAGAGCTTTAAAGATTAGCTATTTTTCTGGTGATAGTGAGGATGAAAGGTTTCCAAGCAAGACTGATTAAATAACCCAATCCTGCCACTAAAATAATTGTCGCCCCCGAGGTGAGATTTAAACTATAGGATAACCATAAACCAACCAAAGTAAAGACAATTCCTAAGATAATCGCTAGGACCATCATTCCCTTCATATTTTTAACAAATTGTCCGCTGATAGCGGCGGGAATAGTTAACAAAGCAATTACCATAATTAATCCCACCACCTGCATTACTGCCACAATAGTTAAAGCGGTTATTCCCATTAAACCTAAATAAATTACCTCCACGGGAATATTACGAATAATCGCAAAGGTTTCATCAAAAGATATGGCTAACAACTCCTTATAAAAGATACTAACTAAGGCTATAATTAATATATCTATGCCCGCCATTATCCATAAATCATCCCTCGGTACAGTTAAAATACTACCAAAAAGATAACTCATCAAATCAGCTTTATACCCGGGGGTTAAATCAATAAAAATTACCCCAATCGCCATACCAATCGCCCACATCACCCCGATTAAAGTATCGGCTCTCTCCCGGATGCGACGCTGTAAAACCCCCATGCCTAAAGCCGAAAAAAAGGTAAAAAATATCGCCCCCACCAGGGGATTAATCCCAAAAAAATAACCGATTCCTATCCCTCCATAGGCAGCGTGAGCGATTCCCCCACTAATAAAAACCACGCGATTAACTACTACCAAAGTACCCACAATCCCACAGGCAATACTAACTAATATTCCTGCGGCAATCGCATGGCGCATAAAATCAAATTGTAAAGCCTCTAGCATGGGGTGTGGGGTGTGGGGTGTGGGGTGTGGGGAGCTTTTTCAGTAAACAGTAAACTCAAAACTCACATCTGATAACTGATAACTGATAACTGATAACTGATTATTGATAACTTTCAATTACTTGACGAAAATCGCTTTTTTGTTTGACTCCGCGCATTTCCTTGACTAATTCCCGGTCCTTAAAGAATTGTACCGTGGGAGTACCGGTTACTTGACCCATTTTGGCAATTTCCGGGTCAGCTTCGATGTCAATTTCCACAAAATAAATTTTGCCATCGTACTCATCGACCACTTTATCTAAAATCGGTTTCAGGGTTTTACAGGGGCCACAGGTGGGAGAAACATATTTTACCATTAACAAGCGATCGCCGTCGTGGAATAATTTCCGCAAAGCATAACCCCCAACGTGACGAGTTTTGTTAATATCAAAAGTTTCCTCCGTATCGGCCGGGGTTTCGCTAACGGTTTTCGTCTCGTAATGTTCAGAAGTGGCTGATTGACGGTATTCTTGGATTAAATTATGCTCCGATAACCATCTTTCTGCCAATAACGCCGCCATACACCCCGTACCTGCGGCGGTGATGGCCTGACGGTATTCGTGGTCCTGCACATCTCCGGCGGCAAAAACCCCCTCGACGCTGGTAGCAACAGTCCCCGGTTTGACTTTCACATAACCCACCTCGTCTAATTCTAGTTGTCCTTGGAATAGGGAAGTATTGGGAGTGTGACCGACGGCATAAAATAACCCTCTAACGGCTAATTCCCTGATTTCTCCCGTTTGCGAGTTTTTAATGCGTAATCCCTCCATTTTACTGCCTGTACCGAACACATCCAGTGCTTGGGTGTGAAAATGAACAGTAACTTTCGGATTATTTAACACCCGGTCCTGCATTGCTTTCGAGGCACGCATCGCTTCCCCGCGTATCAATAAATGGACGTGAGAGCCGTATTTAGTTAAATATACGGCTTCTTCGGCTGCGGAGTCACCGCCACCGATGACAGCGAGGTTTTCCTCTCTAAATATCGGTGTAGCACCGTCACAGATAGCACAAGCGGAAATGCCGTTACTCCAGAATTGGGCCTCGCTGGGTAATCCTAAGCGTTTGGCAGTGGCTCCCGTGGCGATAATAATACTATTGGCCTTAACTTCCCGGTCCGTGGAACGAATGGTAAAAGGACGCTGACTTAAATCCACCGAGATAACATCTTCGGTATAGCATTGGGTCCCCCATCTTTCGGCCTGTTCCTTCATTCTTTCCATCAGCTTCGGACCGGTGATTCCTTCGGGAAAACCGGGGAAATTTTCTACTTCTGTGGTGGTCATCAGTTGTCCCCCCGGAATGCCTCCCGCTTGGAAACCCTCAAACATCAAGGGTTTTAAGTTCGCACGCGCCGCATAAATCGCCGCCGTATATCCCGCCGGTCCCGAACCAATAACGACTAAATTCTCGACAGTCATAACCGTAAATGCAACTCATAACGACTACGCTTTTTAGTATAACAGATAATGTCGGGTGGGTTAGACGACGATAAGTTAGATAGTTTACCCATCAGTTTAATATGCGTCCTAACCCACCAAGAAGTAGATTTCTGCCTAAAAATCCAGAATACCTCGGATAATAGCTTTTAAATCGGCATCAGCAGGACGTTTGACAAACTGCTCATCGAAAATTTTGGGTCTGAAACCCCGTCGTTCTACGACGGCTTTACTGTTAAATATGAGCATCGTTTACGAAATATATGCTAAAATGTGAGGTATGGAAAAAGCCTATTCGTTTCGATTTTACCCCACACCAACACAAGAGTCGCTATTGCGGCGCACATTGGGCTGTGTAAGATTAGTTTACAACAAAGCTCTCCACGAACGAACACAAGCATGGTATGAAAGACAAGAAAGAGTAGGCTACGCTCAAACTTCTTCAATGCTAACCGATTGGAAAAAGCAAGAAGAATTAGAGTTTTTAAACGAAGTTAGCTGTGTACCTTTACAACAAGGGTTAAGACACCTACAAACAGCTTTCACTAATTTCTTTGCTGGTCGTACTAAGTATCCTAACTTTAAGAAAAAACATCAGGGAGGAAGTGCCGAATTTACCAAATCTGCTTTTAAGTTCAAAGACAGACAAATCTATTTAGCCAAATGCACAGAACTCTTACCTATTCGATGGTCAAGACAAATCCCAGAAAGCTGTGAACCAAGCACAGTAACAGTCAGATTACATCCTTCTGGACGCTGGCATATCTCAATAAGATTTGATGACCCAACGATTAAGCCTTTCCCAGTAACAGATAAAGCCATCGGAATTGACTTAGGAATTAGTAGCATTGTGATTACCAGCGACGGCGACAAAGTATCTAATCCCAAGCATTTTAAAAAGCATTATCGGAGACTGCGAAAGGCACAAAAAAGCCTTTCTAGAAAACAGAAAGGCTCAAAAAATCGGGAAAAAGCGAGAATCGAAGTAGCAAGGATTCACGCCCAAATTACTGATAACAGAAAAGACCATTTACATAAGCTAACCACTCAATTAGTTCGGGAAAACCAAACGATTGTGGTTGAGAATTTAGCCGTCAAGAATATGGTCAAAAACCCCAAGTTATCTCAGGCAATATCTGACGTTAGTTGGGGAGAAATCACTCGACAATTAGCCTATAAATGCCGTTGGTATGGCAGAAATTACATCGAAATAGATAGATGGTTTCCTAGCTCTAAAAGGTGTAGTAATTGCGGGTATATTGCTGAGAAAATGCCGTTAAATATTCGAGAGTGGGATTGTCCAAGCTGTGGGACACACCATGACCGAGATGTTAACGCTAGTAAAAACATTTTGGCCGCAGGGCTTGCGGTGTCAGTCTGTAGAGCGACCATAAGACCAGAACAGAGTAAATCTGTTAAGGCAGGTGCGGAACCCCGCAAGGGAAAGAAGCAGAAACCTAAATCGTGAGGTTTGGGAATCACCGTCCGTTTACGGCGGTGAGGATGTCAAGGCTGTAAATCCAAACCAGTTTAATTGTGTAGGTAGTCGCGCTCACCAAATACATTAATCTAATTTGCCCCGCAGCACCTTTTGAAACCCGGATATCGAGCTTGTGAAAAGTCCAGCCTTCCTGCAACTGAATTTTCCCCGGTAGAGGTTCCTGGCGGGAGTTATGGGGATATTGGTCATCGATTAAATCCTCTAAAGTTTTGGCAATAAGTTCAACAAAGCTATTTTTGTGAACTTTTGCCAGTTTTTTGAAAGAGCGCTCGAAGTTGTCAGAAGATTCAATCGAGAAGGGAATTGAGCCAGTCATGCACTTCTCCTTTCCCAATAGGATGAGAAGATTCCGTCGCCAATGCTTCCTTCAAAACTTCAGACATGGCTGCTTTGTAGGCCGGATGTTCCTGTTCTATCAAATCAAGCTTTTGATAACCTAATGCTTTCATATCATCAAGGAGAATTGGCTCTGTGGAACTTTCTTCTGGTGGCAGACCTTTACGAGCCTTTTTCCAGGGAAATTCTGCGTGAGTCATATCACTCAACCTATAGGCGTGGTAGTTACCGAAATATTGCCAAATTTCTTCTAAAAGTTCTTTTTTCTCCGATGGCAGCCCAGACAAGGATTCTTGGCGAGGAATTGGTAATTGTTTAGCCTCAAAATCACTGTAGAACTTATAAGCAGCAGGACAAACCGGACCGTAACGCCATGCTTGAATTTCCTCCTTAAACAATGGTTCATCGTATAGGGCCAAATGCAAGCTCTGTGCATAATATAAAAGCTTTTGGACTTTCATATTAGTCATTTCAGCGTCTATACCATCCTCGTAAGCTCTGATAATAAAGTAGCGAGCCACAGTCAGGCAGTCAATCATAGCTCCACAAAATTTTTGGAATATCGACCTATGACCATTGTAGAAGAAATTAAAAATTAGTACAAGTGTATAAAGAAAGCTTAACAATGCTCATCGGGTAATGGACGAAGTTTTAATATTTGTCGTTACTGACTCTACCAGTGGGTAAAGTCTGCCGCAAATTGAGATAGGGATAAAAGCTTAATACGGGTATCTTGAGCGACTTTTTGGCGCATTTGGGCGGTATTATAGCCCCAATCGGCTAAATATAAGCCCACATCGTTTAAATCGGCTTGTTGCTCCACTAATTCCAACGCATCGAGACGATCCTCGACAAACCACAAATTAGCGGGAGATTCCGGTAAATTAGCCAGTATTTGCTGAATAGTCAGGTATTTTGGCTGTTTAATTTCCTTGCCAATTAATCTCGCTTCTGGAAAATTAATTGCTACTTTTTGTAACAATTGCTTGACAAAACGACTTTCTTTTGTAGTGATGATATAAACCAAAAAATCCGAGTCTAAAAGAGAGGCTAGGCGATCGATCGCGGGTTGATAAAATTGATGTAAGGCTAACCAAGACTCTAGATCCGACTCAATCCATTGATCCCTAAGACCATCGAGAGCATTTGAGAGAACTTTTTTCGCTATTTTATCCCTTTCTAGCAGATTTTGCCGAATTAACGGCCAATTATTTAAAGCTTCCTCGTCGGGAATATCGAGAACGAGCGATCGCAACAGTAAAGGCATTTCCCAACCGGTTTCGATAACGGGACGAAGTTGCGAAAACCTCGGGAAAAAATCCTCGGGAATTATTTCCGGCCAAAGGGTTTCATAGGTGCGTTTGCTAATCTGAAAATACTCGATCATGCCATCACAAAGAACACCATCAAAATCGAGTGCTAGAATACGGGGGGATTGATTCATAAATGCTGGTTTAATCTCAATAATGGCAGTATAGCGCAGCTATTAGCTATTCTTTGCTTCATCGTTGACATAACATAGCTGTCTGATGATTTCGGTGACAGAATTTTTTAATCCCTCTACATGAATCCAGCCCACATATACAGCATATACAATATTTTGATGATTGTCCTGTATATAAACATGATGGACACGATATAAATCTGAGCTTAAATAAATATAACCACTGGCATCTTTGAATTTACCTTCTAGTAATATTTTTTCTTTTAAAGGTTTCATTTTTACCACATCTTTAGTCACCCCAGATATTTTGGCTATTCTTTCTATGGCAAGAGCAACACAAGTGTTATGACTGTAACTATTACCATGATTATAATCCTGCTGATTAAAATAAATTGTCTCTACGATATTTTTAGCCACTTTATCTGATGCTAGGTAATAGGTATGAGCATTAAGGGAATTTAAGACAACGGCAGCAATTTCTACAGAATCAAAAATATTGCTGGTCGCTTCTAGATAATAATCGCTTATCAAAATCTTGGATACATCGTTTATAGAATCAAAAAGAGGACGAATTGGATAAGCAATAATATCGGAGGAATTGATCAGATTATTCCAGCGCAAACGCTGGCCTTGATGCTGGCTAATAAATTTTTCAATTTGATTGGTATCAATGCCTAAAGTTAAATTTAAAAATGGGATCGGTGAACCCATTGTTGTTACACTAGATAGGGAAACTTTGCCCCGTTCTTTACCGATAAGATCACGAATTTCATGAGCGGGATCTTGAGGGTCAAAACGCTCAGAAAATAACAGATCCCAAAGGATTACAGTACCCAAAGAATGGGCGACTATATGTAATTCGGTTTCCTGGGGATAAGCTTGAACAAGATCGATTAATTGGTCGGCAATAATGCGGCGAATTTGTTTTCCTTGATCGCTGCCTAAATAGCTAAATGCGTCACCGATAAAATAAGATAAATACTCTTTTCTAAAATTTTGATAGCGAAAGGATTGCTCGGGGTTAAAATTACTATTTTTCTGTTTTTGTGTCTGTAATTCTTGGTCTATATCTCGCCATAATTTTTCGGTTCCTTTGAGAACATTTCCCCAAAATCCTGCATAACAGTAGGGAATAATCTGATTTTTGCGTTTACATTCTTCTTCAATTAGTTTAATTAATTTATTGGCATAACTAGCGTCTCTTGTGGCCACTCCATGAATA
This sequence comes from Microcystis ichthyoblabe FBCC-A1114, assembly GCF_050500245.1. Taxonomy (NCBI): domain Bacteria; kingdom Bacillati; phylum Cyanobacteriota; class Cyanophyceae; order Chroococcales; family Microcystaceae; genus Microcystis; species Microcystis ichthyoblabe. Next base: position 4,874,348 of record NZ_CP191408.1, on the reverse strand, counting down.
AAGTAAATCAGCATAATAGATTTATCTCAATAAGCGGTGATCGGAATCTCTCTTAATATACCCTTCTAGCTTCAGAAAAATATCAGGATGGAGCGAGATATAGTAATATATAATTAATTAATTAATGCGATTTGTCAAGAGATGGTGGCCTAGGCCTTGCTAACCCAGCCGACAAATTGCTATATAATACAAATGCCCGCTATTATAGAATTATATTTTTTACTTTTAACTTAGTCTTATGGTTTCGCAACTAGATAAAACTAACGTCACTGAAATTATCTACCCCGATAGCGATAGTCAACCTATGGCCGATAATACCTTGCAATTTCGTTGGATCACAACAATTAAAACTAATTTAGACTGGCTATTTCGCGAGCAGTCTGATGTCTTTGTTGCGGGGGATTTACTTTGGTATCCCGTGGAAAATGATAATAAACTGCGTCAAGCACCGGATATCATGGTGGTTTTTGGAAGACCAAAAGGGGAAAGAGGTTCCTATCGACAATGGCTAGAAAATAACGTTAGTCCCCAGGTGGTTTTTGAAATCCTCTCTCCGGGTAACACCCTCACGGAAATGGCCAAAAAACAGCTATTTTATCAGCGTTATGGGGTCGAGGAGTATTATCTTTATGATCCCCATAAAAACGATGGCAGTGGTTGGATAAGAGGGGAAAATCAGCTAGAAATTCTGGAAACTCTCGATAATTGGGTTAGTCCCCGTTTAGGTATTCGTTTTCAGTTGGGGGAACCAGAAATGTTGCTTTTTTATCCCGATGGACAAGCTTTCACCAGCTATAACGAGGAAAAACAACGAGCGGAAAGATTAGCCAATAAACTGCGGGAATTGGGCATTAATCCCGACCAAATCTGAGAGGATGTTTCTTGGCTACTATTAAAAACGGATTTGCTCCGAGAGTGCCTATTGACTAGAGGTCATACCGCGCTGACGTAATTGGTCGATAAAAAATTCTTCTAGGGAAGCACGAGCTAAATTAAGACTAATCAAGCGAGCATCCATACTAGACAGGGCAGCCAGAAAAGCATCGGGTTCTCCCTGTAATTGTCCGTGCCAAAAATTATCGCGCCAATGTAAACCGAGTATCCATTGCTCTAGTTGATCCTCCCTACCACCTTGAACAATCACCTGATAGACATCAGCACGACCGAGAATTTGGTCGAGGGAACCGACACAGAGTAATTCTCCCCGAGCCAACAGGGCAATGCGATCGCAAATTTGTTCCACATCGGAGAGAATATGAGAGTTAAAAAAGATGGTTTTCCCCTGTTGTTTGAGGGATTGAATAATTTCTCGCACCTGATAGCGACCGATAGGGTCCAGTCCCGACATCGGTTCATCGAAAAAGACTAATTCGGGATCATTGATTAATGCTTGAGCTATGCCGATCCGTTGCATCATACCCTTAGAATATTGACGCAATTGTTTTTTCTGGGCAGTTTTGCGGTCTAATCCCACTAAATCTAATAATTCAGGAATGCGTTTTTTCTGCACAGAAGAGGGAATTTGAAAAATGCTGGCGATTAATTGCAGGAATTCCCAGCCGGTGAGATAGTCGTAGTAGTAGGCATTTTCAGGAAGATAGCCGATGCGTTGCCTGACCGAGCGATCGCCAATTGGTTGACCGAGAATCAAGGCCCGTCCAGAAGTGGGTCGGACAATCCCCAAAAGGGTTTTTAAGAGTGTGGTTTTGCCGGCCCCGTTCGGGCCTAATAATCCAAAGGTTTCGCCCTCATGGACAATTAAAGTACAGTTTTTCAAGGATTCGATTTTCTTATTTAACCAGAATCCCGTCCGATAAGTTTTTTGTAAGTTTAACGTCTCTAGCACAGTTTGACGGCTGGTATTCGTCATTGTTTTGGAATCATCTCTCCTAGACTTTGCTTTTATTATTCCCCAATTGTCAGCAGCAATGTCAACAGTATCAAAATAGCCCAGTTTTGGAACCCAGAAAAATTCCAACTGGTGTTGAGAAGCGGTATCAGTGCAGTTCTGGGCTATTGCCAGCTTTCTTCTCTGGCATTGGTGTGCATTAGCCGCTAAAATCTGTTAGACAGGTAACGTTGACACTTGAGCGGCAACTGGTACAATAGTGCGAACGCTTACACAAACACAGCATGAAACAACTCCTCAATTGCCTTAATTCCCTGACAGTGGCCAGTGTAGCCACTATCGCCTTGGCTTACCCCAGCATCGCTCAAGTTAATCTGTCTGTTTATCCCGCTCCTTCCTCGTCGAACGAATCCATCGAATTATACGTTCCCCCGCCAGAAAACAATAACACCAATAATAATACCTGTACTCAATTGATTGGGGCAAATATCGATAAAATTATCAGTCAAGCTCCCAATCAGTGGGGTATATTAATCGAATCTATCGATCGCCAAACGGTTATTTATAGTCATAACGCCGATCGCTATTTTATCCCTGCTTCTAATACAAAGTTATTTACCACGGCTGCCGCTTTACAAGCGATGAACCCGGAAACGACAATTCAAAAAAAATCCCTGCGCGATTGGGTGAATATCACTAATCAGAGAAGTAATAATTTCTACGCTGACACTCTTTTTCGCTTTATCGGCGGTTCTAAAAGTGTTACTGCCATCTTGGCACAATTGGGCATCGATCCCAGTGGTTTTCGTCTAGCCGATGGTTCGGGATTATCCCGCCGTAATAATGCTACTCCCCGCTCGATCGTGGAAATTTTGCGGGTGATGTATTATTCTCCTAATCGCGATACTTTCTATGCTTCCTTACCGGTAGCGGGAATTAGTGGCACCCTGAGAAACCGAATGCGTCAGACGGCCGCTACTGGCACAGTTTACGCTAAAACTGGCACTCTCACCGGTGTGCGGGCCCTATCGGGTTATCTAGAAAACCCCAACCAAGAACCGATGCTATTTAGCATTATCGTTAATAATCAACGGGTTTCCGGACAGGCTCTGGTGAAAGCGATCGATACTATTGTTCTACAGATGACCGAATCTCGTTCCTGTCAACCTCAGTAGCTCTCCTGTAAAAATACCCAATTGTCCTGACCAGCTGTCCGCGCATTTAAATTGCTTGTGGAGATGAGGCAAGACTAATGGTTAATAATAGCCATAATCTGCTTCAGTTTGGGTTTGGGTTTGGGGGGAGAGATATTCAAAATTAGAAGGATCTCGCAGAAAACGAAATATTTCTTCTTCGAGACGATGAATCAGATAGGGTTCTATGGAACTAGAATCGCGTAAACAGGCTAAATAGCCTTCAACGTATAGCCGGATCTCATCAAAACGCGAGCCACGGTGCCAAAGATCCACCATGTCATCGGTTAGTCTTTGATAGTAACGAATGGATTGGGTATCTTGGAGCATGGGCAGTAGAACAAAAAAAAGAGAGTGGGGGTAAGTGTTTATGGATCATCGTAGGGAGAATTGCTTCCGTCCCCGATATCTCTATTGTACCCACCAAATCGGCAAAACACAGGCGAGCGCATTTTCAGTGATCAGTAATCAGTAATCAGTGAGCGCCGGAGCAGGGAGAGGAAGTTTGAGCATTTGTACTAAAATTCCCAATACGCAGTTTAAATGCAGTACAGCTGATCAATCAGGAAAACTAATATTTAGCGATCACTTGTTGCTCACCTTTTTTGGCTAATTTGGCTGATTTGTCCGAGTTATGGGCTGTTATTGGTTATTCGTGGTTTCTTTGTCTTTTTGCCCGTTCAATTTGTGCTTGTAGTTCTGCTATTTGTCGCTGCAATCTTTCGCTTTCGCTATCATTAGCATCAACATTAATTGAGCTTTTTACCCCTATTTGGGCATAGTTTCCCTGGCGAATTTGACGATAGGATTCCGAGTTAAACCATTGCTGTAGATACTGGATTCTTTCCACGGAAAAAGGATGAGTTAAAAAGGAACCATTCCCACCATTATAAATGATAAATTTATAAATCTGGTTTAAGTTATCTTGGTCTAATTGTCGATAGGCTTCTCCTTGTCGAATAAATTCTTCTAAGTTGCATTCATGCAGATATTTTTGACTTCCTCCTGCACATTTCATTAAAGTTCTCAGGACTAAATTTAAATCATCGGTAACTAATAAAGCCGCTCTGTCTGCTGATAATTCGGCTTTTCTGCGCCATTCATAAAAGGCATAAACTAGACCAGTAGTAATGGCTTTTCCTAGTCCTAAAGTGATGTCCCCAAGAAAATTAGCCGCCCCCATCACCCAAAAAGACATTTGAATCAAAATACTATGATCGCATTTTAAATGACCTAATTCGTGGGCAAGAATTACTCGAATTTCTTCTTCATCTAAGAGGTCTAAAAGAGCAGTATTAAAGACTATATAGGGATGTTCTGACCCCAAAGAATAGGCATTGGCTAAAGGGTTTTGACTGACATAAAGATTCGGTTCTGGGAACATATCTAAATCCCGCAGACATTCGCGATAGATGCCGTATAAAGTGGCGTATTGACGAGGACCAACTTTTAAATCATTGCCCATTAATAAAATTTGTTGGGGACGTTCATAGAGATATTCGGAAAAACTTTTCGCTAATAAATCAAACCCCGGAACTGATCTTAAGGCCTGTTCAGCTTGCTGATCTAGGGGATGTTTAAAAGCTTGACTGGAGATATCAGGATAAGTTGGCATATTTTTTCAAGGAGAAAGGAGTCGTTAATCAGAAATAAACGGGTATTAATTGCCAAGTTTTTGAGTTTTTCTTGCCAAATTTTTCGAGAGAAGTGAGGGGGTTATAGTCGGGAACTACTTCTAGAGAACTCCGACTTTCTCAATAGGTTTTTAACTCTGCAAAATTGCTGATTCTAGAGTTGATTTTGGTGACATAGAATAGACCTGTGGGAGAAATGAGCTTTTTTCTTGTTAACTATCCTTAGCAATAATTCCTAGATTAGATAACAAAGCTTGTAGGTTAGTTTGCACGGTAGCGGGTTGGTATCTCTTAATAGTTTCTAGGGAATTATCAGCGAGTTTTTGCCACAATTCCCTATTATCATAGAGTTCGATCACTGCTTGGGCAAATTCCTCGGCAGTATCGGCAATTAAAACATCCTGGTGGTCAATTAATCCCATACCTTCGGCACCAATTCTTGTGGTAATAGTGGGTAATCCTAGGGAAAGACTTTGACCTATTTTACCCTTCATTCCCGCACCAAATCGCAGGGGAGCGACAAAAACACGACTCTTTTGAAAATAGGGTTCTACTTCGGGAACATAACCGGTGACAACTACTTTATCACTGGCTAATTCCTTCACTTCATCCTTGAGGTTACTTCCCAATAAATTAACGGTAATATCAGGACGGGATGCCCAAACTAAGGGCATAATTTCTAAACATAACCACTTAACTGCATCAATGTTAGGAGGGTGATTGTAGCTACCAATAAATACTAAACCCGATCGCTGGTCAAAAGCAACTTTTTCTGACAGGGAAATTTCTTCATGGATATTGGGGATTACCCAAACATTTTTCACTCCTAAAGAGGATAAAACCTGCTTTTCGTCTTCCGTTACTACCACGGTTGCTTCCGCTTGATTAGCATAGTTTAACTCTAATTTCTGATAGGTTTCCCAACTCCAGCTAGTATTTTGATAACTGGGATCGAGATAGTCTTTTTGCCGTTTTAAACGTAGAAAATGCAGGTCAATTGTATCATAAATAATTGGTGCTTTTGTTTTTAAGCGAATTAAGTCCATATACTTATCGCACAATTCGGGACGACACAACCAAACTCCATCGATCAGAGGTAAATATTTGATTAATTTTTCTTCTAGATTATATCTTTGCGCTGTGCCATAAATAACTTCAATTCCCAGCTGTTGCAGGACGGAAGTATAGGGTTGTTCAGGATAGCCATTATCGGGAAAGAAAATCACTGAATAGCCTAAATTGAGCAGTAGCTTAAGAATATTTAATAAACGCACACAGCCGGATTCTCGATCGTATAGTGGAACGTAGGAGTCAATGACTAAAATTGTCGGGTTTCCTTGTAAACGTCGGGCAGCTTTCGGTACATTATTAGCATCGTTATCCAGGTGTTTAGTTAATACCTTTGACCATTTTTCTCGAAACTTAGTTTGATTAATAACTTGATATTGTTTGATCCCACTGGAAAGGTCTGTTCCCGAGGTGATTCCTTCGTAGTGAATGATGTTAGATTGGGGTTGATAGAGGACTTGATAACCCAATTCTCGGATGGCAAAACATAAGTCTGTATCTTCGTAATATGCGGGGATAAAGTCTTGAGAAAAACCACCTAATTGCTTAAATAATTCCGTAGGAACTAATAAACTGGCCCCCGAACAATAGTCCACGGGACGCACATAATTATATTCTGGTTCATCGGGACTATCTAAGCGTCCATAATTCCAACCATCGGCAGAATTCCAGATAATTCCCCCCGCTTCTTGTTGTTTACTATTAGCATAAATTAACTTAGAACCCACCGCACCAACTTGGGGATTATTGACAATTAATTTTAATAAACTTTCTAGACAATTTTCCAGAATACGAGTGTCGTTATTGAGAAAATATAGGTATTGACCTTTTGCTTGACTAGCTCCATAATTACAGGAACGAATAAAACCAGAGTTCTCTGCATTAGTTAATACTTTAATTCCTTTAACTAAAGTGGCTAATTGTTCTAAGGTGTCATCAGTGGAAGCATCATTAACAATGATTATTTCATAAGCTAAATCAGAACTTAAGTTAACACTCAAGGATTCCAAACAGTTAAAGGTGTAGGCAAATTGGTTATAAGCAGGAATAATAATCGAGACTAAAGGATCATCACTACTGGCAATTTCTAGGGGTCGGGGTTCAGCTAGTTTAGCACTTTCGATCACCTGTTCTTCAAATTCAGAGGAACTCTTTCCTGTGAGAATTTTGATAATTTTTCGTTTCGTCTTTTTCAGTGCTGGTTTCCATCCTTCCTCCTGGAGACTAAAGAAAAATTTTTTCAGCAGTTTTTTAACTTTGAAAATAATCATTATTACCATAAATACTCCTCTGGAGAAAACCAATCTTGTGCTAAATTTAAATCTCTTTCTGCTCTAACAATAGCTCCTTCCTTTAATTGTTGCTTGAGGTAGTTTCTCTGTGGTTCCATAATATATAATTTAATCGCTTCATTAATTAAATTATTATATTCTTTTTCAGGATAATCACTACTCGCCAACCATCGATCGAGAAGTTGCATAGTATCTTCAGGGAGAGTTATCTGAAGTTGTCTGGCCATTTTGTCTTTCCTAGCTATATCTAGATGATAACAATTATAAACACCCCTAGAGCGATTTTAGTTGCTGTCGGGATAAATTCTCGGGGCTGCGGCGATTAATTTTTGAGTGTAGGGGTGTTGGGGATGGCTAAAAATTTGTTCAGTGTCACCCATTTCAACTATTTTACCCGCAGTCATCACCGCAATTCGATCGCAGAGGAATCTCGCTAACCAAAGATCATGAGTTATAAATAAATAAGTGAGATTAAATAACTTTTGTAACTCTAACATTAACTCTAAAACCTGTGTCTGGACACTAGCATCGAGCATACTAACCGGTTCATCACAAATAACTAATTCCGGACGAGTAATTAAAGCGCGAGCAATGGCTACCCTTTGCTGTTGTCCCCCCGATAACTCCCTAGGATAGCGTCGATAAAATTCCTCCACTGGTGTCAAACCGACTCGATCTAACATTTCCAAAACCTGTTTTTTAGCGGTTTCTAGACTGACTTTTTGGTGGATCAAAAGCGGATCAGCGATACTTTCTCCCACCGTCATTAGAGGATTGAGACAAGCGAGGGGATCCTGAAAAATCATCTGCATTAAGCGTCGTTTGGGACGCATTTTTTCCCCCGATAAAGGGGTTAAATCTTCTCCTAAAAATTCCACTTTTCCCCCGGTGGGTTTAATTAACTGTAATAGGGTTCGCGATAGGGTACTTTTCCCACACCCCGACTCCCCAACTAAACCGAATATTTCCCCTCGATACAGTTCAAAGTTGACTTCATCCACCGCTTTAATAAATTTCTTTTCTTTCTTAAAAAAACTATCTAAAAAGTTACCCTCTAGGGTATAATACTGTTTTAAATTATCCACCTTTAACACCGTTTCTTTGCCTTGAATTGCCGTTAATTTTTCCTCCCGCAGCTGTAGGTGTAAAGCGGCGGCTAAAAGAGAACGGGTGTAGGGGTGTTCAGGTGTATTAAAAACTGTTTTTACCGCTCCCGATTCGACAATTTTGCCCCCCTGCATCACCGCTAATCGATCGCAATATTCTCCCACCAGCGCTAAATCATGGGAAATTAACAATAATCCCATCTGTTCCTCGCTACATAAACGCTTTAATTCCCGCAGAATTTCCGCCGAAACCGTCACATCTAAACTGGTGGTGGGTTCATCGGCAATAATTAACTTAGGGTTTAATAATAAAGCTAAAGCAATGGCCACTCTTTGCCGCATTCCTCCGCTAAATTCGTGAGGATATTGGGACCAACGATTAGCGGGAATTTTTACTTTTTCTAGGACAGTACAAGCTTGACTTTTAGCTTGACGATAGGTTAAATTTCGTCGATGAGCTTGCAAAGTTTCCACACAATGATCGCCAATAGTCATCAGCGGATCCAGTCGCGTCATCGGATCTTGAAAGACTAATCCCACCGCTTCCCCGCGAAACTTTTCCAACTGTTTGCTAGACAAAGATAAAAGCGATCGCCCTTCAAAGGTAATCTCACCTTCCACGTGAGTGCGATTAGGTAATAACCTTAAAATAGCCTTACCGATGGTCGATTTTCCACAACCAGATTCACCCACTAATCCCAGAGTTTCCCCTTTGCCTATACTCAAAGATACCCCATCGATCGCCCAAGAGGGAGAACTTAATTCGGTCGGGTAGGCAATTTTTAGGTCTTTAATTTCCAACATGAGGCGATCGGTAACGATAAAAGTTAGGACTTAAGTAAGTAGTTATAATTAAATCGAAGATAGATTTTGCCTCTGATCCCCCCTGCCCCCCTTGATAAGGGGGGTGCCGATAGGCGGGGGGATCCCCCTTGATAAGGGGGGTGCCGATCCCCCCTGCCCCCCTTGATAAGGGGGGTGCCGATAGGCGGGGGGATCCCCCTTGATAAGGGGGGTGCCGATAGGCGGGGGGATCCCCCTTGATAAGGGGGGTGCCGATCCCCCCTGCCCCCCTTGATAAGGGGGGTGCCGATAGGCGGGGGGATCCCCCTTGATAAGGGGGGTGCCGATAGGCGGGGGGATCCCCCTTGATAAGGGGGGCATCTGATAATTTTTAACGCCTACCTACTTAGGGTCAAGTATGCCACACAAACGGCGATCGAGCATTTAATCACTAATCGACAACTGCCCCTAACAAAAGCCGACAATACCCCTTTAAAGTCGCCACTCGCTCGCTAATTATCTGTAAACGTTTCTCCCGTCCTTGCCGGGCCGAGGCCAAAAATAACCAATCCGTCTCCAGCAATCGCCACGATCGATATAGTTCCGTCTGGACTGTGCGCCAACGATTAGCCACCTCTGGGCTGAAATTGTCATCATTTAGTGACAATATCTCCCCTTCTAGACAGGTTTGTAAAGCTTGAAAAGATTGTAACCCCGTGGAAGCATCCCCATCCAGAAGGGCAAGACTGAAATCCTCCAGTTTTCTTAACAAAGATTTGTAGGCTTGATGGTAATTTGTCGGTAGCATCCAATACAAAGCGCGTTAGAATTTGTTACATAAGATTAACGATTTGCCGTCACGGTTGCAAGTCCTCCTCCCGACCAGAGACAAAAACTTAAAAGAATCCCGCCCTTTTCGCCGATCGATCCGATGCCAGTGTTAGAGAGTTAAGTAATCTGGCATCCCTTCGGCCTAATAATTTTCTAGTTATCCGTCTCCACCACCCCTATTATCCCCCCGATCCAACCATGAACGCCATCACTGCCACCCAACCAGAAACCCTCAGCGCCCTTCCCCGAGCCACGGAACCGAAAAAAGCGTTAGTTTTACCCGATTGGCTGCAAGAATGCCTAATTACCTACGAAAACGACCCCCAGAATCCCGATAGCGATTTAATCTGTCGGGCCTTTAATTTCGCCTACAAACTCCACGAGGGCCAGTATCGCAAATCCGGGGAACCCTATATCGCCCATCCCATAGCTGTAGCGGGATTACTGCGGGATCTGGGGGGTGATGGGGCAATGATCGCGGCGGGATTCCTTCACGATGTGGTGGAAGATACGGAAGTCACCCCCGAAGAAATCGAGGCTAGATTCGGTGTTGAGGTGCGTAATTTGGTGGAAGCGGTGACAAAACTCTCCAAATTCAACTTTTCTAGCAAAACTGAACGGCAAGCGGAGAATTTTCGCCGAATGTTCCTGGCGATGGCTCAAGATATCCGCGTCATCGTGGTCAAATTAGCCGATCGCCTGCACAATATGCAAACCCTCGAACACCTCAACCCGCAACAGCAGCAACGCATCGCCCTCGAAACTAGAGAAATCTTTGCTCCTCTGGCTAACCGTTTAGGGATTGGGCGATTTAAATGGGAATTAGAGGATTTATGCTTTAAATACCTCGAACCCGATGCTTATCGCACCGTGCAGTTATTGGTATCGGAAAAGCGTATCGATCGAGAGTCCCGCATCGAAACAGTTGTTAACACATTGCGGGAAAAATTGCAAGAAATTGGCATAAAAGTTCTTGATTTACAGGGTCGCCCCAAACATCTCTACGGCATCTATCATAAAATGCACAATCAGGGTAAAGAATTCGAGCAGATTTATGATATCGCCGCCGTCCGCATTATCGTCGAAACTAAAGAGGAATGTTATCGTTGTTTAGCCGTAGTTCACGACCAATTTACTCCGATTCCCAACCGTTTTAAAGACTATATCGGTTTACCAAAAGCTAACCGTTATCAATCCCTCCATACCACCGTTGTTGGTTTAAATGCCCGTCCCCTAGAAGTGCAGATTCGCACCCTAGAAATGCACCATGTTGCTGAATACGGGATTGCAGCCCATTGGAAGTATAAAGAAACTGGTTCTAGTCAAACAACTTTAACCGCCGCGGATGAAAAATTCGCTTGGCTGCGTAATCTGCTCGACTGGCAAAAAGACCTTAAAGATGGCCAAGAATACATGGATGGCCTCAAAAATAATTTCTTTGAAGAAGATATCTATGTTTTTACCCCCAAAGGTGATGTGGTGGCTCTGGCCCAAGGTGCGACACCGGTAGATTTTGCCTATCATATTCATAGCGAAGTAGGTAATCAGATGAAAGGGGCAAGAATTAATGGTAAATGGTCAGTTCTTGATGCTCCCTTGCAAAATGGTGATCTGGTGGAAATTCTCACCAGCAAAAATAGTCACCCTAGTTTAGATTGGTTAAATTTTGTCGTTACTCCTAGCGCCAGAAATCGCATCCGGCAATGGTACAAAAAATCACGACGAGAAGAAAATATTAGCCGAGGTCGTGATTTATTAGAGAAAGAATTGGGGAAAACTGGCTTCGATGCCCTGCTGAAATCAGAACGAATGCAATCGGTGGCTAAACAGTGCAATTATGTGGCAGTAGATGATTTATTGGCGGCTTTGGGTTACGGCGAAGTTACCCTAAAAAATGTGGTTAATCGTCTGCAAGAAACAGTTAAAAATCAACAGGAAATTTTAACGGTCAAAAATCCGCCCGATGTCCTAACTGATTCCCAATTGATTCTACCACCTTCTCCCGTTCAAAGGGCTTTACCCGTCAGTAAATCACCGATCGCCGGTGTGGAGGGATTAGTCTATCGTTTGGCTGGTTGTTGTTGTCCTTTACCCGGAGAAAATATTACTGGTATAGTTGCCCATGCGGGGGAAGGTATTGTTATTCACCGTCAGGGCTGCTCGAATGTGGAAAAAGCCGAAGCTGAACGCTTAATTCCTGTTAGTTGGAACCCCATAGATGACCAGGGACGTTATCAAACTTATCCGGTAAATATTCAGATTGAAGTGATTGATCGCGTCGGGGTTTTAAAAGATATTCTCTCTCGTTTAAGTGACCAAAATATTAACGTTCGCAATGCCGGAGTTAAGACTAATTTCGGTAAACCCGCTTTAATTTCCCTGAAAATTGAAGTAAAAGACCTGCAACAATTTGAACGCTGTGTTACTCAAATTAAGCTGATGAGCGATGTTTTAAACGTTCGTCGCATCAGTCAGGTAAAAAGCGATCGAGAGTAAGTTAAACCTAAAATTTCTGCTAATATCCCCCAAACTTCAGAGCGCCTTAGCTGTTGAAGTGCGATGCTGACACTGACTAAAACCACGAGGGCAATATCTGCACTTTTTGTCACCGAACAGCGTAGGATCGATAATGAATCTGAGCGCAAAAATCCCTATGTTATTATCCCCACTCTCAGTCATCAGTTTTCTGATTAGTTTTCTGGTGGTTGCCCTGATTAAACAACGTTTTAGCCCAGGGCAGAATTAGGGGTGTTATTTATGTCGAACTCAGGCTCTCATAGTCTATAGCATCAAAAACACCATCGCTTAGATACAAGCGCCGGCTGTTAGGGGGTTGCGGTTGTGCGGATTTCCCGATCGCACCACGCCAGATTCTGATCATTTGGTCTTGTTCTTTCCAGAATGCCCCCGGATAGGGATGGGTGGTGGCACGCACCAGACGGTCCACCTCGGTGACGGTCATCGTCGGGTAAATTTGCCCATCTTCGGGAGTCCTTCCAGGCCATTCAGTCGCTTGAGAGTCATCTTGTGGTCTTGGTTGTAAGCGATCGCTAATTAGTTCTGGCCAGATGCGACCGATCAACTGCTGGTGAGCGATCGCCACCCGTTGATAAAGAGTCGTTGCTGTTTCATCAGCAGCGATCGCTAATTTTTCCTGGGCTAAAATCGGGCCTGTATCCACCCCTTCATCTAATTGAAATAAACTCACTCCTGTTTCAGGTAATCCTTTGATAATCGCCCAAGGAATAGAAGCGCGACCGCGGCCTACGGGCAGCAGTGTCGGGTGCATTCCTAGTACACCCCTTTTTACTGCCTGAAGAACTGGTGGTTTAGCGATTTGAGACCAACCAATGATGAACAGCCAATCGATTTCTCTCTCTTGCAGGGATTGAATAACTTCTGGAGCGTTGACACTACGAATTTTTACAACTTCTATACCTCGCTGCTGACAGAAAGAATCCACATAAATCCGCCCTGATTTATCTTGAGCGAGGTTATCTTTGAGAGTAATCACTAAGTCTAGTTTGCCACCTTGTTCGTAGATGGTTTCCATACAAGCAAGACCCAATTGTACACAGGTAACAAAAGCAAATTTCATAAAAACTGACCTTAATAAACTGGAGGTTTTTTAGTTAGATAACCAAAGGTTCTAAAAATGATAGTTACATCTCCCCAAAAGGATATCTTACTGGCATACTTACCATCCCATTCTCCCTTTTCTAAATCAGGCATATTATCGTAGGAATTGACTTGTGCTAATCCCGTTAACCCCGGTTTACAACCAGTGGAGCCGTTTCGCTCTCGTAAGCTGCACAGGTCTGTTTGAGAAGGTAGGGCAGGGCGGGGGCCAACTATACTCATATCCCCTCGTAAAATATTAATTAACTGGGGCAGTTCATCTATATTAGTCCGACGAATAAATTGGCCAATACGAGTAATCGTTAAAGAATTAGCCTGCGCCGAAGGAACTTGGGCTGCATTAACCCCCATACTCCGAAACTTCAGCAGTTCAAACAATTTTCCCTCTTGGCCGACGCGCTGTTGTCGAAACAGCGGCGAAGCACCATCCTCTAGATAAATGGCTAGGGCGGTTAATAACATGAGCGGAGATAGAATTAATAATGCGATCGCCGCTAAGACAATATCTAAAAGACGTTTTCCGTAAGAACTATACATAGATCAACACCAACTTTCACAATTTAAGCTAGAGAAAGAACAGCGAAAACCCAGACACGATCAAGTTTTCCCTTTGTTACTTTTAACTTTTTACTTGGTATAACCTCTAATCCCCCCAATTGTCAAAGCCTGAAAAGCAGTTTGAAAGGCTTCGGCATACTTCATTCCCGCTTGTCCACCTCGGTAGGCAGCTAAACCCGTCAGGATTTCAGGGCTACGAGGGTGAGGAAAATCTCTCATCACTCCTCGATAAGAACGCAGGGCTTCGATTTTTTGTTCCAAGCAAGTTTCGCCGATTTCAAAGAAAGTATCGGGAGAAAAGCTATTGCCTTGCACGGGAAAAGACCAATCCGTCGCCGATAAAATCTCCATAAAGTATAGTCCCCGTAAGGGGGGTAAGTCCGAGCGACGCTGAAATAATCTGGCAGCTGCCTGACAAGCGATCGAGGTATGATGGTGGTCATTGTTCAGATCGTGAGGATGATGAGTAAAGATAATATTTGCCTGAGTTTGCTGGATGGCCTGCTCGATAAACTGCACTAGCTCTAGATGGGGAATCGTATTAAATTGTATATTCGGAAAATTACCTAAAATTGCGCTTTTAAAACCAATTATAGTTTTAGATGCCTTAATATCTTCCAATAAATCCGGCAAATCGGGACGCTGACGGCGGGCATCCACCTGACCAGATAAGATACAAGGGTACACGGCAACGCCTTGAGCGGCAAGAGCGGCGGCAGTGCCACCACAGCCCAAGACTTCATCGTCGGGATGAGCTACAATAATTAAAACTGTCATGCTTCTCTGGGGAAACTTATAGGTCAAGACAAGAAACTCCCTCTTATCTTACTATTGATGGTAAAATTTGCGGGAAATCTAAATGACAAGAAAGCCGACTAAGTATTTTATTGCTCCATTGTTAGGGCTAATCGCTCCTATAAAGTAAAGGGCGCTTGCCAATCAAGGTTTTTTTGAATTTGCCTAGTATTAAGACGGAAATTGATGAAACCCGCTTTTGAACTCCACGATTTCTTGCTGTTGCCTAAAAAAGAGTATGATTAATCATCATGGCTAGTTGTATTAGTTGTCTGATAGCAAAAGGCAATGAGGAATATCGGTAAGACTTCCATGACCTCTCTTGTTAGTTAATTTGGTAGAATCTTTGAGTATTACTATATTAGTATTAACTATTTAGGAAACCTAGGAGCATGGCTGAGTTTACCTCTGATTCTAGGATTAATTGTTCTCGGAGAAATTTATCTGAACAGGAGAGTTAGCGAGCAGAATTTAGCGGTGACAAGAAAAGAATAAATTTTTTATTGCTATGGCTTCTGGAGCGAAATCAAGAGAATGTTAGACTAAATCCTCTTGAAAGATTATAGGAAACGGGGGGTAAGGAGCAGAAGTAATCACTCAAATAGTTATTAGCGAAAGTCTTTTATTTCACTCAAACACTGATGGTTTTAATCTGGCAAAAACAAAGCTATTTATCTCTTATCCCTCCTAACCAAGAGAAAAGAAAAAATTAATATTTATCGGCCAGGGTTAGCTGATATGATTAGGGAGATGACTATCATTCCCAAGTCAATGAGCGCAAGAACATTATTCGATAAAGTCTGGGACGCACACACGGTTAAGATTCTTCCCAGTGGACAGACACAATTATTTATCGGACTGCATCTAGTGCATGAAGTCACCAGTCCGCAAGCTTTTTCGATGCTAAGAGAAAGAGGTTTAAAAGTATTATTTCCCAGACGGACTATTGCTACCGTCGATCACATCGTCCCCACCGAAAATCAAGCACGTCCTTTCCTTGACGATTTGGCCGAGGAAATGATCCGAGCGATCGAAACTAATGTTCAAACCAATCATATTCCTTTCTACGGCATCGGTTCCGGCAATCAGGGCATAGTTCATGTGATCGCTCCCGAACAGGGACTAACCCAACCTGGGATGACGATCGCCTGTGGTGATTCCCACACCTCCACCCACGGCGCTTTTGGTGCGATCGCTTTTGGCATCGGCACTTCCCAAGTACGCGATGTTCTTGCTACCCAAACCCTATCCCTATCGAAATTAAAAGTGCGTCGAGTGGAGGTAAACGGCGATTTAAATCCCGGGGTCTATGCTAAAGATGTAATTCTTCATATTATCCGTCAATTAGGCGTTAAAGGCGGTGTTGGTTACGCCTACGAGTACGCTGGTAGTACAATCGAACGGATGTCCATGGAAGAAAGGATGACGATTTGTAACATGGCGATCGAAGGTGGGGCCCGATGTGGTTATATCAACCCCGATCAAATCACCTACGATTACCTCAAAGGTCGTGATTTTGCGCCTAAAGACTGGGAAAGTGCGGTTAATTGGTGGGAAAGCATTAAAAGCGATGCCGATGCGGTTTATGACGATGTGGTGGTCTTCGATGCCGGTGAAATCGAACCCACCGTTACTTGGGGGATTACTCCGGGCCAAGGAATCGGGGTTAACGAAGTCATTCCCACTCCCGAAAGTTTACCGGCAAGTGAAAGAGCGATCGCAGAGGAAGCCTATCAATACATGAAACTCACCCCCGGCACCCCGATTAAAGGCACAAAAATCGATGTCTGCTTCGTCGGTAGCTGTACTAACGGCCGGATCAGTGATCTGCGCGAAGCGGCCAAATTTGCCCAAGGTCATCGTGTGGCCCCCCATGTGAAAGCTTTTATCGTCCCCGGTTCCGAAAGAGTCAAAAAACAGGCGGAAGCGGAAGGATTAGACCAAATTTTCCTAGCATCAGGCTTTGAATGGCGCGAGGCTGGCTGTTCCATGTGTTTAGCCATGAATCCCGATAAATTGCAGGGAGATCAGATCAGCGCTTCCTCCTCCAATCGTAATTTTAAAGGTCGTCAAGGTTCCGCTTCCGGGCGTACTTTGTTGATGAGTCCGGCGATGGTGGTAGCGGCAGCGATTAAAGGGGAAGTCACCGATCCCAGGGAGTTGTTAAATTAAGTAGGGTTTGCTGAAAAAGTTTGTTAGTGGGGTCAGGAGTCAGGAGTCAGGAGTCAGGAGGCAGGAGATAGGGTGATGAGACAGCTTCCCCACTTCTCACTCCCTTCTCCCCTTCTCCCTTCTCTACAATAATTACTCGCAACCAGAAATACCTTGGGTTCGTATCATACTTTGTGCTTTTTGTCAAAAAAACTTTTTTTTTGCAATAAAACTACATAAAAAAAAGATCATCGTTGTGGGTGAAATTGACTGATTTACCCGTCTTAATTAGGATCACCTTCTAGGTGTGGCAAGGGTTTCAACCATTGCTGCCCAAAAAAGCACAGAATAGCCCATTATGAAATTCTATCAAATCGCTGTTACCATCATAACGTCGTTGTTAAATAAAAATCTTTCTCAATTAATTCTTAAGAATTTATAAATATTGCGGAATGTTAATTTAAATATTCTTAAGTTTTTGCAATAAACCAATAATTTTTACTTATTTTTGTCCAACATTGGGTTAGAAGTCAGGAGTCAGTTATCAGTTATCAGTTATCAGTTAAGTAGTCGTGCAAAATAAATTTCCTAGTGAAGAAAGGCACTTATGCAAGAGGCAAGAGGCAAGGGGGGGGTTAGATTTGTGTAATTAATTTTGCTTAGGTACTTATCAGTTCACTGAGAAAACTCCCCACACCCCACACCCCACTTCCCACTCTATTTTAATTTGACTGCCATAATTGCCAAGCTTTAACGAGATTTCCCCCCATCAAGGCAGCCACTGCATTTAAAGTCTTAATTTCCTCACTATCGGGATTTAATTGTCTAGCTTTATCTAAGACTTTTTGGGCTGCTTGCGGTTGCCAATCGTAGAGATAAATAAAACCTTGATAAGCATAATGATAGGGATTATGGGGGTCAATTTTAATCATTTCCTCCGTGGCTTTTATTGCCCCTGCCACATCCTGTTGTAGTACCTTAGAAATTGCTAATCCGTAGGCTAAAGATAATTTATCGGGGGGGTTTTGTTGCTGTAAACGATAGGAAAAAGCCTTGTCTGCTTGCAGCACATAATCCTGAATCGAATCGTATTGATTGATACGATTAGTTAACTCAAAAATTGGTTCAATACCCGTTAATCCTTGGCCAATATTAGCAGACTTTAAGCGCAATTGGGTCACTAAATCTAATTGGGGCGTTGCTAACTTGGCAACTTGAGGATCGATAGTAATTTGAGCATTAGTTTTAATCGGATAGGTTTCGCCAGTTTCCCGATTGAGATAGACAGCAGATAAGCGATAAACTCCGGGGGTTGCTGCCGACTGCATGGCAGTTTTTTCAGTGACTTCAAAACCCTTTGGTTGCTCTTCTGGAGTTAATTTTTTTGCCATTAATCCCCCCATAGCAATACCATGATCGTGCATCCAATAATCCTTACCGTCCACTTCTTGCCAAGTTAAAATTACTATTCCTGACTTTAATTGTTGCCAGTCTCCGGCCCATTTGTAAACCACGGGAATGGGTTGATTAGGAGAGGCTTTTTTGGCAATGGCAATCTCTCTTAATTCCACCTGTTTTGGCGCATTTTCAAGGGGTTTAACCGTGACGGAGGGGTCTATTTTACGGTGTAGGTAAAGGGTACTATCATCCGGTAGCTGCCAAGTTTTTTCCACTTGGAAATCTGGTCCGGTGGCGACTCGATTAACAATTTTTTTCTGGACATCGGGGACGGAACCCTGTTCACCAGTTTTAGTTAAAAACCAATCTAAAGAATTGACATCCTTTTCTATATCTTCTTCCCGAACTCCCACCTGTCTGCCGGCAACCTGGGAATTATGTTTACCACCGTAGAAAGAGAAGGTATGTTGATTTAATTCGGGGGTGGAAGGTAAAACCCCTAGGGTGCTGCGAAGATAGGGAGAATCGGCTAGAATCTCTTTAACTACTTCTTCGTGCTGCCAACCAGTTTTTAAATAGGGATGGTGTTGTAATTTGGGACTGAAAACGTTAGTAATTATATCTCCCCCCAAGGGAAATAAATTTAAGCTGGTGAGGATAGCGGCAATAGTTATCGTTCCCCAACGGATACCAGGGGCAAAACGACCACGCCAAGATAATAAACCAACGGATAAAATTAAGGATAAAGTCGGTAAAAGCGGCAAAATATAACGAGCATCTTTATTGATATTTAGGGATGATAATAGGTATCCCCCCAGCAGAAAAAATCCTAACCAAATCCACACAGGACGATTAACCTTATCTTCGGTTTTTCTATGACGTAATGAGATTAATAATCCCACCAGGGGAACTAATAACAATACCCAAGAAAGAAAATAGGGTAAAACTTGGGCGTAAAATGTCCAGGCATCAGGACTGGTAAGAGGCGGATCTCCCTCCAAAATCGCCGAATCTACCGTGGCACGTTTGCTCGCAGTTAACATTAATAACCAATTCGTCCGATACCAGGGAAACATTAGCAATGCTGCCGTCAAAAAACTCAGCATTAATTGCGCTAGATTACCCCAACGTTTTCGCCAAAGATTTTCGCCCAATACCCACAAAATCGGCAAAAAGAGGAAAAATAGGGCGGTTTGTTTGACTAACATCCCTAAACCGAAAGAAATCCCGAAAGCGATCGCTTTTAGCCAGCCTTGACCACTAAATCGCCACCGTGTCAAGCAGAAGTAAGAAAACGTTACAATTGCCGCTAAGGGAAAATCTAAGAGATATTCGAGGCGATAATAGTATAAACCGGGTAGAAATTGACAGATTAAGACCGCCCATAAAGCCACAGTCCCATTAAAGAGGATAATTCCCAATCCATACACAGAAAAGAGCAGTAGGGCGCTATAGATGGCCATTACCCACATACCCGCGTCAAGACTAATACCAAAGAGATTAAAGAAGGGAATCGTTAAAAGATAGGTTAAAGGGGGAATTTTCGGCGACATTAGCCATAAATCGCGCCACCAATCCCCATCAAACCAGCGCGAATTTTGGAAAGCTTGGGTATAGATAATCCCACCGTTGAGATAATCGGCCTGATCCCAAGCAGGAATAGTATGATCGAGACTAAACCAGAATCTATCGACTAATATCCCCAATAT
Source organism: Microcystis ichthyoblabe FBCC-A1114 (assembly GCF_050500245.1). NCBI lineage: Bacteria > Bacillati > Cyanobacteriota > Cyanophyceae > Chroococcales > Microcystaceae > Microcystis > Microcystis ichthyoblabe. The sequence continues at coordinate 4,854,342 of NZ_CP191408.1, read as the reverse complement.
CCAAATAATACTGACAATAATTAATCCCTGTTTCCCCTCTAGCGATCGCTTCAAAATGACTTCTCCCTAGTGCAACTCTCAATTATTCTGCCACGCTCTCAAGCGCCCCTGAAAAAATCGCCAGCAAGAAACACCAGACCGATCGGGGTAAAATAAAGATTTAGTGAAAAATTGTAACAGGAACTTGACAAATGCGAGTGGTGATCGTTGGTGCAGGGTTAGCGGGAATGGCAACAGCTATCGATCTGGTCGATGCGGGCTGTACAGTAGAAATCTTAGAATCTCGTCCCTTTGTCGGTGGAAAAGTCGGTAGTTGGGTAGATGCGGACGGTAATCACATCGAGATGGGCTTGCACGTCTTTTTTGGCTGTTACTATAATCTTTTTGAGTTAATGAAAAAAGTGGGCGCTTTTCAATCCCTACTGCTCAAAGAACACACCCACACTTTTATCAACGAAGGGGGAAAAATCGGCGAATTAGACTTCCGTTTCGCTGCAGGTGCGCCTTTTAACGGTTTAAAAGCCTTTTTTACCTCCTCCCAACTCTCGGCAGCCGATAAAATCTTTAATTCTCTGGCCTTAGGTACCAGTCCCATTGTCCGCGGTCTGATAGACTTTCAAGGAGCGATGAAAACGATTCGGGATCTGGACTCGATTAGTTTTGCCGATTGGTTTCGTAGCCATGGCGGTAATGAAGGCAGTTTAAAAAAAATGTGGAATCCGATCGCCTATGCCTTAGGATTTATCGATACGGAAAATATCTCGGCCCGTTGTATGCTGACGATTTTCCAATTTTTTGCCGCTAAAACCGAAGCTTCCGTCCTGCGGATGTTAGAAGGTTCCCCCCACGAATACCTGCATAAACCGATTATTAACTATCTGGAGGCCCGGGGTGCCAAAATCTCTACTCGTCGTCAGGTGCGGGAAATTCTCTATTCTGGAGAGGGCGAAAATCTGCAAGTTAATGGCATGATCGTCGCTAACGGAGAAACCACAGAAACTATCACCGCAGATGCCTACGTTTGCGCTGGTGATGTCCCCGGTATTCAGCGTCTCATTCCCCAAGATTGGCGAAAAATGCCGATTTTTGACAATATTTTCCGACTAGAAGCCGTCCCCGTCGCTACGGTACAATTGCGTTTTGACGGTTGGGTGACGGAGTTAAATGATGCCGAAAAACGCCGACAACTGCAAAAAGCGGTGGGAATTGACAATCTTTTGTACACCCACCAAGCGGATTTTTCCTGTTTTGCAGATCTTGCTCTCACCAGTCCTAGGGATTATTATCGCCCCGGAGAAGGTTCTTTATTACAGTTAGTTTTAACCCCTGGGGACCCTTTTATTAAAGCTAAAAATGAAGATATTGCCCAGCACGTTTTAGCGCAGGTCCATCAGTTATTTCCCTCCTCGCGGGAGTTAAAGATGACTTGGTTTAGTGTGGTGAAATTGGCCCAGAGTCTCTATCGGGAAGCACCGGGGATGGATGTCTATCGTCCCTCGCAAGCGACTCCTATCCCTAACTTTTTCCTTGCTGGTAGTTATACTCAACAGGATTACATTGATAGCATGGAAGGAGCCACTTTATCGGGTAAACAGGCAGCCAAAGCGATCCTACAACAGGCCGAGCGCCGGAAATCTTTAGCCACGGTTTGAGCAAACAGCCGGCAATCTCCTCCCTTGAGAAGGGATTGCCTCTAGATTTGTTTTCAGTGGCAAAAGATAACCCCTATAGTTAACTTGGCAAGTCAGCCCCTCAGGCCAAGCTATACAAAAAAGACCGATCGAGCTAGACTCGTAAAAAGATCACTCCATCTAGAAGGCTTACCCTAGACTGGAAAGAACATCGGAAAAATCTCGTCAGAAATAGGAGTCAATCGAGTTTATGCCAGAGCTTGCTGTACCATTAGAGCTTGATTTCACCAGCGAAACCTATAAATCAGCCTACAGTCGCATTAATGCCATCGTTATTGAAGGCGAATACGAGGCCAATAGCAATTATATTCAATTAGCAGACATCCTCACCGATAACAAAGAAGAGTTACACCGTCTGGCAAAAATGGAAAACCGTCACATGAAAGGTTTTCAAGCTTGCGGCCAAAATTTGAAAATCACTCCTGATATGGAGTATGCCAAAGAATTCTTTTCCTCTCTGCACAATAACTTCCAAATTGCCTACGCAGAAGGTAAAATTGTTACCTGTTTATTGATCCAATCTTTGATTATCGAAGCTTTTGCGATCGCTGCCTATAATATTTATATTCCTGTTGCTGATCCTTTTGCCCGTAAAATTACTGAAAGCGTAGTTAAAGACGAATATTTACACCTCAATTTTGGCGAAGAATGGCTAAAAGCGAACTTTGAAACCGCTAAAGAGGAATTAGAAGCTGCAAATCGCGCTAATCTTCCCATTGTCTGGAGAATGCTCAATCAAGTCGAGAATGATGCTCGCGTCCTCGCTATGGAAAAAGAGGCCCTCGTGGAAGACTTTATGATTAGCTACGGGGAAGCGTTAAGCAATATTGGTTTCAGCACCCGTGATATCATGCGGATGTCTGCCTACGGATTAACTGCCGTCTAAAGCTTGAGCATCGAGATTTCTTTTTTTCCCCTGCTGCCGCTCAACACAGAGCGGCTCTTTTGTGTATTATATTTAAGAGTCTTAACGATTTCTTAGCAATATCCTAATTTTTATCTAGTGCCATCTAGTCTAACGAAAGAACAATCAATGTTTGGTCTTATAGGTCATCTTACCAGTTTAGAACACGCCCAATCGGTCGCCGACGATCTAGGTTATCCTGAATATGCTAACCAGGGATTAGATTTTTGGTGCGCTGCCCCCCCGCAAATTGTCGATGATTTTCATGTCACCAGCATCACGGGGCAAACCATCAGAGGAAAATACATCGAATCCTGTTTTTTACCGGAGATGTTGTCGAATCGTTGGGTAAAGTCTGCTATTCGTAAGGTGCTAAATGCCATGGCACTCGCTCAAAAAAGTGATATCAATATCACCGCACTCGGCGGTTTTTCTTCAATTATTTTCGAGGAGTTTAATCTCAAAGATAATCGACAGGTGCGCAATATCGAGCTAGATTTTGGCCGTTTTACCACCGGTAACACCCACACCGCTTACGTCATCTGCACTCAGGTGCAAACCCTCGCTGACAAAATGGGCATCGATTTAGCTCAATCTACCGTCGTGGTTTGTGGGGCCACCGGAGATATCGGCAGCGCCGTTTGTCGTTGGTTAAATGAAAAAACCGATACAAAAGAACTAATATGTGTGGCACGCAATCAAGAGCGTTTACAATCTCTGCAAGAGGAGTTAGGACGCGGTAAAATTCTTCCCCTAGAGGAGGCTTTACCCCTGGCTGATATCATTGTTTGGGTGGCTAGTATGCCTAAAGGGGTGGAAATTGATCCAGATAAACTCAAGCGCCCCTGCATTATTATTGATGGTGGTTATCCGAAAAATTTAGGCACGGTGTTAAATGCCCCCGATGTTTCTGTGATTAAGGGCGGCATTGTCGAGCATTCCCTCGATATTGACTGGAAAATTATGAAAATCGTTAATATGGATATTCCCTCTCGTCAAATGTTTGCCTGTTTTGCTGAGGCGATTTTATTGGAGTTGGAGGGTTGGCAAACTAATTTTTCCTGGGGACGCAATCAAATTACCGTCCCTAAAATGGAACAAATCGGTGCAGCTTCCCGCAAACACGGGTTTCAACCTTTGTTATTTTAACTAATATCTCCAACCCCCCACCGACCACGGAATTAGAAGTTTCAGGCGAAAAATAATTAGAGTAAGTGCTTGACTTTAGCGGCGGCTTGGGTTATGCTTGTTTCATAATGGTATGTTTGTGTTTACTCTTGAGTGCTTAGATTCCAATTATGAATAAACTCTTTTAAAAATATTATCCCAAAATCTGCCGACAAAAGCAAGCAAAATTTTGCCATCAATTGTTAAGTTTTGTTAAGAAAAATAACAATAGTGGCAAGGGATAGGACTCCCTTCGCTGATCAGAGGGCTTTTGGGGTAATTCTAGAAGTGTGGGTCTGATTTTTAGCCTTCCAGCAAAGACGACAAAACCACTAAACCCTATGAAAACTTGGTTAGAAGATCGCGGTATTTTACCCGCTTACGGTGGTGGGGTAATCATTGGCATTACCCTCTGTTTTTTCGGAGCGGCGACTAATACCATGGCGGGATGGTTGTATGCTATCTGTGGCACGACAATCGCCATTTTAATTTTATCGATAATTTTACCCCGTCGTTCCCTTCTTCCCCTGAAAGTGCGTCGTCTTGCCATTGTACCCGTAAGTGCGGGAGACGATCTTAGTATTAGCCTAGAGATAGAAAATACTAGCAATCAGCCGATAAATCTGTTAGAAGTGACAGATATCCTGCCTATAGTTCTCGATCAGCCAAAAATAACCCCAATAGAAACGATTGCCCCCAAAAGTTGCCATCGTTGGACCTATTATTTACCCACCAGTAAACGGGGTATTTATCACTGGCAAGAAGTACAATTAAGAACAGCAGCCCCTCTCGGTTTATTTTGGTGTCGTCGTTGTCATCAAGCAGCGGCTAAAGCTTTAGTTTATCCCCAAATTTTACCCTTACAACAATGTCCCCTAATCGATTCCCTCGGTCAAGAGATGGCACAAAAATTAGAAAATAATCGCTATTATCAAAGGGCTAGTCAAGGACTTACGCGTAACCTGAGACAATATCGCCAGGGTGATTCTACCCGTTTAATTCACTGGAAAACTAGCGCCCGTTTGGGAGAATTTCAAATTCGGGAATTAGAAGTGTTAACGGGAGGACAGGAAGTGATTATCTGTCTCGATACCCTCTGTGATTGGCAAGAAGACAGTTTTGAACGGGCGATTATTGCCGCTGCTTCCCTCTATTTTTATGCCCATCGTCGGCAATTAAATGTGAAACTCTGGACCGGTGAAACGGGTTTAATTCAGGGGGAGAGGATCATTTTAGAAACTTTAGCCAGTATAGAGGCAAAAGCTAGTCAAAAAAACGCTAATCTGCCTAATTTACCGCTAATTTGGTTGACAAGTAACTTCAATTCCATTGAACAACTCACCCCCGGCAGCCGTTGGTTATTTTTCCTCGCTGCCGATTCTAGGGAGAGTCCTTCACCCTTGATCCGACAGTTTAGCGGATTGGCGATCGAACCAGAAATTTCTCTACAACAACAATTGCAAAAACCCCCTCGTTGAGAAAATTTCTGTTCCCAGTCTAGATTGAGAGGAAATTCTCTGGAAAAAAATGCCAGTATCCCGGAAAAAGATGTTATGATAGAAAAGACTCGGACTCATGCGATCGCAACGCCTTAACCTTGTCAGGACCGGAAGGTAGCAGCAATACGGGATGCTTGTGACTGGCGTGATCTCCGGGTCTTTTTGTTGCCCGTGACGGTCGCTGTTGTGAACGCTTTCAAAACTTTTCGATCGCTTACTGGCGAAACTCGTCGTCAACTACTGATTCTCTTCGTCACGGCGCTGTTTTTCTGGATAAGTATCACCACTCTTGTCCCCACTCTCCCCATCTATATTGATTCCCTAGGCGGTAGCAAACAAGATATCGGTTTTGTCATGGGGGCCTTTGCCATCGGTTTAATTTTATCGCGCAGTTGGTTAGGCAATCTAGTCGATCGCCGCAGTCGCAAATTAGTGGTTTTATTTGGAACTATTGTCGCCGCTACCGCACCCCTCGGTTATCTATTTTTTCGCGATCTTTCCTCTTTATTCGCCGTCCGCGCCTACCATGGCCTCAGTATTGCCGCTTTTACCACTGGTTACAGCACCCTAGTGGTGGATTTTTCCCCCGTTCGTCAACGGGGGGAGATAATTGGTTATATGAGCCTAACTGCACTCCTAGGCATGGGAATAGGTCCGGCTTTAGGCAGTTATCTCTACGAATCGATCGGTTATGACGGTTTATTTCTAGTTTCTGCCACTTCAGGAGCGATCGCATTTCTCTTGGGTTTCTCCATTCAAGAACCGGACTTCAAGAAAAAATTAGCGGAAATGAAGGCAGAAAATCGGACAATTGAGCGCAGTTTTTGGGCATTATGTCAAGAGCGGGCTTTTTTAGTCCCTACCTTAGTTTTTCTACTGGTTGGTACTTTATTCGGTGGTTTAGTCGCTTTTTTACCCCTGTTTCTCCTCGAAAATCAGATACCTTTTAGTCCTGGTCTATTCTACAGTTGTGCGGCAGTATCGGGCGTAATCGGGCGGATTTTGTCGGGAGGAGCCAGCGATCGCTATGGACGGGGTTTATTCATCACTATTAGCGTTTTTTGCTATGGTTTATCCATGTTGGTTCTATCTTCTGCTCGATCTCCTTCCGCTTTAATTTTAGCCGCTATTCTCGAAGGTACGGGAGGGGGGATTTTATTCCCTATGTTACTGGCTTTAATCTCCGATCGCTCTAGGCCCCAAGAACGCGGCCGGGCCTATTCTATCTGTATCGGCGGTTTTGATGTGGGAACGGCCTTAGCAGGTCCAATTCTGGGGGTTTTAGCAATTTCCTACGAAACTATGTTTAGTTTATCGTCAGGATTGGCTGTTATCGCTCTCTTTCTCTTTTTTACTCTTTCTAACCCCACTATAAGCCATTCTTTTCTCTTCGCTTTCGGTTTAGAAAAAGATCGTTATGCTCTGCGCGGACAATTACAATAAAGCTTACTGAAAAAGTTTTTCCTAGAGCAGGGTTATTTAATAGGTTTGAGGTGAAAAATTATCGGGAATATCTAATTCAAATACTTGGTCATGAATCCGAGCCACATAAAGCCCTTCTTGCAAAATTTTTTCGCGTAATTCCGGGGATAAATCAACCGCTGCTAATATGCCATAGAGTTTTTTATCCTTGTGTTCAGGAAAAAAGCTGCGAAACCGTTGCAAAATACTTTTTAATTGAGTAATATCTTCCTGTCTAACATGACTTTTAACCTCAACGATATAGGCAATATTTAGCTCACCATTGCTATAGGCAAGAACATCAATTTCTAGGTGTTGTCCTTCTTTACTGACTCGGACACTGGGACTGATAACCTCCATACCAAATTGTTGTCCGAGAATCGTTTCCATTGAAGGAAGGGCAAGTCCTTCGGTAAAGCTGCCGAATTTTGCACCGAGTCCCCCAATTTGTTTGCCCAGTTCTTTGAGTTGTTTGTCAGTTTCTTTCTGTTGTTGGGCGTTTTCCTTCTGTTGTTGACTAACTTCCTTAAGTTGTCGGTCAGTTTCCTTGAGTTGTCGGTCAGTTTCTTTTTGAGCGGCAGTTAATTCGGCTAAGAGTCGCCATACGTCTTCGGATGTAGTTGCCATGATGATTTTTTCTCTCTGATTTGGTCTATTACTATTTTACTAAATTTTGCCGATTCATGAAGAAGAGAGTGTTTCTGCCTTTGGGGAAGATATAGCGATCACATCGAAATTTTTAATAGGTTTGAGGCTGAAAATTATCGGGAATATCTAATTCAAATACTTGGTCATGAATCCGAGCCACATAAAGCCCTTCTTGCAGAATTTTTTCGCGTAATTCTGGGGATAAATCAACCGCCGCTAATATGCCATAGAGTTTTTTATCCTTGTGTTCAGGAAAAAAGCGGCGAAACCGTTGCAAAATACTTTTTAATTGAGTAATATCTTCCTGTCTAACATGACTTTTAACCTCAACGATATAGGCAGTATTTAGCTCACCATTGGTATAGGCAAGAACATCAATTTCTAGGTGTTGTCCTTCTTTACTGACTCGCACACTGGGACTGATAACCTCCATACCAAATTGTTGTCCGAGAATCGTTTCCATTGAAGGAAGGGCAAGTCCTTCGGTAAAGCTGCCGAATTTTGCACCGAGTCCCCCAATTTGTTTGCCCAGTTCTTTGAGTTGTTTGTCAGTTTCTTTCTGTTGTTGGGCGTTTTCCTTCTGTTGTTGGGCGTTTTCCTTCAATAGTAGTTCAGTCTCCTTCTGTTGTTGACTGACTTCCTTGAGTTGTTTATCAGTTTCTTTTTGAGCGGCAGTTAATTCGGCTAAGAGTCGCCATACGTCTTCGGATGTGGTTGCCATAAATAATTGTTTCCTTCCGATCTAGTCTATTGTTATTTTAGTCAATCGCGCCGATACTTCCTAATTTTTAACCTTCCATGCTCTCTTTTTTGTCAAGTACATCTTATACCATTTTAGATGAGCTTACCCTAGCAACCTTAAGCGAATACTACCGTGCGATTAGCGTAAACTAAAACGCGATTTTGCAAGTGTAAACGTACCGCTCGCGCTAACACCACCCTTTCTAAATCCTTACCTTGACGAATGAAATCTCCTACGGTATCGCGATGACTAACTCTGACCACATCCTGCTCGATAATTGGCCCCTGATCGAGATCGGCAGTGATATAATGGGCCGTGGCTCCAATAATTTTTACCCCTCGAGCGTAGGCCCGTTGATAGGGATTAGCTCCCGCAAAAGCCGGTAAAAAAGAATGATGAATGTTGATAATATTGGGAAAAAAGTTAATAAAATCTGGGGTGAGAACCTGCATATATTTAGCTAAAATCCCTAAATTTATCCGGTATTCCCGCAGTAACTCTAATTGTCTGGCTTCCTGTTCAATCTTGGTTTCGGCGGTAATAGGAAGATGATAAAAATCAATACCAAATTGATTGGCAACTGAGTGTAATTCTCGATGATTGCTAATAATTAAAGGAATTTCTGCCCTAATTTCTCCCGCCTGTTGTCGCCATAATAAATCGAGGAGACAATGATCCTGTTTTGTCACCCAAATAGCTAGACGCGGGACAGTATCGGAAAAATGTAGAGACCAACTAGCCTGCAAAGGTTTGGCAATAGCGGCGAAAGCTGGTTCGATCATCCCACGGGGTAAATTAAACCCCTCTAATTGCCATTCTATCCGCATCAGGAACAATCCTGCCGAAAAATCCGTGTGTTGGTCGGCGTGGATAATATTGCCGCCATTAGCGTAGATAAAATTAGCGATTTTCGCCACCAGACCAATCTGGTCGGGACAAGAAATTAACAAGGTTGCAGTGGTACCAGTCATAAATTATCGGCGGCAAGAATTGACTTTTTCTACCCCTAATTTATTACAATTTTAGGCACTTCGTCCCTTTGATACACAAAAAAGATCGTTTGTCAACAGCGATCTCCGATTAAATTTCTAGTTAAACTGATACAGTATTCTCTTGCTCAGAAGTGGCAAAATGCCGCTCGATTAGGGAGGGGACATCTTGGGGAGCTACCTGATTATAATGCTTTTTATCGGGCATAACCACCAGATTCGGGCCTTTTTTGCACTGTTTTAAACAGCCGGTTAATTTAATATTCACCGCTTCTCCCAGTCCTTTTTCCTCTAAACTACTCTCTAACCTTTGGCAGACTCTCGCACCGCCATTTTTCCAACAATCGGACTTCTGACAGATTAAAACGGTGGCTTTTTTCGCTTTTGCCGGGGTGACTTCTGGGGTTTTTTCGCCGGATAAATGCTCAATCCCTAGTACCCTCAGTTTTAATTTTCCCTTTTTTGAACAAAGACTACTTTCTCCCGTCACTTTTAGCCATGAGTGGAGAGCAATATTGAGAGGTATGTGGTCTCGCAGTGTTTTTTCGGGCTTAAACCAATATTCCCGTTTATCAACACTGATTCTCAGGTATTTTACCTTATATCCGTCCTTGAGGACAAAACCGAGGAATTGACCGACCACTTGAAAGGGAATCATGGTAGTTGCAGATTTTGACATACTTTCTCACTTTTTACTCTTAGATTGCTAATTTTTCTCAAGGATTATGCTTGCCAACAGGTTTCCAGCCAAGGGATTAAACAGCCTCGGGAGGCCTCCACCTGTCGCAGGACAATCCACAGCTATAAAAGTTGAGCGGAGGCATCAATGCGAACCGGCAAAAGCTGATGGAGCGAGCATTGACATTCAATGTTTAGGGCTTGCATCTGGTGGTAAACCTGCCAGGGATCCCAAGCACTAAGATTGAAGATTTTCTCACCTTTCGATGGCCATTTGTCTATACTCATGGGGCTTTTAATTGAGAACTATTAGCAATATAACTCTAGGCTGATGTTCTCAGTATAACCAACAACTGCAAATTATTATCAATAACTTGCAGAAAAAAAGTTATCCGGTAGCGGCGATCGGCTAAAATTTTGCTTGTCCGCTTTGCCGATCCCGGAATCGCTACCGCCTACAATTGTCAAAGGGATAAAAATGGAGATACCAAGATTTATTGACGAAAATTATGGATAAAAAAGCTCAAAAAACCGATAATTCAGCAGTTCTCTATTTTGATGGTGGTTCTCGCGGCAATCCGGGGAGAGCAGCCGGTGCAGCGGTAATAGTTTTAGCCGAGGGTAATTCCTTGACTACGAGTAGATATATGGAGATAGCCACTAATAACGAGGCTGAATACACAGGATTGATTATTGGATTGGAAAAAGCCCAAGAATTAGGCTTAAAAAGCCTAGAAATTCGGGGAGACAGTCAATTAGTCATCAATCAAGTTAAGGGAGACTGGAAGGTAAAAAGCGATAGTTTACGTCCCTTTTATCAGCGTGCTTGTCAATTAGTCACCCAATTCGATCGCATTAGCTGGCGCTGGATTGAACGAGCTAAAAATAGTGTGGCTGACGCTGCTGCTAATCAGTGTATGGATGCGGCGAAAAAATCGCCAGAAAAACCCGAGGAAGGCGAAACTAATCTCGATATTCTGCTCCAATCCCTGAAACCAATCCTAAATACTGAAGAATTCGTTTTCTCTTCCCTCACAGCAACAGGACTGGAACAGCTACAATTAACTCCTATCTGCCAATTTCGGGAAGAGGAAGGAATAACGGTGATTATTCCCCGTCAGCAAGCCGATCGCAAGAATTTACAGTACAAATATATTTATAGACAAATTACTCTTTCTGTGCACTCTAGTTTAGCGGCGGTGGGATTTTTAGCGGTGATTAGTGAGAAACTGTCCGAAGCGGCAATTAGCGTCAATGTCATTTCTGGTTATTATCACGATCATTTATTTATCCCTAGGGATAGGGTGACAGAAGCGATGGCTATTCTCGAAGAAATTAGCCGCTCATAACAGTTATCAGTTATCAGTTATCAGTTAGCAGTTAGCAGATGTGAGTTTTCAATTCACTCATTACTGTTTACTGTTCACTGAAAAAACAGGATTTATTATTATTTGCTCTCCTCCGAGGAATTTTTCACCGTTTCTTCTAGGATAACTACCGGTTCTTTTTCCCGCTGCTGTGAGCGGATGATATCGATGGTACTTTTCAGCACACTAGCGATGGGAACTGCTATCAATAAACCGAGAATTCCTGCCACTTTGCCACCGATAAAAAGAGATAGAATAATCCAGACGGGATTAAGTCCGATCATACCTCCCATTAGCCGAGGGGCGATGACATTATCATTAATTTGACCGACAATAATAGTCAGGGTCAAAACTTTTAACCCTAACCAAAAATCTTGAAACATTAGTAGGGTACTAATGCCAATAATGGTAAAGGCACTGGCAAAAGGAATTAATGTAGTTAGACCGATCGCCACCCCGAATAATAGGGCATAATCGACCTTGAGAATGACAAAAACAAAAATTTGAGCCAGGCTGAGAATTCCCGCTAAAATGGTTTGACCAGCAAAATAGGTTTCAAAAGTTTGACGAATAATAGTTCTTAATTTGAGATTCCAGGGAGCAGGAATCCAGCTTAAAATTCCCTCCCAAATTTGTTCGCCATAGAGAACCAGAAAGACAGTTATAACCAGAACAAAGAGAATGTTTAGGATACTGTTGATAGTTCCCAGCACAAAGCTCAGTAATTGAGTGCTAAGAGTTTGCAAAACGTTAGTTAGTCGTTCCGATAACTGGGTGATTGATTGCTCGATATAAATCGCATATTTCTGAGTTTTATCCCACTTTTCTAAATTTTGTATCTGTTCGGTTCCCGACTCGATCCACTGGGGCAAACTATTGATTAAACTGCTTAATTGTTCGACAATCTGGGGAATTAAAATTAAACCTAAAACGCTCAAAATTAATAGGGCAATTAAAAAGACAATAGCGATCGAACCACTGCGATTAACCCCGCGTCTTTGCAGTAGTTTGATGGGAACATCTAAGACAAAAGCTAGTAAACTAGCAGTGACAAAAATACTGACTAAGGGTTCTAGATAGCTAAATAATTGGAATAATAACCAACCATTGAGAAATAAAAGCGGAAAAACCAGACTTAGCCGCAACCAACGAGGTAGTTGCTTAAAAAGCTCTATCATTAATTTTGTCCTGAGAGAGTATCGATGTATGTAAAAAGAGACTTTTCTAACCAGAAATCCTCTTTCAATCTACCATCTCCTCGCCACTTTTTTGGTTCCAGTAACCCTGAAACTCTTATCTTAACTGTATGGAGCTAAGCGGATTCGAACCGCTGACCCCCTCAATGCCATTGAGGTGCTCTACCAACTGAGCTATAACCCCGCGAAGACCATTTTTGAATATAGCTTAAATAGAATTACTTTGTCAAGGGGTGACGAGAAAAAAATTTGTCCCTCACAATGCGATCGCTGATAAGACAATGGTGAAACAATCGCCTCCATTTAGACAGGAGCCGAAATTTGGGTTAAATAGGTTAAACAGTGGCCCATGAGGAAATAAACTACTAACATAGCCGCTGCCGCTGCTGCCACCAAGGTTCCCGCCAGCATCAAGGAAAACTCTTGCCTGTCGAACGCTTGCTGCATCAGATGCAATGACCAAGCCACAAGACCGAGGTCAAAGATGAGAATCGGAACTAACATATTTTAAATTTTGTTAACTTTCTTCTATTCTAATACATAATTTTCTGGAGGGATAATCGGAGGGAAGTTAAAAAAGGGATTTTTTGCTGGTTGCTCGATCGCGGCTGTCAGCCGTCAGCCATTGACTTTAAGTAATAGGTCTAAATTTTGCTCTTCTTGGTTTGCAGCCTGAAGAAATCCTTTTCTGGGGAAAAGCGACTCAATCACCAGATTAAGTTCTGTAAATCTTGCTCTCATTTTCCCTAGCTAACGCACGGGGACTTGGTGATTTTGCAGATAATTTTTGACCTCAGCGATAGTTAATTGACCATAATGGAGCAAAGAAGCCAATAAAGCCGCTTCTGCTCGGCCTTCCGTCAATGCTTCGTAGATATGCTGACAATTACCTGCTCCTCCAGAGGCAATCACAGGAATCTCCACCCTTTCTGCGATCGCTTTTGTCAAGGACAGATCGTAACCCGCTTGCGTGCCGTCAGCATCCATACTGGTAACTAACAACTCACCCGCCCCGCGTTTTTCCACTTCTTTAGCCCATAATAAAGCATCAATACCCGTATTTTCCCGTCCACCCCGAACATAAACCTCCCAACCGGGGTTATGCACATCCTTGCGTCGTCTAGCATCGATCGCCACCACAATACACTGTTTACCAAAGCGATCGCTGGCTCGATCGAGCAATTCCGGCTCGCGCACGGCAGCCGAGTTAATGCTGACTTTATCGGCCCCGGCTCTTAACAAATTTTTAATATTTTCTAAGGATTGGATGCCACCCCCCACGGTCAGAGGAATAAAAACCTGTTCCGCTGTGCGATAGACTACATCAATAATCGTGTCGCGATCTTCATGGGTAGCAGTAATATCAAGAAAAACCAACTCATCAGCCCCTGCCTGATTATACAAGCGAGCTAACTCCACGGGGTCGCCAGCATCCTGAAGATTGACAAAATTAACCCCTTTAACTACCCGACCTTTATTGACATCCAAACAAGGCAAAATCCGCTTCGCTAACATATCCTAGACTCTTGATTGTAACAATGGCCATCAAACGATCGCACAATTCCCCCCCGGCAGCCGAGGAAAATCTGCTCACTCCCAATCCCACTATAGAAGAAACGGAAAAAGCAGAAGCGCAGATTCGTCCACAATCCCTAGAGGATTATATCGGTCAACAGGACTTAAAGGCTAATCTAAAAGTCACCATCGCCGCGGCCAAAGCTAGACAAGAAGCGATCGATCATTTGCTCTTCTACGGACCGCCGGGGTTAGGCAAAACCACCATGGCTTTAATTTTAGCGGCTGAGATGGGAGTAAATTGCCGCATTACTGCCGCCCCCGCTTTAGAGCGTCCCCGGGACATTACCGGCATCCTGATCAATCTTCAACCCCGGGATATTCTTTTTATCGACGAAATTCATCGACTGAATCGGGTGACGGAGGAGTTATTATACCCAGCTATGGAGGATTATCGCCTAGATGTGACGATTGGTAAGGGTCAAGCAGCGAAAATTCGCAGTATTTCCCTGCCTCCCTTTACTTTAATCGGTGCTACTACCAAAGTTGGCTCTTTAACTGCGCCTTTACGCGATCGTTTTGGCATGATTCAACGTCTGCGTTTCTATACGGTCGAGGAATTGACAGCAATTATGCTCAGAAGTGCCACTATTTTTAATATTCCCATGACTGAAGCAGGTGCGATCGAAATTTCCCGTCGCAGTCGGGGAACTCCACGCATTGCCAATCGTTTATTAAAACGGGTGCGCGACTATGTGCAGGTGAAGGGAGAAACTATTATCACCCCCCAGTTAGCCGCTGAGGGATTAAATCAATTAAATGTGGATTCTATGGGTTTAGATTGGACCGATCGATTAGTATTAAAGACGATGATCGAACAGTTTCAAGGCAAACCCGTGGGATTGGAAGCGGTAGCGGCAGCCACGGGAGAAGATGCCAAGACGATTGAGGAGGTGTATGAGCCTTATTTATTACAAATAGGTTATCTTCATCGGACTCCCCGGGGCCGCGTAGTGACAGCGGCTGCCTACGAACATTTAGGTTTACTGGCGAAATTGCCGAAAAATAAGGATCGGAGTTTACCTTTGTTCGAGTTCTAGTTTTCTAGATAGGGTTGGCTGAATAAATCTAAAAACCTTGTTGGATTAAGACTTTTCGGGGGTAAAATTCACGGTTCTTCCGAACTTACACTGTAGAAAATTCCTCAAGCTCACTCTCTGCACAGCAATGCTCTAAAGTTGATAAATATCAATTTAACAAAAACTCAAAGCCTTAGTGTACAAGCTTTACAATCATAAGTTGTTGATAGTTTTACATAACAGGTTCGGTAGAGCCAAATTCACACCCCACTTCCCCACTTCCCCACTTCCCCACACCCCACACCCTGCCTCTAGGAACAACTTTTTCAGCCAACCCTAATTACCAGCGTTTTAGCTCACTTGTGTCTTTAAATACTGCCTTGACTGCTTGAAATCACACAAGCCTTTATGTAAAGACCGTACGATCAAGATTGTAGTAAGTTACATTGTTGCCATTGCTTGCCGCTTCCAATCTAGACTGTATTGGGATTTGTCAGAGCTATGCAATAGTGAGCTTTTATAGTCAATGATTTTTTAAGTCTGTTAACGTCCTATGTCTGGCCTAAATAAAGAAAATCTTAAACTAGAAACTCTTACCCTGTTTCAAAAATACCAAAAAACAGGGGATAATAAGTTTCGGGATCAAATTATCCGGTTAAACCTAGGATTAGTCAGAAGGGAAGCTCATCATTGGGTCAATCAATGCCATGAAAATTACGAAGATTTAGTGCAGGTTGGCTGTATGGGACTAATTCGGGCGATCAAACGTTTTGACAGCAGCAAAGGTCATGCTTTTAGTTCCTTCGCTATTCCCTATATTCGTGGCGAGATTCAACACTATCTGCGCGATAAAGGTTACACAGTTCGCATTCCTCGTCGTTGGTTAGATTTAGGCAGACAAGCGACAAATATGCGTCGCGATTTCCAAACTATCCACAATCGTCAACCCAATGATACGGAAATCTCCCTCGCTTTAAATATTTCGATCGAAGAATGGCAAGAGGTAAAACTGGCTTTCCAAAACCGTGAACCTCTTAGTCTCGATGCGACGGTTAATAACGATGAAGATAATAACACCTGTTTAAAAGACATCGTTCCCGATCCCGGTTATCGCAGCTTTCAACTTTGTCAAGAGGATCGCATTCGTTTACAACAGGCACTGGCTCAATTAGAAGAGAAAACCCGTTATATTCTCGAATTTGTCTTCCTTAAAGATCTTACTCAACGGGAAACCGCCGAACAATTAGGCATTAGTATTGTTACCGTCTCCCGTCGGGTGAAAAAAGGTTTAGAAATGCTCAAGGAAACCATGCTCCAAGAGGCATTTTAGCCCAATTATCGGTTCTCATAGCAAGTCCGTTATTAACTCCCAATTCAACTTTAAAAACTCAGTTATGGATTTTTTTCCCCTGCTCCGATGCTCCTCTCTCCCAGCTTATCTTGACTCCAATAGCAAGTAATTTAAAACCCCGGCTAAATATTCATACTGCTCGATCGAATTATAGTAGTGAGCAGAAATCCTCACAATTAATGATGCTTCTCCCCAGGGAATTATCGGCACTTCAATCTGATATTTTTCCCACAGTTGTCTGGATAAATCTTCTGTTATCCAAGCATAACTAGGAATTAGAATTGAGGACATCGATCCGATCATTGATTCTGGACAGGGATAATTGACCTGCAAGGCATGACAAAGCAAATTTCTGGCTTTTAAAACCAAATTATGATTCCTCGCCATCAGACCCAGTAAACCATCAATAGAGAGAGAATTTAAAAACTCGATCGCTTTTGGCACTGATAAATAAGCGCTGGGATCATCGGTTCCCATCCAAGCAAATTCTAACTGAAAACGGGAACGATCTTGTCGAGGAGAATTAGCCCCATGGCTAATAGTTAAAGGTCGAATTATTGCCTGTTTATCCCCGCGCACATAGAGAAAAGCAGCCCCCTTGGGACTACATAACCACTTATGACAATTAGCAGTATAATAGGTGGGATTAATTGCCCCGATATTAAGGGGTAAAAAACCTAAAGCATGAGCGCCATCGATGAGAGTATCAATACCCCGATTATTTAATTCTTGCACAATTTCTGCGATTGGCCAAATTAAGGCCGTGGGACTGGTGACATGATCTAAAACTACTAATTTTGTCCGAGGAGAAACAGATGCTAAAATTGCTTGACTAATTTCTAAAGGAGACTGTACAGGAAAGGGAATTTTAGCGATAATTACCTTTAAACCCCATCTTTTAGCTATATGTTTAACTGCATTAGCACAAGCATTATAGGTCTGATCGGTGATCAGAATTTCCTCATTTTCCTGAAAAGTTAAGGAATTTAACACCGCATTCACTGCTGTGGTTGCATTGGGAACAAAGACTAAATCATCGCTATTTACTCCCACTAAATCCGCTAATTTTTGCCTAGAAATATCTAATAAACCCTCTAATTCTCTCCCCAAAAATGCTAAGGGTTGCCTTTCCATTCGTTCCCGCAATTGTTGCTGATAATCCAAGACTATTCTAGGGGTTGCACCATAGGAACCATGGTTGAGAAAATAAATATTATCGGGAATTAACCAAGAGTTTTTAGACATATTGAATTAGTTTGATTTTATTGAGAACTAGAAAAAATAGCTGAAAAATTGCCTATTATATTCAGCTTTTAACTAGCTAGTATATTTATGATCGACAATTTCAGTGACAAAAGTTTCTCCATCCATGAGAGGATGATTTTCTGGAGATTGATATTTTCCCGTTTTCACTTTCTGTTGGAGATGTCGGTTCATAGGTATTATGACTATCTACTGAGAAAATCAGCTTGATCTTAATTTTAAGCTAAATATCGACAAAAAAAGCTCTCCAAGAAAAAGGAGAGAGAAGAGAACGAGTTAGAAAAAGTTATTAATGTAACCATCCTTTCAGACGACGTGCGACTTGAGGACGACGTAATTTTCGCATCGCTTTAGTTTGAATTTGACGTACTCGTTCGCGAGATAAATTGAACATTCCCCCCACTTCCTCTAGGGTATAGGGTTGACTGGTAGCTAAACCATAACGGAGGGAGATAACATCTTTTTCCCGTTCGGTGAGAACATCACTTAAAACTGCGAAAATTTCTTGACGCATCATCATCTCATTCATTTTATCTTCGGGAAGTTGTAGATCATCATCTTCCAAAAGATCCACTAATTCCGTATCTTCTCCCTTCCCTACACGATGATTTAAAGAGAGAGATTGACGACGCAATTGTAATAATTGCCGCAATTGTTCGGGAGTTATTTCTAACGCTTCCGCGAGTTCCCGTTCATTGGGATTGCGCTGTAAATCTTGCTTGAGAATGCGCTGCGCTTTTTTGAGTTTATTGAGTTTTTCGACAATGTGAATCGGTAAACGAATTGTTCGCGCATCGTTAGCAATGGTGCGGGTGATTGCTTGTCGAATCCACCAATAAGCATAGGTAGAGAATTTATAACCTTTATTAGGATCGAATTTTTCGGCCGCACGGTTGAGTCCGATCGCACCTTCTTGAATTAAATCTAAGAAAGGAACCCCGCGATTTAAATAGCGTTTAGCGATAGAAACCACCAAGCGCAAATTAGAACGAATCATCTTCCGTTTAGCTGTTCGTCCGCGATAAAGACGGTTTTCCAGTTGACGTTCATTATCTAATTCTAAAGCGATCGCCCATTCTGTTTTCGTCGGGGGACGATGTAAATTTTCTTGCAGTTTTTGGCGTACTTCTTCCGCTTCCATGAGAAACTTAACCGAGTAGGCTAATTCAATTTCTTCTTCCGCACTAAGCAGGGGATAACGAGCCATTTCTTTAAAAAATGCGCCAACAGTATCTTCATTGCTGCCTTTATCGTATCCCGTTCCACTACTCCCACGAGTGTTTTTTAGGGTTTCCGGTAAAGATTCAGTCATATCCTCGTCAGTTCTTTCATTAAAATCCACGCTGTCCAGTTCTAAAGGATTTGTCTCCAGGGCAATGATTTGATTAAAATTATCATCAGCGGCTAGTTTAGAGATTTTCATAAGCAGTTATGGATGGAGTGGGGTTATAATAGGGGGGAAAAACTTAGTTTCTCCCAATGGGCTGATTGTTACATTGAATTTTCGGGGAGCAGATTTTTTAAACGTTTTCTTAATTAATGGCGGCCATTTCTGGGATATAATTAGGCGCTTCTGTGTGGATTGTTACAAATCGCTCAACCAGATAATCAGATTTTCTGGTGAATAGGGGAGACTTTCAGGGTTTCCACTTATACACTCTAACTAAG
Organism: Microcystis ichthyoblabe FBCC-A1114; assembly: GCF_050500245.1. Lineage (NCBI taxonomy): Bacteria > Bacillati > Cyanobacteriota > Cyanophyceae > Chroococcales > Microcystaceae > Microcystis > Microcystis ichthyoblabe. The sequence goes on along the minus strand of NZ_CP191408.1, from coordinate 4,835,124 downwards.
GTTTTTAGTATTTGACTAGGTAAAGATCACGCTTCTTAACAATCAAGATAGCAGTCAGCTTTTTATGACTATTCTTTGCTTTTTTTATTGAGAACTATTCTCAAGTTTTGACTAACTATGCTTTAATTCAATAGCTAATAGTCAATGATTATCATTAACTTTATCAATGCTTAAGGGTGGCCAAAAATTATTTTGGGGAGACTTCACTAGCTAAAAATCAAAATTTGTGGACAAAAAAGCAATATTTAAACTGTTTTTAGAGAAAATTAGCTATTTTTATTCCCCTCAAGCTTTAAACTATAATTTAAATACCCCATTCGCCCCACTTGCCACTTGCCACTGATAACTGAATTTGTGGACAAAAAAGCAATATTTAAACTGTTTTTAGAGAAAATTAGCTATTTTTATTCCCCTCAAGCGGCTCTTCTAGGTTCTGTGTGATAAGTTTAACTTACATAGGATCGATCGATCTTTGTGTCCTTTGTGTCTTTGTGGTTCGTTCCACCCCCTCACTAGGAGGAATGTATCTTAGAATACATTTTACCCACCAAACCTGGGAGAGCCCTCAAGCTTTAAACTATAATTTAAATACCTCATTCTCCCCACTTGCCACTTGCCACTGATAACTGATAACTGATAACTGATAACTGATAACCATGCTCGATCGCCATGCTACTCTAGCTGTAGCGGAACCTCGCACACCTTACCAATTAACCACAACTAGACAACCGTGGTTAGAAGTTTTGGTCGATCGGCCTTATCCTAGAGATAGTCAAGAGGATCAGCAAATATTAACCTATAGTATTCCCCCGGATTTAACGGTAGAAATTGGCGATATTTTAAGCGTTCCCTTCGGTTCTCAGGTAATTGGGGGAATTGCTCTTAGATTTCTCGAAAATTTGCCCGCAGGACTGGAAGAAAATCAAATTCGTCCCGTGGAAGATGTGATAGCTAAGGGGTTTTTTCCCGATAATTATTGGCAGTTATTGACGAAAATCGCCCAATACTACGCAACAGATTTAATCACCGTTGTTCGCGTCGCTTTACCTACGGGTTTACTGCGAAGTTCCCAACGTCGCATCAGATTAAAACCAGCAGCGATTCCCCCCGGTGCCGAAGTTTTTTGTACTCCCCTCTCCCGTCAGATTTTATCCCTGCTCAAAAATCAAAAAGAAGGCGATTATTCGGCGAAATACCTGCAAGAAAAAGTAAAAAATGCCAATTACGGTATCCGAGACTTAGTTAAGCGCGGTTGGGTAGAAAGTTATCTAGAAGCACCCAAAAGTACCAATATTAAACAAAAAAAAGCCATTACCCTGCTAATAACCGACTTTCCTAGGGATTTAACCGAAAATCAGCGCAAAATTCTCGAAATTTTACGCCACCAGGGAGGAGAAATGTGGCTGCCAGAATTGGTAAAACTTGCGGGGACAAAACATTTTAAACCGCTCATTGACAAGGGTTATGTGGTGATTGAGGATCGAGAATTTCTGCGCTTATCCTCGGCGATTATGAGCAGGGATCAACCAAAAACACTCACTTCTAGTCAAAAACAAGCTTTAGAAGCCATTCAAACCCTAAAAGGTGGTGAAAGCGCTCTCTTACATGGAGTGACGGGATCGGGTAAAACAGAAGTCTATCTACAGGCGATCGCACCTGTCCTAGCAGCGGGTAAATCTGCCTTGGTTTTAGTCCCCGAAATTGGATTAACACCGCAACTAACCGATCGCTTTGTGGCCCGTTTTGGCGATCGAGTCTATGTTTATCATAGCGCCCTCTCGGAAGGAGAAAGATACGATACCTGGCGACAGATGTTGACAGGAACCCCGCAAGTTATTATCGGGACGAGATCGGCGATTTTTGCTCCTTTACCCCATCTAGGCATGATTATCCTCGATGAAGAACACGATAGCAGCTTTAAACAAAGTCAATTACTTCCCACCTATCACGCGCGTACCGTGGCTAAATGGCGATCTCAATTAAACCATTGTCGCGTAATTTTAGGCTCGGCCACGCCATCCCTAGAAACATGGCTAGAATCCCAAGCTAATCCCCGTCTTTACCTATCTTTGCCCGATCGCATCCAAAATCGCCCCTTACCGCGGGTGGAAATCGTCGATATGCGACGGGAATTGCAGCGAGGCAATCGTTCCCTCTTTAGTCAATCCCTGCGTTCATCTCTGGAAACCCTGCGCGACAAGGGAGAACAGGCAATTTTATTCGTCAGCCGCCGGGGACATAGTACCTTTGTATCTTGTCGAAGTTGCGGTTATGTGCTGGAGTGTCCCCACTGTGATGTCTCTCTCTCCTACCATCACACCGAACCGGGAGCGCAAGAATTACTCCGCTGTCACTACTGCAACTATGGTCGCATCCATCCGAAACAATGTCCTGAATGCGGTTCTCCCTATCTAAAATTTTTCGGTACTGGCACTCAGCGAGTCACCCAAGAATTAAGCAAAGAATTTCCTGATTTGCGCTGCTTGCGTTTTGATAGTGATACCACCCGCAACAAAAATGCTCCCCGGGAACTATTAAAACTATTTACTGATGGTGAATTCGATGTCTTAGTCGGAACCCAAATGCTCACCAAAGGATTAGATATAGAGCGAGTTACCCTAGTAGGAGTAATGGCAGCCGATGGTTTACTTTATCACTCCGATTATCGCTCCTCCGAACGCGCTTTTCAAACCCTCACCCAAGTAGCAGGGAGAGCAGGAAGGGGAGAAACAGAAGGAAAGGTAATTATCCAAACCTATACCCCCGAACATCCCGTGATTAGAGCAGTGCAAACCCACGATTATGAGGGTTTTGTCGAGACGGAATTAATGCAGAGAGAGGGTTTAAATTATCCTCCCTACGGCAGTTTAGTCTTAATTCGCTTTAGTGGTTTAGATGGGGAAGCAGTGCAGAAAAGTGCTGAAAATGTCGCAGAGGAATGTGTTAATAATTTCGGTTCCGATTGGGATATTTTGGGACCTGCACCCGCAACAATTATGCGCGTGGCTAACCGTTATCGCTGGCAAATTCTGTTAAAATTATCGGGAGAAAAGGCTGATATCGGTCGTCTTTTTCTTCCCCTAAAAAGCTTAGTTTTACCCAAGGTAAGTATGGCGATCGATGTGGACCCCTTGACGATAGAATAATCAGGGATGGATAATGCGCTCGCAACGCGCTCGCTACGCGAGATCGCTATTGTTCACGGGTGCAACCAGTTATCTAAATCCGTCAAAGTGTTAAAGTCTAATAAGGCGAGTCCTAAGTCTTCTAATTGCTCCACAGGAAGGTTACGGATGGTTTCCTCAAGATTTTGCGGTATTTCACCGAAACGTCGCTGAAGAAGTCTAATAACAAGATTGGCCTCTTGAATTCTACCCTGTTCAAGACCCTGCTGTACACCTTGTTGAATACCTTGCTGAACCGCTCGTTCCCTATCCTGTTGGTAAAGTGGAGCTAAACGCATAATAAACTCCCTATCCTCCTGTGTTTTTTTCGATAACGCTTCTAAATTTCTACTCAAATTATACAATAAGTTTAAGGAAGCCGATTTTAGGGGATTATTCGGTGATAATCTGGTTAATTCATCGATAGCTCTCTCTCTTGTTCCTCCTCTACCCAATAATCTTAACCATAATGTCTCTGGGATTGCGGGTAACTGATGAATGACGACAATCGCTGTACCGAAACCCTCCGGGAGAAAATAAACCCCTTCTCCCCAATTGGGTTGTAATTGAGCCGTAAACAGGGATAAAATGCGCTCACTAGCTGTGGGAGTGAGAATCCATAACCTAGGTATCTCCTCCTCTGATATTCTCTGTTTATTTCTCTTTGCTTCTCTGTGGAAGATTTCACGGATAGCAAAGCGCTTGGACAGACAATCATTGATACCATCAAGGGTAATCCCATTGCGATAGGGTTCCAATAAACAGGGATTTTGGCATAATTTGCCTAATAATCCTAGCTGAGAGGGAATTTCAGAGATATTAGGACTAAAATACACATCAATTTCTTTAATTTCTGAGGTGACTTCTTTGCTGACAACTACTGTACCGTAGGGAGAAAGAAGGGTTTCTAGGAAGTCTTTGCTAAATTTATCCCAAATAAAGCGAGTCACGGGTGCAACCAGTTATCTAAATCCGTCAAAGTGTTAAAGTCTAATAAAGCGAGTCCTAAGTCTTCTAACCGCTCCACAGGAAGTTTACGGATGATTTCTTCTAGATTCTGGGGTATTTCACCGAAACGTCGCTGAAGAAGTCTAATAACCAACTTTAATGCTTCCTGCTGTACCCCTTCTTGAACCGCTCGTTCCCTATCCTGTTGGTAAAGTGGAGCTAAACGCATAATAAACTCCCTATCCTCCTGTGTTTTTTTCGATAACGCTTCTAAATTTCTACTCAAATTATACAATAAGTTTAAGGAAGCCGATTTTATGGGATTATTCGGTGATAATCTGGTTAATTCATCGATAGCTCTCTCTCTTGTTCCTCCTCTACCCAATAATCTTAACCATAATGTCTCTGGGATTGCGGGTAACTGATGAATGACGACAATCGCTGTACCGAAACCCTCCGGGAGAAAATAAACCCCTTCTCCCCAATTGGGTTGTAATTGAGCCGTAAACAGGGATAAAATGCGCTCACTAGCTGTAGGAGTGAGAATCCATAACTTAGGTATCTCCCCCTCTGATATTCTCTGTTTATTTCTCTTTGCTTCTCTGTGGAAGATTTCACGGATAGCAAAGCGCTTGGATAGACAATCATTGATACCATCAAGGGTAATCCCATTGCGATAGGGTTCCAATAAACAGGGATTTTGGCATAATTTGCCTAATAGTCCTAACTGAGAGGGAATTTCAGAGATATTAGGATTAAAATACACATCAATTTCTTTAATTTCTGAGGTGACTTCTTTGCTGACAACTACTGTACCGTAGGGAGAAAGAAGGGTTTCTAAGAAGTCTTTGCTAAATTTATCCCAAATAAAGCGAGTCATTTCAGTTACCAGTTATCAGTTATCAGTTATCAGTGACTACCACCTAAACTCGGTAGCTTGAAAAAGGTTAATTGCCTCAGTTGCTGATTTTAGCCTCTAGATTAATCATCGAGAATTGAGCAAGCGATCGCATTTATGATCTGATTCTAATTTATTGAGGGTCGTTAAGAATAGTGATAATTGACATTTCTTAAGATTTTATCTCCGACTACTGATAATTAACATTAACATCGACAAAAAACTTTCTAAAATTTGCTTAGATAAAGATAGATATTGAAATTTGCTGTTAAATTAGTCAGCTTACCGCCTCTGCTAAAGATGCCTTCTGGCAATCAAACCCCAGAAAACCAATCGCGTGAACTGATTGAATAAAAATTGCGTTAAGCGGGATAGTCTATCAACCTCAATGGCAGTTTAAAACTCCTTTCTAGCAAGAATTTACTAATATTAAGCCAGCACTATTTAACGGATATATCTTTTAATTACCTGATACTTTTTAAGAGATTAACTATCTCATCGGGGAATCTTTGCTGTAATTATTTATCGGATAATCGCGACAACAGAATCATAAAATTTTGCCTTACTTTTTGGGTATCGGGATGATTTTCTCCTAATCTTTCTTGATAAATAGCAATAGCTCTCACATACAACGGTTCCGCTTCTGCGTATCTGCCTTGGTATTTGTATAATTCTGCTAAATTATTGAGACTGGTAGCAACATCGGGATGGTTTTCTTCTAATAGCTGTTCTATCAGAGAAAGGGAGCGCTTATACAACGATTCTGCTTCTGCGTATTTGCCTTGGTATTTGTATAATAGTGCTAAATTATTGAGACTGTTAGCAAAATCGAGATTGTTTTCTCCTAATAGCTGTTCTATCATAGAAAGGGAGCGCTTATACAAGGGTTCCGCTTCTGCGTATCTGCCTTGGGAGCAGTATAATCCCGCTAAATTATTGAGACTGGTAGCAAAATAGAGATTGTTTTCTCCTAATAGCTGTTCTATCAGAGAAAGGCATCTCTTACACAAGGGTTCCGCTTCTATGTATCTGCCTTGACTGAGGTATAATTCTGCTAAATTATTGAGAATGTTAGCAAAATAGAGATTGTTTTCTCCTAATAGCTGTTCTATCAGAGAACGGGAGCGCTTATACAACGATTCTGCTTCTGCGTATTTGCCTTGACAGCGGTATAATCCCGCTAAATTATCGAGCCTAATAGCAAAATCGAGATTGTTTTCTCCTAATCGCTGTTTTATCAGAGAAAGGGAGTGCTTACACAACAGTTCTGCTTCTGCGTATCTGCCTTGGGATTTGTATAATAGTGCTAAATTATTGAGACTGCTAGCAAAATAGAGATTGTTTTCTCCTAAGCGAGATTGGATTTCTTCACAACATTTTGTTAAGGTAACTGCTGCTAAATTATATTCTCCCTGTCCCTTATAAAACAAAGCTACCCCAAGAAACACCTGAATTAAATTATCTTCCGGGTTGGGAATATCATCTAACATGGTTTGACTGACAAGTTGCAGATGGGGAATTGCGGGAGTTACCGCTGCAATAATCTCCCTTGTGGGGGTTTGCGGGATATTTTCGGCAATGGTTAACAAAGTTTCCACAAAAGCGCATCGATAAAGAGAATTTATCTCAGGAATTGCCTGTAATTGCTCTTGAAAAAATTCTCTCACGAGGGGATGAATCCGATAAAAAGAATAGTCCTCATCCACGGGTTGCATCAGATGAGAATTATCCAATTGTCCCCGCGCTTCTTCTAGTTCGCTTTCGGTAATTTCCGTGGATTTTGCCGTATCTTCTAGCAACGTCCAAGCAATAGCCACCGGTGCGAATAAACTCAACAGCATTGCCACTTTTTGAACAGCAGAACTTAAATCATCCCAACTGATTTTAATTGCGGCTGCTACCCCTAAATGTCCATAATCTCTGTGGTTTCTTTCCTTAGTTAAAGCAGTATGAGCTAAATTTAATTTATTGCGTAAATGGCTAAACTTTAAATGACGATTTTTGGCTAAATATTCCCCCACTAACTCCACTGCTAAAGTTAAGCGTCCTAAAATTTCGTGACAAATCTGTTCTACTAAAGCTTTTTCTTGCTCAACTTTAGCAGTACCAACAATTTTGGTTAATAATTCTACACATTTATCCAAGGGTAAAACATCTAAAGCTATAGACTTAAATTCCGTACTAAGACACCTTTCCCTAGTGGTGACTAATATCTTAATCCTAGAATCTTTTGGTAACATTCGATCGGGAATTCTGTCGATATTGGGGACATCATCGAGAATTAATAATAATTTTCCCTGCTGAGGTAGCCAATTTTGCCAATACCAGTCCACTTGTTTTTCTAAAGATTCTTTTTTCAATATTTCTGGTAAAGATAGATAGGGACCGGCTAATTTAACTATTTCTTCTGCTAAACCCGATAGTCGCAAGGATAACCAATATTGTGCCGCGTATTCCTGTTGGTATCGTTTCGCATATTCCAAAGCTAAAGCGGTTTTTCCTATTCCCCCTAACCCTTCCACCGCGCAAACAATCACCCCTTGTTCTGTTTGCAATTTCTGATGAATTAAGGTTAACTCATCTTCCCTCCCGACAAAATTAACCGTACTTTTGCCCACATTACTAGGTATAGAGGGAATACTTACTTTTTTAGACGATTTTTCACTCCTGCGATCACACGATTAAATGTGGGAAAATAACGCTTAAAAGTTGACTCAGTATCTAATTCCGCTTCGTAGGTCAGGGAAACAAAAGGGGGTATAGTAGATATGGCCGCTTTTAATTTGGCTGCTGCTGATCGCTCTGGTTGATTGAGTTTAGCCAGAATTTGGTTTAATGATTCTAAGATTTGTACAGAAGCAAGTTCAGGGGGTGGTTCTTTGGTAATTGCCGTCAATTCTGTGACAATTTCTGCTACCATTACCTCGGCATCAGGAAAAGATGCTTCTTGACTCTCGCTGGCGATTAAATCCCATTTTTCTCGTTCCAATTCTTTAATTTCTATGCGCTTATCGTTTATGCGTTGCTCCAAAAGAACTTTATCTTCTGAACGCGCAACTGTCCACGCATCGCGGATTCCCGCTAATTGTTCTTTTAAGCGTTGAATATTTTTATCGAGATTTTGTAATTCGTCAGTAGCCATGGGAAAATAAGCTTAAATTAGCCAATTAATTCAATTATGATCTATCCATCTAGAAATGTCATTCCTTTGGCTGTCCCCCACTCCCCAACACCCAACCCCCTCACGGATCACAGAAAAAGCCTAGCTCAATCTGGAAATTTTGATTATGATCATTAAGTAATTGACTTGTATTCGTGATATAGATTCAAAGGAGAGAAACGGTGTCCACAGAAGTCATCGAAAAGCGTTCCACAGCGACAATCCGTAAACCAGCACCGCGTTATCGCGTTTTACTCCACAATGACGACTTTAACTCGATGGAGTATGTGGTTCAGAGTTTAATGCAAACGATCGCCGGTATGACGCAACCCCAAGCAGTTGATATCATGATGGAAGCGCACACGAATGGTACAGCCTTGGTGATTACCTGCATCCAAGAACACGCGGAGTTTTACTGTGAAACCTTGAAAAATAAAGGTTTAACCAGCAGCATCGAACCCGATGAATAAAAGATTACGGGTAATTGCCACTTACCCAGTCCCCCTGCGACTGGGAATTTTTATTTTGCTCTTACTTTTTCTCTGGTTGCCGATCGCACTTCCCCTCTATCACTTTTTTGCCACTAATGCCAATCTTGTCTCAATTTTGACCCTTTCTGTTCTCTATCTGGAATTTTTGGGGTTATCCCATTGGTGGGGACGGACAATTTATGGTGATGAGGGATTAGCCGATTATGGGTTGATTTGGCGAAGAAAAACGCCGATCGAGTTAATTAACGGGTTAGCGATCGGTCTATTTTTCACTTTCTCGCTTTTTCTGTCCCAAGGGTTCCTAGGTTGGTTAAATTTCTTACCCGCAAATCCCCAAATCAGCAAAATCATCCTGGAGGGGTTTTTAGTCGCTTTAGCGGTGGGTTTTGCGGAAGAATTGCTATTTCGGGGCTGGTTACTGGGAGAATTAGAAAAGGATTATCGTCCCGCTATCGCTCTAGTGATTAGTGCCTTAATTTTCGCTCTTGCTCACTTTATTAAACCTTTAGCCGAAATTATCCGCACTTTTCCCCAATTTCCTGCCTTAGTCTTGCTAGGATTAATTCTCGGTTGGGCCAAACGCGCCTGTGGTGGTAATTTGGGTAAAAGTATCGGTCTGCACGCGGGTTTAGTCTGGGCATACTATATATTAAATGTGGGTCAGTTAATTAAATACACTGGTACTGTTCCCGATTGGTTAACTGGAATCGATAAAAATCCTTTAGCGGGAGTGATGGGTTTACTTTTCCTGACAATTCTCGCTATCTGGATCAGAAAAAAAGCAGTTTTGAGTGAACGATAGGGGATTAAATCAATTACGATAAAGGGGAAATTGCCCATGAGAGTTATAGCCGATGAATCGATTATTATCTTTTCTAGAATATCGCCCGCGTTTGCGTAATATCCTATCTTTTTGTTTCTCTCTTATCGTCATGCTGTTGATCGGTGTAGGCAAAGTCACAGCACAAGATTTAAATAATTCTACTCTGGATTTAGTTGCTAATCTCTGGATGTTAATAGCCGGCTCGTTAGTATTCTTTATGAATGCGGGTTTTGCCATGCTGGAAACGGGTTTTTGTCGTACTAATAACGCCACTAATGTCTTAGCTAAAAACCTAATTGTCTTCTGTGTTTCTGCCTTGGCTTATTGGATGTTTGGTTTCGGTTTCATGTTTGGTAATACATCTGAACTGGGAAATAGTTTCTTTGGTGGGACAGGATTTTTCTTGGAAATTTTAACCCCCAATAATCAATACAGTCAATTCCAAAAATTGTGGCCAGGTCGTTCAATTGCCACTTTATTTTTCTTTCAATTAACTTTTGCGGGAACTGCGGCGACCATTGTATCGGGAGCAGTGGCAGAAAGGGTTAAATTTTGGGCATTTTTGCTATTTAGTTTCTTTTTAGTTGCTTTTTCTTATTCTCTGACAGGACATTGGATTTGGTCATCGGAAGGATGGTTATATAACTTATTTAAGTTTCGAGATTTTGCCGGTTCAACGGTGGTGCATTCGGTGGGAGGAATGGCCGGATTAGTGGGTGCTTGGTTGCTAAAACCGAGAGATGGACGTTTTGGTTATAATCGCAAAACCGATAGTTATGAAGAAAAAGAAAGGGGAAGTTTTGCACCCCATCAGTTAGGATTTGCAACCCTTGGTTGCTTAATTCTTTGGTTAGGATGGTTTGGTTTTAATGGTGGTTCGGCGGTAAATTTGGATGATGTCCCCATGGCAATTACTACTACGATGATTGCCGCTGCTGCTGGGGGAGTTTTGGCATTAATTCTTAATCCTTTAATCGGTCGCAAAGCCAGTTTATCCACAATTATTAATGGCATTTTAGGGGGATTAGTGGGGATCACGGCATCATCAGGTTATGTTAATATCAGATCAGCTATTATCATTGGTGGCATTAGTGGCATTATTGTCTTATTAGGAGAAGAATTTTTAATTAAAACTAAAGTAATTGATGATCCAGTGGGAGCAATTCCAGTACATCTTTTTTGTGGTTTTTGGGGAACAATAGCGGTGGGGTTATTTAGTAATAAAGATGCGAGAGAATTTGCCAATGGATTAACACAGGATAGTCCTATATCTCAAGTCGCTTTTCAATTTTTTGGATGGATTGTAGTCATGGCATTTACTTTTATTTTTAGTTTAATTCTCTGGCTAATGATTGGCAATCTCCTCTATTATATGCAAATAATTGTTTTACGTCAAAAGAACCCACAGGTTAATTACTCTCATGTTAGAAGGAGTCAATCCTTCAATGTTTCTGACCTATTCTTTTTATTTTGGTCACGGGGAAGGGAAGGAATCCGAGTATCATTATCCGAGGAATTAACGGGTAGCGATGGGGTATTTAGTGATTGAAAAATTAATGTTTATTCAATAAGTTTTTGGCAATCTGGATTATCTTGCAAAGCTCGATCGATGCGCGATTTCCAATATCTGTCATTATGCCAACTTTTTGCCCAATATTGAGCTTCTTTAAAGTTATCAGAAGTTGGGGGGATTTTGCACAAAATTTCAAAACCACCTTCTCTACCCGGCACATTAGCCACAAAATTATTTTTAGCTAGTCCTACTGCTTGCTGAATTAACTTTAATTCAGTTAATTGAGTCCCACACTTTTCAGGAAACTGATCACCTTGTTTCCTTTTCAAGTCTTGCAGTTGTTGAATAGTCCTGTTTAAGCTAATATTAAAATCTCGTTTAGCACAAATTTCTGGAATACTAGGTGATGGTGAGGGTGTCTCCACGCCATTAGGAGTCTTGAATGACCAAAAAGTAAATCCAAGAAAGCCTAATAGTGCCAAGAGAGATAATATTTTAGTTAAACCAGCAGGAGAATTCTCCACATTAACCAATTTTTCTAATTCCTGTCTAACCCATTGAACATTAAATACTTCTTTATAAATTCGATTGGTAACTTCTAGATACTCATCATTTTTAATCACTAATTCTGCTTGCTGAAGTGCCAATTTTTCCGTTTTGTTATCAGCAAAGACTCCCCCCTGCTGCAAAATTTCTTGATAGATTTCTAATGTTGACCTAACATTTTTATCAGGAGTTAAGAGACTGTTTTGTATTTTCCAGAGATGGGCTGCCGCTTTATTTTTTAACCAATTTTCTACAATATTTTTCTGAATCAATTGTTCAATTTTTGGTTTTTCTTCTCCTTCCCGCAACTCATTTTTATTGTCGATTAGCAAACCGATAACTATTTTCGTTAACTCCAAGTTACCACCCGTCCAAGCTAGAATTTCCTCAATTAAAGCTGCTCTTTGATTCTCCTCAAATTTGGGCGTTAATTGTTTTTCAGCCAGTTGACGTGCTTGTCTTTGACGTGCTATCTGTGCTTTTCGTTTGGCTGCGATTTCACTTAACTCTAAAAAACGCTTTTCTGACTCATTAAGGTCTTGATTTTTACTCCAAGTTAAAGCTTCTTCTAAATCTTGATCATAAAGAAGTTTAGTGTCATCTTCTCCTGAATTTAACCAAACTTCGTACTTTTCAATGTATGGAGGGATTTTATTTAATTCCGTTGTCACCCAAGTTTCATTAAAAACATTTCTATAAATCTTATTATAAACTTTTAACTTTTGTCGGTCTTCAACTACCAATCCCGTTAAGCGTAATTCTATTTGATCAAGACTACCATCATCGGTAATTTCACCATTTCTTAAAATTTCTAGGTAAAGCTTCAGCATTCTTCTACCCGTGACACGCTTATTTAATAAACGATTCCGAATAGTTTTTAGGTGTTCTGGACTATCTTCAGATACCCAGTTACTAATTACTTGCGACTGGATAAAATCGCCGACATTAATCGGGGTTGCTGGGGATTCCTTGCCAAATCCAGGGCGAGATGTGGAGATTAAATGACAAATTTTTTGAGTTAAAAATGGTTGTCCACCTGTCCAGTCTATAACATCCTCTAAAACCCGTTGCGGTGCGATAACTTTGTCCTGCAATCCCTCGGCAAGTTTTTTGGCATCCTTTATAGTAAATCCAGATAATCGAATATCTTGACCAATATTAAAAGGACTACGATAATTATCTAGAATAAAGTTAGAAACTGCCGCTACCCCCAACATACAAAAGGTTAGACGTTGGTAATCCCTATTATGAGGACGTTTTTCATGACAGCTACGCAGCCAAGCAAAGAAATCATCTGTGGAAAATTTTAAACTCAGAACGCTATCAATTTCATCGAAACAGATAACAATAGGTTGGGATACTTCCTTTAAGAGAATGTCCTCAACAAATTCATCAAGACGATTAATAGCTGATTTATAGGCTCGTTCATCCCACCAAGTTTGCTCTTTTCCCCGAATAGAAAGATTGAAGCGTTTAACCAGTTGCTCAAATAATACTCGATACCAAATATCTTCGGAGATGTTTTTTCCTATACCACTCAAATGAATGGTAGCACAATCAATATTATCCTCTTGCAGTCGTTTTTGTGTCTGTACCCACAAACTTGATTTTCCCATCTGACGGGAATTTAACACATAGCAATACTGTCCATTTTTTAGATAGTCATAAAATATATCATCTGCTTCCCGCTTGATATAACTAGGTGCATCTAGGGGAACGCTGCCTCCAACATGATAAAAATTGGTCGCCATAGCATTAAAATTAGCAATTTGTCTGATTGGTTAAGTTCGATGAATAATTTAATCAAAGGTTATCTGTCCCTAAGCTAGTCCGCATTTAAGGTTCTGGGTTCGATGGGGGAACGGGGAACAGGTGAAAACGAATATTAGATTTAGATGTACAACAGTTTAACTCAATATATCGGATTTTAGGAGGATAGGCGATACCTAAAATAGTCGCTGTATAGTGGATAACGGGGTTGAACAGCATTCTGCACAAAGGTTACTAATCCTAAACTATGAAGTTGCCAATTAATTGTTGCACCTAAATCAACGGGAGAAGACGACTCTACAACCTTTTTCATTCCTGCTGCTAGGTTTGGATGTTCTTGTAAGTTTAGCAAATGTCCTCGCAAATGATCCCCATAAATCCCCGCTTCCTCGGCTGCTGTCTCTAAAAAATCTGCTAAAGACAGTTGTTTTTGGGTAATCCCATAAATCGCCTTTTGGATTAAATAGGGATGTCCCCCGACAAGATTAATTATTTTTTGCAGTTCATCTTTTCCCAAGTTAGCCTGATATTTATTGGCTAGAATCAAGACCTGTTCTAGAGTAAAATCAGGTAACAGGATTTCTGTTCCTACATTCACAGGAGATTTATTCAGGTCAGCAGGAACATAATTTTCTGTGGAATAGGTGATAATTAAGTGTAACTTTTGCCAAGTATTATTATTTTTTGCCTCCTCGTGCCAAAGACGAAATAAACTAAGGAAATCGTCAGCAACGCTGGTATAGGTAAAGAGACTATCTATCTCCTCTAAAACTAAAATTAGGGGTTTATCCAGCTTTTTGAGCAAATGGTCTTCAAAATAGGCAGTACAGCTATAAATTCCTAATCCTTCTTGCCATTTTTCCTGAAAGAGAGCTGCTAACCCTAATTTCTTGGAAATAATCAAAGCAAACCAAGAGAGCAATCGGTCTAAATCGCCGAGAATTCCTTTACTTGCTTGTAAAAAACTGAAACTGACGGTTTTATACTCTCTTTTGTCAACTTGACTCAAAATTCTATCGACTAATAGGGTTTTACCCATCCCCTTGGCTGATTTAATCCGCAATAATGAACCTGCTTGACTCACCGTCTCCAGACAAAGCTGTTCCACTGGAGGACGTTCAACATACTTGGAAAAATCCGCAGCCCGGTTTTCTCCCTCATCCTCAGACATGGCAGCAGCTGTTTCCTCCAACTCATCCCAGTCAGCGATTTCTCGATAATCAAGGCCTAATTTTTGACAAATTTCAAAAAAATTGAGATTACTAATCGGTTTACCGTTAAGAAAAAGGCTAATAGTCGATTTTGCGAACCCTAACTCCTCAGCAAGCAGCTGTTGAGTTGCGTAACCATTGAGTTTAACTGCTTGTTTGACTCTAGGGATATATTCTGATTTTACTTTAAGCGATCGCCCCATAACCGTCAAGATTATTGAAAAATGAATGACAACCTAATCTTATCTCAAATAAATCAAACGTATCTCAGACATTTACTCAAACGTATCACAAAAAACTCAGACATATCTCAGACATGAACTTAGAGAGTGTCAGTCATGAACTCAGAGAGTGATGGATTTAACTATTTGGACTTATCTCAGTCATTCCATACTTATAAAATCAGTAGAGTGTCAGTCATTAACTCAGAGAGTAATGGATTTAAATATAAAATGTGTTTATGGAGGATTCAAAATGGGTTCTTTAAAAAAATATCTATCTTTAGGGCTTATTGTCGCCCTATTGCTTTTTGCGGGAGATAATCTCGAAATTGAACGAGCAAAATCAACTAATATGATCGATATTTTAGAGCTTGTTGTGCAGGCTCTAAAAATACTCGAGGAATAAGCTAATAGTACGCTATACGCCCCTACACTGGGTGCAATGTAGGGGCGCAACGTGGTCAGTGAGTTGATCGAACTGCTTGCGCCCATAATGTAAGATTGTGAACATTTTTCACCAAAAAGTAACTGGTGGGCATAATCCTATACTATAATCAGTACAGTCATGAACTAGGCTCCTGTCCATCTGACTTGATTGACGTTTTATCTAATTTGGTTTATACCCCTCAGCAACATTCCTAAATTTATTGGAATTTTATGGCTAAAACAACTGATACCAATTATTTAACCTCCGCGGAGAAGTCTCTTTTATCTGATTTACTCAAAGTTAGGGCTGCCACTGCCTTGAGCTTTGAAATTGAAACAGATAGAATTGGAGAAGCTGACTTACAAGATAAATTAGAAAAACTAGCGGACAAAGGCTATATCAAAGTCAATAAAGAAGAAAGCTACAAAATCTTTACTCCCACTTGGAAAACTCGTCGGCTGAGGGTAAATGGTATTTTGTAGTCAGTTTCTAACGGAATTAGACAAGTTTCCTTTTTTCAGTTCATTCACCCATTACCTATTTTTGGTAGATTCTCAGACAACTGCTGCCACCGATCTTTTCAGCGAAATACGGAAACTTCTGGGAGAAGATCGGTGGCCTTTTGTCGTGACTGCGATAATTATTGGAGTAGCAGTTGAAACTGGAAGTAGCTATTTCTCAGCTTTTAGGATTCGTCATTTATTTCCCGATTTAAAAAAGGATTTTTTAAATACTTTTGTTAGGTTATTAATTCTCAAAGTTCTTATATCAATACTCTTATACCTTTTTATTCAATTTATATTTTCTCTATTAAGCTCAATCGAGGATAATGTATATGTTGGTTTAATCATTGCTCTGGTCTTCGGTTTTATTATTAGTTCCTTAAACCCTAATTTAGAACAAATCGACCAAGTAACGGGTGGATTTAGCCTATCGACAATTAATCCTGTCTCCAGTCTGATCAAAAAGCTATTAGAGTTGTACCAAGGATTTCAAATATCTATTATTAAGCCTTTAGATACGAAACTGCTAAAGAAGAGAACCAGCCTATATAATTCTATCAAGCCTAGATTTAATTGTTTTCAAATAGTTACTCTTCAGGAATACATCCAAGAATTAATCAGTAGATTTACCCTGAAAGAAACGCAAGAGAAATATCAAGGAAGATTAAACGCTATCATCGGGGGAAATTTTAGTGACGAGGATAAGAGAAAAAGATTAATATGGTTATTATTTGATATTATGAGTCCTGAAGAGATCAATAAAATTAGAAATCACCCAGATCAATCAGAAATTTTAATAAGACTGGGAGAAATAGAACAGGGGAATAGTACGATAAATTAAACGTCGGCCAGTTAATTAAATACAATTGTACTGTTTATGATCGATTAACTGGAATCGATAAAAATCCTTGAGGGGGAGTGATGGGTTGACTTTTCCTGACAATTCTCACCATCTGGACCAGAAAAAAAGTAACCGATGTAAAACCGAGCAGTTAGACTGTCTTCTCTCCCTGACAGGTGTTTTGAGGGGTTTTTTCGCCCATAAGTATTAAGGGGTATGCTGCCGATATGTCCGATGAATGACAATTTTCTAGCGATCGAGCCTTTCCACTACGGAAATTCGAGTTTATTATAAAAAGAAATCCTCTCTCAGGTAAGAGCGGTAGTATGGCTTACTCGACACAGCAGTTAATTGAAATCCTCGATCGAGAAATGCACGCCACTTGCAAAGGGGAACGTCTGTTACTCTCTCCGGCGGAGCGCATTGATAATCCGGTGATTGCCAAGGCGATCAATCTAGAAAAGGTGGGCAAAGTCTTCGCCTATCAGGATTTTCGCCGTCAAGTTCACGATTATCAACAAAAATATCAGGTTTCGGGCATTATCTGGCGTGTTTGTCAATGGGGCGATCGCACTCTTCGTTATCCCGAAATTCATAATCAATTAGTTCCCGTCGCGGGTGACAAGGAAATTCTCATGGCTGCCAAAGCTTCCGTTTTAGAGTTTTGGAACAGTATCACCCCTAATATGAATTTTTGGTGGGCGCTTAACTCCCGTCCTCCCATTTCTGCCGATTCTCTAGCTGAATTAGTCGCCCAGTCCGAATGGGCGGAGTTAGATGTGGCGCGTACAGAATTATATCTCGGCCTCTGTTGGGGTAATCCTTTAGAACACCAGTATCAATGGGCGCAACCCTTTTCCGGTTGTCATCGCATTATCGCAGCCGTCGATGAACCTAGTTCGATTAAGGTATAAAGGACTTCCAAAAACTAAACCATTCATTCATTCTATTGTAGCCATTGATATCAAAACAGGTGTTTTTGAATTAACAAAAGATATCCTCACAGCTTTCGATCAACTTTTAACCCGATTTTTACAAGAGTTCTTATCTAGTCTTAAATTAGCAAAAGTTGCCAAAAATTAGGGAAAAAGCTCATTGATAAACTGCGCTATCTTCTAGCTTATGTGTGTCAAGAAATCAGCTTTTTACACTAGATAGATAAAGTCATAAAATGTTAACAAATGTTGTCGAAATGGGATGTTTCTACCGCTAAATGTTAAATTTTATTACAGGATGCAACATTTGTGGTCTAGATGGATTTAGATTATCAAAATAAATGGCCAATTAAATACCCTCTTTATCTGATTTGCCCTACCATCACCTCAGTTATTAGTTATCGGTGAAGATTGTTAAGTAAACGGTAATGTTTCCCCATGACGGATTTAATTCTACAAAATCGTTACAAAGTCCTGCGATTAATTGCCGATGGTGGTTTCGGAGAGACTTTTTTGGCAGAAGATAGCCAAATGCCTTCAAAACGTCTCTGTCTGATTAAACAGCTAAAACCGATTAATGATAATCCCCAGGTTCACAATCTTGTCAAAGAAAGATTTGAGCGAGAAGCGGCTATCCTAGAAAAATTGAGCGAAAATAGTCCTCAAATTCCCAAACTGTACGCTTATTTTGAGGAAAATAATCAATTTTATTTAGTCGAGGAATTTATCGAGGGGGAAACTCTCAGCCAAAGAATACAGAGTAAAGGAGTTTTTAGCGATGATCAAGTCAAAGAGATTTTAGTTAGTATTCTACAGGTTTTAATTTATGTTCACGGACAAAAAATTATCCATCGAGATATAAAACCCGATAATATCATTCTACGGATTTATGATAATTTACCGATCCTAATTGATTTTGGTGCGGTTAAAGAAACTATGGGAACGGTGGTTTCTAATTCGGGCCATTCTCTTAATTCTATTGTTATCGGTACTCCGGGTTTTATGCCATCAGAACAGGCGATCGGTCGTCCGGTTTATAGTAGTGATCTCTACGCTTTAGGATTGACGGCTATTTATCTACTAACCGGCAAAACTCCTGAAATGTTAGAGAGCGATCCGATGACAGGAAAAATTTATTGGCGGCAGTTCGCTTTAAATACTAATATCAGTTTAGCAGCCGTGCTAGATAAAACTATTTCACTGCGCTCTAACGAACGTTATTTAACCGCAAAAGAGATGTTAGAAGCGCTACAAAATACCCCATCAATTGTAGCAACAAATATCGTTGTCCCCACTCCTACTCCCGCTCCTACTCAAGTAATTTCTCCTGTAACTTCAAAACCTGTTTCTAATCCCCGCACTTTACCTGAATGGGTGAAAGCGATAATTATAGGGAGTATGATCGGTACTGGCATTTTAGGTGGTTTTGTCTTAAGTCATTATCTCTCAAATTCTTCTGGAGATAAATCAATTTCTCCGTCACCTTCCCCAGAGAATCAAGACTCAGATATTACCATTAATAATGAGTTTCCTAAACCTGTCTGTGGAGATGAGAATATCACCGATACTTACTATAAAGTTGTAGTAACTGACGAGGATAGTTTAGAGAGAGTGAAAAATAACTTTTGTCGCGATGCTGTTGTTAATGATGGTAATATTCAGGTGGCAACTTTTAGTGACTTAAATCGCGCTCAAGATTTACAAAGGCAACTAATTAAATACTTTAATCAAGTTAAAATCACCCAAGGTGTCATCGATACCTCACCGGATACTGAACCCGTCTATTCACCCGTTCCTCAACGGACAGTTAACTCTATTTCTCGTTCAGAAGCGGTGGATTTAATCGAGCGCTGGTTAAAGGCAAAAAGAGATATTTTCGGTTCATCCCATCAAACCTACTTAGGAGAAGAATTACTTACAGGTAAAGCTTATGATTACAACATAAAGCGCTCTGATGGTCAAGAAAGTTCTTCCGAATGGTTAGCTAATAATGGCTCTTATTATATCTATGGAGTTCAGAGAATAGATTCAGTTAATAATTTTACAGCCTCTGGGGATCAAGCTACAGTGGATGTGGTGGTTACTGAAGAAAGAACCCTCTATAACAATCAGGGTAAAATTGATCGAAAAAATAGTGCTTTTAGCACTTCATTGGTTCGCTATAATCTCCAAAATGAT
Source organism: Microcystis ichthyoblabe FBCC-A1114 (assembly GCF_050500245.1). Classification (NCBI taxonomy): domain Bacteria; kingdom Bacillati; phylum Cyanobacteriota; class Cyanophyceae; order Chroococcales; family Microcystaceae; genus Microcystis; species Microcystis ichthyoblabe. Next base: position 4,815,495 of record NZ_CP191408.1, on the reverse strand, counting down.
CAGGGACGATGGAAAATAGCTCAATATAGAACCATTAAAAATTTAGCTCGTAGATAAGTTGAATTAATCACAAAGTAGAAACAAAAAAATGAAAAATAACTCAGATAACAAAAAAACAGAGACATCTAACTACAATTATGAATACCATACTGGTATATCAGATATAAAGTTTCTGTTTATATCTAGCTTAGTAGCGATGACTTTTGCTGTGGTCGGTTTTTTAATCTTCAATCAATCTCAGAAAACAACAAATGTAATTGATGATAAGCCCTCTATATCTTACAGAAAATCTCCTGAGTCAATAATTAATAAAACCCCAGATATACCCACAATGAAAACTCCTATCACTTCGCAAACTGAACTTAATAATCAACAAATTGCCTTGCCATCTTTGCCTATTCCTGATAATAATAATCGTATCAATTTTCAAAAAACGTTTATTTATACTCCCGATAGACCGCCAAATTTTAAGCGGAACGACCAACTACAATCTATTATTAAAAATGTCACTGATTATGTTGCAGAGAATAACTTACCAACTGAGAAATTATCAATTAGCTTAATAGATTTTAAAACCAATAGTAGCGAAAATTATCAAGGAAATATAGGAAGATTTCCCGCTAGTGTTGTCAAGCTTTTTTGGCTAGTCGCTCTGTACGGTTATGTTAATTATCATCAAGGAGATATAGGAGAATATACTATTGAAATTCAAGAAATGATCGGAAAGTCAGACAATGAAGAATCAAGTAATATTGTTGATGCTATTACTGGAGCAAAATCAAATAATAAAAATATGAGCCAGTCGGAGTATCAAGAGTGGTTAAAAAAAAGAAATGTACTTAATCAATATTTTGTCGATGCAGGTTATAGTGGTATCAATATTAACCAAAAAACCTATCCCATTCCTTCTAAAAAAATGTTTAAACCCCAGGGTGCTGATTTAAAAATGAGAGGCAATGATCCTAAAAGTCCGATTAGAAATAAAATTACAACTGAACAAGCTGCTAGATTAATGTATGAAATTATTACAGGACAAGCTATATCGCCCGAATCTAGTCAGGAGATGCGATACTATTTGAACAGAATAAACATGATGCAAGATGGCAGCTGGAAAAGTATTGACCCGAATCAAGGTCAAGGTCATTTTAATCCAATTAAAGGATTTTTTGGTGAATATTTTGCCAACAGTGACCCTAAAAATATCCAAGAATTTGCTTCTAAAGCTGGTTGGACAAGTGACAGTCGTAGTGAGGTAGCTTATATTAATGATGGTCAAGTTGCTTATATTTTAGCTGTGTTTACCCAAGATGCTGCCTACGCTCAAAATTGGCAAATTTTCCCAAAAATTTCTGAATTAGTCTATCAAAAAATGCAGCAAATACACTCAAAGTATAACACCCCCTAACATCTTTTCCCAATTCTTACTTTAGCAATCCTGAAGATAAAAGTATCCTAACCGATTCTATTCAGAATCATCATTATAAATATCTTGGAGAGTTTTATTTTCGTAGCGTTCCTGATCTTGATTTTTGCCGCGACGGGAAGGACGACGATATTTTTTATTAGCTAATTTGGGTTCGTAGGTTTCTTGACCTGCTTCTTTAATTTTTAACTTTAAACTTGACTCTTTTGTGCTGGTTTTCTGTAATGTCTGTTCTCGTGCGATCGCTTCTTCTAAAAACTCTAAATAATGTTGGTAACGTTCCCAATCTCCCCTAACCACACAGTTAGGTTCCCGACGGTGAGTACAATCATTAAATTGACAATTTCCCAAAGCTAAACGCTCTCTCACTTCCGGAAAATAAAAAGTTAATTGTTCCGGTGAACAGTTAATATCCGGTTGGTTAAAACCCGGACTATCGGCCAATAAACCCCGATTTGGTAAAGCAAATAACTCCACATGACGGGTGGTGTGACGACCTTTTTGCAGTTTTCCCGACACATCCCCCACCCGTTGATTAATCTCAGGAATTAGACAATTAATTAAACTCGATTTTCCCACCCCGGACGGACCGGCCAAGAGAGTGATTTTATGGTTTAATTGTGCCAATAAAGCCTCAAATCCCCGATTTTTCTCGACACTGACAAAAAAGGGCCGGTATCCCCAACCAGCTAGGCGATCGCCCCAGAGTTCTATTTGTTCCGCTTCCCCCAGATCGATTTTATTGACACAGACGGCAATTTCTAAGCCTGTGGACTCGGCTTTTACCAAAAAACGACTGATCAGCCAAGGATCGAGGACGGGTTCAGCAAGGGCAAAAACTAGCAAAATCTGCTCGATATTAGCAACGGCTGGCCGATCGATCTCGGTACTGCGGGGGAGGACTTCTGCGATTGCACCCTGTTGATCGCCAAAATTGGCTTCCTCCACGCGCACCCGATCACCAACCATGACCGACTGACCGATTTTTTGCAAGCGAGCGCGACGGGTACAGAGAAGATTCTCGCCCATAACGGCAGAATCCAAGCGTACCTGATAGAAATTTGCCTGTACGGCCACCACTGTGCCGTATAAATCGGTTAATTGTGCATCTACCATTTAGGAATCGGGGCGATAGACTTTGAGAACAAAAAAGCTATCTCGGTCCTCGATCGATTCTATCTGATAACCCTCCACTGTCAGGCTAGTGGGAACCTGTTCGATCGGTTCCCCGGCATCTAACCAGACTTCCAACCGTTCCCCGGCGGTCATTTTCTCTAATTGCAATTTTGTCCGGACAAAATTAATCGGGCAGGGAGTGCCGCGCAGGTCTAAAGTCATAGTTATTTATGGAAGATATTACCTAAAAATCCCTCGATGCCGCCTTTCCCCACGGTTTCCCCGCGAACTTTTGCCAATTTTTCCAGTAAATCCCGTTCTTCTCCAGTGACACGGGTAGGAATCGAGATTTTAACGGTAATACGATGATCACCGCGGCTGACGGGATTACCTAATTTGGGAACCCCTTTACTTTCTAAAATCAGTACGGTGTTCGGTTGAGTACCGGCTGGGATAATCAGGTCTTCTTGGCCATCTACCGTATTAACTTTAATAGTACATCCTAAAATCGCTTGGATATAACTAATCGAGATATTCGATTTAATATCATTGCCTTCCCGTTGAAATTCTGCATCTGTTTCCACGGTTAGATAAACGAATAAATCCCCCGGCGGCCCGCCTTTCAGTCCTGCGTCTCCTTCCCGGGCAACGCGCAACTTCATGCCGTTGTCAACCCCTGCGGGGATGGTAATTTTCAGTTTTTTGGTTTCCTGTTTACGTCCAGAGCCGCCGCAAACATCGCATTTTTCCTCGATCACTTCTCCCGCACCGTCACAGGTGGGACAGACCGAAACCTGAGCAAAAGTACCGAAGGGAGTACGGGTGGCGCGACGCACCTGACCAGTACCATTGCAAGTAGTACAAGTACGAGAACCAGTCCCCGGTCTGGCCCCACTGCCTTTACAGGTTTGACAGGTTTCCAGATGACGGATGCGGATTTCCTTTTCGCCGCCAAAGACCGCCTCGCGGAATTTTAGTTTAAAATCGAGACGTAGATCCTCGCCCCGGGTAGGGCCTGTGCGTCGGCGGGCCGTTGTTTGGCCGCCCATACCCCCAAAACCACTAAAGATTGTCTCAAATATATCGGCGAAACCGCCCATATTGTCGGGATCAAAACCGGCAGCGCCCCCAGAAACCCCGGCCTCACCAAAGCGGTCATAACGATTGCGGGTTTCTGGTTCCGAGAGAATTTCGTAGGCGCGGTTAATTTCTTTGAAGTGTTCTTCGGCTCCCGGTTCTTTGTTAACATCGGGGTGGTATTTTCGGGCGAGACGACGATAGGCGCGTTTGATGTCTTCTTTGCCGGCATCTCGCGAGACACCTAGAATTTCGTAGTAATCAGTGGGCATAGGGGGCTATGGTTCTGCTGGCAATTTATAAATAAAGTTTAAGTCTAGTTGTTACTTTAACAAACTATACATAGTAGTTTAGTTGGGTTATCCCTACTATTTTTGCTGGGGGTGAGGGGTTGGGAAGTGGGAAGTGGGAAGTGGGAAGTGGGGTGTGGGGTGTGGGGAGAAGGGGAGAAAAAAGCTGATAACTGATAACTGATTACTGATCACTTTTTAATCTACGGCCTCATAGTCACTGGTGCTGATTTCTTCGCCATCGTAGGGATCATCATCACTGTCCAATTCGGTGGAGTTAGTTTCCAGATTACTATAGGTTCTGGTTCTAGTGCGGGAGAGGGTTGGCCTATTGGTGAAGGTATTCGAGGAAGTAGCCCGGGTGCGAGTGGGTCGAGTCAGTTTTTCGGTGACATCGATCGATTCAAACCCAGCACCGTTAAGGGGTTGGTTTTGCTCTTGTCTCCCCGTGTAGATGCGGGTACCGATTTCGAGGACAAGCTGACGAAATTCTGCCAAGGTGGTTTTTAGCTTTTCTGGGGATAGGGAGGGGTCGCGCAGAGCGATTTCCAACTGTTGCCGCTTCTGGTCGGCCAGTTGCCGGATATCGGGGGCGACTAACTGACTGTGTTCCCTGATGGTGACTTCGTAGCTATAGAAAAGACTATCGCACTGCTGGCGAATATCGATCATTTGCAGACGACGGCGATCGGATTCGGCGTATTTTTCGGCTTCTAGGCGCATTTTTTCAATTTCGTTCGGTTTCAGCCCTCCAGTATGGCTAATTAAAATGCTTTGTTCTTTGCCGGTGCCTTGGTCGCTGGCGGCCACTTTCAAGATGCCGTTAACATCGATCTCAAAGGCCACCTCGATTTGTGGCACCCCCCTAGGAGCGGGAGGAATTCCTGTCAGGAGAAATTTACCCAGGGTTTTATTATCCCGGGCCATGGTTCTTTCCCCTTGCAGAACATGAATTTCCACGGAAGTTTGACCATCGGCAGCGGTGGAGAAAACCTGAGATTTACTGGTGGGGATAGTGGTATTGCGATCGATAATTTTGGTAAAGACTTCGCCGAGGGTTTCAATGCCGAGGGAAAGGGGGGTGACATCAAGTAGGAGGATATCTTCTACTTCTCCACCTAAAACTCCGGCTTGAATGGCTGCCCCCAAAGCAACGGCCTCATCGGGGTTAACAGAGCGATCGATCTGGCCAGTAGAAAAGAAACGGGAGATTAATTGCTGTACGGCGGGCATTCTGGTGGAACCACCAACGAGAACAACACGATCGATATCGCTAGGCTGCAGTTCGCTATCTTTGAGGGACTGTTGTACGGGTCCGAGGGTTTTTTCCACTAATTCTCTGGTTAATTCCTCGAATTTAGCGCGAGTTAGTTCCAATTCTAGGTGTTTAGGGCTAGTTTCGTCGGCGGCGATGAAGGGGAGATTGATCGAGGTGCTAATCATGCTAGAAAGCTCGATTTTGGCTTTTTCGGCGGCTTCTCGCAGTCTTTGGATCGCCATGCGATCGCTGGACAGATCGATGTTTTCTTGACTTTGAAAGTTCTCCACCAACCACCGCACTAAGAGATTATCAAAATCGTCCCCCCCAAGATGGTTATTGCCGGCCGTGGCTTTCACTTCAAAGACCCCCTTCCCCAGTCGCAGGATGGAAACGTCGAAGGTTCCTCCCCCTAGGTCAAAAACGAGGATATGTTGATCTTCGTTTTGTTTATCTAAACCGTAAGCTAGGGCGGCGGCGGTGGGTTCGTTAATAATTCTTAATACTTCTAGTCCTGCAATCATCCCTGCGTCTTTAGTGGCTTGACGTTGGGCATCGGTAAAATAGGCGGGAACTGTAATCACGGCCTCGTTAATCGCTTCTCCCAGATAGGCCTCGGCATCGGCCTTTAATTTTTGCAGGATCATGGCCGAAATTTCTTGGGGGGTAAATTCCCGATCGCGAATTTTGATATTGACGGTATCATCGCGACCGCGTTGGCAATGATAGGCAACTCGTCCCCTTTCGGTCTCGGTATCTTGCCAACGCCTACCGATAAAGCGTTTGATGCTATAGACGGTATTTTCGGCATTAGTGACCGCCTGACGTTTGGCCAGTTGTCCTACTAGGCGCTGGCCCTTGCCGAATCCCACGATACTAGGAGTTGTCCTTCCCCCTTCCGAGTTAGGAACTATAATCGGCTGACCTCCCTCGAGTACGGCAATGCAACTGTTGGTTGTCCCTAAGTCGATGCCGATGACTTTTCCCATGACGCTCTAATAATAATGATAGTTAATAGGATACAATCGCTGACAAAAATTATCCCCAAATTAGAAGCGGGCTTTTTACCTCGTCTAATCTTGCCCCGGTTGAAAGCTGGTAGTTTTCCTGCGAGGCTAACAAAACTCGTCGGTAAAGTCCGCAAGCCTGACCAGATTGGTGTAGTGGACTATATATCAAGAGTAACCTAAAACCAGTGATTTTGCTGATGCTGCCAGTTAGCGATCGCCTCTGGCTATTCTTAAAATTGCCGTTTTTAAGATTTTTTTAATGATCACGAGCGGACTTCCTTGATGTTGATGTCCCTAGCAGTGGAATTATTGCCCAATCTTCTTAACCCGAATTTTCGATAAATTTGGGATAAGATAACCAATAAACTGATCCTAGAGGACTTAATCATGATTAGAGCCTATGCTGCCCGAGAAAAAGGGGGAAAACTAGAGCCTTTTGACTACGATCCGGGCATATTAGCGGATGAAGATGTAGAAATCGCGGTGGAATATTGCGGCATCTGCCACAGTGACCTAAGTATGCTCGATAACGATTGGGGACTGACCACCTATCCCTTTGTCCCTGGCCATGAAGTGGTCGGCACGATCGCCGCTCTTGGTGCTAAAGTCAAAGAGTTAAAATTAGGGCAAAGAGTCGGTCTGGGTTGGTTTTCCCGTTCCTGTTCCACCTGTGAAACCTGTATGTCAGGGGATCAAAACCTTTGTGCCACTGCCGAAGGAACTATCGTCGGTCGCCATGGCGGTTTTGCCGAAAGAGTCCGGGCCCATCATAGTTGGTTAGTTCCCTTGCCGAACCAGTTAGATGCTGCCAAAGCTGGCCCGCTTTTCTGTGGTGGCATTACCGTCTTTAATCCCATTGTCCAATTTAATATTAAACCCACGGCCCGAGTTGGTGTCATTGGTATTGGTGGATTGGGCCATATAGCCTTAAAATTCCTCAAAGCTTGGGGCTGCGAAGTAACCGCTTTTTCCAGTAGTCCCGACAAAGAAACGGAAGCAAAAGAACTAGGAGCGACTCATTTTATCAATTCCAGAGACCCAGAGGCTTTGCAATCGGTACAAAATTACTTTGATTTCATCATCTCCACCGTTAACGTTAATCTCGATTGGGGTCTTTATATCGCCTGTTTACGTCCCAAAGGTCGTCTGCATATTGTTGGTGCTGTTCTTGAACCCATGGCTACCTACGCTTTTCCCTTGATTATGGGTCAAAAATCGATTTCCGGCAGTCCTTTGGGTAGTCCCAGTACCGTCAGTAAAATGATTGAATTTGCCTCTCGCCATGGCATTGAACCAGTCACAGAAACCTATCCTATCTCCCGGGTGAATGAAGCCATGGAAAAATTGCGAACCGGACAACCTAAATATCGCCTCGTCTTGCAAATAAAATAAAACCATCTCTATCCCGGACGTAACCCCGATGACTCAACCCCTCACTCCTCCAGTTATCGATTGGGAAGAACCTCCCATTCCCCCGGAAGACTTGATTTTTGATGATGGAGAACCTTTGGAAACCTACCGTCACCGCAAGGCCATGAATGTCTTAATCGATTCTATCGAACAAGCCTATCAGGATCGAGAGGACTTTTTTGTTGGCGGTAATATGTTTATTTACTTTAGCCGTGAGCGGGTTTTTAATAAAGATTTTCGCGGCCCCGATTTTTTCGTTGTCCTCGATATCGATGGTAGTTATAAACGACAAGGATGGGTGGTTTGGAACGAAAACGGACGTTATCCCGATGTGATCGTGGAATTAATGTCAGAAAGCACCGCAAAAATCGATTTAACTACCAAAAAAGACCTCTATGAGCGGACTTTTCGCTGTTCCCAATACTTTGTTTATAATCCCTTTGATGCCACTTCCCTGCAAGGTTGGGCTTTAGACCAAAATCAATGCTATCAAAAAATTATTCCCGACCATCGCGGTTGGTTATGGTGTCAACGTTTGGGATTATGGTTAGGAGTCTGGATGGGCAGCATCCAACGAGAAGAAGCTCCTTGGCTGCGTTTTTATGACCTAGATGGCAATTTAATCCTCCTACCTGCGGAATTAGCCGAAATCGAACGTCAGAATGCTGAAATTGAACGTCAGAATGCTGAAATTGAACGTCGGAATGCTGAAATTGAACGTCAGAATGCTGAAATCGAACGTCGGAATGCTGAAATCGAACGTCGGAATGCTGAAATCGAACGTCAGAACGCTGAAATCGAACGTCAACGGGCCAGGGATGCCTCTCAACAGGCCGAAAGCGAACGTCAACGCGCGGAACGTTTAGCGGCACAATTACGGCAATTAGGCATAAATCCCGATGAAATCCCGTAATCGGCCCAAGACTGACCCCTATCTCTAAAAACCGAAAGCCCACACCTTCCGATCTCGGTTTGTGTGGGCTGATTGTTCACTTAATTCTAAGATTGAAAGCGTACACTTTGGCGAAATCTCAGAGCCTAACTCAGAGTAGCACCAGAGCGATCATAAGTTTAGGAAGAGAAGTCGGCCGAGAAGCGACGTTGAACGGTTTCCCCGTGGCCATTGTCATTGTCAATACCGATTTCAGAAGCACTTCTGCCTAACATCGATTGTTGACGATTTTTGACGGCGTGGTGGTGACGCATCATTAAGGCACGAGCTTGTTGTTCTGTGGACATAATCATTTCCTCCGAGCTGCAAATAGTGTTTAGAACTTTTTTAATCACCCACTAATATATATAACATACAATTCTGTATCTATTTTTACAAAACGCCCTATTCCCAGAAAAATTCACAAAACTTTACAATAGGAGACGGGAGACGGGAGGACTCCAAAGAACCTAGGTGACGAATATCCATAGCTCCTTGGGACTGTTGAATGATTTGATCAGGTAAATCGAGGACTTCCACCAATACTATCCTAAATCCGTTGAGTAACCCACAGAAAACCGGTTTCTCCGAGAAACCCCTTTTCTACTCATGCCACCTCAATTTTCTCAAAAAAAAAATCGACCCGCCTAGGGGCGGGAAAAAGAGAAAAATTGAAAAATAGGGAATGAGGGTAAAAAGGGAAAAAAAGGGAAAAAGGGTTACAGAGTCCTCCCAGCACCGCACACCACCCGAAAACCGAGGCCGCCGTAGTGGTCGCTGCGGCGGAGGCCGTCGCTGAGGCGGTAAGCGGAACGGCAGGCAGATGGATAGCAGTACCAAGAACCGCCCCGCAGTATTGGATAATCATTATCATTTGTCAGCCAAGCGCTGCCATCCCTTGGCGCATTCTCATAGCTATCATGCCAATTGTCTTCGCACCATTCCCAAACATTGCCACTCATGTCATAAAGTCCCCAAGCATTGGGCTTTTTCTGGCCCACAGGATGAGTTTTATCCTGAGAATTTCCGTCATACCAAGCGTAATCTCCTAACTGATTAGCATCATCACCGAAATAATAGCGAGTAGTAGTCCCCGCACGACAAGCATATTCCCATTCCGCTTCCGTCGGTAGGCGATAGGTTTTCCCGGTTATTTGACTCAATTTCTTACAAAAAGCTTGAGCATCATTCCAACTAACCTGTTCTACCGGATTTTGCGGATTGTTTTTAAACTCAGAGGGATTTGTTCCCATTACCGCTTGATATTGTGCCTGAGTCACTGGATATTTCCCAATCGCAAAACTGTTGACTTTAACTGGGTGTTGAGGCTTTTCAGCATCCCAAGCATCGGGATCACTGTCAGGAGCTCCCATGAGAAATTGACCTGCTGGTAAGCTCACCATCTCCAGTGTGACTCCGTTGGATATTTTTTCGGTAAATGGAGTAGGTGAAGCAATTAGGGGTATTGGTGAAACAGGCTTTTTGACTGCTGCCGGTGCTGGTGGAGGTGACGGGGGAGAATTCCATCCCACAGGTTGTAAGGCATTTAAAACCTGTTGTGCTGTCCATCTTTGTTTTCTATCTTTTTGCAAACACCCTTCAATAATCGGTTTAAACTCTTTCGGTAAACTGGGGATTTGTAGCTCACAATTCATCACCTTCGCCATTAACTGGTTAATATCATTATTGAACTTATAGGGAAGTTGATTAGTCGTCATTTCGATTAACATAATACCTAATGACCACAGATCCCAAGCTGATGAAATATCCCCGCTAAAGGCTTCGGGAGGCATATAAATAATTGTACCTTTAGGGTTGACTGTTTGAGTGTGGCTTTTGTTATTTAAAGTTCTAATTAAGCCAAAATCTGCTAACTTGTATTGTTGATTAACCTTGAGGATATTACCCGGTTTTAAATCTCGATGCACTTTATTTTGTCCATGAAGATAATTTAAGCCCTGGGCGATTTGAGCAGTAATATTTTTAATTTCATCCGATGATAAACCGCCTTTGGCGATGTGATTTTCTAGGCTACCCTGTGCCAATTCCATCACTAAATAAAGCATCTCCGTATTGAGAAAAGTAAATTCCCCCACCGAATAAGCCTTAATTAAATTAGAATGTTCTAACTTTCTGGCATTTGTTAACTCAATTAATTTATCATCGCTACTTTCGGGGATAACTTTAATAGCAACTTCTTGAACCGATGTATTTCTGACCATTTCACTAGCATGAAATACACCACCAAAACCACCCGCACCGAGAAACTTATTAAGACGATAGGGACCTATTTGTTGCCCTTCTAACATCTTCATCATTTGGTCTAGCATAATAATAACTCCTGAATTAAGTAGGTAGGCGTTAAAAATTATCAGATGCCCCCCTTATTAAGGGGGATCCCCCCGCCTATCGGCACCCCCCTTATCAAGGGGGGCAGGGGGGATCGAACCTAAAATCCATTTTTAATTTAATTATAACCAGCTACTTTAGCCAATTTGTCCGTTCAAACATTGTCATTAGTTAGACCCTGTTGCAACGTTTGTCCCTCTATTTTAATCTAGGCTTTCAGCTTTGCTGTCAGTGGGGAATAATGCTCACCCTATTTGCCTAAAAATATTAAGAGATGTAACTATTTATGCCTAACCTAGAAAGTGATTACTCAACAGGGGTGAGATCAGGATAGTCTAGATCGAGCAGTCCGATAGATGTTTAGTTAAATTCCTACTTCAGATATGTCCGTTTCTAGTCCTCCTCGTTCCCTGCGTATCGGTTCGCGTAAAAGTCAGTTAGCCCTAGTACAAACCTATTGGGTACAGGCAGAATTGAGTAAACACCACCCCCATCGACAGTTTGAGGTGGAGACGATGAGTACCCAAGGCGATAAAATTCTCGATGTGGCCCTGGCGAAAATCGGTGATAAGGGTTTATTTACCAAAGAATTAGAAGTGGGAATGTTGGATAGATCGATCGATCTTGCCGTCCATTCTCTCAAGGATCTGCCCACTAATTTGCCCGAAGGCTTAATCTTGGGTTGCGTCACGGAAAGAGTGAATCCGGCCGATGCTTTGGTGGTCAATAACCAAAACCAAGACTATCAATTAGACACTTTACCAGAAGGTGCGGTGGTGGGGACCTCTTCCCTGCGGCGATTGGCCCAGTTGCGTTACCATTATCCCCATCTGACTTTTAAAGATGTGCGCGGCAATGTTAACACCCGTCTGGCAAAACTGGACGCGGGAGAATACGACGCGATTATTCTGGCAGTAGCGGGATTGGAAAGGTTAGGATTAGGCGATCGAGTTCATCAGGTTATTCCGGCGGAGATTTCTCTCCATGCGGTGGGACAGGGGGCTTTAGGGATAGAATGCCGCGATGCTGATCCGGAGGTTTTGGAAGTCCTAAAAGTGTTGGAACACGCCCCTAGTCGCGATAGATGCTATGCTGAACGCGCTTTTTTACGGGAGTTGGAGGGGGGTTGTCAAGTTCCCATCGGAGTAAATACGGCGATCGAGGATGGTATCCTAACTTTAACGGGTATGGTGGCCAGTCTCGACGGTAAGCGCCTGATTAAGGACTCGGTTAGCGGTGATCCTAGCCATGGGGAAGTCTTAGGACGAGATTTAGCCCATAAAGTGCGCGAGGCTGGTGCTGGAGAGATTTTAGCCGAGATTTTCGCTGAAGTGGGCCGATAATCGGTGATCAGCGCCCATTAACCCTACACCTCACACCCTGCCGCTGCAGGATTAATTTTTGGGCTTTATCTCACTGTCGAGTCAAGAGGCAAAAATATAAATAAAGCGAGAACTGTCGCCCTTGCAGTTCCCGCTCTATTATTGTTGTATTGTTGGAGTATCTAACCCCCGAATATTGAGTTAAATTAGTACAAATCTTCTTCTTTGTGGGTGACGATCACACAGTCAGAAGTAGGATAGGCCACACAGGTGAGGACATAACGCGCTTCAATTTGATCGTCATCTAAGAAGGATTGCTCGGATTGATCAACGCTACCGGATTCGATTTGACCAGCGCAAGCAGAACAAGCACCAGCACGGCAAGAAGAAGGTAAATCTAATCCTTTTTCTTCCGCTATATCGAGAATATATTCATTATCGGGAACATCAATTTTATGCTCGCCCTTGGGTGTTTTCAGGGTGACTTTATAAGTGGTTGTCTGTATTTTCTTTGCCATAGGTTGTTCCTCAGTCTCAAAATGCCTTTTCTCCCCGTTTAGACTGAACGGGTCGAATGAGTTTCCTTTTTGATACTACGCGAAAATTTACCCAGCTTAACTTAGCATTAGTAATGACAGCCTTAAATAAACTTAAAATAATATTTACTTATCACTTTAGCCGATTAGCTGTTTAATTAAAAGTTGATACAATAGCCTAGTCTCATAAAATAAAAGTCGGCATAGCCTATCCTTCCCTAATGCCTTAAAAAGGGTTGATTCGGAGAAATAGTGCCAAGAGCGTCAGCAGACAACTGAGAACGCACCAAACCGAAGAAAATCTAGTAGAAATGATTTGGCTACAGTTAACAAGTCTTTTGAGCAGATTTTGGGGGATGGCGAAAAGTTTTCTTGTGGTTAAACGACTGTTCGAGTTTTTTGTAAATTTCAATTATTGAATTTTCCTAACCTTAAAAAATACGATACCTTTTCACATTTTATTTAAGGATGCTATAGCTAACAAAGTTAATCCGACTGGGGATTGGAAATTGTACTCGTCACTATTTAAATTGTCATCGTCATGATCTAATCAGTTAAGAGATTTAGCAAAATTTCCGGGGGTCAGTTTTAGTAACTGCATAATGATATATTGTCTTAAGCGATCGCGGCTTTGAGCCAGTGCATTAACAAACAAACTATAATCCGGTGGACAGCATTTCTGATAATTTACACTGCCTAGGGGAAATTTTAGTACAAATGCTCGAACTTACCACTCTGGTACTCATTGAGATAGTCAACAGCTGATCGCAGCCAATTCTTTTTTACCATATTTAGCTACACTTTGCTTCCCATAGGGATTGTAGGCTTCCTTGTCACCCCGTCAGAGTTAAGAGCAAAACAGAGACAGAAGCGAAGCTCAACCCGATGATTAGCTAATGGTATCGATAAACATCTTCAATGCTGCTTTTGAGAAGGAGAGGGGTTGCTAAAGCCTCTATAATAAGTAGCCATAGAGATGCCGACAACTTCCCCTGTCGATAGCGAATAAGGAGAAAAAAAACCCAGTGTTTGTCCTCAAAGGTTACGAGTATTTTCTAGGATTTCTGCTCGCTTGCAGTTTAGTACCAATCCTATCCCTAACGGCCTCCAAAGTCCTGCGGCCTAGTGGTGGCGGTCCGGAAAGACGCACCACCTATGAATCGGGGATGGAACCGATCGGCGGTGCTTGGATTCAGTTTAACATTCGTTATTATATGTTTGCCCTCGTTTTCGTGGTTTTTGACGTGGAAACCGTCTTTCTCTACCCTTGGGCAGTAGCTTTCAATCAATTGGGCCTATTAGCTTTTGTAGAAGCATTGATCTTTATTGCTATCCTTGTGGTTGCTCTCGTCTATGCTTGGCGGAAAGGAGCCTTAGAATGGTCATAATGGCCATAATTTTCCTTATTTTTGACTTTTGATGAGAGGATAACCCGATGAGTCCCAACCCTACCAGCGAATTTAAGCAAATTATCGAACAACAAAGCGAAAAAATCCTCAATCCCATCGAACGCACGAAAGTTACCCAGGATTTATCGGAAAATGTCATCCTTACCACCGTTGATGACCTGTATAACTGGGCGCGTTTGTCAAGTCTTTGGCCGATGCTATACGGTACAGCTTGCTGTTTTATCGAGTTCGCGGCCTTGATTGGTTCCCGTTTTGATTTCGATCGCTTTGGTTTAGTTCCCCGTTCTAGTCCCCGGCAAGCCGATTTAATCATCACTGCCGGTACAGTTACCATGAAAATGGCCCCCGCTTTGGTGCGTCTGTACGAAGAAATGCCAGAACCTAAATACGTTATCGCCATGGGTGCCTGTACGATTACGGGAGGAATGTTCAGCAGTGACTCCACTACCGCAGTCAGAGGGGTAGATAAACTTATCCCCGTGGATGTCTATATACCCGGTTGTCCCCCCCGTCCGGAAGCGATTATCGACGCGATTATTAAACTGCGGAAAAAAGTCGCTAACGAATCTATTCAAGAACGCGGGACTGTTCTCCAGCAAACCAATCGTTATTACAGCACCACCCACAAAATGCAGGCCACGGAACCGATTCTGACCGGTAAATATCTACAATCGGCCACCCGTCAAGCACCTCCGAAAGAGTTACTAGAAGCCACTGGTATGCCTGTTCCCCCCGCTCTTTTGACCACGAAACAAAAGGAAGAAATCTAAATGACTGAAGAAACCACAGCTATTGTGCAAGCTGGCCCCACTTCGATTTGGTTAAGCGAAAATGGTTTTGATCATCAAGCTTTAGAAGCTGACCATAGTGGTGTGGAATTGATTAAAGTAGAAGCAGAATTTTTAATTCCCCTGGCCACTGCTTTATTCGCTTATGGCTTTAATTATCTCCAATGTCAGGGCGCTTACGATTTGGGACCGGGTAAAGAATTAGTTAGTTTCTATCATCTGGTCAAAGTAACCGATAATGTCGATAGTCCCGTGGAAGTGCGCTTAAAAGTTTTTCTTCCTAGAGATAATCCCCGGGTTGCTTCGGTTTACTGGATTTGGAAAGCTGCTGACTGGCAAGAACGAGAAAGTTATGATATGTTCGGCATTATTTATGAAGGACATCCCCACCTGAAACGGATTTTAATGCCGGAAGATTGGGTCGGTTGGCCTCTACGCAAAGACTACGTTTCTCCCGAATTCTACGAACTACAGGACGCTTACTAAGTCGAGAATTTAATCACTAATTAGGTTATGGATCCTATGGGGTTGGAAGATATTTCTAGCCCGATTTTTTTTTGATACTAAATCCGCTGAGTATAGGCTACATAAGTAGGTAGGCGTTAAAAATTATCAGATGCCCCCCTTATTAAGGGGGGCAGGGGGGATCCCCCCGCCTATCGGCACCCCCCTTATCAAGCTATCCATTAGTCGGATCTTTCTTAACAAAAAGAGAAGAAACTTAAAAAAAGGGGAAACGATTGATAGGTATAGTTTTGAAAGAAGGAATTAAGGTGGAGGTAAGCAAAAAAATGGAGAAATGGGCAGCCCAAGAATTACAATATGCAGACCTGGGGGACACCAGAAGAAAGAAAAGGTTAATCAGTATCGTAGAAAACTTGGCCAGCCAACCTAGTACAAGTGTGCCACAAGCTTCGGGAAATCTAGCCGCAGCGAGTGCCACCTACGACTTTTGGAATTCCCCCTATTTTCACCCCTCAGATATAATTGCCGCCCAAGCCAAAAGTACAGTAGAAAGAATCAAAGAACATCCAATAGTTTTGGCAGTGCAAGACACAACAAGTTTAGACTTTACGACGCAAAAAGCAAAAAAAGGAATGGGTTATCTAGATTATAAAAAATCCTTTGGTCTCAAAGTTCATACCACCTTAGGAGTGTCAGCGCAAGGAATACCTTTAGGACTGATTAATCAATATGTCTGGGCAAGAGAAGAAAAGAATTTAGGGATTGCCAAGCAAAGAAAAAAAAGAGAAACCGAAGAAAAAGAAAGTCAAAGATGGTTAGAGTCTGTATCAGAAACACAACAACAAATACCCGAAGATATTCAAGTAGTAACAATCGGAGATTGTGAGGCAGACATATTTGATTTATTTGCCCAATCAAGAAGTCCTAACTCTCATTTATTAATCCGAGGAACTCATAACCGAAAAGTTAACTATCTCGAAGACAAGCAAAAGTCAGGGCATCCAGAGCCTAAATATTTACATCAATCCATCAGAGAAATAAAAGCCTGTGGTAGCCTAGATGTGCAAGTAAAACGCAATCCTAATCACGAGGCTAGACTAGCTAAACTAACAGTTAGATTTGCCAGTTTTGAAATACAAGTACCTAAGCATCACTCGAAAGCGAACCCTCGTCAACCGGTCAAATTACAGGTAATTTTAGCTGAAGAAGAAAATCCGCGTCCTGGAGTTAATCCTATCAGTTGGCTCCTCTTAACTAGCCTAGACATTAGTAGCTTTGAATCAGCGATAACCTGTGTGCGCTGGTACAGTTATCGCTGGTTGATAGAACGCTATCATTTTGTTTTAAAAAGTGGTTGTGGATTAGAAAAACTGCAATTAGAAACGGGTCGTAGAATTGAGATGGCCTTAGCTACCTATTCAATTGTAGCTTGGAGATTACTCTGGTTAACCTATCAAGCACGCTTACACGGAGAGGAGAGTTGTGAAAGTTTTTTGGAAGAACATGAATGGCAATCTTTGTGTGCCACTATTCATAAAAAGAGTCCGCCACCTGAAAAGCCGCCCTCCTTTCGAGAAGCGGTCAGAATGATTGCTTCTCTTGGGGGGTTTTTAGGTAGAAAAGGTGACGGTGAACCAGGTGTTAAAACTATTTGGTTGGGACTGCGAAGGTTACATGATATCAGCCAGACTTGGAAACTATCTCATCAAATTAGTCCCCCCATAGAACCCCCTTGAGCCATCTTGCACACTTTTCTCTTTTTGTCAAATTTTATGTTAAGAAAGATGTGACTAATGGATAGCCTTATCAAGGGGGGCAGGGGGGATCCCCCCGCCTATCGGCACCCCCCTTATCAAGGGGGGCAGGGGGGATCAAAGACAAAATCTATCTTCAATTTAATTATAACCAGCTACTTATTATCAGGAGAGGCAGGAGGTGCAAAACGGAGAATAAATAATCAGTTTTTAATAACAGGATTTAGTATTACTTAGCCGAGAAAATCCTCGATCGCCTGTGCCGTATCTTCCGGTGCTTCTTCCGGTAAAAAATGACCACTAGCGATCGCCTGTTCTGTCACTTGATTAGCTCGCTGCTGCCAAAGAGCGATCACATCGTATTGACGTGCAATGAAACCTTTTTTTCCCCAAAGAACCAAGAGAGGAGAGGAAATTTTCTGGTCTAAATCCTGACGATCATGCTCTAAATCGATGGTAGCGGCAGCCCGATAATCGGCACAGGTGGCGGTTATCGTCCTTAAATCTCGAAAACAACGCCGATATTCCCCCAAGGCTTCCTCTGTAAAAGCGCTAAAATCTCGCCCCCAACTTTGCAAGCAATGGTGCAGATAATAATCGGGATTAGCAGCGATCAGGGTTTCGGGAAAAGGGGAAGGCTGAATCAAGAAAAACCAATGATAGTAGGCAGTGGCAAAAGTTTGCTCAGTCGCCTCATACATCGCCAGCGTTGGGGCTATATCGAGTAAAACGATTTTTTTGACCTTTTCTGGAAAATCAAGGGCAATACGGTGGGAAACTCGCGCCCCTCGATCATGGCCGATCAGATAAAACTCCTGATAACCCAATTTTTCCATCAACAACACCTGATCGAGGGCCATCACCCGCTTGCAATAATTGCTAGAATCCTCTAGGGGTAAGGGTTTATCGCTATCCCCGTAGCCGCGCAGATCCGTGGCGATCACCGTAAAATTAGCCGCTAATCGGGGGGCGATTTTATGCCACATTTGATGGGTTTGGGGATAACCATGGAGCAAAAGCAGCGGAAAACCACACCCACCTTTGACACCATTGATAGTAATGCCATTAACTTCTAGCTGAAATTTCCGAAAATTTGTCATCATTTTTGCTTCCTGTCACCTTAGGGGGAGATAATTGCATCATCTGGCAAAAGTGACCCAATCAGTAAAGTTTTTTCACTATAGCTCCTCAAGCCCCTGTTTTTCTGGTAGATTAAAACCATTGGGTTGTTCAAAAATCAACGAGTTAAGCAGTTAGGTGTTAAAAACTGTCAGATCCCCCCGCCTATCGGCACCCCCCTTAATAAGGGGGGCAGGGGGGATCGAACCTAAAATCTATCTTCAATTTAATTATAACCAGCTACTTAAGCAGTAATTTGATTATGATCTCGATTATCTATTCCGATGAATTTCTCGATCACGATACAGGTATTTACCATCCCGAAAAAGCGGCGCGTTTAACGGCAATTGTCGAGGCTTTAAAACAAACAGAATGGCAGTCAAAACTAACATGGCATTTACCCACACCGATCGAAATTCGCGACGAAGTAATCCCTTTGATTAAACAAGTTCATAATCAAGATTATGTTGATAGATTGCGGCGAATTTGTCAACGGGGCGGGGGAAGATTGGATGCCGATACTCCCGTTTCTGCGCGTAGTTACGATGTGGCGTTACTAGCGGTTAGTGGCTGGTTAGATGGAGTCGATCGAGTCTTATCTACTGGCGATCCTGCCTTTATTTTAGCCCGTCCCCCCGGACATCATGCCACTTCTAATTATGGCATGGGTTTCTGTCTGTTTTCTAATGCTGCTATTGCCGCTTATTATGCTTTAGAAAACAAAAGAGTGCAAAAAGTAGCGATTCTCGATTGGGACGTACATCATGGCAATGGCACCCAGGATATAGTCGAAAATCATCCCCAGATTGCCTATTGTTCCCTCCATCAATTCCCGTTTTATCCCGGCACGGGAGAAGCGAGAGAAAAAGGGGAGTTTAATAATGTTTTGAATATTCCCTTACCGTCAGGAAGTACGATTAAAGATTATCAAGAACATTTTGAGGGGCAAGTCATACCTTTTCTGAAAAATTTTCAACCGGATTTAGTGATTGTTAGTGCTGGATATGATGCCAATCAAGCGGATCCTCTGGCGGGAATTTGTTTACACCCACAGGATTATGGAATTTTAACCAAATACCTCTTAACTCTCAATAAACCGCTACTTTTCGGCTTAGAAGGTGGTTATGATTTAGAAACTTTAGCGGCTTCCGTCGTCGCCACCTTAGAAGCTTTGCTCTGATCCTATTCCGGGTAATCGTTACATTTCTTTAAAAAGATTGCTAACAAAGTGATGGAATGCGGTAAGGTAAACGATCGATAGAAAAAAACCCTTGACCTAGTTGCCTTTTAAGATTATGAACTCCCTTGCGCCCCACCTAAAAGCCAAAGCCCTCAAACCCAATAGTCGTCGTCCTGCCAAAGAATTGTGTAGCGAGTGCGGACTTTGTGACACTTATTACATTCACTATGTTAAAGAAGCTTGTGCTTTTCTTAATCAACAAATCGCCGATTTAGAAGCAGCAGCACACGGCAAAAGTCGCGACTTAAATCAGGAAAATGATCTCTATTTTGGTGTTCATCAAGAGATGATGGCTGCCAAGAAAAAACAAGCTATTCCAGGGGCGCAATGGACAGGAATCGTCAGCACAATTGCCTGTGAAATGCTCGATCGTGGTTTAGTAGAAGGGGTGGTTTGTGTGCAGAATACCGCCGAGGATCGCTTTCAACCGCAGCCGATTCTCGCCCGTACCACGGAAGAAATTCTCGCCGCTAAAGTCAATAAACCGACTCTTTCTCCCAATTTATCAGTGCTAGAAGAAATTGAAAAATCGGGCATGAAACGGTTATTAGTTATCGGAGTTGGTTGTCAAATTCAAGCCCTAAGAGCAGTAGAAAAAAAATTAGGCTTAGAAAAGTTATATGTCTTAGGAACTCCCTGCGTCGATAATGTCACCCGCTCAGGACTACAAAAGTTTTTAGAAACTACCAGTCGTTCCCCAGAAACTGTGGTTCATTACGAATTTATGCAGGATTTTCGGGTACACTTTCAACACGAAGACGGCTCGATAGAAATGGTTCCCTTTTTTGGCTTAAAGACTAATAAGTTAAAAGATGTTTTTGCCCCTTCCTGTATGACTTGTTTTGATTATGTTAACTCCCTTGCTGATTTAGTTGTGGGCTATATGGGCGCACCTTTTGGCTGGCAATGGATTGTCGTTCGTAATGATACGGGCAAGGAAATGTTAGAGTTAGTTAAAGATCAATTAAATACCCAAGATGTTATGTCTAGTGGTGATAGAAAACAGGCGGTACAAAATAGCATTCCTGCCTATGATAAAGGTGTAACCTTGCCGATGTGGGCGGCAAAAATGATGGGAGTAGTAATTGAAAAAATCGGGCCTAAAGGGTTAGAATATGCTCGCTTTTCCATCGATTCTCACTTTACCCGTAATTACCTTTATGTTAAACGTAATTATCCTGAAAAATTAGCAGCTCATGTTCCTGAATATGCTAAAAAGATTGTGGAACAGTATAAATTGCCCGATTAATTATTCACTTGCTTGGGCGGGGTAATAGAGAAAAATTACCCCGCTTTCTTAAGATTTTTAGCTGATTTGTACCTTTCTTAAAAATAATATAATAATGCTAATATTGTTGAAGGAAGATGTTACAGAGGTTCAATAAGCATCTTTTCGATGAATACTACTCAATATGATAATAAGCATTTCCTTATCTTGAATTCTATAAATGATGCGATAATCCCCTATTCTAATTCGGTAGGTGTCATCATATCCTTTGAGTTTCTTGACTCCGTTAGGACGAGGTGTATCGGTAAGTAGTCTAATGGCAGTAATTAAGCGTTCGCGTTGTTGTTTGGGTAAGTTGTTTAGTTGTTTTTGAACTGGTTTCGGAATAATAACTCTGTAGTTCACGCTTGGGTTGCCTCATATTCTTCGAGGGTTAGATAGTCTCCTGCTTGATAAGCTGATTCAGAAGCGATTATGTTAGCTTGCTCTTCTTCTGTAATTTCTATTTCAGTATGTCGTTCTTTGATAAAGAGCAAAAAGTCAAGTAATTGAGTCAAAAGGGTGTCAGGTGTCTGCTCGATTTCTTTAATTAGTTGTTCTTTGAGTGTCATAGCTTTATCAGTTATCAGTTATCAGTGATTAATTCAATCATAGTCAATGATAGGTGATGCGTTACGACTAAATCTGGATGTTGTCAAAATTTCTCTTGACAAAAGCCTCTTGACATGATATTATATTCATAATGGAAAATCCTTGCGCCTACAGACCCTATTTTCAAGTCTCAATAATCGCCAATAAAAGCTTAGATAGCGATAATTTTTTTAAGGATTGAGAACCATGAACTATCAAAGAGAGTTTTATGTTGTCATTGAACGAGATGAGGATGGATATTATGTTGGGGAAGTTCCTCAACTTCGGGGTTGTTACAGTCAAGGGGAAACGATTGATGAATTGATGAAGAATATCAGGGAAGTGATTGAACTTTGCTTGGAAGATGACAATCCGGAAGATGTGTCGAAGTTTGTTGGAATTGAAAAGGTGTCTATCTGATGCCAAAATTACCGATATTAACCGGTGATGAAGTTATCAAAGCTTTAACGAGAATAGGGTTTCAATCTATCCGACAAAAAGGAAGTCATCTGCGCTTAAAACATGAAGATGGAAGAGTTGTCACCGTACCGGTTCATCGGGGGAAAACTGTCGGGAAAGGATTACTCCTAAAAATTTTACGCGATGCTGAACTGACACAAGAAGAATTCATTCGTCTGCTGTAATTCCCATCTTGATTTAAGCTTCATGTCCCCGTTTTTCTGGATGTTGTCAAAATTTCTCTTGACAAAGGCGACTTGACATGATACTATATTCATAATGGAAAATCCGTGCGCCTGCAGACACTCTTTTCAAGAATTTTCAAGGTCTAGTTTATTCGCCATAATGAGTTTTAGCACGATGAATATAGATTAACTTCTGTTCATCATTAATGGTGTAAAGTATTCTATCTTGATAACTTAACCGAATTGAATAGAAACCCGTTAAATCTCCTACTAATTTTTTGCCACTATAGGGAGAAATACTCAGGGTATCTTGGATAATTGACTTCAGTTTTTTCTTAAGTTTAAGGGTTAGCTTATCAACATCTTTTTTAGCTTCTTTGGTAAATCTGACTTCATAAACCATTAATCAATGTCTCCCAAGACTTCCTCGAAAGAATAGGTTTCATTTTCATTAATTTGCTGTAGAGATAGTTGTAAGCTTTCTCTTAAATCAGGAATAGAGAGTAATTCGATAGTTTCTTGTAAACTTTCATAGTTTTTTTGGGAAATCAAAATTACAGAGTCCTCCTGATTCTCAATGGCATAAATTTTGTTATCTTCCGTAACCGATTTAACGAGACTTGGTAAATCGGTTTGAGCATCGGCGATTTTAATTTTTTTGATCATAATTAATCCTTTTTTTGATGATGAAATAATAAAAATTATTGTAGGGATTTAACAATCTCACCTAATCACAGTCCAGACAGCATCCTCCTATAATTATCCATCATTGTAGTCATCAGTGATTAATTCAATCATAGTCGATGATTAGGTGGTGCGTTACTGGACTAGGTAATAGGTGTAGGGGTAATTCATGAATTACCCTTACAATAACGTTTTTCTGGATGTTGTTAAAATTTCTCTTGACAAAGGCGACTTGACATGATACTATATTCATAATGGAAAATCTGTGCGCCTACAGACCCTCTTTTCCAAAGCATTCAAACTCTATCTTAATTCTACTTGCCAGAGTTGGGACAACATAGTTTTATATTCTCCATAATCGTTTGAGTATGGGGATGATTTTCCCCTAATCTTTCCCTGAAAATATTAATCGTCTCTAGATAGAGAGGTTCCGCTTCTGAGTACCTGTCTTGGGAGTAGTACAAGTGTGCTAAATTGTTGAGGGAAGTTGCCACATGGGGATGATTGTCTCCTAGTAGTTGTTGTCTCAATTCTAATGTAACTCTATATTTTGAAATAAAATGAAAAATCCTTCTTGCGTAAAATGCTTATCGTGGGTAAGAATTTCATTTATATTCATTTGGCGCATTGTTTGCATGGATATACAATCTGTTAAGCTGTAATCTTTATCTGGACGATTTTGATATAAATCTAATCCTGATTGGAACGTCTGATGAGTTTGAGGTATAACTAAGATTTGGGGATTATTTTGTAAGCCTCTAATAACTTGTAAGGTTTTTCGTCTAACTGACATTCCATAAGCAGATAGATTGTTGAAAACTTCAATAAAGACTTCATCGGTTGTCACTATTGTTACCTGCTGGAGTTTCCTTGTCATTTCTATAGCTTTCTCATGCCAATCATCACGATTGTTAATGAGAGCAACCCAATAAAATGTGTCTGCAAAGATGGTTTTCATTGCTATGATGCTATAAACTTTAGTTTCGGCTTTGCTTAGGATTTGGGAACTCCATAAAGATAATGATCATGTTGATTAGCAAGATCTATAGGCAACTTTTCTAAGTCGTCATTGTCTAATGGCATCTCTTCCAGAAGCTTTAATATTGCCTCCCCTACATTACTTTCAGATTTAGCATAACTAGCTTGTGCTGAAAGGAGGAAGTTCAAAGTTTCTTCTATTAAAGAATCCGGTGCTTGTTCAATCTCTTGCAATAGTCTCTCTTTAGTGTTCATGGTTTTATTCCTTGCTAATCAGTTATCAGTGATTAATTCAATCATAGTCAATGATAGGTGATGGGTTACGACTAAATCTGGATGTTGTTAAATTTTCTCTTGACAAAGGCGACTTGACATGATATTATATTCATAATGGAAAATCCGTGCGCCTACAGACCCTCTTTTCCAACGCTCTTAACTATGATTGGTTCATTCAAGGCTCTCTTGGATTTGGTGGGTAAAATGTATTCTAAGATACAGTCCTACTGGCGAGGGAATGGAAGGAACCACAAAGGCACAAAGGACACAAAGATCGATTATGTTGTAGGTTAAGCTTATCGCACAGAGTCTGGAAGATTCCTATAATAAGTCTAAGCTGTGATTTGAATGATTGAGTGAATACTATGATTGTGTTGTATTTGGCAAGTCTTTATCAATGATCAATTATAGTCTATCCCATAATTCCATAAATCACAGTTAAGACTGTTTTCAGGGATGAGGGGGTTTTGGTTTCAACATCTCCACCACCTCATCGGGAAACCGTTGTCTTAATTCTGCTTCGGGTAATTGGGATAACATCCTCAGATAATTCTGATAAACGGTTTGGGTATGGGGATGATTTTCCCCTAATCTTTCCCTGAAAATATTAATCGCTTCTAGATAGAGAGGTTCTGCTTCTGTGTACCTGCCTTGGGAATAGTACAATCCTGCTAAATTGTTGAGGGATTGTGCCACATCGGGATGATTGTCTCCTAAGAGTTGTTTTCTCAAATCTAATGCTTCTAGATAGAGAGGTTCCGCTTCTGTGTACCTGCCTTGGAAATAGTACAATAGTGCTAAATTGTTGAGGGAAGTTGCCACAGAGGGATGATTGTCTCCTAAGAGTCGTTTTCTCAAATCTAATGCTTCTAGATAGAGAGGTTCTGCTTCTGTGTACCTGCCTTGGGATTCGTACAATGCTGCTAAGTTGTTGAGGGAAGTTGCCACATCGGGATGATTGTCTCCTAAGAGTCGTTTTGTCAAATCTAAAGCTTCTAGAAGGAGAGGTTCCGCTTCTGTGTACCTGCCTTGGGAACGGTACAATGCTGCTAAATTGTTGAGGGAAAGTGCCACAAGGGGATGATTGTCTCCTAAGAGTCGTTTTGTCAAATCTAATGCTTCTAGATAGAGAGGTTCCGCTTCTGTGTACCTACCTTGGGATTCGTACAATGCTGCTAAATTGTTGAGGGAATTTGCCACAAGGGGATGATTGTCTCCTAAGAGTCGTTTTCTCAAATCTAATGCTTCTAGATAGAGAGGTTCTGCTTCTGTGTACCTGCCTTGGGAATAGTACAATGCTGCTAAATTGTTGAGGGAAAGTGCCACATCGGGATGATTGTCTCCTAAGAGTCGTTTATACAAATCTAATGCTTCTAGATAGAGAGGTTCCGCTTCTGTGTACCTGCCTTGGGATTCGTACAAGTATGCTAAATTGTTGAGGGAAGTTGCCACATCGGGATGATTGTCTCCTAAGTGGGTTCGAGTTGCGGTTAAACAAGCTTGACAGTAAGGTTCAGCAATAGCATACAATCCTTGTCCGTTATAATAACGAGCTAAACCCGTATAGGACCAAAATAAATCCTCATCAGCGATATATTGGGGATATTCCCCGACAGATGCTTGTAGATGGAGAAGGAAAGGTTTAAATTCTTCAACGATTTCTATAGTGAGATTCTGTGGCATTTCTGCCGATTTTTTGGCCATAATCCCACAATAACGGCGTTTTGCTGGTTCTGCGTGGGGTGATGCTTCTAACTTATCCCGAAAGTAGCGACGCAACAGGGGATGAATTTCATACCAACCATCACGATTATCCTGAACTAAACTCAGGTGAACTAAACTATCGGTTAACCATTCCTCCACTGTATCCCCATCCTCATCGGGAAATAAATCCAGAATCATTCCCTTGGGAAAGGGCGCAAGAGCGAATAAACTGAGGTAAAGTGCCAAAATTTGCGCTTCTGGTTCGCTATGCAACTCCTCCCAACTGAGATTAAAGGCAGCTTTTAACCCTCTTTCCGCAGTCATTTCCCCATGAAACTTGGGATTTTTGTCTAAACTTGGCTCATCTAAGCCTTTTTCGGCTAATTTCTGCCGTATTTTGCTGATTTTCCAATCCTGTCGCCGTACCAGCAACCTTGCCACCAATTCTAACCCTAAGGGTAAATAACCCAAATCCTGACATAATAATTTAGCTGCCTCGATTTGTGTGTCAATTCTGTTGTCTTTAAGGTAGGAACGCAATAAATCAAGTGCATCTTTTTCTTTTAATACTTCTACCCGAAAAGTCGCAATTGTCGCTGATAAATATTCCTTGCGAGTGGTAATTAAAACCTGAAAGCGTTTGTCTTCTTGCGGTGGTAAATAATCCCTAATTTGCTGATAATCCCGCACATCATCAAAAATAATTAGGACATTTCCCGCTAACCAGTTTTGCCAACAATAACGAATTTTTACGTCTAATTCTCCCTCATCCGGTAAAGTTAATTTGAGATGTACCCGCGCAAAATCTAAAATAGAAGTACCGATAAAACCGCCGTCACTCTCTGCCACATTTAACCAACATATACCCCCGGGATAGGCTTTTTCTCGCCATTGTTGCCAGCCAAACTGTCTGGCTAGTTCGGTTTTACCTATGCCTCCCATTCCTGTTAAGGTAGATATAGCAAGCTTTTGGGATTGTTGTAATTGAGTTTTTAAGTCAATTAATTCCTGATCCCTACCAACAAATTTAGGGATATTACTATTAGATAAATTGTGAGGATGTTGTTTAACCTGTTCCTGAACAGGCGGCTGCAGTCAGAAATTACCACCAATGAATGTATTACCTTGAAAAACATTCTTTATGGAATCAGCTAATTTTTGATTATTGATAAAGCTGGCTTGTTGAGATTGAGATTTAAGGGTATTATTAACCAATTCTTTAAGGGAAGGTTCCGCTTCTATCGCTTTAACCAACTCGGTTATAATTTGGCTTAATTCGGGACGGGTTTTAGCAACAGATTCCACCTCTAGAATTGCCTGTCCATAATCTAAAGGCTGTTCGGGTGCTTTTTCAATTGCGGTGACAGTATCCGGAGAAACTTGTTTCAGGGAAGTGAGAAATTTTTCTGTTTGTTGCCAAACTTTCTCTCCCACTTTTTCACCAGTTTTCTCTAACGCTTTAGTGGCAATAATCGAACCAACTGCGATCGCTGCTCCTGTAAGAGGGTCCATAGATAAAATCGGGGTGATGAGGGTTGAGTTTATTATATTATTGGGTTTTGATTTTTTGCCACAATATAGGGATTTTAGAGATTGCTTCAGGTAAATTCCTGTACTGCTAAAGTAAACTTGTGGTTAAGGTATCATTCATGATTCAGTCCTTATTTTGGCTTTCATAATTTTATTCTGCCCTATTTTTCTCGATCAGTGAGCAGTAAACAGTGATCACTTCGATCACAGTCCATGACACAATCACAACAATCACAGTCAAGACGGCATGGGAGAGGAAAGATCCGTGTTATCGTAAAAATGGGGATAGATGGGGAGTTTGGTCTTGCAAAATCGGCAAATAGGGATAAAATCAAAACAAGTTAATTTTTTCCTTACCATATCATGTTAACCCCATCGGATAGTAAATTATCTAAGCAGCAGCAGATTCTCTCGGCTGTTTCCGAAGAGGAACAGCTTAAACAGCAACGGATTCAGGAAGTGCTATTGTTAATAGATAGTTTATTCCAAAGAGAGGAAACGACTTTTAGGATTATCATCGACTGTCTTTATGATGTGGGTTCGTTAAATTTAATTAATAAAAAGTTTCATAGTCGTTACTTAAATTTTATTATGAAAGCGATCGCTCGTTTTTCTAAGCCTATATTCAGAATTTATGCTCTCTATTGGGTGAAAAAAAATAGCCCCAAATTAATTACTAATTGGTTGGCTAGTAAGGTTAAATTCTAGATCGATCCCCCCTTAATCCCCCCTTGATAAGGGGGGTGCCGATCCCCCCTTAATCCCCCCTTGATAAGGGGGGTGCCGATCCCCCCTTAATCCCCCCTTGATAAGGGGGGTGCCGATCCCCCCTTAATCCCCCCTTGATAAGGGGGGTGCCGATCCCCCCTTAATCCCCCCTTGATAAGGGGGGGAACTGACGATTTTTAACAGGTGCATCTCAATTTGGTCGAAATATCTAGATGACATTTTGGGCGCACGCAGTGCGCCCCTACCATTGGCGCAATAATATTATTGTAGGGGCGAATTGCATTCGCCCTCTTTGAACAACTTCTGCTGCTCACCTATAGGTGAGAGAAAATCAGAAATATTGAGATGCACCCATTTTTAACACCTAACCACTTATAAACCCCAGAGACAGTAATCAGCACCAAGAAAAACTGTTTTGGCAAACCCTAGCTAGGGACTTAAATTTGCACCTGTCTGAGATGACGACGGGGATCGGTGGTACGCTGAGATTTAATTTTCTCGTATAATTCCCGTTCGATCGCCGTTAATTCTTTGGGAGTATCGATGACAATTTTGACTAATTGATCGCCGCGTTGTCCTTTATTATCGATCCAACCTTTGCCGCGTAAGCGCAGGGATTGACCGGAACGAATACCGGCGGGAACTTTTACCGTCACCAGGCCATCGGGGGTAGGAACTTCAATCGCTGTGCCTAAAACTGCCTCATCGGGAGTAATCGGCACTTCACAGGTTAAATTATCGCCTTCAAAAGTAAAGAAAGGATGGGGTTCTAATTCCACATCGAGAAATAGATCTCCCCGTTGTTTACTCAAGGGATCGATTAGTCCTTTACCCCGTACCCGGAGACGATTACCGGTTTTAGTTCCTGGGGGGATTTTGATATCGATCATTTCTCCGGCTAAATTAACCCGTTTTTGTACTCCTCGTAAAGCTTCCCCAAAACTCAGACGCAGTTTAGCGGTGGAGACACCAGAAGTGACGGATTGCGGTGGAGTACGAGCGCCGGCAAAGTCGTTAAAATTGCTAAAATCGCCAAATCCTCTCCCCGGAGTCCCGTAGGAATGGGAACTGGGGCGAGTACCGCCGGAGCGCCCCATGCGACCGAGCAGTTCATTGATAAAATCATCAAAGGTGCTGTACTGGCTAAAGTCAAAACCGTCGGAACCAAAGTCAACCCCCCCATTACCACCTGGCCAATTCGATCGCTCGGCCTGTTGCCAATATTGTCCAAATTGATCGTATTTTTGGCGTTTTTCGCTATCGGAGAGGACTTCGTAAGCTTCGCTAATTTCTTTAAAACGTTCTTCGGCGCTTTTATTGTTAGGATTGCGATCGGGGTGATATTTGACAGCTAATTTGCGAAAAGCTTTTTTAATTTCTTCAGCGCTGGCAGTTTTACCTACTCCCAGAACGGCATAATAATCTTTATAATCTGCGGCAGGCATCGATACGCTATCTCCTTAGCAATGGGGATTCAGTCGGTATATTCCTAATCTAACTTAATTTTATCGCTGATCACTGAAAGGGAAATTGCCGACGACGACGATACCAAGTTCCCACACCTACTAACAGAGCAATGAGGGTAAAAGCCACCATTAGGGGCAATATATCGCCTTTTCCCAAAGATTTTAAACCCGCACCCATCATGACAAAGGGTAAAATTCCGGGGACAGTGCCTAATAAAGTACCGATGAAATAATCGCGAAAACGGATAGAAGTTAATCCCGCAACAAAGTTAACGATACCGTAGGGAATAATCGGTAATAGACGGATAGCAAACATATAAAATAGGCCGCCTTGCTGCATTTCTGCATCGATCGCTTGCCATTTTCCCTGAAATTTTTTGGCGGTATATTCCCGGCCAATAGTACGGGTAAAAGCAAAGGCAACTATAGCGGCCACCAAAGCGGCGATCGTTGTCCAAACTGTTCCCATAACTACCCCAAAGATCGCGCCACCACTGAGGTTTAAGGGGGTAGAAGGTAGGATTAAAATTGTCCCGATCGTATAGACAATAATATACAAAATGGGGGCCATAATTCCCATTTGTTTTAACCAGATCTGTAATTGTTGGGAGTCGATACCACCGATTAGATAAACTCCCATCGCTGTGGCGATAATACAAATTATGGTTAGGATAATAACACTACTTTTAGTTTTAGACATTTAACGGTAATTTTGGGCTAAGTGCGGGTTATAAAACATAAGATGCAATAGGGGTTTATATTTCCCTATTGCCAAAAATTCAGTTAATCTCCTCGAGAACCACGATCGAAAAACCATTGACTTTATAGCGATCGGCAATTACTGCTCCTTGCTCCACAGACCAACAATTATAATTGGTTTCTGCCCAAGCTGCCGTGTCAATAAGTCTTACCCAACGATAATTATTGCCTGGGGAGGGAAGACGAAAATCCACCGGCAGATGATACATATTAATTAACACCAAAAAATCGTGATCGCCGACGGCACTACCATCAATTAAAAACCAAATAGAGCGAGCATGGGCAGTTAAATCGCTAACCCCATCGGGTTTTTTAAATAAATAGGTGACACTATTGCCCGCATCGAGAACCATATCGCCATAGCGGCGCTGTTTGAGTGCTATATGATTGTTTCTTAAGTGAGCAATATAAGCGGCAAAAATAAATAAAGGATTGCGTTCTTCTTGATTAGTTCCCGTGCCAAAATTATTGTGATAAGCTTCCCGATAACCGGTGGGCAGTAGATGGGGTGAACGGGTGGCAATCATATCATAATTATTCCAAGTGGCCAGACTATCAATATTGTAGGGATTATTATTACCATTTTGAGTGCGGCCAAATTCATCACCCCAGACAGTCATGGGAACACCGCGAGATAAAAATTGAATCGTCCAAAAGTTGCGTAATCTTTGGCGACGTAAGGCCTGATTACCGCCAGAATCCCAAGAATCGTTATTATTATTGCCGCCATCGGAAGGACCAAAAGGCCAGGGATTTAGGTTATTTTTATTGTTATAACTGACCAAATCCATCAGGGTAAAACCATCGTGGGCAACAATAAAACTGATCGATTTGTGTGGTCCGCCTTGGTCATGAAAATTGTGATAATCTCCGTTCACCTGTTCGATGAATTTAAAAGTATTACCATCTCCCTTGCAAAAACGCCGGATTGCATCGCGATAACGGCCATTCCACTCGCCCCAACCCGTTGGGAAATTACCTACTTCGTAACCCCAGATATCCCAAGCTTCGGCGATCATTTCGGCATCATATTTCTTGCCTAATTGCTCGATCTTTTCTAACAAAGGATGTTTAGGAAAGAATTGTTTTTGTTTGCCCCAATCTTCTCGTTCATGACTAGAAGGAGTTCGGCCGAGGACGGGGGCCAGATCAAAACGAAAACCATCAACTCCCATGGTTTCTAACCAATAGGTGAGGGAATCAAGAACCAGATTACAGGTGACAATATGGGAAAAGTTTAATTGATTTCCGCAGCCAGTGGCCCCATCGACTAGATAATGTTCGTCGGTGAGTTGATAGTATTCCACCACATCAAAACCACCAAAACTAACAAATCCGGTGACATCGTTGCTGCCCCAATTGCCCCCTTCTCCGGTGTGATTATAGACCACATCGAGATAAACTTCCATACCTTGGTCGTGGAAAGCTTTGACCATGGCCTTAAACTCTCTGGTGGGTCCCCCAGGGGAGCGATCATAAGCATAACGGCGATCGGGAGCGAAATAACCAAAGGTCATGTAACCCCAATAGTTACCGCCGGGGCGATCGTCGGGGTTATTATCGTTAGCGGTTTCTTGGACCGGTAAGAGTTCGATCGTGGTAAATCCCAGCGCTTTCAGATATTTGGCCATATAGCCGGCCCCCGCATAAGTTCCTCTGTACTGGTCGGGAACGTTGGCCACTTCCTCAAAACCCGTAATTCCCTTGAGAATATCTTCCAAACGACTAGCGGAGGGGTGATGACTTAAACCGCGCACATGGGCCTCGTAAATGATCGCTTTTTCGGACCCCAGACGGGGACGAGTACCGGTAGAAGTCCCATCCGGCGCGATCACAATGCCTTTGGGCGACCATTTACCCGTATCGTATTGCCGCCGGATCACTCCTTTGTAGTCCCCTTCTCCCGTGGCATAGATTCCCGCATTTTCTCCGTCCGCGATCATGGCCGGGGTTTCAAGGTCGTGGGAAAGTTCTCGCGCGTAGGGATCGAAGAGGACTTTATTGGGGTTAAAACGATGGCCGAAATCGTCCACATCTGCCCGAAAACCAGCGTTACTGTGGCCTCTTTGCCATTTTTGATCAAATTGCCAATTGGAACCCCAACAGCGAAAAGCATAGTAACTGCCGTGGCCAATACCGGCGATTTTTGCCCGCCATATATCATCATTGGGGTTTTTTGTCAACCAGTAATCATACTTAGCGTTTTCTCCCGTCGGGCGATCGTAGATTTCCAGAAGAATCTGACTGGCATTTTTAGAATAGACGGCAAAGGTGACGCTATCGCCCCGATAATGCGCTCCGAGGGGATAGGTGGCATCGGCCCAAAGATGGCTATCTAGGGGGGCATAATTACCAGATTGGGGATGATTTTGACCGATCTCACTCTCCGATTTCATAAGTTTAATAAATCTCAGATTATGACTGTCTAAAGTATAGATTTAGTATGCTCTTGAATGTAAATTTTTATGACGAAATTCAACGTTTCTGGGCTTAATCCATTGACTTAGTTACTCAAATGGTTGAGGATGGGGGGGGCTGACATAGGCATAACTTTTAGCTGCAGAACTTAAGCATCTCATAAAGTTGCTCCTCCCGACAATCCTCTATCTAATTATGAGAATCAGACAAGCTGGAATCCAAAAGGCAAACAAGTCAAGGTTTATACGCAATTTTCTGCCGGTGCAACCCTTGGCGATCAAGACTTGGCTAATTACTATGAAACGACAGAGCCAGGACTCAATCTTTCCAGCCAATTATAGAATAGTTTAGACATTGTTCCCCAATATTGAGGGGTCACTGACTAACAATTTATCTGATACTCTAACCCTATCTGATCAGGATTTAGATACAATGGATGCTCAACTATCTTAGTTTTTTAGTCTTGATTAACTCAGCGATCACCATCGGAAAATCTGAACCAGGAAATAAACACCATGAAATTAGAAGACATCATTCAACAAAACCTCGTTAAACCCATTGATTCCTTAGCTGGAGACTCGGAACTTTGCCGAGAAGTTCAGACCCGTTTGCAAGTTTTCGGATTACTTCCTGCTCATGGTGTTGATGGCATTTATGGACCCCAAACAAAACAAGCCTTTGAACAATTCAAACAAAAAATCAAAGAAGGCGAATTGGATACCTTGGGAGCATCTTCGGCAAAATT
This sequence comes from Microcystis ichthyoblabe FBCC-A1114, assembly GCF_050500245.1. Taxonomy (NCBI): domain Bacteria; kingdom Bacillati; phylum Cyanobacteriota; class Cyanophyceae; order Chroococcales; family Microcystaceae; genus Microcystis; species Microcystis ichthyoblabe. The sequence goes on along the minus strand of NZ_CP191408.1, from coordinate 4,782,207 downwards.
TTTACTAGAACTTAAAGAATTACCGGGGGGTAATAATTTAATCTCCAAAGCTCAAGCCGAATCTATCTATGGTAATGTCATTAGCGATGGACAATTAGCAGATCTCAATTCTTGCTTAAATCGCTTTGAAATTAACACTCACCCCCGAATGTGTCATTTTTTAAGCCAAACTGCCCATGAAAGTGGTGGCTTGAAATGGATGAAAGAACTCGGTAGCGGTGAGGAGTATAACGGACGGAAAGACCTGGGAAATATTTATCCAGGAGATGGTCCCAAATATAAGGGAGCAGGCGTTATTCAACTAACGGGACGCAGTAACTATCAAGCTTTTGCGAATTATATTCATGATCCGAAAGTGATGGATGGAGTTGACTATGTTAGTACCACCTATCCTTTTACCAGTGGCGGTTTTTGGTGGCATAACAATAACATGAATGCTCTTTGTGATCGCGGTGCAACAGTGGAAGAAATCACCCGACGAGTCAATGGTGGTCTTAACGGACTAGCTGATCGTCAAGCTTACTACGAAAAAGCGATCAAAGTTTTTCCTGTTTAACTATAAATACCTTTCTGGTGCTAATTTTGGCTCTTCGGTTTGTGCTATGCAATGGACGGGGTTATAAGAGATGAAATCCTTATAGAGAAAGACATTGCTGCGATTTTTATCAATTGTTTTTGCTCTAGAACAAACTAATCAATAGAACTCTTGCTAGATAAGGATTTAAAGGATTTAGTCGATTTATGTCACCCGATCAAACCAGACCAAGTAACGAAGAACCAAAATAGCTCTACCGAACCTAGTATGCTAAACTGATGCTTGAAAAAGGGGACGGGGAAAAGGGTTGAGATTTTGGCAACAATTAAAGAATGATTATTGGGGTTTATTTAATCCATGAGTCAGATAACAAATGATCGGATTTACGAGACAGATTTCTATCAATGGACAATCGAACAAGCTCAAGCTTTAAGAGAGCAAAATTTCCAGGAATTGGACTGGGAAAACATCATTGAGGAGATCGAAGCCTTGGGACGCAGTGATTACAGTGCGGTTGCTAGTCTGTTGATGAGAGAGATTGAACATCGTTTAAAAATAGACTATGCTAACCGACCTGAGTGTGATCGCCACTGGCGCTCAGAAATGGTAGCTTTTAGGAAGAATATTAAACGACGGTTAAGTCCTTCAATGAAACCCAAACTCGAAAAAGATTTTTCTGAAATCTATCAGGATGCTGTGGAAATTGTCCTAGCTAAATATGACCTAAATCTGCCAACTACTTGTCCCTACAACCTTGAGGATTTACTTCCTTAACTACCTAGCTTATAGCAAATCTGGCTTTAAAAAGAGGGTATTGTTAGGAGTTAGAAGTTAATAGTTAAGAGTGAAGAATGTGGGGGTATAACTCCTCACTCTTCACTCCTCACCCCCTTACGAAACTAGATTTTATCAAGCGGATTTGGTAGTTGATTTTTGGTCTCGGCCACTTCTGTCCATTAGTCACATCTTTCTTAACATTTCAAACCTTTGTAGCCCAGGACTTTAAAGACTCGTTTAACAATCTGTAATATTCCTTGTTGACACCCTTAATGACAAAGAAAAAACTGCAATCAAATCAGGATAAGGGTTGGAGTGCTTACTGACAAAATTGTTAAGAAAGATCCCTATAAGGGATAGCACTTGACAGGGGGGGATTGTGTATGTATGTTGTTATTATCCACTATTGGAGTTATCCCAGGCAACAGGAGAAAAAGCTTAAGCTTTGTGGGAATTTGCTGCTGCCTAAAAATAACTACCCAACAGAGTAATCTACAGGATTTAAAGTTTTTCAGTTCACTTTTGTACAATTGAGATAATAAACATGACTAGCACTACCTCAACCCCAAACCTTCCCACCCAAGCTCAATGGGATGCCGCTAACCAATTTTTACAAGAACTCCTCATTAATAACAATCTTGCCCAAGGCTATCTCAATATAGCCCAACAAGCTAACGGACAAGACAACGCCCCCACTAGGCTCACCGATTGGTTACAGGGGCAAGGTTATGATACCACTCCAGCCTTAATCTATGGCGCTTTAGTCGCCGTGCAAAATACCACTCTCGGGTATTGGCTAGGGATTTATGGACAGAGTTATCAACAAAATCCCCCCATTGCTGCCCCTGTTCTGGCTATTTTGCCGGATATTGACGGGAACATCACCCCCTATCTGAACGGGGTAGCTCTAGTGAACTATACCTTTAAGAGCGTGGAATCCGATGGGAGTCTTAATCCTATCCTATCTTGGGGCTTGGAGAGTAATAGCACCGCCGGAGAGATTACCTTTTACTATACTCCCGAAGTGAATACAGACCCTAATCCCCCCACAGGATATACAGGAAACTGGTTTCAAGGCACTTTACAAACTGGTGCAAATGCTCCTCAAGAGAGTTTCTTCGGGGCGCCCGGTTCAGCGAATGCGGAGGCTTTACCCACTGTCAGCTTATCCGAACAGGAAACAGAGCAAGAGCAATCAGAAAGTTGGTGGAAAAAGACGATAGCATGGCTCAACGCTCATCCTGCGGCATGGGTTGGAGTCGGGATAGGTGGTTTAGTTGTGGGCGGTTCCTTAATCTATGGAGGTTACAAGCTGGTGCGATGGGCTTACCAGTCTATACAACAATGTCTACAGGAGCGTGAGCAAGCACAGCAGGAGATTAACAACGACTTTCAAAACGACTCACAGGAAGAAATTGACCCTCTAGAGCAGGGGATTAGGGTAAGGGTTGAGAATCAACCAAGACAGCGCCAACAACAAATTATCCACGAAGAAGAAGAAGAAGAATCCGATGCAGAAATTGAATCTCTAGAGCAGGGGATTAGGCAAGAAGTTCAGAATGAACAAAGACAGTTAGAAGAACAACCAGCCGAAAGGTATCCAAATGTTTTTGACAACCCACGAATGACACTTAAGGACGTTGAAAAGACCCGTATTTTTCAACAGGCACAAAACCAACTGCAAAAACCAGAACTTAAAAACTTAGATTCAGTAAGCAATCTTCAGAATCCTGATGCTTATATCCATCAGGGAGAATCGGATTTACAGGGGATTCAAGATAGTGCTAAATTTCCTAGTTATCTTAATCAAGAAGAACCTCTTTTACAATCTCTCATCTTGAGTGAGAATGCTGAAAATCAAAATATAGATCATCTAGAACAAAAGATAGAATACCCTCCCTCATATCCTCAGAGAGTGCTAGATTTACCTAAAGCAGAGCAATGGCATCTATTAAGTCCTCACTATCAACAACAATTACAAGAAAACTTAGGTAAAAGGTTAAATAGGCTGGTTTCTTTCGGGGAAAACCCCCAGCCTCCCTCTCAGTTTCAGCCTAATAATCTTGATGATAATGACCTAAATGCTTCTCAAAATCTTAATGACGGGAATTCCTCCCAAGACATTTCTGGGAATGATCTAAATGCTTCTCAAAATCTTAAGGATGGGAATTCTGGTATAGATCAATCAACTATGCTTAGTCGACCTACCATTACCCAACAACAAACCAGCCAAAAGGTAGATGTGAATAAACAAGGATCATCCTCCCAACAATCACAGCAAGGACCCTTATCTGATCAAAAAATCCAGCAGGTTGAGTCGAAAAACCAATCTAATGAGCAAAATCCTGATGATGATGATCAGTTCAGTGATGAGAGGGGAGAATAATCTGCAATCAACTCGGTACCCTTTAAGGTTTTTAAGTTCATTTTTGTAAAATTCAGAGAATAACCATGACCACCACCTCAACCCCAACCCTTCCCACCCAAGCTCAATGGGATGCCGCTAACCGATTTTTAGAAGAACTCCTAACTAATAACACTCTTGCTCAAGGCTACCTGAATATAGCTCAACAAGCTAACGGACAGGACAACGCCCCCGCTATGCTCACTGACTGGTTACACGGCCAAGGTTATGATACCACTCCGGCTTTAATCTATGAGGCTTTAGTCGCTGTGCAAAATACCGCTCTAGGCTATTGGCTAGGGATTTATGGACAGAGTTATCAGCAAACCGGAACTATCAGCACTGATGCCCCCGTCCTCTGCATTTTGCCGGATATTAACGGGAATATCACCCCCTATCTAAACGGGGTAGCACTGGTGAACTATACCTTTAAGAGCGTGGAATCTGATGGGAACTTTAATCCTATCCTATCTTGGGGCTTGGAGAGTAATAGCACCGCTGGAGAGATTACCTTTTACTATACTCCCGAAGTGAATACAGACCCTAATCCCCCCACAGGATATACAGGAAACTGGTTTCAAGGCACTTTACAAACTGGTGCAAATGCTCCTCAAGAGAGTTTCTTCGGGGCGCTCGGTTCCGCGAATGCGGAGGCTTTACCCACTGTCAGCTTATCCGAACAGGAAACAGAGCAAGAGCAATCAGAAAGTTGGTGGAAAAAGACGATAGCATGGCTCAACGCTCATCCTGCGGCATGGGTTGGAGTCGGGATAGGTGGTTTAGTTGTTGCCGTTGGCTTGATCTATGGGGGTTACAAGCTGGCGCGATGGGCTTACCAGTCTATACAACAATGCCAACAGGAGCGTGAGCAAGCACGGCAAAAGATTGAGGACGACTTTCAAGACAAACAATATGATGCTGCGGTGATTGAGCAGTGGTATGAAAAGCAGGATCAGAAGAAAAAAGAACAGGAATCCCTAGAAAATATCGAAAAAGAAGAAGAATATGATGCAGAAATTCGATCTTTAGAGCCAGAGATTAAGCAAGAGGTTGGGAATGAACAAAAACAGTTAGAAGATCAACCCCAAAATAATAAACTGGCCTCACCAAAGGAAATTAAAGCAATGATGGATCAAGCATTTCCAAAAATGGCGGAAATTTGGAACAATGCTAACAACAGTGAGGATCCTAGTGCTTTCGCTAACGCTGAAATACAGATAAGAGGGATATTGAATCAAATGTCCTCTGCTATTGAGCCTGAGCCTGACAACGGGGCTGACGACTATAAATCACCTCTGAAAAAATACATTAAAACCGGAAACTATGATCGTCTTGATCAGAACAACCCAGAACATCGGTTTATTAAAGCTTTGGAAGACATTAAGTATACAAGTCGTGATCAATGGCTGAGATCAAAACAACGTCAAGAGTTAATCAAAAATTGGGAAGAAATAAAGCCCCAGAGAATGGAAAAGCTGAAAGAAGTAAAGAGGCAGAAAGAAGAACTAAAGAACCAGAAGAATGATCAGCAAGGTTCAGAGGATCAATTTGCTGACAAGAAATTCGGCGAAAACCCCCAGCCTCCCTCTCAGTTTCAGCCTGACAATAATGCTCCAAATGCTTCTCAAAATCTTGATGATGGAAATTCTGGTATAGATCAATCAACTGTGCCTACTCCACCTAAGATTACCCAACAACCAACCAGCCAAAAGGTAGATGTGAATCAAAAAGGCTCAACCTCCCAACAATCACAGCCAAACCCCTTATCTGATCAAAAAATCCAGCAGGTTGAGCAGAAAAACCAATCTAGTGATCAAGATTCTAATGATGGTGGTGATGAGATTGAAGGTGAGGAGGGAAAATAATCTGTTGCGAGGAAAAGGACTACCCTTTCAACCCCCAAGATCCCCCCCAAGGCTGTTTCCTTCTTGGTTAAAACTTGGATTTTATAGTTCAATTCAGCGAATGTTTTCTATTAGCCTCGTCAATTTATTGCGAGGCGAGTTAACAACTCGAACCTAACAGCCATGCCCCCAAGATAGAGGGCAAATTAGTAAATTTTTCTAACACGAGGTACACAAATGACAGCTAATCAACCGACAACCAATCCCTATACCGAAGGACAAAGTTTTCTCGCAGCAGCGATTAACAATCCTAGCCTAATAAACGGGTATGTAACGGCAATTAAAAATGGCAATGGCAATCCTCAAGCCGGAACAACTTGGTTAACACAGAATGGTTATCAAACCACTTCCCTACAAGTCTATCAAGCTCTCCTATTTGGTCTTCAAAATGAGTTAGGTTTTTGGCAGGGAGTCTATGGTTTGAGTCAACTCAGCGATCCTAGCAATTCTAACAACACCCAAAACGGACCGGTTTTAACCATCGCTATCGATTCTAATACGGGGAATGCTTACCCTATCTTGGGTGGATCCATTATTCCTACTTCTGACTTTACCTTTACCCCCGGAACGAATACCAGTCCTTATCCTAGTCTGAGCTTTACGGTTTCTCAGTATGGTTATACTTATGGTGTTAACATCACGTTTTACTACTATCTTCCTTTTACGATTTCCCCCCCCCTTCCTAACCCCATTCCTAGCAATTTTTCAGGAGGTAATTACACCGTCGAGAGCGTCAAGAGCGTTTCCGGATTGGGGACTTGGTTTCAAGGTACTATAACCATCAATGGAACTCAATGGAACTATACCGGAGAACTCGGTCAACCTGTGAGTTTTCCCCTCAGCTTTTGGACAGGATACTACGGCACGACTACTTTCACCCCCCCCGGCAGTAGTCAATCTTCTCAAGGACAAGCTTTGATTCTTCAACCCGATGGTTCTGGAGGATTTACAGTAACTGTAGGAGGAGAAACGATTCAGAATTGGACTTATAACTGCGCTCTCAATCAATTAACTTGGACCACTACTAATAATTCAACAGCAGGAAATCTGACTTTTCTTCAAGTACAACCTAGTGGTTCATCAACCTATAACGGACCCGGTTTTACTGGAACTTATACCGATGGGGGGACAACCTACACCTACAATGGAATTCTTTCCACTCCTAAATCTTTGAACCAATGGGTAGGAAGTTATGGGGTAACGGTTCTCTCTCCAAGTTCCAGTAATGACGATAGTGATGATGTTTTGGGTCCAGAATTAAATCTCTACCTCAGTAACAATTCTCCCCAAGTTCAGATCAACTTTGGCAATAATCAGATCGCTACGATTCCTCCATCGGCGATCGATTCTTTCGATCAAGCAACCAATACCTTAAGTTGGACAAGTTCCAGTGGAATTAACACATCTGGACAGATTCAATTTGGCCAACAAACTGCCGCAACGTCCAGTAGTAGTTATATCGGTAATTATTTTAGTGGAACTTTAACCTTATCTACCTCAGTCGGTAGCTTGAACGCCGGAGGTTACTCCTATAGTGGTCAAATTGGCGAGCCGCCTCCCTCCTCCACTTCCCCTGCTAAACAACCTTTTATCACATGGAAACAAATTGAGCAGGGCATTGTAATGGGATTTTTCAATGGAATGGGTATGAAGGTTTTTGAGGGTCTTTTTACTCTTTTCATAGAGCTACCGGCTAAATGGCTTTATAGCAAAATCAGTTCTTTAGTCACTAAAAAGTCAATGAGTGAGGAAAATGCTCCCTCTGGGGAGGATAGTTTGAATGCTGAGGAACAACCGGAAATTGAACAAAAAAGTAGCTCAAGTGGAGGTTCAGGTGGAGGTGAATCCGAACAAGGGGGAACAGAATCAGGTTCAGGAAACGATGACGATGAGGACGACGACTCAGACAGCGATGAGGGCGGCGACACTACCACTAACACTACCACTACCACTAGCACTACCACAGAAGGTTCACCGAAGCCCCTCGTAATCAACGAGCAATCCCCTAACACTTCTCAGAGTGGAAGTGGTACACAATTCGAAGAACCTACAAATACAGGGGGGGGAAGCTCAAATGCTGGTCCCCCTCCAACTCAACAGATTAACCAAGCAGGGAAAGACAGTGGTGGTGATGGCGACGGTGATGGCGACGGTGATGGCGACGGTGATGACGATGGGGACAGTGATCTGAAAGAACTTCCATTTTATGGCGGGGGGGAGGATTTCTAAGGGCTAAACCCTTTCACTAATCGCAATAGATGGGCGAAAGAAAGTTTTTTCGCCCATTGGCAAAATTAACGAAATTGAATCACTAAAAAGGTCAAATGGTTACTTTTAAAAATAGTTATGATCCCCCTAAACAAGTTTATGGTTATGCACCAGTACCACCAGATACCGGTGAAATTGTTTACACCTTTTATCTCGTCAATTATTTCCCCAGTAACAATGGTTATAATATGTCCTATGACTTTAGTGGTGTTCTAGAAGCTATTGGTAAAGATTATAAATGGATTCAAGGGGCACAATCGGGAGTCGTTACACCGGGGTTATATAATGTAGCCAGCTTTTATTTAACCAATGGATCTGGCAATCAAACCATACAAAAGGGCAGTGTTCCTTTAATAACCATTGCCGGAACAACAATAGATTTTTGGTTTTGGTCGGGGGGTTCTACTCCCTATATTAATCTACTCACTCCTTCAGGATTTACCGAAACGACTAATAGTTCAACTGATAATGTGATTGCCTGTAGTGCCTATACAGTTAGCCTTAACGGCGGTGAGAATAGTCCAACAACTAACAATATTTTTATCAGTTTAAATCCGGATCCTTTATGGGATTGGATCGGCTATTATGGAACCACAACTTACTCCGAATGGAGCCAACCCCCCGTTCTCACAATTCAAGGCAATAATACCGGTTCATTAGAGGTTATTTTTGAGAATATTGTTATTAATAATTGGTCTTTTGATGCCTCAAATAATCAACTCACTTGGACAACCTCCGGTGGCAATGGATCCGCCGCTTCTCTAACTTTTTCCGTAGTCACTGCTAATAGTCCTAATGCCTATTCTGGTCTAAGTTTTACAGGGACTTTACAAACCGATCCTAATGGAAGCGGTGGCTTTAGTCAATCTGGCACATTTTCTGGGCAAATTGCCGAAACTTCTACGGATCAATCAGCCCAAAGTTTTCTACAATTTCTCTTAGAAAATTCATCCATTGCTCAACAGTTTAACACTGAATTAGAAACCCTTGCCACCAATGCTCAAACCCAACAACAAAACGGCGCAACTAGCACCGAAATTATTAACACCGCTAACCAAAATTTAACCAGTTGGTTTCAACAACAGGGCTATGATACCACTCCCCAAGCCCTTTATCAAGCCTTACTCCAATTTGGCTATACCGATCTGCTTTTCTGGTTAGGAGTTTATGGATTAACTGAAGTTGTTCCCCAAGGAAATATTACTCAAAATACTGCCCCTGTACTGGCTATTGTTCTTGATTCCAATAATCAAGCTATTCCTCAATTATGTGGTGTCACGCTAGAAAACTACACCTTTAATAATGGTGTTTTAAGTTGGCCAATGACCGGAGGAAATACCACCGCCGGACAAGTTCAATTCTATTATACTTCTCCGATTTCTCTGAGTTCTACCCAACCCACCGGCTATACAGGTCCTTGGTTTCAAGGTACAATAACCGTTTCCTATCAAGGAGAAACCCAAACGTTAACCTATTATGGAGAAATTGGCAATCCTGTTAGTTTCCCCCTCAAAAATTGGACAGGTTTCTATGGTGTTACTTCCTATTCTCCTTGGGCGCAACCCCCCTCTTTAACCATTCAATGTGATCCATCCGGCACATTACAGATTCTTCTCGATGGCGTAGTTATTAATAATTGGTCTTACAATGCTGTCTACAATCAACTGACTTGGACTTCTAACGTTGGTAATAATTCTGCTGCTACTTTAACCTTTGATCAAGCTACGGCAAATAGTCAAAATAGCTACTCAGGACCGACTTTTACCGGGAAATTACAAACCAATCTCAATAGTAGTGGTAGCTTCACTCAGTCGGGAACTTTTGCCGGAGAATTATCTCAACCACAGGATCTATCTGAGTGGATCGGTTCTTATGGGGTGACAGTTTTAACGCCTTCATCTTCTAGTTCTAACTCTAATTCTAATCCGATTATGGGACCAGAGTTAGACGTTTCTATGAGCGGTAATACCCCTCAAGTCTCTCTCAATTTTGGTAATAATAATACAACCACCACTATTCCCACAAGTAATTTTAATCAGGCGACAAATACCCTAACTTGGACCGGTTCTATGCCGATTAATACATCCGGAACTGTTCAATTTGGAACTCAAACCGCCCCAACTTCTAGCAGTAGCTACATCGGGAATTATTTTGATGGAACTCTCACCTTAAACGAAAAGGTAACATTTTTTCAAGCAGGAACTTATTCCTTCTCTGGACAAATGGGAGAATTTTATTATGCTAATTCAACTATTCCCACAACTTGGCAAGTTATTCTCGGAGATATTAAGAAAGTTACTGTATTAATTATCCGAATGTATCTTCAAAATAAAGCAATGGAAGTAGGTGAAGCCTTTACCGAATGGGTATTTGAGGTCATTTCGGAGATTTTCTCCTCAGAGGAAACCGCAGTAACCGCATTAGCCTCAGAAGGAATTGAAGTGGCGGATATAACCGATTATGCGACTGGGATTTTTACTAATGTTGGCACTCCCATTAATTTCTCTAAACCGCCAGAACTGATTGAACCCTCCGACCCTGGAACAACAAACGCCGGTGATGCTGGTGATGCTGCCGATGCTGCTGCCGATGCCGCCGATGTTGACGCCGATGCTGCCGGATTAGCTGTGGACGCTGATGCTGCCGTTGATGTTGGTGCTGATGTTGCCCTCGATGCCGGTGCTGATGTTGCCCTCGATTGTTTGTGGCTTTTATTTCTGTAGGCTACCAAAATCTCAAATAATTCCCTAAACAAGGCCGTAATCTTTACTGTTTTCGATCAGGCGATCGCTCTTATTTATCTCCTAATTGAAAATGCGATCGCCTTCATAGCAACCAAGTTTATTTTTTAAGTTTATCTTTTTAAAAATGGCATCTACAACATAATGAGCAAGAACATTACCAAAATTCTCGATCTTTTTATTACTGTACTCATCAGTTTTTCGCTATTCGTTAATACAGCGATCGCCTGTAGTGATGTGATGATCTCAGGTAATGGCTATACAGCCGTTGCTCGTAATCAACAGCACGAAGAAAACAGTTCGTCTGTTCCTGTTTCCTCCTCTTAAAGTGTTAGAGTACTCCCCAGAAAAAATGATCCAAAATCTGAGATAATCAAAATGTATCAACAAAATTGAATTAGTCGCCAGAAGGCATACGGAGGAGAGATAGCCTTTTCAGGCGTTGCTAATTTGAGATATGAATCTTCTCTTGTGGGATTTTTAAACCCTAGACCCAAACTAACTTTTGGATGGGTGCAAAGTTGTCATTCATACCTTGATTCAGCAACGCCCCTTTTCATTCTATTAATCAATCTAAAAAGTCCCCAAAAAATATGATAACTTCCACTCCAGTCAAAAAAAATGACGATATTAACGCCTTAAATGCGGATATTCGGGAAGTTTTATTAGAGGTTTTGCCGATAATTTCTCCTGAATTACAACTAGAAATTGCTAACTTAGTTCAACAGATTCATCATCTGAATTATTTGATTTATAAAAAAAGTAATAGCTGGAAAATTGGTTGGTTTATTTTTAACAATGATCCAACTAAATTGATTTTGTTATTAGAGGAAATTAAATATATATTGCTCATGGCAAAAACTAATAAAGTCGGAGTTGATGCTATTCGAGAATTCAGAATTAATCTAGAAAAGGAAATTAATAATAGTCGCTATTTTTTATGGGGACATATTTTAAATGGATTTAGTTCTATCTATTCTACAAGATCAGTCCCATTCAAAATATTTTTAGGTTTATCTATTACAACTTTTTTATCTATTATTGCCCTCAAATTTTCTGCTCAAGAAATTTACATATTTGATGATAATTTACACCAGAAATCCTCTCAAAAGGAGGCACTTATTTCAAAACCATTACCTCAAGCAAACTCCCCAGTACCCATTCCTTCTAGTAGTTATTCAGAACAGTTAAAATCATCGAGTGATACGATAAATCCTAATCGGCATATATTTTATGGTTTAGTTTATGCGGCAACAGCAGGAGTGTTGGGAAGTGTTGCCAGTATTTTACTCAGAATTATCGACTTTACAGACCAAGAATATGACGACCCCCTCATTCCTTTTTTTATTGGTTTGTTTAGACCCTTAATTGGTCTAATTTTCGGTATTTTTATCTTTAGTTTAATTAGCTCAGATACGTTGATTAAAATTGATTTTATGATTACCCAGGATCAAAATTCTTCTAGTTTAATAACAAACAAAGCCCGTCAGGATTTATTTATCTTTTCCTGTGCTTTTTTAGTGGGATTTAGTGAAAGATTTGCCTCAGATTTAGTTAAAAAAACTGAATCTGGATTAATTGAAAAAGAAAAATAATTTTCTTGGCTAAATTATACGGACTTTTGCGGATTCAAGACATACAATAACAGCAGTGGGCAAAATAATTGCGGAGATCAAGAAAGTAACCGTTCGCATCCGTTCATCGCTGTCTAAGTTGCCTTTTTTCTTCTTGAGCATCCACCAGAGAATGGGTATAGCTACCCCTTCATGGACAATGCCGACTGTGAGGATGTTGTAGTGATGACTACCAAATGACCAATTGGTGCGGTCAATACTCAATACCCAGGGTTGAGAGATATGGAGCCACTGGACTACAATGGGAGCTATTTGAGAGTAATACCATTTCTCTAAATGAAAACTACACATCGAATTTAAATCCCCCTTTAAGTTCCCCTTTTTAAGGGGGATTTAGGGGGATTAAACTTCTGTAGTCAGACTTTGGAGAATTGGTATAATCTCTCTCGAAGTCCCCAAACAAGCGTTGTCATCGTTTGTAATGGGACTCTACCAATACCCGACCTTCAAAACCTAGAGCTAATTCCTTGAGGTTGACGGTTTTTACTTTCAACAGAGCCAGTAAGAAGAGAGCGAGGAAAGAGAGTCTTGCTCCGTGCCATCCCTTGAGGAGGTTTGAGAGCTTGTTTCAATGCGTTATATTGGTTCCTAGGGGTTTCAAGATTAGTGCTATTTTTGATAAAACCCTACTCCCGCCTACTTTTCCAGCTTTTTGTCCTGTACTTAGGAGAATTTACATAATTTTCCTCTCTAAAGCCAGAATTGACAATCATCTTCTAATAAACTAGGACAAATTCCTTGTAAGCGTCGATAAGCAATAGCATCCGCTCCATACAAAGGGATAGGTAAACGGGGTTCTTTGAGAGAACCATAGTGAAGTAAAGTTAATTTTAACGTAGTGTCAACTAACTGTTTTAAATTTACTTGATCTCCTAATTCATGAACTTTTAAGCGCAAGGGACGAGGAACACCTATTTGTTCAGACACTTGGGACGTTATCAGGATAACTTCCCGCTTTGATAAAGCAAAAGCTAATCCTTTTGAGGGAGCATTTATCTGTTTTTGCTCAAAATTATAAAGTCTAGGAATGCCAGTTTTATAACATTCTACGAGAATAAATTTAGCATTAATCGCTCTAGCTCTTGCTAGTAAATTCTCAATCTCCTTTCCTTGAAATTTACCATCTCTGTAAATGAGAACTGTCTGATTTTTTAGTTCAGCTTGCGGTAAACAATTTTCCAGAATACGTTGAGGAATTTCTTCTCCCTCGGTTAAACTATCTTCTACCCGACAGCGAACAAATTCTCCCTGTTTTCCATATAGTCGCACACTTGCACAAACATTGAGACTCCCTGGAAGATTTTTTTTAGGCATCCTTCCCACATCTAAACCAATAAAATAATCGGCAATTTCTAGAGGTTCAGCAAGGACATAGGGTAAATTTCCTAATTTGGCTAGGATTCCGGGGACAACTTGATTGAGAATATTCTTATAGTTGCTCTTATCATTTAAAGTTTTCTCATAAATCATTTGAGTTATAACTCCACGCTCCAAAAACTTTTTTTTAATCCACGAATATAAACTTCCTTCTTCAGTATTATCAGCATTGCGATCCTCTTGAGGAAGAAATACTAAAGCAATATCTACAGGAATTTCTCCTCCAATTAATTGATCAACTGCTTCTTCCAGTCTAGCTCTTTTTTCAAATCCTACACCTTCAACAGAGAAATTTATTTGATTCTCTGCTGGCAAAATGGTCTCAAATTTATAAAGTTTTAATCGCTTTTCTAATTGTTCTCTAAAATCTCCCACTTTCAAATTAGCTGGTTTCAGAATAGCTAAACGAATTTTACGAGCAGGATCTTCATATTCTCGATGACGTTTATATACACCACCCTCCGATAATCCTTTGAGAGTTTTTCTTTTTTCTCCCCTTTCTCCCTTACCAAATAAGATGGGAGTTTGCTCAAGAGAAATAGAAGGAGTCCAAAATAATGCGGGGTATTCTTGGCTGTTAATACTTTTTTCTTTTAACTGAAACCCAAAGTTATTTAAAGTATTTTGTGCTTCCTGTTTATATAACTTTAATCGTTCTTGTCGTTCAGCATAGAAGATTTTTGTTTCCTTTAATAACTCTCCGTAATTGACTTGAAATAAACTCTCATCTTTATCTGTCATACAGGGTTTTAAAGCTGCCAATGGATAAATATACTCCTCGGGATTTTTGCCAAATTGTACCGCCACCACTGGCTGCCCAAGATGAGCTTCTTCTAATTTTCTTCGACTAATTGAACCCGTAGCTTTTTTTAATAAATATTCTCTTCTTTCCCCAATTGTACCCGCTATTCTAATAATTTTAGCTGTCCCATTAGTTTCTATAGTTTTAACCTTTAAACCTACTAATAATTTAGCCGCATCTTGTCTATAGGGATGATTTTCATAAAACTGTTCTAAATCTCCACTATAGACAATACTACTTTCAAGAGTTAAACAAATAGCTGGATCGGTGTCATTGATGATTTCTGCCCAAAAGTTAACTTCTCTCCTTACCTGTACTTGGTTTTCACTTATCTGACTATCTTTGGGAAAAACTATTGGATAGGAAAATTTACCAAATATTTTCAGAATTCTAACTGCTAATTGTGCTGTAACTAAAGCTGTTATCTGAAAGTCTTTTAGCCAATGAATAGAATAATAGTGATCGCCAATATCTTCTCGTAAAACCTCTTGAATATCTGATAAAGCTTCTTTCCACTGTTGTGGAGAGGGAAGAGATTTTTCATCTTTAGCTAATACCCAAAAACAATTATCTTCAAAAATAACCACCACAGCAGGAAACTTCCGACTGAATTGCCAACCAAAACGATTACCTATTTTTCTAGTAACTTGATGATTAAGCTTAAAACAATTTAAACAATTATTCTTGAGAGTTAAGGAACTAATTTCACTCAAAAATATTGGAGAGTTGGCTGTTTTAGTTTCTGTGTAATTCATGATCTAAACCTCCTTATTTGCATAATCACAAATCGATGTAAACGGACAATAACGACAGACATAGCCACTTTGAGGCGGAAAAATATGATAAAAATCTTTGGGGTGATCTTTATATTTTTGTAGTTGTTGCTGATGTTTTTTGGCCAGGGAAGCTAGTTCGATTTTAACTGCTTCTATTGCCTCAGAAGACAGGGATATTTTTTCTGAGCTTGTTTGGGTTTCTAAATTGTAAAAAGAAGCGACAATTTTTTTCTGAGGATAACGGTAACTAGCCGCCAGTAAATAAACATGAGCCTGACGACGATCAAAATTAGATTGACCAGTTTTCAAATCTAAAATATGTATAGTGTCATCAGCTTCTCTGAAAATACAATCAAAGGCAGCGGACAAATTAAACCGATATTTGCCTTGCTCGATAACAATAGGTTCTGGATAACCTTCATCGCCTCTAGATAAATTAATAATCTCTTGATTCAATAAAATTGGTTGTTGATAGTAATTGTTTAAAATTACTAAAACCCTAGCTTGAATTTCTGGCGATTCTTGATTTAATTGCAGGATTTTTGCCACTTGTTCCACCCCATGGGAACCTGATAATCTCACTGGCTCTTGATGAAACTCAAAAACTCCCCTTTGTGCCAACTTACCAATTTTTTGCGGTTGATTATCTTCTGATAATAATCTTTGGACTTCTGGTTCTTTGTTTCGCGCTTTTTCAAACCCCCGTTTTGTCTGACAATGCCAATTCTCATAGCCAATCGCTGGTTTTAGTGATCGCCAAAGACTATAGCTCATCGGAGGATACCAAGGCTTTTTGGGGGACTGGCAGGACAAGATTTTTTCCCTCGGTCAGGATAATGCTAGGATGACATTGACTAAAATAATCAACGCCAATGAACTAACTTTAGCCTATGTTGACTGAAATAGTCAACCCTTGATATAATTTTTTTGAGCGGTTGGGAGAAAAGCAGTGTCAGAAACATTTGGACAGGTTATCCGCAAAGCTCGTCGAGAGGAGGAATATAGTCAGAGAGAACTAGCTAAGTTGATTGGGGTGGACTATACCTATCTATCGAAGCTAGAAAATGATCATGCGGGTTATCCTCCTAGTCAGCAGGTTATTGAGTCCTTAGCGACTCATTTAAAATTAAATGCTCAAACTCTAGGAGAATTAGCAGGACGACTGAGTTCAGATGATCAAAAAGTCTTCAAAGAGTTAGTTCAAAAATACCAACAAATGCCAATTTTATTGCGTCGCATGAAAGACAATCCCAATTTTGCCCAAAAAATTATTTCTGAGGCGACAAAATTAGAACCAGAGGAGTAAATATCTTGGATATTATTAAACCCTATAGTTTTATTCCCAAAACAGTGATTGAAGCTCAGGCAGACAATATTCTCAAGAAAGTAAAAGCTAATCGTCGTCGTCCCTTAAAAAATTGCGATATTGCGGAAGCAGTGGCTGATTATTTTGATTTGGCTATTGAATGGACGGACATAAAGCCAGATCAAGAGGGAGAAATCGCCGCAATGATTATTCCCACAGAAAAGAAAATTATTCTCAATGAAGATGTAAAATTCTTAAAAGATTCTCACAATTCATCCCTAGCAAAAGAAGGTTTTAAAAATTCGAGTTTAGCCCATGAAATTGGTCATTTTGTCCTTCATATTAATCAAACAGCCGTCTCTAACTTTTTGGATCGAATCAATCAGGGAGATTCCCTAGAGACAATTCAACCTTTTCTATGTCGGACAGTTGATTCTAGCCAAAGAATTGAATGGCAAGCCCAATATTTTGCCAGTTGTTTACTAATGGCGATGAGTGAGTTAGAGAAAGCCATCAAGGGCCGTGACTTGACTAAATGGGGACATCTGTATGCGATCGCCGACGAGTTGGGAGTAACTATTACTAATCTTAGAAGTCGTTTAGAAAGTCTCCATTGGATCAAAGTCGATAAAAAAGTAATTTATCCCGGCAGTAATTTTCCCAAGAAATAGCTTCAATGTTCCGAGGAAGATTTTGCCCATCTCGATCGACTTATTTACTCATAATTTCGGCGGTTTGTGAGTTAGGAATCGGTTCAAAGTTGTGGTCGTCAGCCAGATATTCCGGATAGGTGGAGAATTGGGGTAGTATTTCTAGGGTAAAAGCTTCGGCCGCTTTTGAGCGATAACGATTCGGGTTAATAATTACCGACAAAGTGCGACGTACCTCCACATCTTTAATTCTGGTAGCGTGGATCACGCCCATTTGTAGTTCTTTTTCGATCGCTGTCACCGAGACAAAAGCCGCCCCTAAACCGGATTGTACGGCATTTTTAATCGCCTCGATCGAGTTCAGTTCCATCTCCACTTTTAAGCGTTTGGTATCGATCTCGCAACGAGTTAAAACCTTATCAATGACTTTGCGAATCGTCGATTGGGAATCGAGGGTGATAAATTTTAGTCGATATAAATCCTCTTTTTGAATCATTTCTACCTTAGACAGAGGATGAAAAATAGGCAGGACTAAAGCCAGTTCATCGTCTGCGTAGGGGATAATCCGCAGGGTTTCTTGTAATTCGGCGGGAACTTCTCCCCCGATAATGGCTAAATCCACTTGACCGTTAAAAACACCCCAAGAGGTGCGACGGGTGGAATGAACTTGTAGCTGTACGGATACTTCTGGGTATTTTTGCCGAAACAGTCCGATCATGCGGGGAAGAAGATAAGTCCCCGTGGTTTGGGAAGCACCGATGATTAGGGTTCCCCCTTGCAGATTTTGTAGATCTTCGATCGCCCGACAGGTTTCTTGACAGAGAGTGATAATTTTTTCGCCGTAGTTTAAGAGTAGGTGTCCCGCTTCTGTTAATTGAGCTTTCCGACCGCCTCGGTCAAATAACGGCACATTTAGCTGTTTTTCGAGGTTTTGTACCTGAAGACTGACCGCCGGCTGGGATACATACAGGGTATCTGCCGCCCGTTTAAAGCTTCCCTCAGCAGCGATCGCTTTGAGAATTCTCAGTTGGTCTAGGGTGAAAGGAATGTCGGTCATAGAAAGCCTCAAAAACATCGACAGGAGAAGGGGATGACAACAGCGACAAATCTTAAGTCAGTGCAGATAAATACACTGAATTGACAGTACCACACCACGGGGATCAATACTTCAGCTAGTTCGATGATCGCTTATTTTAGTCCTCAGCCCTGAATCAGTAATCAGTTACCAGTTATCAGATGCGAGTTATCAGTGAACTGATAACTGAAAAAGGCTGCCTCAGCAATTATCGGGTTGACTTTTACATACTACTTAATCGTTAGGCAGTAAGCATAAATAAGTTTTACACTTAATCCTGTTTCACCTTTTCTCAAAAGGGTAGAAGGAGTTTTATCTGTAAAGTTTATTTATTCTCAATGCCTAAATAGTCGTTGGCTGCAAAACCTGCGAGTAACATTCTCCTAACCAGGCTGTTTTTTCTTCGTTTTTGAGCTTTGGTCAAACCTGGTTGAGAGCTACCTGAGATAATCCCACCACCAGACTGCTCCCATCACTTGACTAAGCTTTTGAGATGAGAGTTCTTGCCTAATTAATTTTTGAGAGTTCAAAAATGAGAAAAATAGGCGTAAAATTGCATAAAATCCCTAAACAGAGCATTTAATTGATTAATTCTCATTCTTAATTCTCCTGAATACTGACTACTGGCTCCTCACCTAAGGGAAGATTTTTGATTTTTACAAGAGGTCTATTATAGTACAGGCTTTGATCGGAGGTAAACAAGGCGGTCGGGGGATCCCCACCAGTGCGCTTGCTCAGGGTGGGGAATTCCCGTGCCATATTTTCGTTAAGGTCTTTATCTCGGCTGACCTCATTTCAAATTCTCTATAGTATTTCCTACTTTTCGCCATTTACCTCTATAGTTAAGTATTTTTTAATATTTACTTTTGTGAGGATTGGTCAGGTTTTATTAAGTAATGCTGCGGATGCAGGGAAACGCCGAGAATTTGTGATACCCACACCTCAAAATCGTGGATTGGATAAGCTGCCCCCCCCGTCAAGGGATTTACCATTGGTTTCACCAGAATGGTAAACATTCCCAGACGATTTCCCGCTAAAACATCGGTAAACAAGCGATCGCCAACCATAGCAATTTGTTGGGGGGGGAGTCCCATGGCTGCCATCGCTTGCCGGAGTTTGCGTCGAGAGGGTTTCACCGCACCGAGAAGGTAGGGAAGTTGTAAATTATCAGCGATCGCACCGATGCGATTTTCACTGAGATTATTGCTTACCAACCAAATCGGTAGATAAAGACGCAAGGAATCGACCCAACGCTGTAAATCGTCAGAAACCGTCGTTTCCTGAAGGGGAACAAGGGTATCGTCCACATCGAGAATCAATCCCTTAATCTGATGCTGACTCAAAATCTCCGGAGTGAGACCGAGAATCGTATCCCCTAAAATTAAATCGGGTTGTAGAATTTTTGCTCTAGTCATTAACTTCTCAAAAATAACTGGCAGCGAGTCGATCGAACTCAGCTTGATTAAAAAACCGTTGCCTTATTTAGTATAAATGACCGACTGCCCCTGAAAATCTTGCCTGGCCTATCTCTTCACTTGGCCGCTTGAATCACCTGTAAACTGCCACCAGCGTATAATTTTTGTTGACAATCACGAAAACCGATCGCCTGTAAAGATCGGATCAAGTCCCGATCGATAAACTGCCAAGCGGTATCGGTTTCAAATAATTGCAAAAATAGGGCTAAAGAAGGCCAAAAAAGCGGGTTAGTGGGTCGATGAAAATCCACGAGGGCAAAAATTCCCCCCGGTCTGAGAACTCGATACACTTCTTTAAGAATTTCCTCTAACTGCTCTGGTTCCATTTCGTGGAGAGCGGCGCTAGTATGCACAAAGGCGAATTCTCCGGCATTAAAGGGCATTTTTTCGGCTAATCCCTCCACATAATGCGCTTGCGGCACCGCTAAACTAGCTCGCTCCAGAGCCACAGGAGAGACATCTAAACCGGTACAGTGATCGGATAGGGGGACTAAATAACGGGTGGTTTGACCCGCACCACAACAGAGATCGAGGATAGGGTCATTTTTAGCGATTTTTAAACCTTCTAGAGCTAATTGCCGAAAACAGGACTCCCCACCCACTGCTAGGGCAGCCAGACGGGAGATACCATCGTAAAGCCATTGATATTGATAACTGAGGGGACGTAAAATAGTAGCCAAGATCAACCTCCAAAATTTGATTAAGTTCTCTGTAGCCTGTAATTTGTTTTAACGGTTCCACCGATATATTGTTAAACTTGGTAAAGAATCTGAAAATTTAAAAATTATCTGTTAACACTATGGGTCGCGTTGGGGTTTTATTATTAAATTTGGGTGGGCCGGAGCGGTTAGAGGATGTGCGTCCTTTTCTATTTAACCTTTTTTCTGACCCAGAGATCATCCGTTTACCGATCAAAGGATTACAAAAACCGTTAGCTTGGTTAATATCGACGCTAAGAGCGAGTAAATCCCAGGAAAATTACCGTCAGATTGGTGGTGGCTCCCCTTTACTCAAGATTACGGAAGCACAGGCCACGGCACTGCAACAACGTCTCGCGGAAATGGGCCGCGAGGTGAGCGTTTATATCGGGATGCGTTACTGGAATCCCTTCACCGAAGAAGCGATCGAGCGGATTAAACGAGACCATATCAAAAAATTAGTTATTCTCCCCCTTTATCCCCAATTTTCCATCAGCACCAGTGGTTCCAGTTTTCGTGTGCTGGAGGAAATGTGGCAGCAGGATCCCTATCTGCGTTTAACGGAATATACTCTCATCCCCTCTTGGTACGATCATCCCACTTATCTGAGTGCTATGGCCGATCTGATTGCGCGAGAATTAGAGCAGTGTGCTAATCCTGACCAAGTACATATCTTTTTTAGCGCCCATGGTGTCCCCCAAAGTTATGTGGAGGAAGCGGGAGATCCCTATCAAAGGGAAATTGAAGAATGCACTAGGGCGATCATGCGTACTCTAAACCGACCCAATCAGTACACTTTAGCCTATCAAAGTCGCGTCGGTCCGGTGGAATGGCTAAAACCCTATACTGAAGATGCTTTAAAAGAGTTGGGAGAGCAGGGAATTAAGAATTTATTGGTCGTGCCGATTAGCTTTGTCTCGGAACACATCGAAACCCTGCAAGAAATCGATATAGAGTACCGAGAAGTGGCGGAAGAAGCGGGAATTGAACATTTTCAGCGAGTACCGGCTCTTAACACTCACCCGATGTTTATCGAATCTCTCTCCCAGTTAGTGGTCAAATCCCTAGAGGAAAAACCCACCACTTTCGAGCAAATTACCCATCCGAAAGCGAATATGAAAATGTATCCCCAGGAACGTTGGGAATGGGGGATGACAACGGCAGCCGAGGTGTGGAATGGTCGATTAGCGATGATCGGTTTTCTGGCAATTATTATCGAATTAATTACCGGTCAAGGACCGTTACATTTTGTTGGTTTATTATAACCTCAAGCTTCGTTGCCATTGCTTTTGATGGTAACTACCAAAATAAGGTTGGGTTTAACTATATTTAACCCAACCATTGGCGATTTCATCTCTTAGGACATCATATTAGCAGAACGAACATTAACGTTAACTTCTAGCCTACCATTGCCGAGCATATCTAACCCAGTGACGCTAAACAGATTAGCTTTAATCCCCCTTTCCTGAAAATTAGCCTGTAATTCTTTGATGAGAACCTCTTCCACTTTCCCCTCATCATCTGCTAGAGCTTGGACGATTTTAGCAGCGAAAGAGCCAATTTTTGCGCTCAATATTTCTTCCACATTGGTAATCTCGATAATAACCATTGATTTTTCTTCTTAGTAGAGGACAAATAGCATAAGAACAGAATTTGTAAGAAAATAGAGCTGCTCTCATCTTAGGAATCAGTATAACCTGCACTGTTCCCCCCCAAACGTAAATAGGCTTCAATAAAGCTATCTAAATCCCCATTCATTACCCCAGTAACATCGGTGGTTTCCACATTACTACGGAGATCCTTAACCAATTGATAGGGATGAAAAACATAGTTACGGATTTGATTGCCCCAAGCGGCCTCCACCATATCGCCGCGAATTTCAGCGATCGCTTGAGCCTGTTGTTCCCGAGCAATAATTAACAATTTCGCCTTTAATAAAGCTAGGGCTTTTTCTTTATTTTGTAATTGCGATCGCTCTTGGGTACAACGTACAGCGATACCTGTGGGAAGATGAACTACACGCACGGCAGTTTCCACTTTATTAACATTTTGTCCACCTTTTCCCCCAGATCTAGTGGTGGTAATTTCTAAATCTTTATCGGGAATTTCTACCCTCACCGCATCATCGCCCAAAATTGGCATCACTTCCACCCCAGCGAAACTGGTTTGACGTTTACCATTAGCATTAAAAGGGGAAATTCTGACTAACCGATGGGTGCCTTTTTCTCCTTTTAGATAACCGTAAGCATAAGTTCCGGCAATCTCAATTGTCACCGATTTAATTCCCGCTTCATCTCCTTCTGATATTTCTGCTAAAGTGACTTTATAACCCTGTTTCTCGGCCCAGCGAGAATACATTCTCAGGAGCATTTCTGTCCAATCTTGGGCATCGGTTCCCCCGGCCCCCGCATTAATCGTTAAAACCGCTCCTTTTGCGTCGTATGGACCATTTAAAAGCTGTTGCAATTCCCAGCGATCGAGGTCATGCTGTAAATGAGTTAAATTGTCCGTTGCTTCTTCTAGTAAAGCTCGATCGGATTCTAATTCTAATAACTCGATAATTGCCTTAGTATCTTCTAATTGTTCACACCAACCCTGATAGGTTTCTAAAGAAGATTTACATTCGTTTAGTTCTTGCAGGGTTTTTTGAGCAGTATCGGGATTATCCCAAAAAGTGGGGACGGCTGCCACCTGTTCTAAGTCTTTAATTTTGGCCTTTAAAGTGGGTAAGTCAAAGATAGTCCTGGGTTTTACCCAGGCGCGATCCTACTATCTCGATACCTTTTTTTAGTTCCGATATTTCCATGTTATCAGTTAAGTAAGTGGTTATAATTAAATAGACGATAGATTTTGCCTTTGATCTCCCCCGTCCCCCTTGATAAACGGGGGGCCGATCCCCCCTTAATCCCCCCTTAATAAGGGGGGCATCTAACAATTTTTAACGGCTAAAATGGTACGATCGATCCGCGCAGGGGAGCAAGACTTTGTAAAGCGTTTTCAGCCTTATCACGACTGCTAAAAGCGCCTATTTGCCAGAGGGAACGACCTTTGTAGGAAGTGGGGAAAGCGTCGGGATAGAGAGAACGAACTTTGCTGCGATCGCTCTCGGTTTTGGCTTCAATTACTACTTTAAAACCTTGGCGGCCACTATTGCTCATATTACCACTACTGGGATTAGCAGCTGGTCGATTAAAAGTAATCACATCCGATAAACTTCTCTGATTGCCTAGGTTGCGCGGCGGCGGTGGTGGTACAATTGCATTAGTATTCTGGGAATTGGGAGGAGTTAGGGGGGGTAAATTAGGGGTAACTGGGGACGGTGGGGTTAAATTTGGCTTTGGTACCGGATTAGTGGCCACTGGCTGAGGATTGCTCTCTACTGCTGTTTCTGCAGCGGTAAAGGTATATTCTCGCACTTCGGGATCACCGGAAGGATTAACCGGTGTTTCTGCTTTGACGGATTCTCTGGGGAGGGAATAACTATTACCCGCGAGTAATTCCGGGGGAGGATTGAAACTGGGACTATCGGCAGTTAGATAGATATGACTGAGATTTTGACCGGCTAGACTGCGTTTAGTAAAGCGCCAGCCATCGATGAGATAAATTTGGATTAAACCGGTCCCTAAACCTTTTGTCCGTCCAATAATTACCTCTGATTGTCTGGGATTGCGGGGAGTTCCCACGAGGACTAATTCCCCGTTGCGTTGTACGATACGCAGCAGGTATTCTAAACCGTAATCTTTGCCCTGAATGCGAAGGGAATAACCGTTACTGTCGGTGGCTCGTTCACAACTGCCGGTAAAATCGAAATCGAGGAGGAGAGGCTGAACAATGGTCGGTTCTCTGCCATTTACCGCCCAACATTGGCGTTTTCTGGGAATTTGTTGCAAAATCAGCAAATCGTATTTACCGTTACCGTAGGGACGGGCAATAGCGATAAAATCCTCTTGATTAACTTCTCGTTGTTCAAAGAGAGTTGCTTGACTGGGTGTCGTCAGGAGACAACCCCCCAGAAGTGAAAACAGTAGGGTAAATTTTAGGGATGATTTTAGATTCATAAATAGGGAGCCTTGTTATGGGGATCGTACTTGCATTTATTTTATCGATTTAGACGCAAGTCAGAGAATTTTGTTTTCCTAGGGGAAATAGTTTTATAATTCAGCCGTCGGCCGTCAGCCTTCAGCCATCAGCTAGGAAAGGCAATCAGGCCAATTGAAAGGTCTTGGAGTCTGCTCAATTCTGCTGGATTTTTGCTAGGGATTTATTTTATCTCGGAGAATAAAGCTTCTAAGTCTTGACGACCGCTAACTATTCTTAAAATCTCTACTGTGTCATCAGTAACTCGATAGAAAATAATATATCCATCTAAAGGCAACCCTCTCAAGGACGATCTAATATGACTGTAACTACGTCCTCAATTGGGAAATTGTGCTAATTGTTGACACTTTTGGGAAAATTTTATCAATAGTTTTTCCCCAGCTTCCACGTTTACCGCTAAAAAATAATCAGCAATCTTGTTTAAATCTTGACTGGCTGATGGGGCAATAATATAACGATTCATGATTAGGATTGACGCTCTTTCTGAAATTTTTTTAAAATATTGTTGATAACTGTTTCGACCTCTAATCCTTCCCCATTGTCTAATTCAGCTACAGCAATATCAATTTGATGACCGGTTTCTTCTCGCCATTCTAAATAATCTTCATTGATGTTGGACAGCAAGTGTAAAGCGGTATCTATGAGCTGCTCTACATTATCAAATCTGCCACTTTTTAACTGTTCTTCGATAAATTTTTCTTGATTTGGTTTTAGTTGAATATTCATACTAATTTTTGTTAGTTTAAGGACTAAATTATAAGCATTCCATTTTATTATACTGCAAGGAGCAGACAGAATAGACTAAGATTATCGCTGATCTAGGGGCAGAAATAAGGTAACAATCCACAGTAGGATAGAGATTGCGAAAAATTGACTCTTGAGTAGAGTGGCAACAAGATGGCGAAAGCGGCGATTATTGGATTGGGAAGATCGGGAATAGCAGCGGCAAGATGCTTAAAACGGGATGGTTGGCAGGTGACATTAAGCGATCGCTCTGATTCTCCCAGTTTACAAGCACTGCAAACCAATCTGGAAAGAGAAGGAATTATGGTCAATCTTGGTCAAAATCTCAGTCTAGAGGCTTCAGACTTGCCTAATCTTATCGTGGTTAGCCCCGGCGTGCCTTGGGATGCCCCGATTTTAATTACTGCCAGAGAAAAAGGCATCGAGACGATCGGAGAATTAGAATTAGCTTGGCGTTATCTGCAATCTTCCCCTTGGTTGGGGATTACGGGAACTAACGGTAAAACCACCACCACCGCCCTCTGTGCCGCTATTTTTCAAAAAGCGGGGTTAAATGCCCCTTCCTGCGGTAATATCGGCTATGCTGCCTGTGAATTGGCTTTAAAAGCCGATAAATACGATTGGATTATTGCGGAGATTAGTAGTTATCAGATCGAGTCCAGTCGGGATTTAGCGCCGAAAATCGGCATCTGGACAACTTTTACCCCCGATCACCTCAGTCGTCATCAAACCCTGGAAAATTATTATCAGATTAAAGCCTCTTTACTGCAAAGAAGCGATCGCCAAATCCTCAACGGTGATGATCCCTATCTGCGTCAAATCGGTGTTAGTCAATGGCAACAAGCTTACTGGACTTCTGTGAAAGGCAAAGAGGCGCTTTTGGGCGATCCTAGTCGTGGTGTTTATCTGCAAGATAACTGGATCGTGGCTTTTGGGGAGTTAATTGCCCCGGTTAATCTCCTGAAAATGGTGGGTAGTCACAATCAGCAGAATTTGCTTATGGCTGTGGCCGCCGCTAGATTGGCAGGAATCGAGAAAAAAGCCATTACCGAAGCGATCGCCACTTTCCCCGGGGTTGCCCATCGCTTAGAGTACATTTGTACTCATAAAGGACTAGACTTTATTAATGATAGTAAAGCAACTAACTACGATGCCGCCGCCGTGGGTTTACAATCAGTCCCTAGTCCAGCGATTTTAATCGCGGGAGGAGAAGCGAAAGCAGGGGATGATCGGGCTTGGATCGCTGAAATTAAGGCAAAAGTCGCCACTGTGCTGCTGATTGGTGACGCTGCCGCCGATTTTGCCCGTCGTTTACAGTCAGCAGGTTATCAAGATTATGAATGTGTAGAGACGATGGACAGGGCAGTTCAACGTGCGGCTGAATTAGGACTGGCAAAAGAGGCTAAAGTGGTGTTATTATCCCCAGCTTGCGCTAGTTTTGACCAATACCAAAGTTTTGAACATCGCGGCGATCACTTTCGGCAATTGTCCTTACAGTTGTAGGGAGATGGGGGAATGGGGAAGTGGGGAAACTCAACTAAAACCCTAAAACCCCGTTGCGGACGGCTAAGACGTAATTTTTGTTGCCAAAGATACTATTTTTTGGCTAAGTTGGGTAAGATCAGGAGGAGTTAACCAAAAAAATTAAGAGAAAAAAACGTGCTGGGATCGTCCTTCCGTCGTGATCATCTTTTTAACAAGCCCCTAATTGTCTGTCTTTTGTCCTGTGTGGGTGTCTTGCTACCAATCCCAGTTTTAGCGACACCAGTGGCAGTGTTAAAAAGTCAGGAAAATGCCAATCAATGGACAGATATAACCAATCGTTTGCAAAATGTCGGGGTTAATTACTGCATTCTCCAGAGTAATCAGTGGCAAAGCGACGCGGATTTGAATAAAATTAAGGTTCTAATCATCCCCAACGTCGAGACTATTTCCGGTTTACAAGCTAGTGTCTTGAGTCGTTGGCTGAATCGCGGTGGTAAAATTATCGTCACCGGTCCGGCGGGAAATCTTTCGGAACCTGCTGTGCGGAATCAACTGCGATCGCTATTCGGGGCTTACTGGGCCTATCCCCACCCTCAAGCTTACACCCTGCGACCGACTAATTTAGGTGAACTGAAAAACCAAAAACCTTTAGCCAGCAGTCTCCTCGGTGGTGTGGTTATCCCCACGGGAATTAATAGCCAAACCGTAGCCGTCTGGGGAGCGCGCAATAATCCCCCTGCCGTTGTCCTCAATAATAACTCGATCTTTCTCGGTTGGCGCTGGGGCAGCGATGCCGTGGCTAATCTCGCCCTCGATAGCGCTTGGCTAGAAACCGCTCTGCAACGCTACGGCATTAATCGCAGTTCTTCTCCTAGCACAATTGCGCCCTATTGTCAAGGGCAATCAACAATAGTTAATAATATTAATAATACACCAATGGCGACCGCACCCCGTCGCCCTCTACCCCAGATTGCAGAAAATCCCCCCAGGGAAACGGCGAGATTAAGTCCGAGTACCGAGGCAATTCCCCCCAGAGCGAGCCTAACTTCTCAACAAATTAGCCAGATGACGGCAGAATTGCAGGGATTAATCGGGCGTTATGGGGCGACTCTCTTAGCTTTAGAAGCCAGTAATAATAACACTTTAACTACCGATAAATCCCTAGCACAAGCATTTCATAATCGGGCAAAAAATTCCCCCACCTCGGATGGGGCGAGACGATTCCGTTTAGCCCTAGAAAATGCCCAAGGAACCTTAAATAATTTTCAGAATTTAATCGCTCAGGGGGACTATACCCAAGCGCGGGAATATTGGTTACAAGCGCGGCGAAATCTTTGGGATAATTATCCCACTAATCGACAATTTGCCCAACCAGAAATACGAGCAATGTGGTTAGATCGAGGCACGATCGTACAAGCTAAAAACGAGGAGGATTTAGCTAAAGTATTCGATCGCATGGCGGCAGCGGGTATTAATGTGGTCTTTTTCGAGACAGTTAATGCTAGTTATACTATTTATCCCAGTCAAGTTGCCCCCGAACAAAACCCTTTAACTAGAGGTTGGGATCCCCTCAAAGTTGCCGTTAAATTAGCCCATGAACGCAATATGGAAATCCACGCCTGGGTGTGGGTTTTTGCGGCGGCTAATCAAGCTCATAATAAAGTATTAGAGCAACCATTAAATTATCTCGGTCCAGTTTTATCGCGTAATTCCGATTGGGGTGCAACTAATAAAAGTGGTGGTTCTTTTGATTACAGTCAAGGCACGAAAAAGGCCTTTTTTGATCCTGCTAATCCCGAAGTACAGAACTATCTTTTATCTCTTTACGAGGAAATTGTCAAGAATTACGATGTGGATGGCTTGCAGTTAGATTATATTCGTTATCCTTTCCAGAGTCAAGATTCTAATCAAACCTATGGTTATGGTAAATCCAGCCGTTGGTTATTTAAACAAATGACAGGAGTTGATCCCATTACTTTAAATCCCCGGGGTGCTTTATGGGAACAATGGACTAGCTTTAAAATCCGTCAGGTTGATACTTTTGTCTCCCAGGTTTCTACTCGTTTAAAACAGATTCGCCCCCAATTAAAAATGTCGGCGGCGGTGTTTCCCCTAGAACAAAAAGAACGGTTATATCGTATTCAGCAAAACTGGGAAGAATGGGGACAAAATCAATGGATAGATATAATATTTTTAATGACTTATGCTCTCGATACAGGGACTTTAGAAGATAAAACCCAGTCTTTATTTGATCGCCAAATTGCAGGAAATGCTCTGATTATACCCGGTATCCGTCTGTTAAAAGTACCCGATCAAGTCACCATCGATCAACTACAATTTATTCGCAATCTTCCCACTTCGGGATTCGCTCTTTTTGCCACAGAAAATCTCAATCCCAACCTGCAAACAATTCTTAATCGCATTCAGGGATCGATAATTACGAAAAAAGCTGAACCTTTACCCCACCGTCAACCCTTTAAAACGGCAGCAGCGCGGTTTAATTCTCTGCGTCAAGAGTGGAGTTTTTTAATAGTTAATAATTTATGGGCAATGGAGGAGCGAACCTTAAAAACTTGGGGGCAAGAAGTGGACGAAATGGCTAATCTATTAGAGCAATTAGCTAATAATCCCAGCCCTCGCAATTTGACTTTAACTCAAAATGCTCTAAAGCGATTTAGCTATCAATTTAAATCTGTGATGTCCAGACAAAAAGATTTATCTGCCTATCAAATACAAGTCTGGGAAAATCGCCTCGCAACCCTACAAAGTCTCCTAAGTTATGGTCAAAGGGTTGAGTTTTAAGTAGTCGTGCAGAATTAATTTCCCAGTAGAGATAGGCACTCTGGCAAGAGACAGCCATCAGTTGTTTTATCCCTACTCCCCTACTCCCTAATCTGTTTCCCAACCCCCAAAACCCGATGAAAATAAAAGACAGCCAGAAGCCTTTGTTCAGCTTCTGACTGGCGGAATTTTAACGACGACGGGTTCTTTGTCGTCTTCGGGCTACTGCTTTACGCTTTCTCTTTTCTTGAGGGGTTTCAAAAAATTGATGCTTTTTGATATCCGCATAAATTCCCGCTTTCGCTACCTGTCGCTTAAAACGACGTAGGGCTGATTCGATCGCCTCGTTCTGACCAACTACCACTTGGGTCATTAACCTAATTCACCTCCTGTAACTGCTCTCTGCCTAAAAAATGCCAACTTCTCATTATAGCACAATCTAGCGTAAAAAGCGATCAAGGCCGCCTTTAATTAGGGCGAAGGCATCTTAAGAGATATCCTGCAAAAGTCTTATTCAGCCACCTGATGATAGCCTAAAGCAAGTTCATAATTGTCAATGCCAGCAAATGGCTCTCTTATTCTTTGTGTGATCAGTTTAACTTATATAGGAGAGAGCGATCTTTGTGTCCTTTGTGTCTTTGTGGTTTGTTCGACTCGCTCGCCAGGATAACTGCATCTTAGAATACATTTTACCCACCAAACCGAAGAGAGCCAGCAAATTTTTGGCTCCGCAAGAAGTTGAGATTTTATAGCTCTCAAAAGGGAGTGGGAATGATCAGATCAAGTTTATTTTCGGTCTGAGGATGACGAAAAGATAATTGTTTAGCGTGTAGGTACAAACGGTCGGACTGCTTACCATTATACAAGCGATCGCCTAAAATTCCTATCCCTAATCCCGCTTGACTATGAACACGAATTTGATGGGTTCTTCCCGTGTAGGGAATAAATTCGAGGCGAGAATAATTGCCTTCTTTACCGATAACTTTAAAATAGGTTTGACTAGGTTTTCCCCTTTGCCAGTCCACAGTTTGATAGGGTCGATTTTGCGGATTTCCCCAGAGAGGTAGGTCAATTATACCCGATTCTTGCTCAACAATTTCTGACAATATAGCTTCGTAGATTTTCTCCACTTCTCGCCGTTGAAATTGTTGGGATAAACAACGATAAATATCTAAACTTTTAGCTAGTAATAATATACCAGAAGTTTCTCGGTCTAAACGATGAACGGGAATGACATTTTTTCCCTGACGACGAAACCGATTAACCACAGCATCTTGACTATCTTGATAACGTCCTGCTACCGATAATAATCCTGGGGGTTTATTAATAGCAATTATTCCCTCGTCTTCGTAGATAATTTCTAGAGATGAACGTAAACCAGAGAGTAAAAAACCCATGAGAGGTTGACATCTTTCTTGACAAGCGCCATAAAATTCTCCCTGTTTTCTATCTCGATTCGATTCTCCCCACCAAAATTCGGCCATAGCGATGGGTTTTAATCCTTTCATAGCGGCATAATTTAATAATTTTGGGGCGCAACATTCCCCTGTTCCTGTCGGTAACAAATTACTGCCCATCAATTTAGCTAAGGAGAGAGATTGTCCAGAAAAATTATTTAAACAGTAGGATTGATACAGCAATTCCTGTAACTGTTTGGAGAGGTTTCTACGCTGTTGCTTAAGTTCAATAATTCTCTGATTGGCTAAGTTTATTTTCTCAATTAAGGGTTCTAAAACTTGTTTTTGTTCCTGTTTTAATTGCTTTATTGCTCTTTTTTCCTGACGACTGAGATTATTTAACTTTTCTAATTCTTCTGAGTTTAAATTTCCTAAGTTTCTTAGTCTATCTCGTTCCTGTTTATGGTTTTGATGTTGTTGCTGTAAAGCTTGGATTTTACGTTCAAAACTTGCTTGATTGAGTCGATATAAATTATGTTCTGGGATTGATTGTAGGGTGATAATTTTCTGTTTAATTGTTTCTAAAAGTTGCAAAACTCGCTTTTCTTCCAGCACAATTTTTTCTCTCCCCACTAGAGATGGAACCCAGCCGGTGGCTTCTCCCTGTCCAGAAAAAGCTTTTAAAATTTCTATTTCGCCATCGGCATTTTCTCCTAACAAAATGCCATACATTTTGCCTTCAGGATTGGTGATAGTTGTCATCAAATCTCGGGCAATTTTTTCAGCCAAAAGAGTGCGGGGCAAGCGCAATAACTCGCCCGTTTCGGGACAAATTCCTTGATAATAATAAGTAACTTCCTTCACTCTTTAAGAACAGGAAAAGGGGCCAGAGATACCCCTAAGAAAAACAATTGGCAAAGAAATCGATAGTTTCCTGTAAAGCGACAATAAAGCGATCGATTTCTTCGCGGGTATTATAAAAATATAGACTTGCCCGCGCGCTGCCGGAAGCATCAAAAAGGCGGTGTAGAGGTTGGGTACAGTGATGACCGGAACGAATAGCGATTCCTTCGTGGTCTAATAAAGTAGCTAAATCACTAGCATGAATCCCTTCCACATTAAAGGCGGCTAAACTAGCCCGACCTTGGCCTGTTAAACTAGGTGATGGTCCGTAAATTCTTAAACCCTCAATTTCTCCTAATTTTTTGAACAAACAGGCGGTTAACTCTTCTTCGTAGGCATGAATATTATCCATACCTAAACCCATTAAATATTCTACCGCAGCACCGAGAGCAATCGCTTCGCCGATAGCGGGGGTTCCCGCTTCAAATTTGTGGGGCAGTTCCGCACAGGTAAAATGGTCTAAATAGACTTCCGCAATCATTTCGCCACCACCAAAAAAGGGCGGCATTGCCTCTAAAATCGCCTCTTTGCCGTACAAAAATCCAATACCGGTGGGGGCGCACATTTTATGACCACTAGCCACCAACCAATCACAATCTATGGACTGCACATCAATGGCTAAATGGGGGACACTTTGACAGGCATCAATTAATACTTTCGCCCCGACTTGATGGGCAAGGCTGACTATTTCGGCAACGGGATTAATACAGCCTAATGTATTGGAAACATGGAGGACAGCCACTAATTTAGTTTTCTCAGATAACAAGGATTTATATTGTTCTAAATCAAAGCTTTCGTCGCTGGTTAATTGCACATATTTAATCACCGCCCCCGTTTTTTGGCAAACAATTTGCCAGGGGATTAAATTACTGTGGTGTTCCATCACCGAGAGAATAATTTCATCCCCTGCTTTCAGGGTATTTAATGCCCAACTGTAGGCGACTAAATTAATCGCTTCCGTGGCGTTGCGAGTATAGACAATTTCCTGACGAGAAGCGGCATTAATAAACCTAGCCACCTTATCTCTGGCCCCTTCGTAGGCTTCCGTTGCCCGGACACTTAAAGTATGCGCCCCCCGATGCACATTAGCGTTATCTTTTTCGTAATAGTTTCGCAGGGTTTCTAATACTTGAATCGGTTTTTGGGAAGTGGCAGCACTATCGAGATAGATAAGGGGTTTATCGTGTACGGTTTGATGGAGGATAGGGAAATCGGCGCGGACTTTTTGGGCGAGGGTTTTTTCTTGGATAATTGTCATTTTAGTCAGGAGTCAGAGGGGTACTTTGGGCAGGTTGACACCCACCCCGGTAGAGTTATTCCACACTGCGACAGGCGACACATTGCCCCAATCTTTGGCGGAGGGATTCTAGAGGAATTTTAGCTAAAATCTCGGCCGAGAAAGCATCAATTAACAAACTGCGGGCGGTGTCGGCACTTAAGCCCCGGCTTTGCAGATAGAATAAATCATCGGCTTCCAGTTGGCTAATGGTTGCCCCGTGGGAACATTTGACGTTATCGGCGGTAATTTGTAATTCCGGTTTGGTGTTGACTCGTGCCTTGTTAGAAATTAACAAATTCCGATTTAACTGGGAGGCGTTGGTTAATTGGGCAGGTTTGGGAACAAACACTTTACCATTAAAGATGGCGTGAGCGCTACCATCAACGATACATTTATGCAGTTGGTTGCTGATACCGTGGGGATGGTTGAGATAGATGGCGCTGTGGGTATCGGCGGTTTGTTGTCCGGTAATCATGGCTAATCCGTGCAGATTTGTCTCGGTTTGTTCGCCTTTTTGCAGGATATCGAGGTTATGACGGCAGAGTTTAGCTCCTAGATTTATCTCGTTGAGAGTGTAACGGCTATCGCGCCCTTGTTCAATTATCGTGCGTCCGATGTGAAAACCATCTCCCGATTCCCGTTGTACTCTGGTATGGATAACCTCGGCGTTGGCTTCGAGGTAAATTTCCGTGACAGCGTTGGTGAAATAAGAGTAATTTACAGGTAAATCGGAGCAATGTTCGGCTAAAGCTCCGTAATTCTCGATAATATTGACACTGGCTCCCGTTTCCGCCACGATGAGGCTATGGGGCTGATAAAAGCGGGGAATTTCCTCCACAACGGTGATAAATAGGAGATGTATCGGGGTTGTGACGACGGTGTTAGCGGTGACGTGAATTACTGCCCCATCGCTTAGTCCAGCTTGGTTGAGTGCGGTAAAAAATTCGGGGGTTTTTTCTTTCCCTAGATAGTTGACAAGAACATCTTTTTGTGCATTGGCGAGATTGCTGACGCTGACACCGGGGGGTAAAGCGGAGATATCGGACAATTCAGGCTGATAAATGCCGTTAACGAAGACTATACGGCTGTTTTTGGCTTCGGGCAGTAAAAAAACAGCCAGAGCATTTTTATCGATTGTAACGGTTTGGGGAGCGCGAAAATCGATCGCCCAGAGTTGACTTAAATCGGTGAATTGCCATTCTTCGTCTTTTCTGCCAGGGATGGCTAATTCGTGAGCTTTACTGGCTCCCGATTCTCTTAATTCGAGAATTTTACCGTTATCGATAGTGGGAACCGTTTCTCGCGACAATTTTAACAATAATTCTCCTGATTGTTCAGGTTTCGTGATTATGGCTGTCATTGGTAAGAGGGGGTGGGGTGTGGGGTGTGGGGTGTAGGGTGTGGGGTGTAGGGTGTAGGGTGTGGGGTGTAGGGTGTGGGGAAGGAAACCTCTTTCATCTCTGGTGGTGAAAATTTTTTCATCGGGACTGACTACTGATAACTGATAACTGATAACTAGATTATTTAACGGCTAATACTTGTTCATCGAGGAAATCGTAGCCAGTTCTTTCTAATTCGAGGGCTAATTCTTTACCGCCACTGGTGACAATGCGCCCATCGTACATAACATGAATAACATCGGGTTCAATGTAGTTGAGCAGACGCTGATAGTGAGTGATAAGTAAAAAAGCGTTATCGGGAGTAGCTAAGTGATTGACTCCCTGGGCAACAATTCGCAAAGCATCGATGTCTAAACCGGAGTCAATTTCATCGAGAATTCCTAAAGTAGGTTCTAATAAAGCCATTTGTAGGATTTCATTACGTTTTTTCTCACCACCGGAGAAACCTTCGTTTAAACTTCTGCCAAGAAAGCTAGGATTCATCTGGACAACTTCTAGTTTTTTCTCGACTAATTCCTCAAAGTCAAAACTATCTAATTCTTCCGAACCTAAATATTTTTGTCGGGCATTATAGGCAACGCGAAGAAAATCAAGGTTACTAACGCCGGGGATTTCTAAGGGATATTGGAAAGCGAGAAAGATACCCATAAGCGCTCGTTCATCGGGTTCTTTGTCTAAAAGGTTTTCACCTTTATAAATTATTTCTCCCCCAGTTACTTCATAATCGGGATGTCCGGCAATTACTTTGGAAAAGGTGCTTTTTCCTGAGCCATTGCGTCCCATAATTGCGTGGGTTTCACCCGCTTTAATTTCGAGGTTAACTCCTTTAAGAATCTGATTTCCATCAATACTAGCGGTCAGATTTTTTACCGATAAAATTACTTCACTCATGTTTTTTTGTTGGCAACTGCAAATATTTCTAGAGACTAATTATATTTCAGCGAACACTGATAACTGATAACTGATAACTGATAACTGATAACTGTTATCCGACGGTTCCTTCTAGCTTGAGACTGAGGAGTTTATCAGCTTCGGCGGCGAATTCCATCGGTAATTTACTGAGGACATCCTTACAGAAACCACTGACTAACATAGAGACAGCATCTTCTTCGGAAATACCCCGTTGTGCGAAGTAGAATAATTGGTCTTCACCGATTTTAGAGGTAGAAGCTTCGTGTTCTACTTTAGCACTGTTGTTATCCACCTGAATATAGGGGAAAGTGTTAGCTTCGGCATTATCTCCAATCAGCATAGAATCACACTGGGAGTAATTTCTTGCTCCCTTGGCTTTCGGTCCCATTTTCACTAAACCGCGATAACTATTTTGGGAGTTACCCGCAGAAATTCCCTTAGAAATAATGGTACTCTTGGTGTTCCGGCCAATGTGAATCATTTTCGTACCTGTATCGGCCTGTTGTTTGTTATTAGTTAGGGCAATTGAGTAGAATTCCCCGACGGAATTATCGCCGACTAAGACACAACTGGGATACTTCCAAGTAATTGCTGAACCGGTTTCCACCTGCGTCCAAGAAATTTTAGAATTAACTCCTTTACACAGACCCCGTTTAGTGACGAAATTGTAAATACCTCCCTTACCATTGGCATCGCCAGCGTACCAATTTTGTACGGTCGAATATTTAATATCCGCATTATCGAGGGCGACTAATTCCACGACGGCGGCATGAAGTTGATTACTATCGTACATCGGAGCGGTGCAACCCTCTAAATAACTTACCGATGCCCCTTCTTCAGCGACAATTAAAGTTCTTTCAAATTGTCCTGTCTCACCGTTATTAATCCGAAAATAGGTGGACAATTCCATCGGACAGACGACACCTTTGGGGATAAA
Organism: Microcystis ichthyoblabe FBCC-A1114; assembly: GCF_050500245.1. Lineage (NCBI taxonomy): Bacteria > Bacillati > Cyanobacteriota > Cyanophyceae > Chroococcales > Microcystaceae > Microcystis > Microcystis ichthyoblabe. The sequence goes on along the minus strand of NZ_CP191408.1, from coordinate 4,745,849 downwards.
AACAAAGGAACCATCGCTAAAAACGGCAGAATTAAGAGCGGCAAAATAATTATCACCCACGGGAACCACAGTACCGAGATATTTCTGCACCAAGTCGGGATGTTCCTGTAAAGCTTCCGAAATAGAACAGAAAATAACCCCCTGTTCTGCTAGTTTTTCTTTAAAAGTTGTGGCGATAGAAACGCTATCAAAGATAGCATCGACAGCGACGTTAGAAAGGCGTTTTTGTTCCGAAAGGGGAATGCCTAATTTTTCAAAGGTTTCGATTAAAGTGGGGTCAACTTCTTCAAGACTGTTGAGTTTTGCTTTTTTCTGTTTGGGTGCAGAGTAGTAGATAATATTTTGATAATCAATGGCAGGATAGGAAACGTGCGGCCAACTGGGTTCGGTCATCTTTTGCCATTGATGGTAGGCCCGGAGACGAAAATCGAGCATGAATTCCGGTTCCTTCTTTTTCGCCGAAATTAGGCGAATAATCTCCTCATTCAAACCGCGAGGGATGGTTTCCGATTCGATATCGGTGATGAAACCGTACTTGTAGGGTTGGTTAACGAGGTTTTTAACGGTGGTTGCACTCATGGGGGTTAGTGTTCTCTCTACGCGGTAGGCAGGGGAGGCAGTTAAACAACTTTCCTGTTGTTTAACTTGATTATATAATAGATTAACAACAAAGCTGTTGTCAAAGTCACGGAAAATTTGAGAGGATGCTGATAAACCTCTGTTATTCAAGTTACTCTGTAGGGGTAATTGGCCGCTCCTTGACCCTCAGCAATTGTACGCTAAAGCCTCTGTTTTTGGTATCATGACCACGACTCAACCCGCCTCGACGAAAGACGATATTCTACAATATTTGCTCAAAAACGGTCAATCTACTGCCCAAGACTTGGCCGAGGAGTTAAGCATTAGTCCGCAAGCGACGCGACGCCATCTTAAGGATTTGGAGGGGGAAGGACTGATCGAATATTTTGCGGTACAAAATAAGATAGGACGACCCCAGCATATTTATCGTCTCAGTCGTCAAGGTCGTGGCCGTTTTCCCCATAATTACGATAATTTCGCCGTTTCTTTCCTCAATACTCTCGTGGAGACGGTGGGAGAGCAACAGGTGGGGGAAATTCTCAAAAAACAGTGGCAACGCAAAGCGGCAGAATATCAATTGCGCCTCGGGAAGGGGTCTTTAGGGGAAAGAATGAGAAAATTGCTGGAAATTCGCCAAGAGGAGGGTTACATGGCAGAATTAGTGGCACTGGAAGCAGAAAAAAGTTATGTCCTGGCCGAGCATCATTGCGCTATTGCTGAGGTGGCTGGTTCCTATCCCAGTATCTGTGGCCATGAATTAGAAATGTTTGCGCTGCTGCTTCCCGATTGTACGATCGAACGGACTCACTGGATCAATCAAGGTGAGCAACGATGTGGTTATCTAATTAAGTGCAAGGGATGACAGAGAAAGATTAGAGATTTTCATCGGGATTTATGCCCAATTCCCGCAGTTTAGCCGCTAATTTTGCGGATTTCTGCCTTTCCTGTTCAACTTGGGTTTCTGCCTGTTGTGCCGCTTCTGCGGGAGTGGGTACTAATTCCCCTTCGGGGGTAAAATAGCGCAATTTATTGGCAGATAAACCCAAATATAAGCCTAATTGTTGACTCCAGAGCCGTCCCTGAGCATTGGGGGTAATCGGTTGATATTGACCGCTAATTAGAGTAAATCCTTCAAATTCTAGGCTTTCTGGGTCAAACCAAAAATAATCGGGAGTGCGAAATATATCCTGATAAATTTGTTTTTTCTCCTCTCGGTCAACTTTGGCGGTACTATCGGAGAGAATTTCGATAATTAAATTGGGATATTTGCCCTCTTCTCGCCAAATTACCCAACTTCTGCGGTTGGGATTGGGATTTGTCCCCAAAACCACGAAAAAATCGGGACCACGGCAGAATTCTGACTTTTTCTGGTTGGGACTGTAATAAATGGTTAAATTGCCGGCGGCAAAATAATCTTCTCGCTCGCGCCACCACCATTCTAAACACTGAATTAATAAAATAATTTGTTGTAGATGTAGGTTACTTTCCAAGGGTGGTTCATCACTCCAAAATTCGCCTTCTGGGAAGATTATCTCGGGGTTTACATGAGACTCCACTAGGGGTAAGCTTTGAGCGATAGTCATGGTTTGTCCAACAGAGATAAGTAGGGAGGCACAATTATTTGTAGGATGGGTTAGCGGTAGCGTAACCCATGCAGGCGTTGGGTTTCATGCTTCAACCCAACCTACGTTCATCTTATATTTAATTCCACCCACCCACTTAGGTTGATATTTAATTATAAATTACAGCCTTCTCTCATCAAGATAAAGTACAAGTGTATTGGATATTATCCCTAGACTACCCCGAAAACCAGAGACTTCACCTAACCCGCACCGCTGCCCAATAAAAATAAACTTAACAGGGTGCCACCATTCCAGAGACTATGAACCAACATCGAGGATAATAAATTTTTCGAGCGGGTGTAAACAAAGCCAAGAACACAACCTAGGACGGTTAAAGGCAGCACTTCTGACAAATTTTGGTGAGCAAGGGCGAAAATCAAACTACTAAGCGCAATTGCACCCCAAACAGGCAGATAACGAGTCAAAGAAGCTAGTAAAAAGCCGCGAAAGACAATTTCCTCGAAAAAAGGAGCGGCAAGGGAAGCAGTAAAGCCAAAACAGATTAAAGCGAAGGTATTCTGGGATTCTAGGGCTAAAGTCAGCAGCGGGTTACTGCCTCCTTGTCCTTGCCAAATTAGTTGATTGAGCAAAGAAATGATAATAACCAGGGGTAAAGCGACAAAATAGCCGGCTAATCCCCAGAGAAGCCAAGGACTAAAGAGTTTAAAACGAAACCAATCGGGAGGTAAAGGGCGAAAAGGCTTGATTGCTAGGTATAAAACCGATAAACTGCTCAATGTTAAGGCTAAATAACTAACTACAACGTATATTGCTTTAGCTTCTAGGTTAAATTGTTCGGGATTGAGACTCAAGAAACTCGATAAAATCCCGAAAATTACCGGTAAAACAATTTGTCCGACGAAAAAGAAACCAATAATTATTCCCCACCAGAGGGTTTCTCCTCCCCACTTAGTTTGCCAAGCGAGACTATCATCTAGAAAGAGCAGCGCTCGCTGTTTGCGGAGCAGCCACTGCACTAATAAAAATATCAACAGCACAAAACCGATTAAACCGCCGATAAGAGGCAACAAAGCCACTAAAATTAGTTTAATTAAGGCATTAGCCGCCACTTCACTCTGTTCTTCCTCTAAAGCGAGTAAATCCTCTTGACGATTTTCGAGACTATATAATTTTTCCAGAATGATATAACGAAACCATCCTTGAAAATTGCGCTCGATTCTCGCTTCAGCATCGGCAGCAATTTGGGGGGGTTCACTGTACAATCCCTCTAACAGCAGCGCATTTTTTAAAACAGCAGGTTTATAGTTCTCAAATGCTGATTTTTCCTTGATCTCTTGCCAGATTTGCCGTGCCGAATCCAAGTCACCTTGACTAGCTTGAATGAGACTTAATTTTAGCTCTAAATCTTTTAAGGAGTTGATGTCGCGCTCAAGGGATTTTTTTTGTTCGGGATTAACTGCTGATTTTTCTAGTTCGGTGATTGTTTTTTTGGCACTTTTCTGGGCTGATAAATACTGTTCCTCGGCAGTGCTGTAGGGATCTTCACCGATCAGGGAAGTTTGCATTAATTTAAGATTAGCAAATTCCTCGCTATTAGGGTCAGCATCGCTGCTGAGAGTCGTGACTTGTAGGTTGAGATTGGTTTGATATAGTTGAATATTCGATTGGATTTGGGGCTGATTAACACTAGAAATTAAAGCTGTAACCACTGGAGTTAAAGCAATAATTGTTAAGACAAAAGCGATCGCTTGTTTGAGACTTTGCCAGGGGAGTTTTTTTGAGAAATTATCAAACATGAAAATAGTTAAGTGGGAGTTAGAGGTTAGCTGATGGGGTTTTAGGGTTTTAGGGTTTTAGTTGAAATTCCCCTATTCCCTATAGGTAGGTATTAAAAATTGTCAGATACCCCCCTTATCAAGGGGGGATTAAGGGGGGGTCTATCTTCAATTTAATTATAACTACTTACCCTAATTATTAACTAATTACTTGAGAAAAAAGATTTTCGTATTGATCCAAAGTCTTTTCAAAGGCATAATTTTCTTCCGCGTATTGTCGTCCTTTTTCTCCTAGTATAGTTGCTAAATCTGGGTTTTTGTATAGCTTTAAAATAGCTGTAGCTAATGCCTCCGGATCTTCAGGATTAATCACCAAACCACCACCACTGCGCTCGATCGCCCTAGCAGCAGTTCCAGCGGCGGGAACAGAAGCAATAATAGCACGGCCACTAGCTAATAATACCTGAATTTTGGACGGCATATTAAAGGAAATCACGTTATGTTTTTGCATCACCATACCCACATCAGCGGCGGCTAACATTTCTGGTAATTTTTCCCGGGGTTGAAAGGGTAATAAAAGCACATTACTGGCCCCCTGTTGTTGGCGATACTTTTCTAGGCGATCGAGTGCTTCTTTTTTACCAACAATTACCACTTTAATCTCAGGGATGTCAACTAAGTAAACTGCAGCATCGATCAGGGTTTCTAGGGGTTGGGTTAGGGCAATATTGCCAGAATATAAAACAACAAATTTGCCCTCAAGATGATTTTCTTGGCGAAAATAATTATTGTTTTTCGGCAGAGGTTTAATAAAGCTTACATCCACCCAATTAGGAATTTCAATAATTTTCTGACTCGGCACATTTTTAGTTAGGAGATTTTTGGTAAAACCATCGGCAATAACCGAGATTTTGCTGGCAGTTTGATAGGCAAATTTTTCGAGACGACTAAAAACCTTAATCATTTTCTCATTAGTTAATAATCCCACATGAACTGCCGCATCGGGCAAAATATCCTGTAAATTTAGAATAATCGGTACCCCATATAATTTACTCAATAAAGCGGCGGGAACGCAAACGGGTAATCCGGGGACAGTTAAGAAAATTAGATCGGGTTTTTCACCTTTGAGAGCCTGAAAGAAACTCAAAAAAACAAAGCTCAATTCAAAGAAAATTCGATTTTTTAAACTTCTTTCGGGGCGCGCCCAAACGTAGGAACGTTGAATTTTAACACCATTTCGTTCTTCTTCCAGATAGATTTTTCCGCGGTATTCGGGATCGATTTCACTATTAGGATACCAAGGAAAGGCGGTTAAAACCCTAACTTGATGACCTCTTTTAACCAATCCCTCCGCCAATTCTGTCATTAGGGGAGCAATGCCGATCGGTTCAGGATAATAGTTATAAGAATAGAGCAAAATTCGCATAGGGATGGCAATTTGGTTAGGCGATTCAGTTTCATGATTTTATCAATAGTTACTGGTTTTTTGACAAATCAGATTCGCCTTTGTCAGGGATTACCCTAGAAAGAGGTGAGCATTCGGTCAGAGAGGCGGAAAAAAGGGGAAATTGGCTAATAAATTAATCCTCAAAACCCCCTTACCCCTGCCTCAATACTGACCCTTATTTTTCCCTTACCCGGTGGCCGATATCGCGACGATAATAGATGCCCTGAAAGTGTATCCTGTTCACCGATTGATAGGCAAGTTCGATCGCCTGATTAAAATTAGCTCCCATAGCAGTGACACCCAAAACCCGGCCGCCATCGGTAAAGATATCGCCGTGTTTTAAAACCGTGCCGGCGTGGAAAACGATCGCCCCTGCGGTTTCAGCTGCCTTAATTCCCGTGATTAACTGGCCTTTTTCGTAGTGGTCGGGATAACCGGCAGAGGCAGCCACCACACAAACGGCACTACCAGATCGCCATTGTAAAGAGGGGAAATCAGTTAATTTTTGTTGAGCGCAAGCCAGCAGCAGCGGTGCCAGGGCAGTTTCCAGTAGGGGTAAAACCGCTTGAGTTTCGGGATCGCCAAAACGACAGTTAAATTCGAGAACTTTTGGCTCTCCGGCGGGGGAAATCATTAAACCCGCGTAGAGGACTCCCCGATAGTCAATGCCGCGTTTTTGTAGGGTGGCGACGATGGGGGCGAGGATGTCTCGGTTTACCGCTTCGATAATGGCGGCGGTGGCTATGGGTGCGGGGGCATAAACTCCCATCCCGCCGGTATTTTTGCCGGTATCGCCTTCACCGATGCGCTTGTGATCTTGGGCGGGTAGCAGGGAACGAAAACTGATCCCATCGGTGAGGGTGAGGATGGACACTTCTTCCCCTTCTAGGAATTCTTCCACCACGACTTTAGTAAAGCCACTGGTAAAAAGATCATCGATCGCTTCTAGGGCCATATCTACGGTTTCGGCGACAATTACCCCTTTTCCTGCGGCTAATCCGTCGGCTTTCACCACAATTGGCGCTCCTTGCTCTCGGATATAAGTTTTTGCTAATTCTGCATCGGTAAAGGTTTCGGAAGTGGCGGTGATAACTCCGGCTTCGCTCATTAATTCTTTTGCCCAGGATTTGCTCGATTCAATTAAGGCCCCGGTTTGTGTGGGGCCAAAAACGGCAATTTCCTGGGCGAGAAGATAATCGGTAATGCCGAGGGAGAGGGGATATTCTGGACCGACAACCACCAGATCGACGCTATTTTCCTGGGCAAAACGGCTAATTTCAGCAAAATCCTCCATTGCTAGGGGGATATTTTCACATTGAGGTAAAATTGCCGTTCCCCCATTACCTGGAATACAGAACACTTGTTCTACTTGAGGCGATTGTAGGAGTTTCCAAGCTAGAGCGTGTTCTCGACCACCACTGCCGATAACGATAATTTTCACGGATAGACGCAGCCTAAATGACGATGGTTTAATTATCCCCTAGCTCTGGGGTGCCATTGGCTAGAAGTTGAGATTACTTAACTTTTTAATCCTCGCTCCCCACCTGTTGAGCAATAACCCTAGTCCTACGGAAGTGATCAGATAACTGCTGTAAAGGAGTCAATTGTGATTAGATAGTAGATGCTCCCTTCTTAGGCTGTCCCTATTTTGGGTCATTCTACTGCATCGAGTTGGCTCTCTCGGACATGGGGTCAAAAATATTCACAATATTAGATTATGGGCGCAAGCGTTGCGTCCCTACATTGCACACGGTGCGATTGAGAGAGCCAAGAAGAATCGATTTTATCTGATCTAAGTCCCCGTTAAACCTCAATCTATCTTTCAGATTATTCGGAATTTACTCTAATTATTTTTACTGTCTATGCCCTGTCATTTATCCCTGAATCAACTAGCTCAATTATTGTCCTTACAAGATAAAGCTGACATAAGTTTTAGTCCCGATAGTTTAGTATCTGGCATTAATACCGATAGCCGCAGTATTGAGTCAGGACAAGCATTTTTAGCCTTAAAAGGTGATAATTTTAATGGTCATGATTTTATCGATATGGCTATCGAAAGAGGAGCAGCGGCCTTGATTGTTGATCAGCCAGTTTCGGTAAATTCTTCTAAAAATATTCCTGTATTCCTAGTCCAGAATACCCTAGAAACTTATCAGCAATTAGCCCATTGGTGGCGGAATCAATTTACTATACCCGTGATTGCTATTACGGGATCGGTGGGGAAAACCACCACTAAAGAATTAATCGCTTCCGTATTAGCAACCCAGGGAAAGGTACACAAAACCCTGGCTAATTATAACAATGAGATCGGAGTGCCGAAAACTCTCCTCGAACTGGATGAAACTCACGATAGTGTTGTAATCGAGATGGGAATGCGGGGACGGGGAGAAATTGCCCTGCTCGCTCAAATCGCCCAACCGACCATCGCAGTGATTACTAATGTGGGAACCGCTCACATCGGTCGTTTAGGCTCAGAAGCGGCGATCGCAGAGGCCAAATGCGAGTTATTGACCGAGTCTCCTTCTAGTAGTATAGCTGTTCTTAACTACGATCACCCTTTACTTACGGAAACAGCTAAACGGGTATGGCAGGGGAAAAAAATTACCTATGGCTTCTCTGGCGGCGATATAGTCGGGGAATTACTGGATTTAACTACTTTACGAGTCAATGGACTAGATTTTAACTTACCTTTATCTGGTCGTCATCACGCTTTAAATTTTATGGCAGCCTTGGCTGTAGCGAAAATTTTAGGCATCGATTGGACTTCTTTGCAACAGGGAATTAAAGTTAATTTACCCAGTGGTCGGGCTAAACGTTACCAATTAGAGCCAGATATCCTACTCCTCGATGAAACCTATAACGCCGGTCTAGAATCAATGTTAGCGGCCTTGGATTTACTGAAAGCTACCCCCGGTCAGCGTCATCTTGCTGTTTTAGGCACGATGAAGGAGTTAGGGTCTTTTTCGGAGCAATTACATCGCCAAGTCGGTGAGAGGGTGCAAAAACTAGGCATAGATCGCTTGTTTGTCTTGGTGGATGACCCAGAAGCTAAGTTTATTGCTGAGTCCGCTACTGGGGTCGATTGCGAATGTTTTCAAACTCACGCAGATTTAATTAATCGTTTAAAGGAAGTGATTGATTCAGGCGATCGCATTTTATGCAAGGCTTCCCATTCCGTCGGTTTAAATCGGGTGGTGGAGAAGTTAATCAGTGATATTGGGAGTTAGGGAAGAGATGTTAGAGAATAGAGCATTTTTTAGCAAGAATAGCCGATTAAAAACAGTTTTTTCGGGTATTTTAACGCTAATTTTCTTTTTTTCGGCCGTGCAAGTCTCTTTTGCTCAAGAATCGAGACGACTGGAGACTTATCTCCCAGATATCAGTGGTTTAGCTTGGGTGGAAGCGGATATTTTTCTAGGGGTTCACGATGCCAAAAATAAGGGCGAAAAAAGTGATCCATCTCAAGCAAGGCTGAGTCTTTTACAGCTACCTACCCAGGAAAAACCGCTATTATGGCAGGTTTTAAGGGTAGATTGGCCAAATCCAGAGGGATTGAGTAACGATCTCGAAAGTATTACTCATATTCCTCAAACTAACTTATTTTTGTTGGCTGAAAGTGGCGAGAAAAAACCTTTTCAAAGACTGTTTTTAGCAGCATACAACCAGCAACAAGTCAAGATAGTTGAGCAAATAAATTGGCCGATCGCGGTGGACAATGTAGAGGCGATCGCTGTTAGTCGGCAAGGCGATCGTTATCTATTTATCTACGCAGAACGGGCCGATAGTCAAGAGAGTACAAAGATTCGCTGGACGGATATCTCCTTCAATCCCTTAAAATTCGGGGAATTTCAGTCGGTAACTTTTCGGAGTCCTTTTGGTAGCGGTAAAAATATTCGCCCCATCTCCGATTTAGCCGTAGATAAGCAAGGTAATATCTACATAGCTTCCGCTTACGATCCAGATAGTGCGGGAGTGTTTAGAAGTGCTGTTTACCGTATCGGTCAAGTTACAGCCGATAATAGCCTAATTCTTGCCCCTAATCCCCAAAAAATTGCAGAAATCGACGGCTCGAAAGTGGAAGCGGTGACTACCAGAGAATCTCCTAGAGGTGAAGTAGAAGTCTTTATCGGTACGGATGACGAGAATTATGGCGGTTTTCTGCGACCTTTGCTCTTAGATAATTAGGGTTTGCTGTACTGAATTTAAACTGCCTATGAGAATTTTTAGTACAAATGCTCGAACTTTCTCTCCTTGCTCCCTTCTCTCCCATAATTACTCGCAGCTAGAAATCCGCTAGACCGCAGCATAATTTGTGCTTTTTGTCAAAAAAACTTTTTTTTTGCAATAAAACTACACAAAAAAAAGATCATCGTTATGGGTGAAATTGACTCATTTACCTGTCTTAATTAGGATCACCTTCTAGGTGTGGCAAGGGTTTCAACCGTTGCTGCTCAAAAAAGCACAGAAAAACCCATTATGAAATTCAGTAAAATCGCTGTAACCAGCATAACATCGTTGTTAAATAAAAATCTTTCTCAATTAATTTTTAAGAATTTGTAAATATTGCGGAATGTTAATTTAAATATTCTCAAGTTTGTGGAGTCAATAAATAATTTTTGCTTATCTTTGTCCAACATTGGGTTAGGAGACAGTTATCAGTTATCAGTTATCAGTTATCAGTTATCAGTTATCAGATGTGAGTTTTTAGTTTATTGTTTACTGAAAAAGCTCCCCACACCCCACACCCTACACCCTACACCCCACACCCTACACCCCTCTCCCTTCTCCCTGCTCCCCAATCCCCATTTTCCGTCTAAACTTTTGTATAGGGATGGTCTGGGAAAGCATGGATAACTCTTAGACTAATTAATTCGGGACTCACATCACAATATAGACTATGGCTTACTATTGGTTTAAAGCATTTCACCTGATTGGGGTAGTTGTTTGGTTTGCGGGACTATTTTATTTAGTACGTTTGTTTGTCTATCATGCGGAGGCAGCAACACAAACGGAACCCGCACAAGCTATTCTGAAAGCACAATACGAGATCATGGAGAAGCGACTCTACAATATCATTACCACACCGGGGATGATTGTCACCGTGGCGATGGCGATCGGTTTAATCTCCACAGAACCAGAAATTTTAAAATCGGGATGGTTACATATTAAATTATCCTTTGTGGCTCTTTTACTGCTCTATCATTTCTACTGTGGTCGCATCATGAAGAAGCTAGAAAAAGGGGAATGTAATTGGACGGGACAGCAATTTCGGGCCTTAAATGAAGCACCAACCCTGTTATTGGTAGTTATTGTCCTTTTGGCAGTATTTAAGAATCAATTACCCCTCGATTTGACCACTTGGTTAATTGTAGCTTTAGTGGTATTAATGGCAGTGACAATACAACTTTATGCTAAAAAACGTCGCCAAGATCAAGAAAAACTTCGGCAAAATACTCCCCAAAAAGAAGAAGTAGCGACCAGGTAAATTATCCTAATCATTCCTTAGGTTTTTAGGATAAAAGTTAAAAGTGGTTTGATAGCTGTGGGATGGACTAAAAAGACCATCCCAATTGTATAGGGAGCAACCTTTAGTTTTTAGGTTTTTGACTTTTTGCTATTTTTAAACTTATACCAAAACTATTTATAATACTGTGATGAACTGCCAAGCTATGGATTGTTTCTCCCACTTCCCACCATCCTATACCTTTTAAACAGGATTTAGTATTATAAACCTCTTGCGAACAGGAAACGCTATAAATAAAAACAATCTCCTGACGACCGACTACTAACCCTAACAACAATTTTTGATTTTTACAAGAGGTCCTATGAATAGTTGCTGGATAGATTGGGAAAAAATAACTAGGGATTTTCTCAGTTCCCGCAAAATCAAGCAAGTTGCTGAATTGCGAGGATTCTATCGAGTCAATCCTTCTGGTATTCCTAGAATTCCTCCCAATTTAGAGTTGAGAGACTACCAAAATACAGCGATTATCAGTTGGTTTCGTAATCGGGGACGAGGAACTTTAAAAATGGCCACCGGCAGCGGTAAAACCATTACTGCTTTAGCTATTGCCATGGAACTTTACGAAGCGATAGAACTGCAGGTATTATTAGTAATTTGTCCCTATCGTCACCTAGTCAATCAATGGCAACGAGAAGCGGAAAAATTTAATCTTAAACCGATTTTAGCCTACGAAAGTGTCCACACATGGCAAAGTCAACTATCGACAGAATTATATAATGTGCAAGCGGGTAATCAAAAATTTGTCACTATTTTAACTACTAACTCAACTTTTATTAGCGAGGGTTTTCAATCACAAATTAAATTTTTTCCCGATAAAACTTTAATCGTTGGTGATGAAGCCCATAATTTAGGTTCCCCCCGATTAGAAGAATTATTACCCCGTTCTTTAGGTCTAAGATTGGCTTTATCCGCCACTCCTGAAAGATATTTTGATGAGGAAGGAACCGACGCTATTCTTGATTATTTTGGGCAAATTCTACAACCAGAATTTACCCTAGCTGATGCTATTAGCAAAGGTGCTTTAGTTAATTATTTTTATCATCCAGTCTTGGTTGAATTAACCGATAATGAGGCTTTATTATACGCAAAATTGACCCAGAAAATCGGCTGGACTTTGCAGAAAAATAGTAATTTAAATGGCAATGAAAATTTAACAGCATTGCTAATGCAAAGATCGCGATTAATTGGTTCAGCGAGTAATAAATTACAGGCTTTACAACAATTGATGCAAGAGCGTTTAGATACGGATCATACTTTATTTTATTGTGGGGATGGTTATGTAGAAAATTATACGGCTAATTATCGTCGTCAGGTAGAGGCAGTTACTCATTTATTAGGCAATCAATTAGGTTATCGAGTTGCTACCTACACCGCAGAAACTTCCCTAGAAGAACGAGAAAAAATTCGCCAACAATTTGAGGAGGGTTATCTGCAAGGATTAGTGGCAATTAGATGTTTAGATGAGGGAGTAGATCTGCCATCAATTCAAAACGCAGTCATTCTGGCTAGTAGTGGTAATCCTCGCCAATTTATTCAGCGTCGCGGGCGAATATTGCGCCCCCATCCCGATAAAAAACAGGCCACTTTATTTGATATGATTGTTATGCCACCCACCTTAGATCGAGAAACCTGGGAAGTAGAAAGGAATTTATTACGCAAGGAATTAAAACGCTTTCTAGAGTTTGCTCAATTAGCTATTAATGCTCAAGAAGCTGAGACTAAATTAGGGGAGATTCAAGATAGATATTGTCTTTTGTCTCATTAAAACTTGAAAAGTTAAATCTTTGGCGGCTTTTATGCTAAAGTAGAAGTTAGTCAAAAATTGATCGCCGAGAAAAATTAACCCAACCGAATAGCGATCGATAAAGTTGTATAATTTTCTTTCCTCTCCTTCTAAACTTCTATGCCTCCCCGTCAACAACCCCGTCGCATTGCTCGAGAACTTGCCCTTTTGAGTTTAAGTCAGATTAAAGGCAATCCTGAAAACCTAGAACAGCAAACTTTAAACGATTTAATTTTAGTCGCAGTTAGAACCTTAACCCTAGAAATTCAAGAAACCTTAGAAACCGCTGCTGCTGAAATTAGTCGTGGTAATGAACGGATTCTCGCTAGTGATACTAAGGCAACAAATCTAAAAAGCGCCCAAACTATGGTAAAAGAGGCAATTTCTCTTACCCACAATGCCATTAATCGTTTAGGAACCGTGATAGATTTTCCCGAAATTGTCCAGTTATCTAGTCAGTACGAAGTGCGGGAATATGCCCTAGAATTAATCGGTACAGTCTATCGTCGTCGTGCGGAAATTGAACAGGAATTAACCGGTGCTTTAGTGGATTGGCAACTGCATCGTTTACCAAGAATCGATCGAGATATCCTGCAAATTGCCGTGGCAGAAATGCTCTATCTCGATATACCTCAAAAAGTAGCAATTAATGAGGCGATCGAATTAGCCAAACGTTATTCTGATGATGAAGGTTATCGTTTTATTAATGGCGTTCTCCGACGGGTAACGAATAAGCTAAACGAAGCAGAAAAAGCCCTATCTACCCAGAGTTAAACTGGGAGAAAATTAATACTACAATCACCACATTTTATAGGGAAATTTCTGTAAATTGCTATTGTAGTATCGCTCATCTCCCGTGACTTCTTCGCCGATCCAATCGGGAATAGTAATGACTTGATCCTCTTGTTCTAACTCAATTTCAGCCATAATCAAACCTTGATTATCTCCCAAAAATTCATCAACTTCCCAAGTTAAATTATCCAGAGAAATGCGATGACGAATCTTTTCAATTAAAGGTTTTTTACAGAGGTTTTCTAACATGAGCGCCGCATCTTCTAGGGGAATTACATACTCGAATTCCTGACGACTAATGCCCTCAGTCTTGCCTTTAATGGTTAAATAACCCCGCTCTCCAACCACACGAACCCGCACAGTTGTCAATCCATCTTGGGTAGGAATATATCCCTGACGATACAACTTGCCAGGAGCAAGCGATCGCCAGTCATCCCCTTTAACCAGAAATTTCCGTTCAATTTCAACAGACATAAGTTTTTGATTAAGCCGTAGTCACGGCAGCACCCTGGGTTCCTAGTTGAATTAACTCGATCTTGTAGCCATTAGGATCTTCCACGAAAGCAATCACCGTAGAACCGTGTTTCATCGGGCCTGGTTCCCGGGTGACATTGCCACCAAGAGATTGAATTTTCTCACAGGTGCTATAGATATCATCCACGCCTAGGGCAATATGACCGTAAGCATTACCGACCTCATAGCGATCGACTCCCCAATTATAGGTCAGTTCGATGACAGCATGATTAGCCTCATCGCCATAACCGACGAAAGCGAGGGTAAATTGACCATTGGGATAGTCTTTCTGGCGCAATAACTTCATTCCTAGCACATCGCAGTAAAATTGTAGAGATTCCTGCAAGTTATTGACCCGGAGCATGGTGTGTAAGAGACGCATGATTATTTAGATGACATCGATCGAAAAATTACCTATCCTTGATTGTAACCAGTCCTTGGGCCCTCTTATCTCCTTGAGGGTCAACAATTATACTAATACAAATGTACGGAATTAGCTGTAAAACCACTTACTCCCATAATAGCTGTGAACAAAATCAGCTCTCTGGCCATAGTTCAATTACTATCTATGGAATTTTTTTAGGCTATGATGTGGTTAGTGGTGAAGTTAGTTAGGTCAAGAAATTTTTGATCGGGAGTTTTCTAGGGAAATTTTGAAGGCAGTAGGTGGTAGTAAGTTTTCAGTGGTTTCCGAAAACACCTTTTGAGTTGATTGACCGATAGTTGAATAAAACCTCTGTGACTGCAATAAATACCAAATATTTAGGGGGGTACAGAACAGAGAAATTGGCACGGGTTAAAGCTATGCGTTTTTATTTAGGGTACATCAATCACCTAGGCCGTTTACAAAAAAAATCCGCTCGGTTGGTTCGACAAGCTCACCAACCAGTTCGACAAGCTCACCAACTGGTTCGACAAGCAGGTTTTACAATTACAGAGGTTTTACTAGCAAGTTCGATGATGCTGATTGCCATCTCGGTGGCGGGAATTGGCGTAACTAACCTGCTCAGAAGTAACTATCGAGCTAATGCTGGTACTGAAATCCAAAATAATCTTAATCGGACTCTAGAGTTTGTTTCAGACGACGTGAAACGGGCAAGAATTATCGTTGAGACTGAAGCTAATATCGTGACGACTAAAGTACCCCAAGCGCGAGCAGCAGGAGCGCGACCAGTTCTTGCTTTCCAAATTCCCGACCCCAACAATCCCAGTCAGCTGCTCCCCGACCAGATCGTTTACTATACCCAAAACAGTCAGACTGGAGATAGCTTGACCGGTCTAGTCTTGTGGCGCTATGGTCCAAACTTGGACGAAGATGGCAACTACATCACCCCCGACAATATTGCTACTTGGCAACCTTCCCCCGTCACCGATATGTTAGCAGCGACTGCTAATAACCCCAATTTTTGTGATGACCATGAGGGTTTTGAACTAATCGCCGCGGATCCTGGCGATGTGGACGGTTTTTTTGCCTGTGTTCGCAACGGTGGTGGTCAAGTGATTTTGAATGCCAACGCTGAGGTAAATCTGACTACTGGAGATACCGATAAAGATAAAGTTAAATACTCTGTCAGTACCAGAGTTTCCCCTAGAGCTACCGATTAAATATTTTTCCTCCTCATGAGGTTAAATAGAGAAGGACGATCCTGGGCTAAAAAATCTAACTTAAACAGCGAATTGCCTCCAATAAACCCCTGGCTTTGTTGAGGGTTTCTTCATACTCTTTCTCCGGCTCAGAATCGGCTACTAACCCCGCTCCCGCTTGCACAGAAACCAGATAATTTTGATTACCCTGGGGACGAACAATCATAGTGCGGATTGTGATGGCACTATTTAACTGTCCCTCGAAATCGTAGTAACCATAAACCCCTGAATAGGGACCACGACGACAGGGTTCTAATTCATGAATAATTTCCATAGCGCGAATTTTCGGGGCCCCACTGACAGTTCCCGCCGGAAAACAAGCTTTTAATAAATCCCAAGCACTTTTATTGGTTGCTAAATCCCCCACCACATTACTAACAATGTGCATAACGTGGGAATAACGTTCAATTATCATTAATTCATCCACTTTGACCGTACCTCGATCGCACACCCGGCCTAGATCATTTCTACCCAAATCCACTAACATAATATGCTCGGCAATTTCTTTGGGATCTTGCAATAAATCTATTGCTAAAGCTTGATCTTCACCGAAGTTTTGTCCCCGGCGACGGGTGCCAGCAATTGGTCTGACAGTGGCTCTTATTTTACCTAATTCGTCCCGTTCTGCCTTAACCATCACTTCAGGACTAGAGCCAATAATTTGCCAATCCTTAAAGTTATAAAAAGCCATGTAGGGAGAAGGATTAATCAGACGCAAGGAACGATATAAATCGAAGGGATGACCATGATAATTGGCATTTAAACGCTGGGAAATAACCACCTGAAAAATATCCCCCGCTTTGATATAATCCTTGGCTTTTAGGACATTTTGACAGAATTTTTCCTGAGTTGTATTGCTTTCATAAACTAATTCTTTTCCCTGACCAACTGGTAATAATTCTAGGGTTTTGGCATTAGTTGGTAGGGGTAATCGTAACTTCAGAACTAACTGTGTCACTCGATCGCAGGCCGCTTGATAAGCGGCTGCTAAATCGGGATTATTACCCCGGATATCGGCATAAGCGATCGCCCATATTTTCCGTTTAACTTGATCGAAAATAATCAGATTATCCACCTGCATCCAAATACCATCCGGTAGATCCGCATCCGTAGCGGGATAAATAGGCACTCGCGGTTCAATCCAATTAATTAATTCATAACCCCAAAAACCAAATAAACCCCCTATTCCTGCGGGTAATTGCGGCAATTTAACCGGCACAATCGGGGCTAAACATTGGGTTAAAATCTCGAAAGGATCCCCCGAAAAAATCTCTTGAGAACCATTGCGAAAAGTTTGGGTGGTGGTGTTTCCCCGCGCTTCCAATACCCAGACGGGATCGCCGCCTAAAAAGCTGTAGCGTCCCAAGGTTTCGCCCCCTTCCACCGACTCTAATAAAAAATTGTAGGCTTGATCGGCACAAACTTTATACCAGGCCGAAACGGGTGTTTCTAGGTCAGCGACCCATTCTTGATAGACAGGAATAAAGTTACCTTGGCCAGCCAGTTCACGAAAGCGATCGAAGTCGGGGAAGATCATATTTTGATGGTTCAGGAAACGGATAGCACAACACTTGTAGCCGATTGCGATCAGAGAAATCGAGAGTCGGAAGTCAAATCTTGGGGCTAAATAGCTTCTAAATCTAACTCCCCACTCTCGATTTTAGGGTTTATTTATGCTTCGTAGGGAGTGACACCAGAGAACTTAATTGTCGCTGGTTCGGGGTTTTTGCCGATATTGCGGTCTTTTTTGCCGAAAAATTCACGACCAGCGTTAACTTTTTCGGGGAAGACACCATCAGCAGGGTGGAGATACTGCACTTCACCACTGGGATAAATCCGATAGATTTTGTAATCTTCGATTTTGGGCTTAAATTTCGTCCGGAATTGGGTACCAAGAGCGAGCGCCTGTTCTTTGCGGGCCAAATAGAGGAGATTTTCGCCTTCGTTCATGATAGCGGCGCCACCGGTGGGCATTTCAAAGACTTGTTCTTTGCTGCTTGTCCAGGTGATGGCGTACTTTTCTTCCAGATCGGCTTTGGCGAGTAAACCGCCCGTGCTGCCACCGAACTTGGGAGCTTTTCCAGAAAGTTCTGTCATAGGATGTTGTTCTCTCTACACAAATAAAGAAAAGGGGTTTTAGGGAATCCTATCACTGACACCCCCCCTCTCTAGTAGTCTTGTCAAGAACTGTAACATTATTTTGTACTAGACTATAGAACTAAGCTGCTGGCCGATCGCCAACTGGTCTAGGAATCGACCACCACTTTAATCGATCGCCCGTCGGGAAATTTGCCAACTTAAAAAAATTACTGGAATTAATCCCACTAGGACAATGGCCAGGGCCGGGGCTGCTGCTTCCACCAAACGTTCATCACTGGCGTATTGATAAACGCGCACCGCTAGGGTATCAAAATTAAAAGGTCTTAAGACCAAAGTAGCAGGTAATTCCTTCATCACATCGACAAAAACTAACATAGCCGCCGTCAATAATCCCCCCGACAAAAGAGGAATATGCACTTTAATTAAAGTGGCACCAGTGCCATAGCCAAGGCTGCGGGAAGCATCATCTAAACTAGGTTTAATTTTACTTAAGCTCGATTCTAACGTGGAAAAAGCTACGGCTAAAAACCGGACAATATAGGCAAAAATTAGACAGAAAATCGTGCCGCTCAGAATTAAATTGATATTTAATCCTTGATTGAAAAAGTTATCTAATTGGCCGAGAGGAATTAAAACCCCCACGGCTATAACAATGCCGGGGATAGCATAACCAGCGGCCGCAATCCGCACAGAACCCTTAAGAGTTTTATTCGGATTAAGTCTTTCCCCGTAGGCGAGAATTAAAGCTAAAACTACCGCAATAATTGCGCTTAAACTAGCCAGAAAAAAACTGTTTAGTGACAAACTAAAAAAGTCATTATTAAAAGTTTCTTGGGCATGATTAAAGGCTAGATAAGCTAGATAAAAAGCAGGGGCAATAAACCCCAGAAATACCAGCACAAAACAGGAGATCATTGCCAAAAAACTGCGAACAAATCCTAGTTCGTACTTAGTCGGTGACTGGAAACGATTGGTCATTTCATAGTAACGAGCTTGACGACGGGAGGATTGTTCAAGGAAAACTAAAACGAGGATAAATACCATTAAAACTGTGGATAACTGTCCCGCTGCTATGCGATCGCCCATACCGAACCAAGTATTATAAATCCCCGTGGTAAAAGCATTAATACCGAAATACTGCACCGTACCAAAATCATTCAGAGTTTCCATTAAAGCTAGGGCTAATCCTGCCATAATTGCCGGTCTTGTTAGGGGTAAAGCGACGGTAAAAAAACTGCGCCAAGGGTTACATCCCAAGGAGCGACTTGCTTCCACTGTGCAGACAGATTGTTCTAAAAAACCGACCCTTGCTAACAGATAAACGTAGGGATAAAGCACCAGTATTAACATCAGAATCCCCCCCCAAAGAGAACGGATATTAGGAAACCAATAATCTTCGACACTATTCCAAGCGAAAACACTTCTTAAGAACGTCTGCACCGGACCAAAATAGTCCATCATATTGGTATAAGTATAGGCCAAGAGATAGGCAGGAGCGGCAAGGGGTAGTAATAATAACCATTGAAATTGTTGACGACCGGGAAATTGACACATCGTTATTAACCAAGCAGTGCCAACACCGATGATTAAAACACCGCTACCCACCCCACCCATTAACCAAAAAGAATTAACTAGATAATCCCAGAGAACAGTTTCGATCAGATGTTGCCAGACTTGACTGGAATTAGTTAATAAACTACTGGCCACCGATAAAATTGGCAGGGAAACAAGCAGGGCAATTAGTAAAACTGCAATTGTCCATCCCTGTCTAAAAAAAGAGCGAGATTCTTTCAGCAAAAACATTTTTAATAAGATTGTTAAAGCAATTTTTAGAGAACTAGGAGATGCTCTAAAGCAGTCCTAGGTCAATGGCTCCTAAAAGTTAGGATTTCTCTAACAGATTGCGGTAGTCAAACACGCGAATGAGCGTCCCTTTTTTCGGTAAATCGGCGGCACGAATCCGTAATTTATTGTCCCCGATTAAACGGATATTTTTATCCTTGACTAACTTGAGAAACTCATCTACAGACACCAATTCACAGGCATTTTTATCGGCGGCACTGGTGAAGTATTGCGTCGGGACAGCTATTCGCGGTTGTAAAACTTCGATCGCCTGTTTTGCCTCTTGGGGATTATAATTTTTTGGACCACCTCCCACGGGAATAAAAGCTAAATCCGGCGAACCCAGCAGAATTCTTTGTTCTAATTCAATTGGGGCCGCTGCCCCCCCTAAATGGACAATACTAATCCCCGCTTGGGTCCAACGCCAGGCCACATTCATGCCGAAACGTTGCCCTCCCATGCGATCATGGGCGATACTAATACCCTGGAATTTTAATTTACCCAGATCGTAGGCCCCCGGCTCAAACAAAATTTTCGGATTACCGGGTAAACCCTCGGCAGCCCCTTCATCCCACAGTTGACTACTAATTAAAACGATATCTGCTTCTACTTTTGGCAAAGGAAAACCCGCCGTACAACCAATGGACCGGAAAGGATTAACTAGGACTCTTTGTCCTCCTCCGGTGAATAAAAAGCAACTATGACCCAACCATTGAACTAAGAGGGAATCATCGGGTTTTTGAGCGGGAGTGGGGTTAGTTAGTTTGGGTTTAGTTTCCGCCAAAACTGAGCTTACTGTCACGGTTAAGAAACTTGTCCCCGCCGATAAGATAAAATCTCGCCTTTTCATAAATATAGATGCAGAATTAATCAAGTTAAGTAGGGAGGCACAATTATTTGTCGGATGGGTTAGCGGTAGCGTAACATGAGCGGGTGTTGGGTTTCATGCTTCAACCCAACCTACGTTCATCTTCTATTTAATTCCACCCACCCACTTAAGGTTAATTTCAGGGGTTGGGGATTATTGACACTCCCATCGCGCTTATGCGAGGGATTCTTGGTTCACTGACTCAAGTTGTCTTGACAGGTATTGCTACCAACCAAGATAGAGCTTAAATCTCCCCAAGCGTTTAGGTCTGACGACCAGCTTCCGATATGCCCTATCGTAGCTTTTTTGAGTATATTCAAGGCCGCCATTTTGTCTCTATCTTCCACATATCCGCAGGAACAAACATGAGTTCTAACTGATAGAGACTTTTGGATTAACCGACCACAATTAAGGCATTCTTGGCTAGTATAGGCAGGATTAACTGCAATAGTTAATCTGCCGTATTTAATGCCAAAATACTCAATCCATTTTCTCAATTGTGACCAACCAGCATCATTGATACTCTTAGCTAGTTTTCGATTACGCACAAGGTTCTTGACTTTTAAATCTTCATATGCTATCAAGTCGTTTGACTGAATTAAACGGAGTGCCAATTTTTTAGCAAACTCTTCTCGTTGCCTACTTACTTTTAAATGTCCCTTGGCGTATTTTTGACTAGCTTTTTTGTAGTTATTAGACTGCTTTTGTCCTCTCTTAAACTTTTTCGACTTTCTTCTATTCAGTTTATTAAGACGCTTTTCGGCTTTTCGATAATACTTAGGAGGCTCTACTGTATTCCCGTTGCTGTCAGCATAAAGATATTTTAACCCCATATCTAATCCTACGCAATGACCCGTCGATTCTGATTGTGGGGTTATATCTCTAGCATCGAGTTTTAGCATTAACTGGCAATAATATCCATCAGCCCTTTTAACTATTCTTATCCGTTGAATTTGCCATTCTTGAAAATAAAACAAGTCTCGACTACCAATTAGTTTTAACTCCCCAATGTTTTTTCCATCAGTGAAAGTTATTCTCTTGGAATTTCGATTAAGTTTCCAACCTGACTTTTTAAACTCAACAGAATGAGTACGTTTAGAGTATTTAGGATATCCTTTCTTACCAGCAATTTTGTTCTTACAGTTATTATAGAACCTAAGAATAGCAGTCCAAGTCCGTTCGCAAGCCTGTTGACAAGCTGTAGAGTTAAGGTCTTGAACAAAAGGGTATTCACTTCTTAATTGAGTGACATATTTATATACATCCTTTTGTCCTACACCTTTATTGTCTTCCCAATATCTAAGACATTTATTCCGAACAAACTGTACTGTCCGAATAGCCTCATCAATGGCTTGATATTGAGATGGTTTTCCTCTAAGCTTGTACTCTAAAACAAACATTTTGCGTTATCGACCCAACGATCGCAAACTATTCTAGCATACTAAAATTAAATTGGCAACTATAGATTAGAGTTATTTTTAGTCGTGCTCGTGTCACTGAGCCTTTACATCGAAGCCCCTCGAAATGTGTCGAAGTGCTGTTCTATGCTGGCGGAACCTTTCATCTCCGAGGTGAAACCGAGGGCCTTCAAGCCGACATTATAGGTAAACACTAGAGGGATCGGAGAAAGTTTCTTAAAAGTTCCTTGCCGGCAGTGGTTAAAATACTTTCGGGATGGAATTGTACCCCTTGAATCTGGGGGTAATCCCGATGACGGACTCCCATGACCGTGCCATCTTCCACCCAGGCCGTGATCTCTAAATTATCCGGCATGGTGGAGCGATCGATCACTAAACTATGGTAACGGGTGGCAGTAAAAGGATTTTCTAAGCCTTGAAATACCCCTTCACTGTTGTGATAGATTGGGGAAGTTTTGCCGTGCATCAAGACCGGGGCCCGGACCACATCCCCCCCGAATACCTGACCGATACTTTGATGACCCAGACAGACCCCCAAAATCGGCAAATGGGGGCCAAATTTGGCGATTAATTCCAGAGATATGCCCGCATCGACCGGACGACCAGGACCGGGGGAAATGACAATCCCATCCGGCCGCATTTGTTCGATCGTGGCCAAGTCTATTTTATCATTACGATAGACCTCGATCGGCAAGGCGATCGGGAACTCGGAGGCTAATTCTCCCAAATACTGGACCAAATTGTAGGTAAAACTATCATAGTTATCGATGACGATTATCAAGAGTCCCTCTCCTTTCTCTAGCCTCGCTCAGTATTTTCATTCTACACCTCTGCTGTCTCGATCGAGATAGCCGGGGTGTAGGGGGTAGGCTATTTTTGAGCAGTCAGTTAGAATCTGGCCGGAATTGCTAATTAGGGTTTGCGGCAAAAAGTTTTTTGTGGGGACAGGGTGTGGGGTGTGGGGTGTGGGGTTTTGAGGGGGTCAATTACCTAATTTTCAGGGAAAAAGTCCAGGGATTTTCCCCCCGATCACTCCCAGATCTGGTACTTTTTGATTGATAAAAAGTCTAAAATTATTACCCAACAAGGTTTTTAGATTTATTCAGCAAACCCTAATTACAGCCTAAACTATCCCTGGTGGCCACTCCCGTGACTGGATTAATGCCATCGGCCCGTTCACACATTAACTTGACCTGATAGTTATCAATGACCGCGTTAGTGAAATCGGCCCCAGTAATAATTGTGTCATAAAAACGGCTGCGAGTAGTGATCGCATCGGTAAAAATAGTGTTAGTTAAATCGGCAAAATCGAGGGTAACTCTATCTACCAAAGAGGCGGTTAAATCAGCCCCTTTTAAGTTAGCTTTTAAGAGGACAGCCTCGGTGAGAATGCTATAGGATAAATCGGACCCTTCTAGGTTAACTCCCCGCATTGCGGCAGCTGCGAAAACCCCTCCGCGCAAATCCTGATGGGAAAAATCCCGATCTTGCAGCTGGGCAAAACTATAGTTAATCGTTTTATCTTGGGCCAAAGCCACCGGACGGGCCGCGAAAAGTAGCCACAGAATCGCCAGCAAAATAATTAAAACCAGACTGAAAAAATTTTTCAACATTGTTACTGTTGAGCGTCGAGAAACTGGGCCACATCATCACCCACCCGAATAGTTAGGTCTGAGTCTAAAGCACCAGTGGAGGATGATTCTACTTTACCGATTCCCAATTGATTTTTCAAGAGGTTAGCGGACTGAATATCACCTTTTTGGGCAATAATCGCCGTGGTTTCTAGCTTTTGGGAGGAGTCATCGCTAATATAAACATTTGTGTAGCCCTGTTTGGCCAGATAATCACGAGTACGACGGGCTAAACCTTTGGTATTGGTGGCATTTTGAATGGCAATCCCCAGACTATAAACGGAGGTTTCTCCCCCCGCGTGGTTATCGGTAAAATTATTAGCCACAATGGTTCTAATTTCGCGACGGTTCAAAATCCAATAACTGCGACCATCGTATTCCTCGAGGCTATTAAACCGGCCGGGGAGTAGGATCATTCTTAAGTTATCCTGTTTAATTTCCCGGCCAAAATTGGCGATAGCCAGCATTTCCTCGACGCTTAAGTTCGTATCGATATATTGTTGTAAAACCTGTACTGCTTTCGGGAGACTGGGGAGAATTGTCGGACTAAAAATCTTTTTTTGGAGTGCTTTTAATAAAATTTGTTGTCTTTGTACGCGACCAATATCGCCGTATTGCGGGTTACGAAAACGGGCAAATTGTTCTGCTTGGTCGCCGTTGAGATTTTGCCAACCCTCTTGTAAATCAATTTCTAATTTTTGGGTGACATCTTTATGATACATTCGTTCGGGTACATAAACTTCTACACCCCCGACTAAATCGACTAATTCCTTAAAGGCATCGGTAGTCACCCGCACATAGCGATCAATGGTGACATCCCCTAAAGTATTAGTGACAACTTCTGCCGCTAGAGTTGGTCCACCGTGAACGTTAGCATCGTTGATTTTAGTGAAACCGTGGCCGGGGATTCTGACGCGGCTATCGCGAGGGATAGACAACATTCTCACGGTTTTATCGCTAGGATCGAAGCGCACTAGGAGCATGGTGTCGCTGCGACCTTTAAACACATCATCGCCGTTTTTGGCATCTAAAACTCGATCGATGCCCATAACTAAAATATTAACAGGACGAGAAAGCTGCTGATTGATTAAGCTATTCCAAGCTTGATCCTCAAGGATGTCTGTTTGGGTGGGAAAAGATGTTTTTTGGAAGATGGCCCCAATTGGTGCGGGTAAGGGACTAATTAAAGCGACGGCAGCCCCAACAGTGGCGGAAACTAGGGCTGTAAAACTGAGGGTTATTCCCCAAAATAAGCCCTTTTGCAGGGGAGATGCTTTTTTAAAACCGGACATGACTGAACTGACCACCGCGACGGTATTTTCTGAGTTTTGGCTGTATTCTTGCTTTTCAAACCGCCCGGAAACATTGGCCATAGACTAACCTCAACATCTGATTAAAAGCTTACTCTAGGAGGTGACTGTTGATCCCTAGAATCTATCTCTAGAGCAAAAGTTCCAGATATTGGCCACCCCCTCTCGCCGGCTATCGTAACATATTGTTAAGGAACTGGCTATCCTAGACCTGTTGTAAAAATCAAAAATTGTTGTTAGGGTTAGGTGTCGGTAGCCAGTAGCCAGTAGTCAGGAGAATTAAAAACGAATAATAAACGATTAAACGCTCTATTCACCGATTGTATGCCATTTAAGCCTTATTTTTGCAGTTTTTGACCCCTGAAAGGTTAATTATGCCATAGGTTTAATAATTTTTCAGGGATTCAGTTCGGTTATAGATTATCTTTATGGCCAAGAATTAAGGCTCTCTTAGGTTTGGTGGGTAAAATGTATTCTAAGATACAGTCCTGCTGGCGAGCGAGTGGAAGGAACCACTCCAGACACAGAGGACACAAAGATTGATCGCTTCTATAGTAAGTTAAACTGCTCACACAAAGAATAAGAGAGCCGAATTAAGAGAGGTGGAAACTTGAAGATGACAGAACGAACTAAGGTTATTCTCCTCGTTGTTATCCCTTTGCTTTTGGCTAGTAATGCAGTTTTTTCTGTCAATAAATTCTGAGCTATTTTTTATGCAAATCATCTCCCTTCCCCCATCATCTACCCAGGAATATCTCTGTCTAAGAGACTTAAATCTCTACAATTCTCCCAGTTGTCAAGAGTTAGCGACCCAAGCACAACGGGGAAGAAAATTAAAATTTATTTCCCTAGAAATTACCGAAAAAGGGCTACAAATTCAGCTAAGGGAAGATAATTATTTAGCTTGGTTATGCAGAGAAGATTTAGATGCAATTGCGGCGGCCACCACAGCTTATCAAAAAATTCCTCTAACTCGTTCGGACATAGAAAAACATATTCCTGAGATTATCTCTTTTACTCAGGAAGCAATGAATTGTACCAATCATTATCTCTGGGGTGGAACCCTTGCACCTAATTACGATTGCTCAGGATTAATCCAGGCTGCTTTTGCCACTTTTGGCATTTGGTTGCCGAGGGATTCCTATCAACAGGAGGCTTTTTGTCAAAAAATAAACCGAGAGGAATTACTCCCAGGAGATTTAATTTTCTTTGGTGATAAAAGAGTTAATCATGTGGCTTTATATCTAGGGAATAATCAATATATCCACAGTTCAGGAAAAGAAACAGGTAACAATGGTATCGCTATCAATCTACTCACCGATGATAGGGATAGCGTCAGTCGTCATTATTATCAAAAATTATGGAGTTTCGGTCGAGTTATGCACAATTAATCAGTTATCAGTTATCAGTTATCAGTTATGGGTTTACTGTTTACTGTTCACTGTTTACTCTCCCCCATAGGTAATCATGTTAGAAAACATCTCCCTAAGCGGTCTATCAATTCGTCGTCACATAGGAGTATTGATGTTAACTATAGCAGTTATCATCATCGGTCTTTTTTTTCTAAATCGTTTACAAGTAGATTTGCTTCCTTCTATCACTTATCCTCGCATTAGTTTAAGGATGAATGTCCCGGGAGTTTCCCCGGAAGTTATTCTCGAAGAAGTAACTAAACCCCTAGAAGAAGGAATGAGTGCCACCGAGGGAGTAGTGCAAGTTTATTCAGAAACTCGCGAGGGAAGGATGCGAGTAGATTTATTTTTTCAACCGGGGGGAGATTTAAATGTCGCTTTAAATGAAGCTACCGAAAGTTTTAATCGTGTCCGACAAAATTTACCCGATATTATTGAGGAACCGCGCTTAAACAAATTTGAACCCTCTCGTTTACCCGTCTATGAATTTGCTCTCGTTTCTGATACCCTACCCCTAAAAGATTTAAGATTATTTGCTGATGAAGAATTAGGGAGAGAATTAGGATTTGTGGGAGGAGTGGCAGTGGTGGACGTGATTGGGGGAGTTAGAGAAGAAATTCAGGTTAATATTGACCTGCAGCGATTACAATCTTTAGGAGTGGGATTAAATCAGGTTTTAGACACCCTAAAAAGACGCAATCAGGACATCTCTGGGGGCCGACTAGAGGGAGAAACTGGGGAACCTTTAACCCGTGCGGTGGGGAAATTTAAAAACGTAGCGGATATCCAAGATTTAGCACTGACCGATAGTAATAATCCCGAAGAAAAAATCTATCTGCGGGATGTGGCCAGAGTTATCGATGGGACAGAAGAACAAAGAATTTTTGTCACCCTAAATGGAAAAAATGCCGTCAGGGTTAGCGTCCAAAAACAACCGAATGCGAACACGATTGCTGTGGTAGAAGGGGTCAAAAAACGCATTACAGAATTAAAAAAATCCGGGTTAATGACCGGGGGAATACAAGTCGTCCCCACTAGCGATGAGTCTGTATTTATCCAAAATGCGGTTAATAACGTGGTTTCTTCGGGACTAGCGGGGACAATTCTAGCAGGATTGACTGTATTCGTCTTTCTCGGTTCCCTGCGACAGACTTTTATCATTACCCTAGCGATTCCTCTTTCTACCCTCGTCGCAATCATCTGTATGAAGTTATTCGGGTTATCGATAAATGTGTTTAGTTTGGGAGGATTGGCCCTAGGGGTGGGTATCGTGGTGGATAATTCCATCGTCATGCTGGAAAATATTGCCCTCAAAGTTAATCAAAACCAAAATAAGCGAGATTTTTTAGAAATTGCCCGGAATAGCAGCCAAGAGGTAGAATCTGCTTTATTGGCCTCCACTGCGACTAATCTCGTCTCTATCCTGCCATTTTTATTACTGGGTGGTTTTATCTCTCTGCTGTTTAACGAGATTATCCTCACTATCAGTTTTGCTGTGGCTGCTTCTCTCCTGTGTGCGTTAACCGTTGTTCCCATGTTAGCCAGTCGTTTGTTAAATATGCGGGTTTCTAGTGGTATCCATCGGTTTTGGCTCTTAAAAGTCTTTAGTCAACGTCTAGAAGGTTTAACCATCCTCTACGGTCGTTTTTTAGCTAAAATCATCCGCTACAGAATACCTGTTATCCTGCTGGCCTTTTTAATTTTAGGGGGAAGTAGTTTCTATCTCTGGCAATATATCCCCCAGGAAGTCTTTAGTCGTATTCAAACCGGACAGGTGAACGTTTTTGCTCAATTTCCTCCTGGTACCAATTTAAATACTAACCGTCAGGTGATGCGGGAAGTAGAAAAGATTTTATTATCACAACCAGAGACTAAGTACGTTTTTACTACCAGTGGCGGTTCTCTTTTTGGCACAACTACCAATGAAAATATTTTGCGTGCTTCTAGTACGATTAATCTCAAACAAGGCACTAATACAGAAGCATATATCGAACGCATGAGCAAAGCACTAGAGCAATTAAACCTCGTTAACGTGCGTTTGCGTCTCACTCCCGGTCAAGTGCGCGGTATTATTCTTAATAACTCTCCCTCCGTTGGTGCTGACGTGGATGTGATGTTACAGGGACCCGATGGGAACACTTTAGAGCAAGCTGGTGAAGAAATCCTCAGTATTCTCGATGAAAAAGTCCCTAGTGCGCGTTTTCGTGCCGATGCTGACCCCAGACAACCGGAAATCCAGATTAAACCCGATTGGACCCGCTTAAATAGTTTGGGATTGAGTACCCTGGAAGTGGGACAAACGCTACGGACCGCTATTCAAGGATCAATCCCCACCCAACTGCAACGGGGAGAAAGATTAATCGATATCCGAGTGCAATTGGACCCCAACTCGCGGCAAAAAATTAGTGACATCTCACAAATACCTATTTTTGTCAATAGGCAAGAAGACTTAAAATTAGCAGATATCGCTAGGATTGAAGGGGGAAAAACCCCAGCAGTCATCCAGAGAATTAATCAGCGTCAAGTTTTTATTATTATCGGCAGTTTAGTCGAGGGTGCGAAATTAAGTGACGCACTCGCGGGGGTACAATCGCTTTTAAATTCCACTCCCTTACCCGATGGTATCAGCATTTTACCCAGTGCTGCTGCCATCTCTAATCAAGAAATTCAGGGTTCTTTGGGTTTATTAGCGGGTTTATCGGTATTTTTAGTCTTTGTAGTCATGGCCGTCCAGTATAACTCGCTCATAGACCCTTTGGTGATTATGTTAACCGTTCCTTTGGCCCTAGCGGGGGGAATTTTTGGACTATATTTGACCAAAACCCCGATTAATGCCATTGTCATCGTCGGGGTGGTGTTATTGGTGGGCATTGTGGTTAATAACGGGATTATTATGGTGGAATTAGCCAATCAATTGCGGCAAGAATTCGGTTTTACTCGACTACAAGCTATTTTAAAGGCCGCTCCCCAACGTTTACGACCGATTTTAATGACTACCGTGACCACGGTTTTAGGTTTATTTCCCCTCGCTTTAGGATTAGGAGAGGGGGGAGAATTCCTGCAACCTTTAGGAATTGTCGTTTTTTCGGGTTTGTCTTTAGCAACTCTGTTAACTCTGTTTATTATTCCCTGTTTTTACGTTTTATTCTCTAGAAAATAATCCCCCTGCACAGTGGGAAGTGGGGAAGTGGGGAAGTGAGGAAGTGGGGTGTGGGGTGTGGGCTTCGGCCGTGAGCTCAGCTTAAAATGAGGCTTTTGACCTGTTAAAATCCGATGTTCATGCTGCGAAAATCGGATTGGGACTCTCAAAAACCTTGCATTATCCTTCTTTTAGTACATAAACTGGTACAAAAAGAGAGGGCAACAAAGCCTCAAACGACCGACGACCGGCTCCTGACTCCTAACCCCACCAACAAACTTTTTGCCGCAAACCCTAGTTATTTCCCATGACAATGAGGAGGATCGATAACATTGGCAAAAATTGCCCAAAGTACCATGAGCGGCATCGGCAACAAACAGATTAGCCATTGATGACCGGTTAGGGTCGCCGTTGCAAACAGACTGTTCATCACCCCCCATTGACTAAACAAAATTTGTAGGACAACAGCAGCCACAATCCCCAAAATTAGGATCGGTGCATTAGTAATCGAGGTTGACTGACCACGCAGGTAGTCCACTAGGCTCATCCCTAATTGGCTGATACTGAGCAGATAGATAACCCGTGCTGCCACAAGGGATTGAATTGCCATTGTGCGGGCAACGGCAATATCTCCTGTGGTCGATTTAGCCCACTCAAACATACCAAAAATCAGAATCCAGTTAAACAATGAAACAGCCAAAATTCGGCGCAATAGTTTTTTGGTGATCAAAGGTTCATTGGGATTGCGTGGTGGTGACTGCATAATGCCGGGGGATTTTGCTTCAAAGGCCAGGGGAACAGTCATCG
The DNA here is from genome assembly GCF_050500245.1 of Microcystis ichthyoblabe FBCC-A1114. Classification (NCBI taxonomy): domain Bacteria; kingdom Bacillati; phylum Cyanobacteriota; class Cyanophyceae; order Chroococcales; family Microcystaceae; genus Microcystis; species Microcystis ichthyoblabe. The sequence continues at coordinate 4,715,682 of NZ_CP191408.1, read as the reverse complement.
TGACCGAGTTGATCATGTTCAACCAGAGTACTTGTAGGGAGAGGATGGGTAAATCTCGCGCCAGTAAAGTACTGATCAGAATGGTCATCGATTCGCCACCATTGACAGGTAAGAGAAAAGATATCGCTTTGCGTAAATTTTGATAAACGGTGCGTCCTTCTTCGACAGCGGCCTTGATCGAGGCAAAGTTATCATCAGTGAGGAGCATATCAGCAGATTCCCTGGCGACTTCCGTTCCCCCTTTCCCCATGGCAATGCCGATATCGGCCTGCTTGAGAGCCGGCGCATCATTGACACCATCGCCGGTCATCGCCACGATTTCCCCTTGAGACTGGAGTACTTCCACCAGTTGCAGTTTTTGGGTAGGGGCAACCCTGGCAAATACCGATCCATCGACCACCGCTTGGGCCAGTTGATGATTATCCATTTGCGCTAATTGTTTTCCCTCAAATGCTAAGACTTGTGCTGCCGTTTTAATGCCCATCCGTTCCGCGGTCGCCCGCGCCGTGACAAGATGATCACCAGTAATCATCTTGACCCGAATCCCGGCAGTTTGACAGGCATGAACGGCAGCGATCGCCTCTGGACGAGGCGGGTCAATCATGCCCTGTAATCCCAGAAACACCAAGCCTGTTTCGATATCCTCATGGTCGATAGAATGCTGATGGGTCGCTGCTGCTTTTTTGGCAAAGGCAAGCACCCGTAAACCCTGCCCTGCCATCGTTTCTACCGCTTGCTCGATCTGTTCGGCGTTCAGCGCGGTCATCTGACCATAGCGATCGATCATCTGGGAACAACGACGCATCAGCGACTCAACCGATCCCTTGACATAGATCAGACGAGGTATCCCATCATGCAGGGTTGCCATGTATTGGTACTCAGATTCAAAGGGAATTGCATCCAATCGTGGGGTTAAAGACAATAGCCCCAATTGACTGAGACCTGCTTTGGCGGCGGCCGCAATCAGCGCCCCTTCCGTAGGATCCCCCACCACTGACCAATCTTCTCCCCTTTGTTTTAGCCCGGAGTCATTACAAAGCAAACCAGCTACCAGACAATCCCCTAGGGCCGGGGGTAATTCATCTGCAAATGGGCTGCTGGGGTTGCCATCGGTAATCAGACTAATTTCGCCCTTGGGACTATAGCCACCACCACTAACGGCGTAATATTGCCCTTCAGTATAAATCGACTGTACAGTCATTTGATTTTCGGTCAGGGTTCCAGTTTTGTCGGAACAAATGACGGTCGCACTCCCCAATGCTTCCACTGCGGGCAGTTTACGAATAATCGCATTGCGACGGGCCATGCGGTTGACCCCAATGGCCAAGGTAATCGTTACCACTGCCGGCAGCCCTTCTGGAATCGCACTCACTGCGAGGGCAACGGCAGCTTCAAACATATCGATCCAAGATTTCCCCCGTCCTAACCCGATGGCAAAGGTCAAGGTTGCTAGGGTCAAAATTGCGTAGAGTAGGGTGCGGCTAAATTGGGCAAATTTACGGGTCAGGGGTGTGCTAAGGCTGACTCGGCTTTCCATCGACTGGGAAATCTGCCCCACTTCGGTGGCGTTGGCCGTAGAGACAACAATCCCTTTGCCCTGTCCAAAGGTAACGAAACTCCCTGCGTAGGCCATGTTTGTCCGTTCTGCTAGGGGCGTATCCCCGGGTAAGGGTTCGATCGCTTTTGACCCGGGCAAGGATTCCCCGGTCAGGGCAGACTCATCCACTTGCAAATTGCGGACTTTCAGCAGCCTCAAGTCCGCCGGTACTTTATCCCCCGATGCCAATAAAACGATATCTCCTGGCACCAAATCCCGAGATGGAATCCGCAGGGTTTGTCCCTCTCGCAACACGGTCGCTTCTGTGGTTACGGCTTTGGCTAGGGAAGCGATCGCACCTTCCGCCTTAGCTTCCTGCACATAGCCAATAATGGCATTGATCAGGGTAACTCCCCAAATCACCGAGGCATTCGTCCAAGACCCTAAAAATGCCTTAATAGTACCCGCAAGCAGGAGAATATAGAGTAGTGGCTGATGAAATTGCCCCAAAAATCTCAACCAAGCTGGTTTCCCCGGCTTAAATCGCAGTTCATTCGGGCCATATTTTTCGTAGCGACTGGCCACTTCTTCTGCTGATAAGCCCGCTGACCCATCGCTGGTCAAGTATTCAATCACCTCTGGTTGAGAAAGTTGATGATACAAGGGCAACGATAATTGGACTGGCATCATGCTCGACCATATTTAGGGTTTGCGGCAACAAGTTTTTCCTGGGGACAGGGTGTGGGGAAGTGGGGAAGTGGGGAAGCTGTCTCATCACCCTATCACCCCAAAACCCTATCACCCTATTTCCTGACGACCGACGACCGACGACCTTAAGCTCTCGTCTTATTTTGGTAATAGTCGCGGGTTCCCTTGGCATCTAGGGCTTCACCGAGACGATCAATAGCGTGGGCGTAGGCGGCGGTACGCAGAGATATATCGAATTCCTGGGCGAAAGACCAGACTTTTTCCGCTTCTGTCACCATTCTTTCTTTTAAGCGCTCATTTATCTCGTTTAATCGCCAATAAAGACCGCTGCGATTTTGCACCCATTCAAAATAACTCACCGTTACCCCACCGGCGTTAACCAAAATATCGGGGAAAACGAGAATCCCTTTTGAGTCTAAAATGCGATCGGCTTCCGAGGTAGTCGGACCGTTGGCTACTTCAAAGATATATTTCGCCCGCACGCGATCGGCATTTTCGGCGGTAATTTGGTTTTCTAGGGCAGCCGGAATCAAAACATCCACATCTAGGGCTAATAATTCCTCATTACTAATCGCCTCGTGTTCTACGATATTACACACAGTACCCTCACAGTAAATAGCAGTAATTCCGCGATGTTCCTGTTTATACTCACGAATACTGGCAATATCTAGGCCTTTTTCCCGATAAATGCCGCCCTGGGAATCACTTACCGCCACCACTTGATAACCGGCTTTGGCGAGGAGATCCGCTACTACAGCCCCAGCGTTACCGAATCCTTGGACGGCTACGGTAGTATTAGCGGGTTTTTTATCTAATTTCGGCAAAAGAGAGTTAATAACATGAAAAGCCCCCGTTCCCGTCGCCGTATCGCGGCCGCGACTGCCTCCCATGGTTAAAGGTTTCCCCGTCACCACCGCCGGACTAATTTTACGCTGAATGATGCTGTACTGGTCCATCATCCAACCCATGATCATCTCGTTGGTATAGACATCGGGGGCAAGAATATCGACATCGGGACCGATAAAGTCGGCTATACCCTCGATATAGCCCCGGCTAAGGCGTTCTAACTCGGCTTTTGACAATTCTTTCGGATTTAGGGTAATGCCGCCCTTAGCCCCACCAAAGGGCAAATCCAGCAGGGCGCATTTAAAGGTCATCCAAAAGGCCAGGGACTGCACCTCATCAATGCTGACGTTGGGATGATAGCGCACACCCCCCTTGCCGGGGCCGCGGGTGTCATCGTAGCGGACGCGGTAGCCTTGGAAGATTCTTAAAGTGCCGTTGTCCATACGGACGGGTATGGAGACGCTAAGACTAGCTTTGGGATATTTTAACCGCTCGATCGCATCATCGGAAATGGAGACATACTTAAGGGCCCGTTCTAAGCGACTGCTGGCATCGGTAAAGAGTGATTTCGACATGATTTTTTTTCCCCTATCTATCCCCATTAGAACAGGTCAAAACCGTATATTTCACTACAGTTTATTTTTCTTAATTAACCATGGGCGGGAATTGCCTACCAGTGTTCTCAAACAAGGTTAGTGTTGAGTTAACTTCAGTGAGTAAGAGATTTTCTGGTACATCATCCACCAAGAGGATGCGATCGCTTAATTCCATTTAATTTTAATTGTCAACGATACAAAGATGAAATGTAACCTAATTTGCCATCGACCACCGACCACCGATGCTTGATAGCTAAAAAGCTGACGGCTGACGAATGTTACGATTGTTACAACATCTTGACATTAATTCTGATACCCTGACAATGTGTCAATCTGTGCAGTAATGGGGCAGAAACTCAAGTGGTATCGATCCATATTTCTATTGTTGAGGGCAACCCGCACTTGCGATCGCTATTAGCTTGGCATCTGCAACAGGCCGGCTATTTGGTCAATCAATCGGCAAACCTGCAAAGTGCGCGTCAAGCTTTCCTTCACCGTCAACCAACCTTAGCAATTATCGATTCCGACTTACCCGACGGGGATGGAATCGAACTCTGCCGTTGGCTTTATCAACAAAAACATTCTCTAATACTGATTCTCTCGGCCCGCAATGGCGAAAAAGATGTGGTCAATGGTTTAAAAGCCGGGGCCGACGACTACCTGAAAAAGCCCTTTGGAATGCAAGAATTTATGGCTAGGGTAGAAGTGTTAACCCGTCGTTTAGGCGGTAGGGCTGCTCCCCTACACTTGGATTATGGACAATTAAAAATAGATTTAGCCCAAAGACGGGTACAATTTCGCGGGGAGTATATCGAATTAACGCCCCAAGAATTTAGCCTACTCTACGTTTTAGCCCAAGCGGAGGGAACACCCCTATCAAGAGCCGATTTACTGCGTCGCGCTTGGCCCGAGGAAATCGATAACCCCCGGACAATTGATACTCATGTTCTCTCTCTGCGGAAAAAAATCGAAACCGATCCCAGACAACCTAATTTAATTCAAACCGTCCGCAACGTCGGCTATCGTTTCAATCTAGAAATGTTGTCCGAGATCAATTCAGCTTTAGAAGCTAATATTATTGCTTCCACCAAAGGCAATCATAACGGTCATTCCATGAGTAAAATCCCCGCTCACAATGTTAGTCGTTAATTCTGGCTTTGTCCGACTGATTAGCAGATTTTTGGCTGAAATCGTCTCCTAAGCACTGAATGAAGCAAGGAGACGAAGGGCAAATTAAACCATAGTCACCATTGACCGATCCGCTTGTTGCTGAAATTCCCTCAATAAACGCCGGAATTCGTCGCCGTCAATGGTTTCCTGTTCAATCAGTATCTCCACCAAGCGATCAATCGCCATACGATTGTCAAGGATAAGTTTTGTTGCTAAATCGTGGCATTGCTTGACAAGTTCCCGCACTTGTGCATCAATTTTCGCCATCATCGCGAAAGAATGGTCGGCATGATAACCAGCGCCAGCACCACCGAGATAGGAATTACCATCCTCCTCTAGGGCAATCAATCCCAATTCCGACATTCCCAGACGCGTTACCATCTGTCGGGCCAGATAGGTAATTTTTTCAATATCATTACCGGCGCCGGTGGTCACTTCATCCTCACCGAAGACACATTCCTCCGCCACCCGTCCCCCTAATAATCCCGCAATTCGGGCCAACAACTGGGAACGACTGGTTAAACCCTGTTCTTCATCGGGAGTGAACCAAGTTAACCCCTGCGCTTGACCCCGGGGAATCAGGGTGACTTTTTCCACTTGATCGTGGCCAGGACAGAGAGTACCGACAATCGCATGGCCAACTTCATGATAGGCGATCAAACGCTTGGCTTTACTATCCACTAAAGCACGCCCTTCCATACCGGCCACAATCCGATCAATCGCATCGTTGACCTCCTCCATCGTAATCGCCTCTTTGCGCCGTCTGGCAGTAAAAATCGCCGCTTCGTTGAGCATATTCGCCAAATCTGCCCCAGTAAAACCGGGGGTGCGCCTGGCGATCGCCTCCAGAGCCACATCAGCAGCCACCTTTTTATCGCGAGAATGGACCTCCAAAATGGCCAAACGTCCCTTAGAATCTGGATAATCCACCACCACCTGTCGGTCAAAACGACCCGGACGCAGCAAGGCCGAATCCAAAACATCAGGCCTGTTGGTGGCGGCAATGACGATAATGCCAGTATTGACCTCAAAACCGTCCATTTCCGTCAATAATTGGTTCAGGGTTTGTTCCCGTTCATCATTACCTCCCCCATAACCGATCCCTCGTTGACGACCAACGGCATCAATTTCATCGATAAAAACCAAACAAGGGGCATTTTCCTGGGCTTTTCGGAACAAATCTCGCACTCGCGACGCACCAACCCCGACGAACATCTCCACAAATTCCGACCCGGAGATGCTGAAAAAAGGTACTCCCGCCTCTCCTGCGATCGCTTTAGCCAGTAAAGTTTTTCCCGTCCCCGGAGGACCAATTAACAGGACTCCTTTGGGGATTTTCGCACCAATAGCCGTAAATTTTTCCGGTTGTTTGAGGAATGTTACCACTTCCTCTAGATCTTCCTTGGCCTCATCCACACCGGCCACATCATTGAATTCTATGCCAGTTTTCGCCTCCATCTGAAACCGCGCCCTTGATTTACCGAAGTTCATCGCTTGACCGGAAGCATTGGCAGAACGACGGATAATAAACACCAATAATCCCAAGACGATAATAATCACTAACAGGTTAGTGAGAACATTGATCAAGGCCGAATTGTCAGTGGTGGGGAGAATACCATACTCAATTTTTTTAGCATCGAGTTTCTTGATTAATTCGGGATTTTGGTCAAATAAATTAACTTCTTTCGGGGTATCCTTATCCGTTTGACCGACGAGGGTAACTGCTGCCTGCTGCAAAGAAGGATTGATTTCCACCTTTTTTACCTTGCCTTGCTCGATTTTCTCTAACAATTCACCGTAGGTGAGGGTATTTGGGTTTTTTTGACTCCAAGCAGGATTGACATGGCCAAAGGTTTGCAGAATCATCCAAGTGCTGACAATCCCTTTCCATACTGGCCGATGACCACGATTCTTAGCTGACTTGGCTCTAACTACGGTGAGCGGAGATTTTTGATCCATAATTGACTCTATATCTAGTTACCCTGTATTCATTGTGACAGATCGACTTGATCGTGACCACTGTTCTGTTTTTCCCCGGCAAGACCCTGAGGGCAAATAGTGATGACGGTTTTTTGCTATACTGTATTCAGCTAGGTGGTCTAACAACTGCCTATCCCAATCACTAACAGTTTAGGGAAGTGGGTTTCGCCCGCTTTTTTTATTGTCTAAATCATGACCCATCCGCTCATCCCCGACCTGCTGCACCTAGCCACCCCTATCGCTGAAAACTTGGGGCTAGAAGTGGTCGATATCGTTTTCCAAACCAATAAAAGGCCTCCCGTCCTGCGCGTTGATATTCGCAATCTTGCGGGAGATACTGGTTTAGAGGACTGTGAGCAGATGAGTCGGTCTTTAGAAACCGCCCTCGACAGTCAAGAAATCTTACCCGGTGCCTACGTTTTGGAAATATCTAGCCCCGGCATTTCTCGACAACTGAGCAGTGAGCGTGAATTTCAGTCTTTTAAAGGTTTTCCCGTCATCATTACCGGCCAAGATAGCCAGGGAAAACCAAAAGAATGGCGCGGAAAACTGCAAGGTAGAGATGAGCAATCTATTTATCTTAACCAAAAGGGTCGCGCCCTGACCATCGATCGCACTACCGTCATCAGCGTCCGTTTAGATGAGCAGCGCAATAATCAGTAAACAGTAAACAATAATCAGGGATAAAGATGAAGATAACTAACTAACTAACTAACTAACTGATTAACTTAAAACTTACATCTGATAACTGATACAAGGCTGACAGATAAAAAACTAATAACTCAAAAGTAAGGAGAAAAAATAATTATGGCTACCGTTAATTTGCCCGGTTTAAAAATAATGCTCGAAGAAATTAGCCAACGACATAATCTGCCCAAAAATGCCGTACAGGAAGCCTTGCGTGAAGCCCTGATCAAGGGTTACGAACGTTATCGACGCGCCCAAAGTTTAGAAAAAGCCGCTCAATTTCATGAAGATTATTTCAATAACTTTGATGTGGAATTAGACGTAGAAGAAGAAGGGTTTCGCATCCTTTCTACTAAAACTATTGTGGAAGAAGTGACCAATCCCGACCATCACATCGGTCTCAAAGAGGTGCAGGAAGTGGCCGATGAAGCCCAATTAGGGGATGAAGTAGTTCTTGATGTCACCCCCGACCAAAGAGAATTTGGTCGCATGGCGGCGATTCAAACTAAACAGGTTTTACTGCAAAAACTGCGGGATAACCAACGCAAAATGATTCAAGAGGAGTTCCAAGATCTGGAAGGAACCGTTTTACAGGCCCGGGTCGTCCGTTTTGAAAGACAGGCCGCCATTGTCATGGTACAAAGTACCTACGGTCAACCGGAAGTGGAAGCAGAACTACCCAAACGGGAACAGCTGCCCAACGATAACTATCGCGCCAACGCCACCTTTAAAGTTCTGCTCAAAAAAGTCTTGGAAGGTTCTCAACGCGGCCCGCAATTAATTGTTTCCAGAGCGGCGGCAGGCTTGGTAGTATATTTGTTCGCCAACGAAGTTCCCGAAATCGAGGAGGAAATCGTGCGTATTGTCGCCGTCGCCCGGGAAGCTAATCCCCCCTCCCGTCACGTTGGTTCGCGGACAAAAATCGCCGTCGATACCCTAGAAAGAGACGTGGATCCGGTTGGGGCCTGTATTGGGGCCAGAGGTTCGCGGATTCAAGCCGTGGTGAACGAATTGCGGGGCGAAAAAATCGACGTGATTCGCTGGTCTCCAGATCCCGCCACCTACATCGCCAATGCCCTTAGTCCCGCCCGTATTGACCAAGTTTTGTTCACTAATGCCGAAGAAAGACAAGCATTGGTACTGGTGGCCCAGGATCAATTAAGTTTAGCGATTGGCAAAGAAGGGCAGAACGTGCGTTTAGCCGCCCGTCTGACTGGCTGGAAAATCGATATTAAGGATATCGCCCTGTATAAAGGAGAACAAGAGGTAAAAACCGATGAAACCGACCCAGAAGCGCAGGATTTAGACCAAGAATGAACCCCTTCGTCAATTATCGACGCTGTATTAGCTGCCGTCTCTTCGCCCCGAAGGAATCCTTTTGGCGAATTGTCCGACTACACCCATCCGGACAGATACAATTAGATCAAGGCATGGGAAGAGCGGCCTATATCTGTCCGCAACCTAACTGCCTACAACTGGCCCGGCAAAAAAATCGTCTCGGACGGGCCCTAAAAGCCAATATTCCCGAAACGCTCTATGAATCCTTGCAAGAGCGCATCGGGACTGCCAAACAAGGTCGTCCAAATCAGGATTAAAATTGACGATCATAGCCACAAAATCGTTACCATGGAAAGGGGGCAGTCCTGACAGGATCAAAAAATCAGCCAACTTATAGGATCACTAACACTTTAGCCGGGGGATAATGGATGAGTAACGCGAAAGTCAGAATTTACGATTTATCAAAAGAATTGAATCTAGACAACAAAGACATTTTGGACATCTGTGACCAGTTGAACATCGAGTACAAGAGCCACAGTAGCACGATCAGCGAAGAGGATGCCCAACGCATCAAGGCAATTGCTGCGAAGGGAGTTGTTTCGAGTACCAGTAAAAATAGTACGGGTCAGCGAGAATCGGTTAGTCCTGCCGAAGAAAAAAAACAAAAGATTTTAGCCCTGCATAAACACAACCGCCCCGAAACTGGCGAAGAAGGGGAAATCTATCCCGGACCTGCCGGTTCCTCAGCTAAACCGACTTTAATCAGTCCTCCCCGTCCCCCAGTTAAACCCCTCGTTGCTGCCCCAGGGCGCGACGGTGCGGCCGAAAAAACTCCCCCCACCGCTGCACAGATGCCATCTCAGTCCGCCAGTGTTAAAGAAACCCCGACCGAAACCCCGCTAGTGCCAGAAGTATCCCCCAGCTTAATCGCCCCACCTAATCGACCCTCCCTCACCCCGAAACCACGCCCGGGCAGCGCCTCGGGCCGGCCAGAACCCCGATCTAAAAATGCCGCTGGCAGTAACGACAGGCCGCGGGGAGAAAAACGCGAGCGCGGCGAGAGTGAAAACGCCCCTAGTCCTGAGCGCAGGGTTAGCTTGGCTAAACCAGAAAAACCGACCCTCAACCGCAAACCCGACGGAAAAAGCCCGAAACTGGCGGAACCAGCTAGAGAAGTGCGGGAGACGGTGGAATTGAAGCGCCCGGTTCGCCCCGGTATGCCCGCTAAAATCTCGGCTACTGGCGAGGAAGAAACCGACACCACCAAGAAATCCGGTGTTGATGGCACAGAAATCGATACAGATACCGGATTGCTCGGAGCAGACGGGCCCAAAAAACTCAAACGACCGACCATGCCCCTTCGCATGGCCAAAAAATCTAGCTGGGAAGAAGAAGAAGAAGAAGAGAAAAAAGCGGCCAAAACCGCCAAAACTGCTGGCAAAAACAAACGCCGCACCCAAGCTCTCTTTGAAGATGACGATGATCTAGAATCGGAACTATCCGGGTTAATCAATAGCCCCAGTTTTACCCTTTCCACCGCTCGTCCCCCCAAACCGCCCAGCGCTAAAGCTGCCACCCCTGGCACCCCAACAGCAGTCAAAGTTAAGCGGCCCAGTAAACCAACCGCCCACACCGGCAGCCCGAAAAGCGAGCGTCAAGAACCCCAAGAGGAAAAACGCCCGGAAAGCATCGTCATCACCGGCAGTCTTACCGTGCGCGACCTCTCGGAATTGATGAAAGTCCCGGAAACCGAGATCATCAGAACCCTATTTTTTAAAGGGATGGCGGTTAATATCACCCAAACTCTCGACGTGGACACGATCGAAATGATCGCCAGGGACTTCGAGATGACCGTGGAAACCCCCAGCACCCAGTCGGCGGCGATCAAAACCACGGAGATGATCGATGTCTCCGACTGGGAAAGTCTCCAGCGTCGTCCCCCCGTAGTCACCATTATGGGTCACGTTGACCACGGTAAAACCACCCTCCTCGACTCGATCCGCAAAACCAAAGTCGCCCAAGGAGAAGCCGGCGGCATCACCCAGCACATCGGCGCTTACCACGTCGATGTGGAACATAACGGCAAACCGGAACAGATTGTCTTTTTGGATACCCCCGGCCACGAAGCTTTTACCGCCATGCGGGCCCGTGGGGCGAGAGTCACCGATATAGCGGTGCTGGTGGTGGCCGCCGATGATGGTGTACAACCCCAAACGAAAGAGGCAATTAGTCACGCCAGGGCCGCCGAAGTCCCCATCGTGGTGGCGATTAACAAAGTCGATAAACCCTCGGCTAACCCCGACCGAATTAAACAGGAATTGACCGAACAGGGACTGGTGGCCGAAGATTGGGGCGGTGAGACGATCATGGTTCCCGTTAGCGCCCTGCGGGGGGAAAATCTCGATAATCTGCTGGAAATGATTCTCTTGGTGGCAGAAGTAGAGGAACTGGTTGCTAACCCCGATCGCTTGGCCAAGGGAACCGTGATCGAAGCTAACCTCGATCGCACCAAAGGTCCCGTGGCTACCCTGCTCGTCCAGAATGGCACTCTCCGCGTCGGTGATAGCATCGTCGCTGGTTCCGTTTTCGGCAAAATTCGGGCGATGATCGATGATCGCGGTCAAAAAGTCGAAGCGGCCACCCCCTCCTTTGCCGTGGAAATCCTCGGTCTTAGTGATGTTCCGGCCGCCGGCGATGAGTTCGATGTCTATGAAAGTGAAAAAGAGGCCCGATCGATCGCTGATCAACGGGCGATCGAACAACGCAACACCCGTTTACAACAGGCCCTCTCCTCCCGTCGCGTTAGCCTTAGCACCCTCTCTATCCAAGCTCAAGAAGGACAACTCAAGGAACTTAATCTCATCCTCAAGGCAGATGTGCAAGGTTCCGTCGAGGCCATCCTCGGTGCGCTCAAACAGTTACCCCAAAACGAAGTACAGATTCGGGTTCTCCTCGCCTCTCCGGGGGAAATCACCGAAACCGATGTGGATCTGGCCGCCGCTAGTGGTGCGGTGGTGGTAGGCTTTAATACCACCCTTGCCAGTGGTGCGCGCGCATCCGCCGATCGGGAAGGAGTTGATATCCGCGATTACAATATCATCTACAAGCTTCTCGATGATATTCAAGGGGCGATGGAAGGTCTTCTCGACCCCGAAGAAGTGGAAGAACACCTCGGTTTTGCCGAAGTGCGGGCCGTCTTCACCGTCGGTCGTGGGGCCGTGGCCGGTTGTTATGTCCAATCCGGTAAACTGGTGCGGAATCGCTTCCTGCGCGTGCGTCGCGGCAAGGAAATTGTTTATCAGGGGGTTCTTGATTCCCTCAAACGGATGAAGGAAGATGCCCGAGAAGTGGCGACCGGTTTCGAGTGCGGTGTCGGTGTTTCTAAATTCAATGACTGGAAAGAAGGCGACATTATCGAAGCCTACGAAATGGTCATGAAACGTCGCACTTTATCCAGTTAATTACACTTGAACCGTCGGGAGTCGGGAGTCAGTTATCAGTTATCAGTTATCAGTCATAATTCCCCCACTCCCCCACTCCCCCATCTCCCCACTTCATAATTCATAATTTATAATTTATAATTCTCATCTCCCTCTATGAAATCAGAACCTTTTTTGTGGATTCATCTGGCAGGGTTAGCGGCTTTGCCAATCTTTTTACAAATCGCTTGGATTGGTTTAGCTGTGGGCGATCCCTTGCCTTTTCTTTGGCTAGAATGGCTATTTCTGGGAGCGATCGCTATTATTCCCGTCTTTTGGATGCAGTGGACAAAACCTTTTGATATCTTTAGTCTTTTGTTGGTCGCCCTGAAACCGAGTCAACTCACCCCCGAACAGTTAAAAATTCTCTCTCTTTTTCAACGTCCTCGCCATCGTCTTCTGACTCTTTTGGGAGTCGTCCTCTTAATTCTCATCGCTTGGCCTATCTATAATTTTGCCCCTCTAGCGGCTGCCGTGGCCGCCTATCTCCCCCAATGGCGGCTTTTAGGTTTAGTCATTGCTGCGATCGCTCTCCTCTTAAGTCACCTATTTCTACAGGTTCCTCTGAGTGTTCTGGGGGTTTTAGCCACTAAAGAAAGTGATTGGACAGCGACCGAAGCTTTAGTTATTGAGCGCATTCCTGAGTTATTTACCATTTTTGGTCTAAAAGTTAATAAAATTATCTAAATTAGCCAAAATGCCGACAATTTCGCCTAAGAATGCAGGATAGATCGCCCGTTTAAGGGTTGAATATTCCTCGCATTACGGGGCAAAATTGCGGCCAATTGTTGCAGTTGTTGGGGAGAAATTTTGATCGTATTTTGCCAGACTAACCAGAGAACATCCTCGCTACAGGGAGGAGTGGACAAAGACCCCTGATATTCATAGAAACCGCTATTTTCCGGCAGTAAAAGCCCGACATTGACCCAAGTATCGGGGATAATCATTTCAGGAGAAGGTTCTTGGGGCAAATAATCCCAAATGGTTTGTAAATAGGGATTAAAAGCACCAATTTCGGCTAAGATGCCCACAACCGCTAAATTTCCCTTCCCATTTCGATGCACTAAATGAATTTCTAGAGGGAAAGACTGACCTTTAATCTGATGTTCGCTGGGGTGATGAAAATGGAACTGCAATAAATCCCAGTTTTCGCCGTGAAAACTCATGTTTCCAACTTTTTCGGCCTGAACCAAGATTGTATGACCGTTATGGCGAATTTTTAGGGGTATAGGACGATAATTAAAGGTGGGTTGGTATAGCTCTTTTTCAGTCACTATACTCAGATTGATCGGTGTTTGTTGCTTTCCCGTGGTGCAGAGGCGATAATTCGTTGATAATTCGCCCCAATGGTCAATATTTTGATAATTCCAAGTAAATTCTGGATTAATAGCCCCAAAAAGAGCATGAGAGCCTATAAATTGCAGTAATTCTCGTCTATACATGGGATTAAATTCAGCACATTTCGACACATTTCGACAAGCTCAATGTAAAAGCTCAATGTAAAAGCTCAATGTAAAAGCTCAATGTAAAGGCTCAGTGACCACATTCTTTACATTGACGTTTGGGTTTTCCATTATGAGTAGAACCATTCTTGATCGTATGGTGAGAACCACAATTAGGACAGGGGAATAGAGGTGAACTAGGGGGGGATTTTGTTCGGTGCTAGACTGATATTTGAGTAAGCCAGACAGGAGCCAGAAAAAGATATTTATCAGAAAAGTCATGTTCAAGCTAGAGGTTTAAAGACTGATCGGGTTCCAATTATTTTTATTAACAAATATTCTACACAATTCATACCAGATAAGCAAGAGGGCTACGGCACTACTACCGAATCATTACCCTCATTTTATCTGACTGTGATCGCTTTTACTTTTGATATTCTGATGGGAGAATGAAACAGCCCTACCCCCGACGGTGGGTTTGGGGGGTTCTACCCCCCAAAGGCTTGCATTGAATGATAAAATCGGAAGTAATGACCAACTTTAGAAGATAGTTTCCCTTTAAAAATCCCAACTCAGTAGATTTACAAAAATGAGATGCACCCAATTAGACAATTATTCTTGATCCACTGTCCTATAATGACAGAAAGAGTATTTTTGAATTGTATTTGTTCTTAACTGTACCCCACATTTCGACAAGCTCAATGTAAAATAATCTCCCTCCTGATAATCTTCTCATCACCTTACTTTATGTCAAACCTAATCCTTTTCTGGCATCGTCGCGATTTACGTCTCTCGGATAATATTGGACTGAGTAAAGCTAGGGAGCGTAGTCCGAAAATCATCGGGGTTTTCTGCCTCGATCCTGCTATTTTAGAAGGGGATGATATCGCCCCTGCTAGAGTTGCCTATCTGCTCGGTTGTCTAGAGGAATTAGAAAAAAATTATCGCCAAAAAGGTAGTCAATTAGTGATTATTCGCGGCAACCCCAGTCAAACACTCGTCAACTTAGCCAGCGATTTATCGGCAAAAGCAGTTTTTTTTAACCTCGATATCGAACCCTACGCGCGTCAACGGGATCAACAGGTAATCGCCGCTTTACAAACAAAAGGAATTGAAGTAGAAACATTCTGGGATCAACTTCTCCACGCTCCAGGACAAGTCCTCACCCTCTCAAAAAGTCCCTACACCGTATATACTCCTTTTTGGAAAAATTGGAGCCAATTAGCCAAAGCCAGCCCCAAAACCCTAGAAAACCTGCAAGGATTAGACGAAAATGAGGGGGAGAAACTCGCAGAAACTATTAACTTACCAACCCTAGAAAATTTAGGTTTTACCTGGCAAAACCCCTTACCCCTCACCCCCGGAGAAAAAGCCGCCGATAGCAGATTAGAAGAATTTTGTCAAGGGGTTATTAACAATTATCAAGAAGATCGTAACTTCCCCGCTTTCGATGGCACCTCGCGCTTGAGTGCCGCTTTAAAATTTGGGGCGATTGGCATTCGCACAATTTGGACGGCAACCCTAGAGTTATTAGAAAATTGCCGGGCCGAGGAAGCAAAAAATAGTATTATCACTTGGCAGCAAGAGTTAGCTTGGCGGGAATTTTACCAGCATTGTCTCTATTTTTTCCCAGAATTGGCGGTCGGTGCTTATAGAAAAGAATTTCGTCATTTTCCTTGGCAGGATAACGAAGAACATTTTCAAGCTTGGTGCCAGGGAAAAACCGGCTATCCGATCGTTGATGCGGCGATGCGACAATTAAATGAAACGGGATGGATGCACAATCGTTGTCGCATGATTGTGGCGAGTTTTTTAACCAAAGATTTAATTATTAACTGGCAAAAAGGCGAAAAATACTTCATGCAGAAACTTTTTGATGGCGATTTAGCCGCTAATAATGGTGGTTGGCAGTGGAGTGCCTCTAGTGGCATGGATCCGAAACCTTTAAGAATTTTTAATCCCGCTAGTCAGACACAAAAATTCGATCCAGAAGGGGAATATATTCGTCAATGGTTGCCGGAATTAGCTTCCGTAGATACGGAATATTTAGTAACCGGGAAAATCCCCCGTTTAGAAAGACATCGTTGTGGTTATCCTGAGCCAATTGTCGATCATAATCAACAACAAAAAGAGTTCAAACGACTCTATAGCAATCAGAAGCCAAAACCGTAAAACTAGCTACTTTTGACCGGCTTTAATCTGGTTCCAAACATCCTCTAAACTTAGATATAACACAGGCACAACAATTAAACTCAACAGGGAAGAAGTGACTAAACCTCCCACAATTACCATCGCCATGGGTTGCCGCAATTCCGCACCAGTACCCAATCCCAAAGCGATCGGAATCATGCCTAAAATTGTCGAACAAGTGGTCATTAAAATCGGTCTTAACCTAATCATTCCCGTTTCTAAAACCGCTTCCTCCCGACTCCAACCCTGTTGACGCAATTGGTTAGTATAATCCAGCAATAACACAGCGTTTTTATCCAGTAATCCCAAGAGGAAAATAAACCCGATCAGAGAAATCATACTAAACTCACTACCCGTTACCAATAACCCCAACATTGCCCCCACAATCGCTAAAGGTAAACATAAAGCGATGACGATAGTTTCTAGCAGTCTTCTGAATAATAGCCATAAAACTCCTAACATTAAAATTGTCGCTAGGATTAAAGTGCGACCAAAACTGCCCAAAACATCGCTACTTTGAGAAGAAGTACCCCAACGCTGTAAAGTTATCCCTTCCGGTAAAGGAATCGCTTCAATTTTAATCGCCGCATCTTCTAATCCTAAATCCGGACTGAGATTAGCACTGAGAAAAATCGCCTGTTGACCATTTAAACGCTCGATCGCCAAAAAATCCCCCCGCTCATTTAATCTAGATGATAGGGAAATATCCTTTAAACCAGAGATTTTAGCGGCCTCAACCCGCAATTTCTCGGCACTATCGCGCAATAGCTGCAAATTATCGCTTTTAATCGCAATTTGGATCGGCTTTTCCGCTTCCGTCTGCACAAAAGGAATGTCCTCGACACTGACATTCACCCCTCTAATTGGCGGTAAAATTTGCCGAATCCGTTGCTGCACCGCACTGGTGTGAGATGTACGATCGCTCTTCAGTGTAACGTGAATTTTGCCCCGATTCGGCTCACCGCGTAAACCGGCGATCATAAAAGTCGATTCCACTTCCCCATCCTGCAAAATTGGCGCTTCTAATTTGCTGCCATCGCGGATAGTGCGACGCAAAAGAAAACTTTCGGGAGAACTCGCTAACTGGGAAATCCAAGCGAAACTATCGCTAGAACTCTTAGCCGTCGGTTTATTAGGACTAATTTGCGTTATTTTCGGCAAAGGAGAAGTATAAACCAGATTAAACTCGCCGCGATCGAGTCGGGGAATAAATCCCCTAGAAATAAAAGGAATCAAGGCAATACCCGCAAAAAAGGTAATTAGGGCAATAGCAATGACCAGCAAACGATGACGCAGTGACCAGTTTAAGAGCCGTCGATAGGCATTCTCAACCGGTCGCTTTTGTTTCGTCATTTTTGCCTGTGACTGCGGTTTCAGCCAATATACTGCCAAAACGGGCGATAAAGTTCGGGCGATCAACAGAGAAAAAATCACCGCAGCCGAGACAGTTAAACCGAAAGGTTGAAAAAACTGTCCCACCGCACCCCCCATAAAAGCCACGGGTATAAACACCGCAACAATGGTTAAAGTGGAAGCAGTCACAGCTAATCCGATCTCCCTTGTCCCCTTGAGTGCCGCATTTTTCGGGGTTTCCCCCGCGTCGATTAAACGGGAAATATTCTCCACATCGACGATCGCATCATCCACGACAATGCCAATCACTAAAGCGAGAGCCAGCAGTGTCAGGGTTTCCAGATTAAACCCATAGATGGCCATGATAATGAAAGTCCCCAAAAGAGATAGGGGGATAACCAGAGCAGAAATGATTGTAGCGGCGAAACTGCCTAAAAATATCAAGATCACCAGCACCGACAGCAAAACTGCCAAAAGTAAATCATCGATCGTGCCTTGTAGGGCAGCGCGAATATATTCCGCTTGGGTTTCAGCTAAAATTATCTTGACATCGGGCAGTTTTTGTGCTATGTCTTTAACCAGTTTTTCTGCGACCGCGGCCAGATCGAGACTATTGGCGGCACCTTTTTTGATTACCTGCACTGCGATTGCTTCTTGGCCATTAAAGCGTACCAGCGTGGGTAATGGTCGGGTTAAGCTTTTATGGGGATTATCTTCCCTAACTGTACCTTGACCGAGTAAATTAACTTTAGCCGTACCTGGGAGAGCTTTTAAGGGCGGAATTAAATTATCTTGGGCGATTTGGCTTAATTCTTCTAGATTTTTCTGCTCACTCACCAGCGCATAGGTGACTGTTGCCGACTCATTTAAATCAACGGGGATAACTTCTGTGGTAGCTTGAGGGGGTAAAGGGACTTGCGAGATAGCCTGTTTAACTGCTGCGGTGGCCTTGTCTAAATTTGTGCCAATTTTAAAGAAAACGCTGATTACTGACTGTCCGGGGGCAGTAGTCGAAGAAATATCACGACGACCGGGGAGAGAGAAAAGAGGATTTTCTAGGGGTTTAGTTAATTGCTGTTCCGTGGTGATAGCAGTAGCTAAATCCGCTTGAGCGTTAATTATGACGACTGGAAAGCTGATATCTGGGAAAAGCGCGTATTTTAAGGAACTAAAAGCCAAAATTCCCGCCACGGCCACCGCTAACCAGAAAGCAATGGTTAACCTCGGGGCATTAATCGCTATTCGAGAGATATTCAGACGTTCTCGCCATGATTCTTTCATCTTTGTTGAATAAGTGGGGTGTGGGGTGTGGGGTGTGGGGTGTGGGGAGAATAAATAAAATAATCTCCTGAATCCTGACTCCTGAATCCTGACTCGGAGACTCCTAACCCAATGGTAGATGTTGGATTTTTGCAGAAGTTCTATTTTCCGACAAAGATAAGCAAAAATTATTTATTGACTGCAAAAACTTGAGAATATTTAAATTAACATTCCGCAATATTTATAAATTCTTAAGAATTAATTGAGAAAGATTTTTATTTAACAACGACTTTATCATGGTTACAGCGATTTGATAGAATTTCATAGTGGGTTATTTTGTGCTTTTTTGGGCAGCAATGGTTGAAACCCTTGCCATACCTAGAAGGTTATCCTAATTAAGACGGGTAAATCAGTCATTTTCACCCACAACGATGATCTTTTTTTTATGTAGTTTTATTGCAAAAAAAAAGTTTTTTTGACAAAAAGCACAAAGCATGATACGGGAGAGGGGAATTATGAATTGGGGAGAGTGATTACCTTTATTTAGAAAACAGGTTTCTTCGAGAAACCCGTTTTCTGATAACAGTTAACAGTTATCAGTGTAGTTCCCCATCTCCTCGCAGGAGTCGCAATTCCCCCTCTCCTACGAGGAGATGGGGTTAGGGGGAGAGGTCAAATCATTCATTTCCAGAACTGATTCGCTACATTTCATCTACTAGCAATACATTTTGAGGAGTTAACTGTTTCCATTGCCTATCATTAGTGATAATGTAGGTTGCTGAATATGCGATCGCTGTTCCCAGTTGAATCGCATCGGGTGTTTTGAGAGTGTATTGGGTACGAAGAGCGATCGCCTCATTAGCAATAGATAAATCGATTGGTAACAGAGTAATTTGGCTCGAACGGGTGAAATATGTCCGGTATTGTTCTACCAACTCCTGATTACCTATCCTTGCTGGATGGGTAACAATTTCGATAAAAGTGATCATCGAAGTGATAACCTTAACCTGATAAATGGAGACATCATAAAATAACTTTTCCATACAAGGAAAAAAGATGGGATGTTGCTCGAAAAAGTAAATAAAAGGAGCCGTATCTAAAAATACAATATTTTCAGGTTGTAAAACTATTCCCATGATGATCGCTCCTGCTGAATATAAGCATCTACATCAATTGATTGCCACATTTCTTGCCCCAATCCCGCCGCATCGCGGAAATCTAATGGCTTATCTTCTAACTCTGGTTTAGCTTGCAAAAACTTTGCAAAATCCAAAATTTTATTCGCTCGATCTTCAGGCATTGATTTCACGATTTTGTAAATTTCGTCGGCTACACTCATAAGTAAATTCTCTCTTGTCTATTATGGACATTTTACCATAGCAATTTCATCGGGTAGTGAACATTACGAGAAACCCGTTTTCTTGTAATAAATGTTAATTTTTGTGATAGCATCCTTGAAAAATTGGCAATTGTTGGGCTAAAATTGTTAGCAATAAACCTTTGCAGTTAATGTCATGACTTCTACACTGTTGCCGAGCCTTCCTGCTGTTGACGATGTTTTGTTCGATTTTGCTCAATCTGATGGCTTTTGGACGAATTTGGCAATCGCTGTAGGTTAAGGGGGTGAGGTCATAACAATCCGTTGCCAAAACCGACTTTTCAGAATACAATAGATAAGAGTAGTCATTCATCGCTCAGATTAGTTAAGATGACATTACATGACTAATAATATTGACCATGACCGCTTATTTAAGGAGTTAATCTCCACCTTTTTTGTCGAATTTATCGAGTTATTTTTTCCTCAATTGATGGATTATTTAGATAGGGACTCGATTACTTTTTTAGACAAAGAAGTATTTACCGATGTCACGGAAGGAGAAAGATATGAAAGCGATTTAGTCGCACAGGTTAAGTTTCGAGGAAAAGAATCTTTTTTTCTGATTCATGTCGAGGCGCAGGAAAGTTCTCGAAAATGGTTTAATCGGCGAATGTTTACTTATTTTGCTCGCTTTCATGAGAAATTTGTCCTACCGATTTATCCGATTGTAATTTTTTCTTATTCAAAGCCAAAAAGAGAAGCAATTAGTCAATATGTAGTCGATTTTCCCGATTTTAAGGTCTTAGAATTTAACTATCAAGTAGTGCAGTTAAATCGATTAAATTGGCGAGATTTTCTCAATCAACCGAATCCGGTTGCTTCAGCTTTGATGGCTAGGATGAACATTGCCGAGAAAGAGCGAGCCAAGGTAAAAGCGGAATGTCTGCGCTTGTTAATTACTTTAAGGTTAGATTCAGCGAGAATGCAATTAATTTCCGGATTTATTGATACATATCTTAATCTTAATCCAGTGGAAGAGAGACAATTTCAAGAAGAGATTAGCACATTTAGTCAACCTGTACAGGAGGGAGTTATGCAAATTACCACCAGTTGGATGCGTCAAGGTATCGAACAAGGTATCGAACAAGGTATTGAACGTGAAAAGACATTGATTCTTCGTCAACTTAAACGCAAGTTAGGGGAGATTAATCCTTCATTAGAAACTAAAATTATGGAGTTAAGTATTGATGATGTCGAAGCATTAGCAGAAGCTTTATTCGATTTCTCTACAGTTGAAGATTTAATCAATTGGTTAAATACTTTAACTGCCTAGTTTTGACGTTAGCGATCGCATCTTCGCAACAAATGAGAAAACGGGTTTCTTTGAGAAACCCGTTTTCTTGTAATAAATGTTAATTTTTGTGATAGCACCCTTGACAAATTCGGGATTGTTGGGCTAAAACTGTTAGCAATAAACCTTTGCAGTTAATGTCATGACTTCTTCACTGTTGCCGATTCTTCCTGTTGTTGACGATGTTTTGTTCAATTTCGCTCAATCTGATGGTTTTTGGGTGAATTTAGAAAGTGCTTTTGGCACAAGTTATGATGTGGTTAAAGCGACGCAATTACGACAACAGTGGCAAAGTCGAAATTTTGGTCAAATTCCCCCGATTGAGGTACTCAGTGATGAGGTTTTGGGGACGGCGAATGGTGCATATTCCAGCAGTAAGAATAAGATTTATCTATCAGCATCTTTTTTAAATACGGCCTCGTCAGCAGCGATAGTTAATGTAATTTTAGAAGAAATTGGGCATTACGTGGATGCTCAAGTTAATCAGGTGGATAGCGCGGGAGATGAGGGGGCGATTTTTGCGGCATTAGTGCAGGGTGAGGTGTTATCTCCCAGTGTATTAGCGGAATTGAAGACCGAAGATGATGGAGGTTGGCTAGAGGTAAATGGTCAAAAGCTAGAGGTAGAGTATAACAACCCCACAGTGAGTTTATCCCTCACCTCACCCACCACAGTTACGGAAGATGGCCCCCAAAATCTGTTTTATGTATTTAGTCGTACTGGGGATACTACCAATTCCCTAACAGTTAACTTCACCGTCAGTGGAAATGCCACCTTTAACAGCGACTATGGGCAACGGGGAGCCACCAGTTTTGGTACGACCACAGGTAGTGTTACTTTTGCCGCAGGTTCTAATGTCGTCATTCTCAGTTTAGATCCCAGTTCGGATCTGGTCAGTGATGGGAATGAAACGGTGGCACTAACCTTGGCGGCGGGGACGGGATACTCGGTGGGTAGTGGTAGTGCGGTGACGGGCACGATTTTGGATAATGATGTGATGCCGGGGACTGTGGTTAGGGGAAGTATTGCAAAGAGTGTACCGTATGGGACACGGCATGAGTATGGACATGGTTCTGCCTTTGCGGCGCTAAAAAGCGATGGTTCTGTTGTTACCTGGGGTAATAGTGGAGGGGACAGCAGTAGTGTGAGCAGCAGACTCACATCCGGTGTCACCCAGATTTTCTCAACTCAATATGCCTTTGCGGCGCTAAAAAGCGATGGCTCTGTTGTTACTTGGGGTGACTCTGGCTGGGGAGGGAACAGCAGTAGTGTGAGCAGTCAGCTGACATCCGGTGTCACCCAGATTTTCTCCACTCGTAGTGCATTTGCGGCGCTAAAAAGCGATGGCTCTGTTGTTACCTGGGGTGGTAGTGGAGGGGACAGCAGTAGTGTGAGCAGCAGTCTCACATCCGGCGTCACCCAGATTTTCTCCAATAATGGTGCCTTTGCGGCTCTAAAAAGCGATGGCTCTGTTGTTACCTGGGGTGCTGGTTTTTCTGGAGCGGACAGCAGTGGTGTGAGCAGCAGTCTGGCATCCGGTGTCACCCAGATTATCTCCAATAAATTTGCATTTGCGGCTCTAAAAAGCGATGGCTCTGTTGTTACCTGGGGTGGTAGTGGAGGGGACAGCAGTAGTGTGAGCAGCAGTCTCACATCCGGCGTCACCCAGATTTTCTCCAATAATGGTGCCTTTGCGGCGCTAAAAAGCGATGGCTCTGTTGTTACCTGGGGTTCCTCCCCCTATGGAGGAAACAGCAGTAGTGTGAGTAGTGGTCTCACATCCGGCGTCACCCAGATTTTCTCCACTGCTTATGCCTTTGCGGCGCTAAAAAGCGATGGCTCTGTTGTTACCTGGGGTTACAATGACTATGGAGGGAACAGCAGTAGTGTGAGTAGCAGTCTCGCATCCGGTGTCACCCAGATTTTCTCCACAGAGTCCGCATTTGCGGCGCTAAAAAGCGATGGCTCTGTTGTTACCTGGGGTGACTCTAGTTATGGAGGGGACAGCAGTAGTGTGAGCAGCAGTCTCACTTCCGTCACCCAGATTTTCTCCAATAATGGTGCCTTTGCGGCGCTAAAAAGCGATGGCTCTGTTGTTACCTGGGGTTACTCCGATTGGGGAGGGAACAGCAGTAGTGTGAGTAGCAGTCTCGCATCCGGTGTCACCCAGATTTTCTCCAATGGTGGTGCATTTGCGGCGCTAAAAAGCGATGGCTCTGTTGTTACCTGGGGTTTCTCTAGTAATGGAGGGAACAGCAGTAGTGTGAGCAGTCAATTGACCAGTGGGGTGGTATCGTTTGCTGACCCATTTAATGACGATCGCCTGGTTCCTTCAAGTACCCCTTTCATCTACCTAGCTGTTTCTCCCACTAGTGTTACAGAAGACGGCACATCTAACCTCATCTATACTTTTACCCGCACTGGTCCCACTGCTAACACCCTCCTTGTCAACTACACCATTGGGGGTACAGCAACTAATGGTATTGACTATAGCAATATTGGTACAAGCGTTACCTTTGCTGCTGGGTCATCCACCGCTACAGTTACCGTTGACCCCACTGCCGACACCACACCAGAAGACCATGAAACCGTATCTCTGACCTTAGCTTCTGGAACAGGTTACACCATCGGCACCACCACTGCGGTAACAGGCACTATTTTTGACGATGACACGATTGTTACCCTTGCGGTTTCTCCTGCCAGTGTTACGGAAGACGGCACTACAAATCTGGTTTATACCTTTACTCGCAATGGATTCACAAGTAATGCCCTAACAGTAAACTACACCATTGGGGGGACGGCAATCAATGGCAATGATTACAGTAGCATTGGCTCAAGCGTCACCTTTGCTGCTGGGTCATCCACCGCTACCGTTACAGTTGACCCCACTGCTGACACCATAGGGGAAGCGGATGAAACTGTCACCTTAGCTTTAGCATCAGGAACAGGTTACACCGTTGGCACATCAGGTGCAGTCACAGGAACAATTACCAATGATGACCTCCCAACCATCACCCTGGCTGTTTCTTCCACCAGTGTTACAGAAGACGGCACATCGAACCTCATCTACACCTTCACCCGCACTGGTTCCACTGCTAACACCCTCACGGTAAACTACACTATTGGAGGAACTGCAACCAACGGTAGTGACTACAATAATATTGGCACAAGCGTCACCTTTGCCGCTGGGTCATCCACCGCTACCGTCACAGTTGACCCCACTGCCGACACCACACCAGAAGACCATGAAACAGTGTCTCTGACCTTAGCTGCTGGTACTGGATACAACATTGGCACCACCACTGCGGTAACAGGCACCATTCTTGATAATGACACGATTGTTACCCTTGCGGTTGCTCCTGCCAGTGTTACGGAAGACGGGACTACAAATCTGGTTTATACCTTTACTCGCAATGGATTCACAAGTAATGCCCTAACAGTAAACTACACCATTGGGGGGACGGCAATCAATGGCAATGATTACAGTAGCATTGGCTCAAGCGTCACCTTTGCTGCTGGGTCATCCACCGCTACCGTTACAGTTGACCCCACTGCTGACACCATAGGGGAAGCGGATGAAACTGTCACCTTAGCTTTAGCATCAGGAACAGGTTACACCGTTGGCACATCAGGTGCAGTCACAGGAACAATTACCAATGATGACCTCCCAACCATCACCCTGGCTGTTTCTTCCACCAGTGTTACAGAAGACGGCACATCGAACCTCATCTACACCTTCACCCGCACTGGTTCCACCACTAACACCCTCACGGTAAACTACACTATTGGAGGAACTGCAACCAACGGTAGTGACTACAATAATATTGGCACAAGCGTCACCTTTGCCGCTGGGTCATCCACCGCTACCGTCACAGTTGACCCTACCGCTGACACAACACCGGAAGACCATGAAACAGTGTCTCTGACCTTAGCTTCTGGAACTGGATACAACATTGGCACCACCGCTGCGGTAACTGGCACCATTCTTGATAATGACACGATTGTTACCCTTGCGGTTGCTCCTGCCAGTGTTACGGAAGACGGCACTACAAATCTGGTTTATACCTTTACTCGCAATGGATTCACCAGTAATGCCTTAACAGTTAACTACTTCATTGGGGGGTCGGCAACCCATGGAACCGACTACAGTAGCATTGGCTCAAGTGTCACCTTTGCTGCTGGTTCATCCACCGCTACAGTTACAGTTGACCCTACTGCTGACAACAATTTTGAAGCTGATGAAACGATTATTTTAAGTCTCGCATCAGGAACCGGTTACACCATTGGTACGACGACCCCAGTAACAGGCACGATTGTCAACGATGATACGATTGTTACCCTAGCGGTTTCTCCCTCCACTGTCACCGAAGAAGGCACCGCCAATCTGGTTTATACCTTTACCCGCACAGGATCTATTGGCAACGCCCTCAGCGTCAACTATACGGTTAGCGGTACTGCCACCTTCAACAGCGACTACAGCCAAACTGGCGCGACAGCCTACACAACGACGACAGGAACAGTCACCTTTGCGGCAGGCGCAAGTACAGCCACAGTAACCATTGACCCCACGAATGATGCTGAAGTAGAAAGTGACGAGAGCGTTGCTTTAACCCTCGCTTCAGGAACGGGCTATTCGATCGCCACTACTAACGCCGTCACTGGCACGATTCTTAACAACGACGCACCGACAAACCTCATCCTCGCTAACCTGAACATTCTTGAAGATCAACCAGTGGGTACAGTGGTCAGTGAACTGATCAGTACCGATCCCGACACTGGCAATACCTTCACCTATAGCCTAGTCGCAGGGACGGGAAGCACCGACAACAACGCCTTCACCATTACCAATAACCAACTCAAAACCAACACAATCTTTGACGTTGAAACTAAAAATAGCTACAACATCCGCCTTCGCACCACCGACCAGGGCGGTTTGAGTTTTGATAAAGCCTTCACCATTGGCGTAGTCTCATCTGCGACGCCAACCCAAATCGTCACAACCCTACAAGATGTAACAAGCAGTACGGATGGGTTCTTATCGCTTCGAGAGGCTATTACCCAAGCTAATACTACCAATAATGACAGCACAATTTTACTTGGAGAGGGAAGATACACACTCGCCACCGCCGATGACCTTGATATTCAACTTCAAGGCAAAACCCTAACGATTCAAGGACAAGGCAAGGATCTAACTATTCTTGATGGTAACAGCTTGGATCGTTTCTTTGAAATTCATAGCGGCGCCACGGTTATCCTCTCTGGAGTCACTGTGACTAACGGGAAAGCCGCTTTCGGTGGGGCGATCGCTAACGCAGGAACGCTCACGATCCGCGACAGCACCATCACGAACAACCAATCGCGGGGGATCGATGGGGTGAATGGCGCAGCGGGTAGCAATGGTCTCCCCAGTGGCGGTAATCCAAGAGCAGGGGGAATGGGTGGCCGTGGCAGCAGCGGTGGTGATGCCAGCGGTGGTGCGATCTACAACAGTGGCATCATCACGATGACTAACACCGCCATCAGCAACAATCAGGCGATCGGAGGTCGCGGTGGCAATGGCGGTCGTGGCGGTAGTGGAAGTTGGGCCGGCTTTTTTGGTCCTCCATTTATCGGTGGACGCGGCGGCAATGGCGGCGATGGCGGTGATGGCGGTGATGCACGGGGTGGTGGTATCTTTAATGCTGGCCAGGCAACGCTCACCAATGTCGTCGTCGGCAGCCATTCCGTTACTGCTGGTAGTGGCGGCTCCGCCGGTTCAGGAGGCTCAGGTGGGCGCAATGCTAGTGGGAGTTATGCAATCAGTGGTAATCCAGGAACAGCGGGTATAGGTGGCGTTGCTTTAGGGGAGTTTATCTACAATTCCGGTGCAATCCTCAGCAATCAAACACTGAACGGGATTTTCAATGAGGGGGGATCGGTTGAAGTCGGCAATAACTGGGCTGTTACCCTCGCTGTATCCCCTTCCTCTGTCACTGAAGATGGTGTAACCAACCTCGTTTACACCTTTTCCCGCAGAGGAGGGCTGTCAACGCCTCTAACCGTCAACTACAGCGTTGGTGGTACAGCGACCCTCAACACTGACTACACCCAAACCGGAGCCGCAACTTATACCGCGACGGCTGACACTGTTACCTTTGCGGCGGGTTCAAGTACAGCGACCGTAACGATTGACCCCACCGCCGATAGCACAATTGAAGCCAATGAAACCGTAGTTCTCACCTTGGCACTGGGTACAGGATACGACATCGGTACCACAAGCGCTGTAGCGGGGGCGATCGCGGATGACGATTCTACCGTTACCTTGGCGGTCTCTCCCGGCAATGTCCAAGAAGACGGTACACCCAATCTCATCTATACCTTCACTCGATCGGGCAATACAAGCGAGGCCTTAACAGTCAATTACACAGTTGGCGGTACGGCTACTTTTAATACGGATTACAGCCAAACCGGAGGGACGAGTTTTTCCGCCACCTCTGGGACAATGACCTTTGCTGCTGGTTCTAGTACAGCCACTCTCACAATTGATCCTACCGTAGATACCACTGTAGAGCCAGATGAAACTGTTGCCCTTACCTTGACATCTGGTTCCTATAAAATTGGAACGACGAACGCGGTATCAGGAACAATTATCAATGACGATGCCAGTGTCAGCCTGGCTGTTTCTCCTAGCAGTCTTCAAGAAGATGGCACCCAGAACCTCATTTACACCTTCACTCGTACTGGTGTAACCACTAATTCCTTAACCGTCAATTACACCATCGGAGGGACAGCTACTTTAAATACCGACTACACTCGTACAGGGACTACCAATACAGTCACCTTTGCTGCTGGTTCATCCACTGCTACCGTCACAATAGACCCCACTGCTGACACAATAGTTGAACCCGATGAAACTGTTATTTTAACCCTCGCTGCGGGGACAGGATATGCAGTAGGTACGACTACTCCAGTTACGGGGACAATTAATGATGATGAACTCCCTAGTATTACTCTTGCAGTTTCCCCCGCAAGTGTCACCGAAGACGGGACAACAAATCTGATTTATACCTTCACCCGTAGTGGATTAACCACTAATTCCTTAACCGTCAATTACACCCTCGGAGGGACAGCTACCCTTAATACCGACTACACTCGTACAGGGACTAACAATACAGTCACCTTCGCTGCTGGTTCATCCACTGCTACCGTCACAATAGACCCCACTCCTGACACAATAGTAGAAAGTAACGAAACCGTCGCTTTAACCCTCGCTGCCGGGACAGGTTATACAGTAGGGACCACCACTCCAGTGACGGGGACAATTACCAACGCTTCTGCAACTGGACAATATGCTTCTAGTGTTATTGCTTTTAGTTCTCAATATTCTTCATCTTCATGGAGTGCAGAACAAGCTTTAGGTCAACCCAATACTTTTAGCTATGGAGATATTTCAACATCATGGGCCCCATCCACACCAAATGGTGATGGAGATGCACAAGCTGATGAATTTATCACCCTTGGTTTTTCTACACCAGTTTATGCTGACGGTATAGAAATTCGTGAAACCTATGGAAATGGATTTGTCAGAAGCATTGATTTATTAGATAATCAAGGTGTTTATCACTCTATTTGGTCTGGAGTTGATCCTAGTTTACCAGGAAATCCAGTCAATTTTAGAGTCAATTTTCAGCCAACTAATTATCTGGTTGTTGGCGCAAAAATAAACGTTGATATTGATCATGATACTAGGACTTGGGAAGAAATTGATTCAGTTCAATTATTCGGTGTCGGTGATGTTATAAGTAATATCACCCTAGCAGTTGCTCCCGCAAGCGTTACCGAAGACGGGACAACAAATCTGATTTATACCTTCACCCGTAACGGAGTAACCACTAATCCCTTAACCGTCAATTACACCCTGGGAGGGACAGCGACTCTTAATACCGACTACACTCGTACAGGGACTAACAATACAGTCACCTTTGCTGCTAATTCAACCACTGCTACCGTAACAATTGACCCCACTCCTGACACAATAGTAGAAAGTAACGAAACTGTTATTTTAACCCTCGCTGCGGGGACAGGTTATAAAGTAGGTACAACCACTCCAGTTACTGGGACAATCACCAATGATGATTTCTCCAAACTCTCCATCAATAATATCACCGTTGTCGAGGGTAAAGATAATAATGCCATCCTCACCGTCACTGTCAACAACCCCAATCCACAACCAATTAGCGTCAATTATACTACTGCACCCATTAACGCTACCGCTAATGTAGATTACACTAGCAAAACTGGAACTATCACCATTGCACCTAATACTTCCACTGCTACTATTACCATTCCCATCCTCAATGATAACCTTAATGAAGCAAACGAAACTTTTGCCATTAACCTCAGTAATCCCGTCAATGCAACTCTTACCAATAACAAGGGAATTGTCACCATCAGCGACACCTTAAACGCTAATGTCACCACTACCCTACCTGCTAATGTGGAAAATTTGACCCTAACTGGGACTACAAATATTAACGGGACAGGTAACGCTGCTAACAATATCCTGACGGGTAATAGTGGTAAAAATATCCTTACAGGAAGTGCGGGAAATGATACCCTTAATGGAGGCACAGGAATTGATACCCTCATCGGTGGTTTAGGAAATGACACCTATCAAGTTGATACTACTACCGATACCATTACAGAAAATGCCAACCAAGGTACAGATACTGTTCAATCATCGGTTACTTATACCCTGGGAAATAACTTAGAAAACCTCACGTTAACTGGTACTACAAATATTAACGGAACTGGTAACACCTTAAATAATATTATCACCGGTAATAGTGGTAACAATATCCTTAATGGTGCAACAGGAATTGATACTTTGGTAGGTGGTTTAGGGAATGATACTTATCAAGTTGATACTACTACCGATACGATTACGGAAAATGCCAACCAAGGTACAGATACTGTTCAATCATCGGTTACTTATACCCTCGGTAATAACCTAGAAAACCTCACCCTCACTGGTACTACAAATATTAATGGAACTGGTAACACCTTAAATAACATTATCACCGGTAATAGTGGTAACAATATCCTTAATGGTAGTGATGGGAATGATACCTTGATTGGTGGTACTGGTAACGATACCATAACAGGGGGTGCGGGTGGCGATAAATTCACCTTCAACAACCGCAATGAAGGGATTGACACAATTACTGATTTTCTCTCCAGTCAGGGGGATAAAATTACTGTCTCTGCTGCGGGTTTTGGCGGTGGTTTAGCCGCAGGAGTTCCCCTTACATCTGCTCAATTTGTGTTAGGAACAACTGCATTAAATGCCAGCAATCGCTTTATTTATAATACAATCACTGGAGGATTATTCTTTGATGGGGACGGGACAGGTACACTAGCAGCTATTCAAATTGCAACTCTTAGTTCTAAACCCACTCTTACCGCCTCTGATATACTTGTATTAGTTTAATCTTAATACAGCTTGTAGGGTGCGTGTTTGCGGTTAAAAAGGTCTGTAAGCGTTTTCAACACCCTAGGAGAGGGGAAAGGGGAATTATGAATTATGAATTATGAATTGGGGAGAAGGGAGAAGGGAGCGGGAAGAAGGGAGAGAAAAAGCTAATAACTGATAACTGTTTACTGATAACTGATCACTGATAACTGCTATTCATACAAAATCTCATCAAAACAAGCTTCTCCCACACTGGATAAAGTCCTAGCGGCAGCCTTATCGGTTTTCGACTTCTGCACGAGGGCGCGGAATTGCTGTAGATTGTAACGAGCTTGGAATTTTTTAATCGTGCAGTCGCATAGATCTTTTGCCACATCAGCAGCTAACCCCTCCCCACGCGCTCTTTGTAAACATTCTTGACGATAACTGTCGAAAGTAGCGGCAGTATTAGAACTTTGGCTAAGGTAAACGGCATTATTAGCCTTTACTGGCAAGGATAAAGCCAATAAACCGATAAAAGTTAGTAAATATCCTGGATTTCTCATCATAATCGCTTTTTAAAGCCTAAAATACCCCACTAGATTAGAGAACCGCTGCCTAAATTATAGATCGATCGCTTGACTCTTGGGTTCCACTCTTGGCAAACTGTCATCTGTTATGCTAAGATGAATAATGATTGATCGGCGCCATCGCCAAGTGGTAAGGCAGAGGTCTGCAAAACCTTTACCCCCAGTTCGAATCTGGGTGGCGCCTTGGCAAATATCGGCAATTTTTTTCTGATTGCCTTGTCTAAATGAAGGTTTACCAAGGTTTTACTTGATAGGCTGCCACTAGATAGCGAAAAATATACTCGACTATCTCTAAATAATTCTCGGTAGTTTCTAGAGACTCACCCCACACCGTCACGCCATGGTAAGAAATGAGTAAAGCGGGAATTTCTGGGGGGAAAGTTGATAATCTACTTTCTATTTCTGCGGCAATTTTCGGCACATCGAGATAGTTAGCAAAAACCGGCATAAATACTTGAGGATTTTCTACCCAAATACCTAAACCTTTCAACATTTCTAAGGGAGGTAAAGATAACTTGTCCTCACGAGCAAAACGGGAAACTAAATTCGCTTCCACCGAGTGAACATGATAACAAGCTTGTGCTTCGGGAAAGAGACAATAAATCACCTGATGAATGCTAGTTTCTGCCGAAGGACGATTATCCAGATGAGCTAATTCCCTGACTTTTCCCGTCAGATCCACGCGCACAAAATCCTCTTCTGTGAGTTTACCTTTACTTTTGCCACTGGCAGTAATCCAAAAACTATGATCATCAACTTTAGCGGACAAATTACCTGCCGTGCCAAGCATCCAACCCAGTTGATAAAATCTTCGGGCAGCTGCCACTAGAGATAAACGAGGATCACTCATGGTTTTTAGAGATATGGTGGATAGGGAGTAACTATTATAACAAGTTGAAGCCAGCAGACGACCCACTCCTCAGCATAGCGGGTTGAGGTAGTTTATTCCGGATAATCTCGCTCAAAACTAAAGCCAAGGCAGAATAGAGTGAGGAACCGGTGAGTCAAAAAGAAAATTTAACCGTGGCAATGTGTTGGGAGTGTGTTAGGTTAAAGATAATTGCAGCTTTGATGAATCGAGGGTTGAGCCGTGAATAACAACTTTTTCCGCAGCTATTCTGTCAATGATTCTGGTTTGGGTTGTTTCTTATCTTTGATTTTAGTCGGATTGTTGTTAGGCTCGATCGGACTGGGTTGGTTAGTCAATAGTTTTTTAATTCTCGTGGCATTCCTGATATTTTCCCCTGTGATTGCTTGGGGAATTTTTCGCTGGTGGTTGCGACGCAATTTAGTTGAAGATAGCTGTCCCGTCTGTAGCTACGAATTTACGGGTTTTAATCGCACGGAATGCCAATGTCCTAACTGTGGTGAACCATTAAAAGTGGCAGGGGGTAAGTTTATTATTCTCACCCCTCCCGGTACGATCGATGTACAGGCGATCGAAGTACCTAGCCAACAGTTAGAAGATTAGGGTCAAACCATCACCATCTAGGCACGCGCACCAAACTGAAAGCGGGGGTTCTGAATTTTAACAATAACAGCAGTCCCAGCAGGTGAATTGACCAATGAACGAGAACTAAGCCCCAAATAATTGCAAAAATCAAACTACTAACGGCAAGAGCTTTAAAAATATCATTATCGGTCTTTTGATACCAGAGAAGACTAAGGAAGGAAAGCAGTAGGAGTAGAAGGGGAAAAAGTGGGGAGAACATGGGGATCACCATTGGGTGAGGGGACTGTTTTCACATCCATAGCCTATCATTTTCCCTTGACGGCTACGGGTAGCAGCGGTTACATTCTTCCCTATTTGTCATAAATCTTTAGAATCAAATTAAAAAGTTTACAAGCCAGTCTTTTAGCCTAAAGGTGGCGCGACAATCATCCTCATTGTAACGTAAAATAGCCGCCAATAAAGTCCGATCTCCTGTTTTTAACCACTGGTCATACCACCAAACGCATTGATCCCCGCTTACTCCTCGATCGCGCCATTGAAAGCCAATCCAGTTAGCCAGGGATTTTAAAGAATAACTTTCCACGGGAAAAGTTACCGAGTTAACTACATGATAGTGCAGATCAAAACAGCGAGAAACTAACTGATTAATCAAAGAAGAAGGGGTTTTATAAAGATAACCTAATCGTTTAATTGTTTCCACTTCGTACTCAGAAAAGTGAAAAATTGGTGCTTGATAATCCTGCATGACTAAGGTTAAAAATTCCTGCCAAATCCTGCCTTCATCTTCTGGCTTTTCTGCCAAAAAGGGATAAAATTGCTGGGTATTAACCCGATAATCAACGCGTAAAACCCCCAAAAGATAATCTAAATTCTGTTCTGGTTCCGCTTCGATATCAAAATAAAATTCAATCTCGGCCCTCGGTAGGGGGGACAAATAGGCAGTTTTGCCGTTGCTTTTGCGAAAGGCCCGATTTTCAATAATTGCTTGGGCCTGTAATTGTAACTGATTAGCCACCTCTAACCCCATCCCCTCCCGCGTACGAGTAGGACAGGTAAGTGCCAGGGATTCCATGGTGGAAACCCCCAAAGACTGTAAAAATTGGTAACGACTGGGAGTTACCCCCGGGACTAAAGAAAGATGTTGACTCGCTTGGGCGATACCATAACAGTGACTATACCAATGACATAAACTGCAACGCTGACGCGAGATGAAAACTTCTGGTTCTTGCCGATTAATCACCATTTCGCCGAACTTTTTGATTATTTCCTCTAGTTTAGTTAACCAGAGATTCAATTCCACCCGATAGCGATTATGACGACGTAGGACAATTTCGGCATAACTGGGAAAAACTCCCTGCATACTGGCTAATAAATAGGCGTAAAAAGTAGCCAGCATCTTATATTCAGGCTTAGGACGGCGACCGAGTTGAATATTGAGGGGGTAATAAATCCAATCGCCAAATTTCGACTCTCCTGTCTGTTTAATTAATAAATGGGGGGAACCGGTTAAAGAGACGGGATAGCCGGATTGTAAAAGGACTCCGTGATAAATACAGGGTACCCCCTGACCCATCAAAGCTTCCGTTTCCCTAGCGGCGGCTAAAATATCCGTGCTGGGAGTAGTCAAGGAACAATAATCCGGATAGGAGTCTTGCAGGACTTTTTTAACGTGACTTTGACTCTCCTGACGCAATTTAAGCAAAAAATCTCGCTCAGGGTCTTTTTCTTGGCTATTGCCGTAGAGATTTAAAAACCCACGGCGTTGACAACGTTGGTAGTCTAGAAGTAGATCATCGGTCAGTAGCATTATATACAAGGAGAAAAGTTAAGCTTTCCTGGACCAGTGAGTTGACACTCCCATCGCAATCATGCGAGGGATTCTTGGTTGATTGACTTAAGTTGTCTTGGTAGGAGTTCGGTAAGGCTCACTCGAGCCGTATTACTACCAACCAAGATAGAGCTTAAATCTCCCCAAACTGAGCGCAAGTCGAGGTGCCAGTTTCCAATATGCCCTATCGTAGCTTTTTTGAGTATATTTAATGGCGCCATCTTGTCCCTATCTTCCATATACCCACACAAACAAACATGAGTTCTGACTGATAGAGACTTTTTGACTAAGCGACCACAGTTAAGGCATTCTTGACTTGTATAGGCTAGATTAACTGCAATAGTTAATCGGCGATATTTAATACCAAAATACTCAAGCCATTTTCTTAATGGCGACCAACCTGCGTCATTAATACTCTTGGCTAGTTTTTGATTACGCACAAGGTTTTTGACTTTTAAATCGACCTGAGCTATCAAGTTGTTTGACTGAATTAAACGGAGTGCCAATTTTTTAGCAAACTCTTCTCGCTGCCTACTTACTTTAAAATGTCCCTTGGCGTACTTTTGTCTAGCTTTTTTGTAGTTATTGACTGCTTTTGTCTTCTGTTAAACTTTTTCGACTTTCTTCTATTCAGTTTATTAAGGCGTTTTTCTGATTTTCGATAATACTTAGGAGGCTCTACTGTATTCCCGTTGCTGTCAGCATCAAGATCTTTTAGTCCCACGTCTAAACCTACACATTTTTTAGTAGGCTCTAATTGTGGGGTTATATCTCTAATATCGAGTTTTAGCATTAGCTGGCAGTCGAAATGTGTCGAAGTGCTGTTCTATACTGGTTGGCCTTTCATCCCTCGGTAAAACCCTGTCCATTAGTCACATCTTTCTTAACATTTCAACCCTTTGTACCACAGCGCTTTCAAGATTCGGTTAACAATCTGTAATATTCCTTGTTGACACCCTTACTGACAAAGAAAAAACTGAAATCAAGTCAGGATAAGGGTTGGAGTGCTTACTGACAAAATTGTTAAGAAAGTTATCCATAAGGGATAGGGTAAAACCGAGGGTTCCTTCAAGCCGACATTTTAGGTAAATATTTAGTAAGCAGAAATTAATCATCCCTCTTCGGTCTTAATCTTAAGTAACAGTGAAAAGTTCTAGCGGATTGGGTTAAGATCGAGACGTAACCCGAAAAAAATTGCAACAGGAATCGGTGGAAACCCCTCCGGTGGGTTATTAACGGAAATTTTTTTACTGGCAATCCCTATGAACTATCATCCGCCCTCACAGCCCCTGCCCGCCCCCTGTATTATTGACTCTGGCGTGGTCATCGCTAAAGAAGATATGCGTCGTCTCCTCGATGATATCGGACGAGTTCGCTACATCCATAGTCTCGAAGGGGTGATTCAGAGTGAAGGAGAGGGATGGATAGTGGAAGTTTTCGCCGATTATCAGCAAAGCACCCTAGTTGCTAACTACAGTCTTTATCTGAATACCTATAGCTTCGATTATCTGCGTCTAACCCGCTCTCCCGACGGTGAAACCTATTTTGATCTGGTTCAAGACAATCGGCAATTACGGCTAATTCCCCTGAGTAATCCACTGCAAGATCCCGATATGAAAGCCCGTCTCAATGCCGATACCCTTGAAGCTATGGTTACTCAGGTACTTTCTGCTAAGTGGGATGTGCAGTTTGAAGACGAAGACGACAACGATTGCCCCTTTTAGGCAGCGAGCAAAAATACTGATAACTGATAACTGATAACTGAAACAGTGGGATTTTCCTTTGAATTAATCGCCCAGTGTCCCCAAACTGGTGCGCGGGTTGGGGTTTGGCATACTCCCCACGGACCGGTAGAAACACCCCGTTTTATGCCTGTGGGAACTTTGGCCACAGTGAAAGGTTTGACCCCCGCTCAAATCGCCAGCACGGGGGCGCAAATGATTCTCGCTAATACCTATCACCTGCATCTGCAGCCCGGAGAAAGTATTATCGAGAAAGCCGGAGGTTTACACGATTTTATGGCATGGAATCAGCCAATATTAACAGATTCGGGTGGATTTCAGGTATTTAGCCTTAGTCAACTGCGGCAAATTAAAGAGTCGGGAGTCACCTTTCGATCGCCCCGGGACGGTAGAATAATCGAAATCACGCCAGAAAAATCGATTCAGATTCAAAATGCCCTCGGTGCTGATGTGATTATGGCCTTCGATGAATGTCCCCCCACGGGAGTCAGTCATGAGACCATGAAAGCATCTATAGAACGCACCTATCGCTGGTTAGAGCGCTGTCTGACGGCCCATCAACGACCTCAAGAACAGGCTTTATTCGCCATAGTCCAAGGGGGAATCTATGAGGATTTACGGGCAGCGGCGGCGCAATCTTTAGTAAAACTCGATTTACCCGGTTATGCTATCGGTGGCGTGAGTGTGGGGGAAGAAACGAGCCTAATTCATCGCATTGTCCAGATAACTGCCCCTTTACTCCCCGAAAATAAACCCCGTTATCTGATGGGAGTGGGAACCTATCGAGAAATGGCCAAGGCGATCGCTAGTGGCATAGATCTGTTTGATTGCGTTATTCCCACCCGTTTTGGTCGCCATGGCACAGCTTTGGTGCGGGGAGAGCGTTGGAACCTCAAAAATGCCCGTTTTAAGGAGGATTTCGCCCCTTTAGACGAGACTTGTCCCTGTTACACCTGTCAACACTTTAGCCGTGCCTATCTGAATCATTTAATTAAATCGGGGGAAATGTTGGGTTATATTCTCTTATCTCTGCACAATATCGCCGAATTAATCAGATTTACCCGTGAAATTCGTCAATCTATCTTAGGGGGGACTTTTGCCCAAGATTTTGCCCCTTGGCTTGAGGATGCCGTAGATGTTACCCCAACGTGATAAAATTTCAGGAAACGTTTAAAAATTTTCTTGTCAAGGTAGATAGAGAGATGGAAACTGCACTTTTGTTCGCCAAATTGCCGGAAGCATACCAAATTTTCGACCCCCTAGTCGATGTCTTGCCCCTGATTCCCCTATTTTTCCTCTTGCTGGCCTTTGTTTGGCAAGCATCCGTCGGTTTTAAATAAATCGACTTTCAATTATCAGTTATCAGTGAGCAGTTATCAGTGATCAGATTTGAGTTTTCAGTGAAATGACATCTTTTTACTGATTACTGTTTACTGAAAAAGCTTCCCAGATTAAAACAAAGTCCCGGTTAAATCAGCACCAGTTAAGTCCACATCTTCTAAAATTGCCCCGCGCAAATCCGCATAACTGAGGTCCGCACCCCGGAAACTGGCCCCGGTGAGATCGGTGATAAATCCGTCTCTTTCGGGACTAGCACGAAAATTAACCCGGCAAAGTCGGCAATTAGCGAAATTGGCTCGATATAACAGGGATCCGCTCAGATTAGCATAGTTGAGATCGGCTCCGCAAAAGTTAGTTTTGCCCAAGTCCGTGCGTTGGTCGGAAGTGGAGCGAAAATCCGTATCAATTAATAGGGCCTGCTGGAGATTAGCACTGTTGAGATTAACACCGTTTAAGACGGCTTTGGTTAAATAAGTGGCTTCTAAATTGGCTTCGAGCAGATTAGCTCCGCTTAGGTCCGCATCGCGTAAACAAGCTCGATAAAAGTCCACTTGACTTAAATCTGCTCCCCAGAGAATCGCCTCACTTAAATCCGCTTCCCTCAGCAGCGATCGCGCGAGGCGTATTTTTCCTAACCGGGCCTGTCGCAGATCTGCACGGCAAAAATTGACTCCTGGGAGGGAAATATTAGTTAAGTCGCCTTCCCGCAAATTAATCCCCTGAAAATCTCTTTCTCCCACCCGATAGCGTTGACAAAGTTTTTCTACGAGCATGGAAATTTTTCTCTATCATAATTGAGGTAAAATGTCAAGGGTTTAGCGATTTTTATTTAGGGAGATGGAAAGCCGGCAGACTCTCGAATTCTCGGGCCCGTTGACGCATTTGTTGACTAATGCGATCGCAAACCCCCTGACAGAGATCATAGATCACGGGGTCGGTAATTTGATAGTAAACGCTGACTCCTTGGGGTTGCCGCGAGATAATTCCCGCTTGGGTTAAAGCTTTCAGGTGTTTGGAGAGATTGGCTTGACCTAGTCCGGTAGCTTCAGCGATTTCTTTACCATTCATCGCGCCTAATTGCAAGCAACTGAGAATCTGTAGGCGACTGACTTCTGACAGGACTTTGAAATAGTCCGCCACGGAAGCGAGGACGACGCTAGAGGTTTGGGGGGAGAAACTGTCTAACATAGGTGGGTAATAAAGTGACCAGTTAAAAAGGCTGACAATAGGTTATCGTTTAAAACTTTATAACTATTGACTACTATAGTTTAACTGGAAAGGTAACTAGAGTCTAGTCTGCAAGCTCGATCGAGATTGGGTCATTCAGAAATCTACTGCTGCAAGAGTGCCTCCTGACTCCACCAACAGACTTTTTATCGCAAACCCTAACTATCACCGAGCATGGTACTGATTAACTGCCGGACAGTAGTGCTAGGATGGTTCTCTAAATTGCTTGGTAAAGCCCATTCTGAGTCAAGATAGGACATCTTCAGTAAATCTCTCACTTGTTTTGATTTAGCTTGTCCTGTACTTTGAGCAACCCCAAAAGCCTGATAAAGTTCTGTGGCCGAAATGTGGGGATTTTGAGTAGGATCGAAGAGAAAATTGACCATTCCTAGGGCGTGAGTAATGCCAGCAGCCCAGGAATTGGCTTTACCTTTTTCTAGGGGAGAGGGACGCTTACGAGCTAAAGTTGCAGTTAATTGGCGAATAAGTTGGGCGTATTCTTCATTAAGATATTGAGCGGCAAATTTATCGGTAATAGCGGTAATTTCTTGATATTTGGCCTGCATTGCCTTGGGAACATTTTCCGATTTAGGAACAACTGGAGGCGTTTGTTTCAATATTGCTGCCGCTTGCTGTTTGGCGCGTTGTTCAGCATTATATTTTTCTTGAAAAGCTGTTAAACCCTCCTGACTGGTGATATCAAAACCCTGCTGATGCGCTTGTAACAGGAGATTTTTCATAAAACCGCCACTGTTGGGATCGTTCATCAGTTGACTAAAGCGATCGCCTAATTGCTCTAAATATTTAATAATAGCCTTAGCCTGAGTTAATTTATATTCTCGTCCCAAAAATTGCCAAAAACTAATTAATTCAGGGATAGCATCTTCGGTTTCCGTCGGATCGAGGATAGTAATTTTGCGTGGTAAAATCTTCTCCATTAAGATCTGCACATCTGCCTTAGTCATGGTAGCAAGGGTATAACCTTCATAGAGATAGCCCAACTCGACAAAGGTAGCAATCCAACCACCACCTTCTTCTTTTTCTTGATAATAGGCCTCTCCCTCGGGCGAATTGATATATTCTTCGATCGCTCCAGTAATATAATCTTCTAGTAAGGGTTCGGCTTCATCGTAGTCTAAATTATCTAATTGTCGGATATTAAAAGTCATAACTCTAGTTTTCCTGCGAGGCTTTCCTTTAATTTTAGGGGATTAGCTGACCGACAGCCAAACTGACGCTAAAATAGTCTTTGCTGTCCGGGGTTGTTGCTTGCTCCTGACGGTGGTTGTAACCGGTAACTGAACATGACTTCGATTCGTCAACTGCATCAACAACTCGTTAATAAAGAAAAAACAGCCGTCGAAATCGCTACAGAATTTCTCGCTCGTATTCAAGCGATCGAACCACAAGTAAAAAGCTTTCTCCATTTAACCCCGGATTTAGCCCTCGCACAAGCCCGAAAAGTGGACGAGAAAATCGCCAGGGGTGAATCGCTGCATCTGTTAGCAGGTATTCCCATCGCGCTAAAAGATAATCTCTGCACCAAGGGTATCCCCACCACCTGCGCTTCTCGGATTTTAGAGAATTTTGTCCCCCCCTACGAGTCCACCGTTACCCAAAAATTACGGGATTTAGGGGCAGTTATCGTCGGTAAAACCAATTTAGACGAGTTTGCCATGGGTAGTTCAACGGAAAACTCCGGTTATCACGTTACTGCTAATCCTTGGGACTTATCCCGGGTGCCGGGGGGATCTTCCGGGGGTTCGGCTGCGGCTGTGGCCGCTCAAGAATGCGTGGTGGCCCTAGGATCGGATACCGGTGGCTCAATTCGTCAACCGGCTTCATTTTGTGGCGTTGTTGGGCTAAAACCGACCTATGGCTTAGTTTCTCGCTTTGGTTTGGTGGCTTACGCTTCTTCTCTTGATCAGATCGGTCCCTTTGGTCGTACCGTAGAAGATGCGGCGATTTTATTACAAGCGATCGCAGGTTACGATCCCCAAGATTCTACCAGTCTCAATCTGCCGATTCCTGACTATAGCCAATTCCTGA
Organism: Microcystis ichthyoblabe FBCC-A1114; assembly: GCF_050500245.1. NCBI lineage: Bacteria > Bacillati > Cyanobacteriota > Cyanophyceae > Chroococcales > Microcystaceae > Microcystis > Microcystis ichthyoblabe. Next base: position 4,674,827 of record NZ_CP191408.1, on the reverse strand, counting down.
AAACCAGTTTAAAAGGGTTAAAAATTGGCGTAATTAAGGAAACTTTCGGGGAAGGTTTGGATCAGGTGGTTGCTGAGGCAGTTAATCAAGCTTTAGCGCAGTTAAAGGCCCTCGGTGCCACGATTAAAGAGATTTCCTGTCCCCGTTTCCGTTACGGATTGCCCACCTACTACATTATCGCCCCCTCGGAGGCATCGGCGAATTTAGCCCGTTACGATGGGGTTAAATACGGTATTCGGGAAGATGCCGATAGTTTGATTGATATGTACACCAAGACTCGCGCCAAGGGTTTTGGTGCGGAAGTCAAGCGCCGGATTATGTTGGGAACCTATACCCTCTCGGCGGGTTATTATGATGCTTATTACCTGAAAGCACAAAAGGTGAGGACTTTGATCAAAGAGGATTTCGATCGAGCTTTTCAATCGGTAGATGTGTTAGTTTCTCCCACTTCACCGACCACAGCTTTTAAAGCCGGGGAAAAAACGGCGGACGCTCTGAGTATGTATTTATCGGATTTAATGACTATTCCCGTCAATTTAGCCGGTTTACCCGGGTTAAGTCTTCCCTGCGGTTTTGATGGGCAAGGTTTGCCAATTGGTTTACAATTAGTGGGTAATGTGCTGCGCGAAGATCAATTATTTCACGTCGCCCACGCCTACGAACAGGCCACCGATTGGCACAAACGTCAACCATCTTTTACAAATTGATACAATTGCTGGTGGCTATCTTTTGCCGGTAGCCATCAAGTAAAAATCAGCAACCCTGAAAATGTCTCAAGTCTTCTTTTAATTGGGGAAAAGTTACCGAAAAAGCTGTTACTTCGTCATCCCATTCTAAGTTGAGCGGCAGCCGCCAAACTTTGGCTTTTATAAATCACTTTGGTAAGGTCGAATCCAATGCAGTGTTAGCTTGCTCCAACGTTTTGCCGTAACCAATTGGTAAAGGCAACACGTTCTAATTCACCAGAGGCTAAAGCTAAAATGACTCGTTCTTGCTCATCTACAACAGCATTAATCTCCAGTCCATTCAACACAAGAAATGTTTCCATTGCCCCATGACCAGTGCGCTTGTTGCCATCAAGAAATGGGTGATTCATCACAATTGAAAATCCCAAAGCTGAAGCTTTATCAACAATTGTCGGATAAAGATCCTGCCCGCCAAATGTCATGCGTGGTTGAGCAATAGCAGACTCTAAAGAACCTAGGTCACGAATACCCATAGCTCCTTGGGACTGTTGAATAATTTGATGATGTAAATCGAGGACTTCCACTAATGTTAGATAGCGTATCATGCTAAACGACGATAAAGTTCAGCGTTTTTCTTGAGTACATAGCTTGATGCTTGAGTAAATTCGTTTTTAGGACCAACCAACCAATCTTCTATGCTGGCACTGAGTAAGTCTTCAGGGGAAACTTGGCTGTTCTGAGCTAACTGTTGTAATCGTCGAAACTGCTCATCTGAGATATTAACAGTAATGGAAGCCATCAAAAACCTCTCAATAGTCTAAATATTTAACATTATAACCTCCGTCAACCTAAATATGGAACCTGTTACAGTTAATTAACGCACCCCTCAAGTCTTCTCTGTGGCCCAGCAATGCTCTAAAGTTGATATAGCGTTTTTCAGTCTGCTGAGGTACAAAAGTTATGGGTTTTAGGCAAAAGGCAAGAGGCAAAAGGGAAGAAAAATAGGTGTACCTCACTAGCTTAGGAAACGCTATATTTTAATTGGGGACAATTTGCCAAAAAAGCTTTCACTTTGTCATCTCACTCTAAGGGTGAAGTTAGCTGTCTGGCAATAACGCAACTGCCAACTTGACCGGATTATCTGCTGGTAGATGTGACCCATTTTTTAGAGTTCTTCTACTTGATATCCCTGTCTCTTGGCAATTTCAAGGATTGGGTTGATGTTATCAATCCCCCACTGATTACAAACGGCAATTGTCTGACCATCTCCGGTTTGGAGTAACTGCTCCTCGTTTAAGAAGTAGCGTTTAGCCCCTCCCTTTTCCGTCGCTTTTTCTAGTAGGGCAACAACACCAAAGCTAGGATGAATTTCATCAGGGAATATCTGGCGTAATTGGTCGAAAGTTGTGTCCGGATTTGTTTGGAGGTGATGAGTAACGATAGCTAGTACGAGCTGGCGCTTATTGTAAATATTTCCAAGGAACTGATATTGCGTCTTATCTTTACTAAAACTGGCAGCCGTTCTCTGAGCCGATGCTTGCTCTCTCACCTTCACTTGGTACTCTTCTGCTTCTGGCAATGGGATAATTTGTTCAATGTCAAGCAGAAGCTCTTCCCCAAGCTTATAGGGTTGTAGCCGAACACAACGGATATCCAAATCTCGATCGTTTAGCCACATTACCGTTGTGGTTAGCTCTCTAGAAAAGTTAGCCGATGCCAAAACAATTCTGACATCCTTTGGAAATTGCTCTTCTAGGGCATTACTCCAGCCCAAAAAGTTGAGGATTTCTTCCTCAGCATTTTTACCAATACAACGTTTTTCAAGATATTGCTGGTAAATTTCAACAGCTCTTTTGAAGGTCAATGTAGAAACCATCGCGGCATAGCGAAGTGCTTGAAGTTCCATGTGGGCACCAGTGTCATCTCTTTTAAGTTCAATGACTACTAAGTTCGCTTGTTTATCAATGCCGAGCAGATCAATTCTTCTAGCTCCTTCAGTCCATTCTGAAAACTCTTCAGAAATGACCAACGTATCTGGAGAGATGACTGTGATTTTATCTCTTAGAGCAGCTTGGAGGTCAGAACGCTCTTGAATTTTCTCTATGCCAAACTGTGTGTTCTGGACTTCAGTAATTTGTTTATCTTTGAAAGTATAGAGAGGCATGAGTTCCACTAGCTTTAGACAATGATTTATACATTATACAGTTAAAACTGAACCCAAGTAAGACAGCTAACGGCCATGGTCAGCGGTGGTAATCAAAAATGGCGTTGCTGAATCAAGATATGAATACTAATGAATGCACCTATCCACAAGTTAGCCTAGTTCTAGGTTTTAAAAATTGCCAAAGAAGACAATTTCCTAGAAGTACAATTTAGGTTTTATTCCCGTTTCTTCAGTGAAATCTTCCTCTATCTCCACCAAACAGACTTAAGCAACAACTGGCAGGGAGTAGTTATTTATCCTCGGCGTTCAGTGGAAAGCGTAGAGACGGCTCGTTATGGGGATTTAATCAACTCCAGCAGGATTTTACGTTTTTATCTCGAGGAATTAAGGGAAGTGGAATCCCAGGGAATATCGATGTTACAATTAATTATAGCACCAACCGCCAGAGCGATCGAGCAGGGAAAACAATTAATTCCACGGATTAGACAAGAATTCCCTAAGTTCAAACAACAGCAAGAACTTTTAGAATTGATAGAGACAATCTTGGTTTATAAGTTACCCCAAGTCAGTAGAAAGGAGATAGAAGCGATGTTTAGTTTAAGTGATTTAAAACAAACTAAAGTGTATCAGGAAGCTTTAGAGGAAGGTAGAGAGGAAGGTAGAGAGGAAGGTAGAGAGGAAGGTAGAGAGGAAGGTAGAGAGGAAGGCCGACAAGAAGGCGAATTAGCGGCAAAATTAGCCTCTATTCCTCGCTTATTGGCCTTAGGATTAAACTTTGAACAGATAGCACAAGCTTTAGAATTAGAGATCGAACAGGTTAGACAAGCGACTCAAGGGGAATAGGAAAAGTTCAAACTTTGATAAATTAATATAATTGCTGGTGGCTATCTTTTGCCGGTAGCCATCAAGTAAATCGAAGAATAAAGTAGGTGGGGTTGAACGATAGTGAAACCCGAAATTTAAGTAATTGGGTTGGGTTTAGTCAAATAAATTCCTGTAAAATAGCTTCGATTTGTCCTTTTAGAGGAGGAATATCATTTTCAACAATATCCCAAATAATCTCTAGATTAATACGAAAATATTCATGAATAGTTAAGTTTCTTAGATCGCTGGCATCTCGCCAAGGAACTGCGGGATATCTTGCTTTAAATTCTTAAGAAGTTGCTCTAGCTGCTTCACCAATAATTTGTAAATGATAGACAATCCAAGTTTGAATTAATTCTTGTTGTTCAAACACGGTTTTTCCCTGTCGAGCATACTTTTCTACACGCTCAATTGCTTCTAAAATATCCCGCAAGCGTTCGGTATCATCCCTCATAGTGGTATTGCTTCTTTAAGTACGCGCTCTCTGATCCTATCTTTAAGTCCCTGTTCGGTAACAATATCAACTTTGCAGCCTAACAAGTCTTCCAGTTCTCGAATTAACGGCAAGGGAAACCAGGGACTCCGACGTTCGCTACAATAATCAATTAATAAATCAATATCGCTTTTTTCGTCAGCTTCTCCCCGTGCAACAGAACCAAAGATTCGCACGTTATTTGCGCCGTGTTTAGCAGCAATAGCAAGGATTTTTTCTCGTTTGTTCTTGAGTAATTCGTCAATTTTCATGATCTACTTAGTTTGCGATAAATTTTGTCGAAAAAAGCTTCCTTGTACCGATTCTTGGGGTAGGGATTTAGTTTGTTTCTCACTCTTTATTTAGGGCTTGCTGAATATTGGTAAAAGCTTTACTAGAAAAGGGTTATGTGCTTTTTTTTCAAAAAAAGTGCAAGAAACAAAGGTTGAGGAATCGATCTGAGGGACTTAAAACCCTTGCACTTTCATTAAACCCTTCTATCCAACGTCCATCATACCCTATTTAATCTTGCTTCCGATAGTGTTGGGTTTCTTGCCTTTAACCAAACCAAAGCGACAAGACGGCGATTAAACTATACAATAAAAAAAGAAGACCATACCCTAAAACAGACATTCGTATTCTTCAAGATACCAGTCTCTCCATGCTAATCGTGGCAAATGCCCACGAGGAGCATTTAAACTAAATGTTAATACTGCTCGTTATGGGGAGTTAATCAACTCCAGCAGGATTTTACGTTTTTATCTCGAGGAATTAAGGGAAGGGGAATCCCTCCACCCTACCCCCACGAAAAACTTTTTGCCGCAAACCCTAATTAACCCTGAATTGCTTTAGCTAGTTGAACGTGAAGTTTATGACTGGCTTTAAAAGCCATGTAATGAGCGGTGGGAATGGTTCCCAGTAAACTCAAATCACCAATTAAGTCCAATAATTTATGTCTTGCTGGCTCATTATCAAAGCGTAAAGGAGGATTTAACCATTGATTTTGATCGCAGATCAAAGCATTTTCTAAACTGCCTCCTTTAATTAAACCAGCCTTTTGCAGATATTCAATTTGATCGGCAAAACCGAAAGTCCGAGCATCTGCGATCGCATTTTGAAAACTTTCTTGATTAGGACTCCAACTATACCATTGATTACCGATCGGTTTATAAGTAAAATCGATGCCGTAGGTAAAACGTAATTCAGGGGAAGGAATCGCCGCTACAAAAGCATCCCCTTCGTACAACCAAATCGGTTGAGAAATGGTTAAATCTGATGGAGAAAAAGAGTTATTTAAACCAGCATTTTTGATCGCTTCCACCCAGATTTTAGCCGAACCATCGAGGAGAGGAATTTCCGCACCATCCACCTCAATGCGAGCATCCTCTACCCCCAAAGCGGTTAAGGCCGCTAATAAATGCTCAACAGTTCTAACCTTTGCTTCTCCTCGTCCCAATTCTGTTGATAAAGTCGTTTGGTAAACCGAAGAAACTAGAGCGGGAATAATCGGTTGATTGGCTAGATCTCTGCGGACAAAATAACGTCCTTCTCCTGGATTTGCCCCACAGACGCGCACCCGTGTTATCTCCCCCGAATGCAGTCCAATTCCCGATAATTCAAATTGTTTAGAGATAGTAGAAACCATAATTATCAAGTAATAAAGCTTTTATCAGTGAACAGCAAAAATAACTAAATTCATCGATAACTGGTAACTGATAACTGATAACTGGTAACTGATAACTGATTAGAATCGTTCCCCGATACCGAAATGGATACGAGAACTACCATCGACATTAAAACCGTAGTCAACCCGAATTTGGCCGACAGGAGATTGTACCCGAACACCTAAACCGTAACCGAGACCAGTACCGGGTAAATCCCGGACAATCCCGGGTTGACCGGGGACATCACCTTGGGAACCAATAGTAGTGCCGAAATCGACAAATAACGCCCCCCCGATAATTGCCACAATGGGAAAACGATATTCGGCCGTCGCTTGGAAATAACTGCGACCGCTACCCACTTCTCCCTCGGCGTAACCCCGTACAGAGTTACTACCCCCAACAATAAAAGCATCGTAGGGGGGTAAATCGCCTAATACTGTCCCTGCTTGCACATTAAAAGCTAGGGATTGCTGACCTTTAAAAATATCGGTTTCAAAGAGATTAAAGGGATTAATAAACCGAACGGGGATAAAGTAACTGTAACTACCCCGAACACGAGTTCCGAAAATACTGCCAGAACCAACCGGGACAGTTTGTTCTAAACCTAGACGCAGGAAAGAACCACTGGTGGGTTGCAGGGGATTGTCGCGAAAATCTTGAATAGCGCCAATATTGAGGGAAAGTAGATCATCGGTCCCAGAGGAACTAAACGCCAGTTTTTGACTGCCAAAACCATTGAGAGGTGCAGACAGGGGGGAGATGTCACCATTGGCATTTTGCACCTGTACCTGTTGATAGTTAAAACCTAGGGAAACCACCCATTTTGGTTTTGTAAAAACATCAGGGGCCAAAGGACGGACAAAAGTAATACCGCCACCCGTGCGGACGATACGGGGACTATCATTATCGTTAAGCGTCCGAATTGAGGAATCTTCCCCATCATAAACTAGAGAAATCGACTGTCGCCGGAAAACGTTGACCGTGTAGGAAGTACGGAAATTATCCGTGGCAATCCAAGGATCGGAAAAACTCAGATCGAATAAAAATTCCCGTTCCCCTAACTGAACTTCTGCCCCTAAAGTTTGGTTATTACCGCCAAAATTGCGCTGCTGATAGCTGACAGTGCCGAATAAGCCTGCATTCGAGCTAATACCGCCCCCAGCGGCTAGGGAACCCGTATTACCTTCCACCACATCGACGTTAACAATCACCTCCCTTGGGTCGCTGCCGGGGGAAAAAGACAGACGCACATCCTCGAATAAACCGAGACCGAAAACACGCTGTAAATCCTGTTGGGCAGTATTACGGTTGAAAATATCCCCCGCTTTTAGGCGCATTTCCCTAGTAATGATAAATTCTCTGGTTTTAGCCTTGACTGGTTCCTGTTCGACGTTAAAATAACGTACTTGAATTTTTTCGATTAAACCTTCGGAAATGACCAGAATAACCCGACCATCGGGATTGACTTGCGGCGCACCGATCACCTGGGCTAGATCATAGCCGTTTTTGCTGTACCAGTCATTAATTTTTTTTACCCCCGCCTGTAGTTCCCGTAAATTCAGGGTTTTGCCGTATTGACTAGCGAAAATTTCCTCGACCACCCCGGCAGGTAAAATCGATTTGTCCACGGTTTCTGGGGCAATTTGAATTTGTACACCCTGAAAAACGGGGTTAGGTTGCACCTCAAAGGTAACTCGCACCCCTAGGGGCGTATCTTGGGGAACTGCCCGCACATCGGCAAAAAAGCCCGTGGCAAAAACGGCGTTAATATCTTCTTGTAATTGCGATCGAGTCGCGCTTCGTCCAGGTCGGGTGCGAATGGTATTATAAACTAGATTTTCTAATTCTCGATTAGCCCCTTGTACTACCACTTCAGCCACCAAAACCCGCGACTCCTCCGCCGGTGCCGGTGGAGCTGCGGTGGGAGTTTCTGTAGGGATTGGGTTTTCCGTCGGAGTTTCCGTCGGTGGTGCCACGGGTGGAGTAGTTTCTCCCGTCGCAGGAGGAGACTGTACTAGCTGCTCGACGCGGGGAAAAACCGTCTCTGTGGGTTCTTCTTCGGCCATGACCGTCCCGTGAAATAATCCGAAAATAGCCAGCAGCAGGGCCAGCGAGGAGTATCGCCTCGAAAAATTGAGATTTTTAAGCACTTCCACACACCCAGTAACACCATTATGGTTTTGTTTGTTTTCTCTGCCCGAGAAATTTAACGAACGTTAAAACTCTAGCAGATCGCTTACTCTCAGTAAATCCCAGCTTGACCGGTGATTCAAGAGATGCTGCCTCAGGTCTGATATTTGTCAGCCGTCAGCATTAAGTTTTTATCTTGCCATATCTTAGCTTTTTCTGGTTTGGCTCTATCCCAATTCACCATCGAGAATTATTGCCACCTCGGTTGGCGCACAATTAATTACGCTGGGGCAGCTGTTAACGTCTTTTTTGTAATAACTGTACCAGTTGCGAGACCTGTTGGCGACTGAACATTTGCCGCAGGGTACTAGCTGCTAATTCGGGTTCTAGGGTAATCAGGATTTGTGGTAATTTGGCGGTGGCTAATAATTGCAATTCTTGACTGACGGTGATTTCTTCCCCGCGACCCCATGCTAATAAATCACTGGCTTGTTTTAATTCTTTAATGATAACTGGGGCGAGAGTACGGTAGGAATGTTTGGGGTTAGCCAGAGCCGATTGAGCATTTTTAACTAAATATTGCCATTGTTGCTGTTCTGAGGCCAATTGAGACAGAGATGAAATTAATTTTTGTAATTGCTGACGGGAAGCGCTGGTTTCTTGCTGTTTAAACAGTTGTAACATCTGTTTGAGTATATCTCTGACGCTAATGGAGATAGAAGGGGCTGCCGCAATAGCAGAGGTAGATTTTCCCTGGCCGAGAAGATAGTTAAGATGGGCCTGTAATTCGGCAAAAGTCGCTTCACCGTTTTTAACGATGGCGTTAGCTTCCTCGCTTTGCAAACCTAAGGGCTCCCGCAGCTTATCGATTAATACCTGAAGCAGATCATAACCCTTGAGGAACAAAGACTCTAATTTTTGATCGACTTCTATAGGATTTTCTTTTAGTATTTTGAAAGCATCCTCAAGACGGTGAGCAGTTTTTTGGATACTGCTATAACCTAACATGGCCGCCCCCCCCTTGACGGAATGGACGGCACGAAACATCTCGTTCATCTGTTCATTGTTGTTGACGAGATTGCCTAAGTCTAAAATACCCTGTTCTAAAGTTTCCAGGTGTTCTTTTGCTTCTTCGATGAAATAGCCGAGAATTTTCTGAGCGTTAGCAGAGTCCAAAGTCTTATCCCCCTCATCACGATGCTGTTTAGTTCTAGATTGCCCAGTTTTTCAGTAAATATATCACTTATCAGGCAATGGCTAGGAAAACTGGCGGCTCTTCTGGTTTATGTGTGGAAACGAGATCTATACTGATAGTCTCTTCCGCAGCTCGACTGAGCGTTCGTGTTAGTGAGCTTGTCGAACTACTGATCTCACGCCGAAGTCATCGCCGAACGTTAAAATAGCCCTAAACGTCTTGCCCGATAAGCATTTCAAGATTCCATAAGCAAAAATTATCACACAAAGTCGAGAAGAGCCCTGATATTTTTTCAGTGAAATTGAATTAGCAACGATAGATATACATTTGAGCTATCGAACTATTTAGTTAGTATATAGCGTTTCTGATTCACAAGAGGTACATTCCCGATCCTGAACAGCTTAATCAGCAAAGGTTTAAGTGTGCCGCACAGATGCGAGAACCGCTATATACACCCAAAGCAGGCTGTGATCAGGTTATAATTTTTGGAGATGTTTAATGAGCATGGTGCGTTCCCCAAAATCTATCGGTCCGGCAGTAGGAGCCACATCAAGGAACGCACACTATAGCTATGATGATCGCTATCCTAGAAATAAGCTCTGTTCCGTCCGCAGCAACGAAGTGTTAGACATCTTTTAGCTCTTCAAACCTTGACAAGAGCCTATGAGGAACTAAGAAAATCATTTTAACACGAGAGTTTGTCGGTTTTGTTTCAATCTTCATGAATTTTGGTTGGAAATTATCTCCATTCTCATCCTTAGATTTGACGAAAGCAAAACAGGTAAATTCAATAGATTTAATAAATTCGAGGAGCTTCTTTGTTGGATAAATTTCCGACAAGACCAAAGGCTGATCTCGAATGAGAAGATTTTTGCCACCCATTAGTATATCGAAATCTGCTCCTTCAGCATCTGTTTTGATACAGGAAACACTTAGTAACGGATAATCAGACATCAATTTGTCTAAAGTATTTACCTTGACTGTCACCTTGTTCTCTTGGGGACTATACCTAACCAGCGAATTTAGTTCAGGCATTGAGTTCAAATTAAGATCCATAGTGCCAGGCTCGGAAAAAAGTGCTTCTTCTAGAATATGACAATTTTGAAACTGGGAAAGATTTCTCTTTAAGTGTTCAACCATTCTCGGATCGGGTTCAAAGGCATAAACCTGATTGGATGAAGGAGCAGCCAGTAAACTGTAATAACCAATATTAGCCCCAACATCAATAAAGTCTTTATTAATATCTAAGAACCGATGAAGGATAATTTCAGATCCCCAATCTAACTTGCTTCCCTTGAGGAAAATTTCCGTTCCGAATCGACTATCATAGGGCAGAGTCATTTCTACATTATTAAATAGAACCATTTTCTGGTTGAGCTTGGTTATCTTATAAAATGCTCGTATTACATAGCGGTATAGGAAATTCCAGCCACCAATCTCTCGAACCAATCCAAGAAAATAACTGAACTTATGCCAATAAGTAGTTTCTTTAAACATATACTCTCACTTCAAGTTAGGCATGAAGGCATCTAAATATTAATTATACCGCTCTCTGCGGTCGAGCCTCCTCCTCTGTCCTACTATCCTACCCCATCGGTCCGACACCCCCTCAATAAAACCCAATACCGCACTGTGGGGTCTAATCACTATCGGTGACTAGGTAATTATGAACTCCCGATTTTAATGGCTCTTCCGAACTTGTCGTGTAAAATCAAAGAAAAAACAGACACTTATTGCTGACCAATAAAAACAATAATTTATCTTTAAAAGCTGACTATGCTTGCAATACAGCAATTTATTGTTTAAAATATAGACAGCCAAGACCAGCAATTTTAGACACAAGCTATACTTATGCCATCAAATCCACAATTAAAGTTAATGACCGGGCTACTTCACCTAGAAGGAGTTGTCGTTACCAATTATCAAATTATTACCGATATAGGAATTGTTTTACATTTAGAAAATATGTCAAGAGAAAGCCAGTGCATTCATTGTGGAAGTAAAACGGAAAAAGTTCATCAAAACAATGAATTAACAATCCGAGATTTACCCTTTGGAGAACAGGCATTATATCTGAGAATCAATCGTCGTCAGATGAGCTGCGAGAAATGTGGGAAAAAATTCACAGAAGAACTAAATTATTTGCCGAAGAAAAGAACCTACACAGACAGATTTAGAAAAAAAATAGTGGCCGAAGTCCTGAATAGTGATCTCAAAAATACGGCAGAAAGAAATGGAGTAAGCGAACAAGAAATAGAGACGATGCTCAAAGACTTAGGAGAAGAGTTAATAACCGCAAAACCTCAAGGGCTAAAAAAACTAGGAATAGATGAAATAGCCATGATAAAGGGAAAAGGAAATTACTATGCTGTGTTAGTAAATATAGACACAGGAAAAATTATAGGCTTAGTGAAAAAAAGAACAGAAGAAGCATTAACAGAATATCTGAAACACTGGGGAGAAGAGGTTTTGAGCCAAATAGAGGAAGTAAGTATAGACCTGTGGATAGGGTATAAAAATGTGGCAGAAAAAACCTGAAAGGGGGACAAGAAGGCTGAAATCCATATATCATAAGCTTTTCATGGTTTTAGCTCTAAAAAGTTCGCCGCACCATCTCTCACTTATTAATAATAATTCCTAGTAAGCTCGCTCCTATCCCTAATTCTTTCGTTAGCTTTTTGCCTAGAATCGCTAGATCTATTTCTAGCGAGAGAAGCCAGAAGCCTGTGTTGGCAAGTTTTCTAGCTCGCTTGTCCCCCTGTCAGAGAAAAAACTAATGCCTCAAGCTCAAATAGTAGGGGATAGATTCCATGTAATGAAACAAGTAAATAACGAGCTAGATGAAGCAAGAAAGGAGGTAAAAAGAGAGGCAGCTAAGATAAAAAATAAGAAAAATAAAGAAAATATCTTAGCAGGAATAGCCAAGAGCAAATATGCCTTATACCATTTCTCTAAATGAAAACTACACATCGAATTTAAATCCCCCTTTAAGTTCCCCTTTTTAAGGGGGATTTAGGGGGATTAAACTTCTGTAGTCAGACTTTGGAGAATTGGTATTATTAAAGAATGAAGGAGACTTAGTAGAGAAAGAAAGGAAAAAATTGGAAGAAGTATATAAAGTGTCTCCAAAACTTGGGGAAATGCACAAATTAAAAGAGGAATTTAGAGAAGTATTTGAGAAAAATACGGAGGGGAATGAGGGATTATTTGCCTTGAGTGATTGGATAAAAAAGGCGATGGCTTACTTTCCTAAAAGCTGCCAGACAATGAGGCGGTGGATTGATGAAATAACTGCCTATTTTGATAACCGAACAACCCAAGGAACAGTGGAAGTAATTAACAATAAACTGAAGGTGATGAAAAGGAGAGGCTATGGATTTAGAAACTTTAAAAACTTTAGTCTTAGATGTTTATTAAATTGGCATTTTGCCAGTTGATTTTACATGGTAAGTTCGGAAGAACCGGAAATCTTTAGCTGGCATAAGTAGAATTTTTCTCAAGTTACTATTTCTATTTTAGGTGGTTTAAGTGCGTTTTAGCTTACTACCGAATCATTACCGCTGGTTTTGTGCTTCTAGAAATTCCACCCGTGCCTGGGTGGACTGCAATTCTTTGACTAATTCCCGATAGACCGAGAGGGGAACCGAGGGGCGACCAGTGCAACTCTGGGGTACTTGGGGGAAATACGCGGAGTAGTGGTTATGAATTGACTAATTTAGGGCTTTTAAGCGGTAAAAATGGCCTACTGGACCGGTTCCGCTACCGATAGCGAGGGAATGCTCAAGGGCGTTAGTAACGTACTCCTTGGCTTTTTTCACCGCTATTTTTAGGTCATCACCCAAAGCGAGGTTAGCCGCGATCGCTGCCGATAGGGTACAACCAGTCCCGTGAGTGTTATTGGTTTCGACGCTTCTGGTCTTAAAAGTTTGCCATTCCTCCCCATCAAAGTAGATATCAACCCCACGCAGCCGGCCTTTCATGGCTCCTCCTTTCACTAATACCGGTGTGGCTGACTTCTGGAAAATAATTTCGGCGGCCGCTCTCATCGTCTCAAAATCATTGATCTCGATGCCACTTAAAAGCCGTGCTTCGTAACGATTAGGGGTAACAATCGAAGCCAGAGGAATTAAACTATTAAAAAGACTATCTATAGCCCGATCATCAATTAATTTGGCTCCTACCCGCGAAACCATAACCGGATCCACCACTAAACTGATTAAACGCCAGCGCTCGATCGCCTCGGCCACCGCTTCGATAATCTCGCTGCTGAACAGCATTCCCGTCTTGACCGCTTGCACACCGAAATCCCTGACCACCGCATCGATTTGGGCTGTTACCATTTCTGGACTTAAGGATTCGACGCGCTCGACCCCCAGGGTATTTTGGGCGGTAACGCAGGTAAGGGCGCTGGTGCCATGAACTCGGTGGAAGGCGAAGGTTTTCAAATCAGCTTGAATTCCCGCGCCGCCACCACTATCGGAACCGGCGATGGTGAGGGCAATGGCAGTCATAGGCCGTTAGCGATCAAAAGGACGACGACGTTGCAAGAAATCGGGGATATCTAATCCCGCCGGTTTTGGTGGTTCAGGAGTGGGTGCCGGACTGGGTGCGGGGGTATTGATCACCACCTTGCTACTGGTGGGACGAGAGGGGGATTCCCCAGAAAAACCAGTGGCAATGACGGTAATTCTGACTTCTCCCTGCATTTTCTCGTCAATTACTGCCCCAAAGATGATATTAGCGTTGGGATCCACCACTTCATAGATAATTTCGGCGGCGGCATTGACTTCGTGTAGGGTTAGGTCTTGACCACCGGTGATGTTAAAGACCACACCTTTCGCCCCTTCGATCGAGGATTCCAGTAACGGCGAGGAAATAGCAGCGATCGCTCCTTCCTTAGCCCGAGATTTTCCGGAACCGATGCCGATGCCCATTAGGGCTGAACCCGCATCGGCCATCACTGCCCGCACATCGGCGAAATCCACATTGACCAGACCGGGGATAGTGATAATATCCGAGATACCCTGTACCCCTTGCCGCAGCACATCATCAGCGACGCGAAAAGCCTCCTGTAGGGGAGTTTCGGCGGGTATTACCTGTAATAACTGGTTATTGGGGATAATAATCAGGGTATCGACCCGACTTTGTAAACCGCCCACCCCCTCATCGGCCTGATTAGTGCGACGACGACCCTCGAAGGTAAAGGGACGAGTCACAACTCCCACGGTCAAACAGCCGATTTCTTTGGCAATTTCGGCCACAATTGGAGCAGCCCCTGTTCCCGTACCGCCGCCCATGCCAGCGGTAATAAAGACTAGATCAGTTCCTTCCAATGCTTGGGCGATTTCATCCCGGGATTCTTCCGCCGCCTTCTGTCCGATCGCCGGATTGCCCCCCGCCCCTAGGCCGCGGGTTAATTTTGTCCCGATTTGTAACCTCTGGGGGGCGGAGGAGTGGGCCAGGGCCTGGGCATCGGTGTTAATTGCCCAAAATTCGATTCCGGTCACGCCACTGGCGATCATGCGGTTAACGGCGTTACAGCCCCCACCGCCGACCCCGATCACCTTGATCTTGGCGACATTGCTCGGCACGATGCGATTACTACGACTTTCTTCTCGGGGTGTCATCTGTGATTCATGGGGACGAGTAAATAATACTCCAGCATTATTCTGAGAGTAATGATTATCTTCGCTCATAGCTGAACTGGCATAATCGTTACTGTTCAGATTGGGATAGGTGGGAACGATCTCATTAATCGATGTCATTGGAATTGGAACACTCTTAGTACAAGATTCTGTTATTGATTTGATGAATTAGAGATGCACTGTTAACACTATCACTAATATTATGTCGGTTCCAGTATCTACAGTATCAGTTTCTTGTTCATAAAATCATAATTTGGTTTTTTTGCCAATACCTAAAGGGAATAATTGCGGTTATTTACTGATCAATTCCAGTTAATCCCGACCGGTTGCCGTTACTTTGGCAACCCTAGGGGCTGGCTGTGGCTTTAATTGTACAGTGGGAGCATCGGGATTGCTCAGATCAATGTAGATAATTCGCGCTAGAGGTATCTTGGATGACAATTGCCGCGATTGTACGAGAGCGGTTAATTTTTCGGGCAATCTATCTTTATAAAAACCTAAATAGACCTGTCCTAGCTCGGTTTTTAGTACAAGATTACTAGGATTGCGCCAATCGATGGCGGTAATTTTAATGGATAAGTTATCAATTAAGGGATAAATTTTTTGCCACTGTTGTTGATATTGTCGGTCGTAACCAAGCACTTCTAGGCTAGGTAATTGGCTTTTGGGCAGAGTTCGACCATAATAGTTTTGAGGAATTATCGTTCCCGAGGCATCTAAAAAACCTTGCTGTTGATGAGAACGCCAACGGGCAACAGGTTTTCTTTCTTGAATAGAAACAATCACTTTCGGGGGTAATAATTGCCGCTCGATCTTAACGTCGGCAATAGCGGGAATAGCCGCTAATTTTTCTCGTAATTGATGGGTAGGTAATTCCCAGAGAGATAGAGGATAGCTTAATTTCAGCCAAGCGCGAATCGACTCGGGGGACATTAATTCCGTGCCTGCGATTTCCACCTGTCCAGCCTTGGTAATTGTCCAATAGGGTGAAGTCATCCCCCAAGCTAATCCCGTCGCTAAACCACTAACCACCAGAAAGCGACCTAGAGCTTGCCACACCTTCGATCGCCTTTGGTGGCGCAGGTTTTGTCGTTTTTGTTCCAGGGAGAGGGATGAAAGAATTTGATCGCTCATAGGGAAAATCTCGGACAGTTTTGCTGTTATCTTATACCAAATTTCTAAATTCCTGACAGACATAGAGCTTCTAAAATCCAAGACCATCCCGTTAAATACCCGATAGTGTCAGGCTCTTCGGTTTGTGTTATGCAATGAACGGGGGTTATAAGGGATGGAACCCTTATATAGAAAAGCATTTAGCGATTTTTGTCAATTATTTTCGATCTAGAGCGAACTAATCAATTAAATCCCTTGCCAGATAAGGATTTAGTCGATTTATGCCCCCCTATCGAACCATACCAAGTAACGAAGAGCCTAGTGTCATTGGATAAACGATTTAAAAGAGCATCGAGTTTATCTCTTAAAGCATCAAGAGATTCAAAAGTTTCCCATGCCAGAAAATTTTTCAGGTACAGCCAAACTCTCTGTTGCGGGGTTAACTTCAGGACAACAAGAAGGTTGATAAAACAAGATAATATTGTCGGGAATTTCTAAGTGTCCCGCCATATGTGCAGGAGCGTTATCTACTTGTAAAATATGTAATTCATTGGGAAAAGCTTGCGATAGTTGTAATAGATATTCTCCGAAACAATCCCCATCTAAATGGGAGAATTCATAGAAGAAGCTTCTGCCCTGTCGAGGCTCTACAGCCCCGTACAGCCAAAAGCATTGGAAGTTATATTAAAAATTACCAATCGGCTTAACTCCGAAAAGAGTTATTTTATTCCGAGCAATAGTGTGATAACCAAATCTACTTTCATCCTCGCACCAAAAACTTACTTTCTCGTAACGCTTTACTTTCTCGCTTTCCCTGTCTAGTAAAGCTTTTAGTCGTTTAGATAAGTTCGCTTTAAACTCATCTACTTCGCCAGGCAATTGTCTCGGATTTCCTGGTCTAGGTACTTTTAATTTAGCTTCTAATTCCTGTCTAACGAGACGATAAACTGTTGTATAGCTGACGGAAATTTCTCGAACGACCGAGAGCCAAAAATAAATCTCTTTATAGCTGGTAAAACCCACTGGGTCTTTTAATTCGTTTTGTAAAAGAGCGACTTCTTCTACCAAAATCTTTTTCGGTCTTCCTGGTGGGTTTCCTTCAGATAATAATCGCTCGATTCCTCCTTTTCTGTAAAAACTTAACCAGCGATGGATTGTTCTTTCCCCTCGTCCCATTAATACCACTAAATGGCGAACCGTCTCTACCTCCCCCATCTTCAAAAAATATAAGGACTGTACTTTAGCGTAGGCTAAACTACTTTTTTGTTGTTTCATTAATTTTTTTAAATCTTCTACTGACTCAACAATATCAATTTTGGGTACGACCGGCATCGCCAATTTATCCACTTAATAATCTTTTCTATAAGTATGCCATAGTTTTTGAAATTTGGTATTAGGGTTTGCGGCAAAAAGTCATTGAAAAGTACAGGTCTCTTAATCAATGATTTCACTTAGCTACAAGCATAAGCTTTACTTGTTGATTAATTTTTTAAATTATAACTTATCCTAATCATTGACCGAGAAAAAGTGCTGTTTTTCCATTTCCGGCTCTTCGTTACCCTTTATGCTAAATCAACAGACAAGATGCCAAGACAACATACTTCTAACCCAAAAATTCCGAAAGTTTCTAAAGCCATAGCCTCTCCGTTTTATTAGTTTAAGTTTATTGTTGATTCCCTCGACCACCCCATTAGTTGTCCTTCGCTCGAAATAACTAATGATTTCTCCAAACCAGTTTCGGATTGTTTGACAACTCTTGGTAAAAACACTGGAGGATTTTGCCAACCAGTCCGAGATGGATAGCAGTCCTTCTGTCGGATTCTCTGAGGTTTCATAAATCTTTCTAAATTCTTCCTTTAACTCGTGCATCTTTTTCAAATTTGGGAAATTTTCTTTGATAGCTTCTAGTTTGATTTTTTGGGTTTCCGTTAAATCTTTTTCATTTTTTAACAAGCTATATTTACTTCGCTTTAAAACTTCTAGCTTCGCTTCTTTTTCCGCTTTCTGTTTTTTATTTCTCTGCGCTTCTACGGCTCTTTTTTCTGCTTTTCTTTGTTCGTCTAACTCTTGATTAATTTGTTTCATTACATGGAATCTATCGGCGACTACCTCGGCCGATGGCATCAATTCTTTCACCAAATTTTTATAGGGCAACCAAAGGTCTATGCTGACTTCTTCAATTTGCTCTAACACCTCTTTTCCCCACCCTGTAAGCGTTTCCCTCAATTCTTCTTGTGTTCGCTTCTCTAGAATAGCTATTAGTTTTCCCGTATCTAAATTTACTAAAACCGCACAGTAATTTTTTTGTCCTTTGACTAGAGCGATTTCATCAATTCCTAGTCTTTTTAATTTCGATAGGTCTGTCTCTGTAATTTCTTCAGCTATGTCCTCTATCATTCTTTGAATCTCTTCTTCCGTTACGTCATTTCTTCGGCTAACATTTAAAATATCTCCTTCTTTTAATTGTTCGAGTATATTCTCGGCTAGTCTTTTCGTATAGGTTCGTTTCTTGGCGACAAAATCTAACTCTTCGCTAAAGGGTTTCTGACAATTACCGCACTTAAATTGACGACGATTAACTTGCAGGTACACTGGTTGACCTGAGAGCGGTAAATCTTTGACTAAATGTCGATGATTTTGGTGAAGTTTATCGCTCTCTAACCCACAACGAGGACAGGCTGCTTTTTTATTTTTCGATTCGATTTGGAAAACTATACCGATATTTTCTAGGTGTCGATAGCCTTGAATACAGGTTCCTTGTAGGTTCAAAAATTTGTCAAGTATCATAAGTAAAATAATCTCGTTTTTGGCTATTATATCAAATCTTAACTCGATTGTCTATCTTTTGGTATTAACCTATTTGTGCCTTAAGTCCTTTCTTGTATGAATTTCAGCTACTTTTGAGCGTAGTTGCTCTCATCGAATTTTATTTTAAGTTAATTATTTGCATAACAATTCCCGAAGAGCCCCATTTCAGACATAAAAAAGCCCAAAAAACCTGCCTCAACAGGCTAGAAAGATTCATGACTAAAAAAGTAATAGCAATCGCTGAAAAGGAAGTATGAGGAAGTTTAGCCATCACTTTACCTAAGCTAAATCTTCTTTTCCCTTGTCCAAATTTGTCCTCTATACAATTCCGAATCCTCTCATCATCGGTAGCTTGTTTCTTTTGTTCTTTACTAACATTTTTGGCTGGTCTTCCTAATGGGGAACCACTGATTCTGATTCCCCTTTCTTTACACCAAGCTCGGTTTTCTCTGGTTCGATAAATTTTGTCCACATGAACTGATTCTGGATAGTATCCTGTATAGTCATAATAAGCTTCTATTTGTGCTTTTAAATCTCCCGATTCATTAAAGTTATCCCAACTAATCCGGTCTAAAAATATGTAACCATCTATACAGCTTGCTGAGAATTTAGCCCCAAATTCTACGGGTTTTCCAGCTTTTCCTCTGACTATCGGACGGATATGGGGTTGAGTTAAGCTGACAATTCTGTCTTCAATACTCTGTTTGTTATTTTGGTACATCCAGAGTTGTTGGCGATAAACTTCTGTGACTACTAATAACAGTTTATAGTCTCTTTTTTTCAAGCTTTGTAGAGAGGCTCCTTCTGCTAAAAGTTGTTCAATATGGTCGAGATTTCTTTTCAGATATTGCAGTTGTCCGCCAATTCAAAAATGAAACGCATCAACCTCAAGAGTTGACAAAGAAAGGCTCATCAGGTACTGTCTGATCATTAACAAAAACAAATCAGACCCAAAATGAGCCACCAACATCTTAACATAGAACAAAGAAACTTGCTCTACCAACTTAGTCAGGAGGGAAATTTATCTCAACGGCAAATGGCCGTCTGGCTCGGATGTCATCAAAGCACAATATCACGGGAATTAAAAAGGAATCAAAGTTCTCTTGGCTGCTATCTACCTGACACAGCACAAGCTGAAAGCGAGACAAGGCGAAAAAATGCCAAACAACCCTTTAAAAATGTCAGCGAGTCAGCCTTAGAGTTGGTCAAAGAAGGATTGAAAGATTATCATAGTCCCGAACAAATAGCAGGTCGTCTGAAAAGAGCCAGTCAAGAATCTCTCAGTCACGAAACCATCTATCAAATGATCTATCAGAACTATCACAGATGTGGAGAGTACCAGAAATATTTACGCCGGGGGCTTTGTCAAAGAAAGAGTCGAGGCGGAGCAAAAAGTAAGCGTGGAGGGATTCCAGGGCGTGTAGATATCAGCGAGCGACCAGTAATTGCTGACCAGAAAACTGAAATCGGTCATTGGGAAAGTGACACAATGATTGGAGGCAATCATCTAGGAGTTCTCGTTACTCATGTAGATAAAGCCTCGAAATTTTTAGTAGCAGGATTAGCCAAAAACAAAACCGCATCGGAAATCAATAGAGTCACAGAAAAACTTTTTCAAGAGATTCACCCTGACAAAAGAAAAACCTTTACTTGTGACAACGGCAAAGAATTTTGTGGACATCAAGAGTTGAGTCAGAAACTAGGAGCAGATTTTTATTTTGCTACTCCTTATCATTCGTGGGAGAGGGGATTAAACGAGCATACCAATGGACTGTTAAGACAATTTTTCCCTAAGGGAACGAATTTTAAAATCGTTAAGCCAGAGGAGGTGGAAAGAGCCGTAAACTTGATTAACAATCGTCCTCGAAAATGTCTTGACTATCGTACCCCGAATGAGGTATTCTATAAAGGTAGATCAGACAGTGATGCAATTCAGACTTGAATTGGCCGTCTTTTCAGAGCTTTTCGTCTTTGTTTGACGGTAGGTTTTCTTTTTTTTGCTACTTCTAAATAACTTTTTCTGGCTAGGAGACGATAGGTTCTCGGTTTTTGAACAAGTTTTCCTTTTAAAGTTTCCTAGAGAATATCAATAATTCTTTCGGTTTGTTTTCTTCCTTGATTTAACAGGTTTAAATCCGTAGGATAACTAAGATCTGCGGGCGCACAACTGGCATCTAAAATTAATTTACCTCGATTTTCGGGTTGACTTTGGGTTTCGCTCTCTAACTTTTTTTCGGTGTTTTCTCCTTATTTTATTTCTCTCGAATTTTTGACCATAAAGTGATTCACTTTATTAATTAGTTCCAGAGTGATTCTTTCTCGAAAGTTAACCAACATTGACGCTTCAAACCGGGGTTCATTGCTGTAGGATGAAAACCCCAAGAAGTATTGTAAATAAGGATTTTCCTTGATTTGTTCTACCGTTTCTCTATCGCTTGTTCCTAATTTTTCTTTAATAATTAATGCGGACATTGCTATCCTAAATGTTTTGGCGGGTGCGCCCATTTCTTCTGAAAAAAGTGATGCGTATTCCGCTTCAAATTCTGACCAGGGAATGAGGTTGGCCATAATTACCCAACGATTATCTTGGGATAATTTCCCCTCAAAGGGCAGCTCGAAGTTTTCTGGTGGGGTTGAGGGTAACTCGCTTTTACGGTACATTAGCACTAATTAGAGAAGATGCAAGGGTGATGCAAGGGTTTTAAGAGATTCTAGCAGATTTAAGTGCATTTGGGAAGCTCTCAATCAAGCTAAAAGCCCTTTCCTGTAAGGTTTTTACCATTATTCAGCAAACCCTAATTAGAATGCCAAAAGGTCAGGAAAAACGCCTCAAGGCTACACCAATCAGGATAGTAACCCCGAAAAAGAGACGATACCAGACGAAAACCCAGGTACTCTGTTTTTTGAGATAATCTAATAACCAAGCGATCGAAAGATAGGAAAATATCGCCGAAGAAATTACCCCAATAGCGAGGGGAATTAATTCACTGGTGTTAATCTGGTCGAGAACTCCTTTAAATTCCACTAAACCGGCTAAAGTTATCGCCGGAATCCCCAACAGGAAGGAAAATCGCGCCGCTACGGCCCTTTCTAAACCCATGAATAACCCGGCAGTTAAGGTGGACCCAGAACGAGATACCCCCGGTATGAGCGCTAAAGCTTGGGCTAATCCCATTAAAACCCCGTCTTTTTGTCGCAAAGTCTCAAAACTGCGTTTATGTTTCCCGATTTTTTCGGCCGTACCTAAGAGTAAAGCCATGACTATGGAGGCACTGGCGATCGCTGTCATGCTTCTCAGGGGGGAATTATCTAAATCGGGAATGAAAAGTTTCATTAACAAACCGAAGAAAACGATCGGAATTGTGCCTAGGATAATCCCCACGGCTAAACGAAAATCCTGGGAACGATAATCGGAACTAGCCACCGCTTTCACCATTCCTGTGGATATTTGCCTTAAATCCTGCCAAAAATAGGACAATACCGCCGCAATACTGCCCAATTGAATCACTGCCGTATAGGTGACACCGGGATCTCCCCAACCCAAAAAGACGGGAATCGCTTTTAGATGAGCGGTACTGCTAATCGGCAAAAATTCCGTCACTCCCTGCACAAATCCCAAAAAAATCGCCTGTAACCAGTTAATTTTTGCCAGAGGTATGGTGCTAGTGGTTGATTGGGCAATGACTGCGGGTGTAATCGCCAAAATCACCGTTATTATCGCTAGTCCTAGCCATTTATAGCTTTTTTTCAGGAAGGAAAACATCATTTTTCAGTAAAAAAAGGGTTGGGTGTTGGGTGTGGGGGGTTAGGTAAATTAACTAATCAATATTACTGCCTTTTGTCTATTTCCCATTCTCCTATCTCCTAATTTAAGTATAAATACTTGTTGACAACTCATAGTCGTTATGAGTACACTTAATTTAGACAAACTCGAAATGAGTACGACTTAGTAATTAGGAGTTGAAGATTATGCTACCAAACCGAGAAGGACAGAGAGTTCCCGATGTCACCTTTCCCGTGCGTCAAAATAATCAATGGGTGAACATCACCAGCGAGGAATTATTCAAAGGAAAAACCGTTGTTCTTTTTGCCTTACCCGGGGCATTCACTCCCACCTGTTCCACCTCCCATTTACCCGGATATAACGAATTAGCCCCTGTTTTTCGGGAAAATGGCGTAGATGCTATTGTTTGCTTGTCGGTGAATGATACCTTTGTCATGAACGAGTGGGCAAAAGATCAAGAATGTGATAATGTCGTCTTAATTCCCGACGGTAACGGCGAATTTAGCGCAGGAATGGGGATGTTAGTCGATAAAGCTGACTTAGGTTTCGGTAAACGTTCTTGGCGCTATTCGATGCTAGTCAAAGATGGTGTTATCGAGAAAATGTTCATCGAACCAGAAGAACCGGGAGATCCTTTCAAAGTCTCCGATGCGGAAACGATGTTACACTACATCAACCCAGAAGCCAAAAAACCGCCTTTAGTCTCTCTTTTCTCGAAAGTGGGTTGTCCCTACTGCCTCCGGGCCAAGAAAATGTTAGAAGAAAAAGGCCTACAATACGAAGAAATTATCCTCGGACGCGATGCCACCAGTCGTTCTCTGCGGGCTATGAGTGGTAATACCACCACCCCACAAGTCTTCATTAACGGCCAATTAATTGGCGGTTCGGAAGAATTAGCGGCTCATTTAGGAGCATAATCAATCAGTTAGACCTCAAGTTATCTGGCTCTTCTGGTTTCTGTGTGGAAACGAGGTCTATACTGATAGTTTCTTCGACAAAATAGTCCTAAAAGTGTTACCCGATAAGCATTTCACGATTCCATAAGCAAAAATTATCACACAAAGTCGAGAAGAGCCGTTATCTTTCCATTGCAACTGGAGAGATATCTGTGAGAGGTTTTGCCCGGGCAAGTTAGAGCTTTTTTGTTGGGTGTGATTGTAGTCTGATGTATTTCGTTAATCATTTATAGCGTTTCTCAGTCTTATAAAGTACACCATCTGTTGCCTGTTCCCTAACTAAAACCAGAAACTTTGTGCCTCACAAGTATGAGAATTGCTGATTTTGTGAAAGCCCGTGACTTCATAAAGCCAAATGAAAAGGTAGTCGTTATCTTTACAGAGGGAAAACACTTTGTTCTCCACGATGACAACACTGGTTCAACGGGTCAGTGGAAGATCGATCCCAATCGTGAAGTTGACCGTATTATTCTTTATCATCGTGATTATGAGAATAATGCGAATAATTTGTACATAGCGAACCATGCTGGTGCAGAGCCAGCAGACAGGGAAGGTCGATACGACATTCGATTAACTCATGTTCAGTACATAGGGGCAACATCCGTAAATTGCAGCAATTCTCATTTTGAAACGATTTTGCGTTGTTTCAGCGATCTAGAGATTCGTTAAGAATTATTAACCCCTCTAGGTGCAGGGGTTTTAATGTCATGAAACCTTAAAATGAGAATTGCTGCGTAAATTGGGTTGAGTTTGCTGAAGGTGGGCAAAACCCAATTCGGTATCTTCCTTGATGTAGCTTTGATTACTGAAGGTTCTTGTCATCCACTAATAGGTAGGTGAGAACACGAGGTAAACTATAAGCTGGGAGATTGTGGTGAAAACTTATGAAGTTGACTGTAACACTTGACCGTGACGAAGATGGAGTTTGGGTTGTAGAATGCCCCAGCATTCCGGGTTGTGTCAGCCAAGGTAAAACGAGAGCAGAAGCTCTTGAAAATATCAGAGATGCAATTATCGCCTGCCTTCAAGTTCGTGCAGAACGTGGGCTACCCCTAACGATTGAAACTCACCAAGTAGAGGTAATGGCATAATCATGTCCTCTGCTCTTCCTGTTCTCAGCGGACGTGAGGTAGTCCGAGTATTTGAAACCTTCGGCTGGCAAGTTGCGCGTCAAAGTGCCAGCCATATTATCATGGTTAAGGAGGGCGAACAGGTAACACTCTCTGTTCCTGATCATCGTGAAGTGGCAAAGGGTACGCTTCGTAGTCTTATTCGTACTGCTGGAATTACGGTACAAGAATTTGTTTCTGGCATGAGATGAGCGATAAGAGAGGTCTAACAATTCGAGTGCAGCAGACGGACGAGGGCTGCTGATGCTCAGTTCAAGGTTGTCTGATGCCGCTGATTCGAGCCGTTACTTGTACTGAGCGCATTGGAAGTATCAGTTATCAGCTACTTGTTTTCCGAATTAATTGGCCGTTTTTCAGTTTATTATCAACGTCCAATAGGATCAAAATCAGTCCCTTATGCACCCACAAAAATTATCGAGTATTCTGTTAACTGATCAAGGAGAAAGATTATGGTAGCCATTCCAGTCAAAACCAAAACCACGGGACAATACTACGCCACTCGTATCGATTTAGCATTAGATATCCGCAAAGCTATTGTTGAAATCCTAAGCCAAACCCTTGCCGCTAGTTTAGACCTAAAAACTCAGGTTAAACAAGCCCACTGGAATGTAAAAGGTTTAAATTTCTACCAATTGCACAGCCTCTTCGACGAAATGGCCACGGAATTAGAAGGCTATGGGGACATGGTAGCAGAACGGATTACCGCTTTAGGTGGAACCGCTTTGGGAACAGCACGCATCGCTGCCGCTAACTCGATTCTGCCAGAATATCCGGCTGATATCGTCGATGGTAGTGAACATATCGTTGCTTTAGCCGAACGTTATGCATTATACGCCGCCCATCTTCGTTCTGCGATTGATAGCACTGGCAATCAAGGGGATGCCGACACAGCAGATCTCTATACGGAAATCTCCCGAGACATCGATAAACGTCTCTGGTTCCTAGAAGCGCATCTGATTAAATCGGAAGATGTTATCGGTTAAATATAGATAAATTTGGGGTGTGTTAACGTAGCTTAATACACCTTAAATTCTCGTAATCGGTAAACGTAGCCAATCACTTATAGTCATTTCAATTAAAATTGAGAATATCAATCCCAGAGTTCATAAGGGTTTTGAAGAATTTTGTCGGTCTAGACTGTATCAGACTTATCTGAAATGACTATAACTACTATAGTTGAAACCCGATTAAATTTTCGATCGCCTTGACCAAATCTTGATTAGTCCAATTCTGGTACAGATAAGCAGCGATCGCACATCCCCCCGCACCGACTCCTTCCTTGACGAAACCCTGTTCATAAGCTTGCAAAACCGGGTATTTAGAGGCGGAAAAGTTTAATTGTGTGGCTAATAGGGGTATTTTTCCGATCAGGCTGGCTAATCCCACCGTATCCCCTGTTTTATCTTCCGCTACCCAACGAGTTGTGCCGACGATGATATTTTCCCAGTTAACCGGATAGGCATATTTAGTCACTAGAGCTTGAATTAGGGCAGAAACGGCTAACATTTGGGTTCCTCCGGCGAGAAGTACCCCACCCTGCCCACTGGCGGCGATGGCCATGCCAGCGACGAAAATCTGCTGAGGATCGCCTAGGGCGGCGATTACCTCAAAAGGATCAAAAATTTCTTTTCCGGCTAATCCCTGCTCAACTATTGCCTGTTTCTGAGCATGATTGCACTGGGGATGGCTGCTGTTAACTTTGCCGTTGGCTCGATAACCCAATCCGGTGAGGATGGCGAGGGCGGTGGTGGTGCCACCGACCACACACTCGCCGATAATTAGATAACTAGACTGGCGGGCTAGTTTTTCGCCCCAGGTTAGTCCTTGGGCGAACAGGTGTTTTACTATGGGGAGATCTAGGGCGCGGCCGGTGGAGAGACAACGGGCCGGTTGTCCCCCCAGTTCGATATAATCGACGGCCGGGGGCAAGGGTAAACCGGCGTTAAAAACGAGGACGGGAATGGCTAATTTTTCCACCACGGCGCGGGTAATATAGGCAGGAGAGGCTCCCACCGTTAGGGGGGGTAAGGGATAACGGGGATGGGGTGAAACTCCTTTAACGATAAATTCGGCATCGGCGATCGCTGTATATTTTCTATCTTCCGGGGTAGCAC
This sequence comes from Microcystis ichthyoblabe FBCC-A1114, assembly GCF_050500245.1. Taxonomy (NCBI): domain Bacteria; kingdom Bacillati; phylum Cyanobacteriota; class Cyanophyceae; order Chroococcales; family Microcystaceae; genus Microcystis; species Microcystis ichthyoblabe. The sequence continues at coordinate 4,648,102 of NZ_CP191408.1, read as the reverse complement.
CAGCGGTGGAGATTCCGGGGATTAATCCCGTCTCGGTAAAACCTAAAACTAGGGCAAATATCGGACAAGATTTTTGATGGCGCTCTAACCAATTTTGCCCCCGTTCGATTTCCGTGTAAATTTTAATCATCTGTTGATTTTGTCCTCTTACTTATTACTATTTCCCTCTCTCCATGAGATGATCTTTGATTTCAAGATATTTAGAAAATAAGTTATCAATACTAGCCAGTTTTGCCCCGTATGCTAAGGCTGTAGCCATAATAATACGGTCAAAAGGATCTTTGTGAATGGGAGATAAATTAACGGCTCTAATGGCAATTTCGGGGGTAATTGAAAATATATCTATTTTAGCTACTGTTAAAGCTTGTTGAATCCACTCTTGAAGGGGATAACTTAATTCTAATCTCCCCCGTTGGTTAGCAAGGGCTATTTTATAGCAAGAAATGGGGGAAACTCCGAGAGATTCTGCTAACTCAAATTTTTCTAGCCAATGCTCGGGAAATCTGTCAAAATTGCCATTTATTAACCACAACCAAATATGAGTATCAAGCACAATTACTTCAGACATTCCCAATCTTCTTCATCTACAATAGGACTGACCATATCACCTAGTATTTTAGCTTTACCCACCATATTCTCAACTGGAAAATGACGTTTGAATAAGGATGGTTTTTCTTCTAATAAGTTGTTTTTGCTGGCGGTGAAATTTTTAATTAATTGATAAAGTTCATCTAGTTGTTCTTCAGGTAAATTATCAATTGCTGTTTGAATAAGTTCTTTAACAGTCATAGTTTTACTCTCTATTTTCTGAACTTGAGTTATACTATAACACAACGGTTCCTTCAATAAAGGGACTCATCTTGAGATTTTACCTAAAATACAGCAGACTAAAAAGACTCATTTAAACCGTTTATTCTTAGATTAGCGGAATCTCCCCTAATGCAAGAGTGCCTCGTCTCAAAAAGTAATTTAAACACTTAACAGCTTATGTCTCTCCTGTCTTCTGCAATTATCGATACTTGGCGACGTTTTTACCGAGATCCCCTGGCAACAATAGGAGCGATCGCATTAATTATAATTATTCTTGCCGTCCTATTCGGTCCGATTTTTTATCGGGTCCCCATCGATACCATTGATTTTAGTCAAACCACTGCTCCCCCTAGTTTAAAACATCTTTTCGGCACTAATGATCTGGGACAGGATCAATTGGCGAGGATTTTGGTGGGGGGTCGAATTTCCCTAGCGGTGGGCATTGCTGCTATGATAGTCGCGATTATTCTAGGGACAGCGATCGGGGCTATTTCCGGGTTTTACGGGGGGGCGATCGATGGCTTATTGATGCGATTAACGGATTTATTCCTATCTTTGCCCCAATTACCCCTACTTTTACTGATTGTCTATCTATTTCGCGATAGTATCAAGAAAATCGCCGGACCGGAAACGGGTATTTTTATCCTCGTGGTTTTGGTGATCGGGGGTTTAAATTGGATGTCGGTGGCCAGATTGGTGCGGGGAAATTTCTTAAAATTACGAGAGATGGAGTTTATCTCGGCTGCGATTGCTTTGGGGGCCACTCCTTTCCGTTTAATCTGGGTGCATTTATTACCTAATGTTTTGGGAATGATTATCGTGGCGGCCACTTTAGCGGTGGGTAATGCGATTATTACCGAGTCAACCCTGAGTTTTTTGGGTTTGGGTTTCCCCCCCGATGTGCCGACTTGGGGACAAATGTTATTTAAAGCTAAAGATTACTTGACAACTGCCCCCCATTTGGTCATTTTTCCCGCTCTGGCTATCGTGATCACGGTGTTAAGTATTAATTTTATCGGTGATGGTTTACGCGATGTCTTCGATCCTCATGTTTGAGGAACTGTGGAACTGGATAATTGCCGAAAAGTACCCAGAACCTCTATGATGATCAGTAACGATGGCGAGGAAATAAATACTGTGAGTAGCGTAACTGTCATTAGCGATCAGAAGTTTGACCAAGAGGTTTTTGAGGTCGAAAAACCCGTTTTAGTCTATTTTTGGGCGAGTTGGTGCGGTCCGTGTCGTCTGATATCCCCCTCGATCGATTGGGTAGCCAACACCTACGGCGAACGGCTAAAAGTAGTTAAACTAGAGGTGGACCCTAACCCCAACTCGGTGGCTAAATGTGATGTGAAAGGTGTTCCCGCTTTACGCATCTTTAAAGATAACGAAATTATTGCCACTCATGAAGGGGCGATCGGCAAACAACAATTACAATCTTTTATCGATACCTATGTCAGCTAATTAGGTATCTGTGGTTATGAATAATTTAACCCTAGCACACCGCTTACAGGCACTCCAATCCAACGTTTTTGCCGATATGGATCGGGCAAAAGCTGCCAGTAGAGAAGCGGGTAATGTCATTATCGATCTTTCGCTCGGTTCCTCCGATCTTGGGGCTGCTCCCCACGTTGTCGATGCTATTGAGCGATCTCTCCACGATCCTCACACCCACGGCTATTTACTCCATAATGGTACGCGAGACTTCCGAGTAACTGCCGCTAACTGGTATAGCGATCGCTTTGGGGTTGCCGTTGATCCAGAAACGGAGGTTTTACCCCTAATTGGTTCTCAGGAAGGCACGGCCCATCTACCTTTGGCCCTTCTCAACCCCGGGGATTTTGCCCTGCTGCTCGATCCAGGTTATCCCTCCCATTTGGGCGGTGTTGCCCTTGCTGGCGGTCAAATCTACGGAATGCCAATTTTGGCAAAAAATGACTTTCTGCCGGTTTTAGAGGACATTCCTGAGCTAGTGCTGGCACAATCGAAGCTGATGGTCTTGAGTTATCCCCATAATCCCACTACAGCGATCGCACATTTGGCATTTTTTCAAAAAGCGGTTGATTTTTGCCGTCAGCATAATTTAGTTTTAATCCACGATTTTCCCTATCTAGACATCTTTTTTGCGGGAACATCGCCCCCCCCGTCAATTTTACAGGCCGATCGAGATAAAACTAATTCGATCGAGTTTTTTACCTTTTCCAAGTCCTATAATATGGGCGGTTTTCGCATCGGTTTCGCCATTGGCAACCCGCAGTTAATTATGGCTTTGCGACAGATTAAAGCCATGGTTGATTTTAATCAGTATTTGGGCATTCTCAACGGTGCGATCGCTGCTTTAACCGGTAATCAAGATTCGGTCAAGGAAACCGTCGCTATCTTCCAAAAACGCCGGGATGTGTTTATTAATGCCCTAAATCGCATCGGTTGGCCTGTTTCCACTCCGGCCGCCACTATGTACGTTTGGGCGAAAATTCCCCCCAGTTGGGCGGGTAATTCCGTCGATTTTTGTCGGCAATTGGTGGCCCAAACCGGTGTCGCGGTCTCTCCCGGTTCTGGTTTTGGTAAGGGTGGTGAGGGTTATGTGCGTTTTGCCTTAGTTCACGATCCCGATATTCTAGAGGCTGCCGTGGAGAAAATTGGGGCTTTTTTGGGATCAAATCGACATTTAACCTGATTTTGTCCTAAAGTGAAACCCTGATTTTACAATTTAGCTTAAGTTAAGGCACACAGCTTATGCTCGATCCCGTCGTTAATGCGGCCCGGATACTTTGGGAGTTTTATAACGTCCATAAAGATCCGGTGAACCTACTCTTAACCACTGCCTTTTCCGGCTTTGGCTTGACGGGGCTGAATTGGTGGCGCGAAAAACAGCAAAAACGGCGCCGCGCAAGAATCGCAGGCGATAGCTTGCCCTTTAGAGTCGTGCGTCCAAACCAGGATGTATTTCCCGCGATCTTTGGACGGGAGAGGGCAGAATATCTCTATCCTAGCCTGATTGACTGGGATATTCCCCTTCAAGATCGGGAACTGGATATCAACCATTTAGCTGAAATAATAAGGTTATTAAATGATGACCAGTGGGTGATCATTACGGGACCGACTGGGATCGGTAAAACGAGAGAGATGGCGGAAGTCGCTCACCGTTTCAGCCGTCGGGGTTGGACGGTAATGGTCTTCACCGGTATCTTGGAGGGAGATCGCTTTCCTCAAGAACAGTTTCAAGATGTGCGAAGAAATGTGCTTTTTATATTTGACGATTTGCATATTCAAATGAGGCGCAGTGAACCGACTCGGGAAAATCGAGCGACAGAAGAGCAATCCTTGCCGACCGACCGACCGTTACAAGAACGATTATTGGCGGCGCTGGATCATTGCGATCGCTTTTATATTCCCGATAGGCGGATCAAGGTTTTGGCGACCGCTAGAGATGAAACCGTCAGCGATGATCCCAGATTGGTTAGCCCATGGGAGATGTTGCAATGGGAGCGATACCCCCTCTGGCGCCGGTTTACGCGCTATCGATTACCCAGACCGGAAAATCAGGCGGCTGCGTCCTGGTTAGTGAATGTGTCGAATCGAACGGGAATTCAACTGGAATGCCCCCCGGAAGAGATCGCAGGGTGTAATGACGGAACATTTCAAAATCTGGTGAACAATTTTGAAATTTTACTGGCTGGCGACAGTCAGGAGGGTCGTTCTTTGTCCCTAAGTCGAGAAAATTTTAAGGATACTCTCCGGGGATCTTGGGAAAAGTGTTATCAAGACGCGTTTAAGTTAGAGCCTTTGGCTAAAGAGTTATACGACGCTGTTTATTTATTACAACAGGCGAATATCCCCCTAAAGGCGTTTGTGGTGGAGCGAGTCGCATTGATGTTAGTCCGGGGAAATCGCTGGCAAAAAGTTCGCTATCAGTGGCGGATTAAAAAGGCCTTAGAAAAATTAGAAGCGAGGGAGGGAATTTTATCCCCCCGCGATGGGCAGATCGAGGGAAAGGGCAAGTTACTGAGTCTAGAGGATTATTTGGAAAAGCTACTCGGGTTATTTTTAGCGCTGTTAGACCGCTTTCCCGTCGAGGTCAAAGAGGCGCTGGATAAAGTGAGCGATAAGTTGTACGATAAGCAAAACTATACAGAATCGCTGAGGGGCTATGATGCTCTAGTTAAATATTTTCCTGAAGATGAAACTTTTCAGAAGATGCGAGGAAACAATTTATATTTTCTGGAATTATATAAAGAGGCGCTGTCTGCTTACGATGAAGCCATTCGGTTGAAATCCGATAATGAAACTTTTTGGTACAATAAAGGAGCTATATTTGGAAGATTAAAGAGGTATGAAGAGGCACTGTCTGCTTACGAAGAAGCTATTAGATTGAAACCAGATTATGAAGACGCTTGGGTGAATAAAGGTAATCAGTTAGGAAATTTAGGGAGGTATGAAGAGGCACTATCTGTCTGTGAAGGAGCTATTAGATTGAAACCAGATCGTGATGTGTCTTGGTATAATACTGTATGGTATAATAAAGGTGTTTATCTAGGAAATTTAGGGAGGTATGAAGAGGTGCTTTCTGCTTACGATGAAGCTATTAGATTGAAACCTGATGATGAAGCCGCTTGGCTTGGTAAAGGTAATCAACTAGCAAATTTAGGAAGGTATGAAGAGGCACTGTCTGCTTACGATGAAGCCATTCGATTGAAACCTGATGATGAAGCCGCTTGGCTTGGTAAAGGCAATCAATTAGGAAACTTAGGTAGGTATGAAGAGGCACTGTCTGCTTACGATGAAGCCATTCGATTGAAACCTGATGATGAAGCCACTTGGCTTGGTAAAGGCAATCAATTAGGAAACTTAGGTAGGTATGAAGAGGCAATCACTGCCTATGATGAAGCCATTCGATTGAAACCCGATTATGATTACGCTTGGAATGGGAAAGGAAATCAATTAGGAAATTTAGGGAGGTATGAAGAGGCAATCACTGCCTATGATGAAGCCATTCGATTGAAACCCGATTATGATTACGCTTGGCATAATAAAGGTGTTCACCTAGGAAATTTAGGGAGGTATGAAGAGGCAATCACTGCCTATGATGAAGCCATTCGATTGAAACCCGATTATGATTACGCTTGGCATAATAAAGGTGTTCACCTAGGAAATTTAGGAAGATATGAAGAGGCGCTGTCTGCTTACGAAGAAGCTATTCGATTGAAACCCAATGACGAAGTTGGTTGGACGGGTAAAGGTAATCAACTAGGAAATTTAGGAAGATATGAAGAAGCGCTGTCTGCTTACGAAGAAGCTATTCGATTGAAACCCAATGACGAAGTTGGTTGGACGGGTAAAGGTAATCAATTAGGAAATTTAGGAAGGTATGAAGAGGCGCTGTCTGCTTGCGATCAGGCGATTAGATTGAAACCTGATTATGAAGTTGCTTGGGCAGTTAAAGGCAACCAACTAGCAAATTTAGGAAGATATGAAGAGGCGCTGTCTGCTTGCGAGGAAGCTATCCGATTGAAACCTGATTATGAAACCGCTTGGTTTTGTAAAGGTAGTCAATTAGGGAATTTAGGAAGGTATGAAGAAGCGATCGCCGCCTATGATGAAGCAATTAAGCTTAAAGCGGACTACATTGAAGCAATCTTCAATAAAGCAATGCTTTTAAAAGAATTAGGTCATCAAGATATTGCAAACCAGCAATTCCATTTAATTGTTGAAACTTGTCAGCAGTATAAAAACAAAGACAATCAAACAATTGATTTTTGGAATGTCTATGCCGCTTCTCTAACTTGCTTAGGACAATATGAGGAAGTAGAACAAATTTTACAAAAAGCCCTAGCCATTAATCCAAACCACCCTAATACAAACTACAACCTAGCCTGCTACTACGCTATTCAGGATAATATTCCTTTAGCGGTCGAATATCTCGCCAAGGCGATTCAATTAAGACCCAGTGATAGAGAACAGGCGAAAAAAGATTCTGACTTCGATAAAATTCGTCAAGACCCCCGATTTATCGAGCTTATTTCGGATAATTTCTAAATTGTCAACCTTCTCGCTCATTTTCTTCGAGAATTTCTTGATAGATGACGGATTCTCCCATAATCCTACTCCGAAAGATATTTCTGATCTTCTCTCGGTTGTAATTGCTCGATCGCGTCGGGGGATAAATCGGTAAATTGGGCGATTTCTGGGACAGGAAACCCAGCAGATAGCATTTTTAGGGCAATTTGTCGAGCTTTTTCGTCTTTGCCCTTTTGTAGTCCTTTTTCCTCGCCTTCCTCTAAAATATCTTGATAGATGACGGATTCTCTCATAATGTCACTCCGAAGGATTTTTTTTATCGTCTCTCGATTGTAATTCCTCGATAGTTGCGGGGGATAAATCGGTAAATTGGGCGATTTCTGGGATAGAAAAGCCAGCAGATAGCATTTTTAGGGCAATTTGTCGAGCTTTTTCCTCTTTACCTTTTTGTAGTCCCTTTTCTTCCCCTTCCTCTCTGCCTTCCTCTAAAATATCTTGATAGATGACGGATTCTCTCATAATGTCACTCCGAAGGATTTTTTTAATCGTCTCTCGATTTAATACTAACCCGGCGAGAATGCTGGTAGCGGCAGCGAGATTGCTTTGCACCTGTTTTTGGGAGATAGTTTCTAAAGAACGGGACACCAGACTTAACACCTGTTCAGGGTCATCGGTATTGCTGAGGACGGCAAAGGGTAATAAACCGGGATGATGGAAAAATTGTGGTGTATTTTCTTCCCAAAGACGGATGACTTGGAAGGAATGAAAGGTTTCCCCCAGACGGAAGGTATTTTCTTGTACTAGGGGGGAATCACTGCGTCGCAGATAAATTACCACTTGACGCATTTGTTTTTGGGGATGACGACGATAGACGCGAATCCGATAATCGAGCATTCGGAAAGGAATTTTGGAGTCGGGATCGGTTTGAAATTCGGTATGGAGAATTAAATGCTCTGACTGCAAAAAAATCAGAGAATCGGCACGAATGGGGTCTAATTGTAATTCCGTCGGGTCGAGGACGGTTAAGGAGAGGGGAGAACCCAATAACCAAGTGGCTAAATCATCGGAGAAGTTTTCGGCAATAAATTTACAAATATTATCAAACATCGTGAGCGTTTTGTCTTTGTAATTGCTCGATAGTTGCGGGGGATAAATCGGTAAATTGGGCGATTTCTGGGATAGAAAAGCCAGCATATAGCATTTTTAGGGCAATTTGTCGAGCTTTTTCGTCTTTGCCTTCCTCTTTACCTTCTTCTTTGCCTTCCTCTCGGCCTTCCTCTAAAGCTTCTTGATAGACTTTAGTTTCTCTTAAATCACTTAAACTAAACATTTTTTCTATCTCCTTACGGTTTAATTTGGGCAATTTATAAATGAGAATTGTCTCAATTAATTCTAGAATGTCCTGTCTTTTTAAAGACTCCTGGAATTGTTGTCTAACTTGTTGAATCAGTTGTTTTCCTTGAGCTAAGGTATTTTGTTCCGATTCCACAATTAATTGTAACACTTTTACCCCCAGAGAATCCCCCTCATCTAACTGATTCAGATAATAACAGTTAACCCGTCCTGACTCAAAGAATTCTTGATAACGAGATTTGGGACTATTTTCAATTTCCCGATGGGGATAAATGATCACCCCTTGCCAATTCTGGCTTAACTCGCTTTGATGAAAATAGAGAAATATTTCACTAAAAAAGCGCGAGTAAAACCGTTCATCTTTTTGAAATTGTACCTCAACAAAGTAAATCGGGTCATTGAGGTTATCGGGAAGAAAAACCCCATCTAAACGAAAAGCTAGTTGTTTAACTTCTAGGGAGGAAAATTGATAATGATTGACTGTTTCTGGGGGAAGATTGAGCAAATCAAAGAAACTTTCGGGAAAAGTCTGAAAGAGACGGAGGAAAATTGATAATGATTGACTGTTTCTGGGGGAAGATTGAGCAAATCAAAGAAACTTTCGGGAAAAGTCTGAAAGAGATGATAGAAAATACTGTCCGTTTTCACTCAATTTTGTCCTTCAATGACTTGTGCTACTTGTTCAATCTCTAAGTCTAAAGTTTGGGCAATTTGTTCTATAGTTAATACTATTAATTTAACCATTGTTGCAAATCTTCCAAATCCGAAAAGTCCAATAAAGCAAGAGCTAAATTATCCAGTTGATTAGGATTTAACTGTTTAATTTTTTGTTCTACCTTTAAAGGAATAGAACCTAGTTTTAAATTTAGCTGACGCAAAATTAGGCTTTTTTTAGCGGATAATTCTCCTTCTTCTCTGCCTTCCTCTCTGCCTTCCTCTCTGCCTTCCTCTAAAGCTTCTTGATAGACTTTAGTTTCCCTTAAATCACTTAAACTAAACATTTTTTCTATCTCCTTACGGTTTAATTTGGGCAATTTATAAATGAGAATTGTCTCAATTAATTCTAGAATGTCCTCTCTTTTTAAAGACTCCTGGAATTGTTGTCTAACCTGTTGAATCAGTTCTTTTCCTTGTTCTAAGGTCTTTTGTTCCGATTCTACAATTAATTGTAACACTTTTACCCCCAGAGAATCCCCCTCATCTAACTGATTCAGATAATAACAGTTAACTCGGCCTGACTCAAAGAATTCTTGATAACGAGATTTGGGACTATTTTCAATTTCCCGATGGGGATAAATGATCACCCCTTGCCAATTCTGGCTTAACTCGCTTTGATGAAAATAGAGAAATATTTCACTAAAAAAGCGTGAGTAAAACCGTTCATCTTTTTGAAATTGTACCTCAACAAAGTAAATCGGATCATTCAGGTTATCGGGAATAAAAACCCCATCTAAACGAAAAGCGAGTTGTTTAACTTCTAGGGAGGAAAATTGATAATGATTGACGGTTTCTGGGGGAAGATTGAGCAAATCAAAGAAACTTTCAGGAAAAGTCTCAAAGAGACGATAGAAAATACTGTCCGTTTTCACTCAATTTTGTCCCTCATTGACTTGTGGTACTTCTTCAATTTCTCAGTCTAAAGCTTGGGGATAGGAAAGCCAGCAGATAGCATTTTTAGGGCAATTTGTCAAGATTTCTCTTCTTTGCCCTTTTCCTCTCCTTCCTCTAAAATGTCTCGATTTAGAGGATTTTTTCTAAACCGTAAACGAGGGATTGCAGCTGAGTAACTTTGCGGATAGAAAGGAGAACCCCCGGCATATAACAGGAGCGATCGCTGGTATCATGACGAAGGGTATAGATTTCTCCGGGGGAACCGAAAATGACTTCTTGGTGGGCAATTAAACCGGGTAAACGGACGCTATGAATACGGATGTTCTCGGCAGTTAAACCGCCTCTAGCGCCGGGGATGGTTTCTTTTTCGGAAACTTGAGCAGGATTAAAGATTTTACCCAATTCTGCCAGTAATTCGGCGGTTTTAATCGCTGTGCCACTGGGTGCGTCTGCTTTTTGATTGTGATGCAGTTCGATAATTTCTACATGATCAAAGTAGCGAGATGCTTGCACGGCAGCCTGTTGTAGTAAAACCATGCCAATGGAAAAATTGGGGATAACTAAACAGCCAGTGCTGGCTTTTTCGGCAAATTCGGCTAAATCTTGCAGTTGTGCCGCCGATAATCCCGTAGTTCCCACCACGGGACGCACTCCATAGGCGATCGCACTGCGGGTATTGTCATAAACACCGTCGGGATGGGTAAAATCCACCATCACCCCCTGCACTTTTTCCTGAGTTGCCAGGACTAAAACACTCTGTAAATCGTCGAGAATCGGCACTTCTAGGGGTTCACAACCGGCCACTTCCCCCACATCCTGACCTCGAAAAGCTGGATTTCGATCCACTGCACCCACTAGGATCATATCGTCGGCACGAGCAACGGCTTTAATGACTTCCCGTCCCATTTTGCCGGCTGCACCGTTGACAACTACGGGAATCGGGCCTCTATTTTCGGTCATAGTTAATTATTCTCCTTATATATGGCGATTATAGATTATAAATGGTTAATAACATTAAATTCCTAGCTGCTGATATAGTTCAACTTGATCTTGGCAAACAGTTAAGTTTTTTTGTTCTTCAATATTCTGAATGACTTGTTGAGTTTTTTGGTTAAAATCACTTATGGTATAGTTACCTTCTGCAATTCGTCTTTCTTTTTCCTCTAATTCAAGACAAAGTTCCATAGCTTCTTGAATATTGCTCAAAGCTTCTTCGAGATGATGTCCTTCATTAATACAACCGGGGAGAGAAGGAATAGAAAGATTATAATCTCTTTCCTCGCTTGGTTCTAAAATAAAATTCACTTTCAGATCGGCTCAGGGTAATAATAAGATAACTATATTATAAGTGATGTTGCTGGGGAGTTACTCAAATTCTTCTAATTGCGATCGCACTAATTCTAGGGGAAGTTTTAAAACTCTAGCAATTTGTTCGATAGTTAATCCTTCTTTGATTAATTCGGGAATGGTTTCTAATTTAGCTTGTTGATAAATATTAGATGAGTGTAATTCACTGTTCTCTTTTCCAGTACAAAAATTACCGCTATTGATTTGTATAACGTCTTTAATATTACTAGAGTTAGAGAAATTAGAATAACAATATCTTTGTAAACTCGATTTAATGTTATAGCGGTAAGCGCTTGAGTGAGATACAAACCAAGCTTTGCCTAGCATGGTTTATAGCTCGTGACACTGTACCTCATACGACTGCACACCGCTATAGCCTTATTGACTTCCTCTCCTAATATTTCTGATAAGGTTTTCCATAATTTACCGGCTGTTTCCTTGATATATTTCTGAGAACGATGATTTTTTTGAGCGATTTCGGCGTATTTTTGATGATTGACGACTCCCTCTAGGATTTCATGCTGAAGATCGTCTAAATGTTCTCCTGTATGGGAGAAAACAAGCTCATCAATAGTTATTATAAAAGATTGAATATCGAATGAGTTCATAGGATGATTTTAAACAGGGAGTTAAGTCAGGATTGCTTGATATTATACCGCAAAATGCAAATTTAGTGTCTTTATATTTCTTTATAGGGCTTTTATGGGTCTTGAAGAAAAAGTTTGTGCTGCTTACGATTCAGGGGAAGTATTTACCTCATTTACTAGAATCTAAGATCATCATGAAATCCATCCTTGCGTCTGCTTTTATCTCTATTCTCGGTTTAAGTACATTAGTTCCTTCAGCCAATGCTGTTATTATTCGGGCTAATCGTCAAGAGTACCAAGACTATTGTACAAGATGTGGTGGTGTTCCGATGATTTCTCCAATAGGGACTTTAACTTGTATTGGAGCAAATGGACAATTTATATTTCCACCAATGAGGCCAGGACAACAAGAAATTGATTTAGATGTACCGTTTTCTAAATTCAAAAAGGAGATTATTGATGGTATGTGGAAAGGAGGAGGTGTAGTCAGCGCAGCAATAATTTTTGCTCCACCCGCAGCACCTTTTCTCGCTTCATTACAGATAAGCATTCTCGCACACTCCGCTTTATTTGAAATACTTGACAGGATTAAACTTTCATCAATTGAAGAACGCTTTGATAGCAATTATCAAATTGTTAAATTGCCTGATAATTTATTTCCATCTATTTTGATAGATCCTACGGGAGAAATTACACAAGAAATTGCAAATTCTATGAACAAAGTTTTAGAATTAGAGTTTAAAACTGTTGATTTTATGCGCTCAACAATTACTGCTATCAATAGATATGATTCAGCGTTATTTGTTGGAGATACATTCAGTGCAGATATTCAAAAACTAGCTTTAGATAGTTATTTTGATACTTTTCTCCAATTATCACAAGAAGCTAGTATGGAATCATTAATACTTAGAGACCTACTTGCGGATACAAGTTTGAATGACATAATCATAACACCTTTGGATTTCATTAACTATCAGGCATTAGTAGCAACTGACGGTTTTCCCGAAGAAGAACTACAGGCGATTGAAGACTTGAATATAACGTCAACAGAGTTGGAATACATAACGGAAAGATTTGTTGATTTAGAACCAATTACAGAACCTATTCGTTTGCCTGAGTCTTTTCGATTAATTTCTAATGGTCAGGCTTTTAATGGTAATATTCCCAAAACCCCCGAACCCACTTCAACTTTAGGACTCTTTTCTCTAGGAATACTCGGTGTTGGTGCGACAATAAAACGCCAAGTAAAACGCAATCATTCTATCGAAAAAGAAACCACAAAAATAGGTTAAATTGCCCATTAATATAACCCATTCCCCTTAATTTTACAGAATTGAGGGGGATTTTTATAGGCTATAATTTGAGTTAACTGGGTTGGGTTAGGCAATGCCTTGTTTTTAGGTAAAAAAATCAAGATATAAATACTGCCCTAACACACCAAAAAGAAAAGTTTTTGATGTGTTACCCTTGATCAACCAACTATTTATAAAAATTGCCGAAGATAACTAAAGAGAAACCTTGAATTATCGTCGTTAGAGTTCCGTATTGAATAAATATTTCTTTAAAAGGTATCGATCCGCAAACCAAGTCTATGGCATTCGCGTACATAAGCCCCCAATGGTGAGCGTCCGTATTAAGTTTTGATTCGATAACGCTAAAAATAAAGCTGACAATGGACACCGCCACTACCAGTAGAGGCGTTGCTGAATCAAGGTATGAATGACAATCTTGCACCCATCCAAAAGTTAGTTTGGGTCTAGGTTTTAAAAATCCCACAAAAGAAGATTCATATCTCAAATCAGCAACGCCCCAGTAGATATGGAACTGCGATCTGGAATTTTTTGAAGGAGGGAATATAATGCATCTAAATTCTGACCATCAGACAATCGTATTCGATCACTCGAAGGCTTTTTTCCCTCGATACAGGAAAAAGTCCCACGATGCTAAATCCCTCTCTCTCGAAACAATTGATGCTTTCGGTTAGATGGGGCATTTCCCGATAGATAGGAATAACCGATATTTCCGACTGTAAACCCACGATCGAGCCAACGGCATCCCCCAAGCCGGCGAATACTTTTAAATCGTACCCTTGAGTATCCATTTTCAAAAAAATCTTCAGTGCGCTGTAATTTTGCACCTCCCTCTTGAGAAAAGTATCGAGACGACATTTCGTGACCTTTTCCCGACGATCAATCGACTCGGAGCCCCTGAAGCGGACAGAATAGTCGTTGGTCTCTAAAAATGAACTTAATTCTGTAGCTTTAGAAACATTTATCTCCTGTTCTCCATCTTGTTCTGCCAACGCTAAGTTATATATATCCCATAGGGGATCGCTCCGACAAAGTTGACTCGTTTGCTCGAAAACATCCTTGATTGGCTCGAAAGATATGATTTTTCCTTCATACCCGATATTCTGTCGCACATAGCGGGCGAATTGACCTCGATTCGCTCCCACATCTAAAACGAGATCGACCTTGTACTGGCTGAGAACCCGTTTCAATTCCGTATCTGATAAAAATTGATAGGCTTGTTTCACGTGATAGGCAGTATTTTCTTTTTTGGATAAAAGAAATCTATCTTTGCCGTAACTTTGCATCTCGCTGTGAAAAATCGATTGAACTAGCGAGGTAATATAATTTTTTATCACTCTTCTCCACTCCAGACTTTACTATAACTAATCGATTGAATTTTTGAATTTTAATCCCGTGTATCGAATTTCTCTGCCGCACAAATTTAGGATTTTGTGGGTTTTCCTAAGCAAAGGATTCTGCTCCTCGATCGCTTTTCTCTGTAGTTCTAACTCTTGGTACTTTTCTTGAAAAGAATCGGGAATCGATTCCGGTCTAAAAAACATTTTATCTTTGTAAATATCGATTTGCCGATGACGGCTCGCCTCCGCCGGATAACCGGTATCGTAATGATAAACCGACCAACCCGCGATCCGCGCCGGCATACCGATCGCCGCTCCTTCCCCAGCAAAAATTCTTTTCCGCTCTGAAATATCGCGGATCTCCCGCCAAGATTGCAGGAATATGTCCTCGTTCCCATCCCTACAAACTACGAAAATCCACTCGTTAATAAGCTTACACTCTTCGATCTGGATCCCGTAGCGACCGGCGATTTTTTGGAAAAAATCGTAGATTCCCGTTCCTCCGGATTCTTTTCTCAGAAGATATCTATGCAGATCGTAACAACTTTTTGCGGTCAATCCGAGTTTCCACTGTCGTGAGATTGTTGCGTTTTGGAGAATCCGACAGTCTGCGTCGAGAAAGATACAATCGTCGAACCCTAATCGGAACGATGCCGCTATACAGTCTAGTTGATCGTGATAAACTCCTACCGATTGAATACGGTGGGGGATCGGGATGAGCGAATCGGATTTGGGAAAAACTTCAGGGCGATCAGTGAGAACTACAAAAGGGGTATTATCAGCTATAGTACGAATATCCTCAGCGAGGGTAAGGGCATGATCTCGATATTTCTTCCCGACAGCTAGGGTGACGAAACAAATTTTCCTATCGATCAAACTCATAGGCTACTGTTGGTATTGTCTTGAACTGCCGCACACTCGGCGAGAATGCCCCCACACTGTACCATAGACCTATTGGTCTGTCAAGATTGAATTGAGAGATAAGTCTCCTGGTGCTTCCCCTGCCCCTTCTGCTCTCCCTGCTTGTCTCCACTGATCCTTTTAAAATTGACAGAGTAAATCTATCGGTTAAGTAGGATTGCCACGCCCGGCGTTGCTGAATCAAGGTATGAATGACAATCTTGCACCCATCCAAAAGTTAGTTTGGGTCTAGGTTTTAAAAATACCACAAAAGAAGATTCATATCTCAAATCAGCAACGCCGCCACGCCCACCCTCTGGGAACCGCCTTCAATCGAATGATTGCCCGCCACAGTCAGCCATAAGGCAGCAAAAACTTTTCTTTTTGTTCTATTAAGCTTTGTTAACTGACTATTTACAATAAAGCCATTTCTCCCACCACTTCCAAGCGGGTATAACTGCCGATTTTAAGGAATTTTTCCGAGAGAGATTCGGCCACATTGGGAGTAATCCAGCCTAACTGTTTGAGAATTTGCAAAGCGGCGGCATATTTAGCCCGTTTGGAACCATCTAAAGCTTTTATTGCTAATCCTAAACCTTCACCGACGCGCCCGATACATTGAATCCCTTCGGCCCCGGCTTTGCTGACGATTTCCCCTTGGCTAACCTGCATTAATTCCGTATCAAAAGCCCCTTCTCCTGCTACCATGCGGGGATGATAGGTCATAGCTCGGACGATTCTTTCTAAGTCTAAACGGTTGCCAGAGGCTAACTGGGCGTAGAGATGGGCCATTTGCCCCAACTGCATTGAATAGGTGGGCGCACCGCAGTCATCGTGGGCGCTGATTAATTCATCTCCCGGCATTCCCAATAATTCGGCAATTTTGCTTAAAATTAGCTTCTGTATCTGACTAGAACGCCGCAGATAGCTATTTAACGGCCAGCCACGCTGTTGACACACCGCTAACATCCCGGCGTGTTTACCAGAACAATTGTACTGAAGACGACTGGGTTTACCTTCGGGGAGGGGACATTGCAGGGCGTTGGGATCGATATCGGCACGCCAGAGAATATTAAAGACTTGACGGGCGTGTTCCACTGTGCCTTGGTGAGAACTACAGATAATGGCTAGATCCTTATCGTTGAGATCGTAGCGTTCGAGGGTGGCGGTACTGATGACAGCCAGTGCTTGAAAAGGTTTTAGGGCCGAACGAATAAAGGCGCTAGTTTCGGCACTGCCGGCGGTGGATAATACCCGGCCGCGGTCATCGCAAATAGCGGCCTCGACATGATGGACCGATTCAATAATACCTTCCCGGAGGAGATGAATTTCTAAGCGGTGGGTTGGTGAACGTTTTACCCTATTCATTCAGATTGGTGATTGGTTGCGGTTAGTGAGTGAAAAATAGCCAGAAAAGACCACTGATAGCGACAATTGCCCCTAAAATCAGGGCGGTTTTTTGTAAACGGCGGAGAATGGGCTGGATTTGATAGGAGACGATTAAACGATCGCGGGTTAAAATAGCGGCGGTTTTTGTCCAGATTTGGCCATCATACCAGCCCGACTCTTCATAAAATACTTTCTCTGATTGTAAGCGGTCATAGACGTAGATCCAGCCTAAATACAAGCGCAATAACACCAATCCTACCAAAATTGTCGAGCCAAAAATCCCCGCGCAGAAGAAGAGAAAAGGGGCCTTTTTCAGGGGAAAACTAGCGGCGGCAATCGGTCCGACAATTAACCATGTCCACAACCATAACCAGACAATTTTTTTTGTATAAGGGGCTACATCTAGCGTTGCCCAACGGAAAAACCAAGATTCTTTTAATTGTTCGTACTCGTTAACCGGTTGCTGTTCTTCCGGGACGGGACAGAAATCAAGGGAGGATTTCATGGATTCTACTCCTCTAAATGGTCGCTAGGTAGAGGAATCCGTTGGGCATGACCCCAAAATGCTTCTAAATTATAAAATTCTCGCTCTTTTGGTAGAAAGATATGGACAATGATATCGCCATAATCCATCAGGATCCAGCTACCTTCGCTTTTTCCTTCCACTTGTCGGGGGGATTGTTGCCATTCTAGTTCCATAGCGGCTTCGATCGCATCCTCGATCGCTCGCACTTGGGTGGTAGAATAGCCAGTAATAATCAGAAAATAATCGGTTAAATAACAGATATCGGCGACTTTCAGGATGGCGATGTCCCCTGCTTTCTTGTCTTCGGCAGCAGTAACAATTGTCTCTAGAAAATTTTCGGTCTTGAGATTTTCGGCGACGGGGGTAATAATTCCAGTGGGATTGGTCATTCAGGTTGTGGTTATCCTTTGGCTGAGGTGGTTGTAAGCGAGTCTTGAGATTATGTTAATCAATGGTTTTAGTTTCCGTTAGTTGTTCTTTAACAATTTGTAACGCCCAGTTGCGGGTTAGCACGGTGCGGGGATGAATGGGACAATGGCTACTTAAAAGATATTTTAGGGAATAATCGCAGGTTTGTTGAAGGCTTTTATGGAGATTTTGATAGCTGAGTTGTCGTAGGGCGTTTAATTCGGGTGTATCGCCGCGATTGGGTTCCAAGGCATCGGCAATAAAGACTATACAGCTAAGATCGCTCATATTGGGTTTACCGAGGGTATGATTGCGAATCGCTTCGAGAATTTCCTCATCGATAACGTTAAATTCTTTTTGGGCGACAATTGCGCTCACGTCGGCGTGGAGTAAGTGGGGATGGGATAAACAGATATTATCCACCTCTATTCCCGCCGATTCTGCCATTTTTAGCAGTTTTTTGGGCTTGAAAAATTTAGCCAGATCGTGTAACAGCCCCGCTTGCCCTGCTTGGACGGGATCGAGATCGTGATGACGAGCTAAATCAATACACATGGTCTCCACACCGAGAATATGTCGCAGACGGTGTTCGTTGACGTTTTCTTTTAACCAGTCGATAACTTGCTGTCGCATCTTTTTTTTGCCCTTGTGGAACCCCAAAACGATTGTAACAATTACTATACAATTTTGCCTATTGCTCCCGGGTTCGATCTTTACCAATCATCCTCGCAACTAGCTTCTAAAACTTCTTCTTGCTGCCAATCATCCTGAAAAGGTTGTACCACTTTACCGATCGCATCGGCCACAAAAGACTTAATAAATTCTTCCTTGCGACTAAGTTGAAATTGTCTTTGTACCACTTCCGTCATACCACCGTCACCCCAGTCTTGATCCTGACGGAAATATTCAATAAAACTTTTGCCAGCAATGCGAGTTAAATAGGCGGCACTGACTCCTTGAATTGCCTTACCGACTATATAGGTAGTAAAATTTAATTGTAGGATTCTGGCTAATAATTCTACTGCTCCTTTCACCACTCCCAAACTAACTAGAGTTTTACCCAAAGATAGAGCCAATTCCTTGCCTCGATCGCTGTTAATTTCACAGCCATAAACTTGACCAATTTCCTTAACCATTTGAGCATTAACCGCCGCCGTTGCTAACATATCGAACACTGGTAAGGGAGTCACCGCAATCACTCCCGCACCGATCCACTGATAGCGATCGATAATTTTATCAGCTTGGCGACGACGTTGGCGATCAATAATTTTCCTAGCTTCTTCCCCTAATCTTTGGGATTGTAAGAGGATATTATCCGCCACTAAATCCTCCCCTTCGGCGCGTAAAACTGAAGCCAAACGTTTAATTAAAGCTAAAATATCTGGTTCTGGTGTGATCATTTGTCCACCAGTTAACTGTACTGGTTGGGGATTAGCGGCGACGGCAATAATATCGGCGGAAAGGATCACTCCTTTTAGACGTTCTCGTAATTGTTTTAAAATAATGTCTCGATCTTCGTCGCTATAGAGATCGATTTTATTAAAGACTAAGAGAGAACGTTTACCAATATCAATTAAACCCAATAAAGGGCCGTATTCCGATTGTCGAATATCGTTATCGATGACAAATAAAAGTAAATCTGCTTCCGTGGCTAATTGTCGCGCTAACTGTTCCCTTTGACCTCCAGCTGCACCAATTTCAAGAATGCCGGGAGTGTCGGTAATTTGAATTTCCCGATTCACACCTTTCATTTTTAAACTATAGGTTTCCCCTTTTTCCGTGGTTCCCATGGTTGCCTCCACATTGCCCACCATTTGACCGATGAGGGCGTTAATTAGGGAGGTTTTTCCCGCAGATCCCGTGCCGAAAACAATGATTTTAACTTCTTTTCTGGCTAAACTTCGCTCAATTTCTTGGGAACGATTAATAAAAACCTGTTGGGTTACTTTATCTTGAATTTGCTCCACTTGTTGCCGGATAGCTTTTAAGGTTTCCCCGGCGGCCTCGGTTTTTTCTACCGGTAATTTTAGGAGTGGACGGGAGGAAGAACGCAACCCGCGGCGACTTTTTTGCTGCTGGGGCAGCAGATAAAAGTAGTACAAAAGAATGTAGATCAGCAAGCCCAGCAGTCCGATAATCAGTAAAAGCAGAATATTGGCTAGTAGGGGAGCGGTAAAGGCGATCTGGATGTAAAGACGATAGATAGAGTTGACTAACCACAACATTAATCCGAAAATAAAGCTCAGACCAATGATTAAAGCGGCAAGACGGGGTAATTTCATCAGCTTTAACGGTAGGGGATTGCTTGATCTTGATCTTAGTTCTTTGCCGGCCGATTGTCGGGAACTAGAATAGACTATTATCTATAGTCATAATTGTTTTTATTCATCAGTAGGGAAGCACAATTATTTGTAGGATGGGTTAGCGGTAGCGTAACATAATCGGGCGTTGGGTTTCATGCTTCAGCCCAACCTACGTTCTTCCCCACTTCCCCACCTCCCCACTTCCCCACTTCCTATTCCCTCGGACCAGAAAAGGGGTAAGATAATAAGTTTAGTGATAAGATGACCGAATTGTAAGCGGGGACTTGATATGGCAGAAACCCTATTATTTAATGCTTTGCGACAGGCGATCGATGAGGAAATGGTCCGCGACCAGACAGTATTTGTTTTGGGTGAAGATGTGGGTCATTACGGTGGTTCCTACAAAGTTACCAAAGATCTCTACAAAAAATATGGCGATTTAAGGGTTTTAGATACTCCCATCGCTGAAAATAGTTTTACGGGCATGGCAGTGGGGGCAGCCATGACGGGATTACGTCCGATTATTGAAGGCATGAATATGGGTTTTCTTCTGCTTGCCTTTAACCAAATTGCCAACAATGCCGGGATGTTACGTTATACTTCCGGCGGTAATTTTAAAATCCCCATGGTTATCCGTGGTCCGGGGGGTGTGGGCAGACAATTAGGTGCGGAACATTCCCAACGTTTAGAGGCCTATTTTCACGCGGTACCCGGACTAAAAATTGTCGCTTGTTCCACTCCCTACAATGCCAAAGGTTTATTAAAATCGGCGATTAGAGATAATAACCCCGTGCTTTTCTTTGAACACGTTCTTCTCTATAATCTCAAGGAAAATTTACCTGATAGCGAGTATCTTTTACCCCTCGATAAAGCGGAAATCGTTCGCAAGGGAGAAGATATAACTATTCTCACCTATTCGCGGATGCGTCATCACTGTTTACAGGCATTAAAACAGTTAGAAAAAGATGGCTATGATCCAGAAATTATCGATTTAATTTCCCTGAAACCCTTTGATATGGAGACGATTGCCGCTTCGATTCGCAAGACTCACAGGGTGATTATCGTGGAAGAATGTATGAAAACGGCGGGAATTGCTTCCGAGTTAATTGCTTTAATTAACGAGCAGTTATTCGATGAATTAGATGCCCCCGTGTTAAGATTATCTTCCCAAGATATCCCCACACCTTATAACGGTAATCTAGAAAGATTGACGATTATTCAACCTAATCAAATTGTCGAAGCTGTCCAAAAAATGGTCGGTGATCGCATTTAAAAAATTCTCCTTTTGATACTGAAGTTATGCAGAGACAAAATTGGTTATTGTTACTGATCATCGGCCTAGTTGTTGCCTCGATCTTTATCCTGATTAAGTTACCCCTACAATTAGGTTTAGACCTGCGCGGTGGTAGTCAATTAACCATTCAGGTTAAACCCACTGAAACCGTGACAACCATTCAACCTAATGATTTAAAAGCCGTACAAAATGTGATTGAAAATCGCGTTAATGCCCTCGGTGTTTCTGAATCATTAGTGCAGACTGTGGACAGTAAAAATCAGGTAATCGTGCAACTACCCGGGGTCACAAATCCCAAAGAAGCTGAGAGAAACCTAAATGTTCAGGCCCAATTAGAATTTCGTCAGCAAAAACAAGGTACAGAAGGAGAATTTCGGGCTGAATATTCAATTTTTCAACAAAAAAAGCTGGAATTAGCCGCCCTTAAAGCCGAGAATAAACCCGAAAATGCCGCTAAAATTGCCGAACTAGAACAATCTCTGCAAAAATCTAAAGAGGCAATTTTAAATTTATTTGAATCGGTGGACTTAACCGGAAAAAATCTGCAAAATGCCACTATTAGTTCCACCCAAGGCACTAACTGGGAAGTGGCCATTACTTTCGATTCGGAAGGGGGCAATAAATTCGCCAAACTGACTAAAGCGATCGCTGGTACTGGTCGCAGTATTGGGATTTTCCTCGATAATGAATTAATTAGCGCCCCTGTGGTTGATGTGCAGTTTGCCCAAACGGGAATTACAGGAGGCCGGGCCGTGATTACCGGTAATTTTACCGCCGAAACTGCCAACGATCTAGCGATTCAATTGCGCGGTGGTTCCCTACCTTTCCCCGTTAAAGTGGAAGAAATTCGCACTGTCGGGGCAACTTTAGGCCAGGATAGCATCCGTCGCAGTATCTACGCTGGTTTAGTGGGTTTACTGTTAGTTTTAATCTTCATGGCGGTTTATTACCGTTTACCCGGGATTATTGCCGATGTTTCCCTGATTATCTATACTATTCTCTCTCTGGGGGCTTTTGCCCTAGTGGGAGTCACGATGACGTTACCCGGTATTGCCGGATTTATCCTCAGTATCGGCATGGCAGTTGATGCAAATGTACTGATTTTTGAGCGTACCCGGGAGGAATTAAGGGCGGGAAAATCCCTATTTCGGGCGGTGGAGTCGGGATTTTATCGGGCTTTTTCCAGTATTCTCGATAGTAATGTCACTACTTTAATCGCCTGTGCTGCCCTATTTTGGTTGGGTTCGGGATTAGTCAAGGGTTTTGCTTTAACTTTAGCCATTGGGGTAGCTGTGAGTATGTTTACCGCTTTAACCTGTAGTCGTACTCTCCTGTTAATCACCGTGTTAAACGTCCCCAGCGTCCGTCAAAAACCGCAACTTTTCTGCCCTAATTTACCGGCAAATCAATAATCAGTTATCAGTTATCAGTTACCAGTTATCAGATTGGAGTTTTAAGTTAACAGTGTTAATCGGTTATCAGTTACCAGTTATTCCCCCACTGATTACTGCTTACTGATAACTGAAAAATATCCCTACTCCTGTCTCCTTTTTTCCTTTTTACTTAATCTATATGGCATTTAACGTTACAAAACAGCGTAATTTTTGGTGGACAGTCTCGGCCTTGCTGACGATTGGTAGTATTTTGGCCATGGTGATTTCTTGGTTCACTATTCAAGCGCCTTTGCGACCGAGTTTAGATTTTGTTGGTGGCACGAGAATTCAGATAGAATTAGCCTGTGCCAAAAAGAATAACTGTGAGAAACCCTTAACTACTGCCGAAGTGCAAGGGATTTTAGACGAGGAGGGATTGGGTAACAGTAGTGTGCAGGTGTTGGATAAATATACTTTATCGGTGCGGACGAAAACCCTGGCAGAAGAACAGAGAACAAAATTACTCGACACCTTAAATGAGAAAATTGGCACCTTTGACCCCGAAACCAGTCAAATCGATACAGTTGGTCCCACCATCGGTCAAGAATTATTTAGGTCGGGATTTTTAGCTTTATTAGTGTCATTTTTTGGCATTGCTGTCTATCTAAGCTTCCGTTTTCAACGGGATTACGCTTTTTTCGCCATTGTCGCCCTGCTGCACGACGTTTTGATCACTTTAGGGGTCTTTGCGGTTTTAGGCTTAATTGCGGGGGTAGAAGTGGATAGTTTATTTTTGGTTTCCCTCTTGACAATTGTGGGCTTTTCTGTTAATGACACAGTGGTAATTTATGATCGCGTGCGGGAAAATTTTGCTAATACCCCCGAATTATCCGTGGATGAAATTGTCGATAATGCGGTGAGTCAAACCCTAACTCGTTCGATTAATACCACCCTGACCACTTTATTGCCTCTGGTGGCGATTTTTCTCTTTGGTGGCACGACTTTAAAATATTTTGCCCTAGCTTTAATTATTGGCTTTGTAGCGGGGGCCTATTCGAGTATTTTTATCGCTAGTACCCTACTAGCTTGGTGGCGCAGTCGTTCCCATCGACCCACACTCAATTACAGTTAGGATGCCATTGGTGAAGAATCAGTGGTTCTTGGATGGGTCGTAATAGTAATTTCAACCTGTTGATTGAGACGACCCAAAATTGAGATCAAACGGTCAATAGTAAAGCGTCCCAAATTAGCACGGCGAATCTGGACAAATTCACTGTGATTAATTCCAGTTCGCACTTGAGCATCGCGGGTTGATAAGTCTTCCTTCTCCAGAACCTTGATAATTTCAGCAGCAAGCAGTGCTTTCGCTTGTCGCACGTCCGCATCTACATCGCCAAAATCGCGGTACACATTCCCGCTACCTTGTACCAGTTCAAATTGTTCTTCACTCATGAGAGTTCCTCCTTCAATCGCTTGAGCCGTGCTTTGATAACTTCGACTTCTTGCTGTGGTGTTTTGATCCCTTTTGGGGATTTTTTCTGAAAGGCATGAATCACCCAGATAGCCTCACCTAACTGGACAGCATAAATAGTTCGATAGGCATCCCCCTTGAAAGGTAGAGCAATCTCGAACACACCAGAACCTATCCCCTTAAAAGGCTTGGTTAGGGATGATTTTGCCCCTTCTGCTGCAATAGTTAAAGCGTCAAGTACAATTTCTTGGGCTTCCTTGGGAAACTTTTGAAAATCTTTCCGTGCCGCTTTAATCCAAGATATAGGACGGGTATTACGCATTCGCTTATGGTGATATAACTGATACCACCTGTCAAGCCCCATTATACCTGTTGAAGGTTTTGCTTGTGTCAATCAAAGCGGCAATCGCCTGATAATATCTGGTAGTGCGATTGCTAATCTTGTAGGTTTGGCCCGTTGTGGGTAAACAATAAATATATTTTCGTCACAGAAAGCTCATGATTCATGGATGATAAGCCGTAATAACCAGACTTCTATCGGCACTATAAATTGCTTCAACACGACGAAAACTAGAATGATTCCACCAGACTTTAGTTCTATTTCCCTTGGCTGGAGCAGACCCAACAACGGCATAACCAGCATTGAACATCAATTGTTCAAAAACTTCTGCTGGCATTATTTTAGATGAAATGGGAGAAAGACCATCAATTTGATGCTTATCGAGGGTCATAACTCCCTTTATAGGTTGTAAAAATTTGATAATCAGGTAAAACTAAGCTGATACCGGCAAAACTATGTATTGTTCCTGGATAACTTTCTTCTGCATCACTACCACCCAATCGCCAACAAAAAGAACCCAACCAAATATAAAAGCCTGGAATCAGTGCGTCCATCGAATAGGCAATATCCTTTAACTGAGGGTTAACTCCGTTTGATGATGCCTTTTTTTGGGAAACTTTTATTTTCATCTATTTTCATTATTTTAAACTTATACTCATTTAAGAACTATACCATATTTTTGTTAGCATTGACGATGACAATTATCACAATTCCACACTTAAACCCTTTGGTGCGATCACTTTTGCTAAAAGGACGAGTTATACTAAATCCAAAGATGGCTTTTAGTTGTCAGCTAAATTTTTTGACCAATTGGGTCAAATTACTTCAAGAGATTTGATTGCGAACGCCACTGAAAGCAGCGTATGCGATCGCTATAGCATCTACAGCATCATTAATGGGCATTTTTGTCAATCCGAATAAATACTTAATTTCTTCCGCCACCTCAGCTTTAGTGGCCTTACCATGGCCCAGATGACATTTCCAACTAGCTTGATGGAGGAAAATCGGTTCAATTCCCCCATCGCGGCAGCTAACCAGATTGATAATTCCCAATGCTTGCAGGACTCCACCAGCTGCCTTGATTTGCCGGTTAAAAAAGGGCATTTCCACGGCAATTTCCCCCGGTTTATATTCTGCGATTAACTCCTTTAAATCCCGTTCAATTTCGATCAAACGCTGGGCAGTAGAAAGATTTTTAGAAGTTTCGATCGTGCCGTAATCGACTAAAATCGGCATTAACTCACTATTATCCCGGAGAATAGCCCAACCGACAATCGCTAATCCGGGGTCGATACCCAACCAAGTAGTCATAGATTAAGCCAAAAAATCTTGGACGATTTGGAGGATTCTTTGGGATGCTTGTCCATCTCCAAAAGGATTAATTGCATTAGCCATACGATCATAGGCGATTTTATCCCCTAATAATTCTCCCGCTTGTGCTAAAATTTGCTCTGGATTAGTACCAATTAATTTCGCTGTTCCCGCTTGTACTGCTTCCGGTCTTTCCGTGGTTTCTCGCAATACTAAAACCGGTTTTCCTAAACTAGGGGCTTCTTCTTGAATGCCCCCAGAATCAGTTAATAATAAATAACAGCGTTGAATCGCCCCCACTAACTCGGCATAATCGAGAGGTTCAGTTAAAAATACCCTGGGATGATTGCCCAAAGCGGACTGTATTGGTTCTCGGACGGTGGGATTGCGATGCAGGGGTAATAATAGGGCTGTATCGGCATATTTTTCTAATAACAAAGTGAATCCTTTGATAATATCCTGTAAGGGTTCGCCCCAATTTTCCCGGCGGTGAACCGTGGCTAATAAAACCCGATAATCTGACCAATTTAAGCCCGCAATTTGACATTCTGGGGCGGTTTTGGCTACGGTTAATAAAGCATCAATAACTGTATTACCGGTGTGGTGAATATTTCCCGTCACCCCAGATTTTTGTAAATTTTCCACGGCTAAAGTAGTGGGAGCAAAATGTAGGGTAGTCAGTTGAGAAATTAGGCGGCGATTAGCTTCTTCGGGATAGGGATTATAGATATCATTAGTTCTTAATCCTGCTTCTACATGGGCGATAGGAATTTGTTGATAAAAAGCCGCTAAAGCAGCAGCAAAAGCCGTGGTAGTATCACCTTGCACAATAATTAAATCTGGTTTTATGCGCTCAAAAACTGTTTCTAAACCCCGTAAACTGCGGCAAGTAATATCAGTTAAGGTTTGACGGGTTTGCATAATATCGAGATTTTCATCTGCTTTTAAAGCAAATAATTCCATCACCTGCGCTACCATTTCTTTATGCTGTCCCGTCAGAACTACATGGGTTTGAAACTGTTCCGATTCTTGAAAAGCACGAATAACGGGAGCTAATTTAATCGCTTCAGGACGAGTTCCAAGAGTAATACAAATTGATTTCAACATATTATTATCAGTTATCAGTTATCAGTTATCAGTTATCATTTATTAGTTATCAGATGTGAGTTTTCAGTTATCAGTTATCAGATGTGAGTTTTCAGTTCACTGATTACTGTTCACTGCCAATCGCTTGAATTGTGCTGTTTTGTCATTTTTCACTCGTGGGGGGTTGTTGAACGATAAATTGGGGATAGAGTTGCATTTGCTTAGGATTTAAAGAAGGTCGAGAGATGGTCAAAACTTTTTGTTTAGCTAACTCTTGAGTCATGGTATCTAAAGTTTGAGCGATACGCAAATTATATTCTAACTGTTCCCCAGAAGAAAGCAGATTACTTAAGCCATCAATTAAACGTCTTAAATTCTCGCGAAATTGGGGATCACCGATTAACTCATCAATATCGGAGGTGATTTTTTGAGTATTTTCAAAAGTCACCCTAGCAGATTCGAGAGTTTTTTGCAGCACGACAATTGTAGCAGGATCGTTAATAGTTTTAGTAATTTCTCGTAAATTATTCGATGTTTCCACTGCATTATTCAAAATAGTCTCGACATTTTGCATGACTTGTTTAGTATCAATTTCATCTAAACCAGCATTCAACCTCAGGGCGGTATTATTGAGATTATTAGCGAGACTGCCAATACCTAAACTAGCTTGATTAATATTATCGAGAGTATTAACAATTTGTCCACGATTTTCGCTGAGAACAGCATTAAGATTAGCGACTAATTGGGAAGATTGTTGAAAAGTTCTGCTGATTTGACTGCGATTTTCCTGAACGGTATTATCTAAAGTATTGACAAAACGGGAGGCATTATTAGCCGTATTAGTCACCGAGCGACTGGTGGTAGCTAATTCCAAAGATAGACGAGAGATTTCTCTTTGGGCATTACGGATAGTCTGGGAGGTATCATCGGATAAACGGGCGATTTTTTGAGCTGCTATAGCGGTATTTTTGGTGACATCATTGAGATTACCCACAAATTCAGGACTGGTAAAAGTATCCACTAAACGACCAACACTAGACATTAATTGTGTTCCTGTTTTCCCCTGTAAACGGCTATTATTACAGAGAATTAACTGTTGATCACAGTCGGGACTAAGAGGGTCGAGATTTTTGGCCTCAGCACTTAAAGAAACTAAGGGAGTGATATCGATGGCTGCCTCCCCAATTAATCCGGAAAGATTGGTAGTAACAGTTACCTTCCTAGGCATAACTAAAGTAGCAGAAGCGATTTCGGCAATAACTTCCACTTGATTACTCCCCGGGATAAAACTCGTAATTCTTCCCACTCTCACCCCGCGAAAACGCACCGGCGCCCCGACTTGTAACCCTTCCACGTCGGCAAACTCGAAGATTAATTGATAGGTTCTTTGACCAAATCCTCCCCCGCGAACCCAGATAGCGAGCACCCCAAAGACCAATAATCCGCCTAGGGCAAACAAACCTAGTCTTCCTTCCCGTAAAGCTCGCGAACTCTGCATGATTTTTCTCTCATTCTCGATAGTTCTTAATTTAGCTTAATCTAGCTTAAACGATTGTCCTAATCGGTCCCTCAATGCTGGCGCTAAAAAATTGCCGAATCATGGGATGATCGGTACGATCGATATCTGCCACCACTCCCTGCCATTGCACTTTTCCCTGATAGAGAAATACTACTCGATCGGCGGTGCGTCGGATGGTACTTTGTTGGTGAGAAACCATCACATAGGTGTTCGCAGACCCTGATTTTTCATGGAGAGTCCGCACTAGATCCTCGATAATTGTAGAAGCTATTGGGTCTAATCCGGCGGTAGGTTCATCATACAGCAGTAATTCAGGATTATCAGCCGGATTATCGGGATTAGTGATAATAGCGCGGGCAAAAGCCACCCGTTTACGCATTCCCCCCGATAGTTCCGAAGGATAAAGGTCACTAATTCCCTGTAAACCGACCATTTCCAAGCTTTTTTCCACTAATTCCCTAATTCTGGCTTTTTTTAAGTTAGTTTGTTCGTAGAGATAAAAACCGACATTTTCCCCGACGGTGAGAGAATCAAACAGGGCCGTTTGTTGAAAAACTAAGGAAGTTCGCATCGCTTCTCGACCATCTTCTAGCAATCCCTGACGCAATTGGCCTTTAATACGAATTTCTCCCGCATTTATCCCCGTTAATCCCGCAATTAACCGTAAAACCGTTGATTTTCCCGTTCCCGACGGCCCGATAATTACCAGGGCCTCCCCTCGATAAATGGTTAAATCTAATCCGTCGAGAATAACATTATCCCCGAATCTTTTCGATACTCCTCTCAATTCAATTAACGGTTCTTTCATCGTCGCTTAATTATCTTATAACCTCTGGAATTTTAGGGAGATGGGGGAGTGGGAAGTATTTTCAGTGAACAGTAAACAGTAATCAGTGAACTGAACTCTGATAACTGATAACTGATAACTGATAACTGATAACTGACTCGATTCTGGCTGCTATAGTAGAAAAGCACCCATTGCTGACGATATCTGAGGTAGATTGCCGTGACTATTGCTTTAGACCAACTGCTCACCCCCGACATTTTTCGACCAGCGCGTTATTTGGGCAACGAGTTAGGTGCTAAACATAAAGAATGGGCAAGTGCGGTGGTTCGTTGGGTGTTAACCTATCCGGAAGTGTACGAAGTGGGGGCATCTAACCTCGGCCATATTATCCTCTACAATATCCTCAATGCACAACCTCGCCAACTCTGCGATCGCACTTATTTACCCGCACCGGATTTAGCCCAAAAACTCAAACAGACAAAAACCCCCCTATTTGCCCTAGAATCCCGTCGTTACCTCACCGATTTTGATATTCTCGGTTTTAGTCTTAGTTACGAGCTAGGAGCAACCAATATTTTAGAAATGCTCGACCTAGCGGCAATTCCCTTGACTTGGAGAGCAAGAGATGCGGGTAACTATCCGCTAATTTTTGCCGGGGGACAAACTGCCACCTCTAACCCCGAACCCTACGCCGACTTTTTTGATTTTATCGCCCTCGGTGATGGCGAAGAATTATTGCCAGAAATCGGGTTAATTTTAGAAGAGGGCAAACTAGCTAATCTAAGCAAAGAAGAACTATTACTAGATTTAGCCCAAATTCCGGGGGTATATGTGCCGCGTTTCTACGATGTCACCCCAATCGGTGCAGTTATCCCCAATCGTGACGATGTACCGCAAAGAATTTTACGCCGGGTAGCCACTCCTATCCCAGCCTATTCTATCGGTTTAGTTCCCTTCGTCGAAACAGTCCATGATCGCCTAGTGGTGGAAATTCGTCGCGGTTGCACTAGGGGATGTCGTTTTTGTCAACCGGGGATGTTAACCCGTCCTGCGCGGGATGTGCAACCGGAAGCAGTAATCGAATCGATTGAAAAAGGAATGCGAGCGACGGGATATAACGAATTTTCTCTATTATCTCTCAGTTGCTCCGATTATCTAGCTTTACCTGCCGTGGGTATGGAGATTAAAAACCGTCTCCAGAATGAGAATATATCTCTATCCTTACCCAGTCAAAGAGTCGATCGCTTTGACGAAAATATTGCTAACATAATTGGGGGCAATCGTCAATCGGGTTTAACCTTTGCACCGGAAGCGGGAACCCAACGAATGCGCGATGTGATTAACAAAGGGTTAACCAACGAAGAATTACTCAGAGGGATAAAAACTGCCGTCGAACAGGGTTGGGATAAGGTCAAACTCTATTTTATGATCGGTTTGCCAGGGGAAACCGATGTGGATGTGATTGGTATCGTGGAAACGGTGCGTTGGTTGCGTCGGGAATGTCGTTTACCGAAGCGGAAACCCCTGGATTTTACCCTAACTATCTCGAATTTTACCCCTAAACCCCATACCCCCTTCCAGTGGCATTCCGTCTCGACGGCCGAATTTATCCGCAAACAGGAGTTATTAAGACAGGAATTCCAAGGCATGAGAGGGGTAAAAGTCAATTATACCGATGTCCGCATCTCGGCTATGGAAGATTTTATCGGTCGCGGTGACAGAAGTTTAGGGAAAGTGGTGCTGCGCGCTTGGCAATTGGGAGCCGGGATGGATGCTTGGTGGGATAATACGGAAAAAGCCTATCAAGCATGGTCACAGGCGATCGAAGAATCCGGTTTAACCTGGAAATATCGTCAGGTAGAACAGGGAGAATGGAATATTTTTGCCGATACAGACAAAGATATTTTAGAGCGTCCTTTGCCCTGGGATCATCTGGATACCGGTATCGATAAAAAATGGCTAGAGGAGGACTTAAAACGCGCTCTAGACGCGGCAACGGTTCCCGATTGTTCTTTTGAGGGTTGTTCCCATTGTGGCGTTTGTAGCGTCGATTTTGGTCATAATATCGTCATTGAAGCGCCCCCGATTCCCGCTTTTGCCGGACATTTTCAACCCAATCAAGAACGCACCCAAAGAATTCGGGTTTGGTTTGGCAAAATTGGCGAAATGGCTCTAGTTAGCCACTTGGATCTGGTGCGTTTATTTGATCGCGTCGTCCGTCGGGCTGCTATTCCCATTTCCTTTACTGGTGGATTTCACCCCGGTCCGCGCATTTCGATCGCCAATGCTTTATCCTTGGGAGCAACCAGTAGCGGTGAGATTGTCGATTTTGAATTGACAAAAGTGATGGATTTAGAGACGTTTAAACAGCAGTTAACCGCACAATTACCCGCAGATTTGCCGGTTTATCAGGTGGAAGAAATTCCTTTAAATGCTCCTGCTGCCACCCGTGTGTTAGAAAAAGCCGAGTATTTGCTCACTTTTAATAGCGAGGGAATTGACTGCCAACAGTGGCAAAATTGGATCGAGGCAATTAAACAAGCAACGGTGATGGAACGGGAAAAAACCACCAAATCCGGCAAAAAAGTCACGATTAATCTGCGAGAACAATTATATGAATTAGAGTTAAAAACTGTTGACAAACAAGCCGTTTTGTGCTATGTGGGCAGTTGTCGCAATGATGGCACTTTACTACAGCCCGATCATATCGTCGAGATGTTAGAAAGGGTTTCTGGCCAAGAGATTTCGCTGCTTAATTTTCATCGTCAGCGCTTGATTTTAGGAGCTTAACCATCGTAAATTGTTCCCTTTATGCTCTAACCCCAGAAAGTCAGCTAATCTTGATCGACTAATTCCAAGGAATCATCAACCAAAGCTGGCCGGTAATTTTGAACAACCAAAAGTTTCCTAAGAGACAGATTCACCTAATCAAATAAAAGGAGATGAAAATTAAAATCTGGTTGATTTCAGGCTACCGGCAATAGTCACTGATAACTGATCACTGATAAACTTATTGCAAGGCGTCGAAGACTTTAAACATGGGTAGGTACATAGACACAAGAATAGTTCCCACCATCACCCCAATAGCAACCATCATCAAGGGTTCAATGATACTGGTTAAAGCTTTAACGGCCTGTTCCACCTCATCTTCGTAGAAATCCGCCACTTTCATCATCATTGTATCTAATTCTCCTGTTTCTTCACCAATACTAATCATTTGAATGGCCAAAGGTGGGAAAACATTGGCTTTTTGTAGGGACAAACTCATCATTCCCCCCTGCTGAATTTCCTTCTTAGCACTAGCGATCGTATTAGCAATTACCTGATTACCCACTGTATTAGAAACTATATCAAGGGAATTCAAAATCGGGACACCAGAACGCGTCAGAGTCCCAAAAACCCGGCAAAATCTAGCCACAGCCGATTTTTTATTCAAATCGCCAAAAAGGGGCATTTTAAGGAAAAACCAGTCAATTTGCAGACGACCTATCGGGGTTTTGTAATAGCGACGCAGCAAAAAAACCGTGGCGGCAATGGTGACAATCGGAATTAAAATCAACCAACTACGCATCACACCACTTAAAAAGAGCATAAATTGCGTTAAAGCTGGTAGTGGCACCTTCAAATCGGTGAAAATTTTGGCAAACACGGGAATTAAAAAGATGGTCATCCCGAAAAACACAATTATCGCCAAAATTCCCACCGCTACCGGATAGGTCATCGCTGATTTAATCTGGTTTTTCAAGCGGGCCATATCTTCCAAAAGTTTCGAGAGACGGAGCAGCACTTCATCGAGTACCCCCCCCGTCTCTCCAGCTTCGATCATACTGACATAAAGTTCATCAAAACATTCGGTATGTTTGGCCATCGCTTGCGATAACGGACTCCCTTGCTGTACGTCGGTGCTAATCGCTTGTAGTGCTTTTCTCATCTTGGGATTACTGGATTGATCCCCCAAAACTCCCAAACATCTCATAATCGGCACACCAGCATTAATCATTACCGAAAATTGACGGGAAAAAACCGCTTTATCTTTGATGGAAATCTTGGCAAATATCAACTCTAAACTAGAAAGATCGATCTCTCCTCCCGCTTTTTTGACTTTACCGACGGCGGCATATTTTGCCTTCAGTATCATTCGAGCATGATCGGGAGACATAGCTTCAACTTTCTCTTGGAAAACTTTTCCAGAGCTGCTTTTAACTTGTGCGACAAAAGTAGGCATAGGACAAATTAGTTATCAGTTATCAGTTATCAGTTTTTTAGCTGTTAGCTGTTAGCCATCAGGAGTCAGGAGATTATTTTTATTTATTGTCCCTGCTTCGGTACTCCCCAATCTCCTATGCCTTTTAAACAGTATTTATCATTAGAAACGGGCTTTAGTTTTGGCGTTAGCAACGGACCCAGCGACCAGACGTTGTAATTCATCGGGTTTACTACTTTTAGAAATTGCCTCTTCAAAGGATATAACACCGCTAACAACTAAATTAGCTAATCCCTGTTCCATAGTTTGCATTCCTAGCTTCATTCCCGTTTGAATTGCCGAGTAAACTTGGGGGGCTTTTCCTTCGCGAATTAGGTTAGCGATCGCTGGAGTTACCACCATGATTTCCTGTACCATTGCCCGGCCAAATTCCCCCGGTTTGGGATTTTTTTTCTTGACTAGGTTTTGACTAAAAACTGCTAGTAAAGAATTGGATAACATGGCGCGAATTTGTGCCTGTTGGTTAGCGGGGAAAACGTCAATAATCCGATCCACTGTTCCCGCTGCCGAGCTAGTGTGTAGGGTTCCGAAGACTAAGTGACCGGTTTCCGCCGCCGTAATTGCCAAACTAATTGTTTCTAAATCCCGCATTTCTCCCACAAGGATAATATCAGGGTCTTCTCGTAAAGCTGCTCTTAGTGCGTTAGCAAAACTCTTGGTATCTTCTCCTTTTTGTCGTTGGTGAAACAGGCTTTTTATATTAGGAAAAACGTATTCAATTGGGTCTTCTACAGTTAAAATATGTTCAGACCTAGTCCGATTAATTAAGTCTAAAATTGCCGCTAAAGTGGTAGTTTTACCTGAACCTGTTTGGCCAGTTACGAGAATTAATCCCCTCGGTCTTTCCGATAATTCTCGGATCACTTCTGGTAAATTTAATTGTTCAAAGTTAGGCATTTTAGAGGACAAAGCGCGTAAACAAGCTGCATAGGCTCCCCTTTCTTTATAAACATTGATCCTAAATCTTGCTAATCCTTTCACCCCGTAGGAACAGTCTAATTCCCAATTCTGCTCTAACTCTTTTCTTTGGGTATTATTGAGCATACTAAAAATCAATTTCTGACAATCTTGCGGGGTTAAAGATTCTTCATTAATCGGGGACAGTTTGCCACTAATGCGAAAATAGACCGGCGCCCCAGACTGAATGTGCATATCGGAACCGCCCATCTCGACCAATTGTTCCATTAAATCTTCGATCATTAATTCCATAAGTTAAACTCCATCTATAAGGTAAAATCAGTTAACAATAACCAGTAACTATTGAAAAGACATTGGGAAAGTGCTATTTAAGACTACTCACTTAATACTCCTTACTTAAAACTCAAATCTCATAACTGATAACTGATAACTGATAACTGAAAAACTGTCTTAATAACTAAATCGCGGTGTCATACAATAGGGACAATCGAGCCATTCTGGTTGTAGTTCGGCGCGACAACCACGACAGATTAAACCGCTTTTCCGTTTGGCTTTTAATTCCGCTTCTAGACCAGAATCGGTCAGTGTCACCCGTTCTACTTCTTCGAGGGTGGTGTAACCCTCGCGCACCAGATTTAAACTATAGGCTAGGAGTGTCACCATGCCCTCATCAACGGCCGCCTCCTTAATGCGATCGGTTGTCGCCCCTTGGTTAATTAACTGCTGTATTCGTTCACTATTCTGCATTACCTCATAGACACCGATGCGATCTTTGTAACCGCTGCCAGCACACTTAAGGCAGAGATTGCCCTGTTTTCGCGCTTGTTGAATTTCCTCCATAGTTAGGGTATTAGCCTTATAAAAAGTCACTTCCTGTTCATTGGCAGCGGAAAGACCAAAACGGGCTAATTCCTCTTGACTAGGGTGATAGGCGACCCGACACTGGGTACAGACGCGCCGCACGAGACGCTGGGCCAAGATTCCCAACAGAGAACCAGAAATCATGAACGGTTCAATCCCCATCTTATCAAGACGAACGATCGCACCTGCGGCATCGTTGGTGTGTAGGGTAGTTAAGACCAAGTGACCGGTTAAGGCGGCCTCGATCACCGTTTTAGCCGTTTCCCTATCCCTAGTTTCTCCCACCAGAATCACATCCGGGTCTTGTCGCAGGAATGCCCGCAGAATTGAGGCGAAATCCATGCCTTTTTCGCGAATTATCTGCACCTGGGTGATGCCTGGCAGAGAATATTCGATCGGGTCTTCGGCGGTATTAATATTAATTCCGGGGTGATTTCTTTCCGCTAACACCGAGTATAAAGTTGTGGATTTCCCTGAACCGGTGGGGCCTGTCACCAGCAACAGACCAAAGGGACGACTAGCCATGTCTCGGACGATTTGCAGAGTATTTCGATCGGTGATTAGTTTATCTAAACCCAACTGGGTAGCCGAGTTATCGAGAATCCTTAAACAGACTTTTTCCCCGTAGCGACTGGGCAGGGTATTAACCCGAAAATCTACTTTTCGTCCTTGATACATCCGCCGAATTTTACCATCCTGGGGAAGACGACGTTCGGAAATATCGAGATCGGCCATGATTTTAAACCGGGCTGTGACCGCCGGGGCGATTTTTTTCGGCAGTGGCTCAAAAGCTTGATGAAGAACTCCATCTTTGCGAAAGCGAATTTTCAGGAATTCTTCTTGGGGTTCGATGTGAATATCGGAGGATCCTTCCTGTAGAGCTTTAGCTATAATTTTATTGACAAGGTTGATGACGGGGGCTTGATTAGCATCCCCTTCTCCGAGATCATCGGCCACTTCATCGTTAGCAACACCAGAGGTCAAATCAAGACTGCCGACAATATCGGTCAGATCCGAGAGTTTTTCCAGTTCTTTTTCTTTTTGCAGTCGGGCTTTCTCCCGTTCTAGTTCCGATTGAGCCGAGTGGAATTTTTCCAGTAATCTTTCATAATCTTCCCCGGCAATCACCAAACGCTGTAAACCTAACTCCCTGGGGCGGAGGATACGATTTATATCGTCAGTAGCCGCGAGGTTGTCGGGATCGACCATGGCTATCAAAATCGCGGCTGGCTCTCCTTCGATTCGACGCAGGGGGATGAGACGATAGCGACGACAAAGATCGATCGGAATCAAAGAATCGATCAGCCTGGCTATTTCCAGTCCATCCACATCGCTCAATTCTGGGTCGAGCGATTCGACTCCGTAGAGAATTTTTAGTTCAAATAACTGGTTTTTCTTATACTGTCGCTGTAAATCCGGGGGCAAAGGCCGCCCGGTTAGTTTTTGCAATATTTCTACTAGCGATCGTCCCGATTTCCGCGTTTCTACCAGGGCCTGTTGCATTTGCTCGGCACCGATATAGCCCGACTGCACTAACTTGTTACCAAAAGGGGAAAAGTAATTGCGTAGGGCGACAGCACGGGTTTTCTTGGAAGAAAATGTCATAGACGATTCCTAACCTCTTCACTACCCTTTAATCTTCCCAATTTTACCGAGAAAACTGCATTCTAGCAAAAATTTTTCTAGATCACTGATTATCTATCGGGGCCGCTTATATCTAGTTACGGATCTTGTCCACAAAATGTTACATTAAGGGTTAAACCTTGATTATTAGCTGGTACTTAAAGACCAAAATCAGCATTAAATGGTCATATATTGCCAAATTCCCCACTAAAATCCTATACCATGAGTGCAGAACCAAATACCTCGGCAATTTTCGACGAAAACCAAGAATCCTCTTCTAATTCCCCTGAATCTCCTACAAACGAATCAGAAGCCAGTGTCACCGATGAAGCCAAAACGGTGACGGACAAGGCCGCCTCTAGCGAGGAATTTTCCTTTCTAGGTGGAATGACTATCGATACTCTACAAGAGGAAATTGATACTCTCAAACAGCAGTTAGAGGAACAAACCCAACAGGTTGATGCCTATAAGAAACGCTATATCACTCTAGCAGCCGAGTTCGACAATTTTCGCAAACGCACGGCCAAGGAAAAAGAGGAACTGGAAACAAAAATCAAGGGCAAAACCCTGATGGAAATTCTTGGTGTGGTGGATAATTTTGAGCGCGCTCGTACTCAAATTAAACCAGCTAACGATGGCGAGATGGGTATTCACAAGAGTTACCAAGGGGTCTATAAAACCTTAGTGGACAGTCTCAAGCGTTTGGGCGTTTCCCCCATGCGTCCGGAAGGTCAACCCTTTGATCCTAGCTACCACGAAGCGATGATGCGGGAGTACACCGATGAACATCCCGAAGGCACGGTAGTCGAGCAGCTAGTGCGAGGATACACTCTCGGAGAAGATGTTTTGCGTCATGCTTTGGTAAAAGTGGCCGCCCCCAAAGAGACAGATCCTAACGCTGATCAGTCCGAATCTACTTCCATTCCATCCCAGGAATCCCTCTAACACCTCCACATCAAAAAGTGTTCAGATATTTTGGTTTTGGGGATATGTTTTTCCTCCCTATCCCCTCTTCCCACTGAAAGACTTTTTCTCGCTTTTATCTTTTAATTAAAAACGCTTCTATACCCAAGGCTTTTGCCCCTTGATAGTCCTCTTTTTTACCATCGCCAATATGCCAAGCTTGTGCGGGGGGACAATCATGTTTTTGCAGGGCAATTTGAAAAATTTCCCGATCGGGTTTAGCTGCTCCTGTCTGGGAAGAAATCGTGATCGATCGAAAAAAATATTCTAAGCCTAATTCGGCCAAAACTTGGTAGATACGACTATCAAAATTAGAAATAATGCCCAACTCGATCCCCTGAATCTGCCAGAGTCTTAAAGCGGGAATGACATCCTCGTACAGCACCCAAGGCTCGGCCGTGGCAAAATGATGATAAAGTTCGCCAAAAAAAGCCTCAAAATCGGGAAATCTTTCCAGATAACCTAAATTATTAAAAACTGCCCCAGTCAGCGATCGCCACCAGCGATACTCTAACTCAGGAATTTGTGCCAGTTCAACGTCAGGAAAAGCTAGGGGGGGAGAAGTGGGGAAAATAGCCAAGAAAGACTGTTCTAGACTCTCGGCCGCCACCTCTACCCCAAAATCCGCCGCTATTTGACTATAAATTCCTCCGACACTGCCTTTTACCCCAAAAAGGGTTCCCACAGCATCGAGAAAAATAACTTGCGGTTTCTGCATAAGAGTTTTGTCTTTAACGGTCTAACTGAGGTTTTTAGGGTCGGTCTTTTGGGGGGTTTAACACACCTAACCATTGCTTATTTTAAAGGATTATGGCCCAAATTCTTGGATCCCTTGCCAAACCCTTAATACCTCTGCCACCGTCCATGCTTGGGCAAAAGCACCCCTAGGAGTAAAAGGAGCATTACCATCGAAAATTTCACTTAAATTACCGATACAGCTATCCCGAAGATGGTCAATCATCGGTGTTAAAAAACTCTGGGCTAGGATGGGATCGCGATAGACTTTTAGATGGGCTTCGATAAATGCCCCTAATAACCATCCCCAGACTGTCCCCTGATGGTAGGCACTATCTCTTTTTAAGCGATCCCCACTGTAAACGCCACGGTAATCAGGATGATCCACATCTAGCGATCGCAAACCGCGAGAAGTCAAAAGTTTTAAAGCACAAATATCGAGAATGGCCTTTTTCTGTGGGGAATTTAATAACTCCTCCACCGACAAAGACAGGGCAAAAAGTTGATTCGGTCGTAAACTGGCATCATTACCCTTGTCCGTATCTAAAACATCGTAACAGTACCCTAGAGAATCGTCCCAGAAGCGAGAAAACCCTTTTAAGGTCATTTCTCTCATTTTTTCGTAATCAGTGGCATCCATGCCCAAATAATGGGCAAATTGAACCATAATTTTTAGGGCATTGAACCAAAGGGCATTAATTTCTACGGGTTTGCCGATGCGGGGAGTAATCACCAGATCATCAACTTTGGCATCCATCCAAGTTAACTGTACTCCCGTTTCGCCGGCATAGATCAAACCATCGTCATCTAGGTGAATATTGTAGCGAGTACCGCGACGAAACCAAGCGATCACTTCCGTTAAAGCGGGATAAATAGTTTTGAGAAACTCAAAATCTT
The DNA here is from genome assembly GCF_050500245.1 of Microcystis ichthyoblabe FBCC-A1114. NCBI lineage: Bacteria > Bacillati > Cyanobacteriota > Cyanophyceae > Chroococcales > Microcystaceae > Microcystis > Microcystis ichthyoblabe. Next base: position 4,608,758 of record NZ_CP191408.1, on the reverse strand, counting down.
GGCTTTGGTTAAAATAGGAACGAATGGCTTCAAAATACCAAAGAATAGCATCGACAGCGTTATATTCGGGCATTTCTCCGCCATCGGGCAGTAAATTGGGCAATAAACCCCGGTCTAGATAACGGGAAAAAGTTAGTAAAATCTGACGGGCGATCGCATATCTGCCTGTAGTCAAAGTTAATCCTCTTAGGGAGATCATCGTATCGCGACCCCAATCACCAAACCAAGGATAACCCGCGATTATCGTTTTGCCGTCCGGTTGATCCCGGAGAGGACGACTAACGATAAACTGGTCGGCAGCGAGGGTAAGTTGTTGAATCCATGGCGGCTGCTGGGGATTAATCAGACTATTTTCGTAGCGATAGCGAGACTCTAGAGAAGATTGACCGTCTAAATTCGGATCGGGACGGGTACTAGCGGCAATTGTCACCGATTCTCCCACTTTAAGAGTAGCCGAAAAACTGGCGGCATGGAGATGATTTTCCCGATCGATTAAACCACGATAACGTTCCACGGCCAAATCAAAGCGATAATACCAGATATGAGCGGGAAAAACCTCTCCCTGACTGATTAATAGATAAAAAGGTACAGCATTGTCATAGGCAATCACTCTTACTCCTTTTTCTAGGGGACTAATAGCCATTTGCCAGTTAAAACCCTGGGTATTGCCGTGAAAATCACGATAATTGACAAAAGCAGTCAGATTCAGGGTTAAAGGAGAATTGCCGCGAAGGTAGGTATAGCGGGTATAGGTGGTATTTTCTCCCTGTTCCATCCAGATACGCTTTTCTAGTAAGGCATCCCCACAGATAAAAGTCCAGACGGGAATTGTCCCTTCCAGATGAAAACTTTCGATATTAATATAGCCTTGCGGTTCGATCGTAGCACCTAACCAGCGATTGCTGGCCAGATGATAGAGTTTCTGGTTATATTGTACCGATTCATCGATTTTAGTCACTAGAAGTGTTCTTTTCGTCGGTGGAGCCAAAGCAGCGATCAACAGGCCATGATAACAGCGCGTTAGCAATCCGGCCACAGTTCCCGAGGCAAAACCCCCAATACCATTAGTGACTAACCATTCGCGCTTTTCAGCCACCGGGAGACAATTACAGATATCCCGACCAAAACGGAGCTTGACCATAGGCTTCCAAATTCCTAGGAATTTTGTTATAATCAAAAATTGTGTCTTTAATATCTATAGACTAACTCTATCTTAAGGAGAAAAATCAGCAGTGAGTAAACGTACTTTAGAAGGAACCACGCGCAAACAGAAGCGCACTTCCGGATTTAGAGCGAGAATGCGTAGCGTCAACGGACGTAAAGTGATTAAAGCTCGTCGGAAAAGAGGACGCTATCGTTTAAGTGTTTAGGTTATTCTGGGAACCGACTAATTTTCGTGGGATTACCCCAAGTTCATCGCTTAAAACATCGACAGGATTTTCAAGCTGTCTATGGAACAGGGAAGCGTTATCACGGTTCCCACTTAACCTTAATTAGTTTAGAGGATTCTGGCCCGGATAAGGCTCTTCCCAGTCGTTTTGGCATCTCGATTAGCAAGAAAGTTAGTAAAAAAGCGGTGGTTCGTAATCGACTAAAAAGGCAAATAAGAGCGGTAATTCGGCAGTTATTGCCAGAAATAGCGACAGGATGGCGAGGAATAATCATTATCCGTCCCGGGGCGATCGAGTGCAATTATGAACATTTTTTGCGAGAATTAAAGCAGTTGTTAGTGAAGGCCAATATAATTCATGGGCATTAAAGAAGAAACTTTTTATGAAGGCGGTCCGCACATCGGCGACCTAATCATCAATATACTGCTAGGATTTACAGTGATTTGTTTACCTTTAACCGTTGGGGCAGTGGTGCGGGCAATCTGGTTAAGATATAAGATAACCGATCGGCGGATTTCAATCACTGGGGGTTGGATGGGACGCGATCGCACAGATATTATCTATTCAGAAGTGGCAAAAGTGGCAAAAATGCCGAGAGGAATTGGTATTTGGGGAGACATTGTCGTAACTCTCAAGGATAGAAGTCGTTTAGAAATGCGCGCGATGCCGAAATTCCGGGAAATTCATGACTACATTGCCGAAAGAGTCGCCGATAAAACCGGTCGTCCCCTAGAATCGATCATCAGTCAATAAAACAAAATAATCGATCACCGCGATTCGATAAATTAGATTTGTCAAAGTGAACCCCCATTAAACGAGAAGGCATAGATTAAAGCCATGGATTTTGGAGTCGGATTTATTTCCACAAATATCATGTTGCCAATCCTAGATTTTTTCTTTCGGATTGTGCATAGTTACGGTTTCGCCATCATTGCTTTAACGCTGGTGGTCAGATTTGCCGTCTTTCCCCTAAGCGCCGGCCAGATTCGCAATATGAGAAAAATGCGAATCACTCAACCCTTAATGAAGGAAAGACAAGCAGAAATTCAACAACGTTACAAAAACGACCCCCAAAAACAACAGGAGGAAATGGGCAAATTAATGCAGGAGTTGGGCAATCCCTTGGCCGGTTGTTTACCCCTGTTATTACAAATGCCGATTCTTTTGGCTTTATTTGCGACGCTGCGGGGTTCCCCCTTCTCGGATATTAACTACACCGTCGATTTACAGGTGTTACCGAGCGAACAAATCGCCCTCGTCCAGCGCCAACCCTATGGCACCAAACCCCAAAACGTTTATATTGACGAGTCTCTCCACTATCCCATCACCGCTTTTTTACCCCAAGGCAATAAAATCGCCCCGGGAGAACAGGTAAAAATCGACCTGCAAAACGACCAGGGCAAGTCTTTAAGCCAATTAGCCACGGAAGCACCCGAAAATAACCTAAAACCCACCTACGAGGTGGTTAAAGGTCAAGAACTGGTGCAAGTTAATGAAGACGGTTCTATCGTCGCTTTAGCCCCCGGAGATGCCAGTATTAAAGTTATCGTGCCGGGGATTGCCGCTAATACGGGTTTTCTCTTTATTGAGGCCCTGGGAAGAATTGGGGCAACCGGTGCCAATGGTGAAATTCACTGGGATATCTTGGCGATGGTGATCGCTTTCGGTATTAGTATCTATGTTAACCAAGAGTTATCCGGCGCCGGCGCTCCTTCGGGGGGAGCAGCCCAACAACAGCAAACGGTGAATAAAATCACCCCGATAATTTTTAGTATGATGTTCCTGTTTTTCCCCTTACCGGCGGGGGTATTGATGTATATCCTAACTGCGAACATCTTCCAAACTATTCAAACGGTAATTTTGATGCGGGAACCTTTACCGGAAAACCTGCAAAAATTGGTAGCGGAACAGGAAAAAACCGAAAAATCCCGCGATGCTCTCCCCTTTGAAAAACGTTCTAGCAAGAAAAAGGAAAAAACATCGTAATGAGTATATGGGAGCAAAATAGCGAGAAAGCTAAACAATGGCTGGAAAAACTGCTAAAGTTGATGGCCATGCCCACAGATGTCCAGATTGGTGTGCAGGAATTGGGAACTGGACCTTCCTCCTGTTGGTTAATTATTGATAGCAGTCAATTGAGTCCCCAACAAGTGGAACTCCTCCTCGCTAACAAGGGTGAGGGACTGGATGCGATTCAATCCCTAGCTAATACGATTCTGAATATTGGTGTCGAGTCGGCAGAACATCAGTTCTATATTGTCGAAATCAATGGCTATCGTCAACAAAGACAGTCAGAACTTTTCGACTGGGTTAATCAAGCGGCGACGCAAGTGCGGCAAACAGGACAGGAAATAGAATTAAAAGCCCTATCTTCGGCGGAACGTCGCCAAATCCATGCCTTTTTTCAGGAAGAAAACGATTTAACCACGGAAAGTCGCGGCGTGGAACCCGATCGCCGGTTAGTAATTCGTTTAAAATAAGACCAAAGGGTGGGGTAAAACCTGCCCTCTTTTTTATTTTAGGCTTTAGCCTTCTTGCTCACTCTAAAATTGAGTTGAGAATTACCACAGCCAGGGAGATATAAAATTAGAAAATCCGACCACCTCGACGGTTGGGAGCTAAACCACGATTACTGGGTGTAAAGCAGTAGGCATCGCGATTGATTCGTCGAATATTCTCTTGTAAAAATCGATCACAATTGCCCTCTGGAACGATAATTGTTTGATAGAGCGATTTTCCCGATAGATTACTATAGTAAGGAATCCAAAGAATACCCAGATTTTGAAATCCATATTTGAAGTGTAGTTCTTCCCCGCGTTTCTTTGCTTCGTATTCGGTCTTCCAAGCTGACTCGGCAATTACTCGCAGACCTTCAAAATCGGCACTGTGCCAGTCAAGACGTGGAGCAGCGAAAACCTCACCGAAAAATGTACCCGAAAATGCCATGCACATCATCAATAAAGTGATTTCTTTTCTGATATTCACGAAAAATTGATAACTGAAATATTTTTTATTTTAACCTCAGTTCGAGATAAGCCGAAACCCTAATTTTACCGTAGCCAGTCAGTCCTATTCTTTCCTGAAAGTCATGGTAAAATCTGCCTAACCCGAACTGACGTTATTTTAGCCAGATATCTCCTTTCTCTTCTGTCTTTTCGCCTGTTTTTGCTCTCAAAGCTCTGGCAGCCAAAATTTTGTCATCGATTGACGTTGTTAATAGTGGGATTAACTCCCCATTCAACTTTAAAAACACCCCACACCCACGCAAAACTTTTTGCCGCAAACCCTAGTTAATAACTTAACTTCAGAGCATTTACTGGTACATCATCCCAGGATTCTACGGTTCTTAAAACTGCTACCCATCCCGCTTGTTTTTGTTCGTCCGTAAGATTGGTTAACCAACTTTGATGACAATCTTTTGCCGCTTGTTCGTCTTGACAGGCAATACAAGCTTGTACTAAACCACAGGGATCAATCTGTTCATTTACCCAAATAATCATAGTTAATAGCCCTACTTAACTTTATTATTATAATTCATCGATCGCCCACAGAGAAACTTTTGATATTGATAACCTGTTACATAATTGGAGGACAACTCTGAAGGTTGACAGTCCGATAAATCTATTGAAGAATGGAAATTGATTAACCATAATTCAAAAGGGGGAGAAGATGACCGATTAAAATTTGGCTTTTGTTCTGGGTTAACTAAGAGAAACTTAGGGTTTTTGTCGGGAAATTTTTGGTTAAATTCCCAAGCAATTCCCATCATTTCTCCCACCTGCACCAAACTCCTATAGCTAGTGGCAATTACTAACGGATAACGGCTATTATTTTCGATGATGGTAACTAATTTATCCGGGCGATAATACTTACGATAGCCTAAATTAAAAGTCACACTTAGGGAACTAACTAAAGCCATGATAATTACAATAATTACTATTCTTTTCTGCTGCCTTTGCCAACAATTGTCTAATAAAATTGCCAGAATTAAAATTACCGAGGGAAAGTAAACAAAACTATATCTAGCTCCCCGGGTAATATCGATCGAAAGCAGATAGGTGATGACAAAGAAAATGGCAATTGAACTGAGAAAAAATGCCGAGAGAATGCCTAATTCTGGTTTATAGGAGTCTAGCCATGCTGTTTTTAATTGTGGGATAATCCAGAGAAAAAAACCGATCATTATTGCCCCAGAAATCAAGATAATTATTAAAGATTCTGATTCAACGGGGAGCAGGGAAAGCATAGTTATTAATGTTCCCAGTAACTGAAAAAAGGGGCTAATTACGGCTAAAAAACTATCATTGTCTCTCTGAATCCAACCAGTCATCTGATTGCCATAATCTTTGGGTACAAAGCTGATAAACCAAATAATAATAAAGCTCAAGTTACCTAAAAAAACTAAACTTAAACGCCACCAATTAGTTATCCAAAAGTTTTTTTGTTTGATTTGCTTGAATAAAATCCATAATAAAGTTAGCACTTCCGCTAGGATAGTTAAACTAAAAAAATAGTGGACTAATAACCCTAGACAGTTGACAATTAACCAGAAAAAAACCAAAGTATGGGATATTCTCTTATGGTCGATAATTTTGCTGCTTGCCCTCAGAAAACAGCCTAAAGATATGAGGACAAATACAACTGCTAAAGTATAATGACGCGCTTCTTGGGAGATAAAAACCGCGTAGGGAGAAACCGCCATTAAAATCGCCGACAGAAAAGCGATCGAGCCAGATTTAAAGACCAATTTACTGATAAAATAAATTAGAGGAATCGAAATAACTCCCCAAAATACTGCCAGCGATCGCATTCCTGCTAAAGATACATATTCTCCCCGATCAAAGAATAATTTATTCCAGAAATAGGCGAAAATAAAATATAAAGGTGGATGATTGTCCTCCTGAATAACTAATTTAATTACATCGGCAATAGTTGCCTGATGGTTGCTCTGGAGAGGTGCTAATAAAGTGTCTAGGGAAATTATTTGATTTAACGGCACTATCTGGTAATTATTGCCAATACTAAAAACCATAGTGGCAAATTCATCCGTCCAGGGAGGTTTGCTCGTTAATTGTGTTAACCTAATAACCAGTCCCAAAATTATTACTAATCCTAACCAAAAAAAATCAGACCAAGCTAACCGCTCCTTGCCTTTTTGTTGTAGATTAGAAATGACTGTAGATAAATTCAATTTAATTGTTATCTCCAAAAGATTCGATTATTTTAACCGCTTCCGATGGGGAAATATCTTGACGGCAATTAGGATAATCATACTCCTCCCGGGCAATTAATGCCCCACTGAGACGATAAAAATATTCTCCCATTTTCATCCAATCGGAATATAAATCGGGTTCGGGGAATTGTTGCCTTAATTCCGAGTCTTTGGGTGTACCATAATTAAGCCAGTATCCTTCTCCAAATAGTGGGGAATTGAGCGCTAGGGTTCCCTCTAATTCTAAACCATCATCGCCCCTGGCGTTTTCGATTCCTTCCACCAAAAAACAGCTATTCTCGGCATTTTCAAAGAGGACTGCGTATCCTTTCCCCTCTTCTGCGAGGATTTTAATCTCGCTGGCCCGAAATCCGGGGGGGATATAGTTAGGTAAAATAATCTTAGCATCTAGCGATCGCAGTTGTTGCCGTTGACTGGCGCTCAAAGTTACCGTTTCTGCTCTCAAATATTGCCCATTGTCAATAATAACAATAGATAATCCTAAAACTAAAGGCCAGAAAAATTTTATGGTCATAATCGCTGTTTCTAGGGTCATATTCTGGAGAATATGTCAGTTTTTAGGCAATTTACTGATTATTTAACCATATAAGCGACGAATATTGCCCTTTTCCTGTTCCCGATTCCCTATTTACCGATTCTAATCGACAAAAAATCATAGCTTATCTGTGGATTCCACTTTTTTCCACTTCTGTCACCCGGAATTATGGGACTGACATCACCCCAAACCCTCTCGTATTCTAAGGTTATCGACAGGAAAGAGAGGTAACAACCATGTTAGTCAGCCACCAAAATCCAACTTTTGTCCGTAACTACTTAATCGCAGTTATCTCCGTGGTGATGATGGGTGTGGGAGTTGCCGATCTCGTCAATAATCCCTCCCGAATCGCTCAACAAAACCGTCTTGATGGTTATGGTCGCTATGTTAGCGCTGGTTTGGTTAGCGGTGCGGTCAATAATATGCGTTAATTTGCCTCTGATTGGCTCTTCTCGACTTTGTGTGATAATTTTTGCTTATGGAATCGTGAAATGCTTATCGGGTAACACTTTTAGGACTATTTTGTCGAAGAAACTATCAGTATAGACCTCGTTTCCACACAGAAACCAGAAGAGCCTCTGATTCTCAATCCTGTTGAAAAGGTGTGGGGGAGTGGGAGTTTTTTCAGTGGTCAGTAAACAGTAAACAGTAAACAGTAAACAGTGAACTGATAACTGATAACTAATAACTGATAACTGATAACTGATAACTGATAACTGATAACTGAAACTGCCTAAACCCAAGAATGGAGAGCGCGTAATTGGGGCGTTTTTTTAGCTTGGTGGGTCTGCATTCTTTGTAAAACATCATCGAGAATTGTCACCGCTTCGCGGATATATTCCCCCTTATTCAGCATGACACATTCAGCCCTTTCGGCCATAGCGGCATCGGTAATCTCGGCCCGGGAGGGAATACTTTTCTTGACCAGATTTTCTAGGACTTGGGTAGCCCAAATTACTGGAATATGGGCCGCTTCGCATAACCAGAGAATTTCCTCTTGAATTTCTGCTAATCTTTGATAGCCAATTTCTACAGCCAAATCACCCCGGGCAATCATCACCCCAAAAGGTTGTTTACCGGCGGCATGGATGATTAATTCGGGTAGATTTTTCACGGCTAAAGGTGTTTCTATTTTGGCCACAATTGCTTTTTGTCGCCAAGCATCCCCCAAACGACTTTGTAACTCTAGCTGTAGTGTCTCGATATCGCTGGCTTTTTGTACAAAAGAGTAACCGATAATATCGGCATTTTCGGCAATAAAATCTAAATCTTGCCGGTCTTTTGCGGTCAAAGGATCGATATTTAAGACGGTATCGGGGAAATTTAGTCCCTTATCTGCTTTGAGTTTTTCCCCTTTCTCCCTGGCGTGGGTAATTTTTAGTAAAAGACCTTCCGGCATTATGGCAATAACTTCAGCCCCAATATGACCATCATCAATCCAAACTTTCGCCCCGACGGGAATTTGGGGAATAATTTCCGGTTGGGAACAATTAGCCTGAAAATACTGAGGATGGGCAGTATGGGGCGGTTGGGTGGTTAAGAGGAGAAAATCCCCTTGATATAGTCTGGTTTGGGACTGGGGAGCTAAAATCTCTTCTAAACGGATTTTTGGACCGGCTAAGTCCATATAAACTTTACAGGTATGTCCATTGACTAAATTTTCGGGATTTTTGACTGCCTCGCGCAGATTTTCAATCATTCCCTGCCACTCTTTCGGGCTATCATGGGCGCAATTAATGCGAATACAGTCCATCCCGCAACGCAGTAATTGGGCGATAAAATCGGGGTCGGTTGCCGCCTCCGTCGGCATTGTCACCATAATTCGCACCCGACGCCGGGGGGAAGACAGACCAAAAACTTCGGCGCTATGGGAGGCTAAAAGTTGATCTCCTTGGAAAAATGCCTCTAAAGGGGGATGTTTGGGTAATAATGAGGCTTCTTGATGACAAACCGCCCCTAAAGTGGCAATTACCGCATCGAGAGTCGGTAAAACTTTCGATTCAATCCGGCCTAGGGAAGATAATCCCCAGGGCATTAAAGCTAATTGTAAATCCCGGATATCTTCTTGTCTCAGGGCGAGATAATAGGCTAAATTACGGGTGCTAGGTTGAAAATTATCCTTTTCAATCAGGTTTTTCCACTGCTGCAATTTCTCCTCTCCTTCTACTGTCACAAAATGCCGTAACTTTTGCAGATGATGGAGGAGAGTTTGAGGGTAGGATAATTGTTCTCGTTTGAGTTGTTCTGAGAGAGTTAAAGACATAAAATCAAGTAAAAAGTAAAAATCGTCAATTAAGTAAGTGGTTTCAATTAAATTGAAGATAGATTTTGTCCTTGATCCCCCCTGCCCCCCTTGATAAGGGGGGTGCCGATCCCCCCTTAATAAGGGAGGTATCTGACAATTTTTAACATCCACCTACTTACTAAGGCAATATTTGCCTAGAAAATGCTCACTTTCGCCGCTTATATTGCTTTTGTCCGGCTATGGGGTCAGTTCTTGGACATAATCTCTCTGTTTCTATACTAAGCGAATATCCCGCCTCTAGAAGTTAATTTTTGCTACGATTTGTGGCGGTTATCTTCATGGTGAGTTGGGAAGTTTTCGTTTTCGGGAGTCGCTGGTCGGTGGTCGCTACTAGAAAAGCTAGGTTTATCGGTGAAAAATTATCGATAAGCTTCCCTGTCTTATACCTTTGATATTATTAAAATAATGGCGGACATTGGTTGAATCAATTATCTTTTTTGAGCTATATTCAGGCTGTATAAAGTGATTAGTAACTACAGTATTAAGTTTTATGAAGGGAGGGAATGATCCAGAATCGCGACTATAATGATTAAACAGATCATTCCTGTGTCGGCGAGAGCGAGAAAATATGTCTGCCACTGAATACGAAGCAATTATCGGTTTAGAAACCCACTGTCAACTGAACACCAGAAGCAAGATATTTTGTTCCTGTCCCACCAACTTCGATAGTCCCCCCAATACTAACGTCTGTCCCATCTGTTTGGGTTATCCGGGGGTATTACCCGTCCTTAACCAAGAAGTCCTGGCCAGTGCCGTTAAACTGGGATTAGCTATCGATGGTAAAATTACACCTCATAGCAAATTCGATCGCAAACAGTATTTTTATCCCGACCTGCCGAAAAATTATCAAATTTCCCAGTATGATCTCCCTATTGTCGAACAGGGTCAACTAGAAATCGAGATCGTCGATAAAAAAACTAAGGAAGTTAGCCGCAAAATTATCGGCATTACCCGTCTGCACATGGAAGAAGACGCGGGAAAACTGGTTCATGCTGGCAGCGAACGTCTCTCCGGTTCCACCCATTCCCTCGTGGATTTTAATCGTACAGGTGTACCATTATTGGAGATCGTCTCGGAACCGGATTTACGCACCGGGGCCGAAGCGGCGGAATATGCCCAAGAATTACGGCGTTTAGTGCGTTATCTCGGCATCAGTGACGGTAATATGCAGGAAGGTTCCCTGCGCTGCGATGTCAATATTTCTGTTCGCAAAAAAGGCACTAAAAAGTTCGGGACTAAGGTAGAAATTAAAAATATGAACTCCTTTAGTGCTATCCAAAAAGCCATAGAATACGAGATTGATCGACAAATTGAAGCGATCGAAAATGGCGAACTAATCGTACAGGAAACCCGTCTTTGGGAAGAAGCTACTCAACGGACGATTAGTATGCGGAAAAAAGAAGGTTCTAGCGATTATCGCTATTTTCCCGAACCGGATTTACCCCCCCTGGAAGTCTCCCCCGAACAGTTAAAAGCTTGGGCAGAAGAATTACCGGAATTACCCGCTCATAAACGTCGTCGTTATGAAGAAGAATTTGGTCTTTCCCCCTACGATGCCAGGGTTTTAACCGATGATCGCACCGTGGCCGAATATTTTGAAACTGCCGTAATTGCGGGGGCCAATGCGAAATTAGTCGCTAACTGGATCAGTCAAGATATCGCCGCTTATTTGAATAATAATAAGCTGATGATCACGGAAATTGCCCTGCAAGCGTCAGACTTAGCTGAATTAGTTAAACTGATTGAAACGGGAACAATTAGTGGCAAAATTGCTAAGGAAATTTTACCGGAACTTCTCACCCAGGGCGGTTCACCCAAAGCGCTGGTGGAAAAGAAAGGATTGATACAAATTTCTGACACTTCTGCCATCGAAAAACTGATCGAGGAAATTATCGCCTCCCATCCAAGCGAGTTAGAAAAATTCCGGGCGGGTAAAACCAATCTTAAGGGATTTTTTGTCGGTCAAGTCATGAAAAAAAGCGGCGGTAAGGCCGATCCTAAATTAACTAGCCAAATCTTAGATCAAAAACTTTCTGGTTAGTTATATTCAGTGATCAGTAATCAGTAAACAGTAATCAGTGAACTTAAAACTCAAATCTGATAACTGATAACTGATAACTGGTAACTGGTAACTGATAACTGATAACTGATAAGTAGCTGGTTATAATTAAATTGAAGATAGATTTTAGGTTCGATCCCCCCTGCCCCCCTTGATAAGGGGGGTGCCGGTAGGCGGGGGGATCCCCCCTTAATAAGAGGGGCATCTGATAACTTTTAACGCCTACTTACTTAACTGATAACTAATAACTGATAACTGAAAATGACCTCGCAATTAAAGTCTAATAGCCCAAAAATTCTCGCTGTTGTCAACGGTAAAGGTGGTGTGGGTAAAACCACCACTGCGGTTAATTTAGCGGCAATTTGGGGACAGAATCAGCGTGTTTTGCTTGTGGATGCGGATCCCCAGGGTTCCTCCACTTGGTGGGTAGAAAGAAATCAAGCGGGTATGGTATTTGATTTAGCCAAACAAATTAATACAGAGAAATTAGGAGAATTGCGTCAAATTATCGAGTATGATCTGATCGTGATTGACACACCACCAGCTTTGCGCTCCGAATTACTGACGGCAGTAATAGCAGAATCAGATTATTTAATTTTACCGACTCCTCCCGCACCGATGGATTTAATGGCTTTAATTGACACGGTACGCACGGCAGTTAAACCCCTAGGAATTGCCTATCGGGTTTTATTAACAAAAGTGGATTCCCGTAGTCTTAAGGAAACTTTAGAAGCACAAAATACTCTATTAGAATTAGGTATTCCTGCTTGTCATGCTTTTGTCAGAAATTATAAGGCCCACGAAAAAGCCGTTTTAGACGGGGTTGCTATTACCAATTGGCGCGGTAAAAATGCCCAGGAAGCCAGCGCCGATTATCGTCGTGTGGCCGAAGAATTAGAACGGGATTGGTAGATTTATGAACAGGTTTTCTAAGGACAATATTTTTGTAGTAAAGAAATCACTAAATCTAGACCATCGGGCTGAACTTGAATAGTATAGGCTTCGGCTTCGATTTGTCTGCTAAAACCCTGATAATTCATAAAAAATCTTCTGGTCATTGCTGGTGGTTCTATGGCTAAATTAAGAGCTTTAACTGTTTTGCCTCCATGACAAAGTTGAGCGGCATGGACAGCTTCATGAATTAATGTTGGTCGGGCAATACCTAAGTCAAAAACTAGGGGATGAATCCAAATAATTCTAGTTTTACTATCAAATAAACCGTAGGCTCCTCGCACTGGTGGCGGGGCAATTTTGACGATGAAATTGTGTTTTTCTAAAGCTTTCTGCAGCTGGAGAAAATCAGGGTTTGCCGCCGATAAATTTTCTCCTGTGGCTAATTGCATTCCTAGAAAAACAGCAGCGATTGTGTAATAAATGCCCATCGGGTGATAGTTCCTATTAAAGAAAAATCAAAATTAGCAAGAGGTTATTCATTGATGAATCGAACCATCGGGGAGAATTGTTCCTGTTAAAATTGCCCCGGTTAATTTCACCATAATACGCTTACCAAAGCCAATTTTTGCCCCGCGTAAATCCGCCGCCGACAGATCCGCCCCACTTAAATCCGCCCCGATGAGATTGGCTTCCTGTAAATTTGCGCCTTTAAGGTTCGCTTCGAGGAGATTGGCGCGAAAAAGATTAGCTTTGTACAGATTAGCTTTTTCTAGGTTAATTTTGTGCAGGAAACTATCGCTTAAGTCGGCATGGCTTAAATCAGCCCCGATGAGACTGCGACTAGAGAGATCTTTTTCTTTCAGGTTAGCTCCCTGTAAATCGGCTCCGTTTAAATCCCGATAGTGAGGGCGCCAGGCGCCATGATTGTGAACCTGATGGTTATTCTGGGAGTGGCTGTGTTGACTATGGGTTTGTTGACTGTGGGTTTGTTGACTGTGGGTTTGGGAATTTTGGCCGGGTTGGCTAGGGTGAGGCTGATAGGGAGAAGCAGTTTTATAGGCGTGGGCGGGCTGTGTTTCAGTTTTAGGGGCGGAATTGGAGCGTTTAGGAGAATTTTGATGAATTTGCCGCAATTGTTCCCTAGCTTGGTTAATTTCTTGCAGTTTAGCGGTGGCTTTTTCCAAAAGACGCTGATTATCTTTGGGAATGCGATCGGGATGCCAAATAAACACCAAATCTTTGTAGGCTTGATTGATCTCATCGAGAGATGCCCCATGATCTAACCCTAAAACTTTATAGTATCGCTCCAATTCTTTCATTATCGAAGTCCTAATACAAGGATAAAAGCATTAATGGCTACAATTTCTCTGAGTCTTGTCGGATTTTCTAGGAGAGGATTTCTTTCAGGATAATTTGACTCTGGGAGAGTTGCCATAAAATTTGAGAAAATGTCTGGTAATTAAGAAAATCTCGTTTTTCTATCCTGTTTTGATGCGTAACTGTATAGCACATAACAGCAAAATTAGCAAATTTTTGATACAAAACTTAATTTGTGCTGTTGGGGGTTAGGGAGAGAGAAGTGGGGAAGCGAGCAGGGTGAAAGCGTCTCAAACGCTATTGACAATTGGCCAATTTTGTGATCCGCGTGGGACTTTCAAGTGATACCAGTCGATTAGAATAGTTAGGAAATCGACCCATTTGGTCTATTTTTGCTTCACCATTGAGATGGTAAATTCTACTCAAATATGCTTGAATCGTCCTCTGGGTAAGCAACTCACATAAAGTTCATTTTGTCAAGGATTGTTAAGATGCGCTTACCCCGACATTGATATTCTCAATCTTAATTGAAATGACTATATTAACCTCTCACAATAAACCGCGATAACGGATAAAAACGAGGATTACTGCCCAAGAACCTAAAGCTACTTTAACGGCGACTAAAATGTTTAGTATCGGTAAAATACCGCCACTAAATAGCGCCCCTAATTCCCCGTGGGGTAACTCAAATCCTGAGAGAGTAATGGCGGCTAAAACAATAAAAACTAAGACGGAAATTTTCTCCCATGTTGCCGCTTGCCAACGGCGATAAATTGCTTGCATCCATTCGGGAGACGAGGTAATTGCTATTAAACCAATTGCTGTACCTCCGGCGACTCCGGCGGCAAAACCTCCCCCCGGACTTAAATGTCCGCGGATAGCTAATTCAATGCCCACTAAAGCGGCAATTGTTGACCCTAAACGGGCTAAAATAATTGAAGGTTGGTCGGTAAATTGATGGATTTTACTGGCGGGTTTTTCGGTGGCTAAAAGAAAATTCGCCCCCATAATGGCAATGGTAAAAACAACCACTTCATAGATGGTATCGTAGAGACGATTACGAAAAATAACCACCGAAACCGCATTAGGAACACCGCCATCGCGCACCAGGGATTCAACAATTTCTAAGGATGATATAGAGGAAGCAGTATTGGGAATAATTACCATTTTGACAGCGAAGGCAATAGCGGCTAGAGTATAAATCCATTTCATTAGTGTTTCTCCTCTAATTTTGGGGTTTCAATACAGGTTAAAATCGTGTTGGCTGCCGTTAATTCATTTTTAAAAATATCGTAGAGATAGGGTAATCTAATTGTGGTTTCGTAGGGGATGGTTTCTGGATTGTCTTGACGGATACAGACGGCATGAATATCCTTATCTATAAGTGCCTGTTGCAAAGCTTGTTTATCACTGTAGGCAACTAATTCTAAACGCATAAAACGTTTACTTAAAACCGTTTGTAGTTGAGTTTTTAACTGTTCTAAAACTGTATCGGTTTCCTCGGCAATTACTCCTAAACGCATCACTAAAGAGGAACGAATCGCCACCGCGTAGAGAGTTACGGCTAACATGGTTCCCATCAAAGCCTCGGTTAAAGATACATCTGCTGCCCCTAATAAAGCATAAACTAAAGCGGCTATTGCCCCTAAAACCCCGCGAATTACTAAAGCTTGGTAGGGATTAGATTGTAACATCACCATCGCCGCAGTTAAAGGCAAGAGGGCAACAATAACATAGAGATAACTTTCATTCATCTTTAATTCTACTCTCGATCGCTAGAAGTATAAGCCAAAACGTAGCCTAACATGGTGTTCCAAATTGCTAGGGAAATTATTGCCAATAATAATAAAGGCCAATTTTGGGGAACTTTCAAAAGTAGCCCGAAAATAATCGCCATCGAACCCAAAGTATCAGCGACAGATAGACCATGTAATTTATATAATACCGAGCGCTTGTCTAAAAGATGCGCCGTTCCCCAAAACCAGAAAAAAACTCCGATAGCGATGCAGATATAACTGAAAATGTCAATCATGATTCGTTCAATCGTTTAAGAATTTGTGCTAATAACATAAAACCGGCATTACCAACACTGAGAATAATCACTGCTACCACTCCAATCATCCAATCATCCCGCAGAACCGACACCACTAGAATAATAATCGATGATTTACTGGAAGCACTGGCAAAGGCGGCCATTTTTTGCCAGATGTCATCATTTTTTGCCACTTCATAAAGGGGAATTAATAGGGCGACAATCATGGCAATGAGAACAATATTCATCCCTGGGTACTCCGTTTAATTACATGAACTTCATAACCCTCATTTTCCTTGTATTCGGTGACGATAGTTTTCGGGGTAAAGGTAATCAGAAATATATCCCAAAAAGCCAATCTGGGTGAACGTTTACCCGAAATTCTCTCTAAAATAATTTCTTCTTCCTTGTGGGGACGAAAGATAATTTCAAACGCTTCTTTA
This sequence comes from Microcystis ichthyoblabe FBCC-A1114, assembly GCF_050500245.1. NCBI lineage: Bacteria > Bacillati > Cyanobacteriota > Cyanophyceae > Chroococcales > Microcystaceae > Microcystis > Microcystis ichthyoblabe. Next base: position 4,592,549 of record NZ_CP191408.1, on the reverse strand, counting down.
TAAGCTTGGGGAATAGCTATAAAGACTTTAATTATTACCTTTAACCAATCGCCTAAAGTTTCGCTAGAGGCGAAATTACGGGGCAAAAGAAAAGCAATAGCCACCCCGATCATAATATTAGCGGGGGTAAAATTAGCGGTGAGTAAAAACCACATAGTTAAACGCAGAATTATATGTCCAATCATGCTAAAACCATCCAAAATAATAGAACTAACATTATACTCATCATACCGATGAGATGATCAAATTGTTCCCAGACCCGCGATAATTTTAGGGATAACTTTTTGAAAACTCCCAGATATAACCACCACCCGGCACCGATGACGGCTAAAGCTTTGATAATATTGGGGATATTATAAGCTTCAACATAGACGGCATTGGATAAAAATAGGGCGGCAAGGAGCAGAATTATTGCTGTCCAGAAACCGATAGTTAACTTCTGTTTACTTTCGCCACCCGCGTGGGGTAAAAAGATAAATTTAGCAAAGGAAATCGCCGTCCCCACCGCCACAAGATTGATCATAATCTCTTGCCAAGGAACTAAATTTTTCATCGTTAACGCTTTCGCCCCAAAACCGGATAATAGGGGGAATCCAGAGATAGAAAAACTAGCAACCACTAGGGCAATCCAGAGGGAATTAGGGATCGATTGTTGCTGTAATTCTTTAAAATTGCGACTGGGCAAAACTCCCGCTAACAGAAATAGGCAAGATTTAACTAAACCGTGGGTAAGGGTATAAAAACCACTGACTACCGGGGCAGCTAAAATAAAACCTAACTGGGAAATAGTATGGAAGGCTAACATCCGCTTGCTATCCTTTTCAAACACTGCGTATGACACGCCAAAAATCGCCGTTAGCACCCCGAAAAGCCGAATTAGTCCATCCAAATCCTCTAGGATTAAAGCACAGCGCAGGAGGGGAAAAATGCCCGCTTTTACCACCACCCCTGACATCAGCGCCGAGACGGAGGTTTCCGATTCCGAGTGTGTCATCGGTAGCCATAATCCCGAGACAAAGATTCCCCCTTTGACTAATAATCCCATGAAGATTAAAGCCAAGGCTTCGGGAGGTGCGTCCTTTAAACCAGCAAAAGCAAAGGAATTATTGGCTTTATAGACTAAAACTGCGCCAATAAGGTAAAATAACATCGCTACATTGCTGATAAACAGATAACGCAGGGCAACCCAGAGAGAGCGATCGCTGCGAGGATAGGCAATCACCAGAAAAGCGGCAATACTAATTACTTCTAAGGCAACGTAAACGCTAATAAAATCTTCACAGACGAAGACAGAATTAATGCTGCCGTGGAGAATGATAGCTTGGGCGTAAAAAAAGGCGGTTTTGCTACTTTCCCAATTATAAAAGATCACCGCCATGGTCACCAGGGCATTGGTGAGGATAAAATAGGCACTTAACTGATCGGCTACCAGTTTCACGCCATAATTATCCAGTAGGTTGAGGGTTATGGGGGAGGATTGGCTAAATAGAAGGAGAGAATAGGCGAGAGAGATAATAGTGGCGGCGAGAGCCAGATATTTGTCTAATCGCGGCAATAAATAGATGATAAAGCCGATCAAAAAGGGTAAACTTATCCAAGCGAACGTTAAAGTATTCATCGAAAATTTGGGTCTGAAACCCCGTTGTTCTAGGTTGGCTTTACTGTTAAATACTAGCGCATTTAGAAGATATATTCTAGAATGTGAGGCATGGAAAAAGCCTATTCGTTTCGATTTTACCCCACACCAGAACAAGAGTCGCTATTGCGGCGCACTTTGGGCTGTGTAAGATTAGTTTACAATAAAGCTCTCCATCTCAGAACACAAGCTTGGTATGAAAGACAAGAAAGAGTAGGATATGCTGAAACGTCTTCAATGCTAACCGAGTGGAAAAAACAAGAAGAATTAAACTTTCTCAATGAAGTTAGCTGTGTACCTTTACAACAAGGGTTAAGACACCTACAAACAGCTTTTACTAATTTCTTTGCTGGTCGTACTAAGTATCCTAACTTTAAGAAAAAACATCAGGGAGGAAGTGCCGAATTTACCAAATCTGCTTTTAAATTTAAAGACAAACAAATCTATTTAGCCAAATGCACAGAATCTTTACCTATTCGATGGTCAAGACAAATCCCAGAAAGCTGTGAGCCAAGTACAGTAACAGTCAGATTACATCCTTCTGGACGTTGGCATATCTCAATTAGATTTGATGACCCAACGATTAAGCCTTTACCAGTAACAGATAAAGCCATTGGAATTGACTTAGGAATTAGTAGCCTTGTGATTACCAGCGATGGTGACAAAGTATCTAATCCTAAGCATTTTAAGAAACATTATCGGAGACTGCGAAAGGCACAAAAAAATCTTTCTAGGAAGAAAAAAGACTCAAAGAATCGGGAAAAAGCGAGAATCACAGTAGCCAGAATTCACGCTCAAATCACCGATAGTAGAAAAGACCATCTACACAAGCTAACCACTCAATTAGTCCGTGAAAACCAAACGATTGTGGTTGAGAATTTAGCCGTCAAGAATATGGTCAAAAACCCGAAATTATCTCAGGCAATATCTGACGTTAGTTGGGGAGAAATCACTCGACAATTAGCCTATAAATGCCGTTGGTATGGGAGAAATTACATCGAAATAGATAGATGGTTTCCTAGCTCTAAAAGGTGTAGTAATTGCGGGTATATTGCTGAGAAAATGCCGTTAAATGTTCGAGAATGGGACTGTCCAGACTGTGGAACACACCATGACCGAGATGTTAACGCTAGTAAAAATATTTTGGCCGCAGGGCTTGCGGTGTCAGTCTGTAGGCTCTTCTCGACTTTGTGTGATAATTTTTGCTTATGGAATCGTGAAATGCTTATCGGGTAACACTTTTAGGACTATTTTGTCGAAGAAACTATCAGTATAGACCTCGTTTCCACACAGAAACCAGAAGAGCCGTCTGTAGAGCGACCATAAGACCAGAACAGAGTAAAACTGTTAAGGCAGGTGCGGAACCCCGCAAGGGAAAGAAGCAGAAACCTAAATCGTGAGGTTTGGGAATCGCCGTCCGTTTTACGGCGGCGAGGATGTCAAGGTGTGTTATTTTTTTCTATCTCACTGCTGTCGAGGGTGGGGTTATCTTTGGCTAATTTCATCACTCCCACCAGCATTAACGCCTGAATCGAAAAACCGATGACGATCGCTGTTAAAATCACTGCTTGGGGTACAGGATCGGCGTAATTTTGCTGTTTAACTGTACCGAGGATGGGAGTAAATAAACCGTCACGGGAAGAAATCACCACATAGTAGGCGATAACGCCGGTACTCATGACATCCATGGCGATAATCTTCATGATTAAGTTTTTTTTCAGGAATGTTCCTAAAAATCCGCACAAAACGGTGGCGAATACAAACAACTCTAGCAGGGGAATCGTCACTGGGCTTCTTGATTAGATTTGGTTATGAGTCAAAATACTTTTTCTAATTATCCTCGATCGAGTCCCAATTGATCAAAAAATTCTCAGGCTTTGCCGCTTCTTCCTTGAATCATCGGTGAATTGGTGAAGATCTATAGTTACTATTAGCTAAAAGCTAGGAATGAGGGAGCTAATTGGGCTAGAATTAAAAGGAACAACAGCATTAACATAACAGCCATCATACCGACGAGATTATCAAATTGTTTCCAAGCTGTTGATAATTGGGTTCTTCGTTACTTGTTATGGTTCGATAGGGGGGCATAAATCGACTAAATCCTTGTCTGGCAAGAGATTTAATTGATTAGTTCGCTCTAGATCGAAAACAATTGACAAAAATCAGCAAATGTCTTTCTCTATAAAGGTTTTATCTCTTATGATCCTGTCCGTTGCATAAGACAAACCGAAGAACCGATAATTGTAAGGACAGCTTTTTAAATATCCCTAGATACAACCCCCAACCGATAGCAATAATCCCTAAAGCTTTGCTGATATTTCCCAGATTGTAGGCATCGAAATAGACAGCATTGGCTACAAATAAGGCAGTTAACAATAGTATTATTCCTAACCATCCACTCAAGGTTAACTTTCTCCCAGTGGTAACTTTTGCGTGGGGTAAAAAGATAAATTTGGCAGTGGCGATCGCTGTACCTAAGGCTGCTAAATTGATGGCTACCTCTTGCCAAGGGACTAAATTTTTCATCGTTAACGCTTTCGCTCCAAAACCGGATAATAGGGGGAATCCAGAGATGGAAAAACTAGCAACCACTAAGGCAATCCAGAGGGAATTAGGGATCGCTTGTTGCTGTAATTCTTTAAAATTGCGACTGGGTAAAACTCCCACTAACAGAAATAGGGAAGATTTAACTAATCCGTGGGTAAGGGTATAAAAACCGCTCACCGGTGGGGCAGCCAAAATAAAACCCAGCTGCACGATCGTGCTAAAGGCTAACATCCGCTTGCTATCCTTTTCAAAAATCATATAGGGTACGCCAAAAATCGCCGTTAGCACCCCTAAAAGCCGAATTAGTCCATCCAAATCCTCTAGGATTAAAGCACAGCGCAGGAGGGGAAAAATGCCCGCTTTTACCACCACCCCTGACATCAGCGCCGAGACAGAGGTTTCCGATTCCGAGTGTGTCATCGGTAGCCATAATCCCGAGACAAAGATTCCCCCTTTGACTAATAATCCCATGAAGATTAAAGCCAAGGCTTCGGGAGGTGCGCCCTTTAAACCAGCAAAAGCAAAGGAATTATTGGCTTTATAGACTAAAACTGCGCCAATAAGGTAAAATAACATCGCCACATTGCTGATAAACAGATAACGCAGGGCAACCCAGAGAGAGCGATCGCTGCGAGGATAGGCAATCACCAGAAAAGCGGCAATACTAATTACTTCTAAGGCAACGTAAACGCTAATAAAATCTTCACAGACGAAGACAGAATTAATGCTGCCGTGGAGAATGATAGCTTGGGCGTAAAAAAAGGCGGTTTTGCTACTTTCCCAGTTATAAAGGATCACCGCCATCGTCACCAGGGCATTAGTGAGGATAAAATAGGCACTTAACTGATCGGCTACCAGTTTCACGCCATAATTATCCAGTAGGTTGAGGGTTATGGGGGCGGATTGGCTAAATAGAAGGAGAGAATAGGCGAGAGAGATAACAGAAGTAATTAAGGACAGATATGGCTCTTCGGGAATTGTTATGCAAATAATTAACTTAAAATAAAATTCGATGAGAGTACCTAAGCTCAAAAGTAGCTGAAATCCATACAGGGAAGGACTTAAGGCACAAACAGGTTAATGCCAAAAGATAGACAATTGAGTTAAGATTTGATATAATTGCCAAAAACGAGATTATTTTACTTATGATACTTGACAAATTTTTGAACCTACAAGGAACCTGTATTCAAGGCTATCGACACCTAGAAAATATCGGTATAGTTTGACCAGTCGAATCGAAAAATCAAAAAGCAATCTGTCCTCGTTGTGGGTTAGAGAGCGATAAACTCCACCAAAATCATCGACATTTAGTCAAAGATTTACCAATCTCAGGTCAACCAGTGTACCTACAAGTTAATCGTCGTCAATTTAAGTGCGGTAATTGTCAGAAACCCTTTAGCGAAGAGTTAGATTTTGTCGCCAAGAAACGAACCTATACGAAAAGACTAGCCGAGAATATACTCGAACAATTAAAAGAAGGAGATATTTTAAATGTTAGCCGAAGAAATGACGTAACGGAAGAAGAGATTCAAAGAATGATAGAGGACATCGCCGAAGAAATTACAGAGCCAGACCTATCGGAATTAAAAAGACTAGGAATTGATGAAATCGCTCTAGTCAAAGGGCAAAAAAATTACTGTGCAGTTTTAGTAAATTTAGATACGGGAAAACTAATAGCTATTCTAGAGAAGCGAACACAAGAAGAATTGAGGAAAACGCTGACAGGCTGGGGAAAAGAGGTGTTAGAGCAAATTGAAGAAGTCAGCATAGATTTTTGGTTGCCCTATAAAAATTTGGTGAAAGAATTGATGCCATCGGCCGAGGTAGTCGCCGATAGATTTCATGTAATGAAACAAATTAATCAAGAGTTAGACGAACAGAGAAGAGCGGAAAAAAGAGCCGTAGAAGCGCAGAAAAATAAAAAACAGAAAACGGAAAAAGAAGCAAAGCTAGAAATTTTAAAGCGAAGTAAATATAGTCTGTTAAAAAATGAAGAAGATTTAACGGAAACTCAAAAAATCAAACTAGAAGCTATCAAAGAAAAATTCCCAAATTTGCAAAAGATGCAGGAATTAAAGGAAGAATTTAGAAAGATTTATGAAACCTCAGAGAATCCGACAGAGGGAATGCTATCCATCTCGGAATGGTTGGCAAAATCCTCCAGTGTTTTTACTAAGAGTTGTCAAACAATCCGAAACTGGTTTGGAGAAATAATTAGTTATTTCGAGCGAAGGACAACGAATGGGATGGTCGAGGGAATCAACAATAAACTTAAACTAATAAAACGGAGAGCCTATGGCTTTAGAAACTTTCGGAATTTTTGGGTTAGAAGTATGTTGTCTTGGCATCTTGTATGTTGATTTAGCATAAAGAGTAACGAAGAGCCACAGATATTTAGCCCAGCGAGACAGTAAATAGCCAATAAAGCCGCTCAAAAAGGGAACGACTATCCAAGCGATCGTTAGAGTATTGATGGTGTAGGATTTTCTGATCTTTACTTTGTCTAGGGCAGGGTTTTCCTAGACTAATCTGCTCAATTTCACCAGCAAAGATACTTTCTCTAATTATCCTCGATCGAGTCCTATTGATCAAGAATTTTTCGGGTGGCAAATAGATTGTTTTGGTTCTATAATAGACTTCTTGCATGATTTTTTTATGGTATAACGGAAGGTCTTGCTTTTTTCTCGATTTTTAGATAGAAGTGGAAAAAAGAATAAAATGTGATGTGATCTTAGGTCAAGAAATTATCCATACTTTTGCTATGTTTATTAGCAAAAATATGGATTAAGCTGTTCGTAATTTAAATTGCTGGCTCTTCTAGGTTCTGTGTGAGCATGGTATAATAGTAACACAGAACAGGAGGTGGGTTATGTGGATAAATTTTGATCAACTCCTCGATTTACCAAATGTAACAGTGGTCAATTATCAAAAAATTGCTCAGACAATTTTCCTAAAGCTCGCTCTTTTAAATGAAACAATTGAATGTCCGAATTGCCATCAAACCTTGGACAGAATCAATCAGACAGAGTATAATCTAGTCAGAGATTTGTCAATATTAGGCAATCCGGTATATTTAGAAGTACCACGCCGCCAGTTTCATTGTCAAAAGTGCCAAAAGTATATCAGCGAAAGACTGAGTTTTATGAGATTAAGACAGCCTCAGACAATTCGCTATGAATCGATGATTTATGAGAGAGTAAAAAATTGTAGCATCGAAGAAATAAGTCGAGAAGAAGGGTTAGGATGGTCAGAAGTTGAGTTAATATTTAATCACTGTGCTAAAGAACTAGAAAAGGAAGAGTGGGAAGCACCAGAACGAATAAGCTTGGATGAATTTAGTAACTTAAAAGGACATAAAGATTTCATAACAACGGTCGTAGATTTGGACAAAAAAATTTTACTAGATGTGATTAAAGGACATAAGCAAGAAGAATTAATGGAAGCCTTAAAGGCACAGCCAGACGCAGTTCGGGAGAAGGTGAAAGAAGTGAGCGTCGATATGTGGTCAGGATTTACAGCAGTGAGCAAGGAATTATTTCCCAATGCTAAAATCATCTATGACCGTTTTCATGTAATGGATATCATTAATGACGAGCTTAATAAATTGAGAAAGTTAATGGGGGTGCATGAAAAAGGATTACCTCATTTATTATGGAAGAATAAAGAGGACTTAAAGGACGAGCAAAAACAACAACTAGAAGTTATCCTGAAAGAACATCCCTGCTTGGGAATAGCCTGGGAAATGAAAGAAGAAATTAGACAAATTTATCAAAGTAGTAGAACGTTCAGAGGTGCTGAGAGAAAATTGGAAAAATGGATAAGAATAGGCGGGATATTATATCAAAGTAGTGCCAGCATGATCCAGAAGCATTTGCCTGGTATTTGTAATTACTTTGAAAATCATACAACCAACGGATTAATTGAGGGAATGAATACCAAAATCAAGCTTATTAAAAGAATGAGTTATGGATTTACCAATTTTGAACATCTTCGACTTAAGCTGTTTGCTTGCTTTAATTTATAACAAAAATTAACACACGAAAACCAGGAGAGCCAATTGCTTGTTGAGACGAGGCAAGAGGCAAGAGTCAAAAGGCAACAGTAAAGGGATTGGGGAAGGTTCGGCTAATCTAAGAATAAGCGTTTTAAATGCGTCTTAGCTTATCAAAACTTAAAGGAGCGCGAAAGTGTGATTACTTCAACCAATTATATCTCTCTACCCTTTTTTCTCCCAGTTCCTCTGCTACTAGCTTTCACCCACTTATGTCAAGCAGTCAGGCTTATCGGTTAAACAACTTTGATAACTTTAGGCGAAGAGTCCTCCTAAATTGGCGTTTTGTTACTAATCGATCCTACTCAGTCTAGGAGAGCCATTAATTCTTTTTTCATTACTTTTTAGGTTCTGGGGTTTGCTGTTTGGAAGCTGCCGCAATCGCTTGATTTAAACGAGTTAATTCTTCTTTAAACTTCGGTTCTTGGGGATAATTTTTGACTAATTTTTCCAGGAGACTTTTCGCTCCAGAAACGTCTTGAGTTTGTAATCTTGTTCCATAAAGAACCAGCATAACTTCCAGATTGTTGGGATATTTTTGATATAACTTTTCTAAAGGTTCTCTGGCTCCGCTAAAATCTTTTAACTGTAGGCGAGCTTGGGCTAGTCCTTGCAAAGTAGTGGGGTTATCTGGTTCGCGTTCGAGAATTTTCTCGTAACCTTTGACCATTTCTTGTAATTTTTCGGGGGCAATAGTTGCCTCTTGCCCGGGTTGACTGCCTTGGGGGGAATTAGAATTATTATTTTTCCATAAACCTAAAGTTGGCACCACCATTAAAGCCAAAAATACTAAACCAGAGGAAACAATTAAGACTCGTTTGAGGGTATCGTTATTTTTTTTGGGCATACTTTTTCAAGATTAGAGATAAGATTAATCAGTAGTAACTTGATGAAATTCGTGACCCCAAAGATGATAAGCCCAAATTCCCAAGCTAAAACTACCTAAGCAGAGAATGGTGATCGTCAGGAAAACTTGCCACCTATTGTAACCCGCTTCCTGAAGTTCTAGACGACCGAGGATAGCAGCAGCTAACAGAATTAAAGCTCGAGTAAATACCGCCCACTTGTGGAAGATAAAGACTACCGCCAAGGACCAGCCAAGAATTGATAATACAGCGCTAATATCATTTTTAAACCAACTGCGGAAAAATAGCGGCATTAAGTTACTAAACAGAGTTAATCCTAGGGCAATTAAGAGGATAACCGCTACTGCTAGGATATAGATGATGATTTCTAGCCATTCGCTAGTGAGAGTCCAATTCATCTCATCACCACGGGCAAGTAACCAATCACTCCATGATAAACGCTCCTGGGCGATCGACCAGCCAAACAGCCCATAGACCGATGGTATTAGAAAAGTAAGTAGTATAATGCGCCAAAACATAATCAGTTATCAGTTATCAGTTATCAGTTATCAGTTTTGAGTATTAAGTGAGCAGTATGTATTAAGTGAGTCTGATCAAATGCCAGTTTACTACTGTCTTTTCACTGATTACTGCTTACTGATCACTGTTTACTGACCACCGAAAAAAGTCAAGCCTGAACCCTGAAAGAGGGGAGAATTGCCCCTTTTCAGACTTCAGGCCCCTGGGACTGTCCCGATCGCTTAGGACATATACTGGATGATAAAGTCGAAGTAGGGGGCTGCTGCCACGGCATCTTCTTGAGTCAAAAGACCTAAAGCGGCCTCCTTGAGACAACGAATCGCCTCCACCATGCCGGGGATGGGAACATTAAGAGAGTTATACATCTCTTTGACCCCGATCAGGCCAGTTTGTTCGATCGGACCCTTATCTCCGGCTAATACCCCATAGGTAACTAGACGCAGATACCAACCATAATCGCGCAAGCATTGATTATATTGACGCTGACCGTAGGCATTACCCCCCGGCGCTCTATAATCGGGACGTTTCTTGAACAGTTGTTTTTGAGCCTGATCGACGATTTTTTTCTCATTTTCAGCGAGAGTCTCGGCAATGCGAATTCTCTGCTCGCCAGTTTTTAAAAATTGCCCGATACCCTGTAGTTCACCACTACTAGGATAACGAAGTTCGTCGTCGGCTTTGAGGATGACTTGGCTAACTACGCTCATAATATCAAGGTAAATTCTGATAACATTCTGTAGTTTATCTCAGGTCGGGGTCTGGAAGTCGAGTCATCCCTGCTGGGTGGGCAATTCCTAAAAATTGTAATATTTCGTTATGAGTTTCCCCGACAGCCCGGTTACTCTCTAGAATGAATGTATTAGTGGTCAGGAGCGAGGAGATGGCAATTGAGATGTCACCGCACACTGATTAACTTGAACCCGATAAGTGGTAATTAATATGGAATTTCTGGCACCCTTGCTGTTGATAGCGGGCATTCTGGGGTTAAATGGCTTTAAAATTGATCGAGAATACCAGCGTGGTGTTATCTTTCGCCTAGGTCGTTATCAAGACACCAAAGGCCCCGGACTGTACTGGATCATTCCCCTAGTTGACCAAAAAATGCAGCTGGACATTCGCACCAAAACCGTCGATATCGCCCCGCAAGAAACTGTCACCGCCGATAATGTCACAATTAAGGTTAATGCGGTTCTCTACTATCGCATTATCGATCCTAGCAAAGCGATTAATAAAGTCGAATCCTATCCCGCGGCCGTTTATCAAGCGGCCATGACCACTTTAAGAAATGTCGTCGGTCAAAATCATCTCGATGATGTCTTGCAAAAACGAGACAAAATTAATCAAGCGGTTCAACAAATTGTCGATGAAATTAGCGAACCTTGGGGCATCGATATCGAACGGGTGGAGATGAAAGATGTGGAAATTCCCACTGGTATGCAGCGAGCTATGGCCAAGGAAGCGGAAGCATTGCGAGAAAAACGGGCCCGTTTGATTAAAGCTGCCGCAGAACAGGAAGCTTCGCTAAAATTAGCGGAAGCTTCCCGATTAATCATGGAAAATCCCGCCGCTTTGGAATTACGCCGCCTACAAATGTTAACGGAAATTGGAGCGGAAAATAACACCAGTACCGTGATTATGCTTCCCTCCGATATATTAAATCTCGCTCAAAAATTAACTGAAAAAAAATCATAAAATGGCTCAGTTGTCAATAGCCAAAAAGGTTAATTTTCTCCAGTGTGTTAGGTTGGTTTAAGTAAGTGGTTATAATTAAATTGAAGATAGATTTTGTTTTTGATCCCCCCTGCCCCCCTTGATAAGGGGGGTGCCGATAGGCGGGGGGATCCCCCCTTATTCCCCCCTTGATAAGGGGGGTGTCTGATAATTTTTAACGCCTACCTACTTAATTAACGCATGGTGACAAATTCCTCGGCAGCACTGGGATGAATGCCGACAGTGGCATCAAAATCGGCTTTTGTCGCCCCCATTTTTACGGCAATGGCTACTCCTTGAATAATTTCGGCTGCGTGATCTCCCACCATGTGCGCCCCAAGGATTTTACCACTTTCCTGATGGACAACTAATTTCATCAAAGTTTTGTCCTCTCGGCCTGGTAAAACATTGTAACCAGGGCGGAATTTAGACCGATAAACTTTAATTACCGTGTCACCATATTGTTTTTTTGCTTGCAATTCTGTTAATCCCACCGTCGCCGCTTCAGGAGTAGAAAATACTGCCGAAGGAACGTTTTCATAACTCATTAACCGGGGTTTATTACCAAAGACTGTATCGGCAAAAGCTCGCCCCTCATTAATCGCCACGGGAGTTAAATTAATTTTATCGGTACAATCGCCCACGGCATAGATATTATCTTCACTGGTTTGGCTATACTCGTTGACGACAATTGCCCCTTTTTTTACCTCGACATTGACATTCTCTAAGCCCAATTTTTCCAGCTTAGGAATTCTTCCCGTAGCGGCTAAACCTAGGGCATCAACAAAGAGCATTTCTGAGGTTTCTTTACCCTGAATATGTACTTTTAAACCCTCAGCAGTTTTCTCGATCGAAGTGGGGAAAGTTTCGGGCATAATTTTAATTCCCTGACGGATCATTTCTGCTTGAATCTCATCGCGGATATCCTCATCAAACCCTCTTAAAATCTTGTCTTTACGGATTAACTGCACCACTTCCGTCCCTAATCCGTGCATAATACCAGCAAATTCTACCCCAATATATCCCGCCCCTAAAACTATAATTCTTTTCGGTTGTTCTGGCAGTTGAAACATGGCATCAGAAACTACCGTATGTTCGATCCCTGGAATATCGGGTTTAACCGGATGTCCCCCCACGGCAATTAAAATTTTATCGGCAGTAATTTTCTCCTCTCCCACCTCTAGGGTATGGCTATCAAGAAACTTGGCATAATTAGGAAAAATCGTCACTTGAGAATTATCGAGCATCTTTTGATAAATGCCATTTAAACGGATAGTTTCCTGATTAAGCGCGCTAATTAATTTTTGCCAATTTAACTGACTCTCTACCGGACTCCAACCGTAACCTTCCGCATCCTTAAATAGTTGCGGAAAACGACTAGAATAAACCATTAATTTTTTAGGAATACAACCGCGATTAACACAGGTTCCTCCCAAGCGATCATATTCTGCTAATCCCACTTTTGCCCCGTATTCGGCTGCCCGTCTAGCGGTGGCAATACCCCCAGAACCACCACCAATCACGAATAAATCAAAATCATAACTCATAAAAATATCCTCGCGAATGTATAGAAATTTGACGGAATCAAAAAACTTTCTGGGCAAAAAGGGGAGCGAATATCTCGGATCAATCCCTAACTGAATCTATCGAGTAACTAGCACAATATAGTCACTAATGCTGCTAAATTAGAGCCAATTTATTTACTAAGTAGCTGGTTATAATTAAATTGAAGATAGATTTTGTCTTTGATCCCCCCTGCCCCCCTTATTAAGCTATCCATTAGTCACATCTTTCTTAACATAAAATTTGACAAAAAGAGAAAAGTGTGCAAGATGGCTCAAGGGGGTTCTATGGGGGGACTAATTTGATGAGATAGTTTCCAAGTCTGGCTGATATCATGTAACCTTCGCAGTCCCAACCAAATAGTTTTAACACCTGGTTCACCGTCACCTTTTCTACCTAAAAACCCCCCAAGAGAAGCAATCATTCTGACCGCTTCTCGAAAGGAGGGCGGCTTTTCAGGTGGCGGACTCTTTTTATGAATAGTGGCACACAAAGATTGCCATTCATGTTCTTCCAAAAAACTTTCACAACTCTCCTCTCCGTGTAAGCGTGCTTGATAGGTTAACCAGAGTAATCTCCAAGCTACAATTGAATAGGTAGCTAAGGCCATCTCAATTCTACGACCCGTTTCTAATTGCAGTTTTTCTAATCCACAACCACTTTTTAAAACAAAATGATAGCGTTCTATTAACCAGCGATAACTATACCAGCGCACACAGGTTATCGCTGATTCAAAGCTACTAATGTCTAGGCTAGTTAAGAGGAGCCAACTGATAGGATTAACTCCAGGACGCGGATTTTCTTCTTCAGCTAAAATTACCTGTAATTTGACCGGTTGACGAGGGTTCGCTTTCGAGTGATGCTTAGGTACTTGTATTTCAAAACTGGCAAATCTAACTGTTAGTTTAGCTAGTCTAGCCTCGTGATTAGGATTGCGTTTTACTTGCACATCTAGGCTACCACAGGCTTTTATTTCTCTGATGGATTGATGTAAATATTTAGGTTCTGGATGCCCTGACCTTTGCTTGTCTTCGAGATAGTTAACTTTTCGGTTATGAGTTCCTCGGATTAATAAATGAGAGTTAGGACTTCTTGATTGGGCAAATAAATCAAATATGTCTGCCTCACAATCTCCGATTGTTACTACTTGAATTTCTTCGGGTGTTTGTTGTTGTGTTTCTGACAAAGAATCTAACCATCTTTGACTTTCTTTTTCTTCGGTTTCTCTTTTTTTGCGTTGCTTGGCAATCCCTAAATTCTTTTCTTCTCTTGCCCAGACATATTGATTAATCAGTCCTAAAGCTATTCCTTGCGGTGACACTCCTAAGGTGGTATGAACTTTGAGACCAAAGGATTTTTTATAATCTAGATAACCCATTCCTTTTTTGGCTTTTTGCGTCGTAAAGTCTAAACTTGTTGTGTCTTGCACTGCCAAAACTATTGGATGTTCTTTGATTCTTTCTACTGTACTTTTGGCTTGGGCGGCAATTATATCTGAGGGGTGAAAATAGGGGGAATTCCAAAAGTCGTAGGTGGCACTCGCTGCGGCTAGATTTCCCGAAGCTTGTGGCACACTTGTACTAGGTTGGCTGGCCAAGTTTTCTACGATACTGATTAACCTTTTCTTTCTTCTGGTGTCCCCTAGGTCTGCATACTGTAATTCTTGGGCTGCCCATTTCTCCATTTTTTTGCTTACCTCCACCTTAATTCCTTCTTTCAAAACTATACCTATCAATCGTTTCCCCTTTTTTTAAGTTTCTTCTCTTTTTGTTAAGAAAGATCTGACTAATGGATAGATCAAGGGGGGCAGGGGGGATCCCCCCGCCTATCGGCACCCCCCTTATCAAGGGGTGCAGGGGGGATCAGAGGCAAAATCTATCTTCAATTTAATTATAACTACTTACTTAACAGAAGTTATTCATAATAAGTGGCTTTCTTGGCTCTTCTAGTTTCTGTGTGGAAACGAGGTCTATACTGATGGTTTCTTCGGCAAAACAGCCATAAAAGTCTTGCCCGATAAGCATTTCACAATTCCATAAGCAAAAATTATTACACAAAGTCGAGAAGAGCCAATGAATCCACATCCGTATAACTTTGCTGCCTAGGTTTTGAGCGGTCGATCGAAGGACGAATATCTTTAACCAAAAAGTAAATTATGGAGGATTGCTAAACGCTGGTCATCTTCACGAACAATAGCACCATAATAATTTTTTTTATTCTCTAGCCAGAGTAATTCAAACTCGATCGCCTTTTGGAAAGCTAAACTAAAATTATCCAAAGCTTGGGGACAATCAAAGATAACTTTGCGCGTCTCGAAGCGGTCAAAATGTCCTTGGCAGAACATTTTGAAAAACGGTAAAGAATCTAGTGACACCCCACCCCCAATGGCAACAGTCAAACCGGCGGCCTTAGCTTTTTTTGCCAAAGGTAAAGCCAGATCCAAAACTTGCTCGCTATTCACATCCCGGCGAGTTAATCCCAAAGAACAGGCTAAATCCATCCGTCCGATGACGATACCATGGAGAGATTTTATCTCTGGAATCGCCAACATTTCCTGAAAATTATCACAGGCAGTAATCGTTTCGATATTAACTAATAACTCCACATCTTCCACCCCTTGATCAGCTAAAATCCTCCTAGCTGCCCGCAGATATTTTTGTAAAGCGTAGGCTGTTTCTACCATGGGAGCAATCAAGCGATCAACTCCTAAATTAACCGCATCAAAGATATCTCTGATCGCTTCGCAACCGGCGATTTTCAGATTAAAATCCACCCCCGCTTTCAGACTAATTTCTTTCAACCGCATCGCTTCCGTCAGTCGGGTTCCTTCCGTCTCGAATTCCGCTTTTACCCCTGAAACATGGTGATCTTCCCTGAGTTCTCTTAACAGTTGCACCATTTTTTTTTCTAAGCAATTCATGTTTTTAATCGTTCAAAATTGGTAACTGCTAGAGGAGCCTTGTTGATTATAGCCCATCTGCGAAAAGCCGATAGCTGAGGACTAGAAGACCATAAAAATACCCTAAACAAGGGGACAAGAGCGACAAAATACCGGCATAATGAACAAGGCCGTCTGATTTTTTTCTGGCCACATCCTTTCTATACTACATTCGTAATATAAGTAATTCTCTAGTTAGACTATGCGAACTCACTACTGTGGCGACCTTAGCGCGATCGAAATTGAAAAAAGTGTCACCCTCTTCGGTTGGGTCGATCGCCGTCGCGATCACGGTGGCGTTATTTTTATTGATCTGCGGGATCGCAGTGGTATTGTCCAGATCGTCAGTGATCCCCAACGAACCCCCGCTTCCTACCCCATCGCTGAAACCGTCAGAAACGAGTATGTTATCAAGGTGACGGGAACAGTCAGTCAAAGGCCGCCCGAATCCCTTAACCCGCGCATTGCCACCGGAGAAATCGAAATTTACGCCACTAGCATCGAGATTCTCAACGGGGTTACTAAACAACTGCCTTTTGTCGTCTCCAGTTCCGAAAGTGAATCGGTCCGGGAAGATGTGCGCTTGCGATACCGCTATCTAGATCTACGCCGGGAGCGTATGAGTCAGAATTTACAACTACGTCACCAAGTTGTCAAGGAAATGCGCCGTTTTCTCGAAGATGAACAGCATTTTATCGAAGTGGAAACGCCAATTTTAACTCGATCGACTCCCGAAGGAGCGCGGGATTATCTGGTTCCTTCCCGTGTCAACCCCGGCCAATGGTACGCTTTACCCCAATCACCGCAACTATTTAAGCAATTATTAATGGTGTCGGGAATGGATCGCTACTATCAAATCGCCCGCTGTTTCCGCGATGAAGATCTGCGCGCTGATCGTCAACCGGAATTTACTCAGTTGGATATGGAGATGAGTTTTCTCTCCTTACCTGAGATTTTAGCCCTCAATGAGGCTTTAATCGCTCATATCTTCAAAAAAGTCAAAAATATCGATATAAGCCTGCCCCTGCCCCGTTTAACCTATGCTGAGGCTATGGATCGCTATGGGGTCGATCGCCCTGATACCCGTTTTGGCTTGGAATTGGTCAATGTGGCGGAGATTTTTGCCGATTCGGGATTTAAGGTGTTTTCAGGTGCGATCGCTAGTGGGGGAACGGTGAAAGTTTTACCGATTCCCAACGGTAACGAGGCGATTTCTAACGTCAGAATCAAACCGGGTGGGGATTTATTCAAAGAAGCCACCGATGCGGGTGCGAAGGGAATTGCCTACATCCGCGTGCGCGAAGACTACGATTTTGATACCATTGGTGCGATTAAAGATAACCTGACAGAGGCACAAAAACAGGCTTTAATCGAGAAGACTGGCGCAAAACCGGGGCATCTGCTCTTATTTGGGGCAGGAGATACCGATACAGTCAATAAATCCCTATCCCGCCTACGCTTAGTTTTAGGGGAACAATTGGGATTAATTGATCCCGATAAAATCAACCTCCTCTGGGTGACGGATTTCCCGATGTTTGAATACAACCCCGAGGAAAAACGCCTAGAAGCATTGCATCACCCCTTTACTGCCCCTAATCCCGAAGATTTAGACGATCTAGCCCAGGCTCGCGCCCTAGCCTACGATATGATTTTTAATGGTATTGAAATCGGTGGCGGCAGTTTGCGGATTTATCAACGGGAAGTACAGGAAAAAGTCTTCGCCACCATCGGTCTATCCCCAGAGGAAGCCTATAATAAATTCGGCTTTTTGTTAGAAGCTTTTGAATACGGAACCCCTCCCCACGGTGGCATCGCCTACGGTTTAGATCGCTTGGTGATGTTGTTAGCAGGAGAAGAATCGATTCGCGATGTGATTGCTTTCCCGAAAACCCAGCAAGCTAGTTGTTTACTCACTTCTGCACCTTCAACAGTGGCAGCGAAGCAATTAAAGGAATTATCCGTTGCTTCTACCTACAAACCGCCATCCTAAGATTAGGGTGGGCATTGCCCACCTAATTTTTGCAAGTCTGTTGACACTAAGTTAAATTCTTTTCTGCTACAAAGTCCTCCCAGCACCGCACACCACCCGAAAACCGTAGCCGTTGTTGCTGTAGCCGCGGCGGAAGTCGTTGAAGCGGTAAGCGGAACGGCAGAGAAATGGAAAGTAGTACCAAGAACCGCCCCGCGGAGGAGAACGATTATCATCCCCATTTTCTATCCAAGCACTGCCATCCGTCGGCGCACCGTCATAGTTATCGTGCCAAGTATCGGCGCACCATTCCCAGACATTGCCGTGCATATCGTACAGTCCAAAGGCGTTGGGAGGAAATTGTCCCACGGCAGTCGTTTCTTTTCGATATTCTCCCTTCACTTCCTCGGCGTAGGTTTCGCTGGACCTGTAGTTGGCCAATTCCCCGGTAATGGTTTCCCCAAAGTAAAACGGGGTGGTGGTTCCAGCACGACAAGCGTACTCCCATTCTGCTTCACTGGGTAGTCGGTATTCCCGAACCGTTAGTTTCGATAATCTCGCACAGAACTCGATCGCATCGTACCAGTTGACTTGTTCCACGGGACGGCGATCGCTATCGGAACGGTCTTTAAAACAGGCTGGGTTGAAATCAAGGTCTTGTTTAACCTTTAAATCCGTGCGAGAGGCGATCGCTTTCCACTGGGCCTGGGTGATGGGATACTTGCCCATGAAGAAGGGTTTAATCGTTACTTCATGTTGTGGTCTTTCCCGTCTATATCCTTCCCAGTTAAATTTGTTCACCAGTCTTTCGATTTCCTCGCCTTCCGTTCCCATCAGGAAAGTTCCCCCCGGTATGGCAACCATTTCTAGGGTGGTGATGCCGTAGCCCAAATCTTCGCTGAAATATTGGGACTGTTTCGACTCTTTTTTAATTAGCTCACCCTTCGCATTTGCTCGCACGATCTCAAAGTTAAATACTGATAACGGTGGCGTGACGATTACGGTCTTTTTTGGTTCTTCTGGAACGATTACCGGTTGTTTTGGTTCTTCTGGAACGATTACGGGTTTTTTTGGCTCTTCCGGTTCAAGCTTGAATTGATAGGTAATTGCTCTTTCTAGTTGCTCAAATCCGTCTTCTTCCCAATAATCAAGCCAGTGGAGGTCTCGCAGGTTCAAGCCATACTCCTCCTGTCGCAGGTCGGGGATATCGCATTCATCCAATCTCAGCGGAATGAGGTAGATTGAATTCGGCGGTCTGTCAGCATATTGATTGAGGGCCATTTTAAATTCCCGCTGCACGAATCCTTGTTTAGCAATCGAGCGTTGGGAGAGACAAGCGATGAACAGTTGACTATTTGCGATCGCCTTGGGGATGACTGAACGCCAGTTCTGGCCTGGAATCAGGTCTTTTTTATCCAACCAAGGTTTATATCCCGCTTGCTTAAGGCGCTCATGCAGTGCCAAAACTGCTGGTTTGTCCTCACTAGCGTGAGCTAGGAAAATTTGGATCTCTGACTTTTTCATAACTTTTTCTTATGACCACAAGTAGGGGAGAGCCAGATTAACTGGCAGAAAATCTCTAAATAGGGCTTGCTGAAAAAGTACGGGCGAAGCATTCGGATAGAAAATCTCCAGTTTCACCGATAGGTTATTGCCCGAATGCTTCGCCCCTACAGGACGCAGGCCGATGAAGACGCAAGGTTTTGAAGGACGATTCTCTCAAAATCTGGCACCTGTTTCAAGAGAAGAGCCACAAAACCCTTACCTTGCCTACATTTCACATTTATTCAGCCAACCCTAAATAAACCATTTAATTGATTATTACTCATTCTTAATTCTCCTGTCTCGGAGTCTCCTAACGACCGGCTCCACCAACAAACTTTTTCAGCAAACCCTAGTTAATTATTTTTAGCTAGTTGACTAACAACCCATGCTCTTAAATTCTTTTCTGCCCTCACTTAATCCTCTTTAGCAGTGGCTAAAAATTCCTAGAGTTTAGTTTTCGGAACTAGGGGAAAAGTGCAGGGTAAGCGCATCTTAACAATCCTTGACAATTGTTAAGCAAAAATCGACCAAATGGGTCGAGTTCGCCCCTACAAAATCGACCCGCCTAAGGGCGGGAAAGAAAAGAAAAAAGAAAAAATAGGGAATGAGGGTAAAAGGGGAAAAAGGAAAAAGGGTTAGAGAGTCCTCCCAGCACCGCACACCACCCGAAAACCGTAATTGTTGATGCGGTTGACGCGGCGGAAGTAGTAGTCGTAGCGAATCGCGGAACGGCAGTAAGTAGGATTGTAGCCCCAGGAACCGCCCCGCAGAGGAGAACGATTATCATTACCATTTTCTATCCAGACACTGCCATCCGTCGGCGCACCGTCATAGTTATCGTGCCAAGTATCGGCGCACCACTCCCGGACATTGCCGTGCATATCGTACAGTCCAAAGGCGTTTGGGGGAAATTGTCCCACGCGAGTTGTTTCGTTTCGATATTCTCCGTTCAGTTCATCGGCGTAGGTATTACTGGCATTGTAGTTAGCCAATTCCCCCGTAATGGTTTCCCCAAAGTAAAACGGGGTGGTGGTTCCAGCACGACAAGCGTATTCCCATTCCGCTTCACTCGGTAGTCGGTATTCCCGAACCGTTAGTTTTGATAATCTCGCACAGAATTCGATCGCATCGTACCAGTTGACTTGTTCCACGGGACGGCGATCGCTATCGGGACGGTCTTTAAAATAGGCTGGCTTGAAATCAAGGTCTTGTTTAACTTTTAAATCCGTGCGAGAGGCGATCGCTTTCCACTGGGCCTGGGTGATGGGGTATTTACCCATAAAGAAGGGTGGGACAGTTACTTCATGTTGTGGTCTTTCCCTTCTAAATCCTTCCCAATTAAATTTTTTAACCAGTCTTTCGATTTCCTCATCTTCTGTTCCCATCAGGAAAGTTCCCCCCGGTATGGCAACCATTTCTAGGGTGATGCCTTTGCCCAGATCTTCCCTGAAATATTGGGACTGTTTCGACTCTTTGTTAATTTGCTCACCCTTAGCATTTACTCGCACGATCTCAAAGTTAAATATTGATAAGGGTTGTTTTAGCTCTTCTGGTTCAAGCTTGAACTGATAGCCAATTGCTCTTTCTAGTTGCTCAAATCCGTCTTCTTCCCAATAATCAAGCCGGTGAATATCTCGCAGATTCAAGCCAACTTCTGCAAGTCGCAGATCAGGAATTTCGCATTCTTCTAACCTCATGGGAATAAAAAAAATTGTCCCCGGTAGCATCTCTCCCAAGGTATCAAGTGCAATCCTCAACTCCCGTTGGATGTATCCCTGCTTATTAGCCGATTTCCCTGACAGACAGGCGAGAAAAATCTGACTAGCTTTAATCGCTTTCGGAATTTCATCTCGCCAAATTTGACCCGGAATCAGGTCTTTTTCATCCAACCAAGGTTTATATCCCGCTTGCTTAAGGCGCTCATGCAGTGCCAAAACTGCTGGTTTGTCCTCACTAGCGTGAGCTAGGAAAATTTGAATCTCTGACTTTTTCATAACTTTTTCTTATGACCACAAGTAGGGGAGAGCCAGATTAACTGGCAGAAAATCTCTAAATAGGGCTTGCTGAAAAAGTACGGGCGAAGCATTCGGATAGAAAATCTCCAGTTTCACCGATAGGTTATTGCCCGAATGCTTCGCCCCTACAGGACGCAGGCCGATGAAGACGCAAGGTTTTGAAGGACGATTCTCTCAAAATCTGGCACCTGTTTCAAGAGAAGAGCCACAAAACCCTTACCTTGCCTACATTTCACATTTATTCAGCCAACCCTAAATAAACCATTTAATTGATTATTACTCATTCTTAATTCTCCTGTCTCCTGTCTCCTGACGACCGGCTCCTAACCCCACCAACAAACTTTTTGCCGCAAACCCTAGTTAATTATTTTTAGCTAGTTGACTGACAACCCATGCTCTTAAATTCTTTTCTGCTTTAACTTCATCCTCTTGAGCAGTGGCTAAAAATTCATAGAGTTTAGTTTTCGGAACTAGGGGAAAAGTGGGACTAAATTCTCCTTCCTGATAAACCCCCTTTTCTAACCGATAAATGCGCCAGATTTGTCCATTAAAACGCCATAATTCCGGCACTCCCAAACGGGCATAAAGTGCTAATTTATTAATATCCGTGTGGGTTATATCCACTTCCACCACTAAATCTGGGGGCGGATCTTCAGTTAAATTAATCCTTTTTCCTAGCACTTTAGCTTGATTTTGAATATAGTAAGCATTGTCAGGTTCTGCCCCCCGTTCTAAATCTTCCCTAGCTAGAGTTGTGGAACCCAGACTTTTAATTTTTAAACCCAATTCTACCACCAAAATCCGAATAAATAATCCGATTAATTCTCGGTAAAACTCGTGTTCTTCTAGGGGCATAGTAATCTCTAAAGTACCACGATCATAAAATAAATGGGCGCGATTATTTTCCCCTATTGCCTGTAAAATTTGCTGATAGGATAACCAACTGAGATGATTAAAAACTACCCGTTTTTCGCCCCTAATTTGCTCAGTATTTAACTCCAGAGGAACTGTCACCATAATTACCTCAACTTTCAGCTAGTTGACTAACAACCCATGCTCTTAAATTCTTTTCTGCCCTGACTTCATCCTCTTGAGCAGTGGCTAAAAATTCATAGAGTTTAGTTTTCGGAACTAGGGGAAAAGTGGGACTAAATTCTTCTTCCTGATAACCTTCCTTTTCTAACCGATAAATGCGCCAGATTTGTCCATTAAAACGCCATAATTCCGGCACTCCCAAACGGGCATAAAGTGCTAATTTATTAATATCCGTGTGGGTTATATCCACTTCCACCACTAAATCTGGGGGCGGATCTTCAGTTAAATTAATTCTTTTTCCTAGCACTTTAGCTTGATTTTGAATATAGTAAGCATTATCGGGTTCTGCCCCTTGTTCTAAATCTTCCCTAGCTAGAGTTGTGGAACCCAGACTTTTAATTTTTAAACCCAATTCGGACACTAAAAAATAGATAAAACGTCCAATTAATTCTCGATAAAACTCGTGTTCTTCTAGGGGCATAGTAATCTCTAAAGTGCCACGATCATAAAATAAATGGGCGCGATTATTTTCCCCTAGGGCCTGTAAAATTTGCCGATAGGATAACCAACTGAGATGATTAAAAACTACCCGTTTTTCGCCCCTAATTTGCTCAGTATTTAACTCCAGAGGAACTGTCACCATAACTGCCCCGAAAAGCGAAATTTATGCCCAAAAAAGGGGGTTGATTCACCCCCTGACCATCTTAATTAAACCAGTGCCGGAACCTGGGGCCAACGCCCGATCGTCTTACCAATGACCGCTAACTCCTGAGTTAATCGATCGAATCGGTCGGGGGTCAAGGATTGCGGCCCATCAGATAGGGCCTTCGCTGGGTTAGGATGCACCTCGATCATCAAGGAATCAGCCCCAGCTGCCAGGGAAGCCATGGCCATGGTCGGGACATATTCCCATTTACCCGTACCGTGGCTAGGATCGATCATGATCGGCAGGTGGGTTAAAGTTCTTAAAACGGGAATACAGGATAAATCTAGGGTATTGCGAGTATATTTACTGTCAAAGGTGCGGATACCGCGTTCGCAGAGAATGACATTGCTATTTCCTGCCGCGAGGATATATTCTGCCGCCATCAACCAATCTTCAATAGTGGCCGCCATGCCGCGCTTGAGTAGGACTGGTTTCGGTTGCGCCCCAACTTTTTTCAGGAGGGAAAAATTCTGCATATTGCGGGCCCCCACCTGCACCACATCGGCTATTTCGACAATCTTATCGAGATCCGCCGCGTCCATTACTTCCGTGATAATACCCAAACCACTGGCATCTCTAGCCGCCGCTAGTAATTCTAAAGCGCTTTCCCCGTGACCTTGGAAAGCATAGGGAGAAGTGCGGGGTTTGTAGGCACCACCCCGGAGGAATTGCGCTCCGGCTGCTGCCACTCGTTTGGCAGTTTCCACGATCATCGCCTCATTTTCCACCGAACAGGGGCCGGCGACAATGCTAACGGTATGATTTCTGCCGATGGGGATAACACCGTTAGGAGTGGGGACTAAAACCTCGCTGTATTCCCCGTGACGGTATTCTAAAGAGGCGCGTTTGAAGGGTTGTTCGACTCGCAGGACGGTTTCGATCCAAGGGCTTAATTCTTGGATTTGTAGGGGGTCTAATTCCCTGGTTTCTCCGACTAAACCGATGACAACTTTATGCTTACCGACGATTTTTTCGGGACTTAATCCCCATGCCTCGAATTCGGCACTGACGCGCTCGATTTCAATTTCCGGGGAACCAACTTTCATGACAATAATCATGGCATTAACCCTTTATTTTTTCCTTTAATCTCTATTGTTGACGATTTCTAGAGGTTATCTATTTTTCTTCCACTTCTTTTTTGCCGGACCGCCAAGCAGCGATCGTTCTGCCAAAATTAGCTTGAAATTCTTGCCATCCTAGCCAATCCCCCACCCGATCCTCGTCCCAAGAAGCGGAGAAGATGCCATAACTCAGACCGATAAAACCTAGACCAAATAGGCTTAAACTGACGAGCATGGCGACGTAGGAAGGGATTTCGAGAAGATTGTGGCTAATAATCCAGTAGAAGCCAAAAAAGGAAGTTATCCCCAATACTGTCGGAATGCCACAAAATACCGCCATCCGTTTGGCCATCCGTTGACTGACCGCTTGCGGAATTGCCTTTAAGCTGGTTTCCTCGGAGCGATTCTTTATCGGCGGTGGCACGGGACTAGGGGCAATTTTCGGGGTTTTTCGCTTATTTTGGCGCGGCTCAAAGGGAAGACGCTCTTTTTTCTCCGTCGATTTCGATTCAGAGGCCATGGTAGGGATGCAAGGGGGGTAAGCTTAACGGCGAATTCCGAGACGACCGATCAGGGTTTGATAACGTTGTTGATCTTTCTTCTGAATATAGGTTAACAGTCCCCGACGACGACCGATCATCTGGAGTAATCCCCGGCGGGAAGCGTGGTCTTTCGGGTTAGCTTTCAGGTGTTCGGTCAGTTGGTTGATTCTCTCGGTTAAGAAAGCTACCTGTAACTCCGATGATCCTGTATCGGTTTCGTGGGACTGATATTGGCTGATTAGTTCTTGTTTTTTGGTCTGGGTTAAGGCCATAGGACTCGTGATCTCTGCTTAAACACTGCAATCTATTATAGTATCACGTTTCTGGTCGATCCGTAAACATTGTTCGGGAGATAGGGTGATGAGACAGCTTCCCAATCTCCCCAATTCCCCAATTCCCCATTTCCCCATTGCCGCAAATCATGGCAAAATCTTAGACATAGCGTCTAACTTACCCTGAAGATTCCATGCTGTTAAAATCCACGACCCGTCATATTCGCATTTATACGGCTGAAGTAAAAAATAATCAATTAATCGAGAGTAACAATGTTTTGACTCTTGATGTGGATCCCGATAATGAATTTAATTGGGAAGAAGTGGCTCTCAATAAGGTTTATAGTAAGTTTGATGAATTGGTAGAGTCCTACAATGGGGAAGAACTGAGCGAATATAATCTCCGTCGCATCGGTTCAGATCTGGAACATTTTATCCGTTCTCTCCTGCAAAAAGGCGAAATCAGCTATAATCTCAATGCCAGAGTCCAGAACTATAGTATGGGTTTACCAAAATTAGGGTGAACGATCCCGCGTCAGTCCCCACCCAGACACCTAGGCAGGTGGGGAATTTGCATCGCTACAAAGAGGAATTTCACGAATTGGGGTGAGGGAACAATGGCTCTTCTAGGTTCTGTGTGATAAGTTTAACTTACATTATGATCGATCTTTGTGTCCTTTGTGTCTTTGTGGTTCGTTCCACCCCCGCGCTAGGGGGAATATATCTTAGAGTACATTTTACCCACCAAATCCAAGAGATAAGTGGTCGTGCAAAATTAATTTCCTAGTCGAGACGGTTGAGGGGAGACAGCTATCAGAGATCGGATTTGAGTTTTCAGTTCGCTGTTCACTGTTTACTGATCACTGAAAACCTCCCCACTTCCCACCCAATCTAGGGGAATTACACTTTTACCACGTTGCTAAAAGAGATTTTCAGGTAATCATCTTCCATTTTTGCTCCGGAAGGTTTCAGGGCTGCCAAAGCTTGGGGTAAAACTAAATTACGACGGTGATTACCAATGCGAATATTTAACTCGTCTCCAGTTTTATTTAGTTGTATCTGTTCCTTGGGTATGCCGGGTAAATATAACTCCAAACTGTAATTATTTTCCTGTTGAACTACCCGAATGGTGTTTTCTTGGTAATAAACCTTAGTCGGATCTTCCCCAGCAAAAAGAGTTTCTTTCAGTCTTTCTAAAGCGGGTAAACCACACATTTCTTCGGAGTAGAGAGGAACTTCCTTAACCGGTAAGGGATGAAAATTATCGTAAATTTCCTGTTTATAACCCTGTTGATTTTCTTTCCAACGAGCAAAGAAAGGATCGGTTACTTTGTCGGGAATAATCCGATTAGCAATAATTAAATCGGTAGAAACATTATAGAGACTTAGATAGGCATGGGCGCGTAAAGACTCCTTAATCACCATTTTTTCGGGGTTTGTCACCAAACGTACCGAGGTTTGAGTATTATCGGTCAAAACCTTTTCCAAAGCCTCAATCTGCTCATAAAACTCGTAGGGAGCGTCCATAACTTCCTTGTCCGGTAGGGAAAAACCGGCGATCGGTCGAAAAAAAGGTTCCACCAGTGGTCGCAATGCCACCGACATTCCCTGTAAAGGTTTGTAAAATCTTCTCATGTACCAACCGCCCACCTCTGGCAAACTCAGCAATCGTAAAGCTGTCCCCGTGGGTGCGGAATCGATAATCAACACATCATAAGTACCCTCATCGTAGTGGCGTTTCATGCGAACTAAGCCGAAAATCTCATCCATTCCAGGTAAAATCGCTAATTCTTCCGCTTGCACTCCATCTAAACCCCTAGCTTGCAATACCTGAGTAATGTAACGTTTTACTGCGCCCCAGTTGCCTTCTAACTCCATTAGTGCATCTAATTCTGCTCCCCAAAGATGGGGACGTACCAAACGAGGATCGTGACCTAATTCGAGATCGAAACTGTCAGCGAGAGAGTGAGCGGGATCGGTGCTGAGAACTAGGGTTTTATAGCCAAGTTCGGCGCAGCGGAGTCCTGTAGCGGCGGCGACGGAGGTTTTACCCACGCCTCCTTTACCGGTCATGAGAATTACACGCATGGGGGCTGATTCTAAGAAAGTTTACATTACTTATTCTTATTATGACGGGAAAGTTAACAAATTGAGGACAAGAATCAGCATTCTTGGCTATAAAATTCAACTCCTTGACCATCACCCCGGGGAATTAGGCTCTGTTCAAAAAATTGCTGACAGCGATTTTCGGCATCAGCGACGAGAACTTTGGCAAAATGACCGTTTTCGAGAACTTCTTGCCTCGGACGTTGTTCGTAGGCATAGATAATCAAAATATCTCCGGGTTGACAGAGCAGCGCCGCACCACCGTTGGGGCAAATTTCCCCGGTTTGGCCGGGAAAAACGTAGGTGGAAAAGCGCTTACCATTGCTAAGATTGACCACATCCACCTCTTCAAGGGGCAAAATACCGACCCGCTCAATCAATTCTCGATCGATAGTGATACTGCCGACATAATCGACGTTAGCCTCGCTGACGCGCACTCGATGGAGTTTGGCGTGCATTAATCGAATTGTTCCCATGTATTTTTTCCTATTTCCCCCAATTACCTCAATTATTATGCTCTCCCAGTGGGAATGTTTACTAAAAAATCTCGGTCAATGGCAAGGTTCTTTTACTCGTCTGTCTCCCCAAGGCGACTTGATCGAAGATACCCCGACTTTGGTATCTTTGCAAGGCATTAATAATAATCGATCGATTCGTCAATTGGTTCGCCGTCTCTACAGCGATCGAGAGCCGGAAGATTTAATTTTAGAGTATAGTTCTCTGCATCAGGGTATTCTATTTAGCCAGACGGGAGCTTTTTGTCAAGGTTCTCTATATTTTAGTAGTTTTTCCTCACCATTCGGAGCAGAATTTGGCTTAATCTCTGGGGAAAGACGATTAAGAATCGTACAGTTATTTAATGAACGCTGTGAGTTCGATCGCTTGACTTTAATTCGGGAAAAATTAGTTGATTCTCAGTCACCAGAAAGACCGATGTTAACGGTGGAGCAATTACTGGGTCAATGGCGAGGACAAGCAGTGACAACGGGACGGGATTTTTATAATTCTGCTGCCTATTCTACCCATATCTCGATCGAGCGTCAGGGGGATAATTATCTCTCGCAAACTTTGACTTTTGGTGATCATCAAATCACTTCTAGCGCTCGTATTGAGGGACAAAGATTGTTGTTTGAAAATAGTCAGCTGCCGGTGCAAATTCTGATGCTGCCCGATGGAGCTTCCTGTAATACACCTCTGAAAATTACTGCTGGTCATCCTTTTGTTTTAGAGGTGGGTTGGTTACTTTCTCCTACTCAAAGACAGCGCCTAATTCGTTCTTATGATCAGAAGGGAGAATGGACGGGTATTACTCTGGTGACGGAGGAAAAAGAAAACTATTAGACTATTATATGTTATACTATAGCAGTTTTCATTAGCATGAGCCATAGGCAAGGGGCTTAAACCCTTTGTTGGCAAAACTTGTCGATACCTCAGTGATGTGAAAAGTGCTATATTAAGTTCCAGTCTATTATAAGTACCTAAGCAAAATTAATTACACATTTCGATAAAACTTTTGCCTATTGCCTATTGCATGAGTGCCTATCCTAACCAAGAAATCAATTTTGCACGACTACTTACTAATATACTAGCCCCCTACTCCTCACCTAAGGGAAGATTTTTGATTTTTGCAAGAGGTCTCATCAAGAGAGCCGTCTTTTTTCTAACCATGCTAGGACACTTTGAACATCCGCCACTTTTTCTCCTTCAGGTACAGGTGGACGTTGTACCATGACCACGGTTATTCCCAACTCTCTAGCGGCGATAATTTTGGCGTAAGTGGCATCACCGCCGCTATTTTTGCTCACGATCACCCCAATCTTATATTCTTGTAAAAGAGAGCGCTCTGACTGTAAGGAAAAAGGCCCCCGTTCCAATAATAATTTTCCAATCGGTACGATGGCATCTGGTTCCGGAGGGTCAATCATCCGCATCAAAAACCAGATATTGTTTAAATGTGCATAACTTGCCAGTTCTTGCCGACCAATAGTGAGAAATATCCTCGGTGCTAACTCTGGTAAAATATTCGCCGCCGCTTGATTGTTTTCTACTTCAATCCAATTATCTCCAGATACTTTTTCCCAAGCTGGACGACTTAACATTAATCGAGGAATACCACAATCCGAGGCGGCTTGAGCGGCATTAAAGGAAATTTGCGCGGCAAAGGGATGGGTAGCATCAATTAAACAATCAATGCCTTCTTGCCGCAGATAATTGGCTAACCCAGTGGCACCACCAAACCCCCCCCGACGAGAAGGAGTTGTGAGAGTAATCGGTTCTCTCGTGCGACCGGCAAAGGAAGCGATGGCATCTATACCCGGAATTGCCGCAATTTTAGCCGCTAATACCGCCGCTTCCCCTGTTCCCCCTAAAATCAGCACTCTTTTATTTTTAGTCATCTAGCAATCGCCAAAAGGTTAACTAATTTTCCATCTTCCTACCTTCCCTTGCAAAGGAAAGAGATTTTGGGGGTTAGGTCACTCTACTTTTTCCCAAAAACGAGGAATCTGTGCTAAGTTACCACAAAGTTTATTTTCCGAGCAGATGCTCAGAAGATAGACCATCAATCAAGGCCAATTTCACCCTTTTTGTCTTTAGGAGTTCCAAAAATGACTAAAAATCAGCAAATTCTGGCAAAAATCGGGGGAGGTAGCCTTGCTCTCCTTCTTTCTTTGGGCTTAGGGCAACAAGCTTATGCTGTCACCCTCGTTGAGAACTTAAGTCAATCAAATTCAGACACAGGAGGTATAACCTTTGACTACTTGTGGCAAGGATCAAGCTTTACCACTGGCAGTAGCAGTTATAACCTTAATTCTGCTACTCTTTTGTTCCAAGAATTCAGCGCCAGTACCGACTTGTTTGTTCGTCTCTATAGCGACAACAGTGGACAACCTGGCACTGTGATAACGAATTTTACTAACCCTACTCCCATTACTACCACTCTCACCAATAACACCTTTACCTTGGCTACTCCGCAAGCATTAGCCGCTAATACCACTTACTGGTTAGTCAGTGGTACAACTGGTGGAGGGGAGTATTATTGGGGTTATACTAAATCTTTCAATCAAACAGGACTACCCGGTTGGACGATTGGTGATGGTTACGTTTTCAGTTCAGATCAATCAGCATCTTGGGACACTGATCCTACGGGTGGGCCTTACCAATTTAGCCTTGAGGGAACAGAGAACGCTCCACCCACTAGCGTCCCCGAACCGGGTTCCGTGGTTGCCTTGTTAGGATTGGGAGGATTAGGGTTAGCTTCTAGCCTGAAGAAACGGAAATAGGAACAGTAGGGTGGGGGCGACTCGATTCTCTTGTCTCGTGCCAAGGTTCCATCTGGCAATGGGAAAAAGGAGTGTCTCCCTCCCTTACCTGATAGGTTATATATGTAGGGTTTGCTGAATAAAGCTAAAAACCTTGTTGGGTAAGACTTTTAGACTTTTTGAAATCAAAAAGTACCGGATATGGGAGTGATCGGGGGGAAATTTAGGCACTTTTTCCCTGAAAATTAGGTAATTGACCGCATGAAAATGGGTAAAACCCCACACCCCACACCCCACACCCCACACCCCACACCCTGCCCCCACCAACAAACTTTTTGCCGCAAACCCTACTTAAGTAGTCATGCAAAATAAATTTCCTAGTGAAGACAGGCAAGAGGCAATAGGCAAGAGGCAAAAGCTTTATCGAAATGTGTAATTAATTTTGCTTAGGTACTTATCATCTACCTATCTTAAAAACTTGACATTTCTACACTAAATTCTATATTCTGCGGACGAGGCCGTACAACCTAGCGAGTTAATCTGTGCTAAGTTACTACAAACCTTTTTTCCGAGCAGATGCTCAGAAGATAGATCATCAATCAAGAACAATTTCAACCTTTTTGTCTTTAGGACTTCCAAAAATGACCCAAAATCAGCAAATTCTGGCAAAAATCGGGGGGGGGTAGCCTTGCTCTCCTTCTTTCCCTAAGTTTAGGACAACAAGCTTCTGCTGTCACCCTCGTTGAGAACTTAAGTCAATCAAATAGTTTTTTTGAGACTGTATCATTTTTCCAGTGGACAGGAAAAAGCTTTACAACTGGCAGTGGCAGTTATAACCTTAATTCTGCTACTCTTTTGTTCCAACAAATCAGCAGCGCCAGTCCCAACTTGTTTCTTCGTCTCTATAGCGACAACAGTGGACAACCTGGTACTGTGATAACGAATTTTACTAACCCTGCTTCCATTACTACCACTCTCGCCAATAACACCTTTACCCTGACTACTCCGCAAGCATTAGCCGCTAATACCACTTACTGGTTAGTCAGTGGTATTTCTTCACTTACTGGATTGGGGTATTTATGGGGTGTTGCTAACTCTAACAATCAAACAGGACTCCCTGGTTGGACGATTGATGATGGTTTCGTTGCCAGTTCCGATCAATCAGCATCTTGGATTATTCTTCCTACGGGTGGCCCTTTACAATTTAGCCTTGAGGGAACAGAGAACGCTCCTCCCACTAGCGTCCCTGAACCGGGTTCCGTGGTTGCCTTGTTAGGATTGGGAGGATTAGGGTTAGCTTCTAGCCTGAAGAAACGGAAATAGGAACAGTAGGGTGGGGGCGACTCGATTCTCTTGTCTCGTGCCAAGGTTCCACCTGACAATAGGAAAAGTCAGCGTCTCCCTCCCTTCCCCGATAGGTTACACAAGAGCTAGAACCTCTGGAAACGAGGTAATCGAGAAAAAGTCTTTCTCTACTGCTCACCACAAGGGAGAGAGCCAAGAATTGAAAAAAATGGTTTCTAAGTAGCTGGACACAATTAATTACATAAGTGGCTGGTTATAATTAAATTGAAGATAGATTTTGGGTTCGATCCCCCCTGCCCCCCTTGATAAGGGGGGTGCCGGTAGGCGGGGGGATATGATAGTTTTTGAGTAGAAAAGGGATTTCTCGGAGAAACCCCTTTTCTGTGCGTTACTCAGACAATAACCTCGCGCACTGGGAAGCGGAACCCTGAAACCATTTTTTAGCAAGGCTTCCACTGATATTCAGCCAACCCTAATTAACTTAACAATATAATCCCTGAATCCACTGCCATTCTTGGGTTAATCCTTCGGCTAAAGAGACTTGGGGGTTATAACCTAGAATAGTACGCGCTTTGGTGACATCGGCGGCGGTGTGACGGGCATCTCCCCGGGCCAATCCTTGATGCAGTCGCTCGATCGGTTTACCGATGACTTTTTCCATGGTATCCAAGACATCCAGTAAAACCACGCGACTGCCACCACCAATATTAAACACCTCACCCACCGCTTCCGGCACGACGGCAGCGGCTAAATTAGCGGCTACAGCATCGCTAATGAAGGTAAAATCGCGGGTTTGTTTGCCATCCCCGTAGATGCCGATTGGTTTACCAGCGATCGCTGCTTGAAAAAACTTATGGAAAGCCATATCGGGACGTTGCCGCGGTCCATAAACGGTGAAATAACGCAAGGCAGTGACGGGAACGTTAAAATTCTGGTGATATAGCCAACAGAGTCTTTCTGCCGCTAATTTGGTGATGCCGTAGGGTGAAACTGGTTGGGGACAAAGGGTTTCCGGAGTCGGCATCGTTTCCGCATTGCCATACACCGAGGAAGTGGAAGCAAAAACCATCCGTTGTAAAGAAGGGGTTTCCTTAGCGGCCTCAAGGATAATTTGAGTAGCATTTATATTCCTTTCGGTATATTGACGAAATCCATCACCCCAGCTTGCTCTGACTCCTGCTTGGGCTGCCTGATGGAATAATACTTCTACTCCTTGCAACAGTTGTCTCCAGTCGAGGGATTGTATATCCGCTTCAATTAACTTAAATTCGGGATATTTTGCTAGAATATGGGCATTTTGGCGCTTTAAACTGGGGTCGTAATAATCGTTAAATTGATCGATACCGATCACCTGATCTCCTTGTTCTAAAAGCTTTTCTGCCAAGCTAGAACCTATAAAACCCGCGACACCAGTAACAATATGAGTAGCCATTTAATCCTAGTCGTTGATATTTTGTATCGATTGTAATCATTTTTGTTCTTTTTACCGCAATTAATTTCCGCCGTCCGCTGTCAGCTTTTAGGGATCAAAATCGATAGATTAGATCTCTTGCAAAAATCAAAAATCTTTCTTTAGGTGAGGAGTCACGAGCCAGTAGTCATACTAAATCCGTTGAGTACAGGCTAGTTATGAGGAGAGGCAAAAGGCAAAGGGGAATAAATAATCAGTTTTTAATAACTGGATTTAGTATCAGTAGTCAGGAGAATTAAGAATGATCATTAATCAATTAAATGCTCTATTCAGGGATTTTATGCAATTTTATGCCTATTCTTCTCATTTTTAAACTATCAAAAATTAATTATGCAAGAACTCTAATGTTTACAGATAGTTCTAACAATCCAAAAGAAGACTTCAGGAGGATCAATCCAAAATTATCAAATCATCGCCTAATTCAGCAACGCTTATCATAATTCTAACAACAAAAAAGCACCCCCTCGCGGGAGTGCCTTTTCGTTCAGACTAGAACTTAACCATTGATAGCAGGAGCAGTCAGAGCTACAGGAGCCTGTTCACCACTAGCTAAGTCTAAGGGGAAGTTGTGAGCATTACGCTCGTGCATTACTTCCATACCGATACCAGCGCGGTTTAACACATCGGCCCAGGTACCGATTACACGACCTTGAGAATCGAGAATCGACTGGTTGAAGTTGAAACCGTTGAGGTTAAACGCCATGGTGCTAACACCCATTGCCGTAAACCAGATACCGATTACCGGCCATGCACCTAAGAAGAAGTGCAGGGAGCGGCTATTGTTGAAAGAAGCGTATTGGAAGATTAAACGTCCGAAGTAACCGTGAGCGGCAACGATATTGTAGGTTTCTTCCTCTTGACCGAATTTGTAACCGTAGTTCTGAGATTCGATTTCAGTGGTTTCACGCACTAAGGAAGAAGTTACTAGAGAACCGTGCATCGCGGAGAACAGAGAACCGCCGAACACACCAGCCACACCTAACATATGGAAGGGGTGCATCAGAATGTTATGTTCTGCTTGGAACACGAACATAAAGTTGAAGGTTCCAGAGATTCCTAAAGGCATACCATCAGAGAAAGAACCTTGTCCGATGGGATAGATTAAGAATACAGCAGTAGCGGCGGATACAGGTGCCGAGTAAGCCACACAGATCCAAGGACGCATTCCTAAACGGAAAGACAGTTCCCACTGACGACCGAGGTAGCAGAAGACACCTAGTAAGAAGTGGAAAATGACTAACTGGTAGGGACCACCGTTGTATAACCACTCATCTAAGGAAGCAGCTTCCCAGATGGGGTAGAAGTGGAGTCCAATCGCGTTGGAAGAGGGAACAACCGCACCGGAGATGATGTTGTTTCCGTAGAGCAGAGAACCAGCTACAGGCTCGCGAATACCGTCGATATCTACGGGAGGAGCGGCGATAAAGGCGATGATGAAGCAGGTGGTGGCGGTGAGCAGGGTGGGGATCATGATAACACCGAACCAGCCGACATAGAGACGGTTGTTGGTGCTGGTGATCCACTGGCAGAACTGCTCCCACAGGGAAGCGCTCTCGCGCTGTTGTAGAGTTGTAGTCATGGTTGGATAATTTCTGTATGTATTAGGTTGTCAAGGTTCGTTGTTTGACATGAGTTAATACTATCGGCTTTTTATAGTTATGTAAAGGGGTTTTAAGAAATGTTTTTTTATCAATGTCATAACTTTTACTTATATAATTGATGTTCAGGTAAACTAGAAGCAGACAAATTCTGCAAAAATAAGCGATGATACCCGAAATTACTGCAAAACTATTGGAAGCGAAGAAGGAAAAAGGACTGAGTTTCGCTGACCTAGAAGCGATTCTAGGACGAGATGAGGTGTGGATTGCCGCTGTTTTTTACCGGCAAGCGAGCGCCTCCCCAGAGGAAGCAACGAAAATTGTGGCAGCTTTGGGACTGGGAACCGAAATCGTCGCATCCTTAACCGAGTATCCTGTCAAGGGATTGGGTCCGGTTGTCCCCACCGACCCCCTGATTTATCGTTTCTACGAGATCATGCAGGTGTATGGAATGCCCCTAAAATCGGTGATTCATGAAAGATTCGGCGATGGTATTATGAGTGCGATCGATTTTACCCTCGACGTGGATAAGGAGGAAGACCCTAAAGGCGATCGCGTTAAAATTACCATGTCGGGTAAGTTTTTACCCTATAAGAAGTGGTGAGTCCGGCCAAAGTCAACGGTAAGGGATTTCTATTCCTTGCCGCTCTTGCTATTTTTCTTAACCAAACTTAACAATTGACGGCAAAATTTTGCTTGCTTTTTTTTTGCAGATTTTGAGAGAATTTAAAATAGATTCCAGCGCTCAATCGCCCAGGAGATATAATGACGATTCAACCTCAAGAAATTTTAGAAAAGCTTCAGTGGAGATACGCTGTCAAAAAATTTGACCCGTCTAAAAAAATTTCTGAAGCAGATTGGTTTATCTTAGAAGAAAGCTTGAGACTGGCTCCTTCTTCATATGGTTTGCAACCCTGGAAATTTATTGTCGTTCAAGATCCAAAAATTCGTGCGGCACTTACTCCGGTCAGTTGGAATCAAACTCAAGTAGAGGATTGCTCCCACTATGTGGTACTTGCTACTCTTACCAAAATTGAAGTAGCATATGTCGAGAAATTCGTTGCAAAAATAGCTCAAGTTCGAGAATTAGATGTCGCTTCTCTGGAGAATTATAAGAATCTGATGGTGTCAGATTTAGTTAATGGGCCACGCTCAGCAATTGTTCAATGGTGGTCTCAGCGACAGAGTTATATTGCGATGGGAATGCTGATGGAAACCGCCGCCTTGCTCGATATTGATGCTTGTCCACTAGAAGGAATCGAGCCAGCGGCTTATGATCGTATTCTGCAATTAGAAGGTAGTGGCTATGCAGCAGTAGCAGCAGTGGCTCTCGGCTATCGCTCCTTAGAAGACAAATATCAACTGTTGAAGAAAGTTCGCTTTGATCGCGATGATGTTATTGTCTGGCATTAGTACAATAAGACTATATCAGTTGAGGGATTGTTTATGAATCGAGGAAAACTGGTTGCGATCATTACTAGAGCGATTGCGATTGCGATCGCAATCGCTTATTTAATTCTAGTGCAATTACTAGATTTTCGTGGAGAAATGATACCCGCTCCTCCACTCTTTTTGGGATTTTAGATTTTAGATTTTGGATTTTGGATTGCGAGTTTCCCTTGTTCCAAGGCTCTGCCTTGGAACACAATATCTAAGGCTCTGCCTTAAAATAGTATTCAGGTAGAACCTGGGAACGAGATCTTACTCATAACTGATAACTGATAACTGATAACTGCCTAACCTAAATCTCTGTCTTTAGTGACGGTAATTTCCTTAGATAAATGTCGATACCAAGTAAAATAGAGACCGATGGAAAGCAAAAGAAAAACCAAAGCCAAAATCTTCAAACTTTGCCACTGCTTGATGATTAAAACAATCCCCATCATAAAGAGGACTAATTGCCAAGGAACGGTGAGAAAAGCGGCGATGATAT
The DNA here is from genome assembly GCF_050500245.1 of Microcystis ichthyoblabe FBCC-A1114. NCBI lineage: Bacteria > Bacillati > Cyanobacteriota > Cyanophyceae > Chroococcales > Microcystaceae > Microcystis > Microcystis ichthyoblabe. The sequence continues at coordinate 4,555,901 of NZ_CP191408.1, read as the reverse complement.
CCCGTTGATTTTCCGCTTTAATTTTTGCCTGTAGGTTAGGTTTAACACTGTGACGGACTTCTCCCCAAAAGCCAAAAGGTCGGGTAACATTATAGAAATTTTCCATAACTAAACTATCGGTGGGAGGAGTTAACAAAGTAGCGATAATACAGCCAGCTAAAGCGAACAAACTCGGCACAAGAAAGAGAATAAGTTCCTGATATTGACTGTGACGAAAGAAAGGTAAAATTATCGCTTGTGAGGCAATAGCCGCAATCATTCCTGCTAAAGTTCCCACTGCAAAACCATAACCATTAAAGCGCCACCAATACCAACGTAATAGGAGAGGAACTGCTAATCCTACCCCTAATCCCGTGGTTAACCAACCCCAAATATCATTGACATTTTGGATATTAAAACTCAAAACTAAGCCAATTACGACCACAAAAACCGAGGCCAGACGACCTTGAAAAACTAACTCCTGTTCTCCCGCATTTGGTTTCAAAAAAGCTTGATAGATATCTTTGACCCAATAGGCGGCACTAGCGTTGATAACTGCGTTAAAAGTGGACATAGCCGCCGCTAAAAAAGCAGCAATTAATAACCCTTTCATCCCCACCGGAATGTATTGAGTAATCACCGTGGCCAGAATTCTTTCTGGATCTGTAATCGTGCCTTCGGTTAAACCGTAGTGAATACCTAAAACCGCAAAAGCTGTGACTAGAGGCCAACGGAAAGAAAGCAGAATAATCCAGAATAAAGATAATAAACCGGCATCTCGATCGCTTTTGGCCGCTAGGTATCGTTGTAACATATAACCACCGCTGCCGCTGCAACCTTCGATGATGGTTTTAACTAAATAAAAGAAAATCACCCCACCAAACAAATTAAAGATGGCATAATCTCCGGGTAAATCCAAAGTCATCGAAGGGAAAATACTAGACCAGTCGCTTAAATTCCAAGTTTTTGGCTCTGCTGCCCCCGGAATTGCTACCGTGAAACTATCGGGAAGATTAACAGTAAAAAAGGCCACTGTCGATACATAAATGACCGCCACAAAAATCAGAAACCCTTGAAATAAATCGGTAATTACCCCACCATAGAAACCACTGGCCACCGTATAAATCAAGGTTAGAAGAATTAATATCACCGAAGCAAGACGGTCATCCATACCCAGAAACTGCCCTAAAAATTTCCCCCCCGCAACGGAGAAATAACTCATCGCACCGATAGAGAATAAGAGAGTGGCGACGGCGCTAATAATTCGGGCAAAATTACCCTGTTTTCCCGGTCCAAAGCGAAATTGCATCCATTCCGCCATGGTCATAACTTTGGCCCGGCGATTCCATTTGCCCATAAAAGCCATGAGAAAGGCCATAATTAGGACAACACCGCCGCGGATTTCGATAAATAGTCCTTTGGGGCCGACGGCGTAAATTAGGGCAGAAATGACCATAGTTCCCGCTAAATCGGTGTTAGCCGCCATTCCCGACACCCCTAACATCCACCAGGGCAAATTGCGATTACCCAAAAAGTAGGATTCTAGACCTTGAGAAGCTTTTTTCTCGGCGATAATCCCGATTATTAGGGTTGCTGCCAGATAAAGCAGGATAATTACATAATCAATTAACTGCATAGTTGAGATTAATTTAACTTTCGATCGTTATAGCATCAATTGACTACGATTTCTGGCTAACGGTTTCTTTTTCTAAGATTTGCACCCGTTGCTCCAGCTTTTTTAAATCTTCCTTTAATTCAATTACTAAAGTGGCTAAACGCTGGAACAGTGGGTCACTTTCCCCGACTACTTCCCCATTTACTATACCCGTTCCCGATCGCCGTTGGGGAATCGGAGCGGCATTTTCCCCGCGGATGGATATTCCTCGGACCTGACTTTCAAGGCGCTCAACTCGATTGCGGAGACTAATTAACTCCGATCTTACCGCCGTATCCGATTGTGCCTTGCTGGCATTAACAAAACTCAGTATTAGCAAAAGGGAGATAATCAGCATTAAAAAGCCAGAAAAAGAGATTTTAGCTAATTTCATCGATTTTACCCCCTATCTATCTGACCCGGCTTAATGTTAAGAAACGTGGCTAAATCTAAAGCTTGATTGCAATTCCGCCCCTGGGTGATTAGTTGCTCAAAAGAGGATGATAAGGTAAAAAACACGATTTTGTGGAAATTTGGCCTTATCTCTATGTATAAAAACTCAGATAAAGATTTTCTCGGAGCAGCAATCACAGCCGGTTTAGGTGCGGGAATCGTCACTTCTTTTGCCGTCAATCAAGGACAAGACATCGGTACAGCTTTAGGAATTACCGCTTTAGCGGCTGTTTGCGGTGTTATCTGCCGTCATTTTGACCTAATGTGATGCAATCTTCCTCACACCTCCAATTCTGCCGAAAAATCCTGTTTTTTCTCGTATTGATAGGGGCCGAGCAGAGCGCCCCAAATTCCCTTGCCAGTGCCGGGATCTAGACCTTTATCGTAGGTTTTTAGGCTATGACTCGTCACCTCGAAACCTAAAGCCACCTGATAGGTTGTACCCTCATAGGTGAATTGACAGTGCTGTTCCGGTTGCGGTTGGGCGATAAACTGGTATTGATTATCAGCGAGGGTATGGACTTTGACCGATAAAGTGCAGGTATGCAGAAAAGTTAGGTCTTCTAAGCTAATTTTTCGCAAAATATCGGGATTTTTGCCCGCACCTTGCACGGATTTCAGGTCATTAAACATATAGTGCCTAACCTCTAACCCTCCCGATTCCGAGCGCGTTAATCGCCACAGTCGCGGTCGGTAGGGTTGGTCTAAATTGATGATACTGGCCTGTTCGGCAAAAAGCGCGATGCTGTCTTCCCGAAATAAAGGCAACGGACGCAACCATAAACGCAGGTGAACGTACCATACCGGTTCTGCTTGCGCTTGCCGTTGATTTTCAAATTCACCCGCGAGATATCGACCAAAAGTGATTAATTCAGGGGTCATAGCTCAAAAAATTCTCCTTATTGCCTCAAAATTAATCCTAACACCCATAGAAATCACTTTTTTGACAAAAATGACCTTCAGGCTACCGGAACCCGCTTAAACCCTGCCATTCCCCCTTTAGTGTACCAATATTCCCAGCCACCGCCAGCCGCACTAGACCAATCCTTGAGGTCAAATTCACCGCTGCCGGAGGGGGTTCCTGCGATGCGATAGACTTTCACCGCTTGACCGTTGTTATTCCAGATTAAAGGCCGATCCGGCTCCATCTGTTCGGGTAGAGTCCCGTTAGTTTGCAGAAAATAGGCATCTTGTCCCTTATCGGTGCCGTTGCCATAGACTTTGGCGATACCATGCTCATCGATCGCCAGAAAAGCACCTTCTTCTAAACCGATAGCGTAGGCAGGTAGTTGATTGTGATTATCGTGTACATTACGGGCTAAAAAACCAAAAAGGCGACCATATCTTGTTTCGGGATGATCTTGATTGAGTCGATCCAAATGGGTATCTGTCACCACTTTTTTGAGAAAAGGAACCCGAATAAAATCACTCCGATAGAAGTCTTTGGTGTTGAAGTGAAAGGGATTATTTAATATTTCTGAACTCAGTACTCCTTCGTGAGTAGGCGCATAGTAAAAATCCCCGAGAATAGCCATCCCTGCGCTGGTTCCCGCCACGGGAACTTTTTTGTCGTTGATCAGATAATTGATCGCTGTTTCCACCTTTGTGCTTTCCCAGAAATCCTCGTACTGATTTTGATCACCACCAGCAAAAAAAAGGATATCGGCATTACGAATATATTCGATAACATCAGGATGATTCGCCCCTTCACGACTATCAATTGATAGTTCCGCTGCCGAGCCGATCAGGGAGGGATAATTGTCGCAAATCCAATCGGCTTGACCGCCAAGATCGCCAAAGCGCAACACTAAGTAATTACCGCCTTTAGCTCGATTTAATAACCATGTGGTCGCTTGATCTTCTCCTAATTTACCTCCTTCCGCTCCCCCGATTAATAAAATACCCGATCGATGTTTTACAGACTGAAAATTGGCTTTTCCACAACGACAAGAATAATGGAAATCTCGATCATGATTGTTTGGCATAGTCTTATACCCTCTCCCCTTAGCTTACTCCTTCTATCCTAGCTTTAACTAGGACAAAATCAGAGTTTTATACCATAAAAGTTAACAACAAAGCCTCTATATGGCTGAAATCGGTAGCGGCAAAACTCCCTAGTTTACATTTTGTTAAAAATCGTCCTATAATAATTCAAGGCTAGAAACTGGCAATTATTACTGTTAAAATTGAGAATCGGCGGGCGATATGTTAAATAGACGTTCTTTTTTGCAAGGATTAGGTACAATCGCCTTAGCGGGGGGTTTAAATGGCTGCGCTTCCAGAAGCGGCGAGCCGAGCATTTTTCTCCTGTCCGGTTCGATTCCGCCGCGATTACTAACAGATTTTCAGAAAACTATTGCCGAAAAAAAAGTCAATTTTCAGTCGGAAAGGCAGCTGAAAGAGCTATTAGAATTATTGGAAAAATGGTTAAAAAATCAGGGGCAACCAACCTCACAATTTTCGTTTCCTATCCCTTTTAGGGAACAAAACCCAGCCATGGGTAATTTAGTCACCCTAGGGGATGCTTGGCTAGGAAAAGCGATTAGCAACGGTTTAATTCAACCCCTAGATACTTCTCAACTCTCTAATTGGTCAAAACTGCCCCCCCGTTGGCAAGAAAATATGACTCGCAATGCTCAAGGACAACTGGAAACAGAGGGGAAAGTCTGGGGTGCGCCCTACCGTTGGGGAATGACAGTAATTGCCTATAATGAGAAAAAATTCGCTCAATTTGACTGGCGGCCACAGGATTGGTCCGATCTATGGCGACCGGAATTAACCGGTAAAATTGCCCTAATTGATAATCGTCGCGAAGTCATCGGTTTAACCCTAAAAAAATTGGGTTATTCTTATAATTCTAGTGATTTAAAACAAGTAATGGGACTAAAAGACCAGCTATTCGCTTTACAAAAACAGGTAAGATTTTATAGTTCTCAATATTATTTACAACCCCTAATACTCGGTGATGTCTGGCTGTCTGTGGGTTGGTCTAATGATATTTTACCAGTGAGCGATCGCTATAATAAAATCAAAGTTGTTGTCCCCAAATCTGGCACTTCTCTCTGGTCAGATGTGTGGGTAAAACCAGTTTTAACTACTCCTAATTCTCTTGTCCAGCAATGGATTGATTTTTGTTGGCAACCAGAATCCGCTAATAAAATTTCTTTATTTACCTCTGGATTATCACCCCTAATTCTCACTGAAAATCCCGATCAAATTCCCCCAGATATTAGAAATAATCCTTTACTTGTCAATCCAGAAGCAGTCAAAAAAAGCGATTTTTTAAACCCTTTATCGCCAGCAACCGAGCAAGAATACGAGCAATTATGGCAAGCAATGCGACAGTTAGTATAGTCAGTAGATACTAAACAAAATTATGCAATAATATTGAGGTAAAAACTACATTTACCTAACTGATTCTAGCTGATAACTGCTCACTGATAACTGCTCACTGATTAAGCGGTTTGACTTTGGGTTTCTTGGGCGAGAAAAGTAAGGATAGAAGCTTTTTCAATTAACCCCAAAACTGTGCCGTTTTCTTCTACCACTGTCACTTGAGATAAATTTTCGCCTTCCAAAATTTTCACCACATCTAGGAGGGAAGTATTAGACAAAACCAGTTTGAGACTTTCGCTAGTTTGTAATAACCGGCCGATATTTACCTCTGTCCATTGGGAAGTGGGAATCGTTTTCAGATCCTCTACATTAATCACCCCTAATAGTTTACCTTCGCTATCGGTAACTAGGAATTTAGACCATTGTTGTTTACCGATAACATAATTATTAGCAAACTCCCGCAGGGTTAAATTAATCGGCACTACAGGACTATTAGGAGAGATAACATCTTTAGCGGTGTAGCGACTTAGGAAATCTTGAACCTTAGCTGATTGAGCGGAAAAGCCGGCATTTTGTAGGAGGAAAATGCCAATTAATAGCGTCCAAAAACTGCCAAATTGACTGATTCCGAGAATTGATAGCGCACCGATGACAATCGCTAACCAACCAAAAAATTGACCGAAGCGACTAGCGAATAAAACCCCTTTATTGGGATTACCCGTTACTTGCCAAACGATGGCTTTAAGGATATTACCACCATCTAAAGGTAAACCGGGGATCAGGTTAAATAACCCTAGGGCGAGGTTGATATAGGCAAGCAGAGAAAGAATCGCCGCCATCGGCCCATTTAAGCTAATATTGAGACCAATAATTAGGAAGATACCGAAGAGCAGTAAACTAACTAAAGGGCCAGCAATTGCTACGAGAAAAGCTTCTAGAGGAGTTTTCGATTCTCTGCCGAGAGTTGCCAAACCACCGAATAAAAAGAGGGTAATTGATTTGACTTCAATACCTTGGGCGATGGCAACAAAACTATGACCTAATTCGTGGGCAACCACGGAGGCAAATAGGAGAATAGCGGCAAAAAATCCTAAGAGCCAGGGCATAATTCCCGTTAACTGGGGAAACTGACTTAAATCTCCCCCATAGGTTAAGGTAATTAACCCCAGAACAAAGAACCAAGAAGGATTAATATAAAAGGGAATTCCAAAGAGATTCCCGACTCTAATGTTGCCATTCATTTTGTATCTTCTCCAATTGTTGGGGACTAACGCCAAGAAGATTAGGTTATCAATTACGCCATTCACTTCTGTTAACAATTGTAACAAAACTGCAAATCTCTCCGGCATTCCTTTAGGGAGTAAAAACCGTCATTGCTGTGGTTCGGTTATTTTCGTAGGAGAACTAAATTAATGATTAATTATTTACGCGGACAAGCGATCGAGGTGATCAAAACCCCCAATAACCGACTGATCTTGATTTTAGACGTAAACCAGATCGGTTACGAAATCCAAATTCCCTCGCGATTAGCCCTAGACATCGGCAAAGATAACAATGATAGTCGTCAGATTTTTACTCACCTACTCCTTCGCGAGGAGCAGCCTTTATTGTACGGTTTCGGCGCCGCCCCAGAGCGAGATCTGTTTCGTCAACTGCTTTCCGTCAATGGAGTTGGAGCGCAATTAGCCCTAGCTTTAATCGATACCTTGGGGATTGAGGAACTTGTGGTGGCGATAGTGACGGGAAATACCAAAATTTTGAGCAAAACCCCCGGAGTCGGCTTAAAAACAGCAGAGAGAATCGCTTTAGAGTTAAAAACTAAATTGGCAGCATGGCGACAGCTAAAAGAAGCGACGACGACAACCACGGCAATACTACCAGCAGCGGAAATCCTCGAAGATGTGCAGATGACCCTTTTAGCTTTAGGATACAGCCGGGAGGAGATCGATCGAGCTATCGCAGTCCTCAGTCAAGATGCTTTATTTAGTAAAAATACTCAGCCAGAAGACTGGATTAAAGGGGCAATTAATTGGCTAGGCTAAATCAGTCGTCAGGAGGCAGGAGACAGGAGACAGTTTCATTGTATTCTCCCCACACCCCACACCCTACACCCTACACCCCACACCCCACACCTCATACCCCACTCCGGTGCTCCTTTCTCAGGGCAAATGTTAAAAAGTATTACGAAAATAGTGAGAAGGTGAACCAGATGCCGCAAAATAGTTGCGTTAGGTCGCTCTAGCTAGGGAAGTCTTGAGACGCTGAGGCGGAAACGAGATAACTTAAGCGTAGTGACCACGACTGCTATAAAATGTCAGATTAAGTTTATTAATCTCACTTAGTTGGGAGGAATCCATCAATGAGTATCGTCACGAAATCGATCGTGAATGCTGATGCTGAAGCTCGTTACCTCAGCCCCGGCGAACTAGACAGAATTAAAGCCTTCGTTACCAGTGGTGCCGCTCGTTTACGCATCGCTGAAACCCTGACTGGCGCTCGCGAAACCATCGTCAAACAAGCTGGCGATCGCTTATTCCAAAAACGTCCTGACATCGTTTCCCCCGGTGGCAACGCTTACGGCGAAGAAATGACCGCTACCTGTCTGCGTGACATGGACTACTACCTACGTTTAATCACCTACGGAGTAGTTGCTGGTGATGTCACCCCGATTGAAGAAATCGGTTTAGTCGGTGTGCGTGAAATGTACAAATCTTTAGGAACCGACATCGGTGCCGTAGCTCAAAGCGTTCGCGAAATGAAAGAAGTTGCTACTGGTCTTATGTCTTCTGACGATGCTTCTGAAGCTTCTTCCTACTTCGATTACGTGATCGGCTCTATGTCGTAGAATAATTCCTTTGTGAATTGTTCTAGACACACCCCCCGTAAACCTCTTAAGATTAAGCAAAACCCAAGGAAGAACCACCATGCAAGACGCAATTACTTCTGTTATCAACTCTGCTGACGTTCAAGGCAAATACCTTGACGCTTCTGCTCTCGGCAAACTGAAAGGCTACTTCGCCACCGGTGAACTGCGCGTGCGCGCCGCTAGTGTCATTAGCGCCAACGCTGCCGGTATCGTTAAGGAAGCTGTGGCTAAGTCCCTGTTATACTCTGACGTAACCCGTCCCGGTGGCAATATGTACACCACCCGTCGTTACGCCGCTTGTATCCGTGACCTCGACTACTATCTCCGTTATGCTACCTACGCTATGTTAGCTGGAGATCCTTCTATCCTCGACGAGCGCGTTCTCAACGGCCTGAAAGAAACCTACAACTCTTTAGGTGTACCCATCTCCTCCACCGTTCAAGCTATCCAAGCGATGAAAGAAGTCACCGCTAGTTTAGTTGGTGCTGATGCGGGTAAAGAAATGGGGATTTACTTCGACTACATTAGCTCTGGCTTAAGCTAGAAATAACGAACTCGGACAAAATAGGTTCGGGAAGCCGAGGATGAGTGCTAGGTCTTTAAAGGCTGAATCTGTCCAAGATAGGTTTTGACGAGCTAGTATTGATCCTTGACTCCCGACCTTTGTTATTTTAGGAAAAAGCCTTCGTTAGTTTGAGCGACAAGTTTTTCAGCGATTAGGAGAAGTCAATCCATGCGGATGTTCAAAATCACCGCTTGTGTTCCAAGCCAAAGCCGCATTCGGACACAACGGGAATTACAAAATACCTATTTTACCAAACTCGTTCCCTACGATAATTGGTTTCGTGAGCAACAACGCATCATGAAAATGGGCGGCAAAATTGTCAAAGTGCAGTTAGCCACTGGCAAACCGGGAACTAATACAGGTTTACTGTAATCGGCTGCCACTAGAACTTAAAAAAAGAGGTCTTTCCAGACCTCTTTTTGCTTTAGGGATTTTTTTCAAACTGCAAAGCGGCAGAATTGAGACAATAGCGTTTTCCCGTCGGGGGTGGACCATCATTAAAAACGTGACCGAGATGAGCATCACAGGCGGCACAAACAATCTCTGTCCGCACCATGAAAAAACTAACATCTCGCTCGTACTTAATATTGGCCCCGTTAGCAGCAGTCCAGAAACTCGGCCAACCAGTACCCGAATCATACTTGCTGTCAGAAGTAAATAACTCCGTACCACAGCAGACACATTTGTAAATACCTTTTTCTTTATTATCGTGATATTTACCCGTAAAAGCCCGTTCTGTTCCCTTTTTGCGAGTAACTTGGAACTGTTCGGGAGTTAGCTGGGCCTGCCATTCCGCCTCGGTTTTACGAACTTTTTCTACCATAGTCAGGACAACCGCCATTATGATTAAATTTCCCTTTTTAGTCTAACCTGAGTTCGAGATCTAGGTTTTTTTCATAAACATGAAGTATGACCTGATTTAGCATCGCCTTCTGACGACGTACTCCCCAAAAGGAAAACTTGGCCAGGAAACCCTATAGACTTAACATAACCTCAGCTTATCAATGGTATAAGTAACAATATTGTCAAACTTCTTTACAAACCGTTACATTACCCTTAAGATAGAGACATCATCAATCAATCGTACCTCGATAACTTAATAGGAATCATAAACCAATGACCACAACTCTACAACAGCGCGAGAGCGCTTCCCTGTGGGAGCAGTTCTGCCAGTGGATCACCAGCACCAACAACCGTCTTTATGTCGGCTGGTTCGGTGTCATCATGATCCCCACCCTGCTCACCGCCACCACCTGCTTCATCATCGCCTTTATCGCCGCTCCTCCTGTAGATATCGACGGTATTCGCGAGCCTGTAGCTGGTTCTCTACTCTACGGAAACAACATCATCTCTGGTGCTGTTGTTCCCTCTTCCAACGCAATTGGACTCCACTTCTACCCCATCTGGGAAGCTGCTTCCTTAGATGAGTGGTTATACAACGGTGGTCCCTACCAGTTAGTCATTTTCCACTTCTTACTAGGTGTCTTCTGCTACCTCGGTCGTCAGTGGGAACTGTCTTTCCGTTTAGGAATGCGTCCTTGGATCTGTGTGGCTTACTCGGCACCTGTATCCGCCGCTACTGCTGTATTCTTAATCTATCCCATCGGACAAGGTTCTTTCTCTGATGGTATGCCTTTAGGAATCTCTGGAACCTTCAACTTTATGTTCGTGTTCCAAGCAGAACATAACATTCTGATGCACCCCTTCCATATGTTAGGTGTGGCTGGTGTGTTCGGCGGTTCTCTGTTCTCCGCGATGCACGGTTCTCTAGTAACTTCTTCCTTAGTGCGTGAAACCACTGAAATCGAATCTCAGAACTACGGTTACAAATTCGGTCAAGAGGAAGAAACCTACAATATCGTTGCCGCTCACGGTTACTTCGGACGTTTAATCTTCCAATACGCTTCTTTCAACAATAGCCGCTCCCTGCACTTCTTCTTAGGTGCATGGCCGGTAATCGGTATCTGGTTTACGGCAATGGGTGTTAGCACCATGGCGTTTAACCTCAACGGTTTCAACTTCAACCAGTCGATTCTCGATTCTCAAGGTCGTGTAATCGGTACCTGGGCCGATGTGTTAAACCGCGCTGGTATCGGTATGGAAGTAATGCACGAGCGTAATGCTCACAACTTCCCCTTAGACTTGGCTAGTGGTGAACAGGCTCCTGTAGCTCTGACTGCTCCTGCTATCAATGGTTAAGTTCTAGTCTGAACGAAAAGGCACTCCCGCGAGGGGGTGCTTTTTTGTTGTTAGAATTATGATAAGCGTTGCTGAATTAGGCGATGATTTGATAATTTTGGATTGATCATCCTGAAGTCTTTTTTTGGATTGTTAGAACTATCTGTAAACATTTACTTTACTCTGTTCCCCATTCCCCGTTCCTTTAATCCTAATTTCATAGTAGCCACATTTTTAATGTTAGAATCGAGTTACTCCCTTTAGACTTTGCTATGCGTGCGATTGAAACCACTGGTATCCTCAATACCCAAGGGCAAATTCAACTTGATCATCCTATTCCCCAAGAAAAAGATCGGTTTGTGCGCGTCATTCTTTTGATGTCGGAGGATGAACTGAACGAAAAAAACTGGCTAGATGCCGTTTCTCATAACCCTAGCTTTGCTTTTCTGCATGATACCGAAGAAGATATTTATACTCTAAACGATGGACAACCTGTAAGCAATGAAGGGTAAAATCGTTTTAATTCAATTTCCCTTCGACGATTTATCTTCCAGTAAAGTTCGCCCCGCTTATTGCTTAACCAATAAAATTGGAGGCTATCAACACATTATCTTTGCTCTGATCACCAGTCGTATTCCCGAAAATCCCCTTCGTACAGATATTATTCTGAGACCAGAAAGTCCAGATTTTATGATAAGTGGTCTTCGCCAATCCTCAGCCATCAGACTTGATCATTTAGTAACACTTCGATCTTCACTGATTCAGCGTGAACTAGGCTCATTATCATTAAAAACTCAAACTTTAATTATAGATATTTTGTCCGATATTCTACGTTCCTAATATACCTTTAAATTAGGTAAATCTTGCTAGAGGCGAACGTTTGTTTTTCTCTGTATAACTAGCCTATACTCAACGGATTTAGTATGAACCCCCCGCTTTTGTGGAGAAAATGCGGAAATTAAAGGCAGAAAGGGCAGCGGCAGAAAATTATTAATCAGTATTAAGTAATTCTCATTGCTTGATTAGGAGATGCCCAAGATTATCAAGACCGGATTACTCATATTCCTCTATAAATAGCGAAGATTTAAAAGGGAATCGGTAATGATTCGGTAGTAGTGGCGTAGCTCTGTTGCTTACCTGGTATGAATTGTGTAAAATGTTTATTAATAAAAATAATTGGCTCGAATCAGTCTTTAAACCTCGGCTCTTCTGGTTTCTGTGTGGAAACGAGGTCTATACTGATAGTTTCTTCGACAAAATAGTCCTAAAAGTGTTACCCGATAAGCATTTCACGATTCCATAAGCAAAAATTATCACACAAAGTCGAGAAGAGCCGGCAAGCAATTGGTCAATTCTCACAACCATAGGATTGAATCTTTTCAGAGGTTTGGGTTTTCTCTCAATAACGGAGGGACAGAGGTGGTTAGCTGAACGTTGGGAAAAACTGATAGTTTTATCGACGTAAGAAGCAGAAAAATTAGCTAAATTAACAGGATGTACTCTCAGACAATTTCAAGAGAGATAGGCTTTTAGTGGCTTGGGAACAGGCTTTATCAATCTATTCATAATAAATATTGGCAGAAGATTAAAGATTAGTTATTATGACTAACTCTTTTGATTAAAAAAAGATAAACTTGAGAATCCTCGATCAAATTTATTGACTCAAAATCAGCTATACGGCTCTTCTCGACTTTGTGTGATAATTTTTGCTTATGGAATCGTGAAATGTTGACTGAGAAGGACTTTTACGACTATTTTGCCGAAGAAACTATCAGTATAGGCTTCGTTTCCACACATAAACCAGAAGAGCCCCGCGTGGGTATTTCAAGTAATAAGCTAAGACGTATTTAAACCGCTTATTCTGAGATTAGCCCCCCCTTGCCTGATCTCAACAAGCAATTTGAATTAAGAACAGCTTAACTAGCTGACATCCATCGTGATAAAATCGGCCTTGTCTTTCTTCTGCCAGCGCAACGCCGAGCGGCGGTATGTTGAGCTTATTCCCCCTTTTACTTTTTACTTGGTATAACTCGTGCAGGTTTTCATTTATCATACTCCCGAACTTACCCCCGTCCATACTCTACCCGATTGCGCCGTCGTTATCGATGTTTTAAGAGCGACAACCACGATCGCCACTGCCCTCAATGCCGGTGCGGAAGCAGTGCAAACCTTTAGCGATCTGAAAACCCTGATGCAGGTGAGCGATACCTGGCAACCAGAAAAACGTCTCCGAGCAGGAGAAAGAGGCGGCGCGAAAGTGGAAGGCTGCGATCTGGGCAATTCTCCCCTCGATTGTACCCCTGATTTAATGAAAGGTCGTCGTCTGTTTATCAGTACCACTAACGGCACTCGCGCTCTGCAAAGAGTGGAAGAATCCCCGATCGTGATCACTGCGGCCATGATCAATCGGCAAGCTGCCGTTAATTACTTATTGGATAGGCAGCCCGAAACCGTCTGGATTGTTGGCTCTGGTTGGGAAGGGGGTTATTCTTTGGAAGATACGGCCTGTGCTGGAGCGATCGCCGATGCGCTACAAGAACAATCGGGGCAAATGGCGATCGGTAATGATGAGGTTATCGCCTCGATCGCTCTTTATCGTCAATGGCAAAATGATCTTTTAGGAATGTTCCACAGTTGTAGTCATGGTCAGCGCCTCTTGCGTCTCCACTGTCAAGAAGATTTAAAATACTGCGCTAATATTGACTCTCTTGATGTTTTACCGATCCAAAAAGAACCGAGCATTTTAGTCAAACTTTAGACATTACTACCCACAGAAAGGGTCATCAGTGCCGGTAGGAGTATCGATCCTAGCCGGATTCCTTTATTTATAGTTTGCTAACCATGACTATCGATTCTTTACTGCAATCTTTTCAGCGTTTTGGTGTCAATCTCGGTTTAGAAAGAATAAAAAATCTGCTGGAGATTTTAGGCAATCCCCAAGATAAAATTCCGATTATTCATGTCACGGGAACTAATGGCAAAGGTTCAGTTTGTGCCTATCTATCCTCTATTCTCAGTACCGCCGGTTACAAAGTCGGACGTTATATTTCTCCCCATTTAATTGATTGGACAGAAAGAATCTCTATTAATGGCGAAAATATTGAAACCGCGACTTTAGAAAACCTGCTTAAATATATACAATCGCTTATCGATCCCCAGCAGGAAAGTCCTACTCAATTTGAGGTAATTACTGCCGCTGCTTGGCTGTATTTTGCCCAGGAAAAGGTGGATATTGCCGTGATGGAAGTGGGTTTAGGAGGAAGATTGGATGCGACTAATGTTTGCGCTCAACCTTTAGTTACTGTCATCACTTCTATTAGTCGGGAACATTGGCAAAATTTAGGTCCCACGGTTGCCGATATTGCCGGGGAGAAAGCGGGGATATTAAAAGCGAATTGTCCCGCAGTTATCGGACAATTACCGGAATCAGCGCAGGGAGTAGTTAGGGAGAGAATCAAGCTGTTAAATTGTCCAACGGTATGGGTAGAAGCTGCCGAAAAAATTGCCGATAATCGGGCTAAATATCAAGGTTTAGAATACCCTTTATCCTTAGCGGGAGATTTTCAATTAACTAATTCGGCTATAGCGATCGCTGTTGTTAATATTTTACGTCGGCAAGGTTGGCAAATTAGCGATGAAGTCGTGCGGGAAGGAATGGCAAAAACTCGCTGGTTAGGACGTTTACAAACCGTTAATTGGTGTCAGCGAGAAATTTTAATAGATGGCGCTCATAATCCCGCTGCTGCCATTGGTTTAAGGCATTATGTAGATAGTTTAAAGGCTCCAAAAATTATCTGGGTGATGGGAATTTTATCGACCAAAGATCATCGGGAAATATTCCAAGCTTTATTAAGAAAAGGCGATAGTTTATATTTAGTTCCTGTTCCTGATCATAGCAGTGCTAATCCTGAAACCTTAGCGGAATTAGCGGCTTCAATTTGTTCAGAATTATCTCACCTAGAGACTTGTTCTGATGTATTTTTAGGACTAAAAAAAGCCATCCAAGAATCTGCCGATAGTCAGATAATTCTCTGTGGATCGCTTTATTTAGTTGGTTACTTTTTAGGGAGTTTGTTTCAGGGAAAATAAAACATCAATTTTACTGGTGGTTTTATCAGGCATAGTGGCAGTAATTCCGATGCCGCGTACCGATTCTAAAAAGGCCTTTGCTTCCGGGGTTAATTCCGTGGCAGGAAGATTATTAATTCCCCCTGCTTTAGCGATAATTTGCTCCACATCGATGAAGAAATAACCGAGATTATTTTTAGGCAAATTTGCGATCGATGCTTGGAAATTCTCACTTTTGCTAATCGGTTGATTCGGTTGGGGTTGATAGGGAATTCCGACGGTCATTTTTAGGGTATCATTATTAGGCCAAGCATAGGTTAAAATAGCTTGTTCTTCCGCTTTCCATTCAGTCACATCTTGGCCAGAAATTTGACTGTTTTTTATGGTGATAAAGGGAACAGTTTTCACCAATTCATTTAACTTATCGAGGGTAGTTTTTGCCGCTTTATGATCGCCAGTTTGCCAGATCATCATTCCCCCAAAACCTAACCCTCCCACTGCTTGCTGGTTAGGGATAATTCCGAAGGCAAATTCTCGATCCATCCAGTTAAAAACTTCTTTATCCGCGTCAAGAGTTGCCATCTGAAAATTCTCACGGATCTGACGCAGAAAAGCTTGTAATTCTGGGTTAGTTTGGGACTGTTTTTCTGCTTCTTCCCATCCCTGTTTAAGATTATTCCCACTCCAAAGTGCGATGGTATCTCCGGGTAAATAATTTAAAACTTGATTTCTGCTAGGGGAAGGTAGGTTAGAAATAGTTTCAGGAGCAAGTTTAGCCACCATTTGTAATTGTAATCCCGTATCGGTGACACCCACTCCTGCGACAATATCTTGAATTTTTGCTAATTCTTGCCGACTTTGGGGAGATAAATTAGCATCTGGTCCCAAGATTTTGGCATAATCATCAATATAAATTGTCGCTAGGGTATTGGGTAGGTTGAGGGATTGGGAAAGCAGTTTTCTCACTTCCGGTTTACTGCTAAAAGATGGCTGTCCTTGATAGGTATCGATCGCCGCTTCTAACACCTTTTTATCGTAGGATATCAACAAAAAATCACCAGTAACGGCAGTATAAATGGTGGTATTATCCTGCCAATCTATAGAAGTAATTGTAATACCTTTGTAGTCACTGGTGCTAGTTTTGCGATTAACTTGTTGTCCTAGTTTTTTCTGGAATTCTGACGCTTTAATTTTATCTTTGATCCCGATAACCGTTAATAATTCCGATTGTCCGGGGGTAGCTGCGGGAAGAAAAGCAAAGCTAATACTACCGATCCAAGGTTCGATATCCCGTTGATAATCAATCTTATCAGTGAAGATATTTTTTTGTAATTCTTCTAGTCCCTGACTAACCGCAGTTCGCGATTCTGGTGTACCATATTTAGCTAACACTGACCAAGCTTTTGCATCCGTGGAGACAAAACTACTAGCAAAGGCAGTTTCTGGGATAACTTTTGCCGATTGCAAGGGGGTGAATCTTTGCCAAGGTAGCTGTCCTCGTAGATAAAGATAGACACCTCCTGCGGTTACTGCTGTTAGTCCTAGGACGACTAAACAACCGGGTAAAAATGATTTTTTTGACATAGAATTGTGGTTTGGTTAAAAAGTTCCATACTTGGCGATCGATTTGTCTGCGGTTGTAGTCTCTAGATTAGTCCTATTGTAGTTATCCTAATTATCTTATCTTATCCCCAAAGGTGACAGACAACATTTCAGCTAATTTTTCCGAAATTATTGCTAATTACCAGAGAAAATTGGCTCATCCTTAGTCAGATTTCAACCCCACCGCTTGATTAATGTTAGTCAACCCATTGACCTCTAGTTTTTCTGTTAATCCTTGTAAAATATTTGATACTAGCCATGGTCCTCGATATAACCAACCGGTATAAATCTGTAATAAACTCGCACCGGCGGTAATTTTTTCCCAAGCATCATCGAGAGAAAAAATGCCTCCCACTCCAATTATTGGTAAATTGCCTTGGGTTTGCTGATAGATAAAACGGATCACTTCTGTGGAACGTTCCCGCAAAGGTTGCCCACTAATTCCCCCTGCTTCTTCAGTGATTGGTTTACCGGTTTCGGGCAGAATTGTGGTTTTTAATCCCGTGCGTTTAGTGGTGGTATTAGTAGCGACAATTCCAGCTAATTGATAGGAGAAAGCTAGGTCAATAATTATTATGATATCTTCCCATTCTAAATCGGGAGAAATTTTCACTAATAGGGGTTTTCTGCCTTGATTTTCTGTTTGTAAAATGTCGAGGATTTTATCGAGTTGTTCCCCACTTTGCAGGGAACGCAAACCGGGAGTATTGGGAGAACTAACATTAACGACAAAATAATCAGCATGGGGGAATAAATAGCGAAAACTGCCTAAATAGTCCTCCGGGGCCTTTTCTAGGGGCGTATTTTTCGATTTACAGAGGTTAATACCGATGGGAATCTGTCGGGGTTGTCGTTGCCAAGATTGTTGGAGAGTTGCCGCTAGAACCGGCGCACCGAGGTTATTTGCCCCCATACGGTTTAATCCCGCCAAATCTTCCGGTAAACGAAATAATCTCGGTTTTGGGTTGCCCGGTTGCCCTTCTAGGGTGACAGCACCCACCTCGGCAAAACCAAAGCCGAAATTATGCCAAAGTCCTGCCCCTAAACCGTCTTTATCGAATCCTGCCGCCAATCCGACGGGATTGGGGAAATTTAACCCCCAGAGGCTTTGCGATAGGCGAGAATCGCTAAAACTGAGGGATTCTGATAATTGTGAGATTAGCCATTGTCCCCAAAATTCCCCCCGCGAGCGATCGATTTTTTGCAGAGTATTTAATAATTGTTTTTGTGTTCCTTCTAAATTGCCCCGAATAGCCTTGAAAGCTAGAGGATAAAAAGGTTTAATTGTGTCAATTATATTGATCATAAAAAGACAGGAATTAAGGGTTAGGTGTAGGGTGGGTTAGGCAAGAACAAGTTATGTTTTTGACAAAAAATTTCCAATTTGCCGTAACCCACCTAGCATAATCTTTATAAACCTTGACGAGGATTAAAAGTTTCGATCGCCCGTATTTTTTGATAAAGTTCTAATTCTTCTGGGCTAGGATTGGGAGGATTAACTAAGATAATTTCCACTAATTGATCGCCCCTTTCTCCTTGGGAAGTGGGATAACCTTTATTAGCCAAACGTAATCTTTGACCGCTTTTAACTCCCTTAGGAATCATCATTTTAACTAACCCGTCAATGGTGGGAATTTCCACAAAACCGCCCACAATTGCCTCGCTAGGAGTAATTGGTACTTGACAGACAATATCAGAACCTTGAATCCTAAAAAAATGATGCCTAGCGATAGTTATTTTTAAATATAAATCACCCCCTTCAATACCCTGACCTTTGAGACGAATTTTCTGCCCATCGATCATAGATGCTGGCATATCAACCTCTATTGATCTACCATCTTCCAGACGAATTCTTTGTCGGCCACCTTGATAGGCTTTCTCCAAAGGTAAAGTCAATTTTGCCTCCACATCTCGACGAGTTAAACGGGGAGAGGAGGCAATTTTAGCGCGCTTAGTATTAAGGTTATTAAAATCTCTAAACTTCCATAAATCCTGTTCTGTACGGGGTATTTTTCCATTCCCGTTACTATTGGCTTTTTCCCCCGGACGTATCCCGCGGCGCTTAATCCCCGTCAAGGAACGATTATACTCAACCCGTTTTTCTTCATCGGAGAGAACATCATAAGCTTCATTAATATCTTTAAACTTTTCTTCGGCCGATTTATCCCCCGGATTAACATCAGGATGATATTGACGCGCCAGTCGTCGAAAAGCCTTTTTTATCTCGTCACCAGTAGCCGTGCGAGATACTCCTAAAACATCATAATAATTAACTAATTGTGGCATATATTCAGTTATCAGTTATCAGTTATCAGTTATCAGTTATCAGATTTGAGTTTTAAGTGAGCAGTATGTATTAAGCGAGCAGTATTAAATAGTAGTTTCCCACTGTCTTTTTACTGATTACTGATCACTGTTTACTGATCACTGATTAAAACCAATCATCATCGTCATCATCCCAGTTATTTTGGGGGGGAATATTGCGGGAACGATTGCCGCTGCTGCGGGTACTTTTACTATTGTTATAACTTTTTTCCTCCGAAGGGGGGGGACTTTGCCAATCGCTATCGCGGCCATTATAGTAATTGTCCTGATTGCGGGGGCGATAACTATCTTGATTAGCCGAATAATTGGGTCGATAATCACTTTGATAACCCGGTGTACTGGGACGATAATCCTGACGATAACGATCGCGACGCGGTTCGGAGGGAAGATCATCTTCCTTATCTCCAGTAAAAGTCTTGCGAATAGCGCTAAAAAAGCCCTCGTCTTCCTCGTCGTATTGTAGGCGTACCTCGCGATTTAATTCATAGATAACATCCTGTAGGTCTGCCTGGGCGCGATCGATGCGACGGTCATCATTTTTCTCCAAAGCGTCGATAATTTCCGTACTCAAAGACTCAATTTGACGACGATAGGAACGGGTGAACTCATTACCAAAATCGAGAGTAACATCTTTTAAGCGTCGTTGGGCTTGATCCACCAGAGAGCGGGCGCGATTGCGTTTATCCACCTTTTCGCGACGGGTACGATCTGCTTCGGCAAATCGGGCAGCATCACCGATCATGCGGTTAATTTCCCCTTCGCTGAGGGTAGAAGCGCCTTGAATGGTGACACTTTGCTCCCGTCCGGTCATTTTATCCCTAGCGGTGACTTGTAGAATGCCGTTAGCATCGATATCGAGGGACACCTGCACTTGGGGAATGCCCCGGGGTGCGGGGGGGATACCGGTTAATTTAAAACGTCCCAGGGATTTATTATCGCTGGCCATTTCCCTTTCCCCCTGCAAAACATGAATTTCCACCACAGTTTGATTATTTTCGGAAGTGGAAAAAAGGTCAGATCTGCGGACGGGAATAGTGGTATTGCGGGGGATTAACTTTTTCATCACACCGCCGATGGTTTCTAAACCCAAGGATAAAGGGGTCACATCGAGGAGCAGCACGTCTTTGACCTCGCCGCCCAAAATTCCCGCTTGAATAGCCGCCCCGACCGCTACAACCTCATCAGGGTTAACATTTTGATTGGGTTCCCTATCGATAAAACTCCCCACTAAATCCTTCACCACCGGCATCCGCGTGCCGCCGCCCACCAGTACCACTTCGTCTAGTTGGACGGGGGACAAACCGGCATCGGAAAGGGCCCGTTTGAGAGGACGACGGAGACGACTGATTAAATCGCCGCATAATTCCTCAAATTGGGCCCGACTCAGGCGAGTTTCGATGTGTTTGGGTCCGTCTTCCGTGGCGATGATAAAGGGTAGATTAATATCGGTGACGCTGACCCCAGATAGTTCAATTTTGGCTTTTTCTGCCGCTTCTGTCAGTCTTTGTAGTGCTTGCCGGTCTTGGCGCAGCTCCACGCCTTCCTGTTCCAAAAATTGATTGGCTAACCAATCGACGATTCTTTTATCGAAATCATTACCGCCTAATTGGGTGTCGCCACTGGTGGCTTTCACCTCAAAAACGCCGTCACCCACTTCCAGGATAGAAACATCAAAAGTACCGCCTCCCAGGTCAAAAACGAGGATTTTCTTGCTTTCCTGTTCATCGAGACCGTAGGCTAGGGCAGCGGCGGTGGGTTCGTTGAGAATCCTCATCACTTCTAACCCCGCAATTCGGCCCGCATCCCGGGTGGCTTGACGTTGGGAGTCATTAAAATAGGCGGGGACGGTGATGACGGCCCCGGTGACTTCTTCCCCTAGATAACGGCTGGCTTCTTCGGCTAATCGGCGTAAAACTAGGGCGGAAATTTCTTCGGGGGCGAATTCTTTTTGCAGACGGGGGCATTTAATCTTGATATTGCCCATCTCATCCCGGCGGATGGTGTAGGGGACGCGCTTCGATTCGGGGTTTAATTCCGAGTAGCGACGACCTATGTAGCGTTTGATTGCATAGTAGGTGTTTTGGGGATTGAGTACCCCTTGTCGCCGGGCCATTTGACCGACGACTAACTCGCCATCTTTATTAAAACCGACCACAGAAGGGGTGGTTCTCATGCCCTCCGAGTTGGCGATGACCACTGGCTTTCCGCCTTCCATCACGGCGACGACGGAGTTAGTTGTCCCTAGATCAATGCCTACTACTCTACCCATGCTTGTTTTTGTCTCCCCCTAGATTTCGATAACTTCGGGACTTTTACCTTCGATCGATAGTTTAAATCGCTTAATGCTTGTTGACAATATTGTATCGAATTGTCTTAGGTTCTCGCTCTCGGTTCGGGGCGATTCAGGGTGTGATTACCGAAGTAGTCTTTTAGTGATCGCTGGCGATCGAGCTTGGGGAGTTTTAAATAGGGTCTGCGGCAAAAAGTTTTTCGGTGGTGGCAGGGTGTGGGGTGTAGGGTGTGGGGTGTAGGGTGTGGGGTGTAGGATGTGGGGAGTTTTCTCGGTGAACTGATAACTGATAACTGATTCCGGCGGCGCTGGACAACAAATAGAGATTCTTTCCCCTGTACTGGGATGATTAAAAACGATTTGATTGGCATGGAGATAATAACCACAATCTCCTGGCACTGCATCCGGTCGCGGTAATCCCCCCAGACCATACAAGGGATCACCGATTAAGGGATAGCCAAAAAAGGCCAGATGAATGCGAATTTGATGGGGTCTGCCCGTAAAAATTTCTACTTCTAATAGTGTACTATCGGGATGTTTTTTTAAGACTCGACCATCACTGCGGGCCGATAACCCATCTGTGAGCGCACCGTAAACGTAGCCTAAAATGGGATGGGCGATTTTCCCGATCGCTTGATTAATACTAAAATTATCCGGTATGTCGCCCTGACCAACTAAAGCTCGATATATTTTGGTAATTTTCCCCTCTCGCATCTGTTGACTCAATTTAGCTCTAGCGGGCTTTGATTTCGCCATTAAGACTATGCCAGAAGTGCCGCGACCAAGACGATGAATTGGATAGGGAGTGACCTCGGCATAATGCTGATGTACCAAATGGATGAGAGTATGTTCGAGAAATCCACCCCCCGCTAACACGGGTAATCCCGAAGGTTTCGCCACCACTAACACCTCGGTATCCTCGTAGAGTACCTCAAAAAAGAGCGGTACATCCGGTTCTGTCCAAGGCGGGCGCTGATAGGTCAATTGCTGCCCGATTTCTAAGACTGTATCGGGGTAAGCGGGACGACCGTTGACGAGAATTGCTGCTGATAAAATGCGATCGAGCCATTCTTCTGGGCTAGAATGGGGATATTTGCCCGCATAGTAGGCTAATAGGCTTAATCCTGCCTGATTTTTGCTAATTTTATCTCGATAAATCCAACCTTGATTGGCCATTGGGGAAGTGGGGTGTGGGGTGTGGGGTGTGGGGTGTGGGGTGTAGGGTGTAGGGTGTAGGGTGTAGGGTGTGGGGTGTAGGGTGTGGGGTGTGGGGTGTGGGGAGAATAAATAAAATAATCTCCTATCTCCTGACTCCTATCTCCTAACTCAATGTTAGACAAAGATAAGCAAAAGTTATTTATTGACTCCAAAAACTTGAGAATATTTAAATTAACATTTCGCAATATTTACAAATTCTTAAGAATTAATTGAGAAAGATTTTTATTTGACAACGATGTTATCATGGTTACAGCGATTTTACTGAATTTCATAATGGGGTATTTTGTGCTTTCTTAGGCAGCAATGGTTGAAACCCTTGCCACACCTAGAGAGTGATCCTAATTCAGACAGGTAAATCAGTCAATTTCACCCACAACGATGATCTTTTTTTTGTGTAGTTTTGTTGCAAAAAAAAAGTTTTTTTGACAAAAAGCACAAAGTATGCAGCAGTAGTTATTGCAGAGAGGGGAGAAGGGAGAAGGGAGAAAAAAGCTGACTCGGAGAATACTGACTCCTATCTCCTGACTCCTGACTGCTTCAAAGGGATTTACTCTACGACCCAGGGAGTGATGGAGGGAGTCCAATTAGCCAATTCTGCATCGCTAAACCAGAGACTAACTTCATCTTTGGCGGTATCTGGACCATCGGAACCATGGATAAGATTGCGTCCGACACTAATACCAAAATCACCGCGAATCGTACCAGGTTCGGCATTGAGGGGATTAGTGGCGCCAATAATTTTTCTAGCGGAGGCAATTACTCCTTCTCCTTGCCAAACCATAGCCACCACGGGGGAGGAAGTAATAAAATCGACCAACGAAGGGAAAAAAGGTCTTTCTTTATGAACAGCGTAGTGTTTTTCCGCTAATTCGCTAGAAACCTGCATCATTTTCAACCCAACCAGCGTAAAACCTTTAGCTTCAAAGCGTTGAATAATTTCCCCCACCAGATTGCGTTGTACACCGTCGGGTTTAATCATTAAGAAAGTGCGTTCCATACTGCCTCTTAAAATTTAGCCATAAATTGTCACAAAACCCAGATTAACCCGGAATGGCATTCTAGAGAATGGCAGAATTTTCGCTTAAATTGCTGAGTCAGCTTGCTGTCGGATTTACAGCAGTTAAGTGGCTGGGTTGAAGTATGAAACCCAACGCCTGCTATCAGCTATCGGCGATTCATTGTCGGCTAATCATTGTAGTTGACAAAGATTTCTGAATAGGGCAATCAAATCGCCATAGCACCGTCCCGCACTGCCAGTACCCAGACTTAGCCGCTGCTACCTCTGTATAATTTATAATTAGCCTTAGTCTCACTGTTGTTGATGAAAATTAATGAGGAAATAGCTCATGGGTAAAGGTTTTGCTCCCGTTCTCCCCACCGGAAATAAAGCTCAACTAAAACCTGAGCTTCCTTTAACATCAATCAATGAAATTCAAGCTAGTTTATTGACTTATCTTCAAGATATTCCTGACCCGAGAGTGTCCCGAACCCAAAAACATTTATTAACTGATATTTTAGTCATTGCTATTTTAGCCGTTATAGCAGGAGCCGAAGGTTGGGAAGACATGGAAAATTATGGACTCAGTAAGCAGTCTTGGTTATCTGAGTTTTTAGAATTACCTAATGGCATTCCTTCTGATGATACTTTTCGGCGGGTTTTTGAACGGATTAACCCGGAAGTTTTGGCCAAAGTTTTGTCTCAATGGCTGCCCCATTTAATCGGTTCTCTTTCGGGGGAAATAGTTCCCATAGACGGGAAAAGTCTCAGAGGTTCTTACGACCGTAATCAAGGAATTAAAGCCTTGCATTTAGTGACGGCTTGGGCGGGGGAGCAGAAATTAGTTTTAGGACAAGTCAAGGTGGAAGATAAATCCAATGAGATTACTGCTATTCCCGCTTTACTAGAACTGTTAGACCTTCAAGGGGCAATTATCACCCTTGATGCTCTGGGAACTCAAACGGCGATTATTAATCATATTCAAGCCAAAAAAGCTGACTACGTTGTCGCCCTTAAAGCTAATCATCCGACTCTTTATACTCAGGTCAAAAACTGGTTTGAGCAAGCTCAAGCACATCAATTTGATGGTATTCAATTTAGTTATGATTACCGTCTGGAAAAAGGTCATCATCGCCTCGAAAAACGTTGGTGTTGGGCTGTACCCTTAGAAGCTTTCGGCGGTCTTTATCAACAGGCTCAATGGCAAGGACTTCAAAGTATTATCATGGTTAAACGAGTTCGTCATCTTTGGAATAAAACCACTTGTGAAGTCCAATTTTATCTCAGTTCTCTCCCCGCTGATGCTCAAAAAATAGGTAATGCTATTCGTAAACATTGGGGCATTGAAAATCAGGCTCATTGGATTTTAGATGTTACTTTTAATGAAGATAAATCTCGGATTCGCTCCGGTCACAGCCCTCGTAATGGGAGCCTTCTTGAGACGAGTAGCACTTAACGCTCTTAACCAGGAATCTACTTACCGACGTGGTCTGGCACAAAAAAGTAAACGGGCGGCCATGGATAATGACTATATGATGGCTGTGCTGAAAGCCTTTTGTCAAGCCTAATTGAGATGCTCTTACCCTGATTAATTATGGGTTGGCTGAAAAAGTAGGGGCGATCGCTGGTTAAGATACAAGGTTTTTGAGCCACCAGCTTGAAAATCTTGCAGCTGCTTGGTCAAACAGGCCGCCAAACCCCTTATCTCGTCTATATTTCACATTTATTCAGCCAACCCTACCTAAATCTCTGCTGAAGGTGGAGATCAAAGGCTGTTTTAAACTAATACTTTACTGCGATCGTTAGAATTATCCCCAAAAATTGCCCCTCGTCGAATCAAATCCTGTTTTTGTTCGGGGGTGATCCCCGTTGCATCGATAAAGATAGCGTTTTCAATGTCAGCCCCACTCAGGTTAGCCCCACTCAGGTTAGCCCCTCTCAGAATAGCCCCACTCAGGTTAACCCCACTCAGGTTAACCCCACTCAGGTTAGCCCCACTCAGGTTAACCCCTCTCAGGTTAGCCCCACTCAGGATAGCCCAACTCAGGTCAGCCCCACTCAGGATAGCCCAACTCAGGATAGCCCCACTCAGGATAGCCCCTCTCAGGTTAGCCCCTCTCAGGTTAGCCCAACTCAGGATAGCCCCACTCAGGATAGCCCCTCTCAGGTTAGCCCCACTCAGGTCAGCCTCACTCAGATTAGCCCCACTCAGATTAGCCCCACTCAGGTCAGCCCCACTCAGGTCAGCCCCACTCAGGTCAGCCCCACTCAGGTCAGCCCCACTCAGGTCAGCCTCTCTCAGGTCAGCCCTTCTCAGGCCAACCCTTCTCAGGATAGCCCCACTTAAATCAACTTGTTGTAGAGTTTTCTTATTGATTGTTCCCTCTCGAATTGCCTTAATTAATTCGGCTTTTTCAATAACTTTTGCATCTGTAGTGAACTCTGCTTTTTTGACGACAATTTCGGGTATATCGTCTGATTTAAGTTCATTGAGAAGGGCTTGCAATTCCCCCGATTGATGTAAATCTGCTAGGCGCTGGAGTCCATCTTCTGAACCTTCTAAAAATAGCCGAATACTGCCTTTAAGTTTCATAATAGGCTTGATCGTGTTGTCTCTGGCGATTTTTTGAATAAGGTTGTTAATCTTATCAATTTTCTCTGGTGTCAGGTCGTCTATCCCTACCTCAATAACTAATTCAAGAACTTTATTTGATTGCTGAGTTTGAGGTTTATTGTTATGATCAAATGTCTGAGAATTATCTCTATACCTTGCCAAAGCAGTAATCAGATTACTCTTTCCAATCTTTTCACCTGTTTGCTCTGACAAGATTTTAAATAAATCATAAGCCGCATTCTTGATTGACTGTTCTTCTTGCCTAATTTCTTCCGCTAGATCACGATATGTTTTATCATCAAAAATACCTTTTAATATTTTTGTCTCCACGTCCGTTAATCCCTTGTTTGTATGCTTTTTTTTCAGATCATTAACCAGCATTTCTAATTCAGTCCATGAAAGGGTTTTAATTTCAGTCATTTTTAGTTCATTTATCATCATTTTTTAAGGGTAACAGGACTTAAGATTACTTTTCAGTACCCTGTCAGGTTACTTGAGAGTACCTAAAAAAAGTACCATTTTTAGGACTTTTGAGTAACGACAAATAATCAGATTTTTTTTAATCTAGAGATAGTTCACCCCCTAAGTAAAAGGATTGATGATTATGTATAAATATTGGTTAAAGTACAGAGAAGACCTTGTTAGTCTTGCCAAAATTATCAGCACCATATTTGCGATCGCATCATTTTTAGGCTTCTCTTTTCCAGAGAAATTTCAACCTACTCCCTGCCAACCGACGGCAATTGTTGAAACCACGGAAGTTAGCACTAACAATTAGTCAAAGCGCCAAATTCGCCTAACCTAATCATAGCTTAGGCGACAAACAGGATCGGCAAGAGACTTCGATTTTTTTACCTTGCTGATCTCTGTATTTCTTGGTTAACAAAACTTAACAATTATCGGCAAAATTTTGCTTGCTTTTGTCGGCAGATTTTGGGATAATATTTTTAAAGGATTTTATTCATAATGGAAATCTTTGTGTCTAAAAAAATTTGCACAGATTCCCATTATAAGAAAAGCATAGCGCAAATCGCCGGCAAAGTCAAGTCCTTTCCCATTACTTATGGGTGGGAATTTCCCGGAATCAAAAAAGGGGTTTAGTGGGGAGTCAGACCAAATATAGGTTACACTTCAACTTTAAATGAGAAACGCTGTCATTCTTTGTAGGGAATATGACTAGACAAACCGCTAATCTCGGACAAACAGGAATTTCCGTCAGTGCCTTGGGAATTGGGACTTGGGCATGGGGAGATAAACTATTCTGGAACTATGGCAAGGAATACGGAGCTAGTCAGGTAGAGGAGGCCTTTAAAGCGGCAGTAGAGGCAGGAATCACCTTTTTTGACACTGCCGAAGTCTATGGACTGGGGGAATCGGAACGACTCTTAGGAAAATTTACCCAACAGACCGATATTCCCATCGATATTGCCAGCAAATTTGCCCCCGTACCGTGGCGATTGGGGGCGAATGCGGTTCATAATGCCATTACCGAGAGCTTAAACCGTCTAAAAACCGATAAAATTGCCCTTTACCAAGTACATTGGCCCTTCACCTTCCTAATTAGCCAAGAAACCCTAATGAATGCCCTAGGGGAAGAAGTAAAAAGCGGCCGGATTGGTTCCGTGGGTGTAAGTAATTATTCCGCCGAGCAAATGCGTCAAGCAAGCCAGATTTTGGCGAAAAAAGAGGTTCCCTTAGCGGTCAATCAGGTGCAGTATTCGCTTTTGTATCGCAAAATAGAAACTAAGGGAATTTTAGCCACGGCCAAGGAATTAGGTGTCACCATCCTCGCCTACAGCCCCCTCGCTCAAGGACTACTGACGGGTAAATATAGCCCAGAAAGCCAGAATTTGCCCGATGGAGCCAGAAAAGTTGACCCACGGTTCAAAAAAGAAGGTTTGGAGAAAATAGCCCCAATTTTAAGGGTAATGCAAGAATTGGGCGCAAAATACCAAAAAACCCCCGCACAAGTCGCCCTCAATTGGTTAATCGCCCAAGGGGATGTGATTCCCATCCCGGGGGCAAAAACCGCGGCCCAAGCGAGGGAAAATGCCGGAGCGTTAGGATGGAGTTTAGAAGCGCGAGAGGTGACGCAATTAGAACAGATGAGCCGGCCTTGGCTGTAAAAATCAAAACTTTTAATTTTTGATCACCATTCTGGAAAAAGTCTCTAACTTTTTGGTGATCAAGATTAAAACAGGCTACAATCTTTGCATACTGCTGTACTACTTAAGAAAACTGGGGAGAAAATTAATGGCGACAATGACAAATAATTCCGATCGAGATAAGGCCTTAGGTTTAGTCTTAAATCAAATCGAGCGCAACTTTGGCAAAGGTTCGATTATGCGTTTAGGAGACGCCACCCGGATGCGGGTGGAAACCGTGCCTAGTGGTGCTTTAACCCTAGATATGGCGTTGGGTGGCGGTTTACCGAAGGGCCGCATCGTCGAAATTTACGGGCCGGAAAGTTCTGGAAAAACCACCTTAGCCCTCCATGCGATCGCAGAAGTGCAGAAAGCTGGGGGAGTGGCGGCCTTTGTCGATGCGGAACACGCTTTAGATCCCACCTATTCGGAAGATTTAGGGGTAGATATCAATAATTTACTGGTGGCACAACCGGATACGGGGGAGGCAGCCTTAGAAATAGTTGACCAGTTAGTGCGTTCTTCGGCCGTGGATATCGTCGTCATCGACTCGGTGGCCGCTTTAGTGCCGCGGGCGGAAATTGAAGGGGAAATGGGGGATAATCAGGTGGGTTTGCAGGCCCGTTTGATGAGTAAAGCCCTGCGAAAAATTGCCGGTAATATTGGTAAATCCGGTTGTGTGGTGATTTTCCTCAACCAACTGCGGCAAAAAATCGGTGTCACCTACGGCAATCCTGAAGTGACCACCGGAGGAACGGCCTTAAAATTTTATGCCTCGGTACGTTTAGATATCCGTCGCATTCAAACTTTGAAAAAAGGCACGGAAGGGGAATACGGAATTCGGGCTAAAGTTAAGGTGGCTAAAAATAAAGTCGCGCCTCCTTTCCGGATTGCTGAATTTGATATTATCTTCGGTAAAGGCATTTCCCAGGTGGGTTGTATGCTCGATATCGCCGAACAAACTAACGTGGTTACTCGTAAAGGGGCATGGTATAGCTATAATGGCGAAAATATTGCCCAGGGTCGCGATAATGCCGTTAAATATCTCGAAGAAAGGCCAGAAGTAGCGGCAGAAATTGAGAAGTTATTGCGGGATAAATTAGACATGGGTTCGGTTCCTTTACCCACGGAACCGGCCGATGAAGACGAGGAGGACGATCTGGAACCAGAAATCTAAAAGAAGACGGTTTTAAGTCTTGGTTATCCCCCTATTTTGGGGGATTTTTTAGCTTCAGAATCGATAGATTTAGCGGCTTCTAACCATGATTGTAAACCTTTTTTAGTCGGTGTTCCTTTAGTGGTAAAAGTCCATAGATCTCGTTTATGTTGGGGTCCATAGCTGATATGAATTGGGCGATTAATTCCGTAAAAATAGAGAGAATCAAAGGGTAATTTTGCGGTTAAAATCCAATCTATCAGGCGATCGCTAGTTAAATTGATAATCCGAAAATCACAGGCTGCCCCCAATCGCTGACAATAATATTGACCCTTTTGATTAATTTCGTGGCCGCAATGTTGATCACGACTGGGATCGATTCTACCGTTTTTTAAGCCAGTGATCGGGTCTTTTTTTTGGAGAAATTTTCTCAGATCATTGGAACAAAATCCGTAGGTTAATTGGAATCTTTCTCGACCAAAATTATCAATAATTGGATCTATAATAAAGTGAGCGAGATTTTGCCAAGCGGTTATCGTTGCAGGATTTTTTGGATAGGGATCGATTTGTGATGCATACTTTTGATAGGTTTGGGAACAGGTAGATAATTCTTCTAGGGTTAAATATTTACCAATTAACATAATCAGTTATCAGTTTTTTAGCTATATCCTATCACTCCATTTAGCTATTTTGCCAAAGCTGCTTTTTTGCGACCATAATAAACAGCGACAAAAGCGCTGACATACATCCATAAACTATAGACCATTGCGGGAATGGCTAGCTCGGGATTCTTTAATAAACCGGCAGTAATGCCAATAGCTAAAGTGCCGCTTTGAATACCCACTTCAATTGCGATACAAATTCTTTGGGCAATAGTTAATTGAAATAAACGACCACTGAAAAAGCCAATTAGGGAAGCAATCGTGTTTAAAATAATCACTGCCAGGCCAGTTTGAGCGATAAATAAAGGTAAACGTTCCCATTCTCTCAGGATTAATAAGAAGATAATAACTGCTAGAAAAATCACAGCCAAACGATTAGTTATCGGTTCCAGACTTTTCGCCAGTAAAGGGAAGTAATGGCGGATGGTCATACCCATAACCATGGGTAAAACTATAATCAAAAATATCTGCGCCATAGTGGAACCAATGGGTAGGGAGATGGCGGCACTTTCTCCCATAAAATGCTGGAGAATGAAACTAGCTAAAAAAGGTATTGTGAAAATGGTGATGATGCTGCTAAAAGCGGTTAAAGTAACAGAAAGAGCCACATCTCCCTTAGCTAAATAGGTTAAAACATTGGAGGAAGGGCCGCTGGGGCAAATGGCGACAATCATTAAACCGACGGCAATTTCTGGCCGGAGAGGCAAAAGAGAAACAATAATAAAGCCGACGATCGGTAGAATAATAATTTGATTGACTAAACCGATCAGGACTGCTTTGGGATAACGGGTGATACGCTGAAAATCGGCGAGAATTAATCCTAATCCCATGCCTAACATTAAAACGCCTAGGGCAACGGGTAAGAGGATATTAGTAAAAAAGTTGGCTTGCATGGGATAAAAGCGGAGAAGATGAGCTTATTTTCCCATAATTCGTGTCCCTAGTTCTCGATTTTGCTGACTACCCCAGTGTGCAGGGGAGATTAAATTGTGGGAGAAAT
Organism: Microcystis ichthyoblabe FBCC-A1114; assembly: GCF_050500245.1. Classification (NCBI taxonomy): domain Bacteria; kingdom Bacillati; phylum Cyanobacteriota; class Cyanophyceae; order Chroococcales; family Microcystaceae; genus Microcystis; species Microcystis ichthyoblabe. Next base: position 4,524,794 of record NZ_CP191408.1, on the reverse strand, counting down.
CCAACCTTGGGGATTTTAGTCCAGTTTCCCTTGCCGATCCGGGATGATATCCTCGTCTTACTTCAGTTGCTTGGTGGCAACCATGGGATCACAGCTAGGGAACTGCTGATGCGACTGCCACTTTCGACATCACCAATGCCTAGGGAATTTTGCCGCAGGACTTCCATCAAGAATAACGAGGGCAAATTTTCCTTCTAAATCCCGCCGTCCTTGAATTCCTTTCTGTTGATAAATTGCTAGGGCGATCAAGGTGGTAGATTTTTGGTGAACGATAGGTGAGTTTTTGCGGTGTTTTCCCTTCTAGATCGAGGGACAGTTTTTTGTCATCTAAGTTGTGTGTAAACATAGCAACCCTCCAGATCTCTACAGTTCTATTGTACCTTTATCCCTGGTTCGAGCGCCGGGGACTGTAATAATGTGTATTATTCGTCAGACAAGACTCAACCGTTGTTTGTTTTAAATGTAGTCGCAAGTGTGAGCGGATTAATTTTCCTGAGCTTGTTCACCGATTCCCTCAGCACGATTACCGGTTTACTCTTTGCTTCTTTGCGCGATCGAGTTCGAGGATTTGTTCAGGGTAAAGTAATTGATAAAGTAGCTAATTTACCCGATATAACTCTCTTTGATAATCCCGATTGATTGAACTTAATTAAGTTAAGAGAAAAAGGGTTAAATCCTCTAAAATAATTATCCTTAGCATGGCTCATTTTTGAGTAAAAGACTGGCTCCCTTGCTGCTAATCGAGAATAGGAACTCTATCAATAGTAATTAGTCATCGATTAGCTCTTTGTCAAGCGGAACTGATGAGCAAACGAGGACAATATCACCCTAATAGTTATCAATCTAAAAAACCCCGGTGTGCAGGGGAGGTTAAATTGTGGGAGAAATCCAATCATGAGGATTTTTGTCTGGTTTCCCTCTCTCGCTCTGGAGTGAGAGAATAGTCATAGCCAGTTTTTTTGTCCCGATTGAGAGTATTTTCTGAGATAGATCATTGTGATCTAGGGATAAAAAACGGTAATTTTGCCCGATATAACCTTTTATTTGCTCCTATGACTGTCAAAATCGCTCTTAACCCCAATCAGATTCAAAATCTCGATCTCTCATCTTTAGAGACTATTATTCAAGATTATCAGTCGCGGGCAGCGATCGCAAAATTGGAACAAGCTCTACAATTAGAGATAGATTATCCTCGTGCGGAGGGTGATATGCGGGAATTATCGGAGATACCGGAAGTCAGGCTGTGGTTTTTGCGTTTGGATGCAGTTTATCCTTGGTTAATCTTTATTCTTGACCCAAAACAGGGAGAAATCGCCCGTTATGCTGCTATGTTGGTCCCCCATCAATTCCATCGCGGGGAAGGAATTCAATATAATCCCGAAGCTTTAGAGATTTTTGTGATGCAAAAACTCTTTATTTTGTCTGATTGGCTGAAAAGTCAGCAAATTCCTGCTTTATCTCGCTTAAAATTTTTCGCTCAACAGTTTGGTTACGATATCGACGAGGAATTTCTCTCTAGTCTCTAAAAGCTTCCTGCGCTGACTAGATAAGGTATTTTAAATATATGGCAAGCTACTGTCTCGCCCAATTTAGCACCACCAATACCCCTATCAGAGAATCATGGATACAAAATCCTTTAAACGCACCCTACAGCAATCGGATAACTATAACCGCAAGGGATTCGGTCACAAAGAAGAAGTAATGGATGCGATGACCAATGAGTATCAAAGCGACCTGATCCAAGAAATTCGTGAAAATAATTACCGTTTACAACGGGGTGAGGTGACGATCTATCTCGCTCAAGCTTTTGGTTTTTGTTGGGGGGTAGAACGCGCTGTTGCTATGGCCTACGAAACTCGTCAACATTTTCCCCAGGAACGTCTCTGGATTACTAACGAAATTATTCACAATCCCTCGGTTAATCAGCGTCTGCGCTCCATGGCCGTGGGTTTTATTCCGATGGAAAATGGCCAAAAAGACTTTACTGTGGTGGAATCGGGGGATGTGGTGATTTTACCTGCTTTTGGGGCCAGTGCCTCGGAAATGCAAATCCTTAACGATAAGGGTTGCATGATTGTGGATACTACTTGTCCCTGGGTTTCTAAGGTGTGGAATTCCGTGGAAAAACACAAAAAAAGCGACCACACTTCGATTATTCACGGGAAATATAATCACGAAGAAACGATCGCCACTAGCTCTTTTGCTGGCACTTATCTAATCGTTTTAAATTTGGCTCAAGCTAATTATGTCGCTAATTATATTCTCCACGGTGGTGATAAAAATGAGTTTTTAGAGAAGTTTAAAAATGCCCATTCCCAGGGTTTCGATCCCGATCGCGATCTAGATTATATCGGTATTGCCAATCAGACCACAATGCTGAAAAGTGAAACGGAGGAAATTGGCAAACTCTTCGAGCATACTATGTTGAGAAAGTACGGACCGATCAATTTTAAAGATCATTTCATGAGTTTTAATACCATCTGTGATGCCACTCAAGAGCGTCAAGATGCCATGTTTGAACTGGTGAAAGAACCGCTTTCTTTAATGGTGGTAATTGGCGGTTATAATTCCTCTAATACCACTCACCTACAGGAAATAGCGCTCGAGCGTGCCATTCCCTCCTATCATATCGATAGTGCCGAGCGCATTCTCCCCGGTAATCGCATCGAACATAAACCTTTAGGTGGCGATTTAATCATCACTGATAACTGGTTAAATGAGGGAAAAATTATCGTCGGAGTGACTTCTGGTGCTTCCACTCCCGATAAGGTGGTAGAAGAGGTAATCGAGAAAATTTTTGCGCTCAAATCTTCTTTAGTCCAGGGTTAATTAGCCAGGGTGAGAGCATCTCAAACGCTATTGACAATTGGCCAATTTTGTGATCCGCATGGGCAGTTCAAGTGATACCAGTCAATCAAAATAGTTACAAAATCGACTAAACGGGTCGATTTTTGCTTAACAATTGAGATGGCTAATTCTCATCAAATATGCCTGAAGCACTCTCCGGGTAAGCAACTCACATCAAGTCCATTTTGTCAAGGATTGTTAAGATGAGCTTACCCTGGTTATTTATCGAGCCTTTCGGTTACTTGAATCGCTGAAAAGCTTGGCTATGGTTTTTCTTTACCCCTGGACTAATTCACTACTTTTCTTTTCTATATAATCAACTTAATCGATGAATAAATTCTCTGTTAGAATCCGTTTTTCCCTGTCATTTATGTTTTCCCGTTCCCTAGAGTGACAGAAGAGGGATTAATGGTGAATAATCAAATGGCGGTCGCAATCGCTGCTCACCCATCCCTGACGCTGAAATTCCCCTAACAAACGCGTCACCGTTACCCTTGTGGTGCCGATAGCATTGGCGAGATTTTGATGGGTTAAACGTATCTTTAAACGACTGCCTTGGGCGATTGGTTCTCCCATTTCCCGCTTTAATAACTGTAGTAACTGCTGAAGACGTTCCTCCACTCGTTTCAGTCCTGCGATCGCAAGGAGCGATTCCGTTTGTTGTTGACGACGGATCATTTGATTTAACATCATCCTGGTTAATTCCGCCGAATTTTCCACTTCGGTGATCGTGTACCATTTTAGGTACAGTTCCGACAAGGCTCTGGCGTGATAAGATTCCAGATGAGTCAAATTTAAGCCGAAAAAGTGGGATGAATGAACCCAACCTAGTAAAATTTCCTCTCCACTCTCAGATACTTGACTTAGTTGCGCCATACCCCGATAAACTTGCCAGACTCCATCAGCCACCAGAGGAATATTCTCCCCGCGCTCATAAAAGTGGAGCCGACGACTCTCGCTATAGTCTTCTCGGAAGGGTGAGACGTTGGGATTATAGGTGAGCAACATGATCAAAGTTCTCCTAGGCGAGGGGCTAACAATTTTAACCCCACTTTACTGTATCAAGGTAAACATTAGGTAATCCCCAGGTTAACAGTAATCAGTTATCAGTGATCAGTTCACCGATTACTGTTTACTGATCACTGTTCACTGAAATAACATCCGCTGCCGCAGCTGAAAAACCTACAGATCATTAATTTAAAGCATCTTTAAGAGCCGTGCGAGCGGCCAGATGATTGCGGGTTGAGGTGAGAATTTCCGATTCTCGTTGGAGACGACTGACTGTATCGAGCATTTCTAATAAAGCTTGTTGTTCCCCGGCCACACCGTAGAGATTACCCGCCACCCAGTAGGATAATTCCAGGGGAAGACTAGGCAAATCGTCGGGGAGTTCAATTTTTTGAGCGGTTAATTTGGCTGATAGATGAACCACGTCCCGCAGCAGTCGATCCACTTCTTTGGCCAGAGGTCGCAGATCTTGGGTGGTGGGGACATCTTCAATCCACTCCACTAAACCGACACGATAGGGTTTTTCCCGGACGTATTCTAGGACACGGAAGCGCTGTTGACCGATGGTGAGAATTTTTAAGCGATCATCTGGAAGACGTTGACAACGGACAACTTCCGCACAACTGCCCACTTTAGCGATTTCTCCCGTGGCCGGATCTACCATTAAGACCCCAAAACGGCGATCTTCTTCCAATATCGTATTCATCATAATCCGATAGCGAAACTCGAAGATGTGTAGGGGCAGGGGACGACCCGGAAATAAAACAACTTCGGGTAGGGGAAAGAGAGGTAATTCTCTAACGGCAATGGAAGAAGTGGCCATAGGTTTAGTAAAAAAAAACCGATCTTCTCTTATTTTTACACAATCCCCCCTGAACCGCTAGGCAAGGGCAATAGACGGGAGACGGTCGTCAGCTGTGAGTTTTCAGTTCACTGTTGACTGAAAATACTTCCCTCACTGCCTACCCTGCGATCGCTATCTGAGAAAATTGCTGATTTTGTCATCTAGATTGCATCCTGATCGGAAACCTTTGGCTAATCTATGAGTAGAGATACTCAAACCTCCTCTTCATTGGTGCTTTCCTGAGAGGGGTGATTTTTTTCTCATAAACTTTACAATATTTAATAATTGTTGTAATATTAGTTAAATAACCAAGCTTCTCACTACTCGCCATTTATGCCCATAAAATCTATATATAGCCAAAAAAAAGACTATAGAGGCAATTAAATAGTCAATGAGATTTCTCTCTATAGTTGAGTAACCACTCACTTATCTCTTTACAAAACGAGAAAAAACTCTGATAGCATCTCCTTTACTGCCCTGGGGAAGCAATCTGAAAAACGCCATCAATCCCTGAATATCAACCCTCAACCGACGCGCACTCATGAAAACCTCGAAAAACCCCACCGATCCAGTTCGCGCCTATCTCAGAGAAATTGGCCGAGTTCCCCTTCTCAGCCATGAAGAAGAAATTCTCTACGCGAAACAGGTACAAAGATTAATTTTTCTGGAAAAAATCAAAGAATCCCTAAGGGCGAAACTCGGCAGCGACCCCAGCGATCGCCAGTGGTCAGAAGCGGCGGAAATTAGTGAAGAACAACTGCGTCGAGAATTGGGGGCAGGGGATTTCGCCAAACGTAAGATGGTAGAAGCGAACCTGCGTCTAGTGGTTTCCGTCGCTAAAAAATACCTAAAACGCAATCTAGATCTATTAGATCTGATCCAAGAGGGAACCATTGGGATGCAAAGAGGGGTGGAAAAATTCGATCCCACCAAAGGCTATCGCTTCTCCACCTATGCCTATTGGTGGATTCGCCAAGCCATCACCCGGGCGATCGCAGAAAAAAGTCGCACCATCCGTCTGCCCATCCACATCACCGAAAAACTGAATAAAATCAAAAAGGCCCAGCGTCAACTAGCTCAAGATAAAGGTCGCGCTGCCACCATTGCCGAATTAGCCGAGGAATTAGACTTAACTCCTAAACAGGTGCGAGACTACTTGGAAAGGTCCCGTCAACCCCTTTCCCTTGACTTAAAGGTGGGGGACAATCAAGACACGGAATTAGGGGAACTCTTGGAAGATACGGGACTTTCCCCGGAAGATTACACTGCCTATTCTTCCCTGCAAGTGGACTTAGAAAAACTGATGGCAGACCTCACCCCTCAACAAAAAGAAGTGATTTGTCTGCGTTTTGGTTTAGATAATGGGCAGCCCCTCACCCTAGCAAAAATTGGCGTTCGACTCAATATCAGTCGTGAACGCGTCCGTCAGATCGAACGAGAAGCGATCGCTAAATTAAGAAAACGCAAGGCCAAGATCAGAGAATATCTAGCTAGTTAGGGTTTGCGGCAAAAAGCTGTTCGTGGGGACAGGGTGTAGGGTGTGGGGTGTAGGGTGTGGGGTGTGGGGTGTGGGGAGAATAAATAAAATAATCTCCTATCTCCTGACTCCTGAATACTGACTCCTGCCGACGGCCTCCTGCCTTCGTTAAGGGTCAAATTGATCGTCTGAATAACAGCGAGAAAAATGACCCATTTCTAGATTTATCGGCGACTTTTCTCGGCTCTTATTTCTCTACTTCTTCATATTTTTTCAAAAAGAGAGCTAATTTTTCTTTAGTGGCGACGGGAACAGAATCTAGACGGGTAAGAATAGCGTATTTAAGGGCAGAATGAGCGGCGGAAACGGGGGGATTAGCTGCTAGACGGCGCACCGTTTCTTGGATAACTTTTTGGGCATTAATAGCGTTATGGTGGAGATTTTCGATCACCATTTCTACCGTGACATGATCGTGATCGGGATGCCAACAATCGTAATCGGTAACTAGGGCTAAGGTAGCGTAGGCAATTTCCGCTTCTCGGGCTAATTTTGCCTCGGTTAAATTGGTCATACCGATGACGGTTGCGCCCCAACTTCTATAGAGATTTGATTCCGCTTTAGTAGAAAAAGCCGGCCCCTCCATACAGATGTATGTACCCCCCCGATGCAGGGTAACTTCTGGTAGGTTTAAACTAGCGACGGCATCCCCTAAAATGTTTGCTAATTGGGGACAAATGGGATCACCAAAGGCCACGTGGGCAACAATTCCTTCCCCAAAAAAAGTCGCTATTCTCTCTTTAGTTCTGTCAATAAATTGATCGGGAATGACTAAATCTAGGGGTTTAACTTCGGCTTTGAGGGAACCAACGGCCGAAGCGGAAATAATATATTCAACCCCTAATTGTTTGAGAGCGTGAATATTAGCTCGAAAGGGTAATTCGGTCGGTAAAAAATGGTGACCTCTGCCATGACGCGCTAAAAAGGCAACTTCTGTTCCCTCTAAAGTACCGAGAATTAAAGCATCGGAAGGAGAACCAAAAGGAGTATCGAGGGATACTTCCCGCACATCCTTGAGGGCATCCATTTTATACAAACCACTGCCGCCAATGATGCCAATTTTTACCGTCGTCATAGTCTTGGAAAGAATTAGTTATCGTTGCCTTGATGTTACCACAATTGAGCGATCGAACTATGATAATTTTTCCGTTAAGACCCTACTTTTTCTTTTTCTTGCCTTTGAGAGAACCATTAATTAAACCATTAAAGCCATAAATTTCTTCAGTACCTGCGATGGTAACTAATTCCACCTCTTTCGTGTCTCCCGGTTCAAATCTAACGGACGTACCTGCGGGAATATTCAGATGGGTTCCTTTGGTTAATTCGCGCTGGAACTCCAGGGCCTGGTTAACTTCATAAAAATGATAGTGGGAACCCACTTGAATCGGTCGATCGCCTGTATTAGCCACAGAGATACGCAGGGTGTCGCGACCGACATTAATCTCGATCGCTCCGGATGGTGTGATAATTTCTCCCGGAATCATAACTGCTAAAAATCTCCTGTTAGTGAATGGGATTGTGAACGGTAACTAATTTAGTACCATCGGGAAAAGTCGCTTCGATCTGTACTTCCGTAATCATTTCCGGGATGCCTTCCATTACCTCCTCGCGGGTTAACAAAGTGGTGCCGTAACTCATCAATTCAGCGACGCTACGACCTTCCCTCGCACCTTCGAGGATGGCGGCGCTAATATAGGCGATCGCTTCGGGATAATTTAACTTGATACCACGGTTTTTGCGTCTTTCGGCGAGCAGTGCCGCCGTGAAAATGAGTAATTTATCTTTTTCTTGGGGCGAAAGTTGCATAGATGGGCCTTTTTTCACACAGATGCCTAGGGTTATTGTAGTTGTTGGCGGGATAGTTGTAGCGATCGAGTTGTGAAATTTTATTTACTTAGCCTGCTTTATTGATGAAGATTTGGGAAGATACTTAAAAGTCTTGCTAGGAAAGTCTTTCAGCGATCTGGCTAAAAAACGGCTGGCAATTGGTGAATAATTCAGGCTAGTGTCTCGTTCTTATTTGAAATAACTATAGCGTTTCCCAAGCTAGTGAGGTACACCTATTTTCTTCCGTTTTGCCTTTTGCATCTTGCCTTTTGCATCTTGCCTTTTGCCTAAAACCCATAACTTTTGTACCTCAGCAGACTGAAAAACGCTATATAAATCATGGCTGGATTGGAAGCCAGCCATGCCACCATTAATCAGAAACGGCAATGAGGCCTGTGGGGCGACAAATGACGGTGATTCGCAGTTAGAAAAAGACAACCACCGCCAACTCCCAGAGGAAATGGTTTGTCAAACCAGCAAGGGATGATTAAGCAATAAAATTAAACGCCAAAATCCCATCATTAAAGTCGTTATCACTGATATTGGGTAAGTTACCGGGTAAATCCTCAAAGCCAAAGATATTATTCCCCCTTGACCGTAAATGTTCCGCCCCATCGGGATTTGCCGCCCCAAAGGAGAAGTAGGCCACTTCATGACTTATATAGTTTTCTAGGGTAGCCGCCACGTTATCGGGATTCTTGGTCAAAAATGCCTGAACACTCCCTTGCAGACTTTCTCCCAGATTGCCCCCATTGGCAATCACAAAGGGTGCGTAGCGTCGCCCCCCTTCCAACAACACATCCCCAAATTCAGCGGCGGTGGTGCTTTGGTTTGCCCCTTCCCCACTGGCCCGCAAAAAGAAGTTATTCACTGCTTGACTTAAGGCGGTACGCGCATAACCCGCTTGACCGGGTTGAATTAACTCTGTCACGTTGCCATCTCCATCTAAATCGAGGCTATCAAAAACGGCTCCGTTATCATCGGCCACTGGATAGAGACCGACAACGTTATTAAAGAAAGCTCCCGTCTGTCTAAGTCCTTCCTCAATGGCTGTCACCTGTATGCTACCGGGCAAGTTACTAAAGTTGAAAACCAGAGAACCTTGTCCATTACCCGTATTGTTAAATTGGAGGGCCTGGGGATTAACGGCTTGGTCGGGTAGATTGGTAATTTCTAGGGTGAAATTAACCGTTGCGTCTGGCGTGGCATTGGGAGCCGGGTTGAGGGTAGTATCCGTTACCGCAACTGTCAAGTTATAGAGGGATTGGGCTTCAAAATCAGCCTTACCGATGAAGAATAATTCCCGGCCACGAATCTGGAAACTGCTCTGATCACTGCCCAACAAAGAAAGGCTATTGGTCCCCAAGGCATCATCGCTGATCTGAATATCGGCAACTTTGACACCTTGACTGGTATCGGTATTTTCAGCGATCGCATTGGTGCTATTGGCCAGAATTAGGGCTGTGGGAGCTTCGTTGACATCGGTGATGTTTAAAGTGAAGGTTTGGGTGAGATCGGGGGTGACACCAACGGTTGTATCATCGACATTGACGGTGACTTCGTAACTATTTTGGGCTTCAAAATTAGGGGTAAAACCGACATAGAAAAGGGCTGAATTCTGAATTAAGAAGCGCTCCCTATCCCGTCCCGTGAGGAAGAGATTATTGGTTCCTAAACCATCATCTTCAATCAGGAGGTCGGCGACTTTAAATTCTGGTGTGACATTGACATTTTCAGCTAACTCGGTGACAGCATTTTGGAAAATTAGGGCTGTGGGAGCTTGATTACTAGGAGTTTCATTAACATCATTGACAGTAATTGTCAAGGTTTTCTCAAAACTGAGTCCCCCTTGGTCGGTGGTTTTTACTCGAATACTGTAACTATTTTTGGTTTCAAAATCTGGGGAATTATTAATCTGTAATTGATTCCCTACAATCGAGAATGCTGAGTTATCTGTATCTCCTGTTCCTGTAACTAAACTATAGGTAAAGGTATTACCAGTATCGGGGTCTGTGGTAGAAAATGTTCCTATCACTGTGTTAACAGGGACATTTTCATTTACTGTTGTCGCACTTAATGCTAAATCTGTGGGAGCTTGATTACCGGGAGTTTCATTAACATCATTGACAGTAATTGTCAAGGTTTTCTCAAAACTTAGTCCCCCTTGGTCGGTGGTTTTTACTCGAATACTGTAACTATTTTTGGTTTCAAAATCCGGGGAATTATTAATCTGTAATTGATTCCCTACAATCGAGAAGGCAGTATTATCTGTATCTCCTGTTCCTGCTATCAAACTATAGGTAAAGGTATTACCAGTATCGGGGTCTGTGGTAGAAAATGTTCCTATCACTGTGTTAACAGGGACATTTTCATTTACTGTTGTCGCACTTAAGGCTAAATTTGTTGGAGCTTGATTACCGGGAGTTTCATTAACATCATTGACAGTAATTGTCAAGGTTTTCTCAAAACTTAGTCCCCCTTGGTCAGTGGTTTTTACCCGAATACTGTAACTATTCTTGGTTTCAAAATCGGGAGAATTATTAATCTGTAATTGATTCCCTACAATCGAGAATGCTGAGTTATCTGTATCTCCTGTTCCTGCAACTAAGCTATAGGTAAAGGTATTCCCAGTATCGGGGTCTGTGGTAGAAAATGTTCCAATCACTGTATTAACAGGGACATTTTCATTTACTGTGGTTGCACTTAAGGCTAAATCTGTGGGAGCTTGATTACCGGGAGTTTCATCGGTGCCAATAGTGACAATAACTGAAGCTTGATCGTCTTCATTGGGATTATTGTTATTGGGAGTAGAATCAGGATCAGGTTCAGTTACTGCAATCACTTCAGCAGTATTAGAAAGACTTCCTCCAGAAGTAACTTTGGTAACGATATCTACGAAAGCTTGATTATCCTTGGCGATATTCCCTGCTTCCCAAATGCCAGATGTGGAGTTGTAAGAACCTTGTTGAGGATTTGACGAAACAAGAGTTAATCCTTGAGGCAAAACATTTTTTACCTGAATTGATGTTGCAGCCCCTGGACCTTTATTGGTTAGAGTTATTTTGAAAGTAACTAGGTCATCAATATTCGCTGTCGTTTTATCTGAAGTTAGAGAAAGTTCCAAATCAGCAGGTTGAATTGTACCAGGTGCAACGTTGAAACGCTGTACTACTGAGTCATTGTCTGGATTAAAGTCTGCTTGTGCGCTTGAGACTTGAATCAAACTACTGGTTGAACCCGAACCAACCAATCTGCCTGAAACAACTACTGTTGCTGATTCATTGACGTTAAGGCTGCCAATATTTGCAGTAATTGCACTGCTAGAAATACTTGTCGTACCTTTACTGGCAACAGCAGACACATCAAGGATATTTTCAAGGGGCAAGTTATCGCTGAGTGTGACTCCTGTTGCATTAGAAGCACCGATATTTTTAACGGTAATGGTGTAGCTGACTTGATCTCCTAAAGTAAGAGAATTAGTTACTGGAGTCACACTCACTTGTAGATCTACTCCAGTGGCTGCTGTTGGTGTGAGAGCAAGATTGTAGGTGGTGTCACCTTCGTATTGGGATACTTTTACAAAGTAGTCTCCTGCGGGTAATGCCGTAATATTAATATTTTCATCTTGATTGTCTGTTCCTTCAGAAAGCTGAATCACTTCATCAGAAGAGATTACACCGTCTCCATCTTTATCTTGAGACAATTCTAAATCGGCATCTGCTGATAAGCCACTAAGATTGAGGGTAACTCCACTAGGATTTGTCAGGGTAAAGCGGTAATAGTCAATCGGATCAACATTACCAACAAAATCGTTTTGGGTGGAAGCAGTTAAAGTGCCAAGATTGAAGGCAGTGGTAAGGGTACTACCTGCTTTATCAGGTGGAATAACTGACGGGGTTGCAGAAAGATTGAGGTTGTAGTTTGTATTACCACTGCTGCGAGAAAGCCAAACATAGTAAGTTCCCGCAGCTAACCCATTGATATCGATCACTTCTGGGTCATTTCCTTCAGCGTCCGATATGGCAAGAGTTTCATCAAAGTCAATGACCCCATTATTGTTAGTATCTTGTCCCAAAGTGGCAATTAGATCGCCCTGATCTAATCCATTAACTTCCAGATTAAAATCGCTCACAGTTGTCAGGTTAAAGCGATAATAGTCATCGGAATCAACCGTACCGATGAAGTCAGATCGGGTAATACTTCCATTGAGCGTTCCTAAATCCTGAGCATTAGTGGTAGTATTACCCGCATTGTCAGGGGGAACTGGTAGCGGGGGAACAGTTACAGATAGTCGGTAATCTATACTACCACCACCAGATGCCTTGGGGAAAACGCGGATGAAATAATTGCCTTCTGGTATATCAGTCAAAGATATGGAGTCTGGAGAAGTACCTGACTCTGTGGAAGAAAATAAAACATCATCATCCTGACGAATTCCATCACCATTGAAATCTTGAAATATTTCTATATCAGCATCATCAGATAGATTATCTAGAAGCAATGATAAGTTTCTAGTGGTAATAAAATAAGCCTCATCATAGTCATCGGGACTTCCCGGATCTCCAAGCGTGAACTTATAGTAACGCTCTGTATCGGAAGAACTCAAGTTTCCAGTTACTGTGGTTGTTCCATCAATTTTCCCTAGGTCAATAGCACTATCCAAAACACTATTTGCAGTTATAAATGTTGAAGCCAGAGGCAACTGAAAACTATCTTCAGAAGAAATATAAGTCTCATTTTGATTAGCTAGTCTTGGAGAAAAAGAAGAACTAATTGGCGAAGGTATGCCGAAATGAATATGATCATAGTGCGGTTTTGAGTACTGTACTACTCCAGTTCCTAAAAATCTTGGATCGTTGTAAAAAATGATAGATGCTCCGGTAAACGCATCTATTAGGGATTGGACTGCTTGTCGGGTCTGGGAATATTCAATTAGACCTGCAATCGCTGTTACCATTGTTGCATTGGTTTGTGAGGTAAGTGTAGAATAGCTCAATCCGTTTGCCCGATCATTAGGATTGTTAGGATCACCTGCCCTGTAAGAATTGCCATCTTTTACAACAATTTTTCCACCAGGAGATGCCACAAAACCATTCCTGACTTTGAAAAAGTAGCTACCTGGAATTTCATCTATATCAATACTGCGTCCAGCATCATGGGTTTTACTACCTTTTTTTCTCCCAGCAGAACCTGAACCATCTCCATCTTTTCCGGTAACCCCAGTTGAAGTTAGAGTTGTCCCAAAATTAGTAGACGCCCTTTGGATAAAACGACCGGACAAATCCATTCCATAGATTCTTGCAGTACCACTGAAAACAACTCCAGGAACACTCGTCAATAAATTCCACTTAGGTGCATTTGGAGAATTAATATAAGCATTAAAATTCTTAGGATTCTCAAGTAGGTTAAAGACCCTTCCCCTTCCCGAAGTGGCTGGATTCACTGCTATATCGTACAAAGTCTTTGCCCATTTAGTATTCTTCCCCGTTACTCCATCAACAACTAAAGGACTGCCACTGCTGTCAGGAAACCCAAGGTAAGCTAGTCGCTGTTGTTGAGTATAAATATCAAGCTTTCCAGTTCCAGTTTTTACTGGATTACTTCCATCAGTCTTAGAAAAACCATCGGTAACATTCACACTGACAGTCAGAGACTTCTGATCCTGATCTTCAACATCAAACGTGACTTGACCTATCCCAGGATGTCCCTTATCTTGACCATAACTAGAGATTGCACCATTTACAGTAGGGACATAGTATAAAGTTGTATATACACTCCCTACAATGGCATTTTCTCCTTTCTCATTAATCAACTTACCTTTGGAGGAATTTGGTAGGGATTTCAGCGTAACATTCCCACTTTGCTTACCTAAATCGAGTTTGATGACATCTCCTACAAGACCATTGAAGTTTATTTGAGCATTGTCAGTAGAAACAGAAAAATCCCAAGCTGTTCCTGATTGAGGAGCAGTAACAACGATATTGAGAAAGTCTTGCCCTTGCACTTGCTTAAATGTTACATTTCCAGTTTTACTTCCCGAAACAAGTCCTCCAGTATTGACAATGTCCTTTCCTGCATATCTGACCTGAAATTGATCAGGAATAGAATAATGCTCGTAGAAATAGGTAAGAGTAACATTTCTTTCGGTTTGTCCTTGGGGTAGAGGATCGAGTTGAAGAGTTTTGTTAGTTCCACCTACACCACCACTGCCCGAAAGACTGGCTTGCTCAATCAGAACTTCTTGCCCATCAATTACTACCACTGCATGATCATCTTCCGTCTGAATCCGACTCAACCCCGAAGGACTTAAACTTACCCCGCGTGCCAACGCCGAAAATAACTCCCCCTCATCCCCCACCGTATCCACCTGATTAATTTGAGCATCCACATAATGCCCAATTTCTTCTAAAATTACATTAACTATCGCTGCTGACGAGGCCGTATTTAAAAAAGATGCTGATAGATAAATCTTATTGGTACTGCTGGAATAGGCACCATTCGCCGTCCCTAAAACCTCATCACTGAGTACCTCAATTGGGGGAATTTGACTAAAATTTCGGCTTTTCCACTGCTGTTGTAGTTCTGTCGCCTTAACCACATCATAACTTGTGCCAAAAGCGATAGCCAAATTCGCCCAAAAGCCATCAGATTGAGCAAAATTGAACAAAACATCGTCAACAGCAGGAAGAATCGGCAAAAGAGAAGAAGTCATGACATTAACAGCAGAGGTTTATTGCTAATAGTTTTAGCTCAACAAGCGCAAATTTCTCAAGACCCCTGTAACATAAATTAACATTTATTACAAGAAAACGGGTTTCTCAAAGAAACCCGTTTTCTAAAGAAGTTCTAGGATTGGATTCTTGCCAAAGACTGCTTAAATTCTGCGAGAGAATTAGCGGTAGCTGCTAATTTTAGTAGCTCTTCTAAGATAGTAGGGTTAGTCATTTTGCCGATTATCTCTTCAATTTCTGAAGAAATCTGTCCAAACCGCACAGTTAAAACTGTTTTGATGTCATCGCGGCTTTTTTCTAACGCGCCAATTTCTTTACCAATTTCCTTACCAATTTCCTTACCGATTTCCTTACCGCGTTCTATTCCTCGTAACTCCATATTACTTACTAAAGGCATAGTTCTTTCCTCCTCAAATTGTTTAATTTTACTCTCTAAACTTGACTGCAATTCAGAGGATAAAGTCATCATATTGTCGATGATTTCAAACAGTTTACTAAGTAAGGTAGGTATTACCCACACTACTTATTTATGATGATACTAAAAGACTTCCTACACTCCTCAAAAGAATTTACTATAAGTGCGGCTTTTAACATCTCTTCTAAAACCGAAATAACTGAAGCATCATTGAGACATTGTCCAATATCTCCAGGGATATCGCCTAGTCGGTTTTCCAAAACTTTTTTCACAAAATCACGAGCATTTTCTAACGCTCCAATTTCCTTACCAATTTCCTTACCGCGTTCTATCCCTCGTAACTCCCCAATTTCCTCACCAATTTCTTTACCGCGTTCGATTCCTCGTAACTCCATATTACTCATTAAAGGCATGGTTCTTTCCTCCTCAAATTGTTTGATTTTACTCTCTAAACTTGACTGTAATTCAGGGGATAAAGTCATCATATTGTCGATGATTTCAAACAGTTTAATTATCTGTTCCCTCTCGAACTCCTTTTCATATAATCCCCTGATTAACCTCCACTTCCACTGTTCCCGTTCTGGCAGCTTCCCAGTAGTCGCTTTTGTTTTCAGGTGTGCCATGACTATTATAGCAAAGGGATTGCTACTTGTTTCTAGTTCTGACCAGCTTTCCTCGTAGTCCAGTAATTTGACTGTTGGGAATTTGAGGCTGACTTCACAACCAGCAATGGTATAATTATAGGAATCTGGTCGCCAATTTACTCGTTCATCTCCTAATATAGCGAGACTGATAACCGGTTTCTGATACAAATCAAAGGCACGATAGTTATAAATATACATCCTCTGAGGGAAATTTTCTTCGTACTGACTTTGAATTTCAATATGAATCAAAATCCAGACTTCTTCACCCCTGAGTAACCAAACTTTATAGAGTTTGTCAGCGAAACGTTTTTTTGTCTTTGCTGAAGCGGTAATCCGTTTGAGTTCTTTTTCTAGGGATTCGGGAGTTTTTGTCCAATCAATCAATTGGTGAACTTCAGGAAAGAAGAAGTATAAAAACGCTTCAAAATACTCGCTTAATGCTTCTTTCCAGGGTTCATCATAATTGGCGGTTGTTGGGTTCATTGGAGAAGAAAGTTACTGAGACTATTGTTCTAAAAGTTGATGCAACTCATCAAAAGAATTAACGGTTAATGCCGATTTCAGTAACTCGTCTAAAATCGATAATACAGCAATTTTATCCACAGCTTGCTCAATGTCTATTGGAATGTCACCCAATCGCGTTTTCAGCACCGTTTTAACATAGTTACGAGCATTTTCTAACGCTCCAATTTCCTTACCAATTTCCTTACCAATTTCCTTGCCTATTTCTTTACCGCGTTCTATCCCTCGTAACTCCCCAATTTCCTTACCAATTTCCTTACCGCGTTCTATTCCTCGTAACTCCATATTACTCATTAAAGGCATGGTTCTTTCCTCCTCAAATTGTTTGATTTTACTCTCTAAACTTGACTGCAATTCAGGGGATAAAGTCATCATATTGTCGATGATTTCAAACAGTTTAATTATCTGTTCTCTCTCGAACTCCTTTTCATATAATCCCCTGATTAACTTCCACTTCCACTGTTCCCGTTCTGGCAGCTTCCCAGTAGTCGCTTTTGTTTTCAGGTGTGCCATGACTATTATAGCAAAGGGATTGCTACTTGCTTCTAGTTCTGACCAGTTTTCCTCATAGTCCAGTAATTTGACTGTTGGGAATTTGAGGCTGACTTCACAACCAGCAATGGTATAATTATAGGAATCTGGTCGCCAATTTACTCGTTCATCTCCTAATATAGCGAGACTGATAACTGGTTTCTGATACAAATCAAAGGCCCGATAGTTATAAATATACATCCTCTGAGGGAAATTTTCTTCGTACTGGCTTTGAATTTCAATATGAATCAAAATCCAGACTTCTTCACCCCTGAGTAACCAAACTTTATAGAGTTTGTCAGCGAAACGTTTTTTTGTCTTTGCTGAAGCGGTAATCCGTTTGAGTTCTTTTTCTAGGGATTCGGGAGTTTTTGTCCAATCAATCAATTGGTGAACTTCAGGAAAGAAGAAGTATAAAAACGCTTCAAAATACTCGCTTAATGCTTCTTTCCAGGGTTCATCATAATTGGCGGTTGTTGGGTTCATTGGAGAAGAAAGTTACTGAGACTATTGTTCTAAAAGTTGATGCAACTCATCAAAAGAATTAACGGTTAATGCCGATTTCAGTAACTCGTCTAAAATCGATAATACAGCAATTTTATCCACAGCTTGCTCAATGTCTATTGGAATGTCACCCAATCGCGTTTTCAGCACCGTTTTAATATAGTTACGAGCCTTTTCTAATGCTCCAATTTCCTTACCGCGTTCTATTCCTCGTAACTCCATATTACTCATTAAAGGCATGGTTCTTTCCTCCTCAAATTGTTTAATTTTACTCTCTAAACTTGACTGTAATTCAGGGGATAAAGTCATCATATTGTCGATGATTTCAAACAGTTTAATTATCTGTTCCCTCTCGAACTCCTTTTCATATAATCCCCTGATTAACCTCCACTTCCACTGTTCCCGTTCTGGCAGCTTCCCAGTAGTCGCTTTTGTTTTCAGGTGTGCCATGACTATTATAGCAAAGGGATTGCTACTTGTTTCTAGTTCTGACCAGCTTTCCTCGTAGTCCAGTAATTTGACTGTTGGGAATTTGAGGCTGACTTCACAACCAGCAATGGTATAATTATAGGAATCTGGTCGCCAATTTACTCGTTCATCTCCTAATATAGCGAGACTGATAACCGGTTTCTGATACAAATCAAAGGCACGATAGTTATAAATATACATCCTCTGAGGGAAATTTTCTTCGTACTGACTTTGAATTTCAATATGAATCAAAATCCAGACTTCTTCACCCCTGAGTAACCAGACTTTATAGAGTTTGTCAGCGAAACGTTTTTTTGTCTTTGCTGAAGCGGTAATTCGTTTGAGTTCTTTTTCTAGGGATTCGGGAATTTTTGTCCAATCAATTAGTTGGTGAACTTCAGGAAAGAAGAAGTATAAAAACGCTTCAAAATACTCGCTTAATGCTTCTTTCCAAGGTTCATCATAATTGGCGGTTGTTGGGTTCATGGCAAGTCGCTACCAATTGGAAAGTTAGGCACTCATCTAAATCTATTATTCCCCATAAATATCATCAATGCTACTTGTCGTCACAAAACTTCCCATTAGAGCAACCTATAGTCATTTCAATTAAGATTGAGAATATCAATCCCAGAGTTCCTAAGGATTTTGTCGGTCTAGACTGTATCATACTTATCTGAAATGACTATAGGTCATCGTTTTCAGACTTAATCGACAAATAGTGCCAATTCAAAGTAGTATCTGGAATTTTCTAGTTAACCTTTTAGGGAGTCTCATTGCTTACACTTATCATCCTATTAAGCCTTCTCTGGATTTAGAGGCAAAAGACTTCCCTGCTCTACCTTCTGCCCTTTTTTAACTTCATCGAACTCACATTTTCTCCCTGTCAGCTTTCACCGACATTCAGCAAAACCTAGGTAAAAAAATTAATTTTTTCAATCAACAATCTCGAATTCTATTGACTGCTCTTGGGCAAAATTATAGGTAAAATGATCGATAATATTAGTATCGCTCAATTCGAGATTATAAAAATTGATCTCTGGTTGATCAAAAAGTGGGCCAGCGTGCCAAGTTCCCACCTCTAATTTAATAAAACAGTCCCCGGGGATGCGAAAAACCTTTAATTTTTCTAAATCTGGTTGAGGATGAGGACTAGGGGGGGCCACTCCTAAAAACCACTCTTGTCCCCCCAAAGAACCAAGACATTGGGTACATTGACTATGACGAGTAATTCGCTTAAATTTACGTCCGCGAGTCTGTAAATGCATAATATAAAAACGTGGCACACCATTTTTTAAATGCAGTTGTGCATCGCTTTCATCAAACAGTTTCCCGTCATGGCCAGGGGTTATTAATTGACCGTAGGGACGGAAACTCTCGGCGGTAATTAGTTGCGATGCCAGGGGACGAACGGTAATCGAATTACTCATAAAAATTACTGCTGACTAACAGTTATAGCTGTACCATCTCGGAGAGAAAGAATATTATTAACAGCAATTCTTTCCCCGGCATTTACTCCAGAAATAACCTGATAAGCTTGCCCTTGAATCGTGCCGACTTGAATGGGTTTTTGTCTAACCACTAAACGCTCCTTGGCATTTTCTTGACCTTCTTTAGCCTTTTCTTTTTCGGCCACAAAAACAAAATTTTGCGCCCCGATGCTAGTCACTGCCGTGGTGGGAACTAATACCCCCGGTTTTTGATCCCAAATTAACCGCGCCCGCACATATTGGTTATTGCGAAGACTGCCATCATTAGTAAAGGCAAATTTCACTAAAACCGATTGGGTAGCTTGGGAAACGGTGGGGGAAATAAAAGTTACTTGACCGCGAACCCCCGGGCTGCCATCGGGATTAATAATTTCCACGGGCAACCCGACGCGCAGACGCGGTTGTAATTCCACGGGAATCTGCACATTTAGTTCCAAAGTTTTATTGTTAGTTAACGAGGTTAATTCTTCACCCAGGGAGATAATATCGCCGACTTTTCTTTGATTAAAATCGCCGACAAAACCATCAATCGGGGCGGTAATGGTGTTAAAAACTAAATTCTGACGCGTCGCCCCTAATTGTCCCTCAGCGCTGGCTACTGCCGCTTGACGACTGTTCACTGTTGCCGCCGCCGCCGCCACCTGTTGCCCTGAGGCTAATTCGTTTTGAATAGCGATATTTAATGCTTCTTTGTTTGCCTGTAGGGTAGCTCTAGCCGCCGTCACCTGTTGACGGGCCGCATCACGATTTTGAGACCGGGCCTCTACTTCTGCCTTGGCGGCCTGAATGTCGCGGCGGCGATCATCTAAGTCCTGTTGGGGCTGTGCGCCTTGTTTAACCAGAAATTCGGCTCTTGTTAGGTTTTTTTCCGCCAAATCTAAATTAGCTCTCGCTCTCTGTAAATCGGCTTCGGCGGCGCTCAAGGTGGCGATCTGACTTTTAACATTGGCTTCAGCATTGGCCACATTTGCCCGATTCTGGGCAATTTGGGCTTTATTTGCCCTCGCTTGCGCTTGTCTTTGCCTTAAATCCGCCTCAGACGCATTCAGGTTCGCTTTGGCCGAATTTACCTGGCCGATGCCGGCGTTTACCTGTTGCTGTTGTTGTTCGGGATCCAATTCGGCGATTTTTTGTCCCTGAGTTACCTGATCGCCAGATTTAACGAAAATAGAGCGAATCCGACCAGTAATCTGAGGAGAGACGCTAACACGCTGTTGGGCGATCAAAGTACCGACAAATTCGCTACTTTGCACTAATTTGTCGGTGCCGAGGGTTTGCAGTTTGACGGGAACAGCCGCCGGTCCGGTGGCCTGGGGGCCCTGGGGGGCGCAACCAGTGACAATTAGGGAAACGGCGATCGACGAACCGATCGCTCTCGATACGTTAACGGATCGTTTAATCATTGTTAAATTTAGGGAGTTTTGGCAGAAAAAGTGCTAGTAAATCGGAAAAAAAGGGAAGGTGAGGAGAGAAGCTTTTCCTTAAATTTTACTCTACAGAATTGATCGCCGTGATTATTAAACCTATGGCATAATTAATTTTTGAGGGTTCAAAAACGGCAAAAATAAGGATTAAATTGCATAAAATCCGTAAATAGACTATTTAATTGATTATTGTTCATTCTTAATTCTCCTGACTACTGACTACTGACTACTGACTACTGACTCCTAACCCTAACAACAATTTTTGATTTTTACAAGAGGTCTATTGTTTGCTTTGCCCTAAGCTAACAATATTACAGGTGACTAATCTTTGGGCGAGGGTGGTGTATTCTAGACGACCACCGGCGATCTGATATTCGTCCCGGGGCGCCGGCAGATGACCGACGGGAGCATTGAGGGTATAGTTAAGATTTTCTTTAAAAATAATCCAATCACCATCTTTACGCCAACCGATGCGATCGCCAAAAGTTTGAAAATTTTCGATCGCCACTAAGCGCCCCGGTCGATTACCTGTCTCGATAAAAATACGAAATTGGGTACTGAAACTAAAACGACCCCCGGAAGCTTCTTTCCAGAGTTGATCCATCTTTTGCAGATCCCAACAGGCCAATTTTTGCAGGTCTTCCATGGTAAACCAGCCCTGTAATTCCCGTCCGGTCGCTTTCAGCATTAAATTACGGGTTTCATCGTTAGCTTGTCGCCAATTTTGTTGAGCGAGGAAATTTTTCAGGCGAGTGTAATTAATGCCCGTGGTCGGTGATACCATTTCCCCAGAGGTGGCAGTCTGGGCAACGATCGCCGGCAAGGGATTGAGAAATAAAGCGATCGCGAGAGTGACCTGACACAAGGAAAAATTAATTCTCATAAACCCTATTTATTAACTTGATGCAAAGAAATCCTACAATAGCATAGACGAAATTTGCCGTTTTTACCGCCTCCTCAACTCCTATGGCTTTCACTTGGATCCGACACCACATTTTGGGATTGCAAGACTGGCAACCGGAAGAATACCAAACCCTGCTACAAACGGCCTCTAGTTTTCGTGAAGTTCTTTCCCGACGTACCAAGAAAGTGCCGGCCCTACAAGGTCAAGTGGTGACAAATCTTTTTTTTGAACCTTCCACCCGCACCCGTAGTAGTTTTGAACTAGCGGCGAAACGTCTTTCGGCCGATGTTCTCAATTTTGCCCCGGGTAGTTCCAGTTTGACTAAGGGGGAAACGATTCTCGATACCGCTTTAACCTATGTGGCCATGGGTACGGATATTTTTGTTATCCGACATCAACAGTCGGGGGTTCCCGATTTAATTGCCGCAGAAATGGATCGTTTGCAGTCGGGGGTCAGTATTCTTAATGCTGGGGACGGTCAACACGAACACCCCTCCCAGGGACTTTTAGACCTGTTTACGATCTGTTGTCTGTTAGATGAGGAAAATCCCCGTTTAGAACTGTTAGAGGGCAAAAAAATCGCTATTGTCGGGGATATACTCCATTCTCGTGTGGCTCGTTCCAATATCTGGAGTTTAACCACGGCAGGGGCGGAAGTACATTTGTCCGCACCCCCTACCCTACTGCCGAAATATTTTGGGGAATTGTGCGATCGCCTATTTCTCCACTGGGATTTAGAACCAGCTTTAGAAAAGGCCGATTTTGTGATGACCCTGCGACTGCAAAAAGAACGAATGACTGCCAATCTTTTGCCCAGTTTACGCGAATATCATCAAAGTTTTGGCATTACTCGTCCTCGTTTGCAATCCTGTCAACCAGGGGTGAAAGTACTTCATCCAGGTCCTGTGAATCGGGGAGTGGAAATTAGTTCCGATTTGATGGACGATCCCGATTTTAGTCTGATTTCCCAACAAGTTACCAGTGGTGTTGCTGTTAGAATGGCTTTGTTATACCTCATTGGTAATCTTCGCGGCGACCGGTAAAAGCTTCTCAGGGATTTGCTCTTTTAGTCTGGTTTCATTGAAACAATCCTAAAGTTTTTGTCAAGGTAAATATCATACTTTCTTCCTCCCTCACACACAGCATCTTCTGCTTCAAACTGGTTAGTCTCAACATCAAATTTCATCTCTTTAGGATTCCTACAGCCCTGTTTTAGCAAAGCATCGGTCAACTGCGATTTTTCTTCCGGGGTCAAAGCTCGATAATCACTGCTATTAGCTTGACCTGCATAGATTGACATTCCTATAATGCTAAGAGATAGTAAGCTTATGATCGATTTGGTCTTCATTTTTTCAACTTCCTGAATACAATAAAAACATCATTCAAGGGGTTTTAAACCCAAATTTTCGGTAATTAGTTCGGCGCGATTACCGATCAACTATATCTTAGGGGAAGCATACTTGGATGGCAATAAGTATAAATACTCAAGCTATCCCTAGGGCTTTTCTAGAAACTTTGACCGATACCGAATTCCGTTCTCAAGGGACTAGATATGGCGACCTACTCCTCTCTTTTTTAACTAGGTTTGGCTGAATAAATCTAAAAACCTGGTTGGATAATATCTTTAGGCTTTTTTGAAATCAAAAAGTGCGATCATCAACCCCAGAAGCCTTACAGAATGAGGGTTTGAACAGAGCGCTCGCCTCGAAGCACAAACCACATTGATTATACCTCATCTTTGAGAAAAACGCTGAAATTAACCAAGCGACAAAAGATAAAGATTCGGATTAAGTTAATTGAGAACTATTATTATAATTCTCTCAGAATATGCTAGAATGCTTTTCTATACCTCACCGAAAAGTAAAACCCTTGTTCTTGCAGTGAATTTCCGGAATTATCGACAGAAACTAACGGAATCCCGTAATCTAAACGAACAGTTAAACCATTAGCCACTAACCAGCGTAAACCTAATCCTATCCCTCCTAAAGTAGCAGGATCGGGATCAGGAAGTAAATTATTTCATCCAGTCCCCCCCTCAACAAATGAGGTAATTTGGGTTCTTCCGAACTTACCATATAAAATCAACTAGCAAAATGCCAATTTAATAAACATCTAAGACTAAAGTTTTTAAAGTTTCTAAATCCATAGCCTCTCCTTTTAATCACCTTCAGTTTATTGTTAATTCCTTCCACTGTTCCCTGGGGGCTCTTCTAGGTTCTGTGTGATAAGTTTAACTTACTATATGATCGATCTTTGTGTCCTTTGTGTCTTTGTGGTTCGTTCCACCCCCTCGCTAGGAGGAATGTATCTTAGAATACATTTTACCCACCAAACCTGGGAGAGCCTCCCTGGGTTGTTCGGTTATCAAAATAGGCAGTTATTTCGTCAATCCAGCGACGAATTGTCTGGCAGCTTTTAGGAAAGTAAGCCATCGCCTTTTTTATCCAATCGCTCAAGGCAAATAATCCCTCATTCCCCTCCGTATTTTTCTCAAATACTTCTCTAAATTACTCTTTTAATTTGTGCATTTCCCCAAGTTTTGGAGACACTTTATATACTTCTTCCAATATTGCATCGCAAGTTTATGTCGGTCAAACTGTATCTGTTACCCCTTCTTTTGTCTGCATAGTGGGTAATCAAAATACGGATTATGAGGTAGATTTTCGCTTATTTGAATTTAATGAGCAAGGAAAAATTAAACAAAGGAGAGAAACGTTAAGATTTCAACAAAAAGGAGGAATTCATAACTTTTCTTTTCCCAGTAATCAAACCCCTTTAGAAGTGGGTAAAAAGTATTTATGGCAAGTCGCTATTCGTCAAAGTCCTGACGTTTGGATGATTCAACGAGCAGAATTCCGAGTGGTTGAAATACCCATTCATTTAAGTCAACCACCAATTCAAAAAACTGAACAAGCAGAACGCTATGCCGAAAATGGGTTATGGTATGATGCTTTAATGACGAGCTTATCTTCAACCCATCAAGGAGAATTAAACCCTCAAGTTTCCAATTTTATTAAATCTCTTGTAGAATCTGAACATTTAGATCCATCTGAAGGGGTTGATGCCAAAATTATTACTCGACGAAATAACACTTTAATAAAACTGGCAGAATATTACAAATAGGCTTAATTTTTGTTGCAATCCTATGAGTAAGGGTATAATTAAACTAAGAAATCAACATTTTCAGCTAAAGCCATGCAATTAGCCTTAGAACAAATTATCGTCAATCCCGGTCAACAGTTACTTTTAAAAGAGCTTAACTGGCAAAAATTTGAGACAATATTATCAGAATTAGGAGAAAGTCGTGCTTCTCGGTTATCCTACAGTAACGGAATATTAGAAATTATGGTACCTTTACCCGAACATGAAAAAGATAAAGAAATCATTAGTTATATGGTTCAGTTTTTGTTAGAAGCACTCAATATTGATTTTGAACCGTTAGGATCAACAACATTTAAAAACGAGCGGATGAATCAAGCGGTTGAACCTGATGCCTGTTTTTATATTAAAAACTATCAAGCCGTTATTGGCAAAAATAGACTTAATTTAGAAAGTGATCCCCCCCCCGATTTAGTCCTAGAAATTGATATTACTTCCCGTACTTATTTAGATAATTATCGACAGTTAGGTGTTCCCGAACTGTGGCGTTATACTCAAAGTGGCCTACAGATTAATTTATTACAAGAAGGAGAATATATTGAGTCTTTAAGCAGTCCCAATTTTCCTCAGATCCCGATTATTGAATTAATTAATCAATTTGTTAAACAAAGTCAACAAGTGGGGAGAAGTGAAGCCATCAGAAACTTTAAAAATTGGCTGACGGAAAATATAGATAATAGTTGAAAAATCCTAACATTTTCGAATAAGATAAATTCGTCCGTCGAGAGTTGTATAAACCCCTTGCGGTTCAATGATCAGTTTATTACTAGAATCTAGTTCACAAAAATAGATTAGATCATTGTTTTGAGCAGGGAATTTTTTAACCTCAGTGGGTGTGAATAAATCAGACAGGACAGAGGTTACAGCCGTTGGTGCTAGTTCTGAAAGTACCATGGTTATTCATTCCTCGTAGTTCGATTTTTACTTTGATGATTAATCAATTCACCGAGGCCGATTAAAATTTTAGAAACTAGCAGAATGAGAGCCTCTTGATTAAGAAAATATCCCGTAGAGGCTGTTAAAAAGTTACTGTTTTCTTGTCAGTTAAATTTTGTTAAGATAATGCCCAAAAACTACAATTTATGGTAGGAAAAGAGGTAAGTCGAAACCGAGTTTGATTTTTGCTTACTCTAAATCAGAAAGGGCATTGGGCAAGATTAGCTAACTATCCCTTTTTTGCCTCTTCCAGGTCATGATAATGCTGATAAGCGCCGATTTCGGGGTTAAAGGGGGCGATTTCTTCAGTTACAGTTAATCCCAAACCTTCTAACATTGCTTGTAGGACAGAATCGGGGGCCAGACGCAGATAATCGGGGTTAATTTCTAGGGCTACATGACGATTACCGAGGTGATAGGCCGCTTTGAGGAGTAAATCGGTTGAAGGGGCGGTAATAGTGATAACTGGTTCGGGTTTAGCGATAATTTGAACAATTTCGCCGTTTTCTCCCCGCAGGAAATCGCGATCCTGTAGAATGGTGCCGCGAGGTAAACGAAAACAGAGGGAAAAACCTTCGGGACTGTCGAGACGATAACGGCTGCGGGTGCGTTCTTCGGCCGTAAGTAGGAGGCTAAAAACCACCGTTTCTGGGGGAGGTGGACTAGCGGTATGACGGGGGGGTAAGCGCTCGGTAAAAGTTAACATGGTAGTGGTCAATGGGAAAAAACATTCTTATTGTAGCCCTGACTCCAACTTGACCCGAAAAACTGAGGAACTTTTTCTATTTATTTTCCCGCTGCAGACGAATCATCTCATTTTGTACCCGTCGTCTCAAGTTATCATCGCTACGAACCCGATTAGTAATGGCGTTAAATTCAGTCGCATTCAGTCCACTGTCTTGGACAATCTTTTTTGAGTTATTACAATAATCGACGGCAATTTTTTGGGCATTAGCGGGAAGATTATTAAAGCTTTCCCGTTGGTTACAGGTAATTGCTGGGGGAATTTTGCCTAAAATTTGCGAAATTGCCTGATAAGCTTGTTTTCTTTGGGTTTCGATCAACAAAACTGCGGTCGCATAACGTTTAATTTGGTCAGCCGTAAAATCTTGAGTATAAGCGGAAGACCGGAAACTAACCACCGCCGTCGTCCAAGAAAATTCGGGAATCACACCGCCAAGAATGGCGATTACTGCCAAAAAAGTCACGATAAAAGAACGTCTTAAGCTTTGACCTAGATCGGCTAGGGGATAGCAGTAAATCACCATGCGAGTTTGTCGCTGAATAGATAATGATAGCAAACTTTCCAGTTAAATCCTGCTTTTTTGAATATTTTTAACGATCATAAGTTCCAATTCTAGCGAATATCTCCTGGGTCTGAACCTTAATTTTTGGGCAGAAATTGCTTTGGTAAACTTTTTTAACGTTTTTGGTGGCAAAATTAGTCAAAAATCTGGGAGAGAACCGATGAACGATTTTTGGGAAGTTAGGATGCCTATCGCTTTTAGAGAATATTTATCGGCAATTTAGCTTGCTAATCTCTTTTTATTAGCTTATATCGCCGTAAATCTCTCGCTTATTCCCTTTTGTCTCTCCTCTTACCGGGGAATCGGGGGGAAATCTAGATAAATTAAAGGTTTCAGCGATTCCGATCGAGACAATTCCCGCTTAGAATAATGCAGTGGAATATATAGCCAATGAGGATTTGAGGCTTTATTTAGTGAACTCGATCCTGGCGAGTCCTCAACAGGGGAACCATAATAAACTACTGACAACCACCCTAAACTCAGAAAAACCGCAAAAAAAGGAGTTAGCGCATGAATAAAGGTGAATTAATCGATCAAATCGCTCTCAAAGCCTCTGTGACCAAAAAACAAGCAGATGCTGTTCTCACTGCCGCCATCGAAACCATTATCGATGCGGTTTCTGAGGGGGACAAAGTAACCCTAGTAGGATTCGGTTCCTTCGAGGCCCGGGAACGTCAGGCCCGGGAAGGACGCAACCCGAAAACCGGCGATAAGATGGAGATTCCAGCTACTCGCGTCCCGGCTTTCTCGGCGGGTAAACTGTTTAAAGACAGAGTGGCTCCGGATAAGGAATAATTACTGTTGAGTTTCGTTCGCTGTAAGTCTTTTGCCTAGACCTAAACATGGTGGTAATCTTGACTGGGCGGCCGCAATTGCTGGCTGTCCGGTTTCCTCTATTCTCGATTTTTCTGCCAGTATCAACCCCCTCGGTCCACCGGAAAGCGCACTAACCGCTATTAAAAGCCATTTAACCAGTCTGACTCGTTATCCTGACCCCGCGTATTGGCAGTTGCGTTCTGCCCTCGGTCAATGGCACAATATCGGACCAGATTGGATTCTCCCGGGCAATGGTACGGCTGAGTTATTAACCTGGGCTGGTCGGGAATTGGCCTCATTTGATAGTGTTTATGTACTAACACCTGCTTTTAACGATTACGAACGGGCCTTAAAAAGTTTTGGTGGAAAAATCTGCCAACATTCCCTAGATTTAACCAGTTTAAAGCCTGTTAATCCCGAAAAACAAGGCTTATTACTTAATAATCCCCACAATCCCACCGGGAAACTCTGGACGGTGGCGGCCATTCGTCCCTATCTATCGCAATTTGGTTTGGTGGTAGTGGATGAAGCTTTTATGGATTTTTTACCCCCGCCACAACAGGAGAGTTTAATATCTCTGTTGCCGGAATATCCCAATCTCGTGATTTTGCGTTCCCTAACTAAATTTTACAGTCTCCCCGGTTTGCGTCTAGGATACGTCCTCGCTCATCCCGATCGCCTGTTACAATGGCAAAGATGGCGCGATCCTTGGTCGGTGAATAACTTGGCTGTGGTTGCCGCTATTGCGGCAATTGAAGATAGGGATTTTCAACAACAAACCTGGGATTGGTTAACAGCGGCCCGCCAGGATTTATGGCAGGGATTAGCTAATTTTCCGCAATTACAGCCCCAAACCAGTGCCGCTAACTTCCTCTTAGTACAATCTCAATCTTCCTGTTTACCCCTACAGGAAGCTTTATTAAAATATCATCGAATTTTTATCCGCGATTGTCTCAGTTTCCCCGAATTGGGGAGCAATTATTTTCGGGTCGCTGTCCGTTTACCGGCAGAAAATCAACGATTATTATCGGCTTTAGAGAGTGTTTTAGCCGCGTCTGAGGATGTCAATGTCTGATATTAACCACAAAAAGGCTCCCGCCAACTAGACGGGAGCCGCTGCCATCGAACTAAGGGAAATTAGTCGAGGTCAGGCATTGCCAATGCGGGTTCAGTCTCGCGGTCAATTCCTTTCTCGAAACCGGCGGCGGCGGCGCGAGCGCGTCCAGCGTGCCAGAGGTGTCCAATCAGGAAGAAGAAGGCGAGGGTGAAGTGAGAGGTAGCCAACCAAGCGCGAGGAGACACATAGTTAAACGAGTTAACGTCAGTGATAACCCCACCCACAGAGTTCAAGGAACCTAAAGGAGCGTGGGTCATGTATTCAGCCGCGCGGCGTACTTGCCAGGGTTGTACGTCATTTCTGATTTTGTCGAGGTCTAAACCGTTAGGACCGCGGAGGGGTTCTAACCAGGGACCGCGGAAATCCCAGAAACGCATGGTTTCACCACCGAAGATGATTTCGCCAGTGGGAGAGCGCATCAGGTACTTACCTAGACCGGTGGGGCCTTGGGCAGAAGCGACGTTAGCGCCTAAGCGTTGGTCACGCACCAAGAAGGTGAAAGCTTGAGCTTGGGAAGCTTCCATACCGGTCGGACCGTAGAATTCACTGGGATAGGCGGTGTTGTTAAACCAAACGTAAACGGCGGCGATAAAGCCCATCATGGAAAGAGCGCCCAAGCTGTAGGACAGATAGGCTTCTCCAGACCAGATGAAAGCGCGACGCGCCCAGGCAAAAGGTTTGGTGAGAATGTGCCAGATACCGCCAGCGATACAGATTAAGCCAATCCAGATGTGACCGCCGATGATATCTTCCATGTTGTTGACGCTGATAATCCAGCCTTCACCACCGAAGGGAGCTTTGGTCAGATAACCAAAGATAACTGCGGGGTTGAGGGTCGGATTGGTGATGATGCGGACATCACCGCCACCGGGAGCCCAAGTATCATAGACACCGCCAAAGAACATGGCTTTAAATACCAACAACAGCGCACCACAACCCAAGAGAATCAGGTGATAACCGATGATGTTGGTCATTTGGTTTTTGTCTTTCCAGTCGTAACCGAAGAAATTAGAGTATTCCTCTAGGGTTTCCGGTCCGCGGATAGCGTGGTAGATACCACCAAAACCGAGTACAGCCGAAGAAATTAAGTGCAGAACACCGGCAACGAAGTAGGGGAAGGTATCGACTACTTCACCACCCGGACCGACCCCAAAACCGAGGGTAGCTAAGTGGGGAAGCAGGATTAAACCCTGTTCGTACATCGGTTTTTCGGGGATAAAGTGGGCGGTTTCAAACAGGGTCATCGCCCCGGCCCAGAAAACGATTAAACCGGCGTGGGCGACGTGGGCGCCGAGCAGTTTACCGGAGAGGTTGATAAGACGAGCGTTACCAGACCACCAAGCGAAGCCGGTGGAACTTTGGTCACGACCACTAGCGGTAGGGATATTAGAGAGCGTTACCACGCGGGAGAACCTCCTCAGGGAAGATAAAGTTTTCGTGGGGTTGGTCTTGGGGAGCCATCCAAGCTCTCAGACCTTCGTTAAGCAGAATATTTTTAGTGTAGAAGGTTTCAAATTCCGGGTCTTCCGCCGCTCTCAATTCCTGAGAAACGAAGTCATAGGCCCGTAGATTAAGAGCTAATCCCACCACACCCACAGCACTCATCCATAAACCAGTCACGGGGACAAAGAGCATGAAGAAGTGTAACCAACGTTTGTTGGAGAAAGCGATGCCGAAGATTTGCGACCAGAAACGGTTCGCAGTGACCATGGAGTAGGTTTCTTCCGCTTGGGTGGGTTCAAAAGCTCGGAAAGTGTTGGAACCTTCACCGTCTTCAAACAGGGTATTTTCTACGGTCGCTCCGTGAATAGCACAGAGAAGCGCACCACCGAGGATACCAGCTACACCCATCATGTGGAAGGGGTTGAGGGTCCAGTTGTGGAAGCCTTGGAAGAAGAGAATAAAACGGAAGATACCAGCCACGCCGAAGCTAGGGGCAAAGAACCAGCTAGACTGACCGAGGGGGTACATCAGGAAGACACTGACGAACACCGCAATCGGGCCAGAGAAGGCGAGGGCGTTGTAGGGACGAATGCCGACTAAACGGGCGATTTCAAACTGACGCAGCATGAAGCCAATCAAGCCGAAAGCACCGTGCAGGGCGACAAAGGGCCATAAACCGCCGATTTGACACCAACGGGTGAAGTTACCTTGGGCTTCCGGTCCCCAGAGAAAGAGGATGGAGTGACCGAAGGCATCGGCGGGGGTGGAGACGGCTACAGTCAGGAAGTTGCCGCCTTCCAGGTAGGAACTGGCTAACCCGTGGGTGTACCAGGAGGTGACGAAGGTGGTGCCGGTTAACCATCCACCTAGGGCCATGAAGGCGCAGGGGAAGAGTAGTAAACCAGACCAACCGATGAAGACGAAACGGTCTCTTTTGAGCCAGTCATCGAGAGCATCAAACAGCCCTCTTTCTGGGGCGCGTCCGACAGCAATGGTCATGGGTATTTTTCCTCTTGCTTAACTGAAATCACGGGCAAGATTTCTTAACTTTTTTGAGTCTGGGATTACTCCCATTGTCTTATAAGATGGCGCGATCGATTGACTGGATTAGCTTAACTAAACTAGCTGCGATCGCTCGTTAATCCTCACAAACTGTAAAAGATTAACGTTTCTTAAACTAGCACAAGCTAGACAATAATTTCGAGTTCGGTAAGACTTTGGTTCCTTGCGGCCTCTATCTACCTTTAACTATTATTAGCAAAAAATTACAAATCTATACAACTTGACTCATAATTGATTTTTTATACACACAAAAACTTTTTTGTCAATGAGTATTTATATTCATTTTTTTAATTGATCGCCATTCCCAATCCTCTAGGGGTTGCTCTAGCAATTGACAATCAAAGCATTCCTCGGCGGCGGTTTTCAGGGTAGCGATAATTGTCTCTAGGGTCAAATCTGGGGCTAAATTGAGCTTTTGAGGGGCAGCACTGGCGAAAACTTGCTCAAACAGCGAATTATCTTGCTCTAACACCATCGAACCATGTTGGAGAACCGAGGAACCCCGTTGCAGTTGGGCGCTCCCAATAAATTTATTTCCCCAATTATCGACTAAATCCGCACCGGTAGCTGTACCGAAACAGTTAGCAGAATGGATATATCCCCGGCCGGCAGCACCGTAGGACAATTCTAGACCGAGATTTTGCCAGCCTGTGATTAAAAATTGACAGATTTGACAGTAAACTTTCCTAACATTCCCCTTCATCCCCGAATTTACCACCATATAAGTCAAATCCCCCTGATGTAGTACGGCCCGGCCACCGGTAGGACGACGAACTAGGGAGATTTTTTGACCTTGCCAAGTCAAATCACGCCAAAAATCGGGATATTGCCGTTGATGATAGCCCAAGGAAATAGCTGGGGGCGACCATTGATAAAAACGCAGAGTCGGGGGATGATGACCACAACGGTGTTGTTCTAGTAACCAAGAATCGATCGCCATTTGTAGCTCTGCCGATGAGATAATTGGAGGGATATAACGCCAAATTTTAGCTGCCACCAAAGGATTCTCGTAACATTTCATCATTATTATCTGCTACCGTCGCCACGAGAGTAATTGCTCGGGAAATCTCCCCGGGAGACAAATCGGCCACAGTACGCTGAGAAATCACCACCACCTGATCATTCATAATGGCAAAATGAGATTCAAAGGTTTCGGCACAATTCATCGCTAATAACTTGCGGGTTAATCCCAATTCATCCTGAACAGGCAATTTCAGCACAGAAGACCACACCGTGAGAAAATCATCATCGCTTTCCCCAGTTAACTGCACAAATACCTCAACGCTACCATACTGAAACTTCCACAGATAACCTTTTTCTGTATGTTGTACCATAGCAGTATCATTCTGCTGCAGAGTAGAAATAACCATTTCAATCATTTCTTGGTGACTGCTCGTACTAGCCAGAAATTCATCGGTCATTGACTCTATTGCTTCTGAAGTCGCTAAACTTTCTGTGGTCATAAAAATTCCCTAAACTCGATCGATCACAATCTTATCCCAAGAGAAAAGTAAAAAGTCAAAAAAATCGGGGAAAATACTGGTTACAACCCAGCACTGACGATATTTTTCAGCAGTCTGGATGGTAGAATATTGATTGCTGGTCTGTACCTGAACCAGAAGCCAGTATCATTACCTTGCCACCAAATTTCAGAAAAGAGGCTCTCAAAATGTCCTTGGCTGAACTCAAATCTCAAATCCAGGAACTTTCAAAAATTGACAAGCTGCGACTAATGCAATTCTTGGCCACTGAGCTTGTCAAAGAAGAGAACGGAGACTTTTTTGTAGAAGGTCAAGAGTACCCAATCTGGTCTCCCTATGGCTGTTCTGAAGCGGCCAACACCTTAATGAACCTTCTGGCTACAAAACAAAAAGAACAGAATGCTTGATGGTCAAAAATTTCCCTACAAAATTATTGACACCAGTTCCAGCATGGTTGACCGAATGCCATATGTGCCTATAACGCTGGGTCTGAATGGGCGCTCCTTAAACACCGAAGGTTTGATTGATACGGGAGCAAGTGTCAACGTTCTACCCTACGAGTTGGGCCTACAACTAGGCTTTATCTGGGAGAATGAAAATCTTTCGGTTATCTTGGCTGGGAACTTAGCCCATTGTCAAGCTCGTGCCGTCGTTGTTGAAGGCCAAGTTAACCCATTCCCCACCGTTAATCTAGCATTTGCCTGGACTCAAGCTCCTAGTACACCTTTAATTTTGGGGCAGGCTAATTTCCTTTTTGAGTTTGATGTTTGTTTTTCCCGTTCGCAGTCTGAATTTGCAGTTCGCCCCAGAACGGTTGTATAAAAAGGGGTGAGCTACGGTCTAACTATCCGCTTGCACAGCGACCGTATGAAACTCATTAAGATTTTAGCTAGGTGGACAAGCTTCTAGCTTGATTTCTGGGGAAGTCTGCGGAACGATAACCGAACAATCTCTAATCCCAATTACTCAAAATTTTATGAAGCATTTGAGTAAACACCTAACTTGATCGATGACAATGGCTCTATCCCGTTCTAGCTGTCAATAATTATGCAAAGTCTTTTTCAACGTTCCCTAACTGAGACCAATTCTGGGGAAGAAGATACCCGTAGTCGTATTCTACAGGCCGCTTTACGTTTATTTGCCGCTAAGGGTTATGAAGGAACCACGACCAAAGACCTAGCAGGAAAAGCAAATGTGGCAGAAGGAACTTTATTTCGTTATTTTCCCAACAAAAAGGCGATTTTAATCGAAGTGGCCACTAGGGGATGGGTGGACATTCTCACCGACTTGCTGACGGAATTGAGCGAAATGGGCAGTTATAAAGCGGTAGCGCAGGTGATGCGACGTAGGGTGTTGAGAATGCGAGAAAATAGCGATTTATTGCGAGTTTGTTTTATAGAGGCACAATTTCACCCCGAATTAAAAGAGCGGATTCAATCGGAGGTAATTGCTAAAATGACCGATGTGGCTGAGGCTTTTTTTCAAACAGCGATCGATCGTGGTATCTATCGTCCCATGAATCCGAAAATTGTAGCCCAGGTTTTTCTAGGAATGTTCGCAATTGCCGGTTTTTCTAGTGAAACTATTTTAGATAGTAATGCTTCCCCCTTAGCTTTACAAGAAATGGCCGAAGGTATTGCCGAAATTTTTCTGAATGGAGTGTTAGTTAAGTAGTCGTGCAAAATTAATTTCCTAGTCGAGACTCCGAGACTCCGAGACAGCTAATCTAAGGATAGGCGGTTAAAATCCGTTTTAGCTTACTTAAGTAGGGTTTACGGCAAAAAGTTTATTGGTGGGGTTAGGAGTCGGTCGTCAGGAGTCAGTAGCCGGTCGTCGGGAGGGGAAGTAAGAATAACAGAATGACCTCTTTAACTTAGACAATGGTGAAGTAAAAGTCGTTAACAATATCCCAGAATTACTCGAATTATCTATAGATAATCCCAATAAATTTAAAGAACACATGGACAGAGGAGATTTTGAGCGTTGGCTGGATAATATAGAGATAGGAGAAACAGAACTAGCAAATATAGCTCAGGCAACTCGAGAGAAGAATGATGATGAGCGCCTACATTATTTTCTCAGAGAATGCTGTCTAGTCTTGATTGAGAGAAACCCTTAATATTTCCTAACAAAAACTTGATTTGATCGCCAACTAACTGCAAGATAAAGAAAGAACGAATGAGATAGGAATTTACAAGGGGACAAAAATTAAAATCTTTCTGATTTCAAGCTACCAACGACCAGCGCTAGTCACTGAAACCTGATAACTGAAAACTGAAACCTGATAACTGAAAACTGAAAACTGATAACTGATAACTGAAATGACTCGATCCTATTTTGCTACCACCGCTAGGGGACTAGAAGAAATTGCCGCTAGGGAATTAGAATTCCTAGGGGCCAAAGAAGTGAAACCCGTATTCACCGGAGTCCATTTTCAGGGAGATCTGGCCCTACTCTATCGAGTCAATCTTTGGTCAAGAATTATTTTTCGGGTTTTGGTTCCCATTGCCGAAATTCCCTGTGGGGATGGGAAGGAACTGTATGATGGTATTCAAGCCATTGATTGGCGAGATTATCTCAGCAGTGAGGAAACTTTAGCGGTACAATGTACGGGAACGAACGATCGCCTCAATCACACCCATTACACTGCTTTAAGCATCAAAAACGCTATTATCGACCAACAGCGTCAACAGGGCAATCCCCGTTCCTTTGTGGATACAGAAAACCCCGACCTGCAAATTAACGCTCATATCGAGAAAAATCGCTGTGTGCTTAGTTTAGATAGTTCTGGCCACAGTTTACATCGTCGTGGGTATCATCGGGCCATGGGAGTCGCACCTCTGAAGGAAAGTCTTGCCGCTGCTTTGGTAGAATTATCAGCATGGCAGGATGATATGGTGCTTTTGGACCCTTTCTGTGGTTCGGGAACCATTGTCATCGAAGCGACGTTAAAAGCTTTAAATATTGCCCCCGGTTTATCCCGTTCCCAGTTCGGATTCCAGAAATGGCCAGACTATCAACCGGATTTATGGCAATCTTTGCTTCAGGAAGCTAAAGAAAAACAAAAATTTCAGCTAAATGCGCCAATTTATGCTAGTGATGCCGATTATGAGGTTTTGCGTCAGGCCGAGGATAACGCCTATTTTTGTCAAGTGCAGGACTATATTAATTTTAGCTTGCAAAGCATCACCGACTTAGAACCGACGAGCGATCGAGGGATTATTCTCTGTAATCCCCCTTACGGCAAAAGATTGGGCAATACCGAAGAATTAGGGGCCTTATATAAATCCTTCGGTGATGTCTTAAAACAGAGGTTTAAGGGTTGGACAGCCTATATTTTATCGGGAAACAAAGAACTGACTAAACAAATCGGTCTGCGTTCTTCCCGTCGCACTCCCTTGTATAACGGTTCTTTGCCCTGTACCCTCTTAAAATATGAGTTGTATTAACTACATCAAAACCTTGAGACTGTCAAGAGCTAAATGAACATTTTGACGAACTGAGGCAGCCGAAGTGTGTAGATCCAGACGTTCAGCATCGGTCAAACGCACTTCCAGAATACTTTCCACACCCCGACATCCTAGGCGACAGGGAACCCCCAGATAGACATCCTGTAAACCGTATTCACCCTTAAGATAGGCTGCCGCCGGCAGTAAACGGGATTGATTTCTCAATATCGTCTCGACCATGGTACAGGCAGAGGAAGCAGGGGCATAATAAGCGCCGCCAGTTTGCAGTAATTTGACGATTTCAGCCCCACCGTTGCGAGTTCTCTCCACTAAACGGTTAATTGTTATCTCGTCCATTAATTCGGTAATCGGCACACCACTGACGGTACAGTAACGGGGTAGGGGCAACATTAAATCACCGTGACCACCCAAAACCATAGCATGAACGTCGGCGGTACTAACCCCCAATTCCATGGCGATAAAGGTTTGTAAACGGGAAGAATCGAGGACTCCGGCCATTCCCATCACTCTTTGGGGGGGTAAACCGGTCGATTGCCAGACTAGATAGGTCATCACATCCAGGGGATTAGTGATGACAATAAAAATGGCTTCCGGAGAATACTTGAGGCATTTAGTGGCGGCCTCGACGACAATTTTAGCATTGACATTCATGAGATCATCGCGACTCATGCCCGGTTTTCTGGCTAATCCAGCCGTAATCACGACAATATCCGAGCCTGCCGTGTCTTCGTAGTTATTAGTGCCAATAATCTCGCTGTCGTGCAGTTCTATGCCCTGAGCTTCCATCAAATCTAGGGCAATACCCTGGGGCAAACCATTGACGATATCGAGGAGAACCACATCGGCGAGGTTTTTTTCGGCGATGCGTTGGGCCAGGGTGCGTCCGACGTTACCGGCACCAATAACCGAGACTCGGGGCGATTGGCAGGGGATGAGTGTATCGTAGAAGTCAACCATGATTTATGGATGAGGCAATATCCTCATCAGACGGGTTCCAGTTGTTCGAGCTTTAGCCACACACTGGGGGTAGGAACATAGAATTTAATCAAAGCGTAATCATCTTTTACATCCAAGACTTCTGCTGTCGAGTTGAACATATAACTGGGTAAACGGCGATCGCTGGCTAGGGCTTCGAGGCTATTTTCTAGGTTTCCCGTCACCACGCGGACTAAAGCTCCTTTCTTAATTGTAGCTGCCATGTTTTTCTCGTTAAATTTGCTGGGGGTTTCTCCCATAAATTGTTACATATTCGGGCAGACCTCTGACAAGGGCTTTTTCAGTCATCAGTGAACTGATAACCGATACCAAAGGCCGAATCTAAAACCTAATTGGTTAAGCTAAAAGCTTTGATGTACTTAGGTGGCTGGTTATAATTAAATTAAAAATGGATTTTAGGTTCGATCCCCCCCCTTATTAAGGAGGGTGCCGATCCCCCCTTAGTCCCCCCTTAATAAGGGGGGCATCTGAAAGTTTTCAATACCTACCTACTTAGTTTTTACCCTTGTTTTTAGGTGGGAGAATTGCCAGATTCTTTCTTTTGCATGAGTGCCTGTCGCCCCTTGCCTTCAGAAACTAATAACTGATTCCGGGCTGATGGCTTTTTGGCTTAAGATAAAGTTTAGCCCTCGATCGAGTTCTCGTGTTTTCATGGTTTTACAACTGCGCGTCTACGTTCCCGAACACCCTCTGGTTAAGCATTGGCTGGCGATCGCCCGCGATCAAAATACCCCCCCGGTACTGTTTAAAACAGCGATGACGGAACTAGGGCGCTGGTTAACCTACGAAGCGGCGCGGCAATGGCTGCCGACCCTGGAAACTAGCGTTAAAACCCCTCTAGCGGAATGTCCCGCTACTTTTATCGATCCTAGCGTACCGATCGCCGTAGTCCCGATTTTACGCGCAGGATTAGCCCTGTTGGAAGGGGCGCAAAGTCTTTTACCCCTAGCTAGTACCTATCATCTCGGTTTAGCCAGAAATGAGGAAACCCTAGAGGCGAGTTGTTATTTAAATAAATTACCGGCTAGTTTTGATCCGGCCACGAGAGTGTTAATTCTCGAACCGATGTTAGCCACGGGGGGATCAATTTCAACGGCAATGGCAGAAATTACCAGCAGAGGCGTTGATCCTGCCCTAATTCGCCTGATTTCCGTGGTGGCTGCCCCGCCGGCTTTACAGAAATTGAGTCAAAATTATCCCAGCTTGAACATCTATACGGCTATTATCGATGAAGGACTAAATAGCCGTGGTTACATCGTGCCGGGGTTGGGCGATGCCGGCGATCGAGCTTTTGGAACCTATTAGGAGAAAAACGGATTATGAGTCAGCGAGATGGGTTTGCGGGCGGTTTTTTAGCCGGTGCGATTGTCGGTGGTTTAGTGGGCGGTGTTTTGGGGACAGTGTTGGCTAATCGCAGCCGCCGCGGTTTAGCAGCTGGTGATAATCAGTCCTTTGTGGAGGGTATCCGCCATGGGCGCTTGACTCCCGAGGAAGGCATGGAAATGGCCCGCCGCAGTTTAGAAGATAAAATTGCCCAGTTAAATCTAGCGATCGATGATGTGCGTCAACAGTTAGGATCGGTACAGGAAAAGGGCAGCGATCATTAAATAGGGTTGGCTGAATAAATCTCAAAACCTTTATATAACTTTGAGTTAGGGATAGGTATAGCCGCTTCTTAAAAGTTGCCAAACATTAATCAAATCAAGGAGAATTTATTCTCAATTATCAAAATTGAGACAGTTTGTGCCGCTTAAATAAAGAGATTTTGATAACTAAATTAAAGCATATCTAAAGAGTTTTGAGTTAAGAGTAAAACTTCAAGTTTTCATTCAGAATATAGCTGAACTTCCCCCATACATATATACTATAATAGCCGAAAACCCTTATCCATCAATGGATACGCCCCTTAACTTTTCTTAATGTACCCATGTAATTTGTAACATTTCTTAATGGACAAGAATTCTCTCTATTTGCTAGAATGATAGCCATGTATATAGAAAAAGTTCCTAACCGTAATTCCCCCCCCGCCGTTCTTCTTCGGGAGTCCTACCGAGAAGGAGATCAAGTCAAAAAAAGAACCCTGGCCAATCTCTCAAAATTACCCGATGATATTATCGACAATCTGAAACTGGCTCTTAAAGGCGCAACACTGTCCATGACTGAAGGCATTCCCAATCATTTTGAAGTGATTAGAAGTCTTCCTCATGGTCATGTAATGGCTATTTTAGAGACGATTAAAAAATTAGGTTTAGATAAAATAATCAGTGAAAAATCCTCACGAATCAGAAACTTAGTGGTGGCGATGATTGTGGCAAGAATCATCAATCCTAAATCGAAACTAGCCACAGCGAGAGGGTTTAATAGCGAGACTTGTAGTCAGAGTTTAGGACAATTGTTAGACTTAGAGAAAGCCGATGAAGACGAATTATATAACGCCTTAGATTGGTTATTAGAAAAACAAGAGAAAATTGAGAAGCACCTAGCAATTAAACACTTAGAATCAGGAACATTAGTCTTGTATGATGTCACTTCTACCTACCTAGAAGGAAATGGTTGTGAACTGGGAAAATATGGTTATAACCGAGATAAAAAGAAAGGGAAAACTCAGATAGTTTTTGGTCTGCTCTGTTCAGCCAAGGGTTGTCCGATAGCGGTAGAAGTATTTGAAGGAAACACTTCAGACGGTGCTACTTTAAGCGGACAAATTGAGAAAGTCAGAAAGGGTTGGGGGATTGAGAATGTTGTCTGGGTAA
Source organism: Microcystis ichthyoblabe FBCC-A1114 (assembly GCF_050500245.1). NCBI lineage: Bacteria > Bacillati > Cyanobacteriota > Cyanophyceae > Chroococcales > Microcystaceae > Microcystis > Microcystis ichthyoblabe. The sequence goes on along the minus strand of NZ_CP191408.1, from coordinate 4,484,564 downwards.
GCGATAGAGGAATTTTAACCAACTCGAAAATCAACGAATTAGTAAAACCCATAGAAGGATTAGACTATATTACTGGTTTAACTAAGCCTCAAATTCGGAAACTGGCTGAGGTAGAAGTGATTCAATTAGGATTATTTGATCAGGTAAACTTGGTGGAATTTGAGAGTGAAGATTATCCCGATGAAAGATTAATTGCTTGTCGGAATCCCTTAATCGCCCAGAAAAATCAACTACAAAGAGAGGCATTATTAGAAGCGGTAGAGAAGGAACTAGATTTGATTGTTCAGGCGACTCAAAGGGAGAAAAGAGCTTTAAAGGGTCAAGATAAGATAGCTTTGAGAGTGGGCAAGGTTCTTAATCAGTTTAAGGTCAATAAATACTATAACTTAGAGATAACAGAAGAAGGCTTTTCTTATCAGCGTAAGCTGGAATTAATCGCTCAAGAAACGGCTTTGGATGGTGTGTATGTGTTAAGAACTTCTCTGGAGTCAACTTTGATGGATGCAGCGACGACGGTTAAAGCTTATAAAAGTTTGTCTCAAGTGGAGGAGGCATTTCGCTGTTATAAGTCAATTGATTTAAAGGTACGTCCTATATATCATTATAAGGGTGATAGAGTCAAAGCTCATATCTTTTTATGTATGTTGGCTTATTATGTGGAATGGCATTTAAAACAGTGCTTGGCTCCTTTGTTATTTGAGGATGAAGAAATTGATGATGGTTCTCTGAATGTGATTAAAGCGAGTCGCAGTGAATCCGCTCAGTCTAAAGAGAGAAAAAAACGGAATCAAGAGAACCTCCCTGTGCATAGCTTTCGGACTTTGTTGGAAGACCTGGGGACAATTTGCTTGAATACAGTGGAATGTACGATTAGGGAGGGAAGTTATCGTTTTTCTAAGATAACTCGACCGACCCAACTGCAACAAAAAGCGTTAGATTTATTGGGAGTTTCCCTGATTTGTACCCAGTAACGGGGCGGCGGAAATTCTCTTAATCCCTCCTACAGCATAGGTTATGGCCTTTTGTCAACGGGGAAGTCCAGATATAGCGTTTCTTAAGCTAGTGAGGTACACCTATTCTTCTTTCCTTTCGTCTAAAGCCCATAACTTTTGTACCTCAGCAGACTGAAAAAAGCTATAGTTTAAGAGTCATGAGAAGAAAAACATGGGGAAAAAAAGCAAAAAAAAAGTTAGCGGACAAAGAAGAGGTGGTCGAGTAAATGGGATGGGAGGAGTGAGATATTCCGATAAAAAAAGATTCGTAGAATTCATCAAAAAAGGAAATTGAGAAACTTTTTATGAAGTGGTAAAAGTTTTTTATACAAAAATCATTAAAGAATGGGTGGAAGCGGGGAATAAAGAGGAGGATTTTCGAGAAAAGGGTCGAAAGATTGTCCTGATTCTCGATAATGCTAGTGTTCACAAAAAAACGGATGTTGTTGGTAAAATTGCTGAAAATATGCCCAACTTAATTTTAGAGTGTTTACCCGCATATAGCCCAGATTTAAATATCATTGAATTGCTCTGGCACTCGACAAAAGAATTTATCGCTCATCGACTTTTTAAATCAGTTGAAGAATTAGAATCTCTTTTACATCAACTTTATAAATGAAGGAGGTCTAATTATTAAGTGGGATCGCAAGTTGAAAAACAAGGGTAATTCTGTTAACGCAATTTAAATTACGAACAGCTTACTGCACACTTAAAACTCAAATCTGATAACTGATAACTGATAACTGATAACTGATAACTGATAACTGTCTTACTCGGCTTTTACCAAACCCTGAGAGCGAATACAGGCCTGTTCCCAGCGACAATCGGGATTAACTTCCACTGGTTTGAGTCGCGCCCAGATTTCGCCTTGATCATCGGCATAAAAACTATCGATAATAGCAGGAATACGAGTACCAAAAGGTTCAGTAATCAGGACAGAATCGGTCAGATTAAATACTTCGCCATTAGCTCCCGTCGCTTTTTCGATGACGGGAATTTCTGCTTTGGGAATCGGTTTTCGGAATGGAGGAGCCGAATCGAAACGGGGACGGAGAGGAGATTTTATCTCACTACTGGCTGATTTTACCGTTTCCTCGGCTGGTTTTTCCTCAATTATTTCTGGAGGGGTTTCTGGAGGTTTGGGGGGTACTGCAGCCCTAGAACCCTTTTTAATAATTTGTAGAGGTTGTAGGGGAGGAGTGGTTTTAATTGGCTCTTCGGGAGGTTCAGGGGTGCTAGGGGTTTTCTTCGGGGGACGTGGCATGATACGACAAGGAAAATAAAAACTATAGGATTATTGAAGCATATCGAGCCGCTAACCCGCTCGACCAGTGCTTGTGTCAATTTTGCTGTGGCTAATTCTTCCCTGGATCCGGGCCAGATACCCCGCACTATAGCTATCTAGGAATTAGTCGATTCCCCTCTCCTCTCCAACTTATTGAAAAAACTTCTCATTAAGTATTGACAAAAATTCCTAATAAGCTTATAGTTATTTATAGTGTTCTCCTCTTAAGGATCGGCAGTGGAACCGCGCGGCAGTCTCTAACAATGCGGTTCCCATTTTTTTTTGGAACGATAGAAGGCTTTTAACGTCTCTAAACTTCTAGGTTTCCTCATCCTTTGGCTTTTATGAACGATAATTCCGACCTGTACCTCGATCATCTCACCCATGCGGATACTGTCATCACTGCTGAAATTGTCGAGCATGAGAGTCAATCAACAGATGAGACAGATTGGGCAGCTCTATCCTCTCATTTACGTCAACAAAATCAAGAATTACAAGCGGAGATCTGGCGACGGGAGCAAGCTCTGGCGGAACTGCGATCGCGGTTAGCCGAGCAACATCGTCGCTGGCAAAGTTGCGATACCCTAATCCAGCAGCAAAACGAGGAACTGCAATACGAAAAGCAACAATTACAGCGAGCTTTAGGAGAAATCGAACAGTATCGTCAAGCAGAACAACGGCAACCGATGATTATTGCCAATTTGACCGCAGAATTGACCCGCACGCGCCAACAATTAGCCCGTTTAGAGCGAGAATGTGCCTTAATTCAGGAAAGTTATCAGGAAAAAAGCCAAAAACTGTGCAACTATGACCAGCAATTGCAGGAATTACGCACCCGTCTCCAACGTCAGCAACGCTACACCCTCCAGTATAAAGCGGCCTTGGCCCAGTATTTCCAGCGCGGTAGCGATCGCAATTTTTCCCCAGATTTAGCCATTGTTGACAAGGCAGCTGCGATTGAGCCTTGGTCTCAGACAGAGAATCAAGAAAACGATGAAGTGGCTCCCATCGATGATTTTGTAGCGGAATTAGAGACTATTGAGCCAGTAGAATCCTTAAATAAGAAAGACAGGGATTGGCCCGCACCTATCATCTCTCCTTCCCCGAAATATTCCTCTTTTCGGGTTGATTTGCCCACTTTTATTAAATATCGCCAAGAAAAAGATAATTCCTGAACAACAGAAAGAGAGCCGGCGACTGTCCATGTTTCGTCTCGGCTCTCTATTCTGGTTCGCTCCTCACACTAATTAAAATCTATCATAAGCTGATGGTTTTGTCCACTAAATTCACAAAAGTTAATATTTTTATAGTTCCGTCATCGGCAGCAGTTGCCATTTTTGACGGAGAAGACGGTTAAGTAGTTTTTGACTGACGCTAATCAGGATTAATCTCGATTGCTGAATTGGGGCCGATTCTCCGATAATGCGACAGTTACGCTCAAAATTGAGCATCGCTTCGCAAAAATTCGCAGTTAGGGGATAGAGTTTCTGGCCTTCCCAACAATCGCAAACGGTTAAAATTTGCAGGATTAAGGCTATTTCGGCGGGATGATGCCATGATAATAGTTCTGACTCGGTTAATCTAATTTTTTCCCGATTGAGCAGTTGTAACAAACTAGAATAGCGAGCGTGGGTATATTGAAATAAAAAGAAAAATTCTCCTTCGGGATGGAGAGGAAGCTGATCAGAGAAAAATTTATCAATTAAATCGTTTAGTTTCAGTAACCAAAAGGACAAAAATTGCTGATCTAATAATAATTCTAGCCATCCTTCCCTAAGCTGAATTTGTGGAAAAAGGGCGATTAAATGGTTAAATATGGTTTGACATTGAGCGGGTGTAAAATAATAAAACAGAGGTGAACGATAGAGGATACTATCAGTTTTTTGGCAACGATAGAAAGTTAATTTATGGTTGTTTTCTGGAAAAAGATTAATTAATTGTTGTTTTAAACAATGCTCGATCGAGGGGTGATTGCAGATAAAATTCATACTCAGAAGGGTAAACGTAGTTGCGTGCGCCCAAAACGTCCTCTAGATATTTCCACCAAATTGAGATGCACCGAAATTATCCCTATTCTTCTTCCTTCCACATAAACACCAGAAGAGCCAGTTTTCGGCTATTGTAGTAGATATCTATGGGGGAAATCCAGATATATTCTAGAACGTGAGGTGTGGAACCTGACACGATTGCCCATAAAAATGCCAGGTTTTTGAACGTGGACTCGTTGAACCAAGAATCCCGAAGCGCTTAGTGGGATGCGATTATCAATCGGATTCTCTCAGGAAACCCGCTTTCTGACTTGCAGTAAGATTGAGGGCATAGTATGGCAATTTCGTAGGCGATGAAGGCAGCGGCAGTTATTGAACAGTACAAAAACGGGCGGCGGGATTTCCGGGGGGAATCCTTGCGGGGTGGTAACTTTCGCAGTGCGGACTTAGCGGGGGCGGATTTCAGTGGTTGTGATATACGCGGGGCAAATTTTAGTCGGGCGAATTTGACGGGGACGAAGTTTACCTGGGCGAAGGCGGGATTACCGAAGCGGTCGCTGCTGATTTTGCTGGGGTTGGCTTTGGTGTTAATTGTGATTTCGAGTTTTTTCTCCGCCTTCGTCGGTTATATGGTGAGCTTAATTTTTTATTCCAATCCAGAACACCAAGTTACTGGTTGGTTCACCTTAATTTTTCTCATCTCCACTTTCCACATTGCTTGGCGCAAAAATATTTTGACCGTAGCAGGAGCCTTCGCCTCAGTCGGAGTCTTCGCCTCAGTCGGAGTCTTCCTCGGAGTCAAAGTCGGAATTGTAGCCGTAGGCTTAGCCGGAGTCGGAGCCGAAACCGGAGCCCTAGCCGTAGTCGTAGCCCTAGCCGTAGCCTTCGCCTTCGCCGGAGCCGGAGCCGGAGCCGGAGCCCTAGCCGTAGCCGGAGCCGTAGCCGGAGCCGGAGCCCTAGCCCTAGCCCTAGCCGGAGCCGGAGCCCTAGCCGGAGCCCTAGCCGGAGCCCTAGCCCTAGCCGGAGCCGTAGCCGGAGCCCTAGCCGAAGCCGTAGTCGTAGCCGTAGCCTTGACATTATTTTTCTGTTGGCTCGGTTGGCTGACCCTTAAACAAGAACACCGCGATCCTTGGTTGCGTAAAATTGTGATAGCCTTTGCTGCCATTGGTGGCACATCCTTTTTTCAAGCCAATTTAACCGAGGCGGATTTTACAGGAGCCACCTTAAAAAGTACCAATTTTAATCAGGCAATCTTGAATAAAACAATTTTTAAACAAGCAATTAAATTGGAATTAGCCCGCCCCGGCAATACCTTATTAGCCAATCCCCAAATTAGAGAATTTTTGATTGATTCCCGCACCGGAAGCGGAAAAGACTTTGCCCAAGCCAATTTACGGGGGGCATACCTGGAGGGGGCAAACCTGCAAGCTGCCAACTTGCGCCTAGCGAATATCAGTGAAGCCAGCTTGCAATACGCCAACCTTGCGGGGGCAAACCTCACCGAAGTCAACGCCGTCAATACCGATTTGCGCCATGCTACTCTGACGGGTGCTTGCGTGGAAAATTGGAATATTGATGCCACCACCCAACTGGATGAGGTGGACTGCCAGTACATTTATCTGCTTAATGGGCAAAAAGAGCGCCGCCCCAGCAGTGGCGAATTTCAACCGGGCGAATTTACTAAATTATTTGCCGAAATGTTCGACACCGTTGACCTCATTTTCCGCAATGGGGTAGATTGGAAAGCTTTCATTGCCGCCTTAAAAATAGTACAAGTGCAGAATGAAGATACGCCGCTTCAGGTGCAGAGCATTGCCAATAAAGGGGATGGGGTGATAGTGGTAAAAGTCCATTTACCGCCCGATACTGATAAAGAGAAAATTCATCAAGAATTTAACCAAAATTATCAACTACAACTCGCAGCCATCGAAGCCCAATATAAGGCACAACTCACCGCCAAAGAGACAGAAATTGCCATCTATCGCCAACAAAGTGTTGATATGATGGAAATTACCAAAACCCTCGCCAACCGTCCCATCCATGTAGAAGCAAAAGCCATGAGCCACAGTAACGACAGTTCTCCAAATATCACCATCCGCGATATTAATAATTCCGCCGTCAATTTCGGCGAAATCATCGGCGATGTAACCAATACCATTAACCAAATTGCGGCCGATGCTTCCCCAGAAAATGCCCAACTCAAAGCCTTACTGCAAGAACTAACCCAGGCGATTAAAATTGACAGCCATTTAGATGAAGAAGAAAAAGCCGAAGCCGCCAACCAAGTGAAAAAGATTGCCCAAGCTAGTCAAAATCCTGATGATGCCGGACTGCAAAAGAAAGCCCAACGAGCGGTTAATTTTCTCGAAACAATTGCTAAAGCTTTGGAACCTGCCAGCAAACTTGCCCAAGCCTGTCAAAAAGCCTTACCGATAATTTTGAAAACATTAGGCTTCTGATAGGTTTGTAGTTGCGCTTTAGCGCAGTTCTAGTTAGGGCTATAGCATCGACTTGCCGCACTTTTTTTTAGTCCAAACTTGCGCCATTTCTAACATATTAGTAACTCCAATAAACAATCACCCTCAAGATAACAAATCGAGCGCAATTGTCGATGATAGCTGAGATTCTATCACTTGATGACCGAGACTAACAGGTCGAGCATTTCCCTCTACCGGCGCGCAATAACGGGGAATTGGACTAGAAACGAGGCTAATATGACGGTCACTCACCGCTAATCCATGGCTAGGATCATAGCCTTTCCAGCCGCCCCCCGGCAAATACACCTCTACCCAAGCGTGTAAATGTCTTTCTTCTTGGTCTAAATCTCCTTCTTGATAGCCACTGACAAAACGGGAAGCTAATCCCACACAGCGACACACATCCATAAATAAAACCACAAAATCGCGACAGGAACCCTGCTTATTTTTCCAAGTGTTTCCGGGTAGATAGGGTTCTCCAGTAAGACGAATAATTTGCTGACAATTGCGGTAAATTTTGTCATTAAGATTAAACAGGAAAGATAGCACCTGTCCCTCAGTTTCCTGCATAATTTCTTGGGCTAATGCTGCCATATCAGGGTCATTATTTAACCCATAGAATTGTCTGTAGGGTTGTAATTGACTGTGGAGAGAAATAGGATAATCAAAGGGTAAACAGGTCGCCCAAGGTTCCAACAAATACTGAAAAGGATTAACCCCATGGGTTTCCACTTCACTGACCACATCAATCAATAATTCTTCCGTCGGTTGATTAAACCAAATTTGTAAACAAGAATTACCATCGAGGTCGATAATATTAGTTATTGTTAAAGGTTCTGGGTTAATTTTGAGCGTGAACTCTCGCAAAGTTTGCCCACCATCGGATTTTGGCCGCAAGCGCAGCAGATGAGGCGATAAAATCACGGGTTGATTATAGAAATAGTTGGTTTGATGCCGAATGTGATAACGCATTAAGTTGTTAATTGGGATTGATATTGAAAGTTATTTACTGGCAGAGGTGAGGCAAGTTCGGGATTAAAAACAAAGAAAGTTTCTGTCATTTTTATTCCCACATCATTAACTCTTTTTTGAATATGGTCGAGGAATTCATGCAATCCCATTTCAATAACATCCTCGATAGTTAGATAACTCATTTCGGCACAAAGTCGCCCTAAACTTCTTTCTACCGAATTGCCCCAAGTTCCTACAGGAGTACCGGTAACTTGATGCAAACAGTGGTCTAATTCCCGCAGACAAAAGTGAATTGAACGAGGAAATTCTCGATTAAGAATTAAAAATTCGGCCACGTCACTAGGAGTAATCCGTCGTTGACATTTACGATACATTTCGTAGGCACTCACCGACCGCAGTAAAGCAATCCATTGAATTTGGTCTAGAGAAGTTCCTACCCATTGAGCGGAAGGTAAGAGATAATAGTATTTAACATCAAGAATTCTGGCGGTTTTATCGGCGCGTTCCTGTAATCTTCCCATAACGCCAAAATGCCAACCTTCATTATGAGTCATCGTTGCATCCATTACCCCCGCAAAACGGTGACTAGCCAATTTAACTTGGGTAAAAAAGTTCGGTAAAGTAGTTTGAGGATGGTAAGAGGAAGCATCTTTTACCATCAAGAAAAAACCATTAACCTGTTCCCACATTTCCGAAGAAATAATCTCGCGAACTGACCGAGCATTTTCTCTAGCCCAGCGCAAACAAGAGATAATTGAGTTACTATATTCCGTGTCAAATGTCAAGAAATTGATCACATTTTCTGCGGTGGCTGTGCCGTAACGTTTCTTGAATTGTTCTAAATCTCCCGTGGTTAAAACCAAAGGTTCCCACTGTTGCAAAACGCTGGTAGGTACATCTAACATTAAATTAAGATTAACATCCATAAACCGGGCGACATTTTCTGCCCGTTCAATATAGCGATTTAACCAATAAATTGAATCAGCAACTCTACTAAGCATAATTAACTGGGAAAAAGTGAAAAGGAAAAAGAAAAGGGTAGGGTGGGTTAGTAACCCACCAAAATTTTGATTATTGTCCTGATTACTTGGTTAAAACCCAAGTGTCTTTACTGCCACCACCTTGAGAGGAATTAACCACTAAAGAACCCTTTTTCAAAGCCACGCGAGTTAACCCCCCTGGATGCACATAAATTTCATCGCCACGATGGAGAATATAGGGACGTAAATCCACATGACGACCTTCAACTTCCGTGTCAATTAAAGTGGGAACCCTAGAAAGACTTAACACCGGTTGAGCGATATAATTGCGGGGATTAGCAGCAATGCGTGGGGCAAATTCTGCCCTTTGTTCGGGGGTAGCTTGAGAACCGACTAACATCCCATAACCTCCCGACTCATTAGCGGCTTTCACAACTAACTTATCGAGATTATTTAAGACATAATCTAAGTCCTTTTCTCGCCAACAAAGATAGGTAGGAACGTTATTTAAAATCGCTTCTTCTCCCAGATAATAACGAATCATATCGGGGACAAAAGCATAAATAACCTTATCATCGGCGACTCCCGTACCCGGAGCATTAGCTAAAGCGACGCGACCTTCCTGGAAAACTTTTAATAATCCGGGTACACCTAACATCGAATCGGGACGAAAAACCGCCGGATCTAAAAAGTCATCATCGAGGCGACGATAGACCACATCTACCCGTCTTAATCCCTTGGTGGTTTTCATTTGTAGATAACCATCAAAGACAACTAAATCACGCCCTTCCACTAATTCTACCCCCATTTGTTGGGCAATAAAAGAATGTTCAAAGTAGGCAGAATTATAGGTTCCGGGGGTTAAAACCACCACGGTGGGATTAGGTAATTGGGCTGGGGCTAAATTGAGGAGAGTTTCCAACAGATGGGAAGGATAATCATCCACCGGTTTAACATTCATTGTCTGGAAAATATCGGGGAAAGTGCTTTTCATTACCCGACGATTTTCGAGGACATAGGAAATACCGGAAGGAACCCGCAAATTATCCTCTAAAACGTACCATTGACCATCTTTATCGCGGACTAAATCGGTTCCCGTGATGTGACACCAGATACCTCCGGCGGGTTTCAGTCCCACACAGGGTTTCAGAAATCCCGTCGCCGAGGCGATTAATTCGGGGGGAATAATACCATCTTTAATGATTAACTGGTCATTGTAGATATCGGAGAGAAAAAGATTGAGAGCTTTGATGCGTTGTTTCAGTCCTCTTTCTAAATAATCCCAGTCCTCAGCCGAGACAATTCGGGGAATAATATCAAAAGGAAAGATTTTTTCCACCCCTTGATTGTCGCTATAGACATTGAAAGTCACCCCCAATTCAAACAGGGCCGACTGAGCCGTTTCCCGGTGTTGTTGAAGTTCTCGGGGCGGCAGATTCTGCAACCATTTGATTAAAGGGGACGAGTGGGGACGAGGTTGACCATCATCTAAGAATAGTTCGTCGTAGAAGCCTTCGGGATCGTAGGTATTTAATAGCACGCTGACCTCATTTCATACCTTACCTATTCCCAGTGTCGGACAATTGGCCTGATTTTTTGTAGTCTAGGAGACATTTTAAGGGAAATTTTAGGAAGTTAGCCGTTTTTCGTCCCTAGCGATCGCCAATCGATCCCCACCGGTGGAGAAACCTGACCGGAGCGAGAATTAGACCTGAAAACTGTGTTACATTTTTTAAAGGTCACACATTAAATCTTTCATTTTTCTTACTGGTTACGCGATGTTTACCAAACAAGTAACGGATTCTAAAGCCTATCAATGGTTTGAGGAACGCTTAGAAATTCAAGGGATCGCTGATGATATCAGCACCAAATACGTTCCCCCTCACGTCAATATCTTCTACTGTCTGGGTGGCATCACCCTTGTGTGCTTCGTGATCCAGTTTGCCACTGGTTTCGCCATGACCTTCTACTACAAACCCACTGTAGCAGAGGCCCTCTCCTCCGTACAGTACATCATGAACGAAGTTAACTTTGGCTGGTTAATTCGTTCTATCCATCGCTGGTCCGCCAGTATGATGGTCTTAATGATGATCCTGCACGTTTTCCGCGTTTACCTGACCGGTGGATTCAAAAAACCTCGCGAATTAACCTGGGTAACTGGGGTTGTCCTGGCCGTAATCACCGTTAGCTTCGGTGTCACCGGTTACTCCTTACCCTGGGATCAGGTGGGTTACTGGGCGGTTAAAATTGTTTCCGGTGTACCTGCTGCTATTCCCGTCGTCGGTGATCAACTCGTCACCCTGATGCGCGGTAGCGAAAGCGTCGGTCAAGCAACTTTAACCCGTTTCTACAGCTTACATACTTTTGTACTACCCTGGTCGATCGCGGTCTTCATGTTGCTACATTTCTTGATGATCCGTAAACAAGGCATTTCTGGGCCTCTATAATTCAGAAAAATATCTCTGTCGATCCGAAATCATTTTTAGGAGACATTATCCATGTCCACATTAAAAAAGCCCGATCTCAGCGATCCCGCTCTGCGCGCTAAGTTGGCTAAAGGGATGGGTCACAACTACTACGGTGAACCCGCTTGGCCTAACGATCTGCTCTATGTCTTCCCGGTGGTTATCTTTGGTACGATCGGACTCTGCACCGGTTTAGCGATTATGGATCCCACCATGATCGGTGAACCTGCCGATCCTTTCGCTACTCCCCTAGAAATTCTGCCAGAGTGGTATCTTTATCCCGTTTTCCAAATTCTCCGTATTCTTCCTAACAAACTCTTAGGTATCGCTTGCATGGCTGGCGTTCCCCTAGGCTTGATGTTAGTTCCTTTTATTGAAAGCGTCAATAAATTCCAAAATCCTTTCCGTCGTCCCGTCGCTACCGCTATCTTCCTATTTGGTACTGTGGTCACGATCTGGTTAGGTATTGGTGCCACTTTCCCCATCGATATATCTTTAACTCTCGGTTTGTTCTAAGTTACTGAACTCCGGCAGTTTTTTGCCCACGCTTGTGATTCCTGACTTTGGAAGAGCGATCGTGGGCAATTTTAATTGTGATTTCCTCTAACGGGTAATTTGTTGTACCAAAGCGATGACATCGCTGCGGCTGAGTTTTTCCTTACCTAAAGCTAGGACTTCGAGAGTGCCATGGGCTAAAGCGAGGGGAATCTTACAAAAATCGAGTGCTGGCCCTTGGGGCAGCGATTGAGTGTAATAATCGGCTAATTTCAGATTACGACGGGCATAATTATGAATATCACTAATTGTCCAACCTTGGGGCAGAAAACTTACCCCCCGGCGCAGATCCTCGCCATGGTTGCGGGCAATATTAACCGCTTGTAAACCCCGACCAAAACCGAGGGCATAACTGCGATTAGTTTCGGTGCCGTCGTACCAATTCCAGAGGTCAGACAGCAATAAACCCACGGCACCGGCCACACTAAAGGTATATTGATCTAATTGCACTTCTGTGCGAATATCCCAGTTATTCCCGGCCCAGTAGGCCATGCGATCGGCCATGGCCGCCGTGGCATCTCAAACCCGGGGGGCGATCGAATCCGGTGCTAACATTGCCCATTCGCCAATTCTCAGGGTGACTTCCGGCAAAATCTCCCGATGGACTAAGCCAAAAGTAAAATCCTCTTTGGTAGAATTTTGGGTACCTGCTTGTAAATTCAGGCTAATTTGTCTTAATATCTGGGCTTTACTGAAGTTATCTAGGTCTGGATGGTCTTCTACTTCATCGATCGCCCTCATACAGAGATAAGCTGAGGCTACTGCCTCGAGCAGACGATCCGGTAAACGACTTATGGGAATATAAAAAGTTCGACTCGTTTCTTGCAGAATCGTTAAAGCATTATCGCGCAAATTCATTCAGTCCACTCCTCACGCCAACTTAGGTAACTACGAGTTAAACCAATCAGATAGATCGGTTTAGGTGATTCCGATGTTCCTAAGACAAAGTTGCTGTCTATTGTAGTATGATTATTCAAAATTTCCCGATTATTCTCGAAAAAATCAACCATTAGGGTCTTCTTGACAATTTTTCTTTCTCGTATAGCTGAGGGACAATTACGGCAATTTTTCGAGATTACAGGCTTAAAAAGCGGTTTTTGCCCGTTTTTAAACGGTATTTTGCGGCTTCATGGCAGGGATTGAAAGGAGGTCACTTGTAAAATTGGCCCGATCATGGCCAGAGTCATCACATCCGAGCGAATTTGACCTATAACTGTCACTTTTGCCCTTGTTTGAATTAATTCGGCGGTCGGTTCCATTAATTCGTAGGTTTGACCGTTATCGGCAATTAATGCCCAAGTTCCCGTGCCTATTTCGATTCTTTTTACCTGACCCGTTACACTAACACTCATGCTTTGATTTCCCCGATCGAGGCGATCGCAATTGCCGCCCCTGTTACGAGCATTCTATCGATATCTTTGCTCGGCATTGATTGTCAATTTTGGCAGAATTTAACCCCATAAATCAGTTTTTTTTATCTAAAAAGCGATCGCTACTTCCGCCACCACCGCTAAGAGGGAGGCCACAGCCGCTAGAATTATTATTTCTCGATCGGATTGTCTCATAGCTATCTGAGTATAAATTACTAATCCTAGTCTATACCACATCTAACCTAGAGTTAAATTGATCTAAATTATTTTATCCATAGATAAAAAGCTATAAAAGTTATCGGCAAGAAGGGAGAAATCTTTTTCTGAATTACCCTGTATTATTTGTTCAGTAAGCCCTAATATAAGCCTAACTGTTAATAGCTTAATGATATGCAATAACATTAGATTCCATAGGTATAAACCAATGGGAGATATTTTCTAGTTTTTGATGGATTTGATCGAGATGATCCTGCACGGGTTGCAGAAAAGTTTCGTACTGTTGCATCTGAGTTTTTAAACGCACTAATGCCAGATTAGCATCGCGCCATTGTCGCTCCTGTTCTTCAAATTCACGAGTTTTTTGCTCTAAATCCGAGCATTGCTCATCAATAGTATCTCTGTTTTTTTGTAAATCCTCTTGTAGCTCCTTGATTTCTGCGGCTAAACGTTGACTTTCTTGGAGATTATTTTGATAACTATCCTCCAGGAGAATTAACACTGGTTCAAAGCTACATTTTTGGGCATCTTCTGGGGATAAAATTCCCTGTCTGCGTTGCAGAATTTTCAGATGTTGAGAGCAAATAGCTTGCCTTTCCCGAAGATTCCGTCTTTGTCCGAACAAAGTTTCTGCCAGCATTCCTTTTCTCTCCTGTTCCTCGGCTAATTCCGCCTCTAAATTAGCTCGCTGGGATTCATCTATTGTGGCCATTCTTGCCTCTAATTCTTCCACGGTTTGAGATTGGAGAGTTAATTCTTCCTCTTGGTCGTTGACAAAAATTTCCAAGCGATCGAGGTCTGTTTGTAAATTGTTAACTAAGCTCTCCAATTTTTCTAAAGGCATTTTTTCAAGAGCTTCTAGATCGATTTTACCATCAAAATCTAGGTCTGCTGCTTGGGCGAGACGAAGGAGCATTTGTCGAGTAGAATCAGTGGTTTGTAGGGTGAGGTTAAGGTGATCGAATAATTCCTGTTTTTGACTCAGAACAGTTTCTTGTATTTGTAGTTGTATTTTCGCTGTTTCCAAAACACTGCGACTTGTCTTTAATTCCCTGGCTCTTTGTTTGAGATGATTGAGCATTTGTTCGTTGACGACCTGGCGATTTTCTACAGCTTTTTTCTGCTCCTCTAAACTTTGCCAACAACTATTTAAAATTGTCTGTTGTCCCTGCACAGATTCAAGAGTTGAATAGAGAATTTGTGAGGGAGAATTACCCAGATCGTGATTATTGGCTAAACTCTCCGCTAGAGAGCGAATAAATTGTTGTTGTTCTGGGGAAAGATTGGGGAAGGAGTTGAAATTTATTTGTTCTTCTTCCAGGTGTCGCTGTTGCTCTATCAATTGTTGTTTTAGGTTTTCCAGTTCTTGTTTTTTGCCCTCTAAATAATCGAATTCTACTTCTATGCGCTCAATTTGCTCAATTCTTTCCTCCATTTCCATTTTCTGGCGGTTGAGAATCTCGCTTTGATAGGTGAGGGATTGTTTCCACTGAGCGATTTTCTCTTGATCTTCCTTATTGCGTTCGATCAAACGGGAAATCTTTTGCAGTTGTCGCACGATCTCCGCTCCCGCTAATTCCGGTTTTCCTTGCAGTTGACGATTATCGCTCAAATTCACCAAGAGAAGCGCACCTTCTCCTATGGAGTTAGTTTCGTCGCAGGTTAAAATATCGTTTCCCGCTATGGCACTCCACGTCTGATCTTTATGCTGACAGGCCAATAGTTTCAATTCGGTTTTGTAACCGCTGATAAAACCTCTAGTCTGTTTTTTTACTTCTGCAAGGTATAGCACGAGTAGTCTTCCTGTGTGATGAAAGTTTTTGTAATTGGTTTTAGAGAGAGTTGGTGATCGAGGCTAGGAACGGCCTGTCTATAGTTTCAGTGTACCCATCAGCTGCCAAAAAATTTTAAATTTCTATTATTCAAGTTTTTCTTTTTGAGACATACATTTGTCCTCAATTTTTCCTCTTACCCACTGGAAAATTTTAAATTTTTGAAGATTTTTAAGCACCAATTTACTGACCTAGTCTCAAAAAATTTGGCAGTCAATCTCATAAATCGGCTGATGTTTTCTGACCCCTTTTACCTCTGGCTGCAGTTTGAATAAGCTGACCACACATCTAAATTATCGTTTAAGACGGCGTGAGAGCGAGAGGCAAGGATAGAAAGCTAGACCTTTTGTACTGAAAATTGCCAAAGCTAGTTTAAATGCAGCAAAGCTTACTGAAAAATATCTTACATAATTAGCTTATCAGATTTATTATTAGTGACAAGAGCAAGGAAGACAGCGTTTCTTCTCAATCTCAAGATGAAGTATGACGAGACTTGGTATCATCTCCAGACTAACACCTCCTCTTCCAGTATTGCCCAAGACTAGAGACTTCGTACCTCACCATTAAGATAACTGCTCTAGGTTATTCTAGACCAAAAGAAATAGCGTCTAGTGGGGGAGATTCCGAGAAATTAGGCAAGGAAGCGGCTCTTCTCGACTTTGTGTGATAATTTTTGCTTATGGAATCGTGAAATGCTTATCGGGTAACACTTTTAGGACTATTTTGTCGAAGAAACTATCAGTATAGACCTCGTTTCCACACAGAAACCAGAAGAGCCAGGAAGCTTCAATGAGATTGACATTCCCAGTATTTTACAATTGATTGAACTAGGACAAAGAACAAGAGAACTATTGATGGCGATCTCAGTATTGGTGAAAAAGTCGAGAGTATTTTAGAAAATTCCAACTATTCCTGGGATCTTTTCCCTAAGAAGCTCTCGCTCAGGCTATAGTGATCGAAGCTGCTCTCATTCTCTGGGATATCGCCCTACCAAAACTCGACGGTTTAACCAGTCAAGGGGGAGGCCACTGGCAAGGGTAAAAGCCAAAATGGTGGAGGCAACCGATTATTTAAGCAAACCTTTGAGCGAAAATGAGTTATGACTGCTGGTTGAGAGGGCATGAAAATCGGGTTCTACCGAACCTGTCATGTAAAACTATCAACAACTCATGCTTGTAAAGTTTGTACACTAAGGCTTTGAGTTTTTGTTAAATTGATATTTATCAACTTTAGAGCCTTGCTGTGCAGAGAGGGAGCTTGAGGAATTTTCTACAGTGTAAGTTCGGAAGAACCGAAAATCGGAGCCGATGCCTACATTGTCAAACCCTTTGAACCTATTGAGTTCATTTGCATCGTTAAACAACTGCTGCGCCGATAAAATCGCCTTCACCAGGGACAGTCTAGTCATGGTATAGGTCGAGATAGCTAAAAACGCCGCCCCAAATATTACTTAAGGCTTGCTGAATAATGGTAAAACCCTTTTAAAATAAGGCTTTTGACCTGTTAAAATCCGATGTTAGTACAAGAATATAGGATTGGGACATTCAAAAACCTTGCATTATCCTTTTTATAGTACATAAGCTGGTACAAAAAAAAGAGGGCAACAAAGCCTGAAACGACCGGCTACTGACGACCGGCTACTAACCCCACCAACAAACTTTTTCAGCAAACCCTACTTACAGGAGAACAAAACAAATGCTTAACGATACCGATTTTTTTACTGGTGACGCTCAAAATACCGCCCCCGACACTCAGGAATTAGAAACTCCCTTCGGTGAACTGTACTTGCGATTTTATCTACCCTCTCAGGACGAGTTTGCCCTTAGTTCCGTGGGTATTCGCGAGGTGATGCAGCAACCAGTCGATCGCATTACCCCCATTCCCAATGCTTCACCCTTGCTTCTCGGCACGATCAATCTTCGGGGTCAAGTGATCTGGGTGGCGGATATCGGGC
The DNA here is from genome assembly GCF_050500245.1 of Microcystis ichthyoblabe FBCC-A1114. Classification (NCBI taxonomy): domain Bacteria; kingdom Bacillati; phylum Cyanobacteriota; class Cyanophyceae; order Chroococcales; family Microcystaceae; genus Microcystis; species Microcystis ichthyoblabe. Next base: position 4,467,478 of record NZ_CP191408.1, on the reverse strand, counting down.
AATTTTTGGGAGATAGCAGCCCCTTAAACACCGATCGAGCCGAAATCCCTGTAATTGTGATTGAAGAACAGGAAACGATCCTCGGTTTAGCGGTGCAACGTTTGGGAGATATGAAATGGCTCGACCCAGATAAACTAGGTAGTGTCGTCAGTATTCCCGATCAGATCGCCCCCTATGTGCGGGGAGAGTGGATTCTGGGCCAAGAATCAAAAAAAACCTTAAGACTACTCGATCATCTGGGCATACTCCGTTCTAGCCGTTGGGCGGCTTAAAACCTCAAAAAAATAGCAGAATAGCATTTATAGTAATTATTTCTTGAAACTACTAACTACTTCACCACTTTATCTTTACTAGGGGAGGGACAAATGCCGTCAGGGAAAGAATATGCGAAACTCTATGGCAAGGCGAACACCGCCTATTGCCAGGGCAACCTTGAGGATGCCGCCGTCATTGTCAAAGAAATGATCAGCAAGTATCCCGATGATGCCAACGTCATCCTTTTACAGGGACACATTTATGTCGGACTACAACAATACAGCTTGGCCGAGGGACGTTACGAAAAAGTGCTGGAATTGGCCAAAAATTCTGCCAATTTCTTTGAGCTGGTAGATTATGCTCGACGGGGTCTCGATCAGATTCAGCAATCGCGTTTTGAAGCCGAGAATGGAGATTTTATGATCGCCGCTGCGGAAAGCATTGCCTACAGCGAGGCAGCTTTCGATCCCAGTCAAGGTTTCAGCAATTCTTTGTCCGGGGGGTCGCAAGCGGCTGCTATCGAGCGACAACAGGAGGTAATGGACTGGGATAGTGGTCTTTTCAATGACGAGGATTTCGGAGAGCCTACGGCGGGTACAGTTGATTCCTATGGCGATGATTTTGGGGAATCCGAGGAAACCGCCTTTAGTTCCCTTATCCTGGCTGGTTCAGGCTCTCACGGTTCCCAGTGGTCCGGGGATTCTGCGGATGGAGAACCCCCTTTCCCCTTTTTGGAAGCAGCGGAGATTGACCCGCTGCAGGAAGGGTGGGGCGGTGGGTTAGGATCAACGGGAGAAGCCACTTTTACGGCTGACTGGCGGGAAAATCCCGTCACCGGTCGAGATCAGGAGTTATCCTATGCCGATGCCCCAGAAACAAGCACTTTTGCCATTGACCCGGAACTGCCCCGCCGACAAGCGGCGAAAACTGACCTTAATCAGGGCAGAGTCACTCAAAAAAGATACGAGGAAGACGAAGCCAGAGATTTTAGAGAACTAAAACTCAATGATGAGGATTTAGACGGTTTTTCCCAACTACGTCTGACGGATATAGGCGAAGAACTGGGGGAATCGGAGCTATTTACCGGTTCGGGAGAGGAAGCTTTAACTGCTGGTTTTGTCCCCGAACCCAGGGCGAGCCTTAATGCCAGTTCTGCTGTGGGAGAGCCTAGTTTTCATCCTTCTCGTCTAGAAATCCCCGATGACAAAAGAGATAGTCATCTTGGCCCTGTTTCCGAGCGCCTGCTCGGGCCAGTGGTGGAAGTCAATCCGGGCAAATTAGCCTTTTTTGTCAATGCTTCTTTGGGCAAAAAGCAACTAATTTTAGCGGCTTTAGCGGGTATTACCCCAGTGGTGTTAATTTTTGCCGTTAGCACCACCTCTTGGCTTTCTGCAAAAGTTGCCCCCAAACCAGCCCCAATACCACCAGCACCAGCCAGCCTTTCTCCTTGGAGTCAACCGAAACCAGCAATGATGTTATTAACTGGATTGGGAACCTTTGCCCTAACTTGGCTAGGTTTACAGTTGCTAATTAGTCAAATTAAGCGCAGTCTCGACGATTTGCAAAGCCAATTCGATCATCTTTCGGAAGGCAATTTTAACGCTAAAGCGACGATCTACTCGGAAGATGAATTTGGTCAACTGGCCAATCGTTTCAATCAGATGGCCCAGGTGGTGGCAACTATCACCACCTTGGCCCAAGGCCGCGCCGCCGAAACGGAACGGGAACGGAAAAATCTACAAAGGCAAGTAATTCGACTTCTCGATGATGTGGAAGGAGCGGCTCGGGGGGATCTGACAGTGGAAGCGGAGGTAAGTGCCGATGTTTTAGGGGCGGTGGCCGATGCTTTTAATTTGACGATCCAAAACCTGCGCGAAATTGTCCGACAGGTGAAAAAAGCGGCAAAACAGGTGAATCAAGCCAGTACCAATAGTGAATCTTTCGCCCGCAATCAGTCTAGCGATGCCCTGCGGATGGCGGAGGAGTTGGCCGTCACCCTTAATTCGGTACAGATGATGACCGACTCAATTCAAAGGGTGGCAGAAAACGCCAGAGAAGCCGAAGAAGTCGCCCGCACTTCCTCGATCACCGCTCTCAAGGGGGGCGATTCCGTGGAAAGAACCGTGGCGGGAATTCTGCAAATCCGCGACACGGTATCAGAAACGGCGCGAAAAGTCAAGCGTTTGGCAGAAGCTTCCCAGGAAATCTCGAAAATTGTCGCAGTAGTCTCTCAGATTGCCTCGCGAACCAATTTATTGGCTCTTAATGCCTCGATTCAAGCGGCGCGAGCAGGAGATGCAGGCCGCGGTTTTGCGGTGGTGGCCGATGAGGTACGTCAGTTAGCCTATAGATCGGCTAAATCTCTTAAGGAAATTGAACAGATCGTTTTACAGATTCAATCGGAAACGGGTTCGGTAATGATGGCAATGGAGGAAGGGATTCAACAGGTTATCGATGTCACCGAGCGCTCGGAACAGGCCAAGAAGTCCCTAGAAGATATTATCCAAGTTTCTAACCGCATCGATACGCTGGTGCGATCGATTACCGCCGATACGGTCAAACAACGGGAAAATTCCCTCAATGTCGCCCAAGTTATGCAGTCGGTGGAGTTAACCGCTCAGGAAACTTCCCAAGAATCTCAACAGGTGGCGGGTTCTTTGCAAAAATTGGTGAGTATCTCCCGGGAGCTGCTTTCTTCGGTAGAACGGTTTAAGATAGACTCGGAAGATAATTAATAATCGATGAGTGGTAATCAGTGGGTTATTGATCAGCTGCTATCGCTCAAGATTAACCGCTAGAGTTGATAAAGTTATGCCTAAACTTAGTCTCTGCATGATTGTCAAAAATGAAGCCGAAAATCTCCGGCGCTGTTTGGATAGCGTTAAAGAGGTGGTGGATGAGATGATCGTTATGGATACGGGTTCGACCGATGATACGATTGCTATTGCTAAAAGTTACGGTGCTATAGTTCCTAGCTACGATTGGCGGGGGAATTTTTCCGAGGCCAGAAATGAGGCTTTAAAATATGTTACTGGCGATTGGATTTTAGTTCTTGATGCCGATGAGGAATTAAATCCTGCTATCGTACCGAAAATGCGTCGGGCTATGGAAAAAGAGGAAAATTTAGTTATTAATTTAATCCGCCATGAAATCGGAGCCATACAATCACCCTATTCTCTAATTTCGCGGCTATTTCGCCGACATCCTCAAGTCACTTTTACCCGTCCCTATCACTCAATTATTGATGATAATGTGGCTATTTTATTAAAAAAAGAACCGGGTTGGAAAATAGTTGAACTGCCAGAAATTGCTATCTTTCACTACGGTTACACCGTCGATAAAATAGCCAGCCTAGATAAGTTTGAACGGGCAAGAAAAGCGATGGAGGGCTTTTATCAACAACATCCCCACGATCCCTATGTGTGTAGTAAATTGGGAGGGTTATATCTGAAGATTGGCAGGGATAAAGAGGGTTTTAAGCTGCTCAAACATGGTTTAAAATGCCATGGCTCTAATCCACATATTTTATACGAGTTATATTATCATCTCGCTAATTATTATTATTCAGTGGAGGAATTTAAGCAATCAGGCGATCATTTTGTTAAAGCGATTAAGCAGCCAATTTTAGATAAATTAAAACTGGGTGCTTATAATAATTTAGGTGGGTTATTATACGAAGCAGAAAAATACGAAACTGCCTTATCTGTCTTTGAGAAAACCGTAGAAATTGATCCTAGCTATGCCGATGGTTACTATAATTTAGGACTGGTTCTCAAACAACTGCACCGGCTACCAGAATCGATTAAAGCTTATAAAAAAGCTCTCAAGTTAAACCCCGATAATCCCACTATTTACCAAAATCTAGGGGTGGCTTATATAGTTTTCGGTAGTTATAATGAGGCGATCGAGATTTGGCAAAAAGGCCTACAATTATTGAAAGATCAGGGTAATATCTCTCGCGCTGAAATGCTGCAAGAAACCCTAGAAGCTCTGGGAGCAAGTATATTGAGGGATGAACAGTAACTGTTCAGAGTTGTTGGCAAGATTGGGAGCAGCCACTGCATTTAAATTGCGAATAAGCAGTTTAAATGCAGTACATCTGATTGCTAAAACCCTGTCTAGTCAACTCCTGTGAGGATTTTTCCGAATTAATTCTTAATAGGATTATCGAGAAGTTAGACGCTGAAGACTTAGGGGTTTTGATAGAAATGATCAAGAGATAATTGCTCCCGTGTAATTGACCTTGACAAGAAATGCTATAATTTCCTAGCAAGAGGGGAATTGAATCCCTCTCAGGGTTGCCATCGCACAATTTTGTCGGTTGCTGGTTCTCGTCAGCTTGTTTGTCAAATATACCAATTCTAGTTTGAATCGGTGCTGTTATGTCAAGATTCAGGCTTTCTGGCTGCAACGGAACTGGAAAATAAAACAATCTATTTCTTCAAATCTTCTTACCTTGGACAAAAATAATGAAATTCGAGGAAATCCAAGAGATTCTTAATGGGCAACTGCTCAAGCTTGAGAATCGCTGTCTCAATGACACAGAACAATTATTATTGCGAGGACTTTGGCAGAAAAAGAACTATCAAGAAATTGCCCAAGAAAATGGTTATAGTAGCGGCTATCTTGCCAATGTAGTTGCCCCAGGACTCTATAATAGAGTCTCGCAACTGATCGGACAAACGATCAATAAGAAAAATTTTTTATCTAGACTACAATCTCATTTTACCAACTCCACATCGCTTCAGTATTGCGATCAGGAATATCTCCAAAATGAGCGTCCAGAATACCCCGATGCTCCTATTCCCTATAATTCTTATTATTATCTAAAACGAACAAAACTTGAAGCAAAAATTATCGAGGAAATCGGACAATCTGGGGCGTTAGTACGCATTAAAGCTCCCAACAAATGGGGGAAAACGTCTTTATTATTAACAATTTTAGAGGCTTGTCAACAGCAATTCGGTTATCAAATTGTTAGTTTAGATTTACAAAAAGCAGACCAAGACATCATAGCAAATTTTAACAAGTTCTTACGCTGGATCTGCCGTAATTGCGCTCGGCAGTTGAATTTAGAAGCCAAATTAGATGATTATTGGGATGAAGATATAGGAATTAAAATGAGTTGGACAATTTATTTTGAAGAGTATATTTTACGAGAGATAAAACAGCCACTGGTATTGGCTTTAGATGGAGTGCATCGAGTCTTTGAACATCCGAAAGTAGCAGAAGATTTTTTACCTTTAATCAGAGCTTGTTATGAAGAATCTAAGCGATCTCCCCTGTGGCAGAAATTACGTTTAATTATTGTTCAATCCACAGAATCTTATGTTTCTCTGCGATTAGAACAGTCTCCTTTTAATGTGGGATTACCCATAGAGTTACAGGGTTTTGGTCAAGAACAAGTGGCAGAATTGGCAAAAAAATATCAATTAAATGAATTAGCAACCAACGAAATTCAACAATTGATCGACTTAGTGGGGGGACATCCTGCCTTGATTCATTTAGCGATTTATCATCTTAGCCAAGAGCAAATCACGATGCCAGATTTAATCAAATCAGCAACTACATCAACGGGAATTTATTCCTCTCATTTACAGCTTCACTGGGTCACTTTACAAAAACAACCCGAACTTGCCGGTATTTTTCAACAGATTTGTCAAGGGAATCAACCAATGATAGTCGATCCAATTATTGCTTATAAACTTAATAGTATGGGTTTAATTAAACTCAGAGAAAATAAAGCAATTGTCAGTTGTCAGTTGTATCAAAAGTACTTTATAAGTCAATATACTGGTTCGGTATAAATAAATTTTTGAACCATGGTATTAAGACAGTGATCGCTCAAGCCAATCATTATTAAATATCGTCTGATAAATCCGATTATGAACGTCCATTTTTCCATGGCGTTTTACCACTAATCCAGATAAAAATAACTCAGGTAAATAGGGATTGTTATCAATCTGTATTGGTTCTTGATGCAGGATTTGTCGATACAAGGTTAATAACTGGGGTCGGTTTGGACTTTGAAGAAGGCGATCTTGAATGGTTTTTAAATGTTCGGGTTGATCCTGCATCTCCCAATCTTGAATAATTTTTTCTGCTACTAAGTTGGCCAACCATTGTTCTTCTTGATTAGAGGGGATTGGTTGCTCACTATCCCGCATCAGTTGACAGAGTTTTTGGGTTAAGAAAGGTTGCCCTCCCGTCCAGCTTAAGACTTGTTTGAGCATTGTCTGAAGATTACTGACTTTTTCTGTTAACCCATATAATAAAGGTTGGGCTTCGTGTTCTTTAAAACTTGCTAATTCAATAGCGTTACCAATATTAAAAGGTGTTTTCTGGGGGTCAGTAATTAAAGCTGAAGGTGTGGTAGCACCAAAAAAGGCAAAAGTTAGCTCTTGAAATTGAGGTTGAATCGCTCTCTGGTTATAAAAAGAACGAATTAAAGCAAAAAAGTCAGAGACATCAAATTTTAACCCTAAAATGCTATCAATTTCATCAATAAATATAACAGTCGATTTTCCAGATTGCCGCTGATCAAAATCGTCATTAACTAGAAGAAAATTTTCTATAAATTGTCCTAATCGTTGTACAGGAGGCAGGTCTAATTGTTCACTCCACCAAGCTTTAAAAGTTTTCAATTCTTTGATTAATCCAAAACTGCGGAGCAGATCAACGGCTAATCCTTTATACCATTGTTCGGGGGTAATATTGTCTGTTCCTAGCCGAGTTAAGTCAATTACTGCACATCTAATTCCCTCCTTTTGTAATTGGCTCATCATCCGCACCATTAAGCTAGATTTTCCCATTTGACGTGCATTTAAAACATAGCAAAATAGACCTTGTTTGAGAGCTTTATAAAGATTGCGATCAGCTTGTCGAACCACATAATTCGGTGCATCCATCGGTAAACTGCCCCCCACTTGATAGACAAATTTGGGAGGTTGTTCAGCACTTTTAAGTAGGTCATTTTCAAAGATAAGTTCTGCTTGGGTTGCTTTCAGTACCTCTAAAGTGTTTGTGAGTTCTTTTGTCCGTTCTTCTACTCTTTGTTCTAAGGTTTGATAGAGTCTGGAGTTATCAATAGAGATAGCAGCTTGAGCTGCTAGAATATTTAATAGTTCAACCCTTTCTGAGGTAAATGCGCCTGTTGTTAAATTATTTTCTAAATAAACAATTCCTTTTAATTGACCTTGATTGAGTAAAGGAGTACAAAGAATGGATTTAGTTTTTTTAGCAATAATGTAAGAATCGTTGGTAAATTGACCTGATGAAGTGGCATCATTTAAAACGATAGTTTCTTTTGTCCGAGCCACATAGTAAATAATACTGGTGGGTAAGATAGGAATTGAATGATCATGGTCGATAGATTCTATGGGAATCGGCTGTAAGATATTAAGCGTTTCTTGATCAATTGTTCCTTGAGCTTCAATGACCCAATTTCCTTCCTGTTCTAAAATCAGACAACTTTTCTGCGCTCCTGCATTTTCAATGACAATTTTCATTAAATTTGTTAGGAGATTTTCTAGTTTAATTTCTCCAGAAATCGCTTGCCAGGCTTTAAGAATAGTGGTTAAATCAAGAACTGCTCCATCATTACCAGTGGTTGAAATGGTGGTACTCAGTCCTTTAGATTTGTTTTGATTGCTGATGCCTAATAAATATTGAGGGTATTCTTCTTCTAATTGTTTAACTTTGGCCTTTGCACCCCAACGAATGTAACAATGATAAGCATTTCTGAGATATAATTTACCGATTTCTTCTCTACCTAAAGTAAAATAAAATTCAGAGGCACGTTCATAAGCTAAAGCCTCTTCATGAATAAATTCATATTTCTTTGCTCCTGCTATAGCACTATCATAATATTTCATTGCTGTCAAAGGTTTTCTCAAAACACGAGCCATTTCTGCCTGTATTAAATTGTATTTATGCTGAAAATTCATCGGGGCATGATCTTGCCAACATTTCATCAGTTTCTGATTTTCTTTGACTTGCTTAAGATATTGTTTTTTATTTTTTTGATCGAGGGATGGATATTAGACCTCTTGCATAATTTTTTTATGGTATAATATAAGGTTTTGCTTTTTTCTCAATTCTTAGATTGAAGTGGAAAAAAGAATAAAATGTGATCTTAGGTCAGGAAATCATCTATAATTTTGCTATGTTTATTAGCAAAATTATGGATTATCAAAACTTATCAGATGAACAATTCAAACGCCGTTTCGGTGTGTACAAACAAACATATAGAAAGATGGTAGAATCAGTAAAAAGTGTTGAAGCCGACTCTAATTCACCATCTAAAAGGGGACCGAAACCTAAACTATCTATAGAAGAACAAGTTTTAGTAACGTTAGAATATTGGCGAGAATATAGAACATATTTTCACATTGGTACAAGCTGGGAACTATCAGAATCAACTATATGTCGGATTGTAAATAAGACGGAAAAAATGCTTTTACAATCGGGAAACTTCCGTTTAAAAGGAAAAAAAGCTTTACTCAATCAAGCAGAGATACCGGTCATAACGGTAATGGATGTAACGGAAACTCCCATTGAACGCCCCCAAAAGAAACAGAAAGATTTTTTTTCGGGTAAAAGAGGTTATCATACTTTAAAATCCCAATTAGTAGCTGATCAAAATACAGAGGAAATTATCTGTGTCTTCTGTGGGAAAGGTAGAGGTCATGATTTTAGTTTATTTAAAAAAAGTCGAGTTCGTTTTCATCCTTTAACTACCAGCATAGAAGACAGTGGTTATCAGGGAATAGCTGCATACCATAGTAATAGTTATACACCGAAAAAGAAATCGAAAAATAGAAAATTAACAGAGTTAGAAAAAGAGTATAACAAGGCTTTAGCCAAAGAAAGGATTATCATTGAACATATAAATAGGAAACTCAAAATCTTTAAAATCTTATCCTGTAAATATCGGAATCGTCGTCGAAGATATAGTTTAAGAGTTAACTTGTTGGCGGCTATTTATAACTGTGAGTTAGGGATAGGTATAGCAGCTTCTTAAAAGTTGCCTAAAGATTAATCAAGTCAAGGAGAATTTATTCTCAATTTTTATAATTGAGATAGTTTGTGCCGCTTAAATAAAGAGGTTTTGATAACCAAATTAAAGCAGCTCTAAAGAGTTTTGAGTTAAAAGTTAAACTTCAAGTTTTCATTCAGGACGAATGTACTGATTAACTAATTTTTTGGGGAAAATTAGTTAACCCATCATTATAACATATAATTAATTTGCAAGAGTTCTATTGAGTTAGTAATGCCAAAGAATAATAAAAATTATGTTCTGTAAAAATAATTTCCGCTTTCACAAAACCTGAATATTCAAGGGCGATCTTACTGTTTTCTATTGCTTGAGGATAATCTTTAAACAAGTAACAAAGCCAAGCTTTATAAAAATAAATATTAAAGACAGAAATTCGATTGTTAACTTGGAGTAACTGCCTTAAAGACTTTTCCTCGTCGAGGATAGTACCCGTCAAGTTTTTGACGACGGATTCATTTACTAAAATTTCGACAAATTGGGCGCATATTTTTATTAAATTTAAGGGATGTTCTTGCTGATATTGAGCAATAAAATCAATATATTGTTTTTGCTGATTATGAACGAATTCTAAGTTATTCCCTACAAATAATAAATGATCGCAGTAGAAATTAGCCCCATGGCAAGCAAATTCAAGATCGCCAACTTCCAGAGCCTTTTGTATAGATTTCTTAAGGGGTTCAAGCGTTTGTTTAATATGATGTTTTTTATAGGTTATATTAATAGAAATTGAGACATAAGCTTTCGACCAAAAATCCTTGGCATTTAATTTCTCTAAAACCCGTAAAGATAATTGTCCAAGTTGATAAGCTAAATCAATATCTAACATGAGCCAAGAGACAATAATTCCATAAACAGCATAAGCATAAACGACTGGGGGTGAATTGCCATACTGCTGGGATAGGGTAATCTCAGTATAGAGAATTGGTAATGCTATAGAACTTTCGGCAAAACAAGCAGGAGCATAAATAAGACTAAAAATCTTCATTGCCATCAACTTATTAGGTTCTTTCATCACTCCTAATCTGGCTAATTTTTCAATGTTTAACGCTTGTGGTGGTGATTCCACTAAAGATATGCCTAAAATTTCTAAAGCTTTTTGTCCGTTATTTAGAGCTAAATCTATTGCGCCTCTAGCCAAGTTTATTTTAATCTTTATTTCGTAAAATTTAACTTGTTCTAAAGGACCTCGGACGTGCAGTAAAGCAAAATCACAGAGATTATCAGCCGTTTCTAGATTAGTATTCAGATAGTGAGCTTCTACTAATTCAAGATAAATATTAAAGGTAAGCTCATATTGCTTTTGCCAACTATCTAATAATAAAAGCTGACAAGCAAAATGTAAATAATTGACTGAAGCTTGGTAAGCATTAGCCGATTTAGCTTTCTTTCCCGCCCTTAAATTTAATTGACACAACTGTTCTTTATCTGAGGTATCTTTTAACAAATCAATCCCAAAATTGAGTTGATTAACTATGTCAAATAATTTGTTTTCTTGAGCTTGAGGAGTTGTCTTTTTGAGAAGAAATTGACCAATTTGCAAGTGAGTTGCTTTTCGTTCTGATTCGGGAATAAGTGAATAGGCTGCTTGCTGTACTCTATCGTGTAAAAATTTGTATTTAATCTCTACATTTTCTAAATTTAACTGTTGGTATTCTATCTGATCAAACAATAAAGGAAGTTTATAGTCTTCTGACTGAGGTAAAATAAATCCTTGTTGAAGAGCTATCGCTAATTCTTTCGCTGTAGCGGAGATAGATTTTTGTTGAACAAATGCCAATAAATCTAAACTAAAAGAGTTGCCAATACAAGCAGCTAATTTGATTAGTTGTTGCGTTTTTTCAGGAAGTTTACCAATATTTCTAACAATTAATTCCACAACATTATAATCAGTAATACCGACAGATTGTATAGCCTCACTAGACCAAATCCAACGATCTATATTGACTTGATAGGTTATTAAATTTTCACTGTATAAAGTTTTAAGAAACTGAGAGATAAAGAAAGGATTGCCTTGGGTTTTATAAAAAATTAACTCGGCTAAATCTTTAAGCTCATCCCTATTAACCTTACCGTTAAAAGTTTCCTCAATTAATTGTCGAACATTGTCATAAGATAAGGGTTGAATTTCAAGATGATTGATCACTAAATGGGTAGTTTTTAGTTTCTCTAGCATCAAGGTTAAGGGATGAGTTGAACTAACCTCGTTATCTCGATAAGCACCAATAAAAAACAAATATTTGCCTCTTTTATCGGTCACTATAAGTTGCAATAATTTTAGGGATGCCGAATCTATCCATTGTAAATCATCAAGAAAAATTACCAAAGGATGATTAGGAGTACAAAAAACCTTGATGAACTCTTTAAAAACTTGATTAAAACGATTTTCAGCTTCTAGAGAGTTTAATTGAGGAACTTCTGGCTGTTTACCAATGATTAATTCAACTTCAGGAATGACATCGATAATAATTTGAGCATTTGGCGTAATAACCCTGATAATATCGTCTTTCCACGATTCAATTTCCTCCTGATTTTCAGTTAATAACTGGCGAATTAATTCTTGAAATGCTTGAATCAGAGCTAGATAAGGAATATTGCGTTTTAACTGCTCAAATTTTCCCCTAATAAAATATCCTCTCGCTTCAACAATTGCTTTTTGAACTTCATTAACAATGGATGTCTTACCAATTCCTGAATAACCAGAGACTAACATTATTTCGATTGCAGATTCAACTTTTTCTACTGCTGCTACTTTTGGGTTTGCTACTCGTTTGAATGCTTCTAGTAATCTCACTATTTCTTGACTTCTTCCATAGAGTTTTTGAGGAATCAGCAATTGATTGGGATAATCCCGTTCTCCCAAAGCAAAAATCTTAAGCCGGCTCTGCTTTTCTAGTTGACATAAACAAGTTTCCAAATCAAATTTGAGTCCAGCAGCACTTTGATAACGCTCTTCTGCATTTTTTGCCATTAGTTTTCTAACAATGTTAGAAATCATCGGCGGAACTGAGAATTGTTCTAAAGGAGGAGGTTGTTTCGCAATATGACAATGAACTAACTCCATCAAATCCTGAGATCTAAAGGGCAACATTCCTGTGAGCATTTCATAAAAGGTCACTCCCAAAGAATAAAAATCACTGCGATAGTCAATCCGGCGATTCATTCGTCCCGTTTGTTCTGGGGACATATAAGCCAGTGTTCCTTGTAAAAAGCGAGGATTGGTAATAGTTTGCCGCTCAAATGTTAGGTTAGAAGCAATGCTAAAATCAGTCAATTTAACCTGTTTTGTTTCTCGGTTGATGAGGATATTACTGGGTTTAATATCTTTATGAATAATGGGAACTTGGTGAATCTTAATTAAGATGTCTGCCAAAGAGATAGCAATGGTTAAAAACTGAAAAATAGAAAGGTGTTGGGTTGTTAAAAATTCAGCTAAAGATTGACCACCAAAATCTTCGAGAATTAGGGCAAAACCATGACGATAGTTAACCAAACCATAGGATTTAACTACCCCGTCATAGTTTAAATTTTGAATAATTTCATGCCCCTGTCTCCAAGAAACGATCTCTTCTATGGAGGGATATTCAGCTTTGAGAACTTTGATGATTACGGGCTGTTCTTTCTGACAAGATTTACCGCGATAAACGACGCTTTTAACCCCTTCGTAAATCTTATGATTAATCTCATAGTTAGGAAGAGCGAGCATCGAATCTTTATCTCCTACACTAAATGTCCATTATCTGATGGAAAGAAGGGATATATTTCATCTTCAAAAAGTTTTTGAATATCGGGGGAACTGTCCTTTACCAACTGCTGAAAATCCTATTTGACAGGGATATTGTAACTCACTTGACGGCGACCAATTGTAGGAAGCCAAGCCGTGTGCAAACTATAACCAAAATTTAGATCCTGATGTCTTAGCTTAGTCAAAGGACCTTTGGCCAGATCCCCCCCATCAAAAATCCAAAATTCGCTACTACGAGGGGTAAAAACGCTACAAATGATGTAACCCTCTGTAGAATTTTCTTCGCTTGTATGGCGAGGAATGAACTGAGGAGAACCACCAATATATCCCCTAGGAAACTGATAAGAATCGGCAATCTTCAGGGAATCATCTGGGGTATGTAATCGAAACAGGGAAGATGGAACGCCTTGTTTTGCTAAATTTAGTAAATCCTCCAAAGGCACTGCTCGGTAGGGGGCATCTTTATATAAATCATAGAGAAACTTTGTCATCGTTTCCTGCCAAAGTCCAAAGGAAATCCAATAAATATCATCAAGTCGTTTGGGTTGCCTTCCTGATGATAATCGATCTCGGTAAGCGTATAAACCCGTTCCCCAAGTATAGGGAGATGAGTAGATAACATTTGATTGAATGACTTCTCCTCGGTTTCCATCAATTACATAGCGTCCCAAACGGCTAATATCCATCTCACTGGGTTCCATAGAATAAACCCGCTTGGCGATTGGATGATAGGGTGGGTAAGCCGATAAGTCATATTTACGAATCCACTCAGCCACATCCCAAGAAGCAATGTGAGCAACATGAAGCGTAATCTTTCCATCAGGATTTTCGTAATCAACTAAAAAGTGAGCAGCTGGTAAAGGAATGATGAGTTTTTTAGCGATGACAGTCACTTCCTTGTCAGAATCAATCGGGTACTGTCCTGAGATGAGATCCCCACGACGTACAATATAAATATATGAATCCGGTCGATTCGGGCTTTCGAGTAAGTTTCTGATTAATTCTTCGAGTTGTTTATTCTCTGGTATTGGATTGTTTATTAACTGCTCTAAACCGACAATAAAAGCTGTGTCCATTAAAATCACATAATCTTTGCTGACTCCAATTTGATGGATGGTTTGTTCAATTTTTACTGGTGAACCATCGGGAAGTCTTAACTTCCAACGCTCTAAGTTTCCTGTCCCATCCCAGCGAAGCAGATAGACAAAATTCTCAATATCTTCCCCAAGCAAATATTTAATTACATTTATGGCCTGTTGCAAAATACCTTGAGCCCACATAATATTCAACTGAAAAATATTTCGCAACATATTAGCATTATAAAAACCAATGACTGTCCTCATTAATTGGTAAATGTCTTTGGGGAGTTCATCTAATTCAATGGCAAAAGGGAGCCTCTTTAGCAGATTCATAATAGCTCTGCCATAATTTACAGTAAACATTTCACCCGTATTACTATCAAAAGCAGGATGGGCGGTACTCAAAATCGTCTTGAAAGGAAATTGTGGTTTGTTCATTTCGGCCCGCCACTCTTGATTCCAGCCAACAGGTGTAACAACTTCAAGGGTTTCTGTATCTAATTCGTAGGGACGGCCTCCATCATAGGTCACTAATAAACGATCTAGGACATCTTCCTTTCCTGATGGCATAACTAGAAAAGCTGTATTTAGCTCATTACGAAAGCCAAGTGCGCAAGAAAAGCGGACAATTCCATGATTGCGAAATCTATACTTTTGGTATTGGCTTTTCAAGAAGGTTGCCTTGTCTGCATAATAATCAGGGGGCTTAGCTAATCGTGTTGTTATCTTTGCTTCACCGGGGCAATCAAAATCGAGTCGGTAAATCATACCGTCGCCATTCAACAATGAGTCGCCATCGGGAAAAGGGGTACCCCCAGAATCAACCGTTCCTACTGGTGCGACCATAAAAAAATGACCCTGCAAGTCTTCTGGTAATTGCCCTTCAATCTCTAAGTTAAGCTCCGTGTGTTCACATCTATTCGCAGTCATGATTGATTCTGGGATCAAGGGACAACCAGAAGGTAAGTTAGAACTATAATTATTGGGGTTTTCAGTCATAATATCTTAATAATCTGAGATTGATAGGGAAAATACTTGGATTAAGTTCAACCTAATCTTATTCTTTATATCATACTATAAATTTTTGTATTCTTCGTCAAGCTTTCATAACCAATAGGGAAACCAACCGCAGCCCGACTCTAAAAATCCGATTCTTAGCTGAGGATGACATTCTAAAACCCCCCCTTCAATTAAGGCTAACAGTGCCATCATTTGTTCCATCGGGTGAGAACAAGCATGAAGCGCAAACCGACTATTAAACCGCTCTGCACCAGTGGTGGGTAAGCGGCTATGAGTGCCTTCATGAATTCCTACAGCCATGTCCAAATCCTCGCAGGCCGTCCAAAAGGGTTCATAGGCTCGATCGCTCAAAATTCTACCTTTAACGGGATTAGGGCGCAAAAAAAACCGCCTTCCAGCCCAAGTTTGCCATGCGGTGTAGCTCTTTTACCATGTCTTCGGGATCATGTTGATTGACTGCAGCGACTCCTTTGAGTCTGGCCGGGTCATAGCTACAATATTCTTCTAATAACCATCTATTATAGGCACGGACAAAAGCCCCCATCACTTCGGCGGGTAGGCTATCAATGGCAAATAACCACAGTCCATAGGTAGGATAAATAAAAGCCCTATCTACCCCCATTTGTGTCATTGCTTGAACATGGGATTCCGGATTATAGCGATTGAGATAAGCATGGGGATGAGCTTGCCTCATCTGCTTATTCCCTTCTGCTTGTACTTGTGGGGAGATTTTTTGACTAATCGGTTCTCCTTTGATTTTCATGTCAGCAGAAGGAGCAAATTCCCTAAATTTAGGTTCTAGGTATTGTCCCCACATTGCGGGGGGTTCAATGACATGGGAATCAGCATCAATAATTTTGTACCCGTTGAGCATAGAGGTTTTTTGGGAATTTTCTACCTAAATTATATTTGATTGGGAAAAAGCGATCGCTTTTTTGCGGCTTTCTTTTCATCCCCTAAAACTGCCTGGATTGATTGGGTTAAACTTGATACAGCACTTTATTAAACTTAACGAATGGAAGCGATTGAATTTAAAATGATTCTTCATCGAAAATTTGGGTCTGAAACCCCGTCGTTCTACGACGGCTTTACTGTTAAATATAAGCATCGTTTACAAAATATATGCTAAAATGTGAGGTATGGAAAAAGCCTATTCGTTTCGATTTTACCCCACACCCGAACAAGAGTCGCTATTGCGGCGCACTCTGGGCTGTGTAAGATTGGTTTACAATAAAGCTCTCCATGTCAGAACACAAGCTTGGTATGAAAGACAAGAAAGAGTAGGATATACTGAAACTTCTTCAATGTTGACCGAGTGGAAAAAACAAGAAGAATTACACTTTCTCAATGAAGTTAGCTGTGTACCTTTACAACAAGGGTTAAGACACCTACAAACAGCTTTCACTAATTTCTTTGCTGGTCGTACTAAGTATCCTAGCTTTAAGAAAAAACATCAAGGAGGAAGTGCCGAATTTACCAAATCTGCTTTTAAGTTCAAAGACAAATAAATCTATTTAGCTAAATGCACAGAACCTTTACCTATTCGATGGTCAAGACAAATCCCAGAAAGCTGTGAACCAAGCACAGTAACAGTCAGATTACATCCTTCTGGACGTTGGCATATTTCAATTAGATTTGATGACCCAACGATTAAGCCTTTACCAGTAACAGATAAAGCCATTGGAATTGACTTAGGAATTAGTAGCCTTGTGATTACCAGCGATGGTGACAAAGTATCTAATCCTAAGCACTTTAAAAAGCATTATCGGAGACTGCGAAAAGCGCAAAAAAATCTTTCTAGAAAACAGAAAGGGTCAAAAAATCGGGAAAAAGCAAGAATCAAAGTAGCCAAGATTCACGCTCAAATCACCGATAGCAGAAAAGACCATTTACATAAGCTAACCACTCAATTAGTTCGTGAAAATCAAACGATTGTGGTTGAGAATTTAGCCATCAAGAATATGGTCAAAAACCCGAAATTATCTCAGGCAATATCTGATGTAAGCTGGGGAGAAATCACCCGACAATTAGCCTACAAATGCCGTTGGTACGGAAGAAATTACATCGAAATAGATAGATGGTTTCCTAGCTCTAAAAGGTGTAGTAATTGCGGGTACATTGCTGAAAAAATGCCGTTAAATGTTCGAGAGTGGGACTGTCCAGACTGTGGGACGCACCATGACCGAGATATTAACGCCAGTAAAAATATTTTGGCCGCAGGGCTTGCGGTGTCAGTCTGTAGAGCGACCATAAGACCAGAACAGAGTAAATCTGTTAAGGCAGGTGCGAAAAATCCTTCGGGAAAGAAGCAGAAACCCAAATCGTGAGGTTTGGGAATCGCCGTCCGTTTTACGGCGGCGAGGATGTCAACATGGCACAGTTGTCATTCCCCCTGAATACCCCTCTAAGTGGTAAGGTAAGGCGATCCGTGTGATACTCTGAAGGGGTTTTGAGCTTGACTCAACCCTCTAAGATACATATAATGTATGTATGACATTTGAATATGATCCCAGAAAAGCAAAAACCAACTGGCAAAAGCACGGTGTTTCCTTTGCAGAAGCTGAAATGGTGTTTTTTGATCCCCTCGCTATTCATGATCTTGATCCCGGTTGTATAACAGAAGAACGTTTTATTGCAGTGGGGATGGGAAACATGGGATCACTATTAGTGGTTATTTATACTTTGCGGGGTGAAGTCATTCCCTTGATTTCCGCTCGTCGTGCTACAAAACAAGAGAGAAAAACTTATGAGAAAGGAATATGATTTTTCTCAAGGAAAACGAGGGACGCTCATTTCCTCTCAGGGAAAAACACGCATTACCATTTATCTAGATGATGAGATTCTAGCTTATTTTCGAGAACAGGCTGAAACCGCAGGAATGGGTTATCAAACCCTAATTAATGAGGCTTTAAAACAATATATCCAATCTCCTTCTGAGCGATCGCTCACTCAGTCCGATTTACGCCGTATTCTTCGAGAAGAATTATCAGCCCTCCAATAATGTTGCTTGTGATAGTTAAAAGTTAGGCGATCGCTGTCTGTTTTCAAGGATTGCGATCGCTTTTTAATTTTTTCTTGTCAAAGTTTAGTTAAACGGTAAGAGGGGTAATTTTG
Organism: Microcystis ichthyoblabe FBCC-A1114; assembly: GCF_050500245.1. Lineage (NCBI taxonomy): Bacteria > Bacillati > Cyanobacteriota > Cyanophyceae > Chroococcales > Microcystaceae > Microcystis > Microcystis ichthyoblabe. The sequence continues at coordinate 4,449,210 of NZ_CP191408.1, read as the reverse complement.
TAAAGATGTGCTAAATTGGAAGCTTTTTGTAGATCACCTTGACGAAGGGCTTCTCGGACATCATCTAATTTTTGAGCGTCTTCTAATGATAAATAGGGCGACCATCCTTCGGGAGTCTCAATCAGTTCTACTTCCACTTCAGCCATGTACTCTCCAATGTGGATGAGTTTAATGTGAGGCTTTTTTGTCATGGTTTTCTCCTTGTAAAATCACTTGCCCACGGGAAAGTAAAGCCAGAACTAATTGGAAGGTTATACTCATCATTCGGTGGTAGCATCTCCTTACTTAGGGCAGGTGTTTTCCTTGAGGGATAAGCGATCGCTTTTTTGCTGCTTTCTTTTCATCCCCTGAAACCGCTACAAGTCAGAGGGTAAAAGGGTTTTGAGAATTTTAGCCGACAGATTAATTCATTTGTTCTACTTTCAGGGATGAGGAAGTCATACCATAAAGTGACCCTTTGAATCTAATATAAATCTAATATAAATCTAATATAAATCTAATATTCTGCTCAAAAAAACCTATTAGAAAAGTATTAACTTTAGAGATTGCCATTACTCAAAATAAAACTTATTCTGGTATCAAAGGTGATTAAACAAATCACTTTTGACCCAAAAGACAAGGCATTTTGCTTAAGGCACTATGGCTAATCTAAAAAATTCAGAAATGGATTTTTGAGAGTGTTTTAGCGGTGTAGAGACAAAAGACGGAAGTTGATTGATCATTAATTCAACTTAGAAGTCTAAAATTGTTTCTAAAAAATCAAATTAACTCAAATCAAAAATAAGGAGAAAACCATGCCTCAATATACACTTGATCTTTCAATTGATGCTGCGAACTTACAAATTATGAAAGCCGCACAACTAAAAATCACGATAGCCAAACCTGTGGGTGCATCAAGTCCTAATGTAACTTGGCTAGTCTTCGATCCCTTTCAAGGAAATAAAGTTCAATGGGAAGAGCAATATAGCATTTATGCCTCCCCCAACCAAGTAATACAAAATGGTGCAGTGATTACGCGGTTAAGTGAAACAGATTTTCCTGCTAATGATGCCGCTTATTATTCTTTTGACTCTACTGCAACATTTCAAGGACCATTTATAGATTCAGATGCACCTCCTCGTGGGTCATATAAAGCGATCAACAATATGCCAAACACTCAGTATCCAGCCTTAACTTTTGGCTTACAACAAAAAGCATCTATTAATAGCAAAGGGATTAACCCATCACCGCTTAATGCGGCAGTTGTTCCTGCGATGTTCCCTGTTACTTTTACACCCCTAACGACTGTTTATGTTTGGCTACAAGCCTCCTATACATCTGGAACTGTTATTACACGAGTAAATGGAAATGCAACAATCGTGACGTTTGGAGGCTCTGTCACTGAAAAATCCCTCGTGTATAATCCAGCCACAGGAACTTTTATTCCATCCTCTGCGGGAAATGTGACGGCTTTAGATAGTTTTGCGGCTTTAGCTAGTTTTGATGATCCCGATGTCAAAATATTAAAACAAGCAGGCGTTTACTAATGCCAGAAAAGGGATAAAAGCCGTGTAATAAATTATTGCCAAACCTATGAAGTTATAAATACTTCTACTCTTTCTCTTCTAGGTTTGGTTTACTGTCCCAATTTACCCAGTTTCTTGAACCATACATTCTAGCTTCTCAATAGAAGTTAAAAAGCAAGAAGCCGAATCTAAAAGCTAAGACCATAGACTATCAATCATTTTGAACTGTAAATTAGGAGTAATTATGCGTGTCGTCACTTGGAATATGCAAGGAGCAACGGGAGGCGGTGAAAGTAAATGGAATGCAGATGTTAAACGACTCTTTCTGCAAGCAGGAGTTAACGTAGCTTGCTTACAAGAGTCTGGCAATCCTCCACCATCGGCTGTACCAGCAGCAGCACCAGGTTGGTTGCCCGGTTTTGCGCCCCCAGTCGGTTTGAACGGAGCTTATCTTTTGTGGAATCTTGGCACTTCTAGCCGACCTTTTAATGTCTATATTATCTGGATTGAAACAGATGCTACAGGACATCGAAATAATGTAGCTGTTGCCTCTGTATTGCCCCCTTTGAATTTAATCTATATTCCCAATCCACTGGGAGGTAGACCAGCCATTGGGATGCGCCTTTTGTATGGTCCAGCAGGAAACGCAGACATTTTTAGTCTTCACGCCTTTTCAGGTAATGGCAATGATGGACCTGGACTACTTGCTAATATAAATCTTACAGGTGGCTCTTGGTTTGCGGCTGGAGATTATAATTGTGATCCAACCCAATGGGGTCTGCCTGGAAGTGGCTCTCCTAAAATTGTTCCTCCTGGAACAGCTTATTGTCCTCATAATCCAGTTCCTACTCATCCTGGTAGCGGAACAAACTTAGACTATGCTTTTAAAAATCCGGGACCAGGAGTTATTGGTACGGTACTTGACAATTTTATTGTGTCAGATCACTATCCTGTTATCTACGATTTCTAAAAAGCGAAAAGTTAATGGTCGATTTTTCTTTAACTAATGGTCGATTTTTCTTTAACGCTCTCAATTAATTCTGATGATCTAAAAATTATTAAAGCGGCAACGTTAAGAATTACGTTAGCAAAACTCGTTAATTTTGAGATTAATGTTGGAGAATCTATGGCAATATCAAGTTTTACTCCCTCCTTGATTTGGCTAGTTTTTGAGCCATTTCCATATAATAGTATTACCTGGAATGAAGAGTATTCAATTTATTGCTCATCTCAGTTTGAATTAACCAAAGGAACTGTTATCTCAAAAATTAGTCAGACTGATTATCCTGCTATTGATGCTAGTTATTATTCATTCACATCCAATGGGTTATTTGACGGACCCTTTACTGATTCTAACTCTCCTCCTTCTGGAGCTTATAAAGTTAATAACAATATGCCAAATACTCAGTATCCAGCCTTAACTTTTGGGTTACAGCAGAAAGCATCTATTAATGGTCAAAATATTCCACAGTCTCCACTAAATGCCTCAGTTGTTCCCTCTACTTATCCTATAACTTTTGCTCCATCTAATATTGTCTATGTTTGGTTACAAACTCCTCTAAGCTCTGGAACTGTTATTTCAAAGCTACCTGAAAAATTTACAGAAGTTACATTTCAAGATAATCCTATTAAGCAACTTCAATATGATTCATCAACAGGGAGTTTTATTTAAGTGCGATCGCCCCTTCTTCTAGATTAGGTTGAAACAACAAAACCCAACACTAATAAAGGTGTGTTACTGCGGTGACACACCTTTTACTATCAGCGGCGATCGCTTATAGATCTCTCTATTGGTCAAACTTTGGCAAGACGCGATCGCAGAGGAAAAATTGTTATTCCGCCATCAGGATATGCTATAAATGGGGGATATTTCAGTTGGCAAAGTGGCAATGATTTGGAACTAGCATTTGAATAGGATAAACAGAAAGCAAAAATAAATCAAAGAAAACATAACATTTCTTTTGAAGAAGCATCCACCGTATTTGATGATCCCTTAGCTGTAAATTTCGATGATCCTGACCATTCTACAGGAGAGAATCCCTATCTTATAATAGGTTGATCAGATCAAGGTAAATTTCTATTTATTTCTTATACGGATCGTGATCACAAAATTCGTTTAATTAGTGCAAGATTAGTTACACCCAAAGAAAGGAGATATTATGAACGAGAAAATCCAAGATGAATTAGAAGATGACTTGCGAGAAGAATATGATTTAAGTCAACTTAAAAATCCTGTTCGCGGAAAATATTACCAACAGTATCGGGAAGGTCATAGCGTTACTATTCATCATGAAGATGGAACAAAAACGGTTGAACATTTTCCAGCGCAAAATGATGTAATTATTCTTGATCCTGATGTTAAAAAATATTTTCCTAATTCGGAATCCGTTAATGCTACTTTAAGAAGTTTAATTAAATTAATTCCTCAATAATAGTGCGATGCCTACGGCACTGCATAGCAGCACGCCCCTTCTTCTCGATTGGATTAAAACAACGAAACCCAAGACTATTTAAGGTGTGTTACTGCGGTGATGCAGCTTTTACCTATCAGTTATAATGGAAAGGTTTGAAGCCTAGACTTTCATCAAATGATGCTCATCTCTCTGAAAAATCCTGGTATCGTATCGTACATAGTGTAATGTCGTTGTCACTACATTATGTTAAAATAATTAAGTTTGGAATTACACACCCATCTTATGAGTAGTAAAACAAAAAGTAGGACTCCGCGTAATACCCTAAATTTGCGAATTAAGCCAGAAGAACGCAATTTGATCGATATGGCAGCCAAAGTGCAAGGTAAGAATAGAACTGATTTTATTTTGGAAGCCGCGCGGAATGCTGCGGAGGAAACTTTGCTCGAACGTACTATTTTTTGGGCTAGTCCAGAGGCTTATGCAGAATTTATCGCACTTCTAGATGCACCACCTCAACCTAATGAACGTTTACGCAAAACCATGCAGACGCTCGCACCTTGGGAGAAGGAATGAATTTGACACCACCTGAACCTCTGGCTAGTTATCACTCAATCACTGATTTTTCCTGCGGAATTACTTCTCTTGATGATTGCTTGAAGCGTCGAGCTTATGCTAATCAAGCCAGTGGTGCAACTAGAACTTTTGTTACCTGCGTTGACAATAGGGTAGTTGGGTATTACGCCCTTGCTTCCGGGGCGATTAGTATACAATCAGCTAATGGTAAATTTCGGCGGAATATGCCTAACCCAATTCCAGTGGTAATTTTGGCACGATTGGCAGTAGATACTTCTTACCAAGGTCAAGGTTTAGGATGCGGTTTATTTCGTGATGGTGCGCTACGGGTTGTTAAAGCGGCTGATACCATTGGTATTCGGGGAATTATTGTTCATGCTATTTCAGAAGAAGCTAAGAATTTTTATTTGGCTTTAGGTTTTGATGTGTCTCCTCTTGAACCGATGACGTTGATGATTACTCTTAATGATTTACGCGCTTGTATTGCTTAGTGCGCTACAGGGGCAACACGGGGTCAACCACAGGGGGTTTGCCCCTACAGGTACGTTTAAGTCCAGAATAACTTTGCTTATGGCCTCATGAACAAGATGTTTGCCCTGATACACTTTACTTAGATTCAGTGCGATCACCAGTTATCTTTAATTAAGTTTCTCCCTTACTTAAATTATTACAAAACAATTGAATGTCATTGATTATGGTTTGATAAGAATTAACAATTTCATGGGGGATGATTAAAACCTTTTCCTCATCTAATTGGCAAGAATAAGCACTTCTCACCAGATGACGAAACTGCCGTAACTCATCCAAAATGAGCCTTGTTTCTTCTGTAATAACTGCTTTTCTCACCCTAGGTATATCAACAGACATTTGCTCTAATAAATCTCGATGCCATTTATCCCCCGTTGGGAATCTTTGATCAATTTTTTTAGCAATCGCTTCAAATATACGCTCAATTCCAGTATAAACTCCATGCAAATTAAGCGCAATAGAATTAATTAATGCGTTTTGATACATGACATTCGATTGATGAGATAATTCTCTTAAAAATATCTCTAACTGTTGTAGGGCTTGAAAAATTTTATTGAGTTCTTGATTAATTCTATCTTGAATTGATAAATTAGTCATAATTCGACCCCCTGAGCAATTGCTGCTAAAATATAAGGATGAGCCTTTTGAACTTCTACTAAATCCACCTCAAAATCCTGTCCATTATCTAACTCTGCTATCGCCTTAAAATAATCTTTCTCTGGTAAATCCCAAACCGCTAAATCAGGATCAGAATGGGGAGTTATTTCTTCATAATTTAACAATGAACCAAATAAAACAACTTTTGTGACTCCATACTTCTCTTTAAGGAGACTAGCACATTTTTGAGCAATTTTTAACCCTGCTTGTTGCCGTTGTTTCATCTCTAATAGAAATTGTTCACGGTTTGCTCTCGCTGCTAAAACTTCAGCAATAATCTCTTGTTTTCGTTCTTCAGTTAACTGTGTCATTATGATTACCCCTAAATCATTGAATATCAATAGTTTCTATGATAGCAATTTTTGTCATAAGCGATCGCCGATTTTGTCGGTTGGGTTGAGCAATAATAACTTTTGTCTGTCAAATATTAGTGACGCTTGAGCGAAACCCAACCACACCAATGTCGTCAATAATGTTGAGTTTCTAACTGGTATTAGTGCATTACGCTAACGCTAACTCACCCTACACGCTAACTTTTATCTCATCGGTAAAGATTGCAATCCAAAACAGAGACCTTGACAGACTCTTGTTAGAAAATTTAAATCCAAAGTAGCGATTGTATCCTGAGAACTATGATAATAGGGATTACGCATATTAGCAGTATCTGTCACCATAATTGCCGAATAACCGCAATCCCAAAAGGGAGAATGATCGCTGCGTCGAGTATCGGGGACGATATAACCTCCAAAAATTACCGGCAACCATTCGCAGGGAGTCTGATTTTCTCTCATGACTCGACTAAGAAAATTTAAATCCTCGCGGGTTTTGAGATTGCCAATCAAAGCGATAAAATCCCCGGTGTTGGGGTAAAAATGTTCTAGAAAAGCTGGATATTTTTGAGAATGGGGATTTTTATCACAGTAACCGAGCATTTCTAAGGATAACATTAACCTTAAATCCTGCTTAGTTTGTTTTAATTTTTCTGCGTAGGCAATGCTCCCCAGTAATCCGTATTCTTCTAGATCGAAGGCAATTAAACGAATTGGATAATTAGCCTGATTCTCCCCAAAAAACCTCGCTAATTCTAATAATACCGCTAATCCCGTGGCGTTATCGTCGGCCCCCGGCGACCCCGGCACCGTGTCATAATGAGCGCCAATTAAAATCGGAGGTTTTTGACTATTGTTAGGCAAATCCAAGATTAAATTTTCGTAAACTTTTCCCTGAAAAGGGAAACAATGTGATTCAACCTTTCCCCACTGTCCTAACTCTTGCCGCAGGTATTCTCGCACATAAAAATGTCCTTGACTAGAGAAAAAAGGGTTTCTTTCTCGGACAATTTGTTCTAGGTGTTGGCTTAAGCGATCGCTAAGAAGATCAAACATTGATAGCAGCAGATAATTTAATCAAAAGAGCCAATGGATAGAGCAACTGAGGGAAAAATCGGGGAAAATAATAATTGTTAATTATAAAATATTCTGTGGAGCTAAAATCATGACAAATCTCCAGTGGACTAGCTATGAGTGTATCGTGGTTGGGGCAGGATTAGCAGGATTAATCGCCGCGCGGAATCTCCAGAGGCAAGGTCATCAAGTTCTGGTGATCGAAGCGCGAAATCGTTACGGTGGTAGGATGTCTGGTCAATATCTCCCCTCCGGACAGTGGATCGATCGAGGTGGTCAGTGGGTGGGTCCAACCCAAGAGCGTTTTTTGTCCCTCCTCGATGAGTACAAAATACGTCGTTTTCCCTCTCCCAATCAGGGAAAAACCGTCCTAGTGTTCAACAACAAACGCTATGAATTCAACGGTTTTTTTCAAGGTTTCCACGAGGGAGAAGTACCCGATATCGGCCCGGCAGAATGGCAAGATGCGATGTCAGCATGGGCGCGTTTTCAAGAACTAGCTAAAACCCTACCTTCCGGTTATCCCCAAAGCAACGATCACACCAAAAAACTAGACAGTAAAACTTTTGCCCAGTGGATTGAAGAAAACACCAGCACAGATTTTGGTCAATGGTATTTTGCTTATATGGTGCGTGCAGTGGGTTTTCTCGGGCCGGCCGAACCCCAGCAAGTCTCACTGCTGCACGTTCTTTGGGGACAAAATTGCGCCCCTCAGGCCGAACATCCAGAAGCCGAACTGATCCATGGCGGAGCCGGACAAATTCCCGACAAGATCGCGGCGGAATTAGGAGAGCGAATTCGACTGGGGGAACCAGTTGTTCGCCTTAATTATGACTCGGCCGGTGTCACCATAGAAACCACCCAGAACACTTTTACCGCCAAATTTGCCATCATTGCCATGCCGCCCCATCTTGCCGGCCGCATTATTTATCATCCCCCGCTGCCACCCCAGCGAGAACAACTAACCCAACGAGTACCGATGGGATGCTGCGCTAAAATCCTGATTTCCTATGAGCAACCTTTCTGGCGAAAACAGGGACTAGCGGGAGTTGCTCAGGGGAATTGTCAATGGTTGGAACTCTGTGCTGATAGTTCCGATCCCGAAACCGGTGTCGGGGTAATCGCCACCTTTGTGGTTGGCGATCGCTATATTCGTTGGCGCTCAATGAGTGGCCCAGCGCGTCGTGCCGCCGTCCTCTCGGATTTAGCTATTTATTTCGGTCAAGAGGCTCTTTTCCCGATCAGTTACGATGAAGTGGATTGGCCCGGGGATCCCTGGACTGGTGGCGCCTATGCCGCTTTTATGCCCCCCGGAGTCTGGACAAGTTTCGGCGAGGCTCTTTTTACTCCCGTCGGACCGATTCACTGGGCCGGCACAGAAATGGCTGATCGCTGGCCAGGATTTTTTGAGGGAGCGATCCGCACCGGTGAGGCAGCGGCTGATCGAATCGCCTTCCTTTTGCGGGAAAAATGAGCATTTACAGGGCTAGGACACCTTTTAGGTCAAAAAAATCCTCATAGTCAAGTTTCGGGGGCTAATAGGGCAAAAAAATCCTAAATCATCACTATTTCGCCCTGGTAATGTTCGACGAAATGCTGGACACGATGACGATATTCTTTAATTGTCCGATCGACCCATTCCCGCTGCTCACTGTTAGCATAGATATGCACTAAAGGTTCTCCAGCATCGGGTAAAATCAATACCCAGTCATCATTGAGGGGATTAATCACCTTCACCCCATCGATTAACTCTAGATTATCGGTAGCGTGAGTTTCCACCAGATAGCGCATCAAGGATCCCTTGACTTTCCAAGGACAACGCACCGCCGTATTCTTATTGTAAATGCGCGGTAACTCGGCCCGCACCTGAGCTAGAGAACGTTCCTGAATGGTTAACATCTCCAAAAGTTTCGCCACGCTGAACATGGCATCGAAACCGGGATGTAATTGCGGAAAAATAAAGCCAGTTTGCCCAGATCCTCCTAAAACCACATTAGGATTGGTTTGACATCCTTCCATTAAAGCGCTAGGACTGGCTTTTGTCCGCACCACCCGGCCATCGTGACGACGTGCGATCTGTTCCACGGCACTAGAAGCATGAACCGGCACTACCACTGTACCGCGAGGATGGGCGGTCAGAATTGTATTCACCATTAGAGCAGTTAATTGTTCCCCGCGAATCGATAAACCACTCTCATCGACGAGGACTAACTGTTCCCCATTGGCCGAAACCTGTACCCCTAAGTTCGCTTTCAGGGCCTCCACCACATGGCCCAATTGATGGATTAGTAACTCTCTTTCCTGCATGGAAAGGGCATTCTGACGTAAACTGGCATTGAGAACCACGGCATCACAGCCAAATTTGGCCAGTAATTCCGGTAAAATTGCCCCTGAGACTCCGTAGGCGTAATCAATGACGATTTTGGAGCTACTGTTGCGAATGACCTCCACATTTAGCTGAGTTTCAAAGGTTTTGCGGTAATTATCGAGAATATCAGCCGGATAGGACATACTGCCGATTTCCTGCATTCCCACCCGTCGCAGATCTTCTTTGAAATAGGCCCCTTCGATTTTCTTTTCCCTCGCTTTGGAAACATTAATCCCTTTTTCGTCTAAAAACTCGATTAAGAGAAAATCTGGGCGATCGGGATGAATACGAACGTGAATGCCACCGACTACGTTTAATTTAGCCACTAAAGTCCGCGAAATCGGTAAAGCATTCGCTTGTAGGTTTTGGATATTCACCCCCACGGACATTAAACCGGCAATCAGCGATCGACTGACCATGCGCGAGACACTACGTTGATCCCGGGAGACGATTACCGTTGACCCCGGTTTTAGAATGGAACCGTAGGATGCCCCCAGTTTAACGGCGAATTCGGGCGTGATATCGATGTTAGCCAGGCCCGATACTCCTCGTTGACCAAAGAGGTTTTTATGGGCAGTATTTCCCCAAATCAGGTTAATATTGAGGATGGCTCCCGATTCGATCTGTTTACTCGGCCAGACTCTTACCCCAGAATTGATCTGCGCTTCTTCCCCCACGATCGATAATTGTCCAATCACCGCACCTTCGTGTACCTGGGCCCGTCGATCGATTCTGGTTCCCCTAGCGATCGTACAAGCGGCTAAATTGACCTCATCCCCGATCACCACACCATTCCAGAGGATGGGACGTTTCAGATCGGAACCGGCACCGATGGTGACATTATCGCCGATAACCGAACCCCTCTCGATCAGAACATTTGCACCAACGCGGCAATGATTGCCGATCATGGCTGGGGCCTCAATCTGGGCGCTAGGATCGATATAGGTATTAGTGCCGACCCACACTCCGGGGGATTTTTCTCGATAGGGAAATTCCAGGTTAACTTTGCCGGATAAAGCGTCGTATTGCGCTTCTCGGTAGGCCTCCAGATGACCGACATCGCACCAATAACCATCGGCCACATAACCATACATAGGTTCGCCCCTTTGCAGCAGCAGCGGAAACAAATCTTTAGAAAAGTCGGCTTCTTCTTTGTAAGGGAGATAATCGAGGACTTCTGGTTCAAGAATATAGGTTCCGGTGTTGACAGTATCGGAAAAAATCTCGCTGGTGGATGGTTTTTCGATAAAACGGCGAATTCTGCCTTCTTTGTCGGTAATCACTACCCCAAACTCGATCGGATTGGGAACCCGCGTCAGGACGAGGGTTGCTTTCGAGTTTTTGCTTTTATGGAATGCGATCGCTTTTTGCAGGTCAAAATCGGTGATACTATCGCCACTAATCACCAGAAAGGTATCATCTAACCATTCGGCAATATTTTTTACACATCCTGCGGTGCCTAGGGGTTGATCCTCCTCGACAGCGTAGGTGATTTTTACCCCAAAGTCGCTGCCGTCTTGAAAGTAGTCGCGCATGACATCGGGGAGATAGTGCAGGGTGGTGATAATTTCGGTAATGTCATGCTTTCGCAGTAAATTAATAATATGTTCGGCGATCGGACGGTTGAGAATCGGAACCATCGGTTTGGGAAGATCACAAGTAAGCGGACGTAATCTTGTCCCTGAACCACCTGCCATTAGTACCGCTCGCATAACTTCCTCCCAAGGCTATCTTTTCGCCGTTTTTAAATAGTTTTTGCAAATTATGGCTTTAGTTTTCCTATCTCGATCGAGCTAGTTCCTAACCGGCATTCTAACACCGTCTCCCGGATTCAGGACAATATTTTCTTTTCCCAAGCCGGCAAAACCCAAGCTTACAATGGGAGATGTGAATTGTCTAAATCTAAGGATGAGATGGCATGAGACTCGTTATTTTTATCTTAATAATTTTTTATGGTGTCGGTGGTTGGAAATTCTGGAACGGGTACAGAAGCACTAATTTTAGTTCCAGTTTACCCAATCGTTTAGCTTTAACAATGTTCTGGCCGCTTCTGTTGGCTGTTAATCCCGCCTATCGCAAGAATTTTCAAAAAGCCCTCAAGGGCAAATAAAATTAACATATTGCCAAGGTTGCGGCCATAAAACAGAAAGTAGCTGGGTATCGATGGCAATCAACAGTTTAGCCATGAATGGCTTATCATGGTTAGGGAAAAAAGGGGTCGTAGCTCAGTTGGATAGAGCGAGTGCCTCCTAAGCACTAGGCCGCCGGTTCGACCCCGGCCGATCCCGCCTTTTTCAGTGAACAGTAAACAGTGAAAAGAGACCGGGAAACTGCTATTTATAGCGCTTTTCACGTTATTGAGGTATCGACAAGTTTTGCCAACAAAGGACTTAAGCTCCTTGCCCATGCCTCATTCTGATGAAAACTGCTATAGCGTTCATTATCAAAATATCTACGGGCTTAATTAAGCCCGTAGGCACGGCTACGGGCAACTTCTAGAGGTTAGGCTTGATCGCTTCTGTTCTCGTTAATCTGTCGGATGATTTCAATCATTTGAGCGTGTCGATCATCCATTCTCTCTAGATGCCGGTAAAAATCGGCTTGAGTCTCATAAAAATCTGATTGTGCGCTTGCTATTCGAGCTAGGTAATCGTAAAGCCCTTTTTTCTCCTGTTTCCGTTCTTCGCGGTCACTAGCGACGGCATCAGCTAGGGATTGAATAGCGCGAGCGTTCGATTCCACTATTTTCTCGATCCGCTCTAATCTGTCTTCTGACATTTTGGTAAACTCCTAATAGACTAATTTCTTGTCCCCCACCGATGCCCCTCGGATGGCGGAATAATATTAAATCCGTTGAGTATAGGCTATATATCAGGACAGCCGAACGGCAAAAGGCAAAAGGGGGAATAAATAACCAGTTTTTAATAACCGGATTTAGTATCACTCAAAACTTAAAACTGATCACTGATCACTGATAACTGCTATTTATCTTCTCATTCTGCCCTTAACTTGATACCAAAGCCTTCTTAAACGTAGATCGAGAGAAAAACCCCGACGGGTGGGAATAACAATCGTGCCACCGATGCGATCGTGGAAAGCGCGGTTCAATTGCTCATCACCGATCGCCATACCACAATCGGCGAAAAGAGGCGAAGATAGTAAAATCAAACTTAAAGGATTGCCAAAAAAAGTATTTAACCCTACCATCATTAAAGCTGCCCCGCCACCAGCGATCGCCTCTCGTTTGCTTAACTCCAAAATTCCGGGTAAACGCTGAAGTTGTAGATCGATGATCTTCATATCCAGGGCCCAACTTCCTAAACTCTGACCCTGATTCTGCGCGACTAATAACACCCGCAAACACCACCAAATCAGGAGAAAAAGGAAAAATTGTAGTACAGGCGAACTGTTAGCAAAGGAGCTTAAAAACCAGATCGAGGCAAAGTCGATCAGGAAAGCATAGGCACGACGATCTAAGGGAATTTTCGGAAATTTTTGCGGTAGATTATCTTCAGGTGGGATGGGGTAAACCATAAACTAAATTCTCGGAAAAATCCTGCTGTTTATCTTCTACTCTAATCGGGAAATTGGCAATTCTAGAGTGAGTGGAACGAACCACAGAGACACAAAGGACACAAAGATTGATCGCTATTATATAAGTTAAACTTATCACACAAAGAATAAGAGAGCCAGAGATTTAGGCTACCATTGAGCAAAGGTAGCCCAGAATACAGGGATAATCATGGAGCAAGATTCATTAACAACGGAGGTTATTCTAACCCATCCGCGGCAAAGTTTGGGAGAGATACAGTTGGATTGGATGCCACAACCGGGTAATTATTTGGCCTTAAAAGGACAAACCTATGCGGTTTTGGAACGTCACCACCAGTATCAATACAAGATTGGTGGCTATTGTTTACGCAAAATTTCCCTTTATGTACAAACTGCTCCCACTCCTAACGAAAAAAGTTTGATTGAAGGACGTTGGGTGATGGGGGATGCTAGTTGTCGTTTTAACGCCAGATCCGAACTGTTGCGCTGTGCGATTAACCCCTCCGGTCCCTGTCAAGATTGTCGTTTTTACGAAACTATTAACCCTTAAAAGAGCCTTTTTCGGCAATAATCTGACTATTTTCCCCTAGCTAACCACTATATTGACAAATCGCCTATGAATCATCCTTATTCTTGGATCGAGGATAGCTTAAAAACCCTCCATCGGGCCAATTGGTATCGAAGGGTTAAAACCATTCAAGGCCGGGGCGGAGCCGTTATAGAATTAGAGGGTCGATCGCTGATTAATTTTGCCAGTAATGATTATCTGGGATTAGCAGCCGATGAAAGAATGATCGCGGCAGCCATAGCAGCAACACAACGCTATGGAACTGGAAGCACCGGCTCGCGTCTATTAAGTGGACACCGAGATATTCATCGAGACTTAGAATTAGCGATCGCATCCTTTAAAAATAGCGAAGACGCGATCGTTTTTAGTTCGGGATATTTAGCCAATTTGGGGACAATTACCTGTTTAGTGGGGCAGAAAGACCTGATTTTAGGCGATCAATACAATCACTCTAGCCTCAAAAATGGAGCCAAGTTAAGCGGTGCCACGGTGAAAGAATACCGGCACAATAGTCTCGAAGACTTAGAAAATCAGTTATTAGCCCACCGTCATCACTATCGTCATTGTTTACTGCTCACCGATACAGTGTTTAGTATGGATGGGGATATCTGTCCCCTAGCGGGAATTCTCGCTCTAGCCGAGATTTATAATTGCATGGTTTTGGTGGATGAGGCCCACGCTACTGGGGTTATGGGGGAAAATGGCACAGGTTGCGTGGAATATTGTGGTTGTCAAGGACGGGAATTAATTCAGATGGGGACCCTGAGTAAAGCTTTAGGCAGTTTAGGGGGATATGTGACCGGAAACGCCAAAATTATCGATTTTATCCGCAATCGCGCCGCCACCTGGATTTATACTACCGGTTTATCCCCCGCCGACACCGCCGCTGCTAGAATGGCTTTAGAGATTATTCGTCTGGAACCGGAACGTCGCCAACGCCTACACCAAAATATTAATTTTGTCAAGAGTAAATTAAATAATCTTAATATATTGCCTTCAGAAGCGGCGATTTTATGTTTACCGGTAGCCAATCCAGGTCAAGCCCTAGAATTATCGCAAAAACTGCTAGAAAAAGGGATTTTTGCCCCCGCCATTCGTCCTCCTACCGTTCCCACCAGTCGTCTGCGATTTACTGCTATGGCCACCCATAGCCTCGCTCATCTAGAGATTCTTGTCCAGTCTATTGGCGAATCTTTCTCCACATAGAGAAAAAGTTTTTCGTGGGAAGTGGGGAACAACTAAGTTGAGCGGCGGTTAGCATCCTTGATCCCATCATCAAGCTCTCTAGCCTGGCCGCTCCAACGACTTGTTAGACTGGGCTTTCGCAATAAGTTTACGACTTCTCTGCCGCTTGCTGCTTCCTTTTTGCGTAGGTCTGCAAAGATTGCATCCAAGTCATAGTTGAAGGACTTGGCATACTCTTCACGGATTCGGTGGATCTCCTCGACAATTTCATCTGTCCACATGACTTAATCTCCCATCAGTTCGTTGGGTGTGCAAAGGATAGGCAATACCCAAATGGCTCAAGTTTGCGGCTTTCCGCTAAATATTCGCAGGCAACCTGCCAAATTAAAACTCCCTCTGTCAGATTAGCTACTAGAGAAGCTGCGATTGCCTGCTTACTAGGATAACGCGAATCATTGACGTAAATTAAAACATTTGTGTCAACAGCGTTCATGCAACATATCTCTAGTAAACTGGGGAGCATTAGAGGGAATGGGGTTTTGTTGCATTCGCTCAACAAGCAGCCTTAAAAAATTCTGCCTAGCCGCAATATCGGTAATCTTTGGGGGAATAATTTGAGGTGATTTGACAAAAAGCTCCACCTCAGTGCCTTCAGGTAAATCGTAAGCTGTTTGAAGGATGAACGTACCACTATGATAAATTGCTTTCAAGGCTTGGGGCATGGAGAAATCTCTATCACAAGAATTAGGGGTGATTTAGTTAGCTGCTTACAGTCTAGCCTACACCAAGCAAATCCCGTGACGAACAATAGTCTGATAGTTTCATGTCCATATATTGCCATGCCTGACTATATCTGACTATATTTCTATTGAAACTTTACAATACATCGCTATCAATGGGGAGTATAACTTGAGCCTTGGCTTTTGTAGCAGGTAAACCCCGCCGCACTACCGCCTTAGCAAACATTTCTGGCGTAATCTCTGGACAATCTGATAAATCAATATCTTCATCGCTCATCGCATCCAATCGTTGCCAATCAGTTTGAGAGTTGCTCGAAGTAGGTTCGTTGTTCATATTTCGTCGCTCTTCTTGCAGAAATAATCCGGGTGCAATCCTCACGTTCTCTATGGACAACGGCAATCATACTAAATCCAGTTATTAAAAACTGATTATTTATTCTCCGTTTTGCATGAGTGCATGAGTAGAAAACGGGTTTCTCCGAGAAACCCGTTTTCTGTGCGTTACTCAACGGATTTAGTATCACTCGCCCTGGCAACAAACCGAATGTGACAAAACGCTGCTCTCCATAACCGTAACGATCCTCCTCAACCGTTACAATATCCCCATCAAACACGGCTGGAGCATCGGTTCAATGGCAAATATTTCTGCTGACCATCGGGCTAAATCAGCTTGCAGTAGTGAGTCTTCAAATTTAACTATATGAGAGATTGGGGTGGTTTTTTCGGTTAAGGCTTTGGCAAATTCTTCAACGACTGTTTGGGCTTCGTTAACCTCTTCTGGTAGATCTAGGGTAAATCCTAAAATGATTGTTTGGGTTGTGTTGCCGTCTTGATTCGTTGATTGATTTGCGATCCTTTGAGTTTGAAAAATGATCATCTGCTCCACTGTATCAGGCTCAAATTCGTCATAGTTATCTTGTAGGGAGGTGGTTAATGTGTCTATTAGAATTTGTCTAATATCCGTGTCAGGATCTTGCTGATAAACCATCACAAACTCAAAAATCACAATCAGCTACCTCCTAGCAGTTGATC
Source organism: Microcystis ichthyoblabe FBCC-A1114 (assembly GCF_050500245.1). Taxonomy (NCBI): domain Bacteria; kingdom Bacillati; phylum Cyanobacteriota; class Cyanophyceae; order Chroococcales; family Microcystaceae; genus Microcystis; species Microcystis ichthyoblabe. Next base: position 4,432,685 of record NZ_CP191408.1, on the reverse strand, counting down.
TTCAAACCATTGTTTAGCAATTTGCCAGCCTGTTTCTGCTTCAGAGCGTAGGCGTTGGGCTTCAGAGCGACGATTATAAACTTCTGTAATAATTGTTTCTTGAGTTTGTAAATTAGGAATAATGATTGGTATTTCGCCAACTTCGGTTAAGTTAATATTTGCTCTTGCAACTGGACGCTTAAAATAATCTAAGAGTCTTTGACCTATACGGTTCTTCGGTTTGTGTTATGCAATGGACGGGAGTTATAAGGGGTGAAACCCTTATATAGAAAGACATGGCTGCGATTTTTGCCAATTGTTTTCAATCTAGAACGAGCTAATCAATTAAGTCCCTTGCCAGATAAGGATTTAGCCGATTTCTGCCCCCTGATCGAACCATACCAAGTAACGAAGAACCACCTATACTGGATTTCAAATACCAACAAATATATTCACCTAAAACCTCTTTATTATCAAGTCGAACAGAGGCTATTGCTTGGTTAATATTAGCGGATTGATCAAGATTATAAATTCCCACTGAGCCAATAGTAGCACCGACAATAGCAATTAATAAATCTCCCTTTTGCAGTTGAGAGCTTTTCATTTTGCCTGTATGAATTTCATCGCTAATGTGTACTTCACTTGTTAGGGTAACGGTTCCTTCTGTTGTAATTTCTCCACTTCTAATAAAACGAACTCCATTAGGTGGCTCAACATAAGCATCACCTTTTGCTAGAGGTGTTGTACCAGAAAAAATACGAATTGATAACTCACTAAGAGTTAAAACATTGTGTTGTGAGTTTTGTATGGCATTAAATAACTTTTGAAAATATGGCTTATTTGAATAAGGATCTATGCGATCTCCTATCATTTGAGATAAGGTGGTCGCATATACTTTTCGATCATCAGAAGGGGGTAATCTAAAGTTAAGTGTATCTAAAATAAATTGATCAAGGCTAGAGAGAAGAGCATCGGCTTCTGCTAATTTTTGTTTACGATGCGATCGCGCCTCATCCATAGCAGCAACTAAACTTAATTGAATTTCACGAGGTGGAATTAGTACAGGAATTTCGCTTATTTCCTCAAGATTTATATTGGCACGGGCAACAGGACGCTTAAAAAAATCTAGTAAGCCCTGCCCAATATTAGATTTAAGATAATAGCAAAGGTATTTAGGAAGTATTTCTTTGTCTCTCAACCTAACGACTGCTATTGCTTGGTTTATGTTACTAGGTTTATTCCGTTCATAAACCCCTACACTACCTATTGTTGCTCCAACAATAGCAATTAATACATCTCCTGAATTTAGTTGTGATCTGCGTAGCAAACCATTATGCACTTCTTCGGTAATGTGAACTTCACCCATTGAAGTAACTTCCCCATCTTCTGTAATCTCTCCACTACGCAAAAAACGAACACCATTTGGCGGTTCTATATAGGCATTTCCTTTTGCAACAGGTGTTGATCCAGAAAAAATATCACTTGCGATATTTTGAATTATCTGAACTGGATAACTTACACTATATATCTTATTTATCAATTGCTTAAACTTACTCTGATTTGAATAAGCATCAATTCTTTTTCTTATTTCGCCCTGTCTGAGTAAATAACATTTGTGCTGTTGTTCTTCAGCAGGGCTTAGACGAAAAAAGAGGAAGGATCTCGTTGAAACTCTCGCCACTGAGCGATTAAACCCGTATCAGGAATAATCTCTCGATAACGCTCACTCCATCCCGCTTCCTTCGGATTAGACTGATTCCACTCAAAACAAACCCGATAATCAAACAAATCGCAACTATGACGTTCAATCTTGTCCTTTTCTTGTGTTTCACGCTCAACTGTTACATTAAAAGTCTTCCGTCCCGTTGCATCATAGCCAATATTTTCCGCCAACGCCATAAAAATCGGCTGATCATCAGACACAACCTCACCATCACCCAACTTTCTCAAAAAAACAATACTTGCTTTTACCCCCGCATCATAATAAGCAAAGGCAAATTGAGGCAAACTCACCACCGCCAAAATTTGGAAATGGGAAAGCATCCAATCCCTTACCCCTTGCAAAGAAGAATTAGTTAAAATCCCATCCGGCAGAATGATCGCCGCTCGTCCTTCCTTTGGTTTTAGATAGGAATAAACTCGCTCAATAAAGAGAATTTCTGTTTTAATGCTAGTTCTTTCCTTTACTGCCTTAGCCCCCCGTTTTGCATTGCGTTCACCTTGAGTAGATTCATCTGGTTCTGTATCCGTTGTCCCCTTACTCAAATAGTGGCGTAAATCAAACTGATCGAGATAACCCTTATCCTTTTCTGTTGACTTTACCACCGATCCAAAAGGCGGATTAGTTAAAATCACATCAAACTTATTAGGAACAAGTTCGGGTTTAAGAGCGGTTAAATGCTCCAAAAAATCAAGAGCATCATGACCAACAATATTCGTATGACCATCATCATGAATGATCATATTCATCTTGGCAACACGGGCTAACTCCTCATTAATTTCAATCCCGAAAAGATTGTTTTGAGCGAAACTATGCCAATAGTTAAAATGATCAACACTTTGACGGGGATCACTTTTATAGTTTTCATAACGCCGATTGGCTGCACGACGAACGTGATCAAGTGCATAAAGCAAGAAACCACCCGAACCACAGGCAGGATCAAGAACTAGATGCTTTCGCTCTGGATTCAATAACTCAATGGAAAAAGCAATCAATTCACGAGGTGTAAAATATTGACCAAAATCTCCTTTAAAGAATCCTCCCATAAATTCTTCAAAAGCAACTCCCTTTGTGTCCAGTTCCGTCCGATCGAGTGATAAAGCTTCTAAATGTTCCACTACTTGAGCAATAACAGGCGGATCAATATTAACTTTGTCAGTAAAAACCCCCGGTTCTTTTTCCTGCTCATTTGTATAGAGTCTCAAAATTCGTTTCGATAAATCTTCACTACTTTCACCATCACGACGCTGAAACGCATAGGGTTGTCCATCTTCAATATCAGGATTTTTCTCATCACGATATTTGACAAAGATCAACTTACAAAATTCACCAAATGCGGCGATAGGACTACGACGGCCACCTTCCCAAAGCGTCTGATGACATTTGCGAATCGCTGAACGTAATTCTTCCCGGGGAACAGCCTTTAAATCTTGTCCCTCCTTATTCTTATAAAATCGCCATTCAGGAGGTTTACCAAACCGCTTCGGAATATCCGTTAAATGGTTGCGATCGCGCTCCATCGGTGGATATTTTTGTTTATCATCAAAGCGCAGTAAACGACGGGTTAAACCTGCGATCGAGCCACAAAAAGGCGCAGCTAAACTGGCACGATTTCCACAAGCTTGTTCAATAGATTGAGAAAATTCGGCATCAGTAATATCCGATCGCTTAATCTCAAAAACAAAATAAGGATCTTTATGCTCCTCATCTTTGTAAATAACTATATCCGCTAAATCATTAGGAGTCCGTCGAGGTACTTTCACCTCAAACTTGATCAATTTAGGATCATAGTCATATTTGTAAATTAACTCAGCCCAAAACTCAGCCCTAACTTTTTCTTCAGGATCAGACCAACGCTCAGAATGATCAGCAGCAAGATAGTGAATGCGTTCTTTTTTGCCTTCGCCTTTAATTTCCGCCTGTCCATCAGCGATCGCTTGTTCTAGGTAGGTTTTGGGGGTTTCAGTCGGCATTACTTTCTATGAGATTAAACTATGTGCATTCTAGTTTAGGGGCGAACTGATGCAATCCCACTTTTTCTTAGCTTAGTTTTTGTATTGGGTTGAGATATCTATGGTTTGAAGCATAACGGTCGCGCTCACCCGCCGCTAATAACTTTCAGTGCGTGAAGACGATCGCACTCTCGGTCGGGTGCAGTGATTTGTTATACTGTCGCTTGATCGGGAGCTTAATAACTTTACGTCCACTGGCAATTTGCTTTTCTCTAAGATCGTCAAATATTGCTTTGAGATCATAATTAAAAGATTTTGCGTATTCTTCTCTATATTTATGAATTTCTTCGACAATTTCATCTTTATACATAGTTATTCTCCCCGAAGCTTAAATCCTATGAACTCGTAAGGGGTACAAACAAATGGTAGCCTGTATCCAAACTCAATACTAATTTGGGATAGCTTTCTTTGGATTTGAGCGTTTGCCATCTGCTTACAATTCCATGTTAGTAGATAGTCTAAGCCATAAACGGTTGCTAGTGCCATGTGTAAGGCATCATTAGAGGCTTTGGGGGGTAGGTTGCTTTGTTGCAGGAATTCTTGTGCTAGAGCGATCGCTTCTTCGGTTAGATCGAGAAAAATCAAGGACTGTAACAAGTTCTGTCTTTGAGTAGCAATTGTTGAATCTTCTCTCGATGCTTCATCTTCAACAATTTCCGAAACATACAGAACTAATAAACTACTATACTCATCCCACCAGTCTTGTGTAATCTTAATGTTGGCGGCAAGAATCAGGTTTTCTGTTGGTCTTGCGGTTAGATGACCCAAAATACTGGTTTCAATATAGACGGTTTCGCTCACGGCAATAAGAGAAAATCTATCCCACGTCTATCCCACTGCATTTAATCTTGGTTTTGAGGGAGTTGGGTTTCCTACCTACAAGATCAGCGATCTGCTACGCAGTGCCTTCGGCATCGTATTTAAACCCACAGCTTCAATTAATGTGCTATGCCACTTCCAGAGAGCTAACGGCTTAGCTGAGCGGCGATAGACAACCTCTGAATCACCGCTAAGATCTCTCAATTGTCCGCTGCTCCAGCGTGTTGTTATGTCGTGTTGCTTGTCAGTTACCCACAACTCTAAATTAACTTGCCCTTGCAGAATTGCCGTGACTAGATTAAACTTAGTTTATAGACTTAGTTCTTTTAGACTATGGAAACAGTAAACATTCATCAGGCTAAAACAAACCTTTCTCGGCTATTGTCTCGTGTGGAACTCGGAGAAGTAATCGTTATTTCAAACCGAGGTATCCCAATTGCTAAGCTTGTTCCATTTCGGACATCTTTAGATCGACGGTCTAGTTTAGGACAAGATCGAGGGATGTTGACCATACCAGATGATTTTAATGCTCCTTTACCAGAAGATATTTTGGGAGCATTTGAGGGTGGTGCGGAGTGAGACTTTTACTGGATACACAATGCTGGCTGTGGTGGTTTGTCCAACCAGACAAGTTAAGTGAGAATGTAATTGAACAAATTGCAAACGAAAGCAATGAAGTGTGGTTTTCTGTTGCCAGTGTTTGGGAGATGGGAATTAAAGTTTCAATCGGTAAATTACCACTGCCAGAGCAAATAGATGATTATGTCTCCACTCGAATGACCCGACTGGGAGCTAGGTCGTTAGAGATCAATGCTTCTCATGCTTTGCGGGCGGCTGCATTGCCTTTACATCATCGTGATCCTTTTGACCGAATGCTGATTGCACAAGCTCAGGTAGAAGATATGACACTTGTGAGTGCGGATTCAACATTTAATCAGTATGAAGTGTCTTTGCTTTGGGCAGCTAGTTCTTAGTCATAAACACAGAATTTCACCTGCCTTCTAGATGCTCGTGAATCAAACCCTGTAACGCTTAAATGATTTTTAACTTTCCCCTTGGGGCAAGCTTTTGACTCTCCTAAATTTCAGTTTAGCAGATCCCCTATCCAGATCAGGAGTAAGGCTTTATGAGAAAAAGCACTAATCTCGAAAACCCTATAAACCAGTATAGTACCCTAAATCAACTCCTCCAACCCCATCTAGGGGTGTTACCCAATGCCTTCGGTATCGCATTTAAACCCACAGCTGCAATCAATGTGCATGGTGCGTTCCCCCAAAAATCGATCGCTGGAGCAGTAGGAGTCAGATTAGGGAACGCACCCTACAAGATTAGCGTACTGCTACGCAGTGCCTTCGGCATCGCACTTTGTAAAATGGGTTGAAATATTGCAATAGAATCATTCTCCCGCAATGGTCAAAACTTTTCTGTAGAGTGTTTCGCTAATTCGGAATTCTGCCTTTAAGATTAGCTGATCAACAATCGGTTTAATATTCATAATCAATTCCTTTTGCTTGGCTTCGAGTAAAAGTCCCAATATTCCAGTAATATTTAGCCCAAGAGATTGTGCAACTTTGCGTCCTTTTCTTTCATCCAAAATTAATATATCTGCGCCTAATTCTAGCGCTAAAATAATCCCTTCTGATTCTCCTCGGTCTAATTTATTGAGTAGTTGATTAACTTGGTTTTGCTGGGTGACAGGCCGTGTTTCTATCCAAGATAAGGTCATGATTTCAATCGTGCCGGGTACGGCGTAACCTAAACTCGCCATTTCCTCATAAACGGCTTGAGGAATGATAATTGTTCCATAGAGTTGATGCAAAAGGGTTAACTGGTTAACGGCGGCTAGGTTGGTAATGGGTGAGGTGTCACTCACGACGATCATAGTCTGCCCAGTTTTTGTAAGGTTTGGATATCTTCTTCTAATTCTTCAAGGTCATAATGGACACAAATCTCTCTTAGATTAAGTTCGTGTTGAAATTGGAGGAGGTTCATGCCTGCAAGATGACGGGCTTTGCCAATGCTGATTTTGTCTTGTTTAAAGAGCATGATGGCGATTTCTAGTTTTAGCTCGTCTTCGGAGAGTCCTGATGCGGTCAGTATGTCATTAGGAATAACTACGCTCATAATTTTTAGGGGTTGGCGATTGTCAAATCAGCGATGGTTTTATGATAGCTCGCTTGTGTCTAGTGCCTTGAGGAAGGTTGATGATTTCTCCAATCTCCATTAAAAAGAAGCAAATATCAAATAATCCTCTTTTAAATAGCAAAAAAAGAGACCATTGCGGCTCTCCTGTTGTAATCCCTTCAACTAACGCTTAGTTTTTGTCTGCTTGGGTGTGGCGGCGCTTGAAGCCAGCCCCCAGACCGACGACAGCCCCCAGACCGACGAGGGCAGAGGGTTCCGGGGTTTGAGCGGGAGGAGCGGCATCGCATTTAAACCCACAGCTGCAATCAATGTGCATGGTGCGTTCCCCAAAAATCGATCAGTGGAGCAGTGGGAGCCACATTAGGGAACGCACCCTACAGCGATGGCGTACTGCTACGCAGTGCCTTCGGCATCGCACTGGCTACGAAGTAAAAACAGTTCGGCAAATGACAAGTTCAGCGGATTGGTTGGCAACAGTTTATTTCTGGATCGGACAAATCTCAAAAGCTAATTCGTTTCGATAAAAGCACACATTAAATTCTGCAAAAAAGTTCATGTGACCTAAAATTACTGGTACATCTGTTGATTGAGTCCACGCAAAGGCAAGTAAAACAGGAGCAAAATGTGCAACTGTCCCAGTCACAACCAGCCCTCGTGACTCACTATGGACAAGGTTTCCACTTAAGGGAATTTGAACAGTTTGATTTTCCCAGACCGCCCCTAACTGTAATCCGATTTCGTAGGGTAAGACATTAACACTAGCACCCGTATCCAATAAAGCCATAACCTCTATTGACTGTTGTCCATCAGTTAAGGTTAGCGGCAAGTATGGCAATGCTAGACCGACCAGAACTGTCAGTCCGTTCTGTAAAAGAAAAGCGATGACCGTCAAGCATTTGATACTCCCTTTGCCGACACCAAAAGCTCAGACAAAGCGTGAACAGCTTGATGATCTGCTTGAGGCGACCAGACAACCGCGTTAGTAACCGCTAGTTGCTTGATCAGCATATTTTCATTATGCCCATTACTTGCAGTGTCTAGGCTACATCCTTCCTCTTTGGCTACTGCAAGCAAAAGATAGTGAATAAGCCTGAGCTTGTCTTGATGCGTTAGTTGACTGACAGTTGGCAGGAGTTCGATAAGGGACATATTAAACATCTGGTGTTGCTATCTAATTTGGATCATAGCATCTTCCTAAATCTACCTCTCCCATCAAGGAATACAGCTGCAATCAATGTGCATGGTGCGTTCCCCCAAAATCGATCAGTGGAGCAGTAGGAGTCACATGAGGGAACGTACCCTACAAGATCGGCGATCTCACCGTTAAGTCTCTCATTCTAATTTTGTCTTCTTCAATAACTGTAAAGTGTCCATACCAGTCATCCCGCAATGAGATAACCTTGGCAACTTTCTCAGCGACTACAGATGCAGAAGGTACTCTTATTCTAAACAAAATAATACCAACACTGGCCGGCAACCTTGAACGAAAGGCGAGTTCTCCAAAATCTTGATCAAATGTCAAGAGAATAGGATTTTCTGCTTGGGCGCGACTTAAAACTTCCCGGTCTGAGATTCCGGGGGATTCCACCCTAATCCACAGGACATCATGGCCATTTTGTCCTAGGGCTTCAACCGCATCAAGGGGGAAATTTTCGTTCGCTAGAAAACGCATCAGTTAAGCAGGAATAGCATAGACTTTCTCAGATTTGAGCATTACACTAGCATAGCTAAGACAAGCTTGAATATCTTCTACTGTAATACCTGGGTAGTTTCGCAGAATTTCATCAATACTCCAACCTTGGGCGAGAAGATCGATGATAAATTCAACCGCAATCCTTGTTCCTTTAATGATAGGTTTTCCCACCAAAATATCGGGATTTAGTGTAATTCGAGTTTCCCAGTCCATAGCTACATCATTGAAAGTGTTTTCAAAAAGGTAAAGGCTGCGTGGGACGCACCCTATATCTCGTTTTATTATAACAGGATTTGGTATCACAACTTCAATAAATGTGCATGGTGCGTTCCCCAAAAATTGATCGGTGGAGCAGTAGGAGTCACATTAGGGAACGCACCCTACGGCTGTAGCATTGAGGGATTTGCAATAAGTCCTCCAAGACCAATGGCTACTATTAAGAACAATAGAGCAAATGCGATTGACATATAGGTTAAAGTTTCGGCATGAGGTCGCCAATCAATTCCAAGTTCTGCCTGATGATGCTTCACCCAATTTGACAAATCCCAAGTCTTCCATGTGCCGAAACGAAATATAATGAACGTCCCGATGCTGAGTAGAAATGGTAGTTGAAGAGCAAGCCGGATTAAGTTTTCGCTAAGTTTAGCGCTGATTACATAGGTCAAAATCGCCCCAATAATTCCAAAGGAAAAAGAGGCGGATTTGCATAAATTTTCAAAATAAAATTTATGCAAATCTATCAGTTTTTCAAACTGAAGCCATTGATACTCTTTATCCTCGCTCAAGAACCAATTCTCCTCTTTTAACTTCAGATACCGATGAACTAGCCCTGTTTACACCCTCCACCAAGGACTTGCGGCATAAAGGTCTAGTTAGGCTTTTCGCTAAGGGTAGGGTAATACATTTAAATTTTGAATAAATCGGTAGTCTCGTTGATTCTTGGTGATAAAAGGGTAATTCCATATTATTGCTGTACCTGCAATCAAGCCATCGGCAATCAGCAAACCGTGACTTAGCCGATACAAGCGAAGTAAGTCAACCGCTTTGTCTGAAATAGGTTGGTCAATTCTGATTACATCAAACTGTTGAAGAAATTTTTCCAGCGTCCGTAACTCTGACTTGTTAGTGCAGCCAACAATTAGTTCCATTTGTGTAACTACGCTAATTGCTAATCTGGAACTTGATTGTAGCCTTTGCAGACAATTGACTGCTTCAGGAATACCACGACCAACATCAATGATTATGTCGGTATCTACGATAGTTGAACTAGCCATTTGTCTTTGACCACTCGCTTTCTCGTAAATTTCGCACCCAAGTAGTACTATCTAAATCTTGACGATCGCGCCACATTCCAACAAAGGGATCATTAACTAAATCAACATTTGACGATGCAGACAGAGGTTCAGAATATATGTACTTTTGTTTCAAAAAAGCGATCAGGCTGACTACTTGGCTCTGTGCTTCAGCAGGCAAAGATAAAAATTCACCTAAAATCTCATGAGTCATGGTTGTATCCTCCCCCATACCACGCCCACAAGCGTGTTAGCCAGATTAGCTTACTGCAAACAGCCTCCTTTTAAGGAGACTTATCACAGAAGCTTCTCAGGATTGTAGCAAAGATTCTTAGATATGGCTGCACTTTGTCACAGAATTTCACTATTATTTCGGGTAAGGTATGGTAAATCCCTTGATAGATTCAATCGGGACTAACTTCTGTGAAAACGGCTATAGATCTCCTGCAAAAATCAAAAATCTGACCTTAAGTGAGGAGAATCCGAGACAGGAGGAGAAAAAAGACATAAAAAATTTAGTACAAGTGCTGTGTTCTCCCTGCTCTGGCGCTCCCTAGCTTACCAGAGGTCGATTATCCACTAAATGGTATCAAAAAAATCGGGTCTAAAACCTCGTCTTTACTCGTTTTATTATAACAGGATTTGGTATCACAGCTGCAATAAATGTGCATGGTACGTTCCCCCAAAATCGATCGGTGGAGCAGTAGGAGCCACATTAGGGAACGCACCCTACGGCTGCGTTGTTAGACCGCGCCTCACCGAATCTCTTCTAGCACTGGCTCATAAGGCTTCAATCTTGACCTTACCGCCCTCAATGTTATGGACCTGCAACCGATATCTGTAAAGCAGCGCCATTCCTAGTAGAGGCTCTGTTTCTGATTCTGCAATATCAATCTCTTGGTACTGCCCATCCCATATCACAGTCCCAGTGTACAGATCAAAATAAGTTTCACTGCCATCACCCAGCGTGACAAAATCAGAACCACTCCAAGGTAAATTTAATGTAGCGATGATTGTAGAGGGCAAAGATAAAAATCCATTGAACCCAGTATCAATCACCGCGTCAACCGCTTGCAGTTGCCGATTTGAGTTTCCGACTACAATCCTTAGCGTGGCTTCACGCCGCAAATTTACAACACCTTCCATCATGGATTTTTCTTCAAACTCCGTGCCCCGAAATGATAAACAGCGCGATGTCCGATACGAATGATCCAAGGTTGGGCATCGGGGTGACGTTCAAAGAGCCGATTAGTTGCAGGCACAACGTTTTCATCGACTTCAAACTCTCCAGTTTCAATGTCGATCGCTACAATCTTACCTTCATTACCGGCTTCGACTTGCTGCCGAATGCCAGATTCGTAGAGTTTTTGCCCTCGCTCGGCTAACTCATCTTTGGGATAACGCCGTTGACGAACTGCCATAGGGTTGACCTCAACTCAGTATTTTGCCTTAATGATACTCTGATTTATTCTAACGAGGTGCTCCCGCTCTACTACTGATGAGCCGCCTCATCGCAAGCCCCCCAGTGGTGCACTTCAAATTTGAATCGGCGCTTCAATCAAGGTGCATGGTGCGTTCCCCAAAAATCGATCGCTGGAGCAGTAGGAGTCGCCTTAGGGAACGCACCCTACAAAATCGGCGTGCTGCTACGCAGTGCCTTCGGCATCGCACTATAAATCATCAATCGTTACCAACCCACCTTCCGTAAACTGAATCACAAGTTCATGGCTATCTAATAAAGCAGTTCCAACCAGGGGTCGCCGCCCTGTGGCAAATACACGAGTTTCTCGCTCCTCACCATTCCAGATAATAATTGCTTTGTGAAGAGGCAGCATTACTTGGCTGTTGTCTGCTAAATTCGCACGCATATCGTACCTGAAAGGAAGATTCAGTAATGCTACTGCTTCGGGTGGTAAACAAAGCTCATCTGTAAATCCTGTATCTACTACAAACTCAATCGGAAAGTCAGCGCGATTTGGAATCCGAAATGGGATAGTGATGATCGGGTGTCCATTAGCCACAATACCTGAAATCACTTAACTACACGCTCCATAACACCCCCACCAAAAGCGGCAGCAACGTTGTAGCCAATTTTGATCCCAAAGAGCCGAGCATGGGGGTGTTTCTCGCTCAATAAGTCAGCAGCGTGTAAGCCATTTTCATCAACTTTGTAGTCACCTGTTTCAATGTCAATGATAACCATCTTGCCAATGTTTTCTTCAACTTCCACCTCTTGGCGGATTCTGCTTTCGTACAGTTTCTCTGCACGTTGAGCAACTTCTTCACGGCTTAAAAGGATTGCTTGCATATACTAACTCCTGATTACGATTTGACTTCTGGAGACCCCTCTATAATATCTCACAGGTCTGTAGGATGAGCTAATGCCCATCCTACTACGTCTCTACAAGATCAGCGATCTGCTACCCAGTGCCTTCGACATCGCACTTTAACCCACAGCTGCAATCAATGTGCATGGTGCGTTCCCCAAAAATTGATCGCTGGAGCAGTAGGAGTCGCCTTAGGGAACGCACCCTACAAGATCGGCGATCGTACTCGATTATTTAACCAACGCTTCAATGATTTTTGACTTTCCCCTGATGGTTGGCCAAGAATCAAGTTTTTAGTGCTAATGTCTTCATCTAGTTGATTCCAATGGATTCCACTGCCACCAGCGAGCAAGCGATAATCATTGCGCTCCTCAATTGAGCCATGCAGGAGCCGAGGATACCATGCCAAGGGAACAGATATAGTGCGCCCATCAGACAAATCTACACTGAGTGTGTCATCTGTGATGGCCAATTGCTGAATTGCCAATGTTTCAAATACTTCATTCGTTAAAAAAGTCATTCCAGCCTGCTAGTAATTGTTCTTGGTTTTCTTGAACAAGTTTTTGAATGCGGTTAATTTCGGTGCGGTTAAATCCTTGGTTACTCTGAAGACGAACCGGCTGAAGCCAGAATTTAGCGATCTCTCGATCTCGTTCAACATGGATGTGAGGTGGCTCATGGCGATCGCCTGCGTAGCAAAAGAATCGATATGGGCCAACGGTCAACAGCGTGGGCATTCAAAAGTTTTGCTCTAAATATCTCAAACATAGCTGAATGCCTCGCTGACTGTCAATCTGTGAATATGCTCATGTAGGCCAAAGGCTATTTAAGGTTAAGAACAATACAAGATTAGCGTTCACAGTTTAGTTCCGAAGGTGTTGGATTTCTTTTCGTCAACCCAAGCTACAAGATCAGCGATCTGCTACGCAGTGCCTTCGACATCGCATTTAAACCCACAGCTGCAATCAATGTGCATGGTGCGTTCCCCAAAAATCGATCGCTGGACCAGTAGGAGTCACATTAGGGAACGCACCCTACAGCGATAGCGATCGCACTACGTCTCTACAAGATCAGCGATCTGCTACCCAGTGCCTTCGACATCGCATTTAAACCCACAGCTGCAATCAATGTGCATGGTGCGTTCCCCAAAAATCGATCGGTGGAGCAGTAGGAGCCACATTAGGGAACGCACCCTACAAGATCGGCGATCGTACTGGTCAGCGGTTACCGAAAACTTTGCGACTCTACAAACGGCTTCAATCAATCCGCTGCACCAGAATTGTTATGAATTTTCTTTTCTGATTCTATGTTCTCCCTCAGTTCTACAAACTGTTTTCCGGTAGGCGTTATTTGTACATGATCTGACAGATTCCTTCCTTCAGATGGAATACCTGTGATGGACTCAACTTCGATGTATCCAATATCTCGAAGATGGTAAAGTTCTCTCTTTAAACCTTTGTTTATTTCGTAATTTCCAAATCTTCCAGACTTAAGCTTCTTTAGATTGAAGTACATATTTGGAGACATTGTTGTTAAAAATAGATCCGAAACTTTCTCATTAACATCACTCAACTCCTTACGTACATCTCTAACCTCATCTCTTAATTCTCCAATCTCTAAGGGCCCAACTTTAATAGAACTACCAGACTCTAATCTTTTTGTTAACACCTTCCGTAGCAACTTAAGTTCAGGTCTGAGATAGACAACCAAACCAAATATTAAACTAATCCAAAGAATTGTCTGAAATAATGGTACGAAATCCTTCATTTTAATTCAAATATGTCGTCTTAATGGACAAAAAATAGCAAGTCTCAACTTGCGACACGCTTAGGATTTTGGTTTATGAATATGCATAACTATTAATTATACATAAACTCTCTGTATAACACTCTCCAGAGTAACAATATGGGTCAACTTTCGGCACATCACCCCATTTAGGCGCGATCGCCAGAACTTTTCCCTATATCACGCCCAAAAGCCTGTTAGCCAGATTAGCTTACCGCAAACAGCCTCCTTTAAGGAGACTGATCACAGAAGCTTTCTAGGAATCTAGCAAAGATTCTTGTATCTGGCTGCACTTTGTCACAGAATTTCACTATTATTTCGGGTAAGGTATGGTAAATCTCTTGATAGATTCAATCGGGACTAACTTCTGGGAAACCCGCTATAGCTCTCCTGCAAAAATCAAAAACCTGACCTTAGGTTAGGAGAATCCGAGACAGGAGGAGAAAAAAGACATAAAAAATTTAGTACGAATGCTCTGTTCTCCCTGCTCTGGCGCTCCCTAGCTTACCAGAGGTCGATTGCGACGACAATTATCGCAATGACCACAGCGAAAATTATCGGCATTTTCCTGAAACCCAAAGGCATTTAAGAGAAAGTGCCAACGACAGCGACGGGTATAGAGGTAGGGAAATATCTCATTTTTGGGTTTAAAAGTCATCTTGGCGGAATTATGACGATAAATAAGCCGATAATGAAAAGGATCGAGCCATTCTAGGCGATCAAGACTGTGTAAAAGAGAGAGAATGAGCGCACCATCGGGAAATTCGGCACTAATCGCCTCTACTTTGCCCTCTAGGGGAATTTGGGCTAAAATTTGCCAAGCTTGTCGGTATTGGCGCTCCTGTTGGGAGTTAAAGAATTTTTGCTGGTTTTTATCGCTATTATCTAACCATCCCGTCGGTTCACTAATTAAGGTGAGAGCCTGCATTTTACCCCCATCGCGACCACCGCGGCCGATTTCCTGTAGGTATTCCGATAGTAAAGCTGGGGGTTGGTAGTGGACAACCCAACGCACATCGGGTTTATTGATACCCATGCCAAAAGCTGAGGTACAGACAACAAAAGTTAAATCCCCCCGCAGCCAATTTTGTTCTATTTCCCGACGCTGAAAGGGGGATAAACCGGCATGATAGGCACTGGTGCGATAGTGGAGAGATTGCAACCATGCCGCTAAATTTTCACTATGGCGACGGGAACGAGTATAGATCAGGCCGGATTGTCGAGGTTGACTGGTGAGGAAGTTTAATAGTTGATGACGACGACAACTGGGGCTAATACATATTTTGGTGCTTAAGTCAAGGTTTTGACGGTAAGGATTTATTAAGAAAAGTTGTGGTTTTTCTAGTTGTAAGATGCGGGTGAGAGTCTCACGGGTAGCGGGGTTAGCGGTGGCGGTAAAAGCAGCGATCGCTATTTGGCTGCCGGCCGGTTTTGATTGCAGCAGAGCGGGACGGACGGCCCCAAGACGACGGTAAGCAGGACGAAAATTATCGCCCCACTGGGTTAAACAATGGGCCTCGTCGAGGATGAGAGCGTTAATTTTAACGTGGGGAAGGGTTAATTTTGACCAGAGGGGCGGACTTAAGAGGGTTTCTGGGGAAAGATAGAGAAGTCGCAGGGTTTGATCTGCGATCGCTGCTAAGGTTTTCTTTCTCTGTTGTCGGGGGATTTCATTATGAATCAGGGCAACGGGTAGTTTTTTGGCTAATAATTCCTCCACCTGATTTTCCATCAGGGCAACTAAGGGGGAAATCACTAGGGTTAAGCCGGTTTTTAATAAAGCGGGCAATTGAAAACAGATAGATTTACCGAATCCCGTGGGCATGACAATCAGGGCATCTTTTGCCGCTAAAATCGTCTCGATAATCTCCTGTTGGGGAAAGCGAAAGCTATCATAGCCCCAAATTTTCTGAAAAATAGTCCGGATGCTTTCGGTATCTTGGGAAGACATGGGTTAACTGCTGGGAATTATGAATTATGAATTATGAATTGGGGAAGTGGGGTGTGGGGTGTGGGGTGTGGGAATTATGAATTATGAATTGGGGAAGTGGGGTGTGGGAATTATGAATTATGAATTGGGGAGAGGGGAGAAGGGAGCGGGGGAGAGGAGAGCATTTGTATCAAAATTCAGGGGCTGGTTTAAAGGCGCAACTGGTTAGAAACCTCTGGGTTAAACAGTTTGAGTGGTTTTGACTATCCCGGACGGGTAACAATTTTTCCCATAATTGAATTTTTTTGGCACTTCTTTAATAATCTGTTACACTTATAGCGATCAATCTTTGTCTGGGGAATTACTGATGACTGAACCTGTTAGCACCACTGACCCCGCAGTAGAAACCGCCACCGAAGCGCAACCCAGTTACGTCAAGCTGGCGATGCGGAATATGGTCAAGAAAAAAGGCGTCTCGTTAAAACACTTTTTTTTGACTACAGCAGCCCTATTAGGCTTTTTTGTCGGTATTTCCTATCTGACGCGTCCCTAGGGTGAAATCTGGTGAGTGAGACTTTGCCCCTAGGGGTGGATTTGTGCCTACAGGATAATTATTTTAATCCCGGAAATAGTCCTGTGGATGGGGAAACTTGGCACTATTGGTTGGAGACATGGTTAGGCTATCTATCGGATTATCTCCCCGTTGCCGCCGGTTATGAACTAAGTTTGCGCTTAACAGACGATCGAGAAATTCAGGCCTATAATTCCCAATATCGCCACAAAGATCAACCGACGGATGTTCTCGCTTTTGCCGCTCTGGAAGTGGATTTACCAGTGGATGAGGGCATTTTAGAGACAGAACCTTTATATTTGGGGGATATTATCATCTCTGTCCAGACAGCACAACAACAGGCTTTAACACAAAATCATTCTTTGGTGCGAGAATTGGCCTGGTTAACTGCCCACGCTTGTTTACATCTTTTGGGTTGGGACCATCCCGATGAAACAAGTCTGTTAGAAATGCTATCTTTACAGGAAACTTTGTTAAAAACCGTCGAAATGCCGATACATAGTTAGTTATTTTTGTCAAGCATTATTGAGGAATATGAAGACAAACTATCATCAAGCCAACCAATCTACCAGCCTATCTAATCCCTATCTCAACAATAATTTTATCCCTCGATCGGGACAGGTGAGTGAGGGTAACAATCCCAGTCAAAGAGAATACGCTTGGCAAGTCGCCTCGAATCTGTTAGTCAGTTTTCGCTACGCTTGGGCCGGAGTCCGTTATGCTTTTGTTAGTCAAAGAAATTTTCGCATTCACACCCTGATGACCCTAGTAGCGATTAGTTGGGGCTTATTTTTGCGGGTTAATGCCATGGAAATGGCGATTGTCACCCTTACCTGCGCTCTGGTGATGGTCTTAGAATTAATTAACACTGCCCTAGAATCAGTGGTAGATCTGACGGTGGGGCAATCCTACCATGATTTAGCCAAAATAGCGAAAGATTGTGCCGCTGGTGCCGTTTTAATCGCCTCGATCGCCGCTTTACTCGTAGCGGCTTTTATTTTTATTCCCCATTTATTAGTTTAAGCTGGAAGCTTTTTTCAGTGTTGCCAAAGGCACGGCGTAGCCGTCCAGTAAACGGTAAACTGAAAACTCAAATCTGATCACTGATCATCTGTACTGATTTTAAAACGCTTAGGGAAAAATTAAGTACAAATGCTCTGAATTCCTCTCCCTGCTGCCAACTCCAGCACTCCGGTGCAGTCTTTAGATAGGATTTGCGGCAAAAAGTACGGGCGAAGCATTCGGATAGAAAATCTCCGGTTTCAGCGATAGGTTATTGCCCGAATGCTTCGCCCCTACAGGACACGGGCCGATGAAGATGCAAGGTTTTGAACCACGATTCTCTCAAAATCTTGCACCTGTTTCGCAAGAAAAGCCCCAAAACCCTTACCTTGCCTACATTTCACATTTATTCAGCAAACTCTAGATAGTCAACAGCTTAACTGATCACTGATCAGTGATCACTGATAACTGATCACTGATCACTGATCACTGATTTGACATAAGGGGACTCGACAGCTTTTAGCCGATGAATTTAACTTTTCTTAACCTAAGCCTAAACTGGCGAGGGGAGAGGGTTTCGCTATATATAAAAAATTGTCATCCTCGATACAGCAAAAAATCTCTTTTGTCCCCTTATAGGTTAGAGTATAGTTATTGATAAGACTTTTTTGTAGATCTTGCAGGAAATCTCCCATGAGTGCCATAACTTTCTCCACCGCTCCCACCGCTTACTCTATCAGGATGATTAAGGACGAAGTCCGTCAGATGGTAGAACAGGGGGTAGTGAGCAGACACCAACCGATCTACACCCTCTGTCAGTTCATTCCCCCTCGGGAGTGGGTTTGTGTTGAATGTGAACTAGAACGGTGTGACTACCTTCTCAGGGATCAAATTGGTGACTTAATCGCCTCGGAATCTTGGGATAATGACTAAACCCCCGTTTGCCGATCTGGGTAAAAATCGGACCAATCAGAAATTTATCAGCCTTGTCCACTCTATATAACTATTATAATTCAGCCCTAGTCATTTCTGGGGCTGAAACTATGGGGAGAGAGGGGGATAATTGTTAAGAAACAAGAATTTTTGGCAAGATTTAGCCAAGTTAGTTTAAAAGTTGCCGATTGCCAAGGGACGCTATCTCTAACATCCCCAAGTTTTCCCTAACTTAAAATCAGTAGTTGGCGCTGTTGTAAAGAACGCACACCAGTTAATCCTAAACCAACTTGAGCATCGATTGCTCCCACGGTTAAACGACCATCGCAAGCTTGTAGAAAATCAAATTCTCTCTCCGAGAGATTAACTGGCCGATAATCGTAATCTAGAACACTTGCACTAGGCCAACCATAAAGACAGGGATGAACTTCGGCCACTGCATTCTCTAGGACTTGATCCCGGGACCAATCGGCAGTCAGAATCGGTGGTTTAGCGAGGAAAAATTCATAGTGGGTGATTTCGGGGTCTAATAATTCCGTCAAGCGATAACGTTCCCTTTCCCCTAAATTTTGCGCTCTAGCCATCAATTCGGGGGATTTACCCAATAAACGCTCTAATTGCCAGTAGGAAGGGTTAGAAAAGCCAATAAAGGCTAATCCTGACGCATCAATCAGTTGAAAGAGGGTATCGATATTGTAGTCCACTTCCCGGGGGTGAACGTACATATCAGCGAAGGACTCATCGCGATGATTTTCCATTGACCAACGCTCTTTTTCCCGTTTCAAAATGCGATTATTTTCTGGTAGAGAGGCAAAAATCTCTCGGCCGACAGCGACCCCATCTTTATAATCCCCGCGTCGGTCTCCTTGCAAAAGTGCGATCGCAGATTGCATTAACTGGATTTCCCAGCGTCCCAATTGTGCATAGACGAAAATGTGCAGCAGACCACCGGGGGCCAGTTTTTGCGCGAGGGATTGAATACCTTTAATCGGGTCCGGGAGATGGTGCAGCACCCCGACGCAGTTAATTAAATCAAATTCTCCGGGGAGATTAGTGGCGGATTCAAGGGGTAAATGGTGAAAAGCCAGAGAACCTCGGTGTTTTGGTGCGACTCCCGAACGATTACAGCGTTCTTTGGCAATTTCTAGGGCTTTTTCACTGATATCTATAGCGACTATATTAGCAAAAGGGTTGAGCGCGAGCAGATATTCGGTTCCCGCACCAGTACCACAACCCGCATCGAGAATGCGGATATCCTCTCGTTCAGGTTTACGATGACAACAAAAGTTATAGGCAGCAATCCAATTCCAGCGCCAATTGTAACCGGGAGGAGGTTCATCTAGGAGCGGTTCGGGGGGGAAAGGATAGGTATTGTAGAGACGTTGTACAGCAGTGCGAATAGTAGCGTCGTCGGACATGAAAATTGGCAGAGTTTAGGATAACACTCGATCGATTGTCTCACAGACGGCAGCGATCGGGAAAGTCAGCCGGGGTTTTTTTGAGTTGGTCGAGGGTAAATAGACCTCTTGTAAAAATCAAAAATTGTTGTTAGGGTTAGGAGTCAGGAGTCAGGAGCCAGTAGTCAGGAGAATTAAGAATGAGCATTAATCAATTAAATGGTCTATTTAAGAATTTTATGCAATTGAATCCTTATTTTTACCGTTTTTGAACCCTCAAAAATTAATTATGCAAGAGGTTTAATAATCGGAACAAGCTGCTGTCCCCCTTGATAGCTGAGTTGTAGCTGACTGGAAAATTCTCCGCTAGGGGCTTCTTTTAAGTCAAAACAGACAGGGAGAATTGCTTCATTAGACTTTTCTAGACTAGCAGTAATTCTTTCAATACCTGAAGCTTGACATCGGTTTTGTGGCTGTTTGGGCGACATTTCTGGAATCTGGACTGCTGCTGGCGGTAATATTTGAGTTCCATCAGAGCTATTGAGATCGGGAGGAATCAGCTGCATTCCTTCAATAGGCTGGGGAGTCTTCACAAATAAACGTCGAGTTGCGATCGCTCCTTTCATCCCCACGATATCAATTTGAGTGGGTGCGATCATAACATCTGTCTGCTGGGCTAAAACCGGCGTTGGGGTCAACACCAGAACCAGCATGAGATATCTAAGAAAAATTCCCCGGAAATTCATAGTCACCAACCTTGTAACCGACTTTCTGCCAGTTCCTATTCCTACTGCAATTCTACTCTAATGGGACTTAAACAAATTTGAATGCCAAACAAAGCCGAAACTGGCTTTACTCGATTCTATCCTTGGGGTTGTGCTTTTAAAATTGTGAATACCAAGTACATTTGCTACATTTTAAAACTATCTTAACCTTAAGATTACTTTAATATTTCTTGGTTGTATCGAGAATAAAATCAATCTGTTGTTTCATTTTTATTTGAAGGAATTCTACCAAATTATGCCCGATTTTGCCACAGAATCGAAGGATACAGTAAAGGAAGCTACTACCTTCGTCAATTTAGGGATAGTTCACCAGGCACTCTCATTTTAGATGTAGCCGCCCCGTAGCATCGCAGCCTTGTCTTTGTATTCTAAATGAAGCATAATACAATCTTGGATGAATTATAATACAGGACAAGGACATGACCGATGTGACTGTTTCTCAACTGGCGATCGCCATTATCGGCGGTGGTTTCAGTGGTTCTCTCGTCCTAACCTGTTCCCTTGGTTAACGATCGCCAAAAATGTCGAGTTTGGGCCAAAAATGAAAGGAGTGAGCGATCGGGAACGAAAACAAAGGGTATCCGCCACTTTGGAGATGGTGGGACTCTCGGAAGCGGCGAATTTCTTCCCCTATCAGCTTTCCGGAGGGATGCAACAACGATCAGCGATCGCCCGTACCCTAGCCGCCGAACCAGCGATTATTCTCATGGACGAACCTTTTGGCGCACTCGATGCGCTCACCCGCGAATCGATCCAAACCCATCTCAGAGGCATTTGGCAGAGAACAGGGAAAACGATCTTTTTCATCACCCATGACGTGGAAGAGACTCTCTTGCTCGCCACCCGCATCGTTGTCCTCCACGCTCGTCCCGGTCGCGTGGTTAAGGATATCGTCAATCCTTTTGCCCACCGTGACCACGAGGTAACCCCGGCTTCTTTGCGGCTATCCCGAGAATTCCTAGAGATGCGACAGAATTTGGTGGATAGTATTCGCAGCGACGAGATATAGTCACTTGATCCCTTTAGGGATTTCAATTTCTCGCTCTATTGTTTAATCATTACAGTTTATAAGTAAGTAGTTATAATTAAATTGAAGATAGATTTTGCGTCTGATCCCCCCTGCCCCCCTTGATAAGGGGGGTGCTGATGGGCGGGGGGATCCCCCCTGTCCCCCTTGATAAGGGGGGTGCCTGAGAACTTTTAACACCTACCTACTTAATCACTTGGTAATGATTTGGTAGTAGTGGCGTAGCCCTCTTGCTTACCTGGTATGAATTGTGTAAAATATTTATTAATAAAAATAATTGGAACCCGATCAGTCTTTAAACCTCTAGCTTGGTCATGACTTTTCTGATAAATATCTTTTTCTGGCTCCTGTCTGTCTTACTGAAATATCAGTCTAGCACCGAACAAAATCCCCCCTTCACCTCTATTCCCCTGTCCTAATTGTGGTTCTCACCATAGGATTAAGAATGGTTCTATTCATAATGGAAAACCCAAACGTCAATGTAAAGATTGTGGTCGTCAGTTTGTGATCAATCCCACTAATAAAACCGTCTCTGAGGAAACCAAACAATTAATTGATAAACTCTTGCTCGAACGAATTTCCTTGCGAGGAATTGCTAGAGTAACAGGGGTAAGTTGGTCATGGTTACAAAACTATGTCAACAATAAATTGGCATCTGTCCCACGTCAAATAAAGGTTTCGGACAAACCAAAAGGTAAATTAGTTATAGAATGTGATGAGATGTGGTCTTTTGTTTTTTCTAAGACGATAAAGGTTTATATTTGGCGGTTAATTGATAGAAAGACAAGAGAAATTATTGGTTGCTATGCGCGGAGATAGGAGTCGTCAATCAGCCAAAAAACTTTGGGGCCAGTTTACCAGGTGTTTACCGACAATGCACTGTTGCTTACACAGACTTTTGGGAGTCCTATAAGACAGTAATTCCTAGTAAACGTCATCGGGCAGTAGGTAAAGAAACTGGTCAAACTAATCCTATTGAAAGATTAAATAATACCTTTCGACAAAGGATTTCTCGGCTGGTGAGAGAGAGTCTATCTTTCTCTAAAAAAATGGAGAATCACCTTGGGGAACCCTTTGGTATCTTATCCATGACTACAATGCACAGCAAAGCAAAGGATTAAGCCGCCATCACTACTACCGAATCACCACCCAGACTTTTTCAGCCAACCCTGATTAGCTAGGGACTAGGTTTTTTGGGTGAGTTTAAACAGGATAAACCGGCATCTTTAGCAGTAGGATACTTGATTGGGACAAAAGCAAAATCTGAACTTAGTGTCCGACACTCCACAATGTGAACAAATTCTACGGAGGGATTTTGGGGATCGCCCTTCCCATCAAGTTTCTTGCGATCGCCATTTTCATCGAATTGAATTGTCCCAGTTGCACCTTTAGTGACAAGAAAATCAAGAGACTTTAATTGTTCACGGATATTAATTCGTGTGGGAGTATTTGCCTTTTCTAGAGCTTTTGTTAGAGCAAGAGTTGCATCATAGGATAGGGCCGTTATTGCATTAACAGAAGTTGTAGTCCATAAAATTTTGGCATCCTTAAGAAAATCCTGGTTAGGACTGGTTAAAGAATCCCAAGGAACCGCAATAACAAACTTTTGAAAAGGTTGTAGGTTGTTAATTTGTTCTAAGGTACGAGAACTACGAAGCCCCCATGATCCGATAACCCAATTTTGACTATTATTAAGTTTTATAAGTCTAATTGCATCGCCTTCAGCATCGCCAATTGCTTTTGGGAATAGTACAAGCCCTATTGTTTCTGTTATTTTTGCTTCTGTTTGTCGTAACTCTTGGATGGCTTCTTCTGCCTTAAAATTATTTCCCAGATCAAATTCATCTAATTTTACTACAGTTCCAGAGAATGGAGGGCGTGTAAAAATAGTTTTAAAACTATTTAAAAAAGATTCACTAAATGGACTTCCTTCACTATAAAATCCCACCACTTTTTTAATAGACTTTTCTTGTAAAAATTTTGCAATGACAGGAGATTGTTGCTCGACGGAAAAAACAGTTCGCAGAAAATTTTTTCTGGGGTATTTAGTAAGCTCGCTAGTCGTTGATCCGGGAGAAATCAAAACTAAATTATTTTGATTATAAATATCCACCGTTGCCACAGTCATTTCACTGGGATAGTGACCAACAACCCCTAAAATTTCAGGACGCTGGGAAAGAGATGATGCTGTCTTTTTGGCTAATAATTCGTCATTTTCATCATTAGTAATGACAACTTTTAATCCCTTACCATTAATCGCTTTTTTATTGATAAAATTTTGATCTGGAAAATACTTGAGGAATGGATCATTGTCATTTAAAAGTCCCAGATTAATTTTTGTTTGTAATTGCGCTACTCCTCGTAACATTTCTTTTGCTCGACTATCACCATCATCATCATTAAAGTCATTTTGATTTTTGGGAATACTAACAGCAACAGCAATCGTGTAATATTGCATTTTATTGGCTTCTAGTAAAGCATTATTTAAGTAAATTAATGTTTCTGCATCTAGCCTATCCTGTTGCCATGCGTCCTTAAATCTTAACAGGGCTTTTTGATAATCACACTGTGCAAAATATTCTGTACCTTTCTTCTTGTTAAACGATTGAGAGTAATTAAGAACTTCTTCTCCTTCACTAATAAAGTCTCCCGTTTGTTTTGGACAATTATCAGGGCGATAAATGGCAAATAAACTTACAACTGCTATTGATGCTATTCCTATGCTAACTGGCAGATTTAATTTGAAATTTTGGGGCTTTAAAGTTTTTATAGAATGCAAAATTTGGGCGATTTTTGCAGAAGGCGAAGTGATTGGTGGAATCGTCGGAGTAATGGGATAAACCTCATTTTGCACTTCTTCTTCAATCACCTGAATATCCTCATCCCTGAGTCGATAGATAATTTGCAGTTTCTTTAAACTCTCTTTATCTTTGTTTTTCAATGGAGTATGATTAGCAGCAGCTATTATTTTCCGAAACGCATTCCTATATTTCTTAATATTGTCTCGTCGCAGTAGCAGTGGGTTAAGAACTTCTGTTTCAATCGTTCTGGCTTCATCTGGTGAGAGATTTAATTGATCTATTGTTGCATCCAAAACTGCCCTATCTGCAGCAGAAAAGTCTTCCTCCTTAAAACAATAATCTTTAATATCCTCATCATTCCACTTTTTAATAATATCCTCAACTATTTTACGATACTTAAATTTAGGATCATTAGCAGCAAGAGGAGATTTGGCTAAATAAATAGTATCCTCTCCTTCAAGAGAAAGATAAAATTTGGGAGTCATTGCCGGGGCAGCTTCCTTTACTCGTTCGCTGGCATACTCATGCAATTCATTAACAGAAATTAATTGATCACCATCCTGATCTGCTGCACCAGTTTCAATTCCTTCAACTAGATATTTTGTATAGATGGACAAATCTTTATCTTCCGACTCAAAAGAATATTCAATTGGACTAGAAGAGGTCAAAATCGCCCTTCCTTTACCTCCTAATTCCTCTTGAATGTTAAATTCCCCTTTGATTGGCATTCCCTGAACCAATGCTCCGCTAAAACAGCAGTCGAGAATAATTATCTGCCTTTGGGAATGACTATCTGTGATGTACTCTTGAAGTTTAGTTGCCGCTAAAGCTGTTGCAAGAGAAAAATTTCCCTTCTGATCACGCCCAGTGTCTCTTGTACTTAGAAAAAATCTAGCCTTTTGATCTTTAAGACCATGTCCAGAAAAATATAAAAGCACCAAATCATCTTTCTGTCGATTAGCAAATAAATCCTCAACTGCTTTTTCCATGCTCCCTTTGTCTGGGTTAGGCAAAACTGTAACCTGATCAAAGGCTCCCATGTCTGGATGCTCTAATACTCGGCGCATTGCTTCAATGTCTTGAGTCGCGCTAGAAATTGAACGCAATCCTGCGGAATACTCGCTCACACCAATTAACAAAGCAAATTTTGCCATAATACCTTCTTTAACCTGAGATAAAGTCTTGAGCCGCTTTAATAGCCATTTCCAATTCTTCTCGACTGTGAGCTTTAACCGTCAACTTGCGACCATTGGCCTCTACCGACAATTCTATCGGTTTACCTCCCAGGCGATCGCCCAGAAACCCTAACAACTTTTTCCCATTAGCGGGGTTAACTTCGGTCATTAACATTCCACCCAAAAAACCGCCCAACGACTTATTACCTTCAGGGGGATTGGGATCAAGAATACGTTTAACCGATTCAACTTCATCTGCCTGTTCTAGTTCTGTTAATAATACTTGGGCCTGTTCGTCGCGTTCTTCAGGCTCCAGGTTAGGATCGTTAAAAGCGATCAGCAATTTAATCGTAGATTTGTTACTCATAGGAAGTTGAGTTGAAATAATATAGGATAATACTAATCTTACTGAATTATGCAAATTTTACCATATACCATCTGAAATCTAAATAAGTGATCCCATTTTCATACTAACCCTTGCCGAGCGCCGATTTCTTATTTCTTGGGAGCATCTCATTTATGCAAGTGAGTAATTATACTTGTCCCTAAAACTGGTTTCTAGCAAGGCTTTCAAAATAGCTTGACATAAAACCTGATTTAGGGGTTACAAAGGTGAGATGCTCCCGGTTTTAACCTTGTACAGGTTAGAGGGTTATGATTCTTTAACAAAGGGAATTGACCACAATCAGCACAGCATCTCCCAATTATTGTCTTTAGGTCGCTAAAATTTCGTTTCTCGCCTTATTTCTCCTTTTTTCTTGAGAATGAAATAGCCCTACCCTTATTAAGGGGGGATAAAATTATGGGTGTATATCGTTAGCAAAGAGACAAACAAAGAGAGGCTATAGACTAATAAAAAATATGTCCCTTTTTGACAGAAAATATCTGGGAAGATTGCAACCAGCGAGACTCAAAAGAACTGAGATGAGTGGTGGTAATTAAGGTTTGAAAACGGTCTTCGATCGCATCTAATAATTGATTTTGTCGTTCGATATCTAATTCCGCTAAAACATCATCGAGGAGTAGTAGGGGAGGTTCCCCGATAATCTGCTCTAGTAACTGTAATTCCGCTAATTTCAAGGCTAAAACTAAGGTTCTTTGTTGTCCTTGGGAACCGTAGGATTTAGCGGGGTTTTGGTTAATTAAAAAATCCACTTCATCCCGGTGCGGACCGACTACCGATGTCCCTAGCTGTTTCTCGGCCAAACGACGGGTTTCAATTTTATCTAAAAAAGCCGTTTGTACCCCATTGACATCATCTTCTACCCAAGGCACATTGGGAATATATTGTAATTCTAGATATTCAGTTTTTCCGCTAATACTTTCGTGCCATTTTTGAGCTAAAGGAATTAATCTTTGCAGGACTCGCGCCCTTCTTCTCGTAACTCTTGAACCAGTTTCTGCTAATTGTAAATCCCAGAGTTTTAGTTGGGATAAATCCGCATAAACTTTTCCCTCTAATTCCTGTTTACGAATCTCTTTTAAAAGAGCGTTCCTTTGTCGTAAAACCTGATTATATTGCTGTAAAATATGAACGTATAGGGGTTCTAATTGAATTAATAAAGTATCTAACCAATCTCGGCGAGCTTCCGGACCACCGCGCACTAAATCCAGATCGAGACTAGAAAATTGTACCGCATTAATCACGCCCAAAAAATCGAGATGACGGCGCAGGGGTTGACGGTCACGGATCACGGTGCGACGACCGGAAGAACGGAGAATTAAACTTAATTCTGATGCTCCATAAAGACGATTAACCCTAGCAAAAATTCTCGCCTCCGAGTCCGATTCTAGCACTAGATCCCGATCCTTGCTGACTCGATGGCTCTTGAGAGTGGCCAAAAGTTCGATCGCTTCTAGTAAATTGGATTTTCCCTGAGCATTATTGCCCAATAATATTGTTTTTTTGGACTCGAATTTTAGCAACTGTTCGGCATAATTTCTAAAACTGTGAAGGTGCAGGTGTTCGAGATACATTGCAAGTTGGGGGTTAAGTATTGGGGGTGGGAGAGTGGGGAGAAAACAACTGATAACTGATAACTGATCACTGATCACTGATCACTGATAATGGCAGCGGCTGAGGGTTAAGTGAATTTGCTATAATTCTCCTTGACAATCAATATTTTATAGTAGCTTTTACCTTGAAGATTCCCTTTTTGCCTTTAAAACAGACTGAAAGTCTATCTAAACTCGCTTTGATTGCTATACTCGCTTTTGATGCTTCTGTGTCTCTCGCAGGACAATTTCCCGATGGCAGAGTATTTTTTGAGAGTTCTCCCACTCTGGTTAATTTCTTCGCTACTTTCCAATCCGTGCGTGCTTGGGGTGCAAAATACTATCTTACCATCGCTCTGCCGCCGTCTCTCGGGGCGCCCTTGGGCAAAGTAACTATACAACAGCAGCCTAATATTCAAACTATTGCTTTTCTTCTCGATCAAACTTTTGCTTTTCTTGGCGATCGCAATCAGCGAGGCGAAAAATTAACCCTAAAATCCACTACTTTTGACCCCAATACTCAGACGATTACGGTCATTTTTGATCCTCCTGTCCCCCCCGGTAATACCGTTTCCATCGGTCTGAAACCAGTACGAAATCCCGATTATGGTGGTGTCTATCAGTTTGGAATTACTGCTTATCCCCCCGGAGACAATTCTCCCGGATTAGCTCTAGGAGTCGGACGTTTAACAATTTACGATGCTGGCGATCGTTGGTAGGCCGTTCTGCGTCTAAAAACAGTAATCAGTGAGCAGTAAAAAGACAGTAGGAAACCTCAGTTCCCTGACTTCGTTGTTCATTTGAGTTCAGGGATTAAGCGTTTGCTTGACCCAAATTCGGAATTGTTTTAATGCCATGGCACTACCGATTTTTTGACTATTTTGTAGCGTTCCTGGAATTTTTTCTATTAGATTAAATTGAGGAAATAGTCGGCTTTGGCAAGATTCAACGTATTCTGATCCTTGCAAAACATTGATTTCTAGTCTCTCTCCATTATATCGCCACAATTCAGGAACACCCAATCGCTCATAATTATTAAATCGGGTTCGCTTAGTAATATCAATCTCAATTGCTAAATCGGGAGGGGGATCAATCGCCAAATCAAGGCGCGTTTTTCCCCGAATAGCATGACAATTTTCGATATAAAAAGACTCATCTGGTTCTATTCCTTGATCCATTTTATGATTTTTAAAGGTTGTCGATCCAGCGGGTTCATAGTCTAACTCTAATTCATCCAGAAGAACTTTAACCAAATCCCCGATTAAAACTTTGGTGTTTTCATGAATAAAAAGAGGAGTCATTGCTTCTAAAGTTCCCTGACTATAAGATAGACGAATTGACCGTCGATCTCCCAATTCGTCAAGAATTGTTTCATAATCTTGCCAAGTGAGTGAAGTTAACAACAGGCGATCGCCTGGGGTAACAGTTAGTTGTTTTAATGCTAATAACATCAGAATTTGTCGGCTCAGTTGTTATGATTGGGCGGTTTAGTCAGTATTTAACTTTTTTCTACCTTAGACTATATATAGCAGTTTTCATCAGAATGAGGCATGGGCAAGGGGCTTAAACTCTTGGTTGGCAAAACTTGTCGATACCTCAGTAACCTGAAAAGCTCTATATGCAAACTGAAAACTCCCATCTGATCACTGATCAAGGAGAACTTCCCACCCGTCTGAGTTTTAGAAAAATTTAACTTTATTCAATCCATGAACATCTGTTCAGATGTTATACTAAAGTCAGTAAAGAAGTTCAGAGGTAGTAACCATGATCGCTGTCACCATGATGAAATGTGCTTGTAAACCCTGTTTGTGTGTAGTATCGATCGCCGATGCTATCAAAGAAAACGATCAATACTACTGTTCCCAAGCTTGTGCCAATGGTCACGTTAACGAGAACGAGAAAGGCTGTGGACACCAGGGCTGTGGTTGCGTTTAAATTTAGTTATTGGGGAGAAGGGGACAAGTATCGGCATGGAAGATTTGATCGATACCTCCCTTTCTCAACTTTCCCTTAATAACCGATCAGGAAAAAATATGGCCCTAGAGAAAATAGCACCGGTTTGTGGGGAATCCCATCACCAAGAGGCGAAATTCCAGCACTTGCAGGGATTAGAAATCGAAAAAGCCCAAAAAATGGCCGAATTTTTCAGCCTTTTGGGGGATGCCAACCGCCTAAGAATTCTGTCGCTTTTAGCCAAACAAGAATTATGTGTTTGTGACTTAGCCGACGACTTAGGGATGAGTGAATCGGCCGTATCCCACCAGTTAAGAACCCTAAGAGCCTTAAGATTAGTTAAATACCAAAAACAGGGACGGAGAGTCTTTTATCGTCTTGCCGATCATCATGTTCTTGACCTTTATTACGCGGTCTCGGAACATTTAGAAGAGCCAGCGGACGAGGACTAAAACAGTCCCAAAGCGGGTAAAACAAACTGTAGGAGCAGAGAACCAATCCCCTGCACCATTTGGTCTAATTGAGCGTTGCCACCACCTTGTTCTCGCGGTTTTAGGGCGATTTCCATGCCTTTAATAAAATTCTCTGCCGCTTCGTAACCGGGGGTATTGCCTTGTCGTTCAAAGAGAGTCGAAGCCATTTGAGCGTCCTGGGCCGCTAGAGCATTTTGTCCCAGACGATAGTGAGCCATGGCCCGGGCCAGATAAGCTGGAGCATATTCCGAGTTGATTGTCAAGGCCTTATTAAAATTTTCTATAGCGGCGCTGGTGCGTCCCTGTTTTCCTTCCACCATCCCTAGACCGTAGAATAGTTCAGGAGTACCGGCACTACTGGGAATTCCCACCGCACCCTGCACGTATGCAGTGTCTAGTTTGGTGTTGTCAAGGTTAGCATTGTTGAGATAAGCGCCTCTTAAATCCGCACCCGTCAAGATTGCCCCGCTCAAGTTCGCTCCAGTCAGATTAGCACCAAAAAGAGAGGCTCCAGTTAAATTAGCACCACTCAGATCCGCTCCACTTAAATTAGCTTGACTAAGATTAGCACCGACGAGATTGGCCCCATTTAATTTTGCCCCAGTTAGATTCGATTGCACTAACCCCGAACCGCTCAGATCACATTGGGGACATTGTCGGGTGGATAATAATTGCTGTAGATGGTTTAAATCTTCCCCATAACCAACTAGGGACAAGTTCAGGGGAAGACTGAGGAGGAGGGTTAGGGCGATCGATTTGTACATAGTTTAAAAATAACTCTAGTTATTATTATTGATAATAACCATGCGATCGGGGCTAATCGCTGAACTAGATTCTGCTTGAGAAATCAGCCCTTGTCCACTAAAATAGGAGATTAGAGGCTCTTAAGGTCAGAAGAAGCGACAAAATCGAGATTTGTTACCTTTTCAACAGCAGGTTTTTTAGAGGAATTTCCCTATTTTATAATGACTACTCTACACGGTAATTGGCTGATTGGTTCGCAGGATAGTGTTTTTTTTCTTTGGGGTGAACAGTGGCAAGGGAAGGAATTAAGTGAAACAAAGGAAAATCATCCTTTTTGTCTAGAATCTGGGGCATTAGCCCAATTTATCCAGAAATTTTCTCCTCAGCTTGACCGCTATTCTCCAGAATCAATCAAGCTCAGTTTGCCTAGTTATTCCCCCCCAAGGAAAAAATATTTTTTACCGCTGCTGTCGGGGCAAATTCTCGAACCCACAGCTAAATCCTTGTCTTGGCAACCATGGCAGGTATCGGGATTAACTTTTTCTGCGGGGATGATAATACAGTTATGGGAGAAATTACCCCTAGCTAAGGCCGAATTTATCGGCAATGATCTACGATTTTGGCTGTATTTGCACCGTTGGAGTTTAGATTTATTAGCAAGGGGGAAATTTTTAGCGGGAATAAATCAGGGTGAAAGTTGCTGGTATCCCCTGCTAGATAGTACCATCGATCGCACTCGTTTAGCTAAGTTTATCCAAACCATCCCCCCGGTTTGTCTTGCCTATCAAGAAAATAGCGAACCACAAACAATTATTCTCGATTGCTTAAAAAATATTGTCGATGCTCGTTTGCGACAAAAGATAGATAGTAGTGTTAATATTTCCCCCTCATTGATGGTAAAACCCTGGCTACAATCTTTAAGCGGTGATCATCATGACATTGCTTTAGAAGCCAAGAATTTACAGCGTCTAGAAAATGCTTATAATAACTGGGTGTTTCCTATCCAAGAAAGTTTAGTTAATGGCAATAATCGCCAATTAATCGAGAATCAATACCGTGTCTGTTTATCTTTACAACCTCCCAGATTAGGGACAGCGTGGAAACTAACCTATTATTTACAAGCGTTAGATGATCCCGAATTTCTCATTAGTGCCAAGTTGATTTGGTTAGAGGGGAAAGAAAGTTATCATAGTTATCAAAGAGTTGTCAATAATCCCCAGGAAATTCTCTTAAAAGGATTAGGATTAGCATCGCGATTGTACGAACCGATTAGAATTAGTTTAGAGCAAAGACACCCGGAGGAATGTTCTCTTGATTCGATCGAAGTTTATCAGTTTATTCGCTCGATCGCTTGGCAATTGCAAGATCAGGGATTAGGGGTAATTTTGCCAACGGGTTTAACTGCTGGTAGTAATGAACAAAGATTAGGAATTAAGATTGCTGCCAGTGTAACTCCCAAAAAAGGAGAAAGATTAAGTTTAACCAGTTTATTAAACTTTCAGCTTAAATTAGTGGTAGGGGAACAGGAAATATCGAAAAAAGATTTTGATAAGTTATTAGAGAAAAAATCGCCAGTGGTGGAAGTGGGGGGCAAATGGTTAATCCTACAACCTACGGATGTTAAAGCAGCTCAGGCAATTTTAAATAATACCATTACTCCCCTTAATCTCTCGGTAGAGGATGCCCTGCGCTTGAGTTCAGGAGATAATAATCTAATTGCTAAACTGCCGGTAGTTAATTTTCAAGCGGAGGGAGCATTAAAGGAATTAATTGATAATTTAAATAACAATCAAGGGATTCAATTAATCAACCCACCGCGGGAATTTCGGGGGGAATTACGTCCCTATCAAATCAAGGGAGTTAGTTGGTTAGCTTTCCTAGAAAAGTGGGGTTTAGGTGCTTGTTTAGCCGATGATATGGGTTTAGGAAAAACCCCGCAATTAATCGCTTTTTTACTAGCATTAAAAGAAGAGGATATGTTAGTTAATCCCGTGTTAGTGGTGGCTCCCACTTCTGTGGTTAATAACTGGGAACATGAGTTAAGAAAATTCGCTCCCACCCTGGGGGTTTTTGTGCATCATGGCGAAAAAAGATTAAAAGGTCAAGCTTTTGCTCAAGAGGTAAAAAATAAATCGGTTGTTATTACCAGTTATCCTTTAATCTATCGCGATCTGTCCACTTTGGAAGCAGTACAATGGCAAGGTTTAGTTTTAGATGAGGCTCAAAATATCAAAAATTCTACGGCTAAACAATCCCAAGCAGTGCGAAAAATACCCGCAGGATTTCGGATTGCCTTAACGGGAACTCCCGTAGAAAATCGCCTGACGGAATTATGGTCAATTTTGGATTTTCTCAATCCCAATTTTTTAGGAACTCAAGCCTTTTTTCAGCGTCGTTTTGCCCTTCCCATTGAAAAATACGGCGATCAAGAATCCCTGCATAATTTACGTTCCCTTGTCCGTCCTTTTATTTTACGGAGATTAAAAACCGATAAAACTATTATTGAAGATTTACCAGAAAAACAGGAAATGAATATTTTTTGTGGTTTATCGAAAGAACAGGGACAACTTTATCAACAATTAGTCGAGAAAACCCTCCAGAAAATTGAAGAAACTCAAGGAATTCAGAAACATGGATTAATTTTAACCTTGCTAATGCAACTAAAACAAATTTGTAATCATCCTGGTCATTTTTTGAAAGAAAATAGTTTAGAAACCAGTCAAAGATCGGGAAAATTATTACGCTTAGAAGCCATGGTAGAGGAAGTGATAGCAGAAGGCGATCGAGCTTTAATTTTTACACAATTTGCCGAGTGGGGAAAACTCCTACAAACCCATCTCCAGAAAAAATTAGCCGAGGAAATATTATTTCTCTCCGGTTCTACCAAAACAAAAGATCGGGTAGAAATGATCGAGCGCTTTCAAAATGATCCCCAAGGACCAAAGATTTTTATTCTCTCCCTGAAAGCGGGGGGAACAGGATTAAATTTAACCCGCGCTAATCACGTTTTTCATATCGATCGTTGGTGGAATCCAGCCGTAGAAAATCAGGCCACCGATCGCGCTTTCCGCATCGGACAAAAACGCAATGTTCAGGTACATAAATTCATCTGTACGGGAACCCTAGAGGAACGCATTAATGAGATGATCGAAAGCAAGAAACAATTAGCGGAACAAACCGTAGATGCTGGGGAAAATTGGTTAACAGAATTAGATACCGATCGCCTGCGAGATTTATTATTATTAGATCGATCGGCAATTATTGATGAAGAAGAAATTGATTAGAAGCGAACCACCTGATAAACCGTGGAACCATTCTCAAACAGAGGCCGATAGTAAATACCGCTGCAATTGTAATAAAGCGTATTGTCAGCCGTAATTGTGGTGCAGCCGTCTGGGATATAGGTGACAATTGCGCCGATTGGCGGGGCCACCACCGTGTAGGAACTGCCGCTAGGTTGAAGATAGATGCCGTCCGAGTAAATGTAGGAAGTAGAACCCACATAGACGGTATTGTAGTAGGGGGGGAGAGTAGCGATCGCTGAACCGATGACTAAGCCGGTGGTCAAACCCACCCAACCCCAACCCGGGGGGACGTAATAACCGCCACCGTACCAACCGCCACCACGCCAGTAACCGTTGCGATTATCGTCAATAAAGTTCTGACGGTTCTGTTGGCGATCGCTAACCTGCTGCTGCCGTTCCCCCTGTCTTTCGGTGCGTTCCCCTTGACGGGTATCGGTTCTTTCGGTGCGTTCGTTCTGCCGTTCCCCCTGTCTTTCGCTACGTTCCCCTTGACGGTTTTGTTGACTGGTTTGCCGTTCCCCCTGTCTTTCCGTGCGTTCCCCTTGACGGTTTTGTTGACTGGTTTGTCTTTCCCCCTGTCTTTCCGTGCGTTCCCCTTGGCGGTTTTGTTGACTGGTTTGCCGTTCCCCCTGTCTTCCAGAAAAATCTCTAGAGGGTTGGGAACGATTACTAAAATTCCCTCGGTTTTGCAGATCACTACTGCGGTTAACCCGTGGGGAAGCTCCACCACCGCCACCGCTACGACCACCGCCACCGCCACCGCGAGCGTCCACATAATCCGTGATCAGTAAACTTGTACCCAAAAGGAGGGCGGCAAGAACACATAAGTTTTGACATAAAGATCTTTTCATGGCCCGGACTCCTTGATTTTTTTATTCGCCTTGGCTGCTTATCTTCCCAGATTATTTTCTGCAAGCGTTCGACGGTTTCTGGTGCAAAAAAACGCTCTCCTGTTTCTACACAAACTCTGGCGGGAACATTTTCTATGATAAATCTGGGTTGCGTTCGGATAGAGTAAGGCTTTTGATAAGAGACTTGCGCTTTGATAATCTACCTTTTGGGCGAACGCAGTTCGCCCCTACATTGTGCATAAAATCCGTTACTGTAGGGGCGCAAAGCTTGCGCCCTCCGATCGATCAGGTTTGCTGATCACTCTAAGTAGGGGGAGAGCCTTCGACAGCCTCCGCAGCTAAGGGACTTGCGCTTTGATAATATGCCATCTGGCTGGTCTGACTCTTCTACAGAGCGATTTTCTGGCTGGGATATTATTCCCACGCAAGTCCCTAATGTCCCGATTAGAAAAGAATCGGCTTAATTCTTCTGAGAACATCCTGGAGCAACCGTTCTGGACACTTGCCGATAAAGCTCGCTTTTCTCCCTCGGAAGTCCAACGATCGCAGTTGATCTACCATGATAACTCCTGTCACTGCCTCTCCATCTGGAATCTTGACGTAGAAAGGGTTCTGGCGTTGCGTATTGCTGACCGGACAGACAAAGGCAAAACCAATCTTGCGATTAAAATCAATATGGCTTACCACCAGTGCTGGACGATTACCCATTTGCTCATGCCCAATCTGTGGGTCGAAGCTCAACCGCAGGAAATCTCCACGTTCTGGAATGTATGTCACCAAACCTCCTCTCCCATCGGTCGTCCCCAATCCACTTCCGGCTCCGGTGATTCAACAACCCCAGCCAGTAGTTCTTCTAGGCTTAACTCAGGCAAGGCTTGAATTAGCTCAATTACTAGCTTTCCGTTTTCCACAGAACATTCAACAACGTCATTGGGATTGAGGTTTAGTGCCTCCACCGCGTACTTGGGAATCCGAATCGCTAAAGAATTACCCCAGCGTCGAATCTGCGACTTCATGATCCCACCTCGAATTCGTTAGATATTCAAAGTATATCAAAACGCTGATTTAGGGGAATACCGACAAGCGATCGCATTTTATGAACAGGGTTTACTGCTGGGATTGATTATCCCTAGGGGGTAGAAGTTCGATAGGGATCGACTCTGATCCCGGTTGGAAAGTGAAAGTATCGGCGGAGGTACTGGGATTAAAATTCCAATCGGATAATATTGCCGTGTACTGGGGTGAACCGGGTAGAGTTTTATAGGTGATAATCGCTTTTCTCATTAGGGGGGTGGCATCCTGCGTGACCCAGATTTGATAATCGCGATCGCTACCGATCAGCAGCAGGTGATACATCGGTTCGCGGTTGACCATGTCGTTGCCGATAAAAATAATTTGCTTGACATCGGCCATTAGCTCTGCACAGGGATCGTTCGCTGCCAGATTTGACATGGGAATGCTGATCCCGTACCTTTGTTCTACTTGGTCTAAGGCTTCATCTAGAGTATTCGGTGCTGGTTTCGTGACGTATAGATCCCGTTCCAGATCCGCAAGGGTGAAGGTTTTACCATCGTAAAAAAAGCGGGTAACTCGTTCATCCCCAGTGTAGTCCGAGCGCAGGCGATTGGGTTTCTCTACCCAGATGTTTTGATAGGCACTGTACTGAACTTTCGCCCCTGAGTCGAGTATATCGTCATAGGTGACATCCATCTTGACGGTGAACGATCGCTGTTTGGTTAAATTAGCACAGAGTTGCTCGATCACTTGTTCCGCCGTTTTTGGGCGGATTTCCTGGGCCAGAGTGGGGATTTCCGCCAAGACTGCCGCAGCAGTGACCCAAGGCAAAAGCAAAGAAAGAATCGGGATAAAGCGACGCATAATCATCTAATATTCCCCCAAGGTGATCGATTGTTTTGGTTAACGACCATTGTGTAAACTGACTAAACGAGCGATAAAAACGGCGGGATAGAGAACTCCAGTCATTCCTTCTAAATTGGCTAAAACTCTAGCGATTTTACTGGTAGGAACTATATCACCGTAGCCAACCGTAGCCAGGGTAGTAAAGCTGAAATGAAGTAGATCCGCCTGGTTGACGGTTTTAGCGGCGGAGCTAAAGGAATCGGGTTCGAAAATCTGGACGATATTATAAGCGGATGCCCAGAAAAATCCCAAGAGAAAATAGACACAAATTCCCCCTTTGATGATATCAGATGTGACCTGTTCGGCGAGAATTAATTCTAGTAAAATCGAGTACACACATAAACTAACAAAAGCTAGAGAAATTAATGTACTAGATAGCTCGAACCAACGGTTGAAATCGCTATAAATAGGGATAATCGTGCTGAATGCTCGCAGGAGGAGGGCAATCAAAAACAGACCGATATTAAATCTTAAAGCCAATTTACTGCGATCGATCTGATAAACAGCGATGATCAGGGAGAGGGAGAAGAAAAAGAAAATCAGCCAATCTCCCAGGGGTAGATATACTAAAAACGGGTAAATAATGTAGAGCGAGAGCAGATTTGCCAGCAGCCGATTGTATTTATTTTCTGTTGCCCGCATCAATTGACGGAATTTCATAGCAGCGAACCTTTAATTGGCTTAACCATATACCAAGTCTCGTTTTGAGGAATTTTCTCTCTATTCTAACTCTCCTCCTCTGACAGAAGATAAATAAGTTAGATCGTAGCGTTCAGATTTTAGCATAGAGTACAAGTAACCCGTGTTAAGCTGTCGATCTAACAACAAAGCTTAACAGCTGCAATGGAGCGCAGCAGAATTGCCATCCAGTGCAGCACATTAGAATTCTTGCAAATTAATTATATGTTATAAGATTCGGTTAACTAATTTTCCCAAAAAAAATAGTTAATTAATATATTTGTTCTGAATGAAAACCAGAAGTTTAACTTTTAACTCAAAACTCTTTAGATATGCTTGAATTTGGTTGTCAAAACCTCTTTATTTAAGCAGCACAAACTCTCTCAATTTTTATAATTGAGAATAAATTCTCCTGACTAATTATAATTCTCCTTCACTGGATTAATGTTTGGCAACTTTTAATAAGCTGCTACACCTATCCCTAACTCATAGTTATAAATAGCTGGTTATAATTAAATTAAAAATGGATTTTAGGTTCGATCCCCCCTGCCCCCCTTGATAAGGGGGGTGCCGATAGGCGGGGGTTACGGTAAACTCAGAGGGGGAATATATCCCCTATCTGGTTTTAATCTGAACTGAGGTTAACCACAGCTAATTCTAATGTTTGCCCTTCCTTTTCTAGCTCCTTTTTGCTAAAACTTAACACCTCATCTAGACAATCAATTACCACCGTATCCCCTTCCATAAAAGCTTGTTCGAGAATTTTTGTGGCTAAAGGATTCTCTAACTCCCGTTGGATAGCACGTTTTAAAGGTCGCGCACCGTAGGTGGGATCGTAACCAACAGTAACGATATGATTTTCTGCAGCCGTAGTTAATTCTAGATTGATTTTTTGTTCTCCTAATAATCTTTCCAGACGCTGTAATTGCAGACGAACAATATAACGCAATTCTTCTTTTTTCAGGGTATGGAAAATAATTAAATCGTCGATACGATTCAAAAATTCGGGACGAAAATGACTCCGCAAAGCTGTTAAAACCCGTTTCCGCATCTCCTCATAATCGGCATCTTCGGAAACATTTAAAATATGGTCACTGCCAATATTACTGGTCATGACGATAATCGTATTCCGAAAATCCACCACTCGCCCCTGAGAGTCGGTAATGCGCCCATCGTCAAGCACTTGTAATAAAATGTTAAAAACATCCCGATGGGCCTTCTCCACTTCATCCAATAAAACCACAGAATAGGGACGACGACGCACCGCTTCCGATAGTTGTCCCCCTTCCTCGTAACCCACATAACCCGGAGGAGCGCCGATTAACCGCGAAACCGCGTGTTTTTCCATGTATTCCGACATATCGATGCGAACCATGGCTTCCTCGGAGTCGAACAGTAACCCCGCCAAGGCCCGCGCTAACTCGGTTTTACCCACTCCTGTGGGTCCCATAAATAGAAATGAACCAATCGGACGGGAGGGATCTTTCATTCCTGCGCGTGCGCGTCGAATCGCCGCTGCTACTGCCGTGACCGCTTCATTTTGTCCGACCACTTTTTTCTGTAAATGAGACTCTAATTCTAATAATTTTTGTCGTTCCGATTCCATTAAACGATTGACGGGAATTCCTGTCCACCGGGCAACTATTTCGGCGATATCGGCATCAGTTACCTGTTGTCTTAACAGGGTCGAACCTGCCGCTTGAATAGTTTCTAGCTCTTTTTCTTTTACTTCTAATTCCCCTTGTAAAATTTCTAGTTTGCCATACTTTAATTGGGCTGCTTTATTGAGATCATAAGCACGTTCCGCCTGTTCCACCTGTAGGCGCAATTGTTCTTCTTCCTCTCGCAATAATTTAATTTCCTCGGCGATATGTTTTTCCGTTTGCCATTGGTCAGCAAGAGGCTTTTGTTTACTTTCTAATTCCTCAATTTCTTCGATAATTCTTTCTAAACGCTCTTGAAAAGCTCGATCTTTTTTCTCCTCTTTTTCTAAGGAGAATTTTTCCATCCGTAACTGCATTAAGCGACGATCTATCATTTCCAAATCGGCAGGTTTAGTGGTACTTTCTACCTCTAATTTTGCCGCCGCTTCATCAACTAAATCGATCGCTTTATCCGGTAAAAAACGATCGCTAATATAACGATGGGATAAGGTAGCTGCTGCCACTAGGGCCGAATCGGTAATTGTCACCCCATGATGCACCTCATAACGTTCTTTTAAACCCCGGAGAATCGAGATAGTATCCTCCACGGAAGGTTCCTTAATATAAACCTGTTGAAAACGTCTTTCTAAAGGGGGATCTTTTTCAATATGATTGCGATATTCATCCAAAGTTGTCGCCCCAATACAGCGCAATTCTCCCCGAGCTAACATAGGTTTTAATAGGTTGCCTGCATCCATGGATCCCCCTTCCCTAGAACCCGCACCGACGACGGTATGTAGTTCATCGATAAAGAGAATAATTCGCCCTTCTGATTGGGTAACTTCTTTCATGACTGACCGCAATCTTTCCTCGAATTCTCCTCGATATTTTGCCCCAGCGATTAAACTTCCCATATCGAGGGAAATTAACTGACGATTTTTCAAAGATTCGGGAACATCTCCGTTAACAATCCTTTGGGCCAATCCTTCAGCGATAGCGGTTTTTCCTACCCCCGGTTCACCGATTAAAACCGGGTTATTTTTCGACCGTCGCGAGAGGACTTGTACCACCCGTCGAATTTCTTCATCACGACCGATAACCGGGTCTAATTTGCCTTCTTTGGCCGCTGCTGTTAAATCCCGGCCATATTTATCTAAAGCTTCGTATTTTTCCTCTTGATTGGGTTCAGTAACCTTTTGAGTACCGCGAATAGCTTTGATGGCTAATTCTAAATCTTGGGGGTCAAGATTGAAAGTGCGTAAACATTTCCGGCCAACCCTTTCATCTTCGGCAAAACCGACGAGAAGATGTTCGACGGAGATAAATTTATCTTGCCAACTTTCCCGGGATGCTTCCGCTCGATCGAGCAGCAGATCGAGACCACG
Organism: Microcystis ichthyoblabe FBCC-A1114; assembly: GCF_050500245.1. Taxonomy (NCBI): domain Bacteria; kingdom Bacillati; phylum Cyanobacteriota; class Cyanophyceae; order Chroococcales; family Microcystaceae; genus Microcystis; species Microcystis ichthyoblabe. Next base: position 4,392,345 of record NZ_CP191408.1, on the reverse strand, counting down.
ACCTAGATATAATTGATCGACGATGGCCACTTTCGGCTGTCGGTTGGTGAAGACTTCTAGCTGTTGTTGCAGTCGCGGAATTTCTATATTAGCTTTTTGTAAAATCCGGGTGGCTAGACCGTTATTCTGCTCTAGGAGGGCAATAATAACGTGTTCCACCTCTAAGGTCTGATTTTTAAAGCGTCGCGCAATTTCTTGCGATTTAACGATCGAATCCCAAGCTTGTTCGGTAAATTTATTCGAGTCTGTGGGTTGCATTCTGCACCAATGAGGAAAGCCAGTGTCAGAGGTATAGTATAGCAAGGAGTCTCGATCGATCACAAAGTTCCAGGCTCGACAAAGGGTCTGACTTGAAAGAGGGTGTGGGGTGTGGGGTGTAGGGTGTGGGGTGTAGGGTGTGGGGTGTAGGGAAAGAAACCTCTTTCATCTGTGGGGGTGAAAATTTTTTCATCGGGTCTGACTTATTGATCGCTATTACCCAATTCGGTTAAAGCAGTCCCGGTGAGACGACAAATTTGCCACTCTTTGAAGACCTTAGCCCCCATTTTTCCATAAAAATCGATCGCCAGTTGATTCCACTCTAAGACAGTCCATTCTAAAAGTCCTGCATCCCTAGCGACGGCAATTTTAGCCACAGCCATTAGTAAAGCTTTCCCGATACCTTGACTACGATAATCGGGTAAAACGAAGATATCTTCCAGGTAAATCCCCGGTTTAGTTATAAAGGTGGAATAGTTAGCAAAAAATAGGGCAAAACCGACTATTCTACCCTCTACTTCCGCGACCAATGCTTCGATGTAGGGTTTTTCTCCAAATAAATGATCCCCTAAAGCTTGACTATTTCCTGTCATTAAATGGCTGAGTTCTTGATAGGCTGCTAAGGCAACAATTAAGTCAAAAATAGCCTTGACATCGGTAGCAACGGCAGCACGGATGGAATAATTCATGATTGCTAGTCAAATCTTGATTTTAATGCTGATGATGTTTATGGGGAGATTCAGCAGGGGGAGAATTAAGATTGGAAAAATGGCCGTTATTTAATCCCATCCCAACGCTACCAATACTGAAAAGTCCCATGGAAACAAAACCGGCCGCAATTGTCCCCATGGCCACGGTTCCAATGGAAACTATTCCCATAGGAACAATACCGATGGAAATAACGCCCATGGGAACAATGCCAATAGAAATTATACCAGTGGGGGCAATACCGATCGACAACCATTTTCGTCCGGAATTACCACAACTATTCTCTTTTTCTTGACCTAGATTGGAATCCATGTTTAACCCCGAAGATGCTTTGAGCCTTACCATCCTAGGTTAGGGGTAGAATTCTTGTCAAAAGACCGCTAGTCAAAATGAAAGTTAATTTTTTCTAAAAACTATTGACTTTTCATCTCAGTTATGTACTGGCGGGATACCGGCCACGTCGAGAATTTTTGGGACTAAATCCTCCCGTTTAATCGCCATGATGTGGACACCTTGACATAACTGCTGGGCTAATTTTATTTGTTCGGCGGCGATTTTGATGCCTTCTTCGAGGGGATGGGCTGCATCGGCGAGTCTTTGAATGATATGGTCGGGAATTTGTACCCCCGGCACATTTTTATTTAAAAATACGGCGTTTTTAGCTGATTTTAACAGAAAAATCCCCGCTAGAATCGGTTTATCGGCCAGCGAGGCCACCTGCTGCATGAACTTATCAAGACACTCGAAATCTGTAACTAATTGACTTTGAAAAAACTGCGCTCCCGCTTCGATTTTACGCTCAAAACGGCGTTGAAGACCAGACTTACTTTTTGACTGCACATCGACGGCAGCCCCGGCAAAAAGTTCTAGGGGTCCATCGGGTAAAGATTTATCGTTAAAGTCAAAACCTTTATTTAATTTATCGATTAATTTTAACAAACGTACCGATTCTAGGTCAAAAACTGCTCTAGCCTGGGGGTGATCTCCTGCTTTGACGGGATCTCCGGTTAAAGCTAGTATATTTCTCAATCCCAAGGCATGAGCGCCCATTAGATCTGCTTGTAATCCGATCACATTGCGATCGCGACAGGCCATTTGACAGATGGGTTCGATGTCGTGTTGATAGAGAATAGCGGAGGCCGCCAGAGAGGACATTCGCACTACGGCGCGACTGCCATCGGTAATATTAGCTGCATGAACGCGATTTTTTAGCCAGAGGGCCATTTCTAGCATATGACTGGCATTCCCCCCTTTCGGGGGAGTAATCTCGGCTGTAATCAAAAATTCTCGGTCTTGAACCGCACGTCGTAAACGAGTAGTCATCAAGTTATCTAGGTTTTAACCATAAATTTTATAGTAGATTTAGCCCGAAAATCACTCGGAGGGAAGGAATGATCATCGGGCTGTTTTATACTGGTCGGTGTCAGCACCTGGCTGATATCAGATAAGTTAACTGGCAGGAAAAAATTTTTAATGTAGTATAATACACGGACAGTTTAACCAAATTCGTTTATAAGTGTAAAGGACAACCGATTCGATCGAGCGATCATGCAAACTCTTTCTCGTTTACCTACTAAAGACAAAGCCCTAATCATGACCCATCCCCTCAAAATCGTCGCTTTAGGTGATAGCCTTGTGTATGGCTATGGCGACCCCGTGGGTGGCGGTTGGGCCGAGCGCCTACGTCGTTTGTGGATGGAAAGTGCCGGTCATGCCCTGTATAATTTGGGGATTCGCGGCGATCGAGTGGTACAAGTGTCCGAACGTTTAGAACAGGAATTTCGTCTCAGGGGGGAAATTCGCAATCGTCTCCCCGACCTGATTCTTCTCTCCGTCGGTGTTAATGATACAGCCCGTTTAGGCCGGCCCGATGGTCGTACTTATACCGATCACGATCTTTTTCAAACTCAAATCGAACATTTACTCGGCCGGGCCCGTTCTCTTTGCCCGGTTTTGTTTATAGGTATGATTCCCGTGGATGAGCGGAAAATGCCCTTTTTAGATTGCTTTTACTTCAACCATGGCGATCAGTATAGTTTTAAGGAAACCACTAAACAAGCTTGTCTAGAGCAAAATATTCCCTATCTCGATTTATTTGATCTCTGGATGGACCGGGGTGATCTGTGGTGCCAAGAAAGATTAATGGAAGATGGACTTCATCCCAATGTCCAGGGCTATCAATCAATTTTAGAGGATATTTTAAACTGGTCGCCCCTCACCTCCTTTGTCGGTGTGGATAGTTTTATTCAACCTTTCACAGGAATTGCACAAAAGTGATGTCCTCTGTTCTCAGTGGTTCTAGCGGCGTTACAGAAACCAGAAGAGCCGGCAATATAACCGAACTTACCCCCTACATATCTACTAAAATGCTGAAAAGGCAATTGCGCTACTCGTTAAAAATGTAGTAAATTAAGGGGTAGAATTTGCTAATCATTGCTCTGAATTTGTGACTCAATAAATTCTCGAAAAGCTGAATCAAAAGTTAATTTTTTCAGACTATATTTGATCGTCATTTTCCAAAAACTAGCTTGACTATAGCGTTTCCTGTTCGCACGAGGTACATTGTCGATGGTGAAAAGCTTAATCAGCATCTCCCAATTATTGTCTTTAGGTCGCTAAAATTTCGTTTCTCGCCGTATTTCTCCTTTTTTCTTGAGAATGAAATAGCCCTACCCTTATTAAGGGGGGTATCTGATAGTTTTTAACACCTAACTACTTAATAAAACAGGCGGCAGGCCTGTTTCACTATTAGCTTCAGAATAATTAAGCCTACTTAATTTCGCGCACTACCGGCTTACCGTCGATAATTTCACCGACGAGAATCAGATCAGCAACCCCGACGAATAAACCATTTTCTAAAACCCCCGGCATATTATTAATAGTTCTTTCCAAATCAGCCGGATCATCGATACTATCAAATTTAACATCGATAACTAAATTGCCTTGATCTGTGACCACGGGGCCGGCTTTTTTCACCCCCATGCGCAGGGAAGGTTTACCACCGAGGGCCTCTAATTTCCGCATTACCGGAGTCATGGCCATGGGTAACACTTCCACCGGCAAAAGAAAAGTCGATCCCAACTTATCCACCAGCTTATTGCCATCCACCACCACGACAAAAATATCGGCGAGACTATCGACAATTTTCTCCTGAGTATGGGCAGCACCGCCGCCTTTAATCAGATTTTTCTGGGGATCCACCTCATCGGCCCCATCGATGGCGATATCCATCTTCACGATGACATCGAGGGTAGTGAGGGGAATTCCGTACTTCCGGGCCAAAACCTGCGCTTGAAAAGAAGTAGGAACCCCGACAATATTGCTGATTTCCCCGCTTTGCAGTCTAGCACCGAGATATTCGATCGCGTAGGCCGTCGTTGAACCAGTTCCCAATCCCACGACCGAATTAGATTGAACTAGATTAGCGGCGGCCTTACCGACCTCCTGTTTCATAAGAATGACCGGATCGATTGCTGTCATGATGCACACTCCTAAAAGCGATGTTTTGAACCTCTTAGTTATCGGCTATCCCTTGCCCTCTTGTCAATGGAATTAGGGATTAGTGGCCTGAGCTGCTAACATTTCCTTGAGTTTAGCCAATTCATTGGCCCAACGGGGATCTGGCTGTAAAGCGTCACCATCGCTGGTAACTTTCGGGGCATTATTGCCACCCCGTTCAGCCTTGCGTTTTTTGCCGCCGCCGCCACCACCACCACTGGATTTGCGCGGTGCCGCCGTCGTCGGTTTCGGAGTCGGTCTTTCGACTTTTTCCGGGGTTTCTACGCTGGCCTCCGGTCCGTCTGCTTCTTCTCCTTCTTCTTTACCTCCCTTGCTGCGGGGGAGAGCTTTCTCGATTTTGATCGGGTTTTCCATGAAGGATTGACCGTTGTATTTTTCGATAAACTGGTCAGCTAGTTCATCGCTAGGGACGGTAACGAAGGCAAAACCGCGACATTTGCCGGTTTTGCGATCTTTGATGACTTTAGTGGTGATCGTATCCCCTTCATCGGCAAAAAGCGCCTGTAATTTTTCGCGCTCGACGGATTCTTTGGGCAAATTACCAACGTATAGACGAACGGACATGATGGATTCCTCCAAGTATAGGGTGATGTAAAAACTTGTGCGACATTCCGTGCCTGTATGCTGATTTTTTTAAGGCAAACAGAGCTAAGGAAGATATTTCCCAGCGATAAGCTTGTAGTTTCTGCACGATAGCGGCTGTGGCCGTCAATTTTGACTATCCTTAACGATTTCAACGAGAGGGACGGAATCTAGGGGTTACGTTTTTAGCTTTTAACAGGCCTAACCATTCAACTTACCCGATTTATGTCGCTCTTTTCGATTATTACAGAATGTTTCCACAATTTGTCAAATATTTTCTCTCGCTCTGAGCTGCCTAAGTATAACTACTTAAGTATTTGTTCACAGTAAGCAAAATTTTATGAAAACTCTTGCTAAATGTATCATTATATGCTTCTTTGCTTTTGGCGGCGGGGTATCCTAGCTAACAGGAGGGAGAAAGCAAAACCCTCTCTACAGATACATTGACACTTTGTCAAGTATTTGTTACATTAGTTAAAGAAAAGAGGTGATACCAATCACCCATCTCGCTTGTGATCAACCACTGTCTTCATTGAGGAGGAACACCATGTCTCAACCGATCGAACTTTCCTTAGAACAACAGTTCAACATTCGTTCTTTTCAGACTCAGGTAGAAAAAATGAGTCAGGAGCAAGCGCAGGACTTCCTGATCAAGCTCTACGAACAAATGATGGTCAGAGAAAATATGTACAAAGCTTTTCTCAAACACCAGTGGGGTCTAGATTCTAATCCCTGGGCCCCCCAGTAACTCATTTCACCCCTTCGGGCGACCTCTTTCTCCGGCTGGGTTTCTCCGGAAACGAGCTAGGGATGCGGGGCGCATTTCTTCACCTTTTTAGCTATTCTTAGGGAAGAATAACCGAACTGCTGGGGGTTAATTTATGTTCGAGCGCGCTTTGATCTGTACAGATCTTTTCGATGGTCTCCATCGTCTTGTCCATTGTGTGCCACACTTAGCCCTGAGCGGCTTAAAACAAGTTATCTTCCTCCACAGTATTCCGGTTTGGGAACAACCCACCCTAGCTGCCGTAGATCAAGCAAAAATTGACGCGGCCAAAGAAAAATTATCTCCAGCTTTAGCAAATATTCCCGACGGTATGACAGTTATTGTCGAAATCTCTAACCGTCGTCCCGTGGATGCCGTGCGGGAAATCCTCGCTAATCACTCTATTGACGTGATTTTGATGGGAAATCCCATGCGCGGTGCTGTCCAAGAAAAATTATTCGGTAGTACCAGTTTAGCGATCGCAGGTATGACCGATATTCCGCTGCTGATTTTCCGACCGCAATTATTATCAGTTTATACTCGCGATGAATTGGCCCTGCGCTGTCAGCATCTCTGGAAACATTTATTAATTCCCTACGATGGCAGTCCCGACGCAATTTATCTAATTGAACAGATAGAAAAATACGCTCAAATCCGCGCCCCCGGCTCTTTTGAGCAATGTCTTCTCCTCCGGGTAGTAGAAAATATCAGTCGCGATCCCGGTGTCACCGAATACCGTTTTAATGATGCTCGTCGGGAATTAGAAGCGGTGCAAGCGCGACTAGAAAAACTCGGTTTGCAAGTAAAGAGCCAAGTGCGATCAGGAACACCTGTATTAGAAGTTTTGACGGCAGCAGAAGAAAATGATATCAGTGCGATCGCAGTGGCCACCTGCCATCGTTCTAATATGTTGGAATGGTTAGCCGTGCGTCGGATTAATGAAGATATTCTTCATCAACTGTGGTTTCCGCTCTTATTTTTCTCACCGAAGGGATAGACTGGAAAAAGGCTCTCTTGGGGATAAACCACAAAGGTACAAAGGACAGAGAGAGGAAGACAAATTCGAGCGCTAAAACCTATCACAAAAAAGACAAGAGAGCCGCAAAAATTTGGAGGAAATTAACTTCAGTAAGTAGGGTCTGCTGAATAATGGTAAAACCCTTTTAAAATAAAGCTTTTGACCTGTTAAAGTCCGATGTTCATGCTGCGAAAATAGGATTGGGACTTTCACAAACCTTGCATTATCCTTCTTGTAGTACATTGCTTGATACAAAAAACAAGGGCAACAAAGCCTGAAACGACCGGCTACTGACTCGGAGACTCCTGACTCCTACCCCCAGGAAAAACTTTTTCAGCAGACCCTAAGTAGTTATAATTAAATTGAAGATGGATTTTGCCTCTGAGCTACCCTGCCCCTACCCTTAATCCCCCCTTGATAAGGGGGGTGTCTGATAATTTTTAATGCCTACCTACTTAATAATCAGAGGTTAAATTGGCTAAGTTAATCATTACTATTACCTCTCAAAGTATTCTACGATAGCTCTCGCTATCGATTCTGCACCATCTTTAGGCAGTTTAACCTTTAATCGTGGCGGTTGGGGGGCTTGGCGTAAAAAGTCCCAATTACCTTGAAAAAATTCTTCACTGCTAATGATTTGATGATAACTATAATCTTGGATTCCAGCCAATAAAATCGCTGATTCGGCGAAACCTTCTCGAATTAGGGAAACAATCGGCACCTCTAATTTTAAAGCCTCGGCAAAGGTACTATATCCCGGTTTGGAAATAATTCGATCGCACAGGGGCATAAAATCCACGGGACGATAGCTCCGATCTAGTTTATCCTGTAAGCGGACTAAATTGGGCAATTCGGGCGCGTTTTTTTCAAAAGTGATAAATTGCCAATCGGGAAAACTGGCGAGGTTATTATATGGAATTGCTTCTAATCCTAACCCCCCAAAACTCAATAAAATAGTTTTTTCTTTAGGGGCATTTAGCTTAAACTCCTGTCGCAATTGTTCTTCACTGTAGCGGGGTGTACCCCCGGTTAAATTTGCTTCTGTAATGTGAGGAAATGCTGTCATCGCTTCTGCTAAAGGCAGTTTAAATAAGCGATCACATTGATTATAACAACGACTGATCCAATCACTAATACTGGCAAATTCTTCACCCCAATCACGATAGATAAAATCCCAGCCAAAGTTACCAATCATCCAACAAGGAAGCCCCGCACTTTTGGCAATTAGTGCCGCTAAAGGCGGTAAATCGGCCACAACTAAACCCACACGATTAGTTTTAATAAAATTAACTTCACTGGCAATAATTGCCCTTGATTGAGCAATTATTTGTTCTAATTTTTCTTTAGTAGCTAATTTATCCATCGTTAAACTATCCGATTGGATTACCCCCACATCAAACCCTCGGGGTCTTTGAATATATTCTCCGGATATATAGGAATCTAATAACCAGCGCGGGGCCGTGGTGACTAATATCGGCAAAATTTCGGGATTAAGTTCAATAATATTAGCTACTACTGAAGCACTGCGGACGGCATGGCCAAAACCATGATTAGTAACGGCAAAATAAACAACAGGACGAGACATATAAGTAGTCGTGTAAAATAAATTTCCTAGGGAAGATAGGCAAAAGGCAAAAGGCAAAAGGCAAGAGGCAAGAGGTGGTTAGATATGTGTAATTAATTTTGCTTAGGTACTTAGCAGTTATCTTAATGGTCAGATACGAAGTTTTCCTTTTGGGGAGTCGGGATACTCCGAGACGATGCCCTGTCAGATCATACTTGATCTTTAACACAAACGCTGTAATATCTAAGTAAAAGGAAAAAAGCGATTAAAATTCTCCCAGTCAGAGGTCAAAATAATGCTTTCATCACTTTTGACTATTAAAAAACCCTCTCTTCGCAGAGAGGGTGAATTAGATTTAGGAATTTTCCTCTAATCCAAAGACGCGATTAAAAGCTTTCAAGACTTTATAACCAGAATCGATCGATTCTAGCGGATCTTTCCGCAAACGGTGACGTAAACAGAGAACAATTACCCGACGGATATCATCTACCGTCACAGTGGTCCGTCCTTCCAAAGCGGCCAGAGCTTTAGCGGCGCGATTGGTAACGATATCGCCGCGCAATCCATCTACGTCCAACTCGGAACAAACCTCGGAAATTTTCACCCGCAGCTCATAATCAAGCTCCACGGAAGGCAAAAGATTTTGGGCCTCCACGAGCTTTCTTTGCAGTTCTTCCTGTTCTAAGTTATATTTCTCTAAAAACGAGAGAGGATTGCCATCAAATTCCGCACGCTGTTCCACGATTTTGACCCGTAGAGGTGGTTCTTTGACGGTGTGAATCTCGGCGTGCATTCCGAAGCGATCGAGCAGTTGTGGGCGCAATTCTCCCTCTTCTGGGTTGCCCGATCCCACCAAAACAAACCGGGCCGGGTGACGGATGGAAATTCCTTCCCGTTCCACCGTATTCCAACCACTAGCGGCCGAATCTAATAGCACATCGACGAGGTGATCGTCAAGTAAATTGACTTCATCCACATAGAGAATGCCGCGGTTAGCTTTGGCCAGCAAACCGGGTTCAAAAGCTTTTACCCCTTCTGATAAAGCCTTTTCGATGTCAATCGTGCCACAGACCCGATCCTCCGTCGCACCGAGGGGCAAATCTACCATAGTGACTTTTTTCTTGGCAATGGTCAAGGGAATGGCCTCGTCCACCCTTTGCCGCACCTCATCGCTCATTAAATCGGGATCATTGGGGTCAGAATTAAAGGGATCGTTAGCAACTACGTCAATTTCTGGTAAAAGGTCGGCTAAAGCCCTAATTGTGGTCGATTTTCCCGTACCTCGATCTCCCATAATCATCACCCCGCCAATTTTGGGGTCGATGACGTTGAGCATTAGGGATAATTTCATTTCTTCCTGGCCGACAATAGCGGTGAAGGGAAAAACCACGCGGCGAGTTTTCGGAGGAGCTTGGGGAGTCACGGTCATAAGTGGATTCAAAAGTCAAGAGTTGTTGCGTAAAGAATTATATCTAGTGTGGGTTCTAGCCGTCAGCTTTCAGCAAAGCCTTATCATTGTAAGTCTTTTTCCCTGCTTTTTAAGATCCAGCGCCAGAGGGGATGACCCGGCCCTTTGGCCTGAATTTTCTGCACCCGTTGCTCTAAGCGCAGTTTTTCTCTCGGGGAAAGTCCTAAAATAATGTTGCGACTTTGCCAGACTAACACGGCTCCTGTAATGGCAAGACAAAAGGCTAGACCGATAGAAGGCCAGTAATTGAAAGCTAAAGCGTATCTAAGGGCTGTCCAAGTAAAATATTGCCGCATTAAGGCTATATCATCCCATAAAACCCATAAACTCGCCGAACCAATCACTAACCAACAACCCAACACAAATAACCAACGACCCCATACCGTCAGTCGATGTAATCTTTTGACCTGTTGCTGTAGTTCAAAATCGGCCATTTCAGTTATCAGTGGGGAATTATGAATTATGAATTATGAATTATGAATTATGAATTATGAATTATGAATTATGAAGTGTTTTGAGTGAACAGTAATCAGTGAACTGAAAACTCAAATCTGATAACTGATAACTGATAACTGATCACTGATAACTGAATTATCCCTTGACAATTGCGCCAAAATCTGCTAGAACTCGGGCGTGATTTCGCAGTAAACCCAACAGATTTAAACGATTGCGACGGACAGATTCTTTTTCGGCCATGACTAACACACTATTTTCGCCATCAAAAAAGTCAGCCACCAGGGGAGAAATTGCTGTTAAAGCAGTGACGAGACGCTGATAATCTCTTTGCTCTCTTGCGCTGATAGTTTCGGGAATTAGGGCAATTAAAGCGTCACAAAATGCTGGTTCGGAGGATTGTTCAAATAACTCCCTATCGATGATTCCTTTGGTTTCTAGGGTAGTTGTATCTAAATCTCCTTTTTGTGCTAAACGGGTCGAGCGATTGACGGTTTCATAGATGTTGGCTAACTGACCATCCTGACGAATTTGGGATAAAAAGCGAGCGCGTTCACGGGTATCTAATAAATTTTCTAAAGCGCGAGACTTATACTCTGGATCGTTTTCCCCTAAAACTGCATTAACGAGATCATAATCTATCCTCAAATCATCAATTAAGAGAGTTTGCAGACGTTGTAAAAAGAAATCTTTAATCAGATTGACTGGGTTGGGTTTATCGGGATGACTGGTGACAAAATCCTGAGCTATCTGCTCAATTAATGCCAAAAGATTGATATTAAAATCGGCTGACCAGATAATACTAATTATTGCATTGGCAGCCCGACGGAGAGCGAAGGGATCTGAGGAACCAGTGGGTAGCATTCCCAGTCCAAAAATACCGACTAAAGTATCTAATCGATCGGCAATTCCCACCACTTGACCGGTGATTGTTTCCGGGAGTATATCCCCAGAATTGCGAGGCAGATAATGTTCAAAAATGCCCCGGGCAACTACAGCCGATTCACCACTAATTAAAGCATATTTTTCGGCCATTATTCCCTGTAATTCGGGGAATTCATAAACCATTTGGGTAACTAAATCCGCTTTACAAAGCATGGCAGTGGACTCTATATCACTGCGACTTTGTTCATCGAGATTTAACTGTTCGACGATCATCTGGGCAATTTCCATAATCCGATCGACTTTATCGCGCATGGTTCCCAATTCTTCTTGGAAAGTGACGGTTTCCAGTTGGGGAAGAAAACTATCTAAGGGTTCATCACAATCGGCAGTATAGAAAAATCTGGCATCGGCTAACCGTGCGCGGATAACCCTTTCATTTCCTGCGGAGATAATCTCAGATTTCTGGGGATCGCCATTAGAAATAGTGATGAAATAGGGTGACAAACCCTGGGGAGTTTTCACCGGGAAATAACGCTGATGTGTCACCATCACAGTAATAATTACTTCTGGGGGTAATTCCAGAAATTCATCGTCAAATTTGCCGACAATTGCCGTGGGATATTCGACTAAGTTAGTCACTTCTGCTAATAAATCTGCGGGAATTTCTGCCACTCCCTCCAGCTTTTTGGCTAGGGTGGTAATCTGATCGGTAATTATCTGTTGACGCACTTGCGGATCCGCTTCCACAAAAATCGAGCGCAAACTGGTTAAATATGCTTGGGGATGACTAATGGCTAAGGATTGCGGGTGTAGAATGCGATGACCAAAAGTTAAGCGATCGCTGGTTAAAGTGGTAGAGCCATTAATTAATTCTAGGGGCAAAACTTCCCCATCCACTAAAGTTAATAACCAACGAATTGGCCGGGGAAATCTTAAGTCTCCATCTCCCCAACGCATAAAACGTCTTCCTTCCAAACGGGTAATCCATTGGGGAATTAATTCAGTTAAAATCTCGGCTGTTTGACGACCCGGAATCGTTTTTTCAATATAGACAAATTCTCCTTTGTCTGTGGCACGAATGGAGAAAGCGTCGGTGCTAACTCCCTGTTTTCGAGCAAAACCCTCACCAGCGGGGGTAATTTGGCCATTTTTGTAGGCTGCACTAACTGGCGGTCCTTTGATCTCCTCGCTGCGAGCTTCTTGCTCCCTCGGTAATCCTGTGATTAACACGGCCAAACGGCGCGGGGTTCCGTAAACTTGAATAGCAGTAGCGTCCAGAGATTCCGTCTCTAAACTCTTGCTAACTCTTTCCTGCAATTGTGCGATCGCGCTATCGACAAAATCTGCGGGTAGTTCTTCTGTACCGACTTCAAGTAAAAAATCCATCTGATTGATTGGCCGTGTTTATGCTTCACCAATCATCTAGGCTATCACAGAAGCCGTGTCCTTAGTTTTTGACTGGTGTTGTTCGACTTTTTGGGTTAGGGTGAAAGATGCAGCAAATTGGAATCAGCGACGATGGGAAAGATTAATTTATTAGTCAGTGCCACCTCTGAGGATTGGATAGAACAGGCAATTAATAATTTAGGGATTATTCTGCTCGATCATTCCCATTGTGAGCGAAAAGCGGCAGGAGTGGCATTAAATCTCATGTTTCGTTATCCTTCCTACGCTTCCCTCGTGCGGAAATTAACGGCGATCGCACAAGAGGAATTAGAACATTTTGAACAGGTCAATCAATGGTTAGATAAATGGGGAATTCCCCTCGCTCCCTTAAATTCTCCCCCCTATGGTGCTAAATTGAAGGCCCAGATTCGTCACCAAGAACCCGATCGCCTTTTGGATTCTCTGTTAATATCAGCTTTAATTGAGGCGCGTTCCCACGAAAGATTAGGTTTATTGGCAGAATATTGTCCCGATCCCGATTTAGGCAAATTTTATCGCGGTTTAATGGCTTCCGAAGCGCGTCATTATGGTATTTATTGGCTATTAGCAGCGGATTATTTTGAACGGACAGTGATCGAGCAACGTTTAGAAACCCTAGCGGCGATCGAAAGTGAAATTCTCACTACTCTGCACCCGGAACCTCGTATTCATAGTTGATTGCACTAATAGGGACAAACCCTATCTAAATTACTCGTTCAACTCAATTTCTCTCTTAGAAAAGGGTAAATCTTGATTGATTGCATCAATTTCTTCCTGTTCCATTTGATTGATTTCCTGGATATAGTTGCGGAGAATTTGAGTCATTTTGCCATGATAAAAACGGTGTAAACTATGATTAGCAGTGGCAGGAAAACCCCGTCTTTTTTTATGTTGTCCTCCCGCACCCGGGTCAAACATGGTAATACCTTGACTAATTGCCCAATCGATCGGTTGATAGTAACAAGCTTCAAAATGTAAACAGTCATACTCTTGAAAACTGCCCCAGTAACGACCATAAAGATTAGTATCTTTGCGAATACAAAAAGATAAACCCACCGGTTTAGTATCCTTTTCATTTTGGTAGGCAGTAATCAAAACCACTCGCTGACGATAATTCGGATATAATTGTTCAAAAAATTTCTGTGTCAGATATTTACTTCCCCAGTAAAATTTATCACAGGTACTGCTATAAAACCGATAAATTAACGGGAATAAATGATGGGGAATTTCTTCGGCAGCCAGAGTTTTAATAATTAACCCCGCATTAGTCACCGCTTTCCGTTCCCGTTTAATATTGCGGCGTTGATTAGCATTAAAAACCGTCAGATAATCTTCAAAACTTTGAAAACCCTTGTTATTCCAGATATAACTATGGTGTAACCAGGGAGTAAAGCCCAAATTTTCCATTAAAATTCGCCATTGGGGATCCACAAAAAGAAAATGACAACCCGACAGATTATTTTGATCACAAAAATGATCAATAGCCGCTATCATTAAAGCAGTAATTTCCAGTTCATTTTCCCCCGGAGCAATTAAAAAACGATAACCTACCGCCGGAGTAAAAGGGGTCATTCCTAATAGTTTCGGATAGTACCTAATCCCCAAACGATGGGAAAGATCTGCCCATTGGTGGTCAAAGACAAATTCACCGTAACTATGACTTTTAATATACAAAGGAGCGGCGGCAATTAACTCAGTACCGCGCCAAACTGTGAGATGAGCAGGTTGCCACCCAGTGCGTCCCGTGGCGCTGCCAGAAGTTTCGATATTATGTAACCATTGCCACTCTAGAAAGGGAGTAGTTAGGGGTTGAGCGAGAGCATCCCATTTTTGTTGGGAAATCTCACTCATTTTATCAATCCAAGCGACAGAATATTGAGGTTTAAGCTGTTCTACCATGGGACAAGATAAGTCAACCTTTTTATTTAAGGTTTGCTGAATAAATCTAAAACCCTTGTTGGGTAAGACTTTTAGACTTTTTGTCAATCAAAAAGTACCGGACTGGGAGTGATTAGGGGTAAAATTCCGGGACTTTTTCCCTGAAAATTAGGTAACTGACTACCTCAAAATCGGTAAAACCCTACACCCTACACCCTACACCCCACACCCTGCCGCCACCAACAAACTTTTTCAGCAGACCCTATTTAAGGTAATCTAGTTTTGAGATTTGTGGCAATCTCGTTCAAGGGAATAATGTAGGAAAATTTCTGCTTCCACGGTTTCCACGCTCAAAAGTCGTAATTTTCTGGCAGAATCTGCCAGAAATCCAGTTCCTCCCAGGGGAGTTGCCGCTTTATTGCCTCCTAACAGCAAAGGACAAATGGTTAGATAGATTTCATCGATTAAATCTTCAGCTAAAAGAGAGGCAATTAATTCACCTCCTCCCAGAATCGCCAGTTTTTTGATACCTAGGGCGGTAAATTGACTAAAAATAGCCTTCCAATCGCCGCAGACTAAGACAAGCTCAAATAAACCCCGATTTTCCCATGCCACCACTTTTTCCGCTGCCGTGATTAACCAGCGAGGAAAAGGCTGCTGAAAAAATTTCATCCGGGGATCAAGCAGGCCCGAATGAGAACAAACGATCTGTATCGGCTGCGGGGATAATCCCCGTTGTTGACGATAAGCGAGAAAATCGCCATGACGGATAGGAAGACTGGTGTGATAAGCGCGCAGGGTGTTAGCACCGAATAAAGCGGCATCCATGCGGGATAAATGTTGTTCTAGACGCATTTTATCGGTAGCAGAGGCAAATCTGGCCGCTGACTGGTAGGCGTCGGCAATTTTACCATCGGCACTCATGGCTAAAATAACGGTGGTGTGAGGATGATTCATAGTAAATGATGAGGGATATCACCAGGTCCGATTGGTGAATAGGCTAGTATAGTCAGGAGTTTGATAGCAAGAATCAAACCAATTTCCGCCCATGTCTATCGGTCAATCCTCCTTTCGTCGTATTCTGCTCTCTCGCTTACTCCTGGTTAGTGTTCCTGTACTACTAATGGGGGTTTATGTTACCTATCGTAAGGCGCGATCGGCTTTTTTGGAAACGGCCCGTCAAAATCTCACCGAAAGTGCCATCAGAAAAGCAGACAATATTGAGCAATCAATTCAACTTTTGCGGGCCAATCTGATCACTGCGGGGGAAAGTCTGGTTTTAAAACAGGGAACCTTAGCCGAAAAAGAAGCTTTTTTACAACAATTAACAGCGATGCTTCCTAATCAGATTAACTGTGTGGAATTAATTGATATTAAGACCAAGAAACCTTTATTAAATCGAGCCTGTGAACCAGAAATCCTCAAAATTTTGCCTCTGGAAAGATGGGCAGAAAAACGGAATAGCTTTGCTGGTAATATCGAGAATATTTTAGTTAAAAGTTTACCTAGAAAATTTCTAATTAAATCTCCCGATAACAATCGTCAATTAGAATTAGTCTTTGCCGTTCCCATCTACGACAATCAAGGACAATTACAATCTGGTCTGATTTTACAAACTTCTCTACTTTACGCTGAGAAGGTTTTACCCGGTTCTTTGTCAGGTTATCCCGTGGTTATTTCTGAAAATGGCATTATTCTCGCTCATCCCTATTTTCATCGCATTGGTAGCCATATCAGTCAAGAAGCTGATGCGGAACGTCTCAATCTGATCATCGATAATGCTGTTAGAGGTCGACGGAGATTTCTCCATTTATTTTCTTTCGAGAAATATGGCAAAGAATTAGTCGCTGGTTACAGTTCCCTCCCCAGTCCAGTTGCGGGAGAATCATCCCAAAAATGGGTAGTTTTAGCCATTAGTTCTCTCTCCCAAGCTCTGGCTCCTCTACAACAAATTTGGGAGGCAATTTTTTATCTAATTTCTGGTTTATTATTAGCTTATTTAGTAGCTATTGTACTTATTGCTAGGGATTTAGCTAGACCTTTAGAAAAACTGCGAGATTATGCCTTAAATATTCAGAAAATTCCTTCCCAAAAGATTAGACCACAAAATTTTAATATTAGAGAAATTAATCAGTTAGCCTCGTCCCTAGAGGAAATGCTCGAACGTTTACGTCTTTGGGGAGAGGAAATAGTTAAGAGTTGGCAAGAAGCGGAAAATGCTAATCAATTAAAAAACCAATTTTTGGCGAATACTTCCCACGAATTACGCACCCCTCTCAATGGTATTATTGGCTCAATTCGTTGCGTTATGGATGGATTTTGTAACAGTGAAGAGGAAGAAAAAGAATATTTGCAACAAGCGGATAAGGCAGCCGTACATCTTTTGGAAATTATTGATGATATTCTCAGTATTGCTAAAATAGAAGCAGGCAAACTTTCCGTTAATCCTGAACCAGTAGATTTACACCAAATTATCAATGAAGTTATTAATTTACAAACAGCATCGCTGCAGGGTAAGCACTTAAAATTAAATTTGCTTTTCTGTCCAGAAAATCCGATAGTCTATGCTGATCCCACTAAATTAAAACAGGTAATTTTGAATGTTATTTCTAACTCAATTAAATTTACCGAGACGGGAACTATTTCTCTGATAACTCACTTAGAATATCCACAGGCTATTATCACTATAATCGATACAGGAATCGGTATCGACCCCCAGCAGCAATTAAAATTATTCCGTCCTTTTGTGATGATTGATGGTTCCACAACTAGAAAATTTAGCGGTACGGGTTTAGGATTAGCTATTTCTAAGAATTTTATGAAAATAATGGGGGGAGATATTACTATCTCTAGTCAAGGTCAAGGTTTAGGAACAACTGTAGAAATTATTCTTCCTCTGGTGGGGGAAAGAAAGCTTGATTTTACCCCACCAGAGGAAAACTCATCTTTGCCGATTCTTCCTTCTCTTAAAAGCTAAAATATCTCTATTTAACTACTGTAATTTATGAGGAATTTAGTTTATAATTCCTCTAAACTTTCTACGGGTAAATTAACCACCTGATAAGCACCAAAAACCTCTATCGCATCGGTATAATTTGTTAATTCTTCTAAAGTTTCTGCGATTAAATGCTGTTGATCCAGATTAATTTCTAGATCAATAAAAAATATGTATTCCCCTAAAGATCGTTTAGTTGGTCGCGATTCAATCCGAGATAAATTAAGCTGACGTTTGGCAAAAACTTCTAAAGGTTTGACTAAAGCACCGGGTTGATCTAAAACTTGAAAAGCGAGGGACATTCGCTCTCCTTGAGGATGGGAAGTTAAAGCCATTACCCAAAAACGGGTACAATTATCGGGATAATCATTAATTGGTTGTGTTAATATTGGTACATGATAGAGTTTTGCTGCTCGGGGGGAAGCAATAGCGGCCGAATTAGCCTCTCGATCGAGAATTTGAATCGCTTCTGTGGTAGAATTGGTGGGAATAATCGGCACGTTAGGTAAATTATTTTCTAGCCATTTTTGACATTGAGCTAAAGCTTGGGGATGGGAATAAACGGTTTTAATTTCTGTTAGCGATTGTTGAGGAGATAGAAGTGCATGGGAAATCGGTAAAACTAATTCTTGTTGAATCTGTAACCTGGGTAATTGCCATAAAGCATCAAGAGTCATTACCACACTTCCTTCGGTGGAATTTTCCACCGGAACCACTGCTAAATCGGCCTGATTTTGGACAACCGATCGCAGGGACAGGGCAATGCTAGGATAGGGTATTAATTGATGAGGCTGGGGTGGTAAACTGTTAGCATAGGCTAAAGCGGCTGTTTCTGAATAGGTTCCCACTGGCCCCAGATAAGCGATCTTTACAGTCATTTAGATTATCCCCGCAAGCAATTTTTTCTAGCTATTACAGCCTTTCTCATAAATATCAAGTATAACCTAATTCAGCCAGCGTTTTCAGTTGATAATTGGGTAAAGGAGCAATATAGTAGGGAACCTTTTTAGCTAACTCTAGGGTACAGGTAATTTTTTTAACTTTGCTTTTACCGCCCAAAAATTTACAATCATAAGTAGCATTGTGAAAAACCTTTTCTATCCGGTCAACCAACAGTATTTTAGTGATAAAATAGTCAGTACGATCCAGTCGTTCGAGAACATCCAAAATTGTCACCCGCTCCCCCGTTAAATCCGTGGAATCAGCCAGAATTTGAATCAGAGACAAACGGGGAGTCTTGCTATCGTAATCGGCCACTTCCTTATCTAACCAAAGAATGGGAAAATGAGAAAAGTGATCGATCGCATTCCTAATAGCGTCGGATTCCGTTAAATAAGGCATGGTTGCAGAGGCTGAAAAATGTATCAAAAAATCTTGATAGCAGTAGATTTGTCGGAGATGGGGGAGAGTGTCTTTAAGGAGGCTGTATCCTTAGCCAGTAAGTACGAAGCTAACCTCCTACTACTGCACGTCCTTTCTCCTGAAGAAGATTATAGCCCTTTACCGATTCCGCCCAACTTAGCCGATATTTACCCCGCCCAGGGTAATGATCTGACTCTTGATTTTTGGCGGCAACAATGGGAAGAATTTGAGCAGAAAGGGTTGGCAATGTTGCAAAAAAGAGCTAATCAAGCGGGAGAAATGGGTGTAAAGGGAGAATACCGGCAAATTTATGGTCATGCCGCCAAAACTATCTGTAAAGTGGCGCGAGAGGAAAATATTGATTTAATTGTTATCGGTCGGCGTGGGCGATCGGGTCTAGGAGAGTTATTCTTAGGTAGTGTGAGTAATTATGTTCTCCATCATGCCCCCTGTTCCGTCTTAATTGTTCAACATCCTCAGGACTAAAAATTCCTGTTAGCTATTCCCCCCCTAAAATCCCCAAACGATTAAAAGGAAAAAAGCGAAAAACCGCCCTACCAATCACGTTATTTTCCGGTAAAAACCCCCAGATATGGGAGTCATTGCTATTATTGCGATTATCTCCCATGACAAATAAGTTATTTTCCGGCACGAGCAAAGGCATTAAATTATATTGAGGGGATTCTAGAATATAATCCTCTGCCAAGGGTTGATTATTCAGATAAATTTTGCCCTCCTTGACAGCAATCACATCCCCTGGGGTGGCAATCACTCTTTTAATAAAAGCTTGGTCCTTTTGATATCCCTGTAATTGTAATTGTGCCGGCGGTTCAAAGACGACGATATCCCCCCGTCGAGGAGGATGGAAATCGTAGGAAAGTTTTTCCACCACTAAGCGATCGCCCTGTTCTAAAGTGGGTAACATAGAATCAGAGGGGATAAAACGAGGTTCAGCCACAAAAGTGCGAATCAATAGGGCTAAAACTAAAGCTATAGTGATAATTTGCAGATTTTCTCGAATAGAAGCCCAAAAACTCTTGGATTTGTCCTTATTAATTTCTTGCTCTTGCATTATTGCCCAGATGATGGTTGGTTTAACTTAGCTTTCGCTTGCTGCCAGAAAACTGTTAATTCCTCTAGTGTATAGTCATGGAGAGGCTTTTCTGCCACGGATTCCACTAGGGAAAAACGTTGAATAAAACGCAGATTAGTCTCTTGTAAAGCGATACTGGGGTCTAAATCATACCAGCGAGCAAGATTGACAATAGTAAAGAGTAAATCGCCTAATTCGGCCTGTTGATGCTCTTTATCGCCCGATTCTAGGGACTCTTGCCATTCTGCCAACTCTTCGCCAAATTTTTCCCAGACTCCCGCGATATTTTCCCAATCAAAACCGACTCGCGCTGCTTGCCGAGAAATTTTCATCGCCCCGATCAAGGGTGGTAAAGTTTGGGCATAACGGGTTAATTTGCCGCTAATAGTCGGGTCATTTTTTTCCTCAGCTTTGATTTTCTCCCAATTTTGACGCACCTGTTCGGGATTTTCTAGGGATAGCTCCCCAAAAACGTGGGGATGACGACGAATTAATTTATCAGTGATGCCCCTAGCCACTTCTTCTAGGCTAAAATTACCCTCATCACTGGCAATTTGAGCTTGTAAAACCACCTGTAGCAGTAAATCGCCTAATTCCTCGGCAATGGCAGTTTTATCACCACTTTTAATCGCTGCTACCACCTCATAAGCTTCCTCGATAACGTAGGGAATTAGGGTTTCCGGGGTTTGCGCTAAATCCCAAGGACAGCCGCTTTCTGGGTCTCGTAAACGGGCAACAACGCTGATTAAATGGTTTAATGCCGCTAAGATGGCCTTGTAACTGGGATTGTCGGTTTCTGGAAGGCTAGACATCGATTTTTTCCGGTTTTCTCGCCCATTATACCAGTTAGTTATCAGTGATCAGTTATCAGTTATCAGATGTGAGTTTTCAGTTCACTAATCACTGTTTACCGATCACAGCAAAAAAGCTCTCATCTCCCTATCTTCCTAATATTCAGTCACAGCTTTTCTGATAATAGATGAAGTTTAACCTAATTTGATTGAAGACCTACCCCCCAAAACGAAAACTTCGTACCTCACCATTCAGATAACTGCTTTAGCTCAATAACAATGAAAAAACCCGGTTTCACCGGGTTGCACTAGCTTGGAGTGTGTATAATCAACCGATAAGGCAGTTGAAAACTTAAATAAATCTAAATAGAAAAAAGGTAAGCAATTCCGCTGTAAGAGAATCAGATTTAATGAATCATCCCGCAAGTTAGGGGACAAGAAGCATAAACAGCTTGATGAGAGGTTTTTACCTCACCGTGTAACCAGTGCAGCCAGCTAACTTCATGGGGATGAACACCTTTTGCTGCCAACAAAGCGGCACTAATTAGGATAGCCAAAATGTTAATACCAATAATCATTCCTGCCACTAAAAGCACGGAACTAACCGGTAAAACTGACTGTAAGATAATCGCAGACAATGCCCCCACTGTCATCATTAATACTACTAAAGGAAATCCCACTACTAATAAACAGACAGTGAGGACGAAACTCCAGAGAAGAAAGCTTTTTAGCATTGCTAAAGAAACGTGGCCCCAGTTATTTCTTGCGGTTAATTGCATCTTCCTGACCTCTTACAAACTTGGTGGTCTAACTTTTCTGCACGTCGGCTCAAAGTTGATGAAAACCAGTATAGGAAAAACACCGAAGAAAATGAGCTATTCGCAATATAAATTTACAATCATCGCCGATCATCTATGTTATATGTATCGAACTATTACAAAAATCGCCAAGAGGTATCGAAAACTTTACAATCGGTTTCCCTTGATCCCCAATCCAGTTTCCTACTGAAATCCTTGATCCCCGTCGATAATCCTTTCTTGTCTCCCTGTCCTCAGATTTTTCCGCGTCTCTTTGTAACAAATCTTTACAAGTACCTCTAGAATTCTCAGAAAATAGGTGGACGACAGTAACCAGTAATCAGTCACCAGCAATCAGTAAACTGAAAACTCGCACTTGTCACAGAATTGACATCCGGCTGTTATAGTCCTGACAAATGAGAGTTATATGCTAAAGTTAATCCAGCAAAGGAATAAATTATTTCCCCTAGCCCAGCTTTCCTCAAGCTTCCCACACAGGGTCTAGGGGAAGTTTATTTTTCTGCCCATGAGGAAAACCGCTACCTGGCCCGAAAAGAAAATTTTTCTAGAAATTGACAAGCCTTGACAGCAGGGAAGACAGTCAGACAGACTAAACTAAAAAGGTTTTTGGAGCGAAAATATAGTTTCTTGCCTTTCTGTCCCCCTAAAAGCAGTCTTAGCTCTGGTGACGAGCATAATCATCCTGAAAACGCACTATATCATCCTCTCCTAAATATTCCCCATTCTGCACTTCAATTAATACCAATTTGATTACCCCGGGGTTTTCCAGACGGTGAGCGGTACACTGCGGCACATAGGTGGACTGATTAGCACCGAGAATTTCCTCGTTATCTCCACAGGTGACTTTTGCCGTCCCCGAAACGACAATCCAATGTTCACTGCGATGGTAGTGCATCTGTAAACTGAGACGATGACCCGGATTCACTTCAATCCGCTTGATTTTATAACCGGGACCCTCTTCTAGGGTGGTGAAGGAACCCCAGGGCCTAAATTCTGTTGCCGCCGATTCTACGCTCGAAATAAGCTGAAATGGTGCCACATCTTGGGCTGCGATCATTATATTATGTCTCCATTGCTAGGTCTGATCTTAGTCCAAGATAGCAGCAAAAACCCTAGATGGCATCTAAGTCAGTGATCAACTGCTCACTGATTCACTCTTCGTCGCTGTTGAGAATACGGGGAACCCGGAAATAATCTCCTTCCGGGACCGGCGATTCCTGCACTAAGACCTCGTGATCGCGATAAAGTCTATTACTATCAGCGCGAGTGATATTTTGAATTTCGATCGCTCGCGTGGTGGGTGGCACATTTTCCGTGTCTAATTCGCTTAACTGCTCGAAATAATCCAGTATCCCGCTTAATTGCCCCGCAAATTGTTCTTCTTCAGCGTTGGTAATCTCTAAACGGGCTAAATGGGCGATTTTTTCAACTGTAGCTCTATCGATCATGGGAGAAATGGGGGTGTAGGGTGTGGGGTGTGGGGTGTGGGGTGTGGGGTGTGGGGTGTGGGGTGTGGGGTGTGGGGTGTAGGGTGTGGGGAGAATAAATAAAAATAATCTCCCGTCTCCCGTCTCCTAACGACCGACGAGCGACTCCTCAATTTAAAAGAAAACATCAATTTCCGAGCGCCCGGTAATTTTCAGCCAGTTTTGGGCTTCAATGTAGTTATTGGGGGCTAATCGGATGGCTTGTTTCCAGTATTCTGCCGCTTTGTCGTAGAGTGCTTCTGCTTCGGCCTGTTGTCCGTCTTCTCTGGCTTTTTCCCCTTGAAAATGGTAAATAACAGCGATATTATTCAAGGCGGAGGGCATTCTGGGATTAAGTTGGATAGCTTCTTCGTAGTATTCTAAGGCCTTTTGATGCTCGCCGTTACTAGCGTGGATAATGCCGATATTGTAGAGGATATAACTGCGATCATTAGGATCCTCTTCTAATGTTAAAGCTTCATAGTAATTATCGAGGGCTTCGGCGTATTCACCGTCAGCTTGAGCAGACATCCCATCGCGATAATAAACAAAGGCTTCCTTGGCTTTTTTATCGGCGGGGAGTATCTTTAAAATGATATCCGCCATGACGGTAAAAGATTTATCAATAAAATTATCGTTACGTTGAGTGCGTGGCATAGTTAGGACGAGTAGGCGATCAAAATGACTATTTCCTTTATAGCACTCGCGAGAAACCCCAGGGCTGTTTTTCCAATTTTTCTGGCCACAGGTTCCATTGAAGGGATCTTGGCTGCCCCAACGGCGAACATTGGTTTTCCAGTCAAAAAATTCCCCTTGGCAAGGGGTAATTATGGCCCTTACTAAGTTTTTATCCCTTGTGTCCCGATTGAGAAAATGTCAAATCTGCTAGGGACGGGCTACAGTTCCTTGAATTTCGCTGCCACCCTTATTGCTCCAACGACCATTGACGTAACTTTACCTAATATCTAGATTTCTCCCTGTTGGTTGCTTTAAGTGAGTAGATTAGTTTCATAGCGGGCAATCCACCTACTGATGAGATTCTGGCATCGTGGTTTTGGTATTATCTCCATCGGAGAATAAATCATCGCTAAATAGATCATCAAGGGGAAATTCTTCCTCAGAAGGCAGGGATTCTAGATCGCCCACTCCTTCATCATCCCACATACTGAAGAAATCTAGTTCCTCTTGGTAACTCGGAACAGAAGCAACATTTTGGCGGTTAGATTCAACTTTAGGGGTTTCTTCAGCAAAAGGATCGAATAATTCTGGGCTATTGCTGTCAGTAATATCGGCAAATAAGTCATCTAGAGAATTTGGGGCAGCGGCGAATTTTTCTGAGTCGGTGGCTAATAAATCAGGGAAACCCGTGTCACTGCCAACGGTTTCTTGACTGTAGCTCTGATCGTAATTACCCGATAATTCTTCTAGGCTACCGATCATTCTAGTTTCTTCCTCTTCGTCAAACATCTCCATCTCAGGAGTGAATTCCGCTGCCAAATCTAGATTTTCTTCAGTGATAAAACCATCAAAAGTATTGATTTCACTGACGAATTCTGGTTCAGAAACTGTGGCTTCTAGCATCGTTTCGGGAGCAAATTCTGGCTCCAATCCTAGAGTTTCTTCGGTGATAAAACCATCAAAAGGATTGATTTCTTCCCCAGGTTGGATTGTTTGGGTGTCGTTTTGTAGTTCTAACAGTTGGCTTTGATAACTCTGTTCTAGTTGTTGAATTTGCCACTGATAGCCCTTTTCTAATTCTAGAATCTGCGCCTGTTGACTTTGACGCAGGGCTTCCATTTCTGCTTGCTTGCCGTCGATAATCTCTCGAATTTGACTTTGATAGCTTTGGCGCAATTCCTCGATTTTAGTCTCGTATTCCTGTTCAAGTTCCTGAATTTGGGTTTTATAGGCAACTTCCATGGCTTGAACTGGATTTGCGCCGGCTGCCTCTTGTAAACGTCCTTGGCTATCTTCTAACTCTTTTTGTAATTTAGCCACTTCTTCTCTATAGGCGGCTTCGATATTGCCCATCCGTTCTTGGGAGAGTTCGAGTCGTTTTAACTCTCCTTTGGTATCTTCTAACTCCGCTTCGGTTTTACCTAAATCCGCCCGAATTTTACCCTGTTTTTGCCGTGCCTCCCTGATTTTTCCCTCTTGCAGGGCATATAAAGCCCCACCCCCGATCGCACCTCCACCGACAAAACCGATTAAAATATCGACGATACTCATTATGGGATTCCTCCTCTAGGAAAATTTACTTGTAATCCGCCGCTCTCTATGCCGATTGCTTTTGATTGTGGCAGCAATTATCAAAAAAAGAAAGAAAATATTAAGTTTTTTCTCGGCAAATATGGTGAGGTACAAAGTCTCTGGTTTTAGGGAGTTGGTTGTCGATGCTCGATCCTGTCACACCGCATCGGTGTTTGGCAAGACATTTCACTGAGGCTGCATTTCCCGATAAGCTTGATAAACGCCGCGCACGTTGTACCAATTGAGAAAAATGCGGGCAATTTCTAGGGCTAATTGCGGTTTACCTCGATCGATTAACCATTGTAACAGCGGGGAGAGGCTGCGTTCATTCAGGGTTCCGCCTAGGGAAAGTAAACCCCACAAAAGTCGGTGAATCCAAGTCATTTGAATCATCATCCGCACTTCCCAGGTGGGATGTTTTTGATAAAAAAGCACTCCCATTCGTCCCCGTTGAATTTCCTTATCGATGAGATTGGGAATTTGAGCGAGATTAAAGGGGGGATGCCAATGATAACCGACGGCTTCAGGACATTTAATTAATTTTAGTCCCAATTGCTTCAATCTCACCCCTAATTCCAAGTCTTCCCAACCGTAGAGTTGAAACTGAGTATCAAATAACCCCGCCGCTAATAACCATTTTTTGGCGATCGCCACGTTGCCCGTGGCAAAATAGGCGGCGGAGAAATCGGTGATTTTATAGGGTTCACTGGTGGGATGCTCGAAGTTACAGGTATTAATGACGCTGCCGTAGGTAAATAAGCGATCACTACCGAGACTTGCTGCCCCGGCGGTTAAAGCGTCGGCGTGGGCTTGCAAAAAATTTTCTGTCACTACCAGATCGCTATCGATAAAAATAATCGTATCACCACGAGCTTTTTCTACCCCCAGATTCCTGGCGATCGCTGGTCCGCCGTGATCCTGTTGCCACAGTTGCAGGTGGGGTAAATTAGCCTTTTGAGTTTCTAGCCAAGCGATCGTCCCATCGGTAGAGCCATCATCGACAAGGACTATTTCGTAGTTTTCCACCTTATTATCGGTTAAACGCTGATTTTCTAGGGCGAGTAAACATTTTTTTAAGATTGCTTGGCGATTGTAGGTAGGGATGACAACACTGATCAGCACGGGCATTCGGGGGTCAAGATTATCGTTTTAGCTTACCAAATAACCTCGGTTCCTTGATTAGACTTCCCGCAAAAATCCACAATCTTTAATTCAGGATTCAGGAGACAGGGCTCTTCTGGTTTCTGTGTGGAAACGAAGCCTATACTGATAGTTTCTTCGGCAAAATAGTCGTAAAAGTCTTTCTCCGTCAACATTTCACGATTCCATAAGCAAAAATTATCACACAAAGTCGAGAAGAGCCGAGACAGGATTCAGGAGACAGGATTCAGGAGATTATTTTTATTTATTCTCCCCATTTCCCCACACCCCACACCCCACACCCCACACTGTAAGGAACTCCGGGAGGATGATTAAGGTCAACTGGGAACATTGATTTTAAAAAATCGGCGATCATGTTATTCTCTGAGTGTGTTGTGTGAGGAAAGGAATCGGCCATGGTAGCGTCTCTATCGTATCAAAATGGGCAAAAAGCTCGATCGCATCCCCTGTTATCCTTAGGGGGTTTGATCGAATTACCGTCATCACCCCTGTTCGGCACGGACGGAATTCGCGGTCAAGTGGGAGAATTATTAACTGCCCCCCTAGCACTACAAATCGGATTTTGGGCGGGACAGGTCTTAAAAAATCAAGCTGGTGTCACCAAACCGGTAATTATTGGTCAAGATTCGCGTAATTCCAGTGATATGTTAGCCAATGCTATCACTGCGGGTTTAACTTGGGCGGGAATAGAAGTCTGGCAACTGGGATTATGTCCTACCCCCTGCGTAGCCTATTTAACCAGAGAAAGCGAAGCGATGGGGGGGATCATGATTTCTGCCAGTCATAATCCTCCTGAAGATAACGGCATTAAATTTTTTGACGGCAGCGGTTTAAAATTGTCTGGCAGTTTAGCGGCACAGATAGAAGCGGGTTTAAGGGGCAATTTAGAATTAGCAGATAAACCAGAAAATTGGGGAAAAGCGACTTTTTGTCCCGAATTAATCCAAAAATATTATCAAGCTGTGATTGATTCCGTCGGGACGGATATTAACCTATCGGGATTAAAAATAGTTTTAGATCTAGCTTGGGGGGCAGCCGTTAACCTAGCACCTTTAGTATTCCAAACCTTGGGGGCGGAAGTTATCTGCCTACACGAGCGAGCCGATGGCGATCGCATTAATGTTAATTGTGGTTCTACCCATTTAGAAAGCTTACAGGCTGCGGTGATTAATCAGCAAGCGGATTTAGGGTTTGCCTTCGATGGCGATGCTGATCGGGTAATGGCCGTGGATAGTCAGGGTAGAGTAGTAGATGGCGATTATATCCTCTATTTTTGGGGTCGTTCCCTCTTAGAAGCCGGACAGCTACCCGATGGGTTATTAGTAGCCACGGTGATGGCTAATTTAGGTTTTGAACGCGCTTGGCAAAAACTGGGGGGTCAATTCTTGCGGACTGCCGTGGGCGATCAGCACGTTCAGGCGCAAATGTGGGAAACTGGGGCCATGCTAGGGGGTGAACAATCCGGCCATATTCTCTGCCATCATTACGGAGTTTCTGGGGATGGAATGCAAACCGCCCTACATTTAGCGGTTTTAGTGCAGAAATCGAGGGTTTCCTTGGCTAATTTAGTCGATCATAGCTTTGTCACCTATCCGCAGATTTTACGCAATGTGCGGGTGGAAGATAGAGAAGTGCGACGTAATTGGCAGCAATGTGAACCTTTGCGACGGGAAATCTGCCAAGCTGAGACAGCCATGGCAGAAAAAGGCCGAATTTTGGTGCGAGCTTCCGGGACAGAACCGTTAATTCGGGTAATGGTGGAAGCAGAAACCCTCGAATTAGCCAGTTTTTGGACAGAAAGGCTAGTGGAAGCGGTGCGAAGCTATCTTTTGTAGTCGATCGAGGGGAACAGGGATTATAATGCCCTTAGCCTAGCCTAGCAAGGGATAATTATGACTGGACTAAGTATCGATCGCCAGAAAAAAAAGCATAAACAAGGGGAAACAAAAGCCGATAGTCGCCCGCCTAACATCAAGGAGAAACTTGCCCTGAAAAAAGAAGAAAGGCAAAGGAAACAAAAGTTAACAGGGTTGATTGTTTTTGCCATTTGTGTAGCAATTTTGATCGGATTACCCCTCAGCTTGTTGTTTGATCCCAAGATAGGAACTGTAGTAAGTTTAGCCTTAATTTTAGGAGTTTTCTCCTTTAGCTATCCTCGTACGGCTCTTTGGACATTTATTATCTATGTCCCCTTCACTGGCACTATCGTCTATTGGTTGGGGGGTAGTCCAATCCTCCAGCTAAGTAAAGATATCTTTTATCTACCCGCTTTAATCGCCTTAGTTTTAGAATGTCGAAAAAAGCGATTACCGATTATTGTCCCGAAACAATTGGGTACAACCCTATTATTAATCTTTGTTTTCTGTGTAGTCTGTCTATTAGCCGTCAATTTACAGAGACAATTTCTGCCTACTTGCGATTCCGTGGCTGGGATGAGTATCTTTAGGGATGGCCGTTTGGTCGGACTTCCCTGTCGGGAAAGTGAGACTTTTCTGCAAGGAGTATTAGGGTTTAAAGTTTTGCTAGGTTATGTCCCCTTGATCTTCTGCACTTATTACTTAATCAAAGACAAACCGACCCTCTTATTTTTTAGTCGTTTTTTAGTGACTTTAGCGATTATTTGTTGTGTCCTAGGACTAATGCAATACTGGATGCTGAAAACCGGTCGTTGTGCAGGAACTAGAGGCTACCTGGGTGACTCACTATTCAAAGCCACCTTAGAGGCAAGGTGTTTGGTCGGTGGAGGATTAGTCTATAGTCCAGAAGTAAATATGATCCGCCTACCCGGTACTTTTGTTTCTCCCTGGCACTGGGCTTGGTTTTTGGTCTCTAGTGCCGTGATTTGTTATGCCAGTGCCTTTAGTGAAATTTCTCAAAAATGGCGACTAGCAGCCCTAGTGGGTTTAACCCTAGTTCTTATTAATGCAGTGGTCTCCGGGCAAAGATTAGCTTTCTTTGCTGTACCGATGATTGTTGGTCTGATGACGATTCTTACGGGACAAATCGCTAACTTAAAACGATTTTTGCCGATCATTTTTTCCGTCGCTTTACTCCTAGCTGTCGGTTTTTCTTTCCTTAACCCCGATTTTGTCCAACAACGCTACGATAGCGCCATCGCCCGTTGGCAAAACAGTCCCCCCACCGCTTTTATTCAAGAACAGTTGGATTTTGCTATCCGTAATCAGGGCGGTATTTTAGGTCGTGGACTCGGTGTGGCCACATCTTCTGCTAGGTTTTTCGGTGATATTTCTTTCGTGGAAACCTTTCACAGTAAAGTTTTATTCGAGTTGGGATACATTGGTTTTGCCTTGTACATGATATTCATAACCCATCTAGTTTATCTGGCCTTCCGCACCTATCTTTCTCTCAAAGATTCCACTCTGCGGGGTTTTGCCGGTAGTTATTGGGTTTTGCTGCCCTTTGTTGCCTATCTTCCCTATTGGTATGCCCTCGATACGGATCCTGTGGGCGTTTATTACTGGATATTTGCGGGCGTAATTTTTAAATTACCCGTGATCGAAAAACAGGAAAAAGAAGCCAAAATTTTGGCGGGGGAAACTGAAACAAAATCCTCCAAAAAGGGCTTAAAATTTAAACGCAAAGGTGTTTCTTTAGCTTAAAATTACTGGTTCTTCCGAACTTACACTGTAGAAAATTCCTCAAGCTCCCTCTCTGCACAGCAAGGCTCTAAAGTTGATAAATATCAATCTAACAAAAACTCAAAGCCTTAGTGTACAAACTTTACAAGCATGAGTTATTGATAGTTTTACATGACAGGTTCGGTAGAGCCAAATTACTATAAGCTATCAGCCCTTTCAGTGATCAGTTATCAGTGATCAGTTATCAGATGTAAGTTTTCATTTATAGCGTTTCCTGTTCGCAAGAGGTACATTGTCGATGGTGAAAAGCTTAATCAGCAAATGTTTAACTGTACCACACAGGTGTAAGAAACGCTATATCAGATGTGAGTTTTTAAGTGTGCGGTATTAAATAGAAGTTTCCTACCGTCTTTTTACTGTTTACTGATTACTGTTTACTGATTACTGATTACTGATTACTGCTATGAATTTTCCCTCGATTTCTGTCATCATACCCACCTATCGACGCGAAGAGCCTCTTAAAGATACTCTCGATGACCTGCTCAAACAAGATTATCCCGATTTTGAGGTATTGGTTATCGACCAAACCGCTACCCACAGCCCCGAAATACAATCCTATCTAGAAAATCTGGCTAATCAGCACAAAATTAGCTGGTATCGGCTGGATTGGGCGAGTTTACCCGGTGCCAGAAATTATGGAGTCCGTCGCACCCAGGGCGATATCGTTCTTTTTATCGATGATGATGTGCGGCTACCGGATAATTATCTCAAAGCACATGGTGAGAATTTTGTCAAGAACCCTGAGATAGGTGTAGTGGCAGGTCGGGTATTTGATCGCATGAAATTGGGTGACTCCCAAAAAATGGTGACAGATACCAGCAAACCCTACGAAATCGACTTTTTACCCCCCCAAGCCATGGATCCCGGCATTGCTTGGTATTACATCGATCTTGTCCACACCACTAAACCCCAGCAGGTAATCTCGGCCCGGGGCTGTAATATGTCTTTCCGGAAGGATATATTTACGAAATACGGCATTTGGTTCGATGAACGCTTTCGTGGCAGTGCCGTGCGCGAGGAATCGGATTTTTGCTTAAGGTTACGCCAGACTCCCTATCATGTCTGGTACGATCCCACCGCTTATCTGGTTCATTTAGGGGAAGAAACCGGCGGCTGTCATGATATTAGCACTCGTTCTTTGAGTTATCAGACGACTTTTTATCATAATCACTTTTTGATGGCCTTGAAAAATCTCACTCCTGCTCAACAATTGCGACTCTATGCTAAATTATTTGACTGTCACGTTCTTGGCAATCCTCCCTGTAATAAAGGTGGTTCCCCGATTAAAATTCTTTCTAGGGGAATTTTTTATGGTTTAGGTTTTCTGGATGCTCTGAAAACTCAAGTTAAGTCCCTCTGGAATGATGGCCAAATTTATACAAAACTAGATAATCTATGAGAATTTTAGTCGCTAGTCATACATATATAGTTGATCTCAACTGTGAGAAACTGCGCTCCCTGACAAGATTAAATCCTAATATTGAAGTTACTATTGTTGTTCCCCAACGTTGGCAACCGGGAGGAGTCCAAAATAAAATCATTGAAAGTCAACCGAAAATAGCCGATAATTTCCAAGTCATTCCTATCTCTAATTTTAGCCAGAATAACCAAGCTTTATTAACTTTTGGTATTGATATAATTTCTTTATTGCAAAAATTTAGACCAGATATTATTCAAGTGGAACAGGGTTCTAAATCTCTCGGTTATGCACAATTTATTACTCTGAATCGTCTCTTAAATCTCCGGGCTAAAAATGTATTTTTTACTTGGTGGAATCTTCCCTATACTCCTAAATTTCCCATCTCTTGGTTAGAAGCTTATAACCTGAAAAATACCGATGGTTTAATTGCCGGTAATCAGGACGGAGTAGATGTTTTAAAAGAACGGGGTTACAGGGGTAAATACACCGTTTTACCGCAATTAGGCGTGGATGAAGTTCTTTTTTCTCCGGGCAAGCAACCCGATTTAGCCCGATCTTTAGGCATTGAAAGCGATGAATTTGTGATTGGTTTTATCGGTCGTTTTGTGGAAGAAAAAGGCATTTTAACCTTGATTAAAGCTGTAAATAAATTAACAGGTAAGTGGAAGTTATTACTGTTAGGTCGGGGCATCCTGAAAGATAAAATAGTCAGCGAAGCTACAGCCGCAGGAATAAGCGATCGCTTGATAATAGTGGAAAGTGTTCCCCACGATCAAGTAGTTAATTATATTAACCTGATGAACACTTTAGTTTTGCCTTCAGAAATCACCTATCGGGTCAAAACTTTAACGGCCGTCGGTTGGAAAGAACAATTCGGTCATGTTTTAATTGAAGCTATGGCCTGTCAGGTTCCTGTTATTGGTTCTGATTCAGGAGAAATTCCCTTTGTTATTGCTGATACGGGGTTAATTTTTCCCGAAAAAGATGGGGAAGCACTGGCTAAATCTATACAAATTCTCTTAGATAATCCCAGCTTCGCTCAAGAATTAGGCCAGAGAGGTTATCAGAGAGTAATGACCAATTATACTAATAAAGCCCTCGCTCAAAAACAATTGGATTTCTATCAACAATTACTCCCTCGGTGATCGGGTGTGGGGTGTGGGGTGTGGGGAGAAAAAAGCTGATAACTGATAACTGGTAACTGATAACTGATAACTGGTTATGAACCATTCTTGATACCCCCTAGTCTAAAGGGACAAGTAGCTAGGGGTGAGGGGAATGATCGAGGTGATAACCGAGAAGCAAACAAGTGTGAGCGTTCGAGAGTTAGTTTTAAAATGTCAAAGGGGTGATAGGGGTGCTTTTCGTCACCTTTACCGTCTTTATCAACCAAAAATCCGCTCTACTCTCTATCAACTCTGTGGACAGGAATTCCTAGAGGATTTTGTCCAAGAGGTATTTTTAAGAGTGTGGCACGGGTTGCCGAAATTGCGTTCACCTGAATACTTTTCCACTTGGGTTTATCGGATCACCTGCAATGTGGCGCTCGATGGTCGGCGACAATTAGCCAAAAGACAAATGAGGATCGCCAAAAGCACTGATCAGGAAAACCCCCTTGATAGCGAATCCCGTCCCCAAGATAGTCCTGATTTGATGCAATTGCATTATGAGGAAGTGGTCCGACAAGGGTTAGAAATTCTCAGTTTAGAACATCGCGCTGTCCTTATCCTTCACGATCTAGAGGACTTACCCCAAAAGGAAATCGCCGAAATCTTAGAAATTCCCCTCGGTACGGTGAAATCACGTCTTCATTATGCGCGTAAAATCATGGGCCAATTTTTGCAAAAACAAGGAGTTCTCTAATGTCCCCAGAAGATGACAAAGTGGTTAATTTTCTGCGTCGCTATCGTCCATCGCTGCCACCTCGACCGATAGATGAAGAAGAACAGTTAATGCAAATGATTAGGGAAGAAAAGCCAGTAAATTTCCCAAAATTGGGGTGGATAACTGGTATTACTGCCTTATCTGTGCTGATTTTTGCTTCCTATCGTTGGTCTCATCCTCATCCACAACTGAGCCAAATTTCCGACGAGGAGTTAGAAGCTTTTTTAGTGGAGAGTTGGAACCATAGCATCGCTCCACCGATTGCTGCTCCTAGCGTTTATAGTTCGCCTTGGATGAGCTTAAACGAGCCTCAACTCACCTATTCTACCTATAATCCTTAATTTCTTTGTCAAGGTCAATTATGTACTTTTCTACTGTCTCGATTCTCGGCACAACCATGGCTTTAACTCTGGCCGCTAACCTAGTCCCCACTGCCACTGTGCTATCCTATCCCCAAGATGGTCTATTTATTGCTCAAACTAGCTCTCCCCAACGTCCTGAAAATCGTCCCCGTGGGATGGATAATTCTAGAGAAAGACTAATTGAACAATTGAACCTTACCGATGACCAAAAGTCGAAAGTTGCCGCTATTCGTCAGAAATATCAGGAAAAAACCAAAAAGTTGCGAGAAACCCTGAGAAGCAACGAACAAGAATTAAATAGTTTATTATCGAATAATGCCTCCGATCGAGATATTCGTGCTAAACATCAGCAAATCTCTCGGAATCGCCAAGAAATGAGTAACCTGCAATTTGAAAGTTTTTTAGAAATTCGTCAAGTCTTAACTCCCGCTCAAAGAAAGGAATTTTCCCAGTTAATGCAGGAACGTCGCGCTAATTCCCGCAATCGCGGACGACAATAATTCCCATCAGTGCGGATTAAGATCGGCTCTTCTGGTTTCTGTGTGGAAACGAGGTCTATACTGATAGTCTCTTCGACAAAATAGTCCTAAAAGTGTTACCCGATAAGTATTTCACGATTCCATAAGCAAAAATTATCACACAAAGTCGAGAAGAGCCTAAGATCGAGTTTGATGGCGATACATTAGAAAAACGCAAAGGATGGGCAAGTAACCCATCCTCAACTTATCATTTACTAATAAATTATCGTTTCCAAGTGACTTTTGGTAGGATATGATTCATATCTACCCGATTTTTATACTTGGTGGCGAAGTTTAGGAGGGAATCAAGGAGAGAATCGGAGAGATAGTGAGGTTGTAGGCCTAGATCGAGTAATTTTGTGTTCTTAGCGTTAAAATAATGTTCCTCTAACTCGATGCGCGGGTTGTCAAGATTGTTAATCTCCACATTTAACCCTAACGCAGAACCAGCTTTTTTCACCATCAGTGCCAAGTCACCGACGCTAAACAGTTCGGTAAATTGGTTAAAAACGCGGAATTCCCCGGATTGAGCAGGATTGGCGATCGCTAATTCCAAACAACGCACGGTATCGCGGATATCTAAAAATCCTCGCGTTTGACCACCTTTACCGTACACTGTTAGGGGATGACCGATCGCTGCTTGAATACAAAAACGGTTTAAAGCAGTACCAAAAACCCCATCGTAATCAAGACGGTTAATTAACATCTCATCCATTCCCGTTTCTTCGGTGAGGACTCCATAAACCACCCCTTGATTGAGATCTGTGGCTTTTAAACCCCACATCCGACAGGCAAAATGGATATTATGGCTATCGTGGACTTTGCTAAGATGGTACATACTGCCGGGCTGTTTGGGATAGGGTAAAGTATCCTTACGACCGTTATGTTCGATCGTGATGTAGCCTTCTTCAATATCTATATTCGGTGTGCCATACTCACCCATGGTTCCCAGTTTTACTAGGTGCGCTTCGGGAAATTCCTCTTTCATCGCGTAGAGGATGTTTAAATTGCCAACCACGTTGTTAACTTGGGTTAAAACTGCGTGTTCGCGATCGATCATGGAGAAGGGTGCAGATCTCTGTTCTCCGAAGTGAACAATGGTGTCTGGTTGAAACTGTCGCAGGGATTGAATCAGAAAGTCGTAGTTATTAATATCTCCGACAAAAAGATCGATCGATTTTCCTGTCAGATCTTGCCAGCGTTGAATCCGATGAGATATGGGTGCGATCGGTGTTAAGGTATCGCAGCCTAATTGTAAGTCCCAATAGCGACGAACTAAACTATCAAGTATGCCTA
The DNA here is from genome assembly GCF_050500245.1 of Microcystis ichthyoblabe FBCC-A1114. Taxonomy (NCBI): domain Bacteria; kingdom Bacillati; phylum Cyanobacteriota; class Cyanophyceae; order Chroococcales; family Microcystaceae; genus Microcystis; species Microcystis ichthyoblabe. Next base: position 4,356,746 of record NZ_CP191408.1, on the reverse strand, counting down.
CTTCGTAACCTCTATTTGATAGATGGAGTGCCGTTGCCCAACCACAATAGCCGTCTCCGCCAATAACCAAAACTCTCATACAATATCTGTAAAGTTTATATACTCGTCTTTGGTAACTCTAGCAGTTTTGTGTCACGCTTTACCAGCTTAATCCCCCTGAACATAGTGAGGTGTGGGGTGTGGGGTGTAGGGTGTAGGGTGTAGGGTGTGGGGTGTAGGGTGTGGGGTGTGGGGAAATAGGGAGAATCAATAAAGGTAGTCTATTGACAACTGCTCACTGATTACCACTGTCCACTGAAAACTCAAATCTGCTCACTGCTCACTGATAACTGATAACTGATAACTGATGAGGGTGTTCTAGAAAACTTGACAAGGGAACGGATTACAGAGAAACTCAGCTTGTAATCGGTGGGCTTTGCTGACGAGAAAACAAAAGCCAAAAATCTAGATAAAAAGCAGTTTTTTCAGTAAATTAGGGACTATCTGCTTTTTTACTTTTTCTTTTTTACTTTTTACTTTATTACTTGATCTTATGCGTTGGCAAGCTCGGCAAAAATCTTCGTTTCCTTTCCTTCCCCTATACGGATTTTTGGCATTTATCGTCGTTTGTCTGATTATTTGGGCAATTTCTCTCTATCCTCGTTCTAATGCTCTGGTGGGGGGTGATTATCTTCCCGCACCTTTTAGGGAGTTTCAACCGGAATGCGCGGATTATGTCCTAGAAGATAGTTCCTTTAAGGATATATCGAGAATTTTTGACTGTAAAACCTATAAAAACATCTCTGATCGAGTGATTCTACCCCTATCTCTCCAAAAAAACGATATTAGTCTCGATAATTGGCAAAATAACTCGGCAACAGCGATCGAATTAGCACCCTGGCCAGAAATTCATCCCCGCGCTCAAGAGACAAAAGTACCGATTTTAATGTATCACGACATTTTACCGGAAAAAGAGGTATTCTTTGACGTTACTCCCGCCGAATTAGAGGCACATTTTCAATTTTTGCGGGAAATCGGGGCAACTCCTATCAGTATCGATTGGTTAATTTCCCATCTGCGGACAGGTATTCCCCTTCCCGCTAAACCAGTTTTATTAACTTTTGATGATGGTTATGGGGGACATTACCAGTATGTCTATCCTTTATTGAGAAAATACGGCTATCCTGCTGTTTTCTCGATTTATATCAATAAAATGACTCAAAAAACTGGTAGAACCAGTGTCACTTGGCAACAACTCCAGGAAATGGCCGCCGATCCTCTAGTCCAAATTGTCTCCCATAGCGTCAGTCATCCCCGGGATTTAAGATTATTGTCCGATGCAGATTTGGAGCAAGAAGTCAAGCAATCGAAACAAATCTTAGAAAAAGAATTGGGTATTCCGATTAATTATTTCACCTATCCGGAAGGGAAGGCGGACGATCGAGTGAAGGAATTCGTCAAAAAAGCGGGTTATCGGGCGGCTTTATCGATGAATGACCTCGATGAGCATTTTGCTGGACAATCCCCCAATTTACTCACGATTGGACGCTTTGGGCAATCGCGCACGCGAGAAGTTGTACCGCAAGCTTGGGGGGGTGATCCCTTACCCCGTACCGATGGCGGTTTTAACTTTGCTACCACCATCCAAAAACGGGAAGTGGAATTTCCAACTAATACACTTGTATTAATTAGTGGCGGGATTCCCAAAACTATCCACGCTGATAGTCGCTATCAAGTGGAGGAAATTATCGCCGGTACAGAAGCGATCGCGGCTGTAGATGGCGGTTTTTTCTCTCTCAAGGAATTGGACTCAAATCAGATGATCGGGCCGGTTTTAAGCCAAAATGGCGGCTTTATCCCGGGATATGAGGGAGAAATTGACAAGTTAGAGGGTCGTCCTTTAGTAATCATTACCGATCGATGGGTGCGTTATCTTCCTTTTGATCCTGCTCGTCATAATACCCTAGAAGGAATTGCAGCGGAGGCTAGAAATGATCTCAAGGTTACGGATGCTTTTGTCGCGGCCGCTTGGTTAGTCAAAGATGGACAACCACAATCGCGAGAATCCTTTGGTACACTTTACGGTTTTGATGCCCTGCGTCACCGGGCTTTTTGGGGGATTAATCAGGCAGGACAGCCAGTAATCGGGGTTTCCAGAGACCCGATCGATTCCATGGCTTTGGGAGAATTATTAGTACAGGCAGGCTTTCGGGAGGCAGTGATGTTGGATTCAGGAGCAAGCACCTCCCTCGCTTATCAGGGCCAATCGCAAGTGCATTATACTCCCCGTCCCGTTCCCCACGTTGTCGCTTTATTTCCCCCCACAGAAACCTATATTGTTCCCGTTAGTCATGTGGGGATTCCCTGCGTAATTTTCGCCGATTCCTGTCCTGCGGGGAGTTAGGGGACAAAAACTTGTTAACCAGAAAACGGCTGAAGCTATGTATCTAAGAAGGCTCTCAGGGCAATTTTGTACTTGTTTTTCAGCCGTGGAGAAACCAGACCACCTTGCTGAATCTGTGCGAGAATTGTGGCTGAACAGGAGCCTTTTGGAATCGGACTACCCGCAGTGATTAAACTGGCTAATTCCGTGGCATCCATCTCCCGGGCAAATTGATAGGCAATCACGGATTCACAGACTATAAAATTCGGGACACCAAGGCCGGGCAAAAGCACACAAGTAGCTTCCGAACTGCTTCTTCGAGTTGTAACATTGACAAATAAATATCTATTTTCAGAAGTCTTTGCGATCGCAATATAGAGATGTTGCTTATTAGGGGGTGTATCGATTAAAAAGGCATCCCCCAGCTTGACTACCAGACTAGCCATGTAAAGCTCCATCTAAATAGGCTTCTCGCTGGGCTTCTTGGCTAATATCTTCGATTTCCTCCTCCGTTTTACCCATAGATCGCAAAACATCCTCTACTAAAATTGGAATAGCCGAACCATGGGGATCCTTCCATTCTGGTAGATCGTGAGTCCATTCGGCTACAAGAAAGGGATTGAGATGGCCAAAAGTCTTGTAAACCTGTTTAAGAATCATTTCTTCTTCTTCACAGAGTTCTTCATTGCCGGGATATTGCAGCAGGTCAACATAATTAGAATCCCGGGGAGAAATATATTTCGACCACAGGGGTAAAGCAGAGTCCACGGGCTGTCCTTTAATCAAATCATAAACACCACTGAGAACCGGTCCATAATCCATTGATATATATCTATCCCCAGTAATTGGTTGATCCATGGTTTTTAAAGCAAGACGGTCAGCTATATAGAGCATTTTCAGCAACCCTAAATACTTCATCGGTTTGCCGTGCAGCTTTAAGAGTATAGCAGCGGCTTCCACTGCTTTCTCTGGATGAAACCGAAATTTGATCGTCATAACTACTATAAATTCACTGCTTTTTTATGACACTTTTATTATAGTTATTATTCTACATCGGCCATATTTAAGATTTTGTCCCAGTGGTTGAGGTTTCTAGCCTGATTTCTCAAAGATGCTGCTATAGGTATGATCGAGTTAAACCTTAGCCCAAAATTCTACCATGGAGATCGAACGTCTTAACGCCCTTTCCGATAATTATATTTTCCTCCTCTACGATCCGGCACAAAAAATCGCGGCCGTGGTGGATCCGGCGGAACCTGAACCGGTTTTCAGGCGATTAGAGGCTTTACAGGTGGATTTAGTCGCTATTTTCAATACTCATCACCACGGCGACCATGTGGGGGCTAATCAGGCTTTAATTAATCGTTATCCCCATCTTTGTGTTTATGGGGGAAAGGAGGATCGCGGTCGCATTCCGGGCCAGCAGCTGTTTTTAGAGGAGGGGGACCGGGTGGAATTTGCCGGTCGCCGGGCCGAGGTTTTCTTTGTCCCCGGCCACACTCGCGGCCATATTGCCTATTATTTTCCCCCGGTTAACCCCGGAGATTACGGTGAGTTATTCTGTGGTGATACCCTGTTTTCTGGGGGTTGTGGTCGTTTATTTGAGGGAACACCGGGCCAAATGGTGGCTTCTTTAACTAAATTGCGATCGCTGCCTGACCAGACCAGGGTTTGGTGCGCTCACGAATATACGTTAAATAATTTAAAGTTTGCCTTGACAGTTGACCCTAATAATGCTGCTCTGCAACAGCGTTATCGGGAAGTGGAAAAACATCGCGCTGAAGATCTTCCCACGATTCCGGCAATTTTGGGGACGGAAAAGCTGACTAATCCTTTTTTGCGCTGGGATAGTCCCGCTTTGGCCATGACCATGAATAGCAGCGAACCAGTACAAGTGTTTGCACGGCTGCGGGGGAAAAAAGATAATTTTTAGGAGTGGTTAGGGTTTGCTGAATAAGCTTGTTGGTGGGGTGTCGGGTGTGGGGTGTGGGAAAAAGTCCCTGAAATTTCCCCCCGATCACTCCCATATCTGGTACTTTTTGATTGACAAAAAGTCTAAAAGTCTTACCCAACAAGGTTTTTAGATTTATTCAGCCAGCCCTAATCAGTCTTCATCACTGATGATCGGGTAGGGAATCAGTCGTTCGTAATCTTCTAAACTGGCATCGGAGAGGCAGCAGTCAATAATTGTTTTACCCAGAGGATCGAGATCGGGTTCGAGAAATTGCCGAAGTTGGCCGGCAAAAAATTCTTTAAGAATCGTAGTCCCCCGGTCAAAGGCCTCATTTCCCACTTCTGGTTGCAGGTTGACACGGAAAAACCAGTTACCGATAGTTTGCCCCTCAACCATCATCGAGCGGAAGGTGTAACCGAGCAAGGGACAACGGGAGGGAACAACCTGTTGGCGAGAAAATTTTTCGCCACCCCGACGGGCTAGATATTCCCGTGCGATCCACTGAGGCATGAATCCCACTTCCCAAGCACCAATATACTGATTGGGACAGAGGGTGTAACGAACTTTGGGGGTGGTGAGAATTTGTTGCAAAATCAGATTAGCTTGAATCACTCGCCGTCCGGTGGCAAAGGGCCAGTAAGAGCCAACCCCTTCGGAACTCATCCCCTCCTTCTCGACGATACTGGGATTGGCATGACCGCGAGGAGCAACTAACCGCCACAACCAAGCCAAGGCGGGGGGGAGAAGATGCAGCAGCCCGATGATGCCGTAACTCGGTCTTTCCTTGGTGCAGGGAGGAGTCCGCACCCCAAAACTGCGAATATCGACGCTAACTGCCCCGTTAACTACGTTAGGGATGATATCTCTGGGAATGACCACGCGAGGATTGGGGCAGGGCTTTCCTGGCTCATCCTCGATATGTTGCCAAATCAGAGCGGTACTTTCCGGCCGTGCCTCGATATTGAGAAATAAAAGCGGATGGGGTGGATGAATGGTCAGTTCTTCTAAATAGGGATCGGTGCCGTAATGGGTGATGTGATTGAGACGCACAAACCAAGCATTTTCTGCATCCATTAAAGCCAGTTTGTCTTGATTTTTGGGCTGGCGCAGACTGGGGTGGCAGAGGGCCATATCATCGGTTACAGGACGCAAATCGCAAGCTTTGGGTAAGATTAGGTGGCGTTCATCCCCCGTGACCAGATTTTTTCCCAATAGGAGACTCCCATCGGGGCGGCGATGAGCCGGTTCTAGCATTTCACTTTTTCCCCCACCACTTGCCCCTTCGTGCATAAAGGTGACTTTGTGATCGTAGGGGGTAATCACTTGAACGGTAGAAGCATGGGCTGTCACCCAGTTTTCCTGCTCTCCCATGGCTAACAATACGCCATAGATTCCTTTTTTAGCCGAAGGACCGGGATAAAGATTGTAGCTGAATAGCTCATGCAACCCCGGACGGCGGTTATGGACAACCACTTGCTTGCCTTGAAACACCTGATGGCGAAACGGCGGCGCCACATAGAGAACCGCCCCGGGTAAAAAGTCAGAACCGATTTCACTAGGATCGTCGATGCCTTGGAGCAGAGAAAGCCCTAAAGCGAAGAAACCGGCGTTAGCGGGGGCGACAACCACAACATCGGGGCCTTTTCCCTTGACTCCAGCTACAAAGGTAAAAAGTGCTAATTCTTGAGTTTTTAACCACGCAAAGGTCTGTTGTCTTAGTTCTTCAAACTCAAAACCAAAACGAGACTTAAAAGTCGGTTTATTAGTTGGCAACTCGTCGCCAATGACCATACAATCGGGATCGCGCCGCCGCATATACGGTTCCGTATAATTAGCACTAATGCCATTGCGAACCCGACACACTAAGGCTTCTACCACTTTACCTCGGTTGGGGATGTCATAGGCAACCTCATGATAGCCGTTTTTGGCATCTTTAACGGCTAATTCAATTAGTTGTTCGACATCCGCAGCCAGGGTGAAATTCGGGCATGATTGCAGAATATCTGTTAATTCTGACGGTAACGAGAAATCGGGAAGCGGATTAACTACCATGTTCCCTCCTCAGGATGAGGCTGTAGGTATTATTACTTAATATAGCTTCTTGTCGAGCAACTTAGATTAATCGTTGATAAAAATCAATATTAGACCCGCGGCAAAAGACCTGTCATACTAAATCCGTTGAGTATAGGCTACTGATGAAGACAGGCAATAGGCAATAGGCAAGGGGTAGGGTTGATTCATGAATCAACCCTACTAGGGGGTAGGGGGGATCAAAGGCAAAATCTATCTCTACAAGCTCAAGGGTTGCGGATCTAACTTCAAATCGGCAAGACTGACCTCACCGTGACCATTTACCGCCACCTCTAGGGGCAAATTGCCGTGATAAGCTTGGATTAACAGGGTTTTTAAGTCCTCGATCAGGGGATAACGGGGATTGGCTCCGGTACACTGATCATCGAAAGCTTGTTCGGCTAAATGGTCTAATTTGGCCATAAATTCGGCTTCACTTTCGGGAATTACCTCTTTGATACTGGCCGGAATACCGATTTCCCGTTTTAAACATTCGATCGCTAATACCAATCTTTCCACACTTTCGGTCTCGCTTTCTCCCCCCAATCCCAGAGAATGAGCGATCCTGGCATAGCGCCACTTCACGTTAGGATATTTGTACTGAGAGAAGGTCGCCTGTTTAAAGGGGGCATCGGTGGCATTATAGAGGATGACGTGGGAAATCATCAAGGCATTGGCCAGACCGTGGGGAATGTGGAAAATTGCCCCCAATTGGTGAGCCATGGAGTGACAGATGCCTAAAAAGCCATTAGCGAAGGCCATTCCTGCCATTGTCGCCGCATAATGGACTTTTTCCCGCGCTTTCGGGTCTTTAGCTCCGTTATGATAGGAACTGGGCAAGTATTTAAACAGCAGTCGGATGGCATCTTGAGCAAGAGCGTTAGTATATTCTGAGGCTAAAACCGAGACGTAGGCCTCAAGAGCGTGAGTTAAAGCGTCAATTCCGCCGTAGGCTGTCAATTTTTTCGGCATATTCAGCACTAATTCCGGATCGACGATGGCCATGCTGGGAGTTAGGGCATAATCTGCCAGAGGATACTTAATATTATTACGGCGATCGGTGACGACGGCGAAGGGAGTCACTTCCGATCCTGTTCCCGAAGTGGTGGGAATACACACCATCAGAGCTTTTTCGCCTAAAGGGGGCAATTCATAGACTCGTTTGCGGATATCCATAAAACGCATGGCCAAGCTCTCGAATTCTATCTCTGGATGCTCGTAGAGTAGCCACATGATTTTAGCGGCATCCATGGGGGAACCACCACCGATAGCGATAATTACATCGGGATTGAAGGTATTAATGACATTTAAACCCCGTTCGACGGTTTCCAGGGAAGGATCGGGTTCCACATCATAAAAGATATTAACCGTGATGCCGATTTCTTCTAAAATTTCCTGTAAAGGTGCGGTAACTCCTAGGTCGAAAAGAGGTTTATCGGTGACAATAAAGGCCCGTTTTTTGCCGGCTAATTCCCGAATAGCGATCGGTAATGACCCGTATTTAAAATATACTTTTGGTGGTACTCGGAACCAAAGCATATTTTCCCGGCGCTCGGCTACGGTTTTAATATTTAATAGGTGGGTAGGTTCGACGTTTTCGCTGATGGAATTACCGCCCCAAGTGCCACAACCGAGGGTTAAACTAGGATCGAGACGGAAGTTATAGATATCACCAATCGCACCCTGGGAGGAAGGGGTATTAATTAACACCCGGGCTGTTTGTACGTTGTCTTCAAAGCGCTTAATGTGTTCCCGATTAGAGGGTGCAGTATAAAGCACGGCCGTATGACCTCGACCGGCAAATAAGACCAGTTTTTCGGCTTTTTTTACCCCATCTTCAAAGTCTTTGGCCCGGTACATGGCTAAAATTGGCGAGAGTTTTTCGTAGGAAAATGGTTCCTCTAAGCCAATATTTTCCACTTCTGCGATTATTAACCTGGTATCTTCAGGAACAGAAATTCCGGCCATGTTGGCTAATTTTTCCACCGGTTGCCCGACGATATCGGGGTTGATATGACCATCTTTTAGGAGAATCCCGACGACTTTTTCCTTTTCTGCGGGGGAAAGAAGATAGGCCCCGCGATCAATAAATTCCTGTCGAACTTCTTCATAGATGCTATCGACAACGATTACCGATTGTTCGGAGGCGCAAATCATGCCGTTATCGAAGGTTTTACTGAGAATAATCGAGGAAACAGCCATTTTTATGTGCGCGGTTTCGTCAATTAAAGCGGGGGTATTGCCGGCGCCAACTCCTAGGGAAGGTCTTCCCGAAGAATAGGCCGCTTTTACCATACCGGGACCGCCGGTGGCAAGGATTAAATTAATGCTGGGATGTTGCATTAATGCTTGGGAAAGTTCCACCGATGGCTGATCGATCCAACCAATAATACCAGCCGGTGCGCCCGCTTTCACGGCTGCTTCTAAGACTATTTTGGCCGCCGCGATCGTGCAGTCTTTGGCTCGCGGATGGGGGGAAAAAATGATGCCGTTGCGGGTTTTCAGGGCAATTAGGGCTTTAAAAATGGCTGTGGAGGTGGGATTTGTGGTGGGTACGATCCCCGCTAAAATGCCCACGGGTTCGGCGATTTTTTGCAATCCAAAGGATTTATCTTCTTCGATAATGCCGCAGGTTTTGCTGTGTTTATATTTGTTGTAGATGATTTCTGAGGCAAAATGGTTTTTAATCACTTTATCCTCTATTACTCCCATCTCTGTCTCTTGTACGGCCATTTTAGCCAAGGGAATGCGAGCGTTGTTGGCTGCTAATGCCGCTTTTTTGAAGATAAGATCTACTTGTTCTTGGCTATAGTTGGCAAATTGTTGTTGAGCTTTTTTCACCTGTTGAATCAGTTCTTCTAGCTCTTGTCTATTGGTAACTGTCATAACAATTTTGTAGATAAAATTACGGATTTTATGCTACTATAGCCTTTTTCGCCAAGGGACTCGCCTAATCTTGGGATTTTCTTTATAGTTTCCTAAGCATTGGTATTATAGAATACTAACAATGCTAGGTAATAGGTATGGGGAAGTGGGGAGAAGGAACAAGGGAGAAGGTTTTTAGCGTGCGATTGAGAGTTGCTCATACTATTAAAAACAGATTTACTATCAATACAAATTAGCTTATACTTCCTCTAATTTATAGGATATTTTGGACGCAAGCAGTTCGATAAACTCACTGACAGCAATTCTCATTTTGAAATTAATAGACTAGAAGGTTTCAAGTTCCAGTTTCAATCCCTAGTAGGGTTTAAGATTAATTGGAACATTACGCCGGAAGGTATCTCTCCAAACGTAGGTAAAATGTTTCAATCCCTAATAGGGTTTAAGATTAATTGGAACGAGTATGATTATTACTTGCTTGCAAGCTAATCGCCCGTTTCAATCCCTAATAGGGTTTAAGATTAATTGGAACGGGCTGACCGGGATCGCCTTTTGGTCCTCGAAAGTTTCAATCCCTAATAGGGTTTAAGATTAATTGGAACTTTGCCGATTCCAAATTCGAGCCGAAGGAATCATCGGTTTCAATCCCTAATAGGGTTTAAGATTAATTGGAACTTCTGGCAAGTGATTCCATAAAAGAGAATCTGGAAGTTTCAATCCCTAATAGGGTTTAAGATTAATTGGAACTTTAATTGCTTTGTGTAGTGCCTGCCATTTGAGAAGTTTCAATCCCTAATAGGGTTTAAGATTAATTGGAACGGCCACGGAGGAAGCTGTAGCCCCAAAGTCGATCGTTTCAATCCCTAATAGGGTTTAAGATTAATTGGAACTCGATTTATCTTTTATTTCCTGCCCGATATCCTTTGTTTCAATCCCTAATAGGGTTTAAGATTAATTGGAACAGTTGCCGGAGGGCGTGCGGGGGAAGGATCGGGGTTTCAATCCCTAATAGGGTTTAAGATTAATTGGAACAAGATTCTAGCGATATAAGATTTTCAATCCTTATTGTTTCAATCCCTAATAGGGTTTAAGATTAATTGGAACCAGCGATCGCTCTCACCCTGCTTACGGTTGCATGGGTGTTTCAATCCCTAATAGGGTTTAAGATTAATTGGAACCGGTACGGGAAGCATCGGATTTTAGAGGTAATGCCGTTTCAATCCCTAATAGGGTTTAAGATTAATTGGAACCTGCCAAGTAATATCCAGTAGGGAGTTTGCCTACCGTTTCAATCCCTAATAGGGTTTAAGATTAATTGGAACGAAGAAATTCCGCTTCCACTCGCCGTCCTAGCTCCGTAGTTTCAATCCCTAATAGGGTTTAAGATTAATTGGAACCTTAAATGAAATTTTAAGGCTCGATTTTGATTGCGTTTCAATCCCTAATAGGGTTTAAGATTAATTGGAACCGGCATACCAATTATCTAAGCTTTGAGCAACGTTTCAATCCCTAATAGGGTTTAAGATTAATTGGAACCCTTTCATGATGAAAAAGAGGGCGGAAATCCGCCCGTTTCAATCCCTAATAGGGTTTAAGATTAATTGGAACAATAATGTAATTTTATCAATTACCCGCGATGAATGCCCCGTTTCAATCCCTAATAGGGTTTAAGATTAATTGGAACGCGAGGAGCCTTAGTTCTGGTGAGGCCTTGTGCAATGTTTCAATCCCTAATAGGGTTTAAGATTAATTGGAACTGTGGCAAAAGATCGATTACTACTTTAAGCTGATCTTTCGTTTCAATCCCTAATAGGGTTTAAGATTAATTGGAACCGAAACTTTTTTGGTCCATAGGGCTGAAAACAACAAGTTTCAATCCCTAATAGGGTTTAAGATTAATTGGAACTTCATCCGTCTTTCATTCACCTCTTTATAATACCATGTTTCAATCCCTAATAGGGTTTAAGATTAATTGGAACAATAAAATTTTGCTTGATTAGTTCCAGTACCCTCGCGGTTTCAATCCCTAATAGGGTTTAAGATTAATTGGAACTTTAATTGGGAAGGATTGACTTTAACCGAGATCAGTTTCAATCCCTAATAGGGTTTAAGATTAATTGGAACAAAAATTCTTGGAAGGGGGGTTCCAAGAAAGCGAAGTTTCAATCCCTAATAGGGTTTAAGATTAATTGGAACAAATCGCTTCGATGATTGGGCATTAGCCACAAGCAGCGTTTCAATCCCTAATAGGGTTTAAGATTAATTGGAACAAGGGACAGCAGTACACCTATTCTCAACTACTCAGGTTTCAATCCCTAATAGGGTTTAAGATTAATTGGAACTAAATTTTGGCCGAAGCGATGAGATGCGAATGGGTGGTTTCAATCCCTAATAGGGTTTAAGATTAATTGGAACACCTTTTCCCGGGCCGGGCGGGCGACAAACCTCTGTTTCAATCCCTAATAGGGTTTAAGATTAATTGGAACTTCCGATGAAATGCGATCGAAACGGCCAAGCCAAAATTCGTTTCAATCCCTAATAGGGTTTAAGATTAATTGGAACATGGTATTATAAAGAGGTGAATGTCAATGAAAGTTTCAATCCCTAATAGGGTTTAAGATTAATTGGAACAGTAAATCGTCGCGCCGTAGGAATTCTCTGGGGAACGTTTCAATCCCTAATAGGGTTTAAGATTAATTGGAACATTGTCCGATCGCTCTCAGAAATCCGAGAAACCGTTTCAATCCCTAATAGGGTTTAAGATTAATTGGAACTAGAATCTTTTCACCTCCCCAGTGACTAAATCTTGTTTCAATCCCTAATAGGGTTTAAGATTAATTGGAACTATAGAGAACAGTGGGTTATGTATGCCCAAAACGTTTCAATCCCTAATAGGGTTTAAGATTAATTGGAACAAGCTGAGTTTTATTGGTGTGAGTGTGGCTATTGGTTTCAATCCCTAATAGGGTTTAAGATTAATTGGAACGGTAAAGGTGTGTGAGAAGTCGCGGCGGGTGGGTCTGTTTCAATCCCTAATAGGGTTTAAGATTAATTGGAACGGGACTAATCTTGAGTTTATTTTCCCTGGCAAAATGTTTCAATCCCTAATAGGGTTTAAGATTAATTGGAACTAGGAGGCTTTCCTATAGGTTTATCCTGTTTAGGTTGATGTTTCAATCCCTAATAGGGTTTAAGATTAATTGGAACTTTACACCCTTTGAGAACGCTTAACGAGCAGGCAGCTTATTTCGTTTCAATCCCTAATAGGGTTTAAGATTAATTGGAACAGATAGAATCGAAGCGATCGAGCGAGCAATCGCTGGTTTCAATCCCTAATAGGGTTTAAGATTAATTGGAACTCTACTGTTCAAGAAATTGTCGTTGAGGCCGTAAGTTTCAATCCCTAATAGGGTTTAAGATTAATTGGAACCAAACTATTTGGGTTCACGAAACTAACTTGATTAGTTTCAATCCCTAATAGGGTTTAAGATTAATTGGAACTAGGAGGTAAAGGTCGATCTCCTCTACTCAAGATTAGTTTCAATCCCTAATAGGGTTTAAGATTAATTGGAACGCGATCGCTTTTTGGTTTCTTTTGCTGTAGAGAGTTTCAATCCCTAATAGGGTTTAAGATTAATTGGAACCGCCCAGTGGTAAAAGCTATACGCTATGGGGTTTTCAAGGTTCGTATGCGCCGCACCCGCAATAAATCTATTGTACAGCAAGTGACCCAGTTCTTCAAGACCCCGCAAAACCTTACGGGATAAGGTGCGCCCCGCGTTGGAAAGGAAAATCATCTCGAATCTATATTGCATAAGCTTTTCAGCCACCAGATAATAGTTAAGGATTTTTACAGCTACCCCGAAGCGCAACCGAGCTAAACAAAAAAAATTGTATTATCCCGGGGCAACTCACCACCGATACGTTCCACTTTACCCCGACAACAGGCGCAGAGAAAATAAAAGCGGATGCTATCGGTATCGGGTTTGATCAACTTACTCAAGCGCCCGCGCAGCTTAGCGTACTGGGTATCGGTTAGATCGCACTCAAAAACACTATACTGCACCCGTTGGCCGTAGGACTTTAACGTATTGTGAATTTTGGTTCGTCGCTTATCATCGGAAATGTCGTAACTGATAACAAAATACATGACCGCCTCTACCTACTTTAAAATCAAAGGTGGATACTTATCCGTCTCGTCCATCAGATATTTCGCCATTAGTCGGGCCTGAATCTCGAAAGCTTCTTGATAAGTACACTGTTTACTCATTACCGGATGCTTAAACTTGGATTGTTTCTTCTGTTCGTACAAGCGCAGGAAAATCTGTAATCCCTCTCTCGTCAAGGAAACCGCACCGCTTAAGGGTTCGGTGGTGAAATGTTCGGGGGTAAGATAAGGATGATTGACCCCATTGAGAACCACGGCATCAACGACGATCGCTCTAAATTCCTCCATCAGATCTAGTGCCAGCGAGGGGCGACCATAGCGTTGATAGTGAAGATAACCGAGATAGGGGTCAAAACCGACCAAATTGATCGCACTCTGCACGTCATGGCGCAATAACGCATAACCCAGACTCAAAAGAGAATTGACCGGATCTCGCGGGGGGCGACGGTTACGCGAGGCAAAGGTAAAAGTATCGCCGAGAATTAAGGAATCAAAACAACTGAAATAGGCTGCGCTTCCCGCTCCCTCTAACCCCCGGAGAGAATCGATCGCCGAGGTTGTTTCGATCGAGCCGATCGCTGCTTCCAGACAAGCGATCGCCGTTTGTAAATCCAACTCTTTTCGATCGCGTTGACGACGGAGTAGAATGTTGCGGTAATTCTTCAGCTTGCCGCGGACGAATCCCCGCACTAAATGAATGGCTTTCGGGGAATCGCCGGCGGCCTGCCATTGCGCTCGACGAACGAAAATATTTTTGGTCATCTCCGGTTCCAATCTACCGAGATAGCGTCCGGTGGATGTGACGAAACTGAGCGGAATATGACGTTCCAACAATTCGATCACCAAAGCTGGGGATAGCGAACCGCGACCAAATAAAACCACCCCATCAACATTTAATAAAGGAACATCGAGGATCGTTTCTTTGGATGCTTTGACCGTTAAACGCTCGTCATTTTTGCCGAGAAATGCGTCTTCTCTCGTCACATATACCGTTCCCATATTTTTTAGTCTTCCTCTTGATATCGTTGGACTTTTTCAGTTAATCGAGGCAAGCAGCGATCAAACAAACTGCATCCCTTGCAGCGGGGCGAATAGACCGCCGGTGGCATTTTTCCCGTCTGGATCAGGGTTTCAACTGCTCGGATCGTAGCGATCGCCCGTTGCCGTAGAGCAAGATCGATCGCCACCGGTTGACGCTGGTGAGAACTGGCATAGTAGATATAGCCAGTATCTAGCCTTTTTGCCGTCATTTCTTCCAAACAGATGGCTTGAGCGCACACCTGCAACTCGTCGTTATCCCATTCGCCCTTACTGCCCCGTTTGTATTCCACGGGGATAAATTCGCCGTCGTGGGACTCGATCAGATCGGCTTTACCGATGAGACGGTAATTATCTGATTTAAGCCAGATCGCCCGAATTTGCCATATTTCCTCGCGGTTTGCCGCCCCGACGGTGTGAACTCGCTCGTGTAAATTTGTTCCCTCGATCGTATAGCTATTATCGAGAAATTCCCCGGCGACGAACATCCTCCAACAACGGTGGGGACAGTAGGCGTAATGGTTGAGAGCGGCGATCGGTATGTAATCAGATTCATCCATAACTATCTTTTCTCCTTAGCAATTCTGCGAGTCATCCCCATTCCCATGGTGGTTTTCCGTCCCACTCCCGCGTAGAGGGCAAAATCCGCCAGTGCATTAATCGCTTTAATCTTTGCGGGTTCCACCTCTCCCAAAAGACGATAGTGAATCTCGCCTACACAACCGAACGACTGGTTTTTATAGGCTTCGTCGGCTAATTTCGTTTGAATATCGAAGAAACTGGGGAAAATCGACTCTAGGACGATGGAATCGAAGGGGATAGCGCTATAGCGATTCCAACGATTGAGAAGGCTATTAAACACCAGTTCCCGCGTCGGTAAGGCACTATCGAATTTTCCCTGCCGGAAGGTGACGGGGGTAGCAAAAAGGAAATCAAATTCCCGATTCGTTTCCGAGGCGTTTTCATACAGGTATTGATAAGTACAAGAGTTCGCCCAGGGTTGAACCGATTGTGGGGTGGCGAGGACGCTGGTGATAACCAGATCGGCGGAACCGAGATGCCAGGGGTGTTTTGGATTGAGATTCAACCAGAGCGAGGTTAATTTACCGAATAATCGGTCATCGAGCAGAGAAATCCGCCACCAGCAGGGAGTTTCTGGGGCGATTGGCCGTTCGTGTCGCCACTGCGGGCAATTTATCGTTTTTCCCCCGGATTGCATCTGTAGTGGCGATAAGGTAAAGGCTTTATCTGCCTCGGCTGTGTGTAGAATGTTCCCTAATTCCTGATCGACACTACTGACAAGGGTAAGGAATAGCGCGTGAAGGTGTCGTCCGGTGAGAAAATTCGGATAGATCGGCGATCGAGGGGTGAGATTGAGAACGAGACTGTAGGGCATTAAGTAGCTGGTTATAATTAAATTAAAAATGGATTTTAGGTTCGATCCCCCCTGCCCCCCTTGATAAGGGGGGTGCCGATAGGCGGGGGGATCCCCCTTAATAAGGGGGGCATCTGATGATTTTTAACGCCTGCCTACTTAACTTAATCGGGCCTTGGCAAAAATTTGTCCGGGGGTTAGGGTTAAATCGGGGAGGAGAATATCGCTAATTTCGTCATCGCCTTTTTTAATCGCTGGGGGTGCGTCGGGATAGAAAATCGTGATCTGCTTGGCCCGGGGATCGACGATCCAGACGCGACTGACTCCCGCTTTTAGGTAGTCCACGGCTTTTTCGCTCAGGCTGCTGAAGGATTGTTCAGGAGAAATAATTTCGATGACTAATTCCGGGGGAACGGGACAAGCTTCATCGGTGAGGGGAATATCTCCTAACCTTTCCAGGGAAATGTAGAGAAGATCGGGAACCGGACACCAATCTCGATCGTTTTTGCTTAGAATAATTGCCCATTCGATTCCCACTTCTCCCCGTCCTTGATTCCAGCGATCGAGTACGAGAAATAAAGCACCAGTTAAACGAGAATGAAAGAATTTCGGTGACATTTTTGCGATCGCTTCTCCATCGACTAATTCATAGGTAATATCGCCATCGGGAGCGGTTAGTGAGAAAAATTCCCGTAAAGTGAGGGATTTAGATGTAACGCTAGTCATAACAAATATTCTCCAGCCTGCTGTAAGTTTTACGCTATTTTTAAGCTATGTAAAAGTCCTCGCCATCTGGTAGTTTTAATCTTCTTCCACTGGAAGCGATCGCTAATATACCAGATAAACTCGGAAAAAAAGTAAACTCCTTCGGTCTAGGTTGTTCAGCAAAATGAACGTACATCGGAAATATTGTTAGCCCTTGTTTTCTAAGCTGAATAATTGTACCCTGATTTTCTTGCGTAGATACAATTACTCCCGATACGAATTGTTGCCTTAGTTGTTGTAATGAGGGAGTTGGAATTTTTGCGCCTCTTAGCCATCTTTCAAGGTTACAGTCCTCAAAAGCCATTAATCGATTCAGCTTATTTTGTTTAAATTTCTCCAATGAATCTTGATTATATAGAATAAATTTAAGCTCATAAGGTTTATCTACTCGTCTCTTAAGTTCAATTTTCTCTCCATCGGTAGCGAAATCATAATACCTAAGTAAATGAATAGGATCGATAATAGTTTCTTCGGATTCATCGAGCAAAAGATTAAAGCGATCAACAACCTTAATGTTGTCAAAAATACTATCTCGGAATTGAAATATAGGCTGATAGGTGGCATACCACATCCTAGCGAAACCCTTCAAACTCTCGAAATTTTCTGGGTATTTTTTAAACATATCTTCATAATGTTTAATTTTATTCTGATCGGCTTCTATTTCTTTCAAATATTCAGGATAATAACATTTAAAGAAAGTTTTAATCAGCGCTTGACCTCCCTTGGTAAATTTCCAATCACTTTTTAGTTTTTTAATAGAAATATCTTTAATCTTTTCTGCACCAGTAAAAACACGCATTCGAGACCGATAGTAACTCCAGTCTTTTGTGCCTCCTAATATAGACTGCATGGTTTGATATAACTCTTCAATAACGCTAATTTGGGGTAAATCTGTTAAAAGGTCTTCTAACTCGGATAAAGGACGAGCGATTTCTAAAGAAGCTTCGGAACGCCAGTAAATACTTAAAAAAGGACGATCTAAGCAAGGTAAACTTTCTAGCATCTTTTTCAAAGACTCTCGACCACCTGATCGATCAAGTTCGAGAATTCCCTCTTCCCAGGCTTTCGGATCTATATAGATGATCGCTTCCGACGGGATATCTGTAATTTTGCGCCCTAATACTCTGCCAACTCTTCCTAATCTTTGCCAGAAAGAATGACGATCCTTCGCAGAAAAAATTAACCAATCTAAAGTTTGTCGGGTTGGGACTGGATTTTTCTCGAAATTAAAACCGACATCCACGGTGCTAGTTGCGAGAATAATCGGTTTTTGAACTGCTAAAAGTCTATCCTTTTGAGGTGTCGATCCGTGTATTCTTCCGTAACCCTCTTTTAATCCTCGTTCCGTCAGCAAATCGGCCAACCGATTAATGTGATCTTTAGAGTCGAGAATAACTGCACCATTGTCATTGGGATTCGCTAGATATTTTTCCTTGACTTCATCCGCGATTTGTAATAGATATTCGTCTCGTTCAATTTTCGGACGAATTTCTAGAGCCACTTTAGTCTGCGAAGGAACTTGATTACTATGGTTACTCTCCCCGTCAATTCGCGCAATTCTGATTCCCGCTCTTTCTAAAGTGTTAAAAGCTTCATCGCAGGCTTTCTCTGGAGTCGCAGTTAGGATAACGATTTTCCGATTGTTCTGAAAATAGTCTAAAACCTTAGAATAAGCGATAAAAAATAGCAAGCCAACTAGCTGTTTAGCACTATACAGATGAAATTCATCAAATATAATTGTAGAAAATCTGCTATAAAACTCACTAGCTATGTTAGATTTATCTAAGCTATTATAAGCCCAAAACGTAGCATAATAAAAAATATCAGGGTTTGTAACTAAGAAAAGTGGTCTATTTGCTCCTACTTCGGGAAAAATCGTAGCGGGATTCTGAAGAAGATTATAGAGCTTTTCTCCCGATCGTTTGCCTACCCGATCATCTGACCATCCCTGAATTTCCTTGGCCGATGCGGCCTTGACAACGTGCGTTAATTTAGCATCCCTCACAAAAGCCTCGGCCGCTTCCGCTTGTTGGGTGACAAGCGCGTTAGTCGGAGCGATATAAATCGCAGTTTGATTGGGATTATGTAAAAGAACCGTAAAACCCGCTTTTGTTTTTCCAGTTCCAGTTGGTGCTAGATCGAGAATTAAATCGTGATTGCGGGATTTTTCATACACTTCTACCTGATGTTGTAGGGCTGGTTTCATAAAATGGAGTTTATCAGGAAGAGAATCACAAACCGCAATACTTTTTGGCTCTAGCCATATATTTAAAAATTGATTATCCATAATTTCACCCTCCGCAGAATTTTAAATAGGCGGGAACAATCGATTCACCTATCTGCCAAGCTTCTCCTTGAAAGTGAAGATTTTTGAAAAGGGAGACTGGCGGAATTGCAATTAGATCGAACGATAAAAAATTTACACTAGCGGGTATATCAGCAGTATTGAGGTAGATATGACTACGATATTCCCCGTTGGGTAATAGAATAACTCTATTTTCGGAAAGGATGGTTACTTTCACTTTACTGGTGAATTTGCCTAAGCGAATATATTCGGGCAATTCTCTATTTCCGAACACTAAAGTTTGAAAACGACTTCCTCGTTCTATTATCCGTAGTCGTCCCGTTTGAGGAAAATTGCTCGGTCGAAAGGTATTCGGCTTTTTCCCGGAGCGTTTGATCGGTAAGTCTTCACGGGCGATCGCCACACGATTATTCGTCATCGCATACCAGTAACTATCGGACAGTGCGTTAAAACGTTCAAATCGAAAAGATGCTTGATCGTTTTTCGGCCACGCGGGCAAAATGTAACTATCTAAAGGCGATAGGTCTTCCCGGTATCTCGGTCTACAGGTTACGGTTCCCGTCAGACGGTAGGGAGAACGCGCCCAACCAAACGCATAAGCGAGTGCGTAGTTACCGATCGCTCCCTCGGTATAGTAGGTGTCGGATAACTCTCTAGAGGCGAAAAAAACGGGTTCGGCACACCAAAGCTCGATCAGCCTCGCACTTTCGTAAATTGTCTTTTTCGGTTCCGCTAGGGACGGGAGAGGTAATTGAAGTTGTTGCATAAAATTCGATTTTGAGATGAAGGGTTAGAAAAATTTTCGATCCTCTAACCCGTAAACGATTTACAGCGAAACGGACGAAGCATCCTTTTTGCCTTTTCCTTTTTTGCCAACGTCTTCAGAACGAGGTTTACGGAAAGAAGCATAGGATTCATCGAGACGTTTTAAAAAGGTTTCCTGATCGTCCAAAGACCAATGGCGATCAACATCCAAGATCAACTCAGCTAACTCTTCCTCTGATAACCGCATAGAAATACCTCGCTTATTTGTCCACGGAGCGATCGCGGATTTGACGGCGGTAGTTAGCTCCTCGGTGTTAAAAGGATGTTCCAATAGCTTTTCAGGCGCTCCCAGCAAGTCGTAAACAGACTGCACCAATTCTAGAGAACTGGGTAATTCCGCCATTCCGCCGAAAACCCCGATAATTTCATTATCCATCCGTCCTAATCGACTTGAAACCGCGCCGTAACGGGTCGTCATAAGAATATTTCCGACCGTGTAGCGTAACTCGTCGGCCGTAACATCTTTTAGAGTGACGATATCGAGGAAATGAACCCCCGGTTTAATGTACTCGCTCGTGTTCAAAGCGGTAGAAGCGGTTCCTTTTTCATCACGCATCGTGCCATTCTCGAAAATAGCGTTGATCGTCCGCTCCCCGATTAATTCGGTACTCGATAAAACACTAAACGCGTCTTCTGTCCAAACCCGACTTTTCTGAGCGCCTTCACCCCCCGCAGCGAAACCGTACAGGAAACAATCGATACAGCATTCACAGGGCGCGTTCGTGTTTAAAGAACAAACTGTGCCGTTCTTGGGCGCGTTATACAGTAGGTTATTTGCTCTTAAAAATTCCCGTCCCCGTCGTCTTTCCGGGGCGATCTGTTTACGTTTTGTCATAACCAAACGGGGGATAATTGTCGGATCGTTGATTCCCGCTTGTACGAATTCACCACACATCGGCTCTCCAGACCCTTCGGTGCGGAAGATCGTTTCGGAGCGAGTAGTTCTTAAAACAACTAGCCCGATCGTTCTGCCTTTGGGGAAGTTCTCGTAAGCGGGCGCAAGAAAGGGGGTTAATTTTTCGATAGTCATAGAATCGTTTTCCTGAATATTCGTGGATTATTTATTGCTCGTTAGTTTCTGCGGCAGTTGGGGGTTGATTTTTCGATTCTTCTTTGATCCGTTGCCTGGCTTCCTGTAGGAAGAAAAGATATGCGGCTTCTAGTGTTTTTTTATCGGCTAGAAGTTTTTCGGGGCGAGATTGATAAACTTCCTCGAAAAGTTGTCTCAATACCTCGTAATACCGCTTGATCTGTTCGTATTTAGTTGCACCGACACCGTGTTCGCGTATGCGATCAAGTCGGTTGTGATAATTCTGCACTAACGCACCGAAAACCACATCCCAAGACAGATGGGCTTTGCGAGAACGAATCGCAGTAATAAATTCGGTAAACGGTTCCGCTTGCGAGGTTCGACGGAAAGAACTCCCCCGTAAGACCGCTTCTTCGGCAATACGAGCCGCTTCTTTAAGATAGCGACTTAATAGATCATGTTCATCCTTCATGCAACTTTCCAGTAAAATATTCAAGGGTTGAGAAATCTGGTGCCAAAAATACTCTAAATTCGGATCATCATGTTCTCGTAATAACCAACGAAGAATAACATAGTAAAGTTCGATCGGTCTTCTTAGCGATCGGGCGAGGTCGTAAAGACAATCATCTTTCTTTTGAAGACTAGCAATTGTTATCGCTAATTTACCCAAACATCTTAATCGAGTTAAAATTTCCTCAGCGATTTCTTCGGGTCTTAAAGTTTTTGGCTTACTCTGACCGCTCCGCCGATATTGACCGTTTCCTAGTAACGGTTGCAAAGTAGAGGGAATCCCCTCAACTCTTCCATAAAAATTATTCCATGATTCCACCTCCAAATTACTACTGACTACAAAAGGAAACCCGAAATCCGTCGCAAGAGACAAATCTAAGACCAAGTGAATTGTTTTCAATAAGGCTATTGAATTATTCACATCACCCCATAAAATTGGGATAATTACGGTCGATTGGATAAACTCAGGACGTTTAGGAAAAGCCAAACCGACTACTTTGTTCAATTTGAACTCGATACCCAATTCATCGATCGATCGAGGTTTGTAAATTAACTGTTCGTTATCGACTTTATAGAACTTGAGTTCATCGATTGTGACCGTTCCTCCCTCGCCTATCGCCGCTTTCTCCTCTAAAAATCGTCTCCAAAAGCTCAATAGATCGCGACTAGACCCTTTCGGTAAAGCAAAATGAAGATAAAGCGGTTCTTGCTTACTAGCGGCGGGAAAAGATGCGCCGACAGCCATTAATTTATAGGCGAGAGAAGCCATTGTATCTGCTTGTCTTTTCGGTTCCGCACTCATTCCCCCAGGGAGACGATTGGAAAAAGATTGAACTTTTGTCTCTGGGGGCATATTATTCGACATGAGTTCTTCAATCTGTTTCGATGTGCTACCGAGGGAGGAACGTTGTCGGGGATTTGCTTCGATATAAGCGTCAAGCTCGTCTTTTGCCCGCCAAGTTCTCGCATTAGGGAAATTCAGCCATTGAGAAACTACCGCTATCATTTCTTCGGATACTTCCAAATCCGAGTCCTGGAGGTTTGTTGCCAAACGTAGTTGAAAAGATTCCCTTAAAGCCTCTTGAATCCCTTCCATTCCCCTCTCTGCGGATTTAGCTGCGAACAGACAACGGCCGTATTGAGAATTAAAAGGTTCGAGTGCGATCCTTTGTTCTTTCGATAGTCCGGTGCGCTCGCCAATCCGATCCCAAGCTTCCTGCGGATTTATACCAGCCCCTCGATAACTCAGGTAAGCGGCCTTCAGACCTTCAGAAATGGCGAAATCGTCGGCAGTGGCAATCGGTAATAATCCAACCGCTTCGGCTTCTCGAACCGCTTTCTCTCCCGCCATTCCCGCGTATTTGCTAACATCTTGTTGAATTTTATCGGACTTGATGCCCGCTTTCTTTTTTTCTAACAATGCAATAACACAACCGAGGGTTTCCTCTGGATTTTGTTGGATCGCTTGAAGCTCGATTTTAATCCCGTCTTTTGTCGGATGGACAAGCTGTTCGATATTGTTACCGAACACCCGATCGATTCTATTTTGCCAAGCGATCGCTATCTCTTTCGTCAGATCTCGATCAGGGAATTTCTCACCTAAAAATAGTTGTCCGTCGGGATAGATCGCTAAAGACTGTAGGCTGTATTTCATCAACACTTCTTCGCAGGCTCCCAACAAAAGCGAGGTTAAATACCCTTTATCCTCCGATAAGCAAACACGAAATAATTGACAGGGACGGCCGAGAGCGATCGTTAATTCGTTCTCGACCTTACGAAGACGTTTTTCTTCCCCTATCCCCAAGTCGAATAGATCAGCCCCGATCAACATGGCCGCCCATTTTTTAATATTTCCATCTTCTGGAAAAAATCTCATTCCATCGCTGGCACTATGACCAGAATGACGCTCGATTAATCTTCTGACTAGCTCGTAATCCTCTTCGGTTTTCACCAGAGTCGATACACCGGCTAACTCCAACTGTTCCTGTAAAAAAGCCCGATCTCTCGCCAGTTTCTTAACACTACGTCCTGATTCATCTAATTTATTTAAATCATGGGTCACTCCGACGGCTAAAATTATCCCTCGTTTTTCTTCTGGCACTCCCGCGATACGGGTGATGGTTAAAAGAAATTGACAGACAGAATCTAAATGCTCGGCTAGGCTTGTTCCCTTTCTAACCCCATATTGGTAATGGGACGCGTGTAGCTTGTAAAGCTGGGGACGGATTTTTAGAAAATACCTTTCTTCTAAGGTTGGTTGGCACTCGTCTGTTATGAACATCATATTGTTCGCTCATCTCGCGATCGAATACAACAGGTGATCAGTATAGGGGGAGAAAATCCCCCATACCGGCATAGATTCACGGAGCGGTCGCTTTAATAGGTTTTTAGTCGCCACTCGTAGCGCTTTCTTTCGATATGACGTTGCTCGAAAGGAATTCCCTAATAGGGATAGCTTGATAATCGCACTTTGCTCCTTTAATCAGCTTTAGGCTTGATTAAATTTTGTTTACTTTGACCGACCCATCGCAAAACATAACGGTCAACTCATCCCCGATTCGAGATTTCCTAAAACGAATAGCGGAATCGGCAATAACCCCGATCACTTCCTTATCCTTCTCAACTATCCTTTGCTCATAGTCCTTTGTCCTCATTTATCATTACAATATAGGCATCGTAGCACAAATATTCTAAAATTACAAGTACATTTTTCAGGTGAATCGCAAAAAAGAAACAATTACACTGTCAATCCCTCCCGGCACGAAGGAGAAGCTAGAGGCGATCGCCCGACGCTTTAACATCTTTTGGGGGAAAAGTCCTAGTCCGTCAGGTCTAATCGCCGCCATCGCCGAAGGAGAACTGGAGATCGGTGAACCTTTTACCCTCTCGGCAAAGCGGGTCGAAGCGATCAAGGAAGCGATCGACCGTCTGGTGCGATCGGGTCACATCGAACAGGCCCAGACTCTTTCTAATTTTCTTTTAGAGAAGGGAAATCTCTCCCCTCAAGAGCGTCGGGAGATTTCCGAACAGGTCAGTCAGTACGATCGCGATTGGCGGCTCACGGTGGAGCGCTATATCCATGACCGGCAAGCTTTTCGGGTAATGTACAAAAATTCTCAGGGACAGACCCTAGAATTTACCGTTCGCTCTGCCGAGATCATGTTTCGGGAAAAAGAATTCTATCTAGAGATCTGGTGTGAGGAAACGGTTGACCTGCCAGAAGAAGATAGGCGAGACTTTCCCGAGCTTGTTCACAATCGCTGTCTTAAATTCTCTCGTATTCAAAGCCTGATCCCGATCGAAGAACAATGGCGAGACAGTCTCGATTTTATAGAAGTACAATTACAATTAGAAAAAGACCTCGTGAAGGCCTATGAAAGGAACACAAGGGATATCGACGACCGAGAGGTAAACGGAAAAAGGATTATAACCCGTAAAGTCTCTAGTCCTTTTTGGTTAATTCGGGAGATTTTACCCTACGGAGATCGCTGTATTGTACTTACACCAGAGCCATTACGCAACCGGATCAAACAAATTTTATTTAAATCTCGTCAACAGTACGAATAGGAGTAAGGTGTGCGATGCGACGGTAATATCGCCATCGGGAGCGGTTAGCGAGAAAAATTCCGGTAAAGTGAGGGGTTTAGAAGAGATAAGAGTCATGGTCAATTTTCAACCGAAGTGATAGGACAATCGAGCGGGAATTTTCAGATCGGGGCGATCGCTTATTTGGTAATATTCCCCGCGCATTCGTACATTACGAATCAAACTAACGGGAGGCATATTAATCACATCGTAGCCAATCACCTGATGGGTAAACATAACATCGAGAGGATTTAAAGGATAGGGATAAATAAATAAATCCTCTTTTTGTTTTGATAGGGAAAGTTCTGTCAGTTTTACTTCCGCTTTACTCATCCATTTTCCCAAACGAATCCATTAGAACTCTTGCAAATTAATTATATGTTATAATAATGGGTTAACTAATTTTCCCCAAAAAATTAGTTAATCAGTACATTCGTCCTGAATGAAAACTTGAAGTTTAACTTTTAACTCAAAACTCTTTAGAGCTGCTTTAATTTGGTTATCAAAACCTCTTTATTTAAGCGGCACAAACTATCTCAATTATAAAAATTGAGAATAAATTATCCTTGACTTGATTAATCTTTAGGCAACTTTTAAGAAGCTGCTATACCTATCCCTAACTCACAGTTATAAATAGCCGCCAACAAGTTAACTCTTAAACTATATCTTCGACGACGATTCCGATATTTACAGGATAAGATTTTAAAGATTTTGAGTTTCCTATTTATATGTTCAATGATAATCCTTTCTTTGGCTAAAGCCTTGTTATACTCTTTTTCTAACTCTGTTAATTTTCTATTTTTCGATTTCTTTTTCGGTGTATAACTATTACTATGGTATGCAGCTATTCCCTGATAACCACTGTCTTCTATGCTGGTAGTTAAAGGATGAAAACGAACTCGACTTTTTTTAAATAAACTAAAATCATGACCTCTACCTTTCCCACAAAAGACACAGATAATTTCCTCGGTATTTTGATCAGCTACTAATTGGGATTTTAAAGTATGATAACCTCTTTTACCCGAAAAAAAATCTTTCTGTTTCTTTTGGGGGCGTTCAATGGGAGTTTCCGTTACATCCATTACCGTTATGACCGGTATCTCTGCTTGATTGAGTAAAGCTTTTTTTCCTTTTAAACGGAAGTTTCCCGATTGTAAAAGCATTTTTTCCGTCTTATTTACAATCCGACATATAGTTGATTCTGATAGTTCCCAGCTTGTACCAATGTGAAAATATGTTCTATATTCTCGCCAATATTCTAACGTTACTAAAACTTGTTCTTCTATAGATAGTTTAGGTTTCGGTCCCCTTTTAGATGGTGAATTAGAGTCGGCTTCAACACTTTTTACTGATTCTACCATCTTTCTATATGTTTGTTTATACACACCGAAACGGCGTTTGAATTGTTCATCTGATAAGTTTTGATAATCCATAATTTTGCTAATAAACATAGCAAAATTATAGATGATTTCCTGACCTAAGATCACATTTTATTCTTTTTTCCACTTCAATCTAAGAATTGAGAAAAAAGCAAAACCTTACATTATACCATAAAAAAATTATGCAAGAGGTCTATTTAGGAAGTTGTAGGGGGTGATGGGAAATGATAAAACATTCAAAAACACTTTCGGGAGCGATTTCTTTGGCTCTGCCAAAACTGGGAATATTTTTCTGGGTTTTTTCCATCTCCACATGATAGTTATTATTGGCATATTTCCAAGTATTGAGAACCGCCGTATGAGCGATCGCCCGTGCGGGAGTGACATAAATTTTCTCTTCGTTAAGAGGATTTAAATGTTCTTGGTACTGGGGAATCTGTTCGGAACAGAAGTAACGATAACTATCGCTATTTACCAATCCCAAAGCATAACAGAGCGCGTAATTATGAATTACGGGTTCGCTTTCGTAGAGTCTGCCGATTTCACGGGTTGCGTAATAAAGACTATCGTGCAGTTCTAATTGACAGGAATAAATATGTACCATAATGATAGGGTGGGCGACACCCACCCGACGAAATTAGCTATTTTTTCTCGGCTTTCTTTTTCTCGATATATTGTTTAAAGTATTTTTTTGACTCCTTATTTGCTTGATCTAGAACCGATAAAATTCCTGCTTCCGTACCCGTGAGAGTTTTCACCTCAGTTAATAAAGGTTGAAAATTTTCCCCGATAAAATCGGTATGAACGATAAATTCTTCCGCCATTAATGCTTGTATTGCCTCGGTGGCTTTTTCCATAACTAAATCCTCGTCTAAGGGATCGATCGATTGTAATACCTCATCGGGAAGGCGATCATATATTGCCTGTGTCCAGCGCAAATTACTAACAATTTCCCCATCGGCAAAAATAACACCGATAAGCTCATTTCTTACCCGTCCCGTCCGGGTGGTTTGCGCGCCGTAGTGACGGGTACGCAGGATGTTATTAAAAACATAGAGAAAACCCGCTTCTGTCGGATCTTTTAAAGTGACAATACTAGGGAAAAACACCTGCGGACGGATGTGATCTTGCTGGTTAATCCTGCTAGTCACTTCCCCTACTTTTGTGTTATTTTCTCCCTTTGATGCCATAGTACCATTCTCGTAGGGAGCGTTTAAAGTAAAACTTTCATGGGATTCATCAAAGGGTGTGATCGAAAAAGCCGTATCTACTACTACTTTCGATTTTTCTGAACCCGAATCACCGATGGCAAAACCATAAATAATACAGTCGGGGTTATTCATGGCAAATTTTACATTGTACTCACATTCTTCGGCGGTAATTAATTTGTAGTTTCTGAGTAATTCTCGACCGACTAAACGTTCTGGAGTTGACTGTTTCCGTTTAAACATCGATAAACGACTAATCGTTTTTTTGCTATCAATTCCCGCACGAACACGAGCTTTATTTAGCTCTCCATCTGTTTGAAATAAAGGATAAAATTCTGTGACTCTAATCGTCAAAAAGTGAACGTATTTTCCCATCGGTTTGTAGGGAATATCGCTATGAAAGAATTTAGAATCGAGGGTTTTCAGTAAAGACATGGTAGGTACTCCTTGAATTAATTATTGTTTTCAGAATCTTCATCCACAGTTTGACCCTGGGCTTTTAACTCTTGATTGTCTCTGTCCTGTTCAAGACGGTAAAGAAATTCGCAGGTATCGCGAAGGAGGTTTAATTGTCTGCCAGCTAGACGCGCTCGATCGCCCTTAAAAGAAACCTCGAACACATCGATCACAAAATAACGAGCAAAAGACAATATTTTCTGTCTTTCCTGTTCTCGATCGGATAAAATACAGCGACCTTCTGCTGTAGAAGCATGAACCCGATTCATTAAGCTGGCCACTTCCGCCGCTACTACAGAGACTAGGGCTTCTCCCTGATAGATTCCTCCTTTGAGAATCGTATCGGCGGCCACATCGATCGGTTTTAAAACTGCGTTCGCTTTCGGGTTATATCGTTTATTAGCTCGATAGAATTGACGATACAATTCGGTTAATTTTTTCGGGTGATTTAACGGGGATTGCTCTTCCATATTAATTGTGAAATTAGAACGGTGAACTTCTGTAACGTAAGGATCGAAACAAGGATAAAAATCGTAGAGATACAGAGCGATTCGATTAGCACTCGGTATATCGGCATCTTTGCCCCGTTTCCACTGTTTAAGGTAATGAAAAACATAGAGAGGACTGGTTTCTAAATTAATAGCGAGTTCCGTTAATTTGCCCCAATTGGGATCATAACCCGTCTTACCCTGCTTCGAGTTCACGTCTAAATGAATAGAATAGGCTGCGGTTAGGGTATTTAAGGGGGCGGAATATTTTTTTCCGTCATTATCTTCCCACTCGTTCAAGACGCGATCGAGACGGAATCGATCGCATCGGGTTAAGGACCGGATCGCTTGGGGCGCACTGTCCAGAAATACCGTCTCTTCAAATTCCGCACCGTCGCGATAGGGAGGAATAGGAGACTCAGAAACCACCGTTTTGACATCTAAAATCATCGGGAAAGCTAATCCTAACCATGCCGGCATAACCCAGGATTCCGTATCGGTGGGATCGCGGCCGGGAGGTAGGGCCATAAAATAAAAGGTTAAGGGTTTATCTTCGGGATAGGATAGTTTAAAAGTGCGGTCTTTTTTGCCATCTTCCTCCTCGTTAATTCTTTCCTTTTTCTGCCTTAATTTTTCATCGATCAGGAAACTATCGACACTCTGATAACGGGTTCGATCGAAGTTAGCGACCAGATCCTTATCGACAAAGTGCAACTTTATCGAGCTATCAAAACGAGTTTGAGCGATGTTAGCGTAGGCTTTTTGTAAAAAACTATTGGTTTCGGGAGTAAAATAATAGGTCGGGTAAAAGTACAGATAGCGATATTTGCCGTCCTCGAAACGTTTTCCTACCGCTTGGGTTTGATTCATAAGAATCTGACGCAACATCATTTCCGTTCCCGCGATACTGGAAATGTTTCGTTTGGCGTTCGAGCCTGCCAGCATTTGTTTATTAGTATAGACTTGGGGAGTAAAAAGAACCGCCGATTCCATCTGTTCGCTGACACTATAGGGAGAATGGGAGATCGAACAGAGAAGTTGACGGCCGCGACCTTGTTTTTTAGCGGCGTTGTAGTGGTTTAATTCTTTCTGGAAGATTTCGATCGAGTGGGCCAATTCCCGACCGGGTAACTGCACCACTTGATTAACCCACTCTCGCAAATCCTCCCAACCATCGGGTAAGTTATATCCCGCAACTATGGCGGCGATTTTTGCGGCGAGAAAAGCGATTAAATCTTCTGCAACCGGTCTAATATCCTCGATTCCGGGATGTTGTTTCAGGTATTGTGCCGCTAGATAATACCATTCGTAGGGAACCCCTCCCGTATTGCCTTTCAGTTTGAGTTCTTTTAACGATTCATTAATACGCTTGATCGCTCGGATTTGTGGCAGATAATTTTCTAGATTCCAATAATGCGCGATCTCGCTAATTAAATCTAAATCCGGCGGTGCGGGTAAGTTTTTCTGCAATTTTCGCGCCTGTTCGATTTTTTCCAGGCGATCGCCCCAGATTTTCCGCGTCACCACGTCCCCGAATTCCGCTAGGCGATCGATGCGGATATCATCTTCACAATGAAAATCGTAATCCGTCGGTAAAACGCCCTGTTGTTGAAATTTAATCAGGTTTTCGCCGCGACTTCGGGCCACGGACGCTTTATTATCACCGAGGATGCGAAGGGTGGCGTTGAGGGCAGCGCGCATTAACCCAGCATCGTCGAAAAATTGGCTGTAGTAATCTGCGTATTTCATCCCCTTGCCATCTCTGCCGAATCCCGTTTGTTTACGCTGTAATTCGCCGCTACAGAGGGATTTAATAGTGTCCACCACTCGATTCGGTAAGGTTTCTAGGGACACTTCTGGCGCGTTTTTGGGGGCGATATAGACAACTCCCGTAGGCAAGTAAAGTAAAGGCTGATAGTCTAGTTCTTGATGTGCTTCCATCACCGCGTTATTAAGTACGTTTGTTAGTACCCCGCGGTTTTCGGCGATGCTGTGGTAAGTGAATTTTAGTTCCCCATCGCTGAGGCTGTATAAAAGATCTTGTAACGAGGCTTTTTCCGCATCGTGGGGGTGTTTAATAATGGATGCGAGGCGATCGGCTAGACAGGCAAGATCGCATAGACTCTCTATAACGCGATCGTTTAAACGAACATTTAACCCATCCTCAGAAGTGTTAAGGTCGGTGTCATTACGGCGTTGGGTGTTTTTGGCAATATATAGTAGATCATCGAGATATTCTAACCATCGTTCGGGATTATCTGGAAATAAGAAACGATCTAATCCCAATTCGGGAATTAGTACCTGTAGAATCTCCCGATGTTCTTCCCTAGATAATTTACGAGGGTCTTGATTTTTAAACGGATCTTGAATGAAATCTCGCTGAATTTGTATATATCTCTCTGACATGGACGGGAAGCGATCGTAAGAGAATTTCTCGAAATCATGAACAAGAAATCCTGCTATGGCCAATCTTCTTTCGAACTCTTTAATTATCCGCCGCACCGTAGTATTAAGCTTTTGTAAGCGTTTCTCGATGAGATTGGCAGGAAATAACCCATTAAGTAAATGAGTATTTAGAGATTGATCACCAGCGTTATCCCGTTTAGCTTTAGGTTTGTTTCTCAATTCACGACCGCGATCAACTGCCTCAATAAAATTTCCTCCTTTAGCTGTTGATCCGATCGCTAATCGGAGTAAATTGGGTAATACCATTTCGGCAAAATCTGCCATAACTCGATCGTCGGGGTTTTCCGCTCGAATCGCCTCCCGTAGGAGTTTTAGGGTTAGCAGTTGGCGAACGGTTTCGACTCGGCGATCGCTTACTGATTCGCTAATTCCTAAATCTTCGGAAACAAGAGATTCTAAATCAATATCCTCGAACTCAAAATCCAGATCTTTATCGTCAATTTCTGTAGTGTTATCGAATAGATTTAACTGTCCCGTTTCCTCTAATTTTTTTTGTTTTTTAGGCATCTTTCACCTCTAGAGAGTCTAAATAGTCGGTAATTTGTTTGAGATAAAGCGGAAATTGAGATAAAGCGATCGGAATCGCCTTAAAAACAAGTTCATTATCGATCGCCTCGTATTGATGCACTAAACGATTTCGCATTCCTGATGATTTCGCCCCCCCGTAATCGATTAAGATATTTGATCATCAAACGAATTCTAACGGTGACTATCTCCCTTTCCATCGTTTAAACTCCCCATTGTTTGAGCCAAAGATCGATACTGTCTTTTTGAATCTTTCGGAATTTAGCGGTATCGGCGTACTCTTTCCAAGCGCGTACACGAAATTTTAAAAAGTCTCCCGTATTTTTTTCATAGATAAGTTTTCCATCTCGTGCGACTTGATACTTCATTAATGGAGAACAGCGATCGAGTTCAATTAGATCGATCAAATCACGGTTTATCTCAAACAATTCACTCAAGATAGAGAGAGAAGTTAAGTAATCATCACTGATTTCCTTAATATGTGTTTGTCTGTTTGCTTCATCGTGTGAAATTGCCAAATCCCAATCGCTATCAGGTCTATGCTCTCCACGCGCTCTAGAACCGAAGAGAATTAATAGTTTTAAATTCGGTATTTTTTCCACAGTCGTGGTTATTCTATTGACTGTATTGATAATTTTTAATTCTTTCGTATTTCTAACCATTTTCTGCCTCCAAGGAATCTAGATATTGAACGATCGAGCGTTGGTAGCGGGGATAATATCGTAAAATATTAGCGATCGAGGAATGAACGATATCGGGATCAATTTTCTTGTATAGGTGTACGAGTAAGTTTCTTAATTTAATAGACTCGGCCAGTTGAACGGCTAGGTGTTCTTCTAAGATTCCCAGTTCTACGATTTGAAATAATGCGTCGCGAGCATTATTCGGAGACTCGATATCTAAACATTTTAAAATCTGGTAATTGATATCGATGCCAGTTTGAACGATAAGCTGAATTAACCTTTCTATGGCTAATTGACGTTCTCTTAATGTACGATAATCCTCTAAGGTGATCGAACCGTACTCGCTAAGTTCGGCGAGGTATTGATTCATGATGTTTAATTCGTCTATCGCAATCAGAGGTTGAATAGCATTTACACTCCTTTTTCTCGTAGAGAAATCTCCAGATTATTCCGTAATTGACGGTATAACGCTTTCGATTCTTCAGGATTCATGAGAAATTTTTCTTTAAATCCCTCGAATAGTCCCGTTTCCCGTTCGTATAGAAGTTGACCATCTCGCGCGACATAATGAGCGAGGATCGGCGAACATTCTTTTAAATCAATCACATCAATTTTGTCCTCGGGAATCTCTAAAGCTTGTTCGAGTAGTGTATAAATTTTCAACAGACTCGAAATATCCTTTTGAGCGCTTCTTTCCTCGTATAAAACAGCGAAATCCCAATCGCTATCAGGTTTATGCTCTCCACGCGCTCTAGAACCGAAGAGAATTAATAGTTTTAAATTCGGTAGTTTTTCGACAATAGCCGTAATTTTTTCTACTAGCCTATTCATATTTAGCTCCCATCAAAAAAAATGGCAAGAATCCGATGGATATATCGATCGATGTCCCTAGCGTCTGTCTATGTCTATTATCAAACGCGGAGGAAGCAAAGAGCAACTAAATCCCAGAAAAAGTGTCCGTACACTTTGACTCCCTCATCTCTTGGTAGCCTCAAACGGCATCAACAGATCCACACCTCACCCCCTTTACCTTTGAACCGATGAGCGAGAGTATCCAACAACAAAGCCGATTGACCGATCGCGATAGAATAGGGAGACACGGGAGAATGAATACTACTCTCGTCACTAATCGGATAAATACCGAAGTGCATCGGTAATTGTAAGCGTTGGCGAACTGCAGCGACGGGATAGGCAAGAACGAAGCTAACCAGAGCCTGATCCCGTAACTCCCGACTAATTCGATCGAGCCAAGGATTATCTGGTTGCCAAACACCGATTCCCGTCAAAACCTGCACTTTCCACGCGGAGGCAATCTCGCCTAAATCGCCGTCGTAGGTAAAGCGCCAGTTTAACCGTTCCTCTCGATACCCCTTTAAATTCAGAAACGCAAGACAATAATCGAAACGTCTGCGCGCGATCGGTGTTTTCGTGGCCTCGATCTGGCGCTTAAACTCGCCTTTTCTCCACACCTCCACCTCTAGATTACCGAGAATACTGGGTAAATCGTAGGTTTTAAAGCGATCGCATTCCTCCGGTTCCGTCGAATCGTATAACCCGCATAATAACGGACTTGACCCGCGAAAACTAGACGCATCCTCGAAAATCGGATTACCGCTTTTCCCCGATAACTCCTTCCATTCGTCGGCCCATCCTTTCACCCGACCGGCGACCCGTTTTAAACTGGTATCGAAAACCTCCTCGCATTCCTGTTGAAACTTCTGGCGACTTTCCCCGTATTGGGATTTGATCTTCGGACTCCCTAAATTCCACCAGAGTTGAAATGATTGTACCGCTCCCCAACGTTGGTAATAACCCTCGAAATTATTGATATGACGGTAGTTACTCTTGATGGCCTCCTGTAGCTGAATTCGGTCATACCGTTCCCCGACTTGTAACGGTGCGTCTTTCTTCTCGAATAACCGTTCTAGGAAAAATTTCGGAACCAGAGCGATCGCGGTGAAGTTAGCAAATTTTACCGCCGTTCCCTTTCGATCGTAGCCGCTGTGACGGCCTAAACGGCCGAAACGTTGAATAAAATTTCCCGCATCCGACGACTCAAAAATGAGGAAATTAATCTTGAAGTCCACCCCCACATCGATGGTACTCGTTCCGATCACCAGATCACGATTTAACGATGCCAACTTCTCCCGCGTTCCCGAAAGACCCGTATTTTCCCCCACTGTTAAACCGATAGTCGCCAATAATTCTCGGAAAATCGGCAGCAGACGTTTAACCGAAGCGATCGAATTGAGAATAATCGCGCCCTTGCTGCCGGGGTATCGCTTAAAATAGTCTAAAATTCGCTCTTTATTTTCCTTCAACCAATTTTCCGAAGTTTGAAAACTCGACGGTAAAGGAATAAAAGATAGCTCGATTTCCGAGGTTACTTGTCGCCATCCCTGTTGAGCGAGGGAATTGGCCTCTTCTGGGGTATCGGGAAACCGGTATTTTCCTTCTCTTACCGGGTCGATCGATCGATAGCGAAACCCCGCTTTATCCAATCGTTTTAGTAAACTCTCGTCGGGAGTTGCGGACAAAAACAGGTATCGTTTCCCACGATTGGCCCGTCGGATTAGAAGCATGGTATTGATTATGCTGGCGACCTGTGGCGTGCCGAAAACGTGAAATTCATCGAATAGGAAGAGATCGAAATGTTTATCGATCCGGTTCCATAGCTGATCGGGGTTATCGTAGGGGGTTAAATAGGCCCCCCGATGCAGATAATGGAAAATATCGGGGTTAGTTAAGAGAATTTCCGACTGTTTCGATCGAGTCTCTAGAGCGATCGCTTTCGTTTTCCCATCCCGTTCGGCGTACAATTCCAACTCGGGCCCGGTTAAAAGATTGACCCGGGGTTGATCCGTTGGTTGAAATCGTTGAATATATGCCTCGATCTGACCCCGCTGATCCCGCGCTAGTTCGTTGGTTGGGTAGAGTCCCATAATCGGGAAATATCCTTGCAAAGTTCGCAGGTAGGCCGCTAGACTTTTCCCGTCCCCCGTCATGGCCGTATTGAAAATCACATCGATATCGGGATCGTTGAGTGCTTTCCACGTCTCCACCTGATGCCACGATAACCGCCATCCTTGCGGAACCTTGATCCCGTCTGGTATCTCGTCTGCGGGACAGGAATAGACTGGCCTGAGCTTTACTTGATAATTTACCATGAATTTCTGTCCGTAAATCCTTGCTATCTTCCATAATAACCACGATAATAGGGATGGACAAGTACCTTAACAGAAAAAGTGTCCGTACACTTATAAACTATGAGCCGGATAGGACAATCGATCACTTTATCGGTCAGTGAAAAAGAAAAACAGGCCCTAGAAATCCTTGCCAGTGAATTCGGGCTATTTTGGGGAGATAAACCGAATATATCGAAGTTAATCAAAGAAATTGCCCGTAATAAGCTTAAAATCGCTCCTAATCACGACTGGAAGCCCGAGCGCTTGCAGATGCTCCAACAGGCGATCGATTTTCTCATCGATGCTGGACAAATCCCCATCGCCCTAGAACTAACTAAACTACTATTAGAACGGAGCGAACTGTCGGGACCCTTACGGAAAGAGCTAGAACGTAGCCTCGATAATCCTCCCCCGCCATGGCGGTTAGAACTCGATCGCTGCATTCTCCGACAACAACCGTTTCAGTTATCCTATCAGGATGCCGGCGATCGAATCTGGGAATTCCATCTTTACCATGCCGCTATCAATCGTCACGAGGATCGCTTATATCTCGATTGTTGGTGCGAGGAAACCGAGGGAAATCAAGATATTTCCGAACTACACCATAATTGGAGTTTAAGGATCGATCGAATCCCCAACGATTCCTTAATTACCCCGATCCCTAGGGCCAAATGGCGCAATCAGCTTGATAGTGTGTCGGCCGAGTTTCACCTGTTCGATGGATTAGCTCGATCGTACCGGACTAAAAGCGCTATCGATATCGCCGACGAATTGATCTCGAACGATCCCCCCATCCGGCAGATTACCCGACAGATAACGAGTAGCTTCTGGTTTTTCCGCGAGATTCTCCCCTACGGGGAAGATTG
Source organism: Microcystis ichthyoblabe FBCC-A1114 (assembly GCF_050500245.1). NCBI lineage: Bacteria > Bacillati > Cyanobacteriota > Cyanophyceae > Chroococcales > Microcystaceae > Microcystis > Microcystis ichthyoblabe. The sequence continues at coordinate 4,320,620 of NZ_CP191408.1, read as the reverse complement.
CTTGTTGATCTCCCCGGAAAAAGTCCGCAAGCGTTTCTCTGACAAGGTGCAGCGGCTTTATCGACGCTACGAGTCCTGAAAAGATTTTCGTCCCTGCTGAATCAAGATACGATACTAAATGCTGTTTAAAATATAAGAAAGTGGGCGTTGTCAGCTCAGAATAGGAAAGATGCAATGCAATCCTTGTTATCAAAGTAATTTCATTTCCGGTGCTGATTCGGATCATCTTTGAATTTGACAACGCCATCTAGAAAATCTATCCAACGTCTATCCTACTGCATTTAATCTTGGTTTTGAGGGTGTTGGGTAACAGCCACCAACCCAACCGACAAGATCAGTGTACTGCTACCCAGTGTCTTCGCCATCACACTTGATTCCGAACTGGTGAGCAAGTTGTGACAAAAACATATTTTTCGTTTGTTGCGTTTGTTGGATTTATTTCGTATGTGGGGTACACTAGGCCGTAGTAACTCTGGACAAGAGTTCAATCAACAGTTTGACATCCTCGCCGCCGTAAAACGGACGGCGATTCCCAAACCTCACGATTTGGGTTTCTGCTTCTTTCCCGAAGGATTTTTCGCACCTGCCTTAACAGATTTACTCTGTTCTGGTCATCAGGTCGCTCTACAGACTGACACCGCAAGCCCTGCGGCCAAAATATTTTTACTAGCGTTAATATCTCGGTCATGGTGTGTCCCACAGTCTGGACAATCCCATTCTCGAATATTTAACGGCATTTTCTCAGCAATATACCCGCAATTACTACACCTTTTAGAGCTAGGAAACCATCTATCTATTTCGATGTAATTTCTCCCATACCAAAGGCATTTATAGGCTAATTGACGAGTGATTTCTCCCCAACTAACGTCAGATATTGCCTGAGATAATTTCGGGTTTTTGACCATATTCTTGACGGCTAAATTCTCAACCACAATCGTTTGGTTTTCCCGAACTAATTGAGTGGTTAGCTTATGTAAATGGTCTTTTCTGTTATCAGTAATTTGGGCGTGAATCCTTGCTACTTCGATTCTCGCTTTTTCCCGATTTTTTGAGCCTTTCTGTTTTCTAGAAAGGCTTTTTTGTGCCTTTCGCAACCTCTGATAATGTTTCTTAAAATGCTTAGGATTAGATACTTTGCCGCCATCGCTGGTAATCACAAGGCTACTAATTCCTAAGTCAATTCCGATGGCTTTATCTGTTACTGGTAATGGCTTAATTGTTGGGTCATCAAATCTTATTGAAATATGCCAACGTCCAGAGGGATGTAGCCTGACTGTTACTGTACTTGGGTCACAGCTTTCTGGTATTTGTCTTGACCATCGAATAGGTAAAGGTTCTGTGCATTTGGCTAAATAGATTTGTTTGTCTTTAAATTTAAAAGCAGATTTGGTAAATTCGGCACTTCCTCCCTGATGTTTTTTCTTAAAGGTGGGATACTTAGTACGACCAGCAAAGAAGTTAGTAAAAGCTGTTTGTAGGTGTCTTAACCCTTGTTGTAAAGGTACACAGCTAACTTCGTTTAAAAACTCTAATTCTTCTTGCTTTTTCCAGTCGGTTAGCATTGAAGAAGTTTCAGTATATCCTACTCTTTCTTGCTTTTCGTACCATGCTTGTGTTCTGAGATGGAGAGCTTTGTTGTAAACCAATCTTACACAGCCCAATGTGCGCCGCAATAGCGACTCTTGTTCGGGTGTGGGGTAAAATCGGTAAGAATAGGCTTTTTCCATATCTCACATTTTAGCATATATTTCGTAAACGATGCTCATATTTAACAGTAAAGCCGTCGTAGAACGACGGGGTTTCAGACCCAAATTTTCGATGAAATTCATGATGAGTGGATTCGGAATCTTTTGAAGAATAGACCTGAGCTCACGGAGGAGCGTCTTCACCGCACAAAAGCTCTGATGAACAGTAATGTACGTGACTGTCTCGTTCAGGGTTATAAAGATCTAATTCCATCGCTAAACTTACCAGATGCCAATGTCTGTCAACCCAACCGACAGGATCAGCGTACTGCTGCGCAGTGCCTTCGCCATCGCACTATAGATTTAGCGGTTCCATTGAATGCTTTAGCCGGCGGTCGGGTGCAGTGATTTGTTAGACGCTCGCTTAATTGGCAACCTAACTAATCTATCTTTATGAGCCAGTTGCTTCTGCTTTAAGTCATTAAAAATAGCTCTTAAGTCATATTGAAACGATTGAGCGTATTCTTCTCTATACTTGTGAATTTCATCGAGAATTTCATTTTTATACATGACTAAACCTCTAGGTTATATCCAATAAGCTCATAAGGAGTGCAAATAACTGGCAATATATATCCGAGACCAGAACTAATCTGAGCCAGCTTACGCTGAATTTGGGCATTTGCCATGTGCTTGCAGTTCCATGTTAGCAAATAATCTAAGTTATAGACGGTTGCTAATGCCATATGTAAAGCGTCGTTAGATGCCTTTAGGGGCAGATTGCTTTGAGTCAGAAATGCTTGCGAAAGTTCAAACGCATCTTCTGTAAGTTCGAGAAGCATTAGGGATTGTAACAAGTTTAACCGTTGAGCGGCGATTATCGGATCTCCCTTAGCTGCCTCATCTTCAACGATCTCTGATGCGTAAAGCGTAAATGAGCTACTATGTTCGTTCCACCAATCCTGGGTGATCTTGATATTAGCAGCAACGATCAGATTGTCAGTGGGTCTGGCGGTTAAATGCCCAAAAATACTTGTTTCAATATAGACGCTTCCATTCACGGCAATCTAGAATATCTTTTCGCTCTCTATCCTACCTTATTTAATCTTGGTTTTGAGGGTGTTGGGTAACAGCCGCCAACCCAACCGACAGGATCAGCGTACTGCCACGTAGTGCCTTCGCCACCGCACTTTAACCCACAGCTGCAATCAATCTGCATGGTGCGTTCCCCAAAATCGATCGCTGGAGCAGTAAGAGCCACATTAGGGAACACACCCTACGGCTAGGGTAGAAATAAAGAAACCCAAAGTACAGACCACAGAATAGCAAACACCCAAGGTAAGAGGTGAGGTAGTGCTCCACGAGATAAAGTCCACTTCTGCTCTCGGTTGAATCCAATCTTTGAAATTTTCGCAAGGCTCTTGGCTTCTTTATTATCCCTCAAGGAGTACTTGGCTTTTTCAGTGATACTATTGGCTTTTTCAGTGATACTAATTGACAATAAATCACGTTGATCGAGAAGATGTTTAACCACACTCTCAGCAGCCCTTATAGCAAGACCAACCGTTCCGCAGCAAATAAGTCCTAAAAGAGGTAAACCAAAGAGTAATACAAGGACAGAGGGAGAGGGAGTAGACTTTTGTGAGTTAATAAGAAGAACAACAAATGCAGTTAATAAAAAAGATTGTGAGGTGAACAACCATGATAAACGGTTCATGATCCACTGTTGTTCAGACATGATCAATTGCTCAATATAAGCTGCTAGAGCTACAACATCTTTTAACTCTGAATTATCTATCGGCTTGCCATTATCCTCGTCAGTTGTTGTCATATTCAATTGTCCTAGAACCTAAGTAGGAGTAATCTATATTAATATTACGCTGGGTCAATCTAACTACATAATATACGGAAACTTTCCGTATCTCACACTAAATACACATTTTTTAAAAAATCTTTCCGCCTATTACTCTCAAATGAAGAGATCACAAGAACTCTTCCTATAACATTACAATAAGCGTGTTATGCCGAATTATTATAGGCGTTCTCAGATGTTTTGAAAATCCCACAGGGTGGCCGATACAAAATTAAGTTATACTTCATCTTTATGAGAAAAGCTGCCATACCGGAATCTAATTTTGGGGAGATTGATTACCATATTTAACTTCATTTGTCAAGAAATTCGCTCATTTTTAGGTGCGATCGCTTTTTACACGATTATTCCGGTTCCGATTGCCTGGCCGGATTTTGGTAGAATTGCCCGATGGATTCCCTTAGTGGGCTTATTTTTGGGTTTAATTTTGGTTTTGCTCGATATAACTCTAGCTGGTCTGGGAATGCCACCCCTGACTCGTGCGGTTGTCCTTGTGGGGGTTTGGGTTTATCTGACGGGAGGACTACACCTTGATGGAGTTAGTGACACGGCCGATGGTTTAGCTGTCACCGACCCCCAGCGTCGTTTAGCGGTCATGGCCGATAGTGTTACTGGGGCCTTTGGAGTCATGGCCGTGACCATGGTTTTGCTGTTAAAAATCGCCGCTTTGACTGATTTAAGCGATAATCGAGCCTTAGCCCTAATTTTAGCACCAATTTGGGGACGTTGGGGGCAAGTAATGGCGATCGCTCTTTATCCCTACCTCAAACCCACCGGTAAGGGAGCCTTTCATAAAGTGGCTTTTTGTCTGCCTTGGGACTGTGGGGGAGTAATTTGGGGGTTAATCGCCCTATTTGGTGGTCTAAGGTGGGGAATAATCGCCATTAGTGCTGGAATCGCCCTCGCTCTGCTTACTGGTTACTGGTTATATCGTCGTCTTCGCGGTCACACTGGCGATACCTACGGTGCGGTGGTAGAGTGGACAGAGGCTCTATTCTTGGTTTTTTTAACAATAATTAGCTAATTTTTGCCCTCCACAGCCCGTAAACGGGTTAATTTCAGGGTAAATTTTCCCCCACCGGTTTCTCCGAAAGCTCTCACCCGAATAATATATTTACCCGACTCGGTAATCCGTGCAAAGAGGAGAGCATTAGTGCCACCATCGGGACCATCATCATTTTCCGCTACAGTGGAACCATCGTCGGCCAGGAGAATTAAAACTCCATCAAAGTTTTCCGATTTGAGATCGATGGCCACCTGATCGTCCTTTTCCAAATCTACGGTATAATCCCTAGCAAACCCCCCCTCCCCCGTGGGAATATCCTTGTCGGTGAGAGTATCGTTAATTTCTTTGTTGAGGATGAGGGGGACGGGACTATAGATTTTTTCTGCTCGCACTGGTAAAGATTGACCGCTTAACCAGAATAAAGTGAGCAAGACGCATAAACCAGAATAGCGACCAGTCAAAGGGAATCTTGTCATAGGGGCAGGTATTCGTTTTCTCAATCTCCCTATTCTACAAAAAACTGATAACTATCAGCAGTTCGACAAAATTAAATTCACACCCCCTTTCGGGGGAACGCTGGAACTGCGGAACTGCGGAAGGGAAAAATATGTGTAATTAATTTTGCTTAGGTACTTATTTCTTGTTGGCAAAAACGAGTAAAAAATCCGCCTTGGAGCGAGGGAGCAAGAGGGGAGATACAACCCGTTTAAGGTAATTGATAAAATCATTAATTGACAATCTTTAAAAGAGATTGATTGAAAAAAGAACTAGAAGTTAAAAACTTAAAGAGGGTCTTTCCATGGGCAAAGAAGCTAAAGATTGAGTGATATGATAGGCTTGACCGCGATAGGTAACGGCTACCTGTTTCTGAATGGTTTGAACGACACCAAGGTTTTTTAAATAGGGAACACCACGATAGCCTAAAATCAGCGGACTGGAAACAACGGTGGCAGTGGGGTTTTTATCGTAAGGAATGCCGCGATAGGTTAATTTCATAGCTGTCCCTGGAGATAATTAGTGAGTTAGTTTTATCTCCATCGGTAGCGAAATTAATTCCAGAAAATCTCAACTTTTTTGTAGGTAAATATCCTACCAAGAAGACCCACGATAGCGCATTTCTCGACGCAGAGCATAACGACGGGCAAAATTAGGAACATCGCCCCGATGACCTAATAAAATGACCGTATCGCCTTGCTGTAGAATGGTGGAATTGTCGGGATGGGCGATGACACCACCATCAAATTGACGCACAGCAACGATAATAAAAGCACCCTGTCCCCGCACTTCCATCTGACTGATGGGTTGTCCCAAAAAAGGAGAATTGCTTAAAATCGAGTATTCTTCAAATTGTAGGTCGATATCGGCTAATAATTCGTTAAGATTGCGCCTACCTTCATCTTCCTGTAAAAAATCAATCGCGGCCGGATGGGTGATTAAATGGGCCATTCTTTCTGCTCCAATGGTAGCAGGTAAAACCACTTGATCGGCTCCAGCTAATTTTAATTTTTTCTCAGTGCTGGGATATTCTCCTCTAGCGATGATGTATAGTTGCGGACTGAGTTCTCTTGCGGTTAAAGTGATAAAGACATTTAAGGCATCATCGGGTAACACAGTCGCTAAAACTCGCGCTTTGTCGATGCCGGCTTTCTGGAGAATACTTTCATCGGTGGCGTTACCATTAAGAGTTATGTAACCTTTTTCCTGAGCTAATCTAATGCGATCGGGGTTATTATCGACGATAATAAAGGATTGGGCTGTTTTTGCCAATTTAGTCGTTAGGATGCGTCCTATGCGCCCAAAACCACAGATTATGACGTGATTTTCTAGGGATTCCATCTCTTTATTCATCCGGCGATCGCTAAAGGCTTTGTTAATTTCTCCCTCGGTGAGCATCTGAAAAAACCCTCCCACCACATAAACGGCCGAGGTAGTCCCACAGATGATAACTAACATGGTAAAAGCTCTCAGACTGGGAGTGTTAATCGGTTTAACTTCCCCGAAACCTACCCCAAATATGGTGATAATCACCATATAAACGGCATCTAGAAAACTCCAACCGTAGGCCATATAACCGATAGTTGCTCCGACTACCGTAGCGAGAAAAAAACTCGCACCGATGATAATCCTTTTCAGTGAACTTTGCATCGATTTCCGTGACCTGACCATCTAGCTATCAGCTTACAACTGTTTACTGATTACTGTTGAGACTTGACATTGGGGACAAAAATGAGAGGAGCGTCCACTTAATTTAATTCTGGCAATAGTTGCACCGCAAAGGCGACAATTTTCGCCAGTACGACCATAAACCCAGGCCATCGCCCCATAATTGCCATTAACTCCCGTAACGTGGAGAAAATCGCTAAAACTGGTGCCGCCTTCAGCGATCGCTGTTTCCAGTACAGAAATAATGTTTTTTGTCAATAAGTCTATTTGCTCAATTTTTAAGAGATTAGCGGCAGTTTGGGGATGGATACCACTTTTAAAAAGAACTTCATCCGCGTAGATATTACCAATTCCTGCCACCACATTTTGATCGAGGAGAAAAGTTTTAATCGGACGACGACTTTTTTGACAGTGACTATAGAGGTAATCGGGGGTAAAATTGCGATCAAAGGGTTCTAGTCCCAGTTTTTTGAGAGCAGTAATCACGCTTTCTGGGGTTTTATCGGCGGCAATCCACCAAATTTTCCCGAAAGTGCGGGTATCGACGAAGCGCAATTCTTGCTGATTGGCAAAAAAGAAGCGTAAGCGCGTATGAATCGGCAGGGGAGTGGTATCTTTTACCCAGAGCAATTGTCCGGTCATACGCAGATGAACCCCGATACTGCTACCATTATCTAAATTGGCGAGGAGATATTTGCCTCGGCGCTGCCAATTGGTAATCGTAGTCTGAGCAATTCCTTGCAGAAAAGTTGCCTCACAATTAGGATAGGCTAGGGTACGCTGTAATAATACTTCCCCACCGATAATTTTTTTGCCCTGGGTGACTTGATTTAATCCGCGACACACCGTTTCTACTTCTGGCAATTCTGGCATATAAGTAATTGAACAAAATTAAGTTCTTGGTTAGGGTAGGCAAAAGGCAAAAGATAGATAAACAGAACTTTTCATCGGGAAACGACACCAAATTAACGTCAATTCTACTTTAACTTTAACATTTCGATAGTATCAATTATTTCCCGTTCAAAACTGACTTGAGCGCGATTAGTTTTACCACCAATATAAAAGCGATCGCCCGATTGTAAAGCCCAAATTTGCGAATGGGAAAAGTAACTCATTACCACTCCCATCATCAATAAACCAAAACCTAAATAGACAATCGGTACTCCCGGATCTGCCTTAATTTGTAAACCTGTACTGCCCACTAATTCGACTATTTTTAGATTAACTCCATTGATAGGAATCGTCATTCCTTCTCGTACCGCAGAGGTTAAATCTCCCTTAGCATCATAGACGATTACCGTACCTTGTAAATCTCTGGTTAAAAGAGAAACTCCCTCACTAAGATCGGTTTTAGTCGGAATCCACGTTCCCCAGATTTGTCCATTACCTTTGGTGTCTAAACTAGCCATCGGTAGCTGTAGGATCGGACTATTATTCACCTGTACTTTTACCCCAGCAATTCCCCAACTGGTTTGATAAAAAGTCACCCCTTTATGGTGCAAAGGTTGGTTAACTTGAATAGTTTTGCGATCGATCTCCTGTCCTTGATTATCGATCACCGACAAATCAGAATAAAATTGTTCTATATCACCTTTAGGACTATAATCAATCCAAAAACGATTAACTTTAATCCCCCAATCCTTAGGGAGAGAATTTTTAGATAAGGGTCCAGCTTCAATAATATTTTTAACCTGAAAACTATCGCCACTAGCTACCATTTCTTGAGCGAAAAACCCCGTTAACGCTCCCCAGATCGACCCTGCTAAAATAATTAACATGGCTGCATGAACGATAATCGGACCGATTTTACCGATCAGACCTTTACGAGCATAAAGACTGTTATTTTCTAGAAAAACTTTGTAGCCTTTTTTTTCTAATAGGGGGGTGAGGGATTCTAGGGAACCAGTTTCTAATTCGGCACTTAAAGCCAGTTTTTGAAATTGGCGAGATTGTTGATAAAATTGCCAGTTTCTGGCCGCCTTTAAAGCGGGTAATTGTCGTCGGAAGGTACAAGCGGTTAAACTGGAACCAAAGAGAATTAATAATGATAGATACCACCAAGTGCTATAAACATGATTTAATCCCAATAGTAATAAAACTTTCCAAGTCAGAAAGCCAAATAAAGCGGGTTTCTCAGGATAATTAACTTGGTAGAAAGATAGAGATTGTCCCTGTTCTATTACCGTCCCAGAAATGCTAAAAATAGCGATTAAAAGTAAAAGGATAATTGCCAATCGCAGATCGGCAATAGTCTGGATAAATTTACGTCCCCATTGAGGCGGTCTATTCTTTAAATTTGAGGAAGTTTCCGATATAGTCATAGTTAAAAGTTTTACAATTCTAGCCAATTATCTATCATAACTCTCCACCATCACAGCAGACGGGATAATAAAGAAAAAACTCCAAAACCGATTAATAAAACCCCACTGACAGGATTAATCCACCCGGACCATTGACGTAGGGAAAGAAAGCTTTTCAGCGAGGCAGTAAAAGAACCGACGATAATTAGCGGTAAAACATAGCCGGCAGTGTAGGATAACAATAATCCCCCTCCTAAGCTTAAATCCCCCGTATTTGCCACCCATGCCAATAGAGTTGCTAGGACAGGTGTACTACATGGAGAGGCGATTAAACCAAATGTTAAACCGAGAAGATAGGACCGCAAAATCGGGGGAAAATCGCCGGTAATCCAATCGGTAGCGCCAAGGGAGGGGAAGCGCAGGGGTAATAATTCCAAGAGGTTTAACCCCATCAAAATAGCGATCGCACTGACGATAATTGGTAAACCGATCCCCACCTGTCCATAGACTTTCCCTAAAGTAGCGGCAATTAGTCCCAATCCCGCTAAGGTGGTAGCTAATCCCAGGGAAAACCATGTGGACTGCCAAAAAGCCGCTAAACGACCTTGATTTTCGTAACCCCCGATATAAGCGACGGTAATCGGCAACATCGACAGCATACAGGGGGTAAGACTGGTGAGTAAACCGGCTAGAAAAATCACGGCAATACTGACAAAACTAAGGTGAGTTAGTTGGGAAGTCACTAAGCGATCGGCGTATTGTTCAAGGTGATAGAGTTGAGTCTGTAATTGGTCTAACATATTCGAGAATTTTTAAGCAATGGAACAAAATTAACTTCTTGGTTAGGATAGGCAAGAGGCAAGGGGTAGTTAGATATGTGTAATTAATTGTGTCTAGCTAATTAAGGCTAAATTTGGCTCATTTCTAGGATATTACCATCGGGATCACTGACAAATAATGCCTTTCTACCTGAGGCACTCATTTGAATTGTATAACCTTGACTTTCTAGATAGTTACCCATGGCCGTCACGTCATCAATAGCGAAGGCAATATGAGGATTGCGTCCCCATTTTTGGGGATTGGAACGGTAGTTTTGATAATTGGTATCGACAATTAAATGAATTTGATAATCTCCCACTTGATACCAAACCCCATCGTATTGAAAAGGGCGATCAATTCTAGTCAATCCTAGAACATTTTCGTAAAAGTTAACAGCTTTTTCTAGATCGGTGACTAAAATCGCCGTGTGTAAGGATCGCATGATGTTCATAGTTAATATCTGACTCGCGGATCGAGCCAACTATAGGTTAAATCGGCAATTAAGTTAAAGATAACAATTAAAATCCCATAGATAAAGGTAATCGCCATCACTACGGGGGTATCACTGCGGGAAATAGAATCAATTAATAAAGCACCGATACCCGGCACACGAAACACTTGTTCTGTAACTAAGGCCCCAGTAAAAATTGAGGGAATATCGAGAGCAATCAGGGTGACAACGGGGATTAAAGCATTGCGAACTATATGCTTAGTTAGGACAGAAAAATTAGTTAATCCCTTGGCTAAGGCAGTTTTAACGTACTCTTGGTGAATTTCTTCAGTTACGGAAGAACGCACGAAACGCATCAACATCGCCCCTTGATATAAGCTTAATACAGTTACGGGCATAATTGACTGTTTAACCTGCTCGATCAAACTATTAAAATCACTGATTTCTAGGGTACTGTTATAAAAAGATGGTAGCCAGTTTAACTGCACACTAAAGATAATAATTAATAATAATCCCGTTACAAAAGTGGGTAAAGAAAAGCCAAGTAGCGAAAAAGTAGAGATGATTTTGTCTAACCAAGAATAGCGCTTGACTGCTGAAATTACGCCTAAAGGAAAAGCAATTAAAACCCCGAACATATAGGCAATACCGACAATCCAGAGAGTTGTGGGTAAACGCTGCCAAATGAGGGTAAAAACCGGGCTGCGACTGGTGAAAGAATAGCCCATATCTCCTTGAAGAAATGCTAACAACCACTTGACATAACGCACGGGAAGCGGTTGATCTAATCCGAGACTTTTGCGAATATTTTCTCGCACCGCTTCCGTAATAGCAGGATTAGCGGCAAATTCTCCCATCGGATCCCCCGGTGCTAGGGCCAAAATGCCAAAAACCACCATACTAATAGCTAAAAGAGTGGGAATCGAAAATAATAATCTTTTCAGAAAATATTTGAGCATTTATTTACTACGCTTCCAGTCCTTGATGTTCCAAGTATTTCTATCCCAGGGAGTTAATTTAAACCCCGACAAACTATTGCTAATTGCCACCACATCGGCACGATGAACTAGGGGAATAATCACAAAATCATTGATTAACATATCATTCATTTTAATCGCTATTTCTCGCCGTTTTTCTGCGTTTAATTCTTGACTAAAAGCTTGCCATAATTTATCGTATTCAGGATTGCAATAACGAGCATAATTATCACCGGCCCAACCATCAGCTTTTTGGGGAATTTCGCTACAGGTAAAGGTTTTAAAATAGGCTTTCGGATCGGGACTATTATTACCAGTAGTGTACATTTGTAGGTCAGCATAAAACTTTTCTACCGTGTCATCGTTAGCAGGATCGCTAGAAAAGAAAATACTGGCATCAACAGTTTTTAATTCTACTCCTACCCCGATCGCTTGTAAACTTTGTTTGATAATTTCTTGGGTTTTCTGACGGAGAGGATTGACAGTGGTTTGAAAAACTAATTTCATTTCTACCCCATTTTTATCCCTAGTGCCATCACCATTACTATCTTTCCATCCCGCATCATCTAGTAATTTCTTAGCCTTTTCTAGATTAAATTCATAGCTAGTATTGGGCGAATTATATTCCGATGGCATCACGATAAAATTAGGAGTTGTTTTCCCAGTAATACCATAAAGCTGCGTGGCAATAGTATCTCTATCAACGGCTAACGACAAAGCTTCTCTTACTTTCACATCACTCAAAAAAGGATGGGGAAACTTAATACTAGACCTCTCACCTTCAGGAGTAGCTTGATTAGGATCGCTCAGATTAAATAAAACTCGTTCAATCAAAGAACCGAAACTAGATATTAACTGACCTCGACCCGCTTTTTCTAAATCACTTAAAACCTTGGCCTCTACTTGCAAATTATAGGCATAATCCGCCTCCTGTGTCTGTAAAACCGCTCTTGCCGCAGAAGTGGCATCACCTCCTCCTTTTAATTCTATTCTTTGAAAACCTAATTTATCCGCTTCTCGAAAAAAAGAATTTGGTTCATAAACCGCCGTATCTCCCGGTTTAAATTCTACCACTTTATAGGGGCCAGTTCCCACCGGTAATAAATTAGCGGGGGCCTGGCGTGCCGTTTCATTGCTATACTTTTCATAGAGATGTGCTGGTAAAATCATCCCTTCTGTCCCCACAAAAACTAATGACCACGCGGGATTAACTTGCTTAAAAGTTATTTTAACTGTATGGGGATCGATCGCTTCCACACTTTTAACTATTTCATAATTGCCAGCGCTAGTAGAACCAGTTTTCGGATTGGTAATAAAATTATAGGTAGCGATGACATCTTTGGCAGTAAAAGGAGTACCATCCGACCATTTAATATCTTTTTTTAGCTTCCATGTCACCGATTTACCATCCCGGGCAACTCCCCCATTTTCAATAGTAGGAATTTCTGCCGCTAAAAAAGGAACTAATTCCCCTTTTTCATCGAAACTAGCCAAAGGTTCTAAGGTAATGCGACTCGCTTCTGAGTCTTTAAATCCCGTGGAGAGATGGGGATTTAAAATCGTCGGTGCTTGCCAATATAAAAGTTTTAAAGTTTCTGAATTATTATTGGTCGTTGCTGGGGGATTATTAGCTGTTTGTTGACGACAAGCACTAAAAAGCAGCGTACAACTAAGGGATAAAATTAACAGGGGCAAGAAAAGCGATCGCTTAAACATTTTTAATGACAATCAATAATTCGACAGGGTGACTTAGGTGATTTCCTACCCCACCAATAACAAGTTATCAGACATTGAGTCTTGATCTCGATCGATTAATTGATTATTTGCCTTTATCCATTCCTAGTCAAGTTAAATCGATCGTGCTATGATAGCGATGCTGTACTAGACAATAAAATTCTAGGCACGACGACGAAATGGGTTCTTTGGTTTGTGTTATGCAATGTACGGGGGTTATAAGGGATGGAACCCTTATAGAGAAAAACGTTTGGCGATTTTTGTCAATTGTTTTTGATCTAGAGCGAACTAATCAATTAAATCTCTTGCCAGATAGGGATTTAGTCGATTTATGCCACCCTATCGAACCATAACAAGTAATGAAGAGCCAGAAAATCCGTATTTGGGGTGTTGTGTGGAAAAAATCCGTCTAGCATATAATTAGTGTGATAGCCATCGCCGTAGGGTGCGTTCCCCAATGTGGCTCCTACTGCTCCACTAGCAGTAGGCTAATCTGGCTAACACGCTTTTGGGCGTGATATACGGAAAAGTTCTGGCGATCGCGCCTAAATGGGGTGAGATGCCGAAAGTTGACCCATATCATTACTTTCAGGAGTGTTATACGGAAATTTTCCGTATAATCAATAGTTATGCAGACAGATCAAGCCTTCATAAACTCTTTTGAGAAGAAATCACATCACTTTTTTACATTTTGTCAACAATTCGTTTTTTGGTAATTTGACCTATGCCTACTTATAGCGTTAGCGACATTTTAGAAATTATCAAAACTCTAAACCCCGAACAAAAGCTGGAACTTCAACGCGAACTCCCCAGTGTTCTAGCTGCTGTTGGCAAGGAGGCGACAACTCCTGCTAAGAGTCAAAGTATGAGTGGGGTAACTATTACAGGTAGTAGTGACATTGGTCTGAGTCAAATTCAGGCAGAAGGAAGTAGTATCAATCAGAGTAAGACTCAAGCAAAACTAGAGAATACTGATTTAAAGGAAGCACTGAGTGTGCTGGAAAAATTAAAGCAGGCAGTTGTCATTAATAGCGATCTTAATCCTCTGATAAAGGAAGTGGCAGAGGAGAAAATTGAGGCTATCCAGAAAGAAGTAAAAAAGCCACAGCCAGATAAAAGCTTGGTGGATCAAGCAATTGCAGCCTTGAAAAAGGGATTAGCAGGGGTAGAAGAACTGGCAGAGCCAGTGATGAAAGTTGCCGGTTTGGTGGCTAAAGCCTGGATGGTAGTCCCATGACGCATGAATTTTCTAAGAATTTAGGGGAGAGTGGACGCGAGCAGACAATCCATGATGTGTCGGTTGTTAGTAGCCAAAACGTTACATTTAACCAGACACAGATCATTCAGATCTCAGTTGAAGAGGTCAAGACTCGGAAATTCATTATCACATCCCCCTATAAAGGGCTAAAGAAGTTTGAATCAGAAGATAAGGATCGCTTTTTCGGGCGGGATCAGTTTCTCACAGGATTGGTGAATGAACTGGAGCAGACCAATTTTGTATTACTTCTAGGTGCATCGGGAAGCGGCAAATCTTCAGTAATTAGAGCAGGTTTGATTCCTTGGCTGGCAGAGAGACAAGGAAGCCATTTTGTGAATCTGGTCTTTACTCCGGATCAAGATCCGTTTGAATCCCTGTATGCCAGTTTGTTAGGGAAGTATAAACAGTCAGAAGCGCAGATTGCTCGTATTGCTAAGGAAGATACGCTAACTCAGCTGGTACGATCGCTCAAACAAGAAGATGATTACTGGTTCATTCTCATCGACCAGTTTGAGGAGTTGTTTACTACCACTGAGTCAAGCAAACGAGATGTCTCCATCAAGAGCTTGGTGCAACTGGTGAAAGCTCTCAACAAGGCTGGCGATCGCTCGGTCAAACTTGTAGCAACGATGCGAGCAGATTTTTTGGATCGGCTCAGTCCTTATCCCGATTTAATCAAAGTTACGGATCGGCATCGCCCCATGATTGCGGAAATGCAATTGGATGAATTGCGCTTGGCGATCGAACAACCTGCTGCCCATCATGGTGTAGTGTTTGAGACCGGGTTAGTCAAGCAAATCATTGATGATGTGCAAGGACAGGCTGGATATTTGCCTTTGTTGCAGTACACGCTAAATTTGTTGTGGGAAACGGAAGTTCATAACCAAGGCATTGAAGACCGGACGCTAAATATCAGCAACTATCGGAAATTGGGTGGGGTGCGGGGCGCACTCCAGCAGCACGTAGAGCAAATCTACCAATCCTTGTCTGAATCGGAGAAATTGTCGGCTCAGAGGATATTTCTGAAGTTAGTGGGTATTGGCGAAGATGAAGAATCTGGAACTGAATGGAAACCTGTGCGGCGACGTGCTACCCGTTCAGAGTTTAGCGACTCACTAGAGCAGACTGTTTTAACTCAGTTGGTCAATCAGAACTTATTAGTGAGTAATCGTGTTACTGACTCCCAAGAAAGCACGATTGAGATCGCTCACGAAGCTTTGCTGACTTCCTGGGTAACATTAAATACTTGGATTAAGGAAAATCGTCAGGCGATCGCTCTGCGTAATCGCTTAAATGATGATGTTGAACAATGGAAGAAAACAAATTCCCATGAAGATTTGTGGTCAGGTTCTCGACTAGAGCAGGCTTTAGAACTGAGAAAAGATGAAACCTTTAATCAGATTCTCGGCGGTTTGAGTCAGGAAGCTAATCAGTTTTTAGATGCAAGTCAAGGTGAGCGCGATCGCATTCAAAAAGAAAAAGTACGTCTCCAGCGTCGAGCGATTCAATGGCTTTCTGGTGGCTTGGTAGTGGCTGTCTTATTTGCTCTCGCTGCTGCTTACCAGTGGCAAAAAGCTGAACGTCAGACTCGAATGGCTCAACTGCAAACAAAAATTGTGTTAGCCAATAATTTACTGCCCAAAGAACCAACTAGAGCAGCAGTCCTATCAATTTATGCTACAGGGCAAAGTGTAGCAGAGTATAAAAATGTCCTGAGTTCGGCAGAAAATAGTTTACTAGCAAGTGTTCAGGGAGCAAGAGAAGAAAATGTATTTGAAGGGCATCAAGGGGCAGTTTTATCCGTTGCAATGAGTCCTGATGGGCAAAAGATTGCCAGTGCTGGAGCAGATGGAACAGTCAGAATTTGGACTCTCAGTAATTATAATGGGCAGGTTATAGATGATTTTCAAGGGACTCAAGCTACGAGCGTTGTGTTCAACCGCAATGGAACGCTTTTAGCCATTGCCGACATTAATGGAAATATAAAAATTCGCAAATTACAAGATAATTCTCTTGTCTGTAACTATCAAGGTGAACCGAAAGAAAAGGCCAATGGTAATGAATATTATTCGAGGACAGTGTTAGCCTTTAACCCTCAAAATGAGAATTTATTGACTAGCGCAGGCCCTGATAATAAAGTTCGTTTATTCAACATAGCTTATTGTGACTCTAAGGTAATTGACACTTTAGAATATGCAGAGAAATATGCGACGAATTTTCATGCTGGCACAATCTATCCATCTGTCACATCTATTGCGTTTAGTCATGACGGTAATCTATTAGTTATAGGTGATTCTGTGTCCGGCTTAAGATTGTTAAATCTTTCCGATAAGACTCAACAAACTTTGTTAGAAGGAAGACCAGGTTATGCTGAATCAATTCAATCGTTAGCCTTTGATAGTTATTTTATCACTATTGGTATTGGTGTCCACGAAATGCTAGAGTATGCCTCTGGCAGAATTATCCGAACTCTAACTAGAGATGAGCGGGGGGCATGGACTGAAGAAAAAGCATTGAATGTACACCAAAACATTGCTCGTGCAGTTGTAATTAATCCTGATACAAAGCAAATTGTTAGTGGTGGCGATGAACGGGGGGACGGCAATAATTTAATTCTACTCGATCCCTGGACTCATAACATAGTATTTGCGTTTGTCGGGCATAAAGGCACGGTAAATGCGATTTCTCTCAGTAAAGATGGTAAAAATCTTGTTAGTGGAGGTAGCGATGGTACAGTCAGGTTATGGAGCATGAAAAGCATTTCTACTGATGTTGCAACTCTCTTTCAGGAGCAACCTAACCATCAACTAGAGTTCTGGGATTTTTCAGGTCGTAAGTTGAAGTTACGTCAAAAAGGTAATGCAATCGAACAAGAAGTAGAGGAAACCCAAAATCCATCCTTGTCAGACTATACCAGTATTTTTTATAGTTCTGATGGTGATAGTATGGCAATAGTCCAACACGATCCGAAGAGGTTTAACGAAACAGAAAACAATTTTAATTCTTTCAAAAATCTTATCCAAATTAAAGCAAAACAAGGAAACGCTCAGTTAGGAGAGTTTGAGGTAATAGGAAAGGTTGAATTTGTTGCCCTTAGTAGCAATACTAAAAAAGTAGTGATTATTAAGCCGGATGAAATCGAAATTCGAGACTTTCAAGGTAAACCACTGACTATATTTATCAATGATGGACAAATCGATATTGCTGCCATTAGTCCTGATGGCAGAACAATCGCAGCAGCAAAAAAACGAGAGCCTGGCGACGTAACTAGACCACCTTTACAGCTTTTTGATATTAATGGTCAACCTATCGGTAAATTTGAGCAGGAAGGTGGCGTGGACTTTTTAGCATTTAGTCGCAATAGTCAATATATTTTGACCTCAAAATATGGAGAAATTCATTTCTTTCCCGCTAATTGGCAAGCCTTTCTGAAAATTGCTTGCAATAGACTCCGCTACCATCCCGTTTTGAACGATCCTGAAACTTTAGCTCAGGATGAAATTGCTAGAGGTGCTAGAGAAACCTGTCAGAAGTATAGTCCGGACTGGCAGACAAAGTAAGTGAAAGCTACTAGCGGCGGGTGAAGCGGATCGTTAGCTTGCTAGATTTTCTGCTGGGACAGAGCTTCGAGGTCGTCCATAAATTTGTTCAAAGATTATACTGTGAGCATAATTTATTAATATTGAGCCAATCCGTTAATTATAAAAATGATGATTCTCGCAAATGTCATTTGGCCGTCTTTGTATCTGGTTGAACGTATAAACACATGGTGGATAGTTGGAATTAGTCTCCTGATTGAGTTCCTCTGCTTAATATGGCTGACCCAAGAAAAAATATGGAAAGTAGGATTGATGACTCTTGTGATGAACCTCGTTTCTACAGTTGTAGGTATTGTCGGCATCCCTTTGTCTGGTATTGTCTGGGAGTTAATTGCAACTATCACAATCCATCCCCTGTTTCACTGGGGTACATTCAATCCAGTTACTTGGATAGTGAGTTGTATTCTGGCTGCGCTGTTGAATGCAGTTGTTGAGGTTATGAGTCTAATTTGGATTTTTAAGTTTAGGTGGACAGCAAAAATTTTTTGGTGTCTAGTAATTGCTAATGGAATTACTGTTTCAATTGCTTACTGGACTATACTACTTACTCCACCAGGTCCAATGTGAATAAGATAATACAAAACTTTTCTCAGGATTTATTGGCACTTAATGTTAGCGATCTCAAGCTAACACTCCACGGCAGCGGACGGATAGAAGCCGCTTGTGGGGATGCCGAGGTTATCTGCCGCCGCTGCGTTTTGCCGTTAGCCGTAGGGTGCGTTCCCTAATGTGGCTCCTACTGCTCCACTAGCAGTAGGCTAATCTGGATAACACGCTTTTGGGCGTGATATACGGAAAAGTTACAGCAAAAAAGGAGGTTTATTATGGCTGAATGACTAGCAGTTGATGTTTCGAGAACTTACGAATCTGGTATGCTTGGCAAGCGAGGAGACGATAAATTTCCTTGCACTGGAGCAAGAATAACACGGGTGGAATTCCACAAAGAGGTTTCCAAACACCGTATTACTCCCTTTGATGATGGCATAGGACGGGGTGACGCTCACACAAATGATACTGAACTGCCAGATGTTGGAGTTCACTACTGGCTAGATGCAGGAACGAGGCTGAAATACATTTTGAAGGTCTGGGTTGAGGATTAAGGATTTTGTGAATCAGTCGTTAGGGGGCGTTGGTTCCCCTTGCTTTTTTTGTGCGCTACTATGGAATTAAATGATTAAAAGCTAAGACTGCTATGGCACTGGCATCGAATGGACAAACAGCTATAATCCGCACAGAGCGAGGGCTTACAATTGCGGATACTCGTATTACTCTGTATGACGTAATGGATTATCTCAAAGCTCAGTATCCACCCAAGTTTATTCGTGATGCCTTCAATTTTACAGATGCTCAGATTCATGCTGCCCTTTCCTACATTGAAACACATCGAACAGAAGTGGAAGCGGAGTATCAGGAGGTTTTAAAGACTGCTGCAGAAACTAAACAATTTTGGGAAGAGAGGAATCGCGAACGTTTTGCTCGGATCGCTGCTACTCCTCCTCGTCCAGGCTATGAAGCGGTTAGAGCTAAACTTCAGGAACGGAGAGCAAAGCGGGAAGCGAAGAAGCAATGATTGTTCTGGCTGATTACAACTTGAATCGGCAGGCAATTCTGATCTCTGGAAGTCTTGTTGTTAGCGGGTTATTAGATCTCGCTCTAATTCGGTTGAGGACATTTGAAGACGTTGGCTTACCCGCAGACAGCAATGATCGAGTAGTTTGGAGATTTGCCCAAACCAACGGGATGCTCTTACTTACGGCAAACCGGAATGCGAAGGGTGAAGACTCGTTGGAACAAGTAATGCGTGAAGAAAATCAACCGACTTCATTTCCGATCATTACGATTGGCGATCCGGATAGGGTCAATGAATCTGACTATCGAGAACGCTGCGTTGAAAGGCTTGTAGAAATTGTGATCGATATCCAAGACTATATGGGGGCTGGTCGGTTGTTTATTCCATAAGGTGATTGGCGCATCATATCTGTTGGTGACACAGCATAACAACCCCAATGCACTCCGACCGACGAAAGGTTATCGGTTAGAGTTCAAGGTTATCTGCGGCGGGTGATTGGGAACGTTAGCCGTAGGGTGCGTTCCCTAATGTGGCTCCTACTGCTCCACCAATAGATTTTTGGGGAACGCACCATGCTAGAGGATTATAAAAATATCCGCCGTCGCACTCCAGCCCATCGTGGCTGAGTTCAACCGTTATCGAGAAAAATAGTTAAATCCCGTCAAATTCCCCTAAAACTTTCACCTCTGGTTCTAACCAGAGGGACCAGCGATCGAACACTTGTTCCTGCACATGACGAATTAAACGCAGAATATCCGAGGCTTTTGCTGAACCAATATTCAGGATAAAATTAGCGTGTAATTCTGATACTTGCGCCCCACCAATTTGATAACCTTTTAATCCTATTCCCTCAATTAAAGCCCCAGCATATTGCGGTTTAGGATTGCGGAAAACACTACCACAACTAGGACGATCATAGGGTTGGGTACTTTTGCGATGGCGTAAATTATGGGTAGTAATTGCCATTATTTCCTCGTGATTATCGGTAGCTTCTAACTGAAATGTGGCTTCGACAACTAAACGTTGATCCCCTTGCAGAGAAGAACTGCGATAACTATAATTTAAATCTTCTTTGCTTAAAGTTTCTAACTGACCATCGGGATTTAATACCAGCGCCCGCACTAATCGATCCGCCACACAGGAGGTATGTGCGCCCGCATTCATCACCACAGCCCCCCCCACCGTCCCGGGGATACCCACCGCCCATTCTAAGCCCCTCCAGCCCCGTTTTGCCGCTCTCCAAGCTATTTTTGGCAGGGGTTCCCCCGCCGCTGCTGTAATCGTAGCAGTTTCGGCATCAAAACAACTCGATCGCAGATGGCGAGTATTGAGGACAAGTCCGGGTAAACCTCGATCGCTGATTAGTAAATTTGAACCAGCCCCCAAAACAGTCAAGAGTAAATCTTGCGATCGCAACCAAGCGAACACTTCTCTTAATTCCTCTAGATTAACTGGTTCGGCATACCATTGCGCTCTTCCCCCCACCCGGTAGGAAGTGAAATCAGCTAGAGAAACAGAGGATTTAATCATAGGGTTTTAGGGGGTTGGGGAGCATTTTCAGTGAACAGTAATCAGTAATCAGTAAACATAATAACTGATAACTGATAACTGATAACTGATAACTGAATCCTATACTCTAACTGCTAATTGTTCGCGGTAAAGAGAGAGCATTTCGGGGATAACTTGATTGAGATTGCCGGCGCCGAGGAACAGAGCCAGATCCCCTGGTTGGAGAATTTCTAACAGGAATTGACCTAAAGAACTCAATTCAGGGTGATAGTAGGCGTTTTTATGGTGTTTTCTCACCTGTTCGACCACTTGCTGCCCGGTGACGTGATCGATATTCACTTCCCCGGCACTATAAATATCCGTTAAGACTACCACATCGGCGGAACTGAAAGCGGAGCCGAATTCCTCCAAAAAGGCAGTGGTGCGACTGTAGCGATGGGGTTGGAAAATGGCGATCGAACGTTGGTACTGTTTGCCTTCTACCTTCAATTTTGCAGCCGCTAACGTGGCCAACAATTCGCTAGGATGATGGGCATAATCATCGATAAAGGTGATGCCGTTTGCCTCTCCCTTGTGTTCAAAACGGCGTTTTGCCCCGGCAAAAGTAGCGATCGCATCGGCAATAACAGCAAATTCTAAACCGAGATAACGTCCGATGGCAACCACTGCCAAAGCATTACTAATATTATGTTGCCCCGGGATTTTCACCTCCATTTGTCCCAGATAACTGCCTTTTTCCCAGACGGAAGCTTTCATCATTCCCTGTTCATAGATAATCTCGCTGACGGTGTAATCCGCACCTTTTTCGGGATCGAGACTATAACTAATTGTCGGACGGAAATGCTCGGCGATCGTGTCACAATCTAAACAAGCGACTAAAATCTGGCACTGATCGGCAAATTCACGGAAAGTATCGATAACTTCGCTTAAATTCTGGTAATGATCGGGGTGATCTAGCTCAATATTAGTGATTACGCCGATTTTTGGGGCGTGCTTGGTTAGGGAACCATCGGACTCATCGGCCTCTGCCACTAAAAAACGACCTTGACCAAGACGAGCGTTACCTTCCCACGCGTCCACCTCACCACCGACAATGATCGTGGGGTCTAATCCCGCTTCTAACAAAACGTAACCGATTAAGCTGCTAGTGGTGGTTTTTCCGTGGGTTCCAGCGACGGCGATACTGTCGTAATCAGCGATTAAAGCCGCTAAAACATCGCTACGGTGAAAAATTGGGTATCTTAAGTCTCTGGCCGCTTGATATTCCTTGTTATGGTCATTAATCGCCGTGGAGCAGATTACTTGCGGAACTGTTTGGCTACTGTTTTGAAGGCCAGGAGAATGAAATAAAGCTAAATTATTTGCCTCTTGACGGTGGAAAATCTGCGCTCCCGCTCCCTGTAGCCGTTGGGTGATATGAGTAGGACGTAAATCGGAGCCAGACACGGGTAAATTGCGTTTGGCTAAGATATAAGCGAGGGCTGACATCCCAATGCCGCCAATACCGATAAAATGGAAAGGTTGGCCGTTAAAATTAACTTTTTTCACTTTTTTCACTCCTCAAACCCACGATTATATAAGTTTTAAACTCGATCGGTAGTAAAGTCAACCTCATGATAGGGGCATTTGAGCAGAATTCCCAAATGTTGCCCAGTCACCTTGCAACATCCTTGACGCAGAATTAAAATTTTTTCTCCCAATTCCTTTTTTTTACTGAGCTTTGCCAAACGTCCCAAAAATCGGTAAAACCCTACACCCTACACCCCACACGCTGCCCCCACGAACCTAATTAGGGCAGCCATTCCAGTAAAATTCCCACGGAGCTATCTTTGCGAGCGCGGGAATTTTGGGCTTGAATATCGGCAGCTAAACGTAAATTAGGGGTAATCGCATAACCAACCGAAAGAGTAGTCAATCCCACCTCGTTATCACCACCGGGGGAGATAAAACTCTGACTGACGGTGATATCTGCTGCCCCCGTGCGAGAAAGGGCTAATTTGAGCTTTAATCCTAAGTTAAGCCCATCGGTGCTGTAATTTCCTGTCTGAATGTAACGATAGCCCACCATGGGAGCCAGATTGACATAATCACCCAAAGGGAGGAGATAGTATTGTAAATTTCCTCCTATTGCCGTCCTTTTGCCGTTAAAAGCCGTCTGATAATCGCCGCTTAGGGTTAAACTGGTTTGACCAAAAAACACATCTTCTACCCCCAAAATCAGGCCACTGGAATTATCGCTAGAAGGAAACTCTGCATATCCCAAGCGGATACGAGTGCGAAAACTGGGATCGCGGCGAATATCTTCGGCGATATCGGGTATTTTTTCTAACCAACGCTCTAAAACCGGGCTTTCTTGCCGAATTTTCGGATCTAAGTCTAAATCCGTTTCTGCCCACACAGCACCACTCGCCCCCCATAATAAACTAAGAGCGATCGCATTTACAGAACAGCAAGAGAGCTTAAACATGATCTGCATTATAATCAAAAAAGATTCAGATTCCCCGCTATTCTTGAGAGGACGGGGGCAGTAGGAGCAGCAATAGTGGTCAGAATATTAAAACTTTCGCAATTAAGTGATGCGGAACGGGCAAAACTTCAGAAAAGAGCCGAGTTAGATATTGATAACGCCCTAAAAGTCGCTCAAACGGTGATAGAAACCATCCGCGAACGGGGGGATGCCGGCGTTGTGGACTATGTGCGGCGTTTTGACTACGAAGGTGCGACGGTAGAAAATATCAAAGTCAACGAGGCAGAATTTGAGCGGGCTTTTCAGTTAATTGAACCAGAAGTAAAAACCGCCATTGAACAGGCTTTTCGGAATATTCAAGAGGTACATCGTCGCCAAATGCCGGAAGAAATACAACTGGCAGAAATTGAAGCTGGTGTCTTTGCTGGCGAAAAAATCTCTCCTATCCCCAATGTGGGTTTATACGTTCCCCGGGGCCGTGGTGCTTTTCCCTCGATGATGTTAATGTTAGCTATACCAGCAATGGTGGCAGGAGTGGAAAGAGTTGTCGTTTGCACTCCCCCCGATAAACAGGGCAACGTGGAGCCAGTGTCTCTGGTGGCGGCACGCATGGCTGGAGTCAGAGAAATTTATAAGTTAGGGGGCGTACAAGCGATCGCTGCTTTAGCTTTAGGAACAAAAAATATCAAAAGGGTTGACAAAATTACAGGTCCGTGCAGCGTCTATGGGGCGGCGGCCAAGCGGTTACTGTTCGGTACTGTGGATGTGGGTTTGCCGGCAGGTCCAAGTGAGTCGATAGTTTTGGCCGATGAGTCCACCGATGCCCGTTTAGCGGCCTTGGATTTATTAATTGAAGCGGAACATGGGGCGGATTCGGCGGCTTTATTAGTCACTCATTGTGAACAGGTTGCGATCGCTGCTAGTGAATACGCTCAGGAATACCTGCAAAAACTCCCAGATTGGCGACGGGAATTTTGTGAGGCGGGTTTAGCCGCCTATGGGGGCATAATTTTAACCGATAGTTTGCAGCAATCCCTCGATTTTGTCAATGAGTACGCCCCGGAACATCTAGAGCTTTTAGTTAGTAATCCTTTTGCCATTCTGGGCAAGATTAAAAATGCTGGCGAAATTCTCCTAGGAAATCATACTCCTTCCTCTATGGCTACCTACGCCATCGGAGTCAATGCTGTGCTGCCGACGGGAAGTTTTGCCCGTTCCTATTCGGCGGTTTCGGTTTATGATTTTCTCAAGCGCTCCACTTTGGCTTATGTCACCTCCGAAGGCTTTGAAAAGTTAAAAGAAACCACGAAAACTTTAGCCGAGTACGAAGGTTTTCCCGCCCATAAATTAGCAATTCAACACAGGGAATTTTTACTCTAAATAGGGGGAATAGGAAACGGGGAATAACTCTGATTTATTATCCTGTCTCCTATCTGTTACTATGATAAGAGCAGAGAATCAGGCAAGCATTTTATGAAAAAAGTAGTTGTTATTTTAATTCTGGGTTTTCTGAGCGAACAAATATCAATAAAATCACCAATTTCTGGTAATCAAACCCTCAATAATTTAGCCGTAGCTAACAACAATAATCGTCCCACTCCCCAGAAAAAACCTATTCCTTCTCCACAGTTTCGGTGCGATGGTAGAACTCACTGTTCCCAGATGACCTCCTGTGCAGAAGCGACTTTTTTCTTGAGAAATTGCCCCAATGTCAAAATGGATGGAGACGGTGATGGAGTTCCCTGTGAAAGTCAATGGTGTGGAAAAAAATCCTCAGAAAAATGTTGGGAAAGTTCTCCAGATAACTAATTTTGTTTCCTCACCCCAATTCTCTCACTTAAAGAATCGGGGTGAAAACAATCAAGAAGCAGTAATCACGGGAGAATTAAGATATTGATAATTCCAGTCCGATTGTTGCCAAACGCGACCATCAAGGGCAATTTGTTCGATTAAACTAGCTAATCGTAAAGCTTTTAAAGCTTGTTCCCCACCGACAGAAGGTTGGTCCCCACCGCGCACACAATGAACAAAATGTTCTAATTCCGCGTGTAGAGGTTCAATATTGCTAGTATAAACTTTTTCAATTAAACCATCTTGACGGTAGAGAACTTGACCGTAATCGGTGCTATAGTTAGCGGTAGTTTGCCGATGAATGAGGATTTCATTATTGAGAAAATCCGCTTCCGTGAGAGAATTTTTACAGTGGGCTGCTAAACGACGAATCTTGCGATGAGTCACCTTACTAGCGGTTAAATTAGCCACTACTCCATTACTAAAACCAAGGGTTGCAGTGACATAATCGAGATAACCGGAATCAGTGGCAGCGCGACTACCACTAGCGGTTAATTTCACCACAGGAGCGGCGACTAATTCTAAAATTAAATCTATATCGTGGATCATTAAATCTAACACCACCGACACATCATTAGCGCGCTGGGAATAGGGACTCATGCGATGGGATTCAATCGCTAAAATCTCCTCGGTTTTCAAGACCTTCGATAACTCTTGGAAAGCGGGATTAAAACGCTCGATATGACCCACTTGCAGAATACAATCATGATCTGCTGCCGCGTTGACTAAAGATTCCGCTTCACTAATACTAGCGGCGATCGGTTTCTCGATCAAGGTATGTACTCCCGCTTGCAGACAGTCCATCCCGACTCGATGGTGTAACCGCGTGGGGACAGCGAGACAAACCGCATCTACCCTAGGTAAGAGATCTAAATAATTTTCAAAAAAACGGACTCGGTATTTACTGGCAGTTTCCAGACCCTTTTCGACGTTGACATCGGCCACCCCGACGAATTCCACGTCTTTTAATAAACTCAGGATGCGACTATGGTGTTGTCCCATGTTACCGACCCCGATAACCCCGACTTTAATCGGTTTGAGTTGATTTCTATTACCCGGAAAGTTTGCTGGTTGATTGGACATGAATTTTAGACTCCTGTGTTCACACTCCCCACACCACTTGATTAAATTAATCAAGCTGATTTTGTCGATGAATTACCAAGATGGTATCATGGTTATCCAGATTCTGACACGATGTCCGTGTCAATGGGGGTTCTGAGAAGATTTTCTGATTCCATCTGGCGGTTTTCACTCCCAAATGCTTATCAAAAAATCATCCCTGAGTAGCGAGGACTACATTCAGCTAAATTTTAACTATGGACAATTCAACGGATTTTAACTCCTTACGGGGATTAAGTGTTTTTTTGCTAGGAATGATGGGATCTGGCAAATCCACCCTGGGAGAGTTGCTTTCCCGACGGTTACAATATCGTTTTTTTGATACAGATATATTAATAGAAAGGGTCGCGGGAAAGAAAATCAGGGAAATTTTTGCCGACGAGGGAGAAGCGACTTTTCGGGAGTTAGAAACCCAAGTTTTAGCCGAATTATCCTCTCTGACTAAAACTGTGATTGCCACCGGGGGAGGGATGGTTTTAAAACCGATGAATTGGAGTTATCTTCGTCACGGTTTAATGATTTGGTTAGATGTTCCCCTCGAAGTCTTGGTTAAACGTTTAAAACAAGATACCTCTCGTCCCTTGCTTCAGTCCACTGATTTAGAAAGTAAACTGGAATTATTATTAGAACAAAGACGAGGACTTTATGCAGAAGCAGATATTAGGATTGTTGTTTCTGACCTAGATACACCTACTGATATCGTTGAGAAAATTTTAACAGCAATACCGACGGTGATTAAAGATTTTCATCCAGAAAGGGATCATAACTAATGATAGCAGCTTCAATTTTTGATTTACCTGAACTAATTCCCGACCGAGAAATTCTGGAAATTTTAGCTCAAAGTCAGGCTATTCGTCTAGAAAGAATTATTTCCACCGGTCAAACCACTCCCCGGGGTCAATGGTACGATCAATCTGAGTTTGAATGGGTGATTTTATTACAGGGATACGCTGAGATTAGTTATGAAGATGGCAACAAAGTTAATCTGCAAGCGGGGGATTATCTCCTGATTCCTCCTCACCAAAAACATCGCGTCGAATTTACTAGCAATAATCCCCCTTGTATTTGGTTAGCTATCTATTATCGCTAGTAAAATATAGTTCCTGACTATTGCCAGCGATCGAATAAATCGGTTAAAACGATATTAGAAAACAAAAAACCTTCGGGGTCGCTTAATCTTACCCTGGTATCCCCCTCAATTATTACTAGATTACGCTGTTTATGCGGCTCTAAGACCTCTAAAATTGCTTTTTTGATTTCTGGACCAAAATTAGCTTCAATCGCGGGTAAACTCACCCCTGACCCTAACCTTAACCCTAGCATTAAGGTTTCGAGAAGATCATCGATAAAACTATTTTTCTCCACGTCAATTGGGCAGCCTTCTTTTACCCAAGCGAAATAGTCGCGACTTTTGCGCGGACGGGTAAAACGTTGTTGATGAAGATAACTAGCAGCCCCCATACCAAAGCCATAATAGGGACGATTTTCCCAGTAAACTCGATTATGTCGGCATTGATAACCCGGTTTAGCATAGTTAGAAATCTCGTAATGTTGATAACCAGCTAAAGCTAGTTTTTCACCGGCTAAAACATACATTTTTGCCGTGGTTTCATCATCGGGTAAGGGTTTTTTCCCCGGTTGATACTGTTTACCGAAAGGAGTAACCGCTTCTAAGACCAAATCGTAACAGGAAAGATGGGCCGGTTGCAGTTCGATCGCTTTTTCTAGGGAATTTTCCCAATCTGTCAGGGTTTGTTGTGGCAATCCCGAAATCAAATCCAAACTATAGTTAACTATTCCCAATCCCTGAATTAATTCCACTGCCTGATAGATATCCTTAACGGTATGCGATCGACCAGAAACCTGTAATAATGGTTCTTGAAAAGCCTGTACTCCTAAACTAACCCGATTGACTCCCGCGCTAACATAACCCTGTAATTGTTCTAAACTAAAGGTAGCCGGATCAATCTCCATAGAAATTTCTATATCGGCCGCAAAATCAAACTTTTTAGCTAAAGTATCCAGAATCGATCCTAATAATTCCACCGGTAATAGGGAAGGAGTCCCCCCCCCAAAAAAAATTGTTTCTAGGGGTTTCCCCGTCCCCTGACTAAGGCTAATTTCTTCTTGTAATATTTCCACATACTCCACCACAGGGGGAAAAGTCGCCGGATTGGTGCGATTACCAAGGACAAAAATCGGGAAATCGCAGTAAAAACAGCGCCGACGACAAAAGGGAATATGAATATAAACCGAGGTTACGGGGTCAAAATAGGACATTACAGCAGTTATCAGTGAACAGTAATCAGTAATCAGTAATCAGTGAACTCATACAGCCTTTCTCGTCAAGGTGAGGTACAAACTAAGCCTTGCTAATCAAGTATTTTAGATGCAAGAACGAACCTCATCTATCTGAGAAACGCTGTAACTCGTATCTGATAAGTGATAACTGATTCAAGGCTGACGGCTATAATTTCGTTTATCTTCGTTAAGATGTATTATGGCTGGGGAGAACATCTCCTAGAATGAAAGCAACTTTCCCGACACAAATTAGGAGAGGCCCACGGATATAATGTAAAAGTATCCATACTCATTATTTTCTACCGTCATTCCCCTCTATCCCCTCTGGTATTATCCCCATGCTTGATGCCGTCATAATTTTACTATTCGTCTTCGCTGTTGCCAGTATTGGTTATAGTGGTGTTGACTTGCTGCCGGTTACTGTCCAGTCTCAAATCAGCAATATTGAAGCTTTACGCTGGTTATCGGCGGGTTTTGCCTCAATTATTGGTTTAGCTATTGGTTTAGTTGCCCAAACTACCTATCGTCGTCTAGAAACCCAAGTACGGCAAACTCCGATCGAAGTTATTTTAACCCGTTCCGTCGGTCTAGTTATCGGTTTGTTGATTGCTAATCTGATCCTAGCTCCGATTTTCTTCCTACCGATTCCCAGAGAATTCTCGTTTATTAAGCCGATAATCGCCATTTTAGGCAGTGTTATGTTTTCCTATCTGGGGGTTAGTTTAGCAGATACCCACGGTCGCACTTTTTTGCGTCTGATTAACCCCAATAGTATGGAATCAATTTTAGTGGCAGAAGGGACCCTACAAGCGGCCGCCACCAAAGTTGTGGACACCAGTTGTATTATCGATGGTCGTATCGAACAATTGTTAGACACGGGATTTATCGAGGGACAGATACTCATCCCCCAATTTATCCTTCAGGAATTGCAACAGTTAGCGGATGGCAGTAACGACCAAAAACGAGTTAGAGGAAGACGCGGATTAGATATCCTAAACCGGATGCAGCAAGAATTCCCCGAGCGTATTATCATTCATCCCGCCGATTATGAGGATATTAGCACCGTAGATGCTAAATTAGTCCATCTTGCCCAAGAAATTAACGCCACCTTGCTCACTAACGATTATAATCTCAGCAAAGTGGCCAATCTACAAAAAGTCACCATCTTGAATGTCAATGATCTCGCCCAAGCAGTACGTCCGATCTACCTGCCTGGGGATACTTTGGATCTGAAAATTCTCAAAGCAGGAAAAGAACCCACCCAAGGCATCGGTTATCTGGAAGATGGCACGATGGTGGTGGTAGAAGAAGGAAAAGATTATCTAGGGGGAGAATTGCGGGTAGTGGTGACATCTGCACTGCAAACCTCTGCCGGACGGATGATTTTTGCTAAACCCCAAAATTCCCTGATTGCCTAAAGGTAATAAAACCCAAAAAAGCCTCAAATACAGAGCCAGAGGGGATTGTATTTGAGGAATTTCATTTTCTAAGGGAAGTTAAGTCACCAATCGAACTATCTAGTCAATTGATACCTAATTAAGCTGGTTTATTGATTACAGCCATGGACTGACGAGCAAAACCGAAATAACTATCCCAGAATTGTTTCTGACTATCGAGGGCAACTTTGGTGGCGGTTTCTTGGGCGGTTAGGTAGGATTTAACCCATTCTTGTTGATATTCGAGGGATTTAACCAAAGTTTCTGGAAACTCAAACACTGGTGTAGTCGTGGGAAGACCATTACCCCAAGCGGACAGAAGCATTTTCTGCCATTCGGCTAGGTATTTTTGGTATTCCTCAAGATAATTGGTGTTCATAGAAGTCAAACCGCTAACTAGCCCATCTGGAAGGAGATGGTGAGAAAGTGGGGCGGTGTTGCCACCTTCTCGAAAGCAAAACCGGTGCCGAGATAAAATATAATATTCTATCCCTTCTTTAATTATAACCTGAGTTTGCGATCAGCCAAAATTTTCATGCGATCGCACTAGGCTGGCTCTATTTTTTGGTGACTCGGAACTAACGCTAAAATAATCCTACTCTAGCCATTTTCTCCCAACTATGATCGATCGCCCTATTCATGTAATTGGTGGAGGATTAGCGGGGACTGAGGCGGCGTGGCAGATAGCCCAAGCAGGTATTCCCGTGATCCTGTACGAAATGCGCCCAATTCGCTCTAGTCCCGCCCACCATAGCCAATTTTTAGCCGAATTAGTCTGTAGTAACTCCTTTGGTGCCATGGCGGTGGATCGCGCCACCGGGTTACTCCATGAAGAATTACGACGCTTAAATTCTCTAGTTATTGCCCAGGCCGATCAGCATAGTGTCCCAGCAGGAGGGGCTTTAGCGGTCGATCGAGGGGTCTTTAGTCGAAATTTGACGGAAATCTTGGCTAACCACCCTCTAGTCACCTTAAAACGTCAGGAGATCACGGAAATTCCCCGGGATGGTATCGTCGTTTTAACCACTGGACCGTTAACCAGTGCTGCTTTAGCCGCAGATCTGCAAAATTTTGCCGGTCTGGACTATCTGAGTTTTTTTGATGCCGCTAGTCCGATTATTCTAGGGGAATCGATCGATCGATC
The DNA here is from genome assembly GCF_050500245.1 of Microcystis ichthyoblabe FBCC-A1114. Lineage (NCBI taxonomy): Bacteria > Bacillati > Cyanobacteriota > Cyanophyceae > Chroococcales > Microcystaceae > Microcystis > Microcystis ichthyoblabe. Next base: position 4,289,364 of record NZ_CP191408.1, on the reverse strand, counting down.
GATCGCTTTTCTGGCCTCCCGTTACGATAAAGGTGAGGCCGCCTATCTCAATTGTCCCATGGATCGGGAACAATACCTGCATTTCTGGCAAGAGTTAAAACAAGCAGAACAAGCGGAATTAAAGGATTTTGAGCGAGAAAATGCCAAATTTTTCGAGGCTTGTCTGCCAATCGAAGAATTAGCCTGTCGGGGAGAGGATACCATGCGTTTTGGTCCCCTGAAACCGGTGGGATTAGCGGATCCCAGATATCCGGATCAACGTCCCTACGCAGTTATACAGTTGCGAATGGAAGATAAAGCGGGGCAATTGTGGAATATGGTGGGATTTCAAACTAATTTAAAATGGGGTGAACAAACACGAGTTTTCCGTCTGATTCCGGGGTTAGAAAAGGCCGAATTTGTCCGTATGGGGGTGATGCACAAAAACACCTTTATTAATTCTCCCCAGTTATTATCCTCCAGTCTCCAGTTTAAATCGCGACCGACGCTATTAGCGGCAGGACAGTTAATCGGCACGGAAGGCTATACGGCTGCGGCTGCTGGGGGATGGTTAGCGGGAACTAATGCCGCTCGTTTAGCTTTAGGATTAGAAACGGTGACATTGCCAACCACAACGATGATGGGGTCATTATTTGAGTTTATCAGCAGTGCCGAACCGAAACATTTTCAACCGATGCCGCCAAATTTTGGCATTTTGCCGAATTTTACCAGAAAAATCCGCAATAAACGGGAACGTTACGGTCAATATGCCGATCGCTCTTTGCAGGATTTAGAAGCATGGATAAATCAGTTAAAAACTCCCTGTCTCGTCTAACTGTCAATCCCTAAATCGATCGCCCATAATAGAGAAGGAACCTATTTCTTTCTCTATCGCTATGCCAAACCCCGATTTTTTCCCTCCCCAATCCTACAGTCAAGAGGATGTGCAGGAAATTCTCTATTTGGCTATCTCCCGTCAAGGGGATAAGGGAGAAATTACCCGTCAACAGTTGTTAGAAATTGCCGACGATTTAGCTATTGAAGTTAAAGACTTAGAAGCGGCGGAAAAGGACTGGCAAGAGTCAAAAATGCTCAGTTATAAACGGCAAGAATTCGATCGCTTTCGTCGCGAGGAGCTAAAAAATAAAACCGTTCGCTATCTGATTATTAATAGTTTTTTTATTATCATTAATTTAATTAGTTCGGGAACAATTTCTTGGGCAATTTATATCTTTTTGCTGATGGGTTTACCTCTTTCCCTTTCTGCTTGGAAAACTTTTCAAAATCAAGGAATTGCCTACGAAGAGGCATTTAAACGCTGGAAAATTAAGGAGGAAATGAAAGAGTCTTTTACCAATCTTTGGACACAAGTTAAAAAGTTTTTACAGTTTTAATAGTGTTGCCAAATTAAGCCTTTTTTGTTTTTGTGAACCACAGAGACACAAAGGACACAAAGTTGGGCTTTTCACAACTACTTAGGGTCTGCTGAAAAAGTACGGGCGAAGCATTCGGATAGAAAATCTACGGTTTCACCGATAGGTTATTGCCCGAATGCTTCGCCCCTACAGGACGCGGGCCGATAAAGACGCAAGGTTTTGAACGACGATTCTCTCAAAATCTTGCACCTGTTTCGGGAGAAAAGCTCCAAAACCCTTACTTTGCCTACATTTCACATTTATTCAGCAAACCCTACTTACTGTCATCAAAAATATCTAACTGCTGCAGAGAGGGGGAATTATCCGACTTAACCGGTTTAATTTTCTTAATTCCTTGACGCAAACCGATCGCAATTTTACTATGTTTTTCGATTTGACCCATCACCTGCATGGCACGATCGATCACAGAAGTTGGTAAACCGGCTAATCTCCCCGCTTCGATACCATAGGATTTATCCGCACCTCCCGGTCGTACTTGGTGCAAAAATACTATCTCATGGGGTAATTCTTTGACTGTTACCTGATAATTGGCCACATTCTCTAAAATTGAGGCTAATTCGTTCAGTTCGTGGTAGTGAGTGGCGAAAATCGTCCGCGATTGCAGTACCGTGGCTAAATACTCGGCCACAGACCAAGCTATGGATAAACCGTCAAAAGTGGCTGTCCCCCGGCCAATTTCGTCTAATAATACTAATGATCTGTCTGTGGCGTGATTGAGAATATTGGCGGTTTCGTTCATTTCCACCATAAAGGTGGATTGGCCAGTAGCGAGGTCATCCACAGCCCCCACCCGGGTGAAAATGCGATCGCAGATGGAGATTTTGGCCGACTTTGCCGGGACAAAACTGCCGGTTTGGGCCAACAATTGAATTAATCCCACCTGTCGCAGATAACAACTTTTGCCACTAGCATTGGGACCGGTGAGAATAATCAAGTCGGGGTATTCTAAACCCTCCTGATTGCCCAAATTAATCGAATTCGGCACAAAAAAGCCGGCCCCAAGGGATTGTTCCACCACGGGATGACGACCATCTTTAATATCGATAAGACGACCATCGGCGATTTCTGGGCGACAATATCCCTGATAAACGGCGATTTCTGCCAATGCTGCCAACACATCTAAAGCGGCGACTTTTGTGGCCACTTCCCGGATTTCTGGGGAAAATTCGGCCACTTGACGGCGTAAATCGCTAAAAATCTCGTATTCTAGGTTATTTAATTCATCTACTGCCGTCAGAATTATATTTTCTTTCTCCTTTAACTCGGTGGTGATATAACGTTCCTCATTGACTAAAGTTTGCTTACGCACATACTCTTTTGGGGCGAAATCGGCTTTACTGCGGGGTAAACTGATATAATAACCGAAAGTTTTGTTATAATTAACCTTAAGGTTACTGATACCCGTTCTTTCTTTTTCTGTCGTCTCCAGATTCTTAAACCAATCGATTACTTCCTGATAGTCGCGCCGCAGGGCATCCAATTGGGCATCAATTCCCTGGCGAATCACCCCCCCTTCCTTCAGATGCAGCGGGGGAGATTCCACCAGATGCGCTATCACCTGCTGGCCTAATTTTTCTAAATCGGCGGGAATTTGCTGTAAAGCTTTCAAATAGGGCGAATTTCCCGAAGCAACCAAAGCCGCTAAATCGGCTAATTTGACTAAAGATGCCGCTAGGGAAAGTAAATCGCGGGCATTAGCGGTTCCTGCACCTACACGACCGCTTAAACGTTCTATATCGTAGATTTCCCCTAATTTTTGCCGAATATCTTGGCGCAGGGAGGGATTATCCTTTAACTCTTGGATAGTATCTTGACGGGCGCGAATACCGCGAGAATCTAAGAGGGGTTGCAGTAACCAACGACGTAAAGCGCGACTACCCATGGCCGTGCAAGTGCGATCAATCGCCCATAATAGAGAACCATAGAAGCTACCATCGCGCACCGTTTGGGTAATTTCAAGGTTACGACGGGTTTGCCCATCTAAAATCAAAAATTCCGAGATAGAGTAGGTTTTTAAAGGTTGTAGGGGGACTTGATTGGCTTTTTGGGTATCTTCAATGTATTCTAATAGGCCTCCGGCTGCGCGAATGGCGAGGGGTAAATGTTCGCAGCCCATCCCCTCTAGGGAACGCATTTTATAGGTGATTAGGAGACGATTTTTCGCCTCTGTGAGAGTAAAGATATTTTGGGGACGGAGAGAATAACAAAAACTATCGGGTAAACAGGGGGGGAGATGGTCGGATTTTTCCCCGGGGCGCAAAATACGGTTTAAATCGGGGGCATTGATGGGAAAAAGGATTTCTGAGGGCTGTAAACGGGTTAATTCTAGGCTTAAAGCCGTTAAATCGCTGGCTTGGGTGGTGTAGAATTCTCCGGTGGAGATGTCTGCATAGGCTAATCCCCAATTTTCTCCGGTTATAACCACAGCAGCTAGAAAATTATTCTTTTTTGCGTTTAACATTCCCTCATCGGTGAGGGTTCCGGGGGTGAGCAGTTTGGTGATAGCGCGTTCTACGAGTCGTTTTTCGGCGGCTGCTTCCGTTGAATCCTCTACTTGGTCACAAATCGCCACTGCATAGCCTTTTTCCACCAATAAACGACTATAGCGCTCTAGGGCGTGGTGGGGAACCCCGGTCATGGCGACTCTCCCAATCCCTTTACCCCCTTCCTTGCTGGTGAGAACTAATTCTAATTCTCTGGAGATAATCACCGCGTCCTGAAAGAAACACTCGAAAAAATCGCCCACACGATACAGTAAAAGGGCATTGGGATAGGTTTCTTTTACCTCCACATAATGCTGGTACATGGGGGTGAGTTTATCGCGATCGAGTCCGCGATAATCACGATGGGGATCTTTATTGGTAGCCGGTGGTTCTAGGGGAAAATCCGAGGGGAGAGTCATGGGTGAAGGAAAGCTGGACAATTCTTTATTCAATTTACCGCTCTTGAGAACCTACGATCAAAGAATCCCAATAGCCTAAGCTGCTGGTTCGCGTTATTCAATCCAGGGATTAATATCTGAGCTATCTGGGGGGATTTGACATTATTCCCCGTCCGAGAATTATATTTTTGTTAATAACAGTTATTTTTAAGGGGTGGGCTGCACTCTTTTAGTATAGACTTCGGCGGGATTAATTGAGGTGGTTATATCTTCTAAATCGAATTTTCGCAGGGTTTTATCTTTGGTATTGACCTGATAAACCAAACGATTAGTGATATCTAATCCGGTTAACCAATTACTGTGGGGATGATAGGCTCCCGTGTCGATATCTAACCAACCGGCACCGGCGACTAATTGCCCCGGACTTACCTCCGGAAAAGTAAAGGTAATCGTGTGGCCAGTGATAATTAATTTATCACTAAAAAAAGGTTCCGGCATACTGTGGAATTCATCGCGGATCCAACAAAAATGAGTAGCATCTTGTTCTTCTAGGGGTAAATGGGGATAAACACCGGCATGAACCAGCCAAATATCGCCTAAATCGAGGTAAAGAGGCAAGGTTTTCAGCCAATCAATGTGATCTTGCGGTATTTTGTGGTTATAGCTAAAAAGAGTATTATTACCGCCATTATAAAGCCAACCTGGCAACATTTCCCCCATCATTCCTTGGCTGCCCAACACTTCTAGCAGCATCTGTTCATGATTGTCCAATAGACAACCATAGCGGTGTTGACAAACAAATTCGACTACTTCGGCGCTATTAAGACCACGATCAATTAAATCGCCCAAGAAATAAACCGTTTCCTTTTCTTGAGGCGCGATTGCTTCCATTAGCTGCAAAAGAGCATCGTATTGACCGTGAACGTCACCGATGATGATTCGACGGGAGGACATGGTGGTAGAAGTTGGGTATCTGTGTTATTGTCCCCGGAGCGGGACTAACTCTAATATGCGCTCCGGCGCTCCCCACTTCCCCACCGCCAATCCCTCTAAATGTTAAGTTAAGTATCGAAGAGCGTCCGTTTCATCACCCAGTAGTAATATAATCACTGAGTTATCAACTTTGATCCTTAAGTATGACTGCATTCACCACAACCCCCACCCTTGCTAATTTGCCCGCCAGTGACAGCCGTAGCCGTGTCAGTGAATTTATGAAATCCCTACAGGATGAAATTTGTCAGGGATTAGAAGAAGTGGATGGACAAGCAAAATTTATCGAAGATAGTTGGCAACGGCCTGAAGGTGGCGGCGGACGTTCGCGAGTTTTGCGGGAAGGGGCAATTTTTGAACAAGCAGGGGTGAATTTTTCGGAAGTTTGGGGGAAAGAATTACCTCCTAGCATTGCCAAACAACGGCCCGAGGCTGCCGGTCATCAATTTTACGCCACGGGAACCTCGATGGTTTTGCATCCTCGCAATCCTTATATTCCTACGGTTCACCTCAATTATCGCTATTTTGAAGCCGGTCCAGTTTGGTGGTTTGGCGGTGGTGCCGATTTAACTCCCTACTATGGCTTTGAAGAAGATGCTAGTCATTTTCACCGCACTTTTAAACAGGTTTGCGACCAACATCATCCCGAATATTATCCCGTTTTTAAACGCTGGTGTGATGAATATTTTTATCTCAATCATCGTCAGGAAGCCAGAGGCATCGGTGGGATTTTCTTTGATTACCAAGACGGTTTAGACCCTCTCTATCGCGGTCCTTTTGCCGAAAGTGATGCCGCTATCTATTCAGAAAAATTATCTCCCCAACAACCGCGCAACTGGGAAGAAATTTTTAGTTTCATTAATGACTGTGGCCGAGCTTTTCTACCCGCTTACGTTCCCATTGTCCAGAAACGGCACTCGACGGAATACGGTGACAGAGAACGTCAGTTTCAACTCTATCGTCGCGGTCGTTATGTAGAATTTAATTTAGTTTATGATCGTGGCACAATTTTTGGGTTGCAAACTAACGGTCGTACCGAATCAATTTTGATGTCTTTACCTCCTTTAGTCCGTTGGGAATACTGTTATCAACCTGCACCCAATACCCCAGAAGCAAAACTCTATGATGTCTTCCTAAAACCACAAGATTGGGTTAATTGGCAAGGTTAAATCAGTTATCAGTTATCAGTTATCAGTTATCAGTTATCAGTTATCAGTTATCAGTTATCAGTTATCAGTTATCAGTTATCAGTTATCAGTTATCAGTTATCAGTTATCAGTTATCAGTTATCAGTTATCAGTTATCAGTTATCAGTTATCAGTTATCAGTTTACCGTTCACTGAAAATACTTCCCAATTCATAATTCATAATTCATAATTCCCTCTCCCTTCTCTTTTTCTGGTTATCTGTCATTTGTCAAGTAAATAAATCTAAAAATTTTGGCTAATTTTTGGACACCTCTCCATACTCGTCTGGAAACCACAGTCAAAAAGGGACAATTACTACCTAAAAATGCGTCTCTATTAGTGGCATTGTCGGCGGGTCAGGATTCCCTCTGTTTAGGTCAATTATTGCTGGATTTGCGCCCTCGTTGGGGTTGGCAACTAGCGATCGCTCATTGTGATCACCGTTGGTCCTCCGACCGAGGATTAGTCACTCATGTGCGGGAAATCGCCGAAATTTGGCAATTACCTGTTTATATTACCACCGCACCCCCCATGGCGGAAACGGAAGCCAAGGCCCGACAATGGCGTTATCAAGCTTTACAAACAATCGCCCAAGAACAGGGTTTTAATTATCTTCTCACGGCACACACGAGGAGCGATCGAGCGGAAACTTTCCTTTATAATCTCATGCGCGGGGCGGGTAGTGATGGACTTTCTGCCTTAACTTGGTTGACAAGTTTAACCCCAGATATTTTTTTAGTCCGTCCCCTCTTAAATGTTACTCGCGGGGAAACTTTCGCTTTTTGTCAAAGTCGAGAATTACCGATCTGGTACGATCGAGCTAATGAAAATTTACGCTATGCTCGCAATCGTATCCGTCTGGAATTATTACCCTACCTGCAAACTAATTTAAACCCCCAAATTGAAAAACATCTCGCCCAAACTGCCGAAATTTTGGAAGCAGAAAGCGATTATTTAGATAGTATTGCCCGGGATATTTTTCGTCAGGTTATCGATCTAGATCAACAAAGACTCGATCGCTCGCCTTTACAAATTCTACCTCTAGCGATACAAAGACGAGTGATTCGTTTATTTTTGGCTCAATATTTACCCTCATCCCCTAATTTTGCCGAAGTTGAGTCAGTGGTTAATCTTATTACTGGTGTTAATCGCGATGCCACTTCCTCCTTAACCGGCAAAATTCGGGTAGAAGTACAACAAAATTGGCTACATATCAGTTATCAGTGATCAGTTATCAGTTATCAGTTATCAGTGATCAGATTACAGGGTTCTCTTATTCTTTGTGTGATCAGTTTAACTTACTATATAAGCGATCAATCTTTGTGTCCTCTGTGTCTGGAGTGGTTCCTTCCACTCCCGCGCCAGCAGGACTGTATCTTAGAATACATTTTACCCACCAAACCTAAGAGAGCCATTACAGTTTTAAGTGGACCGTGTTAATAGTAATACAATTAAACTAAAAATAAAATTGGCGGGGCATAATGAGCGAAACTAAAGTAATTAATCGAGAAAATTTACTGGTAAATCTCCGGCAACAACTACGCGCCGGACAACAGGAATTAGCCGATTGGCAAGGGGGAAAAATGGCCATTTCTGCGGTGCCGGGGGCGGGAAAATCCCACAGTTTGGCCGTAGCTGCCGCCATGGTTATTGCTCGTGAGCAACTTCATGCTAAAAAACAGTTAATTATTGTCACCTACACGCGCTCGGCTGCCGCTAGTATTAAAGCTAAAATTAAACAACGCTTGCAAGATTTACAGCTTTCTGCTCAAGGTTTCAGCGTCCAAACTCTGCACGGACTGGCCCTACAATTGGCCCGTCGTTACCCGGAATTATCGGGATTAGACCTCGAATCTTCTACCTTAGTTATTCCGACTCCTAGCCACAGAATTATTAGAAACTCGGTGGAAAAATGGCTAATTGCCGACCCAATTCGTTATCAAAAGTTATTAGAAGGAGTAGAATTTGATGGGGAGGAAACCGAAAGATTACGCCGTCAATCGGTGCTGAGAACCGAAATTTTACCTAGTCTTGCTTATGCGGCCATTCATGAGCTAAAAAGTTCGGGATTATCACCGCAGCAAGTCTGGGAATTAAGCCACTATAGCGACGATAATTATCAAATTCTCGCTATGGCTAGTGGTTTGTACCAACAGTATGAAATTCTGATGCGTCAGAAAAACTATATAGATTATGATGACATGATTTTAGGAGCCTTGCGGGTATTAGAGGAAGAAAAAATTCGCCGACAAGAGCAAAAATCTGTCTTTGGAGTTTTTGAAGATGAGGCACAGGATTCTAGTCCTCTCCAAGAAAAACTAATTACTATTTTAGCAAAAAATAATGACGGGGAAATACCTAATTTAATTCGCGTCGGCGATCCCAATCAAGCCATTAATTCTACCTTTACCCCCGCCGATCCTGTTTACTTTAATTGGTTTTGTGAAAGTTGTCAAAGCGAAGGCAATTTATCGACTATGAACCAAGCAGGTCGCAGCAATACTAAAATTATTGAAGCTGCTAATTTAGTTTTACAATGGGTCGATCGAGATTGGAAACAGGGAAAAGATAATCATAAAGTTACCGAGGCTCCTTTTCGGGTTCAAGCGATTCTTCCCGTCGGTGCTGAAGATCCTCAACCTAATCCAGTCAAGGAGGGAAAAGGATTAGAAATTTATCAACCCGATGACATTTATCAAACAGTAGAATTAATCGAAAAACGTCTAGTTAAATTACTCCAAGAAAACCCTCAACATAATGCCGCTATCCTCGTTAGAGAAAATCGACAAGGACACTTTTTTGCTCAAAAATTCGCCCATTTTTATAAAAGTTATCAAATCAGAATTTTTGAAGCTAACGAGATCGATCGCTTTTCCCAAATTCCCGCCGAAATGCTGAAACTATTGGCTTTTGTCGAACGTCCCCACTCTCCCGATTATCTCAAAGCGGCCTTAGAAGTGCTACAATTGAGGGGTTTAATTACTGCCCAAGACTTAAATCCTTTAGTTACCTATCCCGAACAATTTCTTTATCCCACTCCCCTCGATCCTGAACTGAAATCTAACGAAAAAATCGCCCGTCGTTATTGCTGCAGTTTACTAAAAGCTAGATTAGAATTACCCCATTATCAACTCCTGTCTTTTTTCGCTATGACTCTCCAATATTCGGGGTCAGAATTAGCCACTTTGCAAAAATTAACCGCCCGTATTTATCAGGAAACTGCTGGTAATAGTTCTCTCAAAAATACAATTAATACTCTTAATGAAATTATCGCCTCTGAGCGCTTTGAAGGAGTGGAAGAAGATAACGACGATTGTTATACTCGTCCTGGACAACTGACGATTATTACTATGCACAAAGCCAAGGGTTTAGACTGGGATTATGTTTTTATTCCCTTTCTTCACGAAGATATTATCCCAGGCAAACCTTGGGTACCCAATGGGGCAAAATTTTTGGGAGATTTTACCCTCGCAGAAGTGGCACGAGCGCAAATTCGAGCAGCGGTTCATCAACGCTATTTAAACCCCGACAGCATACCAATTATTCCCCCACCTTTAAGCGCTTGGTTAGAAGCTGGACAACTTAAAAAAGCTGAAGAATACCGACTTTTGTATGTAGCGATGACGCGAGCAAAAAGACTTTTATGGATGTCGAGTGAAAAAAAAGCTCCCTTCCGTTGGAACACTTTTCGCGGAGATGAAAGTAGTCAATTACAGGATAAAAATCCCTGTCCTGTCTTTCCTGTTTTAATCAATGCTTTCCCCGATTCTTTCTGTGTTTAACTGTTGCTGCAGCGTCCTCGGATAAAGAATTAGGAAGACAAACCACCAGAGGAGTATAGGAATAGATAGGAGTAGGGTTAACCAGAGACGCTGAGTTAAAAACCAACACCCAGCAATTAGGGTAATTCCTGTCAACAGAATGGACCAAGGTTGACACCAACGGGGTTTGTGATTCCAAACGTTATCGGATTTCGAGTTAGACATTAGTTAAGGGGCGGTAATTTACTAACTTGATTTTATAGTGATCGAGCTTAAAAAACGCTTGGGAAGACCGAAAGAGTCAAAAATTACTCGATTTACTTATTTAAAAATAACTCCCCGCAATCATAGCCGCTAATAAAATAAAACCGACCCAAACATTTTGACCGAACATTTGACCATAAACTGGTTTGGGTAAATCCGATTGACGTAACAACCAGTATTGACGCAACCAAGCGATCGCCGCTAGACCCAACCCTAGCCAAAAAGAGGCTGATAACTGCATTTTTTGCCCCTCCCAAGCCAATAAACCTACTGTTATGGCAAAAAAGACCCCCACGGCTTCCGGGGCGTATTTGCCGAAAAATATGGCACTAGAGTTAATACCAACCTTGAGATCATCCTCTCGATCGGACAGAGCATAAATTGTATCAAATGCCAATGTCCAAAAAATCACCGCTCCCCATAATATAAATGTATTACTATCTAACGACCCGGTGACGGCACTCCAACAGATTAAAACCGCAAAACCCCAAGCGAGAGAAAGAACCAATTGGGGTACAGGAAAAAAACGCTTGGCGAGAGGATAGCAGATAATCAGGGGAACGGCGGCCACACATAGGCAAAAACTCAGGAAATTGAGATATAAAGCTAAAATTGCGGCACAAAAGAAAGCAATTAGAGCGATAATCAAACCAACCTTGATCGATAAAGCTCTGGCCGCTAAAGGACGGTTACGAGTGCGATCGACCTGTGGATCTATATCCCGATCCCAAAGATCGTTAACCACACAGCCGGCGGCGCTAGTGGCCAAAGTTCCCAAAACGATCACCCCGATCAAGGGTAGCGGTGGCACCCCGTCTGCCGCCAAAAATACCGCCCATAAAGCGGGAATCATCAAAATTAACCTACCGGCGGGTTTATCCCAGCGCAAGAGGCGAATAATCGTCATCCAAGTGGGTTCTAGATCGGGTTGGGATATAGTCATAATTTCTCGTAAAAAGTAGAAACTAGGAGTTAAGGGGATGTGGGGTGTAGGGTGTGGGGTGTGGGGTGTGGGGTTTTGGGGAGAAAATTAATTAATTTTGGCCAGTAGCTGCCTTTTGCCTTTTGCCTTTTGCCTTTTGCCTTTTGCCTTTTGCCTTTTGCCCCTTCTGACAAGTAGCATAATGCCCAAAGGACTTAACGTGATTACCAGCCCCAACTATTGGGAACGCCTTTAAATGGACCAACCACATCGGAGGTTATCCATCCCCCGTAAAAGTTGCCCGGTTGCGGTTGTACTAATTCCCCGTCGGCATAACAAGCGGTCATTTTGGCGGGATAAAAAGCCAGATAATTCTTAATTGCCTGAAACTCTGGTGTCGGGTCCGGATAATACCAAGCGGCGTTAATTGCCTGTTGATCCCCAACGGTGATATTGTAATATCCAGCTAGACCTTTCCACTCACAAAAAGACTTTTCTGCTGTGGCTTGCAGGTATTCCATTTTAATATCTTGGGGCGGTAGATAATAAACTGGAGGATGACTGGTTTCTAGAACTCGATAACTGCTTTTAGTATCGGCAATTATCACCCCATTAAAGATGATTTTTAGGTGTTTAGGCGATAATTCTAGGCGCGGGGGACGAGGATAATCCCAGACGGATTCCTGTCCTGCTTTTGCTGGTATCGGTTGGGGACGAAACATAATTTTTCTTATATTATTCTCCGAGTCAGTATTCTCTGAGTCATTTCACCGTTTACTGATTACTGATTACTGATTGGATGCATCTCCTATTGGTGACTTTCTCTGACATATAGGTGAGCAGCAGAAGTCATTTAAAGAGGGCGAATGCAATTCGCCCCTACAATAATAATATTATCGCACCAATGGTAGGGGCGCATCGCGTGCGCCCAAATGTAGTATAGATATTTCTACAAAATTGAGATGCACCCGATTACTTTTCACTGTTTACTGTTTACTGATCACTGAAAAGAGTTTTCTCAGGGTTTCCACTCGTTCTCGATTGACATTTAAATCCGATTCTCCTAACCGGGAGGCCGAGCGAACATCGATCGCATTTTTGCTAGGATTAAGAGAAAATTCTAGATCATCGACAAATCCCATCCATTGACTGCTAAATTCGGCGTAGAGATAGTTACTATCTTGGTTAATAATTTTAGTTCTCGGTTGGGAGGCGATAATTTTAGCTAATTGCTCGATCGCTTTTTCACCGCTACCCTGATAACTAAGGGGTTCGATCGCATGAGCCTGATCCTGACTCTGACTACTAACACAATTAGGAGTGACTGGACAAGGGGCCAGTTTACCCTCCCTGACTCCCAAATAATCGGGACGAGTACCGGCGAATAAACTGACGCTATCGGGAGCGATTAACCTAATTCCTAGCCAGATGAGCAGTATTCCTAGAAAAATAAACGGGGTTAGCCGGAAAGATTTTTTCACCGTGTTGGGAGTTTCAGTCATGCTAGTCTTACAGAATCACTTCAATTAACTTAACATTGATAGGTGTGACAATATCAGGAGATAGAATAAGATGTTTCTCGATGAATTACAACCCGTTGTTAAAGAACTGATTCAACAACCGATCGCTTTTTTCGGTGGTTTTGCCTCTGGATTACTGCGCTTGAAACTTTCGGACGATCCCCTCAAAAAATGGTTAGAACAGCAGGGATTAGTCAGTTTTAACGACAATAATCAGGATAACGGCAACAGTCCCCAGTCGATCTCGATCGATTAGGGATCGGGGGTTAGCTGTTGGGGGTGAGGGTATTCTCCCATCCCCAAAACCCCCCGCTTACCACCCCATCAGCTTAACTTGTTGCTGAAAGTAGATAAATTTCCTCAGCTACTCGTTTTAATCTTCTTAATTGCGCTTCCATATCCTTTTTAGTCCATTTGGCGGCGAATTGCTGGAATCCCCACCCCACAACCGGATTAGGAATCGCAAACTCAAAACGATTGATTAAACAAGTGCCGTCATCATTGGGTTGACATTCCCAGCGATCGCATCCGCGAAAAAATCCTTCAAATTGCCAGACAATTAACCCCGGTTCCCTCTCAATCACCGTACTTTTTAGCGTTGGCTGAATTAGGGGAATTTGAATCAAAAAACGACTTCTACCACCGATATCGGTCTTCCAATCGCCGATAGGTTCACAAACTAACACCGGATTCAACCAACGACGCATTAACTCTAAATCCGTGATACAACGCTCCACCGTCGTGGCACTAGCTTTAATCTGAATTGATTGTTCAAATACTTGACAAGATGACATTGATCTGCTTATAAATTACTGGCTGAGAATTATCGGTAGTCGGACAAAAATAAAGTTAACTGTGCAGACAAGGCAACAGTAAGGGTTTCGGCCTTGGTTACATTTCTTAACATAGTCTTGTTTATAGCCTTTCTCATCAAGATGAAGTGTAACCTAATTTGCTATGGACGACCGGCGATCGACTCCCCAAAACGAAAACTTCCTACCTCACCATTAAGATAACTGCTCTCAAGCTCACTTTTTCACTAGCTTGACAAATTCTCGAAAACGTTGGCGTAATCTCTCGATATTAGCCGATTTACCGCCATAACGCCAATCAACGTAGGCGCGAGCAATCTCCTCGATAATATTCGCCACTGGCGGCGGTTGGACGCGGCGGGCGGCGGTGGCGTATTCTAAAGGGGTTTGAGCGGGATGTTTGCCATAACCGGCTTCTGTTAAGATTCCTAACATTTGCTGGTATAAACGCTCGATTGGTGGTAGTTTTGCTAACTTGCGACTCCTACGCCAACGATGGAACTGTCGCCATCCTAACCAACCAGCGTAAGCGAAGACGACCCCGACTAAACCACCGAGAATTCCCCCGAAAAGACTGCCAGAAATAAAGCGCCATAACCAGGCCAATAACTTACCGATAGTAACGATAACATTTTCCCAAATCAGACCGAGAAAACCCGTGACTGGGGAAGGCAACCATCCGGCTACCCATTGCCAAAATTGCTTGAGGACGCTAAAAGGTTCCGCTTCCTCAAAGGATGGGGGAATTAATTCGTGGCCTGGGATAGGATCGAAAGTGTACCAACCGTAACCCGGGAAAAACACCTCTGTGATGGCGTAAGCGTCCGTATTTTGGACAACATAAAAGCCAGTGAAAGGATTAAACTGGCCAGGGGCAAAACCGGTGGCTAATCGGGCAGGAATACCGATCGAGCGTAACATAATCGTTAACACGGTGGAAAAATGATCGGCGTAACCCCCCTGAAAACGAAACAAAAAGGCCGAGACTAAATCCTCATTTTCGGCTAAAAAGGGCAAATCGGTTTTTAATTCGTAGTTTTGCTTCAATGCTTGGGCCAAATATAGGGCCTTCTCGTAGGGAGAGGTTAAGGGTTTGGGAGATTTGGCCAGCAATTCCTCGGTTTTTCGGCGGACTTTCGGGGCAATTTCGGCAGGAATTTGTAAATAATACTTGAGAATAGACTTAGGGTAGGTTTCTGAGGCCGATCGCAATTGGCTGCGATTGCGTTCCGGCACTTGTGAGATTACAGTATAAGTTAGCCGTTCTGCTAATCTTCCCGGCGACCTTAAGCTATTTTCTCGGTCCAGAGATACCTGTCGAGTGGGAAAAAAGAGAACCTGGGGCGAAGTAAGAGCAGGGATAATATTCGGTAAACTGGAGACAATGCTGTAGGTTTGGACTACCTGATGGGTTTTGGCTTGGGTTGCGGGTAGCGGCACAAAAAAGCGATAGGACCAACTACTGCGATTTAAATCCTCTAATTCTTGATCTCGCGAGATTTGCCACCCTTGACCAGTATAGCGATCAAAGGCCATGGCGCGCCAGAATCCGGGGGCTTGAGAATGTACCCGCATGACTGTCTGGGGAGTCATACTTCCCCGCAAATTTTGGTTAATTTGGCTGTTAAAACCGTAATAAAAGGTAGTATCTAGCTGTCCTGACCCTGTAGTGGGACTATTACCGCCATTTACGCCACCCTTCCCCGTTTCACCCTCGCGCACATAGCCGGGGTTAACGATTTGTCTGTCTCCCTGTTCAAAACCCTGATTTTCCATACCTTCGGGACTATTGACGGGAAAAGATTGAATTTGATAACCCGGAAAACGCGGCATCAGAGCAAAAATTGTCAATCCCAAGAGGAGAATTGTCAGAAAGAAAATCCCGAAACGTTTGGGAGAAAGGGGGGAATTTTGCGGGGAAACTAATTTTTTTGTGGCTAGACGCGGGGGTTTCCTTGGGAAGAAAGGGAGACTCTGATTGAGATTATCTAAACCTAAACGAGAACGATAGTCTAAAACTAGGGTAGGTAGGGATAAAAACAGAAATAGGATTAACCAAGGCGCAAAAGCGAGGGTTTGGGAGATTGTCCCGGCGACTCCCAAGAGAATTAAACCGATTACCATAGAATACCCTAAATCTTTGCGTCGGGGCAGGTCAAAACTATGGAGAATTTGCAGTTGAATTAGTAATTGTGTTAGAGCAATACGACTATCCTGCATCGCAACGATATCACCCAAGAATAGCGCCAAAACTACCAACATTCCGATCGCTATACAAAATTTTGCCCCGATATTGCGCTTTTTCCTGCGTCGCCAACTCCAGATTCCGCCGATAATACTGAGAGGAACAGCCCAAATACTGGTATAACTATCGGTAGCCACATCCGTGGCGATAATACCGACGATTACTAAAGCTTGCACCAGAATTCTTAAAATAATCGATTCCTCGGTTTCTGGTAGGGGAAAAGATTCTATCTTTTGCCAGAGGGTTTTTAAGGAAGGTCTTGGACGAGCAGCGCTGCTAACCATAGGCTAAATTGGGAGAAGGATCAAAAAGTTAATTTTATGTTTCCCAGTTCTAATCTCGATCGCTCCATGGGGTAAAGTGGATTTTAGATGTCAGGAGATAGGGAGATAGGGAGATAGGGAGATAGGGTGATAGGGAAATAGGGTGATAGGGAAATAGGGAAATAGGGAAATAGGGAGAGGGGAGATAAGGAGATGGGGAGATAAGGAGATGGGGAAATAGGGAAATAGGCAAATAGGGAGAAAAAAGCTGATGACTGATAACTGATGACTGATAACTGACAACTGATGACTGATAACTGATAACTGATAACTGATTACTGATAACTGACCTATGATAGCCGTTACCAACCCTGAAATTTTACCGTTGCTTCATCCCCTGATTGGACAATTAGCCACAGCAATTTTGTCCCAGTGGGAAAATTATCTTGATTTGTCGCCCTTTGAGTTGCCGGAAGGTTTAGGCTATGTGGAGGGACGTTTAGAAGGGGAAAAATTGATTATCGAGAATCGCTGCTATCAAACTCCCCAGTTCCGCAAAATGCACCTAGAACTGGCTAAACTGGGCAATGGTTTGGATATTCTCCACTGTGTCATGTTCCCCCGTCCAGAATATCCGCTGCCGATGTTTGGATGTGATATAGTCTCCGGCAAAGCGGGAATCAGTGCCGCTATTGTGGATCTTTCTCCCACCAGTGGCGATAAAACTCTCTCTAGTGCCTATAATGAGGCTTTAGCGGCTTTACCTGCGGCTAATTTCGCTCAAGCTCGTGATTTGCCCCCTTGGGGTCATATTTTCTCCCAATATTGTCTGTTTATTCGTCCCGAAACCGCCGCCGAGGAACGACAATTTTTACAAAGAGTAACAGATTTCTTGACAATTCACTGCAAATGTGCTAAGGAAAGTCAGCCTCTTTCCGGGGAAGAAGCGCGCATTTATTTACAGGGACAACGGGATTATTGTAGTCAACAGCAAAAAAACGATAAAACTCGTCGTGTACTAGAAAAAGCCTTCGGTTGGGAATGGGCAGAGCGTTATATGACGGGGGTTCTCTTTGATTTGCCCGATTAAGTAGGGAGGCACAATTATTTGTAGGATGGGTTAATGGTATAAAACCCTACACCCCACACCCCACACCCTGCCCCCACCGAAAAACTTTTTTAGCAAACCCTAATTAGGCCAGAAGTCTCTTGAAACTTAACAATATTAACAGACAAGGACAGGAAAATAATTGCTAGATTGATTTAGGTACAGTCAAATGTAACCGCGAGAACAAGCGAAAAAAAGGCGGTTTTGCTAGGTAAAACCGCCAAAAAGCCCTAGCTTAATTTCTCGATTCTGACGATTAAATAAATATTAAAACAGCCGATGAATCTAACGAACTTTCCTTGGTTAACTGTCATCATCCTTTTTCCTATCGTCGCCGCTTTATTGGTTCCCATAATTCCCGATAAAGACGGTAAAACCGTGAGATGGTTTGCTCTGACGGTGGGATTAATCGACTTTGCCCTAATTATCTACGCTTTCTATAGCAGTTACGATTTCGCTAATCCCAATCTGCAATTAGTGGAAAGTTACCAATGGTTGCCCGAAATTGACCTAAGATGGTCATTAGGAGCCGATGGCCTCTCCATGCCTCTGATTATCTTAACGGGATTTATTACCACTCTAGCTATCTTAGCGGCTTGGCCGGTGACTTTTAAACCGAAACTATTCTACTTCCTGATGCTGTTGATGTACGGGGGACAGATTGCAGTGTTTGCCGTACAGGATTTGTTACTGTTCTTCCTCGTCTGGGAATTAGAATTAGTCCCCGTCTATCTGATCCTCTCTATTTGGGGCGGTAAACGCCGTCTCTACGCGGCCACCAAATTTATCCTTTACACCGCCGGAGGCTCTCTCTTCATCCTTGTAGCGGCGCTGACGATGGCTTTTTATGGCGATACCGTCTCCTTTGACATGGTGACTATTGCCGGCAAGGATTTCCCCCTGAAACTGCAATTATTCCTCTACGCTGGTTTTCTGATTGCCTACGGGGTAAAACTGCCCATCTTCCCTCTTCATACTTGGCTACCGGATGCCCACGGCGAAGCCACTGCCCCTGCCCATATGTTACTAGCGGGAATTTTGCTTAAAATGGGTGGTTATGCGCTCTTACGGATGAATATGGGGATGTTACCCGATGCTCACGCCGTTTTCGCCCCCGTTTTAGTGATTTTAGGGGTAGTTAATATTATCTACGCCGCCTTAACTTCCTTTGCCCAACGCAATCTTAAGCGCAAAATTGCCTATTCCTCCATCTCTCACATGGGATTTGTCCTGATTGGCATGGCTTCCTTTACCGATATTGGCACAAGTGGGGCGATGTTACAGATGATTTCCCATGGACTGATTGGGGCGAGTTTATTCTTTATGGTCGGTTGTACCTACGATCGCACCCATACCCTGATGTTAGACGAGATGGGCGGTGTCGGCAAGAAAATGAAGAAAGTTTTTGCCATGTGGACCACCTGTTCCCTCGCTTCCCTGGCTTTGCCCGGGATGAGCGGTTTTGTGGCGGAATTAATGGTATTTATCGGTTTTGCCACCAGTGATGCCTATAGTCCCACTTTCCGCGTCATTATCGTCTTTTTAGCGGCTATCGGTGTCATTCTCACCCCGATTTATCTCTTGTCCATGTTGCGAGAAATTCTCTATGGGCCGGAAAATAAGGAATTAGAAGAACACCATGCCCTAGTGGATGCGGAACCCCGGGAAGTCTTTATCATCGCTTCTCTATTAGTGCCAATTATCGGCATTGGACTCTATCCCAAAGTGGCGACGACAATTTACGATGCTACCACCAATAAATTAACCGCCCTAGCGCGTAATTCCGTCCCCAGTTTAGTGCAACAGGCCAAGGCAAAAACCGCTAGTTTCTCCCTTTATTCCCTAAAAGCACCCGAAATCTAAGGATTTATCAGTTATCAGTTATCAGTTACCAGTTACCAGTTACCAGTTACCAGTTACCAGTTATCAGATTTGAGTTTTAAGTGAGCAGTATTAAATCCCAATTTCCGCACTTCTTAACATTCAATTGATAATTTTTACTAATATTAAATCCAGTTATTAAAGAATGATTATTTATTCTCCCTTTTGCCTATTGCCTATTGCATGAGTGCCTCTCCTCATAACTAGCCTGTACTCAATGGATTTAGTATTATTATACTTTTAATTGATTGTGTGATTATTTTAATGCGATCGCTACTGAGTACAGCCTGGAGAATTATTAGAATTAGTCCCCACTGGAGCAATCGCGCCCAAAGAAGATTAGGCGGTCGCAACGCGCTCGCTACGCGAGACCGCAACATAGCAAAATATAGGAGTTTAGCCCATGTCTAACGAAACCGTGACTTATTCCCTAGAAGCTGTTCTAACAAGGATTGAGGGAAAAATAGACTCTCTACAAAGGGATGTTAATCAAAAATTCGACAAAATCGATGAACGATTAACCAAAGTAGAAATAGGACAATCGGAGTTAAAAGGGGAGATTAAAGCCTTAGGCTTTAAGATTGAGGGCATCGATAAAAGATTAGAGAAAGTAGAAAACGAGCAATCTGTTTTAGTTAAGTCTGTTTCTGACTTACAGGGATTTCGGGGGTTAATTTTACCTCTGATTGTTGGGGGAATTAGTGCTGGTATCGGGGCAATAATCACCGTCAGCATCAGATTTTCTCTCCTCGGTGGCAACCCCTAAATAGCGCAATCGCAACATAGCAAAATATAGGAGTCTAGCCAATGTCTAACGAAACCGTGACTTATTCCCTAGAAGCTGTTCTGACAAGGATTGAGGGAAAAATAGACAAAATCGATGAACGATTAACCAAAGTAGAAATAGGACAATCGGAGTTAAAAGGGGAGATTAAAGCCTTAGGCTTTAAGATTGAGGGCATCGATAAAAGATTAGAGAAAGTAGAAAACGAGCAATCTGTTTTAGTTAAGTCTGTTTCTGACTTACAGGGATTTCGGGGGTTAATTTTACCTCTGATTGTTGGGGGAATTAGTGCCGGTATCGGGGCAATAATCACCGTCAGCATCAGATTTTCTCTACTCAGTGGCAACCCATAAATAAGGCGATTGCAACATAGCAAAATATAGGAGTTTAGCTCATGTCTAACGAAACCGTGACTTATTCCCTAGAAGCTGTTCTGACAAGGATTGAGGGGAAAATAGACTCTCTACAAAGAGATGTTAACAAGCTAGAGATAGGACAATCGGAGTTAAAAGGGGAGATTAAAGCCCTAGATGAGCGACTAACCACAGAAATTAAAGGATTAACTGCAAGAGTCGCTAATCAGGAATTTACCAATCGAGGGATTCTAATCGCTTTGGTTGTTGCCATTTTAGGAGGGGCAGCTAAACTTTTTGGTTTTCTTCCCAATCCCTAACAGATATCTAATTAGGAAGTTGCCGTTTTCTTTTCACTGATAACTGAAAAATCCCTACCCTACCCAATCACCTCGTGTAAATCCGTCGGTGCGAGATTAGGATAAACCACTTCACCATCCTTAAACCAAATAATGCGCTGAGAGTGACGCGCCACATCAGCCTCGTGAGTTACCATGACGATAGTAATGCCACTGTTATTCAATTCCGAGAAAATAGCCATCACCTCTTGGGTCGTTTTCGAGTCTAGGGCCCCCGTCGGTTCATCAGCAAGTAATAATATGGGTTGATTGACAATTGCCCTAGCAATAGCGACGCGCTGCTGTTGTCCCCCCGATAATTGATTGGGTTTATTGTGCAGTCGATTATCTAATTTTACCCTCGTTAAAGCAGCGATCGCTCTTTCCTTTCTTTCTTGGGGAGGAACCCCACCATAAATCATCGGTAACATGACATTTTCTAGCGCACTCATCTGGGGTAAAAGATGGAATTGCTGGAAAACAAAGCCGATTTTACGATTGCGAATCTGAGCTAAATCCCCATCCGGCAGCGTGGAAACGTCCAGATTTTCTAGATAATAGGACCCCGAGGTGGGACGATCAAGACAGCCGATAATATTCATGACCGTGGATTTTCCCGAACCCGATGCCCCCATAATAGCGCAATATTCCCCTTTTTTTAGGCTTAAATTGATGTTATTGAGGGCTTTAACTATGGTTTCGCCACTGCCGTAGATTTTAGACACATTTTCGAGGCGAATAATTACCGGCTGATAGACTTCGGCTTTATCGTTGCGTTCGCTGAGAGAGGAAGTATCAAAACTCATGAAATAAATTCGTGGGGGCAGGGTGTGGGGTGTAGGGTGTGGAGTGTAGGGTTTTACCGATTTTCAGGGGGTCAATTACCTAATTTTCAGGCAAAAAGTGCCTAAATTTCCCCCCTGATCAATCCAAGGGCTGGCAGTTTTTGATTTCAAACAAGCTTAAAGATATTATCCAACAAGGTTTTTAGATTTATTCAGCCAGCCCTAAATAGAGATAAAACCAATAAATGCAGCTATTCTAACCTGAGCAATTCTCCATTCAAGCAACATCCTTGAGAAAACCGACTAAAGGCAAGAAAACCGGCGCTAAATTCGATCGAGCCACGGCTAAACAGGGATAGGATCGATCACTATAATTTTCCCCCACCTGTAAGGGAAAAATCTTTTCTCCTAAAGAGATAAATACCCCGCCGGCGGCCTGTAGAATTGCCCAAACCGCAGCAATATCCCAGACTTTTGGGGTTGCTTCCACTCCTCCCAAGACAGTGCCATCGGCAACCAAAAGCAGATTATAACTAGCCACTCCTATCATCCGCACTTTGCAGGGAAAGGGTTTTTTTAATACACCTGTACTACGAGCGCAGAGATTAAACAGATGATTTTTGCTGGGAAAATCGTCGCTGGTGTGAATCGGTTGACCGTTGCAGTAGGCCCCCTCTGGACCGGTTAAACCCGTCTCACCGTACCAATAACCATAATAGGACTGTTTCAGGCAGGGGAGATAAACAAATCCGAACACAGGAGTCCCCCGGTAGAGAAGTCCTAGGGAAATGCCCCAGATGGGAATACCGCGAGTAAAATTAGTCGTGCCGTCGATTGGATCCACTACCCAACACCATTCTTGATCCGGGAAAATATGGGTAGTTTCCTCGGTTAAGACTCCATGATCCTGGAAAGTGCGGGCAATTAATGATCGCAATTCGCCATCGGACCAACGGTCGGCAGCCGTCACTAAAGTCCCGTCTGCTTTATTGGTGGCCTGTAATTTGCCAAAATCAGCTACTAGGCGATCGCCCACCTGCTCGGTAGCCTGATAACAAAAGTCTAAAACCTGACTCCAAAAAGTTTCCATAATTTTCTCGTTCGTTTTCTAGTAGAATATTAGCTTAGTGTCTAAACTTAGGTAGTCGAGATTGAGCGCGGAAGCCCACCAAGAGATCAGACTAGCTACCCGTCTAGAAGCGATACTTTACCTAAAAGGGCAGCCTGTCCCCTTAACCGAGATGGTGACATTAACCAACAGCGATCGCTTGACGGTGGAAGATGCTATGATCGAGTTAATGTCCGATTATGCCCACCGGGATAGTGCCTTGGAAGTGGTGGAAACCCCCCTCGGTTATAGTTTACAATTGCGGTCAGCTTATCAGAATTTGATCGAAGACCTGATCCCGGCCGAATTAGGCACAGGAACCCTCCGTACTTTAGCAGCGATCGCACTGAAAGAACCGATTTTGCAAGCGGATTTAATTAATTTACGAGGCAGTACGGCCTATCAACAGGTTCAGGACTTGGTAGAACGAGGATTTGTGAGAAAACGCAAGCAAAATGAAGGTAGATCCTATTGGTTAGAAGTAACCGATAAATTTCATCAATATTTCGAGGTTGACAATCTTAGGGAACAGGGTATTCTAGAAGCTACCGATCAGGAATAAGGAGGGAGAGGGTATATTAAGGGTAAATATTTCTGATCACTGAGCTAAACTTGAAGAAGATAGGGGGGACTTCGGGCAATCAAGAAGAGCGATTTGTTAACCTAGATCCAATAACCACTACAGCGTGGAAGTTCTGATGACTTTTAATCCTGATTTTTTTCCCTGGGAAACCGAAGAACAAAATGATAACTGTCTGATGCAGTATCTCCAGCAGCAGCATCCTGAAACCCTTGAGAGAATAGCCCAATCCGTCAGTAGCGAAATTAAAGATATTATCTCGCAAAACGTCAGGGGATTGGTGGGAATGTTGCCCTCAGAGGATTTTGCGGTACAAATTACCACTGACCGCGAGAATTTGGCGAATCTTCTCGCTTCAGCGATGATGACAGGTTATTTCCTCGGTCAAGTGGAGAAGCGCCATCATTTAGAATCAATTTTGTTAGCTACAGAATCAATTAAATTGGGCAAAAAACCAAAAATAGATTAATCCTCACCCCAAAAAGATAGAGACACTTTCATCGGTGTCTCTATCAGTTTTTAACCCCCTTTGGCAAAACTCACCATCACCAAAATCGAGAGCAGGATACCGGGGACAAGTAAACCCGCTAATAATCCAAATTCAGTCAACGTCATAGGAAAATATGCCCAAAATTCCATCACTTCCCACTCTAACCCCCTCTTCCGGCTACCTCAACAAAGCTTAAGGAAAATTTAAAGCCTTTTACCAGTTTTTCTCCTATCAGTTGTCCGACTAGACAAACCAAAGAGAGTCGTTTTGATGTTGCCACGCGGTTTATAATTCTTTTTTCAGCGCCTCATATAAAGCTGAATAATCTTCCTCTGCTAATCCCATTGCTAAAGCTTTTTCCAGAAGACGCTCTACTCCTGTTAGGGGAAAAGTGGTTAAATCTAACTTCTCCGATTCCTCTAAAAAGAGATTGACATCTTTGAGTAAATGTTTAGTGGGAAAGTTAGGGTTAGCATAATTTTTCTCTAACATTCTGGTTAATTTTTTGTCAAAAGTAGGCGCATATAAGGCACTTTGACGCAGGATAGTCATGAATTTTTCTAGATCTACTCCTTGCTGGGATAAAAAAGCTAAACTCAAAGCAAAAGCACTGGTTAGAGTGGCAATTAATTGATTTAAAGCTAATTTTAATGCCGCAGCGGTTCCCACTTCCCCGATTAACATCGGTTTTTGACCAAAATGTGCTAATAAATTTGACCATTGATGGAACTGTTTCTCCGTTGCTCCCACCATAACTAAGAGAGTGCCATTTTTAGCTTCGGGAATACTTCCTAACACGGGTGCTTCTAGATATTCTCCCCCTTTAGCCACAATTTGATCTCGCAGTTGTTTACTTTCAGAAGGGGCAATGGTTCCCATCTGGATAATAGTCCGATTATTGAAGTTAGATTGCTCGTAATTTAATCCTAAAACCTCTTGGATAGCGGCGGCATTAGTTAACATTAAAATCAGACAATCTGCCTCTTGAATGACTTGTTCAGGAGAGTTAACTGTTTTGGCTCCCAACTGCTGTAAAGGTGCTAATTTTTCTAAGGTGCGATTATAGGCAATAACAGAAATTTTCTGATTTAATAATCTTTCTACCATTGGCGTTCCCATTAATCCTGTTCCCAAAAATCCAACTTTCATAACTCAATTTTTCCCTGATTTAGTGATTAGTTTTTACTGGTTTTTATGGCTGTCCAATGACGATTAGAAGACTGATAAATTTTAACATTTTTTAATCCCGACTGCTGGATTAAATCGGCGATTTCTGCTAGGGTAAAAGCTGCATGGAGAGAATCTTTAAATAGTTGCGCTTGTCGGGGAGAAAAATTAGGATCGATTTCCCTCACCATCCCCTGGATTATTTCCTCGGAATCAGGACGGAATAAATCTCTTAAAAAAATGCCACCATTCGGTTTTAAAACTCGCTTAATTTCCCGTAAAAAAGGCAGAGGATTTTCGAGATGATGGATTAAACTATTAGAAATAACTAAATCAAATTGCTCGGATTGGTAGGGAAGATTTTTTCCATCAACTTTCTCCAATTTGATCTGTTCTTGACAGTTAGCATTAAGGATATTTTTTTGACCAATTTCTAACATAGAATCGGCCAGATCAATAGCGATAATTTGCCATTGGGGACGTAGTTGACTGAGTATAATCGGAATGCGTGCAGTACCAGTTCCTACATCTAAGACCCTAGCATTAATACCGGCTAATTGTACGGCTTCTTTGGCGAAATTAGTATTAACTTCCGTGAAGTCCATGGCATCATATTCGATCACTTCTTCCCGATCATCCATTACTTCTGGTTCTAAAATTCTTTCCATAGAAAAGCTATCTTTAGGGATTACAATATTGACAATACATCGGATCGGCGGTTTTTTCACCGTTGGGAAAGAGTTTTTCCTCTCGATAATCACACCTTTGACAACCGTATAGTTCCAGTTTAATTAAAGAGGTGGGAAAGTGACATAAACCACAGGGTAAACCCGATGTTCTTTCGATAATATCAAACCCCGGACAACCACAATTAGGGCATAATTGATTAAGTTTTTGAACAAGATTTGCTGTCGCAGCTGCAATTGCTTTCATCCGCGTGGGATTGTGCATAGCGCGCATATCGGTTTCTAGGTGTACTTTGCCGTTTTTGTCAAGAATATCTTCAACAATTTTAACGAAATTTTTCTGGTCAGTAATTCCCTTAAAAATCTGCTCGGAGTCGAGAGAATTTTTATCAAACATCACCACTAAACCATGACTAGGAAACCCTATTTTTTCGGCAAATTCTAAAGCAGCTGCTAGATTAGTGACAGTTTGGTGAGCGTGATTAGTTTCCGTGACTATTGCTTGACCAATTATTTCTAGATTATGGACTTGATCGAGTAATAAAATCAATTCACGATTACAGGAAACTAACGGCAAGTTAGGATAGGGATAAAAACTACCCTCACTAGCAATTCCGATATCGTATCCCGAAAGCTCGATCGCTTGTTGTGCCTTCCTGCGAGCGGTTTCAATTTGTGTCCCGATGCGCTTAATATCCCGGGTAAAAGTGCCAAAGCGATCGGTATTAAAATTATCGGGTACAATCACCTTAAGGCCTATTTCTTGCGCTAAAATCGGTGCAATCACCCGCTCTTTTCCGTGCATAGTCCCTAAAATTGCTATCCGATCTTGAAACATCTTTTCTTGAAACATCTTGATCAAGGAAAAAGTAAAAAACAGCAATCAGCGAAAAGAAAACGGCAATTTCCTACTTAAGACTGTCCACTTAAAACTCACATCTGATAACTGATAACTGATAACTGATGGTGGGTTACGGCGAATACTAAATAGGTGGTAAAATATCTAAATTATTGTCGCCTAACCCACCCTACGCTAACTCACATCTGATAACTGATAACTGATAACTGATAACTGATAACTGATGGTGGGTTACGGCGAATACTAAATAGGTGGTAAAATATCTAAATTATTGTCGCCTAACCCACCCTACACTAAGTTTCTGGGGTTTTTCCCTGAGCTTGTTTTAATCTTTCTGCTGCTGTTTCCATGACTTCTGCAAAGTTTTCGAGAATTTCGCCGGGGTGTGCTTCCAGGATTTTTGTGGATAGGGAAATGCGGTTTTTATATTCGTCAATTTCCGCGACTACCACTTGAATTGCTTGACCAACTTTAAAGAAAGTCATGGGAGAATTAAAAGAGGCTCCTGTCACCTGTTTAGCATGGAGTAATCCCGTCACTCCACCGCAATCGACAAAGACACCGTAGGGTTGTAATTTAACCACAGTGCCACTTAATAATTTACCCACAGCTAATTGACTGATAGCGTTAGCGCGAGCAATTTCTCGCTGAGATAAAACTAATTTATTATTTTCTTGATCGATTTGAATAAAAGTTGCGGTTAAAAGTTGTCCGATCAGGGAATCTAAATCATTTTTTTCGATTAAATGGGAGCGAGGGATAAATCCTTTTAATCCTTCCACTTCTCCCGTCACTCCCCCCTTATTCACCCCCGTGACGCGCAGCTGTACCGACTTGCCACTTTCAGAGATTTCCCTGACATTTTCCCAAGCTTTTTGTAGTAATAATTGCCGCAGAGACAGGGTAACTTGTCCTTCCGCGTCCTGTCCACGGGTAATCAGAAAATCGAATTCTGCACCTATGGGTAAAGCTTCAGCAATAGAAATAACATTTTCGAGGGAAATTTCCCTTAAAGGAATAAAAGCGGAGGATTTGCCGCCAATATCGATGAATGCTCCATCGGAGGTGTGTTGATCGACTCTCCCGCGCACGATTTGCCCTTTTTCAAATTGATAATCGTATTGATCAAGAGCTTTGGCAAAATCGTCCATGGAAAAGGCTGGGTTCGGTGTCATGATAAATAGAATAGTTACAAGTATGATTTCGAGCTGCTTCCAGTGTAAGCTGAAGCTTGAGGAGTCAGACCATTAAGATTTAAGAAGGCTAAATAACTCTAGCACATGACCCCAGGCAGATTTGGCCGCCTTAGCATTATAACTAGCCCTTTGGTCGCAGAAAAAGCCATGGTCGGCGTTTTCATAGCGGAAAACTCGATGGGGGATTTGATAACGGGTTAATGCGTTTTCTATCTCATCCACTTGCTTTTGAGGAATACTGGTATCCAACACCCCGAAAAATGCGTAGATTGTCCCTTTGATTTGGGGAGTCACCTTCACTGTCCCTTGACCACCCCCGGGGGTTCCCGTGGTGATTCCTGCACCGTAAAAAGAGGCACTAACTTTGATATCCTCTAGAGTGGAGACAAGATAAACCACATGACCACCAAAACAAAAACCGATCGTGCCGACACCGGTTTTTTGCACCTGTGGCAAACTATAAAGATAATCGATGGTGGCTTGGATATCGCTGATTAATTCGGCTGCTTTGGTTTGTTCTTTGTACTGACGACCGATTTCGATATCTGCCATACTGTACCCCGTTTCAAAACCGGGAGCAAATCGCTGATAAATGGCAGGAGCGATCGCTATATAGCCTTCTTGGGCAATTCTGCGGGTGACATCGCGAATATGGTCGTTTACGCCGAATATTTCCTGAATTACGATAATTGCTGGATAAATTCCCACTCGATCGGGAATGGCTAAATAAGCATCTATGTCAATATCTTTGTTAGAAATCGTAACAGTTTGCGTATTAATAGTCATAATTTTCTCGGTAAAAAGCGAATTGGTGTTAGGGTGTTAGGGTTGTAAGGTGTTAGGGTTTTAGTTAAAATTGCCCACTTCCCCATTTCCCCACTTCCCCATTCCCCCATTCCTCAAATTAAAACAAACTTTTCCAAGGCCGCGGCCACCCCATTTAAGTCTACACTGGGGGCAACCCAATCGGCTTGATCCTTAACAGCTTGGGGAGCATTACCCATGGCAACACCGACACCCGCATAGGTGAGCATAGAAACATCATTAAAATTATCACCGATCGCCATGACGTTTTTAGGTTGTAATCCTAGGATATCTTCGGCCAAAAATTGGGTGGCGCTTCCCTTGGTAGCCTCAACGTGGGTAACTTCAAAAAAAGTCGGACTCGATTGGGTAAAGTATAAATCTTGATTTTGATAGCGTTGCTGTAAATGCTGCCAAATCTCGGCGATAAATTGCTTATCTTCCCCCATGGCCAGGATTTTAGTAGTTTTGTGGGCCACTTTGCGTAAATCTCCCACTGCTTCGGCAATAATACCCGATCGCTGCCGATAGAATTCCGTTTCCGCGTTTAATTGCCGCACATAAAGCACATCGTCCATATAAAAATTAAGGGAGATTTTCTCCTTCCATTGGGGTTGTTCGAGATAATCTAAAAGATCGAGCGCTAAGTCGGGGGAAATGGGGGTATGTCGATGGTGAACTTGGGAAACAGGATCTTGAATCCAAGCCCCATTGTAAGCAATTATAGGTAAAGTGGATTTAAGACGTTTATGAAAGCGTAAAGCCGAGCGGTACATCCTACCAGTGCCGATAGCGACGGGAATTCCCTTTTTTTGGACGGCCGAGACAGCTTGCACCACAGCTGGATTAACCTGATTGTTATCCCCGGCGATCGTTCCATCCACATCGACAACGATTAAGCGAATATCCACAGTCTTTTCCCATTCAACGGTAACAGTTAATAGTTTGCCACTTCCCCCATCAAAAAGGGTAAATCTTGGTATTGTAAAGTTTTGTAAAAAATATATGCAAATGACTGCAAACAACTGCTAATATTATGGTTAGTACAAGTTTACGTTGCAGTTCACATGAAACTATCAGATTATGCTAAGAAAAAAGGGATCAGTTATGACACTGCTTGGAGAATGTGGAATCGAGGGCAGTTACAAGGAGAACGTCTTCCTACAGGAACAATTATTATTTTTGAAGATGACCGTTCTTGCGGTGAAAATAAAGTAGCTATTTATGCGCGAGTTTCTAGTTCAGAAAATAAATCTAACTTAGAGACTCAGGCAAAAAGATTGGAAGCTTATTGTATTGCGAAAGGCTATCAAATTGTTCGAGTAGTTAAAGAAGTAGGAAGTGGAGTCAATGATCATCGAAAGCTATTATTAAAACTTCTAGAACAAACTGATTATAATTTGATTGTCGTAGAACATAAAGATCGTTTAAGCAGAGTAGGGTTTAATTATCTGAAAGTTCTTTTAACTCAAACAAATAGAGATCTAGAGGTCGTTAATCTAGCAGAAGAAAGAAAAGACGATTTAATGCAAGACTTCCTGAGCATAATTACCTCATTTTGCGCTCGATTATACTCATTAAGACAACGAAATAGAAAGATAGAATGTTTAATTAAATGCCTTGAGGAGAATGATGAAATTAGTTCAAAAACATCTAATTAAATTTAATCACAAAAATTATTCAGTAATTGATAAATTAGGATTTTTATCGAAGAATCTGTATAATTGTGCTGTTTATTTAAACCGTCAAGTTTTCTTTTCACATCAACCATTTTTAACAATGACTGAGTTACATCATGCCTTAAAAATGAGTCCAGATTATCAAGCCTTACCCGCCAAAGTAAGTCAGTTAGTATTAAAGCAAGTAGAAAAAACCTTTAAATCCTACCAAAAAGCGAAAGAACAATACAAAAAATCGCCAGATAAATTTACAGGAGAGCCTAAGTTGCCAAGATACAAAGACAAGGAAAAAGGTAGAAACGTTTTAACTTATAACTATCAAGCCATTTCTAAAAAAGCGTTGAAGCAAGGTTTAATCAAGCTATCAGGGACTAATTTAGAATTTAAAACTAATTTAAAGAAAGTCTTAGAGGTCAGGATTATTCCTAAATTGGGTGCTTATTGTTTAGAGATTGTCTATGAACAACCATCCTCATCAAGTCAAGAGGGAGAAAGATATGCTTTTATCGATTTAGGCTTAAATAACCTAGCTGCTGTTACCTCTAATATTCCCGAATTTCAGCCAACTTTAGTATGTGGAAAAGCCTTAAAATCCTGCAATCAAAAGTACAACAAGACACTAGCTAAACTCAAATCGGAATTACCCAGTCTCCAGAAGACCAGTAAAAGAATACAAGGTTTAACTTTAAAGCGTAATTGCCAGGTGGATTATTACCTCCACACCGCTAGTAAATATATTATTGATAAATTACTAGCTCATCAAATTAACCTTTTAGTTATTGGTCATAATCAAGGCTGGAAACAAAACATTAATATTGGAGATAGAAATAACCAGTCATTCGTAAATATTCCTCATTCAAGGTTTATCGAACAACTTACCTATAAAGCAAATTTAGTAGGAATAGAGGTCAAAACAACTAATGAAAGCTATACCTCTAAATGTAGTTTCTTGGACTTAGAGTCTATTCAAAAGCAAAAAAGCTATTTAGGCAAGAGAATTAAAAGAGGACTATTCAGAAGCTCGTCGGGTTATTTCTATGGAGCAGATATTAATGGTTCCTTAAATATTGGAAGAAAGGTAGTCGGAGAGGCCGCCTTTAGCGGGAATCCGATAGAGAGGTTCGTAGTTAACCCAGTACGGGTCAAAGCGTACAAAGCTAATTCTAGATGCAATATTTGCCTACAGAATTAGTAACTATTCAGCCAAGGCATTGTTAAAACCCGATGACTCTGGATGGGTAAGATAGGGATAGAGAATTCCCCAAATAACCATCGAGATAGTCGATCTGGCTAGAATTAAACTAGCCAGATCGAGACAGAGCTTAATTCTTTCAGCTAGGGGCATTTTAGCCCGCAATTCCGCCTCCGATTCGGGACGATGGATAATCCGGACGGCCACCGCACCGATCGCCGCCCCTGTACCTATAATGATGAGCCTGCGTCGCTTCAAATTCCTGACTCCTAAGCTGGATAGATGCGAATACGGCGATTCGGTTCCTCTCCGAAGCTATCGGATTGGAGACGGTAATGTTCCACTAATTCGTGCTGCATTTTCCGCACTTTCGCCGAGCGGGGCAGTAACTCCACCGGTTGGCCGGTAGGAATAACGATTTGTTCCACCGCTAACCGGGCCTCCTCCAAAGCTTCGATCTCGTCATCACTACCGCTGCGGGCAAATAAACGCAGATCCGCACCTTCCTGATTCATCGGGTCATCAATGCCCAAAATCCGCTTTAAACCGCGAGAAATTTGGGGCAGGGTATTGGATTTGATGCCGTGGATCGGAATTTGTCTTACTTTGGCAATTTGCCGCAATTTTGACTGATTTTTAACGTGGGAACGCAGGGCCAGCACCGCATCGGCCTCCTGTAAATCTTTGGTCAAAACGATCGGCAAATCTAGGGCCTGTACTACCTGCTCGATCGGAGCGCGACTGACTCCGTAGGGATAGACATAAACCGGCCAATCTTCGCCATTGGGACCGGGGACGCGGACTTTTTCCGTTTCCGGTTCCTCCTGTAGCCAAGATTGTTCGAGGAGGCGATCAAAATCGTTTTCCCGGTTGAGAGGGCCCGCAGGGAAACGGGCCACGGGGGTCATCCGGCCATCGGCCCGCCATCCCTTGGGTTTATCCATTTCTGGCAGATAATTGCCGCGCAAAGGGGTGAGGTTTTCCGGTTTTGGTTCTTCCTGAGCGACCTGTATTTTTCCCTCCTCATCTACCCAACGGATTTGGGCAATTGCTTCCCGTCCCCGCAGCAGTTGGTCGATAGTAGTAGATACGTCCTCGTGGATGACCCAGCGCTGACGTTCCAACATTTCGATGGCAATCTCAAAGGTGGGGGGTGCTTTGCGTTCTAAAACGGTCTTCTGAGAACCCCGGCGGCGTGCTTCTTCGTCTCCGAGAGTTACTGCCTGAATTCCCCCGACTAAATCCGATAAAGTCGGGTTTTTAATTAAATTTTCCAATTGATTGCCGTGGGCCGTTCCCACTAACTGCACCCCGCGTTCGGCGATCGTGCGAGCAGCGAGAGCTTCTAATTCCGTACCGATCTCATCAATCACGATTACCTCTGGCATATGGTTTTCCACTGCTTCGATCATGACCTGATGCTGTAATTCCGGACGGGACACCTGCATCCGACGAGCGCGACCGATGGCCGGATGGGGAATATCTCCATCTCCGGCGATTTCGTTGGAGGTGTCGATAATTACTACCCGTTTGTTAAGATCGTCGGCTAAAACTCGGGCTATTTCCCGGAGAGCGGTGGTTTTTCCTACCCCCGGACGACCGAGCAGCAGCAGGGATTTTCCTGTTTCCACTAGGTCGTTAATCAGGGTGATCGTACCAAAAACAGCCCGACCGATACGACAGGTTAAACCGATAATTTCCCCGTCTCGATTGCGAATGGCACTGATCCGGTGCAGGGTGCGTTCAATCCCGGCGCGATTATCGCCGCTAAAACTGCCCACCCTGGCGATCGAATACTGGATTTCTTCTTTTGAGATCGGTTCGTCTCCCAGATCGATCGCCCCATCGGGAAAACGCGCTTCTGGTATGCGTCCCAAATCCATAACTACTTCGATTAGTTGATGCTGCCGCGGGTGTTCCTCGATTTTGCCGCGAATCCGAGCCGGTAGAATTGCCAAGAGTTTGTTTAAATCGTCGGTCACTGGCATCCGAGAGGAGGGTAGGGTTTCTGGCATTAATAGTAAAGGGTTTTGGCGATAATTGGCCGTTTTTATTTCCAAGATTTTCTTGGGGTCTAACACATTTATGGGTTAGTTGTCAATTAAAAAAGTATTATAGTTTTTTGACCAAGGCTAGGCTTTTAATTGAGCAACCACCATAGAAGCGGCTTTAAGGGCTTCTTGGTAGGCTTGTGGGTCATTTTCAAGGTTAGGCTGGTCTAAATGCTCTAAAATTGGCAAAATCAATGAACGGGCGTAACTTCCATAGGCAATACCAGCGATTTTTTTTCTCAGTCCCAGTTGCTGTAATTTGGTCACGGTGTGGTCATTGGTTCCCCCGGCTAACTGCACAAATCCGGCTAGATTGCTGGAAAGGACTTTTTTGGCCATATTAATGGCCGGGTGGGTGGTCCCTTTGCCGATATCGCCGCTCATCGGTCGGCCGTCCGTCTGCCAAATCAGAGGACAGCTTAGGGGTGAAATGGTTTCTCGCAGATAGTGGAGGTGATCAATGATATATTCATCATCTTGGCAACTTATGGCGAGGATTTTTAGGTTTTTAGTTAAAGGTGCGATCGCTTGCCAGAGTCGAGCAAATGCCTCTCCATGACCGACTTGGGTATGAATTTCGATCGCATCTACTCCCATTTCGATAATTAAGGGGATAATTTCTGCGGGTTGACAGACACGGGATCTTGTCTCGATTATCTGCGGGGGACAAACGGGTAAACAGCGACCGCAACCATAACAGCGCTGTTCAATCACTCCCCCCCCATCAATAGCATAAGCGGGACAGATTTTTTCGCAGGGACGGGGACAATCGACCGGACAGAGTTGCGGGTTAAAGACAGCTTTGCGAAAGTGGGGATCTTCACCGTCATTGAGACTGACCATTAACCAAGGTCGTCGATTTGGGGAGAATCCAGCGATTTTTTCCGCCGTTTCGATGCCTTCCTTGGCCGCAAGGATCACGGCTCGATCGGCAGCCACATCAATACAATCGGCCCCGGCGATAGTATAGGCCAAGGCGAGGTTGCGAATCGTGGGCAAATCTTGGTAACTAGCTCCACAGATGAGCTTGAACCAGTGACCCGCAACTAGGGACTGTAAGGGAGAGGGGTTTTTATCTAGCACTTTTTTATCCTATCGCGCCCAGCCCCTAAATGTCAGCCTTGTGCTGCTCTGATTCTGACTAAAGAATGATTATTAATTCTTTTTGGACGCACTAAGTCAGAAACGGTAAGTAAAACCGATTTATTCAACAACTTCATTGTCTTTTTACCAGTAAGTCACCGAAGGGCGGTCGTCTTCCTTTATATTCTTGATGTATAATGATAGTTATATAATGTCAACAGTATTTTTAGATGATTTTTGAGATATAATGACGGATAGGGAACTAGGACAGCGTATGCAGAAATTACGAGAAAACGCTGGGTTAACTCAAAGAAAACTAGCGGAACGGTTAGGTGTGACAGTGCAAACCGTAAGCAATTGGGAAACAGGCTACAGGGAACCGAGAATGAACCCATCTCAAACATTAAAGCTATGTCAATCCCTTAACTGCTCACTTGCACAACTAGCTGGAGCGATCGCACCATGCCAAGACAACTGACATATTTAGGTATCCCCAATCTCACCAGCGATCGCAATTAAAAAATGGCTAACGAAACCGTTACTTATTCCCTAGAAGCTGTTCTGACAAGGATCGAGGGGAAAATAGACTCCCTACAAAGAGATGTCAATCAAAAATTCGACAAAATCGATGAACGGTTAACCAAAGTAGAAATAGGACAATCGGAGATCAGAGGGGACATTAAAGCTTTAGATGAGCGACTAACTACGGAAATTAAAGGACTAACGACACGGGTTGCTTATCAGGAATTTACCAACCGGGGAATTTTTATCGCCCTAGTTGTCGCCATTTTAGGAGGGGCTGCTAAACTTTTTGGTTTTTTTCCCAATCCCTGACAGCGATCGCCATCGGTTAGGCCGAGGTTGACACTAAAGACCTAAACCAAGTTCTAAAATCCAGTTGATTCTTTTTGGACGAATGCCATCGGCCTCTACATTCAACTATAAACCCAAACGCTGCTTTTGACGGGCTTTATAGGAAGCTAACAGCCAAATAGAGCCAGAAATCAAAGAAGGAGCAAGGACAAAAAAAGTGGCCATGGTCACGGGATGTTCCCGGGCCCAGACCCAATAAATCATCACGGCAAAAATCAAGCCACAGTAAGCTAGTCCGAGAAAGGGAATGCCAATGACTAAAACGGCGAATCGAGTATCTTTATCCATAAAATATCGTGATGGCAGCGAAAATTTGGCTGATGGGTTCCGCTTGTCCCTTTCTTTACTTATAATCTTCCTTCTGGGATTGCTTGGGGAAAAATAAGGTATTTTTTAGAATTAGGCGCTGATTATTGGGAGGCCTTCCTTGCCGAAAGAAAGATTAGATTTATTATTGGTAGCCAAAAATCTCTGTGATTCCCGTCAACAGGCACAGCGATTAATTCGCGCTGGAGAGGTGAAAGTCAATCACCAAATCATCGATAAACCGGCCACAGAAATCGATCGGTCAGCGGCGATCGAGGTTAAGCAGAAACTGCCCTATTTGTCAAGGGGGGGCGAAAAATTAGCCAAGGCCTTAGAATTGTTTGCCATCGATGTCAGCGATCGCATTTGTTTAGATGGAGGCATTTCCACGGGGGGATTTACCGATTGTCTCTTGCAAAAAGGAGCAAAACAGGTTTATGGGGTCGATGTGGGTTATGGACAAGTGGCCTGGAGTTTACGGCAGGATCAACGAGTTATTTTACTAGAAAGAACTAATTTTCGCTATTTAACCCCAGAAAAGTTATACGGACAGGAAAAACCCGCCGATTTAGCAGTTATGGATCTGTCCTTTATTTCCCTGACCAAAGTTTTACCGACCCTGTGGACGCTATTAAATCCACCGCGAGAAGCGATTTTATTAGTCAAACCCCAATTCGAGGTGGGACGGGAAAAAGTCGGCAAAAAAGGGGTAGTTCGCGACTACCAAGACCAAGCAGGGGCAATTTTTCAGGTTTTACAGGCCGCAGAAGTCTTAGGATGGTTCTATCGGGGTTTAACTTGGTCTCCCATTACCGGACCTGCGGGTAATGTCGAGTATCTTCTCTGGTTGTCCACCGATACTGGCCAAGTTAGTCCCAGTTTAGCCGCGATCGCAGAAATCACCCAAGCAGCGATCGAACAGTTTTAACCCCAGTGTTTTGTCAAGGCAGTGGGGAGATTTTCAGAAAAACCCTTGACAAATGGCGAGACTTGCTTTATACTTTATGTATAATGGGAATCCGTTTGCCCATATATATAGGGTTTTTGAGGGAAGATAAGAGAGAAAAAAATAGACTCAAAAATCGGGTTGGGTAGGAAGAGGATAAAGGTATGAAGACGGAAATTTTCCCTCCCCGACAAGCATTAAACCCACCTTCCGCACTTCTTAACATTCAATTGATAATTTTTACTAATACATTGCTTACAACCCTTTGCCAGTAAAGATTGTAGCTACAAGGATCGATTTTCATCAAGGTGAAGAATTGTAATTTGTTTTCTCAGAAAAAATCAATTATTGAAAATGTTCTCAATAGTAGTTTCTACAATGAAGCTTTTTCGTCAAAACATCTTGGGGAATGTAAAAATATATAAAGGTATATGAAGATGTGCGGAATGTCGGATTAAACAAAGCATTTCTGAGAGTCAAACCGAATCTTTGTCAGGTAGAGAAGTTTCAAGTATTCTTACATACAAAAACGATGATCGGGCAGTTCAATCTATTGGAAAATGGGAGAGATAACCCGAAAAATTCTTGTTAAATCATGTTAAGTCCCGTAGAGACGATTAAAATTCTCGAAAATCATCCCGATCGCACTTTTCCAACTGGTGAAGTTATTTTTGCCGATGGCACGGAGGGCGATTTAATGTACGGTATTCTTAGTGGAGAGGTGGAGATGTATATCAAGGGGCAATTGATAGAAACTCTACAAAAAGGGGACGTATTCGGAGCAGGAGCGCTCCTGCACCC
Source organism: Microcystis ichthyoblabe FBCC-A1114 (assembly GCF_050500245.1). Classification (NCBI taxonomy): domain Bacteria; kingdom Bacillati; phylum Cyanobacteriota; class Cyanophyceae; order Chroococcales; family Microcystaceae; genus Microcystis; species Microcystis ichthyoblabe. Next base: position 4,252,034 of record NZ_CP191408.1, on the reverse strand, counting down.
AGATAAACTGCGAGAATCCACAGCTATCGCCAAAACTGATTGTAAATTAGCCTATCTCAATCAACCGCAGTTTTTATTTGCCGTGCAGGAAACCCCCATGTTTGCGATCGAAGTATTAAGAAGTTATTCCGATCGCTTTCGCAAGTTAAAAAAAATCTTCGCCGGTGAAGCATAGAGGAGCAAAGGAAAGCCATACCCCGAAAACTATTGACCGAAAATCTCACCAATAGTTAAACGGGAACCATTGACCAAATCCCCACCAGAACGCGGAGGTTTTCCCGATAATTGCACTTCTTTTAATAATAATAAACCCGCTCCCGTCTGCACCACCGGCCCGAAATTTTTCCAGAGAGCCACGATCGATCCCACTTCTCCGCTTAGATGAGAAAGGTCTTTTGTCTGTAATTCTCGAGGCAGTTGCTCCGGATCGTCTAGGGGAATAGTGGCCATCACTTTAAAGGGTTGTCCCCGGAAAGTGGTTAGCGCATGAGGATAAAAACCCCGGACTCGATCGTGAATTGTCCGGCCCGAATCTTGCCAGTGGATTAGATAGTCAGATTTTTGAATTAAAGGGGCATAGGTGGCATCATCGTTATTTTGAGGAATTGGGGTAATTTCTGCTCGATCGAGCTTAGAGAGGGTTTCTAGGAGCAAATCCGCCCCCATTTGGCCTAGGGTTGCTCCCACCTGTTCGGCATTGTCAAAAAGAGCGATCGGGGTGTAGGCTTTCAGTAGCATCGGTCCGGTGTCCATGCCCGCATCCATTAACATGGTGGTAATGCCGGTTTCTTTTTCTCCCCTAGCGATGCACCACTGCACGGGGGCTGCTCCCCGATATTTCGGTAAAATTGAGCCATGAACGTTAATACAGCCTAATCTCGGCATCTCTAGAATTTCTGGGGAGAGGATTTGTCCGTAGGCAACTACTACAAAGGCATCCGCTCGCGATTGTCTGAGAAAATCTAAGGTTTTAGCATTTTTTTTGACACTTTTAGGCTGTAAAACTGGTATTTGCTGTTCTATGGCTATTTGTTTCACCGGTGAGGGGATTAATTGATTACCCCTTCCCCGGCGCTTGTCCGGTTGGGTAACGACGGCAATTATTTCTATATCGGGATTGGCTAATAATTTTTTGAGGGTGGGGACGGCAAAAGTCGGGGTTCCGAAAAAAACAATACGCATGGGAGAGGGGGGATTTTTCAGTTATCAGTGTGCAGTAATCATTAACGACTAACTATGCCAGACCATTGGATTTTTTTGGCTTTTTCCCGACGATAGGAGAAAAAATGCTCCTCTTGTTGATAGGTACAAAAAGGAGCGATCGCAATTTGTTGATCTCTAATTCCTAACTGTTGTAGTTGATGATAAATCACCCTTCGCACGTCCAAGCGAACTTTTCCTTTTTCCTCGTCAGCAAATAAGGGGGAAGGGGAGAGGTTAAATAAATTCGCCAGAATTTGGTCGGGATTGGTTTCTTGAGGAAATAAACTTAAACCCACTTCTACGGCAACTTCTGCCTCTACTTGATACACTTCCCCGGCAATTGCCGGCCCCAGGGCCAACACTAAGTTATCTAAACAACTACCGGAGTTTAATAACTGCTTAACTGCTTTGACAACTATTCCCTTAGCTGTCCCTCTCCATCCAGAATGAATCGCCACCCCAACACCGCTAGAGCGATCGCCTATTAGTACAGGTGTACAATCAGCACTGGCCACCCAAATCCCTTGACCGGAAGCATCGGTAATAATTCCATCCGCTTCGGCTATTTCTGGGTTAGTAATCCCTTGGGGATTTAATAGGCGATCGCCATGTACCTGTTTGACCCGATAAACTGGTACATTTGCCCCTAGAGCAGCCGTAAAAGCTTCCGGGGTTTGGGGGTAATAATGACGGGTAAAAAAGCCGTGGGACCAGTCCTCTAGGAGATTACAGGTAAGATAGGGCAATCCTTGCCATGTTTGCCATTGCCACAGAGAAGTCTCGGTTAATCGGACATCGATCGCTACATTGGTCACAGTCTAAGCCTCTCTGGCTGCAATAATACCTTATTCTTTCCTATCCTAGTTCTGAGCTTGGCAAACGGCAACCGGAAAATTATTACCCAAACCCTTGACAAATGGCGAGACTTGCTTTAGACTTTTTATATAATGGGAATCCGTGCGCCCATATATATAGGGTTTTTGAGGGAAGATAAGAGAGAAAAAAATAGCCTCAAGAATCGGGTTGGGTAGGAAGAGGATAAAGGTATGAAGACGGAAAATTTCTCTCCCCGGCAAGCATTAAACAAAGCATTCCTGAGTAGGGATAATTCATGAATTATCCCTACATAATTATCCCTACAATAGGAATTGTTGTTAGGGTGATTCTTCAACCTCAGTACAATGAGTCTCAATGTATGCTAGGGCTGAATCAATCTGTCTATCATTAAGACCAAGTTTTTCACGAATCAGCTTGGGGGGATACTGAGCCTTTAGGTAATCCATAACATCATAAAGGGTAATTCGCGTACCGGCGATTATCAATCCACGCTCTGTACGAATAATAGCTGATTGCCCGTTGGATACTAGAACCATACTCATAACCTTCTAGAATTTCATTCTATAGCTTATTTTACCGCAAATTCAGTATAGGGTCGAATATGTTCGGGTTTAAAGGCAAGGACAATTTGCTCTTTAGGAATACCGGCGGCTAATAAATCAGTGGCAATACCGTCTTCGGTTCCGTCTCGTTGTATCCAGATTTTACCATTAATAATTTGTAAATGCAGTAAACAGCCATGTACTCTTTCTCGGTTATCCCAACCTTCTAAGAGAATTAGATAGTTATCAGAGTCTTTGTCAATAATGAGGAGGCGGTTTACCTCTCCAGTAGCATAGCGCAAGTTTGCATAATAACGGAGAGATTCAATAATAATTTTTCTCATTTTTTCTAAACTATCCATCTTAAAATAACCTCCTCAATTTCGTCAAAAATTAATAATTTTAATCGTTTGTTGTCTAATAAAACTTGACCAATAGATCTTGAAAAATATCGGCAAAAGCTTGTTGATGAATTGCTAAATATAAAGTTCTTTCAGATTTTAGTTTTGTCAATAAATCATAGTATAAAATATATTGTCCTAATGCTTTTTCTAAGTCGTCGATAGATGATTTGCCAACAAAACTTTTAATTTCAATGGCAATTTTTTGATTGTCTTTTTCGGCGGCAATAATTTTTTCTGCTCCTAAGTCAATATATAAATCTCTTTTTCCCCAGCGAATAATTAGGGGGTCATGGGTAATTGTCCAGCCATCTTTGTCTAAGGCAGTTCTCACGGTATCATGATAAATATCTTTTGCTAGCATTTTTATTATAACTGATGATTATTAGAGATGCATCGATTTTGGTACTGTTGAAGAATCGGTGATTCGTCTTTTTCATCTCGTTCCCAGGTTCTACCTGAAGCATACATTAAGGCAGAGCCTTGGTACAAGCAAGTTAAATTGATTTTATTTATCCATTTTTGCCTTGAGAAATTCTTCTAATTTCTTCATATCTTCTTGACTAGGAGTAAGGGTAAATCTAGTTACACCTGATTCAGTTCGCATTCTATCCATATAAATTCTTAGGGCTTCATCATCTTCTCGATGGGAGAGGACATATTTTCTTAATTCTGGGCGAGACATTTGGTAAAAATCAGGTTGATGATTCATCTTCAAACTCCACATTAGTGAGCAAGATGCTCACATTACTATTTTCATCATACCGAAATAGATAAATATCGGTATAGAAGTTAGACAGGGTTTGACACATTCTAATGCAAGTAAGCATCTGTTCGGGAGTGGGTATCATTATTGATGGCTTTTTCCTCCAATTTACGAGTTTATACCTGTAATAAGTATAGCATACTACTGGATTGAAACAGCTAATTTAGTGCCTTAGATTTAAGGGAATGCGAGCATCCTGCTCGCTAATTATTCAAGTAGTCTGCTCGCTAGATGTTATAGTCATTTCAAATAAGTTTGAGACATAAGCTTTTCATCATTTAAATTGGTATTTGAGGTTGTAGGGGCGAAGCATTCGGATAAGAAATCTACGGTTTCAGCGATAGGTTATTGCCCGAATGCTTCGCCCCTACGGGAGTGCTTACTGACAATAATAGTGAGCTAGGTGAGTCTTATCTCATTCTTATTTGAAACAACTATATATACCAAGCCAGAGCCTTGGCACAAGCAAATTTCAAAAAAAAATTCGCTTGCTACGCTCGCTTAAAAGGGAAAAAAATACAGGATAAAGGGTAAAAGTGAAAGAGAAAAAAGGGAAAAGCTAAGTCCTCGACGACGCAACTACCCGCAGCCCGAAGCTGCCGAAGCTTCTAAGATCGGGATCGTCCCAGTTGCGGTAGGCACAACGGCAGCTTCCTGGGTCGTGGCCCCACGAACCGCCGCGCAGCAACTTATATTGAGAATTATTCTCATTCAACCACGCCCGACCATCTATTGGTGCGCCTTCATAATGATCATGCCAATCATCTAAACACCATTCAGAGACGTTCCCGTGCATATCATAAAGTCCAAAGGCATTTGCGATTTGAAACCTGCCTACGGTGGTCGTCCTTGCAAGAGCAGTTTGTGCATAATTTGCCAAAGCTGGGTCAATTTTCCAACCAAAATGATAAAGCGGATAAATCGGATTTTGGCTTAATTCTTCACTGATAACTGATAACTGATAACTGATAACTGACCTACAAGCATATTCCCACTCTGCTTCACTGGGTAAACGGTATTGATAGCCTTTCCCTTTTTTCTGAGACCAGCGCGATAGTCTCTCACAGAATTCCACCGCATCCTGCCAACTAATACGTTCCACTGGTCGGCAGCTATTTCCTTTATAGTGTGAAGGGTCTGGGTTGAGATCCCGTTCAACTTTAGGCAAAGAAGCTACTGCTCGCCACTGCGCCTGCGTTACGAGATATTTGCCCATCAGGAAGGGAGAAATCTTGACCTTATGTGGCTGGCGTTCATTTGGATATGCTCCTTCTTCTCCTTCAGAAGCACCCATCCAAAACTCACCCCCGGGAATTTCCACTATTTCTAGGTTTATTCCGTCTTCTAACTCTTCGATTACTGTGGCTGGTAGATCGTTTTCTGCGATGATTGAGAGGGCAATTTTTCCTTGCTTATCAACCTCTGCTGTCCAGATAGGAACCTCCTCTCCCCACTGCTTCAGCAACCAGGACGCTGACAGCCTTATCTGTGGTTTTTCCTTCTCATTTTCGAGTAAATTTCTCAACTTTTCTCGGCTTAAAAATGATTTGTTAGTTGCTTCTTTTTCTAAAGCTTGACAGTCTAAATCATCAATATCTGGCCTTCTCATATAAGAACGCAACTCCTCCTGGCTACTAGCTTCGAGAAAATCTTTAGCCAATTGCGTAGTCTCCACCGTGTCTTGATATTCTTGCAGGACTTTCTCCGCATCTGCTAACTTGTCACCCGACCACAAATAATACTGAGATTTGTTATTTTTTTGCCAGTCTTTGGCATCTTTATCCACCTGTTTGGCTAATTCTCTTCCCTTGCGAGTTTCGGTTCGCCACAGATTCAGGTTGTCCCACTTTTCAATTAAAGCTTCATGGGCTAAATCTACCCAAGCTTCTTCTTCTCGTTCAGTTTTTCCCGTTACTAAAAGGCGACCTTTTACTAATCCTTGTTTTCCTTCAATTAGTTCTGTTAAAACTTTTTGTCCTTCTTGATTATCTCCAGCTAAAGACAAGATAAAGGCTTTTGATTGACGCAATCTGGTATCTTTTTCCCCATCTCCTATTTGCAGAAGATTCAAGAAAATTCGCTTGATTAAAGCTTTCTCTGCTTCCGTTCGCTCTTTTACAGGTTTTTCTTCTTCATAATCCCTATATTGATAAACTTTATCTGCATGACAATTTAATGCGCCTTCCATCCTACCTATCGCCTGGTAAGCGTCTAAAGTAACCTGATACTTTGCTTCATCTCGCCTCTGCCAAAGCTGGGTTAAAGCAAACTCTAATAACTGGACTTCCCCGTTGACAAAAGGCCATAACCTATGCTGTAGGAGGGATTAAGAGAATTTCCGCCGCCCCGTTACTGGGTACAAATCAGGGAAACTCCCAATAAATCTAACGCTTTTTGTTGCAGTTGGGTCGGTCGAGTTATCTTAGAAAAACGATAACTTCCCTCCCTAATCGTACATTCCACTGTATTCAAGCAAATTGTCCCCAGGTCTTCCAACAAAGTCCGAAAGCTATGCACAGGGAGGTTCTCTTGATTCCGTTTTTTTCTCTCTTTAGACTGAGCGGATTCACTGCGACTCGCTTTAATCACATTCAGAGAACCATCATCAATTTCTTCATCCTCAAATAACAAAGGAGCCAAGCACTGTTTTAAATGCCATTCCACATAATAAGCCAACATACATAAAAAGATATGAGCTTTGACTCTATCACCCTTATAATGATATATAGGACGTACCTTTAAATCAATTGACTTATAACAGCGAAATGCCTCCTCCACTTGAGACAAACTTTTATAAGCTTTAACCGTCGTCGCTGCATCCATCAAAGTTGACTCCAGAGAAGTTCTTAACACATACACACCATCCAAAGCCGTTTCTTGAGCGATTAATTCCAGCTTACGCTGATAAGAAAAGCCTTCTTCTGTTATCTCTAAGTTATAGTATTTATTGACCTTAAACTGATTAAGAACCTTGCCCACTCTCAAAGCTATCTTATCTTGACCCTTTAAAGCTCTTTTCTCCCTTTGAGTCGCCTGAACAATCAAATCTAGTTCCTTCTCTACCGCTTCTAATAATGCCTCTCTTTGTAGTTGATTTTTCTGGGCGATTAAGGGATTCCGACAAGCAATTAATCTTTCATCGGGATAATCTTCACTCTCAAATTCCACCAAGTTTACCTGATCAAATAATCCTAATTGAATCACTTCTACCTCAGCCAGTTTCCGAATTTGAGGCTTAGTTAAACCAGTAATATAGTCTAATCCTTCTATGGGTTTTACTAATTCGTTGATTTTCGAGTTGGTTAAAATTCCTCTATCGCTTACCCAGACAACATTCTCAATCCCCCAACCCTTTCTGACTTTCTCAATTTGTCCGCTTAAAGTAGCACCGTCTGAAGTGTTTCCTTCAAATACTTCTACCGCTATCGGACAACCCTTGGCTGAACAGAGCAGACCAAAAACTATCTGAGTTTTCCCTTTCTTTTTATCTCGGTTATAACCATATTTTCCCAGTTCACAACCATTTCCTTCTAGGTAGGTAGAAGTGACATCATACAAGACTAATGTTCCTGATTCTAAGTGTTTAATTGCTAGGTGCTTCTCAATTTTCTCTTGTTTTTCTAATAACCAATCTAAGGCGTTATATAATTCGTCTTCATCGGCTTTCTCTAAGTCTAACAATTGTCCTAAACTCTGACTACAAGTCTCGCTATTAAACCCTCTCGCTGTGGCTAGTTTCGATTTAGGATTGATGATTCTTGCCACAATCATCGCCACTACTAAGTTTCTGATTCGTGAGGATTTTTCACTGATTATTTTATCTAAACCTAATTTTTTAATCGTCTCTAAAATAGCCATCACATGACCATGAGGAAGACTTCTAATCACTTCAAAATGATTGGGAATGCCTTCATTCATGGACAGTGTTGCCCCTTTGAGAGCCAGTTTCAAATTGTCGATAATATCATCGGGTAATTTTGAGAGATTGGCCAGGGTTCTTTTTTTGACTTGATCTCCTTCTCGGTAGGACTCCCGAAGAAGAACGGCGGGGGGGGAATTACGGTTAGGAACTTTTTCTATATACATGGCTATCATTCTAGCAAATAGAGAGAATTCTTGTCCATTAAGAAATGTTACAAATTACATGGGTACATTAAGAAAAGTTAAGGGGCGTATCCATTGATGGATAAGGGTTTTCGGCTATTATAGTATATATGTATGGGGGAAGTTCAGTAATAATGGTAAAAATCCTGGTTCTTGTTTAATATCTTCAAGGATTTTATTGAGCAATTCTTTCGTAACTTCATAGCCTTGCAGTTTGGCTGGTTCGGTGATAGCTTCTAGCAAATCTAATCCCCTTAGATCTGGCAGGTATTCGGCGTTATTTTGAATCAATTTTCGCAAAGAATCGTAACGCAAACAGGGTTCAATGAAATCCGCCCTCATGGTAGCGACAACTGCCAGAGGAGAGTCTGGAATTGTGGCAACTTGAGTAATCAATTCGATAAAGCGATCGCGCTGTTCCGCTAGAGCAAAAGTGAATAATTCCTCAAATTGATCCACCACCAGCAAGAATTTGTGTTCGCGGGGAAAAAGCTCTAATAGCGGTTTTAAGCCTTCCCTGTCTTGATTATTGATACATTGATCCAGCAATTGTTGATCATCTCGAAAATAGGGTAACAGCAAGCTTTCCAACATTGTTAACGGCTTAAATCCGGGCTTGATCGGTTCGAGAATGTGCCATCCTAATTCTTCCAACCAGGGCATCAATCCCGCCAGAACTACCGAAGATTTACCACTTCCAGAAGCACCAATCAGAGGGACAAAATTTAGCCGATCCAGCTTAGATTTGATGTCGTCCACCACTCGCTTGCGTCCGAAGAAAAATGGGCGTTCCTTCTTAGTAAACGCCAGCAATCCTTGATAGGGACAGCGCAATTCTCCCTTCTCATCTAGTAACGGGTTCACTTCTTTAACTTGAGGTTGCGCCCCATATTTGACCAGAATTAGCGATCGCCCAACTCCCATGCGAATCGGTTCTTGACCCTTCCCGCGCAATTCCCGCGAAACGAAATCAAACAGGCGATCGGCACTAATTTCTCCCGTTTTTGGGTCCGCCTCTTTTTGGGACAATCCTTTCAGTAAGGCGGCGGTGAACAAACTGTATTTCTTATCTTCCCAAGCCACCTGTTCTGACCGACAGGCGGCGATTAGGTAGTAATCTTGCTTCTCCTTAAACGCTGAGAGGCTAGGTTCTAGCAAAGTGCGATTTAATTCCCGATTTTCGGGCAATAACGCCCCCGCATGGCAACAGTCTAGCATTACTACCAGATTACTCAAATTAGAACGCCGTAATAAAGGATTGAGTTCTCGGTCTAAAGAAATGGCATTTTTGCCGTCGGGTTGGCTATCGGAGGTGGCGAGATAGGCTTCCCCGTCACCGATGCGATTGATCAGGCGAAACCCGTGTCCTGAAAAGTAGATCAAGACTTCTTGATTTTTGGTCTGCTCTCCCGATAAAATTTGCTGTAAGGCCTGCAAGACTTCATTCCCCGTTACCTTTCCTGGAACAACTTCGTAGCGTTTTTCTGCGGCAATCCAGCAATTGGGTAGGCGTTCTACATTGGCAAATGTCCCAGTATTCTCCAAGAATTTAGCAACAGCTTCCGCATCTTTGGCGGGTTTACTCAAAGATGGTAGAAAGTTCCGGTTATCGTAATGGTTAATGCCGATGACAAGGGCGTAGCGAGTCATAGACAGTCAGCAAGGGATAGAAATGTTTTTTATGTTAGGTTATTTTTTGGTAAACTGCAAGGAAAGCATAGGCCCTCTCTTAGATAATCTTTTCTTATCATCACAAGTATGGGAGAGCTAGGAAATAGTTAAGAAAAAAGTTAATTTTCAATTTCTGCATTATTTATGACTCGACTAACTCCGATCCAAATTGACGAAAACACTCTAATTTATATAGAGTCCACCGATGACCTAGAAATTCCTGCCGAGACTGTAAAAACGGAGGGAAGAGTTGCTAAAGGGGTAATTAATGTACCAGATAAACAGCAAATTTTGCAGAATTTTCAGACAATTGAAGATACAATTCGTACTTACACTACTTACACTTTAAACGCTTTTCGCAATTTAGCCATTGCCAACATTGAGGAAGTCACTTTACAATTTGGTGTGGAAATCGGCGGTGAGGTAGGAATCCCTTATATTACTAAAGGAACCGCTAAAAGTAATTTAAATATTACGGTTAAGTGTACCTTTCCTAAGCCGCCGAACTCGTCTGATTGATGGTTCAATATTTAACGTTTTCTGGTTCTTCCGTATATTACCAAAATAAGAGAGCCAAATAATCTTGATTAAAGTCTCTGGTCTTGATTTTGGGGATAACTGGGGAATAGATCTCTGGGGAAATCCTCGGCACTTAAACAGGTTTGTAAAGCTTGGGAGGGGTTATTTTTGTCCACACCACGACTGACAGCGATAACGCACTCGGAAAAGCGCCCGGGTAATAAACTTTGACGACAGGAATCTAAAACCTGTTTAGAAATCCCTAATTTATCGGGTTCCTTGGCTGTTTCTGTTTCCGTTTGTTTGAGGGAATTAGCGGCAAATAAGGGGGCAGCGCGATGGATATCGACCACACAGTGACCTAGGTCGATGGGACGACGCACTTGAAAACAAGCTTGCAGAGCCAGATTACCATCGATCGGGGTTTTGGATTTAATCATTACCACACAGCGGGATAATTCTTTAGGAATTAATGCTTCTGAACAAGCGGTGGCGGCATCTTGGGGACTGACTCCCGTGCGGACAATCTGACTGATACAGGCACTAAATTGATTATTATTGCCAAATGCGATCGCTGTTCGGTTCATTTCTACTAAGCCAAGGGAAATAGTAGCGATCGCGCTCCAACTAGCAATTTTTTTAATATGGTTTTTCATCGTTTGCTCACACCGAAGATTTTAAGGCTAACTCGCCTTGATTTTAACAGATTCACGGGCAATAATGGGGGGAGGAAATTATGAATTATGAAGTGGGGAGATGGGGGAATGGGGTAGGGTTGATTCATGAATCAACCCTACCTTGAATCAACCCTAGGGAGATGGGGGAATGGGGAGATGGGGGAATTTGACTAATACCCCAAAACCCTAACACCCCAAAACCCAGGGACCAAAATTAGTATTCTGGTACAGTGGAATCGACTTCACGACTCCAGGCGCTGATACCACCTTTGACGTTAATTCCTTCGATACCTGCGTCTTTGAGGATAGCGAGGGCTTTAGCGGAACGTCCCCCCATCTTACAATGGGCGATAAGACGATAACCGTTGACTAATTCCTTAATTTTGGGAATTGCCGAACCATTTTCGATATCGGGTAGGGGAATTAATACCGAGTTGGGAATCTTAGCGATTTGGTACTCGTTGGGATTACGCACATCGATGAGAATGTAATCATTGGCATTGCTGTCAATTAGTGCTTTTAACTCTACTACGGTCATTTCTGTCATTTTTTGCTGTTCTGCTGCTTCTTGTGCCTTCGCTTGCGGAATACCGCAGAATTGTTCGTAATCAATTAGTTTTTCAATGACGGGACGGATGGGATTCGGACGCAATTTTAACTCGCGGAATTTCATTTCCCAAGCATTGTAAAGCAGTAAACGACCACTGAGGGTATCCGGAGCGCCGAGGATGATTTTAATGGCTTCTGTGGCTTGAATTGTGCCGATTACTCCGGGTAAAACCCCTAAAACGCCGCCTTCGGCACAGGAGGGAACCATCCCCGGTGGTGGCGGTTCGGGATAGAGATCGCGGTAGTTGGGACCGCCTTGGTAGTTAAAAACGGTTGCTTGTCCTTCAAAGCGGAAAATTGAGCCATAGACGTTGGGTTTGTCGAGAATAACACAAGCATCATTAGTCAGATAACGGGTGGGGAAATTATCGGTCCCGTCGATAACTACATCATAGGGGGCTAAAATGTCAAGGGCATTTTCGGAACTTATGCGGGTTTCGTACAAATCCACCTGACAATAGGGGTTAATTTCTAGAATTCTGTCCTTAGCGGAAACAATTTTCGGTTTGCCTACCCAAGAAGTGCCGTGAATAATTTGACGTTGCAGATTGGAACTATCGACGATATCGAAGTCAACAATACCGATTCTACCGATGCCAGCCGCCGCTAGATAGAGTAAAAGCGGGGAACCGAGTCCCCCGGTGCCGATGCAGAGAACACTGGCGGCTTTTAGTTTTTTTTGACCTTCTAAGCCCACTTCGGGCAGAATAATGTGTCGAGAGTAGCGTTGAACCTCCTCTTTGGAAAGTTCGATCGCCGCGAGATTAGGATTTAGCATAGATTGGGTAAATAGTGAAACCTGACTCGATTCGGGCAAGAATTTCGTCTCAGCACGATTTAGAGACAAAAATCAGGAAGACTCGATCGCTTCCTGTTTTTTCAATTCTTTCTATGATTATGATAGTGTGAGGGTCTGGCTCCCTGTTGTTAATATTAGTTAACTTTCCCCTGCTACTTGGGCGCGGTATTCACTAGCGGAGAGGGTATCAGCCAAGGCAGTATCGGGATTTTCTACCCGCACTTTTAATAACCAACCCTCCCCGTGGGGATCATCGGCAATTAATTCGGGGGAGTCAATCATCGCTTGATTGCGATCGACTACGGTCCCCGAGACGGGAGGATAAAGATCTTCTACCGCTTTTACCGATTCGATCGTGCCGAAACTACTACCTACTTCCAGCGCCTCTCCCAATTCGGGCAATTCTAGAAACACGATATCACCCAATTGATCGACGGCAAAAGCACTAATTCCCAAGGTAGCGATTTCACCTTCGAGTCTGACGTATTCGTGGGTTTCTAGGTATCTCAAATCCTCGGGATATTCCAGTTCCATCGTCTGTCTCTAAATATTTACAGCATCAGTTAGTTTACTAGATCTCTTGGGGAAAATGTTCATCGGCTAGGGCTGTTTTATTGCCGATCGCTACCTAGACAAAATTAATTACACCGATCAAACCCTGATTAAACAGCTAGAATTGGTCTAGGTTGATCGGGGAACGCCACAGAACACTGGAAAAGTAAGGGTTAGCCGCTTTTTTAGCTCACTTAACAATACCCAGTTTAAATGCCTCCTAGCTTACTTATGTTAAATCCCATCTTAGAGCCTCGTGGTGGCGAACATCAAACCATAAGAGCCTTTTTTGAGCCAAAAAACATCGCTGTGGTGGGATTTAATCGCCAAAATCCCCAACTTGATCGCACTCTTTTAAATAATCTCCATCATAATCCCGGTCAGCACCACCTTTATCTAGTTAATCCTCACCCCGAAAACTGGCTCGATCTTCCCACCTATAGCAGTTTAGAGGATATCCAGGCGGCGATCGATCTGGTAATTATCACCGCCCCTGCTCCCGAAATTCCCGCTATTATCGCCCAATCTGTCGAAAAACAGGTTAAATGCGCCCTGATTCTCTCCACGGGTTTTCGGGAAACCGGCCAGATGGGGGAAAATTTACTCAGGGAAATTAAAGCGATCGCTGGTCAAAAATTACGCATCATCGGTCCCCATAGCTCAGGAATCTGCAATATAAGCCAAAATCTTAACGCCACCTTTTCCCCCATCCTGCCGAAAACCGGTTCAATTGCCCTGATTAGTCAAAGTGGCGCGATCGCTGCTTCCGTGCTTGATTGGAGTTTAAGCGAAAATGTCGGTTTTAGTCACTTTATCTCCCTCGGAGTCCTTTTAGATGTGGATTGGGGCGAATTACTCTATTATTTAGGAGACGATCCCCAAACCAAAAGCATCGTTATCTACTTGGAATCCCTGAATAATGCCCGCTCTTTTCTGTCCTCAGCCCGAGAAGTTGCCCTAAATAAACCAATTATCGCCATTAGTCGCCACAGTACCGACTTTGACCCCACTTCTCTTTCCCATGCTGGCAAATTAACCAGCGATCAGCTAACTCTCTCCGCTGCCTTTGCTCGTTGTGGCATCGTGGAAGTACAAAGACTGGCCGATCTCTTGAATATCACGCAAGTTTTAGCGAAAATTCCCCGATTTCCCCGGGGAAAACGCTTGACAATCATCAGCAATGGTGTTGCTCCCGCTCTTTTAGCGGCCTCGGCTTTACTGGCGGAAGATGGACAACTGGCAACCCTTACCCCCGCAACGATCGGAAAACTAGCGCCTCTTGTTCCCGCGGATATCGTCCCCCAAAATCCCATCGATCTGCGTCGCAGCAGCGATCCCGATAGCTACGCTCGCGCCCTAGAGATCGCTTTAGCGGATGCACATACCGACGCGGTGTTGATGATTCTCTCGCCTCGCTTTAACACTGATCTGCGAGAAATTGCCCTTAGAATTGCTTCAATTGCTCAAAATAGCAAAAAACCCATTTTAGCAAGTTTGATGGGGGGAGAGGGCATTGCAGAGGGGGTAGCGTTATTAAATCAGCAGGGTATCCCCACCTATCGCTATCCCGATTCGGCAGCCCGGGTGTTTAATTTGCTCTGGAAATATGAAGAGAATCTGCGCGGTCTTTATCAAACGCCAATTTTAACCAATTCCAGGGAAAATGGCTCCGATCGAGTTTTAGTGAGCCAGATTATTGAGCAAGCAGGGGATAGAACAATTCTCAGTGAGCCAGAGTCTTTAGAGCTACTGAAAGCTTATGGAATCCCTGTTATTGTTACTAAAGTCGCCCAAAGTGCCGCAGAAGCAGTTAATCTCGCTGAATCTCTCGGTTATCCCGTGGTGATGAAACTGTATTCGAGAACGATTATCCATAAAAGTGCGGTGGGTGGGGTACAATTGCCGCTTTTTTCATCTATGGCAGTGGTGCAAGCATATCAGGCGATCGAAGCTAATATTAGCGCACAAGTGGGTGGGGAGCATTTTCTCGGGGTGATTATTCAACCGATGTTAGAAATCGATCGAGGATATGAGTTAATTATCGGCTCTAATTACGATGATCAGTGCGGACCGGTGATAATTTTCGGTACTGGTGGCCGTTTAGTCGATATTTTTCAAGATTACGCCACCGCTCTACCTCCTTTAAATACTAATCTCGCTCGCCGACTTTTAGAAAAAACCAAGATTTATCGGGCTTTTCAGGGGACAAATGGGCTTAAATCGCTTAATTTGGCGAATTTAGAGCAAATAATCGTGAGATTTAGTAACCTGGTTAGTGAACAACCTCGCATTAAAACTATCGATATTAATCCCTTTTTTGCCGATTCAGAGCAATTGATCGCTCTTTCCGCTTCTATCCTTCTTCATCCTCCAACTACTCCCCCAGAAAAGTTATCTCATCCGGCGATTCGTCCCTATCCCGAACATTATATAGGGCCTTGGACGACGAAAAGAGGCTTAAAGGTGCTAATTCGTCCGATTCGGGCAGCGGATGAGCCTTTAGTGCGACAATTTCACCATTATCTCTCGGAAGAAAGCATTTATTATCGTTATTTTCATCTTGTCAATCTCGATCGCCAAACCGCTTATGATCGTCTTACGCGCATTTGTTTTATCGACTACGATCGAGTAATGAGCTTAGTGGTAGAGATTAATAACGATCAGACGGAAGAACCAGAAATTATCGCTATAGGACGCTTAAATAAACTGCACGGCGTTAATGTGGCAGAATTTGACCTATTAGTTAGGGATGACTATCAAGGTCAAGGAGTTGGTACAGAATTACTACAGCGTTTAGTCACTATTGGCAAAAAGGAAGGATTAGAGGGAATTGAAGGGGAAATTTTAAGGGATAACCGCGCTATGCAGATGATAGCTGCTAAAGTGGGGTTTTCTCTCTATAAAACTGCCGATTTTGTCAAAGCGGAACTTGAATTATGAAGCCTTTTTTGATCAGCTGATCACTAATTTTCTGGCTGAATTGTTTGGGCTAATCCTTGCTCTAAAGTAAAGGGAGGTTGCCAATCTAGGTTTTTTTGAATATAGCTAGAGTCAACGGCAAGAGAACCAAGCAAGCGATCGATACTATAGGTGTTAAAAGGGAGGTTTTTCCCTGTTATGGATTCTATGGTATCACCCAGATAACCTAAGAATCTAAGTAGGGTAGTGGGGACGGGCAGCAATTGACAGGGTTGTTGAATTTGTTGAGCAATGAGTCGAATTAATTGGGGAGTAGAAACAGCTTGGTTATCGCTAATTAAAAAGATTTGATTAGCGGCATTAGGATGATCTAAACAGGTAATAATGGCAGCAACTAAGTTACCCACAAAGACAAAACTGCGGCGATTTTTTATTGCACCAAAAGGTAAAGGTAATCCCCGTTTAATTAGTTTCATCAAGCGCTCCATATTACCTGGATTACCAGGACCGTAAACTAGAGTAGGACGAATAATTGTCCAAGTCATGTTACTATCTTTGGCAAGGTTAATTAAAGCTTGTTCCGCTTGTAGTTTACTACGACCATAGGGACTATCGGGATGACAGGGAGAGTTTTCTGTGAGTATCCTATCGCTTTGAGTTGTCATCGCACCGATAGAACTAATAAAAATAAAGTGTTTAACTCCTGCTTGAATTGACTGTTGAATCAAGTTAGCTGTACCTTGAGTATTAACCTTAATAAATTCAGCTTCTGGATTGGGAATAGTTTCGTTGATAATATGAGCGCGGGCTGCTAGATGAATAACTATATCAATTCCCTCAAGTGCCTCTTGCCAATTAGTTTTTTCATCGATATTGCCAACTTTAACTATTCTTATTGGCCTGGATAAGGACTGAGATAAATTCTTTCGTACTGCCGCAGTAATCTGGAATTTCTGCTGAGATAAAATTGGCAAAAGATAGCTGCCGATAAAACCTGTTGCACCCGTGACTAAAATGTTTTTCATAAAATTATTTTATAATTATGTTGTTAACCTAATTTACCAAAATTTCCAGCCATACTTACTAAAATAATAAAATGCTGATTGAATAGTCACCCAAGTCAATTTAAGAGATTTTTGCGAACCTCTAGCCCAGTAGTGATAAATATAGGTATTGGGATAAAATACAGACCTATATTTTTCTGCCATTCTCAAGGTTATATCCGCATCTTCTAGATACATAAAAATGTTTTCATCAAAGTATCCAATTTCTTCTAAATATTGACGACGAAACAGCATAAAACACCCAGACAAATAGGAAACGTCCATAATTTTATCATAACCAGTTTCCCTCATTTCATACCAGTCCATATATTTTTTAAACATACTCTGACTAGCTAATTGTTTCGGTATAAATCTTCTCATAAACAGTGCTAAAAAAGTTGGGTTCTGTTTACACAGATATTGTATTTCACCGTGGGGATAAAGTATTTTAGGCTGAATTAATCCAATATCTAAATTATGTTCTAAGTAATCTATTAGTTCTAAAATCGTTTTGCTATCAAAGTATATATCGGGATTCATTACTAGATGATAATCATACTTTTTAGTCCTAGTAATAGCTAGGTTTTGAGACTTGCTAAAACCAACGTTATTACCATCATTAAAATAATAATCGATGTCGTATTCCTGAAAATTATCAAAGATTTTTTTGAGTTCATCGGTGGGAGAGTTATCTACTACTGATAAATTAATTTCCATGGGTGTGCTAAACAGAGACTTAATTGCTTGAATAACTATCTCTGGGTCATTTTTGTAAAGGACAAGGGAGGCGCTAAGTTGCATAAGTATCTAAAGCTATTTTTTACTAAAAAGAGTATCCAAACAATTCTATATCTTCCTTGAGATGTTCACTAATAATATTTTTAGTTTCTTCGTTATAATAACTCCTATAGTCTCGCTGACGTTGATGATTTTGATTGACGCTTGCTAGTTTTACTTCTGGTAACTTAAGCAATTCTAGTATTTTCTCATAGTCTTTTTGTAAAGTCTCAAATCTACCGATGAAATCCAGGATAATCTCGCCATTTTTATCAGCTAAAAACCTTTTTTGCAGGCCCATCCCTTTTTGAGCTTTCCAGTATATATATTCCTCAAAACTCATCGCTCTAACCACATGATGTAAAGGATGCAGCTTTCTCCAACAGAGATATTTATACATTGATACCTCTAAATCCCAAGGGTTTCTGACAAAGGCAAATTTGAAAAGTTCATTATATTTATCTTGACCAATTAGGTTTTTAACCTCTAGGGCTGAAGGGTGAGGATTCAAATAGCCTTGAGGAAATTTAAAAGAATCATAAACCCAACCCATAGGGTCAGAATAAAGGTAATTGCGAAGATTAACTTTATTTCCCAAACGAAAATTAATTCTCCCTAATACCCAATCAATTTTATAGTTAAAATATTCCCAGTCATTTAAGATGATTTTTCTCATAGATTTCTCCAAAGACGACCCCGCTACTTTGGGATTATGGATAAAAAGAAAGTTGTATTTGTAGGAAATTAACATTTTATTCTTGCCTCCAGTTGATTTTTTAGGGCTGATTCAAGTCTGAATTGCATCACTATCTGATCTACTTTTATAGAATACCTCATTGGGGGTCTGATAGTCAAGACATTTTCGAGGACGATTGTTAATTAAGTTTACGGCTCTTTCCACCTCCTCTGGCTTAACGATTTTAAAATTCGTTCCCTTGGGGAAAAATTGTCTTAACAGTCCATTGGTATGCTCGTTTAATCCCCTCTCCCACGAATGATAAGGAGTAGCAAAATAAAAATCTGCTCCTAGTTTCTGACTCAACTCTTGATGTCCACAAAATTCTTTAACCTTGTCACAAGTAAAGGTTTTTCTTTTGTCAGGGTGAATCTCTTGAAAAAGTTTTTCTGTGACTCTATTGATTTCCGATGCGGTTTTGTTTTTGGCTAATCCTGCTACTAAAAATTTCGAGGCTTTATCTACATGAGTAACGAGAACTCCTAGATGATTGCCTCCAATCATTGTGTCACTTTCCCAATGACCGATTTCAGTTTTCTGGTCAGCAATTACTGGTCGCTCGCTGATATCTACACGCCCTGGAATCCCTCCACGCTTACTTTTTGCTCCGCCTCGACTCTTTCTTTGACAAAGCCCCAGGCGTAAATATTTCTGGTACTCTCCACATCCGTGATAGTTCTGATAGATCATTTGATAGATGGTTTCATGACTGAGCGATTCTTGACCAGCTTTTTTCAGACGACCTGCTATTTGTTCGGGACTATGATAATCTTTCAATCCTTCTTTGACCAACTCTAAGGCTGACTCGCTGACATTTTTAAAGGGTTGTTTGGCATTTTTTCGCCTTGTCTCGCTTTGAGCTTGTGCTGTGTCAGGTAGATAGCAGCCAAGGGAACTTTGATTCCTTTTTAATTCCCGTGATATTGTGCTTTGATGACATCCGAGCCAGACGGCCATTTGCCGTTGAGATAAATTTCCCTCCTGACTAAGTTGGTAGAGCAAGTTTCTTTGTTCTATGTTAAGATGTTGGTGGCTCATTTTGGGTCTGATTTGTTTTTGTTAATGATCAGACAGTACCTGATGAGCCTTTCTTTGACAACTCTTGAGGTTGATGCATTTCATTTTTGAATTGGCGTAGGCCAATTCAAGTCTGAATTGCATCACTGTCTGATCTACCTTTATAGAATACCTCATTCGGGGTACGATAGTCAAGACATTTTCGAGGACGATTGTTAATTAAGTTTACGGCTCTTTCCACCTCCTCTGGCTTAACGATTTTAAAATTCGTTCCCTTAGGGAAAAATTGTCTTAACAGTCCATTGGTATGCTCGTTTAATCCCCTCTCCCACGAATGATAAGGAGTAGCAAAATAAAAATCTGCTCCTAGTTTCTGACTCAACTCTTGATGTCCACAAAATTCTTTAACCTTGTCACAAGTAAAGGTTTTTCTTTTGTCAGGGTGAATCTCTTGAAAAAGTTTTTCTGTGACTCTATTGATTTCCGATGCGGTTTTGTTTTTGGCTAATCCTGCTACTAAAAATTTCGAGGCTTTATCTACATGAGTAACGAGAACTCCTAGATGATTGCCTCCAATCATTGTGTCACTTTCCCAATGACCGATTTCAGTTTTCTGGTCAGCAATTACTGGTCGCTCGCTGATATCTACACGCCCTGGAATCCCTCCACGCTTACTTTTTGCTCCGCCTCGACTCTTTCTTTGACAAAGCCCCCGGCGTAAATATTTCTGGTACTCTCCACATCCGTGATAGTTCTGATAGATCATTTGATAGATGGTTTCGTGACTGAGAGATTCTTGACTGGCTCTTTTCAGACGACCTGCTATTTGTTCGGGACTATGATAATCTTTCAATCCTTCTTTGACCAACTCTAAGGCTGACTCGCTGACATTTTTAAAGGGTTGTTTGGCATTTTTTCGCCTTGTCTCGCTTTCAGCTTGTGCTGTGTCAGGTAGATAGCAGCCAAGAGAACTTTGATTCCTTTTTAATTCCCGTGATATTGTGCTTTGATGACATCCGAGCCAGACGGCCATTTGCCGTTGAGATAAATTTCCCTCCTGACTAAGTTGGTAGAGCAAGTTTCTTTGTTCTATGTTAAGATGTTGGTGGCTCATTTTGGGTCTGATTTGTTTTTGTTAATGATCAGACAGTACCTGATGAGCCTTTCTTTGTCAACTCTTGAGGTTGATGCGTTTCATTTTTGAATTGGCGATTGACAATTTGCTTGACCCCATTCACAATAAAAATATGAATGCCCTGAAAACATTGAAATATCCATCTCATTGTGGGACGACTCGTTAATTTACTGACTTGATTTTTGACTCCAGCCTTTGCTCTTTTTAAGCTATTTCTTAGTTCTCTTTGTCCGAGGTTATAGACTAACAAGCAGAAAGACATCAAGAATAACATTGTCTCGATTCTTTCCGTTTTTTTAACAAAGAAACTATCCGCAAAAAATAAAGGCTCTTTCAAAAATCTAAATCCTCTTTCACAAGACTGTTGATTTTTATAAGTTGTCACCATTTCGGCTGAGTCTAATTTGTCTTCTTCATCAACTAAGTTAGTTGCTAAAATAAATCTGCCTGCTTCCTTTCTTCTTCTGACTATCTCTTCAGTTTTTTCTTGCCCTACGCCGCTAATTTTATAAATCGTTTTATGGTCTTTTGATTGACTGGCAATTAGGTCAATTTCTAGGATTTTAACGAGGTTTAATTTTTGATTAATTGCTCTTAATTTATATCGGGCTTGTTGGGGATTTTCAAACTCTTCTTTCTGCAAGCTCTTGAGAATTCTCTCCCCTTTGTCTTTTTCTTTTTTCAGGTTATTTTCTAGTTTTTTTAAGTCACTTATTTGTCTTTTTTCACTGGTTACTATTAGCCAGATTTGTTGGATTCCCCCATAAGTCACTTTTTCTTCTTTCCAGGTATATCCTTCTAAATTTAGCTCTGCCCTTTTTTCTCTTTCCTTGGCCTCTATTTCTTCCATTTCTGAATTTTGGACTAATTCTTTGGCTCTTTTTATAGTCATGGGAACTCTACTTATCCATTTTAGATGTTGAATTAGTTGAAGATTCTCTTGACTATATAAGGCACTGTCACAGACCATAATACTGTCAAATTTTATTTGTTTTTTAAATTCTACTAAGATTTTGCCAAAGACAGCTTTGTCCGCTTCATTTCCATCTCCGACTCTCACAAATAATGGTACGTCTCCATCCTCGGTTGTTATTAAGTCTAAGACGCATTGTTTCAAATCTGGTCGATGGTCACGAGAATATCCTTTGGTAATAATTATTGGTCTTTCTTTGAGCAGCTCTTCTTCTTTCTCTTTTTTTTCTTCACTTTTATATTCTCCATCTAGATGAAATGATGTGGCATCTAGATGAGAATATTTTGTCTCTATTTTAAATTTTTTGATGACCGATAAGACAACTTCTATAAAGATATCATTCAGTCCATGTTTGTATAATTCATCCATGACTCTCCCAATTTTATCATCATTGATATAATCGGTTTTTATTTCTTCTCCCAATAATTCTTCGATTCCTTTATCTTCAAAAAATTGACTAAATAACGCCAATTCAAAAATGAAACGCATCAACCTCAAGAGTTGACAAAGAAAGGCTCATCAGGTACTGTCTGATCATTAACAAAAACAAATCAGACCCAAAATGAGCCACCAACATCTTAACATAGAACAAAGAAACTTGCTCTACCAACTTAGTCAGGAGGGAAATTTATCTCAACGGCAAATGGCCGTCTGGCTCGGATGTCATCAAAGCACAATATCACGGGAATTAAAAAGGAATCAAAGTTCTCTTGGCTGCTATCTACCTGACACAGCACAAGCTGAAAGCGAGACAAGGCGAAAAAATGCCAAACAACCCTTTAAAAATGTCAGCGAGTCAGCCTTAGAGTTGGTCAAAGAAGGATTGAAAGATTATCATAGTCCCGAACAAATAGCAGGTCGTCTGAAAAGAGCCAGTCAAGAATCTCTCAGTCACGAAACCATCTATCAAATGATCTATCAGAACTATCACGGATGTGGAGAGTACCAGAAATATTTACGCCGGGGGCTTTGTCAAAGAAAGAGTCGAGGCGGAGCAAAAAGTAAGCGTGGAGGGATTCCAGGGCGTGTAGATATCAGCGAGCGACCAGTAATTGCTGACCAGAAAACTGAAATCGGTCATTGGGAAAGTGACACAATGATTGGAGGCAATCATCTAGGAGTTCTCGTTACTCATGTAGATAAAGCCTCGAAATTTTTAGTAGCAGGATTAGCCAAAAACAAAACCGCATCGGAAATCAATAGAGTCACAGAAAAACTTTTTCAAGAGATTCACCCTGACAAAAGAAAAACCTTTACTTGTGACAAGGTTAAAGAATTTTGTGGACATCAAGAGTTGAGTCAGAAACTAGGAGCAGATTTTTATTTTGCTACTCCTTATCATTCGTGGGAGAGGGGATTAAACGAGCATACCAATGGACTGTTAAGACAATTTTTCCCTAAGGGAACGAATTTTAAAATCGTTAAGCCAGAGGAGGTGGAAAGAGCCGTAAACTTGATTAACAATCGTCCTCGAAAATGTCTTGACTATCGTACCCCGAATGAGGTATTCTATAAAGGTAGATCAGACAGTGATGCAATTCAGACTTGAATTGGCCTAAGTATAAAGGTCTTGAAACAAATCCTAATCCATTGATTAGAATAGCTTTGACCACTGTTCCTGCTGAAATTTTTTCTCGGGGGTCGATTCCTAATTTAGAGTTGATTATTTCAACTATTCCTATTTCGTCAATTAGCCCGGCTACTATTCCTAAGTGATCTAGGTTTTTAATTTTTACCTCTGAGATAGGAGACAATTTTTGTACCTTTAATAGATTTTTGAGCTTTTTGATTGTCTCACTTTTTTGGGACTAATTCTCTGAGTATTTTTACTTATTTTTTCTTGAATGAGTTTATGCTACTTTATACTACATTTTGAAGTGCGGAGTGTCGGCTAAAAAAATGGAGAATCACCTTGGGGAACCCTTTGGTATTTTATCCATGACTACAATGCACAGCAAAGCAAAGGATTAAGCCGCCATCACTACTACCGAATCACCACCCCTTTTTTCAGTACCCAAGCAAAATCAATGACACATCTTGCTAATCCTTTTGCCGCTCTCAACCCTAGGTAGGTAATTATGCCAGTTAAGAAAGCGGCACGCTTAACCTTTCCCTAACCTATAAATTGCTATATATTTTAATTGTGTGAGGAGTGAGAAGAAAGCAAAGTCCTTGGGGTCGAAACACGGCAAGACTCCCAGGGGCTTTTCCATGTCTAGGGAAAAATTGTCAGTCATGAACCAGCCTCAAGAGCGAGAACCTTTTGCCAGTTTAGTTTTATATCATCTCTTTAAATGGTCGATCGTTAGCCCCACCCTACACGGCTATTTTCGCGGTCGCGTTTACGGAGTGGAAAATGTCCCTCAGCGTCATCCTCTGATTATCGTCTGCAATCACGCCAGTTACTTCGATCCACCCCTATTATCCTGTGCCGTGCGTCGTCCCGTAGCTTATATGGCTAAAGAAGAATTATTTACCATCCCGATTTTAAAACAGGCGATCGCTCTTTACGGGGCCTATCCCGTCAAACGCAGCAGTGGTGATCGCGGAGCCATTCGGGCGGCGATGGGAGCATTAGCAGCGGGCTGGGCAGTGGGAGTGTTTCTGGAGGGAACCCGCACCGAGGACGGATTGATCCATCAACCAAAACTAGGCGCGGCGATGATTGCCGCTAAAGCGGGAGTTCCCCTGCTACCCGTCAGTTTGTGGGGGACAGAAAAGATTTTTCAAAAAGGTTCTTCTTTTCCCCATAGTATCCCCTTAACTATTCGCATCGGAGAAGTGCTGCCGCCACCGATTTCTAGCAAAAGAGAAGCTTTACAGGCAGTTACCGAGCGCTGTGCCGAAATTATTAACGGATTACACGCTCTCGGACGCTAAATCTTTGCCTTTTGCATGAGTAGAAAACGGGTTTCTCGGAGAAACCCGTTTTCTGTGCGTTACTCAACGGATTTAGTCTTAGATTTCTTTCCCCGACACTTTCAAGTCGGGAATCTAGGCTAAAATTGGCATAACTCGACCATCGCCTCGATCATGTTCTTTTTTGTCCTCGGCTTCAATCTAGGCTTAACTTTATTTAATTGCTTTCTAGTCTGGAAATTGTGGCAATTGCGGCGGATTTTAGGGCGAGTGACCAAAATTTTAAACCGGGTGGAACGACGTTTACACCACATTTTTTACCCCGCCCCGGAATATATTGTCATCGCCGGGGCGAAAACCTATTATCTCCGACAAAACTATCAACGCATCTGCGGACAGATACAGATACTGCAATCGCTATTCTTGACCTTCTCCCTGATTATCCGTTACTGGCAGCGTCAATCCCGTCAACGCCGTCGCCTGTGGTCGCTAAAATTGAGCAAAATCTCTAGCAATCAAGCAGCTAACAGCGATCGCCAGCCAAAGTAATACACAAGTACGAGTTAAATTCAAAGCCTGTTCGACGGTTTTGACGGTAATCGGGTTGAGGTTATCGCCCAATAAAGGTTTTTCCACAATCTGTCCTCGATATTGATTTTTTCCCCCCAATTGCACCCCCAAAATCGCCCCATAGACGCATTCACTCCAACCAGAATTAGGACTAGTATCCCGACGGGCATCGCGCCAACAAATGCTTAAAACCCGCCCCGGCTGGCCCGAAATTAGGGCGAGAGTTAAGACCGTTAAACGACAGGGTAGCCATGTCAAAACATCCTCGCTTTTGGCACTAAACCAACCAATATGGGTGTAGGGTGGCCGACGATAGCCAATCATCGAATCGAGGGTACTAGCGGCTTTATAAGCGCAAGCGAGGGGTACTGGTCACACCCCGAGAAAGGCACCGAGAAGGGCATAAAAAAGCGGCGCGGTAACTCCATCCACACCATTTTCACTGACGGTTTCTAAGAGGGCGCGAAGGATTTCTTCCTGGCCGAGATTATCTGTGTCGCGACCAACGTATAAACTTAGTTGGCAACGAGCTAGGGTGATATTTTCCGCTTGTAAAGGTGCGATGACGGTTTCGGCAGCCCTGCGTAAACTTCTACCGGCTAAACAACTGGCCAAGAGAATCATTTGTACTAGGTAACTCAGCAGCAAATTGACCTGACCTAACCATTGGATTCCTAGCCAAGTTAAGACCCCGGCCAAGATAATTAAACCCAGTCCCAGAATTATGCCCCCTAAACGTTGGCAAATTTTTTCCTGCGTCCAATTAAGAATAACTTTTGTGGCCACGGCAATAATCGCCCCCATCACCTGCACCGGATGAATCCATCCCCAAGGATCGCCCACCAGATAATCTAAAACTGCCCCTAATACTAAAATGATCGCCGTTGCCGTTCCCTTCACAATTACTCCCTTTTCCCATCGATAGCCCGAATTTTCTCAATATTGTCTTCCCAGTTAGCCCCATCAAAGAACTGGATCTGAAAATCTTCCAAGACATTGCCATCCAAACAGCGCAGGTTTATATCTATAGCGTCAGGATGGGAGCGGGGACGATAGAAAGGATGAATACCACAAACACGACAAAAATAATGTTGGGCTGTGTGGGTATTAAATGTATAGGTACTTAAGAAATCTTCACCGCTTAGGAGGGTAAATTGTGCTGAAGGAACAATCAGATGCAGAAAGCCTTTTTTCTGACAAATCGAACAATTACAGTCTAGAGCTTGATCATGCTCGATCGCCACTTGAAAACGGATCGCTCCACAGTGACAACCTCCCCCATAAATCTTTGCTTGTTTTGTTGCTGTCATAACTTCTAAACTACTAAACAATAAAGCTGGTTTCCTCTCCCCTAGCGGCGATCCAGCTACGCGCATCGTAGTATAAATCGGCTAAGGTAATCTTCCCCAGGGCCTCTTTTAATTTCTCGTGGAGGTGTTTCCAGATAGTAAATGTCACCCAATCTTCTGCCTGTTCGTCCCTGGGATGATAGCCTGATAATGGCTCGATCGTCTCTCCCACTGCCTCCAAAATTTGCCCCAACGAGATCCGATTTGCCGGCCTGGCCAATTGATAACCCCCTTGCGATCCCCGAAAGGAACGAACTAACCCCGCTCGTCGCATTTCTATCAGCAATTTCTCTAGATAAGCAGCCGGGATATCTTGACGCAGGGCGATCGATTTTACCGATACGGGAGTTCCCCTCGGTTGTAAACTAAGATCCAGCAAGGCTTTAACACTATAGTGACCCCTAGTTGTTAGCTTCATTATCCCTCATTTTTACCTCTTTATCTCTATCCTAGCCCCTGCTCTCATTGATGACAGAAAGGCTAACCTCCCTTACCCCGGCATCTCCATCAACATTGATAAATTCTGTTAAGATTTTGATCGAGAGATAGAGTCTAATCAATTACAATCAATTTCCCCAAGCAAGTGACAATTTTTAGTTTATACCGTGTAAGATAAGTGTAGAGATCAATCGTAACCCGATTGTTTCTGGTCAGGGGGAGCAATTCTCCTCGACTAGCCTTGATGACCCTAACCTTTACTTATCTACTGCAAACTTAAATGAACACAACTACTAATCCAGAACCCCTGACTGGCCTCGAACTAATTGAGAAAGTTAAACAGCTAGGCAACCTCAGCAAAGAGGAAAAAGCCCGGGAATGCGGCTACTATACCATGACAAAAAATGGTATTGAACGCGTTAATATGATGAAATTTCTCAATGCTTTAATCGATGCTGAGGGAATTGACTTAGATAGCAGTGCCAATGGTCATGGACGAGGTGGGCGCTCGGCCAGCTACCGGATCAGTGTCCAATCAAATAATAATCTCCTGATCGGTTCGGCCTACACCAAAAAAATGGGACTCAAACCGGGAGATGAATTTGAAATTACTTTGGGGAGAAAACATATTCATCTCAAGCAAGTTGGTGCCAGCGACGACGACGAATAGCCATAATTAAGGAGAGAGCCGTTTCACTCTCTCCTTGCTATGAGATAGGGGCTGCTGAAAAATTCGCTCCAGAAATCATGCTATTGAATGCCACTGATTTGTCGCCCAATTGATAAGTTTTGCTTGGGTAAAACAACTTTAAACATAATTTTTATTAAAGAGCAGGACTATCTTAGTTCATTTGTTCGCAAAAAAAGCCAGAAAGACAAAAAAAGCCCAAAAAAACTGCCGAAGCAGTTGGGAAAGATTGACAACCAAAAAGATAATAGCAAGGACAGTTCCTGAAGTTTCAGGTAGTTTTGTCATGACCAGATTGAAACTAAAATCTTCTCTTAGCTTGTCCGGACTTTCTGGGAGCATCTCAGATGTGCAGAAATACCGACAATCAACAATGATCAGTCATCCTTAAATTAGTACAAATGTATGAACAACCGCATCTAAGCATCCCACTGCAAAAGCTAATCTGCGGCGGGATTGAGGAAAAAATCGCCATTAAGCGCGAATTTTAGAAGATAGTTTCCCTGGAAAAATCCCCACTGGGTAGATTGACAAAAATCAGATGCACCCCTAGGTAAAGGCTATAATTCACTCGATCCCGAACGTCACCGAAACCACTGCGGTAATATCTTTGTCGATCGAGGAAGTGTCGTAAATTCCCGAATCGCTCACGTCAGTGGAATTGCGCGAGGTGATCTGAAAAACTCCCGTTTTCGCATCGCGCACCCTTCCCACCCGACTGCCGGTACTACTAGCGATCGCCTCAGCCCTCGCTCTCGCATCTTTGGTCGCCGCCGCCACCATTTCCACCCGCAGCTTATCCAGTTGGGTGTAAAGATATTGGGGAGGTTCAGAGACGAGGTTAATTCCCTCCTCAATCAATTCCGTTACCTGCCTAGAAAGTTCCGTGTAACGGGCCACATCGCTCGCTCGGATCTCGAAGCGTTGGGTGAGACGATAGGCGAGAATTTGTCCGGTTTCCTGGCCGTTAACTGTTACTTCGGGAATCGCCATCGTCTCGATCGCGTTGGTGGTGATTGCGTCTTCGGGAACTTGTTTTTCTTTGAGATAAGCTCGTATCCGCTGGGTTTGCCGGATCAGATCGCGGTAGGCATCTTGGGCGGTAGGTTGTTGACTGGAAACCGATAAACGCCAGAGAAGATAATCGGATGTAATCGCCCTTTTGGCCGAACCAGTGACGACAAAAACATCGCTCGCCCGTTTCACCGCCAAGAACGAGCGTGCCGCTATCCACGAACTCAAGACGAGAGCGATCGATAGCACTGATAAACCCGCGAACACCTGTGGGAAACGTCGAAATATAGAACTGTCTTTCATCATCCCCATCCTAGAAATCTGACGTTTCCATCCTATGCTAGTAGCGAGTGCCTTGAAATTATTATTTACAAAAATCAATGGAGGTCGCAATCTGACGGGATGCTTTCCCTTCCCCAAAAACTCCCTAGCGCTGACGGCGACAACGCCCGATAAGTTCAGCTTGACCATGGAATGGGCTTTATCCCCCTCTGTTTAACCCGAACTGTGGTTAAATAAATACTTCGCCGAAAAAGGTTTCAGCGAAGTACCACAATAGTCAGTGACCAGTTATCAGTTATCAGTACCTTTAGTATAACACCTTTGATCCAAAAATCATAACTTTGTGCAAAAAAAAGGCCACAAATAAATACTTCGCCGAAAAAGGTTTCAGCGAAGTACCACAATAGTCAGTGACCAGTTATCAGTTATCAGTACCTTTAGTATAACACCCTTTTTCGATCACTGCAAGACTTTTTGCAAATTTTAGGCCAAGAATTTTGGACCTAAACCGACTTTCGGCGCGTACACCGCCCGATCGCCCAATTCTTCTTCGATGCGTAATAAGCGATTATACTTAGCCACCCGTTCACTGCGACTGAGAGAACCGGTTTTAATCTGTCCGGCATTAGTAGCCACCGCCAGATCTGCGATCGTGGTGTCTTCCGTTTCTCCAGAGCGATGACTGATAACAGAACGATAACCGTGACGGGTGGCCAGGGCGATCGTTTGTAGGGTTTCCGTCAAAGAACCGATCTGATTGAGTTTAATCAGGATCGAGTTAGCAATACCCAGATCGATCGCTTTTTGCAGACGGATGGGATTAGTCACCATCAAATCATCGCCCACCAACTGAATCCGCGCCCCCAGTTTATCGGTCAATAATTTCCAGTTATCCCAATCCTCCTCGTGTAAACCGTCTTCAATAGAAATAATCGGATAGCGATCGACTAAACTGGCCAAAAAATCCACCATTTCGGCCGGAGAATGGGCCGAACCATCGTAGATGTATTGACCATCCTTATAGAATTCACTGGCGGCCACATCCATAGCTAAAGCCACCTCCGACCCCGGTTTATAACCAGCACGTTCGATCGATTCAATCAAAATATCCAAAGCTTCCTGATTTGAAGCCAAATTAGGAGCATAACCGCCCTCATCGCCCACACCGGTCAGTAATTTGCGTTCGTGCAAGGCCTTACCCAAAGCGGCGAATACTTCCGCTCCCCAACGCAAACCTTCCTTAAAAGAATCGGCCCCGATGGGGAAGATCATAAACTCCTGAAAATCGACGTTATTATCAGCGTGAGAACCACCATTGATCACGTTCATCATCGGGACGGGTAGCACATTGGCTATCGGACCACCGAGATAACGATAGAGAGGCAATCCCAGATCCGCCGCCGCTGCTTTGGCCGTAGCCAGAGAGACGGCTAGGATAGCATTAGCCCCTAATTCTCGTTTATTGGCCGTGCCATCGCGATGGATCATAGCTAAATCGACACTAGCTTGGTCGAAAGCATTCATCCCCTCCAAAACCGGGACAATTTTTTCGTGGACATTGCGAACCGCTTTCAGGACACCCTTACCACCGTAACGCTGGGGATCATCATCGCGCAATTCGTGGGCTTCAAAACTACCCGTAGAAGCGCCACTGGGAACCTGGGCCAAACCGAGCGCCCCCGATTCTAACAGCACTTCCGCTTCGATGGTGGGACGGCCGCGGGAATCTAGAATCTCCCTAGCTGCGATCGCTTCGATGGGAACTTCGATTTTATCTAACATAACTTATCGTCTCCAACTCAATTTACGGGGTAATTTCGGCTGATTACTAATTGCCTAAAGGGAAATCCACGTTGACAATCTGCTTTTGATCATCAAAAACGAGGATTAAAGTATCCGTCAGTTTTTCAAATTGAATCGTCACCAACACCAAATCCACGCCGTCCGCACCCGAACCTTTTCTGACCTGAGTTCCCACGATCCGACGCACGGGGCCGGTACGCTTGAGTAAATTCTCCCAAGCGCCTTGTACTCTGGTGGGGAAAACCTCAGCTTTCAGGAAAGGGTGTAAAAAACCTCGGGCCAGGCCGTAGTCTTTATTGGCCAAGGCCGTGACAAAAGCCGTGCCAATCTCAGAAATACTACGAAATTCGGGAAAATCGGCGGCAACTATCTGACCAGCTCGGTTAAAGGTAACTATCACATCGTCGGTAACTTTCTCAAATTCAACGGTGACAATCACCAGATTGGCATTGATAGCATCGAGTACCTTGGTTTTGACAATGCGCTTAAACGGTCCAGTATGGTCAGTTACTTGACTTTCCCAGACCTTTTGCAGTTTTTCGGCAGTCCAGAGGGGTTTTAGTTGGGGTGACAAAGCTGCGATCACCTTGTCGTATTGTTTAGTTCCCAACCATTCCACTATCTGCCGAGCTTGCTTTTCTTCCCGAACGGGATCACCAAGAGCGATCGCAGTCGGTTCTAGGTTCGCCTGTACTGGTGAAGCGCCGAACGGAGTCCAAGGCAGGGAA
The DNA here is from genome assembly GCF_050500245.1 of Microcystis ichthyoblabe FBCC-A1114. Classification (NCBI taxonomy): domain Bacteria; kingdom Bacillati; phylum Cyanobacteriota; class Cyanophyceae; order Chroococcales; family Microcystaceae; genus Microcystis; species Microcystis ichthyoblabe. Next base: position 4,221,023 of record NZ_CP191408.1, on the reverse strand, counting down.
AAACCAATTAAACACAAAGAGAGAATCGATACCCGTTTCGCTAATGAAAGCCGCATCATTTCAGCTATTGCTCCGCAAATAAATAACGTTTTTCCACTTGACGATTGAATTGATGCCATTGTTCATTAGTTAAAGCATTCAACATCGGTCGATCGAGCAATATCTCTCCTCTTGTTATACTGATTTAACGATTAAAACTACCGCCGAACGCGCTTGCACCCGATAATTTTCCGATTCAATAGCGGCGGCGGCATCTAAATCACAGGCTGCCTCGGACAATTGCCCAGCAGTATCAATGACGCGATGCCATTTTTCCCCTTGTCCCAAGGGTGGTAACTGGAAGTTGAGAGATTCCCAGTAAGCGTTGAGCATAATGTGTAAATACTCGTTTGCCTTAGGATGACGCAGGGAAAAAGCTAAACTGCGGGAATCTTCCGACCAATCGGGTTTACTCAACTGTACACCATGCCAACTGAGATGGGGTTCAAGACTGGTATAGGTGACTTCTAGCAATTTTTCTTGACGGAAAAGAGCTAATTTTTTATTAAAATCGATCAGTCTCCTTACGAAACACCAAAGATCGAACTCTTGCTCTACCGCACTCCAATCGAACCAACTTAACTGGTTATCCTGACAATAGGCGTTATTGTTGCCCTTTTGGGTGCGTCGCACTTCGTCCCCCATCAACAGCATAGGTGTTCCTTGGGAAATGAACAGGATCGTTAAGAGATTTTTTATTTGTTGCAGTCGCAGGGTTTTAATCGCCTCGTTATTGGTTTCCCCTTCTATCCCACAATTCCAGCTAAAATTATCGTTGCAACCGTCCCGATTCTCCTCGCCGTTAGCCTCGTTGTGTTTCTCGTCGTAGGACACTAGATCGTTAAGGGTAAAGCCATCGTGACAGGTAACAAAATTTATACTTCTATTGACATCAGTGTTAGGTCTGTGGTATATGTCGGGGCTTCCTAAAATCCGCGCCGCTAATTTCGTGACTATGCCGGTATCTCCCCGGACAAAAGCACGCACATCATCGCGAAAAGGACCATTCCACTCGGAAAACCAATCGGCAAATTCGACAAATTGACCGACACTATACAATCCTGCCGCATCCCAAGCTTCGGCGATTAATTTTGTCCCGGCTAAGACAGGATCCGATTCGATCGCCCAGATCATGTTATAACCTTTTTGCAGGATCGGTTCCCCGTCCACATTGCGCGATAATACGGCCGCTAGGTCAAAGCGAAAACCATCGACGTGCATTTCCGACACCCAATAGCGCAAACAATCGAGAATCATTTTGCCGACAATCGGATGACTGCCCTTGAGGGTGTTACCACAGCCGGTATAGTTGCTATAGAGGCTTTTATCGACCGCATCAAGGATGTAGTAGGTGCGATTATCGATACCTTTCAAGGAAAGAGTCGGCCCGGTTTCGTCCCCCTCGGCGGTATGATTGAAAACCACATCGAGAATCACTTCGATCCCCGCTTTGTGTAAAGCTTTCACCAGATCTCGAAATTCATTCAAAGGACCCAGGGGTGAGCGATCGCTACTGTAACCGGCATGGGGCGCAAAAAAGCTGATCGTGCTATAACCCCAATAGTTAGTTAACCCCGGCATGGCCGCAGCGGGATCAAAGTAATGAATCGGCAACAATTCCACGGCAGTAATGCCTAGGTTTTTCAAATAGGGTATTTTTTCGATTAATCCCGCAAAAGTACCTCTTTTTTCCTCGCTAACGCCGGAATTCGGGTTACGAGTAAAGCCACCGACGTGCATTTCGTAGATAAAACTGGCAGAGTAGGGAGTGCGTAACGGTTTGTCATCTTCCCAATCATAGCAGCCCGGATCGACCACCAGACCCCGCAAAGCTCGATGACAATTATCGCCTTTTTCGCTGGCAGCTTGTCGATCATAAATTTCCGCACCGACAATCGCTTTCGCATAGGGATCGAGAACTACTTTATCAGGATCGAAGCGATGACCCTGGGCTGCATTATCCGGACCATAGACTCGATAAGCATACACTTGACTGGCTCCAATCCCGTGAACGAAAATATGCCAATAGAAAAAAGTGCGATTTTCTTGGGGATTGAGACGAATAATTTGACTAGGTTGCGGGGAATTGGCATCATCAAATAATAATAATTCGATCGCAGTGGCATACTTAGAAAATAGTGAGAAGTTGACACCATCGGCCAAGACAGTCGCACCGACGGGATGGCTTTTACCGTGATCGGTTTCTAAGGTCATTGTCAAGAGATAAGAAGTGATTAGGAGTAGTATAAGATTATTCGGCGTTGTTGAATTGGCGTACCATTATTCAGCAGACCCTAAGTAGGTAGGTGTTAAAAACCATCAGCGCCCCCTTATTAAGGGTAGTAGGGTTGATTCATGAATCAACCCTAGGATCAAGGGGGTATCAGCGCCCCCCTTATTAAGGGGATATCAAAGGCGAAATCTATCTTCAATTTAATTGAAACGACTATCATAAAAGACTATGATCGTGTTTGTTGCGAAGTTGCTGAAGGGTTTTGCGATCGCTCTCTAGATCGACTTCATTGTAATGTAAATCGGCATCGTGGTTTTTCAAAAAAGCATCCACCACCCAACGAGAAGATAGACCTAAAATACTTCCGACCTCAGCACTGGTGATTTTTTCCGCTCGGTAGGCCTGCACCACCAAAGCCTCTAAAATTTCACGGGTAAGATTATTGTAGTTGTAATGTTGAAGCAATTCATCGGGAATATCGATAGTAATTTTCATGATTTAGCTTCCTTTTTTTTTGGGGTTTACTGATAATGTTTATAGCCTGTCTCATCAAGATTAAGTATGACCTAATTTGATATTGACCACCGACTCCCCACCACGAAAACGTCCTATCTTACCATTAACATAACTGCTATAATATAGCTTTTCAACTTATTTAACATCTTGTACTTCTTTTAACAAGGATAAAATATCGTAGGGAATAAGAGACGGAAAATCGTCAATTACCTTTGAGATGATTTCTAATTTCAACTCAGGTTCTTGCTTAAATTTCTTTAACTTTGGAAAGAGATCTTTCAGAATTTCTTCTAATTTATGCCCTTGAATCCGAAGAAACCACTTAGGTAATTTGATGGTTTTGCCACTAAGATACTGGCATAATAAACAATCATCTTGAACTTCTGATTGAATCTTAGGCTTAACTTTCTCTACTATGAAATCAGCTATTTGTTGAAGCCGAGTATAATCAAAAGTGCCAAAATCAACATAGGTTTCACGCTCACTGAGTCCAACCTCAATGCGTTCTATCAACTTTTCTCGTACAAGAAAAGCTGCTATAAGCACGGGATCAAGAATATAATTCTCGATGCTGTAACGCGTTTCTTTGCCAAGAACTTTAACACGACCATTACCACAATTTTTTAAATCCCAATCAATGATTCCATAGACTGTTCGGTTGCCTCCTTTTTTCAGTTGATTAACAACATCTTTTACTTGATCACAGGTACCATTTCCTCCACCAGACGCGATGAAGTTAAGTGATATCTCAGGAGTTAAATAATCTTTTAGCTTTTCGTGTAATTTCTCATAAAATTGAACATCATAACGGCTTTCAACAAAAACTTGCCGACGATTCTCATAATCTATGCTTAAAGTTGGAACTCCAGTAGTCAAGATAGATAAAGCTTTATCTTTTGTGACCTTTTGCATCCGTCTTTGTTCAGTCTTATACATTGCGTATATAGATTGTTCTGGAGCTAGAGCGACTGTTGAGGGTGAATGGGTAGTTAGAATCACCTTAATATTGCGACGATTGATTAAAACATCTTGAATGGTTCGCAAGAGAGATTGAGTCATTGAAGGATGCAAGGGAGCATCTATTTCATCAAATAGTAAAATTTTGGGATTATCTACAATAAGTTTGTTCTTATCATCAGCGTAATAAAGACACAGTGCAAAAGACATTAAAATCCGTTCGCCTGAAGACAAATCATTGAACCTCACTTGTGAGTTCCTAACTCTATCTGTGAGAATTGGCTCATAAGGGCGATCTTCGTATTGCGGTGGTCGGTTAATCCTGAAATCAAGATTTGCTGTCTCTAGAATACTATTTACAAACTCCCAAGGTGGTTCTCCATATTTGTTTAAAAATTTTTCCTCAGTTAAGAAGCTAACAGTCTCACCTTCTAAATTTGCAACACGTTTGAGCCGATTAGTAAGCCAGTTGCGTTGATAATCTACGAAGATCCTAGCAAGTGACTGCTGAAATATATCAACAGACTGCCAACTTCTAGGAAAATGTTCATAAAAATAATCTTCGTCAAAAGCGACTAAAGGAATATCGGTGTTGCTCTGAAATAAATCGATCAAGCGTTGCCTATTGACTCGATCATTTTGGATAAATCTATTAGTCACATTTTGATTTACAGTAGAAATGGTATCCCGAATAGCTTGAATTATTTGACTTGCTTGCTCTACGCTACTGCCTGTTTTAGTTAATTCTTCTGCTGTAAGACCTATAAGCTCACGAGGCTTAAGTTTATCTAAATCAACTCGATTAAAGTATTGAAGATTTTGAGAAATATGAAGACGAGATTCTTTCACATACTGATTAATTTCATTCCAAAGTCCAGATATTTCTTGAGTAATTTGGTAGGGTGCAAAAGCACCTGTATCTTGTGGAATAAGGTTTGACCAATCAAACCGGCGAATAGGACGTGTTTGATTATTCACTTCTATATCATCAATCCGCATCGACCCATTCTCGATAGCCTCCAGTAAGTGACTTTTCCCCGCACCGTTTACCCCTGTAAGCACCACAAAATCAGGTAGCTCTAGCTCTGGGAAGGAAGTTATTGATTTGTGAATCCTTAGAAACGATAGCTTCATAAGTGTTTATCAACTACTCCGATAATTGGCGATCGCTAATTATTGCTAAACAGCATACAGAATAAGGGTTTTGAAGAAAAGCGGAAAGGAAGATAAGGAAATTATATCTTTACTGCCGAAATCTGAAAATACCCTAGCGCTCGCTCTCTCCCGGCGAACGCTTCGCGCACGCTTCGCGTGACCGAGCCAATTCTAAGACCTGTTCGAGAGATAATCCCAGAGAAGCGGCGATTTCCTTGGGATTAACCCCCGCTCGCAATAATAAGGGAACAGAAGCTAATTTTCCGATGATTTCCCCTTCTTGGCGACCTTCTTGGCGACCTTCTTGGCGACCTTCCTCTAGGGCCTCCTGAAACACACGCGTCTGTCTTAACTCGCTTAAACTAAACATAGCTTCTATCTCCTTTCGAGTAATCCGCGGCAACTTGTAAATCAAAATCGTCTCTATCAATTCTAAAAGTTTCTGTTGGCGATTTTCTACCCCCGTTTCCCTCACTCGCACGATTAACTCCCTAGCGATCGCTATCTTCCGGCGAACGCTTCGCGCACGCTTCGCGTGACCGAGCCACTTCTAAGACCTGTTCGAGAGATAATCCCAGAGAAGCGGCGATTTCTTGGGTATTAACCCCCGCTCGCAATAATAAGGGAACAGAAGCTAATTTTCCGGTGATTTCCCCTTCTTGGCGACCTTCTTGACGACCTTCTTGGCGACCTTCTTGACGACCTTCCTCTAGGGCCTCCTGAAACACACGCGTCTGTCTTAACTCGCTTAAACTAAACATAGCTTCTATCTCCTTTCGATTAATCCGCGGCAACTTGTAAATCAAAATCGTCTCTATCAATTCTAAAAGTTCCTGTGGGCGATTTTCTACCCCCGTTTCCCTCACTCGCACGATTAACTCCCTAGCGATCGCTATCTTCCGGCGAACGCTTCGCGCACGCTTCGCGCACGCTTCGCGTGACCGAGCCACTTCTAAGACCTGTTCGAGAGATAATCCCAGAGAAGCGGCGATTTCTTGGGTATTAACCCCCGCTCGCAATAATAAGGGAACAGAAGCTAATTTTCCGATGATTTCCCCTTCTTGGCGACCTTCTTGGCGACCTTCTTGGCGACCTTCCTCTAGGGCCTCCTGAAACACACGCGTCTGTCTTAACTCGCTTAAACTAAACATAGCTTCTATCTCCTTTCGATTAATCCGCGGCAACTTGTAAATCAAAATCGTCTCTATCAATTCTAAAAGTTCCTGTTGGCGATTTTCTACCCCCGTTTCCCTCACTCGCACGATCAATAGCCTAGCGATCGCTCTCTCCCAGCGAGCGAGCCACTTCTAAGACCTGTTCGAGAGATAATCCCAGAGAAGCGGCGATTTCTTGGGGATTAACCCCCGCTCGCAATAATAAGGGAACAGAAGCTAATTTTCCGATGATTTCCCCTTCTTGGCGACCTTCTTGGCGACCTTCTTGGCGACCTTCTTGGCGACCTTCTTGACGACCTTCTTGGCGACCTTCTTGACGACCTTCTTGGCGACCTTCTTGACGACCTTCCTCTAGGGCCTCCTGAAACACACGCGTCTGTCTTAACTCGCTTAAACTAAACATAGCTTCTATCTCCTTTCGAGTAATCTGCGGCAACTTGTAAATCAAAATCGTCTCTATCAATTCTAAAAGTTCCTGTGGGCGATTTTCTACCCCCGTTTCCCTCACTCGCACGATTAACTCCCTTCCCCGGTTGATCACTTGCGCTTCGGGTAAGCTTACTAACTCTAGCGTCGCTAATCCGAGCGAATCTGGTGGAATATCAGCTAATTCCTCGAGATAAATCCTTTGTACTCTTGTTTCTTGTAATAGCTCTCTATATCGCTCTATATTCTCCTTTTCCACCCTTCGATTCGGATAGATCACCACCCCGCGCCAATTATTTTTTAACTGCGTCTGTTTGAGATAGAGAAAAATTTCGGCGAAAAAACGCGCATAAAACTCCGGATCATTCTGAAACTGAACTTCGGTAAAATAAATTGGTAAATCTTGCCGTTCTGGTAGAAAGACTCCATCGATGCGAAAAGATAGTTGTTTCACCTCTACGGAGGAAAATCGATAGAAATTGGCTAATTCCCTGGGAAAGTCGATTAACTCAAACAGAAGATCGGGAAAGGTTTGAAAAAGTCGGTAGAAAATCGTGTCGGTTTTCATGAGTTCGGTCTATCCCTCTGGTGCGTCGCTGGCTTCTGGAGGAGTATTTTTGACTTTTTTGGGGTTAATTGCCTTCAGACTGCCAATAAAAAGCGATTTTAGCCAATTCCATCGCTTTTTTAGTTCTGAAAATACCCTAGCGCTCGCTCTCTCCCGGCGAGCGAGCCACTTCTAAGACCTGTTCGAGAGATAATCCCAGAGAAGCGGCGATTTCCTTGGGATTAACCCCCGCTCGCAATAATAAGGGAACAGAAGCCAATTTTCCGATGATTTCCCCTTCTTGACGACCTTCCTCTAGGGCCTCCTGAAACACACGCGTCTGTCTTAACTCGCTTAAACTAAACATAGCTTCTATCTCCTTTCGATTAATCTGCGGCAACTTGTAAATCAAAATCGTCTCTATCAATTCTAAAAGTTCCTGTTGGCGATTTTCTACCCCCGTTTCCCTCACTCGCACGATTAACTCCCTTCCCCGGTTGATCACTTGCGCTTCGGGTAAGCTTACTAACTCTAGCGTCGCTAATCCGAGCGAATCTGGTGGAATATCAGCTAATTCCTCGAGATAAATCCTTTGTACTCTTGTTTCTTGTAATAGCTCTCTATATCGCTCTATATTCTCCTTTTCCACCCTTCGATTCGGATAGATCACCACCCCGCGCCAATTGTTTTTTAACTGCGTCTGTTTGAGATAGAGAAAAATTTCGGCGAAAAAACGCGCATAAAACTCCGGATCATTCTGAAACTGAACTTCGGTAAAATAAATTGGTAAATCTTGCCGTTCTGGTAGAAAGACTCCATCGATGCGAAAAGATAGTTGTTTCACCTCTACGGAGGAAAATCGATAGAAATTGGCTAATTCCCTGGGAAAGTCGATTAACTCAAACAGAAGATCGGGAAAGGTTTGAAAAAGTCGGTAGAAAATCGTGTCGGTTTTCATGAGTTCGGTCTATCCCTCTGGTGCGTCGCTGGCTTCTGGAGGAGTATTTTTGACTTTTTTGGGGTTAATTGCCCTCGGACTGCCAATAAAGAGCGATTTTAGCCAATTCCATCGCTTTTTTAGTAAGGATAGCATCGAAGAAAAGCGGAAAGGAAGATAAGGAAATTATATCTCTACTGGCGAAAGTCGTCCCTCTACCGGTTCAAATTCGTCCTCTAGTAGCCAATTTTCCGCTTCCTCGTAACTCGCACCGGTAAATACCACCTGATAACCCTCAGAGGGATCGTACACGCGATAGTTTCCTGAAGATTCAGCCAGTAAAAGCAAGATATAGGGAGGAGATAGCAGCGGATCGATCCAAACCTCGGCAAAATTCCAATTATTATCGGCTAGGTTAGCTGCAGGGGATAACGTCCTAGGGGTTTTCTGCATCGATCTAATTTTTTCTAGAATGGGGAGAAAAGTAATTGCCATCGATCCATGATTCAGAGTATCTCGTCCTCTTGGTTTTCTGAGTATTCCTCGGCAGTTGCCGCAGGAATTTGCGCTATTTTAGTCTTTTTTGGTTGGTTATGCCTACACCTTAATCTGATCGGCCCAGCTTTTATCCTACTAGCGATCGCCTATGTGGTGGGAGGATACGAAAGTACCCAAGCAGGATTGACGACTTTATGGGAGGAAAAAGAACTAGATGTGGACCTGTTAATGATTGTAGCGGCGTTAGGGGCGGCGATTTTGGGACTCTGGGACAGTAATTACTATCTCATCATCGATGGAGCCGTTTTAATCCTGATTTTCGCTATTAGTGGCGCATTAGAACAGATTGCCATGGCAAAAACCGATCGCAATATTCGTTCTCTCATGGCTATGACTCCCGATACTGCTAGATTAATCACGGGAGACAGGGAAAAAGAGGTTCCTATCAAGCAATTACGGATCGGTGACACAGTTTTGGTCAAACCGGGTGAATTAATCCCCATTGACGGCATTATTATGGAGGGAAACAGTCCCATTAATCAAGCGCCAATTACCGGAGAATCCCTTCCGGTGGATAAAACCATCGGGGAAGAAGTCTTTGCGGGAACTCTCAACGGTGCGGGAGTGCTACGTTTAAAGGTGGAAACTCCCCCCGAAAGTCGCTTAATTGAGAGGGTGATTCGTTTGGTAGAAAAAGCGCAAAATGAATCCCCTCCCTCCCAAGAGTTTATCGAAGGTTTCGAGCGAGGTTATGCGAAAATTATCGTGATTTTGGGCTTAATTTTCGGGATTTTACCGCCTTTTTTCTGGGGTTGGACCTGGGAAACCACTATCTATCGGGCTTTAATTTTTCTCGTGGTGGCCTCTCCCTGTGCTTTAATGGCCTCGATTATGCCAGCTTTGTTATCGGGTATCGCTAACGGGGCAAAACAGGGGATTTTATTCAAAAATGGCGCAAGATTGGAGATGATCGGCCGCATACGAGCGATCGCTTTTGATAAAACCGGCACTCTCACCCTTGGTAAGTTGCAAGTGGTGGAAATTATCCCTATCCATGCAGTCAGTGAAAATGAGGTGTTAGCGGTGGCTGCAGCTCTAGAATCCTGTTCCGAACATCCCATCGGATCCGCTATTACCGCCACAGCCAGGGAACGTGGTATAAATTTCTTCAGTGCTAATCAGGTGCAAGCGGTATCAGGACGGGGTATCACGGGAAAAATTGCCGATAAGTCGGTATCTGTGGGCAATTTTGCCTATATTCGTGACCATATTGCTGATCTTGACCAGAATATCCTAGCTATGCGCGAGCGTTTACAAAAAGAAGGCAAAACCCTGGTATGGGTAGTACAAGAGAATCAGATACTTGGTGCGATCGCTGTGTCCGATACCCTGCGGGAATCGGCAGTTAATCTGGTGAAGCAGCTAAAAAAGATCGGTATCGAACATATCGTTTTAATTACGGGTGATAATCAACAAAGTGCCGATAAAGTTGCTGAAAAACTCGGTATTGAGGAGGTTTACGCTGATTTACTGCCCGAAGATAAGTTAAGCGTTATCCAAAATCTCCAAGAAAAATATCACACTGTCGCTATGGTGGGGGATGGCATTAATGACGCGCCCGCTTTAGCTATGGCTAATGTGGGGATTGCCATGGGAAAAGCTGGTAGTGATGTGGCCTTGGAAACGGCCGATATTATCCTTATGTCCGATAATTTAGCCAAAATTCCCAGCGCAATTAACCTCGGTCGTCGTGCCAATCGCATCGTTAAACAGAATATCACCTTCGCCCTCGCGTTTATCGGCATATTGCTAATAGCCAATTTTGCCGGTGATATAACTTTACCTCTAGGTGTCATCGGTCATGAAGGATCGACGGTATTAGTGACTCTAAGCGGTTTAAGATTGTTCAAATAGGGATAAAAATACAGAGAACTATGGGCGAAATCCAGGCAATCCGAGGCACAAAAGATATTTTACCGGCGGAGGTCGGTTACTGGCAGTGGTTAGAGGAAACTGCCAGCAGAATTTTAGGGACTGCGCTGTATCAAGAGATACGAACTCCCATTTTTGAACAGACGCAACTTTTTGAACGGGGTATCGGGGAAGCGACGGACGTGGTGGGTAAAGAAATGTACACTTTCTTTGATCGCGGTCAACGTTCCCTGACTTTGCGACCGGAGGGAACGGCTGGGGTCGTTCGCGCCTACATTGAACACAAATTACAGGCCGCTGGAGGAGTACAAAGACTCTGGTATCAGGGGCCGATGTTTCGTTATGAACGTCCGCAAGCGGGTAGGCAGCGACAGTTTCATCAAATCGGGGTCGAATTGTTGGGAAGTGATGATCCTAGGGCGGATGTGGAAGTAATTACCCTTGCCAGCGAGATATTAAAAGCTGTGGGGCTAGAAAACCTAAAATTAGATATTAATTCCCTGGGAAATGCCCAAGATAGGCAAAATTATCGTCAGGCCCTGCTAGATTATTTGACTCCCTACAAAGCTGATTTAGACGCGGATTCTCAACAGAGATTAGAAAAAAATCCCCTGCGAATTTTGGATAGTAAGGACGAGAAAACCAAGATTATCTGTAAGAATGCCCCCAGTATTCTTGAACATCTCGGCAGTGATTCTCAAAAGCATTTTGAACGGGTGCAATCTTTACTAACTGATTTGGGAGTTATCTATAATCTTAATCCCTGTTTAGTGCGAGGATTGGACTATTACACCCATACGGCCTTTGAAATTCAGTCCGATGATTTAGGCGCTCAAGCCACGGTTTGCGGTGGTGGTCGTTATGATGGTTTAATAGCTCAATTAGTCGGTCCAGACACACCAGCAGTGGGTTGGGCGATCGGTTTAGAACGTCTGATTATATTATTACAACAAAAGCAATCTTTATCTTTTTTGGTTCCCGATTTTTATCTCGTCTCCAAAGGAGAAAAAGCTGAGGCCCGCAGTGTGGTATTAGCGCAGCAATTACGCGGATTGGGGTTTAGCGTTGAGTTAGACTTAAGCGGCAGCGCTTTCGGAAAACAATTTAAACGGGCCGATCGAGCTAAGGCCGTGGGCTGTATAATTTTGGGGGATGCTGAGGCTGAAAATGGCACGGTACAACTGAAATGGATGGCCACCCAAGAACAAATTAGTCTAACCCAAGCGGATTTATTGACACAAGCAGGGGAATTAAAAGCGCAAATCTCCAGGCACAAATCCTAAGTTTTAGCGTCATGGCCAAACATTAGGCCTAGGCTAAGATTATGGAATTTATACTGCAAAAACAAGGGGAGAATCACGGACGCACAATTTCTACTAATTCCCTAGAAATTGTCTCGGGAAACTATCGTCTCTTGGCCCGTCTGGATTCTCCTTTTGTCAATATCGAAGTGCGTATCGATTACGAATCTCCGGAAAGTAGTGAACGATATACTCATTATTACCGATCGGATGCTGGGGGGTGGCTGGAAATTTTTTCCTATCGAGATTTGGGAATAGGTAGCTGGAAAATTCGCTGTTATGGGGATATTTTGGCCGAATTAGGGGGGCAAGGTTGGCAAGAAATGTTAACTTTAATTGTTACTCCTGTTAAGATCAATTATCTGGCTCAATTAGAACAGTTAATTAAAACCGAAATTGAACCTTTCTTAGCACGAGAATACTCTCCAGAAATGGTAAAATTAGAATTGGCCGATTTAACTAATAATTCTGCGTTTGTTTTTGATTTATGCCTACCAGAGGAAACAATGACTGCTGGGGAAGGGGTAACTCTAGAACTGCCAGAACCTGCTAATATGAAAAAGAGCCTTCAAAGTTTATCTAATCGCAATTCTGCACCCCTACCCCCGAAAATATCCGGTTCTAATTCTCGCCGAAAATCCCCGCAACTTCCCCCAATTCCTAAAAATAAATAACCTTTCGCAATTCTGCACCCCTACCTCCGAAAATATCTGGTTCTAATTATCTCAGGGACTTTTTCCCTGAAAATTAGATAATTGACCAGATGAAAATCGGTAAAACCCTACACCCTACACCCAGAAAAAACTTTTTCAGCAAACCCTATGTAGGGTCTGCTGAAAAAGTACGGGCGAAGCATTCGGATAGAAAATCTACGGTTTCACCGATAGGTTATTGTCCGAATGCTTCGCCCCTACAGGACGCGGGCCGATGAAGACGCAAGGTTTTGAACGACGATTCTCTCAAAATCTTGCACCTGTGAGAGCAAAATAGAACCCTAAAACCCTTACCTCGTCTATATTTCACATTTATTCAGCAAACCCTATGTAATGATGAGGTGAGGCAGCAACTTAAACCTAAGATTTTTTCAAGAACTTCTGACGAACTCGTGAGATTAATAGGTCTAATTCCGGTAACTTCAATAACATCGCACCAAGGAGGAATAAACCCACCGCTACGGTTGAAGCAAAACCTAACTGTAATAATTGTAGGAAAATATTACCAGCACCGAAAACCTTTTCCCAACCCCAACTAGCACCCCAACTACTAACACCAGAAAGCATTGTAATTACCGTTAATCCCAATAAGGATAAACCCCATTCTCCCAAGGGTAAACCCCCTAAACGACGATTTAAAATCACCGTAAAAATGCCCATAGAAAGGATATTAACCCCCACAGTTGCTAAAACAATCCCCGGAGTACCAAAAGGTCTATACAAGAGGAAATCCAGCGCACCATTGAGAAAAATATTTACCATACTCACCTTAAAAGGAGTTTCGCCATCACCCAAAGCATAGAACACTCGTACTAAAACATCGCGACCGAGATAGAAAAACATCCCGAAACCGTAGGCCATTAATACGGGAACCACCTGTTCCGAGGCAGCCAGATTAAAGGCACCCCGTTGATAGATAACCCGCACTACCGGGAAAGCGAGGGCGATAAAGATAGCGGTGAAGGGTAACATGGTTAAAGCCGTCAATAATAAACCCTGACGGATTCTTTGCTTCAATTCTCCCCAATTTTCCGGTTCCGTCAGTCGAGAAAATATCGGCATAAACGGCACGAGAATCATGTTAGACATGATGCCCAAGGGCGTGAGAACGATAAAACTGGCGTAACGCATGGAAGCAGCGGCATTTTCGATAAAAGAAGCGAAAAAGAGGTCAGTATAAACGTTAATATGCAACATTCCCGAAGATAAGGTGGCCGGAATCATCACCCGCAACACCTCCGACACCCCCGGTATCCGCCAATCCCAACGAAATATTAATTTTCCTAAACCTGCCTTGACTTGTGCGCCCACTTGTGCTAACCATTGCCAGAGCGCCCCGACGAGAGTACCACCGGCGAGGACAAAACCCCCCAGTTGCACATATTGCGGCTCATCAATGCGATCGCCAAGAAACCAAGCCAGCAAACCCACCCCGATAATCACCGCCACACTGGAAAAAAGCGGACTGAGACTCGGTAGCCAGTATTGGTCCGCCGCGTTGAGAGTACCGAAACCGATGCCGATTAAACCGGCTAAAACCGCCATGGGGGCCATAATTTGCAGTTGTTGAATGGCCATGCTGCGGGTGGCGGCATCTAAACCGGGAGCGAGAACATCGATAAAAATATTGGCAAAAACGATTAAAAAGACGGTGACAGTTAATAAAATCGCACTGACTAGGGTGGTGACAGTCTCGACAATCGGTGCGGACTCGGATTTATCTCTTTTGGCCAAAACACTGACCAAAGCACTGTGAAAGGGGCCGTTAATGCCACCGAGGAGAATTAACAGAAAACCGGGGATAACGTAGGCAAAAGCGTAGGCGTTCACCACTGGCCCGACACCGTAGGCAGCGGCGATTACCTGTTCGCGGACTAAACCAAAAACCTTACTGATTAAGGTGGCAACGGCGACAATTCCGGCAATACCGGCTAAGGAACGGGTAGCTTTCTTATTAATGACGACACCTCGAAAGAAAACAACTGCATTGATCGATTCTACCCGTTTCTGTGTTCCCGTAGAAAAGCGCTCTCTAGTTGTCAAATTTAATTTGACTGGAGTGTATAACACCCATTTCCCCACAGACATTCGTATAATACCAAGAGCCAACCGAACCATAAATATTGATGGTTCTACGTTCTCTGACTGAACAGATGATATTGCCATTGGGGGATGTTCTCACATTTGATGGTGGAGAAAACACTATTGCTGTAGCGATTCTTGATGTGGATTGAGAACTATTAAATCTGTAACTACACACCACCTCTAGCATTGTTTGAGTCGCCTGAGAGCGGGGACGATGAATTTGTCTTTCGGGAAAAGTCGTCCAAGTTCCGTTATCACAATTAGCTTGGCTAACCAGTCGTTGATTTCCTAAATAATAAACAAAGTCAACACTACGCGAACTAGCCGGAACAATTGAACATAAATCGATGTTAACGCTTTTTCCCGTCACAGCAGTTCCGGCAAAGTAATTACAAGTTTGAGCCAAAACTATATTGGGTTTTGCCCAGGAAGTACCGACTACCATTGTCAAAGATAGACTAGAAATCAAAATAATTTTTTTCATGGTTGATTTGACATTTTCTGGAGGCTTTTTCTGAGATCATTTTATACTCAATTGAATTGCGGCTAGAACCTGATGGCGACAAAATATTAGTATTTTTTATCTAATTCTCTGTTCCCGTAGAAAAGCGATCGCTAGTTGTCAAATTTAATTTGACTGGAATGTATAACACCCATTTCTCCATAGACATTCGTATCATACCAAGAGCCAACCGAACCATAAATATTGATGGTTCTACTCTTGATTACAAAAATCCCCCGTTCAAGAAAACTTAACAATGCCCACCAGCGATCGCAGTTGACAAGACTAAAGCGATCGCACTGGATGAAAGTATTTCTAAGGCGATCGCCAAAGGTTTAAGGATGCGAGGGATTGATGTTACAATGTCTTCAGAGAAAGAGCTAATGGGGGTTTCTGATGAGGAACAGTTAGCTTATGCTTTATTGCAAGGCCGAGTTATTTTCACTTTTGATGATGGCGATCGCTGATGCTTCTACGCGCTGTGCTAACATCTCCAATATTATAGGTGTTTTTGCTTTATGAAAAATCAGTTATTAAAATTAGCTTTTGAAGTAGAAATTGAAGAAGGGGAGCAACTCAATCTTCCCAGTTCTATTGTGCAAGGAATTGGTAAAGGGAAGTGGGTGATTACTATTCAGCCCAAAACCTTAGTTAGCGATCGCCTTCATTCTTCTTTTCTGAATAGTTATGCCTCAGAAGACGAAGGTTTATATGACGATTATTAAAGGAGGTGAGTTCTGGGTTGCCAAAATTCTATTTACTGATGGTACATCATCAAAAAAAAGACCTGTGTTGATTCTTTGGGTTGATGGAGATGACGTGTGAGTGGTTATACAACGGTGGTCCCTACCAGTTAGTCATTTTCCACTTCTTACTAGGTGTCTTCTGCTACCTCGGTCGGACGTTTAATCTTCCAATACGCTTCTTTCAACAACAGCCGCTCTCTGCACTTCTTCTTAGGTGCTTGGCCGGTAATCGGTATCTGGTTTACGGCAATGGGTGTTAGCACCATGGCGTTTAACCTCAACGGTTTCAACTTCAACCAGTCGATTCTCGATTCTCAAGGTCGTGTAATCGGTACCTGGGCCGATGTGCTGAACCGCGCTGGTATCGGTATGGAAGTAATGCACGAGCGCAACGCTCACAGCTTCCCCTTAGACTTGGCTAGTGGTGAACAGGCTCCTGTAGCTCTGACTGCTCCTGCTATCAATGGTTAAGTTCTAGTCTGAACGAAAAAGCACTCCTGCGAGGGGGTGCTTTTTTGTTTCTTTCAGAGAAGAAACCAGAATCTAGGGATAATGGAGGACAAGGATCCTTTATTTATACTCTCTAGTTTACTTTTTCTCTTTTCTGTCAGTCTGGGGTTAGGCTTCGCTGGTGCGGCGAATACCTTCGTCGAGAATGAAGAACTGAGGGTTAAGAGAAGCCAACGGCTCCCGCAGCTTTTCGATTTCGGCAGCGGGAGCGTGAACTTCTAGGCGAATAATCTTGGCGATTTTGAGAAGTTCGTCTAGCAGTTCCCCGACGTTTTGCAGGTGGGCAAGAACTGCGGAAGCATCGACGTAACCCTCGCGGCAATGAAGAATATTGCCGCTAAAGGAAAAAGCATAATGGATACAGCCCTCTTCGGTGCGGGTTCTCTCAATGAACTTGGGGCTTAGTTCCTTGAACGCAGCAATTTTTCCTTCTGGTACTTCAAAGTAGGGTACGAGGGTACAGCAAGTATCGATTTTGAACATTAGATTCTCCTTTTAGGTGGTGCGGAGGGATACCTCGCGTTTGTGGTCTCTTCTGTCAGTCTTGAAAATTTTAACGAATTTACGTCGTTTCAGGCTAGGAGAAATCAAGATTTCAACCCACTTTGACAAAAGAGAGATCATTCTCTCAATCCCTTTATAGTACACATATAGTACATTTGCCCAAAAAAATCGAACAAGGGTAAAAAGGGAAAAAAGAGGAAAAGGGTTACAGAGTCCTCCCGAATACGCAGACTACCCGAAAACCGAGAATGTCGAGGCGGTAGTCGCGGCGGTTGAAGTTGATGCGAATCGCGGAACGGCAGAAAAAAGGATTGTTGCCCCAGGAACCGCCCCGCAGCACTTTTGTAGTAGATTTGTTCTTACTAATCCAAGCACTCCCATCCGTGGGTGCGCCTTGATAATTAGGGTGATAATCGTCCTCGCACCATTCCCAAACGTTTCCGTGCATATCGTACAGTCCAAAGGCATTAGCTACCTTAAAATAGCCTACTGGTGTCGTCTGTTTTCGATCGATGCCTTTTAGTCCCCTTCCATAATTCCCTGGATAAACTTTTTTGTCTTTTTCCCAATCAGTTCCGCTGTAATTAGCCAAATCTGTGGTAATCGTCTCCCCAAAATGAAAAGCGGTTGTTGTCCCCGCTCTACAGGCATATTCCCATTCTGCCTCACTCGGTAGCCGATACTCCCGTTTTGTTTCCCTTGATAATCGTTTACAGAATTCTGTTGCTTGCTCCCAGTTTACTTGTTCTACGGGTCTTGTCCATCTATCCTGCTCTTGATATGGCTCTTTGAAGTGGGAAGGCTCTAGTTCTAGATCGATGTCTATTTTAGCAGTTGCGGCGATCGCTCGCCACTGTACTTGGGTGATGGGATAGCGTCCCATGAAAAAAGCTGAAATATTAACGGTGTGTTGAGGACTTTCTCTTTGGAAATAGTCTCGATCGTATTCTTTACAGAGTCTTTCTATTTCTTGATCTGGGGTTCCCATCTGAAAGGAACCGCTAGGGATAAGCATCATGTCGAGATTAATCCCTTCCCCTAAATTCTCGCTGTAATATTGTGCTTCTCGTTGCTGTCGGTGAATGATTAATTTAGTCATTTTTTCTGAAGCGGTTAAGTAGCTGGTTATAATTAAATTGAAGATGGATTTTGGGATCGATCCCCCCTTAATCCTAGGGCTGTTTCATTTAAATTAAGTATAGCTGATTTTGAGTCAATAAATTTGATCGAGGATTCTCAAGTTTATCTTTTTCTAATCAAAAGAGTTAGTCATAATAACTAATCTTTAATCTTCTGCCAATATTTATTATGAATAGATTGATAAAGCCTGTTCCCAAGCCACTAAAAGCCTATCTCTCTTGAAATTGTCGAGAGTACATCCTGTTAATTTAGCTAATTTTTCTGCTTCTTACGTCGATAAAACTATCAGTTTTTCCCAACGTTCAGCTAACCACCTCTGTCCCTCCGTTATTGAGAGAAAACCCAAACCTCTGAAAAGATTCAATCCTATGGTTGTGAGAATTGACCAATTGCTTGCCCCTTGAAAATCACTTATCTCGCTTTTATCTTCCTCAAAAATTACATCTTTTACCCAATGTAACTGATTTTCTATTTTCCAGTGTCCTCGAATAATTTTAGCAAATACTTGAGCGGATTCGGTTAGGCTACTGATATAGTAAGCTGTTTCTTCATAGGTTTTATCCCCGCGACTACCCTTTCTTTCTACTTTAATAACTCTTCGCAGATTTTCAAACCCTTGTCTTTCATTTTTTCTAACTTTAAAAACTTCTATTTTTCTTGATATTTTTCGTCCATGACTATTATCTTGTTCAAGAAAGCAACTTTCTGGCTTTGAGGAATTACTCAGGTCTTGTATTCGCTGATAAAGATTTTTCTGATTTCCTTTAACGGTGATAACATAATCATTTTTACTCTTGGCTATTAAGCTGATTGTTTTTTTATGACAGTGTAAAGCATCGCCAGTAAAAACTTTATTTTGGAGAGAGCAATTCTCAATTATAGCTTGCCCTTCGTCGATTTCAGACCCTTTTTTGTTTTCAATTCTTTTTAAGTGTAATACTAATCCACTTTCTTGACTAAACAATGAGACAAACATGATGAAATTTTGTTGTTCATTATTAGAATTCTTTAGGGTGTTTTTGAGACTTTTTCCATCCATCCCTAGCCAATTTATATCATCTCTTTGTCCATATTCTTCTAATGCCCATTCGTTAAATATTTTTAACAAACTCTGCCAGTCAACTCCCATCATTACCCTTATAATTGTTGAATAGGATGGGACTCTTTCTGGAATTATGTTAAATTCTTTACTCAGCCTGTGCCGATTATTTTTAGCAAACTCTCCTAGCTCTCTATAACCTGAGTATCCTAGCATTGTTCCCAGTATTATTACTACTAATACTATCCATAAATGGTGTCTTTTTCCTTTATCTTTCCGAAAGTCCTTGACTTGTTTTAGTTTTTCTATTAAGCTCAACATATATTTGAAAGGTTGGCGGTCACTCCTCATTTTACCTGACTGTGATCGCTTTTACTTTTGATATTCTGATGGGAGAATGAAACAGCCCTACCCCAATTGCCCCTACAGTCCTTCCTCAACAACAGGTTGTCTCATTTACGTTAAAACCTATCCTGTTACTGATACAACCGCCAGATTTGTGGTGGGTGATGATTTCCAAGAGCCTGAAGCAACCATCTATGGGATTGAGGGTAGGACGTAGAGCCAAAAAAGACAGGCAGGGAGCCTGTCTAAAAAACCAAACAAATTTATCTATCAGTTGGCCAAAAATAGGGAGTTTTTTGCGTCAAATTTCCAAGCAATACCATCGGGATCTCTGATACGACTCCAATCGGCGAATTCTGTTTCGGATTTATTTTTCTTGTTTCTACCCAAAACGGCTGGGGTAACTCCTAAACGTTTAGCCAAATCCGCCAAACTCATCGATGAGATGGTTTCAGATACAGAGGTTAGTGATTCTTCCCTAACTTCTGATTCTGATTGGGATAAAGAACTGGCAGAACTGTTTAAACTAGGATTAATTATCTCCTCCCGTTCTTGAATTACCGTTTCTTGAACAGAGATTGCTGCGGTATTTTCTTCCTCTTTTTCCTCAAATAATTTACCTAAATTGGTCAGGGGTTGGGAGGAGGAAATAACAGGAACCTCTGGGACAGAATTTTCGCTTTTCTCGGCGACAATCAGAGAGGATTTAGCCTCCTGGGATTGCCCTAAATTGGTCAGGGGAGATCTCGAGGCAGTAATCGCAGGAATTTGTTTTTCCCCTATTTCTTCTAAAGAGGGGTCACTCTCATCAAAAATACTACCCAAGGTACTGGCGGTGATAAAGTAATAGGCCATACCCTTATCGCCTACAGCTTTTTTTTGCGCCCCAAATTCCTCAGCTTTTCTGTCTAAAAATTGTCTGGCTAATTTGGCCGTGAGATTGGCTTTTGCCGATAGGTCAATCGGGGTGAGACAACCTTGATTGTCCTGTAAAAGTTGATTGAAATAGGGGTTAATCACCGTCGATAATTTTGACCAGCGATAGTCTTGCCACACCTTGACTGCCAGAGTTAAGAGGAAGACAAGTAGGATCAATGGCCAAGCGGTAAAAACAAGGATGATTAGCACCGCTAGGGGGATGATGAGGACGAGAAACCCCGTCGTCTGACGATCGATAATTTTTCCAGTCATAATTTCATAAGCTGCCAGAATTAAAATTTTTAATGGCTAGTTTGACTATCTCCTGCCATAAGTGTATATGACCAGTTTAGGCTTTATTGGTCACGCCGGTTAGTTCTAGTCGTTCAAACATGGCAAATCGTGCTTTCAGGGCCAGAGAATCATCAAGTTTTGTTAAAAAAACGGGTTTTTGATACTTTTGTTCTAAAGCTTTTTGGATTAACCAATCGGCTAAAAAGGGATTTTTGGGTAGTAGGGGACCGTGGGCATAGGTAGCGATCGCATTGTGGTAAAATGCTCCTTCATAACCGTCCTCTCCGTTATTTCCGTAACCAGTAATCACCTTTCCCAAGGGAGAAACGGTTTGTAAATAGGTACGACCCCCGTGATTTTCAAAGCCAATTACTAGCGGTTTTTCCCCAGTCATAGCTTTAATTTCCTCCGCTAAGGGAGAGGCCGTAATTTCAAAAACCACGTTACCGATACAGCGTTTTGCATTGGGGCCAGGATGTTTACTTACTAGGTCTAATAATCCTAATCCTTCGATTCTTTGACCGAAAGCTGGTTCGTAATAATGCCCTAATAATTGTGGGGAACCACAGGTAAAAACCCCTGGTATTCCTGCCGATAATTGTTCTTTCATCGCCGCTGCTTTTTTCCCCTGTAAATCGCGCATAACGATCTCCTGTTGCCGATCCTGCGCTCCACCCCCAACAATTATATCTACTTGGTAAAATGTCTCGGCTTCTGTTTGAGCATCTAGGGGAATAATTGTCACAGGAATATCACGCCATTGACATCTTCTTTGAATAGTAATAACATTACCTCGATCGCCGTAGGTACTCATTAAGGTCGGATATAACCAGCCGATTTTTAGTTCTAGTTCTTGCATAATTTTTTAGGGGATTAGGGAATGGGGGATAAGACACAGGCTGCATCTCAAGTTTGTAGAAATATCAAAAATTATTACCAGTATATGAACAACTGCGTGTAAGCATCTCACAAAAAAAGCTAATGTAAGCTTGCGCTTATGTCCCCCTTTTATTTCTACAAAATCTTTCGACCCGTGAGAATCTCTCGTACTTCTAACATAGCAGAATAGGTGGGTAAAATATGTAAAGTTTCCTCATTTTTGGTGTTATTAAGGGCAATTTGGATCGCTTTTTTTAGATCGGATTCAACAATTAAATTAACCGGATAAGCGAGACTATCCTGACTATATTGTAAGCGCAAAGCCATGTCATAAAGTCGATCGCCTGTTACCACTAAAGTTGTTCCCAAACGGGTTAATTTTTCCGTATCCACATCCCAAATCCAAGAAACATCCGTCCCGTCGGGGATGCGATCATTGAGAACTAAGAGAGTAGTAGAAGACTTTTCTTTCTGTAAAATATCAGCCACTGCGCGAATTGTTTCATTCATACCCACGGGATTTTTAGACAGTAAAATCCTAACTTTTTTACCCTCAATTTCTAATTCTTCCGCTCGACCAAAAGCCGCTTTAAAACCCTGAACTGTCTCAAAAATTTCTCGATCTTTAATCCCTAATTCCTGGGCTACTAAACCCGCCGCTAAAGTATTATATTTATTATAAACACCGATTAAAATCTGCGGCCAATCGTGACTATGAAAAGCAGGATTACTCTTTTTAAAGCCACAACTAGGACAACTAAAATCCCCTAAATGGGAGAGATAAACTCCGCGATAATCCAAAGAAGCGCCACATTTAGGACAGTAAATAGAATCGACAGCGTGGGGAATTTCTTCTAGATATAATTCTGGCTCACTTAAGCCAAAATATACAACTCTTTGAGGCAGTTGTTGACCCAAATGGGAAAGAGTCGGATCATCAGCATTGAGAATCACTAAAGTATCGGTGGGTAGGGGAGATATGGCCCCTTGCCAACGGCGACTAATCGTATCCACTTCCCCATAGCGATCGAGTTGATCGCGAAACAAATTAAGAGCTAAAATAGCGCGAGGACGACAATCTTTTAAAACCAAAGGGAGAATATTTTCATCCACTTCTAAAATGGCATAATCAGCCTTTAAAGTGCCGAATAAATTGGCATCGGCTAATAAAGCAGTGATTAAACCATTAATTAAATTTGCCCCAGTGGTATTATGGGTGACTTTTGCCCCCTGACGCTCTAGAATAGTTCTTAGCAGTAGGGAAGTGGTAGTTTTTCCATTCGTGCCAACCACCAAAATTACCCCCCGTCGGACTTGCCCACAAAGTAGCGGCAACAAACGGGGATGGAGACGACGGGCAATTTCCCCCGGCAAGACGCTGGCGGCCCCTAAACGGAGTCCTTTAACCACAGCAGTAACGGTTTTAGCCACCGCTACGGCTATCCCTAAACGGATGCGATCAAACAATTGCATGAAGTGAGATTCTTATAGCTGTTTCGTGATTTTACCCCTAAAAGAAGACCCGTAAACGGGGTAAGTTCCCATTGATTCTTTTCTACTGACAAAAAAGACAGCCTATAATATAGGTAAGTTTGGGGCCGATTCTACCGCACACGACATTTTAGGGCTAGAGCTTATGGGTTTATTGACAAGATTGGGGATTTCACTGGGATTACTCGCCCTAGGTGGTACTGTGGGAGTGCTAGGAAATCAGTATTTAAGCAGAAAAGCGCCCCTAGAGGTAAATAAACCGCCGGCAATCCTCCCCGCTTCCCTCTCTCTCCCTGTTATTCCCCAAACCGACGGCAATGTTAATTTTATCGCCCAGGCCGTGCAGAAAGTTGGGCCGGCGGTGGTGCGGATTGACTCGGCCCGGGAAGTGGCCGACCAAATTCCCGAAGAATTTAAACAGCCCTTTTTTCGGCGCTTTTTTGGTGATCAAGTGCCGATTCCCAAGGAGCATTTAGAACGAGGAACCGGTTCTGGGTTTATTATTAGTACAGATGGACTACTTTTAACTAATGCCCATGTGGTGGAAGGGACAACCCAAGTAAAAGTGACTTTGAAAAACGGTCAAATCTATCAGGGTAAAGTTCTGGGGGTTGACAATATGACCGATGTGGCCCTGGTGAAAATTGAGGCGGAAAATTTACCGACGGTGACTTTTGGCAAGGCCGAAACTTTAATCCCCGGGGAATGGGCGATCGCTATTGGCAATCCCCTAGGCTTGGATAATACGGTGACAGTGGGCATTATTAGTGCCTTGGGCCGGACTAGCAGCGAAGTGGGGGTTCCCGATAAACGGGTTCGTTTTATTCAAACCGATGCCGCTATTAACCCCGGCAATTCCGGCGGCCCGTTGCTGAACGCCAAGGGGGAAGTTATCGGCATTAATACGGCAATTCGGGCCGATGCTCAGGGTTTAGGGTTTGCCATTCCCATCGAAACCGCCCAAAAAGTGGCGGGACAGCTATCTAGCAAGGGTAAAGCGGAACATCCCTACATCGGTATCCAGATGGTGACGCTAAACCCAGAATTACGGCAGCAATTGAATGAAACTAAAGAATTAAGCTTTAATATTGACCAAAATGAAGGGGTAATCGTCCTGCGAGTGGTGGAAAATTCCCCCGCTCAAAAAGCCGGAATGCAAGCGGGTGATATCATCGAAACTGTGGCAGGAAACCCCGTTAAAACCGCCGCCGATGTGCAGCAAGGTGTGGAAACCAGTGCGATCGGTGGTAATCTGGAAATCGAGATTAACCGCAGGGGTAAACAACAAACTCTCACCGTTCAACCGGGGGTTTTTCCTAGCAAAAGTAGCGAGTAAACTACTTTCAACCGGTCAAGGGGCGACCCCTTACCCTACACTGGGAGGAGAGAAAATAGCAGCGGAGCGATCAAAATTGAGGCAGCGGTTACAATTAAAACTATCAATTGGGCGCGGGGCTGCCCTTCTAATCGGTTTGCTGGGATTAACAGCCTGTCAACCTCCCGATCCGCCGAAAATTTCGCCGACAGAATCGCCTAAAATTGAAGAAACTGGCCGCTTAATTCTCAATAATGCCACCTTAGAACAGGCTAACCCCTCCGGACAACCCCTCTGGAAAATTCAGGTCAAAAAAGCTACCTACACCCAAGACCAAAAAATCGCCCGTCTGGAAAATATCAAGGGTAATATCTATCAAGATGGGAAAGTAGTTTTACAGGTTAGTGCTGACCGCGGTGAAGTCTATAAGGAA
This sequence comes from Microcystis ichthyoblabe FBCC-A1114, assembly GCF_050500245.1. NCBI lineage: Bacteria > Bacillati > Cyanobacteriota > Cyanophyceae > Chroococcales > Microcystaceae > Microcystis > Microcystis ichthyoblabe. The sequence continues at coordinate 4,196,393 of NZ_CP191408.1, read as the reverse complement.
GGCCAGGAAATTCTCCTCAAAGATAATATTGTGGCTGTGGATCCCCGCAATAAAGCCATTATTAACGCGCCGGAATTGCGTTGGCTACCCAAGGAAGGTATTTTAATCTCCCCCAAAGGGATCAAAGGTAGTCATCTACAACTAGAAGCCAAGGCCCGCCAAGGACGCTACGACACGCGCCAAGAAAAACTAGAATTACAAGGTCAAGTGGTGGCTACCGCTAAGGAATCTCGTGTCGTCCTGCAAACCGAGCGCCTGTACTGGGAAATTCCTCAACAAGTCATTAGTACCGATCAAAAAGTCGCTTTTGATCGCTATATTGATAAAACTATTATCGATCGCCTTACTGCTATCGGCGGTCGTTGGGAAAGAAAAAATAATCAGGTTATCCTGCAAGAAAACCTCGAATATCGCTCTTTAGAACCACCTTTACAGATTTCTGGTTCTCAGGCAATTTGGAACTATCAAAATCGTACCCTAACTTCCGATCGCCCCACGGAAATTTTTCAATATCAAGATCAAATCACTATTACTGGTAATCGTGTGGTGGTGGAATTAGGCAATCGCATCGCTTATCTCAAGGATGGGGTTAAGGGGATTAATCAGAAAACTGGGGCGCAATTGTATAGTCAGATCTTAACTTGGAAAATGTCGGAAAAAATTGTCGAGGCCGAGGGGAATATTATCTATGAACAACAGGAACCAAAATTTAATCTCACTGGCGATAAAGCGATCGGCACTTTAGAAGATAATAACATTGTTGTTACCAGTAGCTCGCCCGATCGAGTTGTCACCGAGATTTATCCCCGTTAACAGGAAAAATTAACCAAAAAAAACTCTCCCCAGAAAAGGGAGAGAGGGGGGGTAAATATTTAAAAGCTTACCATTTGAGCAGATTAAACTGTTCCATATCGATGGTGTCGCGGTTACGATAGATGGTAAGGATAATCGCTAAACCCACGGCTGCCTCGGCTGCCGCTACGGTAATCACGAAAATAGTAAAAATTTGGCCTCGGATATTAGCGGGGTCAAGATAGTTGGAAAAACCCATTAAGTTAATGTTAACAGAATTGAGCATCAATTCGATCGACATTAAAACCCGGACGGCATTGCGACTGGTGACTAAACCATAAATTCCGATATAAAATAAAGCCGCCGCTAATAACAAATAATACTCTAACTGAATCTGCATGATACCTCTAACACCGTACAGTGCAAAGTTCATGAGGTAAAAAATTATGATAACCGCCGCTTATTTAGATACCTGTATCTTTAGGGACTTGCGTGGGAATAATATCTCAGCCAGAAAATCGCTCTCTAGAAGAATAAGACCAGCCCTAAATAGTACATTATCAAAGCGCAAGTCCCTTATAGTGTAAATCAAAGAGCTTTGGAATGTGTTGCTTATGTACATGAAGGGGTTGATCTTACAGGAAGAGGAAAAAATAACTGTACCAATCCCGAACTTATTCCTTAATTTTCAGGGCGATCGCCTTTTTGTTTGTAGTAATGGCTTTAGCCATAATCAGTCCTAAAGAGCTTACTACGAACGGGGCGATCATTTTTGAATTGGCGAGGAAGTTTATCCCCGTGCCAGAGTCAAGCGTCAAGGTATCGCCATGGAAATTGATATCCTAGGGGTGGATGATACAGAACTCGTTTTAGTCGAATTACTACCTAGATTATCTCAAGATGATGTGGATGAATTTATTGAAAAATTGACTCGTTTTAAAATCGCTTTTCCCCATTACAAAAACTATCGAGCTTACGGTGCAGTGGCAGGAATTGAAATTAACAAAGGTGTAGATCGCTATGCTTATAAAAAAGGTTTATTTGTGATTAAACCCTCTGGGGATACGGTGGCAATTATTAATGATGCTGACTTTCAACCGAACACCTGGTAAAGAGATATAATTAGGCATTATAGGTAAGTGTTAAATCCCCCCGTCTATCGGCACCCCCTGTCAGTCCATGAGTGAACCCGTTACCCTTGAGGATATTTACCAGCTATTCCGCGCTTCCGCCGAGGAGTTTGATCGCCGTTTAAGGGAAAGCGATCTTCGTCGGGCCGAAATGGAACGTATCTTTGCCGAAGCGAAATTAGAAAACGAGCGCCGTGCCGCCGAAGCGAAATTAGAAAACGAGCGCCGGGCCGCCGAACTTGAGCGCCAAGCCGCCGAAGCAAAATTAGAAAGCGAGCGCCGGGCCGCCGAACTTGAGCGCCAAGCTGCCGAAGCGAAATTAGAAAGCGAGCGCCGGGCCGCCGAACTTGAGCGCCAAGCTGCCGAAGCGAAATTAGAAAACGAGCGTCGTGCCGCCGAAGCGAAATTAGAAAGCGATCGCCGGGCCGCCGAAGCCGATCGCTCGATGGCAGAACTGAAACGCACCGTAGAACGAACCAGCAAAGCGGTAGATAGTCTGACCACTCGCTGGGGTCGATTTGTGGAGGAATTGGTAGAACCGGCGGTTTTACGGCTTTTTCAAGAGAAAGGCATTGATATTAAGGAAGTTTATCCCCGTGCTAGAGTCAAACGTCAAGGCATTGCCATGGAAATTGATATTCTAGCGGTGGATGATACCGATCTCGTGGTGGTGGAATGTAAATCGAGATTATCTCAAGATGATGTGGATGAATTTATCGAAAAATTGACTCGTTTTAAAATCGCTTTTCCCCATTACAAAAACTATCGAGCTTACGGTGCAGTAGCGGGAATTGAAATCAACGAAGGTGTAGATCGCTATGCTTATAAAAAAGGTTTATTTGTGATTAAACCATCTGGGGATACGGTGGCTATTATTAATGATGCTAACTTTCAACCGAACACTTGGTAAAGAGATATAATTAGGTATGAGGCTAAAAAGATGGAGTTGTGATTGATTAAGTCTAGACAACCGCAATAAAATAAACAGGAGAATTTTTATGAGTCCTTTAGTGGAATTTACCTCAGACGAGGGGACTATTTACATCGAGGTGGATGAAAAGTTACCCTTACCCAAACCGAAACCAGAAGATGAACTTATTAGTCTAACAGATGAAATAGCTGTTAAAGCCGCTCAGTCTTTTGAAGACGCATTAAATGGCATAAAACCGGTGGCAAATGCCATAATTAATAAGGTCAAAAGTTTGAATGAACCAGCCGATCAGGTAGAGGTAAAATTCGGGATAAAAATGACTGTTGGACTAGGGGCTATTATTGCATCTGGCAGCGCCGATGTTAACTATGAAATTACCCTAAAATGGGATAACAAGGAAAAAAATAAGCAATCATCTACTCAATGAGGACTTAGATAAAAATAATGGTTGCATCTCTAGAATCTTCTGTGGTCAGAATTTATAAGCAACGACAAAATAAAGATGATAAAATAGAAATTGTTGGGGCAGGATTTCTAATATCATCAGAATACTTGATTACCTGCGCTCATGTTGTTAATCAATCAATAGGAGAAAAAGATGTAACATCTACTAAGAAACCCACTGACATTATTGAGTGTGATTTTCCTATCATTGCATCGGGTAAATCTTTAGAAGCAACCGTAGAAGTTTGGCATCCGGTTAAATTTAACAGCAACGATCCTCAAGATATTGCTATTTTAAAATTAAAAGATTCAGTTCCTTCACAAGCTCAACCAGTTTCTTTAATTACTTCTGAAATAGGAGATTTATCTGATCATAATTATAAAGCTTATGGTTTTTCCAGAGATGGAGGTGTCTGGTCTGATGGTAAGATAATAGGTCATATTGCTAACAACAAAATTCAGATAGAAGATACTAAAAGCACAGGATATGCTGTAGAAGGTGGGTTTAGTGGGACAGCTATCTGGGATGAGCAATTGGGGGGAGTAGTGGGGATGGCAGTAATGGCTGATAAGGAAAAAATGTTTGCAAAATCTGCATTTTTTATTCCTACTAATGTTCTTTTAAAAGCTTGGAATAAGTTGCTAGATATAGCACAAATAGAAGGAAAAATTCCTGATATTATCTCCTCGATTAGATGTGTATTTGAAAACAAGAATTATCAAGATCAACTTAATACAGCTTATGAAAATTTAGTAATTGAAGTGAGGGATCATTTAGTGGATTTACCTAGAAAAATTCCTTCCTCTTGGTCTGATTTTATAGAAATACTCTATCAATTAGATGAAAGACATTTTACCTATACTTCTCAATCAAAATTTTCTTGGCTAGAAATATTTATTGGCTATTTAGTTATTCAGTTAAACTCAACAGATGCTCTGGCAAAGTTATTAAAAGAATGGCTAAAAAAATATCAAACCAAATGGGAAGTTTTAATCAATACTTTAGAAAATAATCTTAAGCATCGATCACTAAATATTGCTCAAAAATCAACAGACAAAAATCCCTGCTTATTTGTTACCCTTACAGAAGAAAACAAATCTTTAATGCTGAGAGCTTGGATTGTTAAAGATATCAACAATTATCATCCCACAGAAAAAGAACCTCAAAAACGTGGAGAATATCAATCTTTAACCCCCAATGAAGGAATAAGTCTGGGTAATCATCTCCAAGAAAATGAATTGATTAATCACCTAAAAAAATTTAAACGAGAATCAGAAAATATCTGTCAATCTTCCCTAGAAAAAGTTCAATTTTTTCTTCCCTATAGATTTATTGAAAAAGAGATTAAACCGATTGATTTATTCTCAATTGATGAAGTGGCAACAGCTACAGGCTGCGATCCTCATCATTGGGGAGTCGATCATGAGATAATCATGAGATTTTCAGAACGAATAACAGCCGAAAATATCAACAATCAACAAAGCTATTTATGGATCAAAAAATGCCAACTTTTTCGGAATATACAGCAGCAAAATCTGACCCAAATTTTAAAGTGTGAAGAAGAAATCCAAGAACTGATCGAATCAAACAATCAGCAAACAGTTATTTTTAAAAAACCTCTGGCAAATAATGACCATCCGAATAAAATACTCAAATATCATAAATTTAACAATGTTATCGGTTCAAGGTTAACTAATCTCAGTCAAGAAAACTCCTTAGAGTTAAAAAATATTCTAGCCATTTTATACGAAACTGGAATACCTTTATCTCTGTGGATACGACCCGATGCTAACCCAGAACTTAACTGTCAGGAAAAATTAGACCCTATCTGTCAATGTCCACTAGAAAAATTACCAGAAATAATTAAAAATAGACGTTCCGCCGCTTGGTTAGAAGATAATCATATTGGGAATCATCTATCATTACTTTGGGATGACTACCAGCTTGTTCCCCCCAACTATCCACTTTTAATGCCATAAATTGAACTATGAAAGACTGGGAAATTTTTAAAGGAAATCAACAACCCACAGACGCTTGGACATTACCAGACCCTCCCAGCTGGCGACCTTTTGGCAAAGAAAAGCAACCGGGAGAAAGTCGTCGTAAGCATCGGGGAGAAACCTTTCTAGTGCGCGACGAAGAGAGAAAAATGGTCAATGCAGCCTTGTATTTACGGCGACCTTTATTAGTAACAGGCAAACCAGGGACAGGAAAGTCATCTCTTGCCTATAAAGTCGCCCAGGAATTAAAATTAGGAGAAGTATTATACTGGCCGATTACCACCCATACTACCCTAAAAGATGGACTTTATAACTATGATGCGATCGGTCGGTTACAGGAAGTTAAATTACTGGAACGAGAGCAAAAAGAATTAACCCCAGAAGAACGAAAAGACCAATTAAAACAGATTGAAAAATATATTACCCTTGGACCCTTGGGAACCGCACTATTAGAGTCGGAAAAGCCAAGAGTACTGTTAATTGATGAAATTGATAAGAGTGATATCGATTTACCCAATGATTTACTCACCTTATTTGAAGAAGGACGCTTTGAAATTCCCGAATTAGTTAGGCTAAAAGAAGAAGTCCCAAGCGTTGAAGTCCGCACTGCTTATACCGATACAACCGACGTTACCCAGAAAGATATAAAAACACCTATAAATGATGGTTTAGTTATCTGTAAGGCTTTTCCTTTTGTGATTTTAACTAGCAATGGAGAACGAGACTTTCCTGCACCTTTTTTGCGTCGTTGTCTCCGTTTAACCATGAAAGAGCCAGAGAAACCCGACTTAATTAAAATAATTGAGGCCCATTTAGAAGAAACAATTGCTAACAATCCAGACATCGATAAACTGATTGATAACTTCATTCAAAAGCGCAATTCACAAACCCTAGCCACGGATCAATTACTTAATGCTATTTTTATGGTCAAAAAAGGAGCTATATCAACTACAGATGACCTGATTAATCAACTTTTGAAAGATTTGGGGAGGGTAGAAGATGAGTGAATCCCCATCCAATTCATCAATTAAAAAACTATTAGATTATCTAGAGCAAACAGGACTACTAGAACGGTTACAACTCAGTGATGAAGATGTAGCTGATAGTATCTGGTTGGCCCTACAAATGGGAGTTGAAGACTTCCAACCACCCCCAGAAAGTCCAGAAAATAAACAGCCAATAGATTCATCAACTTCTAATCAAATAGAGGAAAATTTAGAGGAGATTCCAGAAGATAACCTATCAAAATCTCAGCCAAATGTCGATATTATTACCGAAGAATCTCTCCCCAAAGAAATAGAAAAAACTACCCCAATCCAAGACTTTCCTTTTCAAGTTCCTGCTGCCGCTGCACTACAGACAGCACTCTTTATTAGTCGCGCTTTGCGTCCTTTCATGGGAAAAGTTCCCTCAGCAACTAAAACGATTTTAGATGAAGAAGCAACCGCTTCTTTTATTGCAGAAAGGGATATTTGGCTACCCGTGACTAAACCCCAACCGGAACGCTGGTTAACCCTCGAATTAGTAGTAGAAGAATCTAGATCCTCTTTCATTTGGCGAGAATTAATTAATGAGTTACAAAATCTCTTAGAAAATCAAGGAGCATTTAAAACCGTCAGAGTTTGGCAACTATCAACCTCAAATAATCAAGAATTACAGTTAGTAAGACGCAGAAAAAAAGGTAAACCGGGACAACGTTATCACCCCCATAAAGAACTTATTCATCCCAGGGGACGGGGATTAGTTTTGCTAGTAAGTGATTGTGTCTCTCCTCTCTGGCAAAAAGCCTTAATTCATCCTTGGTTAAAAGATTGGTCAGAAAAACAACCCACCGCTATTCTGCAACTTTTCCCCGAAAGATTATGGAATAGTACCCAACTAGGACGAGGACGTAAACTCTTCACCACTGCTTTAACTGCCGGGGTTCCCAATCCGAAATTAATCTTAAAAAATTATCCCCAATGGCTACCGATTAACTGGCAAAATACCCTTCTTATTCCCGTAATCACGTTAGAAACAGAAGTCCTCAAACAATGGGCAAAAGTTGTCGCTGGTTCAGGTAATGCTCAGATTTCTGCCTTTTTATTTGATTTAGAATTTATTAAACAACAAATTATTGAAATTCCCCCTATGTCCAGAGAGGAAAATAAGCAAGACAGCGAGGATAAAAACACCATTAAAAATAAGGCCGAGGCAATGGTCGAGCGATTTTTTGCCACCGCGTCAGAACCAGCCAAAAAACTAGCAAAAATGATGGCAGCTGCCCCGGTAAGTATGCAGGTGGTCAATCTTATTCGTAAAACTCTTTTAAACGAAGTGCGTCCCGTTCATGTGGCAGAATTTTATATGGGAGGTTTATTAAAACCGATTGTAGAAAATGAAGAAGGACAGTATCGAGTCTATGACTTTTTACCCGGGGTACGTCAAGTCTTAAATGATGCTATCGGTAGGCGACAAACTATCAAGGTACTCGATGCTATTTCCCAATATATTGCTGGGGAAATTAAAAGTCCTATCCGCAGTTTTGTCGCTTTATTAACCCTATTACCCACCTATCCCCCAGAACAAAGAGAAAAAATTCTTCCCTTTGCTCAAGTCAGCATCGAAGTCTTACGCAATCTGGGGGGAGAATACGCAGAATTTGCCGAAAAAATCGCCGTTAATATCTCCAATCCCCTTCCAATCCCTCAATCCTCGCCACCTCCCTTAAAAACCTCTATCTTTAACGTTGCCACCATCGAAATCCTAGAAACCCGTACCTTTGAATTTACCCTAGCAACCATAGAACGTCAGTATCAAAATCCTTTTGAAGGAGCAACATGGGTAATTGAAAAGGAAAAAAGGCGAGCAGAAGGCATTGTCGAAAAACTAGCCGAGGGAGTGGAATTGGAATTGATGGAAATCCCCGGCGGCACATTTATGATGGGAACTGAAGACGAGGAAATCGAAAGACTGGTGAAAAAATTTGGTTGGGATGGATTTAGACGAGAAAAACCCTCACACCGAGTAACCGTTTCCTCTTTCTACATGGGACGTTATCCTATCACCCAAGCTCAGTGGCAAGCTATCGCCGCAACCGCTAAAATAGACATCGACCTGAAGACAAACCCTTCTAACTTCAAAGGGGATGAGCTACCCGTAGAAAGAGTCAACTGGTATCAAGCAACGGAATTCTGTAAACGACTATCAAGGGAAACAAAACGGGAGTATCGGCTACCGAGTGAGGCAGAATGGGAATATGCCTGTAGAGCGGGGACAACAACCGCCTTTCACTTTGGGGAAACGATAACGGCAGATTTAGCTAACTATCGAGCTACTGAAACTTATGCCGATGAACCCACAGGAAGATATCGACGTAAAACAACCCCAGTGGGCTATTTTCAGGTAGCTAATGCCTTTGGGTTGTACGATATGCACGGCAATGTCTGGGAATGGTGTGCCGATACCCGGCACAATAATTATTATGGTGCGCCGACGGATGGCAGTGCTTGGATAGAAAATGATAATGATAATCGTTCTCCATTGCGGGGCGGTTCTTGGTGCCGCAATCCGAATTACTGCCGTTCTGCTTACCGCCCCTTCCACAACCGCCGCGACTTCAACTACAACGGCAGCGGTTTTCGGGTGGTGTGCGGTGCTGGGAGGACTTTGTAACCCTTTTTCTCTTTTTTTCCCTTTTTACCCTCATTCCCTTTTCTGGAATTTTTTTGGGCAAGCTATAGAACAAGTGTATTAGTTTAGGGGTTATACTAAATCTGGTTATTTGGGTTCTCCCCCCTGCTCCCCTTGATAAGGGGGGTGTCGATCCCCCCTGCTCCCCTTATCAAGCTATCCCTTATAGGGATCTTTCTTAACAATTTTTGCAGTAAGCACTCCAACCCTTATCCTGACTTGATTTCAGTTTTTTCTTTGTTTTGTAAGGGTGTCAACAAGGAATATTACAAATTGTTAACCGAGTCTTGAAAGCCTTGTGCTACAAAGGTTTGAAATGTTAAGAAAGATGTGACTAAAGGACAGCTTATCAAGGGGGGATTAAGGGGGGATCAAAGGAACGCTGATTCCCGACAAGATGAGTGATTGACTTTCCTGCTTTCATCCCAAAATAGTTGTGCTAGAATGGCGAAAAATTCTCGCAATTGATAATTATGTTAGCCGAATTAGCCGCCGCCGAAATCGCTAAAATCGCCTTTGAAGCTGTTATCGGTAAATTAACGGAAGGAGCAATGGATAAAGGTGTAGAATTGTGGCAAAAAATTAAGCAAAAGTTACAAAAGGAACCCACCGCAGCACAGGTTTTAGCGGCAGCAGAACAAACTAAATCCGAGGCGATGATTGAACAGCAAGTGGTTCCTTTTTTACAGGTAGAAATGCTCAAAGACCCCAATTTTGCCCAAGAAATCCAAACCCTAGCACAACAAATTATGATAATTAATCAGAATCAAACAGAAAGGAAAACTCAAATCGGTATGCAAATTAACAAAGATATTAAACAACAATTGAACATTCAAGAAGTTAAGGGTAATTTAAATCTAGGAATCCCTCCTGAATGACTGGCGGATCTGCACCCAAAAGCAGACGCAATAGAAAATAATCGCAGTAGTCAAAGGAGTATTTTCAAGGGAGGAAATGCTCGAAAAAGTCTCGTCCATTGGCAGGGAAGGAAGGAGGAAATCACCCAAATTAAGCAGTGGTTTACTGATCAAAATGTTGCGATGATTGGCATCAAAGGAGTTGGAGGAATTGGAAAATCTACCCTAGCCAGCAAAATTTTTGAGGAGGAAATTCCCCTCGATCCTTCCCTAGGAGACGATGAAGATTTATTCCCAAAACGCTTTTGGTGGGAAGCGGGAAATCTGGGCGGATTTAGTGGTTTAGCTCGCCAATTCCTGACGGACTTTGGTTATCCCGTCCCCAAAGAAGAAATAGATTTACAGGAAGCTTTAATCAGACAACTGCAACGCCATCGCCACCTAATTATTATCGATAATCTAGAGAGTTTATTAGGGAAAGATGGTTCTTGGAATAATGAATTTTATCAGCAGTTTTTCACTGCTTGGATAGAAAAAGGTGACACCAGCAAAATTATAGTCACCACCAGAGAAAAGCCAAAACCTATGGGTTTTAACCGTTGGATTGAGCTAAAAGGTTTGAAACCTCCTGAAGGGGCGCAATTGTTAGCGGAATCGCAAATAACAGGGGATCTAGAGAACTTTTCTCGACGGGTGGATGGTCATCCATTACTCCTGCGATTGGTGGCGGATTTAATCTTAGCAGAATTTCCGCAAAACCCCAGTTTAGAAAGGTTAGCGGATTTAGGATTAGGAAATTTATCGCAACTTTTGAGCGATTCGCAGGTGGTGGGGAGTCATCGTCAAGAGACAGTGGGAATTGCTTTAGTTTTAGATGCTAGTTTTCAGCGACTTAGCCAAAGACAGCAGGAATTATTCACTAAAACCAGCATTTATCGCCGAGAATTTGATTCTCTGGCAGCCAAAGCGGTGATGGATAATTACCCGGAGATCGCACTGTCCGAGATCACGGCAGATCTGCGAGAATTACAGCGACGATCATTATTAGAAGAAAAAGAGGAAAATCGCCAGCGAATTTTTAGTTTTCAGCCTTTAGTTTGGGAATATGCACAATACAAAGCCGGCGATCAAAGGGAATTACACCAAAAAGCGATCGCCTATTATCTTTCTATTGCTCAACCCGACTCCTGGGGAATCCTCAACGATGTGCAACCTTACCTAGAAATTTTCTATCATCACTATCAGTTAACCGAGTACGACAATGCTTTTGATATTCTCCGTGCTATCGATGATTTTCTCACCCGACGGGGGTATTATCAAACCCTAGCGGATTATTACCTTGAATTAGTCACTGTTTACCAACAACAGGAGGAGCAAACCAACTGGAAATATACCGCATCCCTCACCAGTTTAGGCAATGTTTACTATTCCCTAGGAGAATACCAAAAAGCGATCGAGTTTTATCAACAGTCCTTAGCAATCAAACGGGAAATCGGTGATCGGGGGGGTGAAGCGTATTCCTACAATAATTTAGGTGCTGTTTACTATTCCCTAGGAGAATACCAAAAAGCGATCGAGTTTCATCAACAGTCCTTAGCAATCACACGGGAAATCGGTGATCGGGGGGGTGAAGCGTATTCCTACAATAATTTAGGCAATGTTTACAAATCCCTAGGAGAATACCAAAAAGCGATCGAGTTTCATCAACAGTCCTTAGCAATCCTTCGGGAAATCGGTGATCGGGGGGTTGAAGCGACTTCCTACAATAATTTAGGCACTGTTTACAATTCCCTAGGAGAATACCAAAAAGCGATCGAGTTTCATCAACAGTCTTTAGCAATCAAACGCGAAATCGGTGATCGGGGGGGTGAAGCGACTTCCTACAATAATTTAGGCAATGTTTACGATTCCCTAGGAGAATACGAAAAAGCGATCGAGTTTCATCAACAGTCCTTAGCAATCCTTCGGGAAATCGGTGATCGGGGGGGTGAAGCGAAATCCTACGGTAATTTAGGCAATGTTTACGATTCCCTAGGAGAATACCAAAAAGCGATCGAGTTTCATCAACAGTCCTTAGCAATCAAACGGGAAATCGGTGATCGGGGGGGTGAAGCGGTATCCTACAATAATTTAGGCATTGTTTACGATTCCCTAGGAGAATACCAAAAAGCGATCGAGTTTTATCAACAGTCCTTAGCAATCCTTCGGGAAATCGGTGATCGGGGGGGTGAAGCGAAATCCTACGGTAATTTAGGCAATGTTTACGATTCCCTAGGAGAATACCAAAAAGCGATCGAGTTTTATCAACAGTCCTTAGCAATCACACGCGAAATCGGTGATCGGGGGGGTGAAGCGAAATCTTGGTTTAATCTGGGAGTTACCTACTATAAACTCAAACGTATATCGGAAGCGAAAGAAGCATTTCTTCAGTCGCGGGAATTATTTCAAGCATTGGGGTTAGCAGCGGATGTTCAAGATTGCGATCAGGCAATTCGGCAATTAGAAACCCAAAAATATCCCTTAATCGTTGCTTTCTTTCTGGGGGTGGTTAAGTTTCCTTTAGTTTTAATTGGGGGGATAATAGTGGCATTGTGGCGATTGTTAAAAAGATGGTTGAGGAAAGCATAATTAGGGGTAGGATGGGTTAAATATCCCTTATTTTTAACCTGAGTTTCACATCTGCTGATTTCCCCTCATAACTACCCTAAAGTGAGAAATTATAGTAATATTTCTAAGGATTACCAGAAAAGAAAGAGCGCCACGCTGCTGTTCCGATCGCTCCTCCTAAAAGAATAATTAACGTCCAAACTTGATTTTTTTGGGTTCCTTCCACCTTTTCTAGTCTTCTATCCATCCCATCGACTTTCTCAGTTAGTTTTGCCTGTCCTACCTCTAGCTTAGTTAGCCGTTCGTCGATTTTATCAAATTTCTGGTTAAAATCCTTCTGTAGGCTATCAAATTTCTGGTTAACATCCTGTTGGAAGGTATCGATTTTTTGGTTAACTTCCTTGATGCTGTCTTTGATTTCCTTGAGGACAGATTCAAGACTATAAGTAACGGTTTCGTTAGACATTTTGGTAACATCCCTGGGAGTAATGATAGTATAATAATTTTATTTTAATCCTAAATCTGGTTATTAAAGACTGATTACCTATTGCCTAGGATTTAGTATTAAGTAGGTAGGCGTTAAAAATTATTAGATGCCCCCCTTAATAAGGGGGGATTAAGGGGGGATCGAACCTAAAATCCATTTTTAATTTAATTATAACCAGCTACTTATGCTAATATTTCTAAGGATTACCAGAAAAAAAGGATCGCCACGCTGCCGTTCCGATCGCTCCTCCTAAAAGGATAATTAACGTCCAAACTTGATTTTTTTGGGTTCCTTCCAGCTTTTCTAGTCTTCTATCCATCCCATCGACTTTCTCAGTTAGTTTTGCTTGTCCTACCTCTAGCTTAGTTAGCCGTTCGTCGATTTTATCAAATTTCTGGTTAATATCCTGTTGCAAGGTATCGATTTTTTGGTTAACTTCCTTGATGCTGTCTTTGATTTCCTTGAGGACGGATTCAAGACTATAAGTAACGGTTTCGTTAGACATTTTGGTAAAATCCCTGGGAGTAAGTTTTTTTACGCACTTTCCGTTGATACTACAATAATTTTATCTTAATACTAATACCATTTTTCTCAAGTAATGGCAGAGATGGTTAATTGCCCTCATCCCCAACCCCTTTCTGGGAGAGGGGAGTAGGATACCTGTCACGAATAAAGAAAAATGGTATTATGTTAAAATGTTGAGGGCTTCGTTTTTGGGTCTGATTTGTTGTTATATTGATCAGACTATACCTGATGAGCCTTTCTTAATCAGGCCTCTAGGCTGATGTGTTTCCTTTTTGAATTGGTGTTTTTGTTAGTAACGAAGCTGATAAGCGGTAGGGTAAATAAAAAATGACAGAACAAACTTGGTGGGTACAAAAATGGTTAGAACTACTCGATTCCTATCGCTTTAAAAAACGCTTGGAACGAGCTAGACTCTACGCTAGAGAGGGCAATGTTTTAAGTATTGACTTTGAAGACTCGCAAGTTATTGCTAGAGTACAAGGCAGTGAACCAGAGCCTTATATAGTGGATTTATCCCTAGCGGCTTTTAGTGATGAAGAATGGGATTATATTATTAAGCTTCTCTCCAAAAAAGCCATTTATTCTGCTCAATTACTCACCGGACAAATGCCCGATCATATCGAGCGTGTTTTTATCGATAGTGGGGTAAATTTATTTCCCTTTTCCCTAGCTGATATTCGCTCCCGTTGCACCTGTCCCGATCAAGCCAACCCCTGCAAACATATAGGAGCAGTATATTATCAATTGGGCGATCGTTTTAGTGTCGATCCCTTCCTGCTTTTGCAACTGCGCGGCCGAAGCAAAAGCCAAATTCTGGAAGCTTTACGCGAAAAACGCTCCTATTCCTCTGATAATCAACCTTTAGCAGTCAGTGAACCCCCCGCAGCAGTCGAAAAAACTGCCCCCGAAAGTGCTATCGATCGCTTTTGGCAGTACGATGAGGAGCTAGATCCCTCCCTCGTTGTAATTACGCAGGGGAATGAAAATCAAACCATTCTCGACATTTTAGGCAATTTTCCCCTGGCTGCCCCCGAATCGGATGCCATAGAACAATTTTTAAAACCAATTTACCGACAAATTCCCCAAGAAGCGATGGCGATTGCTTTACAGTAGGGAATTTGGGGTATAAGTAGCTGGTTGTAATTAAATTAAAAATGGATTTTAGGTTTGATCCCCCCTGCCCCCCTTGATAAGGGGGGTTTGATCCCCCCTGCCCCCCTTGATAAGGGGGGTTTGATCCCCCCTTAATCCCCCCTTGATAAGGGGGGTTTGATCCCCCCTTAATCCCCCCTTGATAAGGGGGGTTCGATCCCCCCTGCCCCCCTTGATAAGGGGGGTGTCTGATAATTTTTAACGCCTACCTACTTAGGATCAGCCTAGTCAAAGTGGTGCCAAGGACAAAAAAGCCAGCCAGATTTGTCCTCGCATCAGGGTGAGGAATTGACCGGGTAGAAAATTGCCTCACCACTAACCGCTAAACCGTCTTACTTTTGCCGGTTTTACTACCCGGGGAAGTAGTTTTTTTAGTGGTGCTAGAAGTAGTTTTCTTGGTAGTGGTTTTCTTGGCAGTGGTTGTCTTGGCTGCTAGGGCGACTAAAGCTTGTTCTAGAGTTAGGGTTTCGGCGGTTTCTCCTTCAGGAATCTTGGCGTTAGTTTTGCCGTGTTTGATATAAACTCCGTAGGGACCCTCGTACAATCCCACCAATTCCCCGTCGTCGGGATGTTTACCCAATTCTTTTAGGGGTGGTTTGGTGGAACCGCGAGTGCCGCGAGTTTTTTTGGGTTCGGCTAATAAAGCCAAAGCTCGATCGAGGGTTATGGTTAAGACATCATCGCCGGCTTTCAGGGAACGATATTCTTTTTCCTTGCCCTCTTCCTGAACTACATAGGGACCAAAACGCCCTAAACTGGCTTTAATTTTGCCTCCGGTGAGGGGATGGGTTCCCAGCAGTCGTGGCAGTGCCAATAAACCCACTGCTTGTTCGAGGGTGACATCCTCTGGTTTGACTCCTTTGGGTAGGGAGGCGCGTTTCGGTTTGGGGTTGTCATCGCTGATATCTCCTAACTGGACGTAGGGACCGTAACTACCCACGAGCAGATAAATCGGCTCTCCGGTGTCGGGATGAAGACCGATTTTGTCCGGACCTTCGGTTTTTTGTCGCAGCAGGGTTTCTACCTGTTCGGGGTTCAGATCCGCCGGGGTTAAATCGGCGGGGATGGAAGCGGTGAGGATTTCATCGCCTCGGGAGACTTCTAGATAGGGACCGTATTTGCCGATCTTGATGGTTGCCTGTAAATCCTCTAAAATCACCGATTTAGCGGTGCTAGAGTTAATTTGACTCTCGCGCTCTTTGACTTGGCTTTCTAGCCCCTTTTCGCCGCGATAGAAGCGATCGAGATAGGGCAACCATTGGGCGGAACCGGTGGCGATGTCGTCGAGGGTTTCCTCCATCTTCGAGGTAAATTTGGGATCTACCAGGTCGGGGAAATGATTTTCTAACAAACTAACCACGGCGAAGGCGGTGAAGGTGGGAATGAGGGTTTTATTCCGCATTTGGGCATAACCGCGATCGATAATGGTGCCGAGAATGGTGGCGTAGGTGCTGGGTCGCCCGATTCCTTCACTTTCGAGGGTTTTTACGAGGGAGGCTTCGCTATAACGGGCGGGGGGTTGGGTATCGTGGCTAATGGCTTCTAGTTGGCGACAATTGGGGGTATCACCGACGCTGAGGGGGGGTAGGATTATTTCTTGGTCGTCGATGGCGGCTTCGGGATCGTCGGAACCTTCCACATAGGCGCGGAAAAAGCCGGGGAAGTCGATTCTTTTGCCGGAGGAGCGAAATCCGGCATTTTCCACCTGAATATTAACGGCGATCTGGGTAATACGGGCATCGGCCATCTGTGAGGCGACGGTACGTTTCCAGATTAGGTCGTAGAGGGCGAATTCTAGTCCGCTCAGGCCGGTTTCCCGGGGCAAGCGAAAGCTACTGCCGGCAGGTCGGATGGCTTCGTGGGCTTCCTGCGCGCCTTTGCTTTTGGTGGTGTATTGCCGGGGTTGGGGACTGAGATAGTTTTTTCCGTACATTTGTTCTACACAATGACGGGCGGCGCTGATGGCCTGATCGGAAAGATGGACGGAATCGGTCCGCATATAGGTGATGTAGCCCTGTTCGTAGAGATTTTGGGCGATTCGCATGGTGTCCCTGGCGGATATGCCCAGTTTCCGGTTAGCTTCTTGCTGTAGGGTGGAGGTGGTGAAGGGGGGGGATGGTTTGCGAGTGGTGGGTTTTTCTTCGGTGTGGCTAACGCGCCAGATTTTGTCTTGGATCTGTTCTTTTAAGGCGGTGGCGGTGGCTTGATCTAAGAGTGTCACCTGGCGACCGGGGAGCAGTCTGCCGGTGTCGGCATCGAAATCGCTCCCATTTGCCACTTTTTGACCGTTTAAGGTGACTAATTTCGAGTCGAATTGATTTTTGTCCTTTTCTAAAGTCGCCTTCAGATCCCAATAATTGGCGGTTTTAAAAGCCCGTCGTTCCCGTTCCCGTTGTACGAGCAGACGCACGGCGACGGATTGCACCCGGCCGGCGGATAAACCTTTGGAGATTTTTTTCCAGAGTAGGGGGGAGAGGGTATAACCGTAGAGGCGATCGAGTATGCGGCGGGTTTCTTGGGCGTGAACTAAATTTTCGTCGATGGAGCGACAATTTTTCAGGGCGGTTTGGATCGCTTCTTTGGTGATTTCGTGAAATACCATCCTTTTGGTGGGTATTTTCGGGTTGAGTACCTGTAAGAGATGCCAACTGATGCTTTCTCCTTCCCGATCTTCGTCAGTGGCGAGGATCAGTTCGCTCGCGCCTTTGAGGGCTTCTTTTAATTCTTTGACGATTTTACTTTTGGTTTTGGGGACGACGTAGAGAGGATCGAAATCGTTCTCCACATCCACGCCTAAGTTAGCCCAGGATTTGTCTTTGTGGGCGGGGGGAATTTCTTCGGCAGAGGCGGGCAGATCGCGGATGTGGCCCATGGAGGCTTGGACTCGATAGCCGCTAGGCAGATAATTGCTGATCGTCCGAGCTTTGGTGGGGGATTCGACAATAACCAGGGTTGACATAGGAATTGATCACGAGGGCATGGCCACAGCGACTGTTTTAGTTAGACTGACCATCTTTGTTTGATGATGGGCAAAAGTTACTATTTATCTTGACCGGCTTGATTCGGGTCAAAAGCCACTTACTACGATAATAGAGATTAAAGCTGGTCTTTTGTCACTAACTTCTTAATAAAACTTAATATTTTTCTGGAGCAGGAAGAGGGGAGCAGGGAGATGGGGTAATGGGGAGAAGGGAGAAAAAAGCTGACACTGATAACTGATGACTGATGACTGACTCCTAACCCAATGTTTGCCAAAGATAAGCAAAATTTATTTATTGATGCCAAAAACTTGAGAATATTTAAATTAACATTCCGCAATATTTATAAATTCTTAAGAATTAATTGAGAAAGATTTTTATTTAACAACGATGTTACAATGGTTACAGCGATTTTACTGAATTTCATAATGGGATATTCCGTGCTTTTTTAGGCAGCAATGGTTGAAACCCTTGCCACACCTAGAAGGTTATCCTAATTAGGACGGGTAAATTAGTCAATTTCACCAACAACGATGATCTTTTTTGTGTGTAGTTTTATTGCAAAAAAAAAGTTTTTTTGACAAAAAGCACAAAGTATGATATGCACCCAACGTATTTCTGGCTGCCAGTAGTTATTGCAGAGTGGGAGTTGGGGAGAGGGGAGATGGGGAATAGGGGAATAGAGAAGTGGGGGAATGGGGAGATGGGAGAAAGGAGGGGGGAGAAAAAAGCTGATAACTGATAACTGATTCAAGATGGGAGCCGGTCGTCGATACTAAATTAGGTTACGCTTCATCTTTAGGAAAAACGCTGTAATTATGTCTGATTTACGTCAATATGCCCCGGCAACAGAACGCAATCGTCAGCCGATTTTGGAAGTTCTCAGCCAATTTTTACCGAAGACTGGGAATATTCTAGAAATATCTAGCGGCACGGGTGAACACGCTGTTTTTTTTGCCCCTCGTCTTGCTCCTTGTCGTTGGATTCCCTCGGATTGTAACCCTCTGGCTCTAGATAGTATTCGCAGTTGGTGCGATTATTATCCTAGTTCTAATCTAGATCGCCCCCTATTTATCGATGTTCATCAGTCAGTTTGGGCGGTAGAGACGGAAAATATTGTTATTAATGCGATTGTTAATATTAATATGATTCATATCGCCCCTTGGTCCGCCTGTTTAGCTTTAATGGCAGGAGCGAGTCGCATTCTCGGTTCGGGGGGAATTCTCTATCTTTATGGTCCCTATAAACGGCAGGGAAAACATACTTCTCCTAGTAACGAAAGCTTTGATTTTTCTCTCCGTTCTCAAAACTCTACTTGGGGAGTGAGGAATTTAGAAGATGTGGTGCAAGCAGCGAGCGATCGAGGTTTACAATTGTTAGAAGTAATTCCTATGCCAGCTAATAATCTCTCGGTTTTATTTCAATTGCCTTAACTGATAACTGATAACTGATAACTGATAACTTATTTCCAACCAGCGCGATTCATTACCTGTACTGCTTTGGCTAAATTAGGACCATAATTAGCCACACTAACTGTATCTTCCTTCCCGCGTCCGAGTTTTGCCAGAACAGGGTCTAAAGCAACTCCTCGAACGACGGGATATTCTTGATTACCCTTAGCAAAAAAGTTCTGTGCTTCATTGCTAGAAAGATACTCTAAAAATTTAATGGCCGATTCTCGATTGGGGGCGGTTTTAATTAAACCACCACCGCTAATATTAACGTGAGCGCCGCGCCCTGTTTGGTCGGGGAAAATTACGCCTACTTGGTCATAAATTGCCCGTTTAGCGGGGTCTTTTTCTTCGGCATACCCAGCTAAGTAATAGGTGTTAGCTAGGGCTAAATCGGCAATTCCTGCGGCTACAGCTTCGATTTGTGCCTTATCATTGCCCTGGGGTGAACGGGCAAAATTAGCCACTAATCCTCGACACCATTTTTCTGCGGCTGCTTCCCCTTGGATGTCGATTAACCAAGCGGTAAAAGATTGACTATAGATGTTACTAGATGACCGAGTGACGACTTTTCCTTTCCATTTGGGATTGGTTAAATCCCCATAGGAATCGATTTCTCTGGGGTTAACTCTGTCTTTGTTATACATGATTACCCGCAAGCGTTTACTAAACCCAAACCAGTGACCTTTGGGGTGACGCAAATTAGCGGGAATTCTTTGGGTGAGAATGCGGGAATTGACCGGGGCAAAAATTCCCTGTTGGTCGGCCCGCCATAATCTCCCGGCATCTACCGTCAGGAGTATATCAGCAGGACTATTGCGGCCTTCGCTTTTGATCCGTTCGATTAATGGGTCTGCTTCCCCTTCGACAAGGTTAATTTTTATTCCCGTTTGTCGGGTGAAGTTGTCATACAATCGTCGGTCGGTGTTGTAGTGACGGGAGGAATAGAGGTTTAATTGTTTAGTTTGGGCGGAAACTTCGTTTATTTTCCCTAATTGACCCACTGCTACTGCTAAGGTGGCTGTTCCCGCGCCTAGAAAGACTCTCCGAGTTATTTTATCGTTCATTGCTCGATTCTTGGCAAAGTTGTCTTTTCCTATTGTACAGCTATTGAGAATAATTCTTATCTATATGAGAAATTACTTGTCGGGCTAGGGCGGTAGATGGGGCAAAATCAAGGCAAAATCAGGGTTTTTTGCTTTGATAGGGCTAATAAATCCTCGAATCTATCGCTAGTTAAGTTCAATAAGCTTAAGATGTTACCTTAAGCTCGATCGAGGGTATTGTGGAATGAGAGCAACGGCTCTTCTCAAATTTGTGTGATAATTTTTGCTTATGTAAGGTTAAATGCTTACTGGTCAGGACTTTTAGGACTATTTTGAAAGAAGAAACTATCAGTATAGACCTCGTTTCCACACAGAAACCAGAAGAGCCGAGCAACGAGAGTGAAAGATAATGATCAACAGCGATCACTAACAAGCGATCGAGCTAATGTTAGCATCGGGAGACTATAATCAGTTATTGTTATTTTGTCAGCAAGTGCTGGCGGTTCATCCGGAAGTGACTGATTATTATCCCTATCTGGGATTAGCTTATCTGCTGCTAGAGCAGCAAGCAACAGCGCAAGAAATTTGGTTATTTTGGCTGTTACAATCAGAGTCCAGTCAGGATTTAATTGTGCTGCTCAAAAAAGAGATAATTAGAAATCTTGATTGCTGGCAGTTTGGCCAAGCTAAATTAATCTATCTTCAGTGGCTAGAATTAGAGGAAATAGAAGGGGATGAAGAGATAGAAAATTATGCCCTGACTGCGATAAACTCCTGTCTTCAAGAGGTGCAAGAGGCAATTAATCGGCGAGAATATACTTTAGCTGAGGACTTTTACTTAAGAATTTTATCTTGGCGTGAACAATTAGCTTACATCTGGCACGATTTAGGATATTTATACTATATAATTAACCGACTAACAGAATCTTTTAACTGTTTGGCACGAGCCATCAACTTAGAGGAAAATCAAGCCTTATATCATTATACCATGGCCATGGTGCTAGAAAAACAATCACGTTCAGATACAGCTTTATCAGCTTATCAAAAAGCGATTGATCTCAAGGCTAATTTTGTCGATGCTTATAATAAACTGGGCAATTTATTTTATCGATTAGGGCAGCTAGAGTCAGCCGAAAAATTCTATCAGCAGGGAATTAATAACCAGGCAGATTTTTATCCTTTTTATATCAATTTAGGCAATGTCTATTTAGTTAAACAAGCTTGGACAGAAGCAAAAAATGCTTATAAAACTGCCCAACAACTGGCAGGAGATAGACGAGAAATTAGTCAAAATCTCTCCCTTTGGGAAAACCTGCAAGCTGACCAAAAAAGAGCGAATCTTTATTCAGGTGATTATTTTTATCAAAGAAAAATCTATCAATTAGCATTAAACTATTATCAAAAATTATTAGCAATTAAAATAGAGGACAGCAATTTTTATTTAAATTGCGCCCATTGCTATCTCATTCTCAAAGGAGAAAAACAGGCTTTAGAAGTGTATAAAAAAGGAATTGCCTATCATCCAGAAAATATTGATTTACATTTGCGCCTAATTTGGTTACTACAAAATAATTATCCGATCGAGGTGGCAATTCAAGCAACTAAATCGGCTTTAGAGTATCTTCCCGATCGCCTATCCCTGAAGTTAGAATTAATGCGGTTAATGCCGATAGTTTACACAACTCAAGCAGATATTATGCTATATCGAGCAAACTACGAGAAACGGTTAGATAATATCTTGTCCAATCTTGATTTAACCACTAATAATCAACAACAGGAGGCGTGGAAAAGTATTGGATTAAGAACTAATTTTTATCTTCAATATCAAGCGGAAAATGATTTAGAACTACAAAAAAAATATGGAGAATTAGTTTATAAAATTGCCTCGGTTAACTTTCCCAATTGGGTAAAAAACCTAACCATGCCTACGGGAAAAATTCGCCTTGGCTATATTTCTGCTCACCTGCGTCATCACACAGTAGCGAAACTCTTTCAAGGATGGTTGCAGTGGCGAAATCGAGAGCAATTTGAAATTTACTGTTATGGAATAGATATTAATAACACCTGCGATAATTTTACAAGAGAATATCAAGAGCAAAGTGATTATTTTTATCAGTTTGATAATTTAGTTAATATGGAAAAAATTGCTCAAAATATTTTAGATAATCAGTTACATATTCTCGTTTATTTAGATATTGGTATGGATGCTCGTACTACCCAACTAGCAGGATTGCGTTTAGCTCCAGTACAATGTGTAACTTGGGGACATCCAATCACCTCAGGATTACCAACCATTGATTATTTTATCTCCAGTGAATTAATGGAACCCACGGAGGGAGATAATCACTACAGTTAAAAATTAATTCGCTTATCCAATTTAGGTATTGCCTATGCTAAACCCTCGCTTCCTCCCCAGAGAAAAACTCGTTTAGAGATGGGATTAGCCGAGGATAAAATCATCTACTTAAACTGTCAAAGTTTATTTAAATATCTGCCAGAAAATGACGATATTTTTCCTAGAATTGCCCGACAAGGGACTTCCAGAGAATAAAATACCCAACAAAAAAATAGAAAAGTGTTTTTTTGAAAAAGTAATTATTTTTGTCTAGGAAAACAAAGAGTCTCCCATTACAACCTATTTTTCCGAAAAAAAAATAGCAGCATAAACTTTTATACTTCCGAGCTTTTTCGAGTATAACAAGGACAAGTTAAAGAATCAAATACAGTTTTTAGCTAACCATCTTAGTTAACTACAAACTAGGTCTTATCATAATAAATATCAATAAACCATTGCCCCAAATCGGGAAAGTCTTGATTCGTTGATTCTGTGAGACGTTCGATTTTTTCTTCGATTTTTTCCATGGCTTTTTTAGTAAGCTTTACTCCTTTTTCGTAAGTTTCAGTAATCAACTTAACAATCGGGTGTTTTCCTTTCCAAGTCATAGTTTGGGCGAATTTCAAAGCTGTTTCGATTTCATCTAAAATACTCCCATTCCAATGGTTTTCTAACACAGCCCAGGTTCGTTCAATAGGATTATATTTACTATGGTAGGGGGGATAGTAAGCTAAACGTATATTAACTTGATATTTTTGGGAAAACTCAACTATACGTTTCATAAACTGAGTTCGTCTCGAATTATTTTCTGATCCATTATCTTGATTAATTATCAAAGTTTTAATTTTCTCAAAACGAGATTTTTCAGATTCCCAGAAATCCTCTAATATATCAACAATAAAGTTACTGGTGACTGTGGAGGTAGTGAAATACAAAAACAACTCATCAAATTCTGGAATAAATATTCCGTAAGGGGTTAGGGTTGTTTTCGGATTAAAATCATGATCGTTTGTTTCGACAGTTATTCTATTTTTACCTCCTCGATCAAACAGTCCAATATTAACACGGGCTTTGGCATCTAAACTAAGACGTAACATCGTAGGGTCTTCATCCGCTTCCCGATTAATGTTAGCTAATTCCTCAAAGATTGCCTCGGTTTCTGGAATTTTTTTTGAGGTAAAACTTTAGCGACTCTTTTCAGACGATAACCTAAGTTATTTAATTTAACCCGAATAGTTTCCTCGCTCGGTAAATCCTCATCACTGTACCCATATTTAGAGATTAATTGCTTTCGGACTTCGGCCGCACTCAGTCTCACATAAAGCCTTTGGCTTTTAAAACTTGGGTCAGTTTGGCTTTGAGAATCCACTAAATTTTTGATGTTTTCCAATAGAAAAGGTAAATGTTCTTCTGCTTTTTTCCGCCCCTTAGCTGAATGATTATCAACACAAATAATGCCTCTTTTTAGTTCTTTAATTCCTTTACGAATAGTAGTTCGATTCCAGCCTAACTCCTGTGCAGCAAGGGTTTGTCCCCCATAGCCTAATTCTAAGACTGTTTGCGCCATGAATCTTCTTTTAGCTGCACCTTTTAATTGAAGTGCAGTTTCACTGAGCAATTTCTTGAGGGAATCAGTTAATTCCATATATTCTTAAAAAGAAAAACTTGATTAATAATGTACAGGATTAATTCTACTACAAAATTGGAAGGAGGGGGCAACCATCGATCCCTACCTCCCACACTCCGAGAATGATTATTATTCTTGAGAATGAATAGTTTATTTTTTGGAAGTCCCTAAGTTCCCCACAGCCACTTTATTTTTATCTGTCATCGTAGCGAATTTGTGACCCATTGCTTTCAGTCGAGATTAAGTCAAGCTTTTAATAGGTATGGACTCAATTGGCAAAATTACGGGGTAATGATGCCACAATTAGAACAAAATGATTATTTTCAGCTTAACTTATTAGCAGACATCTATTTAGATAACTTAAGTTGGTCGGGAGGAAATACCACCCTCGAAGCAATTGCCTGTCAGCTTCCAGTTGTTACCTGTCCGGGGGAATTTATGCGCGGACGACATTCCTATGCTATCTTGAAAAAATTAGGCATAACCGAGACAATTGCTACCGATAAAAATCACTATATTGAAATTGCTATCCGTTTAGGTTTAGATAATCAATGGCGACAAACAATCAAAGATTATACTAAAATGAATATCGATACAGTATTTAACGATCGAACCTCCGTAGAAAGTCTAGAAAGATTTTATCAATCTGTAGTAGGAGAAGGTAAATAAAACTTTAGGGTTACATAGGGTTTGCGGCAAAAAGTTTGTTGGGGTGTGGGGTATGGGGAAGAGAACCACATAAAGTTCATTTTGTCAAGGATTTAAGATACTCTTACCCTGTGTTTAATCCTCTTTCCCAAGAATGATAAGGAGTAGTAAAATAAAAATCTGCTCCTAGTTTCTGACTCAACTCTTGATGTCCACAAAATTCTTTGACCTTGTCACAAGGGTCGGTTTTTCTTTTGTCAGGGGGAATCTCTTGGAAAAGTTTTTCGGTGACAAGGGTTGATGTCCGATGCGGTTTTGTTCTTGGCCAATGCTGCCACGCTCCGGAATCGCGCCACGCTTATTTTTCGCTCCGCTTCGACTCTTTCTTTTTCCTCGTCTGGCCCTATAGGTATTCTTGATGCTCTCGGCTCTTCGGTTTGTGTTATGCAATGGACGGGGGTTATAAGGGATGGAACACTTATATAGAAAGGCATTTAGCGATTTTTGTCAATTATTTTCGATCTAGAGCGAACTAATCAATTAAGTCTTTTACCAGATAAGGATTTAGTCGATTTATGCCCCCCTATCAAACCATACCAAGTAACGAAGAGCCTCGTTGTCCTTCGCTCGAAATAACTAATTATTTCTCCAAACCAGTTTCGGATTGTTTGACAACTCTTAGTAAAAACACTGGAGGATTTTGCCAACCATTCCGAGATGGATAGCATTCCCTCTGTCGGATTCTCTGAGGTTTCATAAATCTTTCTAAATTCTTCCTTTAATTCCTGCATCTTTTTCAAATTTGGGAATTTTTCTTTGATAGCTTCTAGTTTGATTTTTTGAGTTTCCGTTAAATCTTCTTCATTTTTTAACAGACTATATTTACTTCGCTTTAAAACTTCTAGCTTTGCTTCTTTTTCCGTTTTCTGTTTTTTATTTTTCTGCGCTTCTACGGCTCTTTTTTCCGCTCTTCTCTGTTCGTCTAACTCTTGATTAATTTGTTTCATTACATGAAATCTATCGGCGACTACCTCGGCCGATGGCATCAATTCTTTCACCAAATTTTTATAGGGCAACCAAAAATCTATGCTGACTTCTTCAATTTGCTCTAACACCTCTTTTCCCCAGCCTGTCAGCGTTTTCCTCAATTCTTCTTGTGTTCGCTTCTCTAGAATAGCTATTAGTTTTCCCGTATCTAAATTTACTAAAACTGCACAGTAATTTTTTTGCCCTTTGACTAGAGCGATTTCATCAATTCCTAGTCTTTTTAATTCCGATAGGTCTGGCTCTGTAATTTCTTCGGCGATGTCCTCTATCATTCTTTGAATCTCTTCTTCCGTTACGTCATTTCTTCGGCTAACATTTAAAATATCTCCTTCTTTTAATTGTTCGAGTATATTCTCGGCTAGTCTTTTCGTATAGGTTCGTTTCTTGGCGACAAAATCTAACTCTTCGCTAAAGGGTTTCTGACAATTACCGCACTTAAATTGACGACGATTAACTTGTAGGTACACTGGTTGACCTGAGATTGGTAAATCTTTGACTAAATGTCGATGATTTTGGTGGAGTTTATCGCTCTCTAACCCACAACGAGGACAGATTGCTTTTTGATTTTTCGATTCGACTGGTCAAACTATACCGATATTTTCTAGGTGTCGATAGCCTTGAATACAGGTTCCTTGTAGGTTCAAAAATTTGTCAAGTATCATAAGTAAAATAATCTCGTTTTTGGCAATTATATCAAATCTTAACTCAATTGTCTATCTTTTGGCATTAACCTGTTTGTGCCTTAAGTCCTTCCCTGTATGAATTTCAGCTACTTTTGAGCTTAGGTACTCTCATCGAATTTTATTTTAAGTTAATTATTTGCATAACAATTCCCGAAGAGCCAGGGTTAATTGGCCCTGACAACGAATTGTACGAAAAAGAGTGATCGCCGATCGCGTAGGGTGCGCCCCACGCACCCACGCACCTTTTACTTTTTCAAAACACTTTAATCTAAATTGTGATGCGTTACGCTAACACATCCGGCTCTTCGTTACTTGGTATGGTTCGATAGGGGGGCATAAATCGACTAAATCCTTATCTGGTAAAAGACTTAATTGATTAGTTCGCTCTAGATCGAAAATAATTAACAAAAATCGCTAAATGCCTTTCTATATAAGGGTTCCATCCCTTATAACCCCCGTCCATTGCATAACACAAACCAAAGAGCCACACATCCTACCGTTACTAACAATCTCAAATCATTTTCTCCATCAATAAACAGGAGCAAAAGCCATGAAAATTAGCCAAAAAGGAATCGATCTCATTAAACACTTTGAAGGGGTAAAACTCAACGCTTACCAAGATACTGTTGGAGTATGGACAATTGGTTATGGCCATACCAAAGGTGTTCACGCAGGAATGACAATTACCGGATCAGAAGCCGAAAATCTTCTCGAACAAGACCTAGAAACCTTTGAAGCTGGAGTATCCAATCTGGTCAAAGTCCCCATTAACCAGGATCAATATGACGCATTAGTTTCGTTTGCCTTTAACTTAGGATTAGGAACTCTTGCAGGCTCTACCCTACTCCATAAACTTAACCTCAAGGATTATCAGGGTGCGGCAGAAGAATTTGGCAAATGGGTTCACGCAGGACACCAAGTTTTACCCGGTCTGGTTAGCCGTCGTAAAGCAGAAGAAGGGTTAGGGACTTGCGCTTTGATAATGTACCTTTTGGGCGAACGCAGTTCGCCCCTACATTGTGGACAAAATCCGTTACTGTAGGGGCGCAAGGCTTGCCATTGGTGTCAACTTAAGCAAGAAGCTTAATTATAAAAGGTAGCTGATTATCCAAGAGGAAGGAAGTAAAAAATGGTAAAATAGGGTGGGGAAGTCAGAGTTGGGTCAGTGAAAAAGCGCTCTAAGCAACGACCGAGAAAACAGGGGGTTCCAGATTTGCGGCGACCACATCAATGCCCAAGCCCAGAAATCCCACAAGTAATAGAAGAACTTAAAAAATATCTAGAGCCAAGATTATTTACGCCGCTAAAATATATGCGAGGAAATCATGAAAAAATCATGAGAGATAGATTATTAACCTTACCCGTGGTGGTCGCCTTATTGGTAAGCTTAGTCTATTGCCAGATAGCGGGATCAAGTGAAGCTGTAAGAGTCTGAAAAGAGGAAGGATTACTCTGGGTAGAACCTCTAAAAGTAAGTAAGCAAGCTGTATCCAAAAGATTGATGAGCTTACCTACGGAAATCTTTGTATTGCTGCTGAGAAATATTTTAGAAAAAAGAAAAGAAATGTCAGGTAAAATTAGCATAGCTGAGAAATGGCAAAAGGTGAGAGAAAAATTCAGTGTTATTTGGATAGCCGATGGCTCAACCCTAGAGCAGCTGAGGAAAAGCCTGAAAGCTTCCGAGAAGGAATCTGGGAAATTGGCTGGAAGAATAATGATGATTGTTGAGGCATTTACGCAAGTACCTGTGACAGTATGGTATCAGAAAAATGAGAGATGTAACGATAAAGTATGGGCAGAACAATTAATAAATGAGCTACCTACATCAGGCTTGCTAGTCGTTGACCTAGGCTTTTTTAGTTTTCCGTGGTTTGACCAATTTACTAAGGAAGGAAAATATTTTCTTACCCGCATGAGGGGGAAAACATCTTACAAAATAAAGCAAGTTTTGTCCGCAGGAAAACTTTACCGAGATGAGATTATTACCCTCGGTCAGTATCGCTCTAATCCTTGCCATTCGACCGTCAGATTAGTCTCAGTTCTTTGGGGAAATACTTGGTATGATTATTTGACAAACGTGCTTGATTCTCAACAACTATCCGCTGAGGAAGTTTGTGATTTGTATAGAAGAAGATGGCAGATAGAAGAAGCTTTTCTCTTAACTAAGCGACTCTTAGGACTGGCCTATTTATGGGTTGGACACACTAACGGCGTACAAATCCAAATTCTCACTACCTTGATTTTCTATACTGTTCTCACTCAGATAGTTCAAGATGTGGCTGTCGCTCTCCATCAGCCGCAAGAAAAAATTTCTGTCGAGATGGTTTTTAGAAGCCTTTACTATGTAGCGAAGGCTTTCTCTCGGGGCGAAAACCCAGATGTAATCAGCTATTTAGCCGAACGCGCTCAACTTTTTGGACTGATTAAAGCTGAACGTCAGCGACATCGAGAGAAAGAGGCTCTCCATCGACAAATATGGGAACCTCTTCCCTTAAGTTGACACCAATGAATGCTTGCTTGCGCCCCTACAGTAACGGATTTTGTCCACAATGTAGGGGCGAACTGCGTTCGCCCAAAAGGTACATTATCAAAGCGCAAGTCCCTTAGCTGTCACCTTGATGGTGGTAGCTTTTTCTTTTTTTAGCCAATACAGCGCTTCTGTTCCCCCCTGAAAGGTTACGGTTATACCATTTCTCTAAATGAAAACTACACATCGAATTTAAATCCCCCTTTAAGTTCCCCTTTTTAAGGGGGATTTAGGGGGATTAAACTTCTGTAGTCAGACTTTGGAGAATTGGTATTAGGGGGTAATCCCGCCCTCCAGACGCTAAAATCCTATGATCTTGGCCATGAATTACTGTTAATTGGGCGATATTATCTGTCTCAAAATTTCTTGCTTCAGGGGGTTGGTTCGGTGGCGTTTCCGGGCAGTGCTATTCGTCTCGCAGCAGACAATCATACTAGCCCTTGGGTTACTCTACAAGTGTCCCTGTTTATGTTTTTCTGAGTTTATCCTCCTGTTGCCAGAGGAGAGGACAAGGATGATGGCTCTTCTGGTTTATGTGTGGAAACGAAGCCTATACTGATAGTTTCTTCGGCAAAATAGTCGTAAAAGTCCTTCTCAGTCAACATTTCACGATTCCATAAGCAAAAATTATCACACAAAGTCGAGAAGAGCCGGATGATGGTATGTGATATAATTTGCTCTTGCTTTCAACTACATATTTAGGGCTTGCTGAATAATGGTAAAACCCTTTTAAAATAAGGCTTTTGACCTGTTAAAATCCGATGTTAGTGCAAGAATATAGGATTGGGACATTCAAAAACCTTGCATTATTCTTCTTGTAGTACATAGACTGGTACAAAAAAAGAAGGGCAACAAAGCCTGAAACGACCGGCTACTGACTCCTGACGACCGGCTACTGACTCCTAGCCCCACCAACAAACTTTTTCAGCAAACCCTATTTAAGTGATTTTGTCAAGAAAATGAGCGAATTAAAATCCCAAATCACCGCTATTGATCATCAACTTTCCAAACGCCCGATCGCTCTCGATCCCGCAGGATATTTTATTATTTATCTCGACCGAGAAGCAGGGTTAATCTGTGCCAAACATTACAGCAATATTATCAACGAAAAAGGTTTAGCCGTCGATCCAGAAACGGGAAAAGTTATCGGTGTTAGGCAAAAACTTGATCGCAATCCTGAGTCTATTTACACCGCGAGAACCGCCAAAGAATTAGCCGTCAAAGTGATCGAAGAAACCCAACCTTGTCCTATTACTATGTTCGATCATGCTGCTTATTTAGGTCGAGAATTCACCCGCGCTGAATACGCTTTAATCACCGGGGAAGAATATATTCAGGATTAAAGATTGGGCTTTTCAGTGTTGCCAAAGGCACGGCGTAGCCGTCCAGTAAACAGTAAACAGGGATAAAGATGAAGATAAATAAATAACTTAAAACTTACATCTGATAACTGATAACTGATAACTGATAACTGTTAAACCGTGCCTTTAAATAAACCTTGGGGACGGAATAATAACAGCAAGATCATAATTAATAAAGCCACGGCTAATTTATAATCAGAACCAATTAAGGGAACACTAATTTCTTGAGCAACACCAATAATTAAAGCTCCAGCAATCGCTCCGTAGGGATTACCAATACCACCTAAAATAACGGCCGCAAACATTGGTAAGATTAAAAACCAGCCCATATTGGGACGTACTCCCCCGGTAATTAACCCGAACATCCCTCCAGCTAAAGCAGTTAAAACTCCGGTAATTATCCATGTCCAGAAGACAACCCATTCGACGTTAATTCCAGTTACTCTAGCTAAATCGTTGCTGTCAGCTACGGCACGCATCGCCTTACCGATCTTAGTTTTTTGTAATAAAAAATGGAGGGCAATAATAACTATAATTGCCAAACCAATAACTAACAAGCGATCGAAAGCTACTTTAATACCAAAAATTTCCGTAGCGGTCATCACAGGCAGATCGTAGCGTTGATTACTGCCGCCCCAGATCATTAAAATACCATTGCGAAGAAATAAAGCCAAACCGATCGAAATAATAATTAAAGTGGTAGAGTCAGCCCGTCGATCGCGCATAGGTTTCCATAATAATCTCTCGGCAATGAGCATGGCAATAGCTGTCACCGCTGCCCCCACCGGCATCGCTAACCAGAGATTAACTCCTTGAGCATTTACCAGCCAAGTTATGTAAGCACCCAAAGTCATAAAATCGCCGTGGGCAAAATTAGACAGACGCAAAATGCCACAGGTAAGGGTTAAACCAACAGCAGCCAGAGCAATAATACTGCCGACGGCTAAACCATTGAATAAAAGTTGCGGTGTATCCATCAAACCTCTTGTATAAATCAGAAATTGTCCTTAGAAATAGGAGTCAGGAGAGAGAAAACTAATTAACTTTTGTCTTTTACTTTATTTAACTGAAAGCTGAGGGCCTGTGGCTTAAATATTTTTGTTTAGACCAAATTGCATGACAGTATAAGCTCAGACAGCTATTATAAAGGTTTGTGTGCCGGCAATTTCTGGCGGCCAGCGGAAAGCTGACGGCTGATGGCTTACTGCTATAAAATCAAGAATGCCCACTGATGGAATTTGCCGCCAATGAAGACTATCTTTCGATTAGCGATCGCTTTTTTTGCAACACTATTTATCCTATCTCCTGTCAATGCCTTAGCTGCCAGTTCTGCTGCTGTCACAGGAGCCAATGCCAGTTATGAAAACCAGAATCTGACAGGAAAGGATTTTTCGGGACAAAATTTGCAATCTGCCCAATTTACTAACGTTAATCTGCAAGATTCTAACTTTAGCTCTGCCGATTTGCGCGGGGCAGTGTTTAACGGAGCCTCTATCATCGAAGGCAACTTTCATGGAGCGGACTTAACCAATGGGTTAGCCTATCTGAGTACCTTTAAAAATTCCGATTTAAGCGATGCCATTTTTGCCGAAGCGATCATGCTGCGCACCATTTTCGAGGGAGTCAATATCAACGGTGCTGATTTTAGTTTTGCCGTGCTTGACGCTCAACAAATCAAAAATCTCTGTGAAAGAGCCGAGGGTGTCAACTCAAAAACCGGCATCTCTACCCCGGAATCTTTAGGATGTGATCAATGATGCAAACAAGGGTTGGTGTTATTGGTGGTGGACAATTAGCATGGATGATGGCACAGGAAGCCAAGAAATTAGGCATTTCTCTAATTGTACAAACACCACACCCCGACGATCCCGCCGTTGCTTTAGCTGACGGGGTTGTCTTTGCGGAAATAGCTGACGTGGAAGGCACAAAAAAACTAGCTCAACACTGTGATCTGATCACGTTTGAAAATGAGTTTGTTAATTTAGATGCCCTAGAAGAATTAGCGGCCACAGGAGTTAAATTCTATCCTAGTTTGGCAAATCTGCGCCCCCTATTGGATAAATACGAGCAAAGATGTTATTTACGCTCTCTAGGGTTGCCTGTGCCTGATTTTTGGGCGATAGATAATTTATCCCAACTAGAAAATTATCCTTTTCCGCTAGTGCTGAAAGCACGACGACACGGTTATGATGGTCAGGGAACCTTTATTATCCGCACTCCTGAAGAATTAAACGCCAAAAAGCCGCAATTAGAGCGTCTTGACTTGATGTTAGAAGCTTATATTCCCTACGAGCGCGAATTAGCCATCGTTGCCGCTAGGGGATTAACCGGGGAAATCGTCACCTATCCCGTGGTGGAAACCTATCAAGAGGAGCAAGTCTGTCACTGGGTAATCGCTCCCGCCGCTCTTAACCAATCTTTACAGGCTCAAACCGAACCTATCGCCCATCATCTGTTAAGTAGTTTGTCGGCGGTGGGTGTTTTCGGGATCGAGTTATTTGTCACTCCGCAGGGGGAGGTATTGATTAATGAAATCGCTCCCCGTACCCATAATTCGGGTCATTACAGCCTTTCTGCCTGTCTTACCTCCCAATTTTCCCTACAACTGCAAGCAGTGGCTAATTTGCCCCTCGGAGCCACGGATTTAAAATCTGCCGGGGCAGTCATGGTTAATCTATTGGGTTTTGAGGATAGTGACGGTGATTATGGCGAAAAAAGAGCAGTTTTAGCGGCAATTCCAGACGCTCACGTTTTTTGGTACGGTAAAAAATCCCGTCCCGGTCGAAAATTAGGCCATGTCACCCTCTTAAGGGATACAAGCGATCGCTCTGAGTTATTGGACCTAGCAAAACAGATAGAAAAGCTTTGGTATGGTTGTTAGGGAAGTGGGAAGTATTTTCAGTAAACAGTAATCAGTGAACAGTAATCAGTAAACAGTGAACTGATAACTGATAACTGATAACTGATTCAGTAAACCCTAATTAAAAGACCTTTTTGATTGCCTCGGTCAGTTTTTGACTAATTAACTCGTTACCGTCTCGACTGAGATGAATATTATCGCGATAGAGGGAATCAGGATTAGAATGTGCTTGAAAAATGGGCAGAAAATCTAGATAAAAAATCTGCTGGTTGCTGGTGAAATCCGCTAGTCTTTGACGGGCTTTTAATTCATAATCTCGCCCCTGTTTTTGAGCTTCGCGAATGAGGGGGGTAATAGCGATAATTAAACGGGCTTGATTAGCCTGAGCAAGGGCTTGAATTTGGGCAAGAGCGGTTAAATTATTGCCCACTCGATCGCCCCCTTCCTGCACTGGTGACAGGGGAGGATAACGCTTAAAATATCGATCGTATAATTCGATTAAAGCTAAAGCCGGCCGGTGAGCGGGATAATTAATTTCTCGTCCCACCACCGCCGAACTAGGAGCTAAAGCGAACAGATCATCGGTGTTCATTAATAACACAATCACCTGAGATTCAAAGGTGCCGAAACGTCGCAGATAGGCCAATTGATTGCGCGGTCCCCACGAATTAGCCGAAGCATTGAGAACTTGCACCGAACCTGTCAGATTTTGTCCTAAATTTTTGGTGATTAAAGCAGAAATGGTCTCTTTTTGATCTGTCCACCAGGAGCCATTAGCGATCGAATCACCGATTAACATTATTCTCGTCGTCTCTGGGGGCCTTTGGGGTGTAATCGGATCGCTCCGCATCGAATACTGATTAACGGCGATAAAATTGGAAAACCGGCGCGTTTGTTGATTAGGAGCCAAAAGATAGCCAATTTCGGCATCGGCTTTGTAAATAAGCGGATTACCGAACCCGAAGACAATTCTTAAAATAGCCTCAAGGAGAAGGCCAAGAAGGAAAAGAACGCCTAGAATGATTAAAGACAGCCGAATGATACCAATTTCTAATAACACGGATAGATGAGAGTTCGCTAATTTATGATCCGAAAGTGTCTCATACCTTATCCATCTCATGAAAAGGAGTTAAAAGCAATGTCAGACTTAAATCGTGGCATCATGAAATTCGAGGGAGCCGATAAACCGGCAGTAGTGGCGATATCGTCGATTATCGTTATCGGTAGTATTATTGCTCTGATCCTTTGGGCAATGAAAGTCGCCTACATCTAGTTAGGGTTTGCGGCAAAAAGTTTCTCGTGGGGGCAGGGTGTGGGGTGTAGGGTGTAGGGTGTAGGGTTTTACCCATTTTCATCTGGTAAATTACCTAATTTTCAGGGAAAAAGTCCCTAAAATTTCCCCCCGATCCCTCCAATGGCTGGCACTTTTTGATTTCCCAAAAGTCTAAAAGTCTTATCCAACAAGGTTTTTAGATTTATTCAGCAACCTCTAGTTAGGGTTTGCGGCAAAAAGCTTTTCCTGGGGGCAGGGTGTGGGGTGTGGGGTGTGGGGTTTTACCGATTTTGAGGTAGTCAGTTACCTAATTTTCAGGGAAAAAGTACCTGAATTTTCCCCCCGATCTCCGCAACGGCTGGCACTTTTTGATTTCTCAAAAGTCTAAAAGTCTGACCCAACAAGGTTTTTAGATTTATTCAGCAACCTCTAGTTAACTAGAATAATTTCCCTCACTTTTTGGCATCACTCGGTTTAAATTTCTTGCGATCACGACACGATCTCACCTCTTGTCCCCTTGAGCCTGTAGGATAGGGTCAAGGGAGAAATTGCTAGTTCCCTCTATTGCGCTTGCTAGTCACACTCGACTCGAAACAGATCATCGATGAGCAGATCAACTTCTGTTTTAACAGAACTGTTGCAGTTACTCCCCCAATGGCGATCGCAGATGTACTTCAAAGCATCCCTGACCGCGCTATCCCACGCCATGGAGGATCAGGTTTTAGCGGAAGACGATCAACCGTTAGTGATTGCCAGTTTTCAGCGTGAGCGCTTTTATCGTCAAGAGGCCCATCGCTACCGACGCATTGCCCACAAAAGCGGGCAAGTTTATGTTTTGTCAGCCCCAGAAACCGATTTTAAGCATAGTTCCGACGTTTGCGAGACGATCGCTTTTCAACCGGACGACAGTTTAGCCCAAGAATGGCATCTAGTGGTTATCAGTCGCCATTATGCTAGTTGTTTAATCTGTCGGGAGCGAACCCATCTGGTAGCCGAAGGGGAAAATAGGGCAGCTATGGATAATAATCGCCGTTTTGAGGGGATTTGGACGAGTGATCGCCATGTGAGTCAACAGGCCGCCCAAATTCTCTTAAATCATATTCTCGATTATCGTCCCGAACTGGCGGACAAAATTAGGCGCGCTCAAGAAGAATACCTAATCTGTGAACTGACGGATAGGGATCATCAAGAGGAACCGGATCCCTTTGTCCAGCGATTGGTCACTTATTTGCAAGCGGGACAGTATAAACTGCTGAAAGCCAATCGTTCCCTGGCATCGAAAGAACACAAAGAAAGACTGATCAACTCGGTGACAGCGGCGATCCGTCGTTCCCTCGATCCGGAAGATATCCTCCAGGTGGCAGTGCGGAAATTGGGGGAGGGATTGGGAGTCTGTCGCTGCGTGGTCTATCGTTGTAAGGAAGCCGACATTAACGCCACCATCGAACACGAATTTTTAAACTCCGGCATTAGTTCCATCAAAGGACAAAAATGGCCTCTGAAAAATAATCCTCTTTTTCAGGAAGCGCTGGAATTGAGAGAATCCCTGAAAATTGAAGACGCTATTCACGATCCCCGTCTCCCCGGCGATTCCATTCAAAATCTGGTGCGGGAATGTTCCATCTATTCCTGGTTATTAGTACCGATTTTTTACCAAAGTCGTCTCTTGGGAATGTTGGAACTGCATCACTGTGGACCCTATACCACCACTTGGAAAAGCGAGGATGTCGCCCTGGTGGACGCGGTGGCCACTCAAATCGGAGTCGCCCTCATTCAAGCAGAAGCCTACGCTAATTTACAGGATTTAAATGAACAATTAGCCGCCCTCGATCGCACTCGTTCTAATTTAGTCGCCATTACCGGCCACGAATTACGCACCCCCCTGTCCACCATTCAAGTCTGTCTAGAAAGTTTGGCCTCGGAACCGGATATGCCGGCGGAAATGCGCCAAATTATGCTTGATACTGCTCTGAAAGATGCGGAACGAATGCGTAAATTAATCCAAGATTTTTTAACTCTTTCCAGGTTAGAAAGTGGCCGGGTTAATTGGAATCCTGAAGCTTTATCCTTATCGGAATGTGTAGAATTAGCCATCAGTCACGTTCACTCCCGCAATCTCGACAACGAAAATCCAAAAATTAGCAATCTTGTCCCCCCTAATCTGCCCTTTGTTTTAGCCGATGGCGAGTGGTTAGTGGAATTACTCTCCAAACTTCTCGATAATGCCTGTAAGTTTACCGGACGGGAGGGAAATGTCTCGATCGAAGTCGCTTTGGGAAAACCAAAAACTCTAGAAGTGACGATTTCTGACACCGGACGCGGGATCGAACCCAATCTTTTAGAACAGGTTTTCGATCGCTTTTACCAAGAGGAGGGGGCCCTGCGACGCAGTGCTGGGGGAACCGGTTTAGGACTGGCTATCTGTCGTCAGATCGTTAATGGTTGGGGCGGCGAAATTTGGGCAGAATCGAGGGGCAAAAATAACGGCAGTCAGTTTCATTTTACTATTCCAATATTTAAAGATAAAACTAACGATAATCCCCCAAATACCGCTCCGAAAAAATCCTCCCGTCGTGCTGCCAGTAAACGTAAATAGCGGCCGGTTGCCCGTTTAGTTTTGGCTCTTTGCTCGTGACTTCCTATTCCTTTTCTTCATCAAAAACTAAACAAAAAAGCATTAAAAAAGAAGCATCCAATCCCCAAGATATATAATAAACTTAAAAGAGTAATCAATTAGTCGTTTTTAGGTGAAAAAATTATGGGACGCGCCAAGAGAGTGGTTTTAGCTTATTCCGGAGGAGTCGATACTTCCGTCTGTATTCCCTATCTCAAACAGGAATGGGGAGTAGAAGAAGTGATTACCCTAGCCGCCGATTTAGGACAGGGAGACGAATTAGGACCAATTCAAGAAAAGGCTCTGCGCTGCGGAGCGATCGAATCCTTAGTGGTCAATGCTCAGGAAGAATTCGTCAAAGAATACGCTTTTCCCTCAATTCAAGCTAATGCTCTCTACGAAAATCGTTATCCCCTTTCTACCGCCCTGGCTCGTCCTTTAATCGCTAAATTATTAGTAGAGGCCGCCGAGAAATACGGGGCCGATGCCGTCGCTCACGGTTGCACTGGCAAAGGTAACGATCAAGTGCGTTTTGATGTGGGCATTATGACCCTTAATCCTAGTTTAAAAGTTCTCGCTCCCGCCCGGGAATGGGGCATGAGCCGGGAAGAAACCATCGCCTACGGGGAAAAATTCGGGATCGAGTCCCCTGTGAAAAAATCCTCGCCTTTTAGTATCGATCGTAACCTGTTGGGGCGCAGTATTGAAGCCGGTCCCTTGGAAGATCCGATGACGGAACCCCCGGAAGAAATCTATCTAATGACCAAAGCGATCGCCGATACTCCCAACGAGCCGGAATACGTCGATATTGGTTTTAATCAGGGTATTCCTGTCAGTTTAAACGGAGAAAATCTCGATTCTGTCACGCTAATTAGTCAATTAAATGACCTAGTGGGTAAACACGGTGTTGGTCGTTTAGATATGATCGAAAACCGGGTAGTGGGAATTAAATCGCGAGAAATTTACGAGGCCCCGGCTTTATTAGTTTTAATTGATGCTCACCGGGACTTAGAAAGTTTAACTTTAACTGGAGATGTTACCCAATATAAACGGGGAATTGAAGATACCTACGGACAGTTAATTTATAAAGGATTGTGGTACAGTCCCTTAAAGGAAGCGATCGATGCTTTTATCCTCAAAACCCAAGAACAGGTAACGGGATCGGTGCGACTCAAACTGTTTAAAGGTAACGCTAAAGTGGTCGGTCGTCAGTCAGTCAATTCTATCTATTCTCCCGATTTAGCTACCTACGGAGCCGAGGATCAGTTTGATCATAAAGCGGCCGAAGGTTTCATCTATGTTTGGGGATTACCCAGCAAAGTTTGGGCCGAAAAAACTAGAGGAAAGTAATCAACAATCCTCTGCTAATACCGTTAATAATTATTATTGTAGGAGCGAAGGCAATTCGTCCCTACAATAATATACATCTTGCATAATTTTTTTATGGTATAATGGAAATCTTGGTTCTCCGGTTTGTGTTATGCAATGGACTGGGGTTATAAGGGATGGAACCCTTATGTAGAAAGGCATTTGGCGATTTTTGTCAATTGTTTTTTATCTAGAGCGAACTCATCAATTAAGTCTCTTGCCAGAGAAGGATTTAGTCAATTTATGCCCCCCTATCGAACCATAACAAGTAACGAAGAGCCGAAATTTTTACCTTTTTTAGCGTTTGAGATGCTCTCACCCCGATGTACCAATTAACTAATTTTCCCAAAAAAATTAGTTAACCCAGCATTATAACATATAATTAATTTGCAAGAGTTCTAATGCTTTCTGGGAAAATGTCCTGGAATTATTGATTAGTTGGCGGGTTAGTATGGAAATAAATAACATCCTAGAAACTGAAGATAGAGAGGTGTTTATGACTTTATCTCAAACCTATCAGGAATGGAGGGAAGCAACTAAACAGGAGGGACGACGGGAAGGACGACAGGAAGGACGACAGGAAGGAAAACTGGAATCTATTCCCCGTTTACTTGCTCTGGGTTTAAGTGTGGAACAAATCGCTCAAGCTTTGGATTTAGACTTAGAACAAGTCCGACAAGCTATTCAAGAAACTTCATGAAACCCCATGATCAATTTGCCAAAAATTACCTTGAACAATTACTTTCTCCCCTGGGAACCGTCGAAATCAGCAAAGAAGTCAGCGATGAAACCCGACAGATAGATGTATTTTTTTCCCCCAATCCCGAACCCAACCCCGATTATCTGGGATTATTAGGCAGAATTGTCCTTAATACTGTCTTAATTGAACCCTATCGCAATCCTCCCAATCGGAGCGAGATTCGTAATTGTTTAGCGAAACTTTTGACGATTTTAGCCGAACTGCAAAGACAAGCTAAACGGGAAAATCAGAGCTACAATGAAGAGAATGCCCCTCGTTTGTGGATTTTATCCCCTTCCGCTGGTATCACTGTTTTAGAAGGATTTGGGGCAAAATTAGATCCAGATTGGCCAGAAGGAGTCTATTTTCTTCCCTTGCTTTATCGCACGGCAATTATCGCTATTAATCAATTGCCTGTGACTGCTGAGACTCTCTGGTTAAGATTATTAGGACGGGGAAAAACGCAAAACCAAGCGGTGCGAGAATTGTTAGAATTACCTCAAGGTAATGCTTTCCGGGAAAATGTCTTGGAATTATTGATTAGTTGGCGGGTTAGTATGGAAATAAATAACATCCTAGAAACTGAGGATAGAGAGGTGTTTATGACTTTATCTCAAACCTATCAGGAATGGAAGGAAGCAACTAAACGGGAAGGACGACAGGAAGGAAAACTGGAAGGAAAACTAGAAGGAAAACTAGAAGGAAAACTGGAATCTATTCCCCGTTTGCTGGCCTTGGGTTTAAGTGTGGAACAAATCGCTCAAGCTTTGGATTTAGACTTAGAGCAGGTCCGACAAGCGGCGCGAGAGTAAAGGTGGAGAGTTAAAACGCAAAAATGCCACAATGGATAAAATAGGCATTTTCTGACTAACTGACATCTTCTATGAGTAACCACCTAAGCGGAAGCGAGATTCGCCAGCGATTTTTAGACTTTTTTGCGGCCAGAAACCATAAAATTCTCCCTAGTGCCTCTCTAGTACCAGAAGACCCCACCGTTTTGCTGACTATTGCGGGAATGCTCCCTTTTAAACCGATTTTCTTAGGGCAAAAGACCCCAGAATTTCCCCGCGCTACCACTTCTCAAAAATGTATTCGCACCAACGATATCGAAAATGTCGGCCGGACTGCTAGACATCATACTTTTTTTGAGATGTTGGGCAATTTTAGCTTTGGTGATTATTTTAAAGAACAAGCGATCGCCTGGGCCTGGGAATTGTCCACAGAAGTTTTTAACCTTCCCCCCGAAAGATTAGTCGTTAGTGTCTTTAAAGAGGATGAGGAAGCTTTCGCTATCTGGCGCGATAAAATCGGTATTCCTGCCCATCGTATCCAAAAAATGGGCGAAGCGGATAACTTTTGGGTATCGGGTCCCACGGGTCCCTGTGGTCCCTGTTCGGAAATTTACTACGATTTTCACCCGGAATTAGGGGATAAAACCATCGATTTAGAGGATGATAGCCGTTTTATCGAGTTTTATAACCTCGTCTTCATGCAGTATAACCGCGACGCGGATGGCAATCTGACACCCCTAGCGAATAAAAACATCGATACGGGGATGGGTTTGGAACGGATGGCGCAAATCCTGCAAAAAGTCGCCAATAACTACGAAACTGACCTAATTTTCCCGATTGTCGCTGAAGCGGCCCGGTTAGCAGCCATAGACTACCAGAAAGCGGACGAAAAAACGAAAGTTTCCCTAAAAGTCATCGGCGATCATGTGCGTTCAGTAGTACACATGATAGCGGATGGTATCTCAGCATCGAATACTGACAGAGGTTACGTCCTGCGTCGTCTGATTCGGAGAGTAGTACGGCACGGGCGTTTAATCGGTATTGAAGGTCAATTTATCACCAAAGTGGCGGAAGTTGCGATCGCTCTTTCCGAGTCCGTCTATGGCAATGTTCGGGAACGAGAAACGGTGATCAAGGCAGAATTAGAGCGAGAGGAAGCGAGATTTTTAGAAACCCTAGAAAGAGGCGAGAAACTGCTCGAATCGATTCTAGAAAAAGAAAAAAGCCAGATTTCGGGAGTCGATGCTTTTACCCTTTATGATACCTATGGCTTCCCCCTGGAACTGACTCAAGAAATCGCCGAGGAGCAGGGTTTAAGCGTCGATACGGCGGGTTTCGAGCAGGAAATGAAAAAACAGCAGCAAAGATCAAAAGCCGCCCACGAAACCATAGATTTGACGGTACAGGGCAGTTTAGATAAGCTGGCAGAACATATTCACCCGACGGAATTTCTCGGTTATACGGATTTGCAAGCAACCGCAACAGTAACGGCGGTTTTAGTCGCTGGTAAAACGGTGGAATCGGCCGCATCAGGCACTGAGGTGCAGATAGTTCTCGATAAAACGCCTTTTTATGCCGAATCGGGTGGACAAATCGGTGACAAGGGTTATTTAACTGGCGATAATCTGCTTATCCGCGTTGAGGATGTGCAGAAAGAATCGGGGATTTTTATCCATTTTGGTCGGATTGAGCGGGGAATTGTCACCACCGGCGATACAATTAATGCTCAGATTGATCGCTCCTGTCGTCGTCGCGCTCAAGCTAATCATACCGCCACCCATCTGCTACAATCGGCCCTGAAAAAGCTTGTCGATGGGGGGATTTCCCAAGCGGGTTCCCTCGTCAGTTTTGAGCGCCTCCGTTTTGATTTTAACTGTCCTCGTCCCCTGACTAGCTCTGAATTGCAACAGGTGGAAGAACAGATTAACACTTGGATTGCCGAAGCGCATGACACCGAGATAGCGGTGATGGGATTGGAAGAAGCGAAGCAAAAGGGAGCTATTGCCATGTTTGGCGAGAAATACGGCTCAGAAGTACGAGTTATCGATATTCCTAGCGTTTCTATGGAATTATGCGGGGGAACTCACGTTAAAAATACCGCCGAGATCGGTTTATTTAAAATCATCTCCGAGACGGGAATCGCCGCAGGAATTCGACGCATCGAAGCGGTGGCCGGCCCTGCCGTGTTAGCCTATTTGAATGAACGGGATCAGGTGGTACGGGATTTGTGCGATCGCTTTAAGGTCAAACCTCTGGAAATTCCCGATCGCATTACGGCCCTACAATCGGAGTTAAAGGGGACACAAAAGCAGTTAGAAGCGGTTAAACAGGAGTTAGCACTAAATAAATCGGATGCTTTGCTATCTCAAGCTGAATCTATCGGCGAATTTAAGCTATTAGTCGCTTCTTTGGGTGATATTGATGCTAATGCTTTGATGGCCGCAGCCGAAAGACTACAGCAAAAATTAGGGGAAGGGGCGGTAATTTTGGCCTCGACTCCCGCAGCTGATAAAGTGAGTTTAGTGGCCGCTTTTAGTCCCCGGGTGATTAAAGATAAGGGTTTACAAGCGGGTAAATTTATCGGTGCGATCGCTAAAATCTGCGCCGGTGGTGGTGGTGGTCGTCCCAATTTAGCTCAAGCTGGGGGACGGGATGCTAGTAAGTTAAGCGAAGCTTTAGCTAAGGCCAAAAGTCAGTTAACTAGCAGTTTACAATAGTTTTAAGGGTGGACAAAATGTCCACCTTTAAAAAATTAGTTATTCTCTCGGTGTGATTGGTAAAAATAATATGGAACTACTGATCAAGAATTTGGGATCAATTAGAAATAATAATCAAGCTATAGATTTAACCAAGAATTTTTATACTTTTATTGGCTACAACAATAGTGGCAAAACCCTAGTTTCTCAGCTTTTATGGACAATTTTTAATAATGACAATATTAGAAAGTTTTCCGAAAATACCCAAATTGATTCTTTATTAATTGACTCGGAAAAACCTATTAAAAAAATTAGGATCAATCAAGAATTAATCGATGAAATTCTCAATAAATTTAGCCAGTTTATTGAAAAAGAAGTTGTTAATACTTATAATCTTGATGCCAGTATTAAAGAAACGATTATTGGTTCCAATAAATTAATTTTTCAAGCAAATATCAAAGAATTTAAAGAGACGACATTTAAAACAACTTTTTTGGTTCGTGTTGCAGGAAATAATGATCTGGAGTATTTACAGATTAGCAAGGGCAAAGGTAGCCTAACAATAAA
This sequence comes from Microcystis ichthyoblabe FBCC-A1114, assembly GCF_050500245.1. NCBI lineage: Bacteria > Bacillati > Cyanobacteriota > Cyanophyceae > Chroococcales > Microcystaceae > Microcystis > Microcystis ichthyoblabe. Next base: position 4,153,184 of record NZ_CP191408.1, on the reverse strand, counting down.
TATAAAAGAGAATAATATCCCTGAGAAAGTATTTGATCAAATACCCAGAGACTTTTTTGAGAGAGCTAAACCATACAAGGAATCAGTAATTATTCCGTCAATAATAAGAGTGCTTTTGTCTCCGATACAAGATACTTTTTTTATCCCCGCTAGTCGTAGCTTTTTTCCTGTTTTCTACCAGTACATTTATGAGATAGAGAGAAATAAAAGAAGTGAGTATAATCGTCGATTGCAAGAATTAATAGAAAATATTGATGATGATGGTGACAGTAATGAAGATAAATTAAAACGTCTTCGGGAACAATTACCCAAAAGGTCTTATACAGAACCAATGAATAAAGTGATTGAGTCGCTTTATTCTCTCAATACCAAGAAAGAAATTAATTCAGTTTATAATTCTCTGATCGAAAAGATGAGCAGATTAATGGGAGGAGAAATCACCATTTCTAGTCTAGAATCGATCGCACCTATTCAATTTTCTTTTAAATTCGATGAAAGCAAAGATTTACCTATGTATCTAGCTTCATCTTCAGTCAATCAGTTGACTATCTTGTATCTTTATCTCAAATATTGGGCCAAGGAAAAAAACAATTTTTTGATGATAGATGAACCAGAGGTTAATTTGCATCCCGAAAATCAAATTCGCTTAATGGATATTTTAGTTCAATTTGTCACCGAGCATAATAATCGGGTTTTGATCACCACCCATAGCCCAATTTTAACCGATATTCTCAACAATTATGTTTATCTTCATACCTTAAAAAGTTATGGTGTTGATGTCACAAAAATTATTGAAGATAATCAATTAAAAAATTTAAATCCAGAAATTTCAATTGCTAAAGAAGACTTAGGGGTTTACTTTTTCACAGGTGATAAAATTATTGATTATGGAACCAGTCAATATGGTGTTTATTTTCGTAATTTTACAGAAGTTATCAACTCCGTGCAGAAATCTGGAGAAATTTTAACCAATCATATCTATTTAGCAGAGAATGAGTAAGTCTAACTCAAAAAAAGAAATATTTTCCCTTAGACAAGAGTTTCACCAAGCTTTAGAAAAACAGGGTTTTATTCAAGAAATATCCCTTAGTCAGGATGAGTATATTGAAATTCAAGAAACAAATAAGAGCGATTTAAAGAAAGTAGTTATTAATCACTTACAGTTATCGTCTAAAAATGACAAAAATATATCTACAGAAGTAGATAAAATCTGGGTTATCAATTTAGAAAAAGAGATACCCGGTATCTCTGCTTCCGGCAAAACCCCTGAAAAAGCTATATTAGTTTTACAGAGAAAAGTCGATGATGGGGGTAAAATTCTCAATTATCATCTGCAAATTTGTTTAATTGAACTCAAAGCATCCCTACAGGCAAAAAAAGACAAAGAAAGCACATTAAAGCAGATTGCTGGTAAATTTCAAAGCGGGATGAATAGAATCTATATGCTTCTGACTCTCAATAATCATGCTAATCCCCAGAAAAACTATCAAAATGCACAAATATTTGTGCAATTCAGAGGAATTATTCTTTATAATCGTAACGAAATTAGTGATATTGCCAAAGAAAATGAGCGAGACTATAATTCGAGCGAGAGTACCTTATATAAAATTCTCTCTCAATCTACAGAATCAAATTTATTAACCCTAGAAACCCTATTAGAAGAACGAGATAAAATCGTCGTTAGGTTTATCCAAAATCCCAATCAAACTCAAAATTATATCACCATAAAACTAGAAGATTTACTCTGAATAATGGACTGGCGATAAAGTATATCAGGATGGATATTTTTTTACCGTTGAAAAGAGTTAATTAGATTTAATTTACTGATCCAATTAAAATCATCAATATTGCGAGTTACAATTGTTAAATTATAAACGAAAGCTGTTCCTGCAATAATGGCATCTCCTAAGGACATCTTTCTGATTTGTTTTAAAGTTACTGCTTGTAAAAAATTCTTCAAAATAGACTTTATCCTGATGAGTTAACCGATAGTAACCTAAAACTTCCAGATAAGATAAAGCAGATACATAAGGAGAATTTTCTGCAATAAACTCCCTGAGAAACTCATTTTCCAATTGAGCGGCATAGATAATAATATTGCTATCTAATAACATGATTTAATCCCGATTAGGAAGAGAGAGAGCGCAACGATTTTGTTGTTGCCACTGTTGGGTATCAACAGCAGTAAAAGTATTATTGTTAGCAATTTTTTTTCAAAGCATTGGCCATTTTTTGACCGTTAGATCGATTTTCACCAATGATATTTTCTTCTAATAAGGTAATATAAACATTAACAGGATATTCTGAGTTGATTTCAGGAGTTTCATCAAGCCATTGAAGGGTATTATTTTTCAAAATTGCTTTAAAGGTTTTTAGCATAGTTTTCTCCACCCTTAAATGATACAGGATAAATGATTCAGACTAGCCCTAACCCAATTTTAACACAAGACCAACCCAACAAACTGCCTTACCTCAATCTTTTAAATTAACGTCTTTGGATCATTTCATAATCAAAAGTTCATTACCAGAGCGAAAAATTACGCAAAATGGTGATAGTCACTTTACCTGTTTTTAAGGCAGGCTAATTTATCGGCGATGACTGGGTGAAAATTAATCATTAAATCAATTTATAACAAGCAATCTAGGGTTTTACTATCGCGTTAATGTAACTTAAAAAACTAGCTTTAGCTTTATTTTAGCTCTTGGAAATAAAATTAAGATAAAGTGTACTAGAATAGATAATTTATTCTTTTGAAAAAACCCATTCAATCATCTATTTTAATAAATGTTCTATTTCTTCATCTGTAAAACCAAATTGTCTAAAAATTCGTAAAACATAAGCAGGGGACATTTCTTTTGCACCTATATCAATAGGAACGATTCGACGTTGATTATACAATACTCTACAATATAAACGATGATCACCTTTTCCTTCTCGATAAAATTGACAGCCGCCTTTTTCAAGAATTTTGATTAGTGCTTTGGGTTTAAGAGAAGGAATATTTTTAGGCATAAACTTTTCTGAGTTCGTAAGTTTCGGGAGTTTCAGAATCTCCCACAGTTAAAAATTCATGAAGTTCGTCTATAGGAATAGGACTGGTATATATATTGGCTTGATCATGATAAATCTCCCAAAAAGATTCAATCGCTTCTTTTAGTTTCTCAATAGCTTTTTCCTGAGTTTCTCCTTGTCCAACTAATCCATTTTCAAGACATAATGAAACCCAATAATTTGCACTTTTTCTCAGAATAACGGTATAAAAGTTCATGGTGATTGTTCTGTTGAAATTTTAATCGGGGATTAGAATTTACTCCAGCTTAATTTTAACACAAGACCAACCTAACAAACTCCCCTGACCTCAATCTTTTAAATTAACGTCTTTGGCTCATTTCATCAATAGACAATAAATAAGGCACATTATACTTTGTTAATGCACCCGATCAGAAAAGCGATCGCTTAGGATAATATATGATTATGTAATTACTAAAACAGACTCGGTAGAATTATCGCTAAATCTCTTAATAGCTTGTTTATGTTTTAAAATAAGACTGATTAGATGATAAGTGGTACAATTTCCAATCCTCAACCAGATGAACTTTGGAGGTTGGCCATACAACAAACTCCGTTGATAAAAATCAGAATCTTTCGAGACAATTATAAATCCATTGATACGCGCATATTCCCAAACCCTTTGATCGGGAAACCCTTTTAGGCTACAATCTCTAACATGAGCGCTATCCGGAAAATGTGATACCAGTAACAGAGGTAGTTTAGGTGATAAATTTTCGTCAAATAGCAGTTTCATAGGGAATAACCATTAAACGACGATCCCGCTCGGCGGCAAATGCAAAACAGGCTTGTATATCTTCTAAGGTAAGATCGGGGAAATCATCTAATATTTCTTCAATAGTCATCCCTCCTCCTAGATAATCAAAAATATCTGCTACTGCAATACGAGTATTAACAATGCAAGGTTTGCCACTGCGAATGTCTGGGTTAATCACAATCCGATCTCGATATTTAGCTGCAAAAGACATAGTAATAATTGTTGTTGACTAATGATTATTATAGCTTAATGTTAATTGTACTTTAAGCTTGATAAATCTTAAAACCAAAGCCCTCGACTTTTAGGTTTCAAAAATTCTATTATCAATAAGCTGCATTACACTACCTTAATCCACTCTAAAAGAGCGGCGATCGCACTTTTGATGTTAAACTAAGATCAGAAAACTTTTTCTATCATTTATGAAAAAACTTAGAGTTTATCTTGATACATCAGTGATTGGATGCTGTTTAGATGATGAATTTTCCTTAGAGTCCAATCAATTGATGGAAGCCATTAAGCAAGAAAAGTTTATTTTGTTAATCAGTGATATCATTGTTAGCGAATTAATTAATGCCTCCCAATCGGTTAAAGATATTTTATTATCGATTCCGCAGAGAGTTATTGAAGTAGTTAAGATAACACCTGAAGTTTTACAGTTAAGGGATGCTTATATCAATGAATGAGTTGTTACATCAAAGTCTATTAATGATGCTACTCATGTAGCGGCTGCTACAATAGCTAGAGCGGATGCAATCATATCATGGAATTTTAAACATATTGTGCGCCTAGATAAAATGAAAGGCTATAATCAAATTAATTTACTCAATGGCTATGGGATTTTGACTATTATTTCTCCTTTAGAGGTAACAATTGATGAAGCCAACGACAATTAAAAAAAGTTTTGACTGTTTAGCTTTTAAACAAACCAGTCAAGAAAAAATGGCTGAAGACATGAAAAATCTCAGCTATTCAGATCAGATTGAATATCTTCAAAAAAAGATTAATGAAAGTGATTTAAAGTTATGGTGGGAATCCATCAATAACAAGAAATAAGGCGCATTATACTCTGTTAATGCACCCGATCAGAAAAGCGATTGCACTTCTAATATTCTGCCAAATGCCATCACAAATCTCCATTTTTACATAAAAAATGATAATATAAAACTCAAATTTGAACTATTGTTGTGGAAAGATAGTAAGATGACAAAGTTACAATTAACTCAAGCGGAAATTGAAAGCCTTACTTTTGATGACTTTTTGTATTTAAGAAATTGGATTAATAAGTTAGACGATCAACAATGGGAAAAACAAATCAAATTTTAGTAAGAAGGAATTTTGAGCTTTTAAAAAGTGACTTAAACCATCCTTCTTTGTCTTTTAAAAAAGTTGGAGAATTTTGATCGGCAGGATTTGGTATTAATTATAGAGCTTTAGCTTTTAAAGATGATGAAGATTATATTTGGGGGTGGATAGGAAGTCATGAAAAATAGGAAAGATTATTAAAATAAAAGCGTTCACCTCTTTATTGCCAAAATGTAGTTAAACAAAGTGCAACCCAACACCAACCAAATAAATTAATAATTGATCATCTTGGATCGCACTCAATCTACAGGAGATAGCCATTTTAAAACAGTCTTTTCAATAGTTCATCTTTACTTAGATTAAAATGTAGAGCGACATCGCGCAAAATATTATTTAAAGTGCCTATTTTGACAGGATTATGAGCAGGAATAGTAATCTGATGTGTACCATTTTCAGAAGTAGTTAGTCTAATATGGCTACCCGTTTGACGACTCACTTCATAACCTAACTCAGACAATTTTTTGATTAAGTCATCACTGGATAAATCTCTGGGTAGCTTCATACCGCAAATACCTCATCCCTAACAATATGTAAACGAATAATTTTAGGGCGATTTTCCCTATCATCATAATGACAATTAACGGCATCTTTTACCATTTCTCGTAAAGATTGTAAATCATCGGCTTCGGTAAAAATAGACTCGCCTAATGCCCTTGCTGTATATCCCCCTTCCGGTGCATCTTCCACTAAAAAAACTATTTCTGTCATATTTCCTTCTTTACTCTCTAAATTTTTGCAGTAATTTTAATTATAGTTTGTTTAGTTTTTTAGATAGCACTTTTTAAAGCTTACAAGATTAGCGTTCGCCGTTTATCAACCCTAATCGCCTCTTTACTGCCAAAATGTAGTTAAACAAAGTGCAACCCAACACCAACCAAATAAATTAATAGTTGATCATCTTGGGTTTCGTGCCTCAACCCAATCTACTAAATCGGCGATCGCACTATGTTACAAGTTACTCAAAAAGATATTCGCAATTGGTTTACTCACTGTTGCTACTAAAGTAATGGCATCAGATTCACCTTTCCCTAAACGTTCATTTAAACTATTTGCTAGAGAGATTAATTTAATATTTAGGATAATTAATTTCTGTTGATTGATCAGCTTATTAAGAGTCTCTGAAGATTGATCTTGTTTGGCATTAATTTCCTGTTGTACGGTTGCAGGCAAATAAAAATTATCATTAGAATCTAGGGATTTTTCTAAAAATCCTAACTGAGACAAAAAGATTAAAGGGGAAGAATTGAAAACAATTTTCATAGAGATTACCATTTTTTTTCTCTATCTATGTCTTCTGTAGTAAGATAAGAAAAATCGATTCCCATTAATTCTAAAATTTTCAAGAACATTTCTGTATCCATTTCCATGATTTCTGCGGCTTTATGAAGACTGATGATGCGAGAAACTAAAGCACCCACCACAAAAATAAATTGTTCTTTTTGTTCAATATTATCAAATAATTGTATTTCGGCGGCAATTTCTTGAAAAGTAATCGAAGTATTCATTGTCTTGCTAAGTTTCATCAATTAAGACATATCTAACTTAATTTTAACGCAAAATCAACCCAACAAACTGCCCTTATCTCAATCCCTCGAATTAATGTCTTTGGATCACTTCATCAATAGACAACAAATAAGGCGCATTATACTTTGTTAATGCACCCTAAAAAAATCAGCGTGCTGCTTTGCGAATATCTTCGAGATCGCACTGATGTTTCCTTACTGGGAAAAAATGGTATAATAACAAGGATTGATTGATCTTATTGGCAAGTAATTATGTCATCTTTAGTTATCTCACAACATATTGAAATCACTCCTGGTATCTGTGGTGGAAAACCTCGTATTGCTGGACATCGAATTAAAGTTCAAGATATTGTAATTTGGCATGAAAGAATGGGAATGTCACCAGATGAAATTATTTATCACCATCCTACTATTACCCTAGCAGATGTTTATGCGGCCTTGACCTATTACCATGACAATCGAGAAGAAATTAGACGACAAATTGAAGCAGGAGAAACTTTTGCTAAACAACTACAAGGAAACAAACCATCTTTAATTGAGAAAATATTACAGGGTGAAAATGCCAGTCAAGATTAAATTTCATCTGGATGAAAGTGTTAGTAATGCTATTGCAAACGGCTTGAGAATGCGGGGAGTTGATGTCACAACATCCCCAGAAGAGGGTCTAATTGGTGCATCTGATGGAAGACAACTAGCTTATGCTTTGTCCCAACAACGAGTCATTTTTACTTTTGATGATGATTTTCTTAGTTTGGCCTCTACAGGTATTGAACATTGTGGCATTATTTACACTCGCCAACAACGTCAGCCAATTGGAAAAATTATCAGTGATTTAGTCTTAATTTGGGAATGTTTAGAACCTCAATATATGTATAAAAAGATTGAGTTTTTGTAAAGATTAGACACAATAATAAATAAGGCGCATTATACTCTGTTAATGCACCCGATCAGAAAAGCGATCACACTAAATAGATTCAGCATCGCCTATGTACTAAACCATCTCTTGACTGCAATGTTGTGGGAGAAGTTTGTATAAATACATTGTCTAATTTTACTGTTCCAGGTGCTGCATTCTCTCTAATTACTAACTGACTTGCTTGAAAATACCAGTTACCATATGACTTGGAGTTCAAGACTTCCAATCCTCCTACAGGAGGAGAAAGTAGAGTTCGTGATTCGATAGTCCATGTATTATTTGCATTAATTCTTAGTGTTTGAGTAGTAGGTCCCAACCGGTGTGTATATGAAGTAGTCCAACATCCTATAACTGAGGAGTTAGCTCTCTGAGCTATTGCTGGAGAGATTAATTGCAGAGTGAAACAGTGTATCAAGAAAGTCCCTAAAACTACACTAATAGACTTTGAATACACTCTAGTATTTTTTGGCATTAAATCTTTATTAAAGATAATAAATAGTTTCATAGTTTACCCTCAGAGGTTATATAAACAAGGTAAATTTATCAATCTATAAAATCAAGTATCATTGAGTAAGATACTGTCAAGAATGATTGTTTGAATTGATCACACTCCATCATGCCAAACCCATCCTACAAACTACAAGAGCGGCGATCATACTAGACTGCGAACCGCCATACGAAATTCTAAGACCACTGAACAGTCAAATTTACATCACCAGAACATTCAATCGTAATAGTTATAGATTCAACTTCTCCCAGAGCATAGTTGGCGATTTCTTCAGCAATCCACGATGTGGATTGTTTCGCAATTCCATACACTTGAATACCTTGTTTTGCAAGAGAATCCTCAAGCGCTAAACCTAAAACTTCTCCGACCTTCTTGGCACCTTTGATGATTGTATCTTTTTTAGTAATGATATTTATGGGGCAATTATTTTTCCACTTTTCAGATGCTGCTGCGATTGCTCTTGTTATGGCTGCTTTAAGTTGTGAATCCTTGCATACTATTACTTCGGTTCCAGTGCCGATGTATTGACTGGGGACGTATTCACACTCGACCTCTTGACTTCCAATCAAATGATCAAACAGTCCTGACAAATGATCAAACAGTCCTGTACGCTCTTCTTTCTTCAATTTAGGCTCATTATCTGACATCATAATCAAATCTCCAAATGTGAACGATGACAATAAGGTATAAGTATTACCTACCCCCCAAATACTTGATACCAACTTGACTTAAAATTCTGAACCGCATTCTAGTGCTAGTTTTTTAGCCTCTTCCTGCAAATCCCAAATGGTATCTTGTTTTTGACTAACGCTACCCATTACTCTCAGAAGTTTTCTCGAAGGTATATCATCAGAATATCCGGGAGCAAGTCCGTTTATAAATGCCTTATCTAATCCTATTGTGCGAATTAGCTTACCAGTCTCATTGAGACCCATTTTCTGGCTAATTGCCCCGCTAAAAGACCTGATATTTATTTCCTTCTCTGAAAATTGCTTCAGTGTTGACAAAAAGTTATTCCAGTCACCAAGCTGGTTAAAGCATAGTGCTAATCCAATGTAGGCAATAACCAATCTCTCACCTTCTTCCAAATGAAGTGAAGTGGTAAAAGCAACTCTTGCAGAATTCAGACAGTCATAGCGAACCTTCGGTAGATCAGAATCTCGAGCTTGTCTTAGAAAATCGAGAGCAGCATTAAGTTGTGACTCAGCTAACTGATTTACTTTCCCATCCAAAGATTTCGCAAGTTTTAAGTAATCGTTAACTGCACTCTTAAGCTTTGAGCTAACATACTCAATACTCTTTACTATGGGTAAAAACTCTAATGACATTGGATATATCTACTGAAATTGGCTGATAGGACAATGAAAAGAAAAACAACAGATGAGAAGAGTAGTTTCAGCTTTTGTTTAACCCCCCGAATACTTGATACCAACTTGACTTAAAATCTGAACCACTTTACTCGCGTCATAACTGGGGACTTCTATCTGATCCCCTGAAATTGAGGCATTTGAACCCAATGAACCGACGATTTTTGCCTTAGCTTCTGATTTTTTAGAATCGAGCGCATATTTGTCTAAAACGAACTTCGTCATAAAATACCTACGTTAAACTGAGACATAAGCAATAATACTTAGAACTAGCGTCGCTGAGTTAGATATGGTTAGTTTTAGGTCTGTTTTGCTTAACTACATTCCATCATGCCAAACGCTTCCAAAAACTGACAACCCCTAAACATCGGATTTTATCGGGAGTTTTGTCGGGTAAATTTTTATGAAAATTGGAAAAAGTGGGATTTAGTTGGGCTATAATACCCAAAAGTCTTTTGCTGTGTCGATTGTATGAATATCACAGAAGTTTTACAACTGATTGACGAACGCCTTATTGAGCGAGATAAAAAGCCGCTAAATACTATCCAGAAGGCTATTTTTGAAGGGAGTTGGCAAGGACAGAGTTATCAAGAAATAGGTAACGAATATCACCGCAGTGAGACTCATATTAGAGAGGAAGGTGCTAAATTATGGAAGCTTTTATCAGAGGTTTTAGAAAAAGATATAAAAAAATCTACTTCCCGTTCTGTCTTAGAAAGAGTGTATATTAAATCATTAAAAAATTCTAATATTTATAGTATTAATGGCAATAATAATAATCTTTGTCCTACAGAAAATACAAGATTGTCTAACGAAAATGACTTAAATAGTAATAATAACTCTCAATCTGAATCAAAATATCATGATCTAACCCTTGCTCCTCAAATTATTGATTTTTACGATCGAGAAAACGAACTGGCAACAGTCTCGAACTGGGTGTTTAAGCAAAATACTCGCTTAATTGCCGTTTTGGGATTAGGGGGAATAGGAAAAACCACCCTAGTTAAACGATTTATTGATCTCAATTTAGAACAATTTGAAGTGGTGATTTGGAAAAGTTTAAAATTTCCTAAGTCTTTAGATTTATGGCTAAATGATTTATTGAATACTTGCCAAAAAGAACCGAAAGAAAGCACCGATAATAAAATCCAGCAATTGTTAGAAGTTCTAAGCAATCATAAATGTTTAATCGTCTTAGATGATTTTCAGAATCTTTTTGCTGTTGGTCAAATGGCGGGTAATTATCAACCTGAATATAGTAGTTATCAACATTTTTTAAAACTGATTGCAGAAATCCAACACCAGAGCCATTTTATTCTCATTAGTCAAGAAAAATCGGCGGAAATGAACTATCTTAATCAAGAAAATTCTCCCATTCAATGCTTAGAATTATCAGGATTTAAAGCCATTGATTTTCTTAAGAATAAAGGTTTACAAGATGGGGAAAGATGGTTAGAATTAATTCAATTATACGAAGGTAATCCTTTTTATTTAATCGATATTGCCGTTTTGATTAAAGATGTTTTTGATGGCAAGGTTAACGATTTCTTGGCAGAAAATAGCTTAGTTATTACTAAAAAAATGCAGTCTCATTTAAAACAAATTTTTGGTCGCTGTTCTCCCCTTGCCCAACAAATCGCCTTAGAATTAAGTAAAGTTGATCAACCTTTATCTAGAGAGGAGTTAAAAAATAACCTAGATTTATCTGCTAGTGATTTAATCAATGGTTTACAATCCTTGCAACAACGTTATTTAATTCAAAGGGAGCAAAACCGATTTCAATTATCATCTATTTTTAAAGCGTATATCAAAAGCGATTGATTGTAATATTTCTTAAAGGAGATCGAGTCTAAAAAAGAACCCTTCCAACCTCTTAAACTGATTGGTAACAATTAGAGGCAATCAGCGATATTGATAGCGATGTGTGAGATTATTCTTGAGATAATAAATGGCTGGTTATAATTAAATTAAAAATGGATTTTAGGTTCGATCCCCCCTTAGTCCCTAGGGTTGATTCATTTAAATTAAGTATAGCTGATTTTGAGTCAATAAATTTGATCGAGGATTCTCAAGTTTATCTTTTTCTAATCAAAAGAGTTAGTCATAATAACTAATCTTTAATCTTCTGCCAATATTTATTATGAATAGATTGATAAAGCCTGTTCCCAAGCCACTAAAAGCCTATCTCTCTTGAAATTGTCGAGAGTACATCCTGTTAATTTAGCTAATTTTTCTGCTTCTTACGTCGATAAAACTATCAGTTTTTCCCAACGTTCAGCTAACCACCTCTGTCCCTCCGTTATTGAGAGAAAACCCAAACCTCTGAAAAGATTCAATCCTATGGTTGTGAGAATTGACCAATTGCTTGCCCCTTGAAAATCACTTATCTCGCTTTTATCTTCCTCAAAAATTACATCTTTTACCCAATGTAACTGATTTTCTATTTTCCAGTGTCCTCGAATAATTTCAGCAAATACTTGAGCGGATTCGGTTAGGCTACTGATATAGTAAGCTGTTTCTTCATAGGTTTTATCCCCGCGACTACCCTTTCTTTCTACTTTAATAACTCTTCGCAGATTTTCAAACCCTTGTCTTTCATTTTTCCTCACTTTAAAAACTTCTATTTTTCTTGATATTTTTCGTCCATGACTATTATCTTGTTTGAGAAAGCAACTTTCTGGCTTTGAGGAATTACTCAGGTCTTGTATTCGCTGATAAAGATTTTTCTGATTTCCTTTAACGATGATAACATAATCATTTTTACTCTTGGCTATTAAGCTGATTGTTTTTTTATGACAGTGTAAAGCATCGCCAGTAAAAACTTTATTTTGGAGAGAGCAATTCTCAATTATAGCTTGCCCTTCGTCGATTTCAGACCCTTTTTTGTTTTCAATTCTTTTTAAGTGTAATACTAATCCACTTTCTTGACTAAACAATGAGACAAACATAATAAAATTTTGTTGTTCATTGTTAGGATTCTTTAGGGTGTTTTTGAGACTTTTTCCATCCATCCCTAGCCAATTTATATCATCTCTTTGTCCATATTCTTCTAATGCCCATTCGTTAAACATTTTTAACAAACTCTGCCAGTCAACTCCCATCATTACCCTTCTAATTGTTGAATAGGATGGGACTCTTTCTGGAATTATGTTAAATTCTTTACTCAGCCTGTGCCGATTATTTTTAGCAAACTCTCCTAGCTCTCTATAACCTGAGTATCCTAGCATTGTTCCCAGTATTATTACTACTAATACTATCCATAAAGGGTGTCTTTTTCCTTTATCTTTCCGAAAGTCCTTGACTTGTTTTAGTTTTTCTATTAAGCTCAACATATATTTGAAAGGTTGGCGGTCACTCCTCATTTTACCTGATAGTGATCGCTTTTACTTTTGATATTCTGATGGGAGAATGAAACAGCCCTACCCCAAACCCCACTTCCCTCAATTGGCAGTTTACTGAATTGGTCCATCGATACTGCCGGTAAAAAATTGCTTGAGTACGGGGATTTCGGAGTGATAAGCCTCTTGAGTCGGTCCAACCCATTGAAATTGACCTTTATAGAGAAAAACGATGCGATCGGTGGTATTTTCGATGGTGCTGTGGACGTGGGTGACAATGAGATGGGCCCCACAGGCTTTTTTTACCTTGAGAAGTTCCATAATTACCGTCTGGATGCGGGTAGAAGCGACGGGATCGAGTCCGGCAGTGGGTTCATCGTACAGGAGAATGTTCGCTCGATCGGCGGCGATCGAGGGATCGCTGATAATTGCTCTGGCTAAACTGACGCGTTTTCGCATCCCTCCGGATATTTCAGAGGGATAGAGGTCGTAGGAACCGGACATTCCCACTAAATCCAGTTTTTCTTCCACTAAATCGCGGATTTCGGCTCGTTTTAGCTTTGAGTTGCGATAGAGAGCAAAACCGACATTTTCCCCGACGGTGAGGGAGTCAAAAAGGGCCGATTGTTGGAAAACTAGACCAACACCGAGGGGATCTTCCCCCTGTTCTACGGTTCTCTGCCGTTTTGTGCCGTAGATGTACACTTCTCCTCGATCGGGGGCCAGTAATCCGGCGACTAAGCGTAAAATCGTCGATTTTCCCGTCCCGGACGGACCGATCACGCCGATCGCTTCCCCTTCGTACACTTTCAGATCGACGTTATTTAAGATTACTTTCTTGCCGAAAGCTTTGGTTACTCCCCTTAATTCGACGATCGGTTCGCGCATCACCATCTAGAATATCTTTACAAAAATCCCCTTTTATTGTAGAGCAACGACCCGATCTTTCTTTTTTTTCTTTTCTGGTTTTATGGTTCGCGATTCTATCTGCATTTCGGGAATCTCTCGCAATTCTTCGGCATCTAAACGATATTGTTCGCAGACAAGACTCAGACGAATACCGGAACAGCTAACGGGATTAACTGAATGGGTGAGATCTCCTTGAAAGAGGATCAAGGTGTTAGTACAAGGACGAATCTGGGCCACGGAACGATTGCCTGTTGCTAGTACCAGTTCCCCCCCTTGAATATCCCTAGGAACCTGCACATAAAGGACGCTAACTAGGAGCGGAGGATCGATCGTTTTACAATAGGAGCGCAGGGAGCGATCGATATGGGGATCGACGCGTGAACCGGTTTGTAGGAGTAAGGGATTAAGATAAAAAGCGTTGCAGTCAGCTTGTAAACTGCGATCAAGATAGGGTTTAAAATAGGGAAACATTCGTTCAACTTCGCTGATTTGTGTGCGTCGAAAAGCGATAGAAAAGCCTTTGGTTTTAACGAAATCTCGATTTAAATTGTTAACTGTGAAGTGGGGACAAGCGAGAATCTGTCCTTGTAGTTCGCTCAGATAACTGGGAGTAAAAGCGTCGGGATATTGGGAATAGTAAGGCACGGATAGAATCGCAACGGTATGGCAATCTTTAGGATAGCTTGTTTTTAGGGGAGATGGGGATAATTTCGATAGCAGCTATTCAATTAGCTTTTTTTTCTCAAAGTCCAATAATTTGCTCAAGGAAATTTTTAATAAGCTTGATGCTCTCTAATTCTAGGGTTTGCTTATCTAGCCATCGATTATCTTGTAGGGAAACTTGTAGGGCTTTACCCGGTCTTAATATACTACTAATACTAGATATAATTGCTTTCTTTTTACCTGCTGGTTTTTTAAAATATTTGAGGTCTTTTTTAGTTAACTGATTCCTGTCAATACTTTCTATATAGGTTTGAGAAAGATTGAGTAAATCAGTATAATTTATCTTAGCACACTCGAGGAGAATATCTTCTAAAGTTCCTTGTTCACGATTGTTAGGAGCAATGAAAATACCACAGCGAGGATAATAATGGGTAACTTCGCCAAGTAGGGCAGGCATTCGTAAGTTTGACAAATCAAGAGATGATAAGCAAACAATTAGTTTATTGAACCTTTCTTGGGGGGTTTCATTATCATCAGCATCTAAAAAAATTCCCACACTAAAAAGCTGTGAAGGTTGAATAAAATTGAGACTTTCTTCGATGGTTTGCGCTATGCGTGTAATGCCGATAGAACTATGTAAAGCGATTGATAGTTGCTCATTTTGAACAAAAGATGGTACTGGTACTCGTTTGGTTAAATCATCGTCTAGTGGATAAGCTTTCGGGATAAGTGTTTCCCAAAATTTATCCAATGAAGATAAATGAATAACTCGCTTTAAGCCATAAAATTTAAGTAAACCAATTAAGAATTCGACATCCTGGGGACCTTCGACAACAATATAGCAGTATCTCACCATCTTTACCTCACATCTAACCCGCGTTCCCAACGCAATCTATGCAATAAATCGCCCGAAAATCTTTGAGGTTTTTCCCTTGGAGAATTTAACCGAAAAGCTACCACGTTTTCTATGGACTTTTCTGACTGTAGCATGGCATCAACTGCTTCTAAACTATGGGTAGTTACAAAAAGTTGAATTCTTCTTTGATTACAGGTATTAATTAACCAAGAAAATACACGACTTAAGGCAGAAATATGAATAGATGTCTCGATTTCATCAATTAGAAGTACCCCATCGGTAATTGTCAACAAACTAAGCACCATAACTAAGGTTCTTTTAAATCCGTCACCAAACACATAGAGAGGAGCAAAACCAAGCTGTTTATGTTCTATATAAAGAGTTGGTTTATTGTTGGGTGAAAGTATTTGTATGTCGGTAATTTCCTCGTCAAATAACCGAATTAAATCTAGGATGTCATCTTTGTTATTTTCTTCCTTTAGGATGATTTTGGATAGTCTATCTAGAATTGGTTCCGAGGACAAATAAGCAGGAAATATGGTGGCATTTTCCACCAGTATTTTTTGTCGTTTCCTTTGAATAAAACGCTCTTTTTCCCAAAACTGAAATACTTGTTCCTTATCTGTCCCAAACAGACTGCCTTGCTCTAAAATATGGGCGGTAACACTTAATTCTAACCCATTGATAACCAGATCGGTTTCCGAATTGGTGGAATCATCATTGAACTTTTCTGGGTTGTCTTTTTCGTTGCTCGCGCCGTAAATATCGGTGAGATTAGCTGCTAGATTTTTAATCGGTGAATTTCCAGTACACTTGATCGAAATTTGTCCTTGATAGGATGCGTTACTAGCAAGATTATTCTGACGAAAGAAAACCCATTTAATTGCTTCCAAATCCGGTCGCATTAAAGATATTCTGCCTAAGTATAATCGACGTTGGGCCACTTCTAGCCACTGAAAGGGATCGAGGGGATTACAAACAATTGAAACAGCTTCGAGAATGCTAGTTTTGCCAGAATTATTATTACCGACAAAAATGTTCACCTGTCCTAGAGAAGACAGTTCTATTTGTTCAAAACCACGATAACCACTGATTCGTAAACTTTCAAAAAGCCGAGTCATTTTTACTGGCTCCTACAATATTGCCGATAATAACTGAAATAGCTAGGATCAAAGATAAAATTTGCAATTTTTACGATAAAACCCTTGTATCATAACTCATTTGTGGCTCTTTTTTTGAGTAGCAATCATTTTCCTGTCAACCCGGTCGCGGTGACAACCCACCGTTTACAATAGTTAAGAACCGACGGCAAGCAAGAATTAACGATGCGGATTTCGATCAACTGGTTACGAGAATTAGTCAAAATTGTCCAATCTTCCCAAGAATTAGCCGAATTATTGACAATTGCGGGAATAGAAGTGGAAGAGATCGAGGATCGCCGAGAATGGGCAAAGGGTGTGGTTATTGGTAAAATTATCGATCGCCAACCCCATCCCAACGCAGATAAACTAAGTGTCTGTCAGGTGGATATCGGTCAGGAAAATCTTAGTACAATTGTCTGTGGTGCGCCCAATGCTAGGGCTGATATTCTAGTTCCTGTGGCTACTTTGGGAACTCATTTACCAAAAATCAATTTAACGATTAAACCGGCTAAATTGCGCGGGGTAAAATCGGAAGGGATGATCTGTTCCCTCGCAGAATTAGGATTAACCAAGGATTCTGAAGGAATCCACATTTTTAGCCAGGAAAATCTCCCTTTAGGTACAGATGTTCGTCCCCTTTTAGGACTCGATGAGGTGATTTTAGATATTTCTCCCACCGCTAACCGTGCCGATGCTTTGAGTATGATCGGAGTCGCGCGAGAAGTGGCGGCTTTGACAGGAGGAGAATTAAGCCTACCAAAAGTGAAATTAGGTGAATTTTCCCCTAAAAAAGATTTATCTCTGGAAATATCAGAAAATAAAGCCTGTCCCGCTTATATTGGTACGGTGATCGAGGGGGTAAAAATTGGCCCATCTCCGCTATGGTTGCAACAGCGTTTACAGGCTGCCGGATTGCGATCGATCAATAATCTGGTCGATATTACTAATTATGTCCTCAGCTTGACTAACTCTCCTTAATTCTCCGAGGGATTTATTGTCGAGCCGATTTTCTACCCTAGCGGTTGTTATTGTTAACTTTTTGATTGACTAATCAAATACCTCAAATTCTTGTCCGATCTTGCCAAAATATTCCCCCAAACGTTGTTGAATGATATCAATATACTGATCTTCAATTTCAATACCAATAGTCTGATAACCTAATTCTAGAGCGGCAATTAAAGTTGTACCCGTTCCAGCAAAAGGATCGAGAACTATATGACTGTTATCCTGTGGTAGAAATAACTCGAGCAGTTTTCTAATCAATGATAAAGGTTTAATCGTACAATGCTCATCAAAATTTTCATCCCGTCCTTTAGAAAAGCCCTCTAAAATATTGGATTGAAAAGAGCCGTCATTTAGTATAGCTTTGAAGGGACCTAATCCAGTCATTTGTATAGTTTCAATATAATTGTTTTTTAGAGGCTTCTGCACAATAACTATAGCTTCCCATTCATTTCTCAAGCAAGTATGCCAACCTTGCCATTGTTTGGCATTAGTATCACCAATTTTGTCAAGTTTTTTCTCAATATTTAATCCTTTGGGAATGCCTGAATGTCGTCTATAAACCAGCACATCTCTAGCATAAAAACCGGCATTTTCAAGAGCAATCTGAATATGAGCTAGTGTTCTTGTGCTACTAAAAACAGCGACAACAGCCCCCCTTTTACAAACACGCATTAGTTCCTTTGACCAATCTGTTGCCCATTCAATATAATTGACCACATTTTCGCGATTGCGTTGATACCAACGCTGATTACGAACCCCACCAGCTAACCCACTTCCATAGGGAATATTTTTTACCAGTGTGGAACTGTTTTGAATGCGTTCTCTGCGTCTTTGGATTTCATCATGATCCCAATTTCTGCCAATGAACTCATAATTATAGGGTGGATCTGTGATCACACAAGATATACTAGATTCTTCTAGTAAAGTGAGGAGTTCTCTACAATCACCGTGCAGAAGTTGCCATCTTTTTGAGATATTCATCGGGCAATATAAAACTCCTGTGTTTCAGAAAATTTATTAAAAGCTTTCAGCAAATCGAACCCACTGCGATCAAGTATATAATCAAAACTTTGTTGGCTCTGCAAAACAGTCCAGCCACCCAGATGACAAGCTTTAATCGCTGCTGGTAAGTTATCCTCTCGCACAATCAGTAAAATAGGTCTAAGTCCTCTTTCCTGTAATATTTTTCCATACTGTTTAAACTTTTTAAGTGTGCCAGAATCTCCCGAACCAATTCTATATTTAGTATCAATGGCATCTCTACCTAAAATGCAGTCACAAGGTTGATCATCTGCAATCTTTAAAGCCGGTTGATAATCTAAACAATTAGCCTTAAAAACTTCTGTCACCAGACGTTGCCAACACATTCCTAGTTCCCTGCCCCAATACTGGCGATTTTCCCTTTTTAAACTAGGAGTAATTCCAAATACCCTCATAAGCGAATCATAATCATCATTTTCTTCTCCATAGATTTTGTCACTAAAAGAACTTTGGTATTGTCTCAAAATTCCCTTGAGGAGGTTTTCTATTTGATCGGGTGGCATCAATAATCCTTTTTGATATAGATAGCTAACTACTGATTATCTCCCCAAATTATCGGTAATCTGTTCAAAGATAATATCACCCCTGGCCAAGGAAAATGAGCGGTTATTTACACAGTCGTTCCATCCTCCCCCTAACATTTTAACAGCCGATCGGCCCTAATCTCTAAATCATTGACTACCCACGGTTTACAATAGTTAAGAACCAACGGCAAGCAAGAATTAACGATGCGGATTTCGATCAACTGGTTACGAGAATTAGTCAAAATTGTCCAATCTTCCCAAGAATTAGCCGAATTATTGACAATTGCGGGAATAGAAGTGGAAGAGATCGAGGATCGCCGAGAATGGGCAAAGGGTGTGGTTATTGGTAAAATTATCGATCGCCAACCCCATCCCAATGCAGATAAACTAAGTGTCTGTCAGGTGGATATCGGTCAGGAAAATCTTAGTACAATTGTCTGTGGTGCGCCCAATGCTAGGGCTGATATTCTAGTTCCCGTGGCTACTTTGGGAACTCATTTACCAAAAATCAATTTAACGATTAAACCGGCTAAATTGCGCGGGGTAAAATCGGAAGGGATGATCTGTTCCCTCGCAGAATTAGGATTAACTAAAGATTCTGAAGGAATCCACATTTTTAGCCAGGAAAATCTCCCTTTAGGTACAGATGTTCGTCCCCTTTTGGGACTCGATGAGGTGATTTTAGATATTTCTCCCACCGCTAACCGTGCCGATGCTTTGAGTATGATCGGAGTTGCGCGAGAAGTAGCGGCTTTGACAGGAGGAGAATTAAGCCTACCAAAAGTCAAATTAGGAGAATTTTCCCCTAAAAAAGATTTAACGCTGGAAATATCAGAAAATAAAGCCTGTCCTGCTTATATTGGTACGGTGATCGAGGGGGTAAAAATTGGCCCATCTCCGCTATGGTTGCAACAGCGTTTACAGGCTGCCGGATTGCGATCGATCAATAATGTGGTCGATATTACTAATTATGTCCTCTTGGAGTGGGGACAACCCTTACACGCTTTCGATCGCGATCGTTTACAAAGTTTTGCCGGAGGTAAATCCGTTACTATTGGGGTCCGTTTTGCCGAGGAAGGGGAAAAAATTATTAGCCTTGATGGTCAGGAAAGAAGCTTAAAAGAGCTTAATTTATTAATTACTGCCAATAATAAGCCGGTAGCTTTAGCGGGAGTGATGGGAGGTCAAGATACAGAAGTTAACGAGGAAACCGTTAATCTTGTGCTAGAGTCGGCTTTATTCGATCCGATCGCTATCCGTCGTTCCTCAAAAGCGCAGGGTTTACGCAGCGAATCTTCCGGACGCTATGAACGCGGTGTTAATCCCGCCGCTTTGGAATATGCTTGTCAAAGGGCGATCGATTTGATTCTAGAGTTAGCTGGGGGAACTGTCAGCAGTCAGGTTAAAGCTGATTATCGTGCCGATCAGTCCAGTCGTTCGATCGAATTGCGTTTAGAACGTTTGCAGCAGCTACTGGGTCAAGTTACCCTAGATAACGGTGCGATCGGTGAAATTCTCGCCGAAGATGTGGAACGGATTTTAGGCAATTTAGGCTGTGAATTGCGGTTAACCTCAAAAAACCCTGTTCTGTGGACTGTGACAGTGCCAGACTACCGTTATCGGGATTTAGAACGAGAAATTGACTTAATTGAAGAAGTGGCGCGACTGTACGGATATGATCGCTTTGTCGATACTTTGCCGGCAAAAACCGCAGCCGGAGGATTATCCTTTGAGGAAACTATACAGCGTCGAGTGCGGGAAGCTTTTCGAGCAGTGGGTTTGACGGAATTAGTCCAGTATTCCCTAGTTAAACCGGAATTAGCGGAAGTTGTCCTCGCTAATCCCCTTTTTGTCGAGTATTCTGCTTTGCGGACTAATCTCCTAGACGGTTTAATCGAAGCGTTTGAGTATAATCAGTCTCAGGGTAACAGTTCCTTAAATGGCTTCGAGATCGGGCGAGTTTTCCGCTTAGAATCGGATAATATCAACGAATACGATGCAATTGCTGGTATTTTTGGCGGTGATTTCTTCCCGGCCGGACGTTGGCTGCGATCGGGTAAAGAGGTGGCCATGACTTGGTATGAAGCAAAAGGCATTTTAGAAGCAGTATTCGATCGCCTTTCGCTGACGGTAAGCTACGAAAAATATGCCGAAGATGCGCGTTTTCATCCCGGACGAACAGCATCTTTATGGATTGGTAAACAACGCCTAGGTATATTCGGTCAACTACACCCGCAATTGCGTCAGCAAAAGGGATTAATTGAGGCAGTTTATGCCTTTGAAATCCAGTTCCCGATCCTGTTAGCAACTCTTAGCGATAGTGCCAAAATTACCCCGCGTTTACAGGTCTATTCTACCTATCCGGGGGCAGCGCGAGATATCGCCTTTTTTGTTTCTACAGATATACCCGTAGATAGATTGACAAAAACTATCAAAAATGCTGGGGGAACTCTTTTAGAAAAAGTCGAATTATTCGATCGCTATCAGGGGCAGAATGTGCCAGAAAATCATTGTAGTTTGGCCTTTAGTTTAGTCTATCGTGCCAGCGATCGAACTTTAACCGATGAAGATGTGGAACCCTTAATGACAAAAGTGCGAGAAGCTTTAGTTAAACAGTTCCAAGTTTCTTTAAGAAGTTAAATTCAGCGATCAATCATCAGT
This sequence comes from Microcystis ichthyoblabe FBCC-A1114, assembly GCF_050500245.1. NCBI lineage: Bacteria > Bacillati > Cyanobacteriota > Cyanophyceae > Chroococcales > Microcystaceae > Microcystis > Microcystis ichthyoblabe. The sequence continues at coordinate 4,131,542 of NZ_CP191408.1, read as the reverse complement.
TATCAGACATCGACTTTATAAGTAGGTAGGCGTTAAAAATTATCAGATGCCCCCCTTATCAAGTAGGGCTGTTTCATTTAAATTAAGTACAGCTGATTTTGAGTCAATAAATTTGACTGAAAATTCTCAAGTTTATCTTTCTCTAACCAAAAGAGTTAGTCACAATAATTAATCTTTAATACCCTGCCAATATTTATTATGAATAGATTGATAAAGCCTGTTCCCAAGCCACTAAAAGCCTATCTCTCTTGAAATTGTCTGAGAGTACATCCTGTTAATTTAGCTAATTTTTCTGCTTCTTACGTCGATAAAACTATCAGTTTTTCCCAACGTTCAGCTAACCACCTCTGTCCCTCTGTTATTGAGAGAAAACCTAAATTTCTGAAAAGATTCAATCCTATGGTTGTGAGAATTGACCAATTGCTTGCCCCTTGAAAATCACTGATCTGGCTTTTATCTTCCTCAAAAATTACATCTTTTACCCAATGTAACTGATTTTCTATTTTCCAGTGTCCTCGAATAATTTCAGCAAATACTTGAGCGGATTCGGTTAGGCTACTGATATAGTAAGCTGTTTCTTCATAGGTTTTATCCCCGCGACTACCCTTTCTTTCTACTTTAATAACTCTTCGCAGATTTTCAAACCCTTGTCTTTCATTTTTCCTCACTTTAAAAACTTCTATTTTTCTTGATATTTTTCGTCCATGACTATTATCTTGTTTGAGAAAGCAACTTTCTGGCTTTGAGGAATTACTCAGGTCTTGTATTCGCTGATAAATATTTTTCTGATTTCCTTTAACGGTGATAACATAATCATTTTTACTCTTGGCTATTAAGCTGATTGTTTTTTTCTGACAGTGTAAAGCATCGCCAGTAAAAACTTTATTTTAGAGAGAGCAATCCTCAATTATAGCTTGCCCTTCGTCGATTTCAGACCCTTTTTTGTTTTCAATTCTTTTTAAGTGTAATACTAATCCACTTTCTTGACTAAACAATGAGACAAACATAATAAAATTTTGTTGTTCATTGTTAGGATTCTTTAGGGTGTTTTTGAGACTTTTTCCATCTATATCTAGCCAATTTATATGATCTCTTTGTCCATATTCTTCTAATGCCCATTCGTTAAACATTTTTAACAAAATCTGCCATTTAACTCCCATCATTACCCTTCTAATTGTTGAATAGGATGGGACTCTTTCTGGAATTATGTTAAATTCTTGACTGAGCCTGTGCCGATTATTTTTAGCAAACTCTCCTAGCTCTCTATAACCTGAATATCCTAGCATTGTTCCCAGTATTATTACTACTAATACTATCCATAAAGGGTGTCTTTTTCCTTTATCTTTACGAAAGTCCTTGACTTGTTTTAGTTTTCCTATTAAGCTCAACATATGTTTTAAAAGTTGGCGGTCACTCCTCATTTTACCTGACTGTGATCGCTTTTACTTTTGATATTCTGATGGGAGAATGAAACAGCCCTACCTTGATAAGGGGGGTGCCGATAGGCGGGGGGATCCCCCTTAATAAGCTATCCCTTATAGGGATCTTTCTTAACAATTTTTTCAGTAAGCACTCCAACTCTTGTCCTGACTTGATTTCAGTTTTTTCTTTGTCAGTAAGGGTGTCAACAAGGAATATTACAAATTGTTAACCGAGTCTTGAAAGCCTTGTGCTACAAAGGTTTAAAATGTTAAGAAAGATGTGACTAAAGGACAGCTTGATAAGGGGGGCATCTGATAATTTTTAACGCCTACCTACTTAGCGCAAGCTTTAGAATTAGAGATCGAACAGGTTAGACAAGCAACTCAAAGGGAATAGGAAAAGTTCAAAGCGATCGCATTTTAATAATGGTTTCCCAATCTCGATCGCTATCAATCAACAGTAAATTATTCTCGGAACTTTGATAAATTAATATAATTTCTGGGGCCTATCTATTTAGCCATCGAGGTGGCTACATTAGGACTATTGGGGTTAAGATCAATAGTCCGGGTTGCGGGAATAACGATTAAGTCTAAATCTTCCATTGGGATAGCACCAAGCAATACTTGATCCCCCATCACCAAAGCACCGACGAAACCGACGCGGTTTTTGAAACGAATTTCGATCGGCCCAACGTAGGGAACCAGTTGACGGGAACCATCAGCTAAAATTACCTCTTTGCGATCGATTTCAGTTAATTTTAACTGAATTTGAATATGTGCAGGAATGCAGAGATGCAAGGCTCCCGTATCAGCCAAAGCTGCGGTTTCTAGAGGCGATAGGGAACGATCAACGGGGTTACTAAGTTGAATATTCATGATGACTTTTGTAAGGTTAAGGGTTAAGTCCAGTGTCCTGTTTCTTTTTACTACAAGGATTAGCTAAAATAGGTTAGTTGAGGTGCGTTACATTAACATTAACGCATCTTACGAGATCGGCGATTGCGCTTAGATTAGGATTGATTTCGATACATGACCTGGATACTTAAACTAGAGTTTGCTAAGGCTTGGGGAGTTACTAAGATTTCTATCTTCTGACCTAATGCTACTAGAAAGTCAAACATCTGCTCAAGAGAAAATTTTTGCAATCTGCCATTTTTTAAGTTAGAAATTTTAGCCTCGTCAATCCCCAAAATTTGACTGACCTCCTGCTCGCTTAATTCTTGTTCAGTAATCAGATCGTAAATCACTGAAGCCAGCTTGACTTTAGCGAGTTTTTCTTCTGCATTAGCAAAGCCTAAGTCTTCAAAAATGTTTCCCGAACTAATAGTATATTCTGTCATAATCATTTATCTCCTTTTTGTTATTTATTATTGCTCTTTTGCGATCTCCTGTGCTTTTTTTAGGCGTTCTTTGATTAGATTAACATTTTGTTTTGGTGTTTTAATCCCCGATTTTGATTTTTTCTGAAAGGCATGGAGAATAAAAATAGCATTGCTTAGTTTGATGGCATAAACTGTTCTATAGGTATCGGTTTGATAATCGCTGACTATTTCAAAAACACCATTAAAGCCCTTTAAAGCTTTGATGTTAGGATGATTCTGATTGTTCTGAACACGATAAAGAATATAGCCAACTTCATCAATAACCTCTTCAGGAAATTCTAATAGCTCCTTTTTTGATGCTCCAATCCAGATAACAGTTTTCAGTTGTTTATCTACCATTTTTTTGAAAAAATGTGAAAAATACAAATAAGGAAATGAGCTTTGGGAGCATTCGTGTTAAAGATTAGGTCAGAGTAAGACAAGCAATTTTCTCCTTTTTTCCAGCCGATGTGATCGCCGAACTTTTTCCACACTTCACTATTATATTCTCTCGTGTCACGGAGACTCTCATAGATTTCTTTCTGGACGCTGAAGCCAAATTTGCCGTTACTGTAGTGCGGACAACATGAAGCGCTAAAGCGCAACTACGAACCTTAACTCAACCTACAAATTATCCTAAATCCCTTGAGTAACCCACAGAAAACCGGTTTCTCGGAGAAACCCGTTTTCTACTCATGCTACCTCAATTTTCTCAAAAAAAAAATCGACCCGCCTAAGGGCGGGAAAAAGAGAAAAAGAGAAAAAGAGAAAAAGGGTAAAAAGGGTAAAAAGGAGAAAAGGATTACAGAGTCCTCCCAGCACCGCACACCACCCGAAAACCGCCGTAAGCGCCGCTGACGTAGGCGCGGCGGTAGTTGTCGTTGCGGGAAGCGGAACGGCAGAGATTCGGATAGTTGTACCAAGAACCGCCCCGCAGTATTTGAGAATAATTATCCTTTATTAGCCAAGCACTACCATCCCTTGGCGCATTCTTATAGTTATCGTGCCAATTGTCCTCGCACCACTCCCAAACATTGCCACTCATGTCATACAGTCCCCAAGCATTGGGCTTTTTCTGACCCACAGGATGAATTGTCTGCTGAGAATTTCCGTCATACCAAGCGTAATCTCCTAACTGATTAGCATCATCACCGAAATAAAAGCGAGTAGTAGTCCCCGCACGACAAGCATATTCCCATTCCGCTTCTGTCGGTAGGCGATAGGTTTTCCCGGTTATTTGACTCAATTTCTTACAAAAGGCTTGAGCGTCGTCCCAACTAACATTTTCTACCGGATTTTGGGGATTGTTTGGAAAATAAGAGGGATTGGTTCCCATTACCGCTTGATATTGTGCCTGAGTCACTGGATATTTACCAATCGCAAAACTGTTGACGTTAACTTGGTGTGGAGGCTTTTCATAACTTCGAGCATCGGGATCACTGTCAGGAGATCCCATGAGAAATTCACCTGCTGGTAAGTTCACCATCTCTAGTGTTATCCCATTGGGTAGGTTTTCGGTAAATGAAGTTTGAGGAATAGGAGAGTCACCGACAACGGAGGTGGTAAAATTCCCGACTCTCTCGATTACATGGTTGTTGATGCGTTGAATGGCGGTTTCCAGTTCGATTTCCTCATCGGGGATTTCCACGTCTGTCCATTGCCATCCTTCCTGCTCGGCTCGCTCTAATGCGATCGCTAAACGGTCGCGCTTTTCCTCGCTGGTGACGAGGAAATTGAGCAAACTAGCCGATAGATTATCGTTTTTGCGGAAAGATACCGCCGATTCGGAACTAAGAATGTTCTGGACGAGGGATTCCACTTCGCTGACACTGCGGGAAAGTTCGCTGTCAATGGTCGCTACTCGATCGATTAAGCCTTGAAACTGCCCGATAATTGGTTTTAGGTATTGTTCTAGATTAATGGCTACTTTGGCCATTTCGATCGCTTCTTTTTCCAGACTATCTAACTCCAGCTGCAACTGATACACTTGTTTGTACCCGTTCAACTCGCCGATCATTTTCGAGAAAACCTGTTTTTGTGTATCCTGATCTTCAGCTAATTTCTGGATACTTTCGCTGATTAGGTCGATTTTCTTGAGCATGAGCAAGCTGGCGCGACCAACAAGAATCACAGTGCGGAAAATCTGCTGTTTCTGTAGTCTCAGAGTATCTCGCAGGTCGGCCGAGCCGATGCTATTCTCCAAAGATTGGCGTTTTCGCTCTGTTTCTGTCAATTTCTGGCATTTAACCGCCACTGCCTCCTTGATTTCCTCGGTCAGTGACTGGAAAAACCGCCGGTATTCATCCTTATGGTCGGTGAGAAATCCGATTAACTGGTTATAGTCCTTGACTAATCTTTCTAATTCTTGAAAAGTTTCCTCGAAATTGAGGGGTTCTTCTTTTTTCCTCAATCCTAGCCATGTATTGCGGACCCGTTTTCCAGTTTTAATCAGTTGCTGTCTTTCTTGAATCTGATCCTGCAAAATTAATAAATCGGGGCGATTTAGTTGGGGAAGTTGATAGGTTTTCCGATAAAGCTTGATTTTCGCCGTTTCTTCTGCCATCGCCGTGGTCGCTGAGGGTGAGTTTTTTCTATTTTAGCCCGATTTTTTGATCATCAAATACTATCGGGATACGCCCCGAGCAACTACCTAACCTTTTCTATAAGTCATAGAAGTAAGGATAAAGCTCTGATTCTGGAATATATTGACTTGCTTGCCTAAAAATAGCGTAACAGGTTCCGGGATCAAGTTGCCGATGATTGGGAATAGTTAAAGTCTCCTTTCTCTCCGAGATGACACGACGCAATTTTATGTGACTTCCTCGTTGACTGTGAATAGTAAAACCAAATCGATCAAGAATTTTGATAATGTCTTTGCCGGATAGTTGTTTCAGCTTAGACATATTCTGGCTGTAACTCAAATATAATCTGTAGAGAAGGTTTGGCAACTAGACCGAACTCCCTAGGGTCTTCTCCCTCTAAATGCAGTAAAATGGCTTCTTGGAGATTATTAACCACCTCATCTAAGGTATTTCCCTGGGTGACAATCGAAAGTTCCACGCATTCACCTACATATCCTTGTTGTTCACCAGAACGAATAATTGCGGTAACTTTTGGACTTAATTTTGTCATAATTGCTCATGTTTATTTTTTGCTTATTTAGATTTATGGCAATCGAGCAAGGGACGGGTCATTGATCGATTCTAACTGACTTTTCCCTAAGCTGTGGAATTCATCTAGTTTTCTAGAAATCTCGGCCAGAGGCGAAAAAATCAGCGACAATGATATAAATGGAGTTATCAACACAAGTAAAGCGATTATGACTGTAGCCACGACGAACGCCCGAGATATTTTCCGCTCCGCCTACGAAAACCGTTACACTTGGGATGAAGGATTCCCCGGTTACACTGCTGATATTATCCTCACCCAAGGAGAGGAAGTCCATACGGGCAAAATTCAAGTTAATGCCGATTATAGTGTGGAAGTAACGGGCATTGATGACGAGAAAGTGCAAGAAAGTATCTATAATCAAATGCGCGACATCGTTACTCACCGCAAAAGAGGCAATTTTGAGGCTTCCCACGGCAAAAACCAGTTTAATTTCGGGCAAGATGATCCCACCGGTGCGGTAGAAATTCTGGTCACTGGCGATGCGATGGGGTCTAATTATAAGGTCCGCGGTCAGGAAATCTGTCAAGTCAGTCGAGTCATGGGACCGATGGCTTTTACTATTAATACCGAGGAAAGTCTCGATACGGGAGAAGGTTATATTTCTATTCGCTATAATGCCATTTTCCGCAATGCTAAAACCGATGAATTAAAGGGAAAACGTGACTTTAAGGAAACCTACGAAAAAATCGGTAATTATTATTTACCCTCCTGTCAAGTGATTAACGCAATCGATGTCGGTGGCGAAAAATCCACCACAGAATTTACTTTTATCAATCTACAGCTTTTAGAAGCTTAAGGGTTATTCCCGCCCAAAAAGCGTTAGGATTGAAGTAACTAAGTAGGTGGGTGTTAAAAATTGTCGGATCCCCCCGCCTATCGGCACCCCCCTTATCAAGGGTAGATCCCCCCGCCTATCGGCACCCCCCTTATCAAAGGGGGGATTAAGGGGGGATCCCCCCTTATCAAGGGTAGATCCCCCCGCCTATCGGCACCCCCCTTATCAAGGGGGGCAGGGGGGCAGGGGGGATCAAAGACAAAATCTATCTTCAATTTAATTGAAACCACTTACTTACACTGTAATAAATCTCTGACCAGAAGCTGATTATGTCTTTAACACTGACTCCCAATAACGTCGAACAAGTTTTAGATGAAATGCGCCCCTACCTGATGGCGGATGGTGGTAACGTGGAATTAGTCGAAATCGACGGGCCAGTCGTCAAACTGCGTCTTCAAGGTGCTTGCGGTTCCTGTCCCAGTTCCACCATGACCCTAAAAATGGGCATCGAACGTCGTCTCCGGGAAGAGATTCCCGAAATTGCCGAAGTTGAACAAGCTTTCTAAATCTTGGGTTAATTAATTCTCACCACCGCCCGATTGCTAATTTAATTAGCGATCGGGCATAATATTAATTATATATTTTCTTCTAAGTGGCTAGGTGTTAAAAACTTTCAGAAACCCCCCTTATCAAGGGTAGATCCCCCCGCCTACCGGCACCCCCCTTATCAAGGGGGGGCAGGGGGGATCAAACCCCCTTATCAAGGGGGACAGGGGGGATCGAACCCCCCTTATCAAGGGGGACAGGGGGGATCGAACCCCCCTTATCAAGGGGGGGCAGGGGGGATCAAACCCCCCTTATCAAGGGGGGCAGGGGGGATCAAACCCAAAATCTATCTTCAATTTAATTATAACCAGCTACTTACAAGATTGATAAAATTACAGAATTAATTAAGGTAAAAAGTATCTTTTTTAGCCAATTAACCAGCCAATTAAACATTAACATATACTTGAAAATTTTTATTAAAACTCAAAAACTATGACAGAAAATATACCCACTATTGTGGTCATGCACGGCGACCAAACTGGAGAAGAACTATTACTAGAAGCCCTGAGAGTATTACAACCTTCGATAATTCGTCAACCGCTTAACTTTGCCGATTTTGATCTTAGTTTAGCCCAGCGTCGCCAGAGTAACAATCAAGTGGTTCATGAGGCCGCCGAAGCGACTCTAAAAACCGGATTAGCTCTCAAAGCTGCCACTATTACCCCAGAAATTAAAGGAGATGTGGGCAGTCCTAACGCTATTTTAAGAGAAGCAATGAATTCTCAGGTAATTCTCCGCATCGGTCGCCGTATCCCCGGTATTCGTCCGATTGGGGGCGTTAATTCTCCCATTGCCATTGTCCGCATGGCCGTTGATGATGCCTACGGGGCCAAAGAATGGCGAGAAACCACTGCCACCGGCGATGAAATTGCCTATCGCACCTCGCGCATTTCTAGGGCTACCAGTCGCGCTGTGGCCGAGTTTACCTTTCAACAGGCCAAAAAAACCGGGGCGCGGGTATTTGGCGGCCCAAAATTCACCGTTAGTGCCACCTACGAAGGGATGTTTAAAGAGGAATTAGACGCGGCGGCCCGAAGACATCCGGAAGTGCGTTATCAACCCCTGTTAATTGATGCAACTTTTGCCCTACTTTTACAAACCGACGGCGAAGCTTTGGTGATTCCAGCACTTAATCGCGATGGCGATTTATTATCTGATTTTGTCTTGCAACTCTATGGCAGTATTGCCGGGGCCGAAAGTTTAGTTTTGGGATTTGATGAGGAGACCTTAGCAGTTAAAACTATTATGGCAGAAGCTCCCCACGGCACGGCCCCCGCTTTAGAGGGCAAAAATATCGCTAATCCCATGGCGATGATTTTAGCCTCGGCAGCTTTGTTAGGTTATATCGAAACTAGCGAAGCGCGCAAAGCTTCTCGGGCAATTTATGAAAGTGTCTTTGAAACTATTCACGAGGGCAAAAAAACCCCCGATTTAGGGGGACAAATGACCATGAGTGAGTTTACCGATGAGGTGATTCGTCGCGTGGTCAGTAAGTTAGAAGTTTGGTCGGCCTTGGGGTAAACCAACTCATCTGATTGCTCTCTTAAAGTGGTTTGAAGAAAGGGTAATCCCAAAAAATAAGAATTGTTGCAGAGGCCTTGCTTTTGTTTGTTTTACGGAGAAATAACAGCTACCTTTGAAGTGTGTAACAGAGTCCCTTTGCAGGATTAGGATAAGAACAATGAAACTACAAACTTTGACAAAAACTCTGACTATTGCTCTGATTGGTGTAGGAGCTGCCTTGACCTTACAATCACCGAGCCAAGCTCAAACCATATTCGAGTGTCTTGTACCAATGACGGGCCCCTATATAGGAGTTCCCACAACCTATGCCAAAGTCGGCCCTAATGAATACAAGGCTGTCATTCGTTGGGTTTCTAATTATTTTAGTGGTTCCGGTTATACTCCCATAAAACGGTGTGAAGACGTAACTAGACGATTCAATACCCTTTACGCTCTACGGGGCAACATTGATATTATTACCACTGGCTATCTGAATGGTGAACCGGTCATCTATTCTCCTAGTCATGGACGAGAACGGGCAAATCGCGATAACCTATTATTTACCCTCAAGAGAGGGGAAAACGCAACCCAGAAAATCCAACAGCTATTCGACCTCCGGGAGGGTTCCGGAACCGATCCTTTGTTTGAAAGCTCATCGGATTCTGTCATTGTCTATTTCAATAAATTCCTAGAAAATGCTCCCGTGGAAACAAATCCTGCCACCGGTTCGTCCCCCTCTCCACTGCCGGAGACTTCTCCCGAACAACCCCCCCAAAAACCATCAGGCGGTTCTGTTTGGTAAACTTTTCTAGTTCTATAGATAGGAGCATAGCAATCAAGTGAGTCGGCCTATAAAAAGAATTTTGGCTGGTGCGGGCAGTTTATTATTGGGACTGTCCACACCTTTGCTTGCTGTCCAAAGCTATGCTCCTGCTCTGGAACCTAACCAGGCCAATGCCTATAGCTCTCAGCAACTTTCGGAACAACAGCTGCGTCAGTTAGCCAGAGCAATTACCGTTAAGGTGTTATCAGGGCAAGGCTGGGGTTCGGGCATTTTAGTTGAAAAGCAGGGTTCTTCCTACAAAGTCCTCACGAATGACCATGTTTTAGGGCGGTATCGCTATCGGGTTTGGCAAATACAAACCCCTGACGGCAAGATACATCGGGGGGAGTTGGTCAGAACAGTTCGCTTGAATGATTATGATTTAGGCTTAGTTTCTTTTCGCAGTAGCCAAGTTTATTCTATTGCTGATTTGGCTAATGTCGATGATCTCGCTATCGGAGATGAAGTTTTCGCCGCTGGCTTTCCCTTCGATGGCGATCGCCCGACAGAACAAGGATTTACCTTCACCCTGGGTAAAGTGTCGCTTTTGAGTGATAAATCCTTTTCGGGAGGCTACCAAATCGGCTACACCAATAAGATTAAAAATGGCATGAGTGGCGGACCGCTGCTGAATCGGCAAGGTAAAGTTATTGGTATTAACGGGATTCATGCTTATCCTCTCTGGGGTAAATCCTACGTTTTTGCTGATGGAACGGTGACTTCACCAGCACTGTGGGAACAAATGAGTCGATTAAGTTGGGCGATTCCTATCAGGACTTTTTTAAAATCGGGGTCATCTTCTCCATCTGCTTCCAGTCGGCAACGGCCCGCAGTGTCACCCCCATCGCTTCCCACCCATAGAGAACCCACTTTCTCGGAAGATTTCCCTTCTCCATCCTCGTCAACCCCAAGAGAAAAGAATCCCGCTCCCACACCCCTCTGGTAAATTCCACTCAACTGTATTTTTAAACCAGATGAGCAACAATTTCTTGAAAATTTCCGCCGCCCTAGTTAGTATAGCGGTGTTTGTGGTTTCTCCTCAGATTGCTAAGGCATCAACAACTGAGCAGATAGAAAAAATTGCTGAAAAGATTACCGTTTTAATCCCCTCAGAAGAAGAGGGGGCAAATGGGAAAATTACTGCTAATGGCTCTGGATCAATTATTGCCAAAGAAGGAAAAGTTTATACTGTTCTTACTGCCAGTCATGTGATCTGTAAAGATGCTAGAGATGCCTGCAAGTTCTATTACGATCAACTTAAAATTATTACCTGGGATGGCAAGCAATATCCGCTCGATTACAATAGCATCAAAAAATTACCCGGAGTAGATCTAGCTCTCGTGCAGTTTCAGAGCGACCAAAATTATCAGTTAGCGACCTTGGCTAACTATCAAGTAGCTGACGAACAATTTATTTTTGCTTCTGGATGGCCCGACCCGAAATTTATCGGCAAGCGGAAACGATTGTTCAATGTGGGGAAAGTGCTGCCCAAATACATTACACCCTTGCTGAAAATATTTCCCCCAGAGTTGGGGTATGAGATAGTTTATACCAGTGTCACCTATGGGGGCATGAGTGGCGGTCCAGTGTTAGATATAAATGGACGAGTCATCGCGGTTCACGGACAAAATGAAGCCGAAAAAATCGAAAAGGTTCCCGTGCCAATTGGCTTTAGTCTCGCTATTCCCATCACTACTTTTTTGAAATTAGCACCCCAGTCTGGCATTCAAGGGCAGATAAATGTCGAAAATTCGCCCCCCAATGCCTTATCTTTGCAAGAAATTGGTGATGAATTATACAAGGCTTTTGAAGTTCCCAATAATAACGATACTAATCCCCTCAACTGGCTTAATCAAGGCAATAAAATGTGGCGGTTAGGACAATTAGCCCTCGCCTATGCCGCCTATGAAAAAGCCTTGCAACTCGATGCTCAACTCTATCAAGCTTGGTACGGTAAAGGTCTGGTCTTGACCTACTGGAAACGCTCCCAAGAGGCGCTGGCCGCCTACGAACAAGCTCTCAAAATTAATCCTGACTCCGATACCGCCAAAAAACTGCGCGACAAGCTCCAAGAATCTTTAGGGGGAGGAAATACCCCTTCTCTAACCCCCTCACAGCCAACCACCGCGCCCACCGTGGAGCCTTCACCACAGCCCTCTAATCCGAGAAGACTATGGTGAAGTGAGTAGGGAAAATGCGGTTAGCTAATAGTGGGTTGCACCAATTTAGCTAAGAATGCTTGAATTGCTCGCAGTTCTGCGGGAGGATTGCGGAGAAACTCTTCGTTACTGGCTAAAATCATCGCATTATAGGCCCGCACCGCCGCCAGCAATTTAGCTGGAACTACCTTCTTATCTTTGGTCAGTTTCTCTAAGCTGGCCAATAAGTCTTCAATAACATTTAAAGGCGCTGTGCCGGGGGCTGAGTAAAGAGCGGCAATGACAGCATTGATATTATTACCCGCCTGTGCATCCCCTGTTAAGATGCTCAGTAGCGATTGCTGAACGGCTGCGGGAATCGGGGTACCCGTGGGGGAGGTTAAATTATTATCAGCTAACAGAGTATTCAGAGAAGCAGCCGCCTGATTAACAGCGATTTGAGCCGGTTCTCCCCCCTGAAATCCCGTTACCGTCCTGGTGCTGGGGAAAGTTTGACCGGCAAAATCACCGGTGGAAAGAATTGGCCCAGTGGCATCGGATTGGTTGCCGGTTTGCGCCATAAGGGGAGAGACTAGGGAATTGGTCAGCAAAACCGCCGCCACTAAGGAAACTTGCCAATTAGTCAACCATTTCATCAACATGGTCTTTATCCTCATTCAAAAAGCTAAATTAATAGTGTAAAAACCGACTAACGGGGGAAAAAGTAATTGTAGCCGATACTCATGACGAAGCGAGCGCCGTCCCCGGCATTGCCCGTTAAATCAGCACCGGCAAGGTTAACCGTCAAGGGGATGTTCTGGAAAGGAATCAGGGAAATACCTGCGTTTAAATCTTGACCCGACCATTCGACAATGGCCGAGACCGGTTCAACAATTCGTAAACCCGCACTAGCAAAGACACCCAGGGAATTTACCCCATCTTCGATGGCTCCTTCCGAGCGAAAACGACCACCACCAACACCCAAAGAGAGCGTCAATTGACTAAAGGGTTCTTTCGTTGTTTCTGTGAACTGAAAAAATTTGCTCACCACCCCGTAGATACTGCTACCGGCATCTGTCCCACCCCAGCGAATGGCGTTTTCAAATCCTAGGGCGACAGCAAAACCTTCTGGCAGAGAACGGTGAATTTTAAAGCTAAAACTACCCCGTCCAGCGTTATCACCAAAAAGGCTCAAAATCGCCATAGTTACATCCAAACCGACAATTTTCTGGGGTTCTCCTAAACCGACCCCTAGGGCTAACCCACCATCTGCTTCATTAGTAAAACGGGTTCTCGACTGGAAACCGAAACCACCGAAAATCTGCCCAAAATTGGCTCCAAAACCGATGGGAGTAGAAATACTGGCACTAGGGGCAACCACAAATTCCGCCAGTTTCGCAGAAAGGGTTTGCGGTTCCTCAATCAGAAAATCTTGACGTAAACGCTGCAATTCGGGGGAAACATTGGTATCAACGGGGGTAGATGCTTGCGCTTGCCATTTTTCGACTTCTGGCGAGTTATTACCCCCTGCTGGTAAAAGCTGACTCGCTTGCGTTGTCCCTAGATTCGCCTTCCATTCTTCTAGGGTTGAAATTGTCCCGGTCTTTTCTGTTGCTAGAGTATCGAGGGAAGATTTCTCTAGTTTATTTTCTAAGGATGAGGGCAGATTACTATCGGCTAATCCCTCTGTTGTCGAGAAGGAATTGGTTGTAATAATTCTTTCTGTAATCTCTAATTCCACGGGGGAATTAATGTTAATTTTTTCTTGGGATACCCGAATAGAAGCAGCGTCAATGTCTAAGGGGGAAGGAAGGGCCTTCACCCCATCACAAAGTATGGCTGTCCCCACACAGGATGTGATGAAAATTCCTCCAGAAAATATCTGTCTCATCTGGCTGTTTCTTTTGGCTTTTTTTAATAACACTTCCAGCTTTCCTCACAGACGAAATTAATTTGCAAGAATTGTAACTGATTTATTCTTAGATAGCAAATTATCAAAGTTGCGGTCTCTGTATGATAATCATTGCTTATCATTGGTGTGAGTCTTGCTAGGCAAGGCTTTGAAGACTATCTTTCTGGAAAGAAAATTCTCCCTACAGAAACGAGAAGAACCATCTTTCCTTTACTGGTGTCTGCAATTGTCAATTCACCTCCTTCTATCGTCCTTACTGCAACTATGGTTGAAAAATTTCCTTGATTCTTTTTGGCCCCAGTCTGCCTAAATGAAGTGTAAAAAATTTAGGGACTTGCGTGAGAATAATATCCCAATCGAGCGGAGGGCGCAAGCTTTGCGCCCCTACAGTAACGGATTTTCTCCACAATGTAGGGGCGAACTGCGTTCGCCCAAAAGGTACATTATCAAAGCGCAAGTCCCTTACCACCTCTATTTCTGGCTTCGCCGGTTGTGCTGGGTCTCCGTCCATGAATCCAATAGGCGGATTATATTGCTAGAACTAAAAAAAGCGGGTTGAACCCCGCTTTTAATCAACAACTAAGCTAACTTAAAGGCATCTCGCCAACACCAGCGCAACAGGGTAAAAGCTATCAAACCTTTAACCACTTCTAGAAACCAATAACCAATCTGCAAAGACATCATTTCTCCCGACATTCCCGACGCAGTAACGGGGGCCAGTAAACCCATAGCGCTCAGATTGGGAGTGAGAAAATAGGTGTAAATTAGGGTGATTACTAAGAGAACACCGGCGAATAGAAGCGATCGATGTTCGGGGAGATGGATTAAGGTATGATAGCGGTGGAAGACAACAAAGCTACACAGCACAATCGCCGCACAAACTAATTCCAGATGGTTAAAAATGCCAAATAGCAAGTAACCGGCACTGGCAAAGCCATTTTGTGTCATCATGCCAGCTACGGATAAGCTGGGGATAATGATTAAATCTATGACGAAACTGGCACTTAACCAGAAACCAAGAACAACCATGGCTAGGGTTGTCCAATTAAACCAAGACCGATAACGCTCAACAAAAGTTTTCATTAGGCTTGCTCCTCCTTGCCTTTCTAACTTAATTGTAAAGAGCGTTCGCCAAAATTTTGGCAAGTTTTTTGCTAATTCTTAGCAATTCTTATCAATTCTTATCAATTCTTAGGAGAGCAACCAAACAATACCGCTCTTACTTCTAGATTTGGCTACCCGCTCGGGGCGTAATTGTAAAGATTTATCAACAAGTGTTTATAAAAACCTTTAAATATTGACCAAGGTGAGGATTCTAGACTTACCCTGAGATAATAACTGACTATCTACGGGTTTACTGTTATGGATAAGGATTTTCGTAACTATCGCATGGTTTGCACTCTCACCTTTGGAGATATTTACGGACAAATAATCGTTTGGTTAATCGTTATTTTTCTTACTCTCGCTTCCACTCTAGCTCTTTGGAGTAGCACTAGACAAATTTTCGCCCTCGCTACCGTGGGGTTAGTCGTCGTCCTCTCTTTGCCTTTTTTACTCTTTGCTTTCGTTACTACCCTCCTTAATCATATTGAATTCGTTCCCATCGAAGCGGAAACCAACATTCGTCGTGGTCCTGTCCCCGGAGTTAGCGGCAGCCGTGTACCTGCAGCCAGCTAAATCCGACCAAATCCCCAATAAATAATCTAGAGACGTTATCAGCAACGTCTCTAGCAGTTTTTGTCATTGGTTGCGTCGGGGTTTCTCGTTCTAGATTTTTGTAAATTTTTGTAAATTTAACTTGTTTTTAAAACCTTTTTCTGTTAAGGATTATCCAAAGAAAAATAGATGAAGCAGAGAAATTGTCAAGAGAATAATCTTGTTTGCTGCCTGATCCCGGTCAATGATAAATTTTTAAATACCTAGTCTTTTACATTTTCCCAACTCTCGGAGTGATCCCCGATGTTAAAAAATCTCTTTGGTGGCAAAAAATCTGACTTTTACCTAGAACTAAAAGAAACTGATGGTGAACAAAAAGCGACAGCAACCACGGCAGCAGCCGCCCCTGTTGTGGAAGCGCCCGCCGCTGCTGTGGAGTCTGCTCCTGCCCCTGTAGCCGAGAAAAAAGCCCAAAAAACTTCTATCAAGAAAGAAAAGCAAGTAAAAGAAACTCCCGCCGCTCCTGTGAGCGCACCGGCACCCGTAGCCGCTACTAACGGTAAAGTAGAGCCGCAAGAGGTGGAATTTGCGACAAAATACTTGATTACTCCTAGTCTGTCTCGCCGTCGCCCCGGTCCAAGTTTGAATGGTTTCAAAGACATGGCACGCAAGGCGAAACTACCTGCTAACCGCGGCTAAATCCCCCAGATTGCTTTCTCAACAAAAAAAAAGGAGAGCTTTCTTTGACTCTCCTTTTTCATCAGGGTGCATCTACTGACTCAAGTTTAGCAGAGAGTTTTTTTAAGGTTGGTTATTTAGGTTACTCCCCAGAGTATTTTGGGGATAATTATTGCCTGTCTTTTTGGGTAACTTTTAAAACCTAGGGCTAGACCGAACTGATCAAAGCGGTGATCACCACTATCCCGATCTGTTTCCGGTTTTTCAATTCTCCGACTTTTTCGGCGAGATCGGTGGTTTTCCCCGCCGCGTTCGCCATACTTTAACTCGAGCTGCTTGCAGCTTAAACCCTCTATCTTTCCGTCTAGGGTTTAGATATCGCCTTTAATTTCCGACTGCCCTAACTCTAAATTCTTCTGTCCGTTTTCCAAGGTAATTAGTCGGTTTTTGATCGCCTTCTGTCCGTTGGCAATATTATTATGCTCGTTTAATCCCCTCTCCTAAGAATGATCAGGAGGGGCAAAATAAAAATCTGCTCCTAGTTTCTGACTCAACTCTTGATGTCCACAAAATTCTTTGACCTTGTCACAAGTAAAGGTTTTTCTTTTGTCAGGAGTAATCGGTCATTTATTTTGATTGGGGCTGCTAATTAGGCAGCCGATAAGAACTCTTGATCGCTGATAATCAGGATTATTTCCTAACTTTTAACTGCCGACATCTGCCGCATTTCTAAATATACTAATAAAGCGTTAATATCAGCAGGATTGACTCCGCCAATTCGCGAGGCTTGGCCGATGGTGGCGGGTTTAATTTTTGTTAATTTTTCCCGGGATTCCATTGACAAAGTTTCGATTTTCATGTAGTCAATATCGGGGGATAAATGACGGTTACTGTGGCGACTAATTTGGTCAATTTGATTTTGTTGTCGCTTTAAATAACCGGAATATTTAATCTCAATTTCTACCCCTTCTCTTTCGGCTAAATTTATATCAGGATTACCTAAACCATAGCGATCAAGATCCGGATAATGGAAGCTAGGACGACGCAGTAAATCCGCTAAAGAGAGAGAACCTTTAATTTTTTGTTCCGTATCCTTAACGATGGCGATTGCCACCTGATCCCGTTCTTTAATTCTCGTTTCGTGTAGGCGTTCTTTTTCAGCGATAATATTAGCCTGTTTCGTTTGGAATAATTGCCAACGCCGGTCATCAATTAAACCAATTTCTCGCCCTAAAGGTGTTAATCTTTGATCGGCATTATCCGATCGCAATACTAAGCGATATTCGGAACGACTGGTTAACATTCGATAGGGTTCCCGCAGATCCTTAGTACACAAATCATCGACCAAAGTTCCTAGATAACTTTCCTCCCGGGGAAAAACAATTAACTCTTTTCCTAAAGTAAACCGGGCCGCATTAATCCCCGCCACCAGTCCCTGGGCTGCCGCTTCTTCATAACCGGTTGTCCCGTTAATTTGTCCCGCACAAAATAACCCCTCAATCTTCTTCGTCATCAGGGTTGGATAACACTGAGTTGCCGGTAAATAATCGTATTCCACTGCATAGGCAGCCCGCAACATTACACAGTTTTCTAAACCGGGTAAAGTCCGCAGCATTGCTAATTGAACATTTTCCGGCAGTCCGGTTGAAAAGCCTTGGATATAAAGTTCAGGAATATCGCGCCCTTCCGGTTCAATAAAAATTTGATGACTTTCTTTATCGGCAAAACGGACGATTTTATCCTCAATACTAGGACAATAACGCGGTCCTTTGGAGTCAATAAAACCGCCATAAATGGGGGATAAATGTAAATTATCTCTGATTAATTGATGAGTTGCCGCCGTGGTGCGGGTGAGATGACAGTTCATTTGTTCCCGTTCGATCCACACCTCTGGATCAAAACTAAACCAACGTACCTCGTCATCGGGCGGTTGCGGTTCCATGCGGGAGTAATCCACCGAACGCTTATCCACACGGGCAGGAGTGCCAGTTTTTAGGCGACCGGTCTCGAATCCGAGACGATTTAGGGTTTCTGTTAAACCCACCGCCGCAAATTCGCCCGCCCGTCCGGCGGCCATAGACTTGCCGCCAATCCAGATTTTACCGCCTAAAAAAGTGCCAGTGGTTAAAATGACGGCTTTAGCGGCGAAACAAGTGCCGAAATAGGTTTCTACCCCTAAAACTTGCTCATTTGCCCCTAAAATCAGGTCTGTGGCCATGGCTTCCCGAATAACCAGATTGGCTTGGGTTTCGACGATACCTTTCATCACCGCCGCGTATTCCCGTTTATCGGTTTGGGCGCGTAGGGCCCAGACTGCCGGTCCGCGAGAGGCATTAAGAACCCGTTTTTGCAGATAGGTGCGGTCGGCCATTTTGCCAATTTCGCCGCCTAAAGCGTCCACTTCGTGGGTTAATTGGGATTTAGCCGGACCACCGACGGCGGGGTTACAGGGTTGCCAAGCGATTTTATCGAGATTAAGGGTGAGGAGAAGGGTACGACAACCGAGACGGGCGCAAGCTAGGGCCGCTTCACAGCCGGAATGGCCCGCCCCGACGACGATGACATCAAATTCATCTTGAAAGTCTGCGGCTGAGGAGAAAGTCATACTCGATCGAGGGGAAAATTAATTAATCAGGCTAATATTCTAGCAATTTTTCTGAGTTTTCCCCCCAAACAATACAAGAATACTAATTAAGTCATTGACTAAGCTGCCCGCGCATTTAAGAGGCAAGAGGCAACAGTAAAGGGATTGGGGGAGATTCGGCTAATCTAAGAATAAGCGGTTAAAATACGTCTCAGCTTAGGAGGTCTTTGGGTGTAATTAACTCGTAACGCTCGAAGGGTTGATGAATCCAAGGATTATCGGGGTAATATTCCACATAATAGTCAGGTTTGATTCTTGATGCCGCTTTGTACCAGATCACCGCAGTTTTGATATTGGTAATCCCGTATTTTTCCTGCAATAAAATCGAGGTTTTTTGGAGGGTGATTCCCGAATCGACTAAATCATCCACTAATAACAGGGGACTCTTTAATTGGGCCTCGAGCATGGCTAAATTTGAGGAAATAGTTAATTCTCCCCGAATTTGATGATTTTGCCCCCCGTAGGAAGCAGCGTAGAGAATGGCTAGGGGTTGACGAAAAAGACGACAGAGAATGTCACCGACGCGCAATCCTCCCTTAGCTAAACAGACAATCTGAGCAAATTGCCAACCAGAATGATCGATTTTTACTGCTAATTTTTCGATCAGACGATGGTATTCATCCCAAGAAACATAGACATCGGCCATATTTTCCATTCCCGATTCAGAATTACTTATTTTCGGCAGGTCGATCACTACTCCAGGCCCACCAAACTCGATCGCATTGACAATGATAGAATTCCTGCCATTTACGACGGGAATCTTCTCCTAAAACGGGAGCGCGGCGATTGATCCAAACGGACTGAGCTTCTTTAGCTTTTGCCCCACAGTAAGGACAACAAAAATTGTAGGCGTGAACAGCATTCTCTGTCCAGTCAGGGGGAAAGGGACTAAAAGCATCCATAATCTCTAAAATATAAGAGTAATAACCAGAAAAACTGGGTCAATAGATAATCTCCTTGTTTAATTTATCACTAAAAAAATATGGCTAAAGGGGATCAAATATACGCCTATCGGGAATTGCTCAATCTTCAGGGTGTTTATGCTCATCATGGCATCGATTGCGGTGATGGTAGCGTCATTCATTACCGAAAACCGAGCGAGATTGTGGAACGAACTTCCCTAGAAACCTTTGCTAGGGGCGGTAAAATCTATGTGGTGCGCCATGTAGAGGTGGGATTTTCCTTTATCCCCGATGTGGTGGTAGAAAGGGCGCTAAGTCGTCTGGGGGAGCAGAAATATAATCTTCTTTTTAACAACTGCGAACATTTTGCCACTTGGTGTAAGACCGGTATTAGCAAAAGTCAACAGATAGAAGAATTTATCCCGATTATTACCCATTTACAAGCGGTGGGACTCTACGAACCTCTGAAAAAATCCCTGATCGGAGCCGACCCCAACAATGCCCAAACCCTGTTAAAAGGGGCTTTAAGCAATCTTAAGGTCAGTTGGGATGAAATTCAACCCCAGTACAAAAAAGCCATTCAAGAAGCAGAAACATGGAATCGAGTAGCGATCGAAGCTTTAAGCAGAAATCGCGATGATTTAGCCCGGGAAGCCCTGAAACGCAAGGTAGAAGCCAAAAAACAGGCAAAACGCCATCAGGAACAATTGGATCAAATAGCGGCCATGACCGAAAATGTTCTTAAAAGTCTGGTGATTGCTAACGGTTAGTCTGGATGTCAGTAAACTGTTCAGTATCTAACCCTCTGCCGATTGCCTCAGTTGATTCCTATTCAAATCAGGTAATTTTAGTTGCTCGCCATGGAAATCTGGATTATTTTACGTTTTTCAATCGCCGCTGCCATTATCGCTTTAGTTTGCTGGTCTTTAACCAGTGCCGTGCGCGATAGTTGGCAAGTTGCCCGACGGATGCACTCTATCCCTTGCTCCCACTGCCGCTACTTTACCAACGATTATCGCCTCAAATGTAGTGTACAACCCAGGAGCGCCAACACCGAACAAGCGATCGACTGTGGCGATTATTTTCCCGATGCCTAGTTTGCCATAATACCGAAAAGCTTTTCGAGATGGTGCGAAATTTGCTAGTCTAGGCTAAATAGGTCTGAAATAGTATAGAAACGTGGATACAATTATTGGTCGGGGCAAAACAGCCCGTAGAGCTTACGGTATCGATGAAATCGCACTTGTACCCGGAGTGCGAACCCTCGATCCTAGTTTAGCCGATACCCGTTGGTCTCTCGGCAATATCGAGCGGGAAATCCCGATTATCGCCAGCGCTATGGATGGGGTGGTGGATACTAAAATGGCCGTCCTTCTCTCCGAGTTGGGGGCGCTAGGGGTACTAAACCTCGAAGGTATTCAAACCCGTTACGAGGATCCTAACCCGATTCTTGATCGCATTACCGCAGTCGGCAAAGCAGAATTCGTCGGTTTAATGCAGGAACTCTACGCAGAACCGATTAAACCGCAACTAATCGAGCTTCGTATCCAAGAAATTCAAGAAAAAGGCGGTATTGCGGCAGTTAGCCTCACCCCTGCCGGTGCCGTCAAATACGGTGCTATTGTTGCCCAAGCAGCGGCCGATATTCTCTTTGTCCAAGCAACGGTTGTTTCCACTGCCCATTTATCCCCGGAAGCTATCACCCCCCTCGATTTAGTGCAATTGTGCCAAGAAATGCCCATTCCCGTGGTTTTGGGCAATTGCGTCACCTACGAAGTCGCCCTTAACCTGATGAAAACTGGGGCAGCCGGGGTTTTAGTCGGTATCGGTCCCGGGGCTGCCTGTACTTCTCGCGGCGTTTTAGGGGTGGGAGTTCCCCAGGCCACTGCTGTGGCCGATTGTGCCGCCGCTAGGGACGATTTTTTCCGAGAAACCGGTAAATACGTCCCCGTTATTGCCGATGGCGGCATTATTACCGGCGGTGATATCTGCAAATGTATCGCCTGTGGCGCCGATGCGGTGATGATTGGTTCTCCCATTGCCCGGTCCGTGGAGGCCCCCGGCCGCGGTTTTCACTGGGGTATGGCCACACCTAGTCCAGTTCTACCCCGGGGAACCAGGATTAGTGTGGGCAGTACGGGAACTATTGCCGAAATCCTCGTAGGACCAGCAAAATTAGATGATGGTACTCATAACCTCCTAGGGGCGCTGAAAACCAGTATGGGGACTTTAGGTGCTAAGAACTTAAAGGAAATGCAACAGGTGGAAGTGGTGATTGCCCCCTCGCTGCTGACGGAGGGTAAAGTCTATCAAAAGGCCCAGCATTTAGGTATGGGTAAATAAAAGTTATCAGTGAACAGTGATCGGTTATCATCAGTGTTAAGTTTTTGATTTGTGCTGGAGATGGGTTTTTTGCTTGGTATGACCATCCCCTTCAGGTTCGGTTCTACCGACTGCCACTATCTCAAAAAACTGTTAAATTGGAAGAACCAAAAGGATAGTTTATAAAAAAATTGAGTTAAGGAGATCAAAGGTGTATAGAGAAAACGATCGCCCTCACAATTTATTCGGTACCGATAGTGAATTTTCCGAGAGTTTGTGGCAATATGTCCAGACCTTAAGTCCCGAAACAATCGCCCAACTCTCGAAACCAGAATCCCAAGAGGTTTTCCAAGTGATGGAACGCAACATTATCGGACTTTTGGGCAACCTTCCCTCCGAACATTTCGGTGTCACTATCAGTACCAGTCGCGAACATCTGGGCCGGTTATTGGCCTCGGCAATGATGAGTGGTTACTTTCTCCGCAATGCTGAACAGAGAATGAATTTTGAAAAATCCCTCGCTACTCTCCAGAGCGGTTCCAGCGATTTTTAAAGTTGAGCGGTAGTTAGTTTGAAAGGGAAAAAGAAGCAATCAGATTTTAGTTACAAGATAACTTTAGATCTGACTAATAACTGATAACTGATTAAAGACAGTTTTGCTGCCAGAGTAGCTCTTTTTCGATTCCTTGTTTTTCTCCGGGGGGTACAGTCCTTTCCCGCATAATATAAAGTTGCAGGGATTTAATCTGTTGATCACTACCGTGCTGCTGATTCCAGTTTTGACAGAGATAATGACCAAACTCTCCATAAACTGACCGACCGATAGCTCGATTAAGATTAATAAAATATTGTCGCCACTGCATGGTTTTATACAAACGATTGCGATCGCTATCCGTGGGTTTATCCCAAATTACCGGCTGTCCTTCTCTAAATATATCTACCGTGGAACCATCGACTAATTGACTGACTGCCAGAAACCAAGCATCATCCCGGGGCGGACCAGGGGCAAAAATACTCCAATATTGGTCTAAACGGGTAACTCTTGCGAGAATATCAATTGTATTAAAAGTACGACGGGTGAGCAAGCGATCGAGGGATTGAACTAAAGGTGTATTTAAATCACCCCTATCGACCGATTGCCGGACAAAACTGCGTAAATTCCAGATACTGGTCAACAATAAGAAGAAAATTACCAAAATATTTAAGGGTAAAGAGGATTTAATCGTCAGGGGACGAAACTTGAGAGGTTTAGTGAAATTGCCCATAAAACGACGATGGGAGGCAATCCACTCATAAATTCTCGTTCCTAGGGTCATGAGGGGCGGTAAACGCAAAATTGGGGCTAAAAACCAGAAAATCGGCGAAAGACTGACAATATAAACCAATGCTGACCATTTAAACCAGCGTTTTCCCTGCCAATCTTCCACTACCCAAGAATTTTGGGCTACCATATCCTCGTATATTGAGGGGTTATCTTGCGCGACTAACAGGGGAGTGCCAGGTAAAATGAGAAAAGTGCGGAGAAGATGAACAACTTTTTTGCAAAATCCACAATCTCGATCGTAATTAATCCTTAAACCTTCTCTTTCTGGGGTTATCATCCGTTTTTGTCCCCAATCCCAGACAAGACTAGGTATGATCGGCAACCAATGGGTGACACTCAAAAACGGGAAAATTCCCAGATGAAAACTGAGAGCAAAACCGATATGTAAAAGAATAAACGAGAGAATAGCGACTATTTTAAAGAAACTATTGCGAAAGGGAATAAAAATTAGCAGTGGACCCACCCATTCAAAGATTAACGCTGAAAAGGTCAGGATTTTTAGTAATTGTTGCGGTAAAGATAGTAAGAAACCAGCAAAAGCAGTACCGTATTGATCGTAACTGAGAGAGTAATAAACGGCCGTACCATCGGGCCACCAAGTCTCACTTTTGGTTTTAAAGGCCGCTGACCACATATAGATGTAACACACCTGTATCATAAAAGCCACCGTGGCAGCCGAAACTACGCGCTTGGGTAAGGGGTTGGGATTGGTGTTTAAGGCACTTTCCACGGAATAACAGGCACCGAGGGGTAAAAACATCGCCCAGAATAATACTGCCCGGATTACGTCATCGGCGGCAAATAGTAACAGGGGGTTGCGATGATGCAAAGAGACGATTAGCGCCCAAGTGGCGATCGTGGCTAAACGGGTATGATAGCCAATTAAGAGCAATAATGCGATCGCTATAGCGACAATAAACAGGATACTCTGCACCAGCACCGAGTCACTGAGAGCAAAAATAGACCAGTAAAAAGGACTAGCAGAGACTTTTGATAAGCTTCCTAGAGGTAAAACCCCTAATTCACTGTAATGGGCAGTTACTTGGCTAAAACGAACTGATAAATCGACTAAAACCACTAACGCCAAGGCAATGCGAAATAAAGCCAGCGATCGCAGGTCAAACCCGAAAATCTCTGCCAGTCTTTGTCTAAATGATTTTGCCATTATCGCCATAGGATGATGATTCCCTCCACTTTTTCAATAAACCTACTTTATAGCAAGTAAAAAGGCCAAAGGCAAAAGAAAGCTGTATTCTCCGAGTCAGTATTCAGGAGATTATTTTTATTTATTCTTCTCTCCCATCTCCCATCTCCCTCATAGGTATAGGTTTTTTACATTAGAACTCTTGCGAATTAATTATATGTCATAATTATAGGTTAACTAATTTTTTTTTGGAAAATTAGTTAGTACATTTCTTCTGAATGAAAACCTGAAGTTTTGCTTTTAACTCAAAACTCTTTAGATATGCTTTAATTTGGTTGTCAAAACCTCTTTATTTAAGCATCACAAACTTTATCAATTATAAAAATTGAGAATAAATTCTCCTTGACTTGATTAATGTTTGGCAACTTTTAAGAAGCTGCTACACCTAACTCACACTTACAAACAGCCGCCAACAGGTTAGGGACTTGCGCTTTGATAATGTACCTTTTGGGCGAACGCAGTTCGCCCCTACATTGTGAACAAAATCCGTCACTGAGTTAAAAAGGAAAATTGAGGTAGAATAAATGAGTGTTATCCTGTTAGAATCGAAACTACAGCATCGATCAAGGAGTGAAACAAATATGCCGGCGGGCTATGAAGAAAATCCCAGAATGCCCCTAGATAAAGTTATTTTTGTTATTGCTTGCATCTATCTAGGTTGGGTGGTGGCATGGCTAATCAGTCAAAAAAATGCCCCTATCTCTCAAAATGGCACGATTTCCCAGGAAGATAAAAAATTTATTGCCTATCTGCAATCATCCCTTGCTATTATTGATCGCCAAAGTCAAACTTCATCCCCCGATCCCAATCCTGCTGCCAAAAATAACCCTTCTCCAGTAGTGCCAGTTCTACCAGCACCACCCGCTAATTTACCGGTTAATAATACTCCCCAGATCATAGAAAGAATTTACGTTCCTGTTTATCCCCAAACCCCTGAAACTACTGCCAAACTTGTCCCAGTTACACCCTCAAGTCCCGACATTGCTGCACCACCATTACCGGCTGCTCCCCAGGTAAATCGACCGGTGGCAGCGGTTATTCCTACCAATAATCAGGTGAAAAATACCCTGGTGGGGGTGATGGATTTAGGCGATCAATCTACAGCTTTATTTGATAATAAGGGCATAACTACCCGTATTTCTCCGGGGGAATTTGTCAACGGTTGGACTTTAGTGGAAGTTGGCAATCAACAGGTTATTTTGTCTCGCAATGGCCAAACAAAAGTCCTAGAAGTGGGACAATCTTTTTAGGTTAAACGACGGATAAATTCCAAGGGTAAACCGTCTGTATCGGCAATAAAGGTGACTTCATAGACATGATCGCCGATCATCTGTTGTTGGGGGGGCAAAAGAATATTTAAAGGTTGATATAAATTGGCATCCTCTTGATGGGCTTGCTGAAAGTTATTTGTTAATTTTTCTAACCATTCTGGTAAATTGCTGACATTTTCTGTTAGGTCAAAAGACAAGTGATAATAACCGACATAATGCTGATCACCAAAGGCATCGGGTGCGGGTTTCGGTTGGGGAATTTGGATTAATTCGATGCGTCCGTTTAACCCGATGAGCCAACAGGCCAAAGTATAACCCGTGGTGAATCTTTCCTCTAGGGTAAAACCGAGAAGTTGATAAAAAGCGATCGCCCGATGGATATTAGCCGTCCGAATAGAAGCATGGTGCATTTTCAGTGATCAGTAATCAGTCAAAAAGACGAAAATAGGGATAACGTTTGGGAACCCCCGGTTCTTTTTCCAGATCAAAGTTAATTACATCCCAACAGGGTTCATCGGGGGCATCGGGACTAAATTCTACTGGTAAACCGTAGAGACGGGGAATAGTAGCTTCCCCCGGTTCATTACCGCGCCAAGTAGTGTTACGTTCTAGGTAGGAACTAACTAGATCGCGATAACGGTTGGCAATAATCACTTTAGTCGCTTTAAATCCTTGGGTATAGAGGCGATCGAGTGCTTCGTGAATCTCAAAACGAATACCATCCGGGTGAGTGTGTTGACGATACCACTCACCATTCCAGAGTCGCCAATGCCGTCCTGACTGCAAGTGAACCAACTCACCCGTTTTGGGATCGGCTTCAAAAGCCCCATGGCGCGGACACAAATAGGTATCCGTCAAAGTGAGGGCGGGGATTAGCTGCCGACAGTGAGGACAATGGATATCGGGGCCAAAAACAGGGTATTGTAAACTTGCATTGATCATGGAAGAACCTAAACTAAAAATTGTTATCTTTGTACCAATAATCCTATATATATTATACCCAACCAAATTGGACGGGTATTCTCTTTCGACTTTAGTGCAGATCCTCCCATGTCTTTAGATAACTTAAGATCAACTTCTAATTTCTGGCCGATTGTCGATGTCAGTCAAGCGGCTTTTATCGCCCCTAATGCCACGGTAATAGGCGATATTTCCCTAGCTGTGGGGGTGAGTGTTTGGTATGGGGCGGTATTGCGTGCCGACGTGGAACGCATCGAAATTGGGTCCTATACTAATATCCAAGATGGGGCGATCCTACACGGAGATCCAGGCAAAATTACTATCCTTGAAGATTACGTTACCATCGGGCATCGGGCGGTAATTCACGCAGCCCATATTGAACGCGGTTGTTTAATCGGCATTGGGGCAGTGATTCTCGATGGTGTGCGCGTCGGGGCGGGTAGTATTGTCGGGGCGGGTAGTATTGTGACAAAAGATATACCACCGCGATCTTTAGTGGTGGGTATTCCCGCTAAACGCGTCCGGGAAGTGTCGTCACAGGAGGCTCAAGAGTTGATTGAACACGCCGAGCGTTATGCTAAACTTGCCCTCGTTCATGGGGGAAAAGGTACTGATACCGGATTCCCAAAAGGGGCGGTTTAGGGTATAAATATAAAATGAGAATCAAGTAACAATCTTTTAAGCACTGACCGAGGAGAAGGAAATCTATGGACTGGAGAGTGTTAATCGTTTTAACCCCTTTGCTTATTGCTGGTGGCTGGGCTTTCTTCAATATCGGCGCTGCCGCTATTAGACAAGCTCAACAGTTTCTCAGCAAACAAAGTTAATAAAAGTTTATACTTCTTAGTAAAACCGATCCCCTAGGCGATCGGTTTTTAATTTTTTCTTATCCAGCGATCGCTGATTGGGGTGTAGGGTGTAGGGTGTAGGGTGTAGGGTGTAGGGTGTGGGGTGTAGGGTGTGGGGGGAATAAATAAAAATAATCTCCTGAATCCTGAATCCTGACTCCTGAATCCTGTCTCCTGAATCCTGGCTCCTGAATCCTAACCCCACCAATATACCTTTTCAGCAATCTCTACCTAACCATGAAATCTAACTATCAAAATCTCATTGAAGAACTTGCCCATCTGGAAATTATCACCGATCCGGGGCAAGTGGCGAAACTTTCCTTAGATTATTATCATTTTAGTCCCATTTTAGAGGCACAACTGCAAGATAAACGGGCTGATTTAGTCATTCGTCCCCACAATAGCCAAGAAGTTATTGACATCGCTAAAACCTGCGTTAAATACCAAATTCCTTTAACAGTTAGAGGTGCGGGTACAGGTAATTATGGTCAATGTGTTCCCTTGCAGGGAGGAGTAATTTTAGACACAACCAAACTAACAAAAATTATCTCGATCGAACCGGGTACAGCACGGGTAGAAGCGGGGGTAAAAATGGCCTTTTTTGATAAACAAGCTCGCGCAATCGGTTGGGAATTAAGAATGGCTCCCTCTACCTATCGGACGGCGACAATTGGCGGTTTTATCGGGGGTGGCAGTGTGGGCATGGGTTCGATTAATTATGGACAATTGAAGGATAGAGGCAATCTGCAAGCAGTGCAGTTAGTCACCCTAGAAACAGAACCAAAAATTATCGAATTACGGGGGGATGAAGTAGAAAAAGTCAATCATGCCTACGGAACAAATGGCATTATTACCGAGTTAGAAATAGCCCTCGCTCCCTGTTATCCTTGGGCAGAATTTATCGTTACTTTTGCCGATTTTCTCACCGCCGCTAAATTCGGTCAAGCTCTTAGTGATAGTGATGGCATTGTCAAGAAAATGGTTAGTGTTCACTCCTGGCCAATTCCCGCTTATTTTACTGCTCTTAAGGATTATTTACCCACGGGAAAAGCGGCAGTTTTGTTAATAGTATCGGACAGCGATCGAGTTGCCCTAGAGTCTTTAATTCAAGAATATAATGGTGAACTTACCTACTATAAAACGCCAGAAGAAACCCAAAAAGGCAACAGTATCTTAGAATTTACTTGGAATCATACCACTCTCCATGCGCGTAGTTGTAACCCCAAAATAACTTATCTACAGGCTTTTTATTTTAATCTAGCCACGGTAGAGAAACTCTATAATTATTTTGGGGAGGAAATAATGATGCACCTAGAATTTTTGAGATTTCAAGGTAAAGTTATTCCCGCCGGTCTTCCCTTGCTAGAATTTACCACAGAAACTCGATTAAATGAGATTATTGCTATCTATGAACAACAGGGGGCAGCTATTGCCAATCCTCACACTTATATCATGGAAGATGGTGGCAGCCGACAGATTAATCCGCTACAACTAGAATTTAAACAACTCGTCGATCCCTACGGATTAAACAATCCGGGTAAAATGCGAGCATGGGTTGAAGCAAGGGGGTAGGGATTCGATTCAAGCTAAATTAAACAAGATAAGTAGGTAGGCGTTAAAAACTATTAGATGCCCCCCTTATCAAGGGGGGATTAAGGGGGGATCGAACCTAAAACACTAACCGCTAAAAAGGGAGTGGGGAAAACAAAACTCTCCGCTGCCCCTTGCCTATTCCCGGACTTACCCCGATCCGATACAATTAAACGGTTGTCTTGGAAGAATTAATAGTGATCGAGCGTTATACTCTCCCCGCAATGGGGAACTTGTGGACGGATAGATATAAATATCAAACATGGCTAGAGGTAGAGATAGCCGTCTGTGAAGCGCAGGCAGAATTAGGCTATATTCCAGGGGATGCAGTAGAAGAAATTAAGGCAAAAGCTAATTTTGATCCCGATCGCATTTTAGAAATAGAAGCAGAAGTGCGCCACGATGTCATCGCCTTTTTAACAAATGTTAACGAATATGTGGGCGAGCCGGGACGTTATATTCATTTGGGTTTAACCAGTTCTGATGTATTAGATACCGCCCTGTCTTTACAATTAGTCGCCAGTTTAAACCTGATTTTAGAACAATTAGAAGATTTTATCCAAGCCCTGCGTTATCGCGCCCAAGAACACCGTTATACAGTCATGGTAGGACGTTCCCACGGCATTCACGCCGAACCGATCACCTTTGGCTTTAAACTAGCGGGATGGTTAGCGGAAGTGCTGCGAGGACGCGATCGTTTAATTCGCTTGCGCCAAGACATCGCCATCGGTAAAATATCTGGTGCAGTGGGAACCTATGCCAATATTGACCCGAAAATTGAGGCGTTAACCTGTCAGAAGCTAGGATTAGAACCGGATACCGCTTCCACTCAAGTGATCTCCCGCGATCGACACGCCGATTATGTGCAACAATTAGCCTTATTAGCGGCTTCGATCGAACGTTTTGCCGTGGAGATTCGCAACCTGCAAAGAACCGATGTCCTAGAAGTGGAAGAATACTTTTCCAAAGGACAAAAAGGCTCCTCCGCTATGCCCCATAAACGTAATCCCATCCGTTCAGAACGCTTAACGGGAATGGCGAGAATTATCCGTAGTCATAGCGTTTCCGCTTTAGAAAATATCGCCCTCTGGCACGAAAGAGATATTTCCCATAGTTCCGTAGAACGGGTGATGCTGCCGGATGTTTGCATTTTGACCCACTTTATGCTTAAGGAAATCACCGATTTAGTCAAAAATCTGCTGGTGTATCCCGAAAACATGAAGCGAAATATGAATGTTTACGGTGGCGTGATTTTCAGTCAAAGAGTTCTTTTAACTTTAGTGAGTAAGGGAATTAGCCGGGAATCTGCCTATAAAATCGTCCAAGAAAACGCCCATCGCGCTTGGAACACCGATAAGGGCAATTTTAAAGCTTTTATCAGCCAAGATGAGCGAGTTACCACTATTTTATCCCCCGACGAGATCGAAAGTTGCTTTGATCCCCAGCAGCACCTAAATCATCTTAATAGCATCTACCAAAGGTTAGATATTTAGGGAGCTTTCAGTGATCAGCTAACCACTAGCTTGTTGCTTTAGAAAGGTAATGACAGCGTTTTGGATTGTCGGTTGGCGATCGATCTTTTCTCAGAAAGCGATCGCTGTTCGTTTCTCGATCAAGGTCGCGTTTGAAGATAAAACTAAAGAATCGGCGCAGGCGAGTACGAATCGGGTAAAATAAGGGTCTGTATTCGGAGTGTTCGTTTTTATGATGAAAATCAAACTCTTGAATTTAGGTAGTATTAAAGAGGCAGAAGTGGATCTTCGGCCTCTAACCGTTATTATTGGCCCGAATAATTCTAATAAAACTTATATCGCCTACTCGATTTATGGGTTATGGATTAATCAGCTTGACGGCTTTTATTTTTCTAGTGAAATTTTAGAAAAAATAGAATTTACAAATCAAGCCGATCATTGGTCTTTAAAAATAGACCGACATTTTTATGATGTTATATCCGAAATTGTTCAAAAGTCCGCATCTGAATTTAGCGGGATAAAACTACAATCTTTTTTCCAAGATTCTAGCGGCAAGATTTTTGAAAAAACGAAATTCAGTATCGAAATTTCCGAAGATGATATTAAAACAGCTATAGAAAAAGTTTTAGCGGATACAATTGAATATCGCGGGTCATTAGCTTCACTTGGAATCAAGAAAATCGAGCGAAGCGAGAACAATAATGAGATTTTATTTTATCAAGAAAAGGAAGATAAAATTAATAATTATAAAGACATAGTTTTTCTTAATTTTGTTGCTGCTGTTGTAAAATTTTCATTTTCCGACGCACTTCCTTTACCCGCCGAAAGAAACGCTTTTATAAATACCTATAAAATGCTGGGCAATAGAAGATATAAGCTACTTAAAGGGAATCAGAGAGAGCTATTGACACAAGGACGTATTAATAGACGTATTAATCGAGATAGACAGTTAGAGTTACTGAAAGAACAGGGAGATATTCGCTATCCTCAACCAGTAGAGGATTTTTTAGATTTTTTAACTGACATAGAACTAGAAAATAAGCCCGATCCCATTGCCAAAAACAAAAATGATTTTCAAAAATTAGCTGATCAAATTGAAAAGTATATTCAAAATAACAATAAAACAATCTTTAAAAAGACTAAAATTGGAGGCAGAGAAATTAAAGTTTCGGTAAAAAGAAGTTTAGAAATCGATCTTTATAATGCTTCCTCGTCTATTAAACAATTAGCCCCGCTTTTACTCTATTTACGCTATCGAGCAAAATCCGGGGATTTTCTGGTGATCGATGAGCCTGAAATGAACTTACATCCAGAATCTCAGGTAAAATTGTTAGAATCTTTAGCGATTTTAGTAAATTTAGGAGTTAGAATTTTATTGACGACTCATAGCCCCTATTTGATGGCTCATCTTAACAATATCGTTAATGGTAATCACCAAAATCCAGAACTTTTAGCCGAACAAGCTAAATTGCTTTATCTGCAAGATAGCCGAGCTTTTCTTAAAATGGAACAGGTTAGCGCCTATGAAATGAAAAATAATCAATTACTTTCTTTACACGACCCTGAATACGGTATTCGTTGGGATACTCTCAGCGATGTATCAGTTGATATTCAACAAAAGTTTTTTGCAATTTATGAAGCAGGACAACAAAACCAAGAAACCGAAGAAGAATGTTCCTCAGAAGAAGAATAAACTCGATTGGCAGAAATTTAACTTTTTAGAAAATTTGCTTATTTTCTGTACCGTACCCAATCGGATCGCTCCACCCGAAAGCGGTGTCAGCTTTCGGATTACCAAGCCAGAAAAAGATTCCGTTTGTATTTTATTTAAAACTGATCGTCAGAAGGATCCTCTCGTTAGAAATCAAAAGCAGAAAAGACCTGATTATTTATCTCTTTTTATTCAGAATGACTTACTTCTGCTGACAATTATCGAGATGAAGGGAACTAATAAAAATTCCACGAGTACAGGTATCGAACAAATTACAACTTTTAGAGATATTTTAAAACAAGAAATTGCCGATCATGTCACCAGTAAACTTAAATATAAATTACAAGCTATCCTATTAACTCCCTATAATGCCGATATTCCTCGAAAGGCGATCAAAGAGGAAGCGGAGAAAGGATTTATTATTTTACCTATCCAGTATAATTTGAAAGCGGAGCTTTATCCTTATGTTTCCAAGACTTACAGGAAAGCGGATTTAAGCAAAATAAATTATATTCACGACGAGCAACATAAAGAATCCGATTGTTTGTTAATCGAAAACTTGTTGGCTAGACAAGCATCGGACAAACGTGAACAGGATAACTATTATTTATGTAAATTCACTCCCACCAAAGATAGACAAGGCATCTATATAGATTATCAGGTGTCGAGCGATCGAGACTTGATCACCCTATTAACCGATCCGCAGGGAAAGAAAGTTCAATTGGCTTACTGTAGTGATGATTCTCAAAGTTCAATCGATCAAATTCAGGAAGAGATTAAAAATTTAAACATATATGGAATGGTAGAGATGGTAAGTCGCCTAATCAATAGTTAGTATAAAAAATAGGTGTAGAGAAATCGGCGTTGCTGATTTGAGATATGAATCTTCTTTTCTGGTATTTTTAAAACCTAGAGCCAAACTAACTTTTGCACGGGAACCTGCACAGTTGCCATTCATGCCTTGATTCAGCAATGCCGAAAATTAACCATCTCTGCCATTACTTTAGAAAAATGGTATTAGCAAGGTCCTATTCACGTTTGATCAGGATTATCTTCTATATTGTTGACTTTCGTTAATTGTGGAAAAATATCTCGTACTGCCTTTTCAAATTTTTTGTAGGAAGACAAGGATTCTAATTTCGACAATGGGATGTTTGTACCAATCGGTGAATATAAATCGTCAATTTTTAGTTTATTTCGATACCGTTTAGTTATACCTTCTCTGGCTTTATTGATGGCATTTTTAATCGTTTCTTTCGGATTGCTAAAAGATTCGGGATCTTTATCGATTGCTAACTCACTATCACTTTTATTTGTACACAATTCTTTTTTTAGTAATTCTTTGTCTGCTAATATCCAGGCTTCAGTCATTTGTATTGGAACGATAGCAACTAAATTTTTGCATAAGTCTCGCTCGTCTGATTTAATAGCATTAAAAGCCGGATCAATTCTTTCCTTAAATGCGTTTTCATCTGTTTTATCATCTGCGTCTGCATGGAAGCACAAAACCATTGCTCCCTTCTCCACCGCTTGAATTGCATATTTTTTAGCTTTTTCTCGGATATTTTCGCCAGAGATTTGTGGAAGACAAATTGGGTCAAAAATTTCTATTTCTTGTTCATCGTCAAGAGCAACTCTCTCGAAAGTGCGCTGAATAATATTCGTTAAAAATCTATGATCGGAACTGCCTTCTGTAGCTAAGGCAATAATTATTTGTTTGATTTTTTTTGCCATCTTAATTGATTTACATTAATTGGTTTTGTTGATTTTTAATATTTTTAATCGCACTTTCAGCATCAGCAGTTTTTAGATATTCGACAACTTCCGAGAGAGTTAGCTTGGCCTCATTTTCGGAGAAAAATAAGGTTAATTGCTTTTTATTATCTTTGATAACAGGGTGAAAATTACTGCTTTTCATCTTAATTCGCTTCCCTTCAATAGTGGATATTCGATTGGTAAGTTGAGAAAGCCAAATGCTGACATTTTTATCATCTTGCCAATTAATTAATTGACTCACCAGAACTGGAGAATGAGTGTTCACTATTACTTGGCGTAAAGGCATTTCAGTATCTTTAAAATCGACAGTTAGCTCTTTTAATAATCTTGCCATTGCTTCAATACGAAAAGGATGAATGCCATTTTCTGGCTCTTCAAAACACAGTAATCCTGTGTGTTGTCGGTCGTATTGCAGGACACATAATGTTAATAAACGTAGGGTTCCTTCGGAAAGCACTCTCGAAG
This sequence comes from Microcystis ichthyoblabe FBCC-A1114, assembly GCF_050500245.1. Taxonomy (NCBI): domain Bacteria; kingdom Bacillati; phylum Cyanobacteriota; class Cyanophyceae; order Chroococcales; family Microcystaceae; genus Microcystis; species Microcystis ichthyoblabe. Next base: position 4,097,009 of record NZ_CP191408.1, on the reverse strand, counting down.
AAAACTCCCGACCATCATCACCTTTTACCTTGATAATAAATTGTCGATTTGCTTTGTCGTCATAAACATTAACTTCTGTAAGATTCGGTAGCAGATTATTGAGATCACGGGAAATTGCTGTGAGGGTATATTCATCATCTTGTTTGATGCGAAATAAAGCAGCGGCTAAATTCTTTCCGCTTGCTGTTATTGTATCTCTGATGCCCATATCTTGACGAGTAGGTTCTCGCAGATCTTCGGGATTAAGCTGCATAAACTTCCAACTCAGCATTTCTTGTTTGGCGGCTAATATATGTTTAAAATCTATGGTATTAATGCTGCTTAAAACAGTTTGTGATGCGTTTTTTGCGGGAAATACTTTTTTATTTCCTTGTTGACCGTCTTGAGGTACAACAATGGTAGCAATACCACTCTTATCTTCAGTATTAATATAAGGAATGGCTCTCCTCCCCGTTACTTTTGGTCGCCAAGTTTCCAATACTGTCTTAGGAATATAATTTTTTACCCAATTATCTTCATTGTGCTTTAAATTTTCTAAACATTCATCAACAATATACAAGTTTTCAAATCCACTTATATTAGACTCTCGTTTAATTTTTAATTGATAGCGCAACCTTGTATATTTAAGATCGACTTCCCCACCCCAATTATCTTTTACCTTGCGATTGACTAACATTTCAACTATAAATTCCATTTCCGTGGCGTAGTCGTCCTCATCATACTGGGTAAAAAGTTCGCTAGGATGTCCTCGCTGCTCGCTAAAAGCCGTCTTCAGATCCACTTCTGCCAACCGCGCCAACAATTGCAAAGCATCAAATAAATTACTCTTACCAGAAGCATTAACCCCAGCAACTACAGTAAGCGGCGTAAATTCCATTTCAAAATTATGAAAGGATTTAAAGCCATGAATTTTAATATAAGTAATCATAGTTTTAGGCGATAGGTAATATTAAAACATCAGCGCAATATTTAACCATACTGGAAAATCTTATCAACTTTCGCCTGATACCGTCCTACTATAATCTAGACATTGGCTTACAGGGGTAGTGCGATGCCGCCGATTTTGTCGGGTGCGTTACCTGCTGCAACGAGGGAGAACGCACCTTACCGATCGATTCCTGAGAGTATAGGGTCTTAGTCTAACAAAACCCATAGACAACAGCTTATCTGGCTGACGGCCGACGGCTGACGACCGGCGGCTAAAAATTAACATTGCAAGAAAACTTAACAATTGGCCAAGAAACTCGATCGAGTAGGTAGAATAGCAAGTAAACCATTTTGTAAACTCCAACCGATTAACTAACTAGAATAGAGATAACCCAGAACGCCTGTGATAGATAAAAGACGCACTACTCGCGATCTCCCCCAAATTAACGAAAGAATCCGCTTTCCCGAAATCCGCGTTATCGATAGCGACGGCTCTCAACTGGGAATTATTACTCCTGCCGAAGCTTTGCGCGTGGCCGAAGAAAAGGAACTTGATCTCGTCCTCGTCAGTGAAACGGCAAGTCCTCCCGTTTGCCGGATTATGGACTATGGTAAGTACAAGTTTGAACAGGAGAAAAAAGCCCGCGAAGCCAAGAAAAAACAGCATACAGCCGATATAAAAGAAGTTAAAATGCGCTATAAAATCGATGAGCATGACTACAACGTGCGAGTCAACCAAGCGCAACGTTTTTTAAAAGCGGGAGATAAGGTAAAAGCGACGATTACCTTCCGAGGTCGGGAAATTCAACACTCTAACCTAGCGGAAGAATTACTGGCTCGCATGGCCAAGGATTTAGAGGATGTAGCTGAGGTACAGCAAGCACCAAAAAAAGAAGGTCGTAACATGATGATGATGTTATCGCCGAAAAAATAACTAACTAATCCAGAAAAAGGGGCTAAGTCCCCTTTTTTGTTCTTCGGAAATCCCGAAAGGAAACCAATAATCTAAAACAAATGTATTATCCGAGAATTAAGTCTCTGGATTGCAATCACAGGCACTCACAGGGGTTAACCTAGTAGCAAAAGACTATTGCGAAGCATAACCTAAAAATTGATTACCGAGTTTACTGCCATTGAGCGTGAATGCGTGGATGGAGTAAACGCTCGACCGGTTGACCGTTTTTTAAATGTTCCTCGACAATCTGATTGACATCCTCTGGTTTAACACGACAGTACCAAGTTTCTTCGGGAATAATCCTCACCGTGGGGCTAGTGCTACACTGTCCTTGACAACCACTGGTCATAACGATGACATCTTCTGGGAGAGCTGCCGTTTGCCATGCTAAAAGAAGCTCGGACGCACCCTGCACCAAACAGGAAGAATGCTGACAGACCATCACAAATCGCTTTTGGGGATAAGACATATTACCTAAAAAGTTGCAAAATTGGATAGTTCCCCGGTTATATTCTTGGGAGTCGCTTTGGGGAAGCATAGTTTTATTTTGCCCCGAATCCCCGATACTGGCAACACAAAAAAAGGGGGCTGAAAAATTAACCATCAATCTTTAAAATAGAATTGGGAGAAAAATTTAGTCAATCAAGAGGGTAAAAGTGGCATTCGCTAGTCATTGGATCATGTTAGGTTTATTATTGGGTTTTGCTGTTGCCCATAGCGGATTAGCCAGTTTACGAATGCGGGGAGAAGCCATCATCGGTGCGCGACTGTATCGGGTATTATTTGCCCTTGTGAGTATTCCTCTAGCAGTAATTTTAGTAGTTTATTTCTTCAATCATCGTTATGATGGTTTGCTTCTCTGGCAAGTACAGGGAGTAACCGGAGTAAAAACCCTAGTTTGGATACTTTCGGCCATTTCTTTTTTCTTTCTCTATCCTGCCACCTTTAACCTGCTGGAGATCGCCGCTATCCAAAAACCCCAGGTTCATCTCTATGAAACCGGCATCCTGCGCGTTACCCGTCATCCCCAGATGGTAGGACAGGTGATCTGGTGTATTGGTCACACCCTCTGGTTAGGGACAAGCTTTACCCTATTAACTTCCCTAGGTTTAATTGCTCATCATCTTTTTGCTGTCTGGCATGGCGATCGCCGTTTAGAAGACCGTTACGGAGAGGCATTTTTAAAGATCAAAGAACGCACCTCAGTGGTTCCCTTTTTAGCAATTATCGATGGTCGGCAAAGTCTAAAATGGCAAGAATTCCTTCGTCCTGCCTATCTAGGAGTAACAGGGTTTATTTTACTCCTCTGGTGGGCGCATCCTTGGCTAATGCAAGCAACAAGTAAAATTTATTGGTGATTTTGCTCCCAACTCCTTTCCTGTTGATCCCGATTGGTGTAGAATGGCTTCTATATCAAAATAAAGTTTTCATAAAATACGTTTAGACATGATACTATCTGTCAACGAAAAGAGCTTCCCTAAGCTAGTTTTAGAGTCTTCTCGTCCGGTTCTCGTGTATTTTTGGGCGCCTTGGTGTGGTTTATGTCGTTTAATCCAACCCACCCTCTTTTCTTGGCAAAATGAGTGTCAAGATGCGATTCAATTAGTCGGTGTCAATGCCGATAATAATTTTAAATTAGCTAATAGTTTTCGTCTGCGTAGTCTGCCTACTTTAATTCTCTTCGATCGAGGTGTTCCGGTTCACCGTCTGGAGGAAATTCACAGTCGCGAGGAATTGCAACAAACCCTGCGACTAATAGTCAAAAATCAAATCCCGCGTTCAGCTTAAGGGAAAGATATCTTTTCTGATGGGACTGGCAGAGATAATATAATGGGACAAAAAGTAGATAATCCCAATTGCTACAACTCCCATAGTTCCCCCAGTTCAAAAAATTAGGAGGCTTGAAAAAAATGCCGATTGGTGTGGCTGAATTTGTCGAAAATCAGGAAAATCGCTGTCCTGTGGTACTACTACTAGATACCTCTGGTTCAATGCAAGGGGAACCGATTAAGGCTCTCAATGATGGGATCAAAACCTTGATTATAAATTATTGGGTCAGGATGTTTTGATTGGAGCCGTGGCTGATGGGGCCGGTAGTGCCAAACATTCGGATTTGGGTGCGAAAATAACAGTTGAAGCAGCGCTGCATTTTTTAGAGGAAAATCTCTAAAAAACAGCATTTGCGGCAACTGAAACTGAAGCCGAATTAAAGGAAATATTCTGGCAAATGTTGGCTTATGTTCAGCAAACTCTCCAAGAAGAAGCCGAAAAAGAACAGTTAGACATTAATGATCTGGCGACAACTTTACTGGTTGTTTTGGTTACTTCAAAACGATTAGCGGCGATGCAGATAGGAGACGTTTTTATTGTGTTCAAACCTCTGGGAGGAAATTATCAGTTATTGTTGCAGCCTGACAAGGGGGAATGGGGAAACAATCAGAGAAACTTCATCATTAGGTAAATAATAGTCGTCCTTTTGGTTCAGGAATGATTCGTTCTAGTTGTTTGGCAGTTTCAATCCATTCTTGAATAACAAGTTCAGCATTTTGTACAGCTTCTTGATAGGTTTCTCCATCTGCCATACATCCTGCTAATTCTGGAACTTCAACAATAAAAGCTTGATCTTCCTCACTCCAATAAATAATTAATTCATAGCGAATTTTCATCTTTCCCTCCTAATTTATATTTTAAAATTAGATTACGAATTTGTTTGATTTGATAAGTTATGTAGGTTGGGTTGAACAGAGTGAAACCCAACAATTATAGGCTTTGTGTTGGGTTTCGTGCCTCAACCCAACCTACTACTACTGAACCAGAGAACAAAGAATCATCATAACATTATTGATCATCTGGCAAAGCTAAAATTTCATCCCCAATTAAATCAGGTAAATTTTCGGTATGAACGTGCAAGTGAGTAATTGAGCCTATTAATTCTGCCAAAATATCCCCTTTTTGGTCATCAGTTAGGCTTGGTAATTTAAGCTGACTTAGTAAGAATAAAACCGCCTCGCATTCTTCACCTAATTCAGATAATAGAGTGGCCAAGGTAGAGTTGACTTTCAAGGGTTTTTCAGTGTTTGAAATCATTGCTTATTTTCCTCTGTTTAATCGCTTTTCTGCTCTAGATAAACTTTTTTCTAAACCTTTAATTTCTCTTTCTCAGTAATTAATTAAGTTTTCATCGGGGGATTCTTTTTGTTCCTCATTGGCAATTTTTTGATGATGATTCAGAATTTGATAACGAATGCTTTCAACAGATTTACGAAATTTCTTTTTTGACAAGTATTTACTCCTAACTTGCGCTGGTTAATATCTATCGTAATTATAAACCATAGATTATGTAGGGGAAAATGGCATTTACCCTCCTGGGGTGACGGTGACAGGTATCGAATCGCGGAACCCCTGATAACCTCGTGTGGAAACGATGTAGGATCGGAGTTTGAAAAAACTGCGACACGCCTTATACGCTACAATTCACTGACACAGGACTGTCCAAACTCTTGAATATAAACACGCACTAAAAAAGTGTGATAGTGGGATGCCCCCAGTGGAATACCCTTTAATGTTTTGACATTTTTACAGGATAAAGCTAAGATAAGGACTATTCATCTTCAATCGTGGACAAAATGTTAGCGGAAATCAGGCTCAAAACCTTAACTGTTGCCATTATCTTTAGCTTTATTGGGTTAACCACCCCTATTTATGCAGAAAACCCCGATCATGTAGCAAAACTAAAAAAGACAAAACAATGTCCGGGTTGCGATCTCAGTGGGGCAGATTTAAGCAAGTTGAACTTAAAGAATGCCAACTTGAAAGGTGCTAATTTAAGAAGTGCCAATTTAAGCGAAAGTAATTTACTACAAGCTGATTTGGAAGGGGCAATTTTAACAGGTGCTAACCTAGGTTATGCTAACCTCATTGGGGCTAACCTCAAGAATGCCAAGCTAAATAGTGCTGATTTGGGTCGTGTAAAATTTATGGATGCTAATTTGACGGGAGCGAGTTTAGCTAATGCCTCTATATATGGAGCCAACTTTACTGGGGCTGATATGAGTGGTGTAATTTTGAATGGTACTCGAGGTTGCGGCGATGCCATTGCACCCGATGGAAGTACAGGAATAAGATGTTAAACAACATCTAAAAACATCTAAGCAATTCTTGATATTAATTACCTTTCTTTCGACAATCTGCAAAGCGTGAATATAGCAAGTGCCGATTCGTATTGCTTCCTCCATCTGACCAACCCTCTCCTAAAGGATAAGTTATTTGTACCGGAAGATGTCCTTGAGGTGGATTGGCATATTTAATATCATCACTCGATATATAGCTACTACCAGAACTGGTACTAGATGGTAGTATCCATTGAACCCATTGAGCAAATTGACGATAAGCTTCAATGATAGTTGTTGAATTATTTTTAGCATCATTCCAAAACTTTAATTGTGCCGACAGTCCTAATTGATTATTACTGTACTCAGACCAAAGCCGATCAATAAATTTTAAGTCCTCACAAGCAAAACTATTAATATCCTTTTCATCCAACCAGTCCCTATTTTTCCAATCTGGATTTTGATACTTGGCTGACGCTAACATTAACTTAAAAGTTATGTCGTCTGCTTCTTTCCATTTCTTTTGTTGCAGGAGTTCTCGTAGCGTTGTATAGTCCACGCCAGTGGTTGAGGAGATAAGGGTCGATCGTGGTTGGATTGGCGGATTTGATGGTGTAGGTTTCGGTGGCGTAAGCACGGGAGGTGATGGACTGGGTTGGGGGGATACTACGGCTATAGATGAGCGAAAAACAATATCTCCCCGATTTAAGTTAACATCTAGAATCGTCCCAAATTGAGGATGTTGATTTCCCCTTGTTAAATTGGGAATATGTTGCGTCAAATAAAGACCTAATTCACTTCCCGTTACATACCCATCTTTTGTATAATCAGCCTCCCCTTCTAATGCTCTCAAAAATAGCGGCGTAAATACACTTTTTGCAGGAACTTTTTCATTCGCATCACCAGCCGTTAAAAATTGCCTCACGGGTTTATTCATCACATCTCGGATATAAGCATTTCCCGCATCCTCTCCATTAGATCTTTGTTTAAAAATCGTTCCCGAGAAACAACTATCAAACACAAATAAAACGTGCTTTGCCTCCATTTGAGTTGCCCAAGAATTAATCTGTTCCATTGACAATGCCGCTTTCAGAAAGCCCTGTTCATCAACAATCGGATCGGGTGCATCAACGGGAACTAAATATCCTTTGGTCTGCTGACGAGTGTAACCATGCCCTGCAAAAAAAATCACTAGACGATTATTCTGTCGATAACCATAATCATCGATAAAATCCTTGATCCCATTACTCAATTTAGTTCGATTGGGATTGGGAATTTCTCTAACCTGAAATCCTTGTTTTTGTAGTGCCGTTACGACCTCTTTCGCTTCATATTGAAGGTTATTTAATTTTCCCCAATTTTTATAATCTCCAGCCCAAATAACTAAAGCATGGCTTTCTTGATAAACAATAACTTCTTTCCCATTAGCATCTTTTACGATCAAGGAATTACGCTGAGCTTGTGCTATTTTTATACCAACAAGACTAGCTGTTATTCCCGTTAATGCCAAACATCCCCAAAAAGCCTTTTTCATTACCTTACTCCTTCCACATCATTTTATTAATGGGGTTAGTGCTTGGATGAGTTCGGTTGCCTTTGGATCGTTTTTTTCTCTAAAAATTATCTTGACTTCATTACCTTGATCGATAATAATTGTCCCTCGTTCTAAATTTGCATTGTTTTCGATTAACAATTCTCCTTTTTTGTTTTTACGGACAATAACTCCTCCATATTTAGTATCTTTATAAATTTCTAATAAAGTTGTGGCAATCTGCCCCAAAGCAACTGCCCCAATTAAAATATAAATAAGGGGTAATCCCCGATCATCCGTTATCGTTGACTTGTCTGGAATGACTTGCCCTTCAAAGTTCAATTCTTCCCGAACAGTGTTCACCTGTTCTGCGGGAACGCGCCACTGAATGTTGACTGATTGACTTTCCTGCGCTGAAACGCTTTGGTTTGAGAATCGATGGAAAAAAAGGCTCAAAACCAAGCCAACCAAAAATTTGCGCCGTTTAATGATAGACATCAATGCCACCTTAAGCTCGTCTTTTTTCTGATTTTAACAGTAGAATCGCCGATGGGAATGAATAACTTAATTTATGACTCCATTCGTCTCACCTGAGAAATTTCTAATTTCATATCTACCGAAAAAAGATTCCAGGTTGACCATTCCCGTGGCGATCGTTTATGAAAAAGATAATGGTGTTCAGCTAACCATTCTCAATGCTTCCCCGTCTCCACGGTAAAATAGGCAATGCTCACCCTAGTCATGCAAGGCGTAAAATTTCCCAGATTTTCAGATATTCTCGCTGACTACTTTTGTAGATCTTCATTGGCCCGAAAAATCGCTTCTTGACCATCACTAGAGGCCACAAAACCCATAAAAGCTTTGACTGCTTCACTAGCAGGTTCTTTGTAAACGTAGTAAAGGGTACGCTGCCAGGGATAATTAGGTTCACTGGCTGAAATTCCCTCAATAGCGAGCGCTCTGACGGTTTTTTGGTCGGCAATTTGGCTATAGGTTGCGTAACTAATGCCATTCAGTCCTAAAACTCGCAAAATTGGGGTGGTGGCATCCCTATCCATCATTTTAAAATTAGTTCCCCTACCAAATTCTCCCCCTTGCAGCACTTCCTGACGAAAACTTTGATAAGTGCCACTAATCGGAGGACGATTAATCACTTGAATAGTAGCTGCAGAACCTCCCACCTCGGACCAAGAGGTGATTTTTCCGGTAAAAATATCTTTAACTTGGGCAGTGGTTAACCCCCCCGCAAAGGGATTTTTTACTCCCACTACAACAGCGATCGCATCTCGAACGATCGGACTAGAAGCCAATCCCTGAGAGCGTTCTGACTCGGTTAAAGGTCGTGACACCGCCGCAATATCGATCGCCCCCCGGGCTACTTCCTCTAATCCCACATCAGATCCTTGAGCATTTGTCAATACCTCTACCCCCTGAAATTTGGCCGTTAAAGCGGCTTTTAAGGCTTGATTAATCTGTACCATACTGGTGGAGCCGTTAATGCGAATTGTCGTGCCACTGGGGATAGAAGTCCGTGGGGAAAAACTAACCACTTCCTGGGGGGAAGGGGGAGGGGGTAGGGGAGAGGAGGCACTTCCCGATGTTGGGGATTTTTGCGGACTTTTACTGCTGCCACAGAGAAAAAATTCTTGACCTGCGGCACATTGACTTTGTAGCCAGAAGTAACCCCCACCTAAAATGCCCGCAGTGGCTAAAAGAGCGATTATTAAAGCAGTTGTTTCGTTTTTTTGAGACATACCCATCATTTGCTGACATTAGGGGGTCGATCGCCCCGACACCGGTGATCAATTGAAGTTTCGATGATATTATCTTAGTGCATGGAAATCCACTCTTAATTTAGGACTGTATATCATGACCCACGCACCTATATCCCCAGTCGTACTGGTTATCCTTGATGGTTGGGGTTATCGCCCGCAAAGGTCGGATAATGCGATCGCAATGGCGAAAACCCCGATTATGGATAGTCTCTGGGAAGTTTATCCCCACACCTTAATCCGCACCTCCGCTAAGGATGTGGGACTACCGGAAGGACAGATGGGTAACTCGGAAGTTGGCCACCTGAATATCGGAGCGGGGCGGGTTGTACCACAGGAGTTAGTACGGATTTCCGATGCGATCGAAGATGGTTCGATTCAACAAAATCAGGCTTTATTAAAACTCTGCGACGAGATTCGCCCTAAAAAAAGCAAATTACACCTAATTGGTTTGTGTTCCGAGGGGGGAGTTCATTCCCATCTCGATCACTTACTGGGATTATTAGACCTAGCGAAAGTGCAAGGGATTAGCGATGTCTGCATTCATGTCATCACCGATGGTCGCGATACCAATGTCACCGACGGGATGCTCGCTATTAAAAGAATTCAAGAACATACTAATAAAATCAAACTCGGTCGCATGGTGACTCTCAGTGGCCGTTATTATGCCATGGATCGGGATCGCCGTTGGGATCGGGTGGAAAAAGCCTATAACGTGATGACCAGTGATCAAGGTATCGACGGGCGATCGATCACAGAAGTATTACAGGCATTTTATGATCAAAATATTACCGATGAATTTATTCCCCCCACCAGAATTGCCCCGGGGGCGATCGAAGCGGGCGATGGGGTGATATTCTATAATTTCCGTCCCGATCGAGCTAGACAGTTATGTTATGCCCTGACTATGCCCGATTTTGAAGATTTCGATCGAGATTTAATTTCTCCGCTTAGTTTTGTCACTTTCACCCAATACGATCCGAAATTACCGGTAGATGTGGCCTTTGCTCCCCAGAATTTAAATAATATTTTAGGACAGGTGATCGCTCAACAGGGATTAAAACAGTTTCGTTGTGCGGAAACCGAAAAATATCCCCACGTCACCTACTTTTTTAATGGGGGGTTAGAAAAACCCTTTGAGGGAGAAGTACGCGAATTAATTCCTAGTCCAAAAGTTGCCACCTATGACCAAGCTCCGGCCATGTCGGCAGCCGCGGTGACAGCAGCGGTCTCTGCGGCGATCGAACAGGGGATCTATAGTCTGGTGGTAGTCAATTACGCTAACCCCGATATGGTGGGTCATACGGGCATTTTAGACGCGGCCATGAAAGCAGTGGAAACGGTGGATCTATGCTTGGCTAAGTTGTTAAGTAGCATCAATAAATTGGGGGGAACAGTGTTAATCACTGCCGACCACGGTAACGCGGAAACGATGGTGGATGAGTCGGGTAATCCTTGGACCGCCCACACGACTAATCCCGTTCCTTTAATTTTAATTGAAGGGGAAGGAAGAAAAATACCCGGCCACGGTGGCGATGTGCAGTTGCGGGATGATGGTCGTTTAGCCGATATTGCCCCCACTATCCTGGAAATTCTCTCTATTCCCGTCCCAGTAGAAATGACCGGGCGATCGCTGATTAAACCAGCCGAAGTGGAAATTAAAGCCAGTCGCACTCCCGTCCGCATCTCGCTTTAACGAGTAAAAAGTCAAGAAAGGGGAATTTTATGCTGAAAACCATCGAAGGTGTTTATCGAGATGGACAAATACACCTAACCGAGTTACCCAATGATATTAGCGATCGCTCACAAGTGCTGGTGACTTTTCTCGATCAAATCGATCCTAGTAAGCTCAGACAACTGATGGAGTATTTAGAGAGCATTGAGGGGATTCAGCAAGGTTTCGAGGAGATAAACTCCGGTAAAACCCGTCCTCTTGCCGATTTTGCCCAAGAAATGGCCGAAAAATATGGTATTTCAGGTTGAAATTACCCCAACTGCCACGGCACAGATCGAAAAAGCCTATCGCTGGTATCGAGGTTATAATGCTGAGTTTGCTGACCGTTGGTTTCGAGGATTAATGAATGCTATTGCGACTCTGCAAGAGAAACCAACTCGTTGTGCTTTAGCGCTCGAACAGACGATTTTTCTACCCAAAGAAGTCCGACAACTTTTTTATGGGAAAGGTAAAAATGTCTATCGAGTGCTTTTTACAATTAGAGATAGTACGGTTTATGTGTTAAGTAGCTGGTTATAATTAAATTAAAAATGGATTTTAGGTTCGATCCCCCCTGCCCCCCTTGATAAGGGGGGTGCCGATCCCCCCTTAGTCCCCCCTTTAATCCCCCCTTGATAAGGGGGGTGTCTGACAACTTTTAACGCCTACCTACTTATATGTTCGCCATAGCGCCCAAGCACCACTAACACTTGAGGATATAGAGGATGAAGAGGACCCTAGTTGATAACTAATTCAAAGCTGACGGCTTGATAACTGCTATACTTTGTAATGGAAAATAGAGAGTAATAATCATGACAGTGGTGCTGGTAGTACAGATTATTTGGGCGCTGGCGGCGGCCTTTCTGGCGATTTTGGTGTTATTACACAGTCCCAAAGGGGATGGTATTGGCGGTATTGGCGGCCAATCACAGATTTTTACCAGCGCAAAAACGGCGGAAAAAACCTTAAATCAGGTGACTTGGGCGTTGGGGACTGTATTTATCACCCTAACTATTGTACTGAGCGCCGGCTGGTTAAATCGCTAAATGCTAAGAGGTCGGTTCTCTTTTCTAGGACTCGCAGCCTTGGCGAGTCTTTTGCTGTTTTCCTATTCTTTGATCGCCGACAGTCGATCGCTACCAGAGTTAAAAACCCATCCTTTACCCGCTAATTTAGCCCAATGGCAAGAGCAAAACCAGTCCGGGGATTATTTTGATGCTGTGGAAATCAGTCCCGTGGGGGCGTTGATTTGGTCGCAATTTCCCGTGAAGATTTATGTTCACAGCGATCGCAGTTCTTGGCTGAGTTTAGTACAACAGGCGATCGCTGAATGGGGGCAGTATTTGCCGATGGAGTTGGTAAATCGGGCAGAATTGGCCGATATCCTCATTAAACGGGAGTTACCGCCGTCGGGAGTCCGTTTTAATGCCGAAACGGGTAAGTTAGAACTGCCCCGGGTGCGTTCTGCCATAACACAATACGAGATTTTTGTCAAGGAAAATCGCCTAACTCATCGGATGAGTATCCAGATTAGTCCTAATTTAGCCGATCGGTCGGCCTTAGCCGCAGCGCGGCACGAATTAGGTCACGCTTTGGGAATTTGGGGTCATAGTCCCCTGGAGACGGATGTGATGTATTTCGCTCAAACTAGAGATATTGCCCCGATTTCTAGCCGGGATATTAACACTTTAAAAAAGGTTTATCAGCAGCCAACTCAGTTAGGTTGGGAGATGAATCAGCTAGGGTATCTAATACCTGAATAGGTAAATATTGCTCTTCAGTCGGTTCTGCTATTAAAAAGTATAAGTTATGGATATACTTAGGGCTTGCTGAATAATGGTGAAATATAGACGAAGTAAGGGTTTTAGGGTCTTGTTTCGCGAAACAGGTGCAAGATTTTGAGAGAATCGTGGTTCAAAACCTTGCGTCTTCATGGTTCCGCGTCCTGTAGGGGCGAAGCATTCGGGCAATAACCTATCGGTAAAACCGGAGATTTTCTATCCGAATGCTTCGCCCGTACTTTTTGCCGCAAACCCCTACTTAACCGACTAAGATGCAGCAATGTTCCTGACTCCATTGCTATCTGTTAACCTATAGATGGAATATTTTCAATCAGCTTATGAAAGTGGTGCGGCTGGCTTGGGTGTTAACTTTGGCATTGGTGATCATGCCGCCGACAACAGTGGCACAAACACTAGAGCAGTTATGGCAACAGGGTGAAACCGCTCAAGCGCAAAAAAAATACCCGGAAGCCGAAAGAATCTGGCGACAAATTATTCAGCTTGATCCTAACAGTGCTGTGGCTTTTAGCAATCTCTGCGCTGCGCTATTCCGTCAAAATAAGTTAGACGAAGCACTGATTTTCTGTCAAAAGTCGCTCGCTCTCGATCCAAAACTTCCAGAAACCTACAACGGTCTCGGTATCGTGCTGGCAAACCAGAAAAAACTGACAGAAGCCGAGGAGATGTTCCGTAGGGCGCTCGCTCTTGATGATAAGTATGTCCGTGCCTACAACAATCTCGGTAACGTGCTGAGGGCCCAGAAAAAACTGAAGGAAGCGGAGGAAATGTACCGTAGGGCGCTCGCTCTTGATGATAAGTTTGTCCCTGCCTACTACAATCTCGGTAACGTGCTGTATGACCAGAAAAAACTGACGGAAGCCGAGGAAATGTACCGTAGGGCGATCGCTCTTGATGATAAGTTTGTCGATGCCTACAACGGTCTCGGTAACGTGCTGTGGGACCAGAAAAAACTGACGGAAGCCGAGGAAATGTACCGTAGGGCTTTAGATTTACCAGATGATACTACTGGGACTCCCACTACCGCTCACACCCTTGCCCATAATAATTTGGGTCGGCTCCTACAGGAACAGGGCAAGCTAGAGGCAGCGATCGCTGAGTTCGAGAAGGCGACAAAAATCGATCCGAAGTTTGAATTTGCCAGCAATAACCTGCAAGAGGCCCGGCGCTTGTTATCGTTGCAGCAACAACCGGAGCAGATCATCGCTTTGAATACCACCAAATATCTACCCCAAGAGGATCCCCTCACCCGGATCAAGCGATCGATCGTTAAAATCAGTGTTGTCTTTACCGGTAACGCCAAGGGGACTGCCTACGGTACGGGTTATGTGGTCAAACGCCGGGGAACAACGGTGTGGATTATCACTAATCGTCATGTGGTGGTCGATCGCGACACGGAACAGAGGGCCGATAATCTGGAAAATAATCTGGAAGTGGAACCCTATTACGGCGAAAATCTACCCAACCTCCCGCGCGATCGTGTAGTGGCTAAAATAATTCACATCACCCAACCCCAAGAAAACTTGGATTTAGCTTTGCTGGAAGTCACGGGTTTACCAGACGATATCAGTCCTTTAACCTTTCATCAAGGCGAAATTAACCCACAAACACCGATTTCTATCATCGGACATCCTGAATCAAAAGATTGGTCGAAGTACGAGGCGATTACCATCGGCATTCAGTCTAGTAGCGGCAATTTATTAATCGATGTGAGTCTGGCCGTGGGGGGGTCTGGTAGTCCAGTATTCGATCAGGAAATGCGGGTGATCGGATTGATGTTTAAAACGATTAACGAGTCCCAAATCGATTCTTCCGGTATCGGTTTCGCTTACCCAATCGATCGAGTTCTCCAAAAATTAGCTCAATGGCAGGTGGTTGTACCATGAAAAAATCATTTATTGCCCTCAACTTAACAATTCTTAGTCTTATTTTGGTCTCGTTCTTCCCTATTCAAGCTCAAAACTGTGGGACGGGAAATACTAGATCTAGCAACTATATCCAGAGAGATAATGACAAGCGCTGTGAGGGAATAGCTCCGATCGATATTGCGGGCAGTTTTAGTCTTATTTCCCTTTCTATCGGCCGGATTCGGGAGATGACTGACCCCCTAAAGTTGGAAGTACCTAGTCGTAATAACCGAGCGCCAAAAGTGATAGTGCGTTCTGTGCCAAAAAATTATCAACTCGCTCCCTTCACCTTGCGTCCCCAAGGTTCTCGCTATCAATTTAAATGGTCTAACTATGTTATTGATCGCGAAGATATCGCCCTTGAAAGTCTGCGGGCCACGGCCTCTATCAGTGACGGTAAATTGATCTATTTGCCAGTTATTTTTAATCAGGCAAAAACCTATGATATCGTCCTTTTTGCTAATGTGCGTAGCCAGATCAAAGAATTACAAATCCTCCAGAACAACGAGGTTATCTATGAGACTTCTCGCCCTAACTGGCAACCAAAAGGAGAAATTTTCTTTAGTTGGGATGGTCGTACTTCTGATGGTAAACTGGCTAAGGCGGGATTGTACGAATTGCGAGTCAAAGCTTTATTAGAACAAGATGATGCTCCTCCCAGAAATGCCCCGATTAATATAACTTTTGAACATAATCCCCAGTGGCTAAAATGAAGTCCAAGCATAATTTTAAAAGTTTCTGGCGATTTATCAGGAAAAATCTCAAGTTTTGCACAGTTTTTATAGTTACTCTAGCACTGGTTTTCCTGTCGATTTTTTGGGGAATTATCCCAGTTAAACAAAACTTTGAAGGCAATTTATTGGTAAAAAGCTTTAGTTTTACCTGTCAAGAAAACGAAAGTTTATTGCTCAAAGATGTCTATAATCTTTCCCAAATAGATCTATCGGGACTGAAAAAATTTACCCTCGCTGGCATTTTTAGCAGTCTTGCAGATCCCGAACTCAATAAACGAGAGCGACTAGAAATTGAATCAATCCGGGAAAATAGCACTTTAACAATTACCCCGACGGCGGATTTTATCCTGCAAGAACTCCGTTTACAAAAGGAAACTAGAGTTAAAAATCTCAAATACGCGCCTTTTAATAATCTTTTGGCTTTTAGTTTGCAGCCAAATTCTCAACCAGTAAATTTATCATTTAACCCTAGCGGCAACCCGATTAAAATAACTCTTTCTGGTTATAAAATTGCTAATTTACCCCAAAAAAAAGAGGATATTCCCCTCGAATTTAATCTCAGCACCACCGAATTTAAATTAGAAATACAACAAGCGATCGATGTTAATTTACAACTTTCTCAAGATCAAGAACAGCCTATTTTTTGGCGCAATATTAAAGTTAATAATGTTAGATTTGAGCGACCGATTATCACCGGTAATAATGTGAGAGATGACTTAGTGGAATCAACAATTATTTCTGGTAATATCCGGATGGCTCAACAGGATCTTAAGCTAGAAGAAAATCAATTCCTGATCGTCGAGAAACCGGGGGTAGAGATATTAAATCAGATAAAAATTATCCGAGAGGATAGTAACCAAAACCTCAAACTAAAAACCACGGGGGAAAACTTGCAGATTAGCGAAGCATCACAAGGTTTAGAAGTGAGCGTTTCCGGCAATACCAACAGCATCCAAGTGGGGTTAAATCCGCGACTACCGATCGCCCAGATTCAAGGCAGTTTTTTATCCCGTTATCTTGGCAGCGAGGCGATCGTGGCGATAATTTCCTTTTCTGCTGGTTTAATCGTTTCCTTGCTTTCGTGGTTATTCGATAATTTTCCTGCTTCTCCCTAAAAATTACCGTCCCGCTCGCTAAACTGCCAAATTGATAAGATCCTTTGACCTTTCGCCGCCCTATTGAGCAAAACTAGGTATAAACACTTTCTTAAGAATTAACCTATGTCACAATAGATGAGGATAAACCAAATAGTGTGAAATTGTAAACTAGGTATTACTGAATGGAACCGCTTTATCAGTACGCGTGGCTAGTTCCCGTCCTGCCTTTGGTAGGCGCTACCCTAGTGGGCGCGGGCTTAATTTCCTTTAATGAAGTCACCAATCGTCTGCGACAGGTGAATGCTGTATTAATCATTTCTACCCTCGGCGCGTCGATGGTGCTTTCTTTTGCGCTGCTGTGGAGTCAAATCAATGGACACGCTCCCTACAACCAAATGATCGATTGGGCATCGGCGGGTAACTTTCACCTGAAAATGGGTTATACGATCGATCACCTCAGTGCTTTAATGTCGGTTATCGTCACCACCGTGGCTTTTTTGGTGATGATTTATACCGATGGTTACATGGCCCACGACCCCGGTTATGTGCGTTTTTACGCCTATCTGAGCATTTTTAGCAGTTCTATGCTCGGTTTGGTCATCAGTCCCAACCTCGTCCAGATCTACGTTTTCTGGGAATTGGTGGGGATGTGTTCCTATCTGCTAGTAGGTTTCTGGTTCACTCGTCCGGCGGCTGCCGAGGCCTGTCAAAAAGCCTTCGTTACCAACCGCGTCGGCGATTTTGGCTTATTACTGGGAATGCTGGGGCTTTTCTGGGCTACCGGCAGCTTCGAGTTTGATATCATGGGTGAACGTCTAGAGGAATTAGTCTCTTCTGGAGCCATTGCCGGCAGTTTAGCGGCATTATTCGCCGTTTTAGTCTTCCTTGGACCCGTGGCCAAATCAGCCCAATTTCCCCTTCATGTCTGGCTACCGGATGCCATGGAAGGTCCGACCCCGATTTCGGCCCTGATTCACGCCGCCACGATGGTGGCCGCCGGAGTTTTCCTGATTGCCCGGATGTATCCCGTTTTTGAGCCAATTCCCACGGCGATGACGGTAATTGCTTGGACGGGGGCCTTTACTGCCTTTCTAGGGGCAAGTATCGCCCTTACCCAGAATGATATCAAAAAGGGTTTAGCCTATTCCACCATCTCCCAATTGGGTTATATGGTTATGGCTATGGGTATCGGCGCTTATAGTGCTGGATTATTCCACCTGATGACCCACGCTTATTTTAAAGCGATGTTGTTCCTCGGTTCTGGTTCGGTCATCCACGGTATGGAGGATGTGGTCGGTCATGAGCCGGTTTTAGCGCAAGATATGCGGATGATGGGCGGTTTACGCAAGTATATGCCCATTACCGCCCTAACTTTCCTGGTGGGAACTCTGGCCATCTGTGGGATTCCTCCCTTCGCTGGTTTCTGGTCGAAGGATGAAATTCTCGGTTTAGCTTTTGAGGCGAACCCGTCCTTATGGTTAATCGGTTGGGCTACTGCGGGTTTAACGGCTTTTTATATGTTCCGGATGTACTTTAACACTTTTGAAGGGGAGTTTAGAGGCACTAATAAGGAGATTAAACGCCGACTGTTAGCCAATGCGGGCGCGATTCCGGCTTTTGGACCGGGGGCAATGAATGTTAAGCAATTAGACTCGGAAGCACAGGAAGAAGACAACCACGGCCATCATGCCCATGAACCCCACGAATCGCCAATTACTATGACTTTACCTCTCATGATTTTGGCGGTTCCCTCTTTGTTAATTGGTTTGGTGGGTAAACCTTGGCAGAATTTCTTCGAGGGTTTTATTCATGTTCCTAACGAAGTGGTGGAAGAAGTTCATGCTTTTGATTGGACAGAGTTTCTGATTATGGCGGGTAATTCGGTGGGGATTGCTTTAATCGGGATTACTGTCGCTTCTTTGATGTATCTCCAGAAGAAAATTGACCCCGCAACTATTGCGGAAAAATTCCCCGCTTTGTATCGTTTTTCCCTGAACAAATGGTACATTGATAATCTCTATGATCGAGTTTTTGTACAGGGTTGTCGTCGTCTCGCACGGCAAATTATGGAAGTGGATTATCGCGTTATCGATGGGGCTGTGAATTTAACTGGTTTAGCTACTCTTGTCAGTGGTGAAGGTCTTAAATACCTTGAAAATGGTCGCGCCCAATTCTACGCTTTAATTGTCTTTGCCGCAGTTTTGGGCTTAGTAATTGTCTATAGTCTGGTGTAGATTTTTAATCGGTTGACTAAAGATTTTTGGGGGCGCGAAGCCCCTTTTTTCAGCTTTAAGTCTCCCTTGTTAATCTGTTGAGTATAGGCTACATATCAGGACAGGCAAAAGGGAACAGGGAGAATAAATAATCAGTCTTTAATAACTGGATTTATTGTAAGATAATATTACATTTTTTGGGGAAGAAAAAGTATAGATATGAAACTATAACAAAGATAGATTTAAACTCTGATAAAAACTCTTGAGTCGCAGACAAAATATGGCTCTTCGTTACTCTTTATGCTAAATCAACATACAAGATGCCAAGACAACATACTTCTAACCCAAAAATTCCGAAAGTTTCTAAAGCCATAGGCTCTCCGTTTTATTAGTTTAAGTTTATTGTTGATTCCCTCGACCATCCCATTCGTTGTCCTTCGCTCGAAATAACTAATTATTTCTCCAAACCAGTTTCGGATTGTTTGACAACTCTTAGTAAAAACACTGGAGGATTTTGCCAACCATTCCGAGATGGATAGCATTCCCTCTGTCGGATTCTCTGAGGTTTCATAAATCTTTCTGAATTCTTCCTTTAATTCCTGCATCTTTTGCAAATTTGGGAAATTTTCTTTGATAGCTTCTAGTTTGATTTTTTGGGTTTCCGTTAAATCTTCTTCATTTTTTAACAGACTATATTTACTTCGCTTTAAAACTTCTAGCTTTGCTTATTTTTCTGTTTTCTGTTTTTTATTTTTCTGCGCTTCTACGGCTCTTTTTTCTGCTTTTCTTTGTTCGTCTAACTCTTGATTAATTTGTTTCATTACATGGAATCTATCGGCGACTACCTCGGCCGATGGCATTAATTCTTTCACCAAATTTTTATAGGGCAACCAAAGATATATGCTGACTTCTTCAATTTACTCTAACACCTCTTTTTCCCAGCCTGTAAGCGTTTTCCTCAATTCTTCTTGTGTTCGCTTCTCTAGAATAGCTATTAGTTTTCCCGTATCTAAATTTACTAAAACTGCACAGTAATTTTTTTGCCCCTTGACTAGAGCGATTTCGTCAATTCCTAGTCTTTTTAATTCCGATAGGTCTGGCTCTGTAATTTCTTCGGCGATGTCCTATGTCCTCTATCATTCTTTGAATCTCTTCTTCCGTTACGTCATTTCTTCGGCTAACATCTAAAATATCTCCTTCTTTTAATTGTTCGAGTATATTCTCGGCTAGTCTTTTCGTATAGGTTCGTTTCTTGGCGACAAAATCTAACTCTTCGCTAAAGGGTTTCTGACAATTACCGCACTTAAATTGACGACGATTAACTTGTAGGTACACTGGTTGACCTGAGATTGGTAAATCTTTGACTAAATGTCGATGATTTTGGTGTAGTTTATCGCTCTCTAACCCACAACGAGGACAGGCTACTTTTTTATTTTTCGATTCGATTCGGCAAACTATACCGATATTTTCTAGGTGTCGATAGCCTTGAATACAGGTTCCTTGTAGGTTCAAAAATTTGTCAAGTATCATAAGTAAAATAATCTCGTTTTTGGCAATTATATCAAATCTTAACTCAATTGTCTATCTTTTGGCATTAACCTGTTTGTGCCTTAAGTCTTTCCCTGTATGGATTTCAGCTACTTTTGAGCTTAGTTACTCTCATCGAATTTTATTTTAAGTTAATTATTTGCATAACAATTCCCGAAGAGCCCTATTTTTTCATAATTAGGGGTTTCAAGACCCCCCTAGCTGGTGCCGAGAAAACCTTCACCAGCTAAGTATTTTTACTCAAGTCTCTGGAGGGGGATAGCTTATGTGACAGTTGAGGGTGCGGAATGTGGGTTTGATAATGTACCTTTTGGGCGAACGCAGTTCGCCCCTACATTGTGGACAAAATCCGTTACTGTAGGGGCGCAAGGAACCTGCGCCCTCCGATAGGAGGAGAAATAACAGGCTGATAGCTTAATGCTATAAATTTTCTTCTACCAAAGCCTCCACCCGTCCTGTTTTCACCGCATCCACCAAAGCGGCGTGATCTCGTTCTGTCTGATCGGCATAAGCGATCGCAAATTCGCCCATGGCTAGATCGAACTGATCTCCTTTCCCCAAATAACCACTAATAGTGGCCGCATCTCCAGATTTAGCGTGGGCGCGGGCCAAAGTCCAGCCACAGAACTCGGCGTAGCGTTGCAGTTGGACGGCCGATACTCCTTCAATGGGTAGGGAAAACTTCATATCCCGCAGTTGCCGTAAATAGAAGTCGTTGCCCCCTCTTCCCCGGGTCCAGCCCAAAAATATGTCGCTAGAGGATTGCATCAATCTCTGGCCTGTAACTACCCGTTGTCCCTGATTTTCGTACTGGCTCTTGGCGGTATAGGGTTCCAGAACCGAAGGGCGGGCTTCCTTAACTTGTAGGATGAGGGGATGGTTATCTTCCGAGAACAATAGGGCGATATAACATCTGGTGCCGACACTGCCAATGCCCACCACTTTCAGGGCAAAGTCCTCTAACTGGTAGCGATCAAAGAGGAACCGGCGTTCCTCCGGCAGGGATTGGCGATAATCTTCCAGACCCTCGCGCACGAGAGTCTCCCAATCCGGTTCGTTGACATGGTAGAGAATAGGCGGCTGATCGACAAAGCGATTGCGCCCCCCGCTTTGGGTGACGATCTTGGGGTAGAGATGTTCGATGATGCGCTCGCGGGCCTTTGTCATCATCTGTTCCCGCAACTTCCGCGTCTTTTCGTCGGGAGCCATCTCGATCGCCTGTTCTGCTCCTATGCGCGTGTACCATACCTCTAAGGGACTGAGGCGAGAATATTCCCGCAGGTGTTCTCGATAGGAACGAGCGCAATCGATCGCCGCTGCCTTCGATTCTCGATCAGATAGATCGCTATCCCTGCCGGCGATGACAAAACTGACCACGAGACGCTTGAGATCCCATTCCCAAGGTGCGGGCAGGGTTTCGTCGAAATCGTTAATATCGAAGACTAAATTGCGTTCGGGGGTGCCAAAAAATCCGAAGTTCAACAGGTGGCAATCCCCGCAGGCCTGCACGATAATGTCGGTTTTGGGAGTGGTGGCCAGATCGTAGGCCATCAAGGCAGCGGAACCGCGCAGGAAGGTAAAGGGACTCCGCAACATTCGTCCGTAGCGGATGGGAATCAATTCCTGTAATCGCCCCCGATTTGATGCTTCGATGATTTCGATCGGCTCTCGACCAGCTGCGGGGGGTTGCCAGATAGCGTGGCTAGAACGCGGCAATCGCTCCCGCAGGGATTTACCGATCTGGATGCGTTCTTCCCGTGAACGGAATCGAGCTTGAGAAGGTGAGCGGATCGGGGTTTCTATTTGGTGGTTCATAGCGACTTTTTCCCCTGAATGAGATTACATCCCTTGCTGTTAGATGACTAAATGAATACAAGCAATAGGAAATAGATAAGTCAATAGTGATGGTTCCCCTTCTGGGATAACTTTCTAACATTTCCCCCTTTAGAGATAGCTTCTGATGCTCGGTTCAACAATTAATCTTCACTCGTTTCTTATCTAGGGAAGATCAATCTCATCGATGATAGATTTTTTCTGAAATGGCTATCTCTTAAATTTGCTTAACTTTTAGCCCAATGGCAGCTCTACTGTTCCGATTATATCTTACTCAAAAATTGCTGGCGGGATAATCTTAACAAAATTTTATCTAATGTTCAGCCTTCGGCTAGGGGCTAAAATCTCACTCTTTTGTCGGGAAAAGGGGGAACTATTCCGGGTTAAAGGTGAAAATTTTCCCCTTGCCCCAGTTCTGTAGGAAGTTTTCTGTTTATTTTTTTGGGTAATGATTTGGTAGTGTTAGTTTAAGTCTGTCAACCGAGAATTTACCCCTAGATTGTCTAGGAATGAACGGTGAAAGTGTCAATATTGAGGCTCGGATGATGGGGGTGAGTTACGATGATGAAACGCCTCGATCGCTTTCTCTAGGGTTGCATAAATACGTTCGGTCGAGATATTCTCGGATAGGTCTCCTTTTTTTAATTGCTGATCTAAATCTTGCTTCACCCGTGCCATGGCGAAAGTAACCATCGTCATATCTTCTCCTGTCATCGAAAATGTCTCGAAAATCTCGCCACCGGATCAACTGCCGGTAGGAATAATTTTTCGCTGGTTTAACCCGGTTTTTTCTAGAACTGAGAAATTTATTCGCCAAGATATTAATGAAACCAAATTAAATTGTATTCAGTAAGGATTAGGGGAAATCCTGTTAGAGAAGCAACCCTCTGGGGGGGGTTAACTTCTTAAACAATTCATCTACCTTGACTTCTAACGCGCCTAGGGTGATGGGAGCGTCAATTGATAAATATTCTCTAATTTCTTAAGCCATAATTAAAACTCAATAACTTTAACCAGAGGCGAGGATTGTCTTTTTCTAGCCAGCTTTGGGAGTTTTTTAACCATTGGGGAAACCAGGAACCAAAAAACAGATTTTTGACTCCATCAAGGCTAAAATCGAGATAGGAACCCAACCAACGTATTAAATCCTGACTGCCGGCCATTTCTGCTATCCATAACAGTAAAGCTGGGTTTTTTCTGGCCGCTTTAATTGCTAAACGGCTAAAGGTTAACCAATCGGTTTTATCCTTAATAAAGGTTTCAGAAACCTCCGGCGGTTCGTCAGCCAATAAACCGAAAAATGTGTTTAACATGGCGTTAATTCTTTGGGGTGGTAAAGTTTTTCCCGTGGGAACCATCATTCCTTTAGAAAATAACCAAGTTATCGCCACATTACTTTGATAAGCTCGCACATTTTCTAGGTCTTTAGCTGTTAGTAAATCGTGTTTCAAGGCCATATCCAAAAGATGGGTTAAGCGCTCTAAATTACGCACCAAAGAACCGAATCCAGTAAAGATTAACGGTGATTGCAGAGAGGCGGCATCACCGATGGCTAAAATGCGATTAAAGGAGACAATTCGATCTTTTTTCCCTGTGCTAAAATGCCCCGGTATATAACCAAAGGTGGGTTTTTTCCAGGTTAATTTTTCTGGATCACACTGTCGATATTCGGGCAGAATAGTAAAGAAATCTTCGTACATTTCTAACAGAGAACCGGGGTTATCGGGATGGACTTGATGATAGTGAAATAGATAAAAGGTTAATTCTTTTCCTTCCCCCGGAAATAATTCCCAAATTAGTTGTCTGCCTTTAGAAATATCGCCATGGGAATTTAAGACATCGCCATAGTGAGAATCCCACACCACCGGATCGAATCCTTCTACTACTGCCCCCACCGTCGGACAGACACTATCAAAGGCACGCACTCCGTTTAATTGCCAAGCGATGGGAGAGGCGGAACCCATAGCATCAATCAATAAACGACCTTTTATCTGTTGAATTTCCCCACCATGATTAAGGGTGACAGTAACACTATTAGCGGTAATATCAGCCTTGATAAATTCGGTTTGATCGAGAATTTTACCGCCATGATCCTGTAATTTTTTACCGCAGGATTGCAGCAATTGATCGGAATTAATGGCAATATTTAAAACCGTGGGAGTATGGAGAATCTCCGCCTTCAGATGGGGGGGATTATTGCCATCAAAAAACTTATTAAAGCCATCGATGTATTCTTGGAAGATTAATTTCTCGAATTCTTCGGCCGTAAATAGACCTAAATTAATTAAACTTTGAAACTCCGATCGAGAGATATTCCATTCCCGATTCATCCGTCCGAAAGGCAGTCTTTCTACTAGGAGGACTCGATAACCTAATTTGGCCATCTGTGCCGCATGAATTGCCCCCAAGGCACCACCAATATAAATTAAGTCGTAGGTGATGGGATGATCATTTTCCTCACTGCTAGAGAAAATTACCGGCTGCGGTTGTTGGGGATTTTTGGCACTGTCGCGCCAACGTTTTTCCCACCAATACAAACGTTCTAAATCCGCCTCTCCTTGGGGCATTTTGCGGAAGTAGTGAACCGTTAGGGGATAGTCCGCTTCTAAAGCTGTAAAAATTGAGTGATTTTTTTGATCGATATTTGGTATCGTGTTATACTGCGGCGGAAAACGCTTTTGTAAAGCTCGATCGAGCTGCCGAGTCAGGGATGTTTCTTGATCATGCGATCGCTCACCCCAGCGGAAAACTTTTAAATAAGTAGTCCGTTGCAGCGTCCAGACAAAAATCGACAATTCGATCGCCTCCGATAAGCGCAATCTCACCCCGTTAGGTGTATTTGTCTTGACACCGCTTCTGGGTTGCCAATCGGATTGTAACCAGTGACAAACGGCGATCGAGTCAGGAGTCGGAATTTCTCTGTAAAGTATTTCTCTCATCTTGATTTAGCTGTTAAACCCAAAAATCGTCTGATTACGCTAGACTACACAAAAAGTTTTCTGAAAAAAGTTTAAAAAACTTTACATACCCAGATTAATACACAGCCTAACCCATCTGATTATGAATTATCCCATCCCGACTACCCCCGAAGAAATTGCCGCCCTCCGACAGCGTCCCGTCGATGAGGAGATGATCGCTGCCGTGATTGCGGGAATTATTAGAATGGCCCACGCTCAGGGTCAATCCCTCGATGATCTGACTGAAGAAATTCTCGCAGAAGACCCGATTTTAGATCAAGTGCAACGACGTTGGTTAAGTCAGCTTTTCACTAATGCTTGGCAAAATTTAGCTGGATGGGTGTAATTGAGCGATGGAATGGCTAACAATCACTCTCGCTAGTGTTTTGACCCTGTTAACTCCCGCAGGGGCAATTATTGATACGGTTTTAGCCCATACCCTTCGCTCCCAAGTCCAAAAAGTGGAACAATTGGCCGTGAGAGTCGATAATACTCCCAATTATCAGGTTCTGCAAGGCAAAATCGATCGAGTTCGCATTTCTGCACGGGGAATTTATCCCCTTGCTGGTGTTCGCATTGAGAAGATCGAGCTAGAAACTGAGCCAATTAGCCTCGATTTGCGGCGATTACAGCAAAAAAACAGCAGTTTAGCCGCCGCACTGCGCCGACCGGCTGCGGGAGCATTGCATCTTGTCCTCACGGAAACTAATCTTAATCAAGCTTTACAATCGGCAGCGGTCAAAGAACAAATTCAGACCCTGATTAATAATCTGATTCCCTCTAGGGAAGAATTTGGTAGCACAAAATATCAACTTAGTCAAGCAAATTTTAACTTTCTTAATAATAATCGAGTCGCTCTCAGCCTGCAGCTAGAGACCCAAAGGCCGGACGAACCAGCAGCCACCCTCAATCTGAGCTTAGAAGTGGGATTTAAGCTAGTGCAGGGGCGAAAAATCGAGCTTATTGACCCCACAGCCACTCTTAATGGTCGTCGCATCTCCTCGCGCCTTCTCAAGGGGTTTGCCGAGGGTATATCCACCCAGTTAGATTTAAAAAACTTCGAGAAACAAGGAATTATCGCCCGCCTTCTCCAATTACAGATTGACGATGATAAGCTAAGTATAGCGGCTTTTGGCAGAATTGAACCTCGATCGGGGAACCCCAATTAAATTTAACGGTCGGAAAAGATGAGATGGGAAGTGGGAAGTGGGGAGAATAAAAGCGTTCGACTGATAACTGATAACTGATAACTGATAACTGAATTATGCCTAGTTCTCGCTCTAGTGATAAAATCTCTTTACCTTGGATAATTGGTATCGGCCTCGCTTTATTTACTGCTGGTGGGGCCACTGCTTGGTTTGCCGTCCATCACCTATCTTCCCCCCAGAAAACCAGCGAAAACCCGATTGAATCTCCCAGTCCGGTGCCGATAAGTCAATCACCAATTTTTGAACCGGTTTCTCCGGGTCCGGTGAAGACAAGTCCGACAGCAACTCCTGCAGCTATTCCTGTTAGGGAAACTCGACAGGTTTATTGGTTAAAAGTGACCGATACGGGTAATCAATTAGTCAGCCAAGAAATTACCGTTCAAAAAGCAGATAGCGACGACCGAGAGTTAATAGCAGTATTGAAGATTCTATTAGCTGGTCCAAGTAATCCTCAGGATATGACTACTATTCCTTCTGGGACTAAATTACTTGATTTAAAAGTAGATAAAACGGGAATTAAGATTAATCTCTCGCGCGAGTTTGGCAATGATGATGGCCCTGATATGTTAATCGGTCGTTTGGCACAAATCATCTATACTACTACTACCGAGGATCCCAATGCCAAAGTCTGGATTCAAGTGGAAGGAAAACCCCTAGAATTATTAGGAGAAGGCCACGGTATTGAAGTTGCCCAACCGATGACTCGTAAGTTTTTTGAGGAGAATTACCAGTTGTAAGTTGTCCGCGCATTTAAATTGTTGTTGCGATAGCGAATTGAGTTTAACTAGGGGGATTACTGGGGGGATAGGGAAAAAGAATTGGATAGGGAATTTTAATTCCTTCTTGCTGATAGCGTCGGTGTAGGAGTTTAATAAATTCGTGTTTAATGGTGAGATGTTGAAAAAATTCTTCTTCTACCACCTTGAGATAAACTGTTAGCACAATGCTATAGTAATCGAGTTTACCATAAAGGATCAAGGGTTGATAGTTACCGAGGTGAGGTTGCAATAACTGAGCGATTTCTTGCATGACTTCTAGGGTAACTTTTTCGACTTTTTCTAAGTCACTATCGTAACTAATGCCCACTTCCACGGGAATCAGTAGGGAGTGATCTGGTAAACTATAGTTACGGAAACTAGAAGAAATGATCTGAGCATTGGGAATGACCAAAATATTATTGGTAATTTCTTCGATGACTGTGCATCTTAAATCCACATCTCGCACATAACCAGCTTCTCCCGTTTTCAGTTCAATATAATCTCCCGGTCTAACTTTTTTAGAAGTGATAATATTAATCCCTGACATTAAATTAGCTAGGGTATTTTGGAGAGCTAAACCGAGGGAAACACCCCCAATACCAAAGGCAGTAAGCATCGGAGTTATCGAAATGCCAATCGAGCTTAAAATCAGCAAAAAACCGCAGCTAAAAATCAGAACTTTGGCGAGAAATTCAAATAGGGAAGTTAGGGAAGAAATGCCATCATCTCCCGTGGTATAAAATCGTAATATTTCCACGGATAATTGAGCAATAGCCCAAGTAGCCGAAGCTAAAAAAGCCACTAGCAGCAATTTTTGGCTCAGGAGAATCAGGTAGGGAAAGAGGGGAAGATTGGGAAGGGAGAGGGCAATATTTAAACCCAAAAGTCCGAACCAAAGTATGCTTAATCCACGAAGGGAACGTAAAACCCCTTCCGAGAAACGCAGGTTTTTTTCTCTGGCAATCGATAAAAGTTGACTGACAACGCGCTTTTCTACGAGCCATCCCAACAGCAGGAAACTGAGGACGATGGTGATAGGTAGGATAATATAGGGCCAATCTTCCAGTCTGGTTAATAGGTTCATTGCTAGAGGGTTAGAAAAAGATGCAGTTTTGTCTTATATTATTCTCCATTTGCCTATCTCTAGCAGCGGCGGTGGAATTTTCGGGCAAAAAGTTGCAAAATGTAAAGAGAAACTCATCTTTCCTTTGGCGGCCTTCGTGAATAGTCAGTTAGTTAAACCAAAATTCGGGCTTTATCGATTCTTAATGGTTATAATCGTGGGTTTGTTGCTGATTAGCACCTTTTTAATCGCTTTTCATCTGGCTAAGATGTCGGATCCCTACATTAAGGAGGTGTTATCCCGACAAGGTAATGTGAGTCGCGGTTACGAAATCTTTCAAATTAACTGTGCTGCTTGTCACGGTCAGTTTGCTGATGGCATCGTCGGACCAAGTTTAGAGGAGGTTTCCCATCGCAAATCGAGAATTAGTCTGATTGAACAGGTAATTAGTGGTAAAACCCCGCCAATGCCCAAATTTCAGCCCGATCCTCAAGCTATGGCCGATTTATTGGTTTATTTAGAAAAGCTTTCAAAAAACTGACTTGAAAGAGGGTGTGGGGTGTAGGGAAGGAAACCTCTTTCATCTGTGGGGGTGAAAACTTTTTCATCGGGATTTACTCTTGGCTGACGTTGATGGTAAGCTAGGACTCGTTGAAACTGGGTGGAGAGTGGCAGGTGGGGAATGGAGAGGTGAGGGAATGGGGAATTTCAACTAAAACCCCAACACCCCCCGCAACGCACACGCAGTGACCACCCCAAAACCCAACCCCTGAGAAACTGATAAATTTTACTTATATAGAAAAATTTTGCTTCTATTTGGGTACGCTAGTAGAGACACTTAACGATAAATACTTATGTCTTGGCATTTCCAAGTTGAACCTGCAATTATGCAAGGGGATTTCTGGCAAGTTAGTCAGTTTTACGAAGAACTGATAGAAAGAGAACCCTTAGAAATTAGTCATTATTGGTATTTAGGATTAGCCTATCTTTTGGAAGCTCGGGAAGAAGAAGCACAAGCTACTTGGTTATTTGTCTTCACTCAAGGAGATGAACAGGAGGTGATGCTGTGGACAGTAGATTTAGTCAATATTTTGGATGGGGAAGCACGCAGACAATTAGAGTTAGGCAATTTAGAAACCAGTTGGTTAATTCGAGGACATATTCGCGAGATTATTCACGATAATATTGATAATTTGCTGCGGTTTATTTTATTGGCAATTAATTTGAATTATTTCGAGAAAGAGCAGTTAAAAGCTTGGTTATTTGTTGATGTGTTAAAAACAAATAATTTCCAGACTCTAGAGTTAAGTTTATTGGAAGAAGTTTTAGAAAAATTTCTCGATTATCAGATACCAGAAACTGTCCCTTACCTAGAGGCAATATTTCAATCTAACTGTCAGCGACAAACTTTCATCAAAGTAGTAGAAGCTAAAGTAACTTCTCTAGCCATGAATAATAAACCATTGGCTATTGATATTATTAATACTTGTTTAGCAGTGGAACCGGAGCAAATTTATCTGTTAGCTGAACTTTATCAATGTTATTTTGATAATCGAGATTTTGCCGCTGCTATGCAAGTAGCTAGTCAATTAAAAACAAGTTGTCAAGGTTTGCCTTCTCAAGCTGTCGCTGATTTTATGGCTCTTTATGTAAAATTATTTAGTGGTAATTGGGTCGATATTAAGGCAGATATTGAAGAATATACAGAATCCTTGCAAAAAAGTATCACTAATCGAGAATGTCCAAGATTATTGGATGGACCATGCCTATCAATTGTATCCCCTCTAGTTTACCTAGAAGATAACCCAAGAAAAAACCGTTACATTAATAATTGTGTTGGTCAACTTTTTCAGGAATATGTCCGCAATAATTATAACCGTCATTCTCTGCAAAAATCGACTATTAAAGATGCCAATAAAGTTCTTAAAATTGGCTATATTGCCAATACTTTAGGTAATCATTCTATCGGATTAATCTCTAGATGGTTAATGAAGTATCATGACTATAACCAGTTTCATGTCTCTTTATACCTAGTATCTCAAAAAGAAGATTTTATTACTGAAAATGATTTTAAAAATCGGGTAAATGCTTGCTATAATTTACCGATTAAGCCTCTACTGATTGCTGAAAAAATTAGTCATGATAATATTGATATTTTGGTAGATTTAGACAGCATCACTAATGAAGCAACTTGTCAAGTCATGGCACTAAAACCCGCACCAATACAAGTGACTTGGTTAGGTTTTGATGCGTCAGGAATTCCTGCAATTGATTACTATCTTGCTGATAATTACGTTTTACCAGCAGATGCACAGGAATATTACCGAGAAAAAATTTGGCGCTTACCTAATTCCTATATTTGTGTGGATGGTGTCGAGGTTGCTTCCCCTTCTCTCCGAAGGGATGATTTAGGGATTCCAGAGGATGCAATTAATTACTTAACCGTACAAACGGGGGTTAAACGTAACCCTGAAATTATTCGACTTCAGCTACAAGTTTTAAAGGCAGTTCCTAATAGTTATTTGAGTATTCAAGGGTTAAGTGATGCTAAATCAGTGGAAAAATTATTTTTCAAAATTGCCGAGGAAGAAGGAATTAATTATGAGAGATTAAAAATCTTACCCCTCTATCCCACAGGAATTTATCGAGCAAATTTAAGGATAGCTGATGTGGTTTTAGATACCTATCCCTTTACGGGAGGAATGACGACTTTAGATGTGCTGTGGATGGGGATTCCTTTAGTTACAAAAGTTGGTCAACAATGGTCATCGAGAAATAGTTATACTTTAATGGTTAATGCGGGAATTAGTGAAGGTATTGCTTGGAGTGATGAGGAGTATATCGATTGGGGAATTAAGTTAGGTAAGGATGAAAACCTGAGACGCAAAGTTATCGCTAAATTAGATGAATCTAGAAAAACTTCACCGATTTGGAATGCACGTCAGTTTACTAAAAATGTGGAAAATGCCTATCGTCAAATGTGGCAAATCTATTGTGAAAGTTAATCAGGGAGAATTAAATCATGTCTTGGCAAAATGAAGTTAAAACCGCTTTAGAAAACAATCAATACGATATTGTTAGTCAGTTTTACGAAGAACTGATAGAAAGAGAAACCACAGAAATTAGTTATTATTGGTATTTAGGATTATCCTATCTTTTGCAAGCAAAAGAAGAAGAAGCACAAGCTACTTGGTTATTTGTTTTCACTCAAGGAGATGAACAGGAAACCGAGTCATGGCTGCTAGAATTAAGCAATATTTTAGCAGCCGAAGCTAACCGACAATTAGAGTTAGAAAATCTAGAAATCAGTTGGTTAATTCGTAAACATCTACAGGAAATTAATCCCAGTTATCTCAATAATTTACTGCATTTAACCCTCATTGAAATTAAATTAAATAGATTTCATCCTCAACAACTGCAAGAATGGCAAATACTAGAATTAATTACTCAGGGTTCAGTTAACTCTCAATTATTGGAACGGGTAGTAATTGCCGTCATACCTTACGCTCATAAATATACCATAGAATTAGTTCGGTTAAGTTTACCCTATCTTGACAATTCTCCAGAATTACTTAATCACGTCATCACTGTCACCCGACACTTTGCTTTTGAGAAATATCAACCTATTTATTCCGTTGACTTAGCGGAAGCTTTTCTTCCCCTTTATTCAGAAAATTTGTACTTAGTAGCTAATTTATTTTGGTTTTATGTCTTTGTCCCTAACTACCAAAAAGCGATAAACTTTATCAAAGAATTCAAATACAAAAGCCAAACAATTGATTTAAAAATGTTTAGTCAATCTCTCCTCTTTAGTGGTTCTTTACTAGCCTCAAAATGGAATGACATTCCTAGTATTTGTCAAGAGTATAAACACTTAATTAAAAAATTTCTAAAAGAAAAGCCTCAAGATATACATCCCTTAGTCAGAGAAGCTTTGCTAACAGTTATGAACCCTATTTCTTACTATGAAGATAACCCGAAAGAGAATCGACCGCTTTTAAGTCAGATTGGCAGTTTTTTTCAAGAAACTTACAAAGAAATGCTGGGTTTTCAGGAGGAAAGTTTTGACAAACCTAGAGAATATAATCCTGATAAAAAACTTAAAATTGGTTACATTGCCCAAACCTTAAAACGTCATCCCGTGGGTTTATTGAGTCGTTGGACTATTAATTATCACAATCGTGAACAGTTTGATATTCACCTTTATATGGTGAATCAACCTGTGGATGAAATAACTCAACAATGGTTTTCTAATCCCGCAGATAAAATCTATCATGCTACTGCTGATTCCCTAGCAACCTATCGCAAAATTAAAGAAGATAAAATCGATATTCTTGTGGACTTGGATAGTGGTACTGGGGCAATCGTTGTCCAAGTTATTGCCTTAAAACCTGCTCCTATTCAAGTTAACTGGTTAGGTTTTGATGGTTCCGGTTTACCAGCAGTAGATTATCTTTTAGCGGATCCTTATGTATTGCCAGAAAATGCCCAAGAATATTATCAAGAAAAAATCTGGCGTTTACCTAATGCTTTTGTCGCTGTGGATGGTTTTGAAATAGCCGTTCCTACCCTGCGAAGAGAAGATTTAGGTATTAATAACGATGCGGTTATTTACCTAAGTTCTCAAACTGCAATTAAGCGTAATCCTGCGATGATTCGCTTACAAATGCAAATCATTAAATCTGTACCTAATAGTTATTTCCTGATTCAAGGAGTTGCTGATGATAATTCCCTCTGGGATTTATTCTGTCAAATTGCCGCAGAAGTTGGGGTAGAAACTAATCGAATTAAGATGCTTCCTCTCTATCAGACGGAAACCTACAGGGCAAATTTAGCCATCGCTGATGTGGTTTTGGACACCTATCCCTTTAATGGTGGTACAACCACCTTAGAAACCCTCTGGATGGGAATTCCTCTCGTGGTTAAAGTGGGGCAACAATGGTCATCGCGCAACGGTTATACTTTAATGATGAATGCGGGAATAACTGAGGGTATATCTTGGAGTGATGAGGAATATGTGCAGTGGGGAATTAAGTTAGGGTTGGATAAAAATTTAAGGGAAGAAGTCCGGTGGAAACTCCGAAAGTCTCGTCATACATCTCCCCTCTGGAATGCCAGACAATTTACCAGAGATTTAGAAACTGCTTATCAACAAATGTGGAATATTTATTGTCAATCTTAGCGGATAAAAACTATGCAATGGCATCAAGACATACAAACCCATTTAAATGACAAGAATTATCAAAGAGTAGTGCAGTTTTATGAACAATTAATTGAAACCAATTCTCTGGTGATTGAGGATTATTTTTATCTAGGATTAGCCTATCTTTTACAAGATAGAGAAGAAGACGCACAAGCTACTTGGTTACTGGTGTTGAGTCAAGCAGCCGAATCAGAATTATCGGGGTGGATAGAAACTTTAACTCAAATCTTAGATGCAGAGGCAACCAGACAAGAAAATTCCCAAAGACTAGAGACAAGTTATCTAATTCGATTGCATCTACAAAACCTTAATCCTAGTTTTTTAAACAATCTCCTGCATCTGATGAAATTAGAAATACAATTCCAAATTTTTGCGATGGAAAAGTGCCATGATTGGTGTGTATTTGAACTGTTAGAGAATACAGCTACAGCAGCAATTAATCTTGATTTACTGCTGCGAGTGACGGAAAAAGTTTTAATCTACCCCTGTACTGATACCATCCACTTTTTAGAATTAGCAGCCTTACATATCAATAATCCAGAAATAATTGCAACCAAAGTTATATCAGCAATTGTCAATTATGCTTATCAACAAAAGCAAAGTGTATTTGCTATTAATTTGGTAGAGCTTTGTTTGCGCTTTCTCCCAGAGGATTTATACCTACAAAATAGTTTGTTTAATCTTTATAAAACCACCACTGTTGACTATAAAAAATCTCTAGAAATTGCTGATAATTTTTATAAAAGTTGCCAGACAACCACTGAAAAGCTCTTGGGAATTTCTCTAGTGATTGCTATTTCACAAGCTAAAGGAGACTGGGGAAATTTACCTAAATTTATTGATGAATTAATACAACTAATCGAGGGACAAATTAATGCTAAACAATTTAATGCACGTCCTTTTATTATTGACTCTATTTTAGGAGTTACTATCTGTCTTCCCTACTATCAAGATAATCCGAAAATCAATCGCTATTTACAAAGTAAACTAGCAGAAATTTTTCAAGCAGATGTAAGAACCCGCTATAACTATATTGCTCCTGTTTCTTCTCCAAAATCTCCAGCAAGAAAAATAAAAATTGGTTATATTGCCCATACTCTCCGTCGTCATTCTGTGGGTTGGTTAAGTCGCTGGTTATTTCACTATCATAATCGAGATAAATTTGAAATTTACACCTATTTTGTCAACCAAGCAGCGGACGAAATTACTGAAAAATGGTTTATAAATAACTCAGATTATAGCTATAATTTGCCCGCAAAAATTGAACAGATAACTGCCCGAATTCGTCAAGATAACTTAGATATTTTAGTGGATCTTGATAGCTTAACCAATAATACAACTTATCTAGTAATGGCCTTAAAACCCGCACCGATACAGGTAACTTGGTTAGGATTAGATGCGTCGGGAATCCCTGCGATTGATTATTTTATTGCCGATAACTACGTTTTACCCGAAAATGCTGAAGAAATTTATTCAGAAAAAATCATCCGACTTCCCAACTCTTATTTATCTGTAGATGGTTTTGAAGTGGGTGTTCCCACTAGGAGAAGAACTGATTTAAATATTCCCGATGACGCTATTATTTATCTGACCGTGCAATCGGGATTAAAACGCACCTTAAACATGATTTATCTGCAATTGCAGATTCTTCAACAGGTTCCTAATAGCTATCTTTTAATCAAAGGTTTTGCCGACAAAGAAACCATTCGATAATTATTTCTCAAAAGTGCTGACGAATTGGGAATTAGTCAAGATAGATTAAGATTTTTGCCCAATGATTTGCATGAGGAAACCCATCGCGCTAATCTAGGAATTGCTGATATAATTCTCGATACCTATCCCTATAGTGGTGCTACCACAACCCTAGAAACCCTCTGGATGGGGATTCCTTTAGTCACTAGGGTTGGTGAACAATTCGCAGCCCGCAATAGCTATACTTTTATGAAAAATGCCGGCATTAGTCAGGGTATAGCTTGGAGTGAGGAGGAATATGTGCAGTGGGGAATTAAGCTAGGATTAGATCAAAATTTAAGGGAAGAAGTCCGTTATCAATTACGTCAATCTCGTCATACATCTCCCCTCTGGAATGGAAAAAAATTTACGATAGATATGGAAAAAGCCTATGAACAAATTTGGCAAAATCATCACGATGATTAGGTGATTTATAAGTTAACAAATTTATTGGTAGCCTCAATTAAAGCACTACGAATTCCCACTTCTGTCATCGAATGTCCCGCATCGGGAACAATGATCAATTCCGCTTCCGGCCAAGCTTGATGTAATTCCCAAGCAGAAATCATCGGACAAACAATGTCATAACGTCCTTGCACGATAACCGCAGGAATATGACGAATTTTATCAACATTTTCGATCAGTTGGTTATCCGTTTCTAAAAAACCCTTATTGACAAAATAATGGCATTCAATGCGTGCAAAAGCTTCGGCAAAATTATCCTGACCGAATCTCTCGATTAAATTGTCCGCAGGAATTAATTTGCTGGTACTTCCCTCCCAAATTGACCAAGCTTTGGCAGCTTCTAGACGGATTTGGGGGTTATCGCTAGTCAGGCGCCGATAATAAGCGGCGAGCAAATCACCCCTTTCTTCTGGGGGAATAGGTGCTAAATAATTCTGCCAAATATCGGGAAAAATATAACTGGTTCCCTCTTGATAAAACCATTTTAATTCTTTTTCTCGCAGTAGAAAAATTCCGCGCAAAATTAAGCCTAAACAGCGTTCGGGATGGGTTTGACTGTAGGCTAAAGATAGGGTACTTCCCCAACTACCGCCAAAAACTACCCAGCGCTCGATTTTTAATAATTCTCGTAGTTTTTCGATATCTGCCACTAACAGCCAAGTGTTATTTTCTTTTAACTCAGCGTGAGGGGTACTTTTACCGCAACCCCGTTGATCAAAAAGGACAATTCTCCATTTCTGCGGATCGAAATACTGACGATAAATCCCTTCAATACCACCTCCGGGCCCGCCATGGAGAAATACTACCGGTTTACCCTGGGGATTGCCCACTTCTTCATAATAAATTGTGTGGAGAGCCGATACTTTTAAGTAACCAGTACAATAGGGATCGATCGCTGGATATAATTCTCTAGTCATATTTACAGTCTTTCTCATTAAGATGAAGTCTAACCTAATTTGCCATCTCCCCACACCCCACACCCCGCTCCACTGGTATTATGACCACAGATATCATAATAGCTAAAGAAACTGCACGATTAGATACCAAAGTCTCTCACAGATAGAAGATAATCAATATTTATCAGTATTGGAAGCCTTCAGCATGGTTCATTTAACGCCCAATCCTAGCTATAGTTTAAGTCTCAAGATAGAAATCCCCAATCAAGCGGGAACCTTCGCTTCTGTCCTCAATGCGATCGCCGATGTGGGGGGGAATTTAGGGCAAATTTCTCTAATCGAACGCAATTTAAAGATTAGCACCCGCGAGATTATGGTTGATGCCGCTAGTACCGACCAAGCGGAACAGATTATCGCCGCGGTTAAAGCTCTACCGGATGTTAAACTGCTCAAAGTTTCCGATCGCACCTTCGATCTCCATCGTCGGGGTAAAATCTCCATTGAGAGTCGTATTCCCCTCACCTCCCAAGATGACCTGGCCATGGCCTACACCCCCGGAGTTGGTCGCATCTGCACCGCTATCGCTCACCAACCCGAACTGGTGTACTCATTGACCATCAAGGGCAACACCGTCGCTGTAGTGACCGATGGTAGCGCGGTATTAGGATTAGGAAATCTCGGGCCAGAGGCTGCCTTGCCAGTCATGGAAGGGAAAGCGATGTTATTCAAGGAATTCGCCGGAATTGATGCTTTTCCCATCTGTTTAGCCACCCAGGATCCCGAAGAAATCATCGCAACCGTCAAAAGAATCGCTCCGGTTTTTGGGGGTATTAACCTAGAGGATATCGGCGCTCCCCGCTGTTTTGAAATCGAGAAACGTCTGCGAGCGGAATTAAATATTCCCGTTTTCCACGATGATCAACACGGTACAGCGATCGTTTCCCTGGCTGCCCTGATTAATGCCCTCAAATTTGTCAAAAAATCGCTTGATACAGTCAAAATCGTCATTAATGGTGCAGGTGCGGCCGGAATCGCCATCGCTACTCTCTTTAAAACCGCAGGAGCCACAGATATAATCCTCTGTGATTCCCTTGGTATCCTCTCCCAAAACCGGGACGATTTAACCCCAGAAAAACAAGCTTGGGCCGTGGCTGCCAGTGGTAAGCTAGGGGATGCTCTCAAAGGCGCTGATGTCTTCCTGGGGGTGAGCGTACCGGGGGTGTTGACTCCCGAAATGGTCAAGGGAATGGCTAAAAATGCGATCGTCTTTGCCATGGCTAATCCGATTCCCGAAATTCAACCGGAATTAATCAATGATTTGGTGGCCGTGGTGGCTACCGGACGCAGCGATTATCCCAATCAGATTAACAACGTTCTCGCTTTCCCCGGATTATTTCGCGGGGCCCTGGACTGTCGCGCTAGGGCAATCACCGATAATATGTATCTGGAAGCGGCCAAAGCGATCGCTTCTCTGATCACTCCTGCTAATCTCAATCGAGAGAATATTATTCCCTCGGTTTTTGATGGTCGTGTAGTTACGGCTGTGGCCGCCGCCGTTCAACACGCTGCTCGTCAAGATGGAGTGGCCGGGGAATAATGTAATTATGGTGCAGGAGGGTAAGTAAACCGTGAAACCGATCGATGATATTCCCGAAGCTTTGCGGGACAGCCAGTACAGAAAAACTACTAATCCTAATGGTCTAATAGCGATCGCAAGCGGTTTACTTGCTCTGGTGGGAACCGGCCTAATTGCCATAGCAGTCTTGAATCGTCCCCCTGCTACCGTAAAAAAACCGGTTATTAACCCCTCCCCCCCCATTAAAGCCACTCCTAGCCCCATTGAGAACATTCTAGGTCATTTACCCTATCAAGAGGCTCCGGAGACGGAATTAGCCCCTATTACTGGGGATGGTGGTATGCGTTTAAGGAAGGCAGCAGCCAAAGCTTTTATCCAGATGCAGAGTGACGCGAGAAGGTCGGGGGTGATTTTAATGCCGATTTCTGCATTTCGATCGAAAGCAACCCAAGAAAAGCTCTTTTTTGAAGTTAAAAAACAACGCAATCAGCAAACCCGCAAACGAGCAGAAGTGAGCGCACCTCCGGGTTACAGCGAACATCATACCGGTTATGCGATCGATATTGGCGATGGTCACGCTCCCGCAACGAATTTAATTAGCAGTTTTGCTAATACTGCCGCTTTTCGTTGGTTGCAAAATAACGCTGCCCAGTACAGTTTCGAGTTATCTTTCCCTGAAAATAATCCCCAGGGTATTAATTATGAACCCTGGCACTGGCGTTTTGTCGGGGATAGTCACAGTTTAGAAACTTTTTATAAGGCCCAACAATTAGGAAAACAAAAATAAGATAACCTTATCGGCAATTGCGTCCTGTAGGGGCGAAGCATTCGGACAATAACCTATCGCTGAAACCAGAGATTTTCTATCCGAATGCTTCGCCCGTACTTTTTCAACTTTTTAGAAAATCTAACAATTAGGAAAACAAAAATAAGATAACCTTATCGGCGATCGATGGCATTTTCTGGAATTAATTACTAAAATAGGATTATATTGTATTGTGAGTGTTTCTAATATGTCCAAGCCAGTAGAATACTTAACAAATGAGCAAGGGGAACGAGTTGGGGTTTTATTAGACTGGAACACCTATTCTCGATTTGCCAATTCATTAGGACTCGATGAAGATTGTTTGATTGGTTTGAGTGTGGATGAATTAAAAGCGCTGGCAAGTTGTCAATTGTCCCTCGTAGAGCAAACCCGTTTAGATGATTTAGTGACGAGAAATGCAGAATCTTTACTCTGCGCTGATGAAGTAGCTGAGTTAGATGAGTTGTTGGCAAAAACAGATCAATTAACAATTCTTAAAACTCGTGCCAGATATACGCTAAAGTGCTTGGAACAAGGTACGACAGCAGCGTGAGTGTTTATATTCGGATGGGGTTTTCCCTGTCTGACAGGAGAGGGATGCAGAAACTCCGATTCTATCTTGTAAGTAGGTAGGCGTTAAAAGTTATCAGATGCCCCCCTTATCAAGGGGGGATTAAAGGGGGGATCCCCCCGCCTATCGGCACCCCCCTTATCAAGGGGGGCAGGGGGGATCGAACCTAAAATCCATTTTTAATTTAATTATAACCAGCTACTTAAGTCATGACCAAATCTTCTTAGCCTACGATTAAAATATTAGAAAGTTTAATCCGGGTTCCTTCTCGAACTAACAGACAGCATCAATGATTGACTGGACTCCCTATCTCAAATCAATCTCGGACTCGGAACAGTACGCCCAGTGGGAGACATTTTACACCCTCACGGACGTAGAGGGAAAAACACGCCCGCCGAAAACTGCACCTTTGCTAAGGGATTTGTGGGTGCAGACGATTGAAAAAGAACCACAAAACCGACAAGAAAGACCAGAAAGACCAGAAAAAAACGAAAGATTCACGGTTTTAGATGGTTTACGCGAATATGCGGCTAATCACGTTCTTTTAAAAGGTCGTCCCGGTTCAGGAAAATCGACCGCTTTAGCCAGATTATTATTAGAAGAATCCGTAGGAGCGCAAAGCTTGCGCCTAAATCAACAAAATCAAGCTAAAATC
Organism: Microcystis ichthyoblabe FBCC-A1114; assembly: GCF_050500245.1. Classification (NCBI taxonomy): domain Bacteria; kingdom Bacillati; phylum Cyanobacteriota; class Cyanophyceae; order Chroococcales; family Microcystaceae; genus Microcystis; species Microcystis ichthyoblabe. The sequence continues at coordinate 4,056,982 of NZ_CP191408.1, read as the reverse complement.
ATTCAAATTCCCATTCTCATCGAATTACGCTTGTATGAAACCTCAATTCTTGATTTAATTTTACAATTCCTGAAACGCCATAAATTAATTATTGATAGTAATACCCTAGAAAGTTGGCTGTTAGAAAATCAGAATTTTAGCCCATTATTATTATTTGATGGTATCAATGAGTTGCCCTCAGATACTGCACGACAGAATTTAAAAAACTTTCGCCAGCAGTATGCAGAAATTCCGATGATTTTCACCACAAGGGATTTAGGCAGCGACGACTTAAACATTGAAAAAAAGCTGGAAATGCTCCCCCTGACTGAACCACAGATGCGGGATTTTGTCAAGGCCTATTTGCCTGAAAAAGGCGAAGAAATGCTTAAACAGTTGGGAAATCGTCTCAAGGAATTGGGAGAAACCCCCCTGCTTTTGTGGATGTTATGTGAAGTTTTTAATGAGAAAAGCCAAATTCCTGCTAATTTAGGCTTAGTTTTTCGACATTTTACTGAAAAAGTTTATCACCACAAATTAAAAGCAGATGTTTCTACTTACCAAGAATCCCGGGATTGGTGGCGAGAATTGCTGCAAGTGTTAGCTTGGAAAATGACCCAAGGGGAGTCAAAAACTGAGATTCAGGTGGCTATTTCCCGAACAGAAGCAGAGGAAGAATTAAGCAAATTTATCAAAAATAAAGGATTCCCAGAATATTACAGTAAGCAGTGGTTAAAGGATTTACTGAAATATCATCTAATTCACCTAGAAGGTAATGATAAAATCGCTTTTCGCCACCAACTGATTCAAGAATATTACACGGCTGAGGAATTAAAGAAAAAGTTACCCCATCTCAGGGATGAGCAGTTACAGTGGGACTATTTGAATTATCTCAAATGGACAGAACCTATGGCGTTGCTGTTGGGGTTATTGGATAATGAAACCCAAGCAAAACGGGTGGTTAAGTTAGGGTTAGAGATTGATTTAAAATTAGGAGCGAGGTTAGCAGGAGAAGTCAACTTTGAGTTTCAAAAGCAGACAGTGGGGTTAGTGCTTGGGTTGGATGTGCCGAAACGGTTTAAGGTGGAGTTATTGGGATTAACAAAGTCTAATCAAGTTGTTAATGAGTTAAGTCAAGCTTTAAAAGACTCTGATTGGGGTGTTCGTAGGAGTGCAGCCGAGGCTTTGGCTGAGATTGGCACAGAAACAGCCACTGCGGGGTTACTCAAGGCTTTAGAAGACTCTGATTGGTATGTTCGTTGGAAGGCAGCCGAGGCTTTGGCTAATATTGGCACAGAAACATCCATTGCGGGGTTAGTCAAGGCTTTAGAAGACTCTGATTATGATGTTAGTGGTAGCGCAGCCGAGGCTTTGGGTAAGATTGGCACAGAAACAACCATTCCAGAGTTACTCAAGGCTTTAGAACACTCTGATGATGATGTTCGTAGCAACGCAGTCAAGGCTTTGGGTAAGATTGGCACAGAAACAGCGATTCCGGGGTTACTCAAGGCTTTAGAAGACTCTAATAGCGATGTTCGTAGGAACGCAGCCTTCGCTTTGGGTAAGATTGGCTCAGAAACAGCCATTCCGGGATTACTCAAGGCTTTAAAAGACTCTGATTGGAATGTTCGTTGGAACGCAGCCTTCGCTTTGGGTAATATTGGCTCAGAAACAGCTATTCCGGGATTACTCAAGGCTTTAAAAGACTCTGATAGGTTTGTTCGTTGGAACGCAGCCGAGGCTTTGGGTAATATTGGCTCAGAAACAGCGATTCCGGGATTACTCAAGGCTTTAGAAGACTCTGATAGGTTTGTTCGTGGGAAGGCAGCCGAGGCTTTGGGTAATATTGGCTCAGAAACAGCGATTCCAGGGTTACTCAAGGCTTTGGAAGACTCTGATGAGGATGTTCGTATGTACGCAGCCGAGGCTTTGGGTAATATTGGCTCAGAAACAGCGATTCCGGGGTTACTCAAGGCTTTGGAAGACTCTAATAAAGATGTTCGTATGTACGCAGCCGAGGCTTTAGGTAAAATTAGCTCAGAAACAGCGATTCCGGGATTACTCAAGGCTTTAGAACACTCTGATGTGTATGTTCGTTGGAAGGCAGCCGAGGCTTTGGGTAATATTGGCTCAGAAACAGCGATTCCGGGGTTACTCAAGGCTTTAGAACACTTTGATTGGTTTGTTCGTAGGGAGGCAGCCGCGGCTTTGGGTAAGATTGGTTCAGAAACAGCCATTCCGGGGTTACTCAAGGCTTTAAAAGACTCTAATAAGTATGTTCGTTCGCAGGCAGCCGAGGCTTTGGGTAAAATTAGCTCAGAAACAGCGATGACTGAACTTATCAAATGCCTGAAAAATCCTGATTTTGTCACATTAAATAATGGCGATACTCTCTCTCAAGCTAGAGAAGCACTAGACACAATTCAAAACAAACTTAAATACTATCACCCCCTCTCCCAACCCATGAATCAACAAGTTTACATCTCCTACAACTGGCAGGAAGACAGCAACGAAATGGCTAATCAACTCGTCCAAGCATTTGAAGCAAAAGGAATTGAGATTATTCGGGATAAAACCCACACCAGCTATAAAGACTCCATCAAAAACTTTATGCGGCAAATTGGACAGGGTAAATGTGTCGTCGCCGTCATCAGCGATAGATACTTAAAATCAGAAAACTGTATGTTTGAATTAGTAGAAATTGCCAGAAATGGTGACTTTTATCAAAGAATATTCCCGATTATTTTACCAGATGCCAGAATTCATAAAGACTTCGAGCGCATAGACTACCTGAAATATTGGGAAGACGAAAAATCACAACTACAAGCAAAATACAAACAAATTGATTTAGCTAAAACTAATAGTATCCTAGAGACAGTAAACTTATATGATGAAATCAGGGGCAATATTGATAATCTAACCAACATTCTTAAAGATATGAATACTCTCAATATCGACTTACACCGCCAATCGGAATTTGCAGCTATGATTCAAAAAGTAGAAACTAAACTTGCAGAGGATAGTCAAAATATTTAACTAAATCCCAGAATGATTGTTTTAAAAGATAAAGCCTAAAGGTGCTATTGCTGACTATACCCAATTTGTTCCCTGTAACTCATTTGACCGATAACTGCTATAATCATTAGTTGATAACTGTTAATTGCTGACATGACTAAATATCTAAACATTACTGAAACAGGACAAAAGCTGGTTGAATGGTCTGAGCAAATGACTGACGAACCTATTATTATTACCAAAGAAGGTCAACCCATTATGGTTGCCCTGAATTACGCTCAAATTGAATCTTGGTTAGAAACTCTTGATATTTTACAAGACAAAGAGTTTGCCGAAATCCTATCTGAAGCAATTCAACAGGATCAATCAGGACAAAGAATTACTTGGGAAGATGCTAAAAAACAACTGGGTTGGTAATGGAATATCAAATACAATTAATTCCTCTTGCTTTAAGCTTTTTATCTAAAATTACCGATAAACGCATTCAGCAAGAAATTCGCAAACGGATTGAAAAGCTAAAAATTGAACCAGATAAACAAGGTAAAGCCCTTTCAGGTAAACTTAAAGGATATCGTAGCGTTAGGGCAGTTGGTCAAAGATATCGGATTGTCTATCGTGTTGAAGAAGCTCAAATTATTGTTATTGTTATTGGAGTTGGAATTCGTAAACAAGGTGATAAGAAAGATATTTATGCCCTTCTTGAAAAATTAATTAATAATGAATAAAATATGGGTTATGACAGAACTGCTAAACCAATAGGTTCTTGCTGAATCGTCAGATATACACCTATTACTTTTTCAGAGATAGCCAGTTTTGGAGAGGATAGTCAAAATATTCCTGCTTCTTCTGAAAAAAACGCATCCCTATCATCTATTACCTATGATTTCAGAGGAGCTACCATTGGCAATTTAGCTCATAATGTGCAAGGAAGCCAACAGAATTATCCCCAGCAACCTAATAACAATAACCCAGAGGAAAAATAACATGGTTCAGCAACTTAATAACACCCAAATCGCCATCAATACTTTATTGAATAAACTCAACGATTCTCTCCCCCAGATCCGCGCTAAAGCTGCCGAAGCCTTGGGCAAAATTGGCAATAGCAGCCTTGCCGACACCTTAGTATCCCATTTAATAGGAGAAAATGATCTTAATGTTCGCCTAAATCTGATTCGAGCTTTAGGAGAAATTGGCAATGAATCCGCAATTCCTTATCTAGCTTCCTACTTATCTGATACTAATCCCGATATTCGGATAATCACGGCGGAATCTCTCGGAAAAATTGGTGGTGAAAAAGCAATATCCTATCTCATTCAATCCCTACAAGATACGGAAGTAAAAGTTCGTGTCACAGCCACAATTGCTTTAGGTGAAATTGGACTAGAAGATGTTATTCCTGATCTAGTAAATGTTTGTTACGATGAAGATGATAGCGTTCGTTTCAGTGCTGTTGATGCCCTCGGTAAAATTGGCTCTCGTTATGCAGTAAACTGATATGAAATTGAGTACAGAATCCCTCGATTTAATTATCAGAACTCTTGCCAAAAGACTATTCACAGACAAGAATCCAAGTATTCGGATTAAAGCCGCTCAATCCTTATTTTGATCCCCCTAAATCCCCCTTGAAAAGGGGGACTTGAATTCGACGTATCGCTTTCATTCAGAGAAATGGTGTCAGTTTTGCCATTATGGATGCTATAATTAGGGCTTGCTGAATAAATGTGAAATGTAGGCAAGATAGGGGTTTTGTGGCTTTTCTTGCGAAACAGGTGCAAGATTTTGAGAGAATCGTGCTTCAAAACCTTGCGTCTTCATCGGCCCGCGTCCTGTAGGGGCGAAGCATTCGGGCAATAACCTATCGGTGAAACCGGAGATTTTCTATCCGAATGCTTCGCCCGTACTTTTTGCCGCAAACCCTAATTCTCATCAGTAATCTTCAATCTTTTAATCCTATGTCAGAAACTCCTAAATATGACCTTCGTGGAGCAAATATTGCTAACTTTGCCGATACGGTGCAAGGAGATCAAAAAGCCGTTCAACATAATTACGCCACACCCCAAAATTTAGCCGAAGCCGCCCAAGAAATCCAACAACTTATCAGCCAAATCACCCAAACTTATCCCACTAATACCGAAATTGAAAAACAAACTTTTGTCGCACAAGTTGACGCAGAAATCAAGAAAAATTCTCACCTAAGAAGCATTTTAATCCCGGGAGGAATTGAATTAATTAAAATTCTCTGTCCTCCCCTCGGTATTCCGATTGAAATGGGTAAAAAATGGCTAGAAACTGCTAATTTAAGTGATTAAACAAAGCATCTCAATCTTATTAGTTAGAAACGATTAAATCGGAATTATTCCATTATCAACATGATTTAAATCTATCAATTGTATAGATCGATCACCTCAAATGCTTGGGAATCGTTAATTCGATAAAAGAAAAAATTAGAATCGAAGGTTAAAGGCGTTGCATGGCGTTGCTGATTTGAGATATGAATCTTCTCTTGTGGGATTTTTAAAACCTAGATCCAAACTAACTTTTGGATACGATGCACAGTTGGCATTCATACCTTGATTCTGCAACGCCCAGTTTCAATCAATGTGCATGGTGTGTTCCCCAAAAATCGATCGCTGGAGTGGTAGAAGTTACATTAGGGAACGCACCCTACAAGATCGGCGATCGCACTGGTTCCAGAGAATTGTCTATTCAACTTAAAATTTGATGTTATAGGGGTATTATGCTTGTCAATGTAAAGTTTTATTACAGGATTAAACGTTTCTGGCTTCAAACAATTTGTGATAAATTTTTATCAAAACTGATACGCATATTAATAACAGAGTGATTCCCCTTACGTGCTAACTCAAGATGATTTCTTGCAAGCTTTAAATCACCAACAGCAGCAGCTAGTCGAGCTAGATTATAGTGAATAAGCAATTGTGAAGTGTCTGGTATATCAGCATATGATAATAAGCTTGTAAGGCATTGAATACCTTGTTGAATCCTGGTGTGATCGCCGGATGATAAGCATTTTTCTGCAAGAGAATCAGTAAGTGCCCAGTAAGGGGTCTTCCTCTCTAAAGTTCGTATTTGAGCAGCTTCCTGATAAAACTCATAAACTCCGAGAATATAGGCAACTACATCCCTTTGATCTGAATCATGTTTTCTGGTGTAAAAGAGCGGTGAAAAGATCGATGAACGGCTAAAGGCTAAAACGAGTAGCGCTAATACAGAGGTAACTGCTGGAACTAGAAATTCCAGAACTCCATCATTCCGAGCTGTCGAAGATGTAGGAATTGCTGTAATTCCTTTTGCTCGAACTGATACCGAAGAATTGTTAATATTCCACCTATTAGAAGATAATGCTAACAAAAGCTGAAGTGAGAAAGATTCTTGCGGATTTAGATAAGGAACTTGAATTTCAATTTGTTTGGCATCAACAACTTGCGTGTATGAGCCTGGTTGCAAGCCTATGACTTTAGGTTCGGTCAATTTTGCATTTCCCAAAGGAACAATTACACGAACGTTCTCTAATTCTTTTTGGGCTGGGTTATTGATAACTACACCAACAATGGCTGTATTTTGTGTTTGCCCGGAAAATACTGCTGATGTGACCACACTGTAGTTTAAATCAGTCTTTTTATCATTAATACGAAAAACTGTAACACCACCAACTATACTGACCACTAAACTTAAAAGGGCAGGGATAACAAGAGTAAGAGTTCTGCCAATACTCGAAGATGAAGATGAAGTCATGCTGTAAGTGTATTCTGTATAATTATTGTATTAAATTTTACAGGATGCAAGTTTTCTGCTTGGAGAAAAACTGCTCTTAATTATAGCTGCTGTCACACCTTGAGGCATCTCTAGCATATGATCGTCGGCATAAATATTATATATAGGTCAACTTTCTGCACAAAACTCCCCAGAGTAACGATATGGGTCAACTTTCCCTATATCACCCCCAAGAGCGTGTTAGCCAGATTAGCTTACTGCAAACAATCTCCTTTAAGGAAACTTATCACAGAAGCTTTCCATAACCATAGCAAAGATTCTTAGATATGACTGCACTTTGTCACAAAATTTCACTATTATTTCGGGTGCGGTGATTTGTTAGGTTTCTTGGTTCACAACTTCTTTAACAATTGGTCATACTCTGGGTGAGAGCCTATCCAAAACCAAACAATTACATTCTTACTCTTGATTCTTCCCTTGCGCTCTCCAACCTATACCGACTCTGATTGACCAGATCTGGTCTTCTTGATTGACCTCCTTAAATTCTAAGCTTGGATGACTTGGGTTATCTTTCCATAACTTGTAATTTTTTCTGGCTGTTCTTTTCACTCTTTCTGGTAGCTGTTGAAATAAGCCGACGAAATCTGGATTTAGTTCCGACTTCATAGCTGATCAAATCCCATTTCTTCAGTCTGTCCGTTTTCTGAATCCGCAATAGCTTTCTGAGCAAGTTCTTTGAGAATTAAGCTGTCTTGGGGTTTAGATAATGTTTCTTGCCATTGGATTTCATTTTCGATGTCTTCAATAAACTGCTCTGCCAGTTCGTCTTGAATTGCTTCTGGCAGTTCTTGAGCTTTTTGTACGGCTTTACTTAGAAGTGTTGATAACATTTTTTCTCTTCTCTTCTCTTGAAAATATAACTAGATATTATAGGTCAACTTTCTGCATAACAATCTCCAGAGTAACGATATGGGTCAACTATCGCCAGAACTTTTCCCTATATCAAGCCCAAAAGCTTGTTAGCCAGATTAGCATCTTGCCAAAAACCCTGTTTAACTAAATTCCTGACAATTAGGCTTATTCTAGCGATGATTCCTATATCTGACCGCACCCCTTGACAAAAATTGATAATTATTCGACCTTTAGCGATCGCTATCGGGGGATAGTTGTTTTTTGTTACAGCAGTGTGGAGAAGGGAGCGGGTTTTTCAAGTGGGATTGGGAGTTAATCATGCTATTAAAAACCGATTCAGTATAACGGCTAAGATAAGCGGCGGCAGAGGACGTCTAACTCAGCACCAATATCTCCTGACCTTCCGCTGAATTTGAATTGTTAGGTGTCTTGCATACGCTTCAAAATCTCATCTAGTGTTAAGTCTTTGAATAGACTTTCGCGTTCTTCTGTATAGTTGCCATACCCAGTTGAAAACTGATTTAGAAAACGTACTGTACTGGCAATGCCAATTTCTTTAGATAGGACTTGAATTGCTTGCTGCGTAATTTCGCTCAGGGATTTTGTTTGACTGCTCATTGCGATAGCTCCGTAATCAGTTCAAGAGGAGAAACAACTTTGGTCTGCAAAGTATCAACTTCTTTAGCCCGTCTCAAAAATCTATCGTCGCATGTACAGAAATAATTTGCTTCTGCCTCAACCGAAAAAGCTAAATGCAATGCATCAAGTGGTTTGATACCTGAGTTGACAAACACTTGCGCTTGTTCTTCGATTTGCTTATTTGGTTGGAGAAATAAGTCTGCCTTCGATAACGCTTCTAAAATATATGCTTTTCTTGGAGAAGGCGTAATTTGTTCAGCTTCAAACATTAAGGCTTGTGAAGAAACTAACTCAAATTGCCCAGCTTCCCACAATGAGATGACATTGAGAATAGCCTCAGCTTCAACAGCAACTCGAATTTGCGTCTTGGTATCAAGTGGGCGTTGCAAGCTGCACATATCAAAATAAATCCTCATAATACAAAATTGCCACACCCCTCAAGCCAAAAGTTTTACCCCATAGAATTACCATTATATAGGGGATCTCTCTAATTATATGCCCCCATAGCTTTACAGAGTTCTTCAATCATAAGCTCTACAGCTGCTGTTCCACCAACAACACTTGATAAAATTTCCACCACTACTGCCTCTGAAAGACCAGTAGCCGCAGCAATCACAGCAACTTCTGGAATAAGGGCAAGTCCGCCAGTAGCAACTGCCGCCGCAATTGCAGCAGCAATGACTGCGCCCAAGCCTACGTTTAGCCCAATTTTACAAGACCAACATTTGGCAGCATCCCCTAGAGAGACTGCAAGTTCAGGATGCTCAAATGCTAAGTTCGTTCTTGCCATAAGATAGCGGGCGCTTTCAGATGTAGTCATGCTTAAGTCCCCAGTAAATTTGTTCAATTCATGATTTCGGACCAAAGAGAGAGTGGAGGGTGTTCAAACGCCTAACCACATATTATAGGTCAACTTTCTGTATAACAATCTCCAGAGTAACGATATGGGTCAACTATCGCCAGAACTTTTCCCTATATCACGCCCAAAAGCTTGTTAGCCAGATTAGTATATTGCCAAAAACCTTGTTTAACTAAATTCCTGACAATTAGGCTCATTCTTTCTAGCGATGATTCTTAGATCTGACCGCACCTCTTGACAAAAATTGATAATTATTCGACCTTTAGCGATCGCTATCGGGGGATAATTGTTTTTTGTTACAGCAATATGAAGCAGCCCAACTGATGGCTATATTTCCAGATTATCGCCCGCAGGAAACCAATAATTGCCGATGATAAATTTGTCGTCGCCGTCGGGGGTGAACAGGCTATCACCACGAGAGTAGTACAAGATTACCAGCAAGCTTAATCGGAACCTTTTACCGTGGTTCAAATTGATGCCCATGGCGATATGCGTTTTGAGTACGAAGGCTCCCACCATAACCACGCCTGTGTGATGCGTCGGGTGTTAGAAATGGGTTTACCGACTTTACCCGTGGGAATTCGGGCTATTTGTCGAGAAGAAACAGCAGATTCCCGTGATTTGGGATCGAGATATCCTCAGGGATGCGGAGTTATGCTGCTTTCGCCAACACAACTTTCAGGAGCCTGCAACTTCAATCACTTCTCCTGGAGAGACTTTATCTAATAGTTACTAATTCTGTAGGCAAATATTGCATCTAGAATTAGCTTTGTACGCTTTGACCCGTACTGGGTTAACTACGAACCTCTCTATCGGATTCCCGCTAAAGGCGGCCTCTCCGACTACCTTTCTTCCAATATTTAAGGAACCATTAATATCTGCTCCATAGAAATAACCCGACGAGCTTCTGAATAGTCCTCTTTTAATTCTCTTGCCTAAATAGCTTTTTTGCTTTTGAATAGACTCTAAGTCCAAGAAACTACATTTAGAGGTATAGCTTTCATTAGTTGTTTTGACCTCTATTCCTACTAAATTTGCTTTATAGGTAAGTTGTTCGATAAACCTTGAATGAGGAATATTTACGAATGACTGGTTATTTCTATCTTCAATATTAATGTTTTGTTTCCAGCCTTGATTATGACCAATAACTAAAAGGTTAATTTGATGAGCTAGTAATTTATCAATAATATATTTACTAGCGGTGTGGAGGTAATAATCCACCTGGCAATTACGCTTTAAAGTTAAACCTTGTATTCTTTTACTGGTCTTCTGGAGACTGGGTAATTCCGATTTGAGTTTAGCTAGTGTCTTGTTGTACTTTTGATTGCAGGATTTTAAGGCTTTTCCACATACTAAAGTTGGCTGAAATTCGGGAATATTAGAGGTAACAGCAGCTAGGTTATTTAAGCCTAAATCGATAAAAGCATATCTTTCTCCCTCTTGACTTGATGAGGATGGTTGTTCATAGACAATCTCTAAACAATAAGCACCCAATTTAGGAATAATCCTGACCTCTAAGACTTTCTTTAAATTAGTTTTAAATTCTAAATTAGTCCCTGATAGCTTGATTAAACCTTGCTTCAACGCTTTTTTAGAAATGGCTTGATAGTTATAAGTTAAAACGTTTCTACCTTTTTCCTTGTCTTTGTATCTTGGCAACTTAGGCTCTCCTGTAAATTTATCTGGCGATTTTTTGTATTGTTCTTTCGCTTTTTGGTAGGATTTAAAGGTTTTTTCTACTTGCTTTAATACTAACTGACTTACTTTGGCGGGTAAGGCTTGATAATCTGGACTCATTTTTAAGGCATGATGTAACTCAGTCATTGTTAAAAATGGTTGATGTGAAAAGAAAACTTGACGGTTTAAATAAACAGCACAATTATACAGATTCTTCGATAAAAATCCTAATTTATCAATTACTGAATAATTTTTGTGATTAAATTTAATTAGATGTTTTTGAACTAATTTCATCATTCTCCTCAAGGCATTTAATTAAACATTCTGTCTTTCTATTTCGTCGTCTTAATGAGTATAATCGAGCGGAAAATGAGGTAATTATGCTCAGGAAGTCTTGCCTTAAATCGTCTTTTCTTTCTTCTGCTAGATTAACGACCTCTAGATCTCTATTTGTTTGAGTTAAAAGAACTTTCAGATAATTAAACCCTACTCTGCTTAAACGATCTTTATGTTCTACGACAATCAAATTATAATCAGTTTGTTCTAGAAGTTTTAATAATAGCTTTCGATGATCATTGACTCCACTTCCTACTTCTTTAACTACTCGAACAATTTGATAGCCTTTCGCAATACAATAAGCTTCCAATCTTTTTGCCTGAGTCTCTAAGTCAGATTGATTTTCTGAACTAGAAACTCGCCCATAAATAGCTACTTTATTTTCACCGCAAGAACGGTCATCTTCAAAAATAATAATTGTTCCTGTAGGAAGACGTTCTCCTTGTAACTGCCCTCGATTCCACATTCTCCAAGCAGTGTCATAACTGATCCCTTTTTTCTTAGCATAATCTGATAGTTTCATGTGAACTGCAACGTAAACTTGTACTAACCATATTAGCAGTTGTTTGCAGTCATTTGCATATATTTTTTACAAAACTTTACAATACAAGGTGAGGCTCAGGCATGGGACACTTCACTTGACTACTCTGCCTACATCTTGCCGCTAGACCCAAACTAACTTTTGGATACGATGCACAGTTGGCATTCATACTAAATCTGGTTATTAAAAACTGATTATTTATTCCCCTTTGCCTTTTACCTCTTGCCTTTTGCCTCTCCTCATAACTAGCCTGTACTCAACGGATTTAGTATCATACCTTGATTCTGCAACGCCTAGACTTACAACTTCAATCAATGTGCATGGTGCGTTCCCCAAAAATCGATCTGTGGAGCGGTAGAAGTTGCATTAGGGAACGCACCCTACAAGATCGGCGATCGCTAATAAAAATCCCCCCTAAGACCGGGGGATTTTTTTCAGGGTAAAATAGCAAAAGTTGAAAGCCAAGCTTAGAGATATTATCTTAGACTTAAATGCTGATGCTATTGAGTATTAGAGAAGGTTTTAGATAGGTATAGGGTACGATCCGTTTTTGATTATTGGCATCAATCTCTTGTTCGTTCATATTGAGATTTTGCTGAAATTGTCGAAGGAAGCCCGTAATTGTTGCCTGATCACCCTCGGCAAAAACCTCCTCAAACTTCCGGCCATAGAGTTCTCGAAAAGCTTTATCGTAATAGCCCAATTGATCGTATCGATAGTCGGATAAAGTGAACAGACTTTGTAACTGATCGGCAGCCTTTTTATAAGGAGGCAATAGCTGAAGAATGTCTTTTTCGGTAATTGATCCTCTGGCATCTCCAATTATTGATCCTGTAGTATCCTTAATCGCTTCTGGAAGATCACAGTAAGCGGCCAAGGGCATATTAGCGGCAAAAGTCATGTAATCATACTGACCATAGTTAACAGCTGAATGCAGTGGCCCGCAGATAAAAATAATTGTGGTAACGACTTCAATTAAGTCCTCTACATCCGTAAAATTGGCCGGCATTCCCTTCACATTGCCCCCTTGATCTGCCGCAGAATTAGATAATTCCCCGGCCCATGCTTGCAATTCTTGATCGTTAGTGATGTCTTGGGGGTTTGGGTAAAAATAATGGAGATAATCAGAAACAAACTGATTAATAGACTGCCAAACCAGCATCCCATCATCCCGGTAAGGGTAGTGGGGTAGTCGTTCCGTATCGTCCATACCCCGGTTACTTATTTCTTTAGGAAAGGCAAAGTCTCGAAGATTCCAGTTTGCGTAGGCATCCTTAACCAGTGCCATCGACTCGCCCAAGGTGCCGGCCAATAATTCATCCACCGGTCCACCAGGGTTGATCAGTCTCTCTTGTCCCAGATGGTTGTTCGTTAACATAAATCTTAGGTGTGGCTTAAGCAGAAGACTGAGGGGATGATTTTCTGCCAGTTGCCGGGCCGTGCCGATCGCGATCGGTTCCATGACAAAATGAGTTCGACAGAGATGGGAATTCATCTCGTGGTGATTGCTATCGGCCACCTGAACACAAATTTTAGCAAATAGCCAAGCAAGGGGGTTTTTCTCAAAAGGAGTATAAAGCTTTTCCGCATTTTCCCCAAATTGGATAGCGATCGGAACTAATTTGCCCCGATCTCTGATGCCACTTTTCCGCCACCAAAAGAAGGCCCTGGGTTTCGGTAAATATTTTCGCCCTTTGGCATGGGTTCCCCCTTGAATCAAAGAGGGACCGAGATAATTAATGTCCGTACCCGTATAATCGGCAATATAAATGTTTCCCGCTGCTAATTCTTGATTGACCTGAAACAATGGCTCGAAATCTGTCTTAGAACTAGGGATTTGATTGAGAACTTGGGCGCGAGCATCCCCCGGCTTCAGTAAACGTAATACTAGGGGATTAGCTCCCGATAGACGTTGTTCGGCAAAGGCATCATTGGTTTGATAGACTTTGGCGATTTTGGGTAAGGGGATAATGGCAAAGAAGTCCTCATAATCTTGTAGCTCATCGAGGGGATCTAAAAAAGATTTGACTTTGACAGCCAGCATATTGGCCGGTAGTTCCGCAGTTGCCGCCAACCGTTCAGTAATGTACTGAAGGGAAAAGTTTTCCGCTGCAGGCACGGATTCCATGAGGACTAAGGGTGGGAGATACTGATAGTCGTATCTATAGGCTTGGCGTTGAAGATTGAGGGAATCAGCCCGCCGATTCGCATCTGGTTCATTTTGGGGCAGACAAGGAGTGGGAGGAGGGGTATTAACCATTCTGATCAAGTTTGAAAAAATTTAAGTAATTGTACCTTGTTTTTTCTTCCTTACATTGATTTCTGAACATTTTTTAATAATTGATTCTCGCTATCACCCATTTTGATTCTCAACATCTGGCTTTCTTTTTCATCTGGCAACAAATATCAGAACGGGAATATCAATATCAGAAACTCCTCGGGTTTCCAAATCCCAGACAAATTGTTCACAATTAGGATACTCTGACAAACATTCTTGAATAAACATGGGTACAGCAAAAAAAGTTAAGGGATGTATCTATTGATAGATAAGGGGTTGTGGCTATTGTAGTAGATACGTTTGGAGTCAGTTGAGATAGACAAAAATAGTCAAAATATTTATAATAGAAGATTGGACTAAAATTTTCTGTGACTTGCCCATGTTATTGTCTTGCGCCACCGGTAGCGAACAATTTTTAGGGAGTGAAGCGATCGCCACTTACGCCAAAGCTAAGGCCGTAATCCTGCCGATTCCCTACGAGGCCACCACCACCTATCGCAAGGGTTGTGAAACCGGGCCGGCGGCGGTGATTACTGCTTCCCAACAATTGGAAGCTTATGACGAGGAACTTAAGAGGGAAACCTGTTTAGAAGTGGGCATCTATACCCATGATGCGATCGCAGATACCCGTCAACAACCGCAATTGTCCGTCGAGGAGATGTTAGCCGTCACCACAGCTACAGTTTCTCGTTTAATTGCCGATGATAAATTTGTCGTCGCCGTCGGGGGTGAACACGCTATCACTACGGGAGTAGTACAAGCTTACCGACAGGCTTTATCGGACCCTTTTACGGTGGTTCAAATTGATGCCCATGGCGATATGCGTTTTGAGTACGAAGGATCGCACCATAACCACGCCTGTGTGATGCGTCGGGTGTTAGAAATGGGTTTACCCACCTTACCCGTGGGAATTCGGGCTATTTGTCGGGAAGAAGCCGAATTAATTGCTAAACAACAGATTCCCGTGGTTTGGGATCGAGATATCGCCGGTGATCCGAATTGGATCGAAAAAGCGATCGCCAAAATCACCACCGAGAAGGTATTTTTAACCATAGACGTGGATGGCATAGATCCGGCTTTAATTCCGGGGGTGGGAACACCTGAACCGGGGGGGTTAAGTTGGCATCAAACCCTAGGCTTTCTCCGTCGTCTTTTCCAAACTCATCAGGTGATTGGCTGCGATGTGATGGAATTGGCCCCGATTAGTGATTCGGTGGTTTCGGAATTTACCACTGCCAAGTTAATTTATAAGTTAATTGGCTATCAATTTACTGCCTAGGGGCTTGCCTAATTAGGAGCAATCGTGTTATAATAACAATTCGTACGGACGTATAGCTCAGTTGGTTAGAGTACATCGTTGACATCGATGGGGTCACTGGTTCGAATCCAGTTACGTCCATAGTTAATTTTGATAGCTTTCAGCAACGGGCAAAAGCTAAACCTGACAAGCTGGCTTGATGTTCGGTAAATTTACGGTATGTCAGACAAAACGCTCTGTCGTGAGCTAAAAATATCAAGCCCGTGATTTTCTGGCCTTTAGATTGTTTTTTT
Organism: Microcystis ichthyoblabe FBCC-A1114; assembly: GCF_050500245.1. Lineage (NCBI taxonomy): Bacteria > Bacillati > Cyanobacteriota > Cyanophyceae > Chroococcales > Microcystaceae > Microcystis > Microcystis ichthyoblabe. Next base: position 4,041,463 of record NZ_CP191408.1, on the reverse strand, counting down.
ATGATTTTCTAAACATGACTAACAATAAAAATGATAACTATGCTAACTTGCCAGATGAATTACTAGAAGACATTCTGGAAGATGCTCCTAAAATAGCAGAAAAAATCAAGCCACTTTTCAATGAATTACAACAACAAAGAAAAACCCTGCATCAAATCTTGGATGATAATGATTTAATTTGTAGAGTTGACGATTTAGAAAACCCACCTATTCCTTCTGTTGCAGCGGTTGACGGTGGACAAGCTATTGAAAAATCTATTGGTGCTGATACTTTAATTGCAGTTGGTGTTGGTGTTGAAGGATTAGTTAGAGAAGATCAGCGAAAATGGGGTTCAGTTCAATACAAAAATTGGCAAGATGTTCTCCCGCACAGTTCTGAGAGTAATCCTAAAGTGACTAGAGGAGCGATGACAGCTTTAGAATTATTAGTTATTAGTCAAACACCACATGATGTGATTATTGCCGATGGTTCTCATCAAACACCAGTTATCGGAATTAACAGCTTAACCAGTATGTCAACGTTGGATGAACCGCATTTTCAACAAGCTACATGGGATATCATTAATAGGTTTAGCTTGATAGATTCTCTTAAAAAAGCGATGACCAATCCCAATATAGTATATATGGTTAAATATGATTCTTCTCAAGAAATTGGCTTAAGTGTTTTAAAAAACTTTGACCTCAAGCTTGACGATAAAACCAGCATGACATTAATTTTAAATGCCGGTGAATTTACTAAACCGTTACCTGTGGGTCAAACCACAAAAACAAAGCAAGTTTGGAACGATTTATATATTTCAGTTTCAGATAAATTTGATGTTCCAGGTAAGCGAGACAAGATAAAAGAGGACTTAAACCAAGCTATTATTTTGCCTAAAAGCCGAAAAGTATATTTTACTTATTATAAACCTTATCAATGGTCGCCAGCTTATAGGATAGAAATGAAAGAAAGCTGTGCTAATACAGAAATTGAATTAGCCAAAGTATTAAAAGCTATCAAAGAACAAGTTGTTTCAACAGAGATCAAAGAACCTTATCCTCAATATTTAGCGGATCTGATGGCTAAAAGTATTAGTGATGGTTTAGAAGCGTTAAGAGCCGTGGTACAATATCAATTTAGTGATAACCCTGACTTTCTCCAATTGTTAACCCAATCTTACAGAACTTAATCAATCTTCATCAAATTACAGGAAAAAGACAATGGATTTACTTGACAAACTCAACAATCACTCAGATCAATTTAACATCGGTAGCGTTGGTTCACCGAGTAACACGACAGAAATTATTATAGATATTAATCAAAAAAGTGAGAAAAAGAGAAATTTAGGGCAGTTAGTCTGTCTGGTTCAACCGCAAGATCAAGAAAATTTAGTGGTTATCGGACAAATTAGTGAGATAGAAACTCAAAATCGCTGGCATGAAGATTTAACCTTTAGAGGTATTATTAAGCGTAGAGGTTCACTTCCTCATCTTAGTGAAAAAGCAGATGTGAGAACAGCTAAATTAAACGTTCAGGCTTGTTTTAGTATTGCGCCAGATGGAAAAATCACCGCAGGAACGTTAGGAACTTCCCCGGCAACGGGTACGCCTATTATTTCAGTTCGAGATGAAATTTTAGATAAGCTTTTAGAGCAATACAAAAATCAAATTATTTACTTAGGTAATGCTTATGCTACTGATGTTAAAATGCCTCTTTGGTTAAAACATTTTGATAGAGGAGAAGGGGGTGCGGGAGAAGCTTATCATATCGGAGTTTTTGGAAAAAGTGGCTCTGGTAAGTCTGGTTTAGCCGCTTATATGCTTCTAGGTTATGCTCAACATAAAAATATGGGCATCATTTTCATAGATCCTCAAAATCAATTTGCAAGTCAGACAGATTTGCCCTTTAAACTGCATGACTCGCTCCGAAAGTTAGGTAGAAAAGTTGAAGTTTATCGTTTAACTAATCAAATTAGATTAGGAACTAAAAATAATGCTGTAAATTTATTTTGCTCTCTTTTATTAAAAACAGAGTTTTATAGAAATATTGGAGTTAGAAGTAAAGAAAATCAAGACTATGCTTCGGAAGAAATCGCTCGAATCATCAGAATTATTTTATCTCAATTGTCAAAACAGCAAGGAAAAAACATAGAATTTGAATTGAATAACTCTCCTGACAATTTGTTACTTAATGTATTAACTTGTCTTAGAGATGATAATAATGCTCTACAAAGAATATATGCTACCAAACAAACAAAGGAAAGATTAGAACAAACTCTTGATAGCTTTCTTGAAAAAGAGAATGATACAGATTATCAAAAATCACAGAAGTCTCTAGAATTTCAAAGAATCAAAGACGATATTTGGCAACCTGTATTAGATTTATTTCTTAAAAATGATAGTCAAGGTAATCATAGAAGCTCATTGTGGCATATTGTTCAAAAATCTGCTACTGATGAGCAAAAGCCTATTGTATTTTTAGATATTAAGGGTGAGGGTACAACTTTCGCAGATAATGAGGAAATCAAAGCACTGATTCTTAAAGAGATTAGCACAATTTTAAAAGTAGCGGGAGAAAATGCCTTTAAAGAGGATAAAAAATTAAACTGTTTAATTTGTCTTGATGAAGCTCATCGCTTTGTTAAATCCTCTTTTGGTAATGATGATAATAGTGAAATGTCCAACCTAACAAGAACATTTGTAGATGGTGTAAGAACCACAAGAAAATACGGCTTGGGTTATATGTTTATTACTCAAACAATTGCATCTTTACATAAAGAAATTGTCGGTCAATTAAGACTTTACGCTTTTGGATATGGTTTAACTTCTGGTAGTGAATACAGACAAATTGAAGAATTAGTAAGTGATAAACAGGCTTTAAGCTTATACAAATCATTTGTTGACCCTCAAAGTAATAAACAATATCCGTTTATGTTTCTCGGTCCGGTTTCCCCTTTGTCTTTTACGGGTTCTCCTTTATTTGTTCAGATGTTTACAGAATTCAGTCAATTTCAAAATGCTAATAATCTTCAATCCTCGGATGAGTTCCATTTTTAAACATGAAAAAACACCAAAAAGATCACGTTCGAGATCAATTGTTATCAAAGTTATCTGAATATGGAGTTGAATGGGATTTTGACTCTCAAAAGTTAATAGTTGATGATTTACGATTTATGCAAAATCGATTAGCTCAACATACGAACTCAAAAGGTTTAAAATATGAGGAGGAATTTAAAAATTGTTTAGCTAAACCTGAAGAAATAAATATTCTTAAAATCAATCCTTACTTAGAAGTTGTGAACACCCAGAAACAAAGAGAACTTTGGACTTATGCTACTTCTTTTTGGTCAATCCCTGTTACAACTGGTTATGGTAGAAGAATACGTTTTTTAGTTTTTGATGAACAAAATAATAAATTAATTGGTATTTTTGGCCTCAGTGATCCAATTATTGGTTTAGGAGTTAGAGATCAGTATATCACTTGGACAAAAGATCAAAAGCTAGAGAGATTATATAATTGTATGACTGCTTATATTTTAGGTGCTGTACCTCCTTATAATCTAGTTCTCAGCAGTAAATTAATTGCTTTATGTTTGATGTTCCCTGAAGTTAGAAAGCACTTCTATGAAAAGTATAACAATAGAGTATCCATTATTTCTGGACAAAATAAACAAGCTGATTTAGTTTATATAGATACTTTAGGAGCATTTGGAAAATCAGCAATATATAACCGTTTAATGAACTGGAAATTTATAGGTTATACAAAAGGTCAAAGCCATTTACATATAACGGCTAACGGAAGTTGGGAATTAATTAAACAAGTCGTTCCAGAAACCATTTTTGATACTTATAAATTTGGTCAAGGTCCCAATTGGAAACTAAGAGTTTTAAAGAAAGGACTAAGAGAACTAGGATTTTCAGAAGATATGCTAAGTATTGGTTGGCAAAGAGGATATTATAGTTGTCCACTAGCTGAGAATTGGCAAGAGTATTTATTAGGAGAATCCAATCAACTACAATGGAAGATTTTAGATCGTAATCAACTGATTAAATACTGGAAAAATCAATGGATTATCCCACGTTTAGATAAATTAGAGGAAAATCTAAGGAAAACGAAAAGTTTAGATTAATCAAACAGATTATATAGCGTTTATCATACCTGTGTGGCACAGTTAAACCTTTGCTGATTAAGCTTTTCAATATCGATAATGTACCTCTTGCGAACAGGCAACGCTATAATTAGACAGAACTGAATCATTTTAAGTAAACTTTTGTAAAATTCCAGCAGGAAAGGTCATCAAATTTTCTGGACTCACTGAAGCGTTATGTTTCCATTGATGAGGAGTAGAGTTTCGTCAACGAGAGAATAGGGGTTTCAGCCCTGACAGGGGGACAAGCGAGCTAGAAAATTTGCCAACAAAGGCTTCTGGCTTCTCTCGCTAGAAATAGATCGAGCGATTCTAGGCAAAAAGCTAACGAAAGAATTAGGGATAGGAGCGAGCTTACTAGGAATCATTATTAATAAGTGAGAGATGGTGCGGCGAACTTTTTCGAGCTAAAATCATGAAAAGTTTACGATATATGGATTTCAGCTTTCTTGTCCCCCTGTCAGGTTTCAGCCTTGCCTACTGCAATCTCATCCTCCTAATTACTGCAAAGTTATGCTTCCAGTCTCATAATCTTCATTTCTAATGATAGGATGAACGATCGAAGCTCTCCAGAGAAACCCTATGACTAGCTTACTGCGCGACTTTTGGTATGTGGCCACACCGGCAAATAAACTTAAACCCGGTCAGCTAATGGCCAAAAAAATGCTAGGTGAACCGATTGTTGTCGGTAGGAGAGAGGATGGAGAAGTGTTCGCATTGCGGGATATTTGCCCCCATCGTGGCATTCCGCTGCACCATGGCTGGATTGAAGGGGATGGGGTGTACTGTTGCTATCATGGCTGGAAATTTAACACTAGCGATGGCGTTTGTTCTGAGATCCCCTCATTAACGGAACACGATCGCCTTGATATTAGCAGAATTTGTGTCACCAGTTATCCCTGTCGTGAAATACAAGGTCATATCTGGGTGTTTATTCCGGCAGACTCAAAAAGAGAAATTAATCGAGAAAATCTGCCTCCTGTGCCGACTATTGCCGATTTTGGCAAACTTACCCCCAAAATAGCCGAAACTATCACTTTTGACTGCAATATTGACCATGCAGTGGTGGGATTGATGGATCCGGCCCACGGTCCCTACGTTCATACTTCTTGGTGGTGGCGCAGCGGTCCGCGCAAATTTCGGGTCAAGGAAAAACAATACGAACCTGTTCCCCTCGGTTTTCGTCTTGCTCCCTATGATATGCCTGTAAGTGCGAAACCCTATAAAATTTTGGGTAATAAGGTATCGATTGAAATCGTTTTTGAATTGCCCTCGGTGCGTACAGAAATACTACGAGGCGATCGCTATTTGGCCTGTGCTTTTACGGCAATTACTCCCATCGATGAAAATCACTGCGAAGTCCATCAAAGTTTATACTATACGATTCCTTGGTTGGCATTTTTAACCCCTCTTTTGCGTTATTTAACTCTACAATTCCTCAAACAGGATCGCGATGTGGTGATTAAACAACAGGAAGGACTTAGTTATCATCCAGCTTTGATGTTAATTGATGATGCCGATACCCAGGCCAAATGGTATTATCGCCTCAAGCAGGAATACGAAAAATCTCAAGCAGAAAAACGGGATTTTGTCAACCCCATTAAAGCACAAATTTTACGGTGGCGCAGTTAGAATTAAGTAGCTGGTTATAATTAAATTAAAAATGGATTTTAGGTTCGATCCCCCCTTAATCCCCCCTTGATAAGGGGGATATATGATAATTTTTAACGCCTACCTACTTAGATGATTTTATTTAGGTTCTGCCTAGGGATTTATTGACACTGGTTTCAATTTGATAAATGGATGAAAGGACGCTACCTTGATGATTATTGACTAGATCATATTTGACTTCTTGTAAATAATTAAAAATGGCATCCCGCAGAATCGGTTTTTCAATGTTTACCGTGTGCTGATAGTCCCATAAATCCCAAACTATCAAACCAATTCCCACGATTGGATCGATTAATTCTGCGCCAAAACTACTCGCTACTGCTCCACCCGTTTTAGTGGCAATTTTCGCCCCGGTTTTTCCCGCTAGGGACAAATAAACTGTGCTGCCCACTTTCACCACTGGGATGAGAGATTTAACTCCCAAAGCAGTGGCACCACCGACTAAAAGTTTAATTGATGTGTTAGAAATATTGCCCTCGGTATCTTGAATTGTTATGGCTATATCGCTAAGATAACGATCCCATTTACCTTGGGGAATTTGATAACTGGCCTGAATATTCTCTAATTCATTGCTTAAATTATTGACATATAAATTAACAGCATCCCTAGTAATTCTCTCTAGACGTAATTGTGCTTCTTGGGGACGAATTACCCGTTTAGTAAACTCGGTTTGAATAGTTTTGGTCAAATTTTCTGCCACCACCTGTTCCGAGGGTGGATTATCTGTATTGACCCAGTGAGCGATCGAGGAGTATAATCCGCTTAAAAAGGCCTTACCCTCAAATTGTTTTTGATTGAAATAGTTAAAATACCAAGGCAAAAAACCCTGATCTACTCGTGTCATCAACTCCTCCACCCATCCCTCAATTTCTCCTAGGGCGAAGTTTTGAGAATTGGCTCTCGCTGTCTGTAAAGCTTGGCTAATTTCTCGATCGATTTTACTGTTAGATTTTTGGGGTATAGTGATGGGAATCTCTAGGTTAGTTTCGGTAGCAACCTTAGTTTTTAACGGTTCATTGCTGGCAGTTCCTAGCCAAATTTTCCCTAAAAGAGGCACGATAACCACTAGAACAACTATAGCCCAAATTAACGGGGTGATCGCCTTAATCAGTTGACTGATTGCCTGAATACGGTTAGTTTTTTCACTATACTGAGGTGGCTCAATATTTTCCTGTGAATCTGGCCTGGAGTTCATCGAAAAATTGGGTCTGAAACCCCGCCCTTTAGCGATAACGGAGGGCGGCTTTATACAAGTTAGTGAGAAACAATTAAACCGTTAGAACGACTAATTAACTGAATCTTGCTAACAGCCATCTGTCCCAATCGTTGACCATTGGCATCGCTTACAGATAACTGTTTTTCGGTATCTCCACTAACATAACCAATTCCTTTGGGAGAAGAAACTAAATCTCCTTTACGGAACCCATGTCTTGTGGTAGAGCCACCATATTTACGTCGTTTACCACCCTTAGAAAAAACCATCAGGTGAAGTTGACGACGACTAACAGGAGGACGTTTGATGACAGCAAAGGGAGCGTTTGTTACTTTAACATAACCCTTCCAATCATATCCATGTCCATTAGAATTGTGAAATGGCAAATAATCTAAAAATTGAAAACAGGCAAGAGCAATGCCATCGTTAGCATGACTTTCGGGTGATTGTTCTGCTTTATTTTTAGACTTTTCTAGTCGCAAATATTTTCTAAGATTAGAGGTTTGCCAACCAAAGCGAGTATGGACTGTTGCCAATCGAGACAGTTGCTCAATAGCCCATTTCTGTCCGACCATAACCGACGAGAAACCTTTTCCAGACTTAGCTCCTTTTCTACCAGAAGTTAGATCAATATAGGCTTTGATGTACTCAAAGTAAATGTCAGTAATTGGATAGATTTTGGTTAGTTCAGAAACGACTCGAAGTTCAAGTTGACGATTAGCTCTGATTGAGGGAGCTAATTTTCCTTGTTTTCTATTTGAGAATCGTTTTTGTCGATGCGCTCTTAGATTAAAAGAAAGTTGGCGGTTAATCCGTCTTACTCTACGTCCTCTTCGCATTAACCGTCTATTGTCTATGCGCTCTTTGACTCGTTTAAAAGGAAGTTCTAAGTGAGCCTTCCAAAGAGTAAAAAGAGAGGATTGAACACCAATTCCCGAAAATAATTTACCCGGGTCAATACCAATAGCAATCGGTTGGGTTTTATTGTTAGAGGATTCAGTGGTTAGCTGGACATAGAAAATATCTAAGTCGTTGAATTTGCCGATAGCTTTTCCTTCCTTAATCCACCGTCTGTCCCGACTGGGTTTGGTGGGCATTAACGGCTTTCCGTCTTTTGAGATAACAGGAACTCTTGCCATGGAGATAATCCTTAAGAGTAAAGTTAAAGTCCCTTCCCGCAACACAATCAAGATGTCTTGTCTAACAACGCTTTACCAATAAAGCTTAAAGAGAATCCGAACTAGGGAAGTATTCGGAGGTCTGGGCCAGATTGTGTCTCGATGCGGTAGTCTCTACTTGCGTCGCCTAAATTGGTCTAGGCAAGCCCCGTCGCTTTTAGTGCGGGGTTAGTGACCAGCTAACCTACTTAAAATTATTAGATCATCGTTCTCAAAAAACCGCAAACCGCAGAAACCCCAAATTTCTCAGCAGTAACCTGTAGAGGCCATTATCGGGCAAAAGACAGCCAATACCCGATAAATATCGGCAATTTCAGCGAATTTCTGCCTTCATCCGCTCAAGGGTTTGCTGCATTTGGTCGAACATCATTTGGGGAGTCATGCCAAATTGACCTAATTGGGTTTTTAGCTGTTCTACGGTCATTTGGGCGGAAAAATCTTCAGATAACTCGAAACGCTTCATAAATATCTTGTAGCGTTCCATTAACTCCTCCATCCTATCGATAAAGATGATTTTACCCTCTCGATCGAATTTCCCGTACTCGCTGCCCAGTTGTGTGAGGGACTGGTAATCCTCAAATAGCTGTCTAGCTTCCTGTTGAACCACTTCTGAGTCAAAGAATCCCATAATCTTAAAACTGCTTATCGTCGATAGTTATTTTCCATCCTATTTTATTTTAGCCGGGGAAAAAGTCTAGCTCTGGCCGATTTACGGATTACCGTATTGGGGAAATGGAGAGGATCACAAACGGCCCCCGTCGCGGTTTAACCGTTGCCCCAGGAAGTTTAAGATAAAAAGTGAAAAATCAAAAATTGTCCTTTAACTGCCCCACAGGGGCTATTTCGCTAAATTTGGGCTGTAGCCCTTATAATTTGCCAAAACGACGATGACGACCCTGATAATCTTTTAAAGCGTGGTGAAATTGCACTCGATCGAAATCGGGCCAGAGGGTGTCAGTAACGTAGATTTCCGCGTAGGCCATTTGCCAGAGTAAAAAATTACTAATTCGCATTTCCCCACTACTGCGAATTAACAGGTCTGGGTTAGGAATCCCGGCAGTATAAAGATACTGTGCAAAGAGAGATTCATCGATCGCTTCTGGGGAGACTAAACCCTGTTGCACCTGACGAGCGATCGCCTGACAAGCTTGCACGATCTCCTCTCGGCCACCATAATTAGCAGCCACCGTAAATTGAATACCGGAATTTTTGCTAGTTTCTGCTTGAGATTTAGCAATTTCCCGTCTTAAAGACTCTGGCAAGGCTGATAAATTACCAATAAAGCGAATTTTGACATTTTTCTGCATCATTTCTTGCAATTCCCGCTGCAAAACCCGCTCGAATAGAGTCATTAAAAATTCTACTTCCTCAAGGGGACGACCCCAATTTTCCGTAGAAAAAGCGTAAGCGGTTAAAGCGGGAATCCCCCACTCACCACAACAGCGCAGCAAGTCTCTGAGTGCATCTACTCCCCGTTGATGGCCTATAGTCCGTGGCAAACCACGACTTTTCGCCCAACGACCGTTCCCATCCATAATCACTGCGACGTGCTGAGGCAAACGGTTTTTATCTAAATCCGTAGGTAATTCTGGTGACAAGCTCGGTTTAACAGTCATTTTCTATCTTTGGGGGTTGCGCTAGGCGAACGGGAGAATTTTTCTAAGATTAGACGGCCTTTTAAGCCAATTGTACGCCCTAAACGTCCCCAACTCGGTGCGACCACTTCCCCCTCTCCCGACGGAGAAAACTTCGCTTCGAGCAGCTCTTTTAGTTTACTACTGGTTAAAGGCCGATCCAAATTACCTCCGGACGCGAGGGAAATCGAGCCGGTTTCCTCAGAAACCACAATACAGATACAATTATCTAGCCTTTCGGTAATGCCCATGGCTGCCCGATGACGGGTGCCTAATTGCCTAGAGGTACTGCGCTCCGATAGGGGTAGAATAACACCAGCGGCCACCACTCGATCGCCCCGAATAAATACGGCTCCATCGTGCAGTAAAGTTTTAGTTTGAAAAATAGTTTGAATTAATTCCTTAGATACTTGGCCATTTAGCATCACCCCCGGATTGACAAACACCTTGGTGTCGAGATTGCCACTGGTTTCTAATACCATCAGCGCACCGGTGCGATTTTGAGATAGATCCTTCACCGCGTCCACTAACTCATCAATGACATTATCGGTCTTGGGAGTGGGGGAACTTTTCTGAAATAACTCCCACACTTGACCTTTGCCCAATAATTCTAAAAAACGGCGGAATTCCGACTGAAAAATCACAGCGATCGCCACAGCTGCCCCCAAAATCAATTTTTCTAGGACTAACCCCAGCAAGCGCAATCCTAGAGCATCGCTAATCACCGAGGCCAGCATTAAGTAGATTAGTCCTCGCACCATCCAAAAGGTACGCCGCTCGCCGATAATTAGCAGCAGCATATAGGTAAGGAGGAGAACTAACCCAAAGTCTAGGAATGACAGACCATGGCTGAGAATCCAGGACAATAACCGGCGAGGGTCCAGAAAAAAACCCGACATGGGGGGACAATAGCGATGAGGTTTATATTAAGGAGAGTCGATTGGGTAAGCGGTCTTGACGCAGCAGATCCGCCAGATTTTCCCGTTCAAGGATCAGATTAGCTTCTCCATTTTGGACAATTACCGCCGCTGGACGGGGTAAGCGGTTGTAATTAGAAGCCATACTGTAGTTATAGGCCCCCGTGGCTAAAACCACTAAAATATCCCCTGGGTTGGTTTTCGGTAGCGCAATATCCTTAATTAGAATATCGCCAGATTCACAATGTTTTCCAGCTATTGTCACCACTTCCTGACATTCTTGACTCATTTTATTGGCGACCACGGCCCGGTAAACCGATTGATAGGTAATCGGTCGGGGATTATCGGACATTCCGCCATCGACGGCGATATAGGTGCGAATTTCGGGGATTTCTTTGCGATTACCCACTGTATAGGCTGTTACGCAAGCGGTGGCAATCAGAGAGCGTCCCGGTTCGGCAATAAGCAGCGGATAAGCGATACCTCTTTCCTGACAAGCTTTGGCCACTGCTAAGGACACCGCTTGTACCCATTCCTCGATACTTGGGGGGTCATCACTTTCAAGGTAGCGAATCCCTAAACCACCACCGACGTTTAATTGCTCTAGGGGTAAACCCCGTTCTAAACCTAATTTAAACCAATCTGCCAAGACAGAGGCTAAGTCTTGGTGGGGTTGACGTTCAAAAATCTGGGAACCGATGTGAGCGTGTAAACCCAGACAATTCAGCTGCGGATGAGCTAAAACATAGTCAAATACTGCTTCGATTTGATGGGGGTCAAAACCAAATTTACTGTCTAAGTGACCCGTGCGAATGTATTCGTGGGTGTGGCACTCGATACCGGGGGTTAACCGCAATAGAACCGGAATAGGGGTATCAGGACGATTTTCGCCTAATTTAACCAGATTTTCTAACTCTAGCCAGTTATCAACGATAATAATGCAGTTATGCTCGATCGCGTATTCTAATTCGGCGATCGATTTGTTATTACCATGAAAGTATATTGGCACAGCGGTTTTATTGATCTGGTCTAAAGCGGTTAACACCGTGTGAATTTCTCCGGCCGACACCACATCAAAACCTAATCCTTCACTAGCGACCACGGCCGATACGGCCAGGCAATTCCACGCTTTCGAGGCATAAATTACCCTAGATTCTCCGGGATAATGTGTCTGGAAACCTTGCAGGTATTGACCACAGGCAGTGCGGAGGGTGACTTCATCGATAATATACAAGGGTGAACCGAAACGTTCCACTAGGGTGGTCACATCGCAACCACCGATTTCTAGACAATCGCGGTTATTAACCTTGGCTGTCAGGGGTAACAGGGTTTGATTCGGGGATAGACAATCTTGATAGGCTAAATATTTTTGTCCGGAATTGCTGATTTTAGGTTCAGTTGATAGCATGATCGGTGTTTTTTGTCAAGAAATCGATAATTTTTGTTACAATCTCCGCGCATCCCCGATTCAGTCAAGGGAATTTTGACCGTCGGTGATCTAGATATAGTCATTTCAATTCAGATTGAGAATATCAATGCCAGAGTTCATAAGGATTCAACCAGTCTAGATTGTATCAGACTTATCTGAAATGACGATAACCAAAATAGTTATCTCTTTCACTTTACGACCAGTTCTAACCTTTCTCTGATCAGTAAAAATCCCTAGGAAATCCTGCTAAGTACCTAAGCAAAATTAATTACACATATCTAACCCCGCTCTTGCCTCTTGCCTCTTGCCTATCTTCACTAGGAAATTAATTTTGCACGACTACTTACTAAATCTGGTTATTAAAAACTGATTATTTATTCTCCTTTGCTTATTGCCTAATGCCTAAATTGCCAAATGCCTTTCTCTGTAAGAGTTTCATTCCTTATAACCCTGTCCGTTGCATAAGACAAACCGAAGAACCATAATTCATAATTTATAACTCATAATTCCCATAGGACTGAAATCCGGGTAAAATTTGAGAGATACAATCGGTCAATTGGGCATGGATTATAAAGAAGCAGGCGTGGATGTGGAAGCGGGACGCGCTTTCGTCGAGAAAATTCGCCAAAATGTGGAAAGTACCTTCCGTCCCGAAGTTATCGGCGGTTTAGGCGGTTTTGGCGGCTATTTTCAGTTACCTTCTGGTTATCAGCAACCGGTGTTAGTATCGGGAACTGATGGTGTGGGAACCAAGCTGAAAATTGCCCATAGTCTCAATTGCCATGATACGGTGGGAATTGACCTGGTGGCCATGTGCGTCAACGATGTCCTAACCTCCGGGGCCGAACCTTTATTTTTCTTGGATTATCTCGCCACTGGTAAACTGGAAGCGTCACAGTTAGCGGCGGTGGTATCGGGAATCGCTAGTGCCTGTCGTGATAGTGGTTGTACTCTTTTGGGAGGGGAAACGGCGGAGATGCCGGGGTTTTATTCGGCGGGAGAGTACGATTTGGCGGGTTTTTGCGTCGGTATTGTCGAAAAAAGTCAATTACTCGACGGCAGTAAGGTGCAAATCGGCGATGTGGCTATCGGTTTAGGCAGTAGTGGGGTTCACAGTAACGGTTTTAGTCTTGTTCGTAAGATTATCGACACCCAGGGCTTAAATTGGCAAGATTGCCCCGCAATTTTAGCCGGCTCTAGCTTAGGTGAAGTTTTGTTAACTCCCACTAGACTTTATGTTAAACCTGTGCTAGAACTGCTACGCTCTGGGTTAGATATTCACGCCATGGCCCACATTACTGGGGGTGGCATCCCGGAAAATTTGCCCCGCTGCTTGGGTAAAGGGCAGTCTGTGCGGATTTACCGCGAAAGTTGGCCAGTTTTGCCAATTTTTCACTGGTTAGCCCAGATGGGTTCGGTTAATCCCGAAGCCATGTTTAATACTTTTAATATGGGTATCGGTTTTGTGATCATTGTCCCATCAGATCTGGCGCAATTGACTATTAATCAACTACAATCCTCTGGGATTAATGCCTACCAAATCGGCGAAGTGATTGCCGGTAAGGGAGAAATTGTTGGGCTTGATTAAAGTTAGTTGAGGCTAAGAAGATTTTGCCATCAATTCCACCAAAAAATCAGGTTGACTGGCTGGGATAGCAGCAGCGTTTCGGCCTATCCCTAACCCAATTTATATTAACGTCAGTTCGGGATAAGGGTGGAAAGAAAAGGCGGGGGCTAGTAAGCTGAAAAATATATAAACTCAGCACCCCCAACCCATCTATGTCTAGTCGAGAAGCTCTTTTCTGTCCTGTCGACGACGGATATTGAGTTTTTTGCTAAACCCAAACGGAACCTGAAAAATCGCTTAATCCGCCTTCATGACCAGCTTTTATCCCGTAAGCGTTCTATTGTCGAGACTATTATTGACCAACTCAAGAACATCTCTGGGATTGAACATTCCCACCACCGCAGTCCTGTTAATTTTTGCGTTAATCTTCTCTGTGGTTTGATTGCTTACTGTCACCAGCCGAAAAAACCCTCCTTGAAGTTAGCTATTTTTGCCTTATATTTCGAGAATAACGGGGGTATGATCGCTAGGTTTTTCTTGTTTTCTGGGTTCTCGATCGATCAGACAATTAACGGCTTTTTCGTATAGCTGAGGAGTTAAATAAAGATGATCGATTCGCCAACCTCGGTTACGAGCAAAACCACCGCTGCGATAATCCCACCAACTATAATGTCCTGCTGCTGAGGTGAATTTTCTAAAGGCATCTTGTAAACCAATTTCTAAGACCTTTTCTAAAGCTTCTCTTTCTTTAGCTGAAGACATAATATGATTTTCTTTGCCTTTGGGATCATAAATATCTTTATCTTCTAAGGCAATATTAAAATCACCGCAGATACATAATTCCTGGGGTTGAGAATTAATAATTTTATCTAGATATTTCCTAAGAGTTTCTAACCATTTAAGCTTATAAATATATTTATCACTATCTAGGGAAGAACCATTAGGAACGTAGAGATTAATAATCCGAATATCGCCGATTACTCCAGTAATTAAACGTTTTTGTTCGTCTAGTTCTCCCGTTAAATTTTCGCCGATAATCGGACTAAATCCCACAGTGATATCGTCCAGGGGTTTCTGGCTAAAAATCGCTACACCATTATAGGCTTTTTGTCCAGAAATATAGAGATGATAACCCAAAGATTCAAAAGCTTCTCTGGGAAAATCTCGATCAATTACCTTGGTTTCTTGCAAGCATAAAACCTCAACGGGATTGAGTTGTAACCAATTAATTACCTGATCTTGTCGGCTGCGAATCGAGTTGACATTCCATGTGGCGATTTTCATAGCTAAAAACCGAGAATTTTTCTCACACTTCCTCAGCAAAACTACTGCGACGCACAAACTCAAAGGGATCGGCGATCGAACCCCAGACTAATTGATCGGTTTCGGGATCTAAACCGCGATCAACGCTAATTAATCCCTGTTCACTAATTTCAAAACTATTATCCAAATAAGTCATTTTATCTTTGCGAAAGACTAAACATTGTTTCCCCGGTTTCACCACCCCTTTAAAACTCTTACCTGTCCAAGTTACATTCATATCACAACCCGGCATCGGTTCTAATAATTCTAAGCTGAGATTTTTGAGACGCTGGGGTTCTCTAGAAGCACCAAAAAAGTTAGCTTCCTCTTTAACTTTAAAGTTTTCTAGTTCAATATGGTCATCGACTACCGATAATTTAAATACTCGTAAACGATAGGGAGTATTGAGCATAAAATCGTAGGCCTGCTCTAAAAATAAACTGGTTCCCTTCAGTAATTCATCGGGTAAAGGACGCATACACACGCGAATATGGGCAAAAAAAGGCGGATTAGCAAAAGCTTGTTCTTGATTACTAAAATCGGCCGCCATCCAGCGTGCTAGGGTTTTTATATCCGTAGAATGAGTCATAATTTTTGATATTTTAATGGCTATTAGCTATCAGCGATCAGCTAGTTAATCGCTCTGATAAATTTTCACTGATTACTGATAACTATGCCCCGACAATTTTTATTGTGCAATTACTTTAATTTCGATATCGGCACTAACTTCGGGATGGAGTTTGACTTGTACTTTATAGACTCCCAATTGACCGATATCGGGAACGGTAATACCACGGCGATCAATTTCTAATTTGGCATTTTCTAGAATAACCGTAGCCACATCTTGACTGGTGACAGTACCGAAAATCGCCTCGTTTTCACCCACCTGTTTAGGGATGGTGTAGGGACTGAGTTTTTCGATCGCAGTTTTTCTGGTTTCCGCTTCTTGTTTTTCGGCGAGGAGACGTTGACGCTCTTTTTCTTTCCTAAATTCTGCCTGTTTAATCGCGCCTTTGGTGGCTAAAACGGCCACACCTTGGGGGATAAGGTAATTGCGCGCATAACCGGGTGCCACTTCCACCACATCGCCATTTTCACCTAATTTGCTGACTTTTTGATTGAGGATAACCTGCATTCGTTTCGCCATGATCTTGACCTAAAACAATAGTTCCAAAACCTTTATCATACCATGCAATCGTCAAGTCTCGATCACAAGTTAGTTATTGCCGGCGGCGATGATTTGGGTTAATAGGGGACCGATTGCCTGAAAAGCCGAGGGTAAAACCGCTACGGTGGCGGCTGCGATAATAATTGTCGTGGCCAATCTCAGCACTTTCTCGGAGGCTTTTTCGTAGGTGTCAAATTTATAGTCGAGCTTGTCTAATCTTTGGTCTATTTCCTGAAAGCGTTGTCCCATAGCATCAAAACGTTGGTCTATTTCCTCAAAACGTAGATCTATCGCCTCAAAACGTTGATTTACTGCTGTTTGGAAGCTTTTCAGTTCGTTGAGAACATCGGTTAGGGTGGGTTCTTGAGTGGACATGGTGACACCTTCGGGAATTTGATCGCCTAACACAATTATAACCTTAAGTCAAGCTTTTTTGATGATAATTAACGTTTTTATTGGTAATATTTTGACCTTGTTCCGGTATTGGAGACAACCAGTATTTCTATTCTAATAAGGTCTCTTTAATTGTTGTTAAAACTTTGCTATCTTTGACCATCCAAGCATGAAGCAATACGGGAATCGAAATTTCTTTCCCCACCGATAAACGGGAACTATGGGCAGGAAATATCATTAAATCGTAGGGAGTCCAGATAATTGTGGTTTTAATTTTATTTAAAATTTGTTGACAATCTTTATTTAAATCCTCTAGAAATTGACTCCCTGGCTGCATTTGTCTAATCCCATCTAAGGGTAAACTATATGCGGTTAAAGTGCCTCGATTCGGGGCAGAAATATTTAGGTAACGTTGCACTCTTGCCACCCCTCCTAATCTTTGCAGGTAGTAGCGGGTAATTAATCCTCCCATACTAAACCCAATCAGATCTACTTTCTGCTCTTTAGCAAAGTTTTTCTCGATATAATTGTCCACCTGACCGGCTAAAACTTCTAACTTTTCGTAACCATGATTGGGAATTAGATTAAAACTATGCACCTGCCAACCATGATAGTTTAAATACTCGCTCATCGGTTTAAAAACAGCCGTAGTGTCCAGAAAACCATGCACCAAAACAACGGGATTCATAGATGAGGTTTTATCCTTAAATTCTGAATCTATTCTAACGGATGATCGGGGTAATGAGGGAAAAATTTTTGGGAAGAGCCTATCTACTAGGTGCGGCTACCGGCAACTTCTAAGGATTAGGGAAAAAACCAAAAAGTTTAGCGGCACCTCCTAAAATAGCGACTACCAATGCTATCAGAATCCCTCGATTGGTGAATTCCTGATAGGCAACCCTTGCAGTTAATCCCTCGATTTTTGTACTTACTCGTTCATCCAAAGCTTTGATTTCTCCCTTGAGTTCGGCCTGTCCTATTTCTACTTTAGTTAACCGGTCTTCTATCTTGTCAAATCTCTCATCAATACGTTTTTCCAGAGAGTCGATTTTCTCGTCAATACGTTTTTCCAGAGAGTCGATTTTCTCGTCAAGGCGTTTTTCCAGAGAGTCGATTTTCCCCTCAATTCTTGTCAGGACAGCTTCTAGGGAATAAGTGACAGTTTCGTTAGACATTTTGAGCAACTCCAAAAGTCAAATCTCCAGGGCTAAATGCTGGGGGCTATATCTTACGGAAAAATCAGGGGTCTATAGGCGGACGCGGATTCCCATTATAATAAAATAATAAGTCAAGACTTGAGTTTTTGTCAAGCTTTTTTTTGACGGCAATCAATGGCAAGAATTTCGGGGAAGTATTTAGCCACCGATGCCTAAACGTCCCGCTAAACTAGGGCTTAAAGGAATCAGAGTCGCTAACATTAAAAAGAGCAGTAATAAACCCCAACCAGCGCGGGTGTCATCGGGTTCGGTCAACTCGTTTAAACTAGGTCTTTCCAACTCTCTTTGTAAAAAAGCGACTAAAATTGTCCAATAGAGAGGAATGGGATTGCTAGAATTAACTAAGGAAATAATGCCCAAAATAACCAAAGTGGCCACAGTGGTACGGCGGGCAATTTTGCGACCATAAATAGCCTGAACAATTCTGCCACCATCTAACTGTCCGGCGGGCAGTAAATTAAGGGCAGTAATCACCAATCCTAACCAACCAATAACAGTTAAAGGATGCACGGAGATAACGGCATTTTGTAACTCGTCACCTAAAACTATCCGCGCTAAAAAACTCACTAAAATTGAACTTTGGAAAAAGGTACTAGGGATTTGAAAAAGGCTGGCAGAATTAGATAAAGTCAGTCCAACAATTAACAAGATTAAAGAAACCAAACCTCCCAAAGCAGGACCAGCAAAAGCTATATCAAATAGGACACTGCGGTTAGGTAATAAAGATTCAAAACGAGTAATCGCCCCAAAAGAACCAATCTGCCAAGTGGGAAGAAAATAGGGTAAACTGAGACGAACATTATGGCGTTTAGCGATAATTAGATGACCAATTTCGTGGGCAATTAATACCGACCATAAACCCAAACTGAGGGGAATTGCTTCTCGATATCTCTGCCAATTACTAAACAAATCAAAACCTAATAAAATTCCCGCCGCTTCTAAGCTGGTGACAATGGTAGCGACTAACAAAACTAAAGAGAGATTTTTTTGAGCAAGAGTTGCAGGACTAGGATCATTAGTTTTGGGAAGGATAATTACCACCGGTTTTTCCTCGGTTCCTTCCACCAGAAATAAACGATATTTATCACCAAAATGATTACTTAATTTCTGGGTTAAGCGCGAGTGAACTATATCCGGTTCTCCCCGTAAATTGCCTTTAAAAATTGCCCCTTCCTGAAAAGAGATAGTTTCGGTGGCAAAAAAAGTATCTATCCCAAAAATACTCTGAATAACTTTTAGATCCTGTTCGGAAATTGGCATCACATCCGGCACAATTACTGTCACCGCTGCCGGGGTTTCTAGGGGAGTAACGGACTGGCTAACTGCTGGGTTAACTTTTGGTTCAATTATCTGATTGGTTTTCAGTAAGCGTAAACGGTTGCCTAAATAAATATAGATAATTGTGGAAGCAACCAGTAAAAAGAGAATTACCGCTAGATTGAGAGCAATTCCAGCCGCAAATAGCCCGAAAAAAATCAACCAAGGAGCAATTAGTACCAAGGACTGTAACCAAGGTAAAATTCCCAGTTGGCCGTAGGGTTTAGCTCGATAAAAACTCCAAGTCAAGATAGCACCAGCGACGAGGAAAATAACAGCGACCGCAGCAATTTCCGAAGAAATATTAACCATAGGAAAGTCAAAATTAACAGGTTTTTATCAATCAATTTGATTATAAGCTTGCAGGGCAGCCCGTAATTGCCCTCGATGCTTTTGTAACAATTCTTGTCCTGCCGCCGCCGAAAGTCCCGTTTTCTGCATTAACAAAGCCAGTTTAACCCGGCGGCCACTTTTTTCCAGTAAAATTGCCGCTTCCTCACGACTAATATCGCTAAGGTGGCAGATAATCCGTAGGGCGCGGTCATGGAGTTTATGATTAGTAACAGCCACATCGACCATCTGGTTGCCGTAAACCTTGCCTAACATTACCATTGTCCCTGTGGAAAGGATATTTAAAGCCATTTTCGTCACCGTTCCCGCTTTCAGGCGGGTGGAGCCAGCCAAAAGTTCTGGTCCGGTCAATAAGCGGATATCCACATCCACGGCGATCTCCACCTGTTCGGCGGGGACACAACTAATGGCAATCGTCGTCGCACCTCGCTGTTTTGCCGCCTGTAAAGCCCCGTGAACGTAGGGGGTTGTCCCCCCGGCGGTAATCCCCACTACCACGTCTAATTCGTGAATTTCTCGCTGGGCAATAATCGCCGCCCCATCTTCCGCTTTATCCTCCAAATCTTCGGAACTACGCACCAGCGCCGCTGCTCCACCGGCGATAATTCCCTGTACCAATTCCGGGGGAGTGCAGAAGGTGGGGGGACATTCGGCCGCGTCCAAAACCCCCAGCCGGCCACTGGTTCCCGCCCCAATGTAAAAGAGCCTACCACCCTTAGCCAGAGCTTGACTGGTCAGGGAGATTGCTAGGGCCAATTCTTGCCGGGCTATGGCGATCGCTTTTAGGGTTTGGGCATCCTCGCGATTGAAGAGATCCACCAATTCGAGCGGGTTTAATTGGTCTAAATTTAGGCTGTTTGGGTTAATTTGTTCGGTTAACAGGTGTCCTCTGCTTTCCCACTGTTCCATAACGGTTTAATTGAGCTTTTTGTAAGATTATTTTTAGTATATAGCCAATCGGTGGGTAAAAAGCTTGACAATTGCCCCCCGAATGTTAGATGATAGTAAATTGTGTCAATTCCTGCTCGGATCAGGTGAAGACATTAGCACAAAAGCTGGAATTTTTTTCAGCTACCTGTACGGCAAAACAAGCGCAGAAAATTCATGAGTTACGCAATTATTGAGACCGGTGGCAAACAGATTCGGGTAGAACCCGGTCGCTATTACGATATCGAACTTCTTCACGTCGATGAACAAAGTACCCATACCATCGACAAAGTGCTATTAATCCATGATGAGGATGATATTAGCATCGGTCAGCCCTTTATCGAAGGGGCCAGCGTGGAAGGGACTGTCATGCAACATCGTCGGGGCAAAAAAGTTATTGTCTATAAAATGCGCCCGAAAAAGAAAACCCGTAAAAAACGCGGTCATCGTCAAGAAATTACCCGTTTTATGATTGATTCAATCAATTATAACGGTAAAACCCTAACTGCCACTGCTGCTACCTCCGTCGCTGAAGTTGTGGAAGATAGTAGCGACGAAGAAGAATAACTTTTACAATCAAAAAAGCATTTGGAGAGAAATTATGGCTCATAAGAAAGGTACGGGTAGTACCCGCAACGGACGCGATTCTCGTTCCCAGAGACTAGGCGTTAAGCGCTACGGTGGTCAAGTGGTAAAAGCGGGAAATATTCTCATCCGTCAACGGGGTACTAAAGTTCACCCGGGTAAAAATGTTGGTCGTGGTGGCGATGATACTTTATTCGCTTTAATTGATGGTGTGGTCAAATTTGAATACAAGGATAAAAGTCGCCGTCAAGTTAGCGTTTATCCTGCTGAAGTTAGCGCTAGTTAATCGACTCTCTCGACATCATGGTGTCAATTGCGCCCCGACATTACTACATATTAGTTGTTATGAGGGGGCGTAGGACTCAAGTCCTCCTTACCCTCGCTACTCTCCCTGCAGCTTCAACCATCAAGGGCAAACTAAAACCCTCCCAATCCAGCGAAAAAGAAACCACAAAAGTAGGCTAAATTGCCCGATAAATATGACAAATGCCCCGCAACTATTCCGGGTCTGTTTCCCTTGCTAATACTTCTTGTAGTTGTGGTACTAAGGTCGGCAAATCTTCTCGAATTGTTGCCCAAATTCTACTTAAATTAACTTGAAAATATTCGTGAGTTGCAACATTTCTCATTCCTGCCATTAAACGCCAAGGAATAAGAGGATAGCGAGACTGAATTTCCTTCGGTACATTTCTAGTTGCTTCTCCGATAATAATAAAATCATAGAGAACCGCTTTGATATTTGTTTGATTCTTGGCAAATTCCTCAAACGTCATTGCCTTTGTTCGCTGTTCAATTTCACTGATAGATTCTAAAATGTCTTGAAGGCGAAGTCGCCAATCTCTAGAAGGCATTGATCAGCTCCTCAAGCACAGGTTCTCGTAAATGTTCTCTTAAGGCATCCTGAGTTCCTAAATCCACAGAGCATCCCAGAATATCTTCTAAATAATACTGTACTTGCAGAAGTTGAAAAAAACCACCTTGTCGATCGAATTCTACTAACAAATCTACATCACTATCGGCATCAGCTTCATCCCTTGCCACTGAACCAAATAAAGACAAAGATTTCACCCCTAGTTTTTGTAACTGTTCTCGGTGTGCCTCTAGAATTGCCAGCACCTCGTCCCGTTTCATTTGGTGTGTCCTTGAACCTGCCATCAATATTATAGCTTTGTCGGTGCAACCCTTAAACTGAAGCTGAAATCTTCCAAATCTACAAAACAAACTAATCACTGAAAACTCACATCTGATAACTGATAACTGATAACTGATAACTGATAACTGATCACTGCTCACTGATTAAGCTGTAGCCTCTAAAAATACGCCTAAATTGCGGAATTTTTGATAACGAGATTCGCGTCGTTGTTGGGGTGTTAATAAAGATAAAGCCTCTAAATTTTCACTAATAGCGGCTTTTAAATTGGCTGCCGCTTTAATCGGATCAGCATGGGCCCCTCTGGAGGGTTCAGGAACGATCTGATCGATAATATTTAACTCTTTTAAATCTTTTGAGGTAATTTTGAGGGCTACTGCCGCTTTATCAGATTTTTTGGCATCTTTCCAGAGAATGGCTGCACAAGCTTCGGGAGTCGCCACGGTATAGACAGAATGCTCTAACATTAACAGGCGATCACCGACACCGATCCCCAAAGCACCGCCCGAACCACCTTCGCCAATAACAGTACAAATGATCGGCACATCTAAACGGAACATCTCCCGAAGATTATAGGCGATCGCTTCTCCTTGACCTAATTTTTCCGCTTCTACCCCCGCCCAGGCGCCGGGGGTGTCAATAAAGGTTAAAATTGGCTGATTAAACTGATGAGCGTGTTCCATTAAACGCATGGCTTTACGATAACCACCGGGGGCAGCCATGCCGAAATTTCTAGCCACATTATCCTTAGTATCCCGGCCTTTTTGATGCCCGATAATCACCACGGGACGACCGTTAAAACGGGCAACACCACCCACAAGAGCGGGATCGTCGTAACCACCGCGATCCCCGTGTAACTCGAACCATTCATCGGTGATGGCTTGAATATAATCTAGGGTGCTGGGGCGCCGGGGATGACGGGCTAATTGTAGCCGTTGGGAAGGGGTGAGATTGCTAAAAATTTCACGACGTAATTGATTAGCTCGTTCGTCTAGTTGACTAATTTGTTCCGAGACATCTACGCTATTTTCTTGGGCTAATTCTTTAATCTGTTCGATGCGGGATTCTAATTCGTAGAGGGGTTTTTCAAAATCTAGGAGAAAAATCTTTTTCTCGGTAGTCTCGTTTTTGGTCATAGGTTAGTGGCTAGAAGTTTACTGTTCGCTAAGTAGGTAGGCGTTAAAAATTATCAAATACCCCCCTTATCAACGGGGGATCAAGGGGGGATCGGCACCCCCCTTATCAAGGGAGATCCCCCCGCCTATCGGCACCCCCCTTATCAAGGGGGGCAGGGGGGATCAGAGGCAAAATCTATCTTCAATTTAATTATAACTACTTACTTAATCTTTTCTAGCTTAACGTTTTTCAGCGATCGATTATCGGCAGCTTCGGGATGACTGGGAGATAATTTCAGGTTATCGATCGAATTTTGTCAATTGTTGTATAATGATAGATCGTGCCTTTTTCACCCCAAGGAGGATTAGTTATGGCAGGAAGTGAACTAAAAGCGGATCTATGGGTTAACGAATATATTACCCCCTGGGACATTTATAGTCATGGGGTTTCGCGGATTTTAGCCTACAAAAAAACCGCTTTTCAGGAGATGTATATTGTAGAGTCTGGGGCCTATGGAAAAGCCTTGGTACTGGATGGGAAATGGCAATCTTGTACGGGGGATGAATTTATTTATCATGAAGCATTAGTGCAACCGGCAATGATTGCCCACCAAGAACCAAAAACTGCTTTAATTCTGGGAGGTGGTGAAGGTGCGACAACGCGGGAGTTATTGCGTTGGAAAACAATCGAAAAAGTGATGATGATCGATATCGATGGGGATGTGGTGGCAGCCTGTAAGGAACATCTTCCCGAAATGCACCAAGGCACTTTTGATGATCCTCGTTTTGAGTTAGTTGTGGCCGATGCTTTAGAAGTTTTAGACACTACTAACGATCAATGGGATATTATTATTTCTGATCTGGTTGATCCCATCGGAGAGGGTCCTTCTTTCCCCCTATTCACGAAAGAATACTTTGAAAAACTACAAAGAGTTTTGGCCGAAAATGGCATTGTTGTTGTCCAATCTGGCCCGGTTTCTCCTCCTTCAGTGATGTATCATGCTCGTTTGGTGAATACTTTAAAAGCAGTTTTTCCCTACGTTCATTCCTATTGCGCTCCCACCCCTAGTTATGGTTCCCCTTGGGGTTTTACTCTCTGTGCTAATCATCCTTTAAATACTCGTCCCGATCCCGATGTGGTGGATGAATTAATCAGCGATACAACTACGGGAGGATTACGTTTAATTGATGGCATGACTTTACTAGGAATGTTACAAACTCCTCTCTATATTCGTCAAGCAATCGCACAAAATACGGAAGTTTATACCCTAGCAAAACCCCCGAAATTCTTCGGTCAAGGAGTTATCAGTAATCAGTAATCATCAGTTATCAGTTATCAGTTATCAGTAAATAAGAGTTATAATTAGAAATCGATCGAGTCTTCATGATTAAGAATTGTTTGCAGAATTTCTAGGGGAACAGTAGCAAAGTATTGCTGGAGAAAGTTTTCTAAGGCCACCGCTTCCAGAAATTGCTCAATCTTATTAATTTTTGCCTCATGATTGACTAATTCAAAGGATAAATTTTCTTGATTTTCCTTGACTTTAAAGCCATTTTCTGCTAGGGAAACTAATCCTAATTCTAGGGTATAATAACTGAGGTTTAAGCGGTTTTGTAATTGTTGACGGGAAATACTGGTTTTAGTTCTAGCTAAATATTTCCCAATCCCCACAAGGTTTATCCATGAGGTGTGAGCGGATTTTTTTAAAGGACTAGCATAGGCAAGAACTAACTTTTTATCGCGTAAAATTGCCTGTTGATATTCCCTAGAAAGTTTTGTCCAATCCCGGGGACATTCCCGGAGAAAAAGGGGATTTAATTGGTTAACTTCTTGATTAATTTCTCGATTACGATTGTCGATTAAAAAATCTTTTTTATTGCCATAGCTTAGGAATTCTTGTTGATAGGGTTGCAGAGCAATTAATCGCACTTCATAGCGATTTTTGGAGGTATTAAAATCTAATTCAACTACGGCATCATAATGGGTATCGGCAGCAATTTCGTCTCTCTGATGACCCCACCACATACCGGGGAATCCCTGCTCGATTGAACTATCCCAGAGATCAAAAGTTGTCCGGGGATAAGCGATTTTTTTGCCTTTGAAATCCTCAAGATTTTTATGCCAAAGATTGTGAAAATAACAATTTTGAATTAATAGCTTCGGTGTCGGATTACCCATCCCACAGGGTTCCAGTAATTTTAATTCTCGAAATAGACTTTTTCCCAATTGGGAAACCGTCACCACTGCATCCACTTCTATCTGAGAAGAAAGGGAAGTTAAATCAATTCCTGTGCGTCGCAACTGTTGATTAATTCCCTCAATAAATAGGGGTAAATTTTCTATGGTTAAACTTAAACCAGCGGCCAAAGGATGACCACCAAAACGATGTAAAAGATGGGATTGAGAGGATACTAATTGATAGAGATCGATCTCACGAATTGACCGAGCGGAACCCTTAGCAAAAGGTGGTTCACTGGTACTTAATAAAATTGTTGGTCGCTGGTATTCTTGGGCAATTTGTCCCGCAACTAATCCTAAAATTCCCGCCAGCCATTGGGGATCATCTAAAATAATTACATTAGTGGTGGAAAGATCAATTCTCTCTAGTTTTTTCTGAACTTGTTTAATAATATCCCGTTGGATTTCTTGGCGACGAATGTTGGCTAATTCCGCTTGTTCAGCTAATTCGTGACAACGTTTTTCATCTTCACTGGTGAGTAATTCCACACAAAATTTAGCATCGCCATAAATGCGACTGACGGCATTAATTCGCGGTCCAATACCGAAGGATATATCCATCGGTCTATCTCCGGTTTTGTTACATAACTCGAGTAATTTTTTAACTCCTAAACGCTGAGTATTTTGCAGTTTTTGCATACCTTTTTGAGCTAAATAACGACATTCTCCCGTCAATTTGACTAAATCGGCAATTAAACCAATCGCAACTAAATCAAGTAAATTTTCTAGGGGTTTTCTGGGAATATCTGCTAGGGTTAAATACATCGCTTCCACTAATTTATAAGCAACAGCAACCCCAGAAAGATGATAGAAAGGATGGGTTTCCACAAAGTAGCGGGGATTAATCAGGGCAATCACCTCGGGGCGCTCGTCGGGTAGGGTATGATGATCGGTGATGATAATATCGATGCCTAAACCGTTTGCATAGTCAATTTCAGCGATATTCGTGCTTCCCGTGTCACAGGTGACGATTAAACGGGTTCCTTGATGCGCTAGTTTCTCGATACCTGGACAATTGAGGCCGTGGGATTCTTTTTGGCGATCGGGTATGTAATAATCTAACTGTTGATAGGGTGGAAAAAACTGCCCCAATCCTTCCCAGAGGACACTGGTAGCGGTGACACCATCGGCATCGAAATCACCCCAAATAGTCACTTTTTCGCCTTTATTTAGGGCTTTTTCCAGTCTTTTGACGGCGAAGTTCATTTCTTGCCCAAAATCAAAGGGAGTTTTTGACTGATAAGCTTTCTCATCCAGAAACGTCCGCAGAGTCGCCCCATCCCGGACACCGCGATGCCATAATATTTGTGCCACGACGCTGCCATCCGACTCTGGGGTGTAGTCTTGGACTATTTTTAAAAACTCTTGGGGAAGAGTTACCGATGGGGGAATTTGCCAGTTAGACACGGGATATCAAGGAAAAAGTAAAAAGGGAAAAAGGTGGCAGTTTTTGTGATTTTCCCTATCTCCATTTAGGGCTTGCTGAACAAATGTGAAATGTAGGCAAGGTAAGGGTTTTGTGGCTTTTCTCGCGAAACAGGTGCAAGATTTTGAGAGAATCGTGCTTCAAAACCTTGCGTCTTCATCAGCCCGCGTCCTGTAGGGGCGAAGCATTCGG
This sequence comes from Microcystis ichthyoblabe FBCC-A1114, assembly GCF_050500245.1. Classification (NCBI taxonomy): domain Bacteria; kingdom Bacillati; phylum Cyanobacteriota; class Cyanophyceae; order Chroococcales; family Microcystaceae; genus Microcystis; species Microcystis ichthyoblabe. Next base: position 4,014,345 of record NZ_CP191408.1, on the reverse strand, counting down.
ACAATAACCTATCGGTGAAACCGTAGATTTTCTATCCGAATGCTTCGCCCGTACTTTTTCAGCAAACCCCATTTAGCCACCACTAACGGGGGGAATTAGAACTATCTCATCGCCATTTTCGAGGACTTTCTCTCCCGAAACAAACTGAAGATTAACTCCAAAACGAGTAACATTGCGCCATCTTTCTAATTGAGGATAGGGGGCTGTAATATAGTTTAACACTTCTGTAAGGGAAGTGTGGGCAGGAAATTCGAGGTTTAATTGTGAAGTTTGATAGACTTCTTGATAAATAGCAAATAGTTTTACTGTTACCGTAATTTTTTCCATATTTACATCAATATTTTTCCTAGGATAATAACATCAATTGGGAACCCTGTTCGGTTTTGCGGACTTCGATGCGATGTTGAAAAGCTTCTTTAAATTGGGGCATATGAGTTACAGTCAAAATACAGGCAAAATCGGCGGATATAGCGTTAATTGCCGCGATTAAGCGATCGCATCCTTCCGCATCCTGAGTTCCGAATCCTTCGTCAACAATGAGCATTTGTAGAGCTGTTCCGGCTCTTTGTGCCAATAATCTCGCTAAAGCTAATCGAATCGAGAAATTAATCCGAAAAGCTTCCCCTCCTGAATAGGTTTCGTAGGGACGGGATCCCCGGGTATCACCAATAATAATGTCTAAAGTATCGATTAACTTTTCTCGCTGTTTCTTCGTACCTTTACCGCTTTTTTGGGTTAAAAACTGCACATGAAATTGATTACCAGTTAAGCGAGCTAAGATATGATTAGTTTGTGCTTCTAACTCTGGTAAAACATTCTCAATCATTAGAGTTTGTAAACCATTTTTGCCGAAAGCTAGGGCTAACTCTTTATGAACTCTATATTGTTTTTTAACTTTAGCTAAATCGCTCTCTTTTTCTGTCAGTTGTTTACCTAAAGTTTCCAGTTGATGTAACTTCTCCTCAACCCGACCTTTTTGGGAGAGCAATCCATCAATTATCTGTCTCCGCTGTTGAATATTAGTCGATAATGCGGCTATTTCTTGGCGATAGTCGGTCAAAGTACCAATCTTTTGAATAATATTTGCTAACTCCTGATTCAGCTTCTGGCGATCCTCATTTCGCAGCTGTAATCTTTGCTCAATGTCAGCGATTTTAGCGGCTATTTCTGGATAAATTTTTTCCGCTTGTTGCCAGTCTTGATACTGTAATCTTACCCCCTGTAATTGTCGAATCAGATTTTGAATATTCTGATGTTCACTGCGATCATAATTTAAGTTTTGAATAAGCTTTTCTAAGCGTTCAATTTCCTGTTTAAGTGGGGAATTTTGACCTAGTTCTTGCTTCTCTTGTTCTAGTTTAGCTAATTGGTTAATTAAATTAGGTTTCTCAGCCTTGATATTAGATAAACGACGGTTTGCTTGCTTAAGTTCTGATTCTTGAATTTCTGCCCAACGCCATCTTTTTTCTTCTCCTCTGACTAAAGCATGACTTTGTTCATCATAATTTAATAAGGCGATTTCTTGATTGACAATTTGCAATTCTTGCTGTAATTCTAGGGCATAATTGCCACTGCGTAAAAGTGCTTCTAACTCCACAAGTATCTCCTCGGTTTTCTCTAGTTCTATTTCCTTTTCTTCAATAGTTTCTAACTTGACTTCCAACTGCACATATTTTTGTTGTAGATTCGATCTTGCTGGCAATTCTTGTTTAATTTGGGCTAATTCCTCGCGTAAACGTTTTAAATCTCGATCGCAGTCTGCCATCTGTTCCTGTAGGGACCAAATTTGCTCTTGAATTTGTTCTTGATGTTGATGGGTTTTTCTGATTACCTGATGACGGTGATGACTGTCTAAATTCTGTTCACACAGAGGACAAACCGAATCAGGAATATTTAATTTTTCCAATTTATCAGTTAACTCTAAAAGTTGTTCTTCATATCTTTTCTGTTGATCCAATAAACTTTTTTTATCCACTTGTTTAACAGTTTCCTTTTCTTCCACTCGTTCACAATAGGTTTGTTTTTTATCTAGTTCCTTAATTCGCTTGGCTAAATTGAGAGCTTCCTCTCTTAGAAGCGGAATACGAGCGATTTCTGTCTCTAATTGTTGCCGATTTCTTTGCAGTTGTTCCCGACGAGCATTAATCCTGGCTTTTTCCCGTTCCAACTGCATATTTAGATCAGCTTTTCGGCTATTTAAAGGAGCATATTTTAAAGCTAATCTATCCAATTCCTGAAGACGTTGACGATGGTAATTTAACTTCTCTAATCCTGCTTGAATATCCCCCGCTTGCTCGATAATTTTTTGAGTTTCTTGTTCCTGTCTTCCCAATTCTTCTAAACGAGCGCTCGTTTGTTGGATGGGAAGGGTAAATTCGTTAATTTTTTGCTGTAATTTCTGTTCTAATTGTTGTTTATCATACTGGGCCTGTTGCCAAGCTTGCAATTGACTTGACAAACTTGCCTCTTTCTGGTCTAAATTGATTAGGCGCTCGTGTGCAGTAATAATGTCATTTTTGCGATGAAGAATAGTCCTTATTTGATTTAATTGATTGTCTAGACTAACTTTTTCCCGGTCTAATCTCTCGATTTCTGCTAATAAAGCTCGCTCCTGTTCTCGTTGCCACTGCAGCTGTTTTTCCCAATTCTGACGCTGATTTTCTTCCCCCTGTAGTTGCTGTAAACGGCGATTATTTACCTCTTGTTCTTGATTAATTTGGTTAATTTGGGTGCTTAACTCTTGCAGGTGTTCCTGATAAGAATTTTTCTCCTGAAGACGGAGTTTGATAGTTTCTACTTGCTGCTCGATCTGGAGGGATTGTCCATCAAATTGTTTCGATATCTCCTTGGCTTTATTAGCTAAAATTTCATAGCGATCGAGTTGTAATAATTCTGCTAAAATCTGTTTACGACCACTAGGAGGCTGTTTCATAAACTCGTCCGCTTGTCCCTGTCGTAAATAAGCAGAATTAATGAAAGTTTTATGGTCTATTTTTAGATAAGTATTAATCTGTGCTTGGGTATCTTTAATACTTTTACCCGATAAAGGACGAAAACTTTGATCATTAATCACCTGAAAATCTAAACTAGAAGCTTTTCCCCCCCGGTGACGACTACGGATAATTTTATAGATTTCTCCCCCATAACTAAACTCGAAATCTACCCGCGCATAATCGCTGCCCGCATGAATCACATCATCAGCAATCGAGACGCGACTTTCCCCCCAAATTACCCAAGTAATTGCTTCGAGTAAAGAGGATTTTCCCGCACCATTGGCACCACAAATACAGGCAGTATGTAATCCGCGAAAATCTAGCACTGCCTCGCGATAACTGAGAAAATTTTTTAGGGTTAATTGTAGGGGAATCATAAGCTGGGAAGTGGGGAAGTGGGGAAGTGGGGAAGTGGGGAAGTGGGGAGATGGGGAGAAAGGAGAGGGGAGAATGCAGTACAGATTAGAAATTAATCAGAGGACAAAAAACCGAGGACAAGATAGCTTCAGCGCAATACATCTGGGTGAATCTATTCGGTATCAATAACTCTCTCCTACAATAACCTCTAATCAAAGCTTAACTGAAATCCAGCCGGGGACAAATGCGCTTTTTTTGTTCCTCAGAATTCTCCTCACCATTATCACAACCTAGGCACTGTTCACAGATAAACGCTCAGGGTCCCTCGATTTGCTACTCTAAAGGAAAGATAACCGATTCTTAAGACCAAATCTATGAGCATTCCCGAAATTAGCGTCCATGAACTCGCTCTCCGTTTAGCCGATCATGATCCTAATTTACAACTTATTGATGTGCGCGAACCGGAGGAAGTTGCGATCGCATTTGTAGCCAGTTTTACCATTTTACCCTTGAGTCAATACCAAGAATGGTCGCCCACTATTGCCACCCAATTCAACCCCCAAGCGGAAACCCTCGTTATCTGTCACCATGGCATGAGATCCCTGCAAATGTGCCAATGGCTACAAAGTCAGGGTTTTACTAATGTTAAAAATATTAACGGCGGCATCGATGCTTATTCCCTCCTCGTCGATCCTATACTTTGCACGGTTATAACTTGCATTTTTTACTCAAAGACAATAATATAGTTCAAGAGTCATAATTAGAAGCAAAGCACTCATTAAAAACATGATTAACCTAGAATTCACGGAAGAAGAAAAGAACTCACTGTATTATGAAAGATTTCATCATCCTCATCCCCGGGTTCAACTGAAGATGGAAGTTCTCTGGTTAAAAAGCCAAAAGATACCGCACAAAAAAATTTGTCAGTTAGCAGGAATCTCGCCAAATACCTTATTAACCTATCTTCGAGATTATCAAGAGGGCGGAATAGAAAAATTAAAAGAAATCAACTTCTATCGCCCTAAAAGTGAATTAGAGTCTCAAAGAGAAACACTCAAAAAATATTTCGAGAAAAATCCACCAGCCACAATAAATGAAGCTGTATATAGAATAGAAGAATTGACAGGGATAAAACGAAGTCCTACCCAAGTGAGGAAATTCTTAAAATCCTTGGGAATGAAATGTTTAAAAATAGGTTCTCTTCCTTCTAAAGCTGACCCAGATGAACAAGAAGACTACAAAGAAAAAAAGCTAGAACCCAGACTAAATGAGGCTAAAGAAGGAAAAAGGGCTGTTTTTTTTGTTGATGCCGCTCACTTCGTCATGGGAGCATTTCTCGGTTTTGTTTGGTGTTTTGAGAGACTTTTTGTTAAGTCACCGAGCGGGCGTAAACGCTTCAATGTTTTAGGAGCATTAAATGCAATAACTCATGAAGTTATTCTAGTTACTAATGACACTTATATTACGGCAACTCAAGTCTGTGAACTTCTTGAAAAAATAGCTGCTTTAGGACTAATGATTCCCATCACTCTAGTCTTAGATAATGCCCGCTATCAGAAATGTAAAATTGTTGAAGAATTGGCTCTTTCTTTGTCAATAGAGCTACTCTATCTGCCGTCTTATTCGCCTAATCTAAATTTAATTGAAAGGCTGTGGAAATTTGTCAAAAAGAAATGTTTACATGGTAAATATTATGAAAACTTTTCTGACTTTTCTTCAGCCATTTATGAATGTCTGAATGATGCCCATCTGAAACATAAAAAAGAACTGGATTCCTTGCTGACTCTACGATTTCAGAAGTTTAATAAATCTCAGATTATGAACGTCTAAAGTATAATATTCCCCGTTACTAATTTTTATAGCCCCCATCGGGAAAAGAGAGGGGTAAACTATCCCCTTTCTCCCCACGGAGGACTGACTAATGATTACTGATAACTGATAACTGAATAAGCGTTATACTGTCTAGAAAAATGTTATAAATCTTTTGTTAAGATTATTCCCCTATGTCCGCTAGAACCCATCTCAGCGATCGCTATCAACATATCTTAAAGGCGACAATCCAACATTATATCGCCACAGCCGAACCGGTTGGCTCGAAAACTCTGCTAGAGGAGTACAAATTTACTATTAGTTCCGCCACGATTCGCAATGCTCTCGGTAAACTGGAAAAAGAAGGTTTACTCTATCAACCCCACACTTCCTCCGGACGCATTCCCTCCGATTGGGGTTATCGTCTCTACGTCGATGAGTTAATGACTCCCGATGACCGTATCGGCGAAAAAATCGGCTATTATCTGCATAAAAACGCTAAATCTCCCGCTTGGAGTCTCGAAAGTCTGCTGCAACGGGCCACCCAATTTTTAGCCGGTTTAAGCGGTTATATCGCTATCGTTACCCTTCCCCACACCCTCACTAATACCCTGCGTCATCTGCAATTAATCCCTGTCTCGAACCGGCAGATCATGTTAATTATTGTTACAGATAGTTTACAAACACGCTCGGTTATGATAGAGATTCCCGAGTCTATGGCAACGGACAAGGAGGATGGATTAGCAGAAGAATTACAAATCCTCTCTAATTTTCTCGGGGAAAAATTAAAAGGTTATTGCTTGGCAGATTTAATTAACCTCGATTGGCAGCAAATCGAGCGAGAATTTGCCCGTTATACCCATTTTCTCCGACAATTAAGCCAAGAAATCAGCGCTAGTCTCCAATCCACTGCCATCCCAGAGATTATCGTCCATGGTGTCGCTGAAGTCATTCGACAGCCAGAATTCGCCCAATGGCAACAAGTACAAATGTTACTGCATCTATTGGAAGCAGAACAGGATCGCCTTTTACCCCTGATTTTACAAAGACCAGAACTAGAAAAATCAGCTAAAAAAGTCAAAATCACCATTGGTTCCGAAAATCCTCTGGAATCCATGCGCCCTTGTACTCTTATCTCCGCTTTTTATAAACAGGGAGATACTCCCGTCGGTAGTGTTGGCATTATCGGACCGACGCGAATGTTATACGAAAATACTATTCCCCTAGTGGAATCCACCGCTAACTATCTCAGCGAGGCTATAAGTAAGTAGATATCCCCCGTAAAGGTTCGGGAATGGGACAATCGACAGTAAACTCTAAAATTGTCTCACCATCCCCCAAATAGCCAGAATTGGCAAAACAGAGCAACATCCGCACCAGCGCCACCCACACCTGTGCATCGAACTCCCAATCCTGTCCCCGACGCGCTCCACAGGCGATCGATTTTAGCGCCCAAAAATAACTATTTCTCACCACCGAACCGCCTTTTTTATAAACTGGCACATCCTCATGGTGAATATAAAGAATATCATCTTTAGCGGTCGCTCTCATCGGTGGCTAGGAAAGTTATAGGAATTTTCAGTTTACCGTCTAGAGAATAACACCCTATAGGAAATTTTGGGCGCATCCCCTGCACTCCTACCATTTTTAATAACTTCTGTTTATCATCACAAATAGGAAATGCCGCTTTTCTAGTGGAGGCACAAAAAGCTATAATTCTACCTTAAACCCTCGTTTTTTATCCCTAGAGCGATCGAGTTTTCCTGATTATTATTCAGCTATGACCACCGATACTATCACCACTCCCTCACCCAAAAAACTCTGGTTAGCAGCCCTGAAACCACCAATGTATAGTGTGGCGATTATACCGATTATTTTGGGAACAGCGATCGCTTATCAGGAAACAGGTCAATTTTCCCTGCCGATTTTTGCCACTTTTATCCTCTCAGCTATTTTAATTCTCGCTTGGTTAAATCTCAGTAATGATGTTTTTGATGCCGATACTGGGATCGATGTTAATAAAGCTCATTCGATCGTTAATTTAACTGGCAATAAATCTTTAATTTTCTGGCTCAGTAATCTTTTTCTATTAGTGGGTATTGCTGGTATTTTTGCCATTAGTTATTGGCGAGGCGATTGGATTATCCTAGAATTAATCGCCCTCTGTTGTTTTTTGGGCTATACCTATCAAGGACCTCCCTTCCGTCTCGGTTATCAAGGATTAGGGGAAATTATCTGTTTCTTTACTTTTGGACCCTTGGCGATTGCTGCTGCCTACTATTCCCAAGCAGGTGCTTTTTCTGTCCCTAGTCTAGCGGCTTCAATTATTATCGGGATTACCACTTCTATCATCCTTTTTTGTTCCCATTTCCATCAAGTTGCCGATGATCTCAAAGCGGGTAAAAAATCACCCATTGCTCGTTTAGGTACTTTAAAAGGTTCTAAAGTTTTAACCGTAGTGACGGTTCTCGTTTACGTTTTAACGGTAGTTTTTGTCCTGCTGCAAGTTTATCCCCCTCTCACCCTCTTAATCTTCCTTAGTCTCCCTTTCGCTTGGCAATTAGTCCACCACGTTAACCAAAATCACGATCAACCTCAGCTAGTCAGTAACTGCAAGTTTATAGCGGTTAATCTTCACTTTTTTAGTGGCATTCTCTTCTCCCTTGGCTATTTCCTTGCTTCCCGTTGATCAACCCGATTTTTTTTCTTAAACCCCTTTATCAGTTATCAGTTATTAGTTTTGAGTTTTAAGTTCACTGATTACTGTTTACTGATCACTGATGACTGTCCCCGATCGAGTTTGCACCGATTAACGGAAAAGTGACAGAATAGGGAGATAGATCGCCACAAATCAAGGTTAGCATGAGTGAACAGCCCCTCGGATCGGTTATTCAAGGTTCCCTGAGTGAAGGTTTAGAAATCCGTCTTTATCCGGATATTTCCGTGGAGGATATGCGCGTCGGTAAGTTTTTGGTTGTGCAAGGCACTCGCTCGCGTTTTTTCTGTCTCCTCACCGATGTCTCCCTGGGTAACTCTAGTCCCCGGATTATCGCGAATCCTCCCCATCCCGATGATAGTTTTATGCGCGATGTTTTAGCGGGTAGCGGTACTTATGGTACTATTGAACTATCGCCTATGCTCATGTTTACTCCGACTGGAGGTAATTCCCCGGCAGTTTCCGACACTTCCTTAGGCTCTTTTCAACCCCAAACTAGCGCCGATTTAGAATTACTGCCAGTTAAAACTATTCCCGCGCATTTTAGCCAAGTTTATGAAGCTTGTGAGCAGGATTTTCGCATGGTTTTCGGTTGGGAAGATGATCCCACCAGAAAGAATTTTGCTATTGGTCAACCCCTTGACATGGACGTGCCAATATGTATTAATCTCGATCGCTTTGTGGAACGTAGTAACGGTGTTTTTGGCAAATCCGGGACGGGAAAATCCTTTTTAACCAGGCTCTTAATTTCGGGTATTATTCGCAAACAAGCAGGGGTTAACCTCATGTTTGATATGCACTCGGAATACGGTTGGGAAGCGATGAAAGAAGGGAAGGAGGTTTCTACGGTGAAAGGATTATGTCAATTATTTCCCGGACAGGTAGAAATTTATACCCTCGATCCCGATTCTACCAAACGCCGGGGAGTACGAGGGGCGCAGGAATTATTCTTAAGTTATAATCAGATTGAAATCGAGGATATTCGTTTAATCGGTCGGGAATTAGGCATCTCGGAAGCTAGTTTAGATAATGCCAATATTCTCTATAACGAGTATGGAGAATCTTGGATTACTCAGTTATTGAATATGAGTAACGAGGATATTAAAATCTTCTGTACGGAAAAACAAGGCCATGCGGGATCAATCATGTCCCTCCAGAGAAAATTAATGCGTCTAGATAGTTTGAAATATTTAAGAAGTGTTTGTCCTCACAATTATATCGATCAGGTTTTACAAGCTTTAGATGCAGGTAAGCACGTTGTCATTGAATTTGGCTCCCAAAGTAATATGCTTTCCTATATGTTAGCCACCAATATGATCACCCGTCGGATTCATGCTAATTATGTTAAAAAAGCTGAATATTTTTTACAAACTAAAAACCCCGTTGATCGGCCGCAACAGTTAGTGATTACCATTGAAGAAGCTCATCGATTTCTCGATTCTGCTGTGGTACATCAAACTATCTTTGGAACCATCGCCAGGGAGATGCGAAAATACTTTGTTACTCTCTTAATTGTCGATCAAAGACCTTCAGGAATTGATAACGAAGTTATGTCTCAGGTAGGGACGAGAATCACCTGTTTATTAAACGATGAAAAGGACATCGAAGCCATATTTACTGGGGTTTCTGGAGGGGGAAGTTTGCGATCAGTTTTAGCAAAATTAGACTCAAAACAACAAGCTTTAGTTTTAGGTCATGCGGTCCCTATGCCGGTAGTAATTCGTACTCGCGCCTACGATCAAAAATTCTATACTGAAATAGGTGCGACCGACTGGCGAGAATTACCCGACGAGGAAGTTTTAGCGGCGGCCAAAATTGCCAAAGCTGATCTAGGATTTTAGAAAAATTAATTTTTGATTGTAGAATAGAGTTGGGTTATTTTTACTGAGAAGAAACCCTAGATGAAAACTGGTTTCCCTAACTATGCAACAAGGTGATTTAATCGAGATCGAGATTACCGACCTCAACCATACGGGCGAAGGTGTGGGAAAATACCGAGGACAGGTGATTTTTGTACCAGATACGGTTATTGGCGATCGCATTCAAACTCGCATCACCTATATCAAAAAAAGTCATGCGATCGGCAAACTACAAACTATTCTACAAGCTTCTTCCCATCGTATCCGGCCCCGCTGCATCGTTGCCGATAAATGTGGTGGCTGTCAATGGCAACACATCGAGGATCAATTTCAGCTGCAGGTCAAAAAAGAGCAAGTACAAGAGGTATTAACCAGAATTGGCGGTTTTACCGATCCTTTAGTTTATCCTCCCCTCACTGGTAATTCTCCCCTCGCTTATCGCAATAAAGCTACCTATCCCCTCGGATTTTCCCCCACCGGCAATGTGCAAGCGGGTTATTATCGTCGCGGCAGCCATCATCTAATTAATCTCAATCAATGTCCAATTCAAGATCAGGCTTTAAATCCGTTTCTAGAAGAGATAAAACGGGATATTCAGGAGCAAGGCTGGTCAATTTACGATGAAAAGACCCATCAAGGACAATTACGCCATTTATCCCTAAGAATTGGCCGCCACACGGGAGAAATTTTATTAACCCTGATTAGTACCGATAATAATTTACAGGGAATTGAAACCCAAGCGCGGCAATGGCTGGCAAAATACGGCAATTTAGTCGGTGTAACCCTGAATTATAACCCCGATCGAGGTAATGCTATTTTTGGCACTCAGACCACAACTATCGCCGGAAGGGACTATATTAACGAAAAGTTCGCCGGATTAACCTATCAATTGGCTGCCGATACCTTTTTTCAGATTAATACAGAGGCTGCTGAAGCTTTATTGGCGCTTATTTGCCAGAAATTAGAGCTTAAAGGTGAAGAAATTCTTATTGATGCTTACTGTGGTATCGGTACTTTTACTTTACCCCTCGCTAAACGGGTTAAAGAGGTGATTGGACTAGAATCCTATAGCTTTTCCCTCGATCGAGCCAAGATTAACGCCCAATTAAATAATATTACCAACACAACCTTTATTTTAGGGGCCGTAGAAAAAACTTTACCGCAACTGACAGTTAAACCCGACATTATTCTACTCGATCCGCCCCGCAAAGGTTGCGATCGCTCTGTCCTTGATAGCCTGTTACAGCTGCAAAGTCAACGCATTGTTTATATCAGTTGTCAAAGTGCAACTTTAGCCAGAGACTTGCAATATCTCTGTCAAACAGGCGATTATCAACTGCTAGAAGTGCAAACCGCCGATTTCTTTCCCCAAACTCCCCACGTCGAATGCGCTGCTTTTCTTAGACAAAAAAACACAAATATGGTATGATGAAATAAGGGGGAAAACCTGACCCTTTAGCCGTTTATAGCTGAAAAGTCAACGGTTAAGGATAATAGCATATTAGGAACCGTTCCAGTTAACTACTTTTTTGATTAACTACTCGCTCAAAGCTGCCTTGATTCTCGATTGGTTTGTAGATCAATCATAAAAATATCTAATCCATCTCAGAGACAGAAAAGGGACAAAATATGACTCATTAGGTATGGCAATCATCTAGATCGACGGTTAAGAGACCTTAATCTTTCTGCAAGAGAACAGTCATTGAATAAAAGCTAGAGGTAAAGCGCGTGATTGCTATTTCACTGCCAACAAGCAAACGAAGCTGGAACACCATGAGTTTCGCTTCCACCTTGTATCTTTGTCCGATTTTAGATTTATTGACCGCTAGTATTCCCGAAGAATTAGAACCAGAAATTAGATTAGGATTGCAGGAAGCTTTAGTTAATGCCGCTAAACACGGTAATCATCTCGATCCCAGCAAAACCGTCGTTGTTCAATTTTCTAGCAGTAAAGACGAGTATTCTTGGGTAATTACCGACGAAGGTGGTGGATTTACGCCAGGTTGTCACCATCATGGCTGTAGTTGCGATTGCCCCAATTTTCCCCCTGAAGAAGCGGAAAATGGCCGAGGACTGTGTATGTTATATCAAATCTTCGACCAAGTTCACTGGAATCAAACAGGAACCCAACTAAAACTTTCTAAACAAATTAAACAGGAACGCTGGTTGAATTAATGACCATGACCGTGAGAAGGACAGGGAGGAGCAGAAATCGAGCGATCGAGCCAGCCTGTAGCCTGTTGTAGCCGAGGAAGTGCTTCTTCTGGCTGATTATCTAATAAAAACACCAAAGCCGTCCCCAATTGTTCAGCAGCCCGAGCATTACGATTGGCCTTCAGACGATGCCAGTCAATTGGTGCGATCGCCAAACGTTCCGCCAAAATCCGCGCCAATTCCAGGGTAGATAGATCATCAACAGTCTGAGAGGAGGAAGAGACAGGGGATGGAATCATAATCAAAAGGTTTCGTAAAACCGTAAAATCGTCTATAACTATAGTTTAGACGCAGGCAATCGGATCGAGTCCATGTCCTTAGAAGAAAACCCCTACCCTAACGATGAATCGGCAGAATTTACCGAAGCGATTGAAGAAGTCGAAGCGGCGATCGCATCACTAAAAGACCGTTATCGACAGATCAATGAAGCAGAACAGCAAAAAAAAGACCTAGAAGCACAATTTAGCCAAATAGAACCCCAATGGCGCGAAAATCCCCTACCTGAACTAGAAAAGGAATTAGTACAAATTCGCGAACAGATTCAAGAATTAGAGGTAATTTTAGAAAGCAATTTGCTTAAAGAAGGGGAATTAAAGCGCCTATTCTGGGAAGGAATCCGTCGCGGACTGCTGGGGGAAGTTTTTTGGCAAATTGTCCGCTTTGGTGGTATTGGAGTCTTACTGGGTTGGATTCTGCGATCCTGCAGTGGGTGATGAACTGGTATCTAAATTACTTGTTAAGACGGCACTGGGGAGGAGAGAAGGGGTTCTCTTGGATTTGGTGGGTAAAATGTATTCTAAGATACATTCCTCCTAGCGAGGGGGGGGAACGAACCACAAAGACACAAAGGACACAAAGATCGATCCCATGTAAGTTAAACTTATCACACAGAACCTAGAAGAGGAGAGAAGGTAGCTTTTTTTCAGGGAATGCTCACCTAATACCGCTCACTGAAAAATCGCCTATCTCCCCATCTCTCTATTTCGGTAAAATTCGGCCAATAGTGCGATTTTCCGGGGTAAAAGTCTCTTTAGCCACCCGTTGAATATCAGCTGCCGTGACAGCATTATAAGCATCTAATTGGGCGAATAAATTACGCCAATCGCCGGTTTTTACCTCGTATTCAATCAAGGATCGCGCCATACCCATGTTAGAATCAAGACCTCTTAATAGGGCTGCCCGTAGTTGATTTTTAACCCGTTCTAATTCCTGTTCCGAAACCGGTTCATTTTTCAATCTTTCCAACTCCAAATTTAAACCCTGCGCTACTTCCTCTAGGCTGACATTAGGAGCGCTCAGAGCATAGAATAACAGCAAATTCGGGTATTTATCCCCCGGAAAGCCGTTAAATCCCTGGGCAGCGAGGGCAAGTTGTTTGTCCTCCACTAAAGCTTTATACAGTCGCGAAGTTCTTCCTTCACTCATTAAAGTGGCAATAACCTCGTAAACCGCATGATCGGGATGATTGAGGGCGGGACGATGGTATCCTTCTAAATACCAAGGCTGCGAGGCTAATTTTAGGGTAATTTCCTTGGTTTTGGTTTGGTTCGGTTCCACTACTTTCACCTGTGGGGGTTTCGGTTTAGCGGGAAAACGACCAAAATAAACCTTAGCTAACTGTTTGACCTGTTCTGGGTCCACATCCCCGGCGATAGCTATGGTTAAATTACTGGCAGGATAAAATTTATCGAAAAAGTTTTGGATATCTGAGGGTTCCAGATTGCGAATATCTCGATCGTAGCCGATAACGGGACGTTTGTAGGGATGGACAGTATAAGCTTGATCGAGAAAAGCTTCGATTAATAGACCCAAGGGGCTATTATCCGTCCGCATCCGTCTTTCTTCCAGAATTACGTCTTTTTCTTTGTAAAATTCCCGTTGGAACACCGGTTCTAAAAATCGTTCCGATTCCAAAGACATCCATAATTCCAATTTATTCGACGGGAAACTGTAAAAATAGCTAGTTGCATCGCTGGAAGTGGTGGCATTTAAACCGACTCCTCCCTGAGTTTCGACAATTTGCCCGTATTCGTTGCGTTGGACGAATTTCTCGGACTCTGCCTTAGTTTTTTGAAATTCTTCCGTTAATTTAGCCACTTCTGCGCTTTTACCCGCTTTTTTGGCCGCTTGCAGTTCTTTGTCTATAGCTTCAAGGCGATCGAGGACTTTTTTCTCGCTAAGATAATCGGTAGTACCGATGGTTTTTGTGCCTTTAAAGGCTAAATGTTCCAAAAAGTGGGCAACTCCTGTTTTACCGTCCGGTTCATCGGCACCTCCCACATCCGCATAGGTGACAAAGGAAATAACTGGGGCATCGCGATTTTCTAGGATAATGAATTTTAGTCCGTTGTCCAGGCGAAATTCGGTAATTTTTTGTTGAAATTGCTTAAGGTAGGGGGTAATCGATTGTACATCGGCTGGTTGCTCTTTCGCTTGGGCAAGAAGGGGTGAGAAACTCCCAAAACTCCAAAACACAAGGAAAGCCACCCAAAAGCCGATTACAGCCCGATAATGGGGGTTATTTTTAATGATCATAGATAGTTTTATCAGGTATCGTGGGAGCGAGAGATCGATCGCTCTGTTCGATCTTAGCAGTCGATTGTTAGGAGAGGGGGAGTGGGAATTATGAATTATGAATTATAAATTATGAATTGGGAAGTGGGGAAGTGGGGAAGTGGGGAAGTGGCAATGGGGGCTTTTCAGTAAACAGTAATCAGTAAACAGTTAAGCTAAGACGCATTTAAACCGCTTATTCTTAGATTAGCTGAACCTCCCCCAATCCCTTTACTGTTGCCTTTTGCCTCTTGCCTTTTGCCTCGTCTCAACAAGCAATTTAAATTACGAACAGCTTAGGGACTTGCGTGGGAATAATATCCCAATCGATCGGAGGGCGCAAGCTTTGCGCCCCTACAGTAACGGATTTTGCCCACAATGTAGGGGCGAACTGCGTTCGCCCAAAAGGTACATTATCAAAGCGCAAGTCCCTTATCAGTTGTCATTTCATTGTTTACTGTATCTCAACAGTAGAAGAATTTCTATAACATCGTCAAGTTTATTACTGTTTGGGGGACTATCACTGCCCATCTAAAATGCCTCTGAGGGGGTTGCGGGCTTTTTCTTCTAATTCTTTACCTCGCACCCAAAGGACAGTACAAAATCCGAAGATAACTAGCCAAAATAGGGATATTGATCGCCATTCCCAAGATAGGCGATGATACAGAGCAAAAGAGGTAAACCCAAATACAATGGGCAACCAACAAAACCAGGGAAAAGCTAATATCGACAAGAATCGCACCCATCCTAAATCTGTTTTTTCTTTAGCCCGATACCAAATTCCCAAGCCCGAGCCGATAGCTCCAACAGCAGCCGCAACCACAGCCCCAGTCTCAGCCCCAGTCTCAGCCATAATCCCAGCCACAGCCATAACCCCAGCCACAGCCGTAACCCCCGCCCACAAAAACACAGATCGAAAAGCTAGAAATACAACCGTATCCAGATTCAGAGGCGCGGCCAGAAAAATAGCCACCACAGACATAAGCAGAAATGTAGCACACACAACCATAACCACAGCCACAGCCACAGCCACAGCCATAACCACAACCAGAGCCACATCCACAACCACACCCGTAGCCTCATACAAAGCTGTCACCCCTTCCCAAACTAGGTTTTTTCTGAATAGCCGATACCATTCCTGACAAAACGTCAAGGGTCCCAGTAAGCCCAATTGCATCAATAAAGTTGGCTCTGATTTATCTTCTTCGGCTATAATTTCTCGCCATAAAACTATTAAAAAATACAGGACAACAACAATTGTGATTGCCATCAAGCCATTAACCCAACTTTTTGGCTGATTCAGCATAATGGCAAATATTTCAATTACAGATCCAAGAGAAAGCAAGAAGACAACAGTTATAACAATTAGATATTCTCGGCCTTTTTTAAACTCGTATTCTATTTTTTTAAAAAGATTGCGCCAGTCGTTTCTTGTGGGTAGGCGGTAGTTGATTAAGCGAAACAGTAAGGCAAATTGTAATTCAGGTGTCAGACTATTAAATAAATATAACCAACGCTGCTTTGGAGTGATTTTACTTAACACTCGATCAACAAACTCTATTTTAGCAGCTAAATTTTTAATTGAAACTGATTCTAATTCATTTTTTAAATAACTTAATTGAGTCAGATTAATTTCATCTTGTAACTGAATCGCACATAAAGGAATGACTAACCGAGGATCGACTTCAAGAGTGATTGTGGGAATATCATCAGCAGAGCTTTCAATAATTGCAGCAGCAACTTTCTTGACAGTAGCAGAGAACTGAAAATTGCTTGAATTTTCAAAAGGTTGCCAAATCCAACTTAAGTCCGTTTCGATTACCTCTTGTGGCTGGCGCTTTTGTTTAACGGCTCGATTTTTTAGTCGGCGAATGAATCTGAATAGCATTAGTTTTCCTTCATGATAGAGTGCGATTGCGTTCAGCTTGACTATCTTCTAACTCCTTCAACAGTGCTGCAAGTCGAAAACTTACTTTTCCGCTTAAGTTCGGATCTTCCTGCAATCTTTCAAGTGCCTCAGCCGCTTCTGGTATGGCAATTTTAACTAAATCATCCATTGCTTCTATAGAGCCTTTTCGAGCTAAAGATTCTAGTTGATTAACTGCTAAACCTCCCATTCTGATTAAGGCTTCTCGCACTTCTATAAAATGGGGTTGATTGGGATCATAGTAAATAACTAATTTTTCTACTGCTTGAGGCAAATTAGTGGCGGATAAGGCTTGAGCCGCTGCTTTTTGGCTG
This sequence comes from Microcystis ichthyoblabe FBCC-A1114, assembly GCF_050500245.1. NCBI lineage: Bacteria > Bacillati > Cyanobacteriota > Cyanophyceae > Chroococcales > Microcystaceae > Microcystis > Microcystis ichthyoblabe. The sequence continues at coordinate 3,997,603 of NZ_CP191408.1, read as the reverse complement.
TCTGAATTATCTAAACTAGCAACTAAAAAATCAAATAATGCTTTCCCTCTAGGACGAAAATCAGCCGCTACTGAGCCAAAAGCACTACAAATTGATTCATCGGTTCTCAATTGTGTTTTAAAATAATCTATAATCTCCTGAGCAACTTCTGGTTTTACTTCTTGAGCATCTGCTAGACATTCAAATGCTGTCAGTGCATCTTGTTGATATACCGCCGTAATTAAATCCGTACTATTGTTTGCCAATCCACACCATAACTTGACAATTTCTAGCCAGTCGCTAGAAGCATTTTGCCATTTTTGAATTAATTCATCTTGTTTGTCTGTTAAAGCTGCTGCTACGAAATATTCTTGTAGAGTGAGATGAGGAAAACGATAACGCTGTCCGCCATCAATGCGAAGCAATATTCCACTGCGTTTGACGATTTCATCAACGATAGAATTAGCCTCTTTAGGCTCTAGATTTAATGAAGGTAAGACTTGTTTAACTTGTTCCCATACTTCAGAATCAAGAAGACTGCGGCGATCTTGCTGTTGTCGATTAGCGCTATCCTGAGCATAGAGTGCTAAATGTTGCAGAACTCGCCGCTTGTTGACACCACTATATTGATTAGGGATATTTCTTTCTTGATCGCGCAATTCTAATAAAACATCAGTAGCTTTAGTGTAAAATTCGGCCCGCGAATGAGGTAAAACAAAGGGAGTATCCGTATAGAGATAGGCGATGATTGTTAACAGTAGGGGATTCCGCGCCAGTGCCATAATTTTCGGTTTAGCTCGCAAGTTTTGAATCAATTGTTCTACTGACTTATCCGGCGGCATTTCCGACTTCCAAGCTTGCAAAAAGCGGCGCATTTGTTGATCACTAAATTCGTCAATCTCTAAAGTTTCCTTGGTATTATCGACAAACTCATTATGATAAACAGCCGTCCGACAGGTAATAATTACTCGACATTTTTTATAATTTTCTAATTCTAAAAAGTCCTTAAGACACCGAACAACAGAAGAGCGAACGCCACTACTAACCTCATCTAACCCATCTAAAAGCAGCAGCAAACGTCCGTCTTTTAAACCTTGAGAGATGAAACGATTAGCTTTGGGAAAATTATGGCGATCGCAAACTTCTACTAAATGTTGTTCTAACTTTTCTACTGTCAAATTAGCCTCATTAAGGCGGTTCAATTCTAGTAAAATTGGCACGGGACGATCGGATAAATTTTTGAATCGTCCTTCTGAATAGGAAAGTGCTAGATACTTTAATAACATCGACTTTCCCGAACCAGGCGCACCTTTAACCACTAAGCGGCGGTATTTTTGCACCGCATTTTCTGCTTCAATCAAAGAGCGATCGCTCGCTTTAAAAGCTTTTAAAGAAACATAAATCTCCCGCATTTCTAGGGGACGATGAGGACGAAAAGGTATATTAAGTTTTTGATATTTATCAATTAATGCTTGTCGATACTTTTTAAGAGCAATATTTTCAAATAATGGTGTTCCAGCAAAGGTTTTATAAATCCATTTACTAATCGCATCTAAAGACTGATTGAGCCATTTTTTTAAGGTATCACTAATAACAGTCCCCAAAATACCACCCAAAACAAGAATAACAAGCACAGGTATCCAGGCAGGATATTTATTACTATCATATTGTTGTTCATAGATATCCCATAATTCATCCTGTGGAAAACAAGAAGCTTGAGAATTTGCCTCTTTATACAAATTTAAAATATCACCAATTGTCTTTTTCTTTTTATCAGTATTGAAAAAATTCCACTGGTCAGCTTTTGCATCTTGTTTTGCCCGATTTTGAATATCTCCCCTAAGTTGGTTACAGGGATTAGGTGCAGGAAGCTTTTGAGTAAAAACAGGCAAAATTGTCCCCCACGCGACTGAAATTGCCAGCGCTAGGACAAAAATCATCAATAACTGCTGCTTTTTCCAGTGAATAAACTTCATTGTCTGTACCGTTTCTTTGCCTTTTTCCCACATCCTGGCTACCAATATAACACTGATTTATACAGTATAGGCTACATATAAGGAGAGGCACTCATGCACGAGGGGGAATAAATAATCAGTTTTTAATAACCAGATTTAGTATGATAACTGAAAACTCACATCTGATAACTGATGACTGATAACTGACTCCTGACTTTTAGACAAAAAATCTCTCCCTAAAGAGGAGAGAAGTCAAAAAAAGCACGAATAACAATGGGTGGGAGGCGATTTTTATAGGTCGCCACCACGAAAAGCTAGTAGGAAAATGACAAAGGGGCCAGCTAACATGATTAGCGCCACGAAGGTGAGTTGAAAAATGGGTTCTAAATTGAGAGCCGCAAATAATTCCATGATGTCTCCTAACCTGTTTACAATGATTTAAAAGGCTAATCTGGTCAAAACCATTGTCTCTGGTCAAAACCATTGTCTATCATACAGGGGATGATTCGCTGGTTTTCCTGATTCGATACAAAAATACATAAAGTTTTGTTGCAATTCTGAATTTTCCCGCTTTCCTATTTCCTTCCCACCGAGGGACCATCTCAATGTTCAACTCTCTGGCCACATCTCCCGACTCGTTAACCCAAATTTATACTGGTTTTCAGGCACTCTCGGATCCCCTACGGCTGCAAATTTTGCAACTGTTGCGACATCAGGAATTATGCGTCTGTGAATTGCGCGATCATCTCGATATCGCCCAATCTAAATTATCTTTTCACCTAAAAACGCTAAAAGAAGCTAATTTAGTCCGCAGTCGTCAAGAGGGTCGTTGGATCTACTACAGCCTAAATCTATCTCAATTTCTTCTCCTAGAAGAATATCTATCCGAATATCGTCGTTTTGCCGCCCTTGTCCCCGCTCGTTTCTGCGAGGAAAATCAGTAACCAATCAAGATTTTTAGAAATATTAAAGCTTTATAACTAGCTTTTCCTCTTGACATATCAACTTTTTTTGAAATAATAAAGGTGGATTACCCAATCTCCCATTATTCCCTTTCCACCTTTGTGCGATGACTAATCAAATCAATCCTAAAGCCGCCAAAGCTGGCGGTAGCCTTAGTGTTTTTGAAAAATATCTTACCCTTTGGGTTATTTTCTGTATTTTGGCGGGAATTGCCCTCGGTCGGTTATTTCCAGACGTAGCGCGGACTTTAGATGCCATGAGTATCTATAACGTTTCTATTCCGATCGCCATCTGTCTTTTCTTCATGATGTATCCGATCATGGTTAAGATCGACTTTTCTCAGGCTCTCCGGGCTGCCCGTACTCCCAAACCAGTTATTTTAACTTTAGTGGTTAATTGGCTGATCAAACCCTTTACCATGGTGGCGCTGGCTCAATTTTTTCTCGGCTGGCTGTTTCTGCCTTGGTTGAGTCAAACGGAGATTATCCGAGGACAGACGGTAAGTTTAGCTAGTTCCTACACTGCTGGAGCTATTTTACTAGGAATTGCTCCCTGTACGGCCATGGTCTTGATGTGGGGCTATCTTTCCTACAGTAACCAGGGTCATACCCTAATTATGGTAGCAGTCAATTCCCTAGCGATGCTTTTTCTCTACGCTCCTCTAGGTAAATGGTTACTGGCAGCTAATAATTTTGTAGTCCCCTGGCAGACCATTGTTTTTTCTGTGTTAATCTACGTTGGTTTACCGCTTATTGCCGGTATCTATAGCCGTCACTGGATTTTTAAACATAAAGGACGGGCCTGGTTTGAATCGCGTTTTCTTCACTATCTCAGTCCTGTGGCAATCACTGCCTTATTGTTAACCTTAATCCTCCTCTTTGCTTTCAAAGGCGATTTAATCGTTAGTAATCCCCTGCATATTTTCCTGATTGCTATTCCCCTCTTTATTCAAACTAATCTGATTTTTTTACTTAGTTATGTGGCCGCTCTCAAACTCAATTTAGTTTACGAAGATGCGGCTCCCGCTGCTTTAATTGGTGCTAGTAATCATTTTGAGGTCGCGATCGCCACTGCGGTGATGTTATTCGGATTGAATTCGGGGGCCGCTTTAGCAACAGTAGTGGGGGTATTGATTGAAGTACCTGTGATGTTAATGTTGGTAGAATTCTGTAAAAAAACCGCCTTTTGGTTTCCCAGAGATCCAGAAAAAGCCACCCTTCTCGATCCTCGTTGCTTGAGTCCTTACAAATAATTATTCACCATGATCCAATCGACTCACAAACCAAGAATTCTTTTTCTGTATGGCTCTTTACGGCCACGTTCCTACAGTCGTTTATTAGCAGAAGAAGCTGCCAGAATTATCACTGAATATGGGGCAGAAGTGCGCTTTTTTGATCCCCGTGAATTGCCGATTTATGGCAGTGTTCCCGATACTCATGCCAAGGTGCAAGAATTACGAGAATTAAGTCAATGGTCTGAGGGTCAAGTCTGGTCATCTCCTGAACTTCACGGTAATATTAGTGGCATTATCAAAAACCAAATTGATTGGATTCCCTTGAGTATTGGTGCGGTTAGACCTACCCAAGGCCGCACTTTAGCAGTCATGCAAGTAAGCGGAGGTTCCCAATCTTTTAATGCGGTTAATACTCTGCGAATTCTTGGTCGTTGGATGCGAATGTTTACTATTCCTAATCAGTCTTCGGTGGCTAAAGCTTATCAGGAGTTTAACGAGGATGGCACGATGAAAGATTCCCCCTATCGAGATCGAGTTATTGATGTAATGGAGGAACTTTATAAGTTTACCATTCTCCTGCGAGATCAGGTAGATTATCTGACTGATCGCTATAGTGAAAGGAAAGAAAAAGCCGCCCAAGAAATAGCCACAATTGCCCATAAAGCTATTAATTAAATCAATTTCTAGGAGTTAAAATCATGAAAAAAGTTATGTTTGCCTGTAGAAAAAATTCCTGTCGTTCCCAAATCGCCGAAGGTTTCGCTAAAACTTTAGGCACGGGTAAAATTGCTGTCACCAGTTCCGGATTAGAAGCGGCCAAAGTCCACCCCAGAGCAATCGAAGTTATGGGGGAAATTGGTATCGATATTACCGACCAAACTTCTAAACCAATTAGGGATTTTAATCCTGAAGATTACGATGCCGTTATCTCCCTATGTGGTTGCGGTGTCAATCTGCCGGAAGGATGGGTTTTACAGGAAATTTTCGAGGATTGGTTAATTGATGATCCCGATGGTCAACCCATGGAAACTTTTCGCCGAGTTCGCGATGAAATTAAGGCTAAAGTTATCGGATTAATCGAGCAGTTAAGTAGGTAGTTGTTAAAAGTTGTCAGACACCCCCCTTATCAAGGGGGGATTAAGGTAGGGTTGATTCATTTAAATTAAGTACAGCTGATTTTGAGTCAATAAATTTAACTTAAGATTCTCAAGTTTATCTTTTTCTAATCAAAAGAGTTAGTTACAATAACTAATCTTTAATCCTCTGCCAATATTTATTATGAATAAATTGATAAAACTTGTTCTCAAGCCACTAAAAGCCTATCTCTCTTGAAGTTGTCTGAGAGTACATCCTGTTAATTTAGCTAATTTTTCTGCTTCTTACGTCGATAAAACTATCAGTTTTTCCCAACGTTCAGCTAACCACTTCTGTCCCTCCGTGATTGAGAGAAAACCCAAACCTCTGAAAAGATTCAATCCTATAGTTGTGAGAATTGACCAATTGCTTGCCGCTTGAAAATCACTGATCTCGCTTTTATCTTCCTCAAAAATTACATCTTTTACCCAATGTAACTGATTTTCTATTTTCCAATATCCTCGAATAATTTTAGCAAATACTTGAGCGGATTCGGTTAGGCTACACTTCGACAGGCTCAGTGACCGCTGATATAGTAAGCTGTTTCTTCATAAGTTTTATCCCCGCGACTACCCCTTCTTTCTACTTTAATAATTCTTCGCAGATTTTCAAACCCTTGTCTTTCGTTTTTCCTCACTTTAAAAACTTCTATTTTTCTTGATATTTTTCGTCCATGACTATTATTTTGACGGTGATAACATAATCATTTTTACTCTTGGCTATTAAGCTGATTGTTTTTTTCTGACAGTGTCAAGCATCCCCAGTAAAAACTTTATTTTGGAAAGAGCAATCCTCAATTATAGCTTAACCTTCGTCGATTTCAGACCCTTTTTTGTTTTCGACTCTTTTTAAGTGTAATACTAATCCACTTTCTTGACTAAACAATGAGACAAGCATGATAAAATTTTGTTGTTCATTGTTAGGATTCTTTAGGGTGTTTTTGAGACTTTTTCTATCTATGTCTAGCCAATTTATATCATATCTTTGTCCATATTCTTCTAATCCCCATTCATTAAACATTTTTAACAAACTCTGCCATTTAATTCCCATTATTAAGTACCTAAGCAAAATTAATTACACATTTTGATAAAGCTTGGTTCTTCCGAACTTACACTGTAGAAAATTCCCCAAGCTTCCTCTCTGTCCAGCAATGCTCTAAAGTTGATAAATATCAATCTAATAAAAACTCAAAGCCCTATTGTACAAGCTTTACAAGCATGAGTTGTTGATAGTTTTGCATGACAGTTTCGGTAGAGCCTAAAGCTTCTGCCTATTGCCTATTGCATGAGTGCCTATCCTAACCAAGAAATTAATTTTGCACGACTACTTACCCTTCTAATTGTTGAACAAAGTCCTAGAAATCAGCCAAATTACCGCCCTATTTTTTGACACCTACAATTAAGGATAATCAGGGCAGTATCAGCCTCGAAATCGTCAAAAACACCGATAACCATCCGGGGAAAGTTGACGGCCAACCTGAACCTAGAACTAGGGAGACAAAAACAAGATCGGGCAGAAAGCCGATACTTGTTACAATAGTTTACAAATCACCCTGCCCCGTCACCGAACTATGTCCGAACAGATGATCTCCCCAGAGACGCAACCCGAAGAAGCGATTACTGTTGAAGTGCAGCCCGTCCATATTCCCGAAGAGCATCGGGAAGATATCGGCCCCATGGATGACAACGTGGCCGAGAGTTGGCGCTACAATCCCCAAGTTATTAACGACTATTACCGTGGGCGACCTCTAGACGTTGTGGGGAGATTAATCGAAATTACTCTACCAGTTTTATCTTTTCTCATCGGTATCTGGTGGGATAAACTGCGGGGAAAATCGCCGAAAAATGAAATTAGACGGGCTGTACAATTGCGGGAAATGTTGACCAAATTGGGACCGACCTATATTAAAATCGGTCAAGCTCTCTCTACCCGTCCTGATTTAGTACCGCCTTTATATTTAGAAGAATTAACCACTCTCCAGGATCAAATTCCCTCTTTTCCTAACGAAATCGCCTATCGTTTTATCGAAGAAGAATTAGGTTATTCTCCTGAAGAAATTTATGCAGAATTATCCCCCAATCCCATAGCGGCCGCTTCCCTAGGACAAGTTTATAAAGGTAAATTAAAAACCGGAGAGAGAGTCGCCGTTAAAGTACAGCGTCCCGATTTGATTCGCTGTATAACTTTAGATGTGTATATCATGCGTAGTTTGGCGAGTTGGGCGAAAATTAATGTTAAAAGACTTCGCTCCGATTTAGTGGCAATTACCGACGAATTAGCTGGTCGTATTTTTGAAGAAATTAATTATCTGCACGAAGGACAAAACGCCGAAAAATTCGCTCAACTTTATGGTCACATTGCCGAAATTTACATCCCCAAAATCTACTGGAAATATACCGGGCGACGGGTTTTAACCATGGAGTGGGTGGACGGCACAAAATTAACTAATATCAAAGAAATTCAAGCGCAAGGTATTGATGCCACCTACTTAGTTAATGTGGGGGTGCAGTGTTCTTTGCGTCAATTACTTGAACACGGATTTTTCCATGCGGATCCCCATCCGGGTAATTTATTAGCGACTCCCGATGGTAAATTAGCTTATCTTGATTTCGGCATGATGAGCAATATTGAACCCTATCAACGCTACGGTTTAATCGAAGCAGTGGTGCATTTAGTCAACCGGGATTTTGAGTCTCTGGCCAAGGATTATGTTAAACTAGACTTCCTATCACCAACTACCAATTTAGAGCCAATTATTCCCGCTTTTTCGGAAGTTTTCGGTAATGCTTTGGGGGCGAGTGTGGCAGAATTAAACTTTAAAAGTATCACCGATAAAATGTCGGCGATGATGTACGAGTTTCCCTTTCGAGTTCCTGCCTATTATGCCCTGATTATTCGCTCGATGGTGACTTTAGAGGGAATAGCGATTGGCATCGATCCTAATTTTAAGGTACTGAGTAAAGCCTATCCTTATATTGCCAAACGTCTGCTAACCGATCCTTCCACGGAGTTGCGAGATTCCCTGCGGGATTTATTGTTTAAAGACGGTACTTTTCGCTGGAATCGTTTAGAAAATCTCTTGCGTAATGCTAAAGATTCTAATGATTTTAACTTCGAGAAAGTCAGCGAACAAGCATTAGATTTTCTTCTGTCAGATAGGGGTATATTTATCCGCGAAAAATTAGTGAATGAGTTAGTAAATACCCTCGATAATTTCGGCCGTCGCACTTGGTTTAATCTCACGGTTAATTTCCGGCAACAGGTCGGTTTAACGGTACAAGAAACTCCCCCAGAATTGTTGGGTGATGCTAAGAGTTTTGAGCATCTTCGCAACATCTTTATTATTTTACAGGAAACAAAAGGATTCGATGCCATGGCTATGGTGCCAGTGATGACGAAACTAATCGCTAAACCGGAAACCCAACAGATGGGACAAAAAATTGCTGAAGGTTTGCTACAAAAATCCCTAGCGCGTTTAATTCGTTACCTAGTTCTCGAATTTGATAGACCAAATCATCGGCAAAATGGAGAATTATCGAAAGCTTTACCCGCTGCCGATTAACCTCTGTCAGTTCCACCGACTGCTCAAAATCTGAGCATTTCCGACAATAAAGGCCGTGAAATAAATTTCACGGCTACGAGAAAAACGCTAAACTGTTTTTAAAGTTTTTTTATCCTAACTGGTTAACGGGGTTTAAAGGTGACTTGTAAACCGTCCCGGGGGTGGGGAGTGGGGATAGTGGTGAGGGTGAGATCTTGATTAGGGAGTAATTGCCAATCATACTTTTGTACTAAACGGACGGCTAAAATTTTCATCTCTAAACGAGCGAATTCCTTGCCGATACATTCGCGCAATCCCGCACCAAAGGGGATATATCCGTAGGGTTTTTCTTCGGCTAAAAAGCGATCGGGATCAAAGGTTTCAGGATGGGAATAAATATTATTATCTTTATGGGTATTGCTGATTTGATACTGCACTATCCATCCTTTCGGCAAATGATAACCGTTAAATTGACAGTCTTCTATTACCCGACGGAATCCTCCTCCCACGGGGGGAGTAAAACGTAAAACTTCCTTTAAAACGCGATCTAAATAGGTCATCTGTTTGAGGGTATCAACGCTTAAAGGAGTGGATAGATCAAAATTAGTTATTTCCTCAAGGACAAGCTGAAAAATATCGGGATGCAGTGCCATTTGTAGGCAGAAAGTGGCGATAGCAGAGGTTAAAGTTTCATGACCAGCAAAGAGTAATAATAGCACTTGATCCTTTAATTCCGCTAGGGATAAACTTTGACCGTTTTCGTCTTTAGCTTGTAAAAGGATAGCAAGAGCATCCTGGCCAGGGTTATCATTTTTTTGTCTTTCTAAAATGATAGTTTCGAGCGCTTGCAGTAATTCTTCTCGACAGCGTAATGCTTTGCCGAAAGCTGTCCAAGGAAGGGGAAGGGGAAGGGTAAATAGTCCCGCAGAAAAAGTATCAAAAGCTTCTCCTAATTTGGTAGCAGAACCCTGGTCAAGACCGACAAATAATTTACAGGCGATATCGAGGGTATAGTTTCTTAATTCAGGATACCATGACAGGGTTTTTGCGGTTTGCCAACGCTCTAAATAGTGAGCGGTAATTGTTTCTACCGTAGGGATATAACTTGCTAGGGACCGGGGTTGAAAAGCTTGATAGATTAAGCGACGACGGGAAGCGTGGACATCTCCTGTATGCACCGCTAAAGATGCGCTGCCTAGGAGAGTTTTGGTGCTTTTAGGCCAAGTTGCCGCAAAGTATTTATTCTCGTTGCTGAGGAGAAACCGGTTAGCTTCGGCACCGGATAAAATTATCGTGGGACTGCCAAAAATATGAGTACGGAAAAGTTGACCATATTTATTATGACGTTTACTGGCAAAATCCCCATCGGTTAAAAAAGCGATTGTTTCTCCTAATAGGGGTAATCCGAAACTGCCGGGGGGTAAGGGTAAATCGTTGCTTATAGTCATCGCTGCCTCTAGGGTAAAACTAATCATTTGCCGTCGATTAACCCTGTTTATTCTAACCTAAAGCACCGGCGAATTCATCCCCTTATCTAGCTGGACAATTAGCGATCGCACTTAACAACGGTAAGTACCTAAGCAAAATTAATTACACATCTCACCAGTCAGTCAACAACAAGAATTGCCGCCAATTGACATTTTTTAAGATCGCTGCCATAATTAGCCGTTGCTAATAGTAATTCGCGGCAAACGATGCTTAAACCCGCAGAGAATTTCCCAGGATATCGTACCTAAATCCCGCGCCCAATCGTCGGCGGTGATGCACTGCGGGCCATCTTTACCGATAAGTGTGACGATTTCCCCTGTTTTTACCTCTGGAATCTCGCTCACGTCAATCATTAACTGATCCATGGTTATCGCGCCGATTTGGGGTACTAAACGTCCTCTCAGGGATACTTTTAAACGATTGGAGAGATTGCGGGGAATTCCATCGGCGTAACCGATACCGACCACAGCAATACGGGTGTCTTTTGCCGCTATGTACTGATGACCATAACTCACTCCGGAGCCAGCGGCAATGGTTTTGACTTGGGCAATGCGCGCTTTTACTTGCAGGACGGGTTGCAAAGGGACTTTATCGGTGAGATGATCGGCAGGATAAAGACCGTAGAGAGCTAATCCGACTCTAACTCGATCGTAGTGCAGAGATCGATCGCTTAGGGTAGCGGCAGAGTTGGCTAAATGCAGACAGGGGGGATGATAACCTTTTGATCTTAACTCGGCGATCGCTTGTTGGAATCTTTGCCGTTGTAACTGCATGATCTCGGGATTGGGATCGTCAGCCGTGGCAAAATGGGAGTATATACTGGCAATTTTCAGGTTAGGAGCCTCTAAAACCTGTTCGACGAATTTTGTGCCGTTTTGCCATGGTGTACCTAAGCGAGACATCCCCGTATCTAGTTTGATATGGACCGGCAGCCGCTGCTCTAAGTGTCTCATCACGCTGGCAAAAATTTGCACCTGTTCGATTTGCACCAGGGTGGGTTGCAATTGCCAATGGGCTAAGGCTGCCACTTCTTCCGGGGTGTTCACTGCCCCTAAAATCATAATTGGGGCAACGATTCCCGCTTCGCGTAGTTCGATACCTTCCCCGATAGTCGCGATGGCTAAAGATTGCGCCCCAGCTTCTAAAACGCTGTTAGCCACCTTAACTGCCCCGTGTCCGTAAGCATCAGCTTTAATTACCGCCATTAATTCCGTTTTTGGGGCTAATAAGGCCTTGACTTTTCGCACGTTTTGTTGTAGGGCAGATCGATCAATCTCTACCCAAGCACGATAGCGAATTACTTCCGACAATTGATAATCATGACGGTTTTTGGGCGGATTGATAATTTTTGGTTCGATGCTAAACGTCACTCGCTCACTCCTTTGCACGCATAACCCAATTTATACCAAAAGAAAACCGAGAGGGCTAGGAAAAAAGCCGGAAACTCCTCTGGATTTCCTCCTTTTTCCAGGCGGAATCTAGGCTTTAAGATGAATGGGATGTTAGGAAGTTCCCGAAAAAATTGGCAGTTAGGGTTATCGGTGTTAGGGGTTAGGGTTTTTCCGTAGAGAATGAACAGTAACGGGTAATCAGTGACAAGAAAGTAGCGAAGTTTTCACCTAACACTATCTCAGTGGTTGGACAGAAGTGAAGTTAACTATAGGGTAAGGAATGCCAAAAAGCCTAGACTAAGATAAAATTATTATATCCAACCGGATGCAGTACAGGAGTTTAGCCAATGTCTAACGAAACTGTTACTTATTCCCTAGAAGCTGTCCTCACAAGGATTGAGGGGAAGATCGATAAGATTGATGAGCGCTTGACAAAAGTAGAAATAGGATTAACCGATATCAAAGGAGATATTAAAGTGTTAGACGAGAAAATCGAAGGCATGGAAAATCGGCTAATATCGGTAGAGGGAACCCAAAAAAATCAGGTCTGGACATTGATTATCCTTTTGGGAAGTGCCATTATTACTGCCGCTTGGAAAGTATTTTTTTCCAGTAATATCTGAGTTCTCTAATTCTCAACAAGACTACAGTTAACCGCTCCTGAAAGAAAATTTTCTTAAAGCCTAGACTTAAGATAAAATTATATCCAACCAGATGCAGTATAGGAGTTTACCAAATGTCTAACGAAACTGTTACTTATTCCCTAGAAGCTGTCCTCACAAGGATTGAGGGAAAGATCGACTCGCTTGAGAAGCGGGTTAACGAAAGATTTGACAAGGTAGAAGATCGGTTAACCAAACTAGAAATAGGAGTAACTGATCTTAAAGGGGATATTAAAGTGTTAGACGAGAAAATCGAAGGCATCGACAATCGGCTAATATCGGTAGAGGGAACCCAAAAAAATCAGGTCTGGACATTGATTATCCTTTTGGGAAGTGCCATTATTACGGCTGCTTGGAAAGTATTTTTTTCCAGTAATATCTGAGTTCTCTAATTCTCAACAAGACTACAGTTAATCGCTCCTGAAAGAAAATTTTCTTAAAGCCTAGACTAAGATAAAATTATATCCAACCAGATGCAGTATAGGAGTTTAGCCAATGTCTAACGAAACTGTCACTTATTCCCTGGATGTCGTCCTTAAAGAAATTAAAGACAGTATCAAGGAAGTTAGTCAAAAATTCGATAAGATTGATGAGCGCTTGACCAAAGTAGAAATAGGAATAGCCGATCTCAAAGGGGATATTAAAGTTTTAGACGGGAAAATCGAAGGCATCGACAATCGGCTAATATCGGTAGAGGGAACCCAAAAAAATCAGGTCTGGACATTGATTATCCTTTTGGGAAGTGCCATTATTACGGCCGCTTGGAAAGTATTTTTTTCCGGCAATATCTGAGTTCTCCAATCCTCAACAAAACTACAGTTAACCGCTCCTGAAAGAAAATTTTTTTAAAGCCTAGACTAAGATAAAATTATATCCAACCAGATGCAGTATAGGAGTTGACCCAATGTCTAACGAAACTGTTACTTATTCCCTGGATGTCGTCCTTAAAGAAATTAAAGACAGTATCAAGGAAGTTAGCCAGAAATTCGATAAGATTGATGAACGGTTTGATCGATTAGATAATCGCTTAACAAAACTTGAGATAGGACAAGCAGATATCAAAGGGGATATTAAAGTTTTAGACGGGAAAATTGAAGGCATCGACAATCGGCTAAAATCAGTGGAAGGAACCCAAAAAAATCAGGTCTGGACATTGATTATCCTTTTGGGAAGTGCCATTATTACGGCCGCTTGGAAAGTCTTTTTTTCCAGTAATATCTGAGTTATACAATCCTCAACAAGACTACAGTTAACCCAACACAGTTGACCAGATTTCCTCATTGCTTATTTACCAATACAAAAACGGCTAAAAATGCGATCAAGTACCGATTCAGTCACTTCTTCGCCGGTAATTTCTCCTAAAGCTTGAATGGCAGTACGCAGATCGATCGACCAAAAATCAAAAGGCAAATTTTGGTCAATTGTGTTTTTGACCTGTTGCAAAGCAATTTTCGCCCTAGTTAAAGCGGCCGCCTGTCGTTGATTAATGGCTAAATCCAAATTAGCCGCCTGTATTTCTTGATTTTGGACAGCATTAATAATAGTTTTTTCTAACTCTTCAATACCCTGATTTTGGGCGGCGGAAAGCTTGACAACTCGCTCAATTTCTGCTGGATAAATTACCGTTTCGGGATGAGCTAAATCAATTTTATTAATCACTAAAATTAATCGGCGATCGCTGACAGAGCGATAAATTTCCTCATCTTCCTCTGTCCATCCGGACTCTGCGGAGACGGTTAAGAGAACTAAATCAGCAGACCGGGCCGTTTGACGGGAACGTTCCACCCCAATTTGTTCAACTCGATCGCTGGCCGAGCGAATTCCTGCCGTATCGAGGACTTGTACGGGAATTCCCGCCACAACTAGCTGAGATTCGACGATATCGCGGGTAGTGCCGGGTAAATCGGTGACAATCGCTCGATCGCTCCGACTCCAAGCATTTAACAAACTGGATTTACCCACATTCGGCCGCCCCACGATCGCCACTTTCAGACCACTACGCAGCAATTCCCCGCGCTCGGCGGTGGCTAAAATTAAATTTACTTGACAAAAAACCTGTTCTATGCTATGGAGAACCGCCTCGCAATCCAAGGGCGGTAAATCCTCTTCAAAGTCAATACGGGCCTCAATTTCAGCCAAAATATCGAGACAGGTGGCCCGCAAATGGCGGATCGGTTGCGCGAGTTTCCCCTGCAACCCAGCGAGGGCAAATTGTGCCGCTTGGGGAGAACGCGCCCCAACGAGATCGACGACGCTTTCGGCTTGAGTTAGGTCAATTCTGCCGTTAAGAAAGGCACGCAGGCTAAATTCCCCCGCTTGGGCCAAACGCGCCCCATTTTCTAGACATAACTGTAACACCTGTTGTACGGGAATAATGCCGCCATGACAGTGAAATTCCACCACATCCTCGCGGGTGAAAGAGCGGGGCGCTAACATGAGCAACAGCAAAGCTTCATCGATAATTGCCTGACTTTGGGGATGCCGGATATAACCGTAGAGAAGACGATGACTTTGCCATTTTTGACGATTGCGGGTATGGAAAAGCCGACGAGCGATCGCCACTGCCTGACTACCGGATAAACGGACAATACCGATACTACCCTGTTCCGGAACGATCGCCGTAGCGATGGCGGCGATCGTATCCCCTGTGTTTAACATCTCTTAATCACTCCTTGCTAAAATTGAAGTCAGGATCAATTTTGTCAGCATTTATCCCGAAAATATGCGCTCAAGGTCATTAAAAGCGAGAAAAAGCCGCAAATATTCAAGTAATCGCTTACTGCGATTTTTGCGCTATTGGTATATTCGCTTAATGCGATTACAAGGACATCCTAGGGAAATTGCCAGGGGTTTTGCCTTGGGAGTTTTTTCGGGATTTTTCCCGTGGATCGGCCTTCAAATCATCATCGCTATCTTTTTAGCTACCCTATTTCGTGCCAACAAAATTGCCGCTGCTGCTGGTACTTATATCAGCAATCCCGTGACCGATCTGCCGATTTTCCTGTTTAATTATAGATTGGGAGAGTTTATTCTTGGTCAAAGCGGGCGATCGAATGTGGGTGACATTTTTCAAACTAATCAAAGCTTCATCGAAAAGTTAGCTAGTTCTGGCGGCCAATTTCTTTTGACCCTGTTTTTTGGTTGCTTACTATCAGCGACGGTATTTGCTACTATAACCTATTTTGTTAGCTATCGCCTAGTTCATCAACGGTATCACCGGCGACAAACAAGGAGAAAACGCTGATAAATTGTAACCGTTCGGGGGGGACGAAATCTGGTAATCTAAGAGGCATCGATGAGAAGCACCTACGGTAATCCCACAATAAGTCTAAACTGTTATTTGATTGAATGAATACTATGATTGTGTTGTATTCAGCAAGTCTTCATCAATGATCAATTATAGTCCATCCCATAATCCCATCAATCACAGTTAAGACGATGGATGTGACTGTCGCATCATTTGTAAATTATTACGAATCATTTGTGTATTGAGATGCTCTTTACTTAATGTATTGACATACAATACTTTTGTCATTTAATCAGTAGGAAGCAGGTCTGAAATTATATTTAAAAAATCTCTCACTTTTGCAATAAAAGGAAGAACTTGTAATTCATCAAAATCTGCAAAGTCTGTATAATCTGCTTCGAGACGGTATTCAAATAATTCGTTATAAACTGCACCAAAGTCTTTTGAAATAATTTCGCTACGGATGTAGTTTTTGTTGAAGAGACTACGGACACCTGTATGTTTTGGAGATGAGAGATTATCATAAGCAAGTAAAGCCGTAACAGCATAAAAGCAACTATAGTACAGACGATTGATACAACTATTCCATCTTGCACCATCAGCAAGAGAACAAGCATCTTGATAAGCTTCCTCTGCACGATTTAAACGATACCTAATTAGTTGATCGTGAGGGGAATTTTTACTCATAGCATAATAGCTTCTTTGTTAACTGATTGCCAGAAAGGAGTAGTTTGTAATAAGGGATGTTCCCATTGATTTTTGCTGCGAACAATGGTACAAATAACTTCTTCTGTTTCCCATTCGATTTCATAAATTTGACGACGGATTTGAGATGTGCGAGTAGGGTTAGTGATCCCATCAACTAATACTAATATATCCCAATCAGAGTCTGGTTGAGCATCGTTTCGCGCCCGTGAACCATAAAGAAATATTTGCGCTTGTGGTTCGATCGCTTGTACTGCTTGTTTAATTTTATTGAGTAATAGTTGTTTGTCCATGATTTTTTATTACCTTTTTGTACTGCAAAACAATATTAACAATATAGTCCATCCCATAATCCCATAATAAGTCTAAACTATGATTGAAATGATTGAATGAATACTATGATTGTGTTGTATTCAGCAAGTCTTCATCAATGATCAATTATAGTCCATCCCATAATCCCATAATAAGTCCAAACTATGATTGAAATGATTGAATGAATACTATGATTGTGTTGTATTCAGCAAGTCTTCATCAATGATCAATTATAGTCCATCCCATAATCCCATAATAAGTCCAAACTATGATTGAAATGATTGAATGAATACTATGATTGTGTTGTATTCAGCAAGTCTTCATCAATGATCAATTATAGTCCATCCCATAATCCCATAAATCACAGTTAAGACGATGGATATTGCTGTTGTCGCATCATTTGTAAACTTTTCCGAATTTGAACAATAGTAGAGTGATTTTTCCTAATAGTCGTTGACTCCATTTTATAGTAGTTCTATTTTTTAAAAAAGAATAATAAAACCTTCTTGGGTAAAGTGCTTGTCATGGGTAAGCACTTCAAAAATATCCATTTGTTGCATAATTATCATTGATATGCAGTCTGTAATACTATAACCTTTGTCTGACCGTTGTTTATATAATTCAAAACCTAATTGACGTAATTCTGGTGTATAGGAAATAACTTGTATTGTTTTTTCCCGTAGCATTTGCGTACACATTAAGAGTGCTTTCTGTCTCATAATAGTTCCTCTACATGAAGCATAGTTCAGTATCTCATCAATAATGCCATCCGTTGTTATTAGTTGATCATTGATACAATTATGAGCATAGTTGAGTGCGATTTGATGCCAGTCATCTTTGGGGTTGAGTAAAGCGATCCAATAAAAGGTGTCGGCAAAAATTTGCTTCATGGTTAATGTTTAGGAGTACCGTAGATGTAATGATCATGTTGCTCTGCACTATCGGTTGGTAAGGTATCTAAAACTTCTTGAGGAATATCAGCAGTGAGTTCTTCGATAAATCGCGCGAAAGGTTTAGATTGTTCTTGCGATCGATGATGTTTGATTTTGGCTAACAATAAAAAGTCAAAAACTTCTTCTATTACCTCATCGGATACTGTTTCAATTTCATGAATTAGTTGTTCTTTAATGGTCATAATTTTACCTTTGTAAGTTCTTCAACTATAGCCTATATCAGTTATCAGTGATTAATTCAATTATAGTCCATCCCATAATCCCATCAATCACAGTTAAGACGATGGATGTTGCTGTTGTCGCAGCGTTTGTAAGTTTTCCCGAATCTTAACAGTAGTAGGATGATTCTCCCCTAATAGTCGTTTTCTCAATTCTAAAGCTTGTATTAAGAGTGGTTCAGTTTCTTCGTATCTTCCTTGAGATTGGTAGAGTTTTGCTAAATTATTAAGATTTTCAGTGATATTGGGATAGTTATCGCCTTCAAAAATTTCTGGACAGTATTTTTTTTGATTTGCCAGAAATTCCTGTGAGGTAACTTCAGTAAAATCTTGGTGGATAATATTGCGAAATTCTTTAGGATCTAGCATGGTTAATTTTCTCCTTCTATTTAATTAACTCTTCATACTCATCATGAGAACCAATCCAAAACCAGTAATAATCTTCACCTTTTTTCAATGCTAAAGCTCTATAATTCTCAGTTATTCGGACTGACCAGACATTTTTCCCTACTTTCTTGAAATGTAATGATCGATGGAAAACATTACTAATCCAGAGACGATAGGCTTTTTTTGCCTGTTGCTTAATGTAGGGAGGTAAGTTGGCATAACATTGCCAAAAATCAGGAGTTGTTAAGGATTTCATCTAAAGGCTTAACTTGATTGTTACTGATATCATTGTTGACTTTTTGTAATAGTCGATCGAGTTTCCCTGATTCGAGATCGTTTTTTATCTGTTTGTCCCAACTATCATCAAGATAGTCTTGTAACCAAGCTGATAATTGATGGATTTCTTCGTCAGGCAACTGGAGAATTGCGGATTCAATATCTTTGAGTGTAGTCATGATTGTTTGGTTGATTGAAGGTGATTGTATTATTTTATATTGTTGTATTATCGGATGGGTTAATAACCCATCCTACGGGAGCGACTCTAAGTTTTCCCGAATCTTAACAGTAGTAGGATGATTCTCCCCTAAAGCTTGCTCGGCAATTGCTAATGCTTGTAAATAGAGAGGTTCTGCTTCTTCATACCTTCCTTGAGAATCGTACAATTTTGCTAAACCATTGAGGGAATCAGCTACATCGGGATGATTCTCCCCTAAGAGTCGTTTCCTCAATTCTAAAGCTTGTAAAAAGAGGGGTTCTGCTTCTTTGTGCCTTCCTTGGGAATTGTACAATTTTGCTAAATTGTTGAGGGGAGTTGCTACATCGGGATGATCTTCCCCTAATAGTCGTTGAAACAATTCTAATGCCTGTAAAAAGAGGGGTTCTGCTTCTTGGTACTTTCCTTGGGATTCGTACAATCTTGCTAAATTGTTGAGAGAATATGCTACATTAGGATGATTTTCTCCTAAGAGTCGTTGAAATAATTCTAATGCTTGTAAATAGAGTGGTTCCGCTTCTTCATACTTTCCTTGGGATTCGTACAATCCTGCTAAATTGTTGAGAGAATATGCTACATTAGGATGATTTTCTCCTAAGAGTCGTTGAAATAATTCTAATGCTTGTAAATAGAGTGGTTCCGCTTCTTCATACTTTCCTTGGGATTCGTACAATCCTGCTAAATTGTTGAGGCAATATGCTACATTGGGATGATTCTCTCCTAATAGTCGTTTACACAATTCTAAAGCTTGTAATAAGAGGAGTTCTGTTTGTTCGTACTTTCCTTGAGATTGGTACAATAATGCTAAATTATTGAGGGAAGATGCAACATCGGGATGTTCTTCTCCCAATCGGCGGCGATTTACTTCTAGACATTGCTCATACCAAGGTTCAGCTAAATCGTAGAATCCTTGTCCCTTATAAAATCGTCCCAATGCTGCAAAAGGTGAACCTAAATCATCCTCCTCTAGCCATTGTTCCAACTCTGTCGCTGACTCCGCAATATGGGGAATAGATGGGGCGACGGCTTCTATTTGCTCCTTGGTTGGATTTTGAGGAATAGTCTTTGCCTCCTCAACCATACCCCGACAAAAGGAGCATTTCAACTCATCCCCATCCTCTCGCAGCGCTAACTTAGCTTGAAAAAACTTTCGCACCAACGGATGAAACTGATAAACTTCTCCTTCTACTGCTTGCAACAGATGAAGATTGAGTAATTGCTCCTCTCTAATATCTTCCAACTCCTCCTCATCTTCAGCAGACAAACACCTTTCTATCACCAACCGCCAAGGAATAGGAGCCAAAGCAAAGAGACTGAGAAAACAGCCTAAATCCCGCGCTGGCTGATTCAACTCCTCCCAACTTACCTCAAAAGCTGCCTCTACCCCTCTTTGCGCCGTCATATCTCCCGAAGGATTCTGCAAAGCAGACAACTGTAAACCCTTATCTATCAACTGCTGCTGCATCCTCGCCAATGTCCAATTAGTACGCCGCTTGAGGAAACGCCCCACCAATTCCAACCCTAAAGGCAAATAACCCAACCACGCACATAGCCCCTTCCCTACCTCTAATTCAGCTTGCAGACGCGACGCACCAATCAGAGATTCCAGTAAAGCAAGGGCGGCTGATTCGCTTAAAACGGGTAAGCGCAACTGCTCAAAAGATGCCGCCAGCCAATGTTGCCTCGTCGTAATCAATACCTTAAAGCGTTGTTCTTGGGGAGGCAAATAATCTTGGATTTCCTCATACTGATGCACATCATCTAAAATTAGCAGTACATCCCCCGGCGGTTGCCATCTCGCCCAACAATAATCCAATTGCCCCCGCAAATTCAAATCTTCAGGGGGAAACAAACCCAACAGTGACTTAGCAAAATCTAATAGTTGTACCCCCACTGTTTCACTTTGCACCCCTATCCAGCAAATACCGCCGGGATAAGTTGATTTTTTCTTATGATATAGCGCATACTGGAGTGCTAATTCTGTCTTGCCGACTCCTGCCATTCCCGTAACGACGGCGGTAATCGCAATTCTTTCTTGTTGCTGTAACTGGTGGTGCAGTTGTACCA
Organism: Microcystis ichthyoblabe FBCC-A1114; assembly: GCF_050500245.1. Classification (NCBI taxonomy): domain Bacteria; kingdom Bacillati; phylum Cyanobacteriota; class Cyanophyceae; order Chroococcales; family Microcystaceae; genus Microcystis; species Microcystis ichthyoblabe. The sequence continues at coordinate 3,976,874 of NZ_CP191408.1, read as the reverse complement.
TTGCATCTTCACGCCCCACGAAATTAACCGCCCCAGTACGCGCCTTGGCTAAATTATGGGGAACTTCTGCCCCCGGATAATCCACTCGCTGCGGCGTAATACGTTCAGCAGGGGGAAGACTGACTCCCGGAAAGCCCGGTGCTTGCGTCGGTTTTGCCCTCTCCTGCAATGCGGCTAAAACCACATCCTTCGCCTCAGCTTCCGAAAGATTAACCACGTCTGCATAAACAATCTGTTGCCACAGCCCCTTAATTTCGCATTCTGAGACACGAATGGGGATTAAAGTTCTTTTTTGACCTTTTGGATCTTGAGCGAAAGCTGCCGCCCATTCTGGATGGGTATAGAGCGCATTTAAGTAGTTACTGGAGAGAACAGCGAGCGTTTTTTCAGCTTGAGCAGTCGCATTCTGCATTTCTAAAGCAAAATTATTGCCGGGGCGAAAATCCCAAGCTTGAATAATGACAGAATAACCCGCTTCTTCGAGTATCCACGCAATCCATTCTGCCCACTGCTCATCACGCCCATTATAGCTGACAAAAAATTGCTTCTTCATCTGTTCTATCATTGATACATCTCTCCTAGCGAGGGAATGGAAGGAACCACAAAGACACAAAGGACACAAAGATCGCTCATAATGTAAGTTAAACTGATCACACAGAACCTAGAAGATTTCGAGAAAAAGCTAAACCTACCAAACCCGGGGCGTAAACTCCGCATCATTTAAAATTATTACATTTTCCCCTGACTGCACCAACACAAATAAACCCTGACGACAACCATAACTCGCCACCTCATTGGGAACAATCATCGCTGCCACCGCTCCCAAAGCCTTTACATCTCGAAAACGAGGCATTAACCGCTTAAACTTGGCCAAACGTTGTAAATGCTCATCCACATCCCTTTGAGTTAACTTACTTTTGACCTCCACTAAAATGGCATCGGTATCATTTACTACCAATAGATCAATCTCTAAACCCTCATTATCCCGTTTTACCGAAATGCCGGGGTGAAACTCATGCACATCAATACCCCGCTCCTGAAACAGACGCACCACCGCAGGACGTACTTGCCACTCGACAAACTCTCCTAAACGATTGCCCAACTCCCCAATCTGCTTACTAACTCTGTTAATTTGCTTATCTGTTTCTTTTTGAGCTTGGGATAACTCTTGTTGGGATTGAGCTAATTGCTTTAGTATTGCCCGAATCTCTTCAATAGACCTCTTGCATAATTTTTTTATGGTATAATATAAGGTTTTGCTTTTTTCTCAATTCTTAGATTGAAGTGGAAAAAAGAATAAAATGTGATCTTAGGTCAGGAAATCATCTATAATTTTGCTATGTTTATTAGCAAAATTATGGATTATCAAAACTTATCAGATGAACAATTCAAACGCCGTTTCGGTGTGTACAAACAAACATATAGAAAGATGGTAGAATCAGTAAAAAGTGTTGAAGCCGACTCTAATTCACCATCTAAAAGGGGACCGAAACCTAAACTATCTATAGAAGAACAAGTTTTAGTAACGTTAGAATATTGGCGAGAATATAGAACATATTTTCACATTGGTACAAGCTGGGAACTATCAGAATCAACTATATGTCGGATTGTAAATAAGACGGAAAAAATGCTTTTACAATCGGGAAACTTCCGTTTAAAAGGAAAAAAAGCTTTACTCAATCAAGCAGAGATACCGGTCGTAACGGTAATGGATGTGACGGAAACTCCCATTGAACGCCCCCAAAAGAAACAGAAAGATTTTTTTTCGGGTAAAAGAGGTTATCATACTTTAAAATCCCAATTAGTAGCTGATCAAAATACCGAGGAAATTATCTGTGTCTTTTGTGGGAAAGGTAGAGGTCATGATTTTAGTTTATTTAAAAAAAGTCGAGTTCGTTTTCATCCTTTAACTACCAGCATAGAAGACAGTGGTTATCAGGGAATAGCTGCATACCATAGTAATAGTTATACACCGAAAAAGAAATCGAAAAATAGAAAATTAACAGAGTTAGAAAAAGAGTATAACAAGGCTTTAGCCAAAGAAAGGATTATCATTGAACATATAAATAGGAAACTCAAAATCTTTAAAATCTTATCCTGTAAATATCGGAATCGTCGTCGAAGATATAGTTTAAGAGTTAACTTGTTGGCGGCTATTTATAACTGTGAGTTAGGGATAGGTATAGCAGCTTCTTAAAAGTTGCCTAAAGATTAATCAAGTCAAGGAGAATTTATTCTCAATTTTTATAATTGAGATAGTTTGTGCCGCTTAAATAAAGAGGTTTTGATAACCAAATTAAAGCAGCTCTAAAGAGTTTTGAGTTAAAAGTTAAACTTCAAGTTTTCATTCAGGACGAATGTACTGATTAACTAATTTTTTGGGGAAAATTAGTTAACCCATCATTATAACATATAATTAATTTGCAAGAGTTCTAATAGTGGCTGTCATAATGAATTTTCTCAAGTTAAAGTGATGTAGCCTATACTCAAGCGATTTAGTATAATTTTAGCGTTGATTATTGGCAGGAATGGAATCGGCTCTCTTGGATTTGGTGGGTAAAATGTATTTTAAGATATATTTCTCAAGAGCGAGGGGGTGGAACGAACCACAAAGACACAAAGGACACAAAGATCGCTCATATTGTAAGTTAAACTGATCGCACAGAACCTATAAGATTTCGAGAAAAAGCTAAACCTACCAAACCCGGGGCGTAAACTCTGCATCATTTAAAATTATTACATTTTCTCCTGACTGCACCAACACAAATAAACCCTGACGACAACCATAACTCGCCACCTCATTGGGAACAATCATCGCTGCCACTGCTCCCAAAGCCTTTACATCTCGAAAACGAGGCATTAACCGCTTAAACTTCGCCAAACGTTGTAAATGCTCATCCACATCCCTTTGAGTTAACTTACTTTTGACCTCCACTAAAATGGCATCGGTATCATTCACTACCAATAGATCAATCTCTAAACCCTCATTATCCCGTTTTACCGAAATACCGGGGTGAAACTCATGCACATCAATACCCCGCTCCTGAAACAGACGCACCACCGCAGGACGTACTTGCCACTCGACAAACTCTCCTAAACGATTGCCCAACTCCCCAATCTGCTCACTAACCCTGTTAATTTGCTTATCTGTTTCTTTTTGAGCTTGGGATAACTCTTGTTGGGATTGGGATAACTCTTGTTGGGATTGAGCTAATTGCTTTAGTATTGCCCGAATCTCTTCAATAGCTGGACTTCCCCGTTGACAAAAGGCCATAACCTATGCTGTAGGAGGAATTAAGAGAATTTACGCCGCCCCGTTACTGGGTACAAATCAGGGAAACTCCCAATAAATCTAACGCTTTTTGTTGCAGTTGGGTCGGTCGAGTTATCTTAGAAAAACGATAACTTCCCTCCCTAATCGTACATTCCACTGTATTCAAGCAAATTGTCCCCAGGTCTTCCAACAAAGTCCGAAAGCTATGCACAGGAAAGTCCTCTTGATTCCGTTTTTTTCTCTCTTTAGACTGAGCGGATTCACTGCGACTCGCTTTAATCACATTCAGAGAACCATCATCAATTTCTTCATCCTCAAATAACAAAGGAGCCAAGCACTGTTTTAAATGCCATTCCACATAATAAGCCAACATACATAAAAAGATATGAGCTTTGACTCTATCACCCTTATAATGATAGATAGGACGTACCTTTAAATCAATTGACTTATAACAGCGAAATGCCTCCTCCACTTGAGACAAACTTTTATAAGCTTTAACCGTTGTCGCTGCATCCATCAAGGTTGACTCCAGAGAAGTTCTTAACACATACACACCATCCAAGGCCGTTTCTTGAGCGATTAATTCCAGCTTACGCTGATAAGAAAAGCCTTCTTCTGTTATCTCTAAGTTATAGTATTTATTGACCTTAAACTGATTAAGAATCTTGCCCACTCTCAAAGCTATCTTATCTTGACCCTTTAAAGCTCTTTTCTCCCTTTGAGTCGCCTGAACAATCAAATCTAGTTCCTTCTCTACCGCTTCTAATAATGCCTCTCTTTGTAGTTGATTTTTCTGGGCAATGAAGGGATTCCGACAAGCAATTAATCTTTCATCGGGATAATCTTCACTCTCAAATTCCACCAAGTTTACCTGATCAAATAATCCTAATTGAATCACTTCTACCTCAGCCAGTTTCCGAATTTGAGGCTTAGTTAAACCAGTAATATAGTCTAATCCTTCTATCGGTTTTACTAATTCGTTGATTTTCGAGTTAGTTAAAATTCCTCTATCGCTTACCCAGACCACATTCTCAATCACCCAACCCTTTCTGACTTTCTCAATTTGTCCGCTTAAAGTAGCACCGTCTGAGGTGTTTCTTTCAAATACTTCTACCGCTATCGGACAACCCTTGGCTGAACAGAGCAGACCAAAAACTATCTGAGTTTTCCCTTTCTTTTTATCTCGGTTATAACCATATTTTCCCAGTTCACAACCATTTCCTTCTAGGTAGGTAGAAGTGACATCATACAAGACTAATGTTCCTGATTCTAAGTGTTTAATTGCTAGGTGCTTCTCAATTTTCTCTTGTTTTTCTAATAACCAATCTAAGGCGTTATATAATTCGTCTTCATCGGCTTTCTCTAAGTCTAACAATTGTCCTAAACTCTGACTACAAGTCTCGCTATTAAACCCTCTCGCTGTGGCTAGTTTCGATTTAGGATTGATGATTCTTGCCACAATCATCGCCACCACTAAGTTTCTGATTCGTGAGGATTTTTCACTGATTATTTTATCTAAACCTAATTTTTTAATCGTCTCTAAAATAGCCATTACATGACCATGAGGAAGACTTCTAATCACTTCAAAATGATTGGGAATGCCTTCAGTCATGGACAGTGTTGCGCCTTTAAGAGCCAGTTTCAGATTGTCGATAATATCATCGGGTAATTTTGAGAGATTGGCCAGGGTTCTTTTTTTGACTTGATCTCCTTCTCGGTAGGACTCCCGAAGAAGAACGGCGGGGGGGGAATTACGGTTAGGAACTTTTTCTATATACATGGCTATCATTCTAGCAAATAGAGAGAATTCTTGTCCATTAAGAAATGTTACAAATTACATGGGTACATTAAGAAAAGTTAAGGGGCGTATCCATTGATGGATAAGGGTTTTCGGCTATTATAGTATATATGTATGGGGGAAGTTCAGCAATAGTGGCTGTCATAATGAATTTTCTCAAGTTAAGTTGATTATTGGCAGGAATGGAATCGGCTCTCTTGGATTTGGTGGGTAAAATGTATTTTAAGATATATTTCTCAAGAGCGAGGGGGTGGAACGAAAGCTAAACCTACCAAACCCGGGGCGTAAACTCTGCATCATTTAAAATTATTACATTTTCTCCTGACTGCACCAACACAAACAAACCCTGACGACAACCATAACTCGCCACCTCATTGGGAACAATCATCGCTGCCACCGCTCCCAAGGCCTTTACATCTCGAAAACGAGGCATTAACCGCTTAAACTTCGCCAAACGTTGTAAATGCTCATCCACATCCCTTTGAGTTAACTTACTTTTGACCTCCACTAAAATGGCATCCGTATCATTCACTACTAATAGATCAATCTCTAAACCCTCATTATCCCGTTTTACCGAAATACCAGGGTGAAACTCATGCACATCAATACCCCGCTCTTGAAAAAGACGCACCACCGCAGGACGTACTTGCCACTCGACAAACTCTCCTAAACCATTGCCCAACTCCCCAATCTGCTTACTAACTCTGTTAATTTGCTTATCTGTTTCCTTGATTTGTTTATCCGTTTCTTTTTGAGCTTGGGATAACTCTTGTTGAGCTTGGGATAACTCTTGTTGGGATTGGGATAACTCTTGTTGGGATTGGGCCAATTCCTTTAGTATTGCCCGAATGTCTTCAATAGTGGCTGTCATAATGAATTTTCTCAAGTTAAAATGAAATTTTCTCTATTATAGCCCGATCGCTTTTTCTCCCTTGAAGTAACCGTTCAGGGGGTGACAAAATCTGATAATCTAAAAAGACGTGGAAAAGAGCGGCTAATGTGAAAGAGTAGTATCCATCTCTGTGCTGCCCCTGGAGAGTCCTTCCACTGAGTCAATGCCACTGGCGGCTTGACATCCCCCCCCTGAACGGTTACAATAAAGCTATGCGCCTTATGTAAGTTAGAAGCTAGAATGGTGTAAACTCGTTCGATAGATTATCTCTCTAGTCGGAGTGTTGGACTCAAACACTTGATCCCTAATTAGGTTGTTTTAGGTCACATCAAGAGTAATACTTTATTAGGTTTCTTACAGGAAATTTTAAAGGTTTGAGCCTTCGGTAAATCTTTCGATGTAGCCTAGTTATCTTATGTCAAAAATAGCTTGAGCGATTTTTTCAGAGGATTTTTCTAGTCTAAAGTAATATCCTCTGAATGCTTATAATGTTACAAATTAAGTGATTTTTACTCATTTCAGTACAATGGCAAAAAATCAAGCAGAATCTATGTCTGATCAGAATCATCAGCAGCCAGATATGGGTGCGAAGAAAACAACGCAGGCTAGGATAGAACATCAGGATAATAATCAAATAAAAACGGGAATTGATCCTAAAATTGATTCGGAAAAACCGTTTAAATATTCGGAGCCAACAGGAAGATTAGGGGAGATAATCCTGCGCTTAATGCCGTTGGGTCTTTTGCTCGGAGGACTGAGTTATTGGGCGATAGTTGGTAAGATTCCGACTCCTATTCAAGGACGAGCGGTCATTTTGATTCCTCGTTCTATTGTTAATATCGAACCCCGTCAAGGTGGACGGGTGTTAACCCTCCTGATTCAACCGGGAGATTCTGTCAAAAAAGGGCAATTACTGGCAACTTTAGAGTTTCCTGAATTAGAAACAGAATTAAAAGATAAAAAGGATAGACTAGCAGATCTCAAGCAGCAGGATAAAAGAGTTGACTCTATTGAAGTGAGTCGTCGCCAATTGAATGCAGCCTCAATAGATCGCCAGCAAAAGGCGAATCAGCTTCAGATTAAAGCACTTCAAGTTCAATTATCCAGTAATCAAAAACAGCGAGAAGCCTATCTCTCCCATGCTCGATATCTTAAAAATTTCCAGAACTCAACGGATGAAAGACTAGCCGCCTACGATAAACTTATCGAAGAGGGGGCTGTCGCCAAGCTAGATTTTCCCTCCTATTTGTTTCAGTTCAATAATCTAGAGGCTTCTAATAGTATCAATCGCGTCCAAATAGAACTTGATCGCCTGAAGGGGGTTGATGAAAGCCTGCGAGCGCAGATGAACGCATTGACGGCCCAGAATAATATACTAAACACGGAAAAACGGCAAATAGACCTGCAAGATACAGCCAGTGATATTCTTCGTTACAATGCGATCGCTGACCAGCAACGAGAGATTAATACGTTAAAAACCACTATTCAAGCCAACAAAAATGTAGTGAGTCTGTACAACGGCCAGATTTTAGACTTATCTGTTAATCCGGGGGAAGTTTTGGCTCCGGGGGGGCGCATCGGTACGTTAGAAGTCTCCAATCTAAAGGCCAAGACCAACGTGGTGGCCTTGTTTAAGAGCGGTGATGCCAAACGATTAGAACCGGGCCAGGAAGTAGAAGTCGTTCCCGATCTCTATGATCGCGAACGCTATGGGGGTATCGTTGCTAAGGTAATTACCGTCGATCAGCAGCCGGTAACTGTGGCAGAACTAGCAAATATAGTCGGAAGTCATGAACTCGCCAGCAAACTGTTTCTGGGTAGAGATGAAGACGATCGCGATAAGCCTATACCCGTCAATGCAAGTGTTATCAAAGCCACTTTAGCGCTGAAGGTCGATCGCAATACACCGAGTGGTTTTTACTGGACTCAAGCCAAGGGAGCGCCCCAAAGAATTACCAACGGGACTACCGCAGATGTCCATGCTGTGGTAGAAGAGCGTTCTTTAGTGAGTTATATAACCCCTGCTTTTCGCTGGATTACAGGGGTGTACGACCGTTAACCACAATCTTGCGAGCGTAAGTAGCTGAAAGAAACAACGACTAGAATAAACGGTTAAACCTAATATGGAAAATCCGAAAAGACGTTCTCAATGGTGGACTTGGTGGTTTAAGTGGTGGATTATTGCCGCAGCGTTTGTCTTAGTAATCTTGATCCATAGTGAGCCTCCTCAGCTTTGGTTTTGGTTGGTGACGTTTTTGGCACTGATTTTATATGGGATTGAGCGAGCGATTAATGGGTAACAATGAGTAAGTCGAAAAAGGATATAGAGATACCTTGGACAGTAAAAACGGGCTAATGATCAGACAGGGATTGAAATTTTCCCTGGGTGCTGCTCTCTTAACGAGTTTCTTTTGGCACCGAGGAAATGTATTAGACAACTTTGTCTATCCCGTCTTTGGGTATGTCTCTGTACTGATTGAGCCATCGATGGGAGGTGCGATTGCGGCAGGTTTGGGGCGTTTGGGGGGAAGTGCTTTGGGGGGAATCATTGCCGCTATCCTGGTGAACGCCTACGGAATCCAAGGCTCAAGTTTTTTTGTCATTCCCTCTCTCACCTACATTTTAGCCGCCCTGATCTGTGAAACTTACCGATGGCAAGCCGCTTATTCCCAAGCCACACTACTGGGCGCTTTAATTGCCATGAGAGTGGTAGGAACATCAGCACAACAAGATATCTGGCTCTATTTGCGGTCGCGCCTGATCGATAACTGGATCGGAATCGCTGTGGGAATTGCTGTGGCCTTACTATTTTGGCCCCAGAATACTCGATCCGATCTCAACCGGAACTTGATGGGAATCCTTCAAGATATACCGCGCTTGTTCCAAAAAATCCTCGATCGCCACTTAAAAACTGAGGTCGAGGAGCGGGATTATTCTCTTTCTATTGAGCAGAACGAGCTTAACTTACTCAATCAGATTAAAAAATCAACACAAACTAGCCTTTCAATACTCACAAAAGCAACCCATGAATTCGGTAGTGAGATATTGGTGGCAGAAAATTGGAGTGAAATCTTGGCAATTCAGAACCAATTGACTCGACAATTAGCTGATCTGATGGCTTTTAAGGGCGAAAAGCATGAACAAAATTTAGTGCATCAGTTCAGTGATGAATTAAACCAATTGGCGACTCATCTTACCGACAGCTTTGATAGCTTGAGGGATTTGAGTAACGGCCAAAAAATCTTAGCTACCCCCTACCTGACAGAATTAGAAGAAGATTTAGCGAATATTGGGGGTAAACTTGATCATCTCCGAACAAGTGGAGAGATTGATCGGTATGATGTTCAAGAATCACTACAGTTTTATCAATTTATTCAACTTGTATCTCGATTTATCCAACAATGCGAGGGATTAGGAGGCAGGATAATCGATAAAACCAAAGTAACTGCAACTTTCAGACGAAGACACCTGATTACCTTTCCCAAATGGGCCCCTATATCCCTAAAACGCCTGAGAGAAATTGTCAGTCTTGGCGTGGTTATTGGTTTGTTACTGGCTATTATTCGTCACATCGAGTTTCCCTATCCTTCTGCTTACGAAAAAGTGGCAGATATTGTGATCATAGGTGCAGTGGTCACTGTCATTCAACCGACAAGGGGTCGAGCGATCGCGATCGGTTGGGCGGCCACTGTTTCGTTGAGTTTGACGATTCTCTGTATTTACCTGTTGGTCAAGTCCTTTGGTTATAATCCTTTTAGTAGCAGTCTGGCTTATTTTTTCGCCTACTTCAGTTGTGCTTGGCTGGGGTTTACGCCCATCGCTCGCATCGGTGCGATTGTAGCAGCCGATGCCATCGGGAAGGATATTTTTCCTTTTTTCGAGCAAGGAATTTGGGCCGCACTAATTTCAGTTCCCGTAGGTGCGTTTCTGGGGGTGTTGCTGACCACTGTATTTATGACAAAATCGGCTACAAACCAACTGGAAACAGATTTTTCTGTGACTTTTAAGAAAATGGGACAGCTATATCAAAAACTGCTGTCAGGCTATTTTCAGGATACGATACCACCGTCAGATATCCCCCAACTGAAGCAGGCCATCACAGTGGCGATCGCTCAACATCCAGCCTCGGTTAAGATTGCCAGTCTCGAACAAATTTCCACAGTTTTAGCAACTAAAAACAAAAATTTTTGGAATTTCTCCATGGGCTACGAACAAAAACTCTCGGCTCAACTGGATGCTTTACAAGATGGGCTACAGCAACCGCTTCCTGAACCGATACGACAAAAGTTTTTACCTGAATTACAAGCGATCGCACAACAGACCGCGATCGCTTTTGATCAAATGGCTGAGGCGATCGCTGCCCAGGTAATTCTCAACCCACCAAAGTTAGGATTGCTCATCCAAGAAATTGAATCTCTTGAGAAGCAGTTACTGAGCTTGCGGGTTGAGAGTCGAAGTTATCCCTTAAATGAGCTAATCGCCTTTAGCTCGGCTTTTATGACGATGAAAGCCATTGCCAGCAACTTAAATCAAATGAGTCAAGACTTACCTGCCTACACCCAATAGGTAATAGGCAAATATTATCAGCCTGAAGGATTTCTGCTCTCAGGGCTGTATATTCAGTAGAGTGTAGGGTGCGTTAGGCGGCTATCAATTTAGTCAAAAAACTAAAATTAATAATTCGCCGTAACGCACCCTACAAGATCAGCGATCGCACTTCCTCTACTAACGTTAAAGGCAAGATTGAGAAACATCTCTCCCTTGCCTTACGAACTTAGATTGGGTTACAAGAACCCTAGAGATTTAGCGATTGCAATGAGTGCAGCGATAGCCTGTAAGAAGGGTAAAAAACGCCTAATAACTAATCTAAATCTTCGATAATAAGATCGAGAAGTTTTATCTAGACGCTTGATACTCACCTTTAGCCTTTGGCAAAAAGACTGAAGTGACTGGTTTGATTTGCGCTGCCCGTTGCCGTTGAGCTTACTTCCCTTTAACACTGTCTTCCTCCGGATCGAGTGAACCGGCATTGCTCTCCCTTTGCAGGAAAGATAACAGTGGAGATCAGGGACTAAGGATTAACCCGATTGCCCACACAGCGGACTATCTTTCGATAGTCGTGTTAGTCTGCCGTCTTAGTCCCATCAACTCGGAAAGGTGTGGTGTACCCCTTGTAGACAAAGGATAGTTTCTTAATTATAGCGGATCGAATCAAGCCCGCAATTACAGTTTGCCAGTACCTCCGTTCCTGAATCTAACTCAATATCTCGTGTTCTTGAGCATAGCGCCAGACTACGCGATCGCTACTTTCCATCGACAATCTAACCTCTCTAAAGGTGACAAATTGGACAGACTGAAACTCAAGTTAACCGCGTTTTGCCAATATACCAAGAAAAATCAGCTTCAATCAATGTGCATGGTGCGTTCCCCAAAATCTATTGGTGGAACAGTAGGACTTGCATTAGGGAACGCACCCTACGGCTACAAGGGAAAGTGTAGCTTCACGGCGCAAATTCACAACTCCGCGTATCATGAATTCTTATTTAAGCTCCGCGAACCAAAGTGATACACGGCAGGGTGTCCAATCCGAATTCCAAAAGGCTGGGCATCAGGGTTACGCTCAAATAGCCGATTGGTTGCAGCTACGACCGTTTCATCAACCTCAAAATCTCCGGTTTCGATGTCGATCGCGATAATTTTACCCTCATTACCCGCTTCGACTTGCTGCCGAATGCCAGACTCGTAGAGTTCTTTCCCCCGACGAGCCATCTCCTCTTTGCTGTAACGCCTTTGCCGAACTGTCATAGCCTTGCCCCATTGACTGCCTTCTCCATGTTAACCTGAACGATCTCGCTCTTTTGAATTGATAGGGTGTGTTTGGCAATCACTTAATCTTGGCGATCGATATGATGTAGCCTGTGTTAGCGTTAGCGTAACCCACGGATTTTGAACATTAGATAAGGTGCGTTCACTTCATTAACACACCCTACAAGATCGGCGTGCTGCTACGCAGTGCCTTCGGCATCGCACTCTGTTATGAGTTGATTGATGTTGGGTTTCCTTGGGTCAATCCAACCTACGGGCGAGGCGATCTGCTACGCAGTGCCTTTGGCATCGCACTCATAATAGTTGACGAAATTCTGCGACTGTCAAACCAGCATCTTGAACAATTCCACCCATTGTAAATGCCTTAATTGGATTGTGCCTTGGAAGAGCAACTTGACGCACCCCATCACTCATGATGATATGTTTGCCTTGGCGAATGATCCGAAAGCCTACCTTCTCCAAGGCTCGTACTGCATCTAGGTGATTTACGCCAGGAATTCTAGGCATAGTTACACCTGCATTTCAATTTCACGAATTTCCCCATCTTGCAAGCGTTCTTCTAAGGCTGCAAGATACTCACGAATTGCATCTTGGATATTGGTTAATGCCTCTTCCTCAGTATCTCCCTCGGACCAACAACCGGGGAGCGCAGGAACGCCAACAGTAATTCCTTCTTCAGAACGATAAAGGACAATTTTGTATTTCATCATAAGTTCCTTCTAGATAGCACTCCATTTTAGCTTGATAGAATTATGGATGTGGGATCAAATTGTAGCAACACATGATGTGGTTCTTGTTACTCAGCACCGACCAACCTGATACGGTCGGTGTGCAACGGGATTGTTAGACCGTACCTCACAGATCGCTTATGATCAATTTATTCTCGCATATCTAGAAGTTTAAGCCATGTCACTCACTGAGTTAATTCTTCTGGTCAACAATCTGAGCCAGACAGACAAATTATCACTCTTCAAACTCCTAGCTGCACAAATCCCGGATGCTGAACTACAGGTTATCTTTTCCGCATCAGAGTATCCGATTTGGTCGCCCTACGATGCCACGGAAGCCGCCAATATTCTGATGCATATGATTCAGGATGACCGAGAGGCATCTACCCATGCCTAGTACAGTCGAATTTCCCCTTTCCGACGATGAAGCATTACCCACGATTCCCATCACTCTGAGTCATGCAGGCCTTTCTGTTTCTGCGAATGCCCTGCTGGATACCGGATCTACGGTCAATCTATTACCTTACGACATCGGGCTGCAATTGGGTGCAATTTGGGAGGAACAAACTGTCCGCTTGCCATTGGCCGGAAATCTTGCAAGGGTTGAAGCACGAGGGTTATTTGTGTATGTTCAAATTGGGAATTTGGAACCTGTTCGTCTAGCCTTTGCTTGGGCAAAAACCTCTCAGATACCCTTAATTCTTGGGCAAACAAACTTTTTTCGAGAATTTGATGTCTGTTTTCAACGATCGCGATGCACGATCGAAATTATCCGCTTCTAATAAGGGTGGTTTGATTGCTTACTGTCACCAGCCGAAAAAACCCTCCTTGAAGATGGAATGGGCTTTACCCCCCGCTGCTTAACCCGAACTGGGGTTAGATAAGGTGCGTTACATTTCATTAACGCACCCTACAAGATCGGCGATCGCACTGCAAGTCTCACTATTAAACCCTCTCGCTGTGGCTAGTTTCGATTTAGGATTGATGATTCTTGCCACAATCATCGCCACCACTAAGTTTCTGATTCGTGAGGATTTTTCACTGATTATTTTATCTAAACCCAATTTTTTAATCGTCTCTAAAATAGCCATTACATGACCATGAGGAAGACTTCTAATCACTTCAAAATGATTGGGAATGCCTTCATTCATGGACAGTGTTGCTCCTTTAAGAGCCAGTTTCAGATTGTCGATAATATCATCGGGTAATTTTGAGAGATTGGCAAGGGTTCTTTTTTTGACTTGATCTCCTTCTCGGTAGGACTCTCGAAGAAGAATGGCGGGGGGGGAATTACGGTTAGGAACTTTTTCTATGTACATGACCACTATTTTAGCAAATGGAGAGAATTCTTGTCCATTAAGAAATGTTACAAATTACATGGGTACATTAAGAAAGGTTAATGGGGCGCATCCATTGATGGATAAGGGTTTTTGGCTATTATGGTATATATGTATGGGGTAAGTTCAGTTATACTCAATAAGATTTGACATTCTCGTTTATACCTTGTGAAAGAACACGCCTAACGACCGTGTTCAGCGGACATAGATCACCTCTCGAACTCAACCGACCAAGTTCATTGTTCCGCTGCAACACGATTGTTAGCCCACGATCACTAACATCATGATAAAGAAATTAATAGGACTTTAATTCTTTTGCTTTTCTGCTAGCAGTTTCCATTCCACAATTTTCTGCTTAGCTTGTGAATATTTATCGGAGTTTGCCGGAATCGTCTCAGCAAGTTGAATTGCTCCTGCAAAGTCTCCTCTGCTTGCTAAATCATAGGATTTTTGTAATTTCTCTTGATCCGATTTACCCCCTTGTTGGCTGAGGGCTTGCCGCCATTCCACAATTTTCTGCTTAGCTTGTGAATATTTATCGGAGTTTGCCGGAATCGTCTCAGCAAGTTGAATTGCTCCTGCAAAGTCTCCTCTGCTTGCTAAATCATAGGATTTTTGTAATTTCTCTTGATCCGATTTACCCCCTTGTTGGCTGAGGGCTTGCCGCCATTCCACAATTTTCTGCTTAGCTTGTGAATATTTATCGGAGTTTGCCGGAATCGTCTCAGCAAGTTGAATTGCTCCTGCAAAGTCTCCTCTGCTTGCTAAATCATAGGATTTTTGTAATTTCTCTTGATCCGATTTACCCCCTTGTTGGCTGAGGGCTTGCCGCCATTCCACAATTTTCTGCTTAGCTTGTGAATATTTATCGGAGTTTGCCGGAATCGTCTCAGCAAGTTGAATTGCTCCTGCAAAGTCTCCTCTGCTTGCTAAATCATAGGATTTTTGTAATTTCTCTTGATCCGATTTACCCCCTTGTTGGCTGAGGGCTTGCCGCCATTCCACAATTTTCTGCTTAGCTTGTGAATATTTATCGGAGTTTGCCGGAATCGTCTCAGCAAGTTGAATTGCTCCTGCAAAGTCTCCTCTGCTTGCTAAATCATAGGATTTTTGTAATTTCTCTTGATCCGATTTACCCCCTTGTTGGCTGAGGGCTTGCCGCCATTCCACAATTTTCTGCTTAGCTTGTGAATATTTATCGGAGTTTGCCGGAATCGTCTCAGCAAGTTGAATTGCTCCTGCAAAGTCTCCTCTGCTTGCTAAATCATAGGATTTTTGTAACGTGGCATGAGAACTACTACTGTTTGTATCTGTTCTATTAAGTCCTAATTGCGGCAATAAGAGGCCACATATTAAAAGAGTAAAACCAATCAATCCAGAAATAATTCTACCCGGTCGACCAAGATTGATTTTCCCTTCAATTTTTCCCCAAGCACCTATTGCCAGGAAAATCAGGCCAGCCACAATTAATAAACTGCTTTGATTGCTGGCAAGATCAGCAATAGCTTTAATTAATTCAGCCATAGCTCTCTAGAAATGGTATTTAATTTTATAGAGTGCGAAATTCGATCCATTCTACTAATATCCTGATAATTATCATATAATGTTAGAGTTGCGATCTCTAAGACAACCTAGAGAGCTAACGGTTGAATTGAGTGGCGATCATTTCTCTGAGTTTATCACTACAAATATCGATTACGTCCGCTCGAATGGTGTGTTATGCCCGATCGCTTTAGCGATAACTTAACCTAGACGATCGTCTCTAAATCTACCGGGACTTAGCAACGAAGCAACCCATTTTTGATTACCTAGTCCTAAACATGAAACAGATAACCTTAACGGACTTCGCGCTTTGGCATAACGGTTGAATTGAGCGGCGATCGTTTCTCTGAGTTTATCACTACAAATACCGATTACGTCCGCTCGAATGGTGTGTTATGCCCGATCGCTTTGGCAATCACTTAACCTAGACGATCGTCTCTAAATCTACCGGGACTTATCAACGAAGCAACCCATTTTTGATTACCTAACCTTGGATCAAGACAGACAATTTTAATGGGCTTACCGGACTTGGCATAACTACATATTATGCGGAAATTTTCCGTATATCACGCCAAATACACATTTTTTTAAGAATCTTTCCGTATATTACGCTCAAATGGAGCGATCGCGAGAAGTTTTCCGTATAATATTACGATAAGCGTGTTATGCCGATTAGCATACTCTGTTATGAACCCTCCCCCACCCCGAGAACTCCTAGACGTAGTGCGAGAGACGAGAGCCGCCCTACCGCATTACTCCTACCGCACCGAACAAACCTATCTGGACTGGATTAAGCGTTATCTGCTCTTCCATCAGAAAAAACATCCCCGTGAAATGGGGGGTGAAGAAATTAGAGCCTTTTTGACCCATCTTGCCGTTGATAAAAACGTTGCCGCCGCCACCCAGAACCAAGCCCTCAACGCCATCCTCTTCCTTTATCGAGAAGTTCTGAAAATTGAACTGGAAAATATCGGTGCATATTTACGGGCAAAACGCTCCAAATGTCTGCCCACCGTCCTCACCAAAAAAGTAAAAATGGCCGATGATTTTAGCGATCGCACAACAAGCTGCGATCGCTGCCCAGGTAATTCTCAACCCACCAAAGTTAGGATTGCTCATCGAAGAAATCGAATCTCTTGAGAAGCAATTACTGAGCTTGGGGGTTGAGAGTCGAAGTTATCCCTTAAATGAGCTAATCGCCTTTAGCTCGGCTTTTATGACGATGAAAGCCATTGCCAGCAACTTAAATCAAATGAGTCAAGACTTACCTGCCTACACCCAATAGGGGCTAAATCCCTTCTTTTCTAGCTAAAAGGACGGGACAATTGACATTAACCCGCACATAATCCGAGAGGGAAGTACCGAGAAGGCGATCGAGATCTGGTAAACTCTTAGCCACGGAAGGACGGCGATCGGGCGAACCCAACAGTAAGAGATCGACACCATAATCATCGACGAGTTTGCAGAGTTGTTCTCCCGGTTTACCCCCCGTCACCACGCAGCGATAGGGTATATTCATCCGTTTCGCTTTTGCCACTGCCGGCCCTATAATCGGGTTTTCTTCCATTTCTTTGGGGGAAGTGGGGGCAAATTCCGGTTTTAAGTCGGGGTTGACGCGGGCCAGAATTAACTCTGCTGAAGGATAATCCCGCAGGAGATAAATAGCCAGATCGAGAGCTAAATCAGCCGAACTAGACTTATCGAGAGCTACCATCACCTTTTTGATTTTTTTGACGTAAATATCGTCTTTTACCAATAACATCGGGTGATTAGTCAGTTGAAAGACGTATTGACTGACGGAATTTTCTAGAATTGCCTCCAGTCGCTTCAGTCCTCGGGAACCCATCAGGATCAAATCGGCCCCGATTTCGTCGGCAACTTGACAGACGGTATCTTTGGGATCTCCTTGCCGCAGAATCGTGGAGACTTTGCTCGGTTCAATTTTGACTTCTTGCAGAATTTTAGTCAGCATTTGGGTCCCTTCTTCCCATTTACTGGCCAGAGCTTCGGTGGTAATCTGAGGGGGAACAACCCGGAGAATGGTAATCGACGCTTTCCGGATAGCCGGGAGATCCATTAATGCTTGTAGCATTTCTTGGGTTTGACCTGTGCCGGAATCAGCGTATAGTATTTTCTCTAGCATAAGATTAAACTCGGTCTATGATCTTAATAGTTTTCGCCAATTATCAGCATACTGCTAATGTTGTTCTCGAAATTTAACAACTTATTAAGCGCTTTTTCTTAGGTAAATGCGATGCCGAAGGCACTGCGTAGCAGCTCGCACTTGAGGGTATTTTTAAGTATTTATGCTCAATTGACTGGCAATACTTGGCTCAAAATCATCGTGTCAAGCGTTCATTTGTATTATATTTTGGCTGCAATGCTGGCGCTCTCTTTTAATCACTGCTAAATTGACCATTTAATTGATGATTATTCATGGTTAATTCTCCAGCAACCAAGAGAATTTTTTATTTTTACAAGAGGTGTAGTTATGTATTTATCAATTCGAGTAATTCTCCTAGTAGCGACAACAGTTTATCAGACGTTATCTGTTTGGTTAGAAGAACAAAAAGCACCGCCGGGTCATTTGATTAATCTGGGTAAATATCGCCTGCATTTTTGTCTAGCAGGAGAGGCTATTCCCACTATTATTATTGACCATAGTTTAGGGGGAATTGAGGGATATTTTTTGATAGAAGAATTGTCACAATTAGCTAGGGTTTGTATTTATAATCGAGCGGGTTATGGTTGGAGCGATTCTAGTCCTTATCCCCGGACTAGCTACCAAATTGTTCAGGAATTAGATAAATTACTAACCCAAGCAAAAATAGAACCGCCTTATATTTTAGTTGGTGATTCTTTTGGTAGTTATAATGCTCGACTGTATGCTCATCTGTTCCCAGAAAAAGTATTAGGTTTGGTACTCACCGATGGTTTACACGAGCAGGGAATGCTGAAAATGTCGCCAGCATTAAAGGCATTAAAATTATTTTTCATCTCTGGATTTTTGATGTCGATTATTGGCTCAATTTTAGGCATTATAAGAGTTATGAGAGTTCTGGGAGTTTTTGAATTATTAAAACCAGAATTGCGTCGCTTTTCCCCAGATTCTTGTCATCGAGTTAAGCGTTCTTTCTGTCGCGCTAAACACTGGATGACGATGAGTAGAGAAATGTTTAATCTCGACCAAAGCGCTCGTCAGGTGAGTAAGGCTAACAATTTCGGTAATTTACCGATAGTTAGTATTAAAGCTAATTCTTTTTTTAAACCTTCCCTTTGGACTCGCTTTATTCCCCTCAAAAGTGCCAACCAACTCCGGGAGGAGATGCACCTAGAATTAGGCAAGTTATCCAGAGATTTTATGGAAATACAAGCGGATAAAAGTGGCCATTTTATCTGGATGGATCAACCGGATGTGATCATCGATGCGGTCAGAATTTTGCTTGACAAAATTAACTCTATGTGCTAGGTAAGTAGTTGGACAAAAGTAAAGTTAACTGTGGGGTAAGGAGCCTGACGACCGACTGCTAACCCCACCAACAGACTTTTTGCCGCAAACCCTAATTAGGGTTTGCTGAATAAATCTAAAAACCTTGTTGGATAAAAATTTTAGACTTTTTTGATATCAAAAAGTGTCAGCCATTGGAGTGAACGGGGGGGAATAAAACCCCACACCCTACACCCCACACCCTACACCCCACCAACAGACTTTTTCAGCATACCCTAATTATTGAGGGTAATAATCTGAGCGCTAAAACCCTGTTTAGTTAAATCTTGTACCCGTTGTTTAGCTTGGTATTGTTGCTGAAATAACCCCACTTGAATAACATTTTCTCCCGCGCGGATAAATGCGAGGGGTTCAATTTCTTGAATTTTTGCCAACGCTTCCGCACTATTACTACTAACTTCCACGCGAAAGAGTTGATTAGCGGCAATAACCCGCTGCTGTGGTGCGGGGGGTTTATTGGCGCGATTTTGAGGTCTGGGTGCTGGTGGATTGACAGTTTGACGATTATGATTATTAACCACCGTAGCATCGGCGGGCCGCACGGTAGCGGGAGCTTGAAAAACGTATTCTCTCAGGGGTTGATTACCGGAAACTGGGTCCGCCACCAGAGGACGAACTGAAGGAGAATTAACTGGGGGTAAATTTAAGGGTGAACATTGGGAACAATTAGCACCACTGGGACTGTCTGAACGTTTAGTTGGTTGTCTCACCGCTGGTGGTGGGGGTAAACGACGACCGGGATAAACATTCTGGGCAAAAGATAAGTCTGCTTTTAGCAGTAGCGTTCCTTGAGCGATTATCCCGACTTTTAACCAAAATAAAGCCGAGAAAAACAGTAAGTTTGTTCTCATCATGCTGGTTTGTCCTCACACGAAATTTGGGTACACCATGTCCAAATTTTAAAGTAGGAGATGCTAGTCTAGAAAGTATATTGGTTAAAAATCATTACAAGATTTATGGGAAAAGTTGTTGTCGGTCTATCAGGGGGAGTAGATAGCTCTGTTGCCGCTGCCGCCTTACACGCTCAAGGTTATGATGTTATTGGCTTGACCCTGTGGTTAATGAAGGGTAAAGGTCAATGCTGCTCCGAGGGAATGGTAGATGCGGCCTTTATTTGTGAGCAGTTGGGGGTTCCCCATCATATCGTCGATAGTCGCGAGCTTTTCCAAAAAGAAATTATTGATTATCTAGTTTCCGGTTACGAAGCGGGAATCACACCGCTGCCCTGTTCTCAGTGCAATAAATCGGTAAAATTTAGCCCGATGCTGCATTATGCTAAGGAAACCTTAGAAACGGATACTATTGCTACCGGTCACTACGCCAGAATTCGTTTTTCTCCGGAAAATAACCGTTATCAACTGCTGCGTGCCGTCGATAAAAATAAAGATCAATCTTATTTTCTCTATGATCTAACTCAAGATGTACTGCGTGGGACTTTATTTCCCTTGGGAGAACAAACCAAGGCAGAAACCCGCAGAATTGCCCAGGAATTTGGCTTAAAAACGGCAGATAAACCCGATAGTCAGGATTTGTGCTTGATTGAAGCTCACGGAACTATGCGATCGTTCTTGGATAAGTATATCGCCGTTAGTGAGGGCGATATAGTAGATCTCGATGGCAAAGTTTTGGGTAAACATAGCGGTATCCATCATTATACGATCGGACAACGCAAAGGCATCGGCATCGCCGCCGCCGAACCCCTCTATGTGGTAAAACTCGATCCCGTCATGAATCGGGTTATCGTCGGTAATCGCGAAAGTGCCGTTAGTGCCGCTTGTCTTGTCGGACGGATGAACTGGGTTTCTATTGCTCAACCCACCACCCCTATCCGCGCTCAAGTACAGGTACGTTATCGTTCTCCGGCCGTTCCCGTCAATGTTATTCCCCTAGAAAATAATCAAGTGAAACTGGTTTTTGATGAACCACAATTTAGTATCACCCCGGGCCAAGCAGCCGTGATTTATGAAGGGGAAATCGTCCTCGGTGGGGGGATTATTTCAGGAGCCACCCCATAGGGAGAGCCACCAATTCACAGAATAACCTGATTATGGTTCGGGGGTCATTCTGCCAATTAGGGACTCTCCCCGGCAGGTTTAGCTAAAAATTAACGACGGGGTACAGAAGCCTCGATGTTAATATTCATAGCGGAGACTCTTGGTACAGGATTGCCTTTGGCGCTACCGAGACCCCGGGCCATGGCCAAGAAGCTGGAAGGATCGCCAGCTTTGGGTTATGGTAAATATTATGAAAACTTTTCTGACTTTTCTTCAGCTATTTATGAATGTCTGAATGATGTCCATCTGAAACATAAAAAAGAACTGGATTCGTTGCTCACTCTACGATTTCAGAAGTTTAATAAATCTCAGATTATGAACGTCTAAAGTATATACAATATCTGCGATCGCCCTTAAAAAGGGGGACTTTGAATCCGGTTCCCCCCTTTTTAAGGGGGACTAGGGGGGATCAATCAATGCTATAATAACCACTATTTATCAGCAGGTAAGATAAGGGTGAATTTATTAGTCCATCGTTATCAAATTGTGCGATCGCTTGCTTCTGGTGCATTTGGTGAAACTTTTCTAGCTAAAGATACCCAATTACCAGATCATCCTTGGTGTGTTGTCAAGCAACTTAAACCCCAATCTGATCCCCAATCTTGGCAAATAGCAATGCGTTTATTTGATACAGAAGCAAGAAGTCTTTATCAATTGGGAAAACACGCTCAAATCCCCCAATTATTTGCCCATTTTTCTGAAAATAATCAATTTTATCTCGTTCAAGAATATATTGAGGGACATCCTTTAGGTGAGGAAACTATACTAGGGAAACAATGGGAAGAAATAGCAGTAATTGAATTTTTAGAAGATGTATTATCAACTTTAGCTTTTGTACATCAGCATAACGTTATTCATCGGGATATTAAACCTGATAACTTAATTAGACGCAAACGAGATAATAAAATTATTTTAATTGATTTTGGTGCGGTAAAACAGATTATTAATTTAAGTAATCCTCAAAACCAACCTAAGACAATTGGAATAGGAACACCAGGATATATGTCAAATGAACAAAATCTAGGAAAACCTACCTTTAGCAGTGATATTTATTCTGTGGGAATGATTGCTATTCAGATGTTAACGGGATATTATCCTACCCAATTAGTTGATAGTCAAACAGGAGAAATACATTGGCAAAATAAAGTCAAAACAACACCTAAATTTACTGATATTTTAGTTAAAATGAGTCATCCAGATTTTCAACAACGCTATCCCTCAGCTACAGAAGCTTTGCAAGCAATTCAAGGTTTACAGGGAGTCTCCCCTACCATTGCGCCAACAGTTTTTATGTCTCATTCTTCATCTATACAAAATAAAGGGGGTAAAATTGCCGTTATTCCCCTAATTTTAATGTTACTTTTAGGAGGAGTAATTGGTATTGGGGTGATCAATTTATCTGAGAGACAACAAAACAATGAGACACAACATCAACCTGCTTTTTAAGCTATAAAGGTAATAGGAACAAGTTTAACAGGAGTAAGTAAGATTTATGAAGCGTCATACTTCGGGAATAGCAGTCTCACTTTTATTTGGTTTGCTAATGCTGACATCAGGATGTCAAGGAAATTCTAATGCTGCAACAAAATCTAAGTTTTTTTGTGGAAATGCTCAATATTTAGGTAAAAATGTGCCAGCTACTATTGTCCATAATCCAAATTCAGACAGAGATTTTACTATAATTATTTGGAAACCAGATAATTATTATTTTGGTAATCAATGGAATCCTCGAAAACGATGTGATCAAGTTTCTAGACGATTCCAAGATATTTATGATCGGGATGGACTACAGTATGTCACGGCTACGGTAGCAAGTTGGATTAATGATCGAGAAGTTCCCGTTGTCTGTGGAGTAAAATCCAAAAGTGCTACTTGTGATCAAGATGATTTACTCTTTACTTTGGAAACTAAGGATGAGCCTTATGCAGTATTAGATGATCTTATGGAAATTCGTCAAGCACCTGATAACAATACACCCTTAACTAGAGGAGTAAATGATTCTAAAAATTCTGGTAAAAAGCAGCAAGTTTTTTATGATTTATCTGAGGTTTTGAAAGTAGAAAAATCCCCAAAACAGCAATCTAATCCAAACAATGGTGCAGCGTTTTAGACTCAAAATATACCTTTGTTTACGGGATTAGGAGTGTTTTGGGTTTTGCTTCTCCATTTTTCTGCTAGAATTGTGGCATAATCGCTCATTTCTCTGAGTTTATTTTCTCCTTGCTGAGCGATTTTTAAGATTTCTGCTAATTCCTGTTCAGTAAACGGTTTTGAAGTCATCGTTAATTCTCCAATCGGATTCTAATTCCATTGACTACTATTTTAGCTTCTAAAACTCGACCTAACTGCTCTGAGAAATCCTCCCCTGCTTCTTGAATATCTTCATAAGATAACTCATCCTCCATAGTAATATACTGGACAGTTGCTTGCATCCGCCGTCTAGTGTTGTCAGCAAATAATAAATAATTGTTAATTATAGCAAATATTGGAATAGATATGATAATGTAGGGAAATAATTTTATCCTTTCCCTAATCAGTTCAATCCCATTATTATCCTCCAATGCTTATCTGAATTGCCATGAAACCGCAATTATTGAAACTTTGCCTAATTTTATCCCTATTTCCCCTAATTTTCTCCCTCGTATCCTGTCAAAACCAGCAAACTCAAGATCGTGGAATTACTATTACCACAAATCAGTCACAAAGTCAACAAAAACAACGACGCACAGCCTTAGTCATTGGAAATGCGAGTTATCAGGATAATCCTCTCAAAAACTCGATTAATGATGCAGAAGCGATGGCGAATGCGCTTAAAGATGTTGGTTTTGACGTAATTTTGCTGGAAAATGCTGATTTAAAGCAGATTGAAAATGCTATTGACACATTTCACCACCAACTTAAGGCAGGAGGAGTGGGATTATTTTATTATGCGGGACATGGTAAACAAGTGGATGGCGAAAATTATCTTATTCCGGTAAATGCGAAGCTGGATGTGGCAGAAGATGTGCGCTATGAGGCGATTCCGGTAGGAAAAGTCTTAGCTAGGATGGAAGATGCGGCAAATCAGATGAATATTGTCATTCTTGATGCTTGTCGCAATAATCCCTTTGCTCGAAAATGGCGCTCTAGTCAACGGGGTTTGGCTCCGATACAATCAGCTAGGGGTGCCTTGATTGCTTTTGCGACGGAACCAGGAGGGGTTGCTGCTGATGGAGAGGGAGAAAATGGGTTATATACTTCTTTTTTATTAAAGCATCTGAAAACACCGAATTTAGATGTGGAGTTGATGTTTAAACGGGTGCGGGAGGATGTTGTACAAGCTACTCAAAATAAGCAAGTTCCTTGGGAGTCTTCCTCTTTGGTGGGGGATTTTTCTTTTAATCCTGTTACGGTAGCGCAATCATCTCAACCTAATTCTACCACTGCTGAAACCTATTTTAAGCAAGGGGAAGACTACCGTAATAATAATCAATATGATAAAGCGATTGCGGCATATACTAAGGCCATTGAAATTAATCCTCAATATGCCGAAGCTTACAAGAATCGAGGGATTGTTTACCTTGATTTAAAAGACTATGATAAAGCAATGGCAGATAACAATAAAGCCATTGAAATTAATCCTCAATATGCCGAAGCTTACAATAATCGAGGAGTTGTTTACCGTATTTTAAAAGACTATGATAAAGCAATGGCAGATTATAATAAAGCCATTGAAATTAATCCTCAATTATTTCAAGCTTACAGTGGTCGAGGGAATGTTTACTCTGATTTAAAAGAATATGATAAAGCTATTAAAGATTATAATAAAGCCATTGAAATTAATCCTCAAAATGATTATGCTTACAATGGTCGAGGGTATGTTTACTATAATTTAAAAGAATATGATAAAGCTATTAAAGATTATAATAAAGCCATTGAAATTAATCCTCAAGATGCTTATGCTTACAATAATCGAGGGTATGTTTACTATAATTTAAAAGAATATGATAAAGCTATTAAAGATTTTAATAAAGCCATTGAAATTAATCCTCAACATCCTTATGCTTCTAATAACAAAAAGTTAGCGGAGGAAGCAAAAAGAAATCAATAACCATATCCTTGTTCCAAGACAGAGCCTTGGAATATGATATGATTAGTGCGATCGCTCTTATTTTTGTCTGGGGTTTCTCCAAACGCAATGTTTTAGATCTGGTACAAAAAGAAGATTAACACAAATTGTATAGTGCGATGCCGAAGGCACTGCGTAGCAGTACACCGATCTTGTCGGTTGGGTTGAGGCAACGAAACCCAACACTACCTTTTCCTATCTTTCACTTAATCGGACAACGCAAAGGCATCGGCATCGCCGCCGCCGAACCTCTCTATGTGGTAAAACTTGATCCCGTCATGAATCGGGTTATCGTCGGTAATCGCGAAAGTGCCGTTAGTGCCGCTTGTCTTGTCGGACGGATGAACTGGGTTTCTATTGCTGAACCTACCACCCCTATCCGCGCTCAAGTACAGGTACGTTATCGTTCTCCGGCCGTTCCCGTCAATGTTATCCCCCTAGAAAATGAGCAAGTGAAGCTGGTTTTCGATGAACCACAATTTAGTATCACCCCGGGCCAAGCAGCCGTGATTTATGAAGGGGAAATCGTCCTCGGTGGGGGGATTATCTCAGGAGCCACCCCATAGGGAGAGCCACCAATTCACAGAATAACCTGATTATGGTTCGCGGGTCATTCTGCCAATTAGGGACTCTCCCCGGCAAGTTGAGCTAAAAATTAACGACGGGGTACAGAAGCCTCGATGTTAATATTCATAGCGGAGACTCTTGGTACAGGATTGCCTTTGGCGCTACCGAGACCCCGGGCCATGGCCAAGAAGCTGGAAGGATCGCCAGCTTTGGGTTTTTGCTCTTGGGGAACATAGCGACGGACAGCATTCTGCCAAACGATTTGGGGGAAGCCCAAAATACCACGATAGTAGCCATCGTAGCGAGGCGAGGTAATGTTGAATGGACGTTCACCGATTTCGCGGCTGGCCAGGGTGCGACGACGTTGGTAGGGAACGGTATCATAACCAAAGCTTTGCAGATACTCGTCACTGTTGAGAAGTTGATCAACAAAACCTTGAATGCCTTTGGTGGCAACGACAATCGACCAAGCAATTTTTTCTCTTTCGCTATAGACATCGCGACCGAGAACTCTTTGTACTACCTGTTCGACAAAGCGATAGTTGCTGTTTTTCTCGTAGAAGCTGTTATAGAAGGTTTTCGATAACAGTAAACCACGAATGAAATCCCGCACCGATAATTGTCCATTGCGTAATTGGGATTCGAGGAAGGGTTCCCGATCCCATTTGAAGGCATGGAAGAAAATCTGACGGTAAGCGGCTTCGATTAAATCGTCCAGGTCGGTAGGGGAGAGGACATTTTCTGTCGTGTAAACTTTCGGTTTTTCGTCTCCACCGACATCATAACCAGCTACCCGCACGTTTTGGGACTTGGGGGCGTAATTTAAAAGAGGAATGGCCAAGGGTAAACCTCCGTATCCTTAGAAATGCTTAAAAAACTTTCCTCCTAATGATAAGGGAGTAGGTGCCAACTAGAAAAGAAATATTAAAAATTCTTACAATTGTTAAGAAAACTTGCTTACCATCCAGGGTGTTGGGGAGCGCCGGAGCAGGGAGAGGGGAGAAAAAAGCGTTCGACTGATAACTGATAACTGATAACTGATAACTGAATTTACCAGCCACTAATCGAATAGGATGATGGTTCGGGGGAATCACTAGAGACTGACTCCGATGACTGATTGCGGGATTCAGCACAAAAAGTGGCCGTATTAAAACCGCCAAAACGTTGAACTGTGCTAGTGCGGAGACGTAAATCGGCATCGGCAAACCAAAAACGCTCGATCGAGGTCATAGTTTCGTATTCTGTAATTAAGACTAAACCTTCCTGTTCATCAATGTGATAACGGCCCGCCACGGGAATGATTTCCGCATAACCTCGCTCCCGCAGGAGAACACCAGCTTGGGGATTATCTTCATCGGGAATTAGCGCAAAAACGGTGGTTCCTTGATGATTTTCGTCTTCTTTGTCCCACTGCATCGAACCATCCCAACTGACAAAGGCACCCCCCACAGTCTTAGCGGGATCGACTTCGTGCATTTCACAGATAGCGATAATTTTCGGGTTATCGGCGCTTAAAGCTTCCACATAAATCTCGGAATCGCCGGTTTCTGCGCGTCGAAAGGGTAAATGATGGGTGGTGCGCTGAGATTTCCACTGTCCCGCACTTTTCTGAAAAAAGGTCATACCGTCCATAGTTTTTATCCTCTGTTTTTTCCATCTATTTTAACGCCATGGCCGTTTTCTGTAACCCTTGTCCCTCTCTCTCTCTCATTCATCCCCAAAATAATCATGATCAATTCTCTTGATTTCATAGATTTCTTTTGTCGATACACCTAAATTATAATCAATCATGAATTGACCTAATTCTTCCCCATCAATCAGCACTATTTTTATCTCATTTCTGGGGGCATATTCTAAAGCCTCTTGGGTAAAATAGGAAGTGGTGATAAAAATACCTTTTTTGGCTCCTTGTCCCGCTAATGCCCCGACAAATTTCTGGATTTCTGGACGACCAACGGCATTATTATCAGCCTATCTTTTGGCTTGAATATAGATTATATCTAAACCGAGTCTATCTTCTTTTATTATCCCATCAATCCCTTGATCCCCGCTCTTACCCACTGCTTTACCTGCATCTCTAATCGAGCCACCATAACCCATTTTTACCAGTAATTCTACTACTAATTTTTCAAACGCATCTGGGGATAATTTTCTCAAAATAGAAAGTAAGTCTGTTGCTAATGCTTGACGAATTTCTTGATAGGAGTTTTCTAGTAATTCCTCTGGGTTTTGTTCTTGATCAGAAGTTGATAAATTGCTTTCAAGAGTAATAGTTTCATTTTGCTTATTGACTCGATTGAATTCTTGAAATTCAGGAAACTGTCTGAGAAATTTGGCATCAATTCGAGCAGGATTTTGAGATAAGATTTCTTTTCCTTTCTCGGAAATTACAAAAGTTGCCCTTTTGGGTGAGTCAATTAATCCCGCTTTCTTTAAATAGGTTTTTGCCCAACCGACTCGATTAGAAAAAATTTCTTGTTGTCCACTGGGAAGCATTTCTTTTCTTTCCGCTTCTGTGACTTGAAACTCTCTGACCAAGGCTTCAATAATTTCTCGATATTTATACACTTTGCCATCTGCAAGTATTTTTAATAGAGGCAACATAATCGATTGAAAATCGGGAATAGGCATAGTTCAGATGAAAAGCGGGGGCAGTCATCACAATTATACAGCAACAAGCTCCAAGAATTTAGATAGATAATAATACACCTGAAATTATTAAGAATGTCGAGAGGCATTCCTCAAGAATCTGAGAGAGAATCAATATTATGGGCATCTAATACTAAATCTTGTTTAAAAGGTATAGGAGATCGGGAAGTAGTGGAGCCTTTTTAGTAAACAGTAAACAGTGAACTAAAAACTCACATCTGATAACTGATAACTGATAACTGATTCAAAACTGACGGCTTTAAATATAACTTAACTCAGTAAAAAAGACCTATTCGGATGGACAAGAAAGCCTTTTTTTAGGGCCTCTCGTCCTAATAACATCCGAAACCCCATGACATCGCGATTAGTCAAGGTTAATTCGATCGGCCATTGACGACCGCCAAGCAATACACTTGTTCTGATAACGGGACGTAGTTGACTTTGACCACCGGAATTTTTTACCTGTCGCCATTCGAGGATTTCTGCGGTGGTGGTGACAGTGTGGTGACTATCTTTTTGGTAGGGATGAACTTGAAAGCGCAGCCAATTGCGATCGCCATCTCGAAAAGGATGCAGATGAAAAGCGTGTAGGGCCGAGGAGCGAGCGCCTGTATCAATCTTGGCCTTAATTTTGGTAATGCCTAAATCGGGTAAATCGAGCCATTCTCGCCAACCGACGATCACTCGATCGAGGGTCATTTTTTTGTCTCTCGTCTAGAATATTCATTAATGTAGCAGAATTCTTAATTTCCTCCCTCTAAAAGTTTACAGATTGAATTTGAGCGACTACAATTAGACCATTCAAACTCCTGGGTGTGGTATGAATTTAAAACATCTGCTTCTTCGTTACTTGGTATGGTTCGATAGGGGGGCATAAATCGACTAAATCCTTATCTGGCAAGAGACTTAATTGATTAGTTCGCTCCAGATCGCAAACAATTGACAAAAATTGCGGTAATCTCTGTTTCTATAAGGGTTTCATCTCTTATAACCCCCGTCCATTGCATAACACAAACCGAAGAACCACAAATGTTTGAGTAAAATCGGAGTAAAGTCTTTAGGTTTAGGCGATTGATGCCGGATAGGGTTAGAGTAATCAGGGAGAAACTGATTTATCGAGAGGCTATATTATCCTATGCTAGAACTCTACCAATTTGAATTATCTGCCTATTGTGAGAAAGTCCGTCTCATCCTCGACTATAAAGGTCTTGCCTATAAAAAAAGGGACGTGGTGCCAGGGGTGGGACAATTGGAATTATTCCGTCTTTCCGGACAGCGCCAGGTCCCGGTCCTCAAGGATGGTGACACTTATATCGCTGACTCGACGGAGATTGCTTTTTATCTCGATCGCAAGTATCCTGAAAAACCAATTATCCCTACGGATCCCCTCCAACGGGGTCAATGTTTATTAATCGAAGAATGGGCCGATGAATCCCTGGGATTAAAAGGAAGAACCGCTTTTCTCGGCGCTTTTGCCCAAAATCAAAACTTTCGTACCGCCTTTTTACCCCGGGAAACTCCCGATTTTATGCGCTTGTTGCTGGGTTCCTTGCCGGGGGAATTAATTGATATTTTTGGGACGGGTGTAGGTCTGGGAAAAGATGCTATCAATACGGCTAAAAAAGGGCTACAACAGGACTTAGAGGCTTTAAACCTCATTTTAGCCAATCGTCCCTATTTAGTCGGGGATCAGCCCAGTTTAGCCGATTTAGCTGTGGCGGGATTAAGTGTACTGCTTAAGTTTCCCCAGGGTTCCTATCTCAACTTACCCCCGGAATTGCAAGGCAAGGGGATTCCAGGGTTAGCTGATAATAGCGCCTACGAGGGCTTTTTTGTCTGGCGTGATCGTCTTTATAGTCAATACCGTCAAACTATTACCCCGGGGAGTTCCACCCCTCCCATCGATTCCCCCAACTCTATCCAGATTGAATAGCAGAGCTTGACTAGGGTGGTGGGGTGTGGGGTGTGGGGTGTAGGGTGTAGGGTGTGGGGAAAATAAATAAAAATAATCTCCTGACGACCGACGACCGGCTCCTATCTCCTGTTAAGATTCGCGTAAAACGTAGCCGACACCGCGCACGGTATGAATGAGGCGTTTTTGACCACCAGCTTCCATTTTCAGGCGTAAATAGCGAATATATACCTCAATAACGTTTGATTCTCCTTGAAATTCATCTCCCCAGACATTTTCGAGAATTTGATCCCTTGATAATACTTCTTTCGGGTGAATCATCAGGTAGCGGAGCAGTTCAAATTCCTTCATCGTCAACTCAATATTTTTGTTCTTATAGGAGAGACGACGAGTGGCTAAATCCAATACTAAGTCACCGAAGCGCAATTGTTCGGGGATAGTTTCCATCGGTTGCAGGTAAAAACGGATTAATTTGAGGAAAGATTGCGAATTATAGGGTTTGAGAAAATAATCGTCGGCTCCCGCTTCCAAACAGGCGAGACGTTCTTCTAGAGTTTCTTGAGATACTAATAAAATAATATAAACGCGACTTCCTTGGGAACGTAAACGACGACAAAACTTTACACCGGCCTCCGCCGCGAGGAGGCGATCGAGTATAATCATCGCTGGCTGCCAACTTTCCACTTCTGGGAAAGCGCTATCAATGCTAGGCACAATCAGGGGACGATAACCTGCTTCTTGCAAGTTCGCACTAGCTAGTTTAGCGATATTCTCCTCAATTCCCACCAAGAGAATCGAAGAACTCAGAACTGGTGTACTCATTAGTCGGCAGCGGTAAAGAAATAGGAAAGATAGGGAGGCGACTGGCCAATTATACTTAATTCATTCTTGCCTAACCGATTTTAGATAAAAAAGTTAACGCTGTGGTGCGTTGGACAAAATTACCATTGACAGACCAACCGGTCACTCGATCGGGGGACGACCAGAGGCTAAGATGATCTACAGGGGGATCCGCATAAAAATTTTCTCCACCGCTACCCAATAAACAGGAACTCCAATGGGTAAAATAATCATGACTAAGGCGATAAATGGGAAAATTACCGATTAATGGCACTCCCCACCCGTCCAGAGCCATTAAAGCTCGAATTTTCACCCCTTGAGCTTGCCAATAATAGGCTAAAGCGATCGCATTTACCACCCCCGCACTAAACCCAATCAAGGTTAGGTCTTCTCCGGGTAAAAAAGCTTCATTTAAGCAAGAAAAAGGAGAAATAATAATATAGGAGCGTAATTTGACCGATTTGCTCCCCAGATGTCCTAAAAAATCCTCCGTCAATCTAGAATCATGAAAACCAGTACAAATCACTAAGGTGTTGACACTCCCGTCCTTAAAAGCGAGGGATTCTTGGTTCATAGAGTTTCCTTAATTAGTAGTTTAAATGAGCCTAAACCCTTAAATAGCCTGGAATCCAACAAAGCAAAAAGCTTTTTTTATTAAAATTGCTTTTTTGAATTCTGGTGAGCCTTACTTGGCAAGGCTTGCGTCGATTATTTTCTGCTAACATATCATAACTACTCTAGAAGAGCCATAATTGTTAAGAAAATGACGCGAATTACCGTTATTGGTGCAGGGATTGGCGGACTAACGGCGGCGGCATTATTGGCGCGTCGAGGTTATCAAGTCACAGTATATGATCAGGCGCTTGTCCCCGGGGGTTGTGCCTCGACTTTTTCCCGTCGGGGTTTTACTTTTGACGTGGGGGCAACTCAAGTGGCAGGATTAGAAGTAGGGGGCATTCATCAGCGCATTTTTGCCGAATTAGGGATAGATTTACCCGATTCTGTCCCCTGCGATCCCGCCTGTGCCGTTTTTCTGCCGGGGGAAACCAATCCGATTAATGTCTGGCGCGATCGGCAAAAGTGGCAAGAGGAAAGACAAAAACAATTTCCGGGCAGCGAACCTTTTTGGCAATTATTACAAAAACTCTTTCAAGCAAGTTGGCGTTTTCAAAGTCGCGATCCAGTTTTACCCCCGCGCAACTGGTGGGATTTAGGGCAATTAATCGCCGCTTTGCGTGTAGATACTGCCATTACCTTCCCCTTTACTTTGATGACTGTGGGGGATGCTCTGCGATTATACGGCTTAGAGAGGGATAAACGCCTAAAAACCTTCCTTGATCTCCAGTTAAAGCTTTATTCCCAAGTTACTGCCGATGAAACCGCTTTACTTTATGCCGCCACCGCTTTAGCAGTTTCTCAGTCTCCCCAAGGTTTATCCCACCTTCAGGGTAGTATGCAGGTATTAAGCGATCGCCTAGTAACAGCTTTGGAAAAATACGGCGGTAAATTGCAAATGCGCCACACAGTGAAAAAAATACTGACAGAAAAGGGAAAAGCCACTGGAATTATCGTCAGAAATCAAAAAAATGGTCAAATACATCCAGAAATGGCCGATGAGATTGTCGCTAATATCCCGATCCAAAATTTACCACAATTAATCGATCGCGAAGCCATTCCCAGTCTTTATCACCGGAGAATTGAAAAACTTCCCCCCGCATCCGCTGCTTTTGTGGTTTACTTAGGAGTCGATCGCGCTGCTATTCCCCCCGATTGTCCCCCCCATTTGCAATTCCTCTACGATTACGATGGCATAATCGGCGAAAATAACTCTTTGTTTGTTTCCGTGAGTAAAGAAGGGGATGGTCGCGCTCCAGTGGGAAAAGCGACGATTATTGCTTCTTCCTTCACCGATACCAGTCTTTGGTGGCGAAAAGGAGAAGATAATTATCAGCAATTAAAAGCAGCATACACCCAAGAGGCGATCGAGCGTCTCGGTAATTATTTCCATCTTAGTCCTGATCACATCGTTCATATCGAATCAGCTACACCTCGCACTTTTGAACGGTTTACGGGGCGAAATCAGGGCATTGTCGGCGGTATTGGTCAAAGACTGTCCACTTTTGGCCCTTTTGGCGTAGCGACGCGCACTCCGATCCCCCATCTTTGGTTAGTAGGAGATTCCACCCATCCGGGAGAAGGCACTGCCGGAGTCAGCTATTCGGCACTCACGGTAGTTAGACAGATTGAGAATCAATTAAGTAGTCGTGCAAAATAAATTTCCTAGTGAAGATAGGCAAGAGGCAATAGGCAATAGGCAATAGGCAAAAGCTTTATCGAAATGTGTAATTAATTTTGCTTAGGTACTTAGCTTCTAGTTAGCCGTAATTATGAATTATGAATTGGGAAGAATAAATAAAAGCAATCTTCTGAATACTGAATACTGATAACTGATAACTGTTAACTGTTAACTTACCCACTGATAACTGATAACTGATAACTGTTATAAAGCGCCAGCTGCCGTGCGATCGAGTATTCCCGCTCCTAGATGAGAGGTAATATTAATTGCTTGCAGGACTGGTTGAGAGTCAACTCCTTTAGGATAATCGATAACACTAACCGCGCCATTTCCCTGTTTAATATTCCAGAAATTAGCGGGTTTTAAACCCAATAAATAACAAAGAATCACCTTATTAATGGCATCGTGAGCTACTACCATAATTGTCTTAGGACTATCACTATTACTATAGGTTTTAACGATTTGCTGCCAACAAGCGATCGCTCGATCCCAAACTTCCTGTAAATTCTCCCCTTCTGGCATTTGCACGGTTTCTGGGGCATTTTTCCAGTCTTCTAACATCCCGGGGAAACTCGCTTCAATTTCCTCCTCTAATTTACCTTCCCAAAGTCCGTGACAGATTTCTGTCAGATCTACTTGGGTGTCTAAGGTGACATTGGGGTGATATTGCAGGATAATTTGGGCAGTTTCCTTGGGACGGGATAAAGGACTGGTGACAGCGTGATTTATCGCCGTTTCTCGCAGAAATTCGGCGGCTTTCTCAGCTTGAGCTTTGCCATTATCATTGAGAGGAATATCGCGCACCCCTTGAAAACGTTTATCCCGATTCCATTGGGTTTCTCCGTGACGCACCAGCAGCAGCCTCGATCCTTGGAAAGGAGGACGCGGTGGGGGTAAAGCTATCCCTAAGTGTGCCGTTTGATTGAGGGATTCCACCTGGACAGGATCACCAAAATCACCCGTAAAATTGAGAACATTAACGCAACAGTTAGATTGTTGTAGGGAATGGTATAAGGAAACTGGAATACCGATGGCACTGAGGATTAAACAGCGATTAATGCCGTTATGGGCAACAATGAGGATAGTTTGGCCCTCGTGTTGGGGAATAATTTCTCGCCAAAAATCCTGCGCTTGTTGATAGAGGGAGAGAACGGGATAATGTTCTTGACCATCGGGCAGTATCATCTTAAATTCATGAGGTTTTTGGTGCCAATCCCGATATTCTTGGGGGTATTGAGCTTTTACCTCCTCTTTGACCATATTTTCCCAGATAGGCAGATCGATTTCTAGTAACTGCGAAGTGGGTTGAATGACGGGAGAGTGATTTAAACGAGACTGAATCACCTCAGCAGTAGATTTGGCTCTTTGGAGAGGACTACAGTAAAAAGCGGCGATATCGATTTGACTGAGGGCATTTCCTACTTTTTCCGCGTCCAGATGCCCTTTTTCCGTCAAAACCGAGCCATCACTGCGACCTTGTATTTTCTGCTCTGCGTTATAACTGCTTTGTCCATGACGAACAATAATCACACGAGTAGCCAAGCGGTTCAGTCTCCTTAACTAAAAGTCTCAATATCAGATTACAGGCGATCGGGATCGGAGTACAAATCAGTGATCAGTAATCAGTAATTAGCATAGCACACTTGTACTAAAATATCGCCTACAGTTTCAAGGCAGCACAGCATATCAAAACTTTCTGATATAACAATCTCTTTGGGATCAAGGGTTTGGCGGTTTTATCAAGAAACCATGACAATGTACTTGGTCAAAATCGGAATCTTGCTGTTTAATAGGTATTTATAACAAGCGATTCCCTTGATCCCCATCGAGTGGATCTCTTGTTCACAAAGCAATCGATGAGTAGTTGAAGGATTACCCAGATCACTGCTTTTGCAAATGCCCAAAAACATTTGCCGTCGTAACTAATCGGAGAGCGTCAACTCATGGTTCCAGAATACCCCCCCTTAGATGAGATGACCTTGCGGCAACTACGACGAGTTGCCAGTCAATACAGCATCTCTCGTTACAGTCGGATGCGGAAAACGCAATTAATCGAGGCAATTACCCAAGCTATGGGAGTAAGCGGCAATTTTAAATCTATTATTAAAGAGGAAAAACCAGTGGAAGCAGCAAAATTTGAATTAGGTCAAGCTAACCCGATCGAAGATATTCTAGGTTCAGTGGATGATGGTTTAGGAGATCTGCCCGGTGGCTACGGTGAAAATCGCATTACCCTCCTACCTCGCGATCCTCAGTGGGCCTATGCTTACTGGGATATCCCCAACGAATCAAAAGAAGATCTCCGTCGTCAAGGAGGACAACAGTTAGCCCTGCGTCTTTATGATGTCACCGATATCGATATCAATAGCCAAGGCGCGCATAGCGTCCAAGAATATCTCTGTGATGAATTAGCCCGGGAATGGTATTTACCGATTCCGGTCAGCGATCGAGATTATGTTATCGATATCGGTTATCGTTGTGCTGATGGTCGTTGGTTAGTTTTGGCCCGTTCTCCTTTAGTCCGCATTCCTCCCGTCTATCCTTCCGACTGGATTGAAGATATTTTTGTCACCGTTAACTGGGAAGAAGAACTGGTGGGTAAAACTGTTTACGAACTCGTTCCCCCCAGCAAACGCTACGACAGCAGCACCGGAACCACCGGAAGCCCTATCTACGACCAAATTTTCGAGAGTGTCGGCGATATGGAGGCCCTACGGGTGGCCGGTTCCTTGTTTGGTTCCATGCAGCACGTCGCTGGTTCCGTACCGATGTCGGAAGTGATCAGTTCTTATGTATTCCCCTCCGGGGTTGGTATGTGGGCAGTTCCCACGGTATCGGGACTAACCGCTTCCGGTATCGGGATGACTGCTTCTGGTATCGGTATGGGTGCTTCGGAAACCCTACAACGTCCGCGCAAATTCTGGTTAGTTGCCGATGCAGAATTAATCGTCTATGGTGCCACCGAACCCGATGCCACCGTAACTATCGGTGGTCGTCCGATTAAACTCAATCCCGATGGCACTTTCCGCTATCAGATGTCCTTCCAAGATGGTTTAATCGATTATCCGATTATGGCCGTGGCCGCCGATGGTGAACAAAATCGTTCTATCCACATGAAATTTACCCGGGAAACCCCCTCTCGCAATACCAACACTAAAGATGAGGCGGTTCTAGAATGGTTATTCTAGATCGGGTTTTCTAACGTTACCAAAGCCAACCTAATTACTTCCCCCTAACTGAGATTCAGTTAGGGGATTTTTTTCGAGAAGTTAACGGCAAGCTACCGAGGGGGTTGCTTGCCGCTATCAACTTCTATTCCCAAATCTGACAGCTTAAATCGCCCGATTTTTGGGAAAGACGCAGATTTTCACCGTAATCGACGGGAACATCGATCACCGTAGGCACCTCTTGCCGGAAAGCCTCCTCTAGTGTCGGGATCAAATCCTGAGTAGATTCCACCCGATAGCCTTTTAATCCCATACTTTCGGCAAATTTAACAAAATCGGGATTACCAAACTTAATAAAAGAAGATGTCCCAAAATAGTTTAACTGCTTCCATTCGATTAAACCGTAACCGCCATCATTAAAGATGAGAGTGACGAAGGGAGTTCCCACCCGCAAAGCTGTCTCCAATTCCTGACAATTCATCATAAAACCGCCGTCTCCCGTCACCGCCACAATGCGCTTATCGGGATGAACTAACTTAGCGGCGATCGCACCAGGGATAGCAATACCCATAGCGGCGAAACCGTTAGAAATAATGCAAGTATTAGGACAATCGGAGTGATAATGGCGGGCCATCCACATTTTATGAGCGCCCACGTCACAAATAGCGATATCTTCTGGTCCCATAACCTGACGCAGATCGTAGATCAATTTTTGTGGCTTGATCGGAAAACCCGTATCATTGGCATAGGTTTCGTAATCGGCCCGAATTTCCGTCTTTAATCCCGCAGTGACAGGAGTTGGTTTATTCTGGCGATCGGCCCGTTTGAGGATATCGATGAGAGAATCGGTGATATCACCCACCACTTCCACCACCGGAGCATAACTGCTGTCAATTTCCGCTGGAGTCATGCCGATGTGAATAATCGGTAATTTCCCGTCTGGATTCCATTTTTTCGGGGAATACTCGATTAAATCGTAACCAACAGCGATAATTAAATCACTGCGATCGAAGGCACAACTAATCAAATCCCGTTGCTGTAATCCTACCGCCCAAAGAGCCAGAGGATGGGTATAGGGAATCACCCCCTTACCCATAAAAGTGTTAGCCACAGGGATATTCAAGGCCGTGGCGAATTCCGTTAAAGCCTCACTAGCATTAGCGCGAATTGCCCCATTTCCCGCCAAAATCAAGGGATTTTTGGCTTTAGAAATCACTGCCGCCGCCATATTCAAAGTCCGATAGGAAGCGTAAACTTTTTCCTGACTGTCGAGGGGCAAAGGACTACCATCGGCAGGCATAGCGGCGATATTTTCAGGAAGATCGATATGAACTGCCCCCGGTTTCTCACTTTGGGCGGTTTTAAAGGCTCTCCGTACCACTTCTGGGGTTATACCCGGCCGGACGATCTGTTTATTCCATTTCGTCACTGGGGCGAACATGGCCACCAGATCCAGGTATTGATGGGATTCAATGTGCATCCGATCGGTTCCCACCTGGCCGGTGATGGCCACCAAGGGTGCCCCATCCAGGTTAGCATCGGCTACCCCTGTCATCAGGTTAGTCGCCCCCGGTCCTAAGGTGGAGAGACAAACCCCCGCTTTTCCCGTCAAGCGTCCATAGACATCGGCCATAAAAGCCGCGCCCTGTTCGTGACGGGTGGTGATAAATTTGATCGAGGAGTTTTTTAGGGCTTCCAAAACATCGAGGTTTTCTTCCCCGGGTAGCCCAAAAATATACTCGACCCCTTCATTCTCTAGACATTTAACTAGAAGTTCGGCTGTGTTTAATTCCCCCATAATTCCCTCCTGTAGAGCTTACTTCATCAGTAAAGTCTCTAGAGATAGTTCATCCCGGCGGATTGAGGTTGTTGCGCTCAACTCGTCGGGATGATATCAGTAGACTATATGTACCAATGTAGCTGACTAAAATTTTGTTTAAGTCTATCCATATACTATTGTGACTTAGATCTTGACCCTTGGCAGATTATTTATTAGCACAATGGAGGGGAATTTTTTTTTAGGCCGTTAATTCTTCGGCAGCGTGGGCTAGTTGGGCGGCGACTTTGGCTAAATAGGGACGACTTAACCACCAGATAAACGGGGACAGCCAACCGCGCAGGGTGACAGAATAGGAAATATAAGTACCACAGAGGGTTGATTCCACTTGGTAGGTCATTTTCTGTTCCATGCCGGGGATAGCGAGAACTCTGAGGCTGAGGAGTTCCCCGGGGCGGACATTTTCCACGAAAACCCGGATAGGAATGGGAGTCAGACGGGTGACAGCTTGATAGATTAACCCCGGTTTAGCGATTAAACCCAAGGGAACATCGGCCTTGGCAATCAAAGGATGCCAAGAGACATCGGCCACATTGATTAATTTTTGCCAGAGGACATCGACGGGGGCGCTACTGACCACCCGATAGGTTTTGTAGAGTGAAAACTTACAGAATAGTCTGCCTTTGGCCGCTACAATCCTTAGGGAAAAATTGAGAATCACCGATCGCCCCCCCGCAAAAATAATCCAGGTAATCTTCCATTGTAAAAAATAAATGGCTTTCTGGGAGTGTGGGCTTTTTATAATTTTAACTTAGCGTCAGCAGAAGTCCCGCGCTTGAGTGCGATCGAATGAATGCTCTATTTAATTTGCTGTCATAACGTATCAAGTCGGAGCGATCGCTAGACTAAAGAGATAACCAAATAGCCTCCGATGGGTAATGATTTGGTAGTAGTGGCGTAGCCCTCTTGCTTACCTGGTATGAATTGTGTAAAATATTTATTAATAAAAATAATTGGAACCCGATCAGTCTTTAAACCTCTAGCTTGATCATGACTTTTCTGATAAATATCTTTTTCTGGCTCCTGTCTGGCTTCCTGAAATATCAGTCTAGCACCGAACAAAGTACCCCCCCTAGTTCACCTCCGTTCTGGCCAATCTCTCAAAATTACCCGATGATATTATCGACAATCTGAAACTGGCTCTTAAAGGCGCAACACTGTCCATGACTGAAGGCATTCCCAATCATTTTGAAGTGATTAGAAGTCTTCCTCATGGTCATGTAATGGCTATTTTAGAGACGATTAAAAAATTAGGTTTAGATAAAATAATCAGTGAAAAATCCTCACGAATCAGAAACTTAGTGGTGGCGATGATTGTGGCAAGAATCATCAATCCTAAATCGAAACTAGCCACAGCGAGAGGGTTTAATAGCGAGACTTGTAGTCAGAGTTTAGGACAATTGTTAGACTTAGAGAAAGCCGATGAAGACGAATTATATAACGCCTTAGATTGGTTATTAGAAAAACAAGAGAAAATTGAGAAGCACCTAGCAATTAAACACTTAGAATCAGGAACATTAGTCTTGTATGATGTCACTTCTACCTACCTAGAAGGAAATGGTTGTGAACTGGGAAAATATGGTTATAACCGAGATAAAAAGAAAGGGAAAACTCAGATAGTTTTTGGTCTGCTCTGTTCAGCTAAGGGTTGTCCGATAGCGGTAGAAGTATTTGCAGGAAACACTTCAGACGGTGCTACTTTAAGCGGACAAATTGAGAAAGTCAGAAAGGGTTGGGGGATTGAGAATGTTGTCTGGGTAAGCGATAGAGGAATTTTAACCAACTCGAAAATCAACGAATTAGTAAAACCCATAGAAGGATTAGACTATATTACTGGTTTAACTAAGCCTCAAATTCGGAAACTGGCTGAGGTAGAAGTGATTCAATTAGGATTATTTGATCAGGTAAACTTGGTGGAATTTGAGAGTGAAGATTATCCCGATGAAAGATTAATTGCTTGTCGGAATCCCTTAATCGCCCAGAAAAATCAACTACAAAGAGAGGCATTATTAGAAGCGGTAGAGAAGGAACTAGATTTGATTGTTCAGGCGACTTAAAGGGAGAAAAGAGCTTTAAAGGGTCAAGATAAGATAGCTTTGAGAGTGGGCAAGGTTCTTAATCAGTTTAAGGTCAATAAATACTATAACTTAGAGATAACAGAGGAAGGCTTTTCTTATCAGCGTCAGCGGGAATTAATCGCTCAAGAAACGGCTTTGGATGGTGTGTATGTGTTAAGAACTTCTCTGGAGTCAACCTTGATGGATGCAGCGACGACGGTTAAAGCTTATAAAAGTTTGTCTCAAGTGGAGGAGGCATTTCGCTGTTATAAGTCAATTGATTTAAAGGTACGTCCTATATATCATTATAAGGGTGATAGAGTCAAAGCTCATATCTTTTTATGTATGTTGGCTTATTATGTGGAATGGCATTTAAAACAGTGCTTGGCTCCTTTGTTATTTGAGGATGAAGAAATTGATGATGGTTCTCTGAATGTGATTAAAGCGAGTCGCAGTGAATCCGCTCAGTCTAAAGAGAGAAAAAAACGGAATCAAGAGAACCTCCCTGTGCATAGCTTTCGGACTTTGTTGGAAGACCTGGGGACAATTTGCTTGAATACAGTGGAATGTACGATTAGGGAGGGAAGTTATCGTTTTTCTAAGATAACTCGACCGACCCAACTGCAACAAAAAGCGTTAGATTTATTGGGAGTTTCCCTGATTTGTACCCAGTAACGGGGCGGCGGAAATTCTCTTAATCCCTCCTACAGCATAGGTTATGGCCTTTTGTCAACGGGGAAGTCCAGTAATAATAAACTGAAGGTGATTAAAAGGAGAGGCTATGGATTTAGAAACTTTAAAAACTTTAGTCTTAGATGTTTATTAAATTGGCATTTTGCTAGTTGATTTTACATGGTAAGTTCGGAAGAACCGTTAACTTTTCGGTTATGAGTTCCTCGGATTAATAAATGAGAGTTAGGACTTCTTGATTGGGCAAATAAATCAAATATGTCTGCCTCACAATCTCCGATTGTTACTACTTGAATATCTTCGGGTATTTGTTGTTGTGTTTCTGATAAAGAATCTAACCATCTTTGACTCTCTTTTTCTTCGGTTTCTCTTTTTTTTCTTTGCTTGGCAATCCCTAAATTCTTTTCTTCTCTTGCCCAGACATATTGATTAATCAGTCCTAAAGGTATTCCTTGCACTGACACTCCTAATGTGGTATGAACTTTGAGACCAAAGGATTTTTTACAATCTAGATAACCCATTCCTTTTTTGGCTTTTTGGGTCGTAAAGTCTAAACTTGTTGTGTCTTGCACTGCCAAAACTATTGGATGTTCTTTGATTCTTTCTACTGTACTTTTGGCTTGGGCGGCAATTATATCTGAGGGGTGAAAATAGGGGGAATTCCAAAAGTCGTAGGTGGCACTCGCTGCGGCTAGATTTCCCGAAGCTTGTGGTACACTTGTGCTAGGTTGGCTGGCCAAGTTTTCTACGATACTGATTAACCTTTTCTTTCTTCTGGTGTCCCCCAGGTCTGCATACTGTAATTCTTGGGCTGCCCATTTGGCTCTTCTGGTTTATGTGTGGAAACGAAGCCTATACTGATAGTTTCTTCGGCAAAATAGTCGTAAAAGTCCTTCTCAGTCAACATTTCACGATTCCATAAGCAAAAATTATCACACAAAGTCGAGAAGAGCCCCCATTTCTCCATTTTTTTGCTTACCTCCACCTTAATTCCTTCTTTCAAAACTATACCTATCAATCGTTTCCCCTTTTTTTAAGTTTCTTCTCTTTTTGTTAAGAAAGATCTGACTAATGGATAGGACTAGAGGGGAGAGTCCTTAGGAGCCGACGAAAATGGTAAAAAGACAGGGGAGAGTCAAAAAACGCGGCTCT
This sequence comes from Microcystis ichthyoblabe FBCC-A1114, assembly GCF_050500245.1. Classification (NCBI taxonomy): domain Bacteria; kingdom Bacillati; phylum Cyanobacteriota; class Cyanophyceae; order Chroococcales; family Microcystaceae; genus Microcystis; species Microcystis ichthyoblabe. The sequence goes on along the minus strand of NZ_CP191408.1, from coordinate 3,934,640 downwards.
CCTGGTTTTCGTGTGTTAATTTTTGTTATAAATTAAAGCAAGCAAACAGCTTAAGTCGAAGATGTTCAAAATTGGTAAATCCATAACTCATTCTTTTAATAAGCTTGATTTTGGTATTCATTCCCTCAATTAATCCGTTGGTTGTATGATTTTCAAAGTAATTACAAATACCAGGCAAATGCTTCTGGATCATGCTGGCACTACTTTGATATAATATCCCGCCTATTCTTATCCATTTTTCCAATTTTCTCTCAGCACCTCTGAACGTTCTACTACTTTGATAAATTTGTCTAATTTCTTCTTTCATTTCCCAGGCTATTCCCAAGCAGGGATGTTCTTTCAGGATAACTTCTAGTTGTTGTTTTTGCTCGTCCTTTAAGTCCTCTTTATTCTTCCATAATAAATGAGGTAATCCTTTTTCATGCACCCCCATTAACTTTCTCAATTTATTAAGCTCGTCATTAATGATATCCATTACATGAAAACGGTCATAGATGATTTTAGCATTGGGAAATAATTCCTTGCTCACTGCTGTAAATCCTGACCACATATCGACGCTCACTTCTTTCACCTTCTCCCGAACTGCGTCTGGCTGTGCCTTTAAGGCTTCCATTAATTCTTCTTGCTTATGTCCTTTAATCACATCTAGTAAAATTTTTTTGTCCAAATCTACGACCGTTGTTATGAAATCTTTATGTCCTTTTAAGTTACTAAATTCATCCAAGCTTATTCGTTCTGGTGCTTCCCACTCTTCCTTTTCTAGTTCTTTAGCACAGTGATTAAATATTAACTCAACTTCTGACCATCCTAACCCTTCTTCTCGACTTATTTCTTCGATGCTACAATTTTTTACTCTCTCATAAATCATCGATTCATAGCGAATTGTCTGAGGCTGTCTTAATCTCATAAAACTCAGTCTTTCGCTGATATACTTTTGGCACTTTTGACAATGAAACTGGCGGCGTGGTACTTCTAAATATACCGGATTGCCTAATATTGACAAATCTCTGACTAGATTATACTCTGTCTGATTGATTCTGTCCAAGGTTTGATGGCAATTCGGACATTCAATTGTTTCATTTAAAAGAGCGAGCTTTAGGAAAATTGTCTGAGCAATTTTTTGATAATTGACCACTGTTACATTTGGTAAATCGAGGAGTTGATCAAAATTTATCCACATAACCCACCTCCTGTTCTGTGTTACTATTATACCATGCTCACACAGAACCTAGAATAGCCAAAACGCCAGTCAGGGACAGAAGAGAACCAAGACAAGTTACAGGACTTGAACCGACTGATACCGTGGCAAAGAGGGATTTAGTATTAGTTATTTAAAATGGCCAATTCAAGTCTGAATTGCATCACTGTCTGATCTACCTTTATAGAATACCTCATTCGGGGTACGATAGTCAAGACATTTTCGAGGACGATTGTTAATCAAGTTTACGGCTCTTTCCACCTCCTCTGGCTTAACGATTTTAAAATTCGTTCCCTTAGGGAAAAATTGTCTTAACAGTCCATTGGTATGCTCGTTTAATCCCCTCTCCCACGAATGATAAGGAGTAGCAAAATAAAAATCTGCTCCTAGTTTCTGACTCAACTCTTGATGTCCACAAAATTCTTTAACCTTGTCACAAGTAAAGGTTTTTCTTTTGTCAGGGTGAATCTCTTGAAAAAGTTTTTCTGTGACTCTATTGATTTCCGATGCGGTTTTGTTTTTGGCTAATCCTGCTACTAAAAATTTCGAGGCTTTATCTACATGAGTAACGAGAACTCCTAGATGATTGCCTCCAATCATTGTGTCACTTTCCCAATGACCGATTTCAGTTTTCTGGTCAGCAATTACTGGTCGCTCGCTGATATCTACACGCCCTGGAATCCCTCCACGCTTACTTTTTGCTCCGCCTCGACTCTTTCTTTGACAAAGCCCCCGGCGTAAATATTTCTGGTACTCTCCACATCCGTGATAGTTCTGATAGATCATTTGATAGATGGTTTCGTGACTGAGAGATTCTTGACTGGCTCTTTTCAGACGACCTGCTATTTGTTCGGGACTATGATAATCTTTCAATCCTTCTTTGACCAACTCTAAGGCTGACTCGCTGACATTTTTAAAGGGTTGTTTGGCATTTTTTCGCCTTGTCTCGCTTTCAGCTTGTGCTGTGTCAGGTAGATAGCAGCCAAGAGAACTTTGATTCCTTTTTAATTCCCGTGATATTGTGCTTTGATGACATCCGAGCCAGACGGCCATTTGCCGTTGAGATAAATTTCCCTCCTGACTAAGTTGGTAGAGCAAGTTTCTGGCTATTCTAGGTTCTGTGTGAGCATGGTATAATAGTAACACAGAACAGGAGGTGGGTTATGTGGATAAATTTTGATCAACTCCTCGATTTACCAAATGTAACAGTGGTCAATTATCAAAAAATTGCTCAGACAATTTTCCTAAAGCTCGCTCTTTTAAATGAAACAATTGAATGTCCGAATTGCCATCAAACCTTGGACAGAATCAATCAGACAGAGTATAATCTAGTCAGAGATTTGTCAATATTAGGCAATCCGGTATATTTAGAAGTACCACGCCGCCAGTTTCATTGTCAAAAGTGCCAAAAGTATATCAGCGAAAGACTGAGTTTTATGAGATTAAGACAGCCTCAGACAATTCGCTATGAATCGATGATTTATGAGAGAGTAAAAAATTGTAGCATCGAAGAAATAAGTCGAGAAGAAGGGTTAGGATGGTCAGAAGTTGAGTTAATATTTAATCACTGTGCTAAAGAACTAGAAAAGGAAGAGTGGGAAGCACCAGAACGAATAAGCTTGGATGAATTTAGTAACTTAAAAGGACATAAAGATTTCATAACAACGGTCGTAGATTTGGACAAAAAAATTTTACTAGATGTGATTAAAGGACATAAGCAAGAAGAATTAATGGAAGCCTTAAAGGCACAGCCAGACGCAGTTCGGGAGAAGGTGAAAGAAGTGAGCGTCGATATGTGGTCAGGATTTACAGCAGTGAGCAAGGAATTATTTCCCAATGCTAAAATCATCTATGACCGTTTTCATGTAATGGATATCATTAATGACGAGCTTAATAAATTGAGAAAGTTAATGGGGGTGCATGAAAAAGGATTACCTCATTTATTATGGAAGAATAAAGAGGACTTAAAGGACGAGCAAAAACAACAACTAGAAGTTATCCTGAAAGAACATCCCTGCTTGGGAATAGCCTGGGAAATGAAAGAAGAAATTAGACAAATTTATCAAAGTAGTAGAACGTTCAGAGGTGCTGAGAGAAAATTGGAAAAATGGATAAGAATAGGCGGGATATTATATCAAAGTAGTGCCAGCATGATCCAGAAGCATTTGCCTGGTATTTGTAATTACTTTGAAAATCATACAACCAACGGATTAATTGAGGGAATGAATACCAAAATCAAGCTTATTAAAAGAATGAGTTATGGATTTACCAATTTTGAACATCTTCGACTTAAGCTGTTTGCTTGCTTTAATTTATAACAAAAATTAACACACGAAAACCAGGAGAGCCAGTTTCTTTGTTCTATGTTAAGATGTTGGTGGCTCATTTTGGGTCTGATTTGTTTTTGTTAATGATCAGACAGTACCTGATGAGCCTTTCTTTGTCAACTCTTGAGGTTGATGCGTTTCATTTTTGAATTGGCGAATTATTCCCTCTTCACCACTGTATATAAAGGAGATTTCCCCGACCAACACTTTCTTAACAAAATCTTTTATTCGAGGTGTCCCAAATATAGTGGTAATTTAGAGAATTACCGAGAAACAAAAGGTAAAAAGGATGATTGTAGCGGCGAATTGCCTTCGCCCTCTTTTAATAACTTCTGCTTATCACTATAAGTGGGAGAGAGTCACAAATATTGAGATGCACCCAAAAGATGAGTCTAAAACTTTACTTTTTGCGTCATGGCGAAACCACAGCCAGTCAAACGGGTAGTTTTTGCGGTCGATTAGACTTGGAACTAACCCCAGCAGGCTATGAAATGGCCAAGGATTTCGCCCTTGCCTATCGAGATGTGCCTTGGACAGGGATCTATTCCAGTCCCCTCAAACGTACCATGGCCACGGCCAACCCTTTAAGCGAACTCTTGGGTATTCCCATCCACAAACGGGAAGGATTAAAAGAGATTGCCTACGGCCAATGGGAGGGAAAAACCGCAGCCGAGGTTAATCAGGAGTTTCATGATGATTATGTGCGCTGGTTAGCAGATCCGGGCTGGAATTCTCCCACAGGAGGCGAAAAAGGCATCGATATCGCTCGCCGTAGTTCGGAAGTATTAGAGGAAATCGACCATCATCACGATGATGGCCATATTTTGATCGTTTCCCATAAAGCAACGATCCGAATCGTGTTATGTTCTCTTTTAGGCATTGATATCGGCCGTTATCGCGATCGAATTGCCATGCCCGTGGCCTCGGTGACGATCGTCGAATTAGCCGAACATGGTCCCCTCTTTCAAGTCATGGGCGATCGCTCTCACCTCCGCAATGACCTGCGCTCGCGAGCGGGAACCTAACCAGTCAACAGTAACCAAGGAAGCCCCGGATTTGGTCTCCTGAAAAACTATGTGCTTGATGTTATATTTTCTGCGACACGGACAGACAGCCTATAGCAAAACGGGAGGATACTGTGGTACTCCAGAAAATGATCCCGGTTTGACTGCCGAAGGCATCGAAATGGCGGAAGAATTCGCTGATGTCTATCGTTCTTTACCTTGGCGTGCGGCCTACGTCAGTCCCCTCCAAAGAGCTATTCAAACCGCTAAACCTCTCTGTGAAGCGGTGGGACTGAAATTAGAAATCCGCCAGGGATTACAAGAGATCGGTTATGGTCTTTGGGAAGGTATGCACCCCAACGATATCGATCGTCAATATCATGATCTCTATGTACGCTGGTTGACGGATCCGGCTTGGAATGCCCCCCCCAACGGGGAAAGGGGGATCGATATCGCCCGTCGTTCCGCGGCCGTTTTGGAGGAAATTGAACACACCCACAGTGATGGCAATATCTTGATCGTTTCCCACAAGGCCACCATCCGGATCATGCTCTGTAGTCTGATGGGCATTGATGTGGGCCGTTATCGCGATCGATTTGAAATGCCCGTGGCCGCCGTCAGTATTGTCGAATTAGGCAGTCGTGGCCCGCTTTTCCATGGCATCGGTTTACGTTCCCACCTCAGTGAGTACCTGCGTTCTCTCCCCTGCACCTAATCAGTTATCAGTGATCAGTGATCAGTTATCAGTGATCAGTGATTCAGTTATCAGTGATCAGATGTCAGTTTTCATACTCAATCCGGTTATTAAAAACTGATTATCTATTCCCTCTTTTGCCTTTTGCCTTTTGCCTGTCCTGATATGTAGCCTATACTCAACGGATGGCCGTATTACTTCCCACTTGATCATTCAATCCAAGCTTTTGGTCAGTTATCAGTTATCAGTGATCAGTTATCAGTGATTCAGTTATCAGTGATCAGATGTCAGTTTTCATACTCAATCCGGTTATTAAAAACTGATTATCTATTCCCTCTTTTGCCTTTTGCCTCTTGCCTTTTGCCTGTCCTGATATGTAGCCTATACTCAACGGATGGCCGTATTACTTCCCACTTGATCATTCAATCCAAGCTTTTGGTCAGTTATCAGTTATCAGTGATCAGTTATCAGTTATCAGTGATCAGTGATTCAGTTATCAGTGATCAGATGTCAGTTTTCATACTCAATCCGGTTATTAAAAACTGATTATCTATTCCCTCTTTTGCCTTTTGCCTCTTGCCTTTTGCCTGTCCTGATATGTAGCCTATGCTCAACGGATGGCCGTATTACTTCCCACTTGATCATTCAATCCAAGCTTTTGGTCAGTGATCAGTTATCAGTTATCAGTGATCAGTGATTCAGTTATCAGTGATCAGATGTCAGTTTTCATACTCAATCCGGTTATTAAAAACTGATTATCTATTCCCTCTTTTGCCTTTTGCCTTTTGCCTGTCCTGATATGTAGCCTATACTCAACGGATGGCCGTATTACTTCCCACTTGATCATTCAATCCAAGCTTTTGGTCAGTTATCAGTTATCAGTGATCAGTTATCAGTGATCAGTTATCAGTGATTCAGTTATCAGTGATCAGATGTCAGTTTTCATACTCAATCCGGTTATTAAAAACTGATTATCTATTCCCTCTTTTGCCTTTTGCCTCTTGCCTTTTGCCTGTCCTGATATGTAGCCTATACTCAACGGATGGCCGTATTACTTCCCACTTGATCATTCAATCCAAGCTTTTGGTCAGTTATCAGTTATCAGTGATCAGTTATCAGTGATTCAGTTATCAGTGATCAGATGTCAGTTTTCATACTCAATCCGGTTATTAAAAACTGATTATCTATTCCCTCTTTTGCCTTTTGCCTCTTGCCTTTTGCCTGTCCTGATATTTAGCCTATACTCAACGGATGGCCGTATCAGGTCACTGATTACTGTTTACTGATCACTGAAAATACTCCCCACTTCCAATTTATGACCAAAATCCATCACTTTGAGCTATTACCTTCCACTAATACTAAAGCATGGGAATTATTAGAGTCGGGGGAAAAGCCGCCTTTTGTGGTGACTGCTAGTCAACAAAGTGCCGGGAGGGGACAATGGGGACGGGAGTGGATTTCTGAACCGGGAGGATTATATTTATCTTTGGCTTTAAATCTGGATTTAGAGGTGGATAAATCTGCCCATCTCGTTCTCGCTACAGTTTGGGGCATCGCTCATCAGCTGAATTGTCAGGAAATACCTGTTAAAATCAAATGGCCGAATGATTTAGTATTACTAGGGCGCAAACTAGGGGGAATTAACCTAGAAACCCGTATTCAGGGTCAAAAAATCCCGCAAGCAGTCATCGGAGTAGGCCTCAATTGGTCTAATCCTGTCCCCCCCACGGGTATTAATTTACAGGCTTTTACTGGCAATAAAAGTACCTCGATCGCTCAGTTAACCTCTCTCACCAGCGATGCTATCCTATACGGCTATGAATATTACTGTCATCGCGGCATAAAAGCCCTATTAGCCTCCTATTTAGAACTTTTTGCCAATTTTGGTCAAAAGATAGCTTTTGAGGGCTATCAGGGCATAATAACTGGGGTAAGCGATCGAGGGGAATTAAAAGTTAAATTAACCTCGGACAATGCCAGTAGCGAAATCTATATACCGGCCGGTAGGGTCAGTCTCGGCTATAATTGAGTCTAAATATTTTTTTGACTAAACTGTGAGAAGTGAGGCCGCCCTATGTATCCTTCATCGGTGATATTGAAACTTTTTCTCGGAAAATCCTTAAAAAAGAAGCTGAGTTTATGCAGTGGTCTCGGTTTAGTGGTCAGCGGTCTGATTACTCTTGCTCCCAATGCGATCGCTAATTCCGAAATTGGCGGCGAAACCCCGGTAGTGGAAAATCCCGCCCCGACTCTGAAAGCCCCCGTTATCAAAGAAAATACTAATCCTGCCCCCCGTCTGGCTATCCCCGAAAACCATCAAACCGATATGCCTACCCTTGCCCCCCGGGCCGGCGGTAAAAATAATTTTATCGATACTAGAAACTTTAACCCCCCCAGTTCCGTTGTCGTCACCGAGCGCCGCAGTGGTTGCCAAACCATCGCCCAAAATGGTCAACTGGTAGGAGGTAGCTGTAATCTGGCGGCCCGGGCCTCCCGTCGTCAGCCGGTCAGCACTGTGGCCAAACCCTTACCCCCGGTTAATCTGGCCCGGGTGCGTCTCAATCCTAATCCGGCCGTGCGGGTAGGACGGCGGTCTCAAAATCAGCCGGTTATCGCTCATAATTCCCTGCGTCGTTATGCCCCCACTCTCGTCGCTTCTAGCTCCCCAGTACGTCTGGCCGCCCCGACGGTGATTCCAAGTCAGGTGGTAGCCCTCAATCCCCCGGAATGGAATGGCGTAAAATTAGCTTTGGCCCCGGTGACTCGCGCAGAAGTGGAGGCCATCAGCGAAGCGACCACCTATGAGCGGGCCACCCGTTTAAGTCCCACGGATTCTAACCAAACTCAACGCACGGATTTACTCTTTCCCCTCGCTCTTCCCGCCCAAATTACCTCGGTTTTCGGGTGGCGAAATCATCCGGTCAGCGGGAATCGGGCCATGCACGCGGGTACTGATTTAGGCGCACCGATGGGAACACCTGTATTAGCCGCCTACGCAGGGGAAGTGGCCACCGCCGACTGGTTGGGAGGTTACGGATTAACGGTGATTTTGCGTCACCTCGATGGTAGTCAAGAATCTCGTTATGCCCACCTTTCGGAAATTACCGTCAAACCGGGAGAATGGGTGGAACAGGGAGCGGTTATCGGTCGCGTGGGTAGTACGGGAGTTTCTACTGGTCCGCACCTACACTTTGAATGGCGACACCTAACCGAACAGGGTTGGACCGCCGTGGATGCCGGTTTGCATCTAGAATTAGCCCTCGATAATCTGGTGCAGAGAATGCAAATGGCCACAGCCACTGACTCTAATCAGAATTGAATGGTGAGCTAATAGAACATCTTTGGTGGGAATTAAAATCTCTCGTGAAAAAACTCGCCCCGAAAAGGGAAGAAGCCTTAAAAGCTATCTTACATCTTGGCTTGATGCTAGTAAGCAAGAAACACTCGAGAAACTATTTCCCCCATTGCTGTTATTATGCCTCTCATGCCATTTTTCTAAAGTAATGGCAGAGATGGTTAATTACCCTCACCCCGAACCCCTCTCCCAGAAAAGGAGAGGGGACTGGGATACCTGCCACGAATAAAGAAAAATGGTATCAGTTCTGCAAAGTGCTGCAATTACTTGAGCGACTTTTTCAGCAAACCCTACCAAATAATGAAAAACTTTCTAGACTCAACTAACCGAGGGGAAAAAAATAATTTCCTCATCCCCTTTGCCTATGTGCTAGGAGTGGCCCTACCCTTTATTTTGGTCTATTTTCTCCCCATTTACCACGTTACCGATGTCTTCCAATTTAGTAGATGGGGGGATTGTCTCGCAGCAGGTAAAGTATATATGGATTGTCCTCGCAAAGTCCCCAACTATCCTAGTATAGGTATACTGGCGAGTGGCGGCGTAATTGCGGCGATAAAATCCCTATTGGGAATTAGCGAAAAAACCGAAGCTATCTACTACTTCCGTTTTTACCTAGCATTTGTTGATGCTGTCAATTTTCTCCTTCTCACCTACCTAGCGAGAATCTTAAAATTCAAACGCCCCGTAATCATCGGTTTAAGCATAACCCTAGTGCTATTTATCTGGGCGGCAGGTTCTCTCTGGGGACAGATTGACAACGTAGGCTTATTATTTTGCCTTCTGGCGACCATTGCTTTTTTCCAATCTTGGAGTGAGACAAACACTCTGCTCAAAAATATCCTCTGGTTTCTCCTGGGGATGTTTAGTTTAGTCTTATTTATTCTCACTAAACAACTCTTTATTTTTTCCCTACCCTTTTTTGCCCTACTTATCCTCACCACAGGTTACAAATTCCAGCAAAGATACCAGACTAAAGGCTTAATCTGGCTGGGAGCAACTCTACTTTTAAGCCTCGGATTTTTCCTCTACCTAGATAGCTTATTTGCGGTTCCCCTCAGACTGATTCAGTCTAGTTTCCTCTTTGTCTTAAAATCTGGTAGTGGTCACGGTGACAAAATCTCAGGAAATGGCTTTAATATCTGGATATTTCTCGGTTTAGAACCCCGTGCTTCCTCCCGAGTACCTTTTATGGATTTGCAACTGGGTAGCTGGAAAAAAGGTATCAGCCCTCACCAAGCAGGGCTTTTACTCTATGCTGGTTTCATGGGTTTTCTTATCTGTACAGGTTTAATCAAGATTTGGCAAATTCTCGCCACCAAAACCGAGGCGATTAGCCCTAAATATAATCCTACCTATTTAATGGTACTTCTCTGCCTTTTCCATGGACTAAGTTACCTAGGTTTTAATATTCTTCTCAGTGGCACTCATCAGCGCTATCTCTATATAGGTTATCCTTTTATCCTGATCAGTATTATCTGGCTCTACTATCAGGATTTCTTGATATCCAGACGCGCCCTACTCGCCTCTTTATTTGCTGCTTTTGCCTACGGTTGTTTTCTTTATTCCCAAGTATCTAATGCTTATGTGCTACAAGCACAACAGTATTTAGGTTTTCAAAAACCACCGAATATTCCCTTATTACCCAAGTTCTTCTTTATCTTTGAAAGACATCAGTTTCTAGGTGCTGTTCATCTATTCTTGCTAGTTTTCCTAGTAGATATTTGGCAACAGCTAAGTAAAAGACAGATTGTTCTTCCTAGTTCCGATAAGTGAACATCAATCGCCACCGGCAAAAGCGCCTACAAACACTGACTCTAATCAGAATTAATTTGTTTTGGGTTACAAATATAGCGGTTTTTGGAGCTTAAAAAAGCATTGTTGAGCTTTTGCCCAATTGATGCGTTTTCATACATTCGCAGCCTTAGTAATACCAAGTTAAATTCTATTCAGTGCAGATAGAGCGCGCCTATTGAAAGATTAAATAATACCTTTCGACAAAGGATTTCTCGGCTGGTGAGAGAGAGTCTATCTTGGGAGCAAGTCAGTTTTGCAGAAGAGTGCGCTGGAGACCGGTAGAAGAATCGAGTAAAATAGGGATATATCAAAGGAGGAAACGGTCAATGAACCCAGAAAACCAGAAAAAACTCCAAGAATACGCCCGAGGAATCGCCGAAATTCTCTATCAAGAGGCCGCTCCCGAAGACTTAGCCAGTTTAGGGGATATTGAAAAAACGATCCGACAACAGACTTTAGATTATGTTACCCCCCAATTAGGAATTTTTTTATCGAAAAAACAACGGGAACAAAAGCGGGACGAGAAAGAATTCTAAAAAGTATAATCGGTCAACTACCCGTCACCGAAAAACAAGCGGAGTATTTACATCTGGAATCCCATCAAAGAATTAGTCCAGCTTTAGAGGAATGTTGTTTAAGGTTAAGTGCCACGGTTTCTTACAAGAGACCTCTTGCATAAATCCGAAAACAAACGATAGAAACAATAATGGGAGGGACTTTCAGTTAATTATTAGAACTCTTGCAAATTAATTATATGTTATAATGATGGGCTAACTAATTTTCCCCAAAAAATTAGTTAATCAGTACATTCGTCCTGAATGAAAACTTGAAGTTTAACTTTTAACTCAAAACTCTTTAGAGCTGCTTTAATTTGGTTATCAAAACCTCTTTATTTAAGCGGCACAAACTATCTCAATTATAAAAATTGAGAATAAATTCTCCTTGACTTGATTAATCTTTAGGCAACTTTTAAGAAGCTGCTATACCTATCCCTAACTCACAGTTATAAATAGCCGCCAACAAGTTAACTCTTAAACTATATCTTCGACGACGATTCCGATATTTACAGGATAAGATTTTAAAGATTTTGAGTTTCCTATTTATAGGTTCAATGATAATCCTTTCTTTGGCTAAAGCCTTGTTATACTCTTTTTCTAACTCTGTTAATTTTCTATTTTTCGATTTCTTTTTCGGTGTATAACTATTACTATGGTATGCAGCTATTCCCTGATAACCACTGTCTTCTATGCTGGTAGTTAAAGGATGAAAACGAACTCGACTTTTTTTAAATAAACTAAAATCATGACCTTTACCTTTCCCACAAAAGACACAGATAATTTCCTCTGTATTTTGAGCAGCTACTAATTGGGATTTTAAAGTATGATAACCTCTTTTACCCGAAAAAAAATCTTTCTGTTTCTTTTGGGGACGTTCAATGGGAGTTTCCGTTACATCCATTACCGTTACGACCGGTATCTCTGCTTGATTGAGTAAAGCTTTTTTTCCTTTTAAACGGAAGTTTCCCGATTGTAAAAGCATTTTTTCCGTCTTATTTACAATCCGACATATAGTTGATTCTGATAGTTCCCAGCTTGTCCCAATGTGAAAATATGTTCTATATTCTCGCCAATATTCTAACGTTACTAAAACTTGTTCTTCTATAGATAGTTTAGGTTTCGGTCCCATTTTAGATGGTGAATTAGAGTCGGCTTCAACACTTTTTACTGATTCTACCATCTTTCTACGCCAATTCAAAAATGAAACGCATCAACCTCAAGAGTTGACAAAGAAAGGCTCATCAGGTACTGTCTGATCATTAACAAAAACAAATCAGACCCAAAAACGAAGCCCTCAACATCTTAACATAGAACAAAGAAACTTGCTCTACCAACTTAGTCAGAAGGGAAATTTATCTCAACGGCAAATGGCCGTCTGGCTCGGATGTCATCAAAGCACAATATCACGGGAATTAAAAAGGAATCAAAGTTCTCTTGGCTGCTATCTACCTGACACAGCACAAGCTGAAAGCGAGACAAGGCGAAAAAATGCCAAACAACCCTTTAAAAATGTCAGCGAGTCAGCCTTAGAGTTGGTCAAAGAAGGATTGAAAGATTATCATAGTCCCGAACAAATAGCAGGTCGTCTGAAAAGAGCCAGTCAAGAATCTCTCAGTCACGAAACCATCTATCAAATGATCTATCAGAACTATCACGGATGTGGAGAGTACCAGAAATATTTACGCCGGGGGCTTTGTCAAAGAAAGAGTCGAGGCGGAGCAAAAAGTAAGCGTGGAGGGATTCCAGGGCGTGTAGATATCAGCGAGCGACCAGTAATTGCTGACCAGAAAACTGAAATCGGTCATTGGGAAAGTGACACAATGATTGGAGGCAATCATCTAGGAGTTCTCGTTACTCATGTAGATAAAGCCTCGAAATTTTTAGTAGCAGGATTAGCCAAAAACAAAACCGCATCGGAAATCAATAGAGTCACAGAAAAACTTTTTCAAGAGATTCACCCTGACAAAAGAAAAACCTTTACTTGTGACAAGGTTAAAGAATTTTGTGGACATCAAGAGTTGAGTCAGAAACTAGGAGCAGATTTTTATTTTGCTACTCCTTATCATTCGTGGGAGAGGGGATTAAACGAGCATACCAATGGACTGTTAAGACAATTTTTCCCTAAGGGAACGAATTTTAAAATCGTTAAGCCAGAGGAGGTGGAAAGAGCCGTAAACTTGATTAACAATCGTCCTCGAAAATGTCTTGACTATCGTACCCCGAATGAGGTATTCTATAAAGGTAGATCAGACAGTGATGCAATTCAGACTTGAATTGGCCTCTTGTTTTTCTAATAACCAATCTAAGGCGTTATATAATTCGTCTTCATCGGCTTTCTCTAAGTCTAACAATTGTCCTAAACTCTGACTACAAGTCTCGCTATTAAACCCTCTCGCTGTGGCTAGTTTCGATTTAGGATTGATGATTCTTGCCACAATCATCGCCACTACTAAGTTTCTGATTCGTGAGGATTTTTCACTGATTATTTTATCTAAACCTAATTTTTTAATCGTCTCTAAAATAGCCATCACATGACCATGAGGAAGACTTCTAATCACTTCAAAATGATTGGGAATGCCCTCATTCATGGACAGTGTTGCCCCTTTGAGAGCCAGTTTCAAATTGTCGATAATATCATCGGGTAATTTTGAGAGATTGGCCAGGGTTCTTTTTTTGACTTGATCTCCTTCTCGGTAGGACTCCCGAAGAAGAACGGCGGGGGGGGGAATTACGGTTAGGAACTTTTTCTATATACATGACCACCATTCTAGCAAATAGAGAGAATTCTTGTCCATTAAGAAATGTTACAAATTACATGGGTACATTAAGAAAAGTTAAGGGGCGTATCCATTGATGGATAAGGGTTTTCGGCTATTATAGTATATATGTATGGGGGAAGTTCAGTTATACCATTTCTCTAAATGAAAACTACACATCGAATTTAAATCCCCCTTTAAGTTCCCCTTTTTAAGGGGGATTTAGGGGGATTAAACTTCTGTAGTCAGACTTTGGAGAATTGGTATTAAATGTCTGCTCGAACATAGGAAAAAGATTAGATACTCTCAAATCTTACCTCGATCGCTCCCTTATCCTGAGCATAGATTTGTAAAAAGGCTGAAAATGCTTCAGCCTCGTCTAAAAAATCAGATTTTACCCGCAAAATTAAGGAATAGGATTAGCTGGCCCCTTGCTTTCCAGGGTTTCGGCAACAGTTTCCGTCTTACCAAAAGCGACTCTGAGGAAGGGAGGAGCGAGGAAAGTAGTCAGGATTACCATAATAATAATCGACACTTCCAAAGGCTTATCCAAAATTCCGCTGGCCGAGCCAATCCCGGCAAAAACTAGACCCACCTCACCCCGGGGAATCATACCCACACCGATGGCGAGGCGATTGATTCCGGATATGCCAAAAACTGCCCAGCCTGTCACCAGTTTACCGATAATCGCCACAACCATCAAAAAGACAGCGATCAAAAGTCCAGCCCGATTCTCCGGTACCGTTGGGTTTAAAACACCGAGGTCGGCACGCGCTCCCACCGTCACAAAGAAAATCGGTACAAGCAAATCGGCGATCGGTTTAATTAACTCATCCAACTCGTTGCGGGTATCAGTTTCATCAAGCACCAAACCCGCAGCAAAGGCCCCTAAAATCGCTTCAAGATGAATAGCATTGCCTAAAAATGCCATAAAGAAAGCGAAGACAAATGCCGGAATAACAATATTTCCCCGAGTTTTCAGCCGCTCCACGATCGCCACAAAACTTTTGTTAAAAATACCTCCCAACAAAATTGATCCGATCAAAAAGGCCGTAGCGCTGACAATCAGATAAATAACATTGGTCACATCAATCTCACCAGTTTTGGCTAAACTAGCGACCACAGCCAGAACAATAATACCAAGGACATCATCGATCACCGCTGCACCGACAATAATTTGCCCTTCTTTGGATTTGAGTTGACCTAACTCGGACAACACCTTCGAGGTAATACCGATACTGGTTGCTGTCAAGGCAGCCCCTGCAAAAATCGCCGGGATAGCCGCCACATGAAAGACGAGCATTAACCCGGCCGTACCTGCCGCAAAAGGTGCCGCAACCCCCACACAGGCCACAACCGTGGCTTGAATTCCCACTTCCTTGAGTTGTCGGAGGTCGGATTCTAGGCCAATTTCAAACAGCAGAATAATCACACCGATTTCAGCTAGAACCGAAATCACTTCACTTTGGGACTCAAAGATCCGGTCCACGGCAGCCGGGGCCAATTGATTCAATCCTTGCAGTACCGTCATAATCAGCGAGTCCGAGGCCGATAGTCCCCCTTCGGGAAAGATGAGCAGATGCAAGGCCGAAACGCCGACGATCACACCAGCGACCAGTTCTCCCAGTACGGGCGGAAAATCCAATCGTCGGGCGGCCTCTGCGCCGAGCTTGCTGGCCAGATAAATCACCACCAGTGTCAGCAATACGCCAGAGAGAATAATCGGTGAATCCTCGGCCACAACGGTGGCAAGCAAGGGGAGCGGAGTCATGGGGGCTGCTATCTCCCCGATCGAAGGAGGCAGAATAGGGGACAAAATCATCAGTTTAAAGGGATGAGGGTTAAAGATTTCAGGTGGTCATAAAACTGGGGGATAGGAAAAAGGGCCACCGCTCAAGGACAGTCAGGCTGGGGATGCGGTGGCCCGGATCAAGACAAGCTTAGTTGTCTAGATTTCACAGCCCTCTGGTCCACAGAAACTCTGTCCGTACAGAACCTCCGCATCACAGAGATAGATCATGCCCGCAAAATTGAGGAAAAACTGATCGGCAACCTGCTTGGCAATATTTTGGGCCATAATTCGATCGGGGGTAAGTATCTCGAACTTAACATTACTGTCGGTTTCGGAAACGTGGGGTTGTCCTGACGAGCGCACGTTGCGACTGCCTTTACCGCCAGTATCCATCACCGTGTAACCACTCGCCCCGCATTCTTCGATGATCTTGGCGACTTTTTTCAACAAAATCTTTTCTGTGACGATGACGAGCTTTTTGGCTGGTTTGGCCATGTTGATTATCTCCTTAAATGTGTACATTTATTTGCTTGGTAAGCCCCGTCAAGGGAGCGCCCACAGACCACAATCCTAGCCGCCGCTGAGGGCCTGGGCGAGACCAAGGAAGAAGGGTATGCACAAGCCGATCGCTACGGGCGTACCGATGGCCGTGGACGCGCCTATATAGGCGGAGGGATTAGCCGAGGGGATACCGGCCCGCAACGTGGGCGGCCCGGAGATGTCGGAACTAGAGGAAGCGATGACGGCCAGAACCACGACACCGCCCCAGCTGAACCCGGTGGCGTAGTGGGCAACCATGCCGAGACCGAAGGCGATTAGACCATGCACAAAGGGTGCTAGGACGCTATAGACGACATACCACTGGGCTACTTTACGCAGTTCGCCAACCCTTGACCAAGCCTCCATCCCCATGACCAGCATCAAGATTGAAAGCAAGCCACGAAAGAGGGGATCGTAGAAGCTTTTATAGACAGTTTCCGGCTGGGTGAATATGCCCAAAGCCAGACCTAATAACATGGCCGATAGGGCAGGTCCGCGAAGGCTTTCTTCAATGATCGGCCAGATCTTGACCCGATTATCCGTAGGCTGCTGCTGACTGAGATACTCCTGCCGACTGCTGGGATAATCCTGCTGATCGGAATAATCCCCGGCCGCCACCGGCTGCTTGCTAAAAGACTCGCGGTCGTAGGCCGATTCTTTCTGCTTCTTCTTGTTAAGATAAATGTTAGCCACCACGATCGCCGTTACCAGCGCCGGGATATCCATAAAGGGATAGAGTGCGCCGGCCCAGGCCTCGTAGGGGATCTTTTGTTCTTCGAGTACCGTCAGACCGGCGGCCATTGTCGAGCCACTCACGGCTCCAAATAACCCCCCAGTAGCGATCGCATCCACCACTTTCACCTTCGGCAGATTGGCCAAGGTATAGCGGGCGACGAAGACCACAATAATCCCTACTATCACGGCAAAGATCATTGGTAATACCATTTCCGTCAGGTTGGAATTGCGGATGGCAATCCCGCCGGTCAGACCGATTTTGGTTAGCAGCATGAAGACAATGATCGTACAAATCGACTCGGGAATGACCAATTCACTACCGAGAGCGGCAATGATCATGCCACCAATCAAAAAGGCCAGCGTTGGCGACTGCAACTGCTGGATAAAGTCCATGACAAACAATGAGAAAAAATCCACGAATACCTCCTTAAGCCTCCCCTGATGAGGAGTATTGAATATAAACGGACTAAATGAACCTTCAAAAGCTGAAAGAGAGTAAGAGTAAGGCTCTTTACCCCTTAAGCAAACCTGTTGCGGGCAGAACTTTGGACAGTGTCAAGTCCGCAGGTAAGCCTAATTCGGGATTTTTGGCGGTTGAACTGGCCCCGATCGCCGTCCCAGAAGCTACCCCGAAGGCGAGAGCTAGAGGGTGATAAACGATGGCAGCTGTTAGACCACCGAAGATACCACCCCGCAAATTGTCAAAGTGAATACGATTGGTTATTTCCATGAGAATCCAACTGAGCAAAGGATTTTTTGCCACAACAAAGCCGGCGGTTGACAGACCAGCCTTGATAGACAAAACTTTATGGTTTTTAAAGATCGATTGTTATAAATCTATACTAGAACGGATATCTTGACAAGCAAATTTTTGTAAATTGAGTTTAAATCGATATATCTTTACAAAAGTATTGATTTAAACCTATGATGTAAGCGGGGTGGGGAGGTTTTCACTCGTTCCCCTCCATTCCTGCTTCTGTTTAGCAAAGCTCCTCAAGGCAGTAACAGAAGTGTAGCTCTCTAGAGGCCTCTCTTGATTCACGCCACTTTACATCAACTGATTGTCTTTGAAGCGACCGCTCGTCATGGCAGTTTCACCAGGGCTGCTGAAGAACTATCGATCACCCAACCCACCGTTTCCACCCAGATGAAACAACTGACTAAATCAGTGGGTTTACCCTTATTTGAACAGATAGGCAAACGTTTGTATTTAACCGAGGCCGGACGCAGTTTATTAGTCACCTGTCAAGCAGTCCTCAAGGATCTTGATAACTTTGAGATGGCGATCGCCGATATCAAGGGCATTAAACAGGGTAAACTGCGTTTAGCGGCGGTATCCACAGCCCAATATTTAATCCCTCAGATCCTAGGTCCTTTTTGTCAACAGTACGAAGGGGTGGATGTGTCCCTAGAATTGACCAATCACCAAGACCTAGAAGCAAGGATGATCAATAATGTTGATGACCTATATATTTTAAGCGAACCCCCCCAAGAGCTAAACCTCGATATTCAACCGTTTCTGGAAAATCCCCTTGTGGTTATTGCTCGCAAAGATCACCCCCTAGCGGGACAGAAAAAAATTCCAATTAAACGACTGCAAGGGGAACCTTTTATTATGCGGGAAATGGGATCGGGAATTAGACGGGCAGTACAGCAAATTTTCCTCGACCATGGCATCACTGTATCTCTGCGTTTGGAAATCGGCAATAATGAAGCCATTAAACAAGCGATCGCCGGTGGTTTAGGAATCTCGGTTCTGTCTCAGCACGTCTTAAATTTAGATCCTCCCAATGGGGAATTTACCATCCTTGACGTGGAAGACTTTCCCATCCAACGCCATTGGTATGTGGTTTATCCCAAGGATAAAAAACTATCCGTGATCGCCAAGACTTTTCTTGATTATCTCCTCTCAGGGGAATTAGGGGTGTATGTACCCACAGACCCCCGATCAAGTCGAATTCGGTAAGCGCAAGCGCTCGATCTATCTCCCATCCGAAAAGGTGGAGATCAAGAACTCGATCGCGCGGGGAAACCGATCAGCGAGATCCTCAAGGCGATCGATTCTCCCAAAACCCGCCAGGATTTAATCCTCATAAATGCGGCACTCTAAGGCATTGGGATTGGCTTCGCAGTAGGACTGAAGTGAGTTAGTCCCCTGTTTTTTGACCCGTTGATGGGAGGCTTCGGCTTGGAGTTCCTCCACCACATCCCAGGCTGCGGCGCAATCGGGAGAGATTTCACCCTTGGCCGCACAAATTGCCCGCGCGTCTTCCCGGGCTGCTTCAATTTCATCTTCAATGAACAACCGCTTGGGCTTTTCAACAAAATCGCTCTTGAAGAGAATATCACTGACAGAAATAATACCCAGCAAAGTTTTACCCTGAATCACCGGGGCGCGGCGAATGCGGGTTTGAGCAAATAACCGGGCTACATATTCCACCCCCAGTTCGGGATTGACAACCACACAGGGCTTGGCCATAATTTCGTAAACCCGCATAGTTTTAGGATCGTGGCCAAAGGCCGCCACTTTGTAAACGATGTCGGTTTCGGTGACAATTCCATAAGGATCCTGTTCATGGCGCGGTTCGACAATCAAACCCCGCAGTTTTTTTTCTTTCATCAATTTCACGGCATCGGCAACCGTTGCCGAACCACGAATGGTGACAACGTTTTGGGTCATAATTTCTTGAGCTTGCAGCATAGGAGTTGGATGGTGTTGTTAAATTAAAGAACTGGTATAAATGCAAAAGTTGACTAGGGTTGTCCCGATAGCAATTTCCTAGACTCTTGTGGGCTGAGTGCCACTTTGAACACAGATGACAAAGACCAATGGGCGATCGCTGGTTGGGGCTGGGGCGGCATGGCCGCAGCTGTGTTCCCCTGAATGCCCGGAGCATAGGCCTCCAGCACAGCACCGTTTTGCCAACACATGGCGATGAAATAATCACACACTGGGCATTCCGTCTGAGCAACTTGCCGGGCCGGACACTTATATCCTGCGGGCAGGCGATCGCTCAAGAGCCGTTGAGCTACGCTGCCACAGTTGGGACACCGGATTTCTATAAGCTTGTTCATCGCCATACCTCAAAATTGAATAGTGGTGTGAGAAGGAAAGGGTCAACTTCGGACGTTTGCCCAGAGTGTTTGTTCACGGTGGAAGACTATAATTGTCGTTCTACGGCTGCCGTAAATTCTTCATAGGGTTTAACCCCAACTAATGTTTCTATCAATTTCCCCTGTTTAAACACCATGACAGCCGGAATACTTTTAATTCCAAAGCGTTTGGCCACGGGTTTGTTACTGTCTAGGTCAAGTTTGAAGACTTTGGCGCGATCGCGATAGTCATCGGCCAATCGATCGATCAACGGCGCCACCAGTTTGCAAGGTCCACACCAGGTTGCCGTGCAATCTACCACCAACAGGGATTCACTGTTTAATAGGGAATCAAATTCAGTTTCATCTTGAATAAATGTAGCCGTACCCATGTTTATATCTCCAGATTGATGCTGTGTAACTCAGGACAAATTCTCTTCTCGGTGCGTTTTACAAGATAAATTCAGCTTTGAACCGCTCCTCATCTAAAAATGCTTGGCCTTTGACCCTTTAACTTTGTCCGCCTCCCGGGGGTATCGTCTATAGTTTGGTTGTCCCAGACATCGATGGTGACATCTAGTCCCTGCTCATGCAGGGGTTTTAATTTGTAAGTCGTCATCGGCTGCCCCCAATCAAAACAAATTTGCGACGTTAAGTTGCGATAATATGGTTTTGCAAGTTATTGCATTTAGATACCCTATGACAGCGACCCCTTCCAACGATTTATCTGCCTGGGAGCGGCTAGAACAAGGCAGACAAGCAAAAGCAAGCAACGGTGGTTATGCGGGCTACGGCTCCCCTGCCTTTGGACAACGATCGATCGATGGGGAATTAGTGGATGATCCGGAAGAGTGCCGGGTCATTGAACTGATTCGCCGTCATCACAAATCGGGGAAATCCTTGCAGAAGATCGCCGATTGGCTTAATGAACAGGGCTACACCACCAAACGCGGTCAACCATGGCAGCGTATTTCCGTAAAGCGAGTGCTGGATCGACTTTATGGAAAGGTGTCCAGAATTTCCGGAGTAACCCTTCAGGCCGACCAGAACCCGGAAGTACTCACCCCAGCGTCTGGTGATACCGCTCCTGAAACCATTAGAGGCTGAATAACCCCTAAATAAAAAGTTTCAGGCTTTAACCTGTTACATCCCTCTATGATACACCGAAGTGGGTCTAAAATCTTTACGAGTTTAATAAAAATTGTAACAAAACGTTACATCTTTTAGGAAAAAGTTAAATGACGCTACACTTTGAGATAGTTTTAGAACGGGTTTTGGCAACTCTGAGAGTCTGGGTTCTTTGCCCAGTGGCTGTTCTGTCTATCTTGGCCTTTGCGATTGCAGGATGGTGCTGATGTCTCTCGATACACCTCTGAGTTGGGCCCCCGATCTGGAAAAAGCGATTGATCGCCACCCCTTGACGGTGCCGCCAACCACTTCCCTGGCAGATGCGATCGCCATGATCGGTCAGGCCCATAGTCGTCTGTGTTTACTCACCGATGACCTATCCCCTCTAGCTGCTCCGGCCGGAGAAGCGCGTGTTAGCTGTCTGCTGGTGGTGCAGGGGCAAGAGCTATTAGGAATTTTGACAGAACGGGATGTGGTGCGACTCACCGCTCAAGGAATTAACCTGACCGAGACAACCGTTGCTGATGTGATGGTACATCCCCTGATCACGTTACCCCAGCAATCTGCTCAAGACATTTTTGCTGCCCTGTTTTTGTTTCGGCGCTACCGCATTCGCCATTTGCCGATTGTGGATGACCAAGGACACTTAATCGGGGTGATCTCCCATGAAAGTATTCGCCAGATATTGCGTCCGGCCAATCTATTGCGGTTTCGTCGCGTATCGGATGTGATGACCAGTCAAGTGGTACAGGCCCCACTCACCGCCACAGTCTTGCAATTGGCCCAGTTAATGGCGGAACATCGTGTTAGTTGTGTGGTGATCACCCAGAGAAATTCCGAAGACAATGACTACCCCGTTGGTATTGTGACAGAGCGAGATCTTGTCCAGTTTCAAGCAGTTCAAATCGATCTGCACAAAACTAGGGCCCAGACGGTGATGAGTACGCCGTTATTTCTCCTCAACCCGGAGGATTCCCTGTGGACGGCCCATCAGGAAATGCAAAAACGGCGGGTGGGGCGTTTGGTGGTTTCTTGGAACTGGGGTCGGGGGTTGGGCATTGTTACACAAACCAGTCTGTTAAGGGTTTTTGACCCGATGGAAATGTATGGGGTGATTGAAAATTTACAACAAACCATTCAACAGCTAGAGTCCGAGCGATCGCCCTCCCTTCCTTCTCCACCGGCGGACTTATTACCCCAACGGACCCGCACCCCATCAGAAAAAGAGAGCGCTGGCGATCGCGAATTATTACTGGCCTTGTTAGACAATGCTTACAAAGACGTAAAGTATATGTTGGCTAACTTAGATATTGTCGTCGAGCAGCGGCGATCTTTGCTTCAATCTGTTCTAGATAAGCTTGCCCACCTCGGTCGTAAAATTAGCTCTTAGATAACCGGTTTGCTTCTATTCATACTAAATCTGGTTAAGTAGCTGGTTATAATTAAATTAAAAATAGATTTTAGGTTCGATCCCCCCTAGCCCCCCTTGATAAGGGGGGAAGCCGAAGGCGGGGGGATCCCCCTTGATAAGGGGGGTGCCGATCCCCCCTTATTCCCCCCTTAATAAGGGGGGCATCTGATAATTTTTAACGCCTACCTACTTACTTATAATTATCTGCGAAAAAAGTTTAGTAATTTCACTGCAATTATAACAGGATTGTCGATGACTAATTTAAAAAAATGGCAAATTATTAAATCTGAGCTAGTTTTTCAGAATCGTTGGTGTCAAGTCCGTCAAGACGCGGTGCAGTTGTCCTCTGGACAAGTTATCGACGATTATTTTGTTAATATTCGTCCTGAAATTGTGTTAGTTGTTCCAGTTACCGGGGATAATCAATTAGTTTTTGTCCGTCAATATCGTCACGGAGTTAAGGAAATTTTATTAGAATTTCCCGCCGGGGCAGTAGATGCGGGTGAAGATAATATTACTGCGGCAGCGCGTCGAGAATTCGAGGAGGAAACTGGTTATCAAAGTGATTCTCTAATACCTCTAGGTGTTTTGTATGATAATCCCGTTAAAGATACTAACAGAATTCATATTTTTTTGGCTCTTAATGCTATCCCCACCGGTCAACAAAAGTTAGATGTTACCGAGGAAATTGAAGTTATTCTTCGACCTTTACAGGAAATTAATACCCAGGAAATTACTGTCTCTGGTAGTTTGGCTGCTTTCTATTTAGCGAGGGATTTTTTAAAGCAAAATTAAGGAGTTATAGCGGTTATATTAATAGGGAGGTAGTTGTCAGGAGATTATTTTTATTTATTCTACCTAATTCATAATTGATAAGTAAGTAGTTATAATTAAATTGAAGATAGATTTTGCCTCTGATCCCCCCTTGATAAGGGGGGTGTCTAACAACTTTTAACAGCTACCTACTTAATTCATAATTTATAATTCCCACTGTCTATGAGTAATTTTTTTATGATTGCTGGCTTTATTCTATCAGCTTATGCGATTGTTGCCAACGATTCCCTACAGACTTTAGGGACTTTTTTAAGTGCCAATGAAGAACGTCCCTGGTGGATTTTATGGCTGTATTCCAGTATAATCTTAGCCTCGATTTTTATCGCTGGTTGGTATATTAATCAGGGAGATGTGGCCTATAATCGACTAGAAATGATTCCCTTCCCAGAAAATTTTACTTGGATTTATATCGTTCCTCCCTTAGCAATTTTAATTCTCACCACTTGGGGAATACCTGTGAGTACAACCTTTTTAGTTTTAACAGTTTTTGCTCCCCAATCTCTAGATGAAATGTTAGTTAAATCCGCTTGGGGTTATGCTATTGCTGTTATAGTGGGGTTAGTCATCTATCGAATTATTTATCGATTAGAAAACTTTTTCCTAGAAACAGTTAATAAAGAACCTCAAAAAATCTGGGTAGTTTTACAGTGGTTATCCACCGGGTTTCTCTGGAGTCAATGGTTAATGCAAGATTTTGCTAATATTTTCGCCTATCTTCCCAGAAAGTTAGCGGCAACATGGTTAGTTTTATCTCTAACAGTTATGCTACTCCTGCAAACTATCATTTTTATTAATCATGGTGGTCAAATCGAGAAAATTGTCACTAGCAAAACTAACGCCCATGATCCGCGTTCTGCAACAATTATTAACTTGATTTATGGCTTAATTTTACTCTTTTTTGTTGGCTATAATCATATTCCCATGAGTACCACTTGGGTATTTTTAGGTTTATTAGGAGGTCGAGAAATTTCTCTGACTTTAACCAGAGAAAACCCTAATTTAGCCGCCACGGGTAAATTGGTTTTAGGGGATGCCTTGAAAGCTTTTATCGGTATGATTGTTAGTGTTGCTATCGCTCTTGCGTTACCTCTAATCGCTCAAAAACTTAACTATCTATAGGTAATTATAAATTATAAATTATAGCAATTCTCTGATTTATGAGGTACAGTAAGAACAGTGAGTAAACCAATTGCGAATATCTTTTTGAGTAACTTCTAACATAGCCAATTCAATCCCTTCTATTAAGTCTTTGTAAGTTCTCACCTCCAGTTTTCTTAACATCGCTTTCACTTTTGAACAAAAGTTTTCAATAGGAGAGAATTCAGGAGAATAAGGAGGTAAATAGATGAGTCTAGCTTTTTCTTGTTCGATTATTTCTCTGACCATTTCTCCGAGATGAATCTTGGCATTATCCATGATCAAACAGTCTCCTTCTTTAATTTTTGGCAGCACTTCCTTCAGAATAAATCCTTCAAATGTTACCGCATCCACTGCACCGTATATGTTGACTGATGCCACAACTTTTTCTAAGCTTATAGCACTAATTATTGAAATATTTCTCCCTCTTTGGCTCTACCAGGTTTGGTGGGTAAAATGTATTCTAAGATACATTCCTCCTAGCGAGGGGGTGGAACGAACCACAAAGACACAAAGGACACAAAGATTGATCGATCATACAGTAAGTTAAACTTATCACACAGAACCTAGAAGAACCCCTCTTTTTTGTGGTTTTCTTCCCCTAGCTCTTCGGCCAATTAAGTCTCTAGCATAGAGTCTCAAAAGGGCTAAATTTACCCCCGATTCATCGATGAAAATTAGTTTTGATGCCTCAATTTCCCGAACTTCTGACCAGTATCCCACTCTTTTTTGCTGTACCCTGTCACTTTCTTTTTCCGCCGCGTGTAGTGTTTTTTTTTGAAACTGTAATTGAGTTTTTGCGTCAGCCGCCCCAGGGTGGCTCTACTGACTTTCACCTGTGTCTTTTCATACAGTAAGTCCGATAATTCTTCGAGAGTTGCATCATTGTTAGCTTCAATGATTTCGCCAATTCAAAAATGAAACGCATCAACCTCAAGAGTTGACAAAGAAAGGCTCATCAGGTACTGTCTGATCATTAACAAAAACAAATCAGACCCAAAATGAGCCACCAACATCTTAACATAGAACAAAGAAACTTGCTCTACCAACTTAGTCAGGAGGGAAATTTATCTCAACGGCAAATGGCCGTCTGGCTCGGATGTCATCAAAGCACAATATCACGGGAATTAAAAAGGAATCAAAGTTCCCTTGGCTGCTATCTACCTGACACAGCACAAGCTCAAAGCGAGACAAGGCGAAAAAATGCCAAACAACCCTTTAAAAATGTCAGCGAGTCAGCCTTAGAGTTGGTGAAAAAAGGATTAAAAGATTATCATAGTCCCGAACAAATAGCAGGTCGTCTGAAAAAAGCTGGTCAAGAATCGCTCAGTCATGAAACCATCTATCAAATGATCTATCAAAACTACCCTTGACTGTGGAAAGTATCAAGAATACCTACGCGGCTGGACGAGGAAAAAGAAAGAGTCGAAATGGAGCAAAAAGTAAGCGTGGAGGGATTCCAGAGCGTGTAGATATCAGCGAGCGACCAGCAATTGCTGACCAGAAAACCGAAATCGGTCATTGGGAAAGTGACACAATGATTGGAGGCAATCATCTAGGATTTCTCGTTACATATATGGACAAAGCCTCGAAATTTTTAGTAGCAGGATTAGCCAAAAACAAAACCGCATCGGAAATCAATAGAGTCACAGAAAAAATTTTCCAAGAGATTCACCCTGACAAAAGAAAAACCTTTACTTGTGACAAGGTTAAAGAATTTTGTGGACATCAAGAGTTGAGTGAGAAACTAGGAGCAGATTTTTATTTTGCTACTCCTTATCATTCGTGGGAGAGGGGATTAAACGAGCATACCAATGGACTGTTAAGACAATTTTTCCCCAAGGAAACGAATTTTAAAATCGTTAAGCCAGAGGAGGTGGAAAGAGCCGTAAACTTAATTAACAATCGTCCTCGAAAATGTCTTGACTATCAGACACCCAATGAGGTATTCTATCAAGCTAGATCAGATAGTGATGCAATTCAGACTTGCATCGGCCGTTCTTGGTCTCAATCTTAATACATCACAGGAGAACTTATGTCTATCCAAGCCGTCAGACAGTTTAATGAAATTGCTAAGAGTGATCTAGAAATTCAAGATAGTCTAGAACTAACAACAGATGTCCAAAGTTTAATGGATCTTACTGTCATACTGGCTTCTGAGAGAGGCTTCAGCTTTACCTCTGAAGATCTGGCAGAATACTATTCCGAAGAAAGTAGAAGACTTCCTGATATATCTCTCAGAAATGTGATGCTTTTAATTAAAAAAAATCTGCGTTCGAAAGCGACCCCGAAGTTTGTGATCGATTGCCTTACTTAGCTCGTCAAATCTGCCGAAAACTCAATTCTTAAAGAAAGCGGGTTTCTTAGAAAACGGGTTTCTTAAAGAAACCCGTTTTCTAATCTCTTAAACGGCTAAACTGAGAATAGCTGCCTGTCTTGACTCTCATTTCTCAGATTGTAAAATAATGCAAATTTATCTTGACTATAGTGCCACTACCCCCACTCATCCCCAAGTGATCGAGCGGGTTGCCACTATTCTCCAGCATCATTGGGGCAATCCCTCCAGTTTACACACTTGGGGACAGGATACGGCAACAGTCATCGAAATGGCTAGAGAACAGGTAGCAGGGTTAATTAATGCCAATCCAGACCAGATTATCTTCACTTCTGGCGGCACGGAAGCCGATAATTTAGCGATTATCGGGGTTGCTCAACAGTATAACCGCCCCCGTCATATAATTATTTCTAGTGTGGAACATTCGGCGATCGCTGAACCCTGTAAACAATTAGAGCAGCAAGGTTGGCAAATTACTCGTCTTCCCGTCAATCGTCTAGGTAGGGTTAATCCTTTAGACCTAAAAGCCGCAATTCAAAGCGATACGGTCTTAATTTCCATTATTTACGGACAAAGTGAGGTGGGAACCCTACAACCGATTGAAGAATTGGGCAGCATTGCCAGAGAAAGGGGAGTTCTTTTTCACACCGATGCGGTGCAGGTGGCGGCAAGATGCGCGATTGATGTGCGGAAACTGCCCGTAGATTTATTATCTCTTTCCAGCCATAAAATTTATGGAATGCAAGGATCGGGAGCTTTATACATCAGAGCCGGTGTCGATATTTTACCATTACTGCGGGGCGGTGGCCAGGAAAAAGGTCTGCGATCGGGAACCCCAGCCGTACCGGTGATCGCAGCTTTCGGTTTAGCGGCTGAATTAGCCCAAAAAGACTTAATTAGCGAAAAAATGCGTTTAATCGCCCTGCGAGATCGATTATTTGACCTCTTAGCCGATTATCCTTATCTGCTGCCCACGGGGGACCGATTCTATCGTTTACCCCACCACGTCAGCTTTATTGTCCGTCCCGACGATGACAGTCAGATCACGGGAAAACAGCTAGTTCGTCAGCTTAATTTAGCAGGAATCGGCATTAGTTCTGGGTCCGCCTGTCATAGTGGCAAACTTTCCCCTAGTCCAATTTTAAAAGCTATGGGCTACAGCGATCGAGAAGCATTAGCGGGAATTCGTTTAACCCTGGGAAGGGACACCAGCGCAGCCGATATTGATTGGACGGCTCTAGTATTAAAACAAGTGATCGATCGCTGTTTATCTGCTTTAATTGTGAGCAAGAGTTAGTTTATGACTCAAATTGCCCTTCGATCAAGATAATTTCGCCAAAATCGGGAATCCATGCCACCCAACGGCCCTGATCCTGTTCACAGAGTAGTAGTGCTTCATCAAAGCTGTATGGAGAGGGGAGCATTCTGAGTTGTACCCATGTGTTTGCTTGGGGACAAGTAACAACGGCAGTAGTGCGGTATTGTAGTAAAGACATACACAGATCACCCTGATAATTCTGTATCTAAATTTACAAACAAACCGATGACTGTGGGTAACTTTGTTTTAAATCTTTACATCTCCAGAAAATTATCGGCTGCATCTCCTAATTTGTGACTTTACCTCACCTATAGGTCAGCAGCAGAAGTTATTCCAAGAGGGCGAATGCAATTCGCCCCTACAATAATATTATTGCGCCCAAAATTTCCTCTAGATATTTCGACCAAATTGAGCCGATTACGCCAATGACCGGCACTTTTTTGATTTCAAAAAAGCCTCAAGATATTATCCGACAAGGTTTTTAGATTTATTCGGCCAATCCTAGCTATGATCGTTACTGGTAAATGATAGTTGATAACTGGTAATGGTAAGTTCTTTCCCTCGCACCTATAAAATCGCCGTCATCGGTGACATTCACGACCAATGGGAAATAGAAGATAATTTAGCTCTAGAAGCTTTACAAGTGGATTTAGCCCTATTTGTCGGCGATTTTGGCAATGAATCCCTAGAAATTGTCGGTCGGATTGCCAGTTTGTCCTTACCAAAAGCCGTTATTCTCGGTAATCATGACGCTTGGTATAGCGCCACCCCCTGGGGACGAAAACAATGTCCCTACGATCGCAACAAGGAAGATCGTGTCACCGCCCAGTTAGAATTATTAGGGGTTGCCCATGTGGGTTACTCAAAACTAGACCTACCCAGTTTAGAGCTTTCGATTGTTGGGGGTCGTCCCTTTACTTGGGGGGGTTCCGAGTGGAAAAATGGGGAATTTTTTCAAGAACGCTATAATATCAGCAGTTTTGCCGAATCTACTGCCAAAATTATCGCTAATATTCAAGATACTGCCTATAATAACCTGATTTTTTTAGGTCACAATGGTCCAGCCGGACTGGGAAAGGAAGCGGAAGCTATCTGTGGTCGGGATTGGCAACCCTTGGGAGGGGACCACGGGGATCCGGATTTAGCAGCGGCCATCGCACAAGCACAGCTATTAGGAAAACAGGTTCCTCTCGTCAGTTTCGGTCATATGCACCACCGTCTCCGTCATACTACTTCCCGTTTACGCAATCCCGTGGTCACTTCCGAGATGGGAACTGTTTATCTGAATGCTGCCAGTGTCCCTCGCATTCTCCACTCCGATAAGGGTAAATCTCGCAATTTTTCCCTAGTCACTCTTGAAGAAGGTCTAGTCACAGAAGCATCTTTAATCTGGTTGAACGATAATTTCGAGATTATCAGTAATAGAAAACTTTATCACTCCGGGGCATCAATTGATCGGCTAAGCTTTTACGCATTTAAGTTACATTGACAGCATTACCCTTATTTTTAAGTTTTCTACTCCATTTAATAATCAATCCCCCTTCATTTAAAAGCTGATTGACTACTTTTTCCAGTTCTTCTTTATTTTCAAATTCTCGATTAGCTATGTATTCTTTAGCGGAATGCCACACTAATTCTATTAGGTGGTAATCTGGACTATAAGCTGGTAAAAACTCTAGCCTAATATTGGGCAACTCTTTTTCCACCTGCTCAATAACATCTTTCTTTTTGTGATAACTAGCATTGTCTAATATAATGATAATCTTAGGTCACTTTTCTCGAAAATCTTCGGGCAGATTTCCCAAGTTTATCCATTCTTGACGAATCTCTTCATGAAGTTTCTTTAATTGTTCATGGAAAGTTTCTGAATTTCCTTTTTTGATCATAAAACAGACTCGTTTTTTGTCATTATATCTTAAGGCTCCCATCACATTCACCCTTCCTCTTTTTCTTTGTCCATTCACTTTTTTTCGCTTTCCTTTTTTTGTCCAAGCTCTCCTTCTTATTACTCTCAAACTAAATCCACACTCATGAGGAGCTGTGTGGCGAACCTGCGTCGCCACCTTGAAAGCCCCGTCTCAAAACCATACCTGGATTGACTCTGGCTTTTCTTTAGCCAACCTTAAATATTCATCTAATTTTTCTTTAAATGCTTTTCTTAATTTCTTGTCTTGCTTATCTTCTAGACTATATTTCGCCCAGATATACACATACTTTTTTCTTCTCAATATTCTTCTCACTTGCGAGCCACTCAGTTTAATTCCTGTTTCCTTTTCTAGATGCTCTGCTAATCTTGCCGCTGTCCATCTCCCGAATTCATATCCAAATTCCTTCGGGTCTTCATCAACTATTTTCAATAGTAAATTAATATATTCCTCTGTGGCTTTTTTATGATTTCCATTTTTTCTCCCATCTTCTAGACTTTCTAAATTGTTAGGATCGCCGTGAACACACCAATGGGCGACCGTTTTGAGTGAACAGCCAATAAAATCAGCTAAGTACCCAAGCAAAATTAATTACACATTTCGATGAAGCTTTTGGGAAATTTATGGCTCTTCGTTACTTGTTATGGTTCGATAGGGGGGCATAAATTGACTAAATCTTTCTCTGGCAAGAGACTTAATTGATGAGTTCGCTCTAGATAAAAAACAATTGACAAAAATCGCCAAATGCCTTTCTACATAAGGAGTCCATCCCTTATAATCCCAGTCCATTGCATAACACAAACCGAAGAACCCAATTAATTAGCCTAAAAAAATGGTAATCAATTGCTTCTTTTTCCTAACGTCTAATTGATAATGATTTTAAGTCTTGGAACGTCAACACACTGTCCTTTGTACTTCGAGGCGAGCGCTCTGTTCAAACCCTCATTCTGTAAAGCTTCTGGGGTTGGTGATCGCACTTTTTGTGAGAAATACGGGGACTGTATCTCAGAATACATTTTACCTACCAAATCCAAAAGAGCCCTCTCTGACAGGTGTAGGTATTTTACAACTAAATTGATTTTCGGCTTCTTCACATAAGGAAAAGAAACCCAAAGATCAAACCATCGCCGAAAGATTTAATAACTATCGCTTCGCCGATTATAAAGAAACAGTAATTGACTTACTGCAAAGAGTCTGTACTGTCAGCGTCGAAACCATGAAAATAATAGAAGCGATGAAACATTAAAAAGATAGCTATTTATATAGCGTTTCCTGTTCGCAAGGGGTACATTATTGATGTTGAAAAGTTCAATCAGCAAAGGTTTAAATGTGCCAAATTGGTGTGAGAATCCCTATAGCTTACAATGGATTTTTGTCTTGATCGGTATAACTAAATTGTTGCCAAAAGGTTTGACTTTTTTTAAAGTAAATTTAACTTAAACTTTACCAAATCTTAACCAAAAAAAATCTAAAGTATTTCTAGATTTAAAAGTAATATTTGTGCATTAAACTATATCTTGAAGAAAGTTTAACTTTCCCAATTGTGCAGGATTCTTCAACCGGAAAACTTATGATATTCTCAACTGCTACCCTAACTCGTGTGTGTGCCGTCTCCTTCGCCACGGCAGCGGCCTTAGCAGGGACGATGGGAGAAACCCTCGCCCAAACCCTGAACGGTGCAGGAGCCTCCTTTCCCGCACCCCTATACCAGCGTTATTTTGCCGACTATAAAAACGCCACTGGTGTCACCGTTAACTATAATTCTGTCGGTAGCGGTGCTGGTATTCGGCAATTTATCGCCGGAACCGTCGATTTTGGGGCTTCCGATGCCGCTCCTTCTTCCTCGGAAAAAAGCCAGATGAAAAACGGTTTACTGCTAGTTCCCACCGCCGGAGGAGCCGTCGCCGTGGTTTATAATTTGCCGGGGGTAAATAACCTGCAAATTTCCCGGGCTAACCTGGGTAAAATCTTCAGTGGCGAGATCACCAACTGGAAACAAGTAGATCCGAAACTGCCCGACCGACCGATTAAAGTAGTGGTTAGGGCTGATGGTAGCGGTACTACCGAGATTTTTACCTCTCACCTGAGTGCTATTAGTCCTTCTTTCAAAAGTAAAGTGGGAACCAGCAAAGAACCTAACTGGGGTTTTACGGTTCTCAAGGGACCGAAAAATGATGGTGTGGCAGCCCTGGTTAAACAAACAGAAGGCTCGATCGGTTACGTTCAAGATACCTTTGCCCGCAAAAATGAAGGGGCAACCATGAGAACCGCCAGAATTCAAAATAAAGCTGGTCAATTTGTCGAACCCAGTCTCACCCAAGCTAACAAAGCTATGGAAGGGATCAAATTTAACGCCGATTTTACCGCTAATATGGACGATCCGGGCAGTGGTTATCCGATCGTCGGGATTACTTGGTTATTAGTACCGAAAGACTACGCTGATAACAAAAAAGCGGCGGAAATTAAAAGACTGTTGACTTGGATTCTCACCACCGGTCAAGGTATTAACAATCAATTGGAATTTACCCGGATTCCTCAATCGGTGACTCAAAAAGTTTTAGCCGAAGTTAACAAAATTAAATAAATAGGGTTTGCTGAATAAATGTGAAATGTAGGTAAGGTAAGGGTTTTGTGGCTTTTCTCGCGAAACAGGTGCAAATTTTGAGAGAATCGTCTTTGAAAACCTTGCGTCTTCATCGGCCCGCGTCCTGTAGGGGCGAAGCATTCGGGCAATAACCTATCGGTGAAACCGGAGATTTTCTAACCGAATGCTTCGCCCGTACTTTTTCAGCAAACCTAAATACTTTTGTATTAGTTTGGGCTTGATTGTCACCGCTTTCCAGTAAGATGGAAAAAAGTTACCAGTTAACCCCATAACTAATAACGGCAAGTATTTCTTTTCTCTGGGCTGAACAATGTTCAGCCCATACAGTTGTATTTGAAATAACTGATAACTGGTAATCGCGATCTATACTTATGGCCAATTTTTCTAAACCCGTTGAGTCTTTTGAGCTTTCAGCGGCCAATCTTAACGAAAACCCCGGCACTGCCGGTTTATTTGATCGCATTTTTACAGTCTTAGTCTGGATTTGTGCCGCCTCCGGTTTAATTTTTCTGCTCTGGATGGCCTGGATTGTTTTTCAGGATGCGCGGCCGGCGATCAATGAATTCGGTCTGGGATTTCTCTGGGGAACCACTTGGGATGTGAACGTCCTCAAATTTGGTGGTTTACCCTTTATTTTCGGTTCCGTTGTTTCCTCGATTCTGGCTCTTTTATTAGCTATTCCCCTCAGTGTTGCCGTTGCTTTAACCACGAGCGAGAATTATTTGCCGGCCAGTATCCGTTATCCCATCGGTTTTTTGGTGGAATTAATTGCCTCGATTCCCAGTGTAATTATCGGTTTATGGGGGATTTTCGTGCTAATTCCCGTGCTTAAACCCCTGCAAGAATGGTTATCTCAAAATCTTGCTTGGTTCCCTTTATTTAGTACCCAACCTTTGGGACCGAGTATGTTGATTGCCGGTGTGATCCTGGCGATCATGATCGTGCCGACCATTTCCGCTATCAGTCGCGATGTTTTGCTTACCGTCCCCCCGGAATTACGCAGCGCCTCCATGGCCCTAGGTGCGACTCGTTGGGAAACCATCTGGCGCGTGCTGTTGCCGGCGGCCAGTTCTGGCATTATCGGGGCGATTATCCTCGGTTTAGGGCGTGCTTTAGGGGAAACCATGGCGGTGGCTATGGTAATCGGTAACTCCTCGATTATTAGTCCCTCCCTCTTGGCCCCCGGTTATACTATTCCTGCTGTACTAGCTAATACTTTCCCAGAAGCTTTTGAAAAAGTCCACATCGGAGCTTTGATGTATCTAGCTTTGATTCTATTTGTTATTACCTTAGCCGTCAATAGTGTAGCGGCTTTGTTAGTACAGTTTATCAACCGCAATCGTTAATTTTATGACTCAAGGAGCCTTTCCCGAAGAAGATTTACAGCAACCCCTGTCACCGTGGCGGCATTTTTTTACCAACGGTCTCACGGGTTTAGCGATCGCTCTTAGTGCCGTCGCTATTCTGCCTTTATTCGCTATCCTCTTTCAAATTGTCAAAGAAGGTTTACCCGGATTTAATTGGCAAGTTTTCACCTCTTTACCTGCCCCAGTTGGCTCCGATCCTAGTGTTCCCAACGGTTTTGCTAATGCGATCGTCGGGACTTTAACCATGGTCGGTTTAGCGGCCTTAGGCAGCATACCTCTGGGGATTCTTACCGGGGTTTTTCTCTCGGAATTCGCTCGGGGTTCCAAAATTGGCGGTATTCTGCGCTTTGCGATCGTGGTGTTGAGTAGTACCCCTTCCGTTATCGTCGGGGTGTTTTCCTTCGGGGTTTTGGTGTTAACTACCAAACAATTTTCCGCCGTAGCGGGGGCCTTTGCTTTAGGGGTGATTATGTTGCCCATCGTCGCTTTAACCACGGAAGAGGCGCTAAAACTAATACCCATGTCCTACCGTCTCGGTTCCTCCGCTTTGGGGGGTTCCCGTTTCGATACGGTATTTCGCATTGTCCTGCCAGCAGCGATCGCACCGATTATGACCGGGATATTATTAGCGGTGGCCCGGGCTGCCGGAGAAACTGCCCCTTTAATGTTTACGGCTTTATTTAGTCAATTTTGGCAAGAAAGTCTTTGGTCGCCCACACCGGCTTTAACGGTGTTGATTTATAACTATGCTAGTTCCCCCTTTCCTGAACAAAATTCCCTAGCTTGGACAGCTTCTTTAGTGCTGATTATCTTAGTTTTAATTACTAGCCTTCTTTCCCGTTTTGTTACTCGTAAACGCTCAAATTAAGCATTTTTATGATGATCGATTCCTCTACCATGAACACCCCTACTTCTCTAGCTAATTCGGCGATCGAAGTCGAAAATCTTAGCTTTTTCTACGGTAGTAAAAAAGCCCTGGAAGGGGTTTCTTTAGAAATCCCGCAAAGGCAAGTAACCGCCATGATCGGCCCCTCCGGTTGTGGTAAATCCACTCTCTTAAAAGCCCTCAATCGCATCGGGGAATTAGAAGGAGAGGTGACAGTTAAGGGCAAAGTTAGGTTTTTTGGCCAAGATATCTACGCCCCCAAAGTTAACCTTCATACCTTACGGCGACAGGTGGGTATGGTGTTTCAGCGTCCTAATCCTTTTCCCGCTAGTATTTACGATAATATTGCCTACGGTATTAGAATTTATCGTTCCGCTAGTCGCAGTGAATTAGATGGGATTGTGGAATCAGCTTTAAAAGGAGCTGCTCTTTGGAATGAAGTTAAAGATCTGTTGAATAAATCCGCTTTAGGATTATCGGGAGGACAACAACAAAGATTGTGTATTGCTCGCGCCTTGGCAGTAAAACCAAAAGTATTATTAATGGATGAACCTTGTTCCGCTTTAGACCCCCTTTCTACCCTCAAAGTCGAGGAATTAATCCATGAATTGAAGCAACAATACACGATCGTGATTGTCACCCATAATATGCAACAGGCCTCTAGAGTATCCGATCGCACGGCCTTTTTTAATACCGATGAAAGCCGCGTCGGCCATTTGGTGGAATTTGACACCACCCAGAAAATTTTCACCGATGCAGTTAATCAACAAACTCGCGATTATGTAGCCGGTAGATTCGGTTAATTTCTCTTATCAGTGATCAGTTATCAGTGATCAGTTATCAGTAGTCAGTTATCAGTAGTCAGGAGACAGGAGATTATTTTTATTTATTCTCCCCACACCCCACACCCTACACCCCACACCCTACACCCCACACCCTACACCCCACTCCCGAAACCATAACGCTGCCCGATTTTGCTAGGATAAGAAATGTAACAAGAATCTTTCTTAACAGTCGGATAATTCATGGGCAACGATACCATCACCTTACTCTCCTCCCGGGAAATTGAAAAAATGCGTCGAGCCGGACGATTAGCAGCTAAACTCTTAGAGCATCTGGCAGATATGGTTAAACCGGGGGTAAGTACCCTAGAAATCAATGACGAGGCAGAACGTTGGACTCGCGCCCATGGAGCCAAAAGTGCGCCCCTAGGATACCATGGCTTTCCTAAGTCCATCTGTACTAGCATTAACGAGGTTATCTGTCACGGCATCCCCAGCGCCGCTCAAATCCTTAAGGACGGCGATATTATTAACATCGATGTCACCCCGATTTTAGAGGGTTATCACGGCGATACCTCCCAGACTTTCTTTGTCGGTACTCCCTCCCCCCTAGCGAAAAAGTTAGTAGAAGTGACTAGAGAATGTCTGCAAAGAGGCATAGATGCAGTGCAGCCGGGGGGTAAAATCGGCGATATCGGCGCGGCTATCCAAGAATACGCCGAAGGACAAGGATTTTCAGTGGTTAGAAATTTTGTCGGTCATGGTATTAGTAATGTTTTTCACACCGGTCCGCAGGTTCCCCACTACGGCATTCGCGGCAAAGGCAAAACAATTCGCCCCGGCATGGTATTCACCATTGAACCAATGATTAATGAGGGTACTTGGCAACATATTCTCTTAAAAGACGGTTGGACTGCTATTACTAAAGATGGTAAACTTTCGGCCCAATTTGAACACACCATTGCCGTCACTGAAACCGGTGTCGAAATTCTCACTTTACCCGATTAAATTTAGGGAACAGGGAATGGGAGAATGGGGAAATAGGGAAGTTTCAACTAATACCCCATCACCCCCCGCAACGCGCACGAAGTGGTCACCCATCTCCCCACTGATAACTGATAACTGATAACTGATAACTGAATATATGCAGTATCGTCGTTTCGGTCGCACTAATCTACAAATGCCGGTGTTTTCCTGTGGGGGAATGCGCTATCAATTTCAGTGGCAGGATGTGCCGATGTCGCAAATTCCCGACGAGAATCAAGGCAATTTAGAGGCAATCATAAATAAATCTCTAGAAGTGGGGATTAATCACATCGAAACCGCTAGGGGTTACGGCACTTCCGAGATGCAATTGGGCAAAATTTTGCCGCAACTACCGAGGGATAAGATTATCGTGCAGACGAAAGTTTCTCCTAGTCAAGATGTGCGGGAATTTCGCCGTAAATTTGAGCAATCCAGGCAATTTTTACGGTTAGATTATGTGGATTTGTTGGGCATCCATGGCATCAACACCGCTGAAATTCTCGATGACACTATGGCCGAGGGCGGTTGTTGGCAAGAGGCGAAAAAATTACAGCAACAGGGAAAAGTTCGTTTTATCGGTTTCTCCACCCATGCACCAACTGATGTAATTGTCAAGATTATTGCAACAAATTGTTACGATTACCTCAATCTGCACTGGTACTATATTTTTCAGAATAACTGGCTGGCCATAGAAGCGGCAAAACAGCACGATATGGGCGTTTTTATCATTAGTCCCTCCGATAAGGGCGGCCATCTCTACAATCCTCCCCCTAAGCTCGTCGCTCTCTGTTCTCCTCTCAGTCCGATGGTTTTTAATGACCTATTCTGTCTCAGTCATCCGGCTGTTCATACCCTGAGTATTGGTGCAGCGCGAGCCAAGGATTTTGATGAACACCTGAAAACTTTACCCTTACTTGATCGGGCCGAGGAGATTTTACCAGCAATTATCGAGAGATTGCAAGGAGAGATGATCAACTGTTTAGGCGATAATTGGGTGAAAACTTGGTCTTTAGGTTTACCTAGCTGGGAAAATACCCCCAATCACATCAATATTCCTTCTATCCTCTGGTTACGCAATCTCGCTATCGCCTACGATATGATTGACTTTGCTAGGGCCAGATACAATCTCTTGGGTAATGGGGGTCATTGGTTCCCGGGTCAACAGGCAAAAGAGGTGGAAAAACTCGATTTAACTGCCTGTTTAGCCGCTAGTCCTCACGCTGATCAAATTCCCCATCTTCTCGCTGAAACTCATCGATTATTGTCGGGAGAGACGGTACAACGCTTAAGCAGTAGTTAAAATTCGATGCCGGGTTGCGCTTTCACTCCCTGTTGACGAAAGGGATGTTTAATTAACTTCATTTCCGTGACTAAATCCGCTATCTCGATTAATTCGGGTAAAGCTCCTCTACCAGTGAGAATAACGTGGCAATTAGCGGGTTTTCGGGCTAAACCAGCGATAACTTCCTGAATATCCAGATAACCGAATTTAAGGGCGATATTGATCTCATCGAGTAAAATTAATTGATATTGGGGATTTTCGAGAAAAGTTAGGGCTTTTTGCCATGCTTCTTGGGCTTTCTCTATATCTCTTTCTCTATCTTGGGTTTCCCAGGTGAAACCTTCCCCCATTGCATAAAACTCGATTTGTTCCCCCCAAACACTAAAAATCTTTTGTTCGGCAGGTTCCCAGGCACCTTTGATAAATTGTACCACCGCCACTTTGTAACCATGACCGAGGGAACGTAAAACCATACCGAGGGCTGCCGTGGTTTTTCCCTTACCATCGCCAGTATTAACGATAATTAAACCTTTTTCAGCGATTTTTTCGGCTAAACGTTCTTCTTGGATTGCCTTGCGGCGCTGCATTTTTTCTTTGTATTGTTCGGGAGTGAGTTGCATTCGGGTCTATCCAGTCAAATCAAGATAATTGTAACTCAAGGGGTTATCGATCGCTGTTTGCAGATTTTAACCGGCTAAATTGTCTGGGGATTGATGCCTAATTCTCGTAATTTTGCCGCTAATCTTTCCTTAGCTTGTCGTTCTTGTTCTTTTTCTAAAAGAGCCTGTTCTTTTTCTAGGAGAGCCTGTTCTTTTGCCTGTCTTTCCTGTTCCTTTTCTGAAAGAATCTGTTCCCTTTCTAAAAGAATCTGTTCCTTTTCTAAAAGAATCTGTTCCTTTGCTTGTCTTTGCTGTAATTCAGCTTCTTGGGGAGTGGGAACCAATTGACCATCAACGGTAAAATAACGCAGTTTTCGGTCAAATATGCCTAAATATAATCCTAACTCTTCACTCCATAGATAACCCTGCTCATTAGCAGAAATAGCTTGATATTGTCCCTCAATTAGTCTAAATCCTTGCCATTCTAAGGTATTAGGATCGAACCAAAAATAATTAGGAGTGCGAAAAGTATTTTGATAGAGAATTTTCTTTTTAGTTCGGTCAATATTGGCCGTGGAATCGGAGAGAATCTCGACGATTACATTGGGATATTTCCCCTGTTCTCCCCAAACCACCCAACTTTTGCGGGGACGTTTTTCTGTGTCTAAAACCACAAAAAAATCAGGACCGCAGAAATCGCGCTTTTTCAGTTGTTCTTCGTTATAGTAGATAGTCAGATTACCGGAAGCGTAGTAATCGTTTTTCTCTTGCCATAATAATTCTAGACAACTGAGTAGAATTATGATTTGTTGCAGGTGTAAATCACTTTCCAAGGGTGGTTCATCACTCCATAAATCCGTGGGGGGACAGGTAACTTCTGGTAAAATGTCGAGAGTTGTCATAGTTTTTCCCCTGGCTGGGACATTTATCTAATTATAACAGCTATGAGTCAGTAGTAGTACAGGGTGAGAGCATCTCAAATGCTATTGACAATTGGCCAATTTTGTGATCCGCGTGGGCATTTCAAGTGTTACCAGTCAATCAGAATAGCTACGAAATCGACCCATTTGGTCGATTTTTGCTTAACAATTGAGATAGCCAATTCTGATCAAATATGCCTGAATCGCTCTCTGGGTAAGTAACTCACATCAAGTCCCTTTTGTCAAGGATTGTTAAGATGCGCTTACCCTGGGTCAAGTAGGATTAGTTGGAAAATCGCCAGTCAAGGAAAAACCCGATAATTCAACCTATTCCCTCGGATCAAAATCCGGCAGCGTCCCCAGCTTGCGAATGGTCACTTTAACATCCATAGACAAAAAGTCATCGGCATCACCAAACCAAGAACCGGAAAGAGGTATGATTTGACCGGGATGACGAGCGATCGCCACTCGAATTAAATCAAAGCCGGCGGTAATTTGATTAGTCGGATCATAATTACGCCAACCGGCCCCCGGTAGATAAACCTGTAACCAAGCATGGGTAGCACCAGAGCCAGTCATCCCCACTTCACCACCGTCGAGGGCAGCATCGTAGAGATAGCCACTGACAAAACGACAGGCTAAACCCAATCTTCGCAAAGCTTCGATCATTAACCAAGCATAATCGCGACAAGTTCCCGACTTTAGCCGCAGGGTTTCTCCGGGGGATTGAGTTCCTTCACTCTCTCTGGATTGGTAGGTAAAATTATCTTTGATAGCGGCCATCATTCTTGCCATGGCATCGAGGGTATTATCTTGGTCCCCCGCTACAAAACTTTTGGCCCAAGCTGCCAAGCTGCCGTCGGCATCCTCAGCGTGGGGACGCATAAACACCACTAGATCTAACCATTCATCGGGGGTGTACTGGATGGGAATTTCGATCGCCCGTTGAGCGAGGGGAAAATCAGCGATCGCTTTTAAGCCAAAATGTTCCGCCCGTAATCGACAGGTAACGATTAATTCTGACGCTGGTTCAGCAAATTCAATCCCTACCACATTGTTAGATAGAGTATCCATAGTCCAGCGCGTTTTGGCGGCAATATTCGCTTCTACAGAATAACTGATAATTCTTTCGCCGTGACCGGCACTAGGCAAAAAAATCGCCCGATGTTCCCCAAAAGTTACCGGTTGACGATAATGATAGGTGGTGATGTGTTCCAAGTCGTAGATGACACTCATCCTGATTATCCTTAATAAAGTAGCTGGTTATAATTAAATTGAAGATGGTTCCCCCCTTGATCCCCCCTTAATCCCCCCTTAATAAGCTATCCCTTATAGGGATCTTTCTTAACAATTTTTGCAGTAAGCACTCCAACCCTTATCCTGACTTGATTTCAGTTTTTTCTTTGTTTTGTAAGGGTGTCAACAAGGAATATTACAAATTGTTAACCGAGTCTTGAAAGCCTTGTGCTACAAAGGTTTGAAATGTTAAGAAAGATGTGACTAAAGGACAGCTTAATAAGGGGGGTATCTGACAATTTTTAACACCCACCCACTTAATCACTGACAACTGATAACCGATAACTGATAACTGATAACTGATAACTGATAACTGATAACTGAAATGACCTCTGACCCGTTCCTCGATCGAGCTTGGAATACCGAAGACCTAGAACAAGCGCTTCGAGGTGTCGGCACTATTCAAGAAGAACTCAACTATAATCAGGCACGCAATTCTCTGAGCAAACTTGTTGAGCGTCTGGATCTTACCTCGATCGAGAAAATTGGTCTAGAAGCGGAGATCGATCGCCTAGTGGCCCTGCTGGAAAAACTCGATCGCTCCCTGATTCAAATTGCCGCTTTTGGTCTGGTGGGCCGGGGAAAATCCTCGATTTTAAATGCTCTGGTCGGTCAAGAAATCTTTACAACCGGTCCTCTACACGGAGTTACCCGCACCATTAAAGGGGTAAATTGGCAGTTGAGCAGCGATGATACTTTCCCCAATCTAGCGCGTCTGACCCTGAACGGCCAGGGTAATGCTCAGGTGCAATTGCTTGATACTCCCGGTATTGATGAGGTAGATGGGCAAACGAGGGAAATTCTCGCCTGTCAGGTGGCGCAGCAGGTGGATTTAATCCTTTTTATCATCTCTGGTGATATGACCAAAGTGGAATTTTCCGCCCTGGCCAAGTTGCGGGAAGCGGGAAAACCGATGATTTTGGTCTTTAATAAAATCGATCAGTATCCGGAAGTCGATCGCCTCGCTATCTATGAGAAAATCGCCTCAGAACGGGTGAAAGAACTACTCTCCCCCGATGAGATCGTTATGGTGGCGGCCTCTCCCCTCTTGGCGGAGACGGTTAAAGGGCAGGATGGGCGGCTTAAAACGCAACGATTTCGGGGAAACCCCCAGATAGAAGCCCTGAAACTCAAAATTTTGGAAATTCTAGAGCGAGAGGGTAAATCGCTCGTGGCACTCAATTCTATGCTGTATGCGGACGAGGTAAACGAGCAAATTGTCGCCCGCAAAATGGCTATCCGTGATCGCGGCGCTAATCAATTGATTCAAAAAGCAGTGATGATCAAAGCATCGGCGATCGCTCTCAATCCGGTGACGGTGTTGGATCTGTTGACGGGAGCAGTTATCGATTTAGCCATGATTCTCGCTCTTTCTCGCTTATACGGCATCGATTTAACTCGTCAGGGGGCGATCGCTCTTTTACAAAAAATTGCCCTCAATATGGGGGGTATTAGTGCCAGCGAATTTTTAGCGGTTTTGGGCTTAAGTTCCCTCAAAGGACTGCTTGGCCTCTCGATTCCTGCCACTGGCGGCATTTCTCTCCTTCCCTATACTTCGATCGCCCTGACTCAAGCGGGGGTTGCCGGTGTATCCTGTTACGCGATCGGCCAAGTGACGAAAACCTATCTCGCTAATGGGGCCACTTGGGGACCCGATGGCCCGAAGGCAGTGGTGGCCAGTATTCTCGATTCCCTCGATGAAACCTCGATTCTCAACCGGATTAAGCGGGAATTAGGCTCAAAATTGGGGGGTGGGGGACTTTTCAGTGATCAGTAAACAGTAATCAGTAATCAGTCAACTGAAGGCAAGAGGCAACAGGCAACAGGCAATAGGCAATAGGCTCCCAGAAAGAATCTGGCAATTCTCCTACCTAAAAAGAAGGTTAGAAACTGAGTAAATTAAAGCTTTTAGCTTAACAAATTTGGTATTAGATTCAGCCCTTGTGAACTGAAAATTCAAATCTGACCACTGATCACTGATAACTGATCACTGATAACTGATCACTGACTCGATCAATCCAAGAAATGCTTACTATGGACGATCGCCGCTATAATAACTACTGCTCCTTGAATTTGATAGATCAGACGGTAGGCATAGGCAGACTTTTCTCGGATGGTATCATCGCTAAATTCGGCGCATTTTTTCGCTTCTAGGGGACAATTTTCTAAAGAATAGCTTATATCAAGAATTCGACGCACGACGGCCGCCGCGTAGGACGGGGAATCTCGACTAATATAAGATGCGATCGCATCCACGTCTTCAATTGCTTTGGGCGACCAGACAAGGCGATAATTCACTCGATCAGCCATTTGTTTAAAAGACCCTCAACTTCTTCTTGGGGGATTGTATTCTCTAGAGAAGCAGCGCTCAAACTTTGACGCACCTTCTCCAGAACGTATAAATGATACTGAATATCTTCAATTGAACAATCATCTGGTAATTGATTCAAGAGGGATTCCACTTTTTGTCTAATGCTATTCATACAAGTTTGACCGAAGTTTTTAAGGAAAAGTATAAATTTAAATTATCTATCAACTATAATCTATAGCAGTTATCTTAATAGTGAGGTACGAAGTATCTGGTTTTAGGGAACAGGGAACGGTTAACAGTAGCCAGTCGCCAAGAGATAATGCCAAATTTCTTTATACTTCATCTTTAAGAGAAACGCTATATCATAGATAGAAAACTAATAGTTACGCATCCTATCCTATGCCATAGTCCCCAGAAAAGCCAGAAAAATTTAAGAATAGATAGGGTAATTATCTAGCTTTTGTGACATTGGGGCGGGTGTTCTGTTAAGAATACTTAATAATTCTCCTATTTGCTCAATCCCCGCAACTTTTAGGGATTATTGACCAATAAGCATCTAGTGGCCACAAGACCCCCCCCAATCGCAGCAATTTTTTGTTACATTAGTTTACAGTTCCCTCAACGCCCCAATGGGTTATTAATTTTAATGTCTTCTTCGGTTCCTTCGTCGGATTTTATACCCTTAATCGGTCAAGAAACAGAAATCTTTAACTGGGCAAAATCCCATTATCGTAATCATACCTTTGCCAAAGATGAAAAAGTCGCCACACGCCCCGGACTGTTATACTTTGTCGAATCTGGGGCGATTCGTATTGTTGGTAAGGCACAAGTTAACGTTATCGACCAAAAATTTCCCCGTCAACTACCTATTGCTGATAGTGAGGAAGTATTTCTCGGTTTTGTGGGTGCAGGTCAACCTTTTGAGATTGTTTCTCAATTTCCCTTTCAATTACAAGCCCAAGCTCATCTAGACGGAACCAAGTTAGTCTGGTTATACTGGGAAGACCTACAACAATGGCCGCAATTGCGATCGGCTGTTATGGAAACTTTTCGCCATCAATACCAGCGTAAGTTATTTTGGTTGAGTATTCTCGGTCAAAAACGCTCCCTCGATCGATTAATGGGGTTCTTGGTTTTATTACTGGAAGAATACGGTCAACCCTGTGTAGAAGGCTATTATCTCCCCTATCCCCTAACTCACGCTCAAATTGCCAGTGCCATCGGCACTACCAGAGTAACAGTAACAAGATTAATCGGTAAATTGCGACAACAAAATTCGATCTTTTTTAAGCAGGATAATCTTATCGGATTGCCCAGTTTATTTTTGAGTCATAATTAATTTTTCTGCGGTGTTGCTGACTCACGCTATGAATGCTAACTGTGCATCCTATCCAAAAGTTAAGTAGGTAGGCGTTAAAAATCATCAGATACCCCCCTTATTAAGGGGGGATTAAGGGGGGATCAGCACCCCCCTTATCAAGGGGGGAAGGGGGGATCA
Organism: Microcystis ichthyoblabe FBCC-A1114; assembly: GCF_050500245.1. Lineage (NCBI taxonomy): Bacteria > Bacillati > Cyanobacteriota > Cyanophyceae > Chroococcales > Microcystaceae > Microcystis > Microcystis ichthyoblabe. Next base: position 3,890,135 of record NZ_CP191408.1, on the reverse strand, counting down.
AACCTAAAATCCATTTTTAATTTAATTATAACCAGCTACTTAGTTTGGCTCCAGGTTTTAAAAACCCCACACAAGCAGATTCCTATCACAAATCAGCAACCCCAGAAATCTATTATGACCGCACAAACCCCGCTATTGCTCTCCGTTCTCTACGAGGAAGATTTTGTTCTCTGGACAGAAAAAACCGCCGAACTTTTAAAGCAAAAAGAGTTTGACAGGGTGGACTGGGAAAATCTGATCGAGGAAGTAGAGTGCATGGGAAAAAGCGAGCGCCAAGCTGTCGAAAGTTTATTAACTCAACTATTAATCCATCTTTTAAAACTGAGTTATTGGACAACGGAAAGAGAACGAAATGCGCGTCATTGGCTAGGAGAGATAGCCACTTTTCGAGTGCAACTGAAAAAAAAGATCAAAACCCCAACGCTAAAAAATCATGCCATTAATTCCTTTGGGGAGGCCTATTCAGACGCAAGACAAACCCTAATTGATGGGAGAATTGTCGATAAAAATATAATTCCCCTAGAGTCTATATTCACCCTCGAACAAGTATTAGACGGAGATTGGGTCCCCATCGATATCTCACCTTTTTTTACGGAAAGTTGAGAGCCACTGATACTTAAATAGTTAGATGTTAAAAACTGTCAAAAACCCCCCTTATTAAGGGGGGATTTATCTTCAATTTAATTATAACTAGCGACTTAGTTCGAGGTTATCTCAAAATAATCTGGAGGACGAGCTTTTCCCTCATGTCTGATGTTTATCTAATTGCTGGCCCCAATGGTTCCGGGAAAACCACCGTCGCTAAAAAAATTTTACCCAACTTTTTAGGCGTTATCGAGTACGTTAACGCCGATGAAATTGCCGCCGGACTCTCACCTTTTAATCCTGAGTCGGTTGCTATCCAAGCAGGACGGTTGATGTTAGAAAGACTGATAACACTGAAGTGCCAAGGAATAGATTTTGCCTTTGAAAGCACCCTGGCAGCCCGACATTTTGCCCGTTTTTTGAGAGACTGTCGCAGTTCTGGCTATAGGCTCAATCTTATTTATTTTTGGCTACAAAGTCCACAATTAGCTTTAGAGAGAGTTCACAAAAGGGTAGCCAGTGGCGGTCATAATATTCCTGAAGATGTGGTTCGTCGTCGTTATGAGCGGGGACGTAATAACCTCATGCAGTTGTATTTACCTTTATGCGATACTTGGATTATCTATGATAATTCTGGGGATGAACCGCACTTAGTTGCTGCGTTAGGATTTAATCAACCTCCTATTATTTATAACCCAGACACCTTCCGAATCATTACCAGAAACCAAAATGACTGAACCAACCTTAACGGAACTGCATCAGAAAATCGATACAGGTGTTAGAGTCGCAATCGCAGAAGCAATTGAGAGACACCGCCTCTTAGGAGAATCTATCAGCATTTTCAAAGATGGCCAAATTGTCACCTTAACAGCCGAGCAAATTCCGCCAAAACCTGCCAAAAAAACGGAAGTGTAAAAAATTGGTTGACTGTCTCAAATTTCACTATTCATAGAAACAGTTTCACCTATCCGAGGGATTTATATAGGGCTTGCTGAATAAATGTGAAATATAGACGAGGTAAGGGTTTTAGGGTTCTGTTTTGCTCTCACAGGTGCAAGATTTTGAGAGAATCTTCGTTTAAAACCTTGCGTCTTCATCGGCCCGTGTCCTGTAGGGGCGAAGCATTCGGATAGAAAATCTACGGTTTCACCGATAGGTTATTGCCCGAATGCTTCGCCCGTACTTTTTCAGCAGACCCTATATAGATGTCGGTTTTAGCAAATTCCCGTTACGAAAATCAAAACTACATAGTATAATGGTACTGTTGTTTATTTTTCGAGGCTTAAATATGAGTTTAACAGAAAATCAAAAAAACCTTTTGCGATGGATAGTTCAAGAAGTACGGGCTGGTCATCTTCCCGAGGACTGTATTTGGTACTACTGTCCGACTGTTAACAGTCATCTTTGGGTAAATTACAATGGTTTTGATAGCCCTCCTTATGTCGAATTCGCAACGTTCGATATATTAGAAGAATATGGTTATATTAAATGGCAACAAAAAAGCCAGCATCAATACAAAGGCACTCTAACAGGAAAAGCTTATGAAGCGGTTGATTCTAACTTTGCTGAACCCAATCGCTCGGCTATTCCTCATCTAATTCCCTTGACTGAAGTTGAACATTTAGACTCCGAACTATGGGAGAGAGTCCGTTTTTCTGTGAGTGCGGGTGGAGATAATCCAAAAGCGTGGGATACTGCGATTCGCAATGCGACAGTGGTTTTAGAGGACCGCATGAGGAAACTGGGAAATATTGATAATATTAATCAAAAAGCCACGGGTAATGGTATTGTTAACCTAATTTTTGGAAGCAATAAATCTGTACAAAAAGATAAGCTTCCATCAGAAGAATTAGAGGCATACCGTGATTTATATTCGGGTACAATGAAGCTTTTTCGTAACCGTTACGCTCATCGATTCATCGATCCTAAACCAGAGGAGGGTGGAGCAATTATCGTATTCATCGATTTATTATTGAAGATGCTAGATGATTTAGATTGGGAGACAGAAAACGAGAATACATAAATCTCTAATTCTTGTCTGGTTTAACGGTGGATTACGCTGACGCTAATCCACCCTACTGTAGGATAATTGTCTTCTAGCTTCGTAGAGGATGACAGCAGTAGCGATCGCAACATTTAAAGATTCCACACCACCAAAGAGGGGAATTTTCACCGTTTCATCGGCTAAAGTCGCTAATTGGGGCGATAAACCGGCTCCTTCATTGCCTAATAATATTAAAGTCGGACGGGTAAAATCAATCTCCCAGTGGCTTTTGGTGGCTGTGGGTAAAGTCGCGATCGCTTTTACCCCCTGTGCTTGATATTTTTTCACTAAAGCCGATAAATCCGATTCTACCACCAGGGGCGATCGAAACCATTCCCCGGCGGAACTGCGGATCACTTTAGGGTTATCGATTTCGACGCTATCGAGACTTAACCAGATACCCTGTACCTCCGTAGCCACGGCAGTGCGAATAATAGTGCCGAGATTACCCGGATCCTGCAATCTTTCCAAAACTAAGCCCAATTGTAGCGGATTTTGGGGGACTGGATGAAGGTGATCACGGGCAATAGTGGCAATCACACCATCGGGATTAACCGTTGTCGCTAGGGAAGCGAGGACTTCCGGGGAAACTATCTCGACTCGTTTCGCCTGATTTTGAAGCTTCTCCGCTAATTCTCCCTGTCTTTGCTGCCACTTTTCAGTATAACAAACCGTCTCTAGGGAACAATTCAGGGCTAAAGCCGTCTCTAGTAAGTGGGTTCCCTCAATTAAGGACAAATTCTGCTCCTGTCGCTCTCTAGTGCGGTGTAGCTTGCGAATTTGCTTGATTAAAGGGTTTTGAACACTGCTAATCATAGCCAATCGGATTTTTCACCCCGCTAGGGCTGCCCTAAATAACTACGTTTTGAGGGAGATAATGCGGAACTCGGGACTTGAACCCGAAAGTCTTTGCAGACACTAGAACCTGAATCTAGCGCGTCTACCAATTCCGCCAGTTCCGCATTTTTCTTTCACGATCTCTTATTATACTATCGGACAATCCATAAGTCAAGATAGTTGAGATAATTAAGACAAAAATCGTTTTTCGGGGTAGAATCACCGATAATTCGTTCAAAAATCTGATAAGATGCAGTCTAATTTTACCGAAGCTTGCCTTAGCCAAGACTCCCAACTAAGATAAATGAATGATCCTATGACTATCGATATCGAGCATCCCTATTTAGAAATTCAAGGTCGTCACTCTCTCAAGGGTGAAGTTAAAATCAGTGGTGCCAAAAATGCCGCTCTAGTGATTATGGCGGGAGCTTTACTCTGCTCCGACGAGTGCCAGATTAGTAATGTACCTGCCCTAGCCGATATCGAGCGGATGAGTCAAATTCTCTCGGCTTTGGGCGTGCAAGTCCGTCACACCGGAGATAGACTAGAGATTGATGGCAGAGACCTCAAACAAGCTCAAGCGCCCTACGATCTCGTCTCCCAGTTGCGAGCCAGTTTTTTTGCCATTGGACCGATTTTAGCCCGTTTAGGAGAAGCAAAAGTTCCCCTCCCCGGCGGCTGCGCCATTGGGGCCAGACCAGTGGATTTGCACGTTAGAGGCCTACAGTCAATGGGTGCAGATGTATTAATTGATGGCGGCATGGTACACGCCCGCGTTAAGGGTAATGGTCGTCTGAAAGGGGCGAATATTTATCTGGATTATCCCAGTGTGGGAGCGACGGAAACCTTAATGATGGCGGCGACTTTAGCGTTCGGGGAAACCATTCTCGGTAATGCGGCCCAGGAGCCAGAGGTGATTGATTTAGCCAATTTTTGTGTTTCCATGGGGGCAAAAATTCGCGGTGCTGGGACCAATACAATTGTTATTGAGGGAGTTTCCCGTCTGCACAGTACCGATTACAGTATCATTCCTGATCGCATTGAAGCCGGGACTTTACTGATAGCCGGGGCAATTACCCGCTCAGAAATTAGTCTTTATCCCGTGATTCCCAGCCATTTAGCTTCGGTAATTGCCAAACTGCACGAAATCGGTCCGGAAGTGGTGGAAGATGGTCCCAATCGTCTCCGGATTATCCCTAAAGACTTAAAAGCCACCGATATGGAAACCCTGCCCTATCCCGGTTTTCCCACGGATATGCAGGCCCAATTTATGGCTCTATTAACTTTAGCCGAGGGCAGTAGCGTGGTTAATGAGACGGTTTTTGAAAATCGTCTGCGTCATGTGGCCGAATTAAAGCGTCTGGGAGCAGATATCAAGGTCAAAGGAAATGTGGCTTTAGTGCGCGGTGTGCCTTTCCTCTCCGGGGCGCCGGTGATGGCCACGGATCTACGCGCTTCGGCAGCTTTGGTGGTGGCGGGATTGGCAGCCCAGGGGACTACTATTGTGCAGGGACTCCATCACCTCGATCGAGGTTACGATAATTTAGAGGGTAAATTAAGAGCATTAGGGGCAAATTTACGCCGGGTTGATCCTTTAGCCTTAGAATTGGCTACCCTGACCCAATCTTAACAGGATGATTAGTTATCGCTGTTCTATCAGTGTTGAGGATTCCCGTGAGCAACAATATAGAACAGCGTTAATCGTGCTTAGTTGTTCTATATTGACGGAACCTTTCATCAGCGATCGCATTTACCAAATCTTAGCCATTACTAATACAAACCCCGGCAATTCTGGATCACCACTAATGGTTTCAGGAGCATTTAAAATCTCCGGTTCTCGATAGGGACGATAAATATAGACTTGGCGATTTTGGCGATCTATTAACCAACCCAATAAAGTACCATTGGCAATATATTCCTCCATCTTTTTCTGCAAACTGGATACTGTATCACTAGCAGAACGTAATTCAATGACAAAATCGGGACAGATGGGGGCAAAAGAGGCTTTTTGTTTTTCTGTTAAAGCATTCCAGCGTTCTAATTTAATCCAAGCAGCATCCGGTGAACGAGTCGCACCATTGGGCAGCGTAAAACCCGCACTAGAATCAAACCCAAGCCCCGTTCCATCTAGTTCTGACCAGTTCCCCAGTTGCAGAGCTATATTAAAATTGCGATTACCCGTATCTGAAAAAGCAGCAGGCATAACGATCACTTCTCCACTAGCACTGCGTTCAATGCGTAAATCTCGATTGGCTAAACAAAATTCATAAAATTGCTCCTCCGTCATCGGCATAATCCAAGGAAGATCAATCATCAAAGGAGCCGAGGTCGTTTGTACAAGTAGTGTCGTCATCGTTTACCCCCACTCAAGAATTACATGAGTTAACAACTGAATGCCCTTCAATCTTAACTTAGCTCTTGTCATCGGCATTATTGACTACTAAAAGATAGAAGGCGATCGCTCTTAAAGTTGCCAAAGAAGCCTGACGGAGAGGAATGTAAATATTTATAAAAATGTAGCTTAGGATACAGTTATAAAGACAAAAGTGTGTATTTTCCTTTTATTGTCCGTCTTTTCAGAAAAAGAAACCACAAAAGTCTCCTAATACCATCAATAAAATCCTACAATTTCCCTTCATTAATTGGAGGGGTTTTTATCAGTTGTCATACTAAATCCGTTGAGTAACGCACAGAAAACGGGTTTCTCCGAGAAACCCGTTTTCTATTAATGCTTGGGGATAGTTTTTCCTAACTTAGGGGGAGTGAAAGTTTAATTTTCCCTGAATCTTTCTAACAGTTCTGAGCGAGATAAATTAGCCAGAGAAAGAAGTAACCCGGTGCGTTCCGAGATAGGAAGTTGGGCAATCTGTTCCACCAGACCAGATAATTCTGTATCTAGGCTGCCAAAACGTCCTTCCAAAAGACTGCTTATCAGGGATAGTTGTCCTTCTAAAGTGCCTTCTTGCTTTCCTTCTTGTTTCCACTCTTCTCGTTGTTGTAAATAAGCTGGTGATAGGTTCATAATGTCCTCCTGTTCTTCGGCACTTAAATTATCTCTTAATTCCAAACTCTTGCGCCAGTTGGCCAGAATTTCCAGTAAATTCTCTTGGAAAGGATATCGATAACATTGTACTTCATGTTTGTGAGAAAGGCTGTAAGAGTTTCAGCAGTTGGAGTTAACGGGGATTTTCCGAAAGTGACAGAAAAGGGATAATCTTCCACTCAATTGCCCAAAATAAAGGCTAGAATCGAAATATAGTATCGATCGCTAGAGATTTTTCATGAATTACAAAAAATTTTGCTTGGCTTTTTTGCTGTCCCTTATCCTCATCAACACTGGATTAGTTATGCCTAGTTACGCAGACGCAAGAGAATTGAGAACAATTACCGTGACGGGAGAAGGAATAGAAAATATCGCCACTTCTCAAGCAATAGTGCGCTTAGGGGTAGAAGTTCAAGGCAAAGAAGCGGGGAAAGTGCAGCAGGAAACCGCCAATCGTAGCGATGCGGTGGTTAAATTTCTCCGTTCCCGTCAAGTGGAAAAATTGGAAACCACTGGCATCAGTTTACAGCCCAATTACGACTTCAGCAACAATCAAAGACGTTTAATCGGTTATATCGGGGCTAATTTGATTAGTTTTCAGATTGATATAGCCCAAGCGGGGAGTTTAATCGATGAAGCGGTCAAAGTCGGGGCAACACGCATCGATGGGGTCAGTTTTACTGCTGGAGAGTCAGCGATCGCAGCTGCCCAAAGAACCGCTCTCATCAAAGCCACGGAACAAGCTAGAGAACAGGCTACAATCGTGTTACAAGCCCTCGGTTTAGTGCCGAAAGAAACGGTTTCTATCCAAGTGGGTAATACAGGTAATCCCGTGCCAATAGCCCGCTCAGAAGCGGTTTTTCGGAGTGCCGATGCTGCCAGTAGCCCAGTTATCGGAGGGGAACAAACCCTGCGCGCTGCTGTCACCCTCGAAATTAGCTATTAAAATAACCTTTAGCTATCAGTTAAGCTGTACTGCATTTAAACTGCCTATTGAGTATTTTAGTACAAATGCTGAAACTCTCTCTCCTCGCTCTCCTGCTCATAGACAGTCCTAACGAGTAATTTAGATAGTCAACAGCTTAAAATCAGCACCGATGCTCGGAAAATCTAGAAAACTTTCGCCCTCATCCGTGAATTATCCCAACTTTTTACCCACTGTTAGGGAGGGATTGAGTGAAGATACCTCCCTTGCTCTCCTCGAAAATATCCAACAAATTGCCATCGATAGCCCCATCTATCCTCGATCGATTCTAACTACCTATAGTCAACAAGGGCAAGGTCAACCGCCTTTTCTCCTCCTGCACGGTTTTGATAGTTCCCTGCTGGAATTTCGGCGTTTACTACCTTTACTCGCCCAAAATAGGGAAACTTGGGCGATAGATCTGCTCGGCTTTGGTTTTACTGAGCGATACCCAGATTTACAAGTATCTCCGAAAACTATTAAAAGCCATCTTTACCATTTCTGGCAAACTGCGATCGCTAAACCGATAATTTTAGTCGGTGCTTCCATGGGGGGTGCAGTGGCCCTAGATTTTGCCCTCTCCTACCCGGAAATAGTGGCAAAATTAGTCCTGATTGACAGCGCAGGACTAGCTAACCCCCCAGTTTTGGGTAAATTGATGTTTTCTCCCCTCGATAAGTGGGCAACTAATTTTTTAGCCAATCCCCGCGTGCGTCAAAATATCAGTCGTACTGCCTATTTTGATGCAACTTTAGCCACTGTTGATGCTTGCACCTGTGCCAATCTGCACCTGAATTGTCCCCACTGGAGTGCGGCTTTAATCTCCTTTACCAAAAGTGGCGGTTATGGGGCATTTTTGCCGAAATTAAGCCAAATAAACCGAGAAACGCTGATTATTTGGGGAGAAAACGATCAAATTTTAGGCACAAAAGACGCGAAGATATTTCAGCAGGCCTTACCCAATAATCAACTGGTCTGGATTCCTCGCTGTGGTCATGTTCCCCACCTCGAAAAACCGGAACTTACCGCGGCCGCGATAGTTAAATTTGCGAACTAAAAACTTATAATAGGATTATTTGACCCTATAGTGCCAACTTTTATGAAATTTTTGCCGATCGCTCTCGCTACATTCAGCCTTCTGAGTTTATCTGTCAATATTCCCGCTACTGTAGCCACACAACAGCTTTTTTGTCGAGGCCGCATGAATAACGGTTGGTCCTATTCAGCAGAATTTATCAATGGACGTTTTGAGCGCATTCGCTGGACACGCTCCGGTCAACCTCCCCAAGTTTCTAGTCTTAGTTTTAAAAATACTAACAACAAAGGACAGCCGATTTATCGGGGCAGTTTATTCGCCGCAGTCAGTGTCACTCTGATAGACTTATCGAAAGGAGATGTCCGTCCCGGTTCGCAAATTTCCGTGGGAGTGGAAGAATGGGGTTGGTCGCGGGGAAACTGCGGTCTTAACAGATGAACAACTTCGGTGACAAGGTAAGTTTTATTTGGAGTATCGCGGATTTGATCCGCGATACCTTTAAGCGCGGCAAATATCAAGATGTCATCTTGCCTTTCACCGTGCTGCGTCGCTTCGACTGCGTGTTAGAGCCGACCAAAGAGGAGGTCTTAGCAGCCTATAACCATTACAAAGACAAGCTCGACAACCTCGATCCCCTCCTCTGCAAAAAATCAGGATTTGCCTTCTACAACCCCAAATAAAAATCATTTTGTCTTTGGTATAGTTAAACATTCAATATTGTCTTATCACTTTTTTGAAAATGATTTAGGATCGCTAATTATCTAAGCACAATTAATTACACATCTAAGCCACTACTCCGTCAGACTTCTGCTGTGAGTAAACAGTGAACTGAAAACTAAAATCCGATCCCTAATAGCTGTATCCCGTCTCCCGTCTCGGAGTCTCCTGTCTCGACTAGGAAATTAATTTTGCACGACTACTTATATTAAGTTGACGCTGATATTCTAGAAATATTCATTCTGGCGAAAAAACTCGGCAAATGCCACTAATATTGAGTCTTTCAGACTGTAGCGGCTGGCATTGCTGGCATTTCGAGGGTCAGTTATCCCAGCGATAACTACCTGGAAATAGCTCCGCATCCCCATAAAATTCAGTTGTTTGACTTCCATTCCCCCGAAACCCACTATTCAAACCCTTCACTTGATTTTGAAAGGCAAGAGTAAGACTGATTCTGTATTCTGTGCTACCGTTTGCCTTAGGAATTACTGAAAAGCCATTAACGCCTCTTGCCAAAACAGACCACAACCTGATAAACTTGTTAAACTAGGGTTTCAGGGAAGAGAATGGGGCGATTTACCCCTAAGAGGGATTGACTTTTACGAAGTTTTATGATTGCCAACTGGAAAGTCCCCGAAATCTGGTGATTAAGAGTTTTAGCCTGTTGGCTACTGGACTGACTAAGCAGACCTAACAAATTCAACTGTATGATACCGAGTCAAGACATCGGCGAGGCAGTAGATTCAGTCAGAAAAACTGACGCACAAGACTTCTCTAATTTAATGCCTAGACCTGGCTGGTAACAAGTGGCGGGTTTAGGTAAAGGTTGTTTTTGGTATTGAACCCCGATTCTTGTGGTTATTTACCCGCTTCAGTAATTGCCAATAGGGATTTTAAGCCCATAATTGGTTGAAAATTTCTATTTATTCGCAAAAATCCCCAGTCGCTCCCTGTACTAATTCTAGAGATCGACTTCATGATCAATAATTTTCCCCAACCAATTCTCTGGAAATCACCTTCCAGGACAATTTAGTTATTTTATGAGTAGCAATGCCTTAATCGATCGTGAACATCTAATCGAACTGTATAATCGAGGTGAACGCAACTTTGCGGAAGTCAGACTTAGCGGAGTCAATTTAAAGAGACAGTGTTTAAACCAGATTAACCTAAGTCATAGTTACTTAAGACAAGCCAATTTAACCGAAGCTTGTTTAATTAACGCTAATTTCAAGGCTGCTGACCTAGAAGAAGTCAATTTAAGCAAAGCTTGTCTTATCGATGCTAACCTGACTAAAGCCGCTCTTTCTGGGGCAAATTTGCACCAAAGTAACCTAAGCGGCGCAATTTTGAGTAATACTGTTCTGAAAAAGGCTGATTTAAGTTCTGCCTGTTTAATTCACAGTAGCCTACTTTTTGCTCAACTGTTCAAGGCGAATCTGGAAGCGGCTAATCTCACCTCAGCCACTTTAACCCATGCTATGGCGGAGAAAGCTAACCTAAAACGGGCTATTCTCACTCGTGCTATTCTTAGCTCTGCTAATCTTAGCCATGCTAACTTAAAAGAGGCTAACCTAATTCGAGCCTATCTCTATCAAGCTAATCTGGAAAACTGCCACCTTCAATACGCCGACCTCAGCTATGCCGATTTGCGCGGGGCGGATTTACGCGGGGCGGATTTACGTTATGCTAACCTAGAAGGAGCTAATCTGACGGGAGCTAACCTCAATTGTAGTGATTTTGAGGGAGCTAACTTAACCGGTGCCGATTTAAGCAAAACTGACGCGAATAAAGCCAATTTTCGCCAAGCTAACTTAACCGGTTGTAATCTTCTCGGCGCTAATTTAGCCTCCGCTAACCTTTCCGGTGCTAATCTACACCAAGCGGGATTACTCTTGAGTTATTTAGTGGGAAGCAATCTTAAACGAGCTAATCTCAAACGAGCTAATTTAATCGGGGCGATTTTAACCGAAAATAATCTTCTTTCCGCTTCCCTTGAAGAAACTATTCTTCCTAACGGTAGTCGCGGCAATCTCCTTTCCTAATATTCCTAGAAAAACCTGGTTGTAGAGACTTTTCCGCCAAGATTTCTATAACCGTGGGGTTTTTCTTCAGCAAAAGGGAGAGCCGGAGTTGGGAGTGGGAATTATGAATTATAGAACTCTTGAAAATTAGTTAAGTAGCTGGTTATAATTAAATTAAAAATGGATTTTAGGTTCGATCCCCCCTGCCCCCCTTGATAAGGGGGGTGCCGATGGGCGGGGGGATCCCCCCTGCCCCCCTTGATAAGGGGGGTGTATGACAACTTTTAACGCCTACCTACTTATATGTTATAATGGCGAGTTAACTAATTTTTTGGGAAAAATTAGTTAATTAGTGAATTGGTTCTAAATGAAAACCTGAAGTTTAACTTTTAACTCAAAACTCTTTAGATATGCTTTAATTTGGTTGTCAAAACCTCTTTATTTAAGCAGCACAAACTTTCTCAATTATGGTTACTAAGTAGTCGGACATAAATTCTGTTGTCTATCTTAAGAAATGTAAATTGCCGTAATTCTTACTGACGACCGACGACCGACTCCTTACCCCACAGTTAACTTTACTTTTTTCCAACTACTTATCAGGTATCTTCTTGATCAGAAATCACTTTATTTATTCACCCTTTTGCCTCTTGCCTCTTGCATAAGTGCTTGTCCTCATAAGTAGCCTATACTCAGCGGATTGAGGATCAGGTGACGAAACTGGTATTTTCCCCTAATTCAAGGGAAAAACCCCGCATGACTTCCAGAAATCACCGGGGTTTTTAGGAAGAATAGGGATAGGGAAGCAGGGTGAGAGCATCTCAAACGCTATTGACAATTGGCCAATTTTGTGATCCGCATGGGGATTTCAAGTGATACCAGTCAATCAAAATAGTTAGGAAATCGACCCATTTGGTCGATTTTTGCCTAACAATTTAGATGGCCAATTCTCCTCAAAGATGCCTGAATCGCTCTCTGGGTAAGCAACTCACATAAAGTTCATTTTGTCAAGGCTTGTTAAGATGCGCTTACCCTGGATAGGGAAGGAATTTAACCCTCGGTTTCCTCTCTGGTTTGGATAAACAGAATCAAGAGGAAAACGGTGGGGACTAGGACGAATAGGATACTAGCGATAAAGCCGAGATTATTTACTTGCATGAGTTAGCTCCCTCTGTGACAACGGATTTACATAAAGATTAACTCCTAGAATATCATCCTAGAGAAGCCAAGGCGTTGCTGATTTGAAAGGGGAAGTGGGAAGTGGGAGGTGGGGAAGTGGGAAGTGGGGGAGTGGGGGAATGGGGGAATGGGGAGATGGAGAGAATAAATAAAAATAATCTCCCGAAGACTGAATCCTGAATCCTGACCACTGACGGCGGACTGCTGTATGATAAAATTTGTCCCGATAGGATAAATTAAGGTCGTGAAATTTGGTCAGTGGTTGGGGTTTATCTGTTTAATAATGGCTCTTTATGTATTGTGGCAGATTCGACAGCTGTTATTATTGATTTTTATGGCGATCGTGTTTACCGTAGCCTTAAATAGATGTGTGAAAGGATTGCAGAGATTAGGTATTAAAAGGGGTTTGGCTATTTTAATTACCCTGCTGACGAGTCTGGGAATTGCAATTTTATTTTTTATAATTATTGTTCCCCCCTTTATCGAACAGTTTCAAAAATTAATTGAACTTTTACCGCAAGCTTGGAATTTAGTCCGCAATAACTCGATTCAATGGCGACAACAATTTCAATTTGATTGGTTGCCATCCCTGCCTAATTTAACTGATTTAGTCCAGCAGTTACAACCTTTAGGAACTTTTGTTTTTAGTAACTTTTTTACTTTCTTTTCTAACTCGGTTGCGGCAATTTTGCAATTATTATTCGTGCTGGTGTTAGCAATGATGATGTTAGCCAACCCCCAACCCTATCGACAAGCTTTCTTAAAATTATTTCCTAACTTCTATCGTCGTCGTGCTGAGGAAATTCTTACCCTATCGGAAGCGGGTTTAGGTAATTGGTTGTTGGGAATTGCCATTAGTTCAACTATGGTAGGATTATTAAGTGGGTTCGGTCTTTTGGTTCTACAAATTAATCTAGTTCTCGTTCATGCTATCCTAGCAGGATTGCTCAATTTTATCCCTAATATCGGACCGACTGCTAGTGTGATTTTTCCGATCCTCATTGCTGTTATCGATGCACCTTGGAAAATTGTCGCTATTCTGATTCTCTATTTTATTATCCAAAATGTCGAAAGTTATTGGCTGACACCCACTGTCATGGCTAAACAGGTATCTTTACTACCGGCAATTACCCTAATCGCTCAAATTTTCTTCGCTCAAATGTTTGGCATCTTAGGTTTATTATTGGCTTTACCTTTGACAGTGGTAGTAAAAACATGGTTAGATGAATTATTATTCAAAGACATTTTAGATCAGTGGGATCAAGTCCATAACAAATCTTAAATAATCTCGGCAAAAACCATGAAATTAATCATTCTTACTCTCGTTATTTTATCTAATGTTTTTGCTACTCTCCCAGCTAAATCTGAAACAGTGCTAGAAAAAATTAAACGCACGGGATTATTAGAAGTAGCGATGAGAGAAGATGCCATTCCGTTTGGCTATCGAGATAGTAATAATAATTTACAGGGATTGTGCTTAGATTTTATCCAATTGCTTAGAGAAGAACTCAAGCACAAATTAAACCTCCAAATCATCAGTGTCAAAATTTATAAATCGACTTTATTTAATCGCTTCCAGTTATTGGAAAATAAAACCGTTGATTTCGAGTGTGGTCCTAATAGTATCAGAAAAACTATACCTAATGGTGTCAGTTTTTCTCGTCCTTTTTTTGTGACGGGAACTCAGTTTTTAGTTCGGAGTGATAATCAGAATAATTTTAACTTTTCTTCGTCCTTAGAAGGTATAAGTATTGGAGTTTTGCGAGATACCACCACTCAAGAATTATTAAGACAAAAATATCCTCTTGCTACCTATCAAGAATTTCAAGGAGTGACGGGAAGACTGCGAGGTATTCAAAGTTTAAGAAGGAATAGAATAGATGCTTTTGCTAGTGATGGGATTCTGCTAATTGGAGAAGCTGTCATTCTCGGTTTATCCCTAGGAAAAGATTATCAACTTATACCCCCCAATCCTTTAAATTGTGATTATTATGGTTTTATTCTTCCCGCTAATGATCCCCAATGGCAAGAGTTTATTAATGGGGTTATCGTCACCAGTGAGAACAGAAATATTTTTAAAAAATGGTTTACTGAAGTTGCTTCTTATTTTAGAGATACTTGGCAGTATTGTCGTAATAATCCCGAAAGATCCCAGTAAAATTTAACGATTATGCACAAAAAGAATGATTTATTTTGGTTAATTGGTTGCGCTACAATAATCCTGTTTATTTGCAGTGCTATCAGACATATTTTATTTCAATCTAATGCTCTTGATCTTGGTTGGTTCGATCAGGGAGTTTACTTAATTTCTCAAGCTAAACCACCGATTATATCTTTTGTTGGCTACCATATCTTAGGCGATCATATCGCTTTTATTCTCTATCCTATAGCCTTACTTTATAAAATTTATCCTAGCGTTTATTGGCTGCTTTTCTTGCAAGCTTTTTCCCTTTCCCTTGCCGTTTTTCCCCTCTGGCAATTGGCAATACAAGCGGGATTAAAAGAAAAACAAGTTTATACATTAGCCTTAGTTTATCTGCTCTATCCCCTGATTTTTAACGTTAATCTCTTTGATTTTCATCCAGAAGTTATCGCAGTGCCAGCCATTTTTTGGACGGTTTTAGCGGCAAGATTAAATAATCTCTGGGGATTTTGTCTAGGAATTATTATTATTCTCGGTTGTAAAGCAATTCTCTCTTTAACATTGTTGGGAATGGGTATCTGGTTACTTCTCTGGGAAAAGAAAAAAATCCCCGGAATAATTGCCATGATTAGCGGCATTCTTTGGTTTATTATCACCACGAAATTATTAATCCCTCTCCTGACAGGAAAATCTGCAGTTATTGAAATGGCTGATTCTCGATATAGTTATCTAGGAGATAGTTTGCCAGCAATTATCTTTAATCTTTTCCTCAAACCCGATCTTGTCTTAGGAAAAATCTTGACTGGCAATAATCTAGAATACCTCATCCTATTAATTATTCCCTTAGTTTGGGGTTTATCTTGGCGCTATTCTACCGCAATAATTGCCGCTATTCCCGCACTCGCTTTAAATTTATTAGCAGATCATGCCCCACAAAAAAACTTAACCACTCAATATTCCCTGCCAATTTTGCCCTTTTTATTTCTAGCGGTTATCGCCACTTTAGCCCATAATGGTAACTGGTTAAAAAAACCTAAATGGATAATTACTTGGGCAACTATTGCCTTTCTTGCCCTAGCTAAATACGGCTATTTTTGGTCACTGTATTTAAATTCCCTCGATACTTGGTCCGCCACCCAAAAAGCTCTCACTCAAATTACCACCAGTGACAGTGTCTTGACTACTTCTAGAATTGCCCCCCATCTTACCCATCGGAAAATGATCAAATTAGCGATCGAAGGTTCCCAATCCCTAGATTTAAATCAATTTAATTATATTCTACTTGATCGCCGTCATCCCGGTTGGTCTAGTTCACCAGAACTAATTGATGATCACTTAAATAAACTGAATCAAAATGAGAACTTTCAGTTAATCGTTAATCAGGATGATGTGTTTTTATATCGGGCCTTGACAACCCCTCAAGAAACAAAATAATTTTTCGTTCCACCAATTCCAATAAATTTTCTTTATCGACGGGAAACCAGACAATATTAGCATCGGCACGAAACCAAGTGCGCTGACGTTTGGCAAATTGACGGGTGTGGAGGATAATTAGATCGATCGCCTGTTCTAAAGAAACTTCTCCGAGGAGATATTGCTTAATCTCTGCATAACCCAAAGTCTGCAAAAGTGGCAAATCCCAACCGTATTTATCCCCCAAATTCTGCACCTCTGCTACTAATCCCCTTGTGATCATTTGATGAGTACGAACAGTGATCCGCTTGTCTAAACTTTCTGGGGAACAGTCTAAACCAATTTGTAAAATTGGATAAGTGGGGGGATTTTCTCCCTGCTGACTAGAGATAGGTTTTCCTGTCACATAAAAAACCTCTAAAGCGCGTAAAGTCCTGACCTGATCATGGGGATGAATTTTTTTAGCGGCCTCTTCATCTACCTGCATTAGAATTTGATAAAGATAGGATTGTCCTAAAGCTTGTAATTGCCGTCTCAAATCCGCTTGAGGAGAAACCCTCGGTATTTTTAAACCTTTGACAATGGACTTGATATAAAGTCCCGTACCACCGACCAAAAACAGAGGAGAATATTGGAGATTGCTGATTAAATTCTCAGCCTGTTCTTGGTACTGTGCTAGGGTAAAATTATCTTGAGGATCACAAATATCAATTAGATAATGGGGAATCCGCTGACATTCTTCTAAGCTAGGTTTAGCAGTACCAATATTAAATTCTCGATAGATTTGTCGGGAATCGGCACTGAGAATTACTGAATTAAACTTTTCGGCCAATTGTAGGGCTAAACTGGATTTTCCTGTGGCAGTTGCCCCACAAATAACAATCAGAATAGTTGACATACTCCCACCGTCAAGCTGCGCTGTGACGGGGGATTCTTGACCTATCACTATCGGAAATTGCTTGTTCAACGGGGAGCATCCCAGATATGTAATGAGTATAAATACTGATGGTTAGGAAGAGGGAGATAGAGGACAATTAGCCCTAAACTAACCATACCAGATGTAGGCATCATGAATGCTCAAGAAGAACTGCAATTACAAGAACATCTGCAAGCTATCGGCAAAATCCTCAGCAATTCTCAGTTTTAGACACAGCAAGCCTTTTAGGGATTTAAAGAACATTTTAAAGGGGGATTTTTGGCGCAACTTTGGGTGTACTATCACGTCAAAAGCCCGAAGACTCGTGAAATGAAATTCGCCATCCCATTGAATTTTACCCCGTATTATGCGAACTAACTCCCAAAAGCCTTATTACAGGGCAAATTTAGAATTGCTGGCCTATTTTCCCCATACTTTCTTCCTGAGCCCTGAAATGCTTATCATACTAAATCCGTTGAGTATGGACTACATATCAAGAGAGGCACTCAGGCAAAACGGAGAATAAATAATCAGTTTTTAATAACTGAATTTAGCATCAGTTGTACTTAATTTAAATGAATCAACCCTAGGGAGCAGGGGGGATCGAACCTAAAATCCATTTTAAATTTGATTATAACCAGCTACTTAACCTCAGCTAATCCACGGAACTTTCTTTCTGGATTAATACCTCACCAGCGATTAAACGTTGGGCTGCTGAAAGTAAAACATCCTCAATATAGGGCTTGACAAAATAACCTTTTGCCCCTTTAGCGGCGGCAAGATGCTGCATTTTTTGCGTCCCTTGGTAGGCAATTATCGCCACTGGTATCCCCTGAAGTTGTTCATCCTCTTGCAGACGAGAGAGTAATTCTAACCCATTCAGGCGAGGCATTTCGATATCGCAGAGAATCAGATCACAAGCTAATCCGGCCTGTAATTTTTCCCATGCTTCTAAACCGTCCTGGGCCTGTTCAATGCGATAACCAGCTTTAACCAAAGAAATCGCTAACATTTCCCGCACTATTAACGAATCATCGACAATCAAGACGAGAGGACTCGATTGTGCTAACAAATTAGCGGAATCACTATCAATAATCGTTGTATCGGAGGATGAAAGCTGATTAGAGGTCGCTTTAATACTATTAGCTAGTAATACTTCCCCCGCAATCATTCTTTCAGCTGCCGACAGTAAATCTATTTCCGTGTAGGGCTTGGTAAAATAACCACTGGCCCCTAATTTCGCCGCCACCTGACGATGACGTTCCGAGCCTCGGGAAGTCAACAAAGCCACGGGAATCGTCGCTAATCGGGGGTATTTTTGCAAATTAGACAGTAATTCCAGGCCATTCATGCGGGGCATCTCGATATCACAAAAAACGATATCACAGGGCAAACCACCGCGTAATTTTTCCCAAGCTTCTTGACCATCCCGAGCTTGTTCCACACGATAACCAGTTTTACTAAAGCTTAAAGAGAGCAATTCCCGAACAGTAATCGAATCATCGACAATCAGAACCATAGCCTCGGATTTTTGGCTAATTTCCACATCTACAGGCGGTACAGATTGGTGCCAAAGACCACCGTTATCGATACGCAGACGACCGCTGGCGATGTCGATCAACTCTAACACATCGCCGACGGGCATCACCGTACCATCGCCTAAAACCGTCGCCCCAGCAATCCCAGCCGTTTTCGGAATCGGTCCTTCGATCTGTTTGATCACGATCTCCTGTTCCCCGATCACTTGATCCACCTGTACCGCGAGGAGATTATTACCACCGCGCAGGATCACGATCACAAAAGAGTCTTCCCCCTGTTTGCCGGTGTAAAAACTACCGCGACTAAGTTGTCGATTGTAGGAAAGCAAATCGCTCAAGGGTTGGAAAGGTAGTAAAGTGTTTTGCCAGAAAACGCAGCGCCGTCCCTCCCGATCCATTTGGATATCCCTGGCCCGGAAATCCCTCACATCTTCCACTCCGTCCATGGAGAAACCGATGCGAGCATGATTACTAACACAACAGAGGGCCTTACAGATACTCAGGGTTAGGGGTAAACGGAGGGTAAAAGTGGTTCCTTGGCCCAGTACCGAGTCAATAGTAATCGTCCCGCGCACATCGATTAAACTGGTACGCACCACATCTAAACCCACCCCACGACCGGCAAAATCATCGGCCTGATCTTTGGTACTAAAACCGGGATGAAAAAGAATTTCATAGACTTCTTGGGTACTGAGGTTTTGAGCTTCCCGATCGCTGATCAGGCCTTTTTCGATCGCCTTAAGTTTAACCAGATTAACATCAATACCGGCCCCATCATCACTAACGGTGATCACGGTTTGATTGCCCTGTAGGAATGCCCGGACCGAGATCGTACCGTGGACAGGTTTGCCTTTGGCCAGGCGTTCTTCGGGTGATTCAATGCCGTGGGTGATCGCATTGTTGACCAGATGGATCATGGGACTATTGAGATTTTCGAGGATCATCTGATCGATGAGAACACCCCCTCCTTCCACTTTTAATTTGGCTTGTTTGTGCAGTTTCAGGGAAATATCGTGAATTGCCCGGGGTAGATGATCGGCAGTTTGACTAAAGGGAACCATGCGCGATTTGGTCATCCCTTCCTGTAGTTGGGTGGTAGCCTGTCGCAGACTGCGCGTCACCTGATCGGTTTCATCGACGACAAATTGAAGATCAGAGGCCGATTCTCGCACGCGCACGATCAATTCGATCATCTCTTGGGATAATAAGTGGAAATCGGTAAAACGGTCGATCTCTAGGGCATCTAGTTCCCCAGTCATAGTCGAATTGCCCTGATTTTTTCCCTGAACTCCACCATAACCGATGGCACCGCCAGCATTGCGACTAGCCAGTAAAGCCCCTTCTAGGAGGCTTCTTTCATAGAGATCCTGCATCCGAACGCCCACATCGCTGAGATTTTGGACGCAGGTTAGCAAATTATCTAAAAAGAGACGCAGGCGATCCTGTTCCTGTTCAAGGTGATTGCGTTTAACCACCAGTTCCCCGATCAGATTGCTGAGGTTGTCCAATTGTTTGATCGGCACCCGCATCGTCTGTTCAAAAGCTTTACCAACAAGGGGACGCAGGTTATTTAACCCGACCGGTGGATTGGTTTCTTCGAGGAGTTTTTCTAAATCCTTGAATTCAGGCTCTGGGGAGCTTTCCGTGGCAATTTCCAGTGATTCTAACCGTTGGAGAGGTTCTGTCGCGGCCAGCGGCTCCCCTGCTGTGGATTCCGAGAGGAGGACCTCTAGGGATTCAAAGATGTCCGGCAGTGGCGATTGCGCTGGTGGAGTGGGTTTTTCCAGAAAAGCTTCTAAGTCTTCGAGGCTGTCGTAAAAATTCGGGTTGCTGATGGTTATAATTGCTTCTGAGTCCTGGACTGTTGCATTTTCTAGCAGCAGCGATTCCAGATCATCCCAATCTTCGGCTTCTGACTTGGCAGCAGTCCCACGGGTAGAATGAAGATCATTAGTGGCGGTTTCTTCCCAATTGATGCTATCGCTAAAAAGTTCTGCTAATTCCGGTTCTAAGGGCAAGAAAGACAGGGTTTGGTCAAGAGAAGCCCCATACCTCGCCGCTGGCGGGGAAGTCTGCTCAAATAAAAAGCTAAGTTCGTCTAGGGTCTCGTCACCGTCGGTGTCTTTGTCTTCCAAACTCTCTAACAACTGTTCGAGATCTTCGTTAAAGAAATGATCCCAGTCGGGTTTCATCATGATTTGCTTCCTGCCAAGTCTTCCTTTTTGGTCAACCAATGCGCTCTCTCTAGCTTCAGATTACCCAGAATTTTACCCGATAAATCCATCCACTAGGAATTTTTTTATGGCTAATCAAACTCTTGGACTCGATCGACAATTTTATTCCTATTATCAATCTATCTGTCTGCGAGAATCTCCGATTTTAGCTCAATTACGTCAAGAAACTGCCTCTCAACCCCTGGCAGTCATGCAGATTGCCCCCGAACAAGGTCAGTTTATGGCTTTTTTGGTACAGGCGATCGGGGCGAAAAAAGCCCTAGAAATAGGGGTTTTTACCGGTTATAGTGCGCTAGTGGTAGCCTTAGCTTTACCCCCGCAAGGCAAGCTCATCGCCTGTGATCTGAGCGAAGAATATACCAGTATAGCCCGCCGTTATTGGCAGCAGGCCGGTGTCGCCGATAAAATCGATTTAAGAATTGCCCCGGCCCTGGAGACTTTAGATAAATTAATCGCCGGGGGAGAAAGTAATAGTTTTGATTTTGTCTTTATCGATGCCGATAAAAGTAATTATGATTGCTACTACGAACAGGCGTTACAATTGGTCAGAAGCGGCGGAATTATCGCTATTGATAATGTTTTTTGGTCAGGACGGGTAGCGACGGCCGATAGCAATGATAATCGCACCAAAATTATCCGTTCCCTTAATGCCAAAATTCAGCAGGATGAACGGGTCAATATCAGTATTATTCCTATTGGTGATGGTTTGACCCTGGCCATGAAAAAGTGAATAAGCTAAGAGGTATTAGAAAAGCTTTTGCTCTTGCGGAAACCACCCAGGACAACGCTACATCCCTTAAGCTCCTTAACGACAGCACTAAGTTATAAGTTATCAGTTCAACGGAGAGGGTGGGATTTGAACCCACGTTAGGTGTGACCCTAAAGCAGATTTCGAGTCTGCCGCATTCAACCACTCTGCCACCTCTCCACAGGGTTTGAGTCTGGATTATTATTTTAACAGATTACTTGTCCTAGGATTGATTTTTTTTTATGAATCAAGCTCCTTTTCTTCCAGTTAACCATCCCCGGCCTAACTTTCTCGACCGGTTAGGGAGTCTCTGGAAATTTTCCCGTCCCCATACGATTATCGGCACTTCTTTAAGTGTTTTAAGTCTGTATTTGATTGCTTTAGGCAATATTAGCGATTTTTTTAGCCATTGGTCGGTTTTATTGCTCACTTGGACTGCTTGTCTTGCGGGTAATGTCTATATCGTCGGTTTAAATCAGTTGGAAGACATCGACATCGATAAAATCAATAAACCCCATCTTCCCCTAGCCAAGGGCGAATTTTCTCGGTTAACAGGCGGGTTGATCGTGGGTTTTAGCGGTATTTTAGCAATCATACTGGCTTTTATCGGTGGTTTTTGGCTGTCAATCACCGTGGGGATTAGTTTACTCATCGGCACTGCCTATTCCTTGCCACCAGTGCGGTTAAAACGCTTTCCCCTCTGGGCAGCCTTCTGTATTTTTACCGTCCGGGGTGTCATCGTTAATTTAGGTCTTTTTCGCCACTACAACACAGTTATTAATCAAAATCAGTCTATCTATCCCTCAGTCTGGGTTTTAACCGCTTTTGTTCTCGTTTTCACCGTTGCGATCGCTATTTTCAAGGATGTTCCTGACCTAGAAGGCGATCGCATTTACCAAATTACCACTTTTACCCTGCTGCTCGGCCCAGAAAAAATCTTAACAATTTCCCTCTTGACAATTTCTCTATGTTATGCAGGTATGATTGTCGTCGGTCTCTTGGGAATAACGGGAATTAATTCTCCTCTGGCCATTGTCGCCCATCTGCTCCTACTTGTTCTTCTTTGGTGGCGTAGTCGCGGAGTAAATTTAGAAGATAAAAGCGAAATCAGCCGATTTTACCAATTTATTTGGAAATTATTCTTCCTGGAATACCTGATATTTCCCCTTGCTTGTTTAATATGAAAATATCTCCTTTTTTAGCGGCCATTCCCTCACTTTTGCTAGGTGGCACAAGCGCACCTAGTCAAGAAACCATCTCCGAATTCCACCAGGGAATAAGTTGGAGGCACTCCGAGGAGATAGGAAGGAGCAGTACAGCATCCGAATCAACGACCCGTACCGCATCTGTTTCGTTTGGACAGAAAGCGGACCTTCTCAAGTAGAGATAGTGGACTACCATTGAGGTGAAAGATGATCCGAGTACCAACCCATCGCGCCCCCAGCCATCCAGGAGAAGTTCTCCTTGATGATTTTCTGGAACCGATGAACCTGACACAGCGAGAGCTGGCTTTAAGACTTCACGTTCCTTACCAGCGAGTCAACGAGCTAGTCAATGCCCGACGAGGCATTACCCCCAGCACGGCACTCCGTCTGGCAAAGTTCTTCGGCAACTCACCCGATTTCTGGCTGAATCTGCAATTGCGGTGGGATATTTATCAGGTAAAAAAGAAGGAGGACGGGGAAATAGAGAAAATATCTCCTCTAAAGTGTTGTAAAATGACAAATTTTAGTGAATTATAATACAAACATTCGAGAAATCTACGAATATGCCCGACGAAAATACGGAGAACCAAGAAGCTCAAATGACAATGCCATTTGTTAGAGCTACTGACATTGCTGAATATATTCGTTATCAATCATGCGATCGCCGTTTTAAGTTAAAGTACAAAGATTATGAACTTGCCAAAAAAGATATTCCTTTTTATGAGTTGATTTTTTCAACCTCTTTAGACCCGTTTTTAGAAGCAGAAGGTCGAAAAAGAGAGGATGAATGGGAGAAATCACTTAAAAAAGAAGGATTAGTAGATTTAATCCAAAGAGAGCAGAATTCTAAGGAAGACAAATCAACTAATTGGAATGACTTTGTTGAAAAGTTAACAAATTTGTCAGTCGGACAAAAAGCTTATGGACGAGAAATTGGTATCAATGGAAAACTGGGAGAATTTGAGATTAGTGGGCAAATTGATTTTGTAATTGTTTTTTGGGAAAATGAACAACCTAAACTGCGATTAGTTGAGTGTAAAGCGTCTCGAAAAGATAGAACTTATCATCGAGTACAAGTTGCTTTATATAGAATGCTTTTACGTCAACTGATAAACGATAATCCAATCACTATCAATGGAATAAATTTAAAGCCTAAAAATATTGAATGTGTTGTAGTTCGCATTGATGAAAATACTAATAAAAGTCAAGATATTATTAAATCTGAAGCTTTAAACCTAGATACAATAGAAGCTGATATTAATCGTTTAATAGCTTCTGATGGTGTGCTAAAACGTATTATTGAAACTGATTTAACTAATTTAGATTATCAATTAGACCAAAAATGTAGTGACTGCACATGGAGTGTTCATTGTTTAGCTGAAAGTGCCAGAGAACGCCGTTTAGAATTATTGGGAATAGATTCATCAGTTGTTAAATCATTGAATAAAGTAGGTATTCAAAATCTTGATGATTTAGCCGAGATTGACTTAGAAGGAAATCAAGCTATTCAACTTCAACAAGATATAAGTTTTACAGAGAATCTAGAACTGCTTCAATTAAAGGCAAACACTCGTCGGCGGACTCTTCCTGATGGAGACTTAGATCCAGGAACCTATGAAGTGCAACAACTGCCAAAATATTCAGGTAACAGTCAACTTCCTGAACATAAAATTAATGGAGAAAGACTCATTCGTGTCTATCTTTCTGTTGAATATGATTATGTAGAAAATAGAATAGGTGCGCTGGCTGCTCATGTTACTAAAAGTGAGGGAAAATTAGACCCAAAATTTGAGCAAAATGCAGATGGTAAATGGCGACCAGATCCTAACATTAAAGAATATTTAGAAGAAGGAATTGATGAAAATAATAAACCTATTTTTAAAGAAAAAGAACTTGAAGGAGAAGATTTAATTAAATTTAAAACTTCAGCATGGACAGGAGATTATAAAGAAGATAATGGTTCTGAAAAAGAGTTAATACAAGGATTTTTATTAGAATTAGTGGGTGCAATCGACTCGGTTGCGGAAACAGAACAAGCCCCCATTCATTTTTATGTTTGGTCACGTCAAGAAATGACTCAATTAGTTGAAGGATGTTCTCGCGTTAGTTCTCAATTATTAAGTCGTTTACGAGAATTGTTGGGTTGTCGGGAAAGTTTAGAACAACTTATTTACTCTTGTCTTTCCGATGAAGTAGATCGTCGTTATGCTTTAGGATGGACAGGTAGAGATTTAGCCGTTGTAAGTTCTCTAAAGTGGTTTGGAAGGCGTTATCATTGGCAACGAAAAATTAGTGGTAAAGTTGTTAGTTTAGATCAAGTTTTTTTTCAAGATGTTTTTGATTTTAAGACAAACTTAGAAATCGATGAAAATAATCAATGGGCAGTATCAAATTCTCAAAATACCCGTATAAAACAAGATGAAATTACGGGAAATTGGGAAAAACTTTTACAGGGAAATCGAGGTCTTTATCTTGTTGTTCATGATGAACGTGAATCAAAACGTAGCAATCAAATTGAAGTGAAAATAATCAAAAATATTCTTGATGCAGGAGGAAAAATTCCTGATGGTTCTACTGCAATTCTTACACCCCATCGCGCTCAAAGATCGCTACTAAAAACCAAATTAGCAAATTATATAAATGCTGTAGATGTAATTGATACAGTCGAGAAAGTGCAGGGTGGTGAGCGTGACAATGTGATCGTTTCTGCAACAGCAAGTAATCCATCAGCAATTGGCAAGACTGTGGAGTTCATTCTTAGTTTAAATCGCTCAAACGTTGCATTTTCAAGAGTTAAAAAGCGTTTAATAGTAGTTTGCTCTAAAACTCTCCTAGACTATATTCCAAAAGAGATTGAACACTATGAAGAAGCAACATTATGGAAAGCTTTACGTTCTGAATGTACCGATACTCTGTTTAATGACAATATTGATAAGCATCAAGTACAGGTTTTGACAAGATCACTAAAAAGCCGAACTAAGGAAGGCGATTAAGGATAACTTTGCTGCCTTGATTGACTACTGGGCGATCGATTGGGATTATGACGGCATAACCTGATTTGATGCTGACTTGTAATTGATAATAACTGAGTAATGCAGTATTAAGAGACAGGCTAAATCCTTAGGAGAGATTTACAAAATTGTAACCAATCTTTTCAAATAGATAAATCGTGCGTCAATCTATTCCCAGCCTGAAACCTTATAAGTCTCTCTCTCCTAAACGTTTTGTGAGAACTATTAACATTAATCAATTTCATTGTAATTTAAGAAAAGATGCTGATTTTTCGCCTATCTCAAGCGCGTAGATTTTTGAGGATTAAAGATGATGGTAGGAGATTCTTAGATTTAGGCAAATTCCCCGAAAACCGCCCCCTTTGTCAGGAAGCATTTATAGAGATTATGATGACTATTTGAGCAATGATTTATGATATAATCAAGACGGCTGACCAAAATAGCACCTAAATTCAGAACTATCTAGAATTACAGCTTTAATTTCCGCCTAACTAAACTATGACTAAATATCATCAAATCACCGTTAACAATCGTCAGACGGGCGAAAAAATTACCACCACCGTTCCTGAGGATAACTATATACTCCACAGTCTGGAAAAACAGGGCTATCAATTACCCTTTTCCTGTCGCAATGGAGCTTGTACCAGCTGCGCGGTCAGGGTATTATCGGGAGATATCCATCAACCAGAAGCGATCGGACTATCGCCGGAATTAAAAGCCAGAGGTTATGCTTTACTTTGTGTCAGTTATGCCCGTGGCGATCTGGAAGTAGCCACCCAGGACGAAGATGAAGTCTATGAACTGCAATTCGGTCGCTTTTTTGCTCGTGGGAAAGTGCGTTTTGGTTTACCCTTAGATGAGGAATAGATTAGGGATTAATCGTGCTAGATACCAGCAGCCAATTAGAAAAATACTTAGACATTGCCAGCGAAGCCGCCCTAGCGGCGGGAACAATTATCCTCGATAATTGGGGTAAAATCGAGACAATAGAAGAAAAAGGGCGATCGGGCGATTTAGTGACAGAAATAGATCGTCGAGCGGAAACAGAAATTCTCAAAATTATTGGCCGTCACTTTCCCAAACACGGGATTTTAGCGGAAGAGTCGGGAAAACTGCCAGGGACCGATAGCGACTATCTCTGGGCGATCGATCCTCTCGATGGAACCACCAACTATGCCCACGGTTATCCCGTAGCCGTCGTCTCCATCGGACTCCTAATCGCAGGGAAAGCATCAGTAGGAGTTATCTATAACCCCTTTAGAAAGGAACTATTTCGGGCAGCTCGGGGTTTGGGGGCCACCCTGAACCGTCGTCCCATCCATGTCTCCCGGACCGGTGAACTAGAAAAAAGTTTACTGGTGACGGGTTTTGCCTACGATCGCTGTCAAACCCCCGATAATAATTATGCCGAATTCTGTTATTTGACCCATCTGACCCAAGGGGTACGCCGCAGCGGTTCCGCTGCCAAAGACTTAACCGATGTGGCCTGTGGGCGCTTAGATGGTTATTGGGAACGAGGAATTAATCCCTGGGATCTGGCCGCGGGAGTTATTCTGATCGAAGAAGCTGGGGGTAAAATTAGCGCCTACGATGAGAGTCCTTTTTTGATAGAAACGGGGCGAATCCTGGCTACTAACGGACAGATTCACACCCCCTTAAGCCAAGCTCTGCAAAAAGCGGCTTCTTGGAGCTTTCAGTTTTAATGCGATTATCATTTTGATTAAAGTTAGGATACTCTCTATGACTTTTCCAATTTCCCAGGGATTATTTCAATATGATTTAATCGATCACTTCGCTATTTTAGGAGTCTCGATCGATGCCGAACAGGAGGAGATTCGCCAGCGTTACTTAAAAATCGCCTATAAACTCCATCCTGATACCTGTCGCACTTACACCCCCGATGAAAAGGAACAGGCTCATCAGTTACTTTCAAAATTAGTTAACCCCGCCTACGAACATCTGAGCCACGATCTATCTCGCGAAGAATTTCGCCTTGTTTTAGCACAAATGGGCAAGGCAATGGGGAGAGATTTGAGTAAAATCACCATCAGTAGCGAACCAGCTAGAAAACTAGCCCAATCTAGCGCTAACTACGAATTAGTCTATCAAAAAATCCTGCAATCTTTGGCGATCGATCAATATACCGCTCTGGAAAATACCTATCAAAAAATCGCCCAACTCAGTGAACTCAATCTCGTTTATCTGATCTTAACCGAAGGTCGGGGCAACAGGAAAACCACCCCGAAAGTCTTTATCTCCCAGGGCAATACTAACCAGTCCGAGTTAGTTAGAGCGACTGTAACCACGGCAGCCCCAGCTAAAGCGAAGGAATCGCCCCTAGAAGCCTATATTCGCCGCGCCCAAGCTTCTCTTGACGAAAATAACCCCGCCCAAGCTTTGCGAGAATTGCGCGATGCCCTGCGGCAAGAACCGGATAATGGCATCTGTCACGCCCTGATCGGTTTAGCCTACCTGCGACAAAATCAACTATCCATGGCCCGGGTTCATATCAATCGCGCTTGGCAAACCAACCCCAAAGATGCGACGGTGATTAGGAGCAAACGGGAACTAGATAAAGTAATTAATTCTAATACTGAAATGCCAGACCAGAAAGGACAAAAAGAGGAAGGAGAGCGCAAGGGCGGTTTTTGGTCTCGATTTGGTGGTAAAAAGAAATAGGACTGACCAGTGCCACCGATTTTGATTAGCAAACTCCCTTGACATCCTCGCCGCCGTAAAACGGACGGCGATTCCCAAACCTCACGATTTGGGTTTCTGCTTCTTTCCCGAAGGATTTTTCGCACCTGCCGCCCCAGATTTACTCTGTTCTGGTCTTATGGTCGCTCTACAGACTGACACCGCAAGCCCTGCGGCCAAAATATTTTTACTGGCGTTAATATCTCGGTCATGGTGCGTCCCACAGTCTGGACAATCCCACTCTCGAACATTTAACGGCATTTTCTCAGCAATATACCCGCAATTACTACACCTTTTAGAACTAGGAAACCATCTATCTATTTCGATGTAATTTCTCCCATACCAACGGCATTTATAGGCTAATTGTCGGGTGATTTCTCCCCAACTAACGTCAGATATTGCCTGAGATAATTTCGGGTTTTTGACCATATTCTTGACAGCTAAATTCTCAACCACAATCGTTTGGTTTTCACGAACTAATTGAGTGGTTAGCTTATGTAAATGGTCTTTTCTACTATCGGTGATTTGAGCGTGAATCTTGGCTACTTTGATTCTTGCTTTTTCCCGATTTTTTGACCCTTTCTGTTTTCTCGAAAGGCTTTTTTGTGCCTTTCGCAGTCTCCGATAATACTTGTTAAAATGCTTGGGATTAGACACTTTATCGCCGTCGCTGGTAATTACTAGGCTACTAATTCCTAAGTCAATTCCGATGGCTTTATCTGTTACTGGTAATGGCTTAATTGTTGGGTCATCAAATCTAATTGAGATATGCCAACGTCCAGAAGGATGTAATCTGACTGTTACTGTGCTTGGTTCACAGCTTTCTGGTATTTGTCTTGACCATCGAATAGGTAAAGGTTCTGTGCATTTGGCTAAATAGATTTGTTTGTCTTTAAATTTAAAAGCAGATTTGGTAAATTCGGCACTTTCTCCTTGATGTTTTTTCTTAAAGTTAGGATACTTAGTACGACCAGCAAAGAAGTTAGTGAAAGCTGTTTGTAAATGTCTTAACCCTTGTTGTAAAGGTACACAGCTTACTTCATTGAGAAAGTTTAATTCTTCTTGTTTTTTCCAATCGGTTAGCATTGAAGAAGTTTGAACATATCCTACTCTTTCTTGTCTTTCGTACCATGCTTGTGTTCGTTCGTGGAGAGCTTTATTGTAAACTAATCTTACACAGCCCAAAGTGCGCCGCAATAGCGACTCTTGTTCGGGTGTGGGGTAAAATCGAAACGAGTAGGCTTTTTCCATGTCTCACATTCTAGCATATATTTTGTAAATGTGCTAATATTTAACAGTAAAGCCGTCGTAGAACGACGGGGTTTCAGACCCAAAATTTTCGATGATTCATCAACCCCCGGCGGGGACAAGGGATTTATTACCCCTAGAAGTTACCCAAAAAGGCTGGATTAATGATCGCCTTCAGTCTGTCTTTCAGCGTTGGGGCTATCAAAGGATCGTCACCTCCACCATTGAATGGCTCGATACCCTCACCGCAGGCGGTACGATCGATCCCAGCACCGTGATCCAACTCCACGGGGATAGTCAAGGACTATCGGGATTACGCCCTGAATTAACCGCTTCCATTGCGCGTAGTGCCGTCTCCCGCATGAGTGGGGAGTCCTATCCCCAACGTCTCTGTTATCGGGCCAACGTTTTTCGTCGCCCTAGCGCCGGTTATCACGGTCGTCAAGTGGAATTCTATCAAGCGGGGGTAGAACTGCTCTTTTCTGGCGGTTTACTAGCTGATGCCGAGATTTTACTGCTCTTGGCTGACTGTTTCGATAGTTTGGCCGTCCCTAACTGGCAGATTATTTTAGGAGAAGCGGGTTTGACTCGTTCCCTACTTTCCCCTTTTCCCGGTCCCTTACGCGAACAGGTGAAACGCTGTTTAGCCCTCCTGGACTACGTTAGCCTCGAAAATCTTCCCTATCCCAACGAAATCCTCCGGCAGCAAGCCCGACAATTATTTCATCTGCGCGGTAATCCTGAGGATGTCCTCGCACAAGTGGCCCTATTAGCCCAGGAAGAATCAGCCCAAAAAGCCGTTAATAACCTTAAATCCCTAGTAGAGCTGCTTAATGCCGATCGCTCTAGTCCTTTCCCCCTAATTCTCGATTTAAGTCTGATTCAAACCTTTGATTACTACACCGGCATCGTTTTTAAAGCGGTTAGTGATCACCAGCAAAATCTCAGTATTTTAGGCCAGGGCGGACGCTATGATCAATTATTGGGCGTTTTTCATCCCCAGGGCCAATCGGCTCCGGGTATCGGTTTTTCCCTAAATATCGAAGAACTGCACGAAAGTCTATTATCAGGGCAGATTTTACCCACCCAAGCTCCCCCCCTCGACTGGTTACTTATCCCTTTGGGTAATAACGCCCAGATAGCGACTTTTAGTAAAGCTCGCTCCCTTCGCACCAGTGATCCGAATCTGAGGGTGGCGATCGATTTAGGTGGTCGCAGCGAGGCACAAATTCGCACCTATGCCCGCGATCGAATGATTAAAAATCTCGCCTGGGTGCAAGAAGATGGTTCCGTGATCGAAGAATCTCTCTAAAAGGGGGCAAAAGTGGCGAAAATCCTGTCTTTTATCCGCTGCTATAGGACTCTATCTAGGGTTTGCGGCAAAAAGTACGGGCGAAGCATTCGGGCAATAACCTATCGGTGAAACCGTAGATTTTTTATCCGAATGCTTCGCCCCTACAGGACAAAGATGTAGATGTAGGTTGCTCTAATGGGAAGTTTTGTGACGACAAGTGGCATTGATGATATTTATGGGGAATAATAGATTTAGATGAGTGCCTAACTTTCCAATTGGTAGCGACTTGCCATGAACCCAACAACCGCCAATTATGATGAACCTTGGAAAGAAGCATTAACCGAGTATTTTGAAGCGTTTTTATACTTCTTTTTTCCCGAAGTTCACCAATTGATTGATTGGACAAAAATTCCCGAATCCCTAGAAAAAGAACTCAAACGGATTACCGCTTCAGCAAAGACAAAAAAACGTTTCGCTGACAAACTCTATAAAGTTTGGTTACTCAGAGGTGAAGAAGTCTGGATTTTGATTCATATTGAAATTCAAAGTCAATACGAAGAAAACTTCCCTCAGAGGATGTATATTTATAACTATCGTGCCTTTGATTTGTATCAGAAACCAGTTATCAGTCTGGCAATTTTAGGAGATGAACGAGTAAATTGGCGACCAGATTCCTATAATTATACCATTGCTGGCTGTGAAGTGAGTCTGAAATTCCCAACGGTTAAATTACTGGACTATGAGGAAAGATGGACAGAACTAGAAACAAGTAGCAATCCCTTTGCTATAATAGTGATGGCACACCTGAAAACAAAAGCGACTACTGGAAAGATGCCACAACGGGAACAGTGGAAGTGGAAGTTAATCAGGGGATTATATGAAAAGGAGTTCGAGAGAGAACAGATAATTAAACTGTTTGAAATCATCGACAATATGATGACTTTATCCGCTGAATTACAGTCAAGTTTAGAAAGTAAAATCAAACAATTTGAGGAGGAAAGAACCATGCCTTTAATGAGTAATATGGAGTTACGAGGAATCGAACGCGGTAAAGAAATTGGTAAGGAAATTGGGGAGTTACGAGGGATAGAACGCGGTAAGGAAATCGGTAAGGAAATTGGGGCGTTAGAAAATGCTCGTGATTTTGTCAAAACAGTTTTGCAAGCTCGCTTAGGTGAAGTTCCTTTAGATGTGGAACAATACCTGAATAAAGTTTCGGTACTATCTACATTACAAGAGATTGTTAAATTAGCAGCTACTGCTAATTCTCTCGCAGAATTTAAGCAGTCTTTGGCAAAAATCAATATCTAGAAAACGGTTTTCTTTGAGAAACTCTTTGAGAAACCCGTTTTCTTTGAGAGACCGGATACCGACCTCTGGCTTTTTGTTTTAATGGTGGACATTTACTTCGTTTTCTGTATTTTTGGCTGCAAAGTTGTAGATAGGGTAACTTTCATCGTGTTTGTATTGGCTGTTTCTGCTCCAATGTTGAAAAACAGATATTTGAGTCCTCCCTGCGCCTTTAGGCTGACTGAACCATTAATTTCAACAGTCAACTTACTTTCTACATCTACCTTACTAGAAAGAGCTTCCATGACAGATTCAAAGAGTTCTTGCAACTGAACTGCGACGGTTTCCTCTTGTGGTCCCAAAGTAGTCAGGATTTCCTCATCCTCAGTTTGTAAGCTACTAACTGAAGCTGGATCGACGGCTGTGGCATATACTTTAATTGGCATGGTCTTCCTCCTTGGAATTTTTTTGCTGTACAATCGAGAAATCTGGATCGCCATAAATACAATACAGTAGCCAAAATAAGTTTCTCTCATTGGCTGCAACTTCTTTGGCTTTGGCTACAGCCTGTCCGATAGTAATTTTCTCATCTGGGTTGAATAATTCACGGTAAACAATTTCGGCAAAGTTGACGGCATATTTCACTGGTACGGCTCCTAAAGTTCCAATGAAAGCATCTGCACCACGCTGATAAAATTTCCAGCCAAAACTGCTAAATTTTCCAAAGGTTAACACGGGAACGGTTGAAGCACAGGCGTTAGCAAACACAAGACTACCTGGCTCAAGGGGTAGCCTTAGAATGGTTTCAGGGAGCAAGTTTTCAATTCGGGTTTTGTTTTTATCGCCAGCAATTTGGAGTAGGTGCGGTTCTAAATGTCCGTGACAGGTAAAATGAAGCGCATCTGTGCCTGGAATAGCTTTTACAAGGGACGAAATTGGCTGTTTAGCTAACAATTGTACCGCTTCCAGGGGGAGAAGATTAGAGAATAGATGGGTAGCTCGCTCTGCTTCCGAGGAAGGTACATCTCCACCGACAATATTGACAATCCGCTTGATTTGTCTTTTTCCCTTACTTTCAGGTCTATTTTTATCTGGTAAATCTTGACTATCGCTGAGGCGAGGAGAGCGAGCAATAATAAACTTCTTTCCCCAAAAATCTTCGCCGTCGTACATTAATTCCCAAGGAATCCACTGTTCATTAGTGGAGATAATGACAGGAGAACCAATCTTCCAATCTCGCACTTTTTTTGCTACTTCAGAGGGAATTAACATCTCGAACAAGTTAGCGCCAACACTCTGAAGATTGAAACAGATACTCTCCCAACGCTCATCAGAGGGGTTTCCTTGTTGCACTACTTCTGTCAGGAAAGCATTCAAACTTCGCAAATCATCTTCAATTTGTTGCTGAATATTAGGAATTGTTTTCTTCCACTCGCCTAAGCGATTCGCTGGGAAGATAGTATAGAGTAATTTACTTTCTCTCTCAATCCAAGTAACATTAAGTGTATGTTTATCGGGATTAACCGTCATACTTTCTAAGTTTTTGAGACCATCAATTGGGTCTTCCATTGATAAAACTTTTGGCGATTTTTCACGATACCTGTAGGAACTTACATAAGTTTGAACGATTACATACCCAACTCTTGTTGCTCCTCTGAAAAACTCAATCTCAATAACTTGCTCACCTCTTTCAAGAGGAACAAGGGTAAAAATCACTTCGTTGGAATCGCCTTTAACTGGAACAGTCAACTGCTGCTGATAAGGTCTTATGGCAAATGCTGGAGCAGTAACCTTGACATTTAGTTCAACTTGCTTAGTATTACGTCCTACTGTAAGCAAAATTTTTTCTAGAACACGAGTAAATTTTGGAATCTCTTCAGTTAGCTGAATCTTTAAATCAACTTTTTGTTCAAGAACACATCCTGATGGGAATTCGATTCGAGTGTGGCGTTCAATTGTTACGCTTTTATCTTTATCCCTAGCAAAATATTCACGGAACCGATAGATTAAGGGTAGTTTTTGCTCGCAGTATAAGATTTTATCCTTCTCCTCCTCGTCAATAATACATAGCGTTTGCATAATCCTTCTGCGCTCGTTCATGGTTAGGCCTTTACTGGTAATAGCGCTTCTATCAACAATTACTGATAAGTTTGTTTCTGGATGAGTCAGCAGTTGAAATTGAATACAGAAATCAGCTAACTCGAAATATTGATCCTTAATAGCTTGATAAGCTGTCTCAAGGAGGTCCAAATCGACTTGGTTCAGAATAGTTGCAAATTCAGCTACAAGGCTTTGAGTTTCAGCAGCAAATTTCTTTAAGAGAGTATCAGCTTCACTAAACTTATTTTGTCCCAACAATGCAGCAAGTTGTACGAGTTGCCTATTGCGAGTGTTAGGAAAGTATGCAGCCAAAGCATAAGCCTCGGCGAATTCCCCTTCTCCCAGAAGAGCGACAATCGGTTGCAGCCAAGTTTCACGGGGTGTTTCACTGCGAGTTTCCATTTCCTATACCCTTCCTAACAACGTGGAAAATCTCGTCCTCACTGGTACTGGTAATCTTAATGGCACGGGTAATGCCTTGTCAATCTGGCAATTAATGCCCCGGTCGCTTTTACCCGGGCAACAGATAGCACCACGACCAATATTAACACCATTGTTACTAACGTCTTTACCGATGCTAATGGGGCAACAGCCGGAAATCAAGCTCTCGGGATGAACAGCGCTGTTTTAGTGCGGGACAATAGTTCTTCTACTTACCTAATTATCAACGATGGTACAGCAGGCTTCCAAAGTGCTAATGATTTGGTGATTAATCTGACTGGGTTAACGGGTAGTTTACCGGCGCTAGGTACTATTGCGGTCAATAGTTTCTTTGTCTAAATTAATGGGGGGATTAATTCCCCCCTTTTAATGCTCCCGTTCAAGTAATTTTGATACAAAAAAAGTTAAGAGGCTCTTCTCGACTTTGTGTTATAAGTAGCTGGTTATAATTAAATTAAAAATGGATTTTGCCTCTGATCCCCCCTTAGTCCCCCCTTGATAAGGGGGGTGCCGATCCCCCCTTAGTCCCCCCTTGATAAGGGGGGTGCCGATCCCCCCTTAGTCCCCCCTTGATAAGGGGGGTGCCGATCCCCCCTTAGTCCCCCCTTGATAAGGGGGGTGCCAATCCCCCCTTAGTCCCCCCTTGATAAGGGGGGTGCCAATCCCCCCTTAGTCCCCCCTTGATAAGGGGGGTGCCAATCCCCCCTTAGTCCCCCCTTGATAAGGGGGGTGCCAATCCCCCCTTAGTCCCCCCTTGATAAGGGGGGTGCCGATCCCCCCTTAGTCCCCCCTTAATAAGGGGGGTGCCGATCCCCCCTTAGTCCCCCCTTGATAAGGGGGGTGCCGATCCCCCCTTAGTCCCCCCTTGATAAAGGGGGTGCCGATCCCCCCTTAGTCCCCCCCTTGATAAGGGGGGTGCCGATCCCCCCTTAGTCCCCCCTTAATAAGGGGGGCATCTGATAATTTTTAACGCCTACCTACTTGATTTTTGCTTATGAAACCGTGAAATACCTATCAAGCAAGACTTTTAGGGCTATTTTGACGTTCGGCGATGCTCAGTCGAGCCGCAGAAGAAACTAGAAAATATCAGTATAGACCTCGTTTCCACACATAAACCAGAAGAACCCAAATACTGATGGGCAGTCAGGAGTTTAAACTTGTGGAGAGACTGTAAGACTCGTTGGGATTCGTCTTAAAAAGCAGGTTTCTGTGAAGCAAGAATCTCCCATCACACAGCTTGGCATTGTGATGGCGAGAGTGTCAAAATTGTGTTCAATTACTCGTCATCCCAGTCATGCCTTCCAGCGGTCAAGTGAAATCGATTTTTTTTCTGATCCTCTTTCTCCTCAGTATTCTAGGGGGTATTCTACTGGCTTCGCTACTTCAACAACCAGCGATCGCCCAATCTCCCTCCTCGGATACATTGCTAAATCGTTATCAAATTGGACAGCAAACCTATCTAGAAAATTGTGCCAGCTGCCATATTGCCATTGCTCCCAGTATCCTACCGAGTCAAACTTGGAAAAAAATCCTAGAAAATCCTAATTCTCACTATGGTATCCGTTTAAAACCAATTGTCGGCATTACTCAGCGTCTTATCTGGGATTATCTCAGTTATTCTTCCCGCCCTCTTAGGGAGACTACTTTTGTTCCCCTCCTAATTGAACAGTCCAGCTATGTAAAGGTTTTGCACCCTAGGGTCAATTTACCCACTCCTCTCGGTCACACCACCTGTGTCACCTGTCATCCCAACGCTTCCCGCTACGATTATCAAACCCTTACCCCCATCTGGGATGATGCAGCCTAATCAGTTATCAGTTTTCAGTTTTCAGATGTGAGTTTTTAGTTCACTGATTACTGTTTACTGATCACTGAGAGGGGGTGCAGTGAGGGTGATTTCGCCGATTTGGTCAGCTTTACCCATTAATTGGGCAGGGTTGTCGTTAAGAGAGATTTTAACAGCACCAGCATTGCCCGATCGAATATTTAAACTCTTTTGGGCTGTCCAAGTTCGTTTGGTCCCGGGTTGGAGATTGCCTTCGTGGACTTTTTTGCCATCGGCAATTACCCTTACCCAAGTGGCCTGTTCAATAGTTACTTCGGCTGAGAGGGGAACTTTTGGCGGAGGAGAAGGGGAAGGAGAGGCTACCAGCGCAGGAGGGACTACCGGTGCGAGGGAACCCACGGGGGAAGGAGAGGGAGTAACGGCAGGGGGATTAGAGAGAGGGGGACGGAGGAAAAGATAGCCAATACCACAAAATATGCCCGCCAGTAAGCCTAACCAGAGATATATCCCGAAAAAGGTCGATTTAGCTGGTTGGGGGCTAGTTTCTGGGGCCGGGTTTTCTGGTTTCACTCGTTCCGCTTTTGGGGCAGCCGGTTCAGCCTTGGAGATGGGGGTAGCTTTTGTGGGCAGTGTTTTCGGGATAGTTACCTCTTGGGCTAATTGTTCCGCACTAGGAGACAAGCGATCGGCTAAAGCTTTACCATCAATTTTTAGGGCATCACCGTAGCGTTTGATAAATCCCTTGACATAAATTAATTCTGGTAATTTCTCCCAATTCCCCGTTTCCAACGCTTCTAGCATTGGCAATCTAATCATCGTCACGGCGGCGATATCGTCTATGCTCAGGCAGCTTTCTTCTCGTTTTTGACGTAAATAAGTCCCGATTTCCTTGATTTGTTCGGCTTGTAGGGGACTGAGTTGACTCATAATTCCAGTCATAATCTATACCAACTTAGATGATAATCTCGATTTTGTTATTTTGGGATAATCTGTTCTCTAGAAGTTCCCTTTACTTTGTCGTCATTACCAGCGAAAAGGTTGCAAAAACCAGCAAAAATCGGCAATACTTGCCAAAGTTAAGTTTTTTATTTCAGGGTGACTGCACTGGCCAGTCAGTACATACATTTGTTCTTAATGCTTGTTTTTCTCCAACTCTCAGCATATCGTTAATTAGGGCTGGCTGAATAAATAGAACTCTTGCAAATTAATTATATGTTATAATGATGGGTTAACTAATTTTCCCCAAAAAATTAGTTAATCAGTACATTCGTCCTGAATGAAAACTTGAAGTTTAACTTTTAACTCAAAACTCTTTAGAGCTGCTTTAATTTGGTTATCAAAACCTCTTTATTTAAGCGGCACAAACTATCTCAATTATAAAAATTGAGAATAAATTCTCCTTGACTTGATTAATCTTTAGGCAACTTTTAAGAAGCTGCTATACCTATCCCTAACTCACAGTTATAAATAGCCGCCAACAAGTTAACTCTTAAACTATATCTTCGACGACGATTCCGATATTTACAGGATAAGATTTTAAAGATTTTGAGTTTCCTATTTATATGTTCAATGATAATCCTTTCTTTGGCTAAAGCCTTGTTATACTCTTTTTCTAACTCTGTTAATTTTCTATTTTTCGATTTCTTTTTCGGTGTATAACTATTACTATGGTATGCAGCTATTCCCTGATAACCACTGTCTTCTATGCTGGTAGTTAAAGGATGAAAACGAACTCGACTTTTTTTAAATAAACTAAAATCATGACCTCTACCTTTCCCACAAAAGACACAGATAATTTCCTCGGTATTTTGATCAGCTACTAATTGGGATTTTAAAGTATGATAACCTCTTTTACCCGAAAAAAAATCTTTCTGTTTCTTTTGGGGGCGTTCAATGGGAGTTTCCGTCACATCCATTACCGTTACGACCGGTATCTCTGCTTGATTGAGTAAAGCTTTTTTTCCTTTTAAACGGAAGTTTCCCGATTGTAAAAGCATTTTTTCCGTCTTATTTACAATCCGACATATAGTTGATTCTGATAGTTCCCAGCTTGTACCAATGTGAAAATATGTTCTATATTCTCGCCAATATTCTAACGTTACTAAAACTTGTTCTTCTATAGATAGTTTAGGTTTCGGTCCCCTTTTAGATGGTGAATTAGAGTCGGCTTCAACACTTTTTACTGATTCTACCATCTTTCTATATGTTTGTTTGTACACACCGAAACGGCGTTTGAATTGTTCATCTGATAAGTTTTGATAATCCATAATTTTGCTAATAAACATAGCAAAATTATAGATGATTTCCTGACCTAAGATCACATTTTATTCTTTTTTCCACTTCAATCTAAGAATTGAGAAAAAAGCAAAACCTTATATTATACCATAAAAAAATTATGCAAGAGGTCTAATCTAAAAACCTTGTTGGATAAGACTTTTAGACTTTTTGTCAATCAAAAAGTATCCGATATGGGAGTGATCGGGGGGAAAATTCAGCTACTTTTTCCCTGAAAATTAGGTAATTGACTACCTCAAAATCGGTAAAACCCTACACCCTACACCCTACACCCAAGAAAAACTTTTTGCCGCAAACCCTAATTATGACCTTTATTCCCCATCCCGACGCCACCCCCCTTCACCTTACCTGTGCCGTAGTCACGGTGAGCGATACTCGTACCCCAGAGACGGATAGAAGTGGCCAAATAATTCAAGAGTTACTAACTCGATCGGGTCACGATATCGGCCTATACTTAATTATCCCCGATGAACCCTTACAAATTCAAGCAATTTTACCAGAGATTAGCAATCAAAATCAGATAAAAGTCTTAATTCTTAATGGGGGGACGGGTATTGCTCCTAGAGACACCACCTACGATGCTTTAGTACCTTTATTAAGGATTACTTTGCCCGGTTTTGGCGAATTATTTCGTTATCTTAGCTATCAGGAAATCGGCTCCCGTGCCATGGCATCGAGGGCAATAGCTGGGGTTTATCAAAACCTATTGGTCTTTTCTCTCCCTGGTTCCACTAATGCCGTTAAATTAGCCCTAGAAAAACTGATTCTTCCTGAAATTTTACATCTGGTTAAACAGATGAATGGATAATTGATAAGGACAATTTTCTCGGTTTTCTATGCTCGATCAAAAAGAACTTTTGTGTTTATTACAATTGGCTAGTCCCATTTTACCCGTGGGGGCCTATAGTTATTCCGAAGGGCTAGAAACCCTCGTCGAAAAGGGGATTATCTCCAATAGTGCCACCTTGAATGATTGGTTAGAGCGATCGCTTTGTCAAGGCTCGATTCGCTTAGAAGCGGCTGTTTTGCTAAGGGTATATCGTTGTTTTTGTCAAGAAGATTTTACAAAACTTAATTATTGGGACAATTGGTTATCGGCAACGCGGGAAACGGCCGAATTAAGACAACAAAGCTGGCAAATGGGGCGATCGCTGTTAAACCTATTGCGGGAGTTAGCACCAGACAGAGATAATCTACTGGAACAGGCTAATTATGCCACCGCCTTTGCGATCGGGGCAAGTCATTGGCAAATTGGGGAAGAATTAGCGGTTTTAGGCTATTTACACAGTTGGGCAAGTAATTTAATCAATGCAGGACTGCGTTTAATTCCCCTTGGACAAACCCTAGGACAAGCGCTTCTGATCGGTTTACAGCCCAGTTTATTAACAGCAACAGCAGATATTATCAGTTTAGCCGATGAAAACCTGACCAGTTGGAGTTGGGGGCTAAGTTTTGCCAGTATGAACCACGAAACCCAGTATAGTCGTCTATTTCGCAGTTAGCAATTTAGGGAGAAAAGCAGGAGAATGACTTAAAAACCAAATAAGGTATAGTATGATTGAAAAAAATCTTAAGTCCTAGTTCTCACTTTCTGAGTGACGGAGGGTTTTAAGGAAAGATGCGAACACTTTACCTAGCCACAGTGTACCAATGTTTAGTCAATCAGAAAAAATTCCCGTTTCGGTGTTAATTCCCGCCAAAGACGAGGAATCTAACCTTCCCGCTTGTTTAGAGAGTGTTGCTAGGGCTGATGAAGTGTTTGTCGTCGATTCCCAAAGTATCGATCGCTCGATCGAAATATCTACCAACTATGGGGCTAATGTAGTCCAATTTTATTTTAATGGTCGTTGGCCGAAAAAGAAAAACTGGTCCCTCGATAACCTGCCTTTTCGCAACGAATGGGTATTAATCGTCGATTGTGATGAGAGAATCACCCCCGAACTATGGGACGAAATCGCCACCGTGATCCAAGATTCCAACTATAACGGTTATTATCTCAATCGTCGCGTTTTCTTCCTCGGACAATGGATCCGTTATGGTGGCAAGTATCCCGACTGGAATCTGCGTTTATTTAAACATAAGTCGGGTAGATACGAGAATTTAAACACGGAAGATATACCCAACACGGGAGATAACGAAGTTCACGAACACGTTATCCTTAATGGCAAGGTGGGCTATCTAAAAAATGATATGCTGCACATCGATTTCCGCGATATCTATCATTGGTTAGAAAGACATAATCGTTATTCCAACTGGGAGGCCCGGGTTTATTACAATATTCTCACGGGTAATGACGAAAGCGGCACGATCGGAGCGCACCTCTTCGGTGATGCGGTGCAGAGAAAACGTTTTTTAAAGAAAATTTGGGTAAAATTGCCCTTTAAACCGCTGCTCCGCTTTATTCTCTTTTATGTTATCCGTCTCGGTTTCTTGGATGGCAAAGCTGGTTATATCTACGGTCGTCTTTTGAGTCAGTATGAATACCAAATTGGGGTTAAATTGTACGAATTACGGAGATTTGGCGGTAAATTAAACGTTAATACCCATGTTAATCCCCCGATTAAACCCTCGGAACCTCAACCGGTAGAAATGATTAAATAGGTCCTATGTCCCCAGAAATCCGCACCGATGAGGAAGCATGGCTAGATCTGCGTACCTACGATCAATCTTGGTTCGATCGCGGTCGTTCTAATCCAATTATCCTACTTTGGTGGTTAGTACAGGGAATTCTTTTTCCCCTCAGTTTGCACCAGATGGATAGCTTTCGCTGCGCTGTTTTGCGGCTATTTGGGGCTAAAATCGGCCTTGGGGTGAAAATTCGCCCGACGGTAAGGGTGACTTATCCCTGGAAAGTGGCGATCGGCGATTATACTTGGATTGGCGATGATGTGGTGATTTATAGTTTAGATAATGTTACCATCGGCAGTCATTGTGTGATTTCTCAAAAATGCTATCTTTGCACTGGCAGTCACGATCCCGGCGATCGCTCTTTTGGCTTAAAAACCACTCCCATCCTCATCGGTAATGGTACATGGATCGCGGCCGATTGTTTTTTGGCTCCGGGGGTAAAAATTGGCTCTAATGTTGTTATTGGGGCAAGAAGCAGCGTATTTGCCGATATTCCCGCTCAAAAGGTCGCTTGGGGTAGTCCCTGTCGTCCTCAATACGATAGAAAGATGAATTCTTATAGCAGTTAAGCTAAGAGGCATTTTTGGCGGTCTTCCGCTCGCTTTTGCCCCACTGTTTCCCACGGGACATATTAAGCTGTTCGTAATTTAATTAGCATTTTTATCGATTTTTGTCAAGATATATTTGACACAATTTATTAGAAAAAGGGTTTCTAATTAAAGAGGGCGAATGCAATTCGCCCCTACAATAATAATATTATTATTGTGCCAATGGTAGGGGCGCATCGCGTGCGCCCAGAATGTCCTAAGTAGGTAGGCACAATTATTTGGGCGAATGCAATTCGCCCCTACAATAATAATAATATTATTATTGTGCCAATGGTAGGGGCGCATCGCGTGCGCCCAGAATGTCCTAAGTAGGTAGGCACAATTATTTGGGCGAATGCAATTCGCCCCTACAATAATAATAATATTATTATTGTGCCAATGGTAGGGGCGCATCGCGTGCGCCCAGAATGTCCTAAGTAGGTAGGCACAATTATTTGTAGGATGGGTTAGCGGTAGCGTAACATAATCGGGCGTTGGGTTTCATGCTTCAACCCAACCTACGTTCATTTTATATTTAATTCCACCCACCTACTTATAGATATTTCGACAAAATTGAAAGGCAGAAAAAGGGTTTATAAAGAAACCCTTTTTCTAGTTTCCAACTAATCCTATTTGACCTAATAGGTAAGGTATGACGCTCAAAAACTTTTTGACGCACTAGAAAATTTGTTTCCAACTAATCCTATTTGACCTAATAGGTAAGGGTCGAGATAGCCTTTGACGATGTTTTATTACTCAATGGGTTTCCAACTAATCCTATTTGACCTAATAGGTAAGGTTTTAGCTGATAGAGTTGAAAATGGCGAAATTATCGGGTTTCCAACTAATCCTATTTGACCTAATAGGTAAGGAAGGTTTTGATGCGCCGGACAGCCCAAGATGTTTTTGATATTTCCAACTAATCCTATTTGACCTAATAGGTAAGGCAAGGAAAAGGCCAAACAAGATGGTGTAGAATACAGTTTCCAACTAATCCTATTTGACCTAATAGGTAAGGCTTTTTTATAGGATTTATAGGAGGGCTGTATAAGTGTTTCCAACTAATCCTATTTGACCTAATAGGTAAGGACCGCACCAGATGCAGTTATTAAGTTCCTTTTCGTTTCCAACTAATCCTATTTGACCTAATAGGTAAGGAGTACCCCTTGGAAAGTCTCATCGAGAGGGGAAGACAGACCCCCAAATCGACGCACCTGCAAAAAGAGGGTTAAAAAGTGGTACTGGGGGGGGTAAAAGTCCCGATACCAAAGGGTAGAACCCTGACTGGGAGAGCAATCGACGCACCTCAACCAGAGAATCGGGGTTTTAGGTCGGGGAGGGGGTGCATCGATTTTCAGTCAAGAGTTAGGGGACAAGCTAGATGATGTAGAGATTTGGGGGTAGTTGAGGAGGAGAACCTCCCATCACCAACAATCTAGAGACAGCTTCTTCGGGAATCCCATAGAAGCGCACATCATCCTCTTGAGGATTGACCCTTTCTACTACTTTAGCGTACAGTTTCCGCCTCTGGATGTGTAATTAATTTTGCTTAAGTAATTATCTGTAATTAAGTAGCTGGTTATAATTAAATTAAAAATGGATTTTAGGTTCGATCCCCCCTGCCCCTCTTGATAAGGGGGGTGCCGATAGGCGGGGGGATCTGAAAGTTTTTAATACCTACCTACTTAATTGTCTAGCTACTGATTAAGGAGGGTAGCGGGGGTGGGAGTTTTTTTAAGGATTTTTTAACCCCCAAAATCCCCCGATTCTGGCGAGCAATCAGTATCATGGATAACAACAACAAGCTTTAGGTCTAATCCGATAAAAATCATGACCTACCTATCTCCTAAATTATTCACTTTTGAAGACTTTTTAAACCAGTATGGAGATGACCCACGCTATCAATTAATTGACGGGGAGTTGCGAGACATGGAACCCACTGGACTTCAGGAATCCGTAGCGGGAAAAATCGCAGGAAGACTGTGGGGAGAAATCTTGCGATTACATCTACCCTGGACAATTCCTAAAAACTGTTTGCTCCGTCCAGAATCGGGTCAAGCTACTGCTTTACGTCCCGATGTCATCATTTTGGATGAAGTGGACTTTAGCACCGAACCTCTCTGGGAAAAACAAGCAATTTTAACTAGCTCCCCAGCAATTAAATTAGTGGTAGAAGTGGTTAGTAGTAATTGGCAAGATGATTATGCACGCAAAGTTGAAGAATACTCATCTTTAGGTATTGCTGAATATTGGATTGTCGATTTTCGTGGATTGGGTGGCATCTCTTTTATCGGTAAACCCAAACAGCCTACTTTGACTATTTGTCAGCTAGAAAGTGATGAATATCAACAAAAATTATATCGTCTTTATGAGCGCATTAGTTCGGCAGTTTTTCCCGAATTGTCTCTGTGTCTTCTCGATATTATGCCCTAAATCTCTAGTAAAATTATGCTGAAATCTCTTAAAAATGTCCTGAGTAATCTGCGTCAATATCCCTATAATATTATCTTTAATCCCCTCACCAATGCAGCATTAGCCATCGCCGCTATTTTAGCACTAATTGCCGATCAATTTGGCCAGGGATATTATCTAATTTTTCTGATTACTTTGGCTCTAGTT
The DNA here is from genome assembly GCF_050500245.1 of Microcystis ichthyoblabe FBCC-A1114. Classification (NCBI taxonomy): domain Bacteria; kingdom Bacillati; phylum Cyanobacteriota; class Cyanophyceae; order Chroococcales; family Microcystaceae; genus Microcystis; species Microcystis ichthyoblabe. Next base: position 3,845,519 of record NZ_CP191408.1, on the reverse strand, counting down.
ATCATCGGTATCTGGCTAGAATCTCAGAAATACGACCTCTATAAACATCAGGCGATTCCTCTACCGATAGTGATTAATATTGCTAATTTTGCTAATAGTAATAAGGCTCTGCAATCGCTTTTTAATATCATCGAAACAGAAAATAAATACAAAGATCATCAAAATAATCTTGACCAGTATCTCAATATTAGCGAAACAGATTTAATTTTTAACTACTCCTGTGATATTTATGATCAAGAAATGCTGAAAACTTTTCTGCAAATACTACGCTATAATCTAGAGAAACTTAAGAAAAAAACTCCCCAAAATACTATTATTTATCTTGCCTATATCGGTCCGATTAGCGTCGCTATTATGGTCGGCACTATTCTCGCTACCGAAGGAGTAAAAATCTTTCAATATAATAAATCTTCTGATAGTTATTATCCTGTGGTGGAAATTAGCGATCGCAAACTCAAAGAAGATATTAAGGAATACGAAAAATTTGAGCGTGTTGTCACCGAAAAAGGTCAAGATAGAGTAACTATAGCCATTGATGTTTCTTCCCATAAAATTAATCTTAATGATCAGAGTATTGAAAACTACGGCGATTTAATTTATCTGAAAAGTAAAGGCAGTGGTACAATTGAAAAAAATGAAGATTGGCTACAATATTCTAGAGAAATCTTTAAAACTATCAACATCGCTCAACAAAAAAACTATCAAGAGATTAAGCTAGTTTATTCCATGCCTATAACTTTGGGAATACTTGTCGGAATGGCAGTTCAACAATACTGGCCAATTCTCCTAACTCAATACGAAAGTTCTACCTACAGAAATCTTATTAATCTTCAGGAATTTAAACTTTATCGAGGACAATAAAGATAAAATGAACTATACTGTAATTACCTTTGCTCCTGTGCAAGGATTCATCGAAAAATCGCGTAAACTAAGGGACTTATACGGTGGTTCTTTTTTATTATCCTATCTTGCCGATGCTATCTGTCAGGCAGCGGATAAATATCCTGAATGTAGCCTTATTTCTCCGGCTTTAATTGACGTTAAAAGAGGAACTCCCAACCAAATCTTAATCGCGGGTAATTTTCCCAAAAAAGAGGCCGAACAAGTCTTCAATGACGCATGGCAAAAAGTGGTTAATAAGTGTCGGGTTTGGATTGAACAAAATTTACCACAATACAATTATACTTGGCGACGAGAATGGAACCTATGGATTAATCATACTTGGGAATTCTTCTGGGCGCAAGAGGACTCGATCGATTGTGTGTTTAAAAGTCTGCAACAGAAAAAATATCAACGAGATTGGACGGGAATTAATTGGCAAGGAGAAAGTTCTAGCTTATCGGGTTCCGATGCCATTGTTTGGTATGGAATGACGGATCAAACCCATCCTTTATATTCTAGTATTTCCCAACAAAATCAGCAAATCACTGAATTTTATCAACAATTAAGTCAAAAACTTTCTAATGCTATCCTCGATGAAACCGAACGTCTTAGCATTCCCGAATTAGTCAAAAGAATGATTACATTATATGATATTGGCAAGCCTTTAAACCTAGAACTTCCTAAAAAATTTGTGGAACTAAATCGCTACGAGGAAAAATCCTATACAGGATGGTTTCAAGGGGACGGTGACGGGATGGGAAATTACCTAAAAAATCTGTCCATATCCTCACGAAAAGAATTTAGTCAAAGAATGCGACAATGGGGAGAAGAACTAGAAAATCATCTTAACTTTGGTCGCATTATTTATGCGGGAGGAGATGACTTTCTAGGGGTTTTGTTTCCACAAAAATCAGAACCAAAATTAACCCTACAAGATTGTCTATATTGGTTTGATCAATTTCATCGGGAAATCTGGCCAAAACACGGTTATTCTCAGGATATAACTGTTAGCGTCGGTTTCGTTTGGGCAGCTTCAGGAGTTCCTCAGCGTGACATATTACAACAATGTCGAGAAGCAGAAAAATCCGCTAAAAATCAAGGTAAAAATCGTCTAGCGGTGCGAATTCTTTTTAACAGTGGTAACTATTTAGAGTGGGTTTGTCCCTGGGAAAACTTAAAAGATATCCTCGATAGTTATTGCGATCGCAGTGAAGGAAAAAACTGGACACATTTCTATAATGATATAGCAACTTTAGAAAATCGCCGCGCTTTTACCGATGATAATCACGATATTGCCAATGCAGTTTTTAACCTTTATTTTAATCAAAATATACCCATCGATACCACCTCTCACCAAGATAGAAATAACTGGGTAATTAACCTCTCAAAAGTGGCCAATCATCTCACCTAAACATAGAAAAATGTTGCAATATCTGATCATAATTAAACCTTTGGGATTTCTCTACGGTAGCGCCGGTCCGTTTCTGTCTCCAGAAAATCTAGTTGGACGTTCAGGAAATCGTTTTCCCCCCACTGCTGCCACAGTTTCGGGACTATTTGCTCACAGCAATCCCACCAATATTCGCGATTTACAAATTGCCGGCCCTTTTTGGGCAAACAGTGAACAACCAGATAACTTTTTTGTCCCCACTCCCTTTATTTATTTGGCTAAAAAACCCCTCGCAAATTATTTTCAAGACCAAGAAAATAACGACAATGGAAAAATTCAACACACCTTAACATGGCAAGAAAAATGGCAAGAGAAAGACAGTAAACAAATTGAGGGAAAATTCGATCGAGATAGTTGGATTCCTATCAACCAATGGTATAATCCTCAAAAAGCCTATGGTTCTCCGTGGCAATATCATCCCCATCTCCATCCGCGTTTGTTAGAGGAGCAAAGAAAGGTAAAAACTGGAGAATTATTCCTCGAAAATGCCGTCCAGTTACATCCAGATGCTTGTCTAGTTTATTTAGCTAATCAACCCCTAGAAAATGGCTGGTATCGCTTTGGTGGAGAATCCCATCTAGTGGAAGTTAAATCACTTGAACTAAGCAGCCATCTCCAAACTTTATTTAATCAAGATGTCGGTCAATATTTTGCCCTCATTACTGCCGCAATCTGGGGAACAAATCGCCTATCAACTCGCAATCCCAGTGATTGGCAATTAGAAACCCTCAACACCGAAAGACCAATAACCTATCGTTATCGATTCGGAGGAAAAGATAAAGTTAAGCGCTTATCTAGGGGACGTTATGCAGTTCCCGCAGGAACAGTTTATCGCTTAAAAAACCCCTTACCATCTTGGCAAAATTGGCAGGAATCTTGGTTCCCCAGCGAAGGGGTTTCTCTCAAACGTTGGGGCTGCGGATTAGCCTTACCCTTAGAAAATATTGCCAAATAAAGCCTATAATTATTGAGTAGGGTAAATGAGACGAGAATAAGTGATAGCTATGGCAAAACTAAAAACTAGATTTACCCGAAAAGCTTTATTAGATTATTGAAAAAGTGGTAATAATCAAAGCTCAAAAATTAGCAAAAATAAAATGCTGCGTATGTTTTTAGATTTTTTTGTAGAAGATGCCTTTAAAAACCCTTCTTCTCTCACTCCTTACACAGAGGAAATGGCTAAAGAAATCGATGAATTATTAAAGGGTGTTGCAATTGATTAAGACTAAACCTATAGCTTTGTGCTGTCCTAATAGCCTAAATACCACGATCAAATATTAACAAAATCTTAGAAAATCCTGACATTAATGTTAACCTAGTTTAGAATAATCCCTAAGCATCTAAAATACTCACTTTTACCAAAAAATGTATCACAAAAGTTATGGCATACTTGAAACCTTAGCACCCCTTCATGTGGGAGCAACCGCAGGAGAAGAAACGGGTAATCTTAACCTCATTTTTCGTGACCAATTCACCCAAACAGCAATTATCCCCGGTAGTTCTATTCGCGGCCGTTTTCGTGCCGATATGAACAATATAGATGAAAAACGTACATGGTACGGACACGAAACAATCCCAGGACAAGAAGACGGAGGAACCACCGAAGCAAAAGTTAAATTTGAATATGCTTCCCTCGTTTGGTTGCCGGTATTTTGTCCGGGGCAGCCGATAGTTTGGGTTACTTCTCCCCTATTATTAAAACGCTACAAACAAATCACGGGAATCTCTGCAAAAGTACCCAATCCCTATACTGCTTCCCCTAGTTTACAAGCGCGAGTAGTGCAGGGAGTTAACCGCAATAGCAAAGTTTTATTTTTTAACTTAGGATTTCTCGAAATTGAACACTTAGAGGAGCTTTCCCCCTGGATTCCCCCGCAAGCGGATTTAAAAGCTTCTCAATTAGTCGTCGTTGATGATAACGATATATCCATGCTGCACGATATGGCACTCTACCGACAAAGCCGGGTTAAACTACTAGAAGGTCAGAAAAAAGTGGATACAGAAAAAGGAGCTTTTTTCAATGTGGAAGCTTTACCCGTGGGTAGTATTTTAGTTTTTCCCATTGCTTGCAAAGAAACAGGATGGCAACCTTTTGGAGAATCGGTAAACCAAAAAGAATTATATTTCGGAGGATTAGAATCTATCGGTTTTGGTCGTTGCCAAGTTACTATTTTAAACTACGCTAATCAATAATTACATTTTATCTAATATTATGGCTTGGAAAGAATACAATCTCGATCGCATTGCTCAGAAATTAGTTCTCGCTGCCAAACTACGGGATCGAGATTCTCTCAATCAATCTTTTAAAATGCGTGAATCCGTTTCCTATGGACTAGAAAGATTCTGGGGTGAACATCTGCGCTTACAATCCAAGGAACCCAATAAGGCACAATACTGGAAAGAAACTTGGGATAAATTAGTCGAAACCATGGCAGAAGCGGGGATTCCTATCCCTAACGATACCGTACAGGTAAATGATACCGAATCTGTTCAAGTAATGGCAGAAAAACTCTGGGAATTAAAGCTAGAAGACCAGAGAATTACCCTCGCTGTTTTAACGCAACTATGCGATTGTTTAGTTTGGTGGACTCAAAGATATAAAGGAACAAAGGAGCGATAAATTATATGGTTAATATTCCCGATATTGGTGACAAAATCCCCCTGATGTTTCGCGCACAAACCAAAGGGCGATCGCAATTACAATATATTGACTCTAAAAAAGATGAAAATGATAGCCAAAAATGGGTAAAGGAATGGATAGAACGAGTCGATGAAAATCCTCCCCAATTTGGTCAAGAAGTAAAAACCAAAGAATATCAAATATCGTGGCGATTCGTCACTAATGGGGGACAAGATGAAGGAATAATTCGGCCTGTAATGGGTGCTTATGGCATACCATTTTATCCCGGTTCCAGCATGAAAGGAGCCTTTTGTCAAGCTTGCACCCCCGAACAAAAACAACGTTATCACCTCGAAAAAGATAGCGATAACCCTAGTCTTTTGCGCTTCCATGGCGGTTATCCCGTTAATGATTGGACGGAAAATCTTTTAGATATTGTTCACCCGCAACAGGGATGGCAAGTAAAAACCCCAAACACTCGACAAAAACCCAGTGGAGAAAGTGGTTTTGCTTTAATTTCTCTCTATCAACCTACCCTAAAATTTGGCATTTCTACCTCAATAGAACAACCCGATTGGGAGGAGATTTGGACTATCTGGGAAAGAGCTTTAGAATCTGGTCTAGGATGCCGTGTTAGTAGCGGTTACGGCTTACCAAAAGACATTAAATCTTCAAAAGAACCTTTATATAAATGTTTTCTGAAAGGGCAAGGAATGGCTCCTAAAAGCCTCGATGGTGCAAGGGAATTTCGACCCAATATTTTTCGAGGAGCAATTCGCGGTCATGCCTTGCGTATTTTTGGCGGTTTAACTGATGCTAAAAATGCCGAAAAGTTAGTTAATCAGCTATTTGGAGGAATTGACGGAGAAGCAAGCCAAGGTTTACTAGCGGTCGATTTTTGTGTCAAATCTCTAGAGTTAGGAACCTTTGCCAAGGGTTACAACGAACCCACCTACACAGTAACAGGAGAATTGCGCTGGATTCTCACCCAATCCCAATCTCTCCCCGAAAACCAGCAAGAATGCTTAAAAAAATTAATTTGTTTTCTCACTCGTTTTGCCATGTTATTAGGAGGATTTGGTAAATCATGGCGACGAGCAGATCATAGTATTTTCTATGAGGATTATTATCCCAATAAACCCTTAATTGGCTGTCATTGGCAATGGGGGGATAAAAGTTCTTTAATCAACGATAATAAAGTCATAGATTTAACTCATGTTCATCCCTTTATCAAAGATGTTCGCACTATTGCTAAACAATGGATGTCCTTACAACAAAATATCCCCATAACTCCCGATAATAGTGCTAACTGGCGAGAAAGTTGGCATCCTAAAAATGTCGAAGTTTGGGGAAGAATTGCCGAAGATAAAGATGATTCCCTAGCCATAAAATGGCTTCACAAAGCCTATCAAAAATTGGATGATTTAAGTATCTATAAAACCTCGGTGACAGGAATAGTAACAAAAAATATCAATCAAGTTGGTCGTCTTTGGCATCGAATGTATCCCCTTGTGAATATTATCACTACTGAACAGGGCAAAAAAAGACCGAAAGACACCTATAAATATCTAGAATTATTAACAATTTTTCCTGATGACTCTGATGATTGTGCTTATTTTCTAGGTTTTCTAGACGAGAATAATGGTCAAGAGGGAAAATTTCAAAAACTTTGGCCGAAATAATCTCGTTTATAGTTAAGTACCTAAGCAAAATTAATGACAAATTAGGATTAGTTGGAAACATAAAGAGTAAGGCTAATTCATTAATTAGCCTTACTCTTATCCCTTACCTATTAGGTCAAATAGGATTAGTTGGAAACGTTAACCCCTCATTTAGTCCGCTTGTCCAAGTAATCGCCTTACCTATTAGGTCAAATAGGATTAGTTGGAAGCAATTCCACCCATTCTAACCAAGTGCCTTTGAAATTTTCGCAACCTTACCTATTGGGTCAAATAGGATTAGTTGGAAACTTCTTATCGTAGGTGTCGATATGGACAATCGAACCACCATTACCTATTAGGTCAAATAGGATTAGTTGGAAACATCAAGGCTATTCCCCAATCCGGCTCGACGGTTTCGAGTAGTCTTTACCTATTAGGTCAAATAGGATTAGTTGGAACCTAAAAAAGTAGGGCTAATTCCGGAATTAGCCCTACTCTTATCTCTTACCTATTACTGGACTTCCCTGTTGACAAAAGGCCATAACCTGTGCTGTAGGAGGGATTAAAAGAATTTCCGCCGCCCCGTTACTGGGTACAAATTAGGGAAACCCCTAATAAATCTAACGCATGATTGTTGTAGTTCAGTCGGTCAAGTTATCTTAGAAAAACGATAACTTCCTTCTCTAATCGTACATTCTACTGTATGCAAGCAAATTGTCCCCAGGTCTTCCAACAAAGTCCGAAAACTATGCACAGGGAGGTTTTCTTGATTCCGTTTTTTTCTCTCTTTAGATTGAGCGGATTCACTGCGACTAGCTTTAATCACATTCAGAGAACTATCATCAATTTCTTCATCCTCAAATAACCAAGGAGCCAAGCACTGTTTTAAATGCCATTCCACATAATAAGCCAACATACACAAAAAGATATGGGCTTTGATTCTATCACCCTGATAATGATAGATAGGACGCACCTTTAAATCAATTGACTTATAACAGCGAAATGCCTCCTCCACTTGAGATACACTTTTATAAGCTTTAACCGTTGTCGCTGCATCCATCAACATTTACTACCAAATCATTACCAGCAGGTGCAGAGCAGAAGAAGTTAAGAACATTCCCCGCAATAATGGCCAGCAGTGGCCGGAGAAATAAGGCGGGGAATGCCTGCTTGAGCTAGAGGTTCTGGAACAGTACGTTGGTGTTACTGAGAGTAGGAGATCCCGTCAACGTGATGATCGCCAACGGACTGAAGGTTGATCCCGCGGAACCATCGGCATCGTAGGAGAGTACCCCACCGCTGTAGGTGAGGTAGCCAGCTGCAAGGGCGTCGGTATAGTTTGTGGTTCCCAAAGACACGCTACCCAAGGACGTGAAGGCGCTGGCACCAGTGGTATTGAACACGATGGTGTCGGTATCGCCGGAAATTGCACTGAAATTGGTAATCACATCCTGCCGGTCGTAGATGCTCAGGAACTGGAAGGTGTCGTTGCCGCCGCTACCAGCGAGGGAATCATTGCCGAACCCGCCGACGATGGTGTCATTACCATTACCACCATTGATGATATCATTGCCAGATCCGCCGTAGATCAGATCAAAGCCGCCGATTCCGCTGATGGTGTCGTTGCCGGTGCCGCCCCTGATAGTGTCGTAGCCGTTGCCGCCGTCGATGATGTCGTTGCCGTCGCCGCCATTGATGGTGTCAGTGCCTTCGCCGCCATTGATGGTGTCATTACCGGTTGATCCAGTGATGGAATCCGCGCCAATTGTACCTGAGCCAATCACACTATCGCCTCCAGACGGACCATCATTCGGGTCAGGACCGACGCCCACGGTCATAGCGATGTTGGCCGAATTGGCAACACCCTGGTTGCCAAGGGTATCGAAATAGTCGTTGGACACTGCCACTGTTCCCGTTGCTGACTGGAAGTTGGTGGCAGTGAACGTGGCGGTGTAGCTGCTGCCGCTGCCGGTGAAGTTGCTCAGCACCCCGTTGGTCAGGGTCACGTCGCTGGCGGCGAAACCGCTTACGGCTTCGCTGAACTGGAAGGTAACTGTAGTGCTAAAGTTCTGGCCAGTGAGCAGTTGGCTGGCAAAGTTGATGCCCACTGTCGGATTGAGCGTATCAATCGTCACCGTATCCGAGCCGGCTCCACCATCTTTGCCCGCCACGTCGGTGTAGCTGGCCGCTGCCACGGACACCGAGCCGGTGGTTTCCACCGCATCGTCGGCCGTGAAGATGGCCGTATAGCTGCTGCCATCCACCAGGGTGAAGTCGCTCAGGGTTCCACCGCTGACGTTCACATCACTGTTGTCAAAACCGGTGACATCTTCGCTGAATTCAAAGGTTACCAGAGAACTGTTATCGTCGTCGTTGAGGGAAGGATCAACGATATCGACTGCGAGGGTCGGATTTTTGGTGTCAATCGTCACCGTGTCCGTACCCGCTCCACCATTGTTACCGGCAATATCGCTGTAGCTATCGGCTGCCACGGACACCGAGCCGGTGGTTTCCACCGCGTCGTCGGCCGTGAAGATGGCCGTATAGCTGTTACCATCCACCAGGGTGAAGTCGCTCAGTGTTCCGCCGATGACGTTCACATCACTGTTGTCAAAACCGGCGACATCTTCGCTGAACTCAAAGGTTACCAGAGAACTGTTATCGTCGTCGTTGAGGGAAGTATCAACGATATCGACTGCGAGGGTCGGATTTTTGGTGTCAATCGTCACCGTATCCGAGCCTGCGGAGCCGGTGTTACCTGCCACGTCGCTGTAGCTATCGGCTGCCACGGACACCGAGCCAATGGTTTCCACCGCGTCGTCGGCCGTGAAGATGGCCGTATAGCTGTTACCATCCACCTGGGTGAAGTCGCTCAGGGTTCCACCGCTGACGTTCACATCACTGTTGTCAAAACCGGTGACATCTTCGCTGAATTCAAAGCTGACTAGAGAACTGTTGTCTCCGTCGTTCAAGGAAGCATCAACAATGTCCAGTGCAAGGGTCGGATTGAGCGTGTCAATCGTCACCGTATCCGTACCCGCTCCACCATTGTTACCGGCAATATCGGTGTAGCTATCGGCTGCCACGGACACCGAGCCAATGGTTTCCACCGCGTCGTCGGCCGTGAAGATGGCCGTATAGCTGTTACCATCCACCTGGGTGAAGTCGCTCAGGGTTCCACCGCTGACGTTCACATCACTGTTGTCAAAACCGGTGACATCTTCGCTGAATTCAAAGCTGACTAGAGAACTGTTGTCTCCGTCGTTCAAGGAAGCATCAACAATGTCCAGTGCAAGGGTCGGATTGAGCGTGTCAATCGTCACCGTATCCGTACCCGCTCCACCATTGTTACCGGCAATATCGGTGTAGCTATCGGCTGCCACGGACACCGAGCCAATGGTTTCCACCGCGTCGTCGGCCGTGAAGATGGCCGTATAGCTGTTACCATCCACCTGGGTGAAGTCGCTCAGGGTTCCACCGCTGACGTTCACATCACTGTTGTCAAAACCGGTGACATCTTCGCTGAATTCAAAGCTGACTAGAGAACTGTTGTCTCCGTCGTTCAAGGAAGCATCAACAATGTCCAGTGCAAGGGTCGGATTGAGCGTGTCAATCGTCACCGTATCCGTACCCGCTCCACCATTGTTACCGGCAATATCGGTGTAGCTATCGGCTGCCACGGACACCGAGCCAATGGTTTCCACCGCGTCGTCGGCCGTGAAGATGGCCGTATAGCTGTTACCATCCACCAGGGTGAAGTCGCTCAGGGTTCCACCGCTGACGTTCACATCACTGTTGTCAAAACCGGCGACATCTTCGCTGAATTCAAAGGTGACTAGAGAACTGTTAGTTCCGTCGTTCAGAGAAGCATTAACGATATCGACCGTCACTGTGGGTGGGGTATTGTCGTAGGGAACGAAAACAAATTGCCCATCTACCGCCTTGATACCACCAGTGCCGTTGACGCTTGTGGCTCTGACACCAAGGGTGACAACACCCTGAGCCAATAACGATTCAATCTCTACCCCTTGATCCTTGCTGTAGCTGTAAGTATAGGTATTACCCGCAGTCAGAAGACTGCTGCCATTATGCTCCGTTCCCGTTAACCCCGTATCGGAAATCTTGTCGTATCCATCCCAGACGATACCAGTCCCATTCATATTGAGACTGTTATCCTTCGATAACAATCTGATAGTCCCATCCGCGTTGCTATCGCCATTCGACCACCATAACGCGTTGAGGTCCATTGACCCCTTCTTCATATCAACAGTCCATTGATTTGTGACTGTGTTGTAAGAAGCGGTGAACCAGAGAGCCTGGGTGGTGTCGCCGTATTCCCAGGTGTAAGTGCCTTCCTGCAATGTCATAATAAAAATTCCCAATCAACAATTCTATACATACGGCAGATTCAGGCTCAGTCTGGTACATCTTCTAAGTGGAAACGCTTATCCAATAAAGAGTTATCGGTGCCACACGGATAGAGGAACCGCCGTATCTAAATGATAACAGATTATGTAGCGTATGTAACCATTTAGGGGGGGCAAGCAGCCAGTGGCATTGATTCTATGGAAGGACTCTCCTGGGGTAGCAGAGAGGGAGAATTACTACTCCTCCCAGAGGCGCGAAGGGTTCCTCGGTTATAAATTCCAAAACATTGCGGTTCTGAGAACGCAGGCTCGTCACTACCATCAGCATCTCCGCCCTGAAAGGGTGACAACGAGGTTAAAGTCTAGGCTGGGTGTAGGCTGTGGGGAGTTTTTTGCTGTGAACAGTAAACAGTAATCAGTAATCAGTGCAAAGACAGTAGGAAACTTCTATTTAATACTGCACACTTAAAACTCAAATCTGATAACTGATAACTAATAACTGATAACTGCTATAAACCCCCCCAAACTAATCGGGCTGCCCAAAAGGGAATTAACAAAAATAAAGCGATAAAATCAGCCCATCTTAACTTTAATTCGTGCCAGCGTACTTGATGCTGATTGGGACTGGTAAAACCGCGAACCTCCATAGCGATCGCTATTTGTTCGGCGCGTAAAAGCAAATTATCTAGTAATTTTTCCACTACTGTTAACCAGACGTTTAAACTTCTTTTAATCCCTAATTTTTGCCAATCGATCGCCCTAGTTCTCACTGCCCTAGCCAGATTTTGCACTTCTTCTAAAACCAGGGGAATAAAGCGCAAAGAGAGGGTCAGAGTCAGAGAAATTTCCGTCACTGGCACATTAAATCGCCGTAAAGGACTCATTAAATTCTCTAAACCTTCGGTAATTTCTTCCGGGGCCGTCGTCAATAAAAAGAGATTAGTGCTATAAATCAAAGTAAAAATTAGGGTACTAATTCTCACTGCTAATTCCAAAGAACGTCGGGTAACAAATAAACGGCCTCTATCCCATAAAACATACTGATAATCACTTGCTGGCGGTAAATTCAGCCCTTCCTCCGGTAAACGCGGCTGAATACTCACCCCTAAACCATCGGGAGTGATAGCAGTAATCAGAAAGACGATAATCGCTAAAAATATCAGCCAGCCCATCTGTTGCCGCCAGACGCGGGGGGGAATAGGAGCCAACAGGGTTAACAACATTAACAATCCCACCAAAGCTAAACGCCACCAAGGATTAGCCAATAAAGGTGCTGCTAAAAAAGCCATTAACCAGATAAATTTTACCCGCGCATCTAGTTGATGTAGTCGGGTAATTGGTTGATCGAGATAAAGACCGATGGGCAAACTTCGCAATAAATCCATAAATTAGACCTTGGTGGCTCTATTAACCGTTTTTTCCACTTCTCGCGCCGGTTTGCCGCGCCAGATTAAGCGGATCGGGGTTCCTTTAAAGCCTAACTGTTGCCGGAATTGCCCTTCGATGTAACGGCGATAGTTATCATTAAAGCGCTGGGGATCGTTAACGAAAAGGGCGATCGTGGGAGGTTGACTCGATACTTGCGTGCCATAGTATAGTTTCCCCTGTTTTCCGCCTCTTGTGGTGGGGGGATTGTGCCATTTAACCGCATCTTCGATTACATCGTTGATTACCGAGGTACTGACGCGACGACGGTGAGATTCGGCGGCAATATCGACTAATTCGAGGATTTTGGTGACTCTTTGCCCCGTCATGGCGCTGACAAAGATCATTTCTGCCCAATCCATAAAATACAGCCGATCTTGGAGCATTTTGGTGTAAGTATTGATGGTGTAGGTGTCTTTCTCCACCGCATCCCATTTATTGACCACTAGCACCACCGCACGCCCTTCTTCAATGATTCGTCCCGCCAATTTTAAATCCTGTTCGGTGACACCATCTAGCACATCGATGACGAATAACACCACGTCAGACCGGCGAATGGCCTTAAAAGCACGGTTAATACTGAAAAATTCGGCTCCATAGTCCACATTCTTCTTACGGCGAATCCCGGCGGTGTCAATTAACCGATACACCTGTCCTTCTCGTTCAATTAAAGTATCGATCGAGTCTCTGGTAGTTCCCGAAATCGGACTAACGATCGCCCGTTGTTGTCCAGTTAAAGCATTGAGGAGACTGGATTTACCCACGTTAGGACGACCGATAATTGCCACTTTAATCTCTTCATTTTCGGGAATTTCCGCCCCGGGTGGCAAATATTTAATCACCGCATCAAGTAGTTCACCTGTACCAGAGCCGTGAATGGCCGAGATGGGGAAGGGTTCACCGATGGCTAATTCCCAGAATTCCGTCGCTTGCAGGACACCCTGTTCCACCGATTCACATTTATTAACTGCCAAAAGTATCGGCACATTTTGCTGTCGTAACCAAGCGGCAATTTCTCGATCGCCGGCGGTAATTCCTGCCTGGCCATCGACAACAAAAATCGCCACACTTGCCTCTGCTAGGGCGATTAAAGCCTGTTCGCGGATTAAAGGGAGAAATTCGCTGTCATCGTTAAAAACTAGCCCTCCTGTATCGACAATTTGAAAATCTCGATCGCACCAGAAAGCCGGTTGATAGGTGCGATCTCTGGTAATCCCGGGTTGATCAAAAACGATCGCCTGTTGATCTCCAGCGATACGATTGACGAGGGTAGATTTGCCCACATTGGGACGACCGATAATAGCGACGACAGGCAGTTTCATAAAGGGAGGAGGGGACGGAAATTAAAGACCCAATATTCTATCATAGCGATTTGCGATCGACCTTGGTTGATTTGAACGTTGGTTTACACAAAGGTAGTAGTGATGGAGATAGGAGTCGGTCGTCAGGATTCAGGAGACTATTTCTATTTATTCTCCCCATACCCCCCTCTCCTATAGCTTTTAAACGGGATTTAGTATGACAGGTCTAATGACCCAGAAAACAAGGAAGCGCGAGCGATTCATGTTAATTTTTATTAAGAAGCGATCTTTGATGAGAACAGACAACTATGAACTTCGAGATTCCCAGTGCCGTAAAAACTTGGTCACAATTTGGCCATCCCATTTTAATGTGGGTTTTATTAGGATTAACTATCTATGCGCTCTATTCGGGGCTACAATGGCGACGGACGCGGACAGCAGATAAAGACCTAAAAAAAGAATTATTGCCCAAAAATTTTCGCACTAAACACTATCAAATTGGCTCCCTAATCCTGGCTTTAATGGTGTTGGGGACGATCGGAGGTATGGCGGTGACTTATATTAATAACGGTAAATTATTTGTTGGTCCCCATCTGCTGGCCGGTTTAGGGATGGTGGGTTTAATCTCAATCAGTGCCGCTTTAGTACCTTTAATGCAAAAAGGCAACGAATTGGCTAGAATCACCCATATTACCCTTAATGCCGTCATTTTAGGTCTTTTTGGCTGGCAAGCCTTCACAGGAATGGATATAGTCCAGCGTATTCTCAGCAAAATGTGAGAAAACCTGAACAGAGAGGATGCGTCATCAGACGCATCTCACCGAACGCTGGCATCTCGCCAAGGAACTTCGGGGTATCTTCCTGGAAATTCTTGAGAAGTTGCTCTCGCTGCTTCACCAATAATTTGTCAATGATAGACAATCCAAGTTTGAATTAATTCTTGTTGTTCAAACAGGGTTTTTCCCTGTGGAGCATACTTTTCTACACGCTCAATTGCTTCTAAAATATCCCGCAAGCGTTCGGTATCATCTCTCCTAGTGGTATTGCTTCTTTAAGTACCCGCTCTCTGATTCTATCTTTAAGTCCCTGTTCGGTAACAATATCAACTTTGCCGCCTAACAAAGCTTCCAGTTCTCGAATTAACGGCAAAGGAAACCAGGAACTCCGACGTTCGCTACAATAATCAATTAATAAATCAATATCGCTTTTTTCGTCAGCTTCTCCCCGTGCGACAGAACCAAAGATTCGCACGTTATTCGCGCCGTGTTTAGCAGCAATAAATAGCAATGATTTTTTCTCGTTTGTTTTTGAGTAATTCCTCAATTTTCATGATCTACTGACAATTTTGAACACCTATCTACTTAACCGTAGAACAGATTACACCTTGATTGTCTTTAATCGGGATGACAGGATTCGAACCTGCGGCCCCTTCGTCCCGAACGAAGTGCGCTACCAAGCTGCGCTACATCCCGAAAATTTTCAGCTAAATCATCATAGCATATTCGGCCTTGATTGGGTCGAGACTTGCTAGGATATTAGGGATATAGGCAAAAATTATCGGAGTAGTTCAGGCGTGACGGTCAAACCAGAGTGGTTACGGGTGAAAGCACCGCAATGGCAGCGAGTCGGCAGTGTTAAGGAAGTTTTACGCGATTTAGGCTTAAATACCGTTTGTGAGGAGGCTTCCTGTCCCAATATCGGCGAATGTTTCCACGCGGGGACGGCTACCTTTCTAATTATGGGTCCTGCTTGCACTCGCGCCTGTCCTTACTGTGATATAGATTTTGAGAAAAAACCGCAACCTTTAGACTCCACGGAACCCCTGCGACTAGCGGCAGCCGTACAACGTCTTGATCTTAATCATGTAGTGATCACTTCTGTCAATCGCGATGATTTGGCTGATGGTGGCGCTAGTCAATTTGTCCGTTGTATCGAGGAAATTCGCCGCATTTCTCCAAAAACCACCATCGAAGTGCTGATCCCCGATCTTTGCGGCAATTGGCAGGCTTTAGCTTTAATTCTTGCTGCTAAACCTGAAGTTTTAAACCACAATACCGAAACTGTCCCCCGTCTCTATCGTCGCGTGCGTCCCCAGGGTGATTACCAGCGTTCTCTAGAATTATTGCAGCGCGCTCGCGCCATTGTTCCCGCTACCTACACAAAATCGGGCATTATGGTGGGATTGGGGGAAACCGACGAGGAAGTGCGGCAAGTGATGGGCGATTTAAGGGCCGTCGATTGTGATATTCTCACCATCGGGCAGTATCTGCAACCATCGCCAAAACATCTCGGTGTACAGGAATTTATCACCCCCGAACAGTTCCAAGCTTGGCGCGAATACGGGGAATCTCTGGGATTTTTACAAATTGTTGCGAGTCCCTTGACAAGAAGCTCTTATCATGCTGAACAAGTCAGAGCCTTGATGAATTTGTACCCGCGAGAGTCTTGAGATGGGGCAGCAATTGCTGAAAAGCTCGTCCTCGGTGGCTGATTTTTCTTTTTAATTCCGGAGACATTTCCGCAAAGGTTAAAGCGTATTCGGGAACATAAAAAATCGGATCGTAACCAAAACCACCTTTACCCCTAGGACTGGTGAGAATTTCTCCCGTACAGATTCCTGTGGCGCTCAAGGCAATCTCACCATCGGGACGGGCGATCGCAATTACACAGACAAAACGGGCCGAACGATCCTGATTATCTCCTAATTCTCTGACGAGGCGATCGATTCTTTCTCGATCATTTTTACCATAGCGGGCCGAGTAAATCCCCGGGGCATTTCCTAACCCGGTTACTTCCAATCCCGAATCATCGGCGATCGACCATTCTCCCAATGTTAGGGCAATTTGAGCAGCTTTTAAATAGGCATTTTCAGCAAAAGTCGCCCCGGTTTCCTCGATCTCTAAATCATCTGGTTTTAACTGCAATTCTAGGTCGATATCAGTTAAGTATTCCCCTATCTCTGCCAATTTACCCGGATTACTCGTGGCTAGAATTAATTTTTTCATTGGCATTTTATCTCAGTGATCAGTGATCAGTTACCAGTTATCAGATGTGAGGGCTCTTCTGGGTTCTGTGTGATAAGTTTAACTTATATAGTAGTGATCGATCTTTGTGTCCTCTGTGTCTGGAGTGGTTCCTTCCACTCGCTCGCCAGCAGGACTGTATCTTAGAATACATTTTACCCACCAAACCTAAGAGAGCCGTATTTTTTCAGTGAATTGCAGATATCTACTGATAACTGATTACTGTTTACTGATAACTGATAGTCCCGCTAACATTTGAGCGTAGGGAGTTTCGTGGAGGTGGGCCTTATTGACAGCACCAAAAAGGGTTAATTTGTCGATAATTACCGATTTCATTGCGGAAATTGCCTCTCCTGCGATCTCTAATAAATCCTTATCCTCTGGCCTACAAATTTCCCGTTTTAGGGACTGCATATAAGCTTGACGCACTTCCGTATTAACATTAAATTTGCAGACTCCTAACTGGATCGATCGCCCGATCATTTCTGGGGGTAAACCAGAAGCACCGTGTAAAACTAGGGGAATAGAAAGAAGTTGTCGAATCTGGGCCAGGCGATCGAAATCGAGACGGGGCGGACTTTTGTACTCGCCATGGACATTACCGATAGTTACGGCCAGAGAATCCACTCCCGTCGCCTGCACAAATTGCACTGCTTGCTCCGGATCTGTCATTTTAGCCTCTTTTTCGGCAATAGTTAACCCGTCCTCAGTGCCGCTAATTCGGCCAATTTCTGCCTCCACCACGGCCCCGTATTCGTGAGCGAGACGAGTCATTTCTTTGGTAAAAGCGAGATTATCTTGGTAGGGAAGATGAGAGCCATCGGCCATAATTGAGGTCATTCCCGCTTCTAGGGCCTCGTAGATGTTGCTGGCTTTAGTGCTATGGTCAAGATGGACTGAGATAGGAACCTTGGCCGAGCGAGCGGCCTCTAAACAGAGAGCGACGAGGGTGGAACTGCCATAACGCAAAGCACTGGGGTGAATTTGCAACATAGCGGGACTACGGCAATCCTCGGCGGCACTAATCACCGCTTTGACCCCTTCTAGGTTATAAACATTAAAAGCTCCGATCGCATAGATATTTTTGCGAGCGGTTTCGAGGAGTTCCTGAGTAGAAGCGAGCATAATATGGAAAATAACCAAAGACCACGACTACGGACTATAGTAATCATAGCAATTATCGTCGATTGGATTGACCCAAGGAAACTAAAGTAGGTTGGATTGACCTAAGGAAACCCAACCATAGACCCAAGGAAACCCAATAAAAAGATTCAGACAGATTTAGATGTTGGCTGTTGGGTTTCGCTTTTCCTGAGAATTTAGAGGTTTTCTTTAACATATTTATTCGCTCAACCCAACCTAAGAAACTACTACAGTTGCGAGAACAGTTTTCGAGCATCGGCGATGATTTGATCACCCCAGAGATTTTTTTGCAGGGTTTCAACCTGAGCAAATTCAGGGTCGATTTTAAGCGCACTTTTAGCAAGTTTGATCGCTTTCTCCGTATTGCCTTGACGGTAGAGAGTAACAGCGAGAGCCAGTTGATTTTCGGCAGATTGGGGGTTAATTTCCAGACTTTTTTGAAATTGGCTACTGGCCAAATTTAGATCGCCTTGTTCGTAATGAATTAAGCCAATATTGGTAATCGCAATCAGATTTTTTTCGTCCAGTTCGAGAACTTTTTGATAGTCTTGTAATGCCTCGCTATAGCGTTTTTGTCTTTTGTAAATTTCTCCCCGGAAATTATAAGAGTCCTTGAGCTTGGGATCGAGAATGATCGCCTGATTAAAATCCGCTAGAGCTAAATCCCATTTTTGAGTTTGATAGTAAAGCATTCCTCGCGTAAAGTAAAATGAAGCATTATCCGGCTTAAGCTCAATTGCCTTATTAAAATCCGCTAGAGCTAAATCCCATTTTTGCCATTCTAGGTACTTGGATCCGCGGACGAAGTAGGCACCGGGAAATTGCTTGATCTCGATAACTTTCGTGATATCTGCAATCGCTAAATCCCATTTCTTTTGTTGCTCATAAATAATATAACGTTGTAAATAAGCCGACCAGTATTTCGGATCGAGTTCGATCGCCCGACTGTAATCAGCTAAGGCGATATCCGATTTTTGCTGTTGTCGGTAAATTTCCCCACGGTTGTAATACAGTTCTGCATCGTTACTATTAAGCTTGATCGCCTTGTTATAATCGGCGAGGGCGAGATCGAATTGATTTTGATCGCGATAAATATCTCCCCGATAGCGATAGGCTAACTCTAAATAAGGATTAATTCGGATCGCTTGACTTAAATCGGTGAGGGCCAGATCCCATTCTTTTCGATCCCAGTATAAAATTGCTCTAGCTGCGTAAGCGAATTCGGGGTATGGCGAGAGTTCGATCGCCTTGTTAAAATCAGCGAGGGCGAGCTCCCACTTTTGTTGTTGAAAATAAACATTTCCTCGATTGCCATAACTACTAAAATAACCGAGTTCGATCGCCTTGTTAAGATCAGCGAGAGCGAGATCCCACTTTTTCTGGTGACTGTAAAGAGTTCCCCGCAACCCGTAACCCGCGCCAGAATTCGGATCGAGTTCGAGCGCTTTATTAAAATCCGCTAGAGCTAAGTCCCATTCTTGCCGCTCCGTATAGAATTGCCCGCGACTCTCATAACCGAAGCCGGAATTCGGATCGAGTTCGAGCGCTTTATTAAAATCCGCTAGGGCTAAATCCCATTTTTGCCAGTTGTCGTAAGCGAAACCGCGCATTAAATAGGCGACAACGGAATAGGGATTGATTTCGATCGCTTTTGTGAGATCGGCGATCGCTAACTCCTCTTCACTTTGAAAATTATAAAAAATACCTCTCATTTCATAAGAGTTAGGATTGTTAGGATCGATGGTAATTGCTTTGTTAAAATCCGCTAGGGCTAAATCCCATTGTTTTCGAGCCATGTAAAAATATCCCCGGGACCGGTAGGCTGGCGCGAAATTAGCATCGATCTCGATGGCTCGGTTATAATCAGCCAGGGCTAAATCCCATTCTTTCCGCTCTTCGTACACATCGGCGCGAGCTATATAAGCCCTAGGGTTATTCGGATTCAACACCAGAGCTTGATTATAATCAGCTAAAGCGAGATCCGATTTTTTTAGGTCCTTGTATATATTCCCGCGATTGCTATACCAACTGGAGCGAGGAGCGATTTCTATAGCGCGGTTAATCGCTGCTAAGGCTCGATCGTACCGTTTTACGTTTTGTAGTGCCGACGATAGACTATTGTAATAGTTGGGATTCTGGGGAGAGATTTTGATCGCTTGTTCAAAAAAAGCGATCGCTTTTTCGGATTGATTCATCTGCTCATAAAATACACCCTGATAATTTAAAATTTCCCTATGAAATTCCGAACCTTTCTCGCGAGCGGGTAGAGTAGCGAGGGCTTGATCGAGGGCTTCGAGTGCTTCTCGAGCTTTGTATTTGCGCCCGTAAACCATTGCCTTACCGTACCAAGCTAAATAGGTATATTCGGGATCGTTTAATTGTATCGCCCGATCGAAGGCTTGCAGGGCCCGCTCGTCTTTTTTCAAGCGCCAGAGTTGATTTCCCCGCTCGATCCAGATGTCTGCGGAGGCGTTGGTTTCCGGTACTTCTACACTGACAAGAGTGCGATCGATCTCCTGCTGTTGTTGTGCTGTTAACTGGGGTTGAGCGGTAACGAAAGAAGATAATTTAACTCGAAATCTTTCCTGTAAACCGATAAAACTATTAATGGGAATCCCTAAGCTAAAACCTAGCTGAATTTTCCCCTTAACCCCCTCGGAGCGTCCGTGAATACCGATCACCTGTCCTGCAGCGTTTAAGACTGGACCGCCGCTCATACCGCCGAAGGTAATACTGGTATAGACCATATCGTAACCGCCGCTCAGGGAACTAACCCTGATCGATGCCCCACTTTGGGTAATCGTAAAATCACTCTGTCGCGTGGCGAGAAGTCCTTCCTCCTGACTTTTCACTGCACCGCCGCTAAAGAGCCATCCCGCTCGTTTATCGCCGATTTTGGGAAATCCCGCTACAAAAACGGGACTCTCTCGATTGGGGCTATAGTTGGCGATTTCTGCGACCGGATAATTCTCGTTACTCTCGAAGGTAAAAATGGCCAGATCGACCCCTTCCTGTCGAATAATGGTTTTTCGGTCGAGGGGAAGGGTTTTGCCGTCGCTGGTGGTGAGGGTATAGGTGTAATCGGCACAGGTTTTCTCCTCGGCGATTTTCTCACAGAGGACATGATCGGCGGTTAATACGGTGTAGGTTTTTCCTTCGCGGGCGATAATTGCGCCGCTACCGTTGGCCTGACTGCTACTATCGATCCGCACGGTGAAACCCTTCGCTTTTGTTTCTAATTGGGCGATATAGCCAGTATAGGTGGGGTTTTCGATGCCCGGTGAGCTTTTCGGTAAGGGTAATTGGTACGCGGTCAGGATTTCGGGCCGGATGTAGGTTAATAGGGTATTGATGGAAATGCCCCAGTTAACCGCTCTCATCTGTTGGATTTCCGCGTCTGTGGGTTTTGTACCGTCTTCGTAGGTGTAGTTAGAGAGAATCGGATAGGCCGATCGCCCGTTAATGCCGATTAACTCATCCTCGAAAAAGATACCACCGCCGCTCATTCCCTGCACGATATCGCCACTATAACCGACGCTGTAGCCTTCCAGGAGGGGTCGATTGCTCACCTGTTCAATTTTCCCGTTATCGGTGGTGTACTGCCCCGTTTCTGCGGAATAACCGGTTACAGTGATATCTAGTTCCGCATCCGGGGAAATGGCGCGAATTTTAGCGATCGGATAATCCCGGGTATCGCTAAACTCCACCAGGGCCAGATCCTTATCTTTTAAAAGGGAATTCGGCGCGATCGAGGCTGTGCGGGTTTGGCCGTCGTGGGTTTGGATCTGTAGGGTTTTCGCGCCGCGGATAACGTGAGCGTTGGTCAAAACGAGGTATATACTGCCTTTTTTCCCGATAATGATTCCCGATCCCCGATTTATCTCGCTAGTAATCTTAACAGTGACTTGACGGATCGATCGCTCGATCTGCGCGTTTGGGCTGTCTTCCGCCACGATCGCCGGAGCAGAGAAAGGGGATAGTGCTTTAACCGGTACGACGGGCAGAAGTAGGAGGCTTAGGAGTAGGGGAAAGGGTTTCAACATGGTTATTATGGGGAAATTCGGGGTAAAACAGCGAAAATTCTAGCGGGTGGGAACGCAATTATTTTGCGGGCCAGCAGATCTCGTACCACAGGGTGCGTCGCGATCGGCGAGTGGAGCTTTGGCGAAAAACTCCCTCATCGAGATATAGGTTTTATCTCCGGAATTCTGGAGGAGCATATCCGAGGTTTTCCCCTCTAGGATGTCCATGAGTTGTTGCAAGACTAAATCTGGATTGTCGTGGGGTTTAAGGGTAAAAAGTTGGCTATTGCCGTCGCAGGGATCGCCGGATCGTGAAACGCTGCAGATGATCGGGTATCCCTTCGCCCGGCCGGTGGTGAGATAGTTAAAACGCCCTTGATTATATGCTTCCTGGAATTTTTTCGTGACTTCCTCGCAACGAACCGGGGAACGTTTGGAGAAATATTCCGATTTCCAGCCGATAATCCGCACATTGCCGCTTCTTTGGGGAATCCAAGCCAGGGTAGCGGGGATTTTTCCTCCCGATGCGCGATCGAACACCTCTTTACAGAAGAAGGTGACGCGATTCGGGGTGGTCGATTGGCTGAAACCGGGGGCGATACCACCGAGGAGGACAGTGGCGAGGAGGCCGACGCAAGCGAGACGGTGGGAAATATATCTAGAGTTCATAGGGATAGTTCCTCAGAAAATAGGGATTAGAATCGTGATTAGGGTCAAAATGGGATTATTTAAGGGTTAGCGGCGGCGTTGAGGGTGTAGCGACCCGATTCACCCCCTTCGCGAGAGGTGGCCACTAGGATATAAACTCCATCGGCGGGTAATTCGGTTACAAGTCGAGCGTTAAAATCCCCGGGGGCGCGATCGACGCGCTGGTCACTACGGGCGACCTCTGGGTATTTTGTCCCCTCGGAAGATTGGAGAACGCGATAGAGGACAAGATAGGGAGCGATCTCGTTGCTGTTCATATCCAGAACGATTTTCTGTCCGGCACGACCCTCGAACCTGTAATATTGTTGGTTTTGGTCTTTGGTCAAGTTGCCTTGAACGGTCTGACCGTTAAGAGGGAGGGCGAGTAACTGTATCCGATCGTCCTGTCCTAATGTTGAGACGGTGGAGACATCACCTGTTTTAACTGCGGTGAGGAAAGCTTGCAGGCGATCGAGGGAAACGGCGAAATTAATGCCGCTCTGGGTAAGGCCGATCGGGTTTCCCGCACCGTCGTAAACGTAACTCCCGATATCGCCTGCGACGTTAACCCCCACCACTTCCCCCCGTGAATTCAAAAGCGGCCCGCCGGAATTGCCTTTGTTGATATTAGCGTTGTGTTGCACAATGCCTTTTTCGGGGTCGAGACGGCTGATAATGCCCTGGGTGAGGGTGTTTTGATAGTCCTCGTTTAAGGGTGTGCCGATGGCGAAAACGCTTTCGCCGACTTTGGCGGAGTTCGGACGGGCCAGGGGAAGATAGGGCAGGTTTTGGCGGTTATAAATCCGCAGGACGGCCAGATCCACGCCATTTTTAGCGAAGCCGATCACGTCTGCCGAGGCCTGCTGTCCGTTGGAAAATTTCACCGTCACCACCCGGGGTCCGTCCGCAACAACGTGGGCGTTGGTAATGATGATACCGTCGGGACTGACGAGAAAGCCGCTACCGTGGCCGCTGCCATTTTTGACGGTGACGACGGCGGGGCTGGCTTTCTGATAGACTCTAGAAGCGGTCTGCTCCTGTGCGAGGATGGGTGGAATGTTTTCCATCAGGAAGCCTCCTGGTTGAACGAGTAGGCCAGTGGTGGCCAGTAGCACCGATAGGGTGAAAGTAATTGGTTTCATCGGGTTGGCTCCTCTTTAGTCGAGGGATACTTGCAAGGATGTTATCGTTGGTTTTTTCCCAATTATGCGATTAAGTTTTAAGTCCTCAGGTTGCTTTTTTCACAAAAGTTTAGAGGGGGAGAGCGATCGCTCTTGGGCAATTCGTAGTATTCCTGTTCTACTAAAAGAACGGGAGGATCGGGCTGATGCTTTACTAGAATTAAGTTTAGGGGGCGATTTACAAACCGCTCAGGTTGCTACCGCTTGCCGTAGTGCGATCCGCAACGGTACAGCTTTAAGTTTAGAAGAAATGCAGAATTTACTCGATGATTGGCAAAATACTCGTAATCCCCGCACTTGTCCCCACGGAAGACCGATTTACTTATCCTTAGAAGAAACTTCGCTCGCTCGCTTCTTCCGTCGTCATTGGGTAATCGGCAAAAGTCACGGCATTTAATCAGTTATCAGGATTCAGGAGTCGGGATTCAGGAGATTATTTTTATTTATTCTCCTCTCCCCTCTCTGGGCTCTTCTAGGTTCTGTGTGATAAGTTTAACTTACTATATGATCGATCGATCTTTGTGTCCTCTGTGTCTGGAGTGGTTCCCTCCACTCCCTCGCCAGCAGGACTATATCTCAGAATACATTTTACCCACCAAATCCAAAAGAGTCAAATACCCGAGAGAATATCAATGCTTAAAAAATCTAAGAGTACAATTGTTATTTTGTTAACCATTACCTTTTTAGCTTTAGGAGCTACATCAGCAATAGCGATGCAAATTTTTGTCAAAACGATAACTGGCAAAACCATAACTTTAGAGGTTGAGCCATCTGATACAATTGAGAATGTAAAAGATAAGATTCAAGACAAAGAAGGTATTCTCCCAGAGCAGCAAACTTTGATATTTGCTGGTAAGGTTTTAGAAGAGGGGCGAACTTTAGCTGATTATAACATCCAAAGAGAAAGCACATTACATCTAATCCAAAATTCACCGGTAACTGTTTTTGAACCTTCGGTAACAGCCGCTCTAATTTTTCTAGGGTTAGGGTCTATAATAGTAAGATCGACGAATCTTAATCAACGGAGGAAAAAAACAGACCAAAATTCTTTAAAATCGGGTAAAATAGTTCATAAATGAACTTCTCCTAAATATGGTGGCTAGGGCGATAATTAGTTTAGTATTAGTGAAAACTTGGAATGGTTCCGATGATGATGAAATTATTAGGATGTCTAGTCATTTTTGCAAGTTTAGTCAATGTTACACCAGGGATGGCAATTCATTCCCCCCGACAAGTTGCTCAAGCGTCTAGCACTTCTTCGATTCAAGGTTATTGTTTTTCGGTCGCTAATGATAATCTGGATGCTACCGCGAGGATTTATATTCAGGGAAATCAAGTCACGGGTCGGGTAGAAGCTACAATTCATAATGAACAAGCAGCTTATTATAGTTCCTATACTCAAACCTTACAAGGAACAAAAAAGGGGAATCAGTTAAACTTAAATATCACGACAAAAATTGAGTTAGACACCCAAAAAACTCAAGCAATCTGGACATTAACCGCAGATTCTTTGAATACGGGACGAGAAGTTTATCAAAGACAACCTTGTTTATTGTCTCAAATCCGGTTTGCACCAGGGACTAATAGCGCCACCGTTAATCAATCGGTTGTGCGAGGGAGTCGAAATATTTATCTCTTAAGAGCAAATCAAGGACAGAGAATGGATCTGAAAATTACATCATTAGAAAATAATGCCGTATTTGATGTGATTGCACCGAATGGGGAAATATTGACAACAGAAGCTACCCAATCTAGTCTAAAATTACCTGCTACTGGAAATTATGAAATAATTGTAGGAGGAACTCGCGGCAATGCCACCTATAAATTAAATGTTAAAATTCAATAAATAGTAGCAATGTCCACCCGAAGATACTTTCATTTGTGGAACTTTAGCCAAAAGATTGTCAACCACAACGGTAGCAGCATCAATCTTGAATCAGTAAACAGTTATCAGTTATTCAGTTATCAGTTTACTGTTTACCGATCACTGAAAAAGCTTGCCAACCCCAATGAATAACCCCCCCGATAGTCCATTCAATTACACAGAGGCTTTTATTGCCCTAGGCACGAGTAATTTTGATCGCTCAGTGCAGTTTTATCGTCAATTGTTGCAACAGGAACCAAACCCCTACCTTGCCGACGTTTATGCGGAATTTAGGCTGATCAACCTTAAATTAGGTCTTTTTTGCCCTAAAGAGTCCCACAGAGACGAATTTGGCGATTCTAGGGGCAGTGGCATGAGCATTTGTTTCGAGGTGGAGAGTCTCGAAAAAGCCCTTGAGCATTGGAGCGAAATCGGCTATGGTGCTAGGGGAGAAATTAGCCAAACTTCCCACGGTCCGGAAATCTACATCTATGATCCCGATGGTAATCGTTTAATTTTCCATCAATCCACCGCTAAAACCAATCCTTTCAGGTAGGAACCTTCCGAGTGATAAATACTGGTGGGATGGTCGGCTGGTTGGCTTAAACGTGCTAAAATTCGCACTGGGCGAGCCGATTCAATGGCGGCAGCCATGACAGCCCCCTGAAAATGTTCTTCGTTAACCACTTGGGAACAGGAAAAAGTGAAAATAATACCTTGGGGGCGAATTTTCTGGAAAGCTTGCTGATTTAATCTTTTATAAGCCATAACCGCCTGATGACGGGATTGGATACTTTTGGCAAAAGCGGGGGGATCGAGGACAATCAGATCGTAATCCTCCTGACAGTCGCGCAGGAAGTTAAAAACATCGGCACTGTAGGATTGATGGGGAACTTGACTGAGATTATTCAGGGCGATATTTTTTTCGGTAAGATCGATCGCACCGTGGGAACTATCAACGGAATCGACTAGGGCAGCCCCCGCTTGCATAGCATAGACGGAAAAGCCACCAGAATAAGAAAAAGTGTTTAAAACCCGTTTATTATGGGAATATTGAGATAATAAGGCTCTATTTTCCCTTTGATCGAGGAAAAATCCCGTTTTTTGTCCTTTTTCCCAATCAATAATAAAGCGATGGCCGGATTCTAACACCTCATCGCTGGTTTTTTGACCAAATAAGTATTTATTTTCGGAAATATGGGCGCTTTTCGCTAAAACTGCGGCACTTTTATCGTAAACTGCCCGTAAATTGTCAGCGTAGATAGTTTTCAGACAATCGACAATCAGATCGAGACGTTGGTATAAAGCTAGGGAATAAGCTTGAATAACCGCCGTGCCATTGTACCAATCGACGATTAAACTGGGTAAACCGTCTCCTTCAGCGTTAATTAAACGATAACAGTTAGTTTTCGGGTTATCCACTAAACCGATTTGTTGCCGCAGCTGATAGGCATTCTGGAATTTTTCGAGAAATAATTGAGCAATATCGCTGACTTTTGGGAAAGAAAGAATTTTAACGGCAATATTGCTAGGATTATACAGTCCAGTGGCTAGATATTCGCCTCGATCGCTATAAACCTCCACGATAGCACCCTCTTTGACTTCCCCCTCCATCTCTTTAATCGCCCCGGAAAATATCCAAGGATGGAATCGTTTAACAGCATCAATTTTATGGTTTCTCAGGATAATTTTCGGTAAATCTGGCATGGATAAAGAATCAGGGTTGATAGCTGACGGCTACTGGAAATTCTATTATCCCCTGCTGGCAGCACAAAACCATGGTTTGTTATCCCTCGATCGAGTGGCATCAAAGCAAGTCCCCACAATCGAGGGATAATCATACATGAGTAGAAAACGGGTTTCTCGGAGAAACCCGTTTTCTGTGCGTTACTCAACGGATTTAGTATCATAGGGAATTCTCGCCTATAATAAGTTAAATTTTAGCGATAGTCCCTCGACAAATGCCAAGGAAAAGTGATGCTGCCAGTGGTTTAAGTTTATGGTTTCAGCGTTTGGGCGCTGCCAGTTTATTAGCGGGACAAACTTTTTTGCATATTCTTAATGGCAAAATCCACCGTCGTAATACTCTGGAACAAATGAGCATTGTTGGACCAGAATCCTTGACAATTGCCCTAATTACTGCTGCTTTTGTGGGTATGGTTTTCACTATTCAGGTAGCCAGAGAATTTATTTTTTTTGGGGCGGGTAGTTTTGTTGGGGGAGTCCTTTCCTTGGCTTTAACAAGAGAATTAGCCCCGGTTTTAACTGCGGTGGTGGTGGCGGGGAGAGTTGGCTCGGCTTTTGCCGCCGAAATTGGTACAATGCGAGTAACAGAACAAATTGACGCTTTATATATTTTAAAAACCGATCCGATCGATTATTTGGTCATTCCCCGGGTGATTGCCTGTAGTTTAATGTTACCCCTGCTCACTATTATCTCTTTAGTCACGGGATTACTGGGTGGTTTATTGATTTCTGATAGTCTTTACGGTGTTTCCTATTCCCTATTCTTACAATCAGCCCAAAATTTTCTACAAACATGGGATTTAATTAGTTCTATGTTAAAGTCCCTAATTTTTGGGATTTTAATTGCCATTATCGGTTGCAGTTGGGGTTTAACCACCACCGGCGGTGCTAAAGGAGTTGGTCAATCCACTACCACGGCTGTGGTAACTTCTTTATTGGCGATTTTTGTGGCTAATTTTTTCCTCTCTTGGCTGATGTTTCAAGGGACTGGTAATGTGGAAATCGGCTAAGACAGTTATCAGTTATCAGTTATCAGTGCCAAGAAAACGGCAATTTTCTACTTAATAACGCTCACTAAAAACTCAAATCAATTTGGTCGAAATATCTATATTACATTTTGGGCGCACGCGATGCGCCCCTACCATTGGCGCAATAATATTATTGTAGGGGCGAATTGCATTCGCCCTCTTTTAATCACTTTTACTGCTCACCAATATGTGAGAAAAAGTCACAGATAGGAGATGCACCCAATCCGATTACCATAAACAGTTATCAGTGCCAAGAAAACGGCAATTTTCTACTTAATAACGCTCACTAAAAACTCAAATCAATTTGGTCGAAATATCTATATTATATTTGGGCGCACGCGATGCGCCCCTACCATTGGCGCAATAATATTATTGTAGGGGCGAATTGCATTCGCCCTCTTTTAATAACTTTTACTGCTCACCTATATGTGAGAGAAAGTCAGAGAAAGGATTGAGAGTAAGACAAGTTTTAATTAATTCCTCCACTCCCAGGACTGGATAAATAGGGACTCTTAACTGATTAATAACAGTTTCTAGGGTGATATCATCTAAAAATACCGCTTCCCCATGCTTAAGCATGAGAGAAGGTAATAAAACCCCATCCCCAAGATTTTTACCTTGTAATCCTTTGAGAATATCTTGCCCGGTTAATAAACCCGTAACCGTGATTTCCTGTCCCCAATAATCACTATTTAAAGCCAC
Organism: Microcystis ichthyoblabe FBCC-A1114; assembly: GCF_050500245.1. Taxonomy (NCBI): domain Bacteria; kingdom Bacillati; phylum Cyanobacteriota; class Cyanophyceae; order Chroococcales; family Microcystaceae; genus Microcystis; species Microcystis ichthyoblabe. The sequence goes on along the minus strand of NZ_CP191408.1, from coordinate 3,816,417 downwards.
TAATTCCACGGTTAAACCCTGCACCTTATTTAACTGTTTAACTAGGGGTTGAAAAGCTTGTTCTACCGCATTTCCCACTACCCATACCAACCGTCTAGAGGGAGTAATTTGAGCAGGCAATAACTTCTTGGCTGTCTTCTGGAAATCCCTAATAAATTGACGAATCGAGCCAACCCCGTTACCGATTTGGGGATAGTCTTCGTAGTGAGATTGAGGTGGTAAATCGACTCGGGCAATTAAAAACCATTCATCGGCTAACCATACCACATTACTGCCAAATTCTTGACGAAATTTTTTCTGTAAAGTTTGGACTTGTTCGATCACTTCTCGCGCTTTTTCTTGGCTAACGGGAATTAATTCATCTTCTTGGGGACGAAAGCGGGTTAATCCCACGGGAACTACGGCAATCGACTCCACACAGGGAATATCTCCCCGATGAAAAGAAACCAGATCTAACAGAGTTCTTTCGAGATGAATTCCATCATTAATATTGGGACAAACTACCACTTGTGCATGAATTTGTAATTGTCTCGCTTGTAGCCACTTTAAATGGTCTAAAATTTGACCAGCGCGGTGATTTTTTAAGAGACGAATTCTCAGATCGGGTTCCGTGGCATGAACGGACACAAAAAGCGGTGATATCCGCATCTTTTCGATCCGCTGCCATTCTTTTGAGGTGAGATTAGTTAAGGTTAAATAACTGCCATAGAGAAAACTTAAGCGATAGTCATCATCTTTATAGTATAAAGTTTCTCTTTTGCCCTCTGGTTGTTGATCGATAAAGCAAAAAGGACATTTGTTATTACACTGAATTAAGCCATCAAAAAGGGCAGTTTCAAACTCTAAACCTAAGTCTTCATGATAATCTTTTTCAATTTTTACTTGGTGAGTTTTGCCATGACTATCAAGCACTTCTAGGGTTAAAAATTCATCGGCACATAAAAATTGATAATCGATTAAATCCCGGGGACGACTACCATTAATAGAGACGAGCGAATCCCCGATTTCAAAACCTACCTCGGCGGCGATCGAATCTGGGATGACACCACTAATTTTAGCTGGACGAATAGTTAATTCACTCATGTTTGGGCTCTCTTATTCTTTGTGTGATAAGTTTAACTTATATAGTAGTGATCGATCTCTGTGTCCTTTGTGTCTCTGTGGTTCGTTCCACTCACTTGCCCGCAAGACTATATCTTAGAATACATTTTACCCACCAAACCGGGGAGAGCCATGTTTTTAGGTTGCCATCCAATTATTTAACTGCATTTCCCAGAGAGTCGATTTTCCCCTCAATCCTTGTCAAAACAGCTTCTAGGGAATAAGTGACGGTTTCGTTAGCCATTTTCTGTCTCCTTTAGCTCTTCTGGATTCACCATCGTGATCTCAATATCAGTATCGCTGATTTTTGCCTGCAAGTTTCAATCTCTAATAGGGGTTAAGATTAATGGGAACGCTGTAGGGTTGATTCATGAATCAACCCTACAAAGTATTAATCTCTAATAGGGGTTAAGATTAATTGGAACTTTTGGGGTTCTGGGACTGCGGAGAGGCAAAGGGCAAAAGGAGGAATGAATAATCAGTTTTTAATAATCAGATTTAGTATAATGGCAAAAAACCCATCTTTGTTCAAGATGGGGTAAGGCAAAAATCAAATCAATCTAAACAGTAACAGGTTCTCGATCGAGGGGTTTAACGCGCTCGAGCAGTGCTTGCAATTGTTCCCCTTCAATCACCTCTTTACTGAGGATTTCTTGGGCAATTTCTTCGAGTAAATCGCGATTTTGAGCCAGGATATCCAGGGCCTGCTGATGACCATTTTCGACAATCTCTTTCACTTCATTGTCGATCGCTTTGGCCGTGTCATCGCTCACCAAGCGCCGGGGATTCATCATACCATCTCCCAGAAAACTATTCTGTTGACCTTTTTCGTAGGCTAGAGGACCGAGAGTCTTACTCATACCATAGGTCGTCACCATGCGTTCGGCCAAGTCCGTCGCCCGCTGCAGGTCATTAGCAGCCCCAGTAGTAATACTACCAAAGATAATTTCCTCGGCGGCCCGACCGCCTAAAAGAGTAGCAATTTGGTCGCGTAATTCCGTATCATCCATAAGGAAACGGTCTTCCGTGGGCATTTGCAGGGTATAACCGAGGGCTGCCATGCCGCGAGGCACGATCGAAATCTTAGCAACTTTACCACCCCCCGGCATAACTGCACCGACGAGAGCGTGACCAACTTCGTGATAAGCGACGATTTTCTTCTCTTTTTCCGAGAGAACCCGGCTTTTCTTCTCTAAACCCGCCACTACCCGCTCGATTGCCTCATTAAAGTCCTCTTGGGCGACGGTGCTGCGTTGATTGCGGGCTGCCAATAAAGCGGCCTCATTGACTAGATTAGCTAAGTCAGCACCGGCAAAACCGGGGGTACGGGTAGCAATCTGTTTTAAATCCACACCCGATCCTAATTTTACCTTACCTGCGTAGATTTCGAGGATTTTTAAGCGTCCAGCCAGATCGGGGCGATCAACTAACACTTGACGATCAAAACGGCCGGGGCGTAAAAGGGCGGTATCAAGAGTTTCGGGGCGGTTAGTGGCGGCCAGCACGATCACCGTCGCATCACCAGCGTTAAAACCGTCCATTTCCGTCAATAATTGGTTTAAAGTCTGTTCCCGTTCATCGTTACCCCCCATAAAATTACCGTTAGCGCGAGATTTACCGATCGCGTCTAATTCATCGATAAAAATAATACAGGGGGCTTTTTTCTTGGCCTGTTCAAACAGATCTCGCACTCGGGCCGCACCCGCACCGACAAAGAGTTCCACGAATTCCGAACCCGAGATACTAAAAAAAGAAACTCCCGCTTCTCCCGCTACTGCTTTTGCCAGCAGGGTTTTTCCTGTCCCCGGCGGACCAACTAGGAGGACACCCTTGGGAATCCGCGCCCCGATTTGAATGTAACGTTGGGGATATTTGAGAAATTCGACGATTTCGGCTAATTCGGTTTTCGCTTCTTCCACACCGGCCACATCTTCAAAAGTGGTTTTGGTGGTGTCTCCTTCCACATAGACTTTAGCGCGACTTTTGGTAATCGATAAAGCCCCAGCTGGACCACCGCCACCGCTGCGAGCGAGGAAAAATTGCCAAATACCGACAAAAATCAGGGGAGGAATCACCCAACTAAGGACACTACCAATCCAGCCATTTTTTGGCGGTGGTGCGGCGGCGAACTCTACGCCCTTGGCTTCCAGACGTTTGGGCAATTCTAGGTCAAAAATCGGTGTAGTGCTGAAAATTCGTCCGTAGTTGCCCTCTTGGTCGTTTTTAAGCTGATAACGAATCTCATTCTGTCCCACGGATACCCTAGCGACGTTGCCATCTTCCACTTGGTCGATAAAAAGACTATAGGGAACTTTGGGGACGCTAGGGCCAAATAATTGCGGAAAAAGGAGGTTAACAATCAGAAATAAGCCGCCCACGGCTAATAAAACATTACCGATCAGGCGGGATTGTGAAGGAGGTTTGCTTTTTATACTCATTGCTGGGCCTGATTCATTAAAATTATTCTCTATCCTCTCCTCATTGTAGGCTGTTGACTGCTCAAGTTCAGATTAAATCAGGCAGGGGGATTACCGTCGTCTTCGGGCGGTTTTTGCTCTAGTAAAGCCTCTAGACGGGTTTGGGCAAGCTCAAAATCCGGCGCAATCCCTAAAGCTTTTTGATAACAGGCGATCGCTGCTTGGGTTTCGCCTAAATTTTCTAGGGTACTGCCGCGATTGTACCAAGCTTGATAAAAATTATCGTCCGCTTCTAGCACCTGTTGCCAAGATTCTAAAGCTTCTTGCCAACGTTGCAGTCCGTATAGGGCGCTGCCTCTAGCGTTAATGATTTGGTGATCGTTGGGGGTGATTTCTAGGGCGCGATCATAACTACTTAACGCTTCTTCGTAGTTACCAATCATGGCTAAGGCACTACCACGATTATGCCAGGCCGAGGCTAATTGGGGGTCGATCTTTAAGGCCTGTTCCCAATCAGCGATCGCATTTGACCAATTGCCTAAATTTGCCTGTTCTAAGCCCTGATGAAACCAATCTTCGGCAGTTTCAGGGTTTTTACCTTCCTGGGCGGAAAATTGAGCGATGAGACTATCAATAATGCTTTCTGCGTCCTTATTTTCGATGCCCAATTGTTCGGCCATTTGGCCCGCTAGGGTAGAATCGTTTTGCAGACGGTCAAATAATTCATCGAGGGTGAGGGTTTCTAATTGGGGATTTTCTGGGTTATTACCGTTAAAATCGCTAGTTTCACCGGAATATAAGAGATTTTCTGGGGGTTGCGGCAGGGAATAACTGCCCGGGGCCTCATCTTCCCCGGCGTATTCCCAGATTAAAGTGGCAGTTTCTTTGCTGTAGAGTTGATAACCGATCTCGTAGGAAGCTTCACCAATACGTTCAATCCCGGGGAAAGCGCGAGCTAATTCTCCCAAACGGATCATTCTGGTGGCGAGAATTTGGTTAAGGGAAGCGGAGGATTGCAGACGGGTGCCAAAGAGCTCTAACCATTCTACCCAATCTTTTTGCCGACCTCGATCGCCCAATTTCTCAAAAAATCTCAGAATTCTGCCTTCGTGCCAACCGTGGGCCACCCCATCGAGTAACTCCATATAGAGAAACTCGTAGTCTGTATCGGTTAGGGGAACAGATTCGATCGCTTGTACTTTCCCCTTTCCCCCTTGTCCCCCCAAAAGTCGGGTAAAAAAGTTTTCGATCGCACGCCAAAGTTTTCTTAAAAGTCCCTGCATTCTAATCTCGACACTGGTTTTATTAATCTTGCAAGCATCACCCAATTAGTCTAGCAGTTATCAGTTATCGGGGATTGACTCTCCCCCGCTAACCGCTCGCGCGGTGTAGCGGGGGATTCTCGGTTCTTAGGCTTTTAACTAGATCGACCGAGTTTAACCCAGTCGATCCCCGTCAAATCGCCTCCGCGAGCGTTTTCTAACACGGTCAGTCCGACCGCGTTTTTTCCTCGGTTCTCAATTACCTTCGCTGATGCCGTATCTCTCGGTTCAATGTGGCCGCAAGAATCACACCGGTGAACTCTTTCCGATAACGCTTTTTTACCAGTAATTGCGCCACAATTCGGACACTCTTGCGAGGTTCCGTTTTTATCAACCTTAAGATAATATTTTCCCCGTTTCCAAGCGACAAACGGTAATATCTCGTTAATAAAACTACCGATACCTGAATCCAGAGATTGTTTTCTAACGATCCCTCTAGACCAGGAAACGAAGTTAATATCTTCAACAAAGATATTATCAGCGAGATCGCAAAGGTAATGAGCTAACTTAAAATGCCAATCTCTACGAGTATTAGACACTTTTTCGTGTAATCTCGCTATCTTATCTTGGAGTTTCAACCAATTGTTCGAGCCTTTGACTTGATGTTTCAAGCGTCTTTGTAGCAATTTAAGCTTACTCTGTACTTTCAACAAAAATCGAGGGGCTTTGATTAAATCTCCCCGTGAAGTAGCGACAAAACTTTCAATTCCCACGTCGATTCCTAAACAGGTTTTCCCAACTGTCATATCGGGAACTAATTCCGTAGATTGGAAAGAAACCAAAACGTAAAATCCCGACGCTTTTTGGATAATTCGAGCTTGTTTAGGCTCAAACCCAGACGGGTACTCCCTAGATTTCCTAATCCGAATTTTTCCCAATTGTGGAAAATTTAAGTATTCGTCACCTAGAAAATTTTTCGAGAGCGCGGGGAAAACAAAACTTCGCATCTTTTTCTTAAATCTAGGAAAGCCGAAGCCTTTCGATTTTATATGGTCAAACGCTTTATCTACAGTTTTTAAAACTTGCTGTAAGACTTGAGCGTTAACCGTCTTTAATATCGGGTAAACTTTTTTAGCTTCCGTTAGATTTTTAGCTTGAACGAAGTAATTTGGATAGGGTTGATCCGCAGGAATTATGTACTCAGAAACTAGCGAACAGCGATCCGCAAGACACTTTCGAGAGTTTAACCAATCTTTCCGTTCCGAGAGCGCGTAATTATAAACGCTTTTGCAAACATCAAGAATGTGGACAATCTCTCGTTCCTGTTTCTTGTTTACCTTTAGTTTGTACTGATAGGTAAGCGTTATCACTGTCGTTAGCTTCGTGATGTGATGTATAGTTAAATTGTAACACTTACCGCCCAATATTTCAACTGATTACAATCATGGACCAAACTAATCGCTAACCTTAAAACAGTTAGTAGTCGCTTAATTAGACAAGAATTTCCAGATTTGGCGGCAAAGTATTTCGACAACAAACCCTATTTTTGGGCGGGAGCTTATTTCGTGGCTAGTTGTGGCGACGTTACTGTCGAACAACTAAAAAAATACGTCGAGAACCAAAACTCCCCAAAAGTGGAAAGGCTACTGCGTTAGTTTCATTCTGGTCGCGATTCATCTCCCGTTAACCGCTACGCAGTTTAACGGGAGTCCTCTCGCGACCTTGAGATAGGGGTGAGGGGTGGGGCAGATTTTTCAGGGATCAGTAAACAGTAATCAGTGAAAATACTCCTCACTTAATACCGCTTACCGATCACCGATAACTTAATTATTGGCCATTACCCAATTAACTAGAGTGCGGACGGGAAAACCAGTGGCCCCGGAATTATTAACGCCATTTTCTTTGTCGGACCAGACGGGTCCTGCGATATCTAGGTGGAGCCAGGGAGTATTATTAATGAATTGCTTCAAAAATAAAGCGGCTGTAATGGAACCGCCGGGGCGCGGGCCAGTGTTTTTCATATCGGCAATTGGAGACTTCAGACCCTCGAAATATTTTTCTTCTAGAGGCATTGGCCAGAATTTTTCGCCGGCTAATTTAGCGGCCTCTTGGAGTTGAGCAGCGAGACTCTCATCGCTACTCCATAAACCGGCGATATCGTCCCCCAAAGCGACGACACAGGCCCCAGTTAAAGTGGCTAGATCCACGATCGCATCCACCTCTAATTTTTCCGCAAAAACCAAGCCATCGGCCAGGGTTAATCGTCCCTCGGCATCGGTGTTATTGACTTCAATAGTTTTGCCGTTAGAAGCGGTTAAAATGTCACCGGGGTGCATAGCGCGACCACTAATCATATTTTCCGTAGCCGGACAGATAAAGTGTACTTCCACTTCTGGCCGTAATTGGGCGATCGCCTTGGCCGCGCCTAGGGTGGCGGCACCACCCCCCATATCCGTTTTCATGGTTTCGATGCCGCTGCCGGCCCCTTTAATATTCAAACCGCCGGAATCAAAGGTTAGACTTTTACCGACGATTGCTAGTTTACATTTCGGGGTTCCTTGGGGTTTATAGATTAAATGGATGAATTTCGGGGGAATATCCGAGGCTTTGGCCACTCCTAGGAAGGCTCCCATACCCAAGCTTTCGCATTCTTCCTGTTCCAGAATATTAAGACTTAATCCGTATTCGGTGGCAATTTGCTCGGCGGTTTCTGCCATGGTTAGGGGGGTAACGGTGTTAGCGGGAGCATTGACTAATTCTCTGGCCAGAATCACCCCGGAACAGATTTGCTCGGCCTTGGCGATCGCAGATGCTTGCTCTCCTAAACCCAATAACTCGACGGTTGCTAATTTGGCTCCTTTTTCCTCCTTAGTGGACTTGAAGCGGGTATCCTGATGATTGGCCAGCAGCAGCCCTTCCGTGATTGCTCCGGCAGTGGCGGACTGATCCCCAACTACCGGTAAACTGATGGCCAGAGCTTGGCTTTTTTGTTGTTTGGCCAGACGAGCGATGGCGGCGGCCGCTAGACGCAGGGTTTGCAGGTCGAAATCGGCAGTTTTTCCCAATCCCACCAGGATTAATTTGCGAATCGGACCCCCACCACCTAGACGAGTCGCCGCACTGCTGCTTAATTTTCCCTCGAATTCCGTCTCGGAGATGAGATCCTCTAGGATTCCCCCCAGTTTATCGTTCAATTCTGCCAATTCTCCTGCAATCTCTATGGCTCCTTCTGGTAAACCTAGGGCTAAAGTATCTCCTGTCCAAGTAAGGAGCGAGGTGTCAGTCGATCGAATATCCATTCTTTATCTCGATAATTCTTTGCAAAATGCTTATATTAATCACTATACTGTAAGCTCTATCAGTGGCTGTCTTATTCTTTGTGTGATAAGTTTAACTTATATAGTAGTGATCGATCTCTGTGTCCTTTGTGTCTGGAGTGGTTCGTTCCACTCACTCGCCCATAAGACTGTATCTTAACTTCAGTTCGGGATAAGGGAATTTTGCCATAGCTTCCACGAAAGAATACGAGTTTCAGGCTACGGTAGCATCAGGGTTTTAGCTTATCCCGAACTGAGGTTACCTACTTAGGGTTTGCGGCAAAAAGTTTTTCGTGGGGGCAGGGTGTGGGGTGTAGGGTGTAGGGTTTAGGGTTTTAGCGATTTTCAGGGGGTCAATTACCTAATTTTCAGGGAAAAAGTGCCTAAACTTCCCCCCGCTCACCCCAATGTCTGGCACTTTTTGATGGGAAAAAAGTCTAAAATTCTTATCCAACAAGGTTTTTAGATTTATTCAGCAAGCCCTACTTAACTGGTAACTGGTAACTGGTAACTGATAACTGATAACTGATAACTGGTAACTGATAACTGATAACTGGTAACTGATAACTGGTAACTGGTAACTGGTAACTGAATCAATGCGTTATCGACGATTTGGCCGTACTAATTGGCAATTTTCGCTGTTTTCTCTGGGGACAATGCGCTGTTTGTCCTCAGAGTCGGTATTTGCCGCAACACTCGATCGCGCCCTAGAATTGGGGATTAATCACCTAGAAACGGCCAGAGGTTACGGTAATAGCGAAGTTTTTCTCGGTCGCTACCTGCAGCGTCAAGGGGTGCGGGAGCGGGTTTATCTGACCACGAAATTGGTCCCCACTCCCGATCGCCAAACTATGGAAAAAGCGATCGCCGAATCCCTAGAACGATTACAATTAAATCACCTCGATTGTCTAGCAATTCACGGTATTAACACCCGCGAGCATTTAAACTGGATTAAAGACCCGCAAGGCTGCATGAAAGCCGTTTTTATGGCCCAAGAAGCTGGAAAAATCGGTCATATTGGCTTTTCTACCCATGCACCCCTAGAAATTATTCTCGAGACGATCAATACAGATTTCTTCGCTTTTGTCAATATCCATTACTATTTTTTTTGGCAAAGACAGCAACCAGCGATCGCTTTAGCCCAAGCAAAGGACATGGGTGTGTTTATTATCTCCCCTGCTGATAAGGGAGGTAATCTCCACAGACCTCCCAAGAAGCTAGAGGAATTATGCGCCCCTTTTTCACCCCTAGAGCTAAATTATCGCTTTTTATTGAGCGATCCGCGCATTACTACCCTCAGCGTCGGGGCAGCGATACCAGAGGAATTAGAGGCAATTATTAACGTATGCGAAGAAGATCAGCCCCTAGATGCGGCAGAAATTGCCGTTTTTAAGCGTTTAGAGACACATTTAACCGATAAATTGGCTACAGATTTATGTAGCCAATGTTATCAATGTTTACCCTGTCCTGAAAATATTAATATCCCCGAAGTGTTGAGACTGCGGAATCTGGCAGTAGCTTACGAAATGACCGATTTTGGCCAGTATCGCTATCGAATGCTGGAAAATGCCGGTCATTGGTTCCCCGGACGCAAGGCCAATAATTGTACTGAATGTGGTGATTGTTTACCTCGCTGCCCGGAAAAATTGCCGATTCCCAGTCTGTTATTTGATACACACGAACTACTTAACGGACCAGCGCAACGGAGATTGTGGTCATCTTAGGACGAAACTGGGAAAAATTTTTTTTGGGGATCGTCAAAGTGTAAAAACTATCTTAAGATTAACAGGTAAGAGAATTAACTTTCTTGAATTTAAAGAGACAAAAAACAAGAAATAGATTAAGGAGTAAAGGATATGGCACTCGTCCCCATGCGGTTATTGTTGGATCACGCGGCTGAGAACGGATATGGCATCCCCGCTTTTAACGTAAATAATATGGAGCAGATCCAAGCGATCATGCAAGCGGCGGCAGCCACCGACAGCCCCGTTATCCTACAAGCTTCTCGCGGTGCGCGCAAATATGCAGGGGAAAACTTCCTGCGTCACTTGATCACCGCCGCGGTGGAAACCTATCCTCATATCCCCATCGTGATGCACCAAGATCACGGTAATGAACCCGCCACCTGCTATTCGGCGATCCGTAACGGTTTCACCAGCGTCATGATGGATGGTTCCTTAGAAGCGGATGCTAAAACTCCCGCCACCTACGAGTACAACGTTAACGTTACTGCTGAAGTAGTAAAAGTTGCCCACTCGATCGGTGCTAGTGTGGAAGGGGAACTCGGTTGTTTAGGTTCCTTAGAAACCGGTAAAGGAGAAGCAGAAGACGGTCACGGTTTTGAGGGAGAATTAGATCACTCGATGCTGTTAACCGATCCCGATGAAGCGGTGGATTTCGTCGAAAGAACCCAAGTAGATGCTTTAGCAGTAGCCATTGGTACTAGCCACGGCGCTTACAAATTTACCCGCAAACCCACCGGCGAAATTCTCGCTATTAGCCGTATTGAAGAAATTCATAACCGCTTACCCAATACTCACTTGGTCATGCACGGTTCTTCCTCGGTTCCTGAAGATCTCCTCGAATTAATTAACCAATTCGGTGGCGCTATCCCTGAAACCTACGGTGTTCCCGTGGAAGAAATCCAAAAAGGCATCAAGAGTGGTGTGCGTAAAATCAATATCGACACCGACTGCCGTTTAGCAATTACTGCCGCAGTTCGTGAAGCACTATTCAGCAACCCGAAAGAGTTTGATCCCCGTTCCTTCCTGAAACCCTCGATCACCTATATGCAGAAAGTTTGTGCCGATCGCTATCAACAATTTGGTACCGCCGGTAACGCCAGCAAAATCAAACAAATGTCCCTTGATGATTACGCAGCCAAATATGCTAAAGGGCAATTAACCCAAGTCAGCAAAAAAGTTGTGGCTGTCTAGTGGCTGAACAATTAAGCGATCGCTTAATAGCACCGATTTAGTAGGATTTTTTGGGGTAGTTAACCATAACTACCCTCTTTTTTATGGGAATGCCTTCAAGGGAAAGAGTTACCAGATAAGAATCGATTTCAGAGAAAAGACTATACTGAGAATAATCAGCAGATCAGCACTGGATTTATAAGAGAAGCAAGATGAGAAAAAAATCGTTGTGGGCGGGATTATTGGTGGGATTTTGGTTTTGTCTGACTTGGATGGCATGGACACCCACAGCAGCCGCCTTTAGCGAAGAACAAAAATTACTACTACAATCTTGGCGATTAGTCAACCAATCCTATTATGATGACACCTTTAATCATCAAAACTGGTGGCAGGTGCGGGAACAATTCATCAAAAAACCCCTTAACGATCGGACGGCGGCCTATAATGCGATCGAACAGATGTTAGCCACTCTCGATGAACCCTTTACCCGTCTCCTGCGACCGGATCAATACCATAACCTACAAATTAGCACCACGGGGGAATTATCGGGGGTAGGACTGCAAATTAATATCAATCCAGATAATGGTTACTTAGAAGTGGTTGCCCCCCTTGCCGGTTCTCCTGCCGAGGCCGCTGGTTTGACTAGCCACGATCGCATTTTGTTTATTGATGGTATCGATACCACTACTTTAACCCTCGATGCGGCGGCGGCAAAAATGCGCGGGACTGCCGGAACAGAAGTTTCTTTGGTGATTCTTCCCTATCAAAAAAGTCAACCAAAAACCCTATCTTTAACCCGCCAACGCATTTCTTTAAGTCCAGTGGTGGCGGTTTTGGATAAAAATTCTAGTTCCTTGCCGATCGGTTATGTGCGCTTAAATCAATTTAGTGCTAACGCTGCTAAAGAAGTCTCGGAAGCGGTGACGAACTTACAAAAACAAGGAGCCAAGGGTTATATTTTGGATCTAAGAAATAACCCCGGTGGTTTACTGCAAGCGGGCATAGAAATCGCTCGGATGTGGATTAATCAGGGAACTATCGTTTATACGGTTAATCGTGAGGGAATTGCCGATAGTTTTGCCGCTGCTGGCAATGCTTTAACTGACGCGCCTCTAGTGGTTTTAGTCAATCAGGGAACCGCCAGCGCCAGCGAGATTTTAGCCGGAGCATTACAGGACAATCAGCGAGGGGTTTTAGTGGGAGAAAAGACTTTCGGTAAGGGATTAATTCAGTCCCTATTCGAGTTACCCGATGGCGCAGGATTAGCGATTACCGTAGCTAAATATGAAACTCCCGGCCACCATGATATTCATAAGTTAGGAATTATGCCGGATCAACTGGTGGCCCAGGAACCGATCACCTATGAGGAAATCGGCACCGAAAAAGATAGTCAATACCAAACCGCGATTCAGTTTTTAAACCAGAACACCGTTTTAGCCAAAGCTTCCTAAGTGGGTTTTCAGCCATCAGTTACCAGCCATCAGTTACCAGTTATCAGATGCGAGTTTTCAGGGTTCTTAGTTACTTGGTCTGGTTCGATCGGGTGGCATAAATCGACTAAATCCTTATCTGGCAAGAGATTTAATTGATTAGTTCGCTCTAGAGCGAAAACAATTAACAAAAATCGCCAAATGTCTTTCTCTATAAGAGTTTCATTCCTTATAACCCTGTACGTTGCATAAGACAAACCGAAGAACCATAATTCATAATTCATAATTCATAATTACTAGGGCATAAATCGAACAAATTAGCCGTTTTTTCCATCAATATCTAAATTAAGATGAAAACCTGTTTGATTTGGAGAGAATGCTAACATCGATTAGAATTTTCCCAGTCCGGGTTTTTCAGCCTTGCAACCTTAACTCATCCTTGATTTTACTGCCATGCAGAGATATATTCGATCGCCCCTAGCCCTAACCCTGAGCATCAGCCTGTTAGCTAATTTTTTAACCGCTTGTAATAATGCCCAAACCCCGGATAACAACGCCTCTAGTCCCACCACCACTGCCCCCGGTGATGAGGGACTAAAATTAGGAGCCTTACTGCCCATTACCGGAGATTTAGCCGCTATTGGTCAAAATATGCCCGAAGCAGCCGCCCTAGCGGTAGAGACTATCAATGCCTGTGGTGGAGTCAATGGCAAACCCGTCACCCTCGTGAAAGAAGATGACCAAACCGATCCCGCCGCCGGTGCTTCGGCGATGACGAAACTAGCGGAGGTGGATAAAGTAGCCGGTGTGATCGGTTCCTTTGCCAGTAGTGTATCGGGAGCAGCCGTCGATGTGGCGGTGAGAAATAAAGTTATGTTAGTTTCTCCGGGTAGCACCAGTCCCGTATTTACTGACAGGGCGAAAAAAGGCGATTTTCAAGGTTTTTGGGCGCGGACGGCTCCCCCGGATACCTACCAAGCTCAAGCTTTAGCAGTCCTAGCTAAGAAAAAGGGTTTTCAAAATGTGGCCACCGTCGTGATCAATAACGATTATGGAGTCGGATTTGAACGGGAATTCGTGAGCGCTTTCGATAAATTAGGCGGCACGATCACTAATAAGCAAAATCCCGTCCGTTATGACCCGAAAGCTGCCACTCTCGATAGTGAAGCGGCGGCTGCCTTCGCTAATCAACCGGATGCTGTAGCGGCAGTCCTTTACGCTGAAACGGGCAGTTTATTGCTACAAGCGGCCTATAAACAGGGATTGACCAAAGGAGTTACCGTCCTCCTCACCGATGGGGTTTTTTCGGAAGATTTCACCAGACAGGTGGGGAAAGGAACCGATGGTAAGTCAATTATTGCTGGGGCCCTAGGCACTGTCCCCGGGGCCGACGGTCAAGCTTTAAGCGCTTTTACTACTCTCTGGAAAGAAAAAACTGGCAAGGATGTCACCGCTTTTGTTCCCCATACTTGGGACGCGGCGATTTTATTGATGTTAGCAGCTGAGGCGGCTAAATCTAACACCGGGGAAGGGATTCAAAGCAAGATTCGTGAGGTGGCTAATGGTCCTGGGACGGAAGTAACCGATGCTTGTCAAGCCATGGAAATGATTCGCAAAGGCGAAGATATTAACTATCAGGGGGCCAGTGGCAATGTGGATATCGATGAAAATGGCGATGTGGTCGGTAGTTACGATGTCTGGACTGTTAATGATGACGGCACTCTCAAGGTTATCGATCAGGTGACACCTAATCAGTGATCAGTAATCAGTAATCAGTGATCAGTAATCAGGAGATTGTTTTTATTTATTCTCTCTGCTCTCCTTCTCCCCTCTCTCCCCCAACACCCACGAAGTCCGTTGACAGCAGCACACTTTGTGCTTTTTGTCAAAAAAACTTTTTTTTTGCAATAAAACTACACAAAAAAAAGATCATCGTTGTGGGTGAAATTGACTCATTTACCCGTCTTAATTAGGATCACCTTCTAGCTGTGGCAAGGGTTTCAAGCGTTGCTGTCCAAAAAAGCACAGAACTGCCCACTATGAAATTCAGTAAAATCGCTGTAACCATGATAACATCGTTGTTAAATAAAAATCTTTCTCAATTAATTTTTAAGAATTTGTAAATATTGCGGAATGTTAATTTGAATATTCTCAAGTTTTTGGCATCAATCAATAATTTTTACTTATCTTTGACCAATATCGGGTTAGGAGTCAGAAGTCAGGAGATAGGAGATTATTTTTATTTATTCTTCCCACACCCCACTTCATAATTCCCAATCCATCACTGATGACTGAAAACCGAGACAGTTTTCTGAGGACTTTTTTGATTGGTGGGAACTGGATCGGGGTCATTTTCTTCCCTGGCCACCCGGATTAAGAGGGCGGCTAAAAAGAGACTGGCTAAACTGGAACTGCCGCCATAGCTAAAGAGAGGGAAAGGTAGGCCCGTAGTGGGTAAAGAACCAGTAGCCACACCGATATTTAACAGAGATTGACCGATTAAAATTACCATCGCCCCGATCGCCACTAATTTTTTGATGCGATGACGACATTTAACCGCCACGATCAGGGCGAGAGTAGCGTAGAGAAATAGCATGATTAACAGTAAAATACCGCCAATAAAACCAAATTCCTCGCCAAAGACAGCGAAAATAAAATCCGTATCTGGGAAGGGTAGATAAAATAATTTTTGTTGGGATAAACCGTAACCGCTGCCAGTGGTTCCGCCAGAACCGATCGCCAGTAAACTCTGCACTAATTGATAACCATCACCCCGGGGATCCTGCCAGGGGTCTAGGAAAGATAAAATCCGTTTTCTCTGGTATTCGCGGAAAGTAACACTGACCACGGCCATAGTTAAACCCAGTAAAGCGGTGCTGGTCATGTAGGATAAAGGCAGACCGGAGGCAAGAGCGATCAGCCAGAGAGTTATACCACACAGAGCAGTGGTACTCAAGTTAGGTTGTAAGAGGATGCCGGCTAGAATTAGTCCAAAAATAGCGATCCAAGTTAACCGTTGATTGACATTTAAACGCGGCCATCCACCGAAAACCGCCGCTCCTTGCAGGACGAGAAACGGTTTCATAAATTCCGACGGTTGCAAGAGAATCGGCCCGATTTTAATCCAACGGGTGGCACCATTGATATTAGCTCCCAAACCGGGGATGAGAGTGATCAAAATTAATCCTAAAACTAATAAAATCATCCAGGGGGCGATTTTGAGGAGTTTCTCGATCGGCAATCGCACCAGGAAATTAAAGCCAATTAAGCCAACCCAAAGCCAGATTAATTGGCGGATAAAATAGTATAGTCCGTTATCAAAGCGACTGTCAGCCAGAGCGTAGGAAGCAGAAAAAAGCACGACTAACCCGACTAACAGCCACAAAAAAGTCATCCAGCGCAATAATCGCGCTTCGGCTGACCAGTTTTTCACATCGGGGTCAAAAATAGGGATAATATATTGCCACACGGAGATTTTTCGCAAAGAAGTATCTTGCACAGATTAACCAAAAGGACTAGGCTCGATCGCAGTTTGTTCCACTATCCGACGGCGACATGACCGATTAAACCCGCGTTTTCACCGTGCCATTCTAGGGTATCACCGATCGCCTGACCGTCGTGATAGGCAGCCAAGAGAATTTCCGCCGTTTTCCCCCAAACAATATTACCCTGACGATCAAGGGAAATCATGCCCAGATCCCGACCATTAGTTTGGGATTCGTGCATCGATTTCTCCACGGCAGCGGCGAGGGAAAAACCATCGGTGACGCGAATGACCACCTTAGCGGCTAAACACTCATCGATAATATCTTCCCCGACCCCCGTACAACTTACTCCGGCCCATGGATTCGCATAATTGCCGGCCGGCATGGCACTGTCACTAACGCGACCGATTCTTTCTAATCCCTTCCCCCCGGTAGAAGTTCCGGCGGCGATGTCTCCTTGCTGATCAAGGGCCACCACCCCGATAGTTCCCCGTTGTGCTGACGAATCGGCGAATAAACGGGCCATTTTGCGATTAAAGTTCGTCTTTCTTTCTTCCATCCATTCTTGAATCCGATAATCGGTTAGGGGATCATAGAGGGGAATTTGTAATTCTCGGGCCAGATCTGCAGCCCCAATTTCCGAGAGAATGCGATCCTCTTGACTTTGGAGAAATTGAGCCAGGCTAATGGGATTCTGTACCCGCGAGACGTTAATGACACCGCTTAAACGCTGGTGACGACCATCCATCAAGGCTGCACTCATTCGCACCTGACCGTCCGATTGCACCACCGAACCGGTTCCAGCATTAAATCGCGGTTCATCCTCCAGTAACATACATCCTTTTGTCACCGCTTCCACAGCACTAGCACCATTGTCAAGGAGGTTGTAAATATTCTTAACAATCCCCCGGAGAGAATCGCGCACTGATTCTAAACCACCTTTATCCTCTAGGGAACTCGCTCCCCCATGAATAATTAACTTCGCATTTACTCTGGTCATCGAAAAATTGAGTCCGAAACCCCGTCTCTTGAGGACGGCTTTGCCATTAAATAGTAGCGCATTTACACCATCTATCTTGACTTCCCCTTTAACAAAAGGGCATAAACTGTACTGTCAGCTGCCCGCGCATTTAAATTGCTTAACAGCTTATCAAATATTTTTTCGGCATTTTTATTTGAATTAGGGTTTGCTGAATAAGTACGGGCGAAGCATTCGGATAGAAAATCTACCTTTTCACCGATAGGTTATTGTCCGAATGCTTCGCCCCTACAGGACGCGGGCCGATGAAGACGCAAGGTTTTGAACGACGATTCTCTCAAAATCTTGCACCTGTTTCGCGAGAAAAGCCCCAAAACCTTTACTTTGCCTACATTTCAAATTTATTCAGCAAACCCGAATTAGAGAAGACAAGAAGGGACAACCCAAAAGAAAACCCAACCACCGCTATGGGGAGATTGGGTTTTCCGGTTATCACATTGATTTTAAGGAGCTAAAGCGTTACCGCGCAGGAGAGAACCGATGGTTTTAGCGGTAATCTTCATCTGTACGAGAGGATTAGCGGGAACAACGGTTTTATAGAGATAACTGTCAAAAGTCATCTTCTGTACATCCTTATCGGAACACATTTCCACAAAAGCTTCCCGGGTGGCATCGGTACGGTAGAAAACCCGTTGCAGGATATCTAATACCAGATAGGTCATACCGTATTTCTTATCCCAACGCTTGAGGTAGAGTTTTAACTCGTCCTCTGTGGGAATACGTTGGCCGCCGTTGGTGACTTCGACAATGGTTTCGGCACACATCCGCGCCGATTTAGCGGCGAAATAGATGCCTTCTCCCGAAGACTTAGTAACTGTTCCCGCAGCATCTCCCACCAGTGCCACGCGACCAACTACACGACGAGGACGGGGATGTTCGGGGATGGGGTGAGCCTCCACCCGGATGATTTCGCCTCCTTCCAGACGACGGGCCGCGCGAGCGCGAATACCAGCTTGTAGGTCTTTAATCATGGCTTTATTGACCTTCATTGTGCCAGTACCGACAGCGACGTGATCGTATTTGGGGAATACCCAAGCGTAGAAGTCGGGGGATACGTCTTTTCCTACATACATTTCGGCCAGATCTTCGTAGTAGGCCATTTTATCTTGGGGAAGACGGATGCGTTCTTGGAAAGCGATCGCATAGTTGTAATCCCCGGCATCAATAGCTTTGGCAATGCGAGAATTAGCACCGTCGGCGCCGATAACCATATCCACCTTCAGAGATTTCATTTCCCCTTGGGAATTGCCGTGGGAGTGATCGGCGTAGTGTAGGGTATAGGGATCGGTGCTATTGGTGGGAATGTCGAGACCGTAAACGGTTCCGTTGATTAAATGCGCTCCTAATTTATGGGCGCGTTCTCTCATAAAACCGTCGAGGACTTCCCGACGACACATTCCGATATATTCGTCTTGATTATCGAGATTAATATCGACTTCGACGTTAGAGGGGGAGATCATTTTCATTTTTCTCACCCGGCGATCGATAATTTCAGGAGGTAGGTCAAATTCGCTCACCATACAGAGAGGAATCGCTCCACCACAGGGTTTAGCATTATCTAATTTGCGTTCAAATAAATAGGTTTCAATGCCTGCTTTAGCTAATGTTTCTGCCGCCGAAGAACCGGCCGGCCCTGAACCCACAACAGCGACTCTTAACACTCAGGTTTTCTCCTACATACTTACGAGCGAGTACGCTTTGCAGTGTACCACAGGGGTTTAGCCGAAAGGAACGATATCCTCCGATTCTGCCCGATCTTGCAACAGTGCTTAACATCCTCTGTTACAAAAGTTTATTTTACTGCCCGTAGATTTTTTTTAATCGATGTGTTGTATTGTGTTACACCGATAGAGAAGAAAACTGCTAAACCCCTCTCCCAAATTGGAAAAGGGGATAGGTGCGAGGATTGTTAAGCTCTTGCTTTCAACCAATCGCTAATAGCGGGGGGTAAATCCCGTTGCACTTTGCCACTGACATACATTCCGATATGTCCGACCGGAAAAGCACAAGCGGTATAGTCAGAAGTACCGATATAATTCCCTAAAGCGAGGGAAGAAGCGGGAGGGACAAGGTGATCTTTATCCGCATAAAGATTGAGAATTGGCATAGTCAGATTATGTAAATCTACCCGTTTATCTCCTAACATCACTTCCCCTTTAATCAGTTTATTTTGCTGATAGAAATCCTTGAGAAACTGTCGATAGGATTCTCCCGCTTGGTCGGGACTATCAAAAATCCATTTTTCCATACGCAGAAAATTAACTAATTTTGATTCGTCTTCCATGATGTCAGGAAAATCGAGGTATTTCTGATAACCTAACTGCAAAGGTTTCAATTCCAGAAACTCTAAGTTGAGAAAATCTCCCGGGATATTGCCCATAGTATCTACCATTAAATCGATGTCTAATGCTTCGGCTCCCAAGGAACACCCCCCGCGCATATTTAAGAGGGTCTCGGTTTGATAAAAGTCCACCGGTGTCACCATTGTCACCAGATTTTTTACCTTATCGGGATAGAGGGAACTATAGCATAAACTAAAGGTTCCCCCCTGACAGATTCCTAACAGATTAATTTTGTCGAGATGGTGACTTTGACGAATAAAATCGACGCAATTATCCACATAACCATTGATATAATCATCAAGGGTTAACCAGCGATCGCTTCTGGTGGGATATCCCCAATCAATTAAGTAGATATCTAAGCCTAATTTCAGCAGATTTGCTACTAAAGAACGCCCTTCCTGTAAATCTACCATGTAGGGACGATTGACCAAAGCATAAACCATCAACAAGGGAATCTCGAAGGGTTTTTCGACCACGGGTTTAAAGTGGTAGAGAATGATTTTATCTTCCCGATAAACTGCTTCTTTTTCCGAGACTCCACACTCAATATCTTCTTCTTTAACTCGTTTGAGATTGTCTAAACCTTTGAGATTTTTCTGAGTTAATTCTAGATAATCTTGGGTAAAATCTTCCAGTTTTACTTGCGTCAAAAATGGCCACATAATTTAATTCTCCTAGAAAAGTGTGGAAGTGGGGATTTTTTAGTGAGCAGTGAACAGTAAACAGTAATCAGTGAAAAGAAAGTTCCGAAGTTTTTACCTAACACTATATACTGAAAACTGCAATCCGATAACTGATAACTGATTGTCAAGCACAATTAACTAATTGTTACTTTCTGTTTCTTTTTTTTCTCCTAAAGCTTTTTTGAGACTTTTTACCTCTTTGCGTAATTCATAGATAGTCCGATGAATTTCATCGACTTCGCTGCGGGTAGGCAGATTCATTGAGCGCAGGTAAATTTCCATTAAATCCTGCTGTTTGAGGCGATAATCATTGAGGGAATTAATAAATTTTCCCCTTACTTTTAGGTTTTCTGGTTGACAAAAAGCCTTTTCAAAAATATCATCAGCGACGACACTCCACACATCTTGAAATTCTCGCCAATCCTTGACAGGTTGACCTTTTTCTGCTAAGAAAACTAATTTTTTAGTTAAAGCTTCAAAGGATTTAACTTGAATATCAGCCAGCACAATTTGATAGTTAATACTAGCTTGATAAAGAACGCGCCAAGTTTCAAAACTATCGAGTAATTTGCGGTTAAATTCTCGTGGCAATCCCAATAAAGGCATCTGTAACCATTGGCCAAAAGTCTCATCATAAAACTTCTGCCAATAGATATTATTGAGTTCGATCAAGGAAGAAGTGTTACCTAACCAAGCTTTGGTTATTGTGTCATTTGACAGGACGAAAGGATCGAACCATAAATGATTGAGACTTTGTAATTGTTGCAGGTAAATTGTCCATAGTTGACTGACATCTTGACTACTTTGGGAAGTGGTAGTAGTAAAACTATTCAGTTGACCGCGCATCTGTTGGGTATAATTATCTAAAATTGTTTGCCAGTCTTCTCCTGTTTGCATTTTCGGGAAGATACTTTCCCAAGCTTCCATCGATAATTTTAGGAATTTGATCAATAAATCCCGATTATCAAAATAGCGCTGGGTTGCCTCTTGCAATTCTGGTTTAATATTGCCCATAGGAGTCGGTATCGCTCCCATCATATCAAACCAACTTGACCACATTTTTGCCCCGGTTTCTGTCCAAAGATTGACGTAATCGGTGGCCATCTCACTCCAAGCTTGTGTCGGTTTATCCATTATTTTTGCCCTTTTCCTTTAACGCTGATTTCGCTAGTTTACTAACCCACTCTACACCCAATAACTGATAACCGATAAGTCATATTTTTCCAGACTTGGCAATTTTTGCCAGTAATCTTAACGCTTCATTGACTGAGGCTGAATCTTGAAAAATTTCCGCCACATCGGGATCGAGAATGATCACATTACTAGCCTGTCGATAAGCTTGATAATATTTGCCACGAATACCACCAGAAAAGTCATATTCAGTTCGCATCTCGTCATTAACCGTTTCTTCAGACTCCTGATTCATAATTTTTTCTCTCCTGTTTACTAGCTAAACGGGCGCTAAATAACGGAGGCAAGGAGCAGGAGGCCGTTTTTGTAATGGGGATTTATGCCCCGCTCCAAAAACTTTTCGCCTTAAGGCGAGGTTTTAGAACCGATTTTTTCGATAACAAACACATTTTCCATCTTTGAATTAGATAACTGATAACTTACCCACTGATAACTGATAACTGATAACTGATTAGGTGTGATGGGCCCCATTAACTCTGAGGACTTCTCCAGAGACATAACTGCTGGCAACAGGAGAGAGTAAATAGGCAGTTGCCCAGGCGATATCTGCGGGTTCACCGAAGCGACGACAGGGAATTTCGGCGGTGATTTTATCGCGAACTTTATCGGGAATCGCTAAAGTCATTTCCGTGTTAATAAACCCCGGTGCGATCGCATTGGCGCGAATATTATAACGGGCAGCTTCTCGCGCTAAGGATTTGACTAAACCGATAACTGCCGCTTTTGTAGCCGCGTAATTAGTTTGGCCGGCATTACCGCGATCACCGGAAATAGAACTAATACAAACGATCGATCCCGCTTGTCGTTCATACATTCCCTCAATAAACGGCTTAATCGTGTGATTAACCCCTTTTAGGTTGACATTAATCACTAAATCCCAATCTAGCGGCGTTAATTTAGGGAAAAAGTTATCTCTGGTAATCCCCGCGTTAGCGACGATACCGTAAACCGGTCCCAATTCCGCTTCAATTTGTTGAGCTGCCGCTTCCATGGATTCCAACTTAGTCACGTCGGCGACAATGCCTAAACCCTGGGGATTATCGGCGACTAAATCCGTGTAAGCCACCTTGGCCCCCAAATCTATCAAAAGAGAGACAATAGCCGCCCCAATGCCTCGATTTCCGCCGGTAACGACGATAACTTTCTCCTCTAGTCCCAGAGATACCATAGCTTTTTCCTCCTAAACTCTTTCAATTGCGATCGCTGTTCCGCCACCGGTCCCATGACAGATGGCCGCCATACCCAGGGTTTTATCCTGTACTTTCAACGCGTTAATTAACGTCACCAGAATTCGCGATCCGGAAGCGCCGATGGGATGACCCAAGGCGATCGCACCACCGTGAACGTTTTGTTTTTCCCTCGCTAACCCCAGATCCATCTCAAAAAGCAGATTATTTAAGGCAAAAGCTTCGTTATTTTCCACTAAATCGAAATCTTCGATCGTTTTATTTAGAGATGCCAGTAATTTTTTCACCGCGAGGACGGGGAATTCTGGGAAGCGATCGGTTTTGCCAGCACCCACAGCACCGCCAAGGATTTTGGCAATTGGTTTTAAACCGTACTGATCCACAGCTTTTTGACTGGCTAAAAGGATAGCGGCAGCCCCATCGGAAATCTGACTACTATTCCCTGCGGTTAAAACTCCCGACGGATTAAAAGCTGGCCGCAGTTTTCCTAAACCTTCCGGGGTACTATCGGAACGAATACCCTCATCTTGATCAAGAATTGTGGAACCTTTCTTAGATTTAAGCTCAATTGGCACGATTTCGCCCTTAAACCAGCCTTTTTCTGTGGCTGTGGCCGCTCTTTGGTGGGATAAAGCGGCAATTTCATCTAATGCTTGCCGAGAGACACCGCGATCGAGACAGAGGCGATCGACTTGGGAACCCATGCCCTCAGTCGTGGTAGCATCGGTTAAGCCATCGTGTAGTAATAGGTCGGTTAATTGTTCCGGCGCACCCATAAGGAATTTATAACCCCACCGGGCCCGATGGGAGAGAAAAAAGCCAGTTTGGGACATGGATTCAATACCACCAGCGAGGACGAGATCCGCTTCTCCGGCGCGAATTGAGGTGGCAGCGTTACTAACGGCAATCATTCCGGAAGAACAAACCATATCCACCCGATATCCGTCCACGCTTACGGGAATTCCCGCTTTAATCGCCGCTTGTCGGGGGATTAACTGACCATGACCCGATCCCAAAACATTGCCGAAAATGTACAAATCTAGGGCTTCTGGGGGCAAATTAGCGATTTCTAGGGCAGATTTCATCACTGTTGCCCCTAAATCGGCCGGGGATAATCCGATTAATCCCCCACCAAAACGACCAATTGGAGTCCGGACAGCGGCCACGATATAAACTTCTTGCATAGACTTCTCTCTATTGGGAAGCGAAGATAATAGATAGAATTTACTTAAGAATATCGAGTCCGAAAAGATCAAAATCCCAATTGACTGTCATTGGTTAAAAGTTCCTGGCCTCGATGCCTTGAGTTTTTGTCTATCTACTCTCGATTTTGCAACAGAATTTCTGTGTCAGAAGATATATTCATTAGAATTTAACTTTTCCGGCAGCAATCCCCTTTTTTTATGGATTTAGTCAAGCGCCTAGTTTTTATCGGTGGTGGCCATAGTCATGCGATCGCCCTTCGTCTTTGGGGGCAATCACCCCTAAAAAACGTTCAATTAACTTTAATTAGCGATGTCACCCATACCCCCTATTCGGGAATGTTACCCGGCCACATCGCCGGTTTTTATGATTTTGCCGAGACTCATATCGATTTACCTTCTCTAGCTAGGTATTCTCAAGCGCAATTCTGTTTAGACAAGGCTAATTTCATAGATACGGAAAAATGTCAAGTAATTTGTCATAATTCTTCACCGATTCCCTTTGATTATCTCTCGATCGATATCGGCAGCATTCCGGCAGTGGATAATGTTATCGGTGCTAAAGAGTACGCTATCCCCGCCAAACCCGTGCCGATTTTTCGGGAAGGATGGCAAGAAATACTCAAAAAAGCGGTTAGTAACCCTAATAATACTCTAAATATCGTCATTGTTGGTGGTGGCGCGGGCGGAGTTGAATTAGCTTTAAATATGCAGTCCCGTTTGGCCAAAATTCTCAACTCTAGCAGTAATTTGAATTTATCTCTAATTCATCGAGGAAAAAAACTCCTATCAGCCCATAATAATTGGGTCGGTCAACGTTTGGAGAATATTTTTAAACAAAGGGGAATTAGATTATATTTATCAACGGATGTGACGGCAGTGCAAGCAGACCAGATTATCTGTTCATCGGGGTTAGTTTTACCGATGGATTATACAATTTGGGTAACGGCTGCCTCGGCCCCTAGTTGGATAAAAGCGTCAGGATTACTGACAGATGAAAAAGGGTTTATTTTAGTGAATAATTATCTGCAATCTCTTTCCCATCCCCATATTTTTGCCGTGGGAGATATTGCCACGATTCCAGATTATCCCCGTCCGAAAGCGGGAGTTTTTGCCGTCCGACAAGGAAAACCCCTGTTCGATAATTTAGCAAGAATTCTGCAAAATCAGCCCCTAAAACCCTATTTTCCCCAGAAAAATTATCTGAGTTTAATCGGCACAGGAGACCAAAAAGCGATCGCATCTTGGGGCGGTTTTGGCTGGCAATCACCGTTATTATGGTTATGGAAAGATCGGATCGATCGAGCTTTTATGAGACAATTTGATAAGCTCTAGTTAATAAGTAGGTAGGTGTTAAAAATTATCAGACACCCCCCTTATCAAGGAGGGGGGATTAAGGGGGGATCAGAGGCAAAATTGCTGATTATCGTCCAATAGCACCGAGTTACTGTCAAGGCCGTTGGGAGTAAAATCTGATTTGGGAATCCCACAACCTGATAAAGTAAAAATCGTCCCGATACCTTGACTGGTTAAGGGAGAGAACGTCAATAGTTTGTTAAATAGTACATATAAACCAATGCCACGTCTTCGCTCGATTATTTCCCTAGTTTTAGTCCTAGTTACTACCCTGCTGGTTAGTTGCAGTGGTCCCCAAGCAACTATCCCCACCGTCTATAGTCCCCAAAAAATCGAACAGTTACAGGTTTACATCCAACCCATAGAAGGATTTCGCCAAAAAATGAGCGTTTTGCAAGACCTCATCGCTGACAAAAATTGGGTAGATACTCGCACCTATATCCACGGCCCTTTGGGGCAATTGCGTCAGGAAATGGTAGGATTATCCCGTAATTTACTGCCCAAAGACCAAGAAAAAGCCAAGCAGTTAGCGAAAAATCTTTTCGTTCACTTTGAACGTATCGATGCGGCAGCCAAAGAAAAAGATGCTAGTCTTGCTGCTAATCAATTCCAAGAAGCATTAAAAGACTTCGATGCTTTCTTAAATATTGTTCCTAGTTAGTTTGTATCAGTGATCGGTGATCGGTGATCACCGATCGGGCCGCAGCTAAAAAACCGATAAGTGCTATTTTGGTTTAGTTTGGACGCTGATCGGGCCATTAACCATGGTTTGACAGGCTAAACGATAATTTTCGGGTTTTTTCTTCAGACAGCGCTGCTCAAAGTCGGTTTTGACCGAGAGATTTTCCATTCCCTCGACAATTGCCACTATACAAGTACCGCACTGACCGTAACCGCCACAATTCATCAATTTACCGCTAAAAGTGTAGATATCAACGCCATTCTGGACTGCTTTCTCTCGTAAATTCGCTCCATCTGCCGCTACCACGATCTTATTCTCTTTGACGAAGTTGATGTTACCCATGACTGTATTACCCTAAATTTTTGCAAATTAATATTAAAAAATATTAAATTTTTTTGATTGTAACATTTTTGGCTCGCTCTTCTAAATATTCGGCGATGGCAATAGCGATCGCTTTTTTACCGATAAATTTCCCCAGTGCCGCTTTTGTGACCAAATAAGCCACCTGTTCCCCTTGATCGCCCTTTTCCTCACCCCTATTAGCAATGACCGCCTGATAGCCCTTTTCTAGGCGTTTGCGGGCGATTTCCAGTAACTCCTCCTGACTGACTCCCTCCTGATACTTGAAAGTCACCATCTCTAAATCGGGAAAATTTTCTCTCACCTTGTCAATCACTTTTTCCGTCGGCACAAAATTAAGATTTAACTGCCCTCCACTGGGAATCTTACCAGAAAAAGGGCTTTCTAAGCGATAATCTGCCACTGCCGCCGAAAAAATCCCAAATTTATAATCTTTACTCTCTAATTCTCCCATAACCTTCCCTAGATACTCGTCATAAGTTTCAATAATTTCGTGGGGTAAATAAGCGGGGGGTGTATAGCTGCCCCGTCCGTGGATTAACTGCACCTTGGCCCCGCGCAGGTATAATTCTTCTGCAATAGCGGCCCCTAATTGTCCAGTAAAACGATTGGTTAAACGACGAATATTATCGATAATCACGGGTGTGGGTCAACCAGTAACTAAAATCGGCCTATTTTTCAGGACAGAATTACTGAGAATCCCACAGGCTGCCACGGTAATCTCTTTTTCCCCGGGGAGATTGTGTTTACCGTAATCATCCCGGGGTGGCATAATCTCGACTCCCAAGCGATCGAGAGTTTGCAAAGATTCGCTCAGAATAGCATTATGTAAACTGCCGTGCATGGTGGGGACGAGCAGAATTTTAGTTTTTCCCTTTTCCAGTCGTCCCAAGGCCGAGGCCAAGCATGAAGTGATCACTCCGTCAGCGATTCCGTAACGAAACTTATTAATCGTGTTATAGGTAGCGGGAGCGACTAAATAAAGATCAAAGGGAGATTGATCGCTTAAATGTTCTGCTTTTGCCGTTAATTGACTAACTACGGGATTAAGCGTACTCCATTCCAAAGCTTCCTTAGTGACGTATCTTAAAGCTTCTTCCGAGACAAAAGCCACGACTGTGGCCCCGAATTTCCGCAAAGATCGGGCAATTAGCGGCGCTTTCATGGCCGCAATCCCTCCTGTCACCAGTAAAGCAATCCTTTTACCCCAGAGATGATGATTTTCTAAGGGTACTTCGCGATCGCCTAAGTCCGAATCCGTGGGAGGGGAGAAATTCCAAGTCATAAATTTGGGGAAATGGGGGAATGGGGGAATGGGGGAATGGGGGAATGGGGAAATGGGGAAATGGGGGAATTCAACTAAAAAACCCCAAAACCCCAAAACCCTAAAATCTCAATACCCAACACCTTCTAACTGATAACTGATCACTGATAACTGATTCGGTTATCCCTATTCAAGATTTGTCTATCCCTGAGCGAGAAACTCGTTATGCTAGTAAATAAAGGGTTGCTTCGGTGTTCTTATGATTGACAAAATTTTAACTAAAGTTCGATCGCTTGCCAAGCCGTTATTAGTTCTAGGATTAGTGACAACGCTGATTTTCGGTTCTATTCCCAGTGCTTTGGCGGCATCGGGGGGTAGAATGGGTGGCGGTAGTTTTCGCGCCCCTAGTCGCAGTATTAGCCCTTCTAGAGGTGGTGGTTACAGTTCCCCCGGTTACGGTGGCGGTATTGGTTTTCCCTTCCTCTTACCCTTCTTTTGGGGTGGTGGTGGCGGTGGCTTAATATCTCTGTTAATCTTTTTTGCTATTGCCAATTTCCTCGTTAATGCTTTCCGTAATGGTGGAGGCAGTGACGAGAATGGTATGACGATAGAATCCGGTTATGAAACCGTCTCCGTGGCTAAAGTACAGGTGGGTTTGTTGGCTAATGCCCGTTATCTGCAACAAGAATTAAATCAAATCGCCCTAACTGTCGATACTAGCACCTCCGAGGGACGAGTCGAAGTCTTACAAGAATCGGCCCTCGCCCTGTTACGTCATCCGGAATACTGGGTTTATGGTAACGTCGATTGCCAACAAACCAGCCTCAGCAGTGCAGAAGCGAAGTTTAATCAGTGGTCTCTTAACGAACGCGGTAAACTAACGGCGGAAACCTTAACTAATTACAATAATCAACTGCGTCAAGGTTCTCAAGAAAATATTTTACCCGAATCGGCTGGGGAATTAGCTAAAACCGCACCAGAAGGCTATATTTTGGTGACTATTTTAGCCGGCATTGTTGGTAAATTTTCTCTAGCCAAAATTAATGATTCCCAAGACTTGAAACAAGCCCTGCAACAAATTGGTAGTATGGGAGGCGATCGACTTTTAGCGGTAGAAGTGATTTGGACCCCCCAAAGCGAGGGTGATATTCTCAGTCAAGATGACATTCTCGCCAATTATCCCGATCTGAAATTAGTGTAATTTGTCGGGGAATAACTCTAGATATTAGCTAAAATCTCCCTTATTACGGGGAGATTTTTTGATTAGGGTTTGCTAAAAAAATCAATTGGCCGGTGATGGGGTGAGTTTCGTAGGTTAGTCCCTCGGAAGGAAACCTAACAACTCCACCGATTATGGCTAAATCCTGTTAAAAGGCATAGAAGAGCAGGGAGCAGCGAAAAACAATTCATAACTTGGCAGTCAATCATACTATAGCGGTTCTCGCATCTGTGCGGCACACTTAAACCTTTGCTGATTAACCTGTTCAGGATCGGGAATGTACCTCTTGTGAATCAGAAACGCTATATTAAAAACGGATTTGGTATTAGACATCTCCAAAATTTAGGCCAGATTGAGGTTAATTTCTGGAAATGTCTATTATACTGCAAGGGAATCAGGAACCGCCCAAGATCCATTGGGTCGCTACCTCAGTCTCCCCCCAAGGGAACTGCCTGACTTCAGCTGAGACAAAGTGGGAAGCCAGACTTTCGATCAGTTTAACCAGAGTGGAATCAGTCACCACTGCAACTTTACTGACGTACTTGTGATGGTCGCGTATGAGCTGGAAATGGGCGACCAAGGCACCAAAACTATCCCAACCAGTGAACTCGGGAACTTCAATGATCACGCCAGCAAGGCCACCAGTGGCTTCAATGTGGGGATCCACTGCCTCTGCAATCTTGACAAAATCTTCTGCCGCAAGTGCAGATGTAGGTCGCATACAGAGAATGCTATGCGCCGCGTCTAAATTATAATCTATCATAGTTTGCCTCTCCCAAATGGTCGAAGTCTAACTCTATGCTATCACAAATAGACGGTTTCACCAGAATTACTAGACGAGCTATAACCTCGACATTATGGAAGACGATATTAAGCATGAGAAGCGGTAAAACAGTGGAAAACACCAGAAACTCCTTACTTCTGTGAATCACTGTCTTATGGCGAAAGGAGAAACAGCACTCTAGAAAAGAGTTCTGGTATCATTTATAGACATCGCCGCGAGGTTTAATAGTTGTAATGACCTATAGATTGTTATCTCTATCTTCAAAAAATCACACTCGATATTTATCTACTCGCAATCTTAGTTCATCTCTTCCGTAAAGGGGTTTAATATCTAATTTTGTAGAATCCGAAATCAAAGTATCTAAAGCTTCAAGAATAGGAATTTGATCATTTTTAGGCATCCTTTCTAAGGAGCGTTCTGCTTGTCTGAGTAGAATATAATTAGCCAAGTCTATCTCCAAATAATTTGTATTTTAATTCTGTTGAAGTGATTCCAGTATCTCGACTGAAAGGAAGAGCCAATATTTTCCTAAAAACGGCGGGTTTTATCGATTCCGTAGAGGATTCCCGTCACCACGGAAGAGAGAATTAATAACAAAATTAATCCTCCGGGTAAAAAGGATAATATTCCCATGCCGCGTAATACATAAACTAACACAGTCACCAATAGGAAACTGAAAAAAAGAGACTTTAAATAACTAGAATTTGAGCGCATTTACTTAGATTAACAGGTCTTCTTGAGTTAAGTTTGACTTTTCGGCAATCATTGCTAGGATTTTTTCTTCCCTTTTTCCGTTACTGATAGATTCCAGTAACCGGCGATTGAGAATAATTTTTTCCCCGTTGGATAAGATTAAAATAATCCCTCGGTAATTAGACCCTAAAAAGCCATTGTAATCTTCTATCTTTGCCTCAACAATTCTCTTTAGAAGATAATCGCTTTCACTTCTAAAAATTAAATGTTGTCGCCTACGGGTTAGGGTGGCGGTACCCTGATTAAAGACATAACTCTCCCAATAGCTGGCATCATAAAATAACAATAGACCAGAGAATAAGCATAACATACCCCAGAGATAATAGGGATAATTATGATGCTGTTCTAGCAGTGCTGACAAGGTATCTAGGGGACTTTTGGCAATAATTTCCTGAGCTTGATATCTATTCACAAAATTCTCAAATCGAGTTTTAAAATCACTAGCTGACTGCACATCTAGAAAATTCTCGATGTAGAGATGGTTATTTCTTCCGACCAATAAAACCGCGTTATTAACAGTTTTTTCCTGCTCAACACTGATAAAAACTTCCTGATAGACAGCCGTAGCTTTAATGTGAGTTAAAGAAAAATTTTCCCGACTAGAAATAGGAAAATTATACTCTTGGACATATTGACAATCTATCCTTTTTGTACCTAACCGAATGCAGTCGAGATAAGCGCGCTGGGAAAAAACTACATAGGCTAAAAACAGAAAAGGAAACCCAGCCAGAAAAAAACCCAGAAAAGGACGATATTTAGGAGCTTTATTCTCTAATAAGAGTGTAGTCAGCGTTTTTTGCTTAACTCGCATAGGAAACCCTACAGGTACTTTGTTCTAATTGTACTACAGCCTTTCGGCATCCTTCTCAGGATCGATTTATTTAATCTGCTGACCGGGAAAATTGTAATGATTATTCACGAAAATCTGACATCGGTCTCTAGACTGGCTCTATCTTGACCTTTTTTATCTGGATTTGGCACGGTAAAACCCTGTTTATCGAGTTTTTGTAAAGCTTTGGCGGTTTTTTGTTTATTGTTTGCATTTAAATTAAATATATAAATAAAACTGTTTTTATAAGTTTTTGTCGATTTCAGAGACTTTATAGGCTGTAAAAAATTGTTAATCTAATTTTTAAGCTTTTATTCTCACTCTAGCTATAGCAGATAAAAATTGAGCCTCTTGCCAAGGGGTGGGGAGATGGTCAATAATTGCGATCAAAGCACTGATAAACAAACTCACCATTCAAGCGTACATTTAGGAGAACTTCCATGCCTTTAACACTCGCAGTCTACGGAAAAGGTGGCATCGGTAAATCGACAACAAGCTGTAATATTTCGGCTGCTTTAGCCAAAAGAGGCAAAAAAGTCCTACAAATAGGCTGTGACCCCAAGCATGATAGCACTTTCACCCTGACAGGCTTTCTTATTCCCACAATCATCGATACCCTACAAGAAAAAGATTTTCACTACGAAGACATCTGGCCTGAAGACGTTATCTATGAAGGTTACGGTGGAGTCAAATGTGTGGAAGCGGGTGGACACCCGGCCGGTGCTGGTTGTGGCGGTTACGTCGTCGGAGAAACGGTGAAATTATTAAAAGAATTGAACGCTTTTGATGAATTTGACGTGATTTTGTTTGATGTTTTGGGGGATGTGGTCTGTGGAGGATTTGCCGCACCCTTAAATTACGCCGATTACTGCATAATTGTCACAGATAACGGCTTTGATGCTCTTTTTGCCGCCAATCGCATCGCCGCTTCCGTCCGGGAAAAAGCGCGCACCCATCCCCTGCGACTAGCCGGATTAATTGGTAATCGCACCTCAAAACGCGATTTAATTAATAAATATGTGGATCATGTTCCCATGCCAGTGTTAGAAGTTTTACCCTTAATTGAAGATATTCGCGTCTCCAGAGTTAAAGGTCAAACTCTCTTTGAAATGGCCGACAAAGATCCGATGTTAAGTTACGTTTGTGACTATTATCTCAACATTGCCGATCAGATTTTAGCCAAACCAGAAGGAGTTATTCCCAAAGAATCTGCCGACCGGGAATTATTCACTTTATTATCGGATTTCTATCTTAATGCCGATAAACCGAAAGTTAACGCCGAGGCGGAATTAGATCTAATGATGGTTTAGATTATTTTGTAGGGTGGGTTAGGGACAGCGTAACCCACCAATAACCACCAATAATCACCAATAAACTCTTTTTCTGGGTGGGTTACGGCGAAGAATTAACTTATTAGTTAATAGCCTAACTTATCGTCACCTAACCCACCCTACCCACGAATTTTATCGAGGACTTGATAATGATCATTTTTTCCTCTCATTGGGAATTCTAATAGGGAAAACATCATTATTTAGCCAAGGGGACAAAATGAGCAACTTTGAGGAATTAAAAGCCACCTTACCGCGGCGATGGTTAGATTACTACCAAAATAATCAAGCTTGGATTAAGTCTTTAATGGATTCTAGAGGCTGGTGGCGAAAAACTCCCGACGGTGGTAAACGTCCCAGTGCTGACATAATTATAGCGGCAGCAACAGCCTTAGAACCTAAGTTATCAGTGTGGATGTATCCCTTTTGTCAACTTAGTTCCGATGGGGACAAACTGGTAGAAGTCTTAGGACTAAATTTTGATTCTGAAAAAAAGGAGTTGGAAAAATCGGAAAAAGAATTACTGATTTCTAATTCGCACACTGAATATCTCAACGGATTCCGAGAAAAACAATTATCAGTCGAAAAAAACAAAGTAATTATTTTTGAGGAATTGCTAAAAATCTTACCAGATAAATGGTTAGATTACTACCAAAACAATCAACCGTGGATTAAGTCTTTAATGGATTCTAAAGATTCGTGGCGAAAAACTCCCGACGGTGGTAAACGTCCTAGTGCTGACATCATTATAGGTGCAATGACCGTTTTAGAATCTCAATTATCAGTGTGGATGTATCCCTTTTGTCAGCTTAGTTCCGATGGAAACAAACTTCTAGAAGTTTTAGGATTAAATTTTGATCCTGAGAAAAAACGACTAGAAAAGAAAGAAAGAGAATTAAGTAATTCTTTATATCCTACTGAGGATCCTGTACTGCAAAAAATCCGCCAAGAGTTACAACAAGAAAACCTAAATAAACCAAGTTAAAGGAGAACCAAAAAACATGACTGCCACTCAAGAACCGAGCGCTTTACAATTTGATTGTGAAACCGGCAACTATCACACCTTTTGTCCGATTAGCTGTGTTGCTTGGTTATACCAAAAAATCGAAGATAGTTTCTTCCTTGTTATCGGCACAAAAACCTGTGGTTACTTCCTGCAAAATGCTATGGGGGTGATGATTTTCGCCGAACCACGTTATGCTATGGCCGAATTAGAAGAAGGGGATATTTCCGCTCAACTAAAAGACTACGAAGAACTAAAACGCCTCTGCTTACAAATTAAACGAGATAGAAACCCTAGCGTTATCGTTTTTATTGGTACTTGTACCACCGAAATTATCAAAATGGACTTAGAAGGATTAGCACCGAAACTAGAGTCAGAAATCGGTATTCCTATCGTGACAGCACGCGCTAATGGTTTAGATTATGCCTTTACCCAAGGCGAAGATACCGTCCTCGCTTCCATGGTGCATAAATGTCCCGAAAAAGTTAAGCATGAAGATGAAAAAGAAGAACGGAATGCCATCCAGAAACTCTTAACTTTTGGACGTAAAAAAGAAGAAATTAAACAGGAAGAATCGGAATATAAAGACCATCATCCTTTAGTTTTATTTGGTTCTGTTCCCGACCCAATTGTGACTAATTTAACCCTAGAATTAAAAAAACAAGGAATTAAAATAGATGGTTGGTTGCCGGCCAAACGTTTTACTGAATTACCGGTAATTGAAGAAGGTTATTATGTGGCTGGTGTCAATCCTTTTCTATCACGAACTGCCACCACTTTAATGCGTCGTCGTAAGTGTAAATTAATTGGCGCACCCTTTCCCATCGGTCCGGATGGAACCCGCGCTTGGATAGAAAAAATCTGTTCGGTTTTGGGAGTACAACCGCAGGGATTAGAAGAAAGAGAGGCAAAAATTTGGGAAAGTTTAGAGGATTATCTGCAACTTGTGCGCGGTAAATCGGTCTTCTTTATGGGGGATAATTTACTAGAAATTTCTCTGGCACGTTTCCTAATTCGCTGTGGGATGACTTGTGATGAAATCGGTATTCCCTACATGGATAAACGCTACCAAGCGGCCGAATTAGCATTACTAGAAAAAACCTGTAATGATATGGGTGTCCCCATCCCGAAAATTATTGAAAAACCTGATAACTACAATCAGATTCAGCGCATTTACGAGTTAAAACCTGATTTAGTAATTACAGGAATGGCCCATGCAAATCCCTTAGAAGCGCGGGGAATTAACACTAAATGGTCGGTAGAATTTACTTTTGCTCAAATTCATGGTTTTACCAATGCGCGAGATATTTTAGAGTTAGCTACCCGTCCCCTGCGTCGCAACAATAACCTCAAGGAATTGGGTTGGGATAAGTTAGTTAAAGAGTCAGCAAAAGTGTAATTCTGTTGTCAAAAGTGTACAATCATCAGGTAAGGAAAATCAATTCCTTACCTTTTTTCTGTATTTAGTTCACTTCAATGTCCAATAACTTATCTCACCAAAAACCCTATCATCTCAACTTTAGCAGTGAGGATTTAGGCACAGTAAAACCGACTATCACCCTATTATCGGGGGAACCAGAACGCTCGCGCTATATTGCTGAAACTTATTTACAAAATGCACGTTTACTATCGGATTATCGCGGATTAAATAGTTATCTTGGCTATCTAGATAATTCTACCCCAATTCTTCTGGCTACCAGTGGCATGGGTGCGCCATCTTTGAGTATTGTGGTTAATGAATTAATACAGGTGGGAATTAAAACTATTATTCGTATCGGTACTTGTGGCGCAATTCAAAATAGAATAAAAATCGGTGATATTATTATCTCGCAAGCGGCTTTATGTAGGCAAGGTGCAGCTAATGATATTGCTCCTCCGGAATATCCCGCAGTGGCGGATCCTTTTTTGACAGTTGCTCTAGTCAAATCGGCTCAATTTTTGGGAGTAAATTATCATGTAGGTATTACCGCTTCTGTGGATAGTTTTTATGAAGGACAGGAAAGAATCCTGTCTTCTGCTAACCCTTATCTTCAGCGTCACTTAGAGGGAATTACGGAAGAATATCGACGTTTAAATATTCTCAATTATGAAATGGAAGCGGGAACTTTATTTAAAATGGCGGGGGTTTATGGATTTACTGCCGCTTGTATTTGTGCTGTGATTGCCGAAAGAAGCAAAGAGGAAGGGATTAGTTTAGAAAGCAAACAACAGGCTATCGAAAAAGCGATTCAGGTGGCAATATTGACCGTTAGCAACCTCTCCCCATCCTCAATTGATTAATGTTCAGAAATCATCTTCATTAAGACTTCCTCTTTTTCCTGACTTTCGGGATAACAGGAGATAAGTTTAGCGCGTAATTCCTGGGACAAAATAATTGATCGCCTTGTATAATTAGGGTACATTAATTTGCTCAAAAAAGTGTATTTTTTGGCGAATATGTAATAATTTTTGACAAAAGTAAATTCTCACCCCAAAAAATTCGCTTATTCTTAGTCTTCTAAGCTAATTTTGACCGGATTAACTTGTCATCGGTAAAGTCAAAACCTTTAGCGACGAGACGATTATAAGGTGAGATAATGGGAAAAAATTGGTTTTAGCTTTAAGAATCATATTATGTCAGACGCAACGCAGTTAACACCGGAAAAAATTGCTCAGTACCGTATTCAATTTGCGGACAATGAGAACGCTTTAATTGCACTTGATGTTATTGAGGAATGGGAGGGAGATTTAGCAGATGCTGCTGAGTCTATTGCCACTCGTAACGGGATTGAAGGGGTAGAAGATAATGCTGATTTTCGTTGGTTTGTTATTGTTCTTAATAAATGTCGGGATTCTATTTGTCAACCGAAGTTGCGAGAAAAATATTTACCCGCACTTATCCCTACTTTAACAGGTATTATTGTAGGATATTTGATGTGTCCTCCGCAAGTCGCGGGAATTTTATCTGCTATAGTTGCTGTTTATATTCAGGATCAAGGACTGGATAAATTTTGTCAAAATTATCCTGATTCTTAAATCAAAGTGATCCCCCCCAACACCCCTTAAAAAGGGGGGAGAATACCTCAACTTAATTGTATTCTCAAGGAACAATAGATTAAACTCCTGTTGCGATAAATGCCGTCCAATAATAGGGATTGGCAAAGGGATAGGGTTCACGTTTAACCGCAGCTTCTAATAAGTCTTGGAATTTTCTTCTATCCCGTTTACTTTCAAAGACTCGATCAAGTAATTGCTGGAATTTTTGACTATTTTTAATTCTGGCTAATTTTTTACTGTTCAATGTTCTTAACCAAGTTTGAGTATGATTTAAAACAATAGCGATACTTCCTTCATCTCGGATAGAAATTCGTTTAAGATCGTGATAAAATTTAGTCATAAATAACGTAGTTGCTAGGGGATCTACTGTCCAAAGGGTACTAACTACACTAGAACTACCTGCAAATAGAAAACCACTCGGTAAACCTACATATTCATCACTAATACTATTAGCATTACTTTCGATTATACCACTTTCATCACAAAACAAAGTTGCTAAACGGCATTGTCTTAAATCAAATTTTTCAAAGACTTCTGCTAGGGTTAGGTTAGCTGATTCTCCTAAGTTACCATCTGGATCTGCTAACATTAAAGCGGAATCTCTAGGGGATTCATTATCAAATTTACCATGACAAGAAAAGTGAATACAATGAGATGCTTGTAATTCTTGACGACGGTTTTCTAGAGTTTGTTCTGATGCTTCTGATTCACCAATAATAATAGTTTTTTCAGCAGCAAATCCTTGACTAATTCTCTCGATTTCTAGATTTGCTCCTAAGAGAGGTTTTAGGTCTTTTCTGGTGGGATTTTTAATAGCAAAAAGACGATCAAATTTTTCACGCCGTGATGATTTTACCAGTTTTAAAAGTTGGCAATTGGGAACGTATCCTACACCATCAGAAAAGCGTTGATAAAGAAATTGTCCATTTTTTAGGGGTAAACAATGAAGGGGAATAATATGTAAAAACCAATGGGGAATTAGGATGAGACGATCGCAGGATTTAGGAATCAGTTCTAAAAGTTCATCAATGTGGAGAATTTCTGACAGTTGATTTAAACAAGAATTAAGATTTTTAATCCACTCGGTTTTATTATTTTCATAAGCGTCACGATAATCTTTAATAAAATCAATCAATTTTCCTCGATCTTCTGCTGAAGATTGCCAAACTTTAACCCCTTTTACCTCACTATTCCCCCCTTTTGAAGGGGGGTTAGGGGGGATCAAACCTTTTGAAGGGGGGTTAGGGGGGATCAAACCCTCATTAGTAACAATAAACGCCATAATACTATCCCCTGCAATATACCATTCTAAGATGGCAGTATCTTGATCAATTAAGGATTGAATGTCACTTAGAGGAATGCTTTCAACCTTTTGAGTTAAGCTAAAAGTGGGGTCTATGGTGGTTATTTCACGGTCAATGAGTTGATTTAATTCTTGTTTTAATTGATTGAGGTGAGTATAGTCATTTAAGATGGGTTGTTTTTGTTCATCTAGGGTTAAAATTCCTCCCCGATTGCGGGTTTGTTCTTGGATGGCTAACCGTTGTTCTTCCCCAATAATGGCACGACGGAGGCGATCTAATTCGGTAATAATAGTTTGGGGGATATTACCTTTAGGATAGATATCTCGATCGGTAAGCAATTGGACTAGATAGCGGTTTTTACTACGTTCAACGTATTCTAAGGCGCGATCTGGTTGATTGAGGTTGAGATAGGATTTAACAATGCCATGATAAACATCCATTGCATCGGAGAGGATTTCTTGTTGTCGTTGGGGGTTTAATGCTTCTAGTAGGGTTATTTCTGACGCTTCGATGGCTAAATTGTAGCCTTTGATAGCGGTTTCCCAGTCTTCGATTAGGTTAGCAGCATTCCCTAAGTTTCGTCCTGTTTGTAAACAGTCTATAGGATAAGCAGTCGGGGTTATTACTTCTAAAGACTGGTTTAAAGCAACAATAGCTAACTCTAAATTTTCTGCCTTTTCCCCTCTGATACGATCACTATAAGCATTGCCCAGATTATTTTGTGTCATTGCCCATTCATAAGGAAAGCTATCGCGGGTATATACTTCTAATGACAGGTTATAAGCAACAATAGCTAACTCTAAATTTTCTGCCTTTTCCCCTCTGATACGATCACTATAAGCATTGCCCAGATTATTTTGTGTCATTGCCCATTCATAAGGAAAGCTATCACGGGTATATACTTCTAATGACAGGTTATAAGCAACAATAGCTAACTCTAAATTATCCGCTCTTTCCTCTCTGATGCGCTTATTATAAGCATTCCCCAGATTATTTTGTGTTCCTGCCCATTGTTCAGGAAAGCTATCACGAGTATATACTTCTAATGACAGGTTATAAGCAACAATAGCTAACTCTAAATTTTCTGCCTTTTCCCCTCTGATACGATCACTATAAGCATTGCCCAGATTATTTTGTGTCATTGCCCATTGTTCAGGAAAGCTATCACGAGTATATACTTCTAATGACAGGTTATAAGCAACAATAGCTAACTCTAAATTTTCTGCCTTTTCCCCTCTGATACGATCACTATAAGCATTGCCCAGATTATTTTGTGTCATTGCCCATTGTTCAGGAAAGCTATCACGGGTATATACTTCTAAAGACTGGTTATAAGCAACAATAGCTAACTCTAAATTATCCGCTCTTTCCCCTCTGATGCGATTACTATAAGCAACCCCCAGATTATTTTGTGTCATTGCCCATTCAGAAGGAAAGCTATCACGGGTATATACTTCTAAAGCAGAATTAAAACAAGAGATCGCCCTTTCTAAATTATCAGCTTTACTGCCTTGATTCTTGTCAAGATAAACATTACCTAAACTATTTTGAATTTTAGCCCATTTTTGAGAAAAATTTTGCTCAGAATAAACATTCAAAACCTGTTGATAAATTGTTTCTGCTTCCTCATATTTCTTTAATTTCTTATATACATAACCCAAGGTCTCAAGAGTGGCTACTTTTGTCGGTTCTAATGATGTTATTTGATTACTTAAATTCCAAGCTTCTAGCAAAGATTCTTCCGCTTTTTGTAACTCTCCTCTACGGTAATAAGCAACCCCTAATTGCTGTAAAGTTGTTATCATCATAGATATATTTTTTTCTGCTGAATACTCTGCAAATAATCTAGTTAATAGATCAATTCTTGCTTGAGTTTCTGATACTCCATCTCGTTCAAGAACCCGAGCAAAATTCACAAATTGACGATCAATATTTTTTTCTTCTGGTAGAGATTCAAACTTAAAAATACCTGATTTCCAAGCCCAAAAATCAGGGGCAAATCTAGCAAATCTAGTAATAGTATCGTTTTGTAAACAAAATAATATGGGATAAGGAACATCATAAGTAAAAGCGTCTCTAACAAAATTGAGATTTTGTAAAATAGGGGGATAATCCTTAAATCCGATAGAATTTTCTAATCCTTTGATAATTAACACTTGCTTTTTATCTTCTAAAGGGGGATTTTTAGATAAATAGTTTAAAATTTCATCTAATAAAAAACGCACCTGAGAATCATCTATATTTAAAACAATAAATTGTATATTTTGACATTGAGAATTATTCATTAAACTCTCAACTATCCAGTTAGCTTCCTCATTGCGGTTAACTTCAATAAAGCCAATAGTTAATCCTTCGGCAAAATCAATAAAAGTTAGTAACTCAGCTAATCTCTGCTGATTTTTTACTAAAAATAAACGATGATTAGAAATAGAGAAAGATTTAGTTTCTAACATTTTTTAATACCTTTTTAAAAGCTTGAATAGATTCAACAACTGGATTGATATAGTTCCATCTATCATTACCATTATATTCTAAGGCAGAAGTATTAAATAACATAAGTTGTCCAATTTGATTGTTATTAATTTCCTTGTTTAAATAGACATTTACTAAATGAGTATAATGCTCATCAGGAATGACTCTTTCAAAATCAAATTGTACTTGTTTAATGGCAGTTTGTACGTCTTCACTATCAATTTTAGAGCCGCCTTTTGCATTTGCTGAAGTAATAGCAGTTCTCATCATTTGCATTAGTTGTCTAACATGACCGCCACTAGCTTTAGCTAAACTTAATAAATCATCGTAATTAGCAAAAATATCCTGAACATTAACCCTAACTTCAATTAATTTAGCAACAGCTTTTAAGGCTTCTTCTTGATAGTCTAAATCGGGCTTATTTCTTTGTAAATTGTAGATATTGATCATCGGGACAATATTAGAGTTCTCGAAAAAATTATTGACTTTTTTAGCTGAATAGATTGTAGAAATTGGCACAGTATAAATAATATTGCATCCCAAGGCTTGTAACTGTGCTGCATAATCGAAAAATAAATGATCGCCTACTTCTGGTGTTACTCGATCTAAATTGTCGAATATTACTAAAAATCCTTGATATTGAGGAAATTTTTGCTGTAATTTTCTAAACCCATCATCTAGTAAAAAATTTACATCAGCTTGTAAGCGAGAAATATCTTGTTCCAAGGTTTGACGAATTGTTTTTTTACGTTTATCAGACCCTTTAATTTGTGCTAATAATTTCACTAATAATTTAGCTACAAAAGGAATAGGAAAGGGAGAGGAACTAACATCTAAAGTTCCCGACATACTCACAGACTTCTCAACGGTTTCCTCTGTTTCTTCTGTGATATCTTTAAACCAAGCTTCAAAATTACCCAGAAGTTCATCATCAAACTTAATTCCTCGTTGTCTGAGTTCATATTCAATTTGCTTAATTAATACTAAATATAAGTCTATATAACGCGCATCTTCAATGTCAATTTCCCGATCAGCTTCTAAATAAATAATAAAATATTTTTCTTGCCATCTTTCCTGAATTCGCCTTAATTCTGTGCTTTTTCCACAGCCACGATGACCTGTAAATAAAATTGTTGTAAATTTTTCAGGTTCTTGAAATTCAAGAATTGTATCAACTTGACCTATAGCTTTGGTATTGCGAACTTTTGATAAATCAACATAATATCGTTTCATAGCTTCACCCCTTAGAGGATCAAGATTACAAACTCGGTAAGCTTCTTTGAGATTTTTGGCAAGATTAGTTTTGGTCATAGTCATTGAACAATATTATCTGAATAATCATAATTAATTATATTATAGCTTTTCAAAAAATACAATCTCCCTAAATCCAGTATCAGGGGGAACGCATCTTATTTTTGAAAGGTAGGCTGGATAAGGGTTTTCGAGATCATGGTTGATTTTTTCTGAAACGCTGAAAGTCTTATTAGATAAGGAATCTAGAATTTAGATGCGTTTGCCCTAAATCCAGTATTGACCAGTCGAAGGGTGAGAAACTGCCCCAACTGTTGCGCTATATTCCGTAACCAAGCCGCAGGATTATGATTTCCTCGTTGTTCTAACCATGTTGCATAGTTTTCCATCACCTGCAAAAATTCGGGATCAATCAATTCCTGATTTGCTTGCAGAATATTAGTTCGTTCCTCATCATCAGTACAAGCGAGCAACTGTTTAATTAAATTAATATATGCTTGGGCGCGTTGTTCATTCATTGTCTGTACTGTGATTAGAATGATTGAATGAGGGACTATGATGTTTTTTGGCGGATGACTCTATGATAGGATGAGTCCCCTTGATATAGGGCGATTATGACACAGAATGCTATAGAGGATATTAACTATAAACGCTCAAACTCATCAACCCTTAATCCCGCTTGCCTTAAAATACTGCTAATTGTACCGATTGTTACCTCCTTATAACAGGGAACAATCGTTGTCATTTTTCCTTCGGGAGTATCCTTGGCAAACTTAACATGACTCCCCTTTTGACTAATAACTTCAAACCCTGCCGCTTCCAACTTGCGTTTAATCTCACGATAAGATAAAGGCTTAAGCGGCATTGATTTCTACCTCTATCTTCTGTAATCGGGGAATAACTGTTGCACAAGGCGGTTCAAAATGTAATTCTAAAGCCTCTTGCAGATTGTTTAACGCCTCGGTTTCTGTTTCCCCTTGACTAGCAACATCAACCTCTAAACATTGGGCAACAAACCAATTATCTTCTTGAAAAATTCTCGCTGTAAGTACCTGTCTCATTTTCACTTTCCTGATTGAGCTTTCCATGATTATAGGTCAGGCTAGAATGACAGTCAATTAAATAATCATATAGATCATGCTTTAGACTTCTACATAAGTAGTCGTGCAAAATTAATTTCTTGGTTAGGATAGGCACTCATGCAAGAGGCAAAAGGCAAAAGCTTTATCGAAATGTGTAATCAATTTTGCTTAGGTACTTAACAAGATTCTATACTTTATATCCCGTAACCAAGCCGCAGGAGTATTATTTCCTTGTTCTTCTAACCCTGTTGCATAGTTTTCCATCATTGTCTGTACTGTGATTGATGTGATTATGTGATGGACTGTGATTTTTTTTTGAGAGACCAACCCTATGATATATAGCGTTTCCTGTTCGCAAGAGGTACATTGTCGATGGTGAAAAGTTTAATCAGCAAAGGTTTCACTGTGCCACACAGGTGTGAGAAACGCTATAATGTGATACAATAAATATTCGTGATTGTCTAGGACAAAGGATAACCTAGTCATAGTTTATCGTTCAATTATTCTAATCATAGTTTAGACATTATTAAGGAGAAAGACTATGGACATCACCATCCATCTTAGCCAAGAACAAAGGGAAAAACTCGCCTACATCCAACAACATAGCGATCAGGATATCACTACCCTGCTCAATCAAGTTATTGAGCAACAATATACCAAACTACACCCGCGCAACTCAGATTCCCTTAAAGTGCTGAAAGAAAGCGGTTTTATTGGGTGTGGACAAGGTTCGCCCGATCTTTCTACTAATTATAAAACCATCCTGAAGGAAGAATGGTCAGCCAAACATGATTATAGTTGATACAGGCTTCTGGTTGGCTCTCGCCAATGAGCAAGATAATCATCATCAGCAAGCACAGCTTGTAATTCAAAGATTGCGAGAACCCCTAATAACAACCTGGTGTGTTGTCACCGAAACTTGTTACCTTTTGCTAACTCGTCTCGGTAATCATGCTCAACTGCTATTTATTCAAAATTTCTTAGCAGGTGGTTTTGAAGTATTTGAATTACAATCAAATCATGTTAGACGAATGGAACAACTCATAGACCGTTATGAAGATATACCAATGGATCTAGCTGATGCTTCATTAGTAGTATTAGCTGAAAACTTAGGACACGGGAGAATTTTAACGTCAGATCGCCGCGATTTTTCAATCTATCGCTGGCAGGATAACCATACTTTTCAAAATTTATTCTTAGAATATCCTTAGTAATTGGGAATCAAATGAATAGGATTTTTGTGATTGTGTGATTGTCTAAAAACAATCTAATCATAGTCGATCATTTAATCACTCTCAATCATAGTTTAGACGGTATTGTAATTAAGGATTACCGGAAATAACAAACCTACCCACTGCCACTAAAAACCCTCCTACCGCCGTAATTAAAATACCAATTAATGTCCAAATTTGAGCCTGTTGTGAACCTTTAATTGCCTTAACATCTTGCTTCAGGTTATCGATTTCCACCTTTAATACCCGTCTTTCCCCCTTAGCTTCTGTTAACTCAATTTTGATGTCTGTAACATCTTTTTGTAAATTCTCTAATTTGTGATTAATTTGAGCTAAAATTTCCCCTAGGTTTTGTTCAATTATTACTGACATTTATATTTTTCCTCATAATCAAAAAGCTCCCCGAATCATTCACCCTAAAACTCAAAAGTGTTGACCCAGTTTTTGGATAGCAAAAAATAATAAATTTCATCCTTTTCACAAAGCATTTTGGGGGCGACGGTTCCAGAATTCGGGCTAGTCAAAGACTAAACCCGAACTTGACCGAGTTTTTTAATCCTCTAAACTAATCTTGACCGGATTAACTTTCCAAATCTCTTGACAATATTCCCAGATTGTGCGATCGCTAGAGAATTTAGCCATACGAACCGAGTTAAGAATCGACATCCGCGTCCACTTGTCCCGATCGCGATAAGCTTCACTTACCTGTTCCTGACAATCAGCGTAGGATTGATAATCAGCTAAAAGCATATACTGGTCATCGTAGAGGAGAGAATCAACGATCGGCCTGAATAATTCCTGGTCACCATGGCTAAAATAACCACTCTTAATTCGATCGATCACTCCCTTCAATTCGCGATTATTTTTGTAATAGCTCATCGGTTCATAACCGTGTGCTTTCTTAGCATAAACTTCTTCTGCTGTCAAGCCAAAAAGGAAGAAATTTTCTGCCCCTGCTTCCTCGCGAATTTCGATATTAGCGCCGTCCAGAGTCCCAATGGTGAGGGAGCCATTCATGGCAAACTTCATATTACCGGTT
Organism: Microcystis ichthyoblabe FBCC-A1114; assembly: GCF_050500245.1. Taxonomy (NCBI): domain Bacteria; kingdom Bacillati; phylum Cyanobacteriota; class Cyanophyceae; order Chroococcales; family Microcystaceae; genus Microcystis; species Microcystis ichthyoblabe. The sequence goes on along the minus strand of NZ_CP191408.1, from coordinate 3,771,852 downwards.
CCGGAAGCTTCCTTACCCGCCGTAGAAATCTGTTCGGAAAGATCCGCCGCCGGATAGATGCGTTGACCCAAAGAAACGTTAAAGTTAGGCAGGAAAACCAATTTTAAACGACCTCTGACATCAGGATCCTTATTCACAATTTCAGCCACAGCATTAGTTAACTTAATAATTAACTTCGCCATAAAGTAACCGGGGGCTGCCTTACCACCAAAGATAAAAGTGCGCGGCACAATATCGATCTGAGGGTTCTGTTTAATGCGATTATAAAGGGCGATAATGTGCAGAACTGCCAGATGTTGGCGTTTGTATTCGTGAATCCGTTTTACCTGCACATCGAAAATCGAATTAACATCCACTTCGATATTGCGGGTTTTCAGCATATAAGCCGCTAAATCGGCCTTATTCGCCTGTTTAATTTCATACCAACGCTGACGGAATTCAGGATCATCAAGGTATTGTTCCAGTTTTCGCAATTCCTTCAGGTCTTTTAACCAATTATCGCCGATTTTTTCGGTAAATAGTGCCGATAATTGGGGATTGCTCAATAAAATCCACCGGCGCGGGGTGACACCATTGGTTTTATTGTAGAATTTTTCTGGCCAGAGCATAGCAAACTCTTTCAGGGTGTCTTTTTGCAGTAACTCCGTGTGTAAGGCAGCGACTCCGTTAATCGAGTGACTACCCACACAGGCTAAATTAGCCATGCGAATTTGTTTATTACCCCAACCAGCTTCTTCAACTATCGACAATTTGCCCAATAATTCCTCGTTATCGGGAAACCAAGTCCGCACATCGTCGAGGAAAAAGTGATTAATCAGGTAGATAATTTCTAGATGTCGGGGTAGCAATTTCCCGATCAGATCCGCCGACCAACGTTCTAGGGCTTCTGGCAATAGGGTATGATTGGTATAAGCGAAGGTTTTTTGGGTAATTGCCCAAGCTTTTGACCATTCTAAGCCGTTTTCATCCACTAACAAACGCATTAACTCAGCGATCGCAATGGCGGGGTGAGTGTCGTTTAGTTGAATAGCGGCGGTTTCGTGGAAATTTTGCAGATTTTTGTGGCTTTTTAGGTGAATGCGAATTAAATCTTGCAGGGAAGCGGCCACAAAAAAGTATTGTTGGGCGAGACGTAATTCGCGACCGGCGGGGGTATTATCGTTGGGATAAAGGACTTTAGAAATGGTTTCCGCGTCCATTTTTTCGGCCACGGATTGATCGTATAACCCGGCGTTAAAAGCCTCAAAATTAAACGATTCACTTGCTTCTGCTTTCCAGAGACGCAAAGCATTAACCGTGTTGGTTTTGTAACCCGGGACGGGGGTATCGTGGGGAATGGCTAAAACCCGACGTTCCGGCAGCCATTGTACCCGTTCTTGTCCCTTATCATCGTGATAGATTTCCGTCCGGCCACCCAGTTTTACTTCCACACTTTCATCGGGACGGGGTAATTCCCAAGGATTGCCGAAGCGTAGCCAGTTATCGGGGATTTCCACCTGCCAACCGTCTTGGATCATTTGATGGAAAATGCCAAATTCGTAGCGGATACCGTAGCCGATGGCGGGAATTTCCAAGGAAGCGAGAGAATCAAGGAAACAAGCCGCTAAACGCCCTAAACCGCCGTTGCCGAGGCCGGGATCTGGTTCCTGTTCGATAATTTCCTCAAAATCAAGACCTAATTCCTCGATCATCTCTTTGATTAGGTCGTAAATACCCAAATTAGCGAGATTATTACCTAAATACCGCCCCATGAGAAATTCGGCGGAGAAATAGCAGACGAGTTTAACTTTTTCTTGTTTGTAGGTGTCGGTGGATTTCAGAAAACGACGCAGCAGGCGATCGCGAACGGTGTAGGCAAGGGCGACATAGTAATTGTAGGGACTGGCATTAGTGCGGTTAACCCCTTGCAAATAAAATAGATTGTCCAGAAAAGCCCGTTTTAGGGTTTCGGGACTCATGCCGGTGCGATCGTCTTCAACTAAAGTGGGGCATTGAAGTGCTTCACGCCCATCAGCTAGGGTAGAGGTTGTCTCCATGGGTTTTTGTTGTCCATATATTCGGGAGTCGATCGCCGATCAGACCTGATGACGATATCCTTTATAGTTTACTTGTTACCTTTTGGAGAGACTCAGACATTTAGATTTCTATTGGTTTTGAGGGGATCAGCGATCGCAATTACCAACAAAAAAAGGGTGAACCCTGTCCACCCTTCCACAATTATTCACAAAAAAAGCCTAATAGCGTTTTTTTCTGTCACCACCACCACCATTGAAGGGTGCGCGCTCTTCACGCTCGCGGGCTTCGTTAACTTTAATTGATCGCCCCATCCATTCAGCACCATCCAGTGCGGCAATTGCTTTGGTTTCCTGGGCTTTATTTTCCATTTCCACGAAGGCGAAACCGCGTGTGCGGCCCGTATCCCGATCCACGGGAATATGGACTCTTTTAACCTTGCCGTACTCTGCAAAGACACCGGTTAGATCCTCTTGGGAAATCTCGTAAGAGAGATTACCAACAAAAATAGACATAATACTTGAATCCTCGATCAATACTCGAAACGGTGTGGAGACACAAAATTCAGGGAGAAGCCGAACAATACTAAAGTAAAAGACTTACCGAGTTAATACTGAAAACGAACTTGAACACCAATCTTGACTCTCGCCTCGATCATAACACAGAAAGAGTCGATCGCCGATCAGAATCTGATGGCGATATCCCTTATAGTTTACTTGGGGTTTGCTGAATAAATCTAAAAACCTTGTTAGATAAGGTTTTTAGACTTTTTTTACCTCAAAAAGTGCTGACCCTTGGAGTGATCGGGGGTAAAATTCAGGTACTTTTTCCCTGAAAATTAGGTAACTGACCCCCTGAAAATGGGTAAAACCCCACACCCCACACCCCACACCCCACACCCTGCCCCCACGAAAAACTTTTTGCCGCAAACCCTAATTAACGACAAAAAAAGGGTGAACCCTGTCCACCCTCCCACAATTATTCACAAAAAAAGCTTAATAGCGTTTTTTTCTGTCACCACCACCACCATTGAAGGGCGCACGCTCTTCACGCTCGCGGGCTTCGTTAACTTTAATTGATCGCCCCATCCAGTCAGCGCCATCTAGTGCCTCAATCGCTTTGGCTTCCTGGGCTTTATTTTCCATTTCCACGAAGGCAAAACCGCGTTTGCGGCCTGTCTCTTTCTCAACGGGAATATGGACTCTTTGGACCTTGCCGTAGTCTTGAAAGACCTCGACCAGATCATCTTGGGAAATCTCGTAAGAGAGATTACCAACAAAAATAGACATAATACTTGAATCCTCGAACAATACTCGAAACGGTGTGGAGACACAAAATTCAGGGAGAAGCCGAACAATACTAAAGTAAAAGACTTACCGAATTAATACTGAAAACGAACTTGAACACCAATCTTGACTCTCGCCTCGATCATAACACGAAAAGACTGGAGTTAATGTTAACTTTTATTCTCTGGGGCAAGAGACTGTTTTGGCTATCGGTGGCTACTCCCTCAACCGCCAGCTTTTTTCTCCCGACGAAATAACCAAATCATCAGGGCCACCACACCGATTTGTAGGGCAAAATTGGGTAAAGCGGTGGCTACGTCCCTGCCTGCCGCTAATTGGGCCAGAAAAACCACCGCACCAATAAAACCGGAAGCACCTAAACCGAGATAGATAAACTGCCGCAGACCTCGGTAGGGATTGGCCGCTTCCTCTTTCAAGCGGGCGTATTTTTGGGTATCGAGTCGAGGGGATTTGCTCATAAAAAAATCTTTCTAGCTTTGTATCTATTGTCCGTGATATAATCGGGAACTGGCAATGTGCCGATGTAGCTCAGTGGTAGAGTAGTTGATTCGTAATCAATTGGTCGTGGGTTCAAATCCCATCATCGGCTTGGGGTTTTACCTCCCGGAAGTTGACTAAGAAATACTGGTACAGTGGTTAAATGCCTTGGTTTTGTGGCGGCTATGGCAAAACCCCCTAAGGCCTTTGCCAGAGATTTGCGGCTCTCTTGGGTTTGGTGGGTAAAATCTATTCTCAGATACATTCCCACTGGCGAGCGAATGGAACGAACCACAAAGACACAAAGGACACAAAGATTGATCGGTCTTATATAAGTTAAACTTATCACAACAAGAGTAAGAGAGCCGATTGACTTCAATAAGCCATTTTAGCAGCAAACAAGAGGTAAAAGAGTTAATTCCTCTAACCGATCGTTCCCTATTTTGGTCGAAATCTTTGGGAAAAAATCAGCTAGTTACTAAAGAAAAGTTTGAATAATTTCTGTGATCGCTTGACGTTGGCAATCGTCATATCCCCAGCGTTCTAGAAAGGCTTGATATTCTCCTTGTCCTGTGTTTAAACTGGTAGCTAATTGTCGTAATTTTTCCCCCAAGGCTGGCGATAATAACTGCTTAATTAGTTGACTGGTTTTTTCTTGGACTTTCTCAGAACCTCGAGCATTTTCTTCGTCTCCTTGACTGCGATGATAGATGACCATTGCCGTGGACATGACCAGATTTTTAACTAATAATTCATTCACCAATGTCGGGGAAGTTTTTAAAGCGGTGATTACCTCCAAACTAGGATATTCCGTATAGGATAAATCGCTGGTTGAATAAGTAACAAAGAATCCTCTGGCTCCATTTTCTGTTGAGACTAACTCAGTAATTTCCTGAGTGATTGTATCGGTATCTAAAAACTCAATTTGACTTAGTAAATCTTGAGTTTGCTGGATAGCATTTTCAAAAGTTATACCCATAACAATAAATATCCTTCTGTGAAGTTTAATAGAAAAATACTAAGCGTCTAAAGCATTTAACCAATTAGTTAAATCCTCCACTGTCAAAAAATCCAATAAAGCTTCTCCCACTCGTTCCAGAGCATCAATATTTAAGGTTATAATCCAACTCTCTAGAGCCACATCAATAGCTCCTAACTTACGTTTAATCAGACGAATAATTAGATTTCTTTCTCTTGCTAAACTCTGTTCTAAACCTCGGCGCATCCCACTGGTGGTAATCTGCATAACTCCCTCCTGTTCGGGTTGAATAAATGTGCTAATCTCCTGTTGAAATTCGGCTCTTCGTTACTTGGTATGGTTCGATATGGGGGCATAAATCGACTCAATCCTTATCTGGCAAGAGATTTAATTGATTAGTTCGCTCCAGATCGCAAACAATTGACAAAAATTGCGGTAATGTCTGTTTCTATAAGGGTTTCATCCCTTATAACCCCCGTCCATTGCATAACACAAACCGAAGAGCCGGAAAAATCATCGGGAGTTAGGAAATGAACTCCCTCTTGGTTAAACTTTCGTCGGAGAATTATCGCTAAAACTTTACCCTCTTTCATGATTTGAGAAATTGGCAAAGAGTTAAATTGACTCTCTTGGATTTGGTGGGTAAAATGTATTCTAAGATACATTCCTCCTAGCGAGGGGGTGGAACGAACCACAGAGACACAAAGGACACAAAGATCGATCGCTTCTATGGTAAGTTGAGCTGATCACACAGAACCTAGAAGAGCCTTAAATTTACTTTCGGCTCTTCGGGACTTGGTATGGTTCGATAGGGGGGCATAAATCGACTCAATCCTTATCTGGCAAGAGATTTAATTGATTAGTTCGCTCCAGATCGCAAACAATTGACAAAAATTGCGGCAATGTCTGTCTCTATAAAGGTTTCATTCCTTATAACCCCGTCCATTGCATAAGACAAACCGAAGAACCTTACTTTCTGGCTTATTTTTCTGATTTGGTCGGCAGAGAAAATCCAAAGATAAAAAGTCTGCAGCTAGTTTAAACATGAATTGAACCCTCCTTAGGAAATGGTTGTGAGAAAGGCTGAAATTAATTTACAGAAAAGAAACGGCCAACCTATGACTAACTTTTGTTACCGCTCAACTAAACTTACTCAAACTTACTTAAAAGCCTGAAAGCTTAGTCATTCGTAGTGGGTCAAGCACTACAGGATTAAACGGCAAACCCTTTATTCCCTGGTCAATGACATCAGGAATTACTTTTCTAATGATGTTAAATGCCCCATTGACATCGGCATTTAACAACTGATTTGTTTCCATTTTATAAAGTCCCCTAGCTAACCTTTTTCCCTTAAATAATGGTTTTTCTTCACCATATTTCGGTAACTCATCCCTATCTAAAGCACTGGATTGTGAGGTATAGGATTCTTCAGTTATTATGACTTTTATTCCTTTTAATTGAGCTTTATAGGTTAACATTTCTATTAATCTATTATGGGGAATATTGACAAATTGTTGATTATTCCTTTTTCCTAGATTAAGAGATTGTTTCATCCACTCATTATGCCCAATTATTAACGTCCCTATTTGATGAATAGTACACCAATCTATTACTCTTTTACTGGCTGTGTGTAGATAATTTTCTACTCGACAGTTTCGTTTATGGGTCAGGAATAGCAATCTCTTAGATGAGGGTTGATTATTTTGGGTTTTCAGTTGAGATTGTAAGCGGGAACGTTGTTTGTTGTAGAAGGTGTTAATTGCTTTTAACGGTCTGCCATTTACCAAAAGAGGTGCTACACCTGTTTGATTTGTAGTTACAGCCATTAAGTTATTAACTCCTAAATCTATCCCAGCTATCTCTTGTTTATCTGTGGTTTCCGACCGTCTTTCATAGACTATTTCAATGACATAACAGCTACTTTTGGGGACAATTCTCACCTCAATTATTTCTCTTCGGGAAGTGGTAATTTTTAAGTCGCTCATAGACAAGTGACAAATTCCTTCTTTTAGAGGTTTTTTATAAATTGATTCCTGAGAATATATCAGCAGGTTTCTTCCTTTGGTTTTGTCCTTATACTTAATAATTTTGGGTTTTCCTAAAAATTTTTCAGGGTGTTTTTTCCAAGCTCTAAAAGCGGCAAAATAACTAACCCAAGCTTGCTCCAATCTTCTGATTATCTGCTTGCTCACTTTCGTGGGTAAAGCTAAATAATCTGAGGTTTTAGATACCAGATAATAGAGTTGATTGAAACTCAGTTTTTGGGAGTTTTCAAAGAAATATTGGCGATAATGGTAGTTAGCTAGATTGAACAAATTTTTTGACAAAAAGGCATAATGGTCTATTTCTGACCATAAGGGATGGTTTTGACTGATAATATGACGTTCAACTAGCTTCATATCTTGATTATACCTGATAAGTAGTCGTGCAAAATAAATTTCCTAGTGAAAACAGGCAAGAGGCAATAGGCAAGAGGCAAAAGCTTTATCGAAATGTGTAATTAATTTTGCTTAGGTACTTAACGTTCTTAAAATCTATCGGTGGCAAAAGTTACTTATTTTAGTTATATAGCTACAGGAATGAGTAACTTTAAAAAGCTTTAGTTAGGTTTTTGGTTTCTGTGGTTAACCCCTAATAGGCCAGGGTGAGAGCATCTCAAACGCTATTGACAATTGACTTGTGATCCGCGTCGGCATTTCAAGTGATACCAGTCAATCATCATAGTTACGAACTCGACCCATTTGGTTGATTTTTGCTTAACAATTGAGATGGCAAATTCTACTTAAATATGCCTGAACCGGCCTCTGGGGAAGCAACTCACATAAAGTTTATTTGATCAAGGATTGTTAAGATTGGCTTACCCTCCTAATGGGCCGATTTAATTTACTAAAGCTTAATCTAATTAACAAGATATTGATTTAGTTAATACAGGTTTAATCTCGATTAAGGCAATGACATTATACCATACATTTAAAAAAATACAAGCGTAAATTGGTTTTTTTAAAATCTTTTTATAGACGAGCTTAACTTATCTTAAAATGTAGTGTACGGCTTACCTGCCATCCTTATTTGACTGACGGCTAACTGCTATATTTTCTGATGATGATATAAATAGCAAAAACTATAGACGAATAGCTATGAGCTTTGGTGAAGAATTTCAATTACTGCTGCGGGCCCGCTATCCTCTCATCTATGTTACCACCTTAGAAGAAGAACGTCTCGAAAAAGCGATCGCCGATATTGCCAAACAGAGCAATAACCGTGCTGTCTATGTCTGGGATTTTGTGGATGGTTATCAAGATAATCCCAATAATGAGAACTTTGCTCGGCGTAATCCCCTGCAAGCTCTTGAATTCGTCGAAAAGCTGCCGACTAACATCGCCGCCATCATGATTTTACGCGATTTCCAGCGCTTTCTCGAAGATATTTCCATCGCCAGAAAATTGCGTAATCTTGCCCGTTCCCTGAAATCTCAGCCTAAAAACCTAATTATCGTCGCTTCCGAACTGTCTATCCCCTCGGATCTCACCGAAGTAATCACCGTCGTCGATTTTCCCCTCCCCAGTGGCGAAGAAATTAAACAGGAAATTCAGCGATTAATCGCTGCCACCGGACAACCCGTCAAAGAACCACTCCTCGATGAATTAGTGCTTTCTGCCCAAGGATTATCCCTAGAGAGAATTCGTCGGGTTTTAGCTAAATGTTTAGCCAGTCACGGCAAAATTGAGCCAGAGGACGTGGAATTAATTTTGGCAGAAAAACGCCAATCGATTCGTCAAACCCAGATATTGGACTTTTATCCCGCCACAGAGCAGATTTCTGACATCGGCGGCCTAGATAATCTCAAAGATTGGCTGATTCGTCGCGGTGGTGCTTTTAGTGAACGCGCCCGCGCCTACGGTTTACCCAATCCCCGGGGTTTACTATTGGTGGGAATTCAAGGAACGGGTAAATCCCTGACAGCGAAAGCTATTTCCCATCATTGGCACTTACCGCTACTACGTCTAGACGTGGGGCGTTTATTTGGCGGATTGGTGGGAGAATCGGAATCGCGTACCCGTCAGATGATTAATCTCGCCGAAGCTTTAGCCCCCTGTGTGCTGTGGATAGACGAAATCGATAAAGCTTTCGCCGGAGCGGAGGGAAAAGGCGACGGAGGAACCACCGGACGGGTTTTCGGGACTTTTATCACTTGGTTAGCGGAGAAACAATCGCCAGTTTTTGTCGTCGCTACGGCTAATAACATCCAATCTTTGCCCCCGGAAATGTTGCGAAAAGGACGCTTCGATGAGATATTTTTTGTCGGACTACCTAGCCAAAAGTCCCGCGAGGAGATTTTTAGCGTTCATCTGGGGAAAGTCCGGCCCCATAATCTAAAAAGTTATGATATAAAGCGACTAGCCTACGAAACTCCTGATTTTTCGGGGGCAGAAATCGAACAAACCATCGTGGAAGCGATGCACATCGGGTTTAGTCAAAATCGCGACTTTAGCACCGATGATGTGCTTGAGGCCGCTAGTCAGATTATACCCCTAGCCCGCACTGCTCAAGAACAGATCCAGTTTCTACAGGATTGGGCCAAGTCCGGTAAAGCTCGTTTAGCCTCTCGCGATGATCGTTTTAATGTTAATCCTAACAGTTAATTTAGCACCAATATGAAGCGTTTATCTGGTTTATTACAATTTATGGTTGGTTTTGTCCTGGGAGTGTTCATTTTAGTCGGTGGGGCCACTGCTGTCGCCTATATACTTCTCTCTGGTATGAATTCTAATCCTCCTAAACCCGTCTTTACCGAGGAGAAAAAAGAGGAAACTAAGGAGGAAAAAGCCGCTAAACCCATCCCCACTACTCCCGTCCAAGAACAACCCCAAGCTGAGGTGAAAGAGTCTCCCACAGCTGCCCCAGCACCAAAAGCTGCCCCGAAACCCAGTCCCGAAGAAACAAAAAAAGAAACCACATCCGAGGGTTATCAAGCGCGGGTGACATGGCAAAGCGGTTTAAGTCTGCGCTCGGAACCTACCAGTGAATCCACTCGTCTCGGCGGTCTGGATTATAATACTAAAGTCAGTGTGGTGGGAACCAGCAGCGATGGGCAATGGCATCGCGTGCGTCTGTCCGATGGTCGCGAAGGTTGGATTAAAGCAGGTAATATTTCCAGAGTCGAGTAAATATTTATAAGGGTTAGGTTTTCTAAATCTACCCCTTTCCCTAATCAGTAATTGGACAAAATTAAATTGACACTCTGGCAGGAGAGAACCCCAGAACTGCTCAACTCCAGAAGTAAAAAATATCTGTGATTAATTCTGTCTAGGTATTCAATCACTACTTCAAGAGCGATTATCGCGATTAACTTTTCTGATTAACCAATAACTTGCCGCTAAAGCTAAGGTTCCCACGGTGAGCGCAATTAAATCATCTTTACTGTATTTCTTGGGATCGAAAATAATAATTTTTCGAGAGATGGCAATTAAAGCCGTAACTACGACTAATTCAACCTGTACGATGTGTTTTCTTAAGTAAGCAGTGACGTTTTCTAATAACTCTAAGGCGATTAAAATATTGAGAAATAATCCGAAGATTTCAATTAAAGTTTTACTAAAAAAACCGACGGGTTCCGTAGTAAATAAATCTTGGATTAAGATAACTACTAGATCATAAAGAGAAACAATAATAACAACAATTAAGGCTACGGATAAAACCTTAGAAACTATGTTTTCAATGAGATGAATCGACCTCATGAAATCTTCATCGCGCCATTGTTGACCAAAATTGATAAGTAGTTTCCGTATCTGTTTGAGCATGATCAATTAAGTAAAAAGTAAAAATTATTATTGTATTTTATTGCTAATTGTTCTATTTAGTTAATAAGTAAGCTGATCCCCCCTTGATCCCCCCTTAATAAGGGGGGCGTTGATCTCCCCTGCCCCCTTAATAAGGGGGGCGTTGATCTCCCCTGCCCCCTTAATAAGGGGGGCGTTGATCCCCCCTTGATCCCCCCTTAATAAGGGGGGCGTTGATCCCCCCTGCCCCCTTAATAAGGGGGGTATCTGACAATTTTTAAAATCTACCTACTTAGAAATAATTTTACTTGAAGAAGGCTTCCCTAGAAAAAAAATCTAGGTGCGATCGCTATTAAGTCAACCGCACCCAAAACTAATACAAATGCTCACATCTAGCTAACATCATCGTGAGCGAAACGATTATAGAGGAAGTCGAGGGCATAGTTACGCAGACGATAATATTCCGGATCCTCCATAATTCTCTCCCGATCGCGGGGACGGGGGAAATGAATATTCATCACTTCGCCGATTTTCGCTTCCGGTCCATTGGTCATCATTACCAGCTTATCAGCGAGGAAAAGAGCCTCATCGATATCGTGGGTAATCATCAAGACCGTACAGCGTTTATCTTGCCAGATTTTCAGCAATTCTTCCTGTAATTCCTCTTTGGTAATCGCATCCAAAGCGCCGAAAGGTTCATCAAGAATCAACACTTCCGGACGGATAGAAAGGGCCCGGGCGATCGAAACCCGTTGTTTCATCCCCCCGGAGATTTGGGGAGGGGTTTTGTCCATAGCTTCGGTTAAACCCACCATAGCTAAATGGTCGCGCACGATCGAGCGTTTTTGTGCCTCTGGAGCATTGGGAGACACCGCATCTACCGCGAGATAGACATTTTCAAAAACGCTTAACCAAGGCAATAAAGCATAGTTTTGAAACACTACCATGCGATCGGGACCGGGTTTAGTAATTGTCTTACCGTTAACTTTAACGATGCCATCGGTGGGAGAAGAAAAACCCGACACCATATTTAATAGGGTCGATTTACCGCAACCAGAGTGACCGATCACGCAGATAAATTCACCTTCATTGATGCTGAGATTAACATCCTTGAGGACGGTGTAGGGGCCTCTGGGAGTGGGATAAACCTTAGAAACTCCTTCAATGGTAACAAAAGCTTCTTTAGTGGGGGTCTGGGTTGCCCGGTTAACGGTGTCGGTGGTGGTGTACATGATTAGTCTTTGGGGGAAATTAGATAATAGGAGCAATGGCTAGGGATAATTGGCTAGGAATTATCCCCTTAGTCGATTTTTAGGCAATTTTGCGGGATTCACTGGCACTAGGACGAGCATCAATAGCCACTTCGGCCATAGTGACGTTTTGTTTGATCTCTAAACTATTGAGATAACCGATCGGATCCTCGGCATCAAACTCGATACCATCGAATAAAAGGATCGGTGTGCGACGATATTTAATATCCCCTAGACCCAATTCCCGGGCCGCGGTACTAAAAACACCCACCCGACAGACGCGTTCGAGAATTTCTACCCAGTTACGGGGGAAAGGAATGTGGCCCCAGCGAGCCATTTGGGTCATCATCCAGAGGTGTTCGGTACGACTGGGACGATTTACCCCATCTCCATAGAACAGATGGTGTGCATATTCTTTCATCGGTCGATCGAGACTGCACGCATAGGAGTTGGGATCACCCAGTTGGATATAATCGATATTGGTACTAAGGTACTGACGACTGGCGAGGATTCGACGAATTTCTTCCTGATTCCCTTCCTCGGCACAGTAGCGACAACCTTCCAGCAGTGCTTTAACTAAAGCGACGTGGGTATTAGGGTATTTATTGGCCCAATCTTCCCGGACTCCCAGGGCCTTACCCGGGTGGCCCTGCCAGATTTCTAAGTCGGTGGCGACGGTGTAACCGATACCCTCCATGGCGGACCTGAGATTCCAAGGTTCACCGACACAGTAACCGTCAATACTACCGGTTTTCAGGTCGGCCACCATTTGGGCCGGGGGAATAGTTTCGAGGTGAACGTCTTTATCGGGGTCAATTCCCGCTGCCGCTAACCAGTAACGCAGGAGCAAATTGTGCATCGAGGAGGGGTGAACAATGCCAAAAATATGGCGCTGATCCCTCGATTCCAATAGCATCTGTCTTAAGGCGTTACCGTCAATCACCCCCTCGTCATAGAAGCGTTTAGCGAGGGTGACACCGTTACCGTTACGAGTCATAGTCAGGGCGCTGACAATCGGCAAAGGTTGCTCCTGATAACCACCGACGGTTAACCAGGTGGGCATTCCTGAAGGCATTTGCGCCCCGTCGAGGAATCCCCCCGCGATCCCGTCCACAACGCCTCGCCAACTGGTTTCCCGGACCAAATTTACCTCATCTAGACCATGTTTAGTGAAGAATCCCTTTTCTTTGGCCACTGCTAGGGGCGCGCAAGCGGTGAGGGGAACAAAACCGATCTCTAGATTGACTTTTTCTAAACCGTGACGGGCAATTACTTCGACTTTGCGAGCGCGTAGTTTTTTGATCCGTTTTTGTTGGTTGAGGAAATAGATAATTTCACTCCGGAGACTGTAGTAACTGGGGTGTTCCACCACTTCCATGCGTTTGCGGGGACGGGGGATATCTACTTCCAAAATACCGCCAATTTTTGAGCCGGGGCCGTTGGTGAGCATGACGATGCGATCGGATAATAGCACTGCTTCATCCACATCGTGCGTCACCATTACCGAGGTCATTTGGTATTCTTCGCACAGCTGCATTAACTGTTCCTGTAGATTACCTCTAGTCAGGGCATCTAACGCGCCAAAGGGTTCGTCTAAAAGCAGGACTTTCGGACGGATGGCTAGGGCGCGAGCGATCGCTACCCGTTGTTTCATCCCCCCCGATAATTCGTTGGGACGTTTATCCACTGCATGACGAAGATTGACCAGATCGATATATTTTTCGACTTCAGCTTTTCTTTCGTCTTCTGATAGTTGGGCGAGAACTTGATCGACGGCTAGAGTGATATTTTCTTTGACGGTTAACCAGGGTAAAAGGGAATAGTTTTGGAAGACTACCATGCGATCTGGTCCTGGTTTTTTAATGCTTTGACCTTGCAAAGTCACCACCCCTTCCGTGGGCAAATCTAAACCAGCGATCATGTTTAAGAGGGTGGATTTTCCGCAACCAGAGTGACCGATGAGGGAGATAAATTCCCCTTTTTTGATCTGTAAATCGATACCTTTCAAGGCCACATATTCACCGCCACCACTGAGGGGGAATACTTTATCAATGTTATCGACAGCGACAAACAAACTCATAGTTTTTTTCTCCTTAAATTGGCTCAAGTTTTAGTTATTTAGAAATGGGGAAAGTTTCCCCATTGATTCCCTATTGACGAACGATTTGAGTTTGCAACCAAGCCATAAAGCGATCGAGCAATAAACCCACACCACCGATATAAAACAGAGCGAGAATAATATCGCTGATGTAGTTATTTTGGTAGGCATCCCAGATAAAGAAACCGATACCGACGATACCCGACATAACGATTTCTGCCGCAATAATCGCTAACCAAGCTAAACCGATCGCAATTCTCAAACCAGTGAATATGTAGGGAAGAGCCGAGGGAATTAATATCTTGAAAAAGAATTTTTGGTTGGACAATTGCAAGACTTGTTTAACGTTGATATAGTCTTGAGGAATTTGTTGGACACCGACGGTGGTATTAATCAAAATCGGCCAAACTGCGGTAATAAAGATCACGAATAAAGCTGCAGGTTGGTTTTGTTGTAAAGCGGCCAAAGATAGGGGAACCCAAGCAAGAGGAGGAACTGTTCTTAGGAATTGGAAAAGGGGATCGAGTGCCTTATTTAAGAAGGAATTTAAACCGACCATAATCCCAACGCCAATACCCACCACTGCGGCTAAAGAATAACCGATTAATACCCGTTGCAGACTGGCTAAAGTTTGCCAGAATAGTCCTTTATCAATGCCCCCACGATCAAAGAAAGGATACATTAAATAAGTACGGGTACGCTCATTGGTGATTAGGTCGGATGGGGGGGGTAATTTGATTAATCCCACCATCGAGACTAATTGCCAAACAATCAGAAAACCCAGGGTACCGATAATGGGGGGAAGAATGTCATGGGAATGCTTTTTCCAGAATTTACCGAAGTTGAAACCACCTTTACCTGTTCTGCTGACGCTACTTGCCATTTTGCCGTTTTCCTTTGTTGAAGATAAAGTTACTTGATTGGGGAGAGAAGAAAACACTTTTGGGATTAATAGACTAGATATTTTATGCCCCTAGCCTATCGAGAAAAGCTCGCTATTTTTTGATCGCCAAACTATCGAGATAAGCTTGGGGATTGGCAGGATCAAAAGTTTTGCCATCAAAGAATTTTTCGACACCCCGGGAGGTACTGGTGGGAATATCGGCCGCAGGAACTCCTAATTCTGTGGCTGCCGCTTTCCAAAGATCCTCGCGGTTAACTTTGTCGATTAATGTTGAGGCAGTGGTTAAAGTTTCTTTCGGCAAGAAACCCCAACGAACACTTTCGGTTAAAAACCAGAGATCATGACTCTTGTAGGGATAGGAAACGCTACCGGCGGGATCTTTCCAGTAGAAAACCCCTTTATTTTTGTCGGTGATTTCCGGTTTACCGTCACCCATTTTCTGCATTCCTTTGAGGGGACCGGCGATAATTTCTTCTTTGAGGTTGAAATAAGCCGGTTTAGCGAGAATTGCCGCCGCTTCTGCCCGATTTGCCTCTTGATCGAGCCATTGCTGCGCTTCCATAATTCCTTTTAACACCGCTTTGGTGGCTTTCGGGTTTTTATCCACCCAATCGGCGCGGATAGCGAGGTATTCTTCTGGGTGATAGGGCCAGATTTCTGCGGTTAAAGCTGACATAAAACCGATCTGATCAGCTACAATTCTCGCCGGCCAAGGATCGCCGGTACTAAACGCATCCATAGTTCCCGTTTTCATGTTGGCCACGGTTTGGGCTGCGGGTACGGCAATTAGGTTAACATCCGTATCGGGGTTAATACCACCGGCGGCTAACCAGTAACGAATCCAGAAGTCCTGATTAGCTTTCGGGAAGGTATAGGCAGCTTTGAAGGGAGTTCCCGTCGTTTTCATGCCGAGGATGTAATCTTTGGCGGGTTTCAGGTCTAAACCGATATTTTTGCCCTCGTGTTTACCTGCGATCGCAATTCCGTTACCCTGGGTGTTTAACTGCGCTAACACATACATGGGGACTTTAACGTTATTTTTGGTGATTAGTCCCTCGGAAATTAGGTAAGGCATGGGCATTTGCCACTGTCCTCCGTCAATTCCGCCCGCATCTGCCCCAATTTCGACGTTATCTCTAGCGGATCCCCAGTTTGCTTGTTTGGAGACTTCCACATCGGGCATCCCGTGTTTGGCGAAAAAGCCTTTTTCCTTGGCAATAATTAAGGGTGCGGCCTCAACGATAGGAATATAACCTAATTTAATTTTGGTGGTTTCAGGAGCTTGTTCCGGGGCGATGGCGACGGGAGAAGCAACCGGGGCAGCGGGCGCGGTGGTGGTGGTTCCACCCGTAGTGTCGGGGGGATTACCCACACAACCTTTGAGGACAACAGCCCCTGCGGCTGAAACTGCCGCCGTGGTTAAAAATTTCCGTCTCGAAAAATTTGACATAGAATCCTCCTACCTGCTGCTAAAGCAAATATGTGTGCTGAATTATGGGTAAAGGAATCCCTCGCTAAACTTCCCTTCTAGCCCGTGCTATAGAAATTTAGCTATGGAATATTGAATCTCGATTGAACTTACTAAATAAGTCTAGCGGAATTTGGAAAAAATAATTAATCCGAGCGAGAATTTTATTTACAAAAATTTAATTCGATTGATAAGAATTAATTAAGACCATTGATATATCTAGCTTCTAGCCACTTAAAAAGGTTTCCGTAGGGCGCTGGAGCAGGGGTGATGGGGTGATGGAAGTGGGGAGAAACAACAAAATGAGCCAAGGGTGAGTTTTAGGAATGCGGCTCCTTCCGGCTTGGTAGAATGGACAATATGCTTTCACCCCAAAGTAATGACCAGATCTAAAAAGCCGAAATCACCGAACTCCTCTGATTCGCCTACCTCTCCTTCCTTGGCTCTGTCTTCCCTACATTTTCGTCTCCAAGCTTTAGAGGAGGAGCATCAGTGGCTCCTCAAGCAGATTGGCAGAAAACGCAACGAACTGAAGAAATTCCTCGACCAGATGCGTTCCTTAGCGACGGAGATTTTCCAGAGAGGGCAACCTCTCTATGAAAAACTTACCGACCTCGACCGCGAAATACACGCCCTTTTTGACGAAATCCTCACTGCTAGAAAAATGGGGCAGCAGACAAAAAAAAGGATTCTCGGAATTTACGAGACACTTCAGTTAACGGGGGTGATTAGCCCGAAATTTGACGATGGAGATGAAGAACTTGACGAACTTTTCGGAGACGAAGAGTCGGAAGGGTCATCGGAGCAATCCGCGCAGGATTTCTTCTCTGGGGGAGACTCCTATGGCCGTCACGATGATGGAACAGAGCTATCACCTGAAAGCTCGCCTAAATCTCCTGAATCTAGACAAATACGCCGCACTTTCCTGAGAATGGCCGAGATTTTTCACCCCGACAAGGTTACAGACCCCGAAACTCGGATGCGTCACAACGAGATTATGAAGGAAGTCAACCGTGCCTATAAAGAGGGAGATATTGCCAAACTGCTCGAAATCGAACGACAGTATCAAATGGGGGACACTTTCGAGGTTGAAGGCTCATCGGAAAGCGACCTCCAACGACAGTGCGAGAGGGTTGAAACCAATAACGAACTACTTAAAAAGCAATACGAGAACCTGAAAAGAGAACTGCGCTCGGTGCGAAATACCCCGGAAGGCGAGATGGTGAGGGCCAGCCGCGCTTGTGAGAAGGATGGCATCGACCCGATTGAGCAAATGCTAGAGGAGATGAAATTACAAGTTCAATCCACCGAAAAAATCTATAATTTTGTCCGTGACTTCCGCGATAAAAAGATAACGGTTAAAGAGTTTCTGCGCGGACCGGTCAGGATGGGCAGAAGCCCGGAAGAGATGGAAGACATTCTTGATCAACTTCTGGAG
This sequence comes from Microcystis ichthyoblabe FBCC-A1114, assembly GCF_050500245.1. NCBI lineage: Bacteria > Bacillati > Cyanobacteriota > Cyanophyceae > Chroococcales > Microcystaceae > Microcystis > Microcystis ichthyoblabe. Next base: position 3,754,138 of record NZ_CP191408.1, on the reverse strand, counting down.
CAACTTCGCGGAATCAGCCGTTAAAGAGAGAAAGCCAATATTTAGGGTATGCGGCAAAAAGTTTTTCCTGGGGGCTGAGTGTAGGGTTTTACCTAATTTTTAAATCCGTTGAGTAATGCACAGAAAACGGGTTTCTCGGAGAAACCCGTTTTCTACTCATGCAAAAGACAAAAGGGGGAATAAATAATCAGTTTTTAATAACTGGATTTAGTATAAAATTTAACATTAACGCCATTTTCTCAAAAAAATCGACCCGCCTAAGAGCGGGAAAGAAAGGAAAAGAGAAAAAATAGGGAATAAGGGTAAAAAGGGAAAAAAGAGAAAAAGGGTTACAAAGTCCTCCCAGCACCGCACACCACCCGAAAACCGCAGAGGTCGAAGTCGCCGCGGCGGTAGCTGAATCTTGGTTAATTGTCCAACGGTCTTTTTTAATGGCATTTCCCACAAGATTATGGTAGTAATCCGCCGGCTGCCATGGCTACAGTTCCCCCCTAAATGCCTTTTGTAAAAGGGAATTAAAGAGATTGTCTTGCTGATGCAGAAAGTTATTCATCTTCATTAAATTATTTTGAATAAATATATCTAATCTTGCGAAACCTTTTTGAAGCTCAATAGGGGGAAGTATAATTAATAATTCCTTGAGCTTACTGGAATTAACACCAGGTTGAGCTGAACCACTGGAATTTTGTTGGATTTGCTTCCAATAGAACTCAGTTTTAAAAAAATATGCTAAATATTCAGGACTTATCAAGCTAGATGGTCTGACTCTTATTAAATATGATGCAAATAAAGTATTTTCAGGGCAGTGACGAATTAAAAAACTCTTACCTGTTGTTGCTCCAGTTCTAGCAAAAACGATATCACCAGAAACTATAGAATATTTTTGTATATCTTTTTTATCACCTGAGCAGAACGGTACACTTTCCCAATTAATTTCACCATTTTGAATATCAGTAATTCTAAGCATTTTAGTGGCAGTAGGTACAAAATCCGCAGACGCAGTAATTCCATAGCTAATACTTTCTGATACTTTTTCTAACTTTACAATCTCCCACCCTTTCGGATTAGTAACAGGATCACCGAACATCTCTAGGAAAGTTGATCGCAATAACTCCTTAGTCAAACGAATTGCCTCTTTGCGCTTGCGTCGCACCCCATCCGCTTTATCTAAAATTGCCGCAATTCTTCGCTGTTCTTCGAGGGGTGGGAGGGGGATTTCTACTTGTTTTAAGTCTTTGAGAATAATTCTGCGAACAGCTGAACCAGTTTTTCTCTTTGATGCTTCATCAATAGTTTTCTGGAAACCTAATATATAGCCTAAATAACTACTATCCGCAATCTCTTTTTTTGGTCTTAGGATTGCAATTGATGAGAGTACGGCAAATTCTCGCTTCTCTCTAACTACGCAAACTTTTCCAACTGTTCCATCTTTAGAGAAAAGGACATCACCCAGCTTTGGTGCTGAGTTTCCAGCATCAGCGCGATCATACTCCTCCTGGCTAATATGAATACATCCGCTAAAGTCCAACCCGTTTTCTGTCATGTCTTTGACGGTTAAAAATGGAAACCCTTTACCAGAGTCCTTAAATGAGGCATGAGTTCCATCTGTAACCATCTCACAGATATCATCTAGAGACATATACTTCATCCCAACATCTCCTTATAACGCGTGTAAAACCTGATCAATTTTATTTTCAAACATAAATCAAACATCCTTTCGGTTGACTAAAGCGGTGGGTTACGACGGATTGTTAGATTGACTTTAACGCCTAGATTGTTGCCTTCTAACCCACCCTACTATGAACTCTTCTCCCCCCTTTTTAAGGGGGGTTGGGGGGGATCGAACCTAAAATCTATTTTTAATTTAATTATAACCAGCTACTTAGGGTCGCAGATACTAGAAAAAAATCAAGCCACTACAGTGGCACCCCTGAGATAATCTTCTAGTTGGCGATCATTGTCGTGACTGAGATTGCCTAGAGGTAAAGTTTCGACGCTAAAAGCTCTCACCTCGCTAACTTCTAATGTATCTTTGATCTGAAAATTCCCCGCGGCCGTCACTTCAATTAACAATGAAATGGAGTGAATGCGCGGATCACGCTCAAAAGAGGAATAAACCCCGACTAAACGCCCTAAACTGACTAAATTTAATCCTGTTTCCTCTTTTAATTCCCTTTGGGCAGTATTAAAAATATCTTCCCCCCAATCGATCATTCCCCCCGGTAGGGCCCATTTGCCGGTGTCTCTGCGTCGGATTAAAACAATTGTACCATCAGCAAGCAGCGGAATCATTGTCACCCCAGTTACAGGATGACGAAAGATAATTCCCATCACACTTTTAATAAAATGCCAAACACGACCCATAGGAATTAGGAGATAGGAAGATAGGGAGATAGGGAGATAGGGAGATAGGGAAATTTTAACTAATACCCCAAAACCCCAAAACCCCAAAACCCCAAAACCCCTAACAATATCAATCTTGACATCCTCACCGCCGTAAACGGACGGTGATTCCCAAACCTCACGATTTAAGTTTCTGCTTCCACCACCGTCGCATACCACAGTTAAAAAACCATGTACTGTCTTACACAGAGTCCACAGACTTTCGCCCCATTTCAGAAGCCCGATTCCGTGTGTCCCACGGTACGTTGACCGCCTATAGCTTCTTGTACTTGTTGCGCGGGACTTTTTACCCGGCCAAGCTTTTCTGGTCGGAACCCCCTAAGCCGAGTTTTCAAGGCTTCGGCCGTGAGCTCAGCCGAACGGTGCTGCGCCGTCCACTTGGTTTTCGAGGCTGGCCTTTTAATTCTAACGTAAAGCCAACCTAGAACGGCGGGGTTTCAGACGCAAATTTTCGATGATCGAGAATGGCTTTAGCTTGAATTAAAGCTGATCGCACTTGTTCAAAACCTGTGCCACCATAGCTATTACGGGCCGCTACCACCTGACGAGGAGCGATCGCGTCATAGATATCGGCCTCAAAAGCCGGATGTAATTCTTGCCATTCCGTCAGGGTTAAATCTTTTAATAACTTACCCGCTGCCAAACTGCTTTTAACGACTTTCCCGACTAAATTATAAGCTTCTCGGAAGGGAATTCCCTTACTGGCTAAATAATCCGCCACATCCGTCGCATTAGAAAAATCTTCCGCCACCGCATTAGCTAATCGGTCGGTTTTAAATTGAATCCCGGTGGCTAAAAGTACCGTCATCGCTTGCAAACAAATCCGCACGGTTTTAACGCCATCAAATAACGCCTCCTTGTCCTCCTGCAAGTCTTTGTTATAGGCTAGGGGTAAACCCTTCATTAAGGTCAATAACGCCTGTAAATGCCCAAAAACCCGCCCTGTTTTGCCGCGCACTAATTCGGGAACATCGGGATTTTTTTTCTGGGGCATAATGCTAGATCCCGTGGCACAACTATCGGTGAGAGTGATAAAACTAAATTCTTGGGAAGACCAGAGAATCATTTCTTCGCTCAAACGGCTCAGGTGGACCATAATCAGACTAGCGGCCGTCATAAATTCAATGGCAAAATCTCGATCGCTGACTCCATCGAGACTATTGTTATACACCTGCTCAAAATCGAGTAAATTGGCACTGTAATGACGATCAATCGGAAAAGTCGTCCCCGCTAAAGCGCCACATCCTAGGGGCGAAATATTAGTCCTGGCGCGAATTTGCCCTAATCTTTGGTGATCCCGTTCGGCCATTTGAAAATAAGCGAGGAGATGATGGGCTAAACTAATCGGTTGAGCGCGCTGTAGGTGGGTGTAACCGGGGATCAGGGTTTCCAGATGGTTTTCAGCGTGATTGACTAAAGCTTGCTGAAAATTGCGAATTTCTTGCCTAATATCATCAATTTGTTGTCTAAGATACAGACGTATATCCGTTCCTACCTGATCATTCCGCGAACGGGCCGTGTGCAGTTTTTTGCCCACATCTCCCACAATCTCGGTTAAACGACGTTCCACGGCAAAATGCACGTCCTCTTGATCGATGCTGGGGTTAAAGTTGCCGGTGCGGTATTCTTGACGAATTTGTTCCAATCCAGAGACGAGACTATCTGCTTCTTCGGGGCTGATAATACCCGTATAGGCGAGCATTTTAGCGTGAGCTATCGATCCGGTGAGATCATACTCGATTAATTCGATATCAAAGCCAATACTGGCGTTAAATTCTACGATCGTAGGATGGAGACTACCTTCAAAGCGATCGCTCCAAGTTTTCTTTGCTGTCACTGTTTTCGTTAGATGATTGTGGATAAAGTTAACCAAAATATGCTGGACAATTTTGGGGAATAATCCGGCGCTGATAGCATTACCGCTTCAGGTTAGAAAAATCTCCAACCCTACAAACATAAGAATAGCAAGAATTGCTCGCTCTGGCTGAATGCCCATAGGCGAAAAGCTAATAAGAAGTAAAACCTCGAAACATATAACCGGCAATGAAACCGATTAATAGGGCCCATGCTTGCCCAGTTTTGACGAAATTTGAGAAGGATTTCTGAACATTGCCGATGATATCCACGTCTTGCTCGGAAATAGTCATCAAGACATTGGTAAGGGGCGAAAAGTCGATCGAGACGGATAGATGATGGAAGATGTCGATCACGATGGCATTCCTCAAAGACGAAAATCTACAGAATAAGTTAACATGAAAACGACTAAATCAAAACCGCTTTTGTCTCCCTGGTGGTGAGTTGGAAAGGAGGTCACTTTCAAGATGATTGAGATTGCTGGTAATAGGATAATAGTAAATTGCCCGCTTTTGCTAAATCTTGCCCAAAGGCGATAATTCCTTCTTCATGACCACTCATCACTAAAATTTGTTGCTCCTCTAGACGATCTTCTTGACATAAACGGATAATTTCTGCGGCCATTTCTGGGGTTCCATAGGCGATATTTTCTTGAGTGGTCGGCACTCGATACATTAAATTTTGCCACAGGGGGCGATGGTGAATATGAATCACCCCATTAATCTGGGGATTCGCTTCATAAATTGCTCCATGGGTGAGAGTTTCTGAAGAAGCGGCAATTGTTCCCCGACAAGTGACCCGATTTTCTTGCCAATCGTAGTCTATAACTGTGGTGTAATGGGATTCATTTAATACTGGGATTCCCCCGGTGTTAGTGCCAGAAATAATGATTTCTTTGTCTATTTTTCCTCGTTGACTCACATTCCCAAAACCGATTCCGTTATCGTATTGACCGATTAATCCTAATCGATAGAGGCGATTGCGCCAATAATTTAATTCTGCAATCTCTGAGCTTATTAAGGGACGGTCAGGAATCCAAGTACAATTGTATTTAACGTAACCTTCATCAATCATAGATTTTTCTGAAAATATTCGGGATAATTTTGACAAACTTTCTGCACAAAGTCCTGGAGAGGATAGGAAATATTAGTGATATAATTATCTTTAATTGCTTGAGAAAATAGGGGTAAAACTTCCGTATCTAAGGCGGGGTTAAATAAGTTGATAGGTAGAATTAAATCGGAACATTCCCGCACATCAATGGTCTCAAAATTATCGGCTATAATTAACCAGAGAGGACGCACCCAAAGAGCCGAACGACTTTCGATCACCTGAATTACTTCTCCGTATAAAGTTCGATTTTTGCAGAATAAACTAACAATTTGATGGGGAGTGAATGTGTTCATAGACGATTCTAGTTTTCCTCGATCAGCTAAGACGCATTTTAATCGCTTATTCTTAGATTAGCCGAATCTTCCCCCAATCTCTTGACTCTTGCAAGAGCCAACAGTAAAGAGTATCTCATCTCCACAAGCAATTTAAATGCGCGGGCAGCTTATCTTTCACTGGTCACTGAAAAAAGCTGGCCACTTGCCAATCCCTTGCCAGATCGGGAAAAAACGGCTCTTCTAGGTTGTGTGTGATAAGTTTAACTTACTATATGATTGATCGATCTTTGTGTCCTTTGTGTCTTTGTGGTTCGTTCCACCCCCTCTCTAGGAGGAATGTATCTTAGAATACATTTTACCCACCAAATCCAAGAGAGCCAAAAAACTCCGTTAGAATACGGAAAGCCGTTTACAAAACGATACAAAATCATGACCGTTGCTTACCCTCGTAAATTCAAGAAGACGATGAGCGCTCGCGACATCATGAAGCGTGTCATTAGCGATCGCGAAATTCATCTTGTCACCCTCAACCGTTACCGCTACAACGAACAACGTAGCTGTAAAGACCTGACCGAACTGATCGAAACCCTAGACGGACAACCGAAAGAACTGATCCAGGAGCTTTCCCGTCACGTCGCCGATGAGGCCCGCCATGCCTACTGGTTAACCGATTTATTAATCGAATTGGGGGCCGATGTGGGGAAACCGCCGGGGTTGTCCTATATCGATGAATTTGAACGTCTTCTCGATCAAGATCAATTCCAAGGCGAAGAACAAAGGGAAGATGGACTGATTGCGGCCCTAGCGGCAATTAACGTCACGGAAAAACGGGGATGCGAATACTTTGCCGCCCATATTTATGCTCTCAAAGCAGGGGAACAAACCCCGGAAAATCTGAAAATTCAGGAAACGATCGCCAAAATCTTTCCCGAAGAAGCAGGTCATGTGCGTTGGGGCAATCGTTGGTTAGCCAAAATTGCCCAAAAAAGCCCCGAACATCGGCAAAAAGTCGAAAAAGCCAAGGCCAAATACTCAGCGATCGAACAGGCCGCCTATGAATCGGGTATGGATATCACCCTGGGAGCAGAATTGCGCCGCGTCGGTCATTTAATGGACATCGCCGCCACTATGCCGCTCTGGGAACGTCCTCAATATCTGATGGAACGTTTACCCCAATCCCTTCTCGACCCGAAATTGCAATTATTCCGGGTAGAAGCGGCTCAAAAAGCCTGGAATCGTGATCCACAAATGTTTATGGAACGCTTTTTACCGATGTTTTTTAATGCGGACGACAATATCGGCAAAAAAGAGAAAGTCAACTAATTTAATCTTGATTTTCAAAGGATCGAGAAAATCAGCTATTGTTTTAAATAGGGGTGAGTTCTCGGCTTTGGAGCCAGAGAAACACCACTTTTTTACTGTTTATTTTGACTTTTCTCTTTTGGATTATGCGTCTTTTAGCTGCCTTTGATCGCTACCCCGATAGTGTATCGTTAACCCTAGAACCAGTAGCCACCGACTCGCAAAAATTTGATTTATATTTAACTTTACACCTACAAGCTCAAATTCAATCTCTCCTTGGCGGGGAAATCAAATGGGGACTAAAAGGAGGAAAATTAGATTTTCTTTTAGTTAATTGTCACCTAACACCAAATCCTCTTTCTAGTCAAGAGTTATACATAAATCGTATTAATAATTATCAATGGCGGTTATCTTTCAAAAGTCCTCAGTCAATATTTACAGGAGCGATTGAAAGGATTAACCTAGGAACCGTGAGTGTGGAGGAAGAACCTTATCATCTGACGGTGCAATTTTCGCTGACAGCTGCGGATATCTGTATCACGGAAACATCGGGATTATGGAAACACGATCTAAGTCCCAATAAACATAGTATTTTAGAGCGAAAGTTAGCATTTTTCCTAATGGAAAATCAATTTGATGCTTTTTTAAGTCGTATTTCTTTGGGTTCATCGCAGGTGGAATTAGATAATGTTCTAGTTGAACCGCAACCGGCAGCATCAGAAAATTTAGAGAAATTGCAGACACAAATCGAGGGAATTTATGCTACTGTTAGTGATGATTTTCTGAAATTAGCCCAATTAGCTGAACTCAATCCCCTAACGGATTTTACTGGGGCAAATCTCCTAGCAGCGGAATTAAGTGGTATATCTTTAGGTATGGCCAATCTCTATCAAGCTAATCTGCGGGGGGCTAATTTAACCGATGCTGATTTAAGCGAAATTAATGGCAGTCATGCTAATTTTAAGGGAGCAGATTTAAGCGGAGCCTTATTAGCTAATGCCGATTTAAGTTATGCTGATTTTTACCGTTCTAGTTTGGCTTTAGCTAATTTAATTGGCTCCAATTTAGAAGGAGCTAATTTGGTTGAAGTCAACATCACTCAAGCGAATTTTAGCGGGGCAAAAGTGAAGGGGGCAAAGTTTGCCGATAACGTGGGTATGACCGAGGAATTGCGGGAAAATTTACGCTTGCGCGGAGCTTTCTGCGATTAATCAACTATTCAGCCTCTAAATGACACCAAATACCCTCACCTTTCACCGAAAATAGCGTTATTAAATAACAAAAGAAGATTAGAGATTTTCCTCGGCATCTATGCCCAATTCCCGCAGTTTAGCCGCTAATTTCGCCGCTTTTTGCTTTTCTTGCTCGACTTGGTTTTCTGCCTCTAAAACCCGGTTTTCTGCCTCCACAGCCCGATTTTCCGCCTGTTGTGCCGCTTCTGCGGGAGTGGGTACTAATTCCCCTTCGGGGGTAAAATAGCGCAATTTATTGGCAGATAAACCCAAATATAAGCCTAATTGTTGACTCCAGAGCCGTCCCTGAGCATTGGGGGTAATCGGTTGATATTGACCGCTAATTAGGGTAAATCCTTCAAATTCTAGGCTTTCTGGGTCAAACCAAAAATAATCGGGAGTGCGAAATATATCCTGATAAATTTGTTTTTTCTCCTCTCGGTCAACTTTGGCGGTACTATCGGAGAGAATTTCGATAATTAAATTGGGATATTTGCCCTCTTCTCGCCAAATTACCCAACTTCTGCGGTTGGGGTTGGGATTTGTCCCCAAAACGACGAAAAAATCAGGACCACGGAAGAATTCTGACTTTTTCTGGTTGGGACTGTAATAAATGGTTAAATTGCCGGCGGCAAAATAATCTTCTCGCTCGCGCCACCACCATTCTAAACACTGAATTAGTAAAATAATTTGTTGTAGATGTAAGTTACTTTCCAAGGGTGGTTCATCACTCCAAAATTCGCCTTCTGGGAAGATTATCTCAGGGTTGACATGGGACTCCACTAGGGGTAAGCTTTGAGCGATAGTCATGGTTTGTCCAACAGAGATAGGTCGATAAGTTATTATAAATGATTGAAGGGATTTTTTAGGCAATTTTAGCAGTAGCAATTGAGGTAGAATATTCCTGTGGGTAAATCGTCATTTTTCCCTTAAACAATACCAGAACGCAGGGCAATTACGGCCGCTTGTACTCGGTCGTCCACGGCCAATTTATTCATAATTCCCCGCACATGGGTTTTAATCGTATTGGTGCTTAAATAAAGTTGTTCGGCGATTTCAGCGTTACTTTTGCCTTCAACAATTAACTTTAAAACCTCCATTTCTCGCTCCGATAAAAGTGCTAGATTGGGATTAGGTTGCACTGCTGGCGGTTTGAGATTATCCATGACTAAACGGGCAATTTGAGGGTCTAAATAGGTGGCCCCGTCCTTAGCTGCTTCAATAGCGGCCAAAAGGCGATCGAGACTCGCTCCCTTGATACAATAGGCATCAGCGCCACTGGCCAGAGCTGCGATCACTTCCTGTTGGAGAGTGTGGGAAGTGAGCATAACCACATGAACATTAGCTAAACCTTCCTTAATCTGTTTGGTTGCCGCAATGCCATCGAGACGGGGTAAACCGATGTCCATGACCACTAAATCCGGCCGTAGGGATAGGGCTAATTGTACCCCTGCTAGACCATCACTCGCTTGACCGACGATCTCAAAATCTGGCTGTTCACCGAGCGCTTGTTCTAAACCTAACTGCATTAAAGGATCGTCTTCAACAATTAAAATCCGCATAATCTTTGATTCCTAACGGGAAAATGTACGGTTTTCACCCATCTGCATGAAGCAGAACTACTCCTAGTTTAGGCAATCTGGAGAGAGATTAACAGTGATTCAGTGATTCAGTGACCAGTGACCAGTAACCAGTGACCAGTGACCAGTGACCAGTGACCAGTGACCAGTGACCAGTGAAAGATACTAAATTTATTGAAAATTGAAAACTTAAACCTAATAACTTAAAACTTAAAACTTAAACCTGATAACTGATAACTGATAACTGATAACTGATAACTGATAACTGATAACTGAAAATGCTGCGTATTTCATCAGATCGGTCTAAAATTGTGCTTGTTGCCCTAGCTTATCTGGGTGTTGGTTGGCTAGGCTATCTCTGCTTAAATTTAGGGTCGCGACCTGCCCCAATTTGGATGAGTGCTGGTATTGGCTTAACTGCTGTTTTTTTAGGGGGAAAAAGGCTAGTTTTAGGCGTTTTTATCGGAGATTTGCTTCTAACCTTCTTTTTAGGGGGCAGTTGGCCCATAGCTCTATTTTCGGCGCTCGGTAGCAGTGTATCGGCTCTGTTAGGGGCGCAATTCCTACATTATCTGAGATTTTCCGCCACTTTACAGCGTATTCGCGATATTCTCTTACTGGTATTTTTAGCGGCCTTATTGGCCTCGGCAGTTAATGCCACTATCGATACTTTTGCTCGTAGTTGGCTAAATACTTGGGATTGGCGACAATTTGGACAGTCTTGGGGCATGATCTGGCTCGGAGATAGTACAGGGATCTTAATGACCACGCCGCTGCTGTTGCGTTTTTGCTTCAATCGTCACTCCCTGCGGGAACCCCGGCAACCCCAACGCCTTGGCGAGGCATTACTTTGTATGAGTTTGCTAACGGTGGTGACTTTCGTGGTTTTTGGTGGTCAACAGGATTTTCTTAACCCCGATTGGAGTATGGTGCAGTACCTCGAATATCTGCCTTTTCCTTTTGTGGTTTGGGCTGCTATGCGTTTTCAGACCTGGGGAGCGGTAATAGCCAATTTTTTAGTATCTATTTTAGCTTTGATGGGATTGGTCGGGGGAATCAGTCCTTTTATCCTACAAGCCCCCGACCATACCAGAGGTGTCCTGATCTTACAAATCTTTTTGGTCATTGTCATGTCAACTTCTCTGTTTTTATCGGCGGCGATTACCGAAAGACAACAGATCGATCGAGCTTTAAATGAAACTTTAGAACGAGAACATTTAGTCACACAAGTTGCTTTAAAAGTCCATCAATCTTTAGATATAGATCAAGTTTTAAATACCATTGTTGGGGAAATCAGAAATTTTCTCGATGCCGATCAAGTCTATATCGGTCACTGTCAAGAGCGGGGTTGGTCTAAGGTAATCGCTGAGTCCCGTCGTCCCGAGATTCCCTCGCTGATGGGTTGGTTTCCCGAACCAGAATTACTGGAAGAATTGGGACAATTATTTTCTTTAGATAAGTTAATTATTGCTGATAATACCGCTAAGGTGCAAACGCTGCCCACTCTCAAGGGTTATTACGAATACCTGCAAGTTAAATCCTCTTTAGTTTTACCTCTAACGGTTAATAATCAACATTTAGGTGCTTTAGTTGTCCATCAATATTCCCATCCCCGTCATTGGCAAAAAAGCGAGGTCAAATTATTAGAACAGTTAGCCACCCAAGTTTGTATCGCTATCGGCCAAGCGCAACTATATCAGAGGGTGCAAAGCTTGAATAATAATTTAGAACAGGAAGTGGCAGCTAGAACCCTGGAACTGCGAGAAAAAGTCCGGGAAATTCAGCGTTTATACGAAATGAAAACGGTTTTTTTACAGGCAGTATCCCACGATCTACGCACTTCGATTATGGGATTAGTGATGTTATTAAAAAATTTCCAGTGTCGGCAAACAGAAAAAGTAACTATCTCGCGAGCAATGCTCGATCAGGTGGTGCGTAGTTGCGATCGACAATTAACTTTAATTAATGCTTTATCAGAAAATCATTTTGCTGAAGAACGGCCTTTAATCTTGCATCGTCAACCTCTATTTTTAAAAGAACAGGTGGAAATTTGGCTGAAAGATTGGCAAAAAGATTTTGATTTATACCAAGCTACTTTTATTAATCTTCTCCCCGATAACTTACCCGCTATTGATGCCGATCCTTATCAGCTAAGAAGTGTTTTTGAACAATTATTAAATAATGCCTTGAAACATAATCCTTCACCAATTCAATTAGCTTTAGATGCTCGTATTGACCAAGATATGCTCTACTGCACTTTAAGCGATAATGGCATTGGCATGGATGAGGAACAATGTCAACATCTTTTCCATTTATATGTAAGAAATCTTCATAATCAACACCTAACGGGGATTGGTTTAGGTTCCTACCAATGTCGGCAAATTATCGAGGCTCACTCTGGGAGAATTGGAGTAAAAAGTACCCCGCGGGTTGGTTCACAGTTTTGGTTTACTTTACCCCTTGCTCATCAAAATTCTAGAGTAATTAAGCAGGAGTTAGTCAACAGTAATCAGTGATTTGTAACGGGATCGAGATGATTCTGCTTATCGCTCTTCTGGGACTCTGGGGTATATAGAATCGCCAATTCAGACTTGAATTAGCCATTTTATGTAGGTTGCCTACCGACAATTAAGGCATATTTGAGGAGAATTTGCCATCTCAATTGTTAAGCAACAATCGACCAAATAGGTCGAGTTTGTAACTATTCTGATTGCTAGTATCCCTTGAAATTCTCACAAGGATCACAAAATTGGCCAATTGTCAATAGCGTTTGAGATGCGCTCACCCCCGGTGGTGAGGATGTCAAACAATCATCAAAAATAGCAGCGGTTGCCCCCTAGTTCTATAATCAGATCACGGCTAATTTGATTGGCTATCGACCCTATTCATGTCTATCTCCCCACCCCGTTCCGGTTACACTTTGCCGGTTTTTGCCTGTGCCAGTGCGATCGCATCTCTCCAGCATCTCCACGGCGAAAATGAGCTAAATTCCGTTACTTTTAATCTTTTAGAACCGCCAGAAACCGTTACAATTGCCATCGAACAAGTTGCCCAACTTAACCCCGATGCTGCCCTAGCTATCACCCGCAGCGATCCGGGGGACAATTTAGATTTAACTAGAAATACCCCTATATGGGCGTTAGTAGAAATAAAGACGGGTAATCAAGAGATAGAGATTCAAGGCGGCGAAGGAATCGGCCTACAGATTGATAATGGCGGAAAATCAGCTATTTATAGTTATGCCCAGCGTCTGCTGCAAGAAAACCTCAGACCCCTGTTACTGCCCCAAGAAAGCATCAAAGTGACGATTATACTTCCAGAAGGCAAAAAACTAGCCACAAGGACTTCTAATGCCGCTTTTGGCGTGGTAGAGGGATTATCTTTGTTGGGTACCACTGGCATTTCCCAACCCCTCAGCGCTCCCGGACAGTTGGAAATCTTTCGCGAGCAATTAAAAATTTTATCCCGTCGTTTCGATCGCTTGGTGTTTTGTATCGGGGAGAATGGCTTAGATTTAGCCCCTCAAATGGGTATTAATCCTGATATTTTGGTAAAAACAGCCAATTGGATCGGGCCGATGTTATTAGAGGCACAATTACAGGGAATCTCTGAAATTCTTTTGTTTGGTTATCATGGTAAATTAATTAAACTTGCCGGGGGAATCTTTCAGACTCACCATCATCTCGCCGATGGTCGTCGGGAAATTCTCACCGCCTACGCCGCTAAAATGGGTTTAGCTACCCCCCATCTCCAGCAAATTTTTGACAGTAGCACCAGCGAAAACGGTCTGGAATATCTGCGTCAATTAGACCGGCAAACGGGAGATAATTGGGTGGAACGCATCTATGGAGAAATGGCTAATACTATCGATCGCCGTTGCCAAGAATACGTTTATAACCACAGTAACGGTCATCTTGGGGTCGGTTGTATTTTATTCGATCGCTCTCGTTCTTTGATCAGCAAAAGCGAAAATGGCCTTAAATTTTTGCAAAATCTACCAGTTACTCCCCAGTGACTGTGCTATGATCGTGGGAATATTTAGGGCTTGCTGAAAAAGTACGGGCGAAGCATTCGGATAGAAAATCTACGGTTTCACCGATAGGTTATTGCCCGAATGCTTCGCCCCTACAGGACGCGGGCCGATGAAGACGCAAGGTTTTGAACGACGATTCTCTCAAAATCTTGCACCTGTTTCGCTCGTAAAGCCCCAAAACCCTTACTTTGCCTACATTTCACATTTATTCAGCAAGCCCTATTTAGTCTTAAAAAATGAAACTAATAAGGCCATACTATCGTATCTTATTTTCAGAACAATAGCCGATTTAGTTTACAAATCTTTAACCTTTTCCTGCCAGTTTCTTTTTTTGATCGTAGTGACAACTCAAACCCCCCTTCCCACCCCCCAAGAGACTTTGCCCTCAGAGTCCTTCACTAATAGCCTTAATCGTCAAATAATCATCATTCTTGACTTTGGCTCCCAGTATTCTGAATTAATCGCCCGCAGAATCCGGGAAACGAACGTTTACTCCGAAGTTCTCTCCTATCGTACCAGTGCCGAACAATTAGCCCAAATCAACCCGAAAGGAATAATTCTTTCGGGCGGTCCCAATTCCGTCTATGATCCGGGAGCGCCCCACTGTGATCCCGAAATTTGGAATTTAGGTGTACCCATCCTCGGAGTTTGCTACGGGATGCAATTGATGGTACAGCAGTTAGGGGGCAGGGTAGAACGGGCAAAACGGGCCGAATACGGCAAAGCATCCCTATTTATCAACGATCCTACCGATTTATTAACCAATGTCGAGGACGGTTCCACCGCTTGGATGAGTCACGGGGATTCCTGCGTGGAATTGCCTGCGGGTTTTGAAATTCTCGCTCATACCGATAATACCGATTGTGCGGCCATTGCCGATCACGAGAAAAAACTCTTTGGAGTGCAGTTTCACCCGGAAGTTGTCCATTCTGTGGGAGGAATCGCCTTAATTCGCAATTTCGTCTATCATATCTGCAAATGCGAACCCACTTGGACCACGGAAGCTTTTGTCGAGGAATCGATCCGAGAAATTAGGGCAAAAGTGGGCGATAAGCGAGTTTTATTGGCTTTATCCGGCGGTGTGGACTCCTCTACCTTAGCATTCCTCTTGCATCGAGCGATCGGTGATCAACTAACCTGTATGTTTATCGATCAGGGATTCATGCGTAAGGGTGAACCAGAACGATTAATGCAGATATTTAACGAGCAATTCCATATTAGAGTCCAGTATGTCAACGCTAGAAAGCGATTTTTAGCGCAAGTGGCCGGTGTCACCGATCCCGAAGAAAAGCGCCGTCGTATCGGCCATGAATTTATTCAGGTGTTTGAAGAAGAATCGAATCGTTTGGGACCCTTTGATTATCTGGCCCAAGGAACTTTATATCCCGATGTGATTGAATCGGCCGATAGTAATGTGGATCCCAAAACCGGGGAAAGAGTAGCGGTTAAAATTAAAAGTCATCATAACGTTGGTGGACTGCCGAAAAATCTCCGGTTTAAATTAGTCGAACCCCTGCGAAAATTATTTAAGGATGAGGTGAGAAAATTAGGTCGATCGATCGGTCTTCCGGAAGAAATTGTTCGTCGTCAACCTTTCCCTGGCCCCGGTTTAGCGATTCGCATTTTAGGGGAAGTCACCGCAGATAAATTAAATATTTTGCGCGATGCAGATTGGGTGGTGCGCGACGAGATTAATAAGCAGGGAATGTATCACGATTTCTGGCAAGCTTTCGCGGTTTTATTGCCTGTCCGCAGTGTGGGAGTAATGGGAGATCAACGTACCTACGCTTATCCTATTGTCCTACGTTTAGTCAGCAGTGAAGACGGAATGACTGCCGATTGGTCCCGGGTTCCCTATGATTTATTGGAGACAATTTCTAATCGTATTGTCAATGAAGTTAAGGGAGTTAACCGCGTGGTTTATGATATTACTTCTAAGCCTCCCGGAACTATAGAATGGGAGTAGTATTGAATTATTGATTGATTGTTATTCCCGTCCAAATATTGGGGCGGGATTTTTGCAGAATAGACAATTGAGGAGATTAATTACTACCATGACACAGTTAGAGATTTTAGAAGAAATAGAAGCGGTGGATTTTGCGGAAGAAGAAGAAGATATTGAAGGAGAATCAGCAAACCAAAAAAAGCTACAACTCAAAGAAATCTCCGAGACTGTTGTTGCTGGAAGTGATTGGACTACCGCAACGATCCGCGATCAATTAATTCGAGAAAATATTCAACTCAATCCGCACTTTCAAAGACGAGATGCTTGGAATATTACTCGTAAAAGTCGATTTATTGAATCCCTAATTCTAGGGTTTCCAGTCCCACTGATTGTCTTAGCTACTAATAACAAGGAAAAAGGGAAATTTATCGTTCTTGATGGCAAACAACGCCTACTAACAATTTTACAGTTTTATGGTGACAGTGACACACCTAATAATAGTTTTACTTTAAAAGATTTAGAATTTTTAGATAATCTCAATGGCTGCCAATATCAAGATCTAAAAAATGACTTCAATTTAAATGATTTCTTAGACCAACTGGATAATCAAACTATCCGCACGATTGTTATCCGTAATTGGAAAACGGAGAGTTTCCTCCATAAAATTTTTCTGCGTCTCAATCTGGAAAATACCCCTTTGTCTTCTCAAGAATTAAGACAAGCATTACACCCAGGAGGTTTTATTAATTTTTTAGATGATCGAGCGATCGAAAGTCAAGCATTAAAGAAAATATTTAAATCTTCCTATCCCGATTTCCGGATGCGCGACACTGATATATTATTGCGTTATGTAGCTTTTCATTATTATTTATCCGATTATCGCGGTGATCTTAAAAAATTTCTTGATAATGCTTGTGTTTCGCTTAATGCTCGATGGGATCAAAACTCAGAAGAAATCAAAAATATTATTGATCAATTTGAAAAAGCTGTCCAGACAACGATTAATATTTTTGGAGAGAAAAACTTTTCCCGTCTCTGGCTGCCTGAATCGGCAACTTATCGAAGTCAGTTCAATCGAGCAATTTTAGATGTGATGGTTTTTTACTTTTGCGATGATCTAATGAGAGCAGCTGCCGAGACAAACAAAGAACAGGTAGAAGAAGCATTTAAAAGTTTATGTCGTACTGCCGTTGATCGATTTAAAAATGCTGTATTAATTAGTACAAATACTAAACAATCAACCTATGATCGTTTTCATTTATGGGGTCAAGCTTTATCAAAAGTATTAGATATTAACTTCAATATTCCTCAGATGGAAGACAATCGTATTATTTTTAAGGGGTTAAGATAGTTAGTTTTTTTACTATGCCGAAATCTCTGAGATTTAGACAACTAACCAAAGAGTTGAATCGACTAAAAAAACAATTACTACCTCGTAAATTTAGCGAGATAAATGAATATTCTGAAAGACAATTAGCTTTAACTTTTGCCTATCGAGTTTTTGCTCATGCTGAGATTGAATCTTATCTTGAATATCGAGTTTGGGATACAGTACAGACAGCAAAAAAAATTTGGGATAATCAAGGTAAAGCTAGTGGAGTTTTGTTATGTGTAATCGCTTTTTCTGGTCAAGAAATGGAAGCTCCTCCCGACACCCTTACTCCTCTTAAAGGTAAGAAAAATCTGCCTGAAGATAAACTAAAAATAACTAAAAAAATTGACATAGCGATTAGATGTTTTAAATCAGTTATCGATCAAAATCATGGGATTAAGGAAACTAACCTATTAAAATTACTCTTACCAATCGGCATCGATAGTGATGACTTAGATAAAGTTTGGTTAGCCAATATGAATACTTTTGGAGAAGAACACGGTGAAATCGCTCATTCTTCGGGAATAAAAACGAAAAAAACGCCTAACCCTGCCGACGAATTAGAGAGAGTTAAACAAATTATTCAAGAATTAGAGAAAGTCGATCAATTGATTACTAACTTGCTCAAGTAATTCCACTCTTAATAAAACTTAAATTGTTAATTATATCAGAAATACAGTATAATAAAAGGCAGACAATAGAGAGCTAATCATCAAAGTGAAACATAGACCAATTGCGATCGATTTATTTGCTGGCTGCGGTGGGATGTCCGTTGGTCTAGAAGCGGCGGGATTTGATATTGCTGTAGCGGTGGAGTTTGATGCAGTCCATTCCTTGGTTCATCATTTTAACTTTCCCTATTGTCAAACTATCTGCCGGGATATAGCCAAAGTAACAAGTAGAGAAATATGGGAATTATTAAAACTAAAAGGCTATGCCACCGATGTTAGTTTAATTGCTGGTGGTCCCCCCTGCCAAGGTTTTTCATTAATTGGTAAACGACAAATAGATGATCCTAGAAATTCTCTTGTATTTGAATATCTGCGGATTGTAGGGGAAATTAAACCCAAGTATTTTATCTTTGAAAATGTTCCCGGCATGGCGACGGGTAAACATAAACAATTTTTAGAGGAGTTAATCTCTGAATTTGAAGCTATTGGCTATACAATTAATCAGCCAATTAAAATCCTTGATGCCAGTGAATATGGCGCACCACAAAAGCGCAGAAGATTAATCTTAATTGGTAGTCGAAAAGACGTGCCGATGGCTAAATATCCTTTGACAAAGACCGTCGATTTAAACTCAGCCAAAAAATCAGCTTTTACCAGCGTCTATGATGCGATTTCAGATTTAGAATTAATACCGGCCTTTATCGATACTGATTTAGGCATACCCGCATCAAAATTAGATTATAGTGGTAAGAGGAAAAAATATTCAGTGCAGCCAGGGGATATTTTTAAACTTTGCCATCAAAGAACAGTAGATACAAAAATCTATGGACATATAGGCTCAGTTCATACCCAAAGATCAATTGATAGATTTATCATAACCGAACCGGGTACAGTGGAACCAAAAAGTCGCTTTTTCAAGCTTTCTCCCACTGGTTTATGTAATACTCTCCGGGCCGGAACTAATAGTGACAAAGGGGCCTATACTGCTCCTAGACCCATTCACTATTCTATTCCTCGTTGTATTACTGTACGAGAAGCCGCCAGATTACATACATTCCCCGATTGGTTTCAGTTTCACCGCACAATATGGCATGGTTTTCGCGAGATTGGTAATGCAGTTATTCCGCTATTATCGAAAGAACTTGGCTCTTCTGTGATGGGAGCAATGAATATTAATCCAGCCAATTTCGACCAGCTTATTTTGGAAAAAATGCCCGAAGACTTATTGCTATATAATATGTCTCAGGCATCAAACTATTGGGGAATCTCTGACGATGTTATCGCGAAAAGAAAACGAGGTGTATCTTAGAGATAGTACGATTAACTGCCAATCGAACTTGACAAACTCGCTCCCATCTTCTCACTCTCCTATACTTTTTAAACAGAATTTACTATCATTTTTATTATTCGGGAACCGTCCACCAAGCGAGAGCAAAAGCTTGTTCTTTCTCGTTAACTTGTTGACGATATTGAACCCGAATTTTATAGTTTCCAGAGATGGGGACAGGACAAAAAATATGCTCTAAACTATCACTATCACTCAGGGAAGCACAGGTGTATTTAGCATTATTATCCTCCTGAGCAGGTAAAAGATAAACATCTAAATTATTCAGGCCGCGATCCTGGAAACTTTCATCGATATCATAGAGATTATTACGATTAGTATCGATTAATTCTACCAAACGATCCCAAGCTAAAGTTATCGAAACAAAACTATTAGCTTTTAAGGGATTCTCTAGGGCATAATCTTGATAACCATTAGCGGTAACTGTAGTGTAATCCCAACCAATAGCAGGAATAGATTCTGCGGCCGACCATTGACCATTACTAAACTGTTGGTAGGCGCGAAAAGTGTTAAGATGTCCCGTCCCCATCTGCATATCTAAAGGAATTTTCGGATCTTTATAAGCATCGGACTCTAACCAAGTTTTTTGGTCTTTAGTTAAGACTGTCCGTCTCATACCTAACCGTAACCCATCCCCCGTATCTTTAATTTTATCGGCAGCATTAAGCATAACTGCCTTCATCACTTGATGATGACGAGAATTGAGACTCCAATGGGGATTTTTTTGATTAATTTGTTGATCGCCGTATTCTTGTAAAAGTGCCACCGATGCCGTAATATGAGGAGCGGCGAAACTGGTGCCACTAACAGTATTTAATTTACCTTTGAGGTCATAAAGCTCTATTTTATTGCCGGGAGCAACTAAATTAATTGACCGTCGCGAACCATCATTAATTTCCCGTTTAATTAAACTGCGACCAATACCCACCGGCAAAGCACTAATATTAGCAAAATCAACTTTAGTGAATTTTCCTTCTCTTGTCGCTGTATAAGCGGTAGTAATGCCGTTAAAATGATCGGTGGGAATGGGAATTCCTCCCTTACCTTGATTACCGGCAATTACATAAAGAACATCCTCAACTCGCGATGACCAATCAACACATTGAGTTAATAAAGCTTGACCATCTAATTTTGGTTCCTGTCGTTGATCTCTTTGCAAAGATTCCCCAAAACTAAAGTTAATTGCTCGCACATCACCGCTATTTTGTCGGGCAATATTTTGACTGGTAAGACATTCTTCCGGTTGTCCGCCGCGTCGCAAAGAACCCACCGCCCCCGAATATAATCTCGCTTTTGGGGCCACTCCGGGGATTTTTTTATCATCACTGACCATCACCGTTGCCACCATAGCGGCGTGATTATCTAGATAGGTGTTGGGTTTGGCAATTTGATCGCGAAAAAAAACACCAGCTAATTTATAGGGAGGCTGCCAAGCCGCCACTTTATCATAACCGAACTGAGCCGGTCGTCCGATTTCCACTTGACCGATGGCAATTTTTCGCCCTAATAAATTATAGGGTTCCGCCCGCAGGCGATCGGCATAAATTCCCTGTTCACCGATGGAATTAGAAAGAACTAGGGAAGGAAGCAGAATTATCGTTACTACTAACCCGACGACAAACCAAAACCCTCTTTTCATCATCAGCAATCCTGCGGCAGTAAGGTGATACCGATCCATTCTAAGACAGAAATCTCAGAAAATACCCAAATCTCTTTTTTGGCTAGGTGGGATGGTAATAAAAAGCCACTGCCAAGATTAAATAGGTGGCTAGTAATAGGGTTCCATCTAACCAATTGGAACGACCGGTAAAGCTGATTAAATTAGTGACAACCACCGCTACAATCAAAGCCACCACGTTAAAGGGATTAAAATTTAAATCCATCGGCTGCTGCCAAAATTGACCGATAAAAACTAATAAAGGTGCCACGAATAAAGCCACCAATAAACTATCACCCATAGCCACGGAAACCGTTAAATCCATCTGATTTTTTAGGGCTAATTGAGTGACGGTAACTATTCCAGAAACATCGCTAATTAAAGGAATAAAAATCACCCCGATAAAGAGAGGAGTGAGATTAAATCCTTCCATCACCGATTCCACTACATCAACAAATAAATCCGACTCATAGGCTACAGCTACGGTGGAAGTAAGCAGCACAAGTAACCAAATCCAGACTTGAGCTTTTTCTTCCTCACTAACCTGATTGTCGGGGGTATTTTCGTTACTTAATCCCACTTCGTAGAGATAGCTATGGGTTTTCAGGGAAAATAATAAAGTTAACCCGTAAACTATTAATAAAACCGTGGCGGTGACTAGGGAAAGACTGAGAATATCGGCAACTTCCACCACGTTAGAAGTATATATTACCAAAGTTGGTAAAGCGATCGCTATTACTGCTAAAGTCATGGAAGAACCATTTACCCGCGCTAAAATCGGTTTAAATTCCTGCTCTTTGTAGCGAATTCCTCCCGTGAGCATTCCCATGCCCATAAATAATAATAAATCGCTGAGAATACTGCCAGTAATACTGGCTTGTACGATGTCCACCAAGCCTTTTTTTAGGGCAATTAAGGCAATAACTAAAGTGGTAGTATTGCCAAAGATAGCATTAACTAATCCTCCCAAAGTTGGCCCGGTTACTACGGCAACTCTTTCCACAGACGTACTTAACCAAATTGACAGGGGAATGATCGATAAAGCGGCAGTAATAAAAATAGCTTGATCTCCCCAATTAAGACGACTAGCGACCACCGATAGGGGAATAAATAATAGGAAAGCAAAGGAGACAATTTTTCTTAAATTCATGGGTTATTAATGGCAATTTCTCCCACCATTCCCGCTTCGGCATGACCCGGAATAGTACAGATTAATTTATACTTACCAGTTTTGAGAGGAACTATCACCCATTCCGCCTGTGCATTAGGTTTTAATTCTAGTTCGTGAATTGCCCCTTTAATCTCCACTTTTCCCGCTTCAACTTTCTGGGTCCAACTAGCATCAGCGAAGTCTTTAGCAGTAAAATAATGTTTAGTAGGACTGGGATTATCGAGGATTAATTTGTATTTTTGTCCGGCAATAAAGTCTAATTGACTAGGAAAGAATTTTAATTCTCCTTGCCCGGAGCCTAGACTAATTTTAACTTCTAGAGGGGCGGATGCAGCGAAGGCGGGAAAAGTCACTAACCAACAACTAATTAAAACTATTACTACTGCCACAAATTTTTGATAGATATCCTGGACAGGGAAGTAGGGATTAGAATTCATTTTGCTCCTGCAGCTTATAGAGAAAATCTGGCGGCTTTGACGATAATTTTAGAACAAGTGGCGATTCTTAGCGGCTCTCTTCCCTTCCATTCCCTCAAAGTCCCTTGGCCACTGTTCAAACCTCGGGACTTCTAGCCACTGTCAGTTAAATCGACAAAATTAATCTAAGCTATCGGGAGAATGGGGATAAAGTTGTTCTGCTTCTGGACAATCTTCCGAGACATTAATATCAGGATTCGTCCGCGACACGGAGGCCAGTTTTCTGCTCACCGCACCGATACTTTCTAAACGCACCATTTCTTCCCAAGAACTAATCTCGTCTTCTTCTTCTGTTTCGTAGCGAATGGTGACGAGATCGCTTTCTAGATCGATAATACGAGCATTATCAATCCATCTTTGCTGATCGCGCAAGAAAATGCAGACTTCCTGACCATCCATACAGAATTGATAAATCTTGCGGTGTAACATAAATTGCTCCTAAACAGCTTCTTTTGTTGAATTCAACTAACGGGAAGTGAAAAAATGCCAATCTCAGCAATAGCTCAAGAATTCCCGTGGGTAACACAAAAAGGAGAAAAATTCCGCTAGTAGTGGCAAGAATGGGAAAGGAAAGTCAGGTTTCCAGTTTGGGACTACGTTCTTCAAAGACATCGATTCGATTAATAGACGGCCTCGGCGATCGGTAAAAAATCGCCCTTATAGAGTCATTGTTACATAAATTTTCACTTCATAACAGTATCTGTGGATGGAATCGGGAAATGGGGAGATAGGGAAATTTCCACTAAAACCTCAACACTTAAACCCCCTAACCCCGATGCTGATTTAAAATAGCCATCATCTTTTCGGCCACCGCTGCTGTTTGTTCAAGCATGGCAAAATGACCACAATCGGATAACTCAATCACGTTGCCGCCAGTTTCAAACAAGGGATGAAAACTGGCCAGATGGTTAACGTACTTAACTTCCATAATCGTATCCTCTTTCCCCGCCAGAAAATAGACCGGCTGCGGGAGACGGGAGACAATCTGGGGTAAAAGATGAACTTCGCTGATAGTGGTGGTTTCCAAAAGTGACCCCAGGGCCGCTTGGTAATCGGCCCGGACAAAATCAATCACTCGCTGTTTGCCCCATTTTTTACTTAGGGTTTGCTTGACCATCATCCGCGAGAATAAAACATCAATCAAGGGAACACGGGGCAACCAAGGCGGTCTTCTCTCTAAAATCTGTCTTCCGGCTTCCCGAAATCGCTCAAATTCCTCCTTTAGATAGATGCCGCCGCCGGCATTCATACAGATTACCCCTTTAATGCGTTCAGGACAGCTATCCGCGGCCCACAAAGCAACACTACCACCGAGGGAATGACCGACTAACCAAGCAGCATCGAGGTTTAAGCGGTTAAGAAGGGTAATAACGTCTTGGGAGTAGGATTCAAGGTTATAACTGCTAGGAGGACTGTTAGAGGTGATTTTTTGGGAGTCGCCAAAGCCCCGGAGATCATAAACTAGACAGGGATAGTCTGGGGAAAGAATATCTACCAAAGGCTGCCAGTAGTGACGACTCAGCAGCCAACCGTGTATAAAGACTAAAACCGGTTTATCCGCTTGGGGCGAAAATAACTCGTAACTGTGGGATACTCCCGATATGTCGATGGTAGGCATATAATCAATCTCAACCTAAGTTAAACCGTTGATAGGGGTTACTAGGGAAACTTCTAGAGAAAAATCGGTGTATTTAGCCTTGTTTATAGAGCAAAATCAGGGAAGCTTAGGATTTTCCCTGATAGCTGATCAATCAATGCTATAGACAATTTCAAAAGCTTCTACTTTAAGTATAAAACACTGGGGATACCTCCCTAAAATAGGATGACAACCCTAGACCAGGATTTATCTATGAAATGCGATCGCTTTTTAACTCTTTCCCTCGTCTTCAGTCTGGGATTAGTTTTTCCCCCCTCTTTACCCGCTCAAAATCCCCCCGCTACCACTTTTCAACCGGGTCCTTGGCAGCCTGTCGCTAGGGTGAATATGAGTCGTCCTGTGGAGATTAAAATCATCAATCAAACCGATATTGACCTCAATTATGACCTATCGGCCAATATTGATTCCTCTCCCCAATTATTATCTCCTGGTACGGAGACAACCCTAAAAGGTTTCGTAATTCCAGCATATATTCTGATTAATCGGGCTAATGCCGCCTCGGATCCCGATTCTTCTAGTTTAATCTATGCCGTAGAAGTCAATAAAGATAATTTAGTCACGATTACTGTTACCAAAGTTCCGGGGAGTACCCCCGGTTATACCACCTTTAACCTCAATCAACAGGGTGCTATTTATATTTACTAGCTCTAGCTGAGGGCGATCAGACTACAATTATATTATCGCGATCGAGATTTATTTGAGATCGATCGACAATTGTAACGTTTTAGTCAATTAACGGTAATTTCCGCCCCAGGAAAGTTAAATTAATAGGGATATAACTCCCAAATTAAGTAGCTGGTTATAATTAAATTAAAAATGGATTTTAGGTTCGATCCCCCCTAGCCCCCCTTGATAAGGGGGGAAGCCGAAGGCGGGGGGATCCCCCTTGATAAGGGGGGAAGCCGAAGGCGGGGGGATCCCCCTTAATAAGGGGGGTGACGATCCCCCCTTAGTCCCCCCTTAATAAGGGGGGCATCTGATAATTTTTCAAGCCTACCTACTTAGCCTACAAAAGGTTAAAAAATCTCCTACAAACCTAGCGAGGACAAACATGAATACAATCACTAATTTTTTAGCTAGTGCTATTGTCGGTGGTTGGATTATGACCATGGCAGTTTTTGCTATCCAAAATATCCAACCAGTTTCTTTAAAGTTTCTACAATTTGAGTCAATTAAAGTACCCATCGGCATTTTATTGGCTTTTTCTTTGGGAATGGGATTTTTTATGGCCGCAGTTATTCCCGCTTTTTTCAGAAAGTCGAAAAAATCTCCTCGCAGTCGCTTTTCTCCCCCAGAATCGGGGTTAGACGAGTTTGATTTTTAAATAGGGTCTGCTGAAAAAGTTTTTCCTGGGGGTAGGGTGTGGGGTGTGGGGTGTAGGGTTTTACCGATTTTCAGGGGGTCAATTACCTAATTTTCAGGGAAAAAGTGCCTAAATTTCCCCCCCGATCACCCCAAGGTCTGGCACTTTTTGATGGGAAAAAAGTCTAAAATTCTTATCCAACAAGGTTTTTAGATTTATTCAGCACACCCTAAATAGTCTTTTGACTGGCTAATTTATCGGTTCTCTTAGGGTTTGGTGGGTAAAATGTGTTCTAAGATACAGTCTTGCCAGCGAGCGACTGGAACGAACCACAAAGACACAAAGGACACAAAGATCGATCGGTCTTATATAAGTTAAACTGGTCGCAACGCGCTCGCTACGCGAGATCACACCAAGAACAAGAGAGCCATTTATCGGCAGCATCCCGGGTGTATATTGTAGGAGCTAATTGCATTTTGTACTTTAAACAACATTATAATTTTTGATAGCTGTTCTGACTCTCTCATGAATAGAAGCAAATAAACTTCCTTGCCATAAATAATTAAATTTATTTTCTGTGATTAGATTGAGACAATTTAAAATTCGCTTTTCCCAGTCTTTTTGATTGTAAGTATCTTTTCCCCAAGCTTGATATAATTCCTTCTCACTAATGCCACCTAATTTGTGAGATAATCGATTTCTAAGATTACGCAATTCTGCAGAACCCCAATCCTTTAGATCGACATTAATAGACAACTCAATTACTCGTTGTTGATTGCGACTGTCTAATAATATGTCAGTTTTATTTGTCCCATTAACAAACAATATGCTCAAATCAGGATACTTAGTTAAGACCGAAGATTGTAAAGATGAATAAGTATATTCAGAATTAACCATATAGTCTTTAAATTCATGTTTTAAACACTCATAAATTAAGCCTTCTACCGCTCGGAAACTATGAAGCATAGCCTCGGTTGTATTTTTTTGTTTTAGTCTAACTACTGCGGTATAAGCTTGTTCATAGGCCATCCACCAATATTGTTGATGCTGCTCTTTTTGTTGATTATTGAAACTAAAAGAAGCGGATTGAAAAAAATCTTCAAATTGTCCTTGATTCCAGCTTACTCCAGATTTAATTAGAGCATAAGTTTCTTTCCATTTTTGTTTATTTTGTTCATAGTAAGGTTTAACTAAGTTCTGAAGACCAGCATAATCATAGCGTTCTAATAATTGTAGGGCTTGTTGTCGAGTGCGATCCCAAAGATAGTTAGTCCCTAAAAAAGGCCCTGTGTAATCTGAAGAAATGCCCTTTTGATTGTCATGAGGAGTGGGAATAAATTCATAGAATTTAATATCGTTTCCATAAAAACTCAATCCCGAAATTCTCGACGCTTCTGAAGCTTGCCCCACCCCACCTTTTAAGCACAATAAAATGGGTTGATCGGGTTGAGGTTCTATATTTTCTTTCCATACTTGTTGCCACCAACGGAACATTTTCTCGAAGTTAGAAGGGTTTTCATCATTTCTACCTATATAGAGAATATTTACTACCAAATCAGAATTTAATTTATTTAGCCAATACTTAATTAATTCTCCTGAGTAAAGAGTATCTTTTTCTCTTTCTTTTACTGTTTCATTTTGATCAGTTACTACTAAATAAACTTTTTCGAGATCATTGATTTTATCTTCCAAAAGTTTACCCAGAATGACTGGTTTTACTTGATCGCCATAATATTCAATGTTTTCCCAAAGGTATTGGGATATTTCTCGAAAAGATGATTTTTCGGTCAGAGCTAAATCAGACACTACTTCTATCTGTTCTCCGAGAATATCACCTTTCATGCGATCATCGCCAATATTATACCAGTCACCAGTGGTGACTTGAAACATTAAATCTCTGGTTCCGATCGTTGCAACTAAAATTGATTTCATGAGATTATAAAGGGAATATTTGAGCGAAATTTTGAGGACTTGTATTACTTCTTAATTGCCTGATAAACTCTTGACGTGGATTCAGATTAGCACCAAATACAGTAACTATCTGGTAATCTCCTAAATCAGCAATCCACACGGGAGAAGGTTTAGCTCCACCACTGACTTTACCACAGAGATTACCATCACATTCTCTTTGACCATTTTTACCGGTAATTTTCAAAGTATCACTGTGAAGAATTGCTAAAGCATGGGGTTTACCTCTTTGTTCATTTCCTGCACAGACAAAAATTTGACAATTACTATCGGCCGCATCAATCCAATTACTTTGAGAAACTTGACCAGCTATCCTTAAATTATTAGAGTTTATATTAGTGCCAGTAACTTGATTTAAAGATTTATAAAAATCTCGCAATCTTTGCTGAAATTGTTGTTTAAACCCCTGCACATTATTGGGCATTGCCCAAAAATCTTCTTCACTGTCAATATAAAATGTAGAACCACGAAACCATGGGGCGCTTTCACGACTTTTGCGAGAATAATTAGGTCTTCTCGCACCTTGACCAATACCACCCATATTAGCTAAAAACCAAGTCAAATATTTAGCTAATTTTTTGACAGCTTCTTGTTTATCTTTTGGAGTTTCGGAAGACAAAGATAAGACTAAAGTTCCCCGTTGTTCACCACAGGGATCATTTTTACCCTGAGGATTGGTTCGAGGTTCTTTTTGGGTAACTTTACCCTCAAGAATATTCACTTGTAGATAACCGTATTTTTTAGGATTAATACCGCCAAATAATTCAGATTCAATCTCTTGAACACCGTATTTTTTAGGATTAATACCTCCAATTAATTTAGCTTCAATCTCTTGAACTTTGTTAATAGGTAAAACTCCAGATGCAAAAACACGAAACCAGTATCGCATCATCGATTTAAAGGCTGTCGGACGAACTTCTGCAACGGGTGCGCTCCGCATTTGCCATTCATTGCGTCGCTCATTCCATTGCCATTGGGTGAATCGTTGATAACCATGAATTAATTGACCTTCTAGCTCAAAATCCAATCGATAAAATTCCGATTCTAATCTTGGGTTTTTTCCAGATAAGATCAATTGTCCATAACCTGTATTGACTTGTGAACCTATGCCAAGCTGTAAACCTTTTTTCAGCCATTGTTTTACCTGTTCAAGTATCTTTTCATCTTGACAGTTACTAGCTGGACGTAAACCAATTAAAAAAATTGTTTCTTTGAGAGAGAAAAAAGCATTAGGGTTAGGAGAATATTCTAGAGAATCATCTTTCCATGACCAAATATTATTAGCCATGTCCATTTCTAACCCCCCGTTTTTAGAAGGTAAAGGATAGGCATCAAAAAAGACAACTTTACCCGTTTTATTTTTTTTCTCTTTGGCGTTTATATCACCAAAATAGGGGGCGATTTCTTTTTCCGCGTCTTTCCATTCCAGATTATTTTCCGCCATGATTTCTCGGATGGCTTGGTTTCTGGCAACACCCCGCAATGTACTAGATGGAATATAGGGCATTCCGAGGGCATCAAAGGCAGGTAAAAGAATACTTTCCGGTCCACGATGACCACCGACACGAATACGCCAAGTGGATTTGACTTGAAAAGCGATTCCGTCTTTCGCTAACAGTTGGGTACGTTGATTGAGTTGCTCAAGACGCTGAGTATAGTTAGCATTTTCTTGGGCTGTTTGCAGAATTTGGGTTTTAGTCGCATCTTTGTGTGGATAGTCGGCAGCACGCATCCAACGGAGATATTCGACAAAACTGGCTGATTGGTCGGGTTGAGGTTCGTTTTCGGGGTCTAACCACGGTGAGGGTGGAGGAGGATTGTTATTGCCGCCACCGCCGTTATTATTACCGCCGCCACCCCTAGGAGGCTGTCTGGAGGGTTGGTTGTTATTTGTGGGTTTTATAGCTTGATTTTTTAGGGTGGGTTTTTGAGGGCGATTAGGACGTTGTAAGGGGCTATGGGACATAATAATTATAATTTCCTTTCTAGTTCAATGAATTATAAAAACTGTGGTGACAATTTACCTGAGTTAGTCCCCACTTTCCACATCGGAATAGATGGCATTAGCCCAGAAGCTAAATTCTTGGGCGATTTCCAAGCCTAAACCCGTTAGTCCTAGATAATCATCAGTGGAAAGTTTTTTTAATGTGTCTAATCCTTGTGGGTTGGCTATATTCCGGTTGTTCGAGATTTCTTCAAGACACTCAAAGTATATTTTAACAACTTCTCGCTTGCCTTCTTTGTCTTTACTAATAGCAGTTTCTTCGGCTTTTAGGCGCATCATTCCCCAAGTAGAAAGATAGGTATAAAGTTCAATAGCTTGATTTTTTTGTTCTTTGCGGCGACTATTATCAGCAGTGGCTGAGGACAATTTTTGCAAGGCAGTGAATACGGGATTGCTAATCGTTCTAGGGTCGAATGTCATGGTTATTTTGGCTCCAAAAGTTAAAAAATATTACCTGACCAAAGGGTATCAAGAGAGATAACAATATCGGGAAATGCGGCAGCGGATAAAGTTCCTGTACTAAATTTTTCTTGATATTGATAATCAGAATTTATCGGTTGACGGAAAACATAAATCTCTCGATTTTTGATGGCAACTACCCAATATTCTGCAATACCAGCTTGGGCATAGATATGTTTTTTTTCGGTTAAGTCTTTACTGAGAGTTGAGTCAGAAATTTCGATTAACCAAAAAATTTCATCAGCATAGGGATGATGATCTCGATAGCGAGAACGAGGGGGAAAAACTACAGCGATATCGGGTTCAGGTTCTGAGTTTTCTAAGGTAATGGGTCCAACTTCTCTTACCCATGCTTTATCCTTGAGACGTTGACGGAGAAAGTGGGCTAATCCTTCTCCACTGTCTTTATGTAAAGGGCCTTCTGGACTCATTTCGAGAATATCTCCATTCAGTAATTCTACACGCCGATCGATTAAAATTCCCGCCGCAATCATGCGATGATAATCGACCACTGACCATTTAGCTAAGGCAAGATTAGCTGTCATAAATTACCTCTACCATTGTTGCACAAAACCACGTCCTAAACTTTCCTGTCCACCGATTTGTAGAATGTCATTATCTGCTAATAACTGTTTAAAATCAGCTTGGGATTGTTGTCTGGTTCCATTAGCTTGAGAGGTAATACCCCAAGGAAAATACATTAAGGTGTCGGGGGGAATAGCTTCTTCATAACGAAATCCTCCATCGACGGATTTATGCTCATCTAATTTAATTTTAACTTGTCTCCATAAACTCATTTGAATTAGAGTCGTGCAATGCTGATCGGGTAATACTAAGACTTTATTAATGCCACTGCTGACAGAGTTTTTGGGAATAAAACTTGGCCAATTTGACCAGTCTTTTAGATCATCGACCTTGAGAATGGCATCCTTGAGATAAACGTTGGTGTTGGCCTTTTTAAAACTACAGCTATATTCGGGGGGAATTGTCAGACTAGGATTAGTTAATCTTGTCCAACGACGAAGAAGTAAAGGAGAAGTGATCCAGACGACACCGTGACTAAGGGAAGGGACGGGCAACCAGAGAATCGAACCATCTCCTATCCAGATGTCTCCCTGTTCCAAGTTTTCTGCACCTTTATCGATTTCATTACCGAATAACTTAAATTTTAGGTTTTCTTCGGTAGCTAAAGAACGGATTTTCCCGCGAATTGTACTGGAGGGAATATAGGGTAAAGTGGTATGGGATTCACGAGCAATACCCACTAGATTCCCCTCTTGAGTGGTTCCTCCTGTGTGTAGGGGAGAAAGTAGATAAAAGTGGATTAAGTTCATGATTAATTATTCTCCTTTATAGTTGATCCAAAGTAATTCTGAGTAGCCTAATTTGCGCCAGCGTTGGTGATATTCGGGACTATTGGGCTGCTCTTGAAATAGGCGATCGGGTTGATTTAAATAGTATTGACTACCGGCGGGGGCTGCGAAGACTTGGGGAGCGGGAATGCTAGTATTTTCTTTTGATTGAATGCGGCAACTGATCGGGATAGCTCGATCGGTTGCGACACTGACTAGATTGCCCGGTTTCTGATTACTATTAACAGTATGGGCGAGTTTCCATTCCCAGGGCCAAGAGCGACAAATGGCTTGATTATTATCGTGACGGCGTTCAAAAATACCGGGGGTAACGAGATAGGCGATCGCTTTATTTATTTGTTTAAAGTTCTCCTCGGATTTTTGTTTTAACTCTTGCCATTGTTGACCTAAATTATCGCATTTTTCCAGTATAACTCGGTGTCCTTCTCCTCCTAACCGCAAAGTTGTGGGAGTGGGAATATTAACATCAATTCCGATCGCTATACTCCAACCGGGTAGCATTCGGATCGCTTTTTCCACAAAGTATCCATCGGCATCTTCTACCTGTTTACTTCCCGGTTTCATGGCATTATGGGAACGAATTTCTTCTTGCCAGGGTTTATCTTCTCCTTTGTGTTTTACTAACCATTGAGAGGGATCGATCGCTCCTGTTTTTAAATAATCGAGAATAACTTCAAAAGGTAGATACTGACGATATTTACTTTCGTTCTCTTCTTCCTCTTGATTTTCTCGATTTTGGCAATTTTTGTTAGGTTTAGCCTTAGCTAAGGGGGCAGGTTTCGATCGATCCCAAAATATATGGTTTTCTGAAATCGTTAAATTATCACTCCAAGAAACAGGAATTAATGGGTCAGAATTGGCGAATCCTAAAGGACGGGGTAGATATAAAGTATCTCCAGCAAAAGATAGGAATGGACCGGTGATTTTAAAATAACTATTTTTAGAGCGATCTAGTAAAGCACTTAAAGCACCGGCGATCGTGTGACCGTTGGGGGGAAATGTACTTCCGGCCCAGGCTCTTTCTCCTGGACTAAAGGGTTTGGCATCGCGTAGGAGAAGAACATCTAGGGGAGTGATTGTGTACCAATACATTAAATGGAACCTCCGATCTTAATCTCTCTTTTTCGAGTCATAAAAGCCGCTAGTTTCATCCAGCTACGCACGGCTTCGTTAAGATCATTAGGATCATTTTCCGTGGTTAACCAAAGATGTTTGAGAAAGTTGCTTAGGTCTTTTTGAAAAGCTTCTCTGTTCTCTGTTGTTAGATTTTCCCGACGGCTAGAGAACGCCTTGACCCAAACCTCGATCGCTTCTATCATTGGTATAGGATGCTGTTGCCAAAGGCCGGCCACTGCCTCGAATAAACTGGCATCGGAATTACCGGCGAGAAGTTGTTGCCATTGATAAAAAACATCAAACTTAGCCGTAGATTTTAGGACGTTACCGTTACCGTAGAGAACGCGCACTTGTACAGCATCTTTTTTGACTTTTTTGCCGTCAAAGCCTTTATAGGCGTGTTCCTTGGCTTTTTTCTCGGCTTCCCAGAGATTTTCTAGGGCGATAGCAAGGGGTACGGAATGATGAGCGATGACAATACCGAAACTGATAGTCGCCCGCTTTCCCATGGTAAATAGGGGACGTTTGGAGAGATTTTCGGCAGGTTTTTCGCCTTCCCATTGCCAATAGTCACCGGCGTTCTTAAATTCCCCATGGGGGTCTTTTTCTCCCTTAAAACATTGCTGGATATCCCATAACCATTTATCCCATTCCCAGAGATTAGTATAGGCGAGAACATCATCACCGCCACCATAGATTAAGCGTCCTGCATAGCGTTGTTCGGTGAGGTAGGGAACGAGTTGATTAGAGAAGTCTAAAAGGGCGCGACTGAGGGCGCTATGGGTAGATGGTCCCATGCGTTTATCGAGGGTGACAAAATCGCCAAAAGCTTTTTGTACTTCTTTTTCTAGGGTATCGGTTTCGGTCGGGGGATGATCGGCGTATTGATGAAGTGACTTAGCGATATATTCTCGATAGGGTTTCATTTCTTGGCCTTTTAACCATTCCCCCATTCCGTCACCGTCTCCTCTGGCGATAACATACCAATCAGCCGGGTTATTGTGGGGATAGTTTTGGTCAATTAATTGGCTTAATTGATGGCGATAATTAGCCATTTCTTCATCGGTAATCTCTAGTTCTTCTACTAACCATCCCGCATTGAGAAATCGAGGGTGATAACGTTTATATTCTGGTTCGATGTGATCGTCAATGTAGGGGATTCCCCAGGGTTGGGTAAGTGCCGGGGGAATCTTTTTCCCGTCTTCTCTTAACCTACGCGAGATGGTGCGACAAACTCGATGAAAATGGTCGAGATCACCGCCTGTTTTGAGATAACCGGCGACTCCCACGGTTAAATCGGGATAAGCGGCATCTAGACGCTTTTGGTCGCTATTTTTTAAGAGTTTTGGCAGGATTAGGTGTAATCCGCGTTTAACGGTTTCGGTGGCGTTGAGTTGTTCGATCCCATCGAATAATCCGGCATTTCGTTGCCAATATTCTTTGCTTGCTTTTTCGCTAATCCAATCGTTGTTACTATCGGGATGGACGACGGGGCCAAGTCCAGAAATGGTGGAACGGGGGCCGAAAGCGGTGGGAATCTGCCAATCGCGGGCGTTTTTGACGGCAGCAAGGGCCGAACGGTTTTGATCGAAAGCACTACTCCACCAAGAACCAACATTAGAACTAAAGGGATGTTTTTTCCATTTCTCAAGGCGTAGTTTTCCAGCTTTTTGCAGAAATTCCTGCTCTTTTGTTAAGAATAAAGCCTTGTCGCCACTTAGATTATAAAGTTCGTTTTGTTTGTCTCGCCAGCTTTGCGCTTTTTCTGGGTCTTCGGCTTGATTTTCGGCACTATTTTCGTTTTCTTGGTAAATTTCGCTACTGGTGAGGAGTTGGTCTTCTCTACCGATGGGGACTCCCACATAATAGGTTTGCCATTGGGCATTTAACCAACTGTCCCAGGTACGACTATTTTCTTTTAATTTGGGCATCCAGTGACGTTCTCCCAATTCCTCGAAAACTTGCCGACTAATTTCTTTCCATTCTTTTAATAAACTAGATTTAGCGGTTTGCATGGCCGCTGCCACCTTATCTTTGGGCAAGACGAGGATAATAATGTTGGGAAATCCGGCGGTTAGTAATTGTCGATCGCTCGGTGGGTCGATCCAGGGTTTAAAATCGGGATATTTCTCTAGTAACCATCGATCGATTAAGGGTTGTGCGTAGAGAGAGGGATAGATCAAACTATCAGGACCGTATTGTTGGGCCAGTTGCCAGCAGACTTGAGCAGATAGATAGTGCAGAATCCAAGAACCTGCCCAAAAATCGCGCATTTTGCGGCTGGCTTTGATTAGTTCTTGCACAGGGGAAAAGGTGAAACTAACGAGATAAGCGTGGGATAATTGTTTTCCTGTCGGCCATTTATTGACCACATCCTCGGAGGTGAGATCATATCCCGCTAGGGCCCCGGCGATGGCCGCCGTTAAACTGGCATGACTCCAGATCGATCCGTCCGGTATTCTGGTTTCGGCGGGCATTAAAAGCAGATTTTCGTCATCGAGTAATTTCGTCGCCGCTTGGGGAAGACAGCGCCATAACCACCAAAATAGTTCTTTAGCTTCGTTTTCTGAGATTCCTGTGCGTAATCTGGCGGGAATTTGGTTAAATAGTTGGTTTTCCTGTTCTTTTAAGTAATCTGTGCGGTTAGAAGCGATTTTCTTATGGGTTGTGTCGGCTAATTTGAGATCTAAGGGTTCTCCGGAGAGGAGGTGACGCAATTCTAGACCTGTTTCTCGATCGTAGTTAACGAATTGGGTTAAACTACCGATCGCCGATCGATCGCTGGCTGAGGTGATATAGTCAGCTAGTTTGATTTGTTTGAGAATTGTTTTAGTCGATTTTTCGGGGTTATGTTTTCCCCACAACTTCATTACTTCTAAATCTCTCCAGAAGCTGTTATCACCGCGTCCTGAGTTGCTATGTAGGGCTTTGAAGACGGGATCGTGTAGTAGTCCCCAGATTTTCGCTTGCCAGTATCCTAGGGCCATAAACGCCTCAACTCCTTGCTGACCGATGTTCTCAGTATATCAATATGCCTTAGGAACCTCTAGAGATAACACGATATTTTGAAGATTTTTCTAAAAAGCTTCAAAAGCTGATCCTGTCTAAGTTTCTGGTGGTATGAATTTTTTACTATGATTATCGTCTGTTGGGGGAGAATATCGATCGACCAACATTTGCGCCGATCGCCAGTGTTTTTCCGCCATTTCTGGGGGAGAGAGAATCTGGGCCTGTTCGAGATAGCGCTGTACCCACCAGAGAAATTCTTCCAGGGAACGGGACGGGAGAGCGATGTGGTAATCGATCGAGTTAAGGATTTTCGTCTGCGGGTCGATCTGGGGATTTGTCAACTGCTGCCGGGGGTGACGTGCTTCTCCCTCCCGGATAAAGTAACTCACAGGATGAAAAAAGCGAACTTTAACGGTAATTAGGGTTAATTGTGCCGCTAATTCCAATTTTTGCGCTGCTAAATCCCCCAAATTCAAGCCCCAGCCATTTTTAATCAGTTTGTGGGCATTATTGAGGCTGTGGC
This sequence comes from Microcystis ichthyoblabe FBCC-A1114, assembly GCF_050500245.1. NCBI lineage: Bacteria > Bacillati > Cyanobacteriota > Cyanophyceae > Chroococcales > Microcystaceae > Microcystis > Microcystis ichthyoblabe. The sequence goes on along the minus strand of NZ_CP191408.1, from coordinate 3,718,296 downwards.
GCTGTTCTTCGAGGGAGCGAGAGGGTTCTGGGAGGATTCGACAATGACCGGCGAAACGATTGAGGCGGCCGATCGCCAGACAGCCATCGGGATAGGTTTCATAGAGGAGATACCAGCCAATGTCACGGTAAATTAACTGGAGGGGATAGATCGGGAAGGGCCCGGTAAATTTCTTTTGATAGGGATCGATCGGTCGGGCGATCTCGATTACCTCTCCCCGGACAATGGCCTGTTCTAGGGTGTCGATTTTCTCGTATAAAGTTTGGCGATATTTTCCCCGTTCCATCATCTCTTCCGGATCGGTATAGTTGATCGGTCGATCGAGTTGTTCCCAGACGGGATAGAGAAAGTCAGCCCGGGAGCCGAGTGTAAACCCTTGAAGACGGCGATCGAGTTGGTGATAGACCTGACGGATTCTCGGATCACCCTGATAGAGGGCCCGGGAGCGGAGTGCATCAAAGGCGATTTTAAGTTCGTCGGGACTCATAACCCCGGTGCCGAGATAATACCCCCAGCGATAGATGTGGCGATCGAGAATTTTGTAATCCCGTAGGGTCGTTATGTCTTTTCTCAGGGTGGCAATGGAGGGATATTCCGCGGGCCAACCGAGGGCGAGGGTGGCGGCGAGTTCTCTCACCCGTTCCTGTACTTCCGTTAATGCGTTGTGATCTTTCCCCGAATGGTAATTTTCCGAGGGATCGAGGGTTTGATAACCGACTCCGGGGTGTCGGACGAGGGTGGCGATCAGGAGCATAAGTCGCTGGAACTCGCGACTATCTCGTTCACGCAGTGTTCTTTCCCTAGGGGATTTGGGGTGCTGAGTCATACAGATGCAATCGGTTCAGTCAAGGGGAAAGCCGATATAAATTTACTTCACTCCGAGGGCTAGAAAATCCGATCAGGACTGGAAAAATCAGCCGCTCGATCGAGGGGTTAAATTATTGGCTTTTTAGGGTATCATCGACTAGCGACGGATAGGGGTGGGAGCAGATAACCTCGGTTTCCGGTAAAATCCCTCGATCTACCACAGGATAAGGGTTTTGTGGTTTATGGGGTTGACTGTGCGACCGTATCTAGCTATAATTAACTTATCCGTCGCAACTGGCTTCCGAACCCCAATCCTGTTCGGACGTTTGCCTACCGGCTCTCTCTACTCGCTAGAGAAATTAATTGAATGGAAACCGTCCCTTTGTGATTTTTAATTGGGCGTTTAATCGAGTTCTCTCTACTCGCTAGAGAAATTAATTGAATGGAAACAGTGCGATAGCCTGACGGAATAGGAAGGTAAAAAATCTCTCTCTACTCGCTAGAGAAATTAATTGAATGGAAACTTCAAGGTCGCTATCGATAAATACTTGAAAAGAATCTCTCTACTCGCTAGAGAAATTAATTGAATGGAAACGGTAAATTTGTTGAGAATACAATCACCAATGTTATCACTCTCTACTCGCTAGAGAAATTAATTGAATGGAAACCGTTTAATAAATAAACATCTAAATATTTATCTACATAATCTACTCTCTACTCGCTAGAGAAATTAATTGAATGGAAACTCAAATACCCAGTAATCCCCATCGCTATCTTGATAAATACTCTCTACTCGCTAGAGAAATTAATTGAATGGAAACTTTTGCCACCAATAATAGAAAGCATCCCAAATTTCTTGCTCTCTACTCGCTAGAGAAATTAATTGAATGGAAACGACTTGTTGTCCTACAAAAAAAGCTTCTTCTTTTAAACTCTCTACTCGCTAGAGAAATTAATTGAATGGAAACTCAACTAATTCGCTTAGGGTAGAAGCTTCGGTATATATCTCTCTACTCGCTAGAGAAATTAATTGAATGGAAACAACAGAAGATTTTAAAACTTTAAAATCTTCTGACTTCTCTCTACTCGCTAGAGAAATTAATTGAATGGAAACGGGGTGAGGATGAACTGGAGAATGTTCCCGTTCCATTTACTCTCTACTCGCTAGAGAAATTAATTGAATGGAAACTATTTGGGAGAATTATTTTTCTGAGCAGGTGTACTACCTCTCTACTCGCTAGAGAAATTAATTGAATGGAAACATTTGTCAGGTTAATTCATGAATTAACCTCTCTACTCGCGCTTAGAAATTAATTGAATGGAAACACGCTTTAAATTTTGGATTGAAATTTTGTGTTTATCTCTCTACTCGCACTTAGAAATTAATTGAATCTCCCCCAATCCCTTTCCTGTTGACCCTTGCAAAAGTGCCTCATCTCAACAGACGATTTAAATGCGCGGGCAGCTTATTCTATATGGTAATGTTTAATTGTATTCCCACAAAAGTTGCTTATGTCCTTACCTGAACTCCCTCTTCATCTTCAATTAACCCAAATGGTTTCGGGTTACTGGCTATCTCAGGCCATCTATGCTGCGGCTAAATTAAGTCTAGCCGAGCATTTAAGCAAAGGAACGAAATCCTGTCAAGATTTGGCCTCCCTAACTGAGACTAATCCTGCTGCTTTATATCGACTGATGCGAGCATTAGCTAGTGTAGGAATTTTTCAAGAAACTGAATCTCAACAGTTTATACTAACTCCCTTAGCCGAACATTTATCTAGTGACCATCCCCGGTCAGTAAAAGCGACAGCAATTATGTTAGGAGAAGCCCCCCATTATCAAGCCTGGGGAAATGTGTTACATAGTATTAAAACGGGACAACCATCTTTTGATGATGTCTTTGGGATGGGGGTCTTTGAATATTTTCAAACCCATCCGCTAGATGCCGAGATTTTTGAACAGTCGATGAATAGTTTTTCTTTTTCGGAGGAGAAGGCTATTTTAGCTGTGTATAATTTCTCGGAATTTCAAACCCTAGTAGATGTAGGTGGGGGATACGGTGAGATGTTGGGGACAATCCTAGAGCAATATCCCCACCTCAAAGGGATTCTTTTTGATGAAGAATATGTAATTTCCCATTGTCAACCCACTTTAGAAAAACACGGGATTCTCCATCGTTGTCAACCCGTTGGCGGTAATTTTTTTGAATCCGTACCATCGGGAGGAGATGGCTATTTATTAAAACATATTATTCATGATTGGGATGATCGACGAGCGATTGCTATTTTGAAAAACTGTTGTCAAGCTTTAGATAGCAATGGGAAAGTTTTAGTCTTGGAAATGGTTGTTCCTTCGGGTAATAATCCTTCGGCCGCTAAAATGTTAGACCTAAATATGTTAGTTATGTGTCCGGGAGGTAAGGAAAGAACCGCAGAAGAATTTGAGGAATTGTTGAGTCAAGCGGGATTAAAATTAAATCGCATTATTCCAACTCAAGAAGATATTTGCATTATTGAATGCGTTAAAAAATAATAGAATAGAAAAAGGGTTTCTTCAAAAAACCCGTTTTCTATTGTTTAGATATAAGTAGCCCAAGATTTTGCCCAGGCGAGAATTTCATGAACTCGATCGAGGGTTGAAGATTCACAGTAGAGACGCAAAACCGGTTCTGTACCACTAAAGCGAATTAACAACCAACTGCCATCTTCTAAACGGAATTTATAACCGTCTATAGGATTACAATCAGTCACTTGTTTACCGGCAATTTCCCTTAAGGGTTCCTGATCCAAAGCAGTAATTAACTGATCGCGAGCTTCCATATTAGCTAGGGGTAAATCAATGCGATCATACTGAGAATAAAAACCAGTTTTATCCTGTAATTGCGCGTAAAGATCGCTTAAATCTTGGCCCGATTCTACCACCGCTTCCAAAACGTATAAAGCTGATAATAAGGCATCCCGTTCGGGAATGTGAGTACCATAACCGACACCTCCCGACTCTTCCCCACCAATTAACACAGGAGTGGTCAACATTCGATCGGCGATATACTTATAACCGATCGGGGTTTCAAAGACCGATAAACCGTATAAACTGGCTAATTTGGGGATTAAATCGGAACCGCTCACCGTTTTGACAATTTCCCCTCTCATTCCCTTTTTGCCGGCTAAATGCTCGATTAAAATCGGGATGAGATTTTGGGTGCTTAAAAAATTCCCCTGACCATCGATCGCCGCCACTCGATCGCTATCCCCATCGAAGACCAAACCTACTCGCAAAGGGGCTAAATTTGCGCTGTGAGCCAGTTTATCGATGATTTCCGTCAAATTTCTCGGTAAAGGTTCCGGAGAGCCGCCACCGAACAAAGGATCGCGATTGCCGCGTAATTCCGTGATCCCCACCCCCAAAAGACGCTCTAAACCGGTAGCCGCCGCACCGTGCATGACATCGGAATAAACTTTTAGTTGTCCCGATTCGATCGCTTCAGCAATAGCGGCAATATTAACTTTTTGGCGTAAACCCTGACAATAACCCGACCAGGGTTCAAAAGTGCTTAATTTACCGGCAGCTGCCTTAAATTGCGGCGGATTAGACAATAAAGCTTCAATTTGTTGGGTAATTTCTGGCGAGACAGAACCACCAAAATAACCTTTAACCTTCAAACCGAGATATTTAGCCGGGTTATGACTGGCGGTTAATACGATCGCACCGAGAGCATTTTCTGATCGAGCTGCCCAACTAAAAGCGGGAGTGGGAGCGTAGGATTGGGAGAGAAGCACATCAAAACCGGCTTTTTGCAGCGATTCCGCCGCAGTTTGAGCAAAATCCTCCGCCATAAACCGCCGATCATAGCCGACGATTATCGTCCGCGAACCCGTGATCTGACCATAATTATCGGCTAAAACCTGAGCCGCCAAGGGAGCGAGCAGAGCGACTCGATCGAAAGTAAAATCGGCGGCGATAATCCCGCGCCAGCCATCGGTTCCAAATTTAATCGGGTTCACGGTGGTCATGATTTACCCCTAAATATCCATTTTTTCAATACTGTAACCCGCTCCGTAACCTCTGGAAACTCATTTTTCTCGATCATCGGTTTTTGCCGCCGAATCGAGCGCACCGGCTTCACTGATTAATAATTTTTCCATTAACATTTGTAACTTCATCCGTTCTATATAGGGCCATCCCCCGGTTTCCTCGATATCCCGGAGTAATCCGTATAAATCCTTACGGGTATTGGGTAAAGATGGCTCGAACATCTGCTCGCGAATTTGCCGATGTAAATTTTCTAAAGTTCGCAGCAACCTTAACAAACCGTTACAATCTCCCTGCTGTTCTTCGGCGATCGCTGTCACTGTCGTTACAAGGGAATGTAGTTGGCTATCTAATTGGCTATTATCTCCAGGTAATCGGCTATTCATCGGAATTTCTGCATCTGAAAACAGTCACACCAATCATATCAGTCATCAGCTATCAGTTACTTAGAGCCTCCTGACTTGAAAGAGGGTGTGGGGAAGTGGGGAGAACAAAGCTGCCTATTGCCTATTGCCTATTGCCTATTGCCTATTGCCTATTGCCTATTGCCTATTGCCTATTGCCTATTGCCTATTGCCTTCTGTCTCTCCTCTCCCTGTCTCCCATCTTCTCAATGGTCACTGATCTTTGATAAACTGAGTTTCGGTGAATTGGCGCAACCGATTCGATAATTCATCAGGCTATGGATCAAGGGTAGTAATTGTAAAGATTGACAAAGAGAGGTTGACATAGATGAGATTTCGTGCCTTGTTAGTTGCCTTTTTAGCCTTGTGCTTAGGGGTGTTGACAGCTTGTAGCGACGCGCCTAGTGCCGTCCTGAATAGAAACGAGCTAACCTATGATGAAATTTTAAACACTGGATTAGCTAACAAATGTCCGCAGATTTCCGAGTTTACCCGGGGGACTCTCCCCTTAGAAAGCGGCGAAAGTTATGTAGTGACAGATTTGTGCTTGGAACCCCAAGAATATTTTGTCAAGGGTGAACCCATTAATAAGCGGGAAGCAGCCACTTTTATCCAGGGTAAACTCTTAACCAGAGATACCACCAGTTTAGAACAGATGACAGCGACCTTAACCGTAGGCGAAGACGGTGTTTTAACCCTCAAGGAAGAAGACGGTATCGATTTCCAACCCATTACCGTACAATTACCCGGAGGTGAAAGAGTTCCCCTCTTCTTTACCATTAAAGGTTTCACCGGCAAAACCGAAGCTGGATTTAGCTCTATCAACAGTTCCACGGATTTTGAAGGCGACTTTAAAGTTCCCTCCTATCGTGGCGCTGGTTTCTTAGATCCCAAAGGTCGGGGTGTGGTGACGGGTTATGATAATGCTGTCGCTTTACCCGCTAGTGCTGATAGTCAAGATTTCCAGCGTGCTAACGTCAAAGCGACGGAACTGGGTAAAGGTACTATGTCTTTACAGGTGACTAAAGTTGACGCTTCTACTGGCGAGTTTGCTGGTGTTTTTGAAAGTGAACAGCCTTCCGACACCGATTTAGGCGCAAAAGATGCTGAAGAAGTGAAAATTCGCGGCATTTTCTACGGTCGTCTCGAAGCTCGTGCCTAATTAATTTTTGGCTAAGTTCAGAATTTCTGGAAATTAAGGCGAATTTCTCCCTGGAGAAGTTCGCTTTTTTCTAAGCTTTGACACAATTAATACTAAATCCGTTGAGTATAGGCTACTTATAGAGGAGAGGCACTTATGCAACAGGTAAAAGTTATATTGAGAGAATTAAGCATTAGTTGGTAACTCCCCAGGTTTGCCATGACATAGACATCATTAAGGTTAGTTCTGGTTAATTGCTCGTACAAACTATTTGGCAACACCTCTAATTTTCGCTTTTACTTTTTCAATATGTCAGAGGAACCTTGACAAATCAGAAATTTTCTAGAGCTATTCATATTTTTTATTGAGTATCTACTAAACTATAAACCCAGGCGACGGCGAGTTTTTTTGAAACTAAAGGGGGAGTGAGCCATAAATAGCTTCACAAATTCTAGGCGACTTTGAAGATCACGATATTTTTTTAGGTAGTAAAATAGTGCTTCTAAATCAATATAAACACCCTTGCGATACAGGTAATGCGCCAATTCTATGCCACTAATCTCATTTTTTAAAAGGTCAATTAACTCAAGGGTGCTAGGTAAGCTATTGGGGCAGAATGAGGAACTATAGGCAGAGTTTACCCATGATGCTTCTTTCCCTTTATAGGTTTTAGATTCTGGGTGTCCGAAACCAATATTATAGATCAAAGAAGTTTTAGGAATAAGATGAACCCGATCTTGATACAAAGATGCAAGAGTAAGAGTAATAACCCAGTCAGTTTGACCATTTCTCTCTAGCCAGAACTGGTTTATTATAGTCATTTTTGTTTGCACGGTGGCGGGTATATTATAGAATTTTCCAAAAGGATTATATTGTTTAGGCTGATTGATGAGAGCGATATCATTCCAGCGATCGGCCCAGATACCGAATCCCCAAGAAAAAACTCTACGAGAGAGAGCAAAATCCTCTTCGAGCAGAGGATATGCTTGCTCTGGAAAGGCTGCATATCCGCTAATCGAAAAGATTTTTTTATGTTCACGGTATGCCTCTAATAGACGGCACATCCTATCATAAAAATATGGATTGGGAAAGTTATCATCTTCCAAGTAAACAACAGATTCATAAGTGGATAGGACTTCTGTCAAGGACAAAATGACATTTTGATCACAGCCCAAATTTTGTGACCGTAACCTTATATCTACTGGAATTTTACTAGAGAACTCTTGCAGTAAAGCAATTGTTTGATCAATCAGGGGTAGATCAAGTTCATTTCTTGCTCCATCCACATAGGCAATGATCTGATGAGGAAATAGAGTCTGTTGGGTTAAACCCTTTAAAACTTCCTTGAGTAGATCGGGACGAGTAAAAACTATTAAAATAACTGGCGGCAAAGAACTAGGTAAAGGCACCTCATCAAGAGACATTGGTAAATTTGTTAAATTCATAGACTACCGCAAAACAAAATTTTTAACATCTGCACAAATCATGCCCAATATGGTAACACTTTAATTTGACTGTGTCAAGCTTGATCACACTTCGATAACTCCCAGCTAGAATTTTTTGACCTTAACTTGAGAGAAAACTTTTATTATAATGCTCGGATATCCTGTCTCCTTTTCATGATCACTTGTTAACCGTAACTTCCTAGTTGGTAACTCTCCAAGTTTTCAGCAGATCAATATAATTATATTGACTCCATTTTGATGAGTTGTTTTAGAAAAGTTAAGAGATTTTCTAGTGATGGTATTTGCATTAAAGTTTGCTCGCTAATCCACCGATCATCAGAAATAGTTGCGGTGTTGGTTTTTCCAGGTTTAAGAATACTAGCAACTGCGGCAATAGTGGCTTTTTCTTTATCAAAAGGTTTCCAGCCAATTTGACTAATTTCTTCCTCGGAAAATTGTTGAATATATGATTTTGCTCTGTTCATATATTCAGGATAGGCGATTTTTCCACAATCACAAAGTAGGGTATCTAAGACACCTTGATCAACATTATTAGGCAGTATATATAATCCGACTCTTGGTCTATTTTCTTGAATAGTTCCCGTGGCAGCTACTACCCTGGGAAAGTCGGGAAAATATTCCCGAAAACCCTGATGATATTTGCGAGCAACTTCTGCCGGGTTATCTTTATCCGCATCGGCAATAACGGCAAAAGCTGATAATTCATTGTTATAATCCATATCGGCAAGTTTATTGGTTAAATTTTTAATTAATTCACTGCCACCCCCGGCATAAATTGCCACGGATAAAGTCTCAGTATAAAGAATAGATGGCATATCGAGTCTGATGTAAAGTTTTCCAGTTTTAGGAGGAGGATATTTCGGAATAAATTTTTTCCAAATTGGCTCTAGATTTGAGAGTTCTTCACATTTAGAAAACCCCAGCAGTTTACACATAACTTTCACCAGAAAAGCTTGATCATGATTACCCTCCACTCCAATCAATATATGTTCTCGACTCACCAACGAACCTCCTGTCCTAAGTCTTCTCGTAAGCTTTTTAATCGAGTCCAATCATGTCTAACTACTCTAGTATAATTTTCCTTTGGTTCGAGACGATAAAGCACTAAATCTGATTCTGGTTCGGTGACTTCTAAAAGAGCATCAACAGCTTCTAGACTGTGGGTAGTAGCAAACAGTTGTACATTCATTTTTTGACACCATTTAACTAACCAATTAAAAGAACTTTGCAGTGCCTCTGTATGAATAGCTGATTCTAATTCATCAATGAATAAAATTCCACCTTTAACACTGGCAAGTTTGAGGGCGATATGAAGTAAGCGACGCACCCCATCACCAAAGGTACTAACGGGGACAAGTCCCAATTTTTCATGTTGAATATAAATATTAAATCTGGCAGATAAAGAATGAGGAGGTAAGAGAATTTCTAAGTCAGAAATATTACTGTCCATTTGACGCAGTAAATCGATAACATCTGTTTTAAAATTGGCAAATCTCACTTCTGAAAGTAACCGAAATTGACCAATATCAGAACGATGAGAAGCGGGACTAACCAGAGAAGTTAGTAAGCTAGGTTCTTTTTTTCCCGATAGTCTAGAGAGAGCGCTATTTTCCCAAAGTTGATAGTTTTCTTTCAGGGGATTTTGGGGATAATTAATTAAACTTAATTGTTCTTCAGCAAGAAATACTATTATCGATAAGTTAATACCTTTTCTTGTTTCCCATAAATCTTCATTATTATCGATTAAATCTTCATTTTCTTCGCTAATTATCTGATTAATATGAAGCTTGTCTTCGGGATTGTCAATTAAAATAATTCCTTCGAGTTCTTCATAAATTGCCTCGATTTTCTGAACTTTAAAGGAGCCATTTCCTGTGATTGATATAACCCCGTGATTAAGTTTTTCTTGCTCAATCATTGCATCGTGGGTAAATAACCACTGTAGGGAATCTAGATAAGGAGTCCGAGAAACTCTGTACTCTTGTTCTCTTTGTCTAGCAGTATTTAGCCAAACTTTTAGATCTAAGGGATGACAGTAAATAGATAACGCTTCGAGAACGCTGGTTTTTCCCGAATTATTAATTCCCACAAGCAGGTTAATCTGTCCGAGATTCTTTAGCTCAAGCTCTCGCAGTCCTCTAAACTGGTGAATGGTAATGTTTTCTAGGCTTTTAGTCATAAACTTAGTTTAGCTGAAAAGGGTAACAAAAAACTAAGTAATCTACTCAAATCTGTTGAAGTTTTAATGAACTTCTAGTTATCAGCTTTTTCCTATCTCCTGTTTCCCGTCTCCTTTTCATGACCACTTACTTAACCGTAACTTCCTATACCTAGATAAAATTTTACAACCATAATCAGCGATTACTAAAAATTATATCATTAAAAACCCCTATCGGTCGTTAAAGAGATAGGGGCTAATTATTTTAGATACTTTCCGTTTTTTCTGACTTGCTTTTATAAATATCTTGAGTCAGATAGCGGATACGAGATTTCAGAAATTCAGCGACTCCATAAATTTCATCAAGATTGTTTATATTCGTGGTTGCTTCTTTACCAGTTTCGACATTATCGGGAATACTGATTGATTTCTTGCCAGTTTTTTCATGGAAGCGCAGACGACAGACTGTTTTGGTTACTTTTCCATCTAAGTTGATACCAAAATAACTTCTAGTGTCTTTGAATTGAATGCGTGCGGTATTGATTTCTTCCCGTAGAATTGATTTAATAATGTAAAATCCTTCCAATTCTTCGGGGGTCGTATTAATTTTATCTTCCCCTGTTTCTTCTGGTGGAGTATCTTCTGCTGCTGATGTATCAGGAGGATTTGTTTCAGGTTCTTTTCCTAAAACTTCCTCAAATTTTTCTTTGATGATATCATTGATATACTCTTTGAGAGAACGCTTAATAATTTCTGTGAATTTTTCGACAACCGATGCAGTTCTCACCCCAGAATACACATGACTAACAAAAAACTTAACAAATTCGGGGGAAGGATCATTTAATTGCTGGGCAATCACTTTTTTAACTTCTTTGGTGTACAATAAATTGCGAGCAGCCTCTTTTATTTTGCCAGAATTGAAGTCAGATGTGCTAGTACTAGATTTAGAAAATCGTTTTAATTCGTTAACAGAAGATTCGTCAAAGTCGAGGATGTTAAACTCAAAAAATGGCTTATCGTCCATGATATTATCCTTGACGGTATCCGTATAAAACCGATAGATAATCCCATTAGTTAAAACTCCAAAGTTAGCTCCAGTTGCGATAAAATATCGATGCAGTTGGGAACTATGTTTAGGATGCTCAAGATTTTGATGACAGCTTTTACATTCCATCAAAATAATCGGTTGATTGTCCAAACAAATAGCATAATCTACTTTTTCCCCTTTTAATCCAGTTAAATCGGCACTATATTCGGGGTGAACTTCCATGGGATTGAATACATCGTAACCCCATGCTTGCAAAAAAGGCATAATAAAAGCTGTTTTGGTTGCCTGTTCGTTTTGGATTTGAGAACGAGAGGTTTCAACTTTTTGAGCAATTTCTTTGAGTTTATCGATTTCCATGATAGCCTCATTATCTAGGATGTGTGAGTTATCTTCTCAGCCTAACCATAATTTAACCTTTTTTTTACCTCATGGTCAAGCATTTTTGACGGTCATCATCATTAATTCAAGAATATTCACACTAATCCCGTGCCATCTGGATATTTTGTGCTATCATTTCTAGGAATGGGTTATTTTTAATAATGTCCCCATTTGATCAAAGACAATGCTTGCTTTAGAACAGCTTTATGAACGGGAGTATGATCGCTGGTTAAGCGAGACGATCGAGTTATTAAAAAATCGTCAGTTCGATCGGGTAGATTACGAACATTTAATCGAGGAGTTGGCAGCTTTGAGACGAAGCGAAAAAACTGCTGTTAAAAGTTTAAGTTTACAAATAATAATCCATCTGTTACTCTATCAATTTTGGACAACAGAAAGAGAAAAAAATAGTAATCATTGGGCGGCAGAGATTATCACTTTTCGAGTACAATTAGAATATAAGCTCACCACCAATTTAAGTAAATTTCTAGAACTAGAACTAGAGTTAGAAAATATCTATGAAAACGCTCGCTTAATTGCAGAAAAAAAGACAGGATTAAAAAATTTACCGATAATTTGTCCCTACTCTCTGAGACAAATTCTTGAGAAACAGTGGTTTCCCGATACAGATAATCAATAAACTCTCAAAAATATGGAATCTCACAACAGTGAACCGATTATAATTGCCGAAGCGGTGGAAAAATGGTATGATAACCGCTTTCATGCTTTACGGGGAGTGAATCTCACCGTTAATAAACAGGAAGTTGTCGTGATTATGGGGCCGTCCGGTTCAGGAAAATCCACCTTTATTCGCACTTTTAACGGTTTGGAATCCTATCAAAAAGGTCGCATTATTATTGACGGAATAACTGTGTCCCACAACCTGAAAAATATCGAGGTAATCCGTCAGGAAGTTGGCATGGTTTTTCAACAATTTAACCTTTTTCCCCATCTGACGGTATTAGATAATGTCACCCTCGGACCCATGTGGGTGCGCGGTTGGAAAAAAGCCAAAGCGGAGGAAATAGCGAGAAAACTCCTCGAAAAAGTTGGTATTCTCGAACAAGCACTTAAATATCCCCCTCAGTTATCGGGAGGACAACAGCAGCGGGTGGCAATCGTTCGCGCTTTAGCTATGCAGCCGAAGGTGATGTTATTCGATGAACCCACCTCAGCTTTAGATCCGGAAATGGTGCGAGAAGTCTTGGAAACGATGCAAAGTTTAGCCAAATCGGGGATGACCATGGTTTGTGTCACCCACGAGGTAGGATTCGCGCGAGAAGTGGCCGATCGAGTGGTATTTATGGATCAGGGTTTAATTTTGGAAATTGCCCCCCCAGCAGAATTTTTTAATCATCCCCAATCCGATCGAACTCAGCAATTTTTAGCAAAAATTCTTTGATTTTCCATGACTTGATCATTAAACCATCTCTTTTTCTTCTTCTACCTCCACTAAAAGGGGAACGAGATTTTCATTTAAACGACCGGCTCGAATTAGTTCTGCGTAGGTATTAGCTTCGATATCGAGTAAAGTATCTTGAAATTGTTCGGCCACCACATCTTTTAATTGTGGATGTTCCTGTAGTAATTTTTGCAACTGATCCCGCAAGGACTTTAATTGTCCTTCCACCAGAGTTTTTTTGTCGCGATAAAATTCGGGATCGATATCGGGAAAACGTTCTGGTTGTTGCAGATAATTAGACACCCTAGTTAAAGCAATTTGACGAGCAATTAGGGCCGAATATTCGGTGCGAATCGGTTGATCACCAATAAGATTGAGGGCATTTAACAGCCATTGTATAGATAATCCTTGCACCAATAAAGTAAATAAAACCACCCCAAAAACCACGTCAATAATTTCTTGACGGTAGGGGATAGACGTGGGAACACTTAACGCTAGGGCGATCGAAACCGAACCGCGCAATCCTCCCCACCATAACACCGTTCTTTCCTTGAAACTGATCCTATTACCCGTAATTAGGTTACTAATTCCCCCTAGTCCAAAAATTGAGAACAGACGGGAAACCACCATAGCAGCGATCGCTATTAAAATCCCGCTTAAGTGACTACCAAGACTCTCAAAACGGGTTTGATCACCGATCAGTAAAAAGATGATGGAATTGACAAAAAAGGCGATAAATTCCCAAAATTCGCTAACTACCAGGCGCGTGCGGGGACTCATACCAATGCGCGAACCGAGATTACCGAGAATAATCCCGACAATCACCACCCCAATCACACCAGATCCGCCTAATTTTTCCGTGACGAGATAGGTTCCGTATGCAGAAACTAGAGTCAGAGACTGTTCCACAAAAGGCAGATCGAAGCGTTGGGTAAGGTAGGAAATGCCGAAACCGATCACGCAACCCACACCGATGCCAATCCCCACAAAGGTGCAGAAACGAGCGATCGTCACGGGGACGGAAAAGGTATCGACTCCCAAGGGAATCCCCACCAAGAGGACGAAAGCGACCACAGCGACCCCATCATTAAAGAGACTTTCCCCTTCCATCAGGATCGTCAGTTTTTTACTGGCCCCCAATTCTTTAAATAGGGCAATTACAGAGACGGGATCGGTGGCAGCTAGGGCAGCACCCAACAGAAAAGCGATCGATAGGGGTAAATTAGCAAAGATATGTAGGGGATAGGCGACTCCCAAAACGGAGATAATCACCCCGATAACGGCAAAAAGGACGATAGTAACCCAATATTCCTTTAATTTAGCCCAAGGAATATTCCAAGCGGCTTCAAATAACAGGGGAGGCAGAAAAATTTCCAGAATTAATTCCGGGGAAAGATTAACTAGACGCAAATCTAAAAAAGCTAAACCCATACCGACAATAACTAACAGCAGGGTGTAGGGAATTTTGCGGAGGAAGGCAACGGTTCTCGATAAAGTGGCGACACTCAAGGAAATGGTCAAAACTAGCAGGAATTGCTCTAAATTGTGAGCGATCGCCTCATTAGCTGTAGATTCTAGACTCATTATTTTCAGTTATCAGTTATCAGTTATCAGTTATCACTGAAAAAGTCTCCTAACACCCTAGTCATTCGGGGACTGAGGAGAGATTTTCAAAGAGGAAATGGACTCTTCTTCTATGGGGGTTTCCGATGTATTTCTTTCCCCACCCAGAGAGGGAGTTTTACTATTGCCAGAACCGCCACTTTTCGGGGGTTTCGAGGAGAGGAATCGGGCCTCGAACTGTTTGATCAGCACATACAAAACCGGGACAAGAAATAAACTCAACACCGTGGAAATCAGATAACCGCCTAGGATTGCAGTTCCCAGGGACCAACGACTCATCGCTCCGGCGCCGGAAGCGATAACCAAGGGCAAGAAACCCACTAAACCGGAAATAGCCGTCATCAGAATCGGTCTTAAGCGTTCCGTCGAGGCCCGGGCTGCCGCATCGGGAATACTTAAACCCAAAGTACGGGACTGGTTAGCGAATTCCACGATCAAGATGGCATTTTTAGCCGCTAAACCGATCAACATGACCAAAGCCACCTGAGCATAGATATTATTATTCACCGCCGGGAACAGACTACCCACTTGTAGGAAATTCGCCCGCAACAGTAAGGCCCCCATGGCACCTAGAATCGCTAGGGGAACGGTAATCATGATGATAATCGGGTCGATATAGCTTTCGTACTGGGCTGCGAGTACGAGGAAAACCACGATAAAGGCTAATCCGAAGATAACTGGGGCAGCCCCAGCGGAAGTTTTTTCTTGGAAAGCCGTACCCGTCCAAGCGTAACCGAAACCGGGCTGCAGGACTTTCCGACAAACATCTTCCATCACTGCGATCGCCTGTCCCGTACTAAAACCGGGAGCGGGACTACCCTGAACGTTAATCGAGGGATAGAGGTTAAAGTTAGTGATAATCGGTGGATAGGTGAAGCGTTTGACGCTAATTAAACCGGATAGGGGAATATTGGCCCCGGTACGGGAACGGACGTAAAGACGGTTAATATCTTCGGGATTAGAACGATAATCCGCTTCTGCTTGGGCAAAGACTCGATACAAGCGATCGCCTAAGACGAATTGGTTAACGAAGTTGGAACCGAGATAGGTTTGCAGGGTTCCGAAAACGGCCTGCATATCGACGTTTTGGGCCTGTAGCTGGTTGCGATTGATGGAAAGTTCCAGCATCGGCGTGTCGGTGGTAAATTGGGTGAAAATTCCCGATAATTCCGGTCTTGTTCGGGCCTCGGCCATGACTTTATTAGCGTTGGCAATCAAAGCGTCCATGGGGAAAGAAGCGCGGTTTTGGATAAATAACTCGAAACCGCCAGTAGAACTTAATCCATCCACGGGGGGCGCATTAACGGCGAAAGCGCGAGCATCTCGGATTTTAGTGGCTAATTGTTGGTTAATTTTCCTGAGAATGCCGAAAACTGACTTATCTTCCCCTGGCCGTTCCGACCATTCTTTTAACTTGACAAAAAATAGCCCTTGGTTGCTGCCACTTCCGGCAAAACTAAAGCCCGCCATACCGACAAAGTGATCGATTTCTTCGATACCGTCGAGAATTTCTTCGTTAATCTGACGGATAATCTGGTCGGTGTAGCGCAGGGAAACCCCGGGGGGGGCTTGCACCAAAACGAAGGCATAACCTTGGTCTTCTTCGGGGATAAAACCCTGGGGAGTGGTGCTATAACTCCAAGCTGTGAGAAAGAGGGCGGTGATAAAGAAGGGTAAGACCAGAAACCGAACTCGGATCAGAAATTCGATCGAGCGTCGATAACCTTCTTTAACTGCGTTGAAACCCCGATTAAAGCCCTCGAAAAACAGTCCCAAGGGTCCGCGGGTGCCTTGGGGCGGTTTCATGATAATCGCCGACATGGTGGGGGAAAAACTGAGGGCGTTAAAGGTGGATATCAGAATTGAAGCGGAGATGATGACGGCAAATTGTCGATAAACGATCCCCACCGTACCGGGGAAGAAGGTGACGGGAATAAAAACCGCAAATAGTACAAGAGAACTGGCAATTACCGCCGAGGTTAACTCACCCATGGCATCGAGGGAAGCTTGAAATGGCCGCATTCCCTGTCGTAATTTTTCCGATACCGCCTCTACAACCACGATGCCGTCGTCCACCACTAACCCAGTGGCCAGAATGACGGCAAACAAGGAGAGGTTATTGAGAGAATAGCCTAAAGCCAGGGCGACGGCCATGGTTCCGATCAAAGATACGGGAATAGCGATCGCTGGAATGATCGTGGTGCGCCAATCCTGAAGGAAGATAAAAATGACTAGAATAACCAGTAAAATCGCCTCCACCAGAGTGCCAACGGCTTCTTCCAGGGAAGCGGCGACAAAGGCGGTATTATCGAGGGTAATGGCGATATTTAACCCCGGGGGGAAACTTGGTTCTAGTTCCGCCATTTTTTCTTTCACCAGTTTGGCGGTATTCCAAGCGTTGGAACCGGGCAACTGATAGACGATATAGACGACGGCGGGGGATTTGTCGAAATAGGCGGCGGTACTGTAGCTTTCGGCTCCGATTTCTGCCCGTCCCACGTCTTTAATGCGGATTAAATCGCCATTTTCCCCGACTTTGACGACGATATTTTCTGCTTCCTCCCCGGTGGCAACCCTACCAACGGCGCGAATGGCGATCTGGAATTGCTGCTCTTCGGGACTGGGATCACCGCCAATTGTCCCCGCACCCACCTGAATATTCTGTTCTCGGATCGCCTGTACTACTTGTTCCGCCGACACACCCCTAGCGGCTAAAGCATCGGGATTAAGCCAAAAACGCAGGGCGTATTCCCTTTCCCCGATGATGGTTGTACTACCAACTCCCTCGATCCGGCGAATCTCGGCATCGATGACTCGATCGACAAAGTTACTTAAAAAGACCGTATCGTAGGGATAATTGCCCTTTTCGTCCGGTTTGGCGGAAATCCCGTAGGCAAGGGTAACGCTGGGGGATTGGGTATTGGTAGTCACCCCCTGCCGGTTCACTTCTTCCGGTAAACTAGCGGCGGCGGTACTGACGCGGTTTTGTACCAAGACTTGGGCAATGTTACGATCCATTTCCACCGGGAAAAAGACATTCACCGTACTTTGTCCAGTGTTGGTACTCTGGGACTGCATATAAACAATCTGTTCTGTCCCGTTAATCTGGCGATCGAGTACCGTGGTAACGTTATCCTGTACGGTTTTGGCATCGGTTCCCAAATAGTTGGCATTTACCGCTACCTGAATAAATGCCAACTGCGGCAGTTTTTCTAGGGGTAAAAAGGGAATAGCGATCGCCCCGATCAAAACGATTAAAATCGAGCAAACTGTGGTCAGAACGGGTCTTTTAATGAAAGTATCGGCAATACTGAGGATCATAGGGCGTTACTGGTTCATTTTTTCTAGGATAGTTGCGGCAGTGGGAGATTTACGAGTCAGATAATTAAATATTAATAGTTTAAAGATGGTATCTAGGATAACGGGAACAGTGGCGACAAACAAGCTGATAAATGTAATATTCTCGCGCCAACCAAAGTGCCGGAACAAAGTTTCTAAGATTACCGTCCAACCTTCCGCTGAGTGAAACCCGACAAATATATCGGTAAAGAGGATAAAGATAAAGGCTTTGGTGATATCATTTAAGCTGAGAAAATAACGACTAACATAAGCTCGCGTAATTGCCAATTGTTGACGACCAAAAATTAAGATGGCAATAAAGGCTATTAATCCAGTAATATCGGAGAGTAAGTTTTTCCAACCATCTTGACTTTCATAACCCGCTTCTTTAAATAATTCCTCGACCTGTTCCCGAAAGGTTTCTTCTGATTCATGTCCTACTTTTGCTACTCCTAAAACGTGCTTGATTTCTTCAATTTCTTGAAGTCTAGCAAATTCCCTGAGATATTTTTCGCCAATTTCCTGAGAAATATAAACTTCTGATATTTTCGCTCTATCCACACCAAAATAGTTTAAGACAGGGCTAAAAATAAAGTTTCTACTAATAACCTGCACCGAGAGAGGAACTAAAATAATAATCAGGATAAAACGGATAGCGATGCGCTGCTGTTGTCGCAGGGTACGGAGTTGTTTGATGACAGTTTGTTCGTATTCGGGGGTTAATTCTTGCTGGAAGTTAAAAAATTTATTACTGGTTGCAGGAGAAATTATCTGGTTATCTTTATCCCTGGGTTTATCACTGGTGAGATTGGTATTGGGCAGATTTGGGGTTTGATTATTCGGTAATGGGGGCAGCAATTCCCCTAAATCTAGGCGATATTTACCGATAATATCCTCGATCACCTTTAAAGTCTCTAGGATGTTATTATTTTCTGGGTTAGTTTGCGGGTTAAGAAAATTACCCAGACGCACTTGAGTTAAATCGAGACGTATCTGGAACAATTCTCGCTCTAGGGTACTTTGAAAGTAATCATAAACACTTTTTCCTCCCACGGCAGCTGGGGAAATTTTTTGTCCCCCAAAATGTTGATCTTCGATCGCTTTAATTTTCAGCGCTCTCTGATAAGCTGATTCTAAGGCCACTAAAGAGCGTCTTTCTACCCATTGATTAACTCGATTCCAAGGCACGGCTATAATCCTCGCTTTTTTGTCATCACAAGCACCACGGTAAGCTATCAGCGTTGGCTAGATCTCAACTTTAGAGAAATATCCATGATATTACATTTTAGGCGCCTTGGCTGCATCTTCACCATTGGTGAAATACAACGTTTCTCATCAAAATAAAGTGTAACCTAATTTGTTATCGACTACCGATGACTGACTCCCTAAAACGAAAACCTCCTAGCTCACCATTAGGATAACTGCTCTAATTAAACTTAGCAATAATTTTTAGATATTGAATGTTCCTCTATAAACAAACTGTAAGCATTTCTAAAAACCTCTGGAGTAAATCTATTAGCCTGTTGCCGACAATTTTCTGGATCAATTTTATCACCGTTATCAACAAAATATTTAACCGCTTCCTGCAAGGATTGGGGATTTTGTTCCCCAAAAAGTAATCCTGTTCCCTGGGGAGAATTTTCCCGCAGATCTCGCACGGTTTCTAAAGCACCTCCGGCAGCAAATGCAATCACGGGAGTACCACAAGCTTGCGCTTCCACTAAAGCAATACCAAAATCCTCACAAGCAGCATAAATAAACGCTTTTGCTTTCGACATATATTCTGCTACCATTTGATCGGATACTGCCCCTAAAATCTGAATATTATCCCTCGCTAACTGTCGAATTAAAGCCATCTGGGGACCATCTCCAATAACCACTAGGGGTAATCCCAATTGATTAAACGCTTCCACAATTAAAGGGACTTTTTTATAACTAACCAAACGAGAGACTACTAAATAAAAATCTTCTTTTTTCTCTTGGTAGGGAAAACGCTCAATTTGTACGGGAGGATAAATAACTTTTGCCTCCCGTCGATAACAGCGCCAAATTCGTCTAGCGGTGTGGTGGGAATTAGCCAGAAAATAGTCCACACGATTAGCAGAAATCACATCCCACTGACGCAAACCATGCAAAAGATAACGGGTGAAAATACCGGGTAATCCCTGTCCTAACTTACTATTAGCCAGATAGTCAAAAGTTAAATCCCAAGCATAACGCATCGGAGTGTGACAATAACAAATGTGAACCTGATCCGGTCGTATTAAAACCCCTTTAGCCACACAATGGGAAGAGGATAAAATCACATCATAATCCTCTAAATTTAACTGCTCGATCGCCAAGGGAAGAAAAGGTAAGTATTTTTGTACGCCATTTCTCGCTTTCGGGAAATTTTGCAGAAAAGTTGTCCCGATCGAGCGACCATAGAGATAACTATCGGGATTAGTGGACTCAAAATCGATCAAAGCGTATAAATCCGCCTCTAGACATTGTAAAATCTCCCTAACCACTAATTCCGATCCCCCCGTCGCTTTTGGGGTTAACCACTCGTGAACCAGAGCGTACTTCATAGGATAATCAATAATCTCAGCCGTAATTATAGCAGTAAGGGATTAGCAGTTTAAGAGTTTACTTTCCGGCTTTCTCTTCGCCAAAATTACCGACACATATCTGATCACGGTAAAAAACCCTAGGAAGAAATTATTAAATTTTTCAAGAAAAATTGCAAAGTTTAGTAAAAATTACTAGCCAGATCAGATGATCGAGTTCATAATGGGGATCAAGGAGAAAATAGGCTTAAACCGATTGGGATCAAGAAAAACTAGCTTTATATACAAAAGATAACTAATTAATGAGGTTTGCTATGATCACCCTGCAACAAGTGCGCTGTCCTAATTGTGGAAATTTTGCCGAAAGACAGCATATTTTAGAACACCATCTCGTTAGCACCGCCTGTTCTCACTGTGATTATCTGTTAGTTAGTTGCAGTCTCACGGGAAATGTACTAGAGTGCTATGCACCCGGTATTGGTTTAAGAAATTAACACTGCCCCCTAGCCAGATCGAAAATGTCTTGTCAAAATTAGAGTGAGAAGACAAAATCAAGGAGCTAAGTAGCTATGGGGGGTAATTTCTTCAAGGGAGCGATCGCCCTGGGGGTAATAGCGGGGATTATGGGATTTACCAATCCCCCCCAAGAACTTTACAGCGAATACGCCGCCGAAAAACTTCTCGCTCATGCCGACAAAATCGCCTGCGAGAAAATCAGTCTCTGTGACTCGATCGATTCTTTACCGGTGGCAGCCAGAAATGTGATCAAAAATCAAATCTTAAAACCAGCGATCGAAACCTCTAGTCAACGGCAAAATTTAGGTGTGTTCAGTATTTACACCACAGAAGTACCGGGGGTGGCTAAAATTAGAACTATTGGCGCTTTTGGGCATTTCTTAACTTTCTCGGAGACTTAGGCTTTGATTAGTGCTGGTTTAACGGCTACCAGCTTAATAATGAGTTAAGATAATCATGTTAACCCGCGATTTGAGCGATAGACTCCTTAAGAACACCGATTAATGCTGCCTAACCGTGTTTAATTTTCTGCCCATTCTCCGAAAAGCGATCGCCCGTTGGTGGTCCGAATTCACTCTCCAAACTAAATTAATGGCTGCGGCTACTTTAGCCGTTTCTTTGTTGATGAGTGGTTTAACCTTTTGGGCGGTTAACACGATCCAGCAGGATGTGCGTCTCAATGATACCCGTTTTGGCAGGGATCTAGGGCTGTTATTAGCCGCGAATGTCTCCCCCCTCATTGCTGAGGACAATTTAACCGATTTAGCCCGTTTTTCAGCCCGTTTTTATAGTAGTACCTCCAGTGTTCGTTATTTGATCTACGCTAACGAGGAGGGTGAAATATTTTTCGGCATTCCCTATTCTACCGCCGAAGTTAAAAATTCCCTGACGATCGAGCGTCGCATTCAATTACCGGAAAATTATGGCGAAAATGGGGAAACTCCTCTCATCCGTCAGCACAAAACCCCCGACGGTGAAGTAACCGATGTCTTTGTTCCCTTGAATCATGAGGGCAAATATTTGGGAGTATTGGCGATCGGGATCAATCCTAACGCTATTGTGGTGGCTTCTTCTAATCTAACCCGTGATGTTACTATTGCCGTTTTTGTCTCGATTTGGGCCATGGTGATTCTCGGGGCAGTTTTTAATGCTTTAACTATCACCAAACCAATCAAGGAGTTATTAGTCGGGGTCAAAAATATTGCAGCGGGAAATTTTAAGCAGCGCGTTGATTTACCACTAGGAGGAGAGTTAGGGGAATTAATTCTCAGTTTTAATGAAATGGCGGAAAAGTTAGAACGATACGAGGAACAAAATATCGAAGAAATGACCGCCGAAAAAGCCAAACTAGATACGTTAATGTCCACTATTGCTGATGGAGCAATTCTCTTAGATACTAACTTTCAGTTATTATTGATTAATCCCGCAGCTCGGGAAATATTTGGCTGGGAAGATCAGGAAATTATCGGTAAAAATGTTCTACATCTTTTTCCTTCGGAGTTAACGGTTAAACTAACTAAACCTCTCTATCAAATTGCAGCAGGAGAAACCCTCCAACCAGAAGAATCCGCTAATCAAAATCAGAAAAATGCTGTTATTTATCAGGAAAATAATAACTATTCCCCGGCGGAATTTAGATTGTCTTTAACTCACCCGAAACCCTGCACAATTCGCATTTTGTTAACTCAGGTATTCGATCAGTATCGGGAGAATGTCCGGGGAATTGCTGTGACGCTACAGGATATTACCAGAGAAACAGAATTAAATGAGGCAAAAAGTCAATTTATCAGCAATGTTTCCCATGAGTTAAGAACCCCTTTATTTAACATCAAATCTTTTATTGAAACCCTGACAGAATTTGGTGAGGATCTCAGCGATACAGAAAAAAGAGAGTTTTTAGAAACCGCTAATCATGAAACCGATCGCTTAACTCGTTTGGTTAATGATGTTCTCGATCTTTCTCGGTTAGAATCCTCGCGTAACTATAACTTAGATGCGCTCGATATCGGACAATTAATCGAACAAACCCTGAGGACTTATCAACTCAATGCTAGGGATAAAGGACTAGAATTAAGCTCGGACATTGAAGCCAATTTACTGCCAATTTTAGGTCATTATGATCTACTCTTACAGGTATTAACTAATCTAGTCGGTAACTCCCTAAAATTTACTCCTGCTGGCGGTAAAGTGGTGATTCGTGCCTATGAAATCAGCAAAGATAATCCCCAAGAAACTCTCAAAATTCGCGTGGAAGTATCCGATACTGGTATTGGCATCGATGCCGAGGATCAAATTGCTATATTTGATCGCTTCTATCGGGTAGAAAATCGCGTTCATACCCTAGAAGGGACGGGATTAGGATTATCGATCGTCAAAAATATTATCGAAAAACACTATAGTCAAATTCATTTGATTAGTGAAGTGGGAATTGGCACAACTTTCTGGTTCGATCTAGATTCATATCAAGGCTCGATCGCCAGCAAAAAAATTAACGACGTGAGTTTATAAAAGCCAAAGTAATACTGCCCAAAATCATGGTTAATAATAGCAATAATCCCTTATTTCTGAGACACCAATTTTTAAAAACCCTAGGAAGAGGGAGAGGAGGAATTTTTTCGGCTATTATTTGGCTATTTTTGTATAAAGTGCAGCTGGTAGCGTAGGGACGTTGGGGAAAATTACAGCTATCATCGCCATGATACAGACAAGTCTCACACAAAAACTCGCCAGTGACAGCTTGATGTAGGGTCATGCCGGGATGACCATAAGCCTTTAAAATATTAGAACAGTAGGGACATTGTAAGGCTTGACTATCGACCTTGTGCTGACAACGAGGACAGGTAATCATGATCGCTAAATTTTCCCTTTGAGGATTGTCATTGCTAAGGTAGATCCCCCCGCCTATCGGCACCCCCCTTATCAAGGGTAGATCCCCCCGCCTATCGGCACCCCCCTTATCAAGGGTAGATCCCCCCGCCTATCGGCACCCCCCTTATCAAGGGTAGATCCCCCCGCCTATCGGCACCCCCCTTATCAAGGGGGGCAGGGGGGATCGAACCCAAAATCTATCTTCAATTTGATTATAACCAGCTACTTAGCAAAATCCCCGGGCTTTTTCCGGTTATCTCACTAAATAGCTGCGCCATTGGGAGGCAACTTCTTCGAGTAAACGCCAAGTTTTCCCCTCGATCTGTCTTTGTAAATAAAGATCAAAATTGTTGTGTTGTTTGGTATCTTTTTGATGGGGCAATTGTAGAGTTAGATCGTAATCTCCCTGCAAGTGATAAGCGGGCAAATTACCCACATAAATCGGTTCCAGACTGGTGACATTAATTTTGGCAATTTTTACCGACGGCTCATCGATCTGTAAAGATTGACTAAGGCGATCGGATGTGTGACGAAATTGTAATAAAAGGGCTTTAGTGACGATTTCTCCAGGGGGGGCAAATTCTTGGGGGGGAGTGACACTACCACAAGCAGTCAGGAAGACAAGGAAAATACTGGTTAAAAAACTGAGAAAACGGCGCATAGAATGATATTTTGAAAAAGAATGGCAGCGAGTTAAGAAAGATTATGACTCAACCAAATGAGCGAGAGAATTTCAGCCAAGCAGAAACGGTGATCCGACTACAAGAGGCGATCGAGCAGTTAAATTCGATCGTTTCCCAACTTAACACGGGAACGGGGATAGTGTTACCCCCAAAAGTTGCTATTGATAATCTTCTTAACTCAACGCAACAGTTAGCCGCTGCTTTAAAACCAGACGAATTCGCCGGAGTTGAGCAAAGTTTAACCCCAGATTCTCCCATCGAAGCAGTCGAGGGAATCGACGATATTTTACCAGATTTCGAGCAGGTGGAAGGTTGGTGGACGGCAATTTTGAACAAAATTCGCCGACTTTTACCGGCAGGAATTAGCGAAAAAATTCCCGATTGGTTAATCACCGGCTTGTTAACAGGAAGTTTAGTCACTATCCTCTTAGTAGCCGTGATCAGTTTACCGAAAAATCCGGCGGAAATTCCCGAAAATATGCCCGAAGTTATCCCTAGTCTCCCACCGGCAGCCGGGGAAATTATCGAAACTCCCCCAGAATTAACCGCACCAGAGGCACCGATTCCCGTCCCGATTACTAAAGCAAAACCACGATTAACTCCCGAACAAAGTTTAGTCGCAGCTATTCAAGAGGAAATTACCGATTTAACTACTCGTTATCCCACCGGGATTATTGCTACCGTAGAAGCGGACTTTTTGGCTAGTCGTCTAGTAGTTATTTTGGGCGATAATTGGTATAGTCTCGAGGCATCACAACAGGATAAATTGGCTAATTCGGTTTTTCAACGTTGCCAAAGTCTCGATTTTCGCCGCTTGGAAATGAAGGATAATGAAGGAATTCTCCTCGCTAGAAGTCCCGTTGTCGGCGATCAAGTGGTGATTGTCAATCGCACTCAACCCACCGCTGCCATCTCCTCCGGTGAGTAGTTTTCAGCGCGGGGGGAGGGAGTTTCAAGACAGCCTCAACAATTCTTGCCAACCAGTCCGCTTTTTTCCCTCGCTGGTTAGATATCTGAATATACACAAAGATTAGTGATCCCTGACTTAACAGTGCTATAATTGGCTAGGTAAAATTTTGTAACGATTCTTAATCTTGAACCTACCCGATAGTCAATGCTTCCCCCCGTCCCAGGTGGACGCGGCCTTTTTGGTACGAGAAAAATTGCTCCGATCTAACCCAACTCCCTTAAACCTTTCTAGGGTCCCCCTAACCGCCAAAATTTTGCCCTAACTACCAAGAATTAAGAGATTTCAAACTATACCATGAACTCTGTTATTCGTCAACAGCGAGCGCTGATCACCGGAGCCAGTAGCGGCATCGGCAAAGAAACCGCCCTCGCTTTCGCCAAGGCGGGAATTAATCTGGTTTTAATCGGTCGCGATCAGCAAAAATTGGCAACCGTGGCGGCAATGGCGGCAGATTTAGGCGTATCAGCCCAAGCTTACCCCTTAGATTTGGCAGATATCCCGGAAGTAGCTCCTAATATCGCTAAAATCGCCCAAGAATCCGGACCGATCGATATCCTGATCAATAATGCTGGCATGGGTTACACAAATCCCTTAGCTGACACACCTTTGTCAGACTGGCAGCGGGTGATCGACCTGAATTTAACCAGTGTTTACCAGTGTGTGCAGGGGATTTTACCTGCTATGCGTCAACAGGGAGGAGGCACGATCATTAACGTTTCCTCGATCGCCGCCGATAATTTTTTTCCTGATTGGGGGGCCTATAGTGTCAGCAAAGCTGGATTAGTGGCATTTTCTCGCATTTTAGCGATCGAGGAGCGGGCCAACGCCATTCGTGTCACGATTATCACCCCCGGGGCTGTCAATACTCCCATCTGGGACAGCGATAGCGTCAAAGCAGATTTCGATCGCTCGGCCATGTTAACCCCGGATATCATCGCTCAGGCCATTCTGCAAGCGGTGTTACTGCCCAAACAGGCCGTAGTGGAAACGATGACCATTATGCCCAGTGCGGGGGCATTATAACCCGAAATACTTCTATTTATCAATCAATTCGCCTACAGGCATCCTCATTATGACCATAGCTTCTTCTAACGGTTTAAACGGTAATCTAACCGACGCTATCCAAGCACGCGTGACCACTCGCCCCGATCGCAACACCCACAATGGCAAAACCGCCCAAATTCATCCGACTTGCGACGAAAACAAAGAACAGATGATGGATGCGGTCAGAAATATCCTGATCTCGGTGGGGGAAGACCCCGAAAGAGAAGGTTTATTAAAAACCCCCAAACGGGTGGCCGAAGCGATGCAGTTTCTCACCCAGGGCTATCAACAATCCCTAGAAACCCTCGTTAATGGTGCGATCTTCGATGAAGGTCATAATGAGATGGTATTAGTGCGCGATATTGACTTCTTTAGTCTCTGTGAACATCATATGTTACCCTTCATGGGGCGGGCCCACGTTGCCTATATTCCTAACCAAAAGGTGGTCGGATTAAGTAAATTGGCCCGCATTGTGGAAATGTATTCCCGTCGTTTACAGGTCCAAGAGCGCCTCACCCGTCAGATTGCCGAAGCGATTCAAGAAATTCTCGACCCCCAAGGGGTTGCGGTAGTCATGGAAGCAACCCATATGTGCATGGTGATGCGCGGGGTGCAGAAACCGGGATCTTGGACTGTCACCAGCGCCATGTTAGGAGTCTTCCAAGACGAGCAGAAAACCCGCGAGGAGTATCTTAACCTGATCCGTCATAAACCTAATTTCTTCTAGTCAGGGCAATGGGGAAATGGGGGAATTCAACTAAAACCCCAACACCCAAAACCTTCTAACTGATCACTGATCACTGATTTTTTGCAGTCGCTCTAGCAAGAGGGCGACTTTTTTGAGATCTTTATCACCAGGCGATCGCTCAACGCCGCTAGACACATCAATACCCTGGGGGTGCAGCCTGGTTAAAGCTTCACCAATATTATCGGGGTTGAGTCCTCCGGCGAGAAACCAGGGCAAGGGGGGCGAAAAACTGGCTAAGGCTTGCCAGTCTAAGGTATGTCCCGTACCGCCGAGTAATTGGGGATGGTAGGCATCTAAAAGTAAAGTATCGACGCTATTGAAGTAAATTGCCGACTTTTCCCAACTTTCTCTGTCTTTGATCCGCAAAGCCTTGATAATTTCCCGGTCGGGTAATAATTGCCGCAGCCTTTGGCAATATTCGGGAGATTCCCTACCATGTAACTGCACACTTGTCAAGGGGGTTTTAAAAATTATTTGCTGAATAATTTCGGGTTGCTCGTCGGCAAAAACCCCGATAAAATCAATTTTTTCGGGTATAGCGGCGATAATAGCGTTAATTTGCTCGATTTTGACGTAACGAGGCGAACTTGGTACGAGGATAAAACCTAAGGCCGTAGCTCCTAAATTAGCGATCGCTTGTCCTTGGTCTGGTTGGGTAATGCCGCAAATTTTAATTCGCATTTAATCTTATTCACAAAACGTTACAAAAACTGTTAAGTATTCAAACAAAAAGCAGTTTCGGGTCAAGAGCTTTTTATAATGCCCTGTGATTAACAAAATCTTATCAAGACTGGAGTGCCAATGATCCCTTCCACCTTACTTTTAGCCACTGCTCAAACCATTCCCTGGAATTTATCCGTCGGGATTACCATGACCTTAGCTAACCTAGTAGCCTTCGTTATCGGTTATTTTGCCATCCAAAATACCGGGGCCGGCCCTGCTTTACCCTTACCGCAGTTAGCCTCGAAAAAAAGCTTCGGTCTGCCAGAATTATTGGCTACCATGAGTTTTGGCCATATTCTCGGTGCGGGACTGGTTCTCGGTCTTTCTAATGCGGGTATTCTCTAATCAGTAATCAGTGACCAGTAAACCTCAGAGAGAGGAGTAAGAAGCCAGTAGTCAGGAGAACTAGGCATAAAGAGATTTTAGGCAACTTCATCCCTATTTTTCCCATTTTTGAACTCTCAAAAGTTAATTATGCCAGAAGTCTAGTAATCGTCCAGATCGGGTGATTATTCTGGCTGCTGGCGAGAAAATTAAGAAAGCAGTGGCCCAAGTCGAAGCTGGATACTTTGCTGACGAAGAAGAAGCAGTATTTGCTAAATCAACTCATGAAAGTTAGATAGCTGCGGAAAGAAGTATCGAAAATAATTGGTAAATCCGAACGTTGCCAATCGCTTAATTAATCGTAAATATTGCCTCTAAAGTTAATCTCATAAATAAAGATTTCGTCTGTCTCCTTGCCGATTTCAAAAATAACTCGCATTTTGCCAACACGAATTCTGGAGAATCCTTTCAACTCACCTTTGAGTTTTTTGATATCAAGTTCTTCAGGGGGATAAACGTTTTGAGTTTCAAGGCAGGTTTTGAGAATACTAATTTTAGTCAAAACAGATTTTCGGCTATTGGCATCTAGTTTCTCCAAAAATTTATTGGCTGATCTACTGATTCTGATCTTCACGATTAAACCAGTCTGTAATATCAACGAAGCGGTCGTCTTTGTAATCAACAGGATTAAAGTTTGCTTCTATGTCAGCTTGTTCTATATCATCAACATAGGGAATCAGCATCTCGAAGAATTTAAACCATTCTTCCCGCATAACTTCGCGGACGCTTTCCTTGATGATAGTTTTGAGCATTAGAGCATCTAAGGTGTTTGCCGGCTCCATATATTTTCCTCCAATCTACTTGAATTCTAGCAGCAGATCAAGAAAACGGGTTTCTTACAGCAGTTATCTTAAGGATTTTAGTTTTCTCAAGCCACTGTTCGAGGCAAGTCAAGAGATTGGGAGAGATTCAGGTAATCTAAAAATAGGCGGTTAAAGTGGGTCTTAGCTTACCTGATAACGTTCTTAAAATCTATCTTCAGTAAAAGTTACTCATTTTAGCTATCTAGCTATATAAATGAGTAACTTCAAAAGGTTTTAGATAGGTTTTTGGTTTCTATATTTAACCCCGATCCTCACAAACAAAGTCCACTACTCGATCGATTTCCCGGGATGAGCGGATGCGACGACTACCGCTGCCGAGTTCGCCACCACGACAATTGGCCCACCAACGTTCGCGACTGCCATTAACGATCGCATCAAATTCTCTAATTCTGCCACTATCATAATAACTGCGGCGATCGACGACAAAACGACCGATATTGGGGAGGCGAAATTCTTTGTAAAGATTATCTTCCCAACCGCCACCAGAATTACCGTGATGGTTGTCGGTGCGTACCTCAAACTCGCCCCGACAACCATTTCTCACCACAATATTGCCGTTTTCGAAATCCCAATTACCCTCACAGGGAGCAGCGGAGCGAGTGCGGATTAATCTGACTTGGGCCCGTCTAGCGTTGACGGGACAGCGAGTAGTGCGACCGCTTTGACTTTCACAATTAATTCTCGTGGTTCTGGCCGCTGCTGGCTCGCTCCCCAGGGGATAAATTAGCAACAAACCGAGACTAGATAATAAAATTTGGCGAAACATTGTTTTTATCTCCAAGAAATTCTCTAGTTTATCTTACAGGGGTATCAAGAAAATGAGTAGTAGTGCTTGAAGTGCCTTAATCAACAAAAAAGAAGGGTGATTTAACTTCACCCTTCCCCCTATTCGGTAAATTTTCTTGCCATCTTTAGAGAGCGTTACCGCGAGGTAATACTTCTTCAGGGAAGATAAAGTTTTCGTGGGGTTGGTCTTGGGGAGCCATCCAAGCTCTCAGACCTTCGTTAAGCAGAATATTTTTAGTGTAGAAGGTTTCAAATTCCGGGTCTTCGGCCGCTCTCAATTCCTGAGAAACGAAGTCATAGGCCCGGAGGTTAAGGGCTAATCCCACCACACCCACAGCACTCATCCATAAACCAGTCACGGGGACAAAGAGCATGAAGAAGTGTAACCAACGTTTGTTGGAGAAAGCGATGCCGAAGATTTGCGACCAGAAACGGTTCGCAGTGACCATGGAGTAGGTTTCTTCCGCTTGGGTGGGTTCAAAAGCTCGGAAAGTGTTGGAACCTTCACCGTCTTCAAACAGGGTATTTTCTACGGTCGCTCCGTGAATAGCACAGAGAAGCGCACCACCGAGGATACCAGCTACACCCATCATGTGGAAGGGGTTCAGGGTCCAGTTGTGGAAGCCTTGGAAGAAAAGAATGAAACGGAAGATACCAGCCACGCCGAAGCTAGGGGCAAAGAACCAGCTAGACTGACCGAGGGGGTACATCAGGAAGACACTGACGAACACCGCAATCGGGCCAGAGAAGGCGAGGGCGTTGTAGGGACGAATGCCGACTAAACGGGCGATTTCAAACTGACGTAGCATGAAGCCAATCAGGCCGAAAGCACCGTGCAGGGCGACAAAGGGCCATAAACCGCCGATTTGACACCAACGGGTGAAGTTACCTTGGGCTTCCGGTCCCCAGAGAAAGAGGATGGAGTGACCGAAGGCATCGGCGGGGGTGGAGACGGCTACAGTCAGGAAGTTGCCGCCTTCCAAGTAGGAACTGGCTAACCCGTGGGTGTACCAGGAGGTGACGAAGGTGGTGCCGGTTAACCATCCACCTAGGGCCATGAAGGCGCAGGGGAAGAGTAGTAAACCAGACCAACCGATGAAGACGAAACGGTCTCTTTTGAGCCAGTCATCGAGAGCATCAAACAGCCCTCTTTCTGGGGCGCGTCCGACAGCAATGGTCATGGGGGTTTTCTCCGAAAAATGTATATTATTGCTAAGATTCCGCCCTCTCTTCTCCATCTATCCGAGCAGGCGAGCAGATGTGTGGAAGAATTGTGAGAAATCTTTACTTTTCTTAACTTACACTATATTGGAAAAAATGACCAATATTTTTTAGGTCGATCTTAAGAAAATCTAAAATTTTTCGGGGAGACCACTTGCTGGGCGTTGCGGGAGGAGACCACTTCGTGCGCGTTGCGGGGGGATTTGGGGAGATGGGGAGATATGCCGCCTCAATTGCTTGGTATTGTCGTCTTCACGTCTTGAGTGGAATGCTGGACACCTCTGTGGGGTAATTCTCCCCAAATTGAGGTGATTAAACCGCACGGTGCGCTATTAAGTCCTATTAAGGGGTGTTAGACCGATGGCAGTGGGATACTATAATAGAGGAGGTTGCTCGACCGCAGGGGGCGGTATAATTGATGGCTGGGCTGAACAAGAAGGAGAATTCATGTACAAAGATGATATTCTGAACCTGATAAAGCAATCACCACTTGAGATTGATACTGAAATACAAATGACTGGAAAGCCCCCAACAATGGCTAACTCCGAATTTCTCACGAACAAGGAACAGGGTGATTGGGCTGAAACAATCGTCTTTAAGGCAGTCAATGAATATTCTGGTGATTATTTTGCTGTTAAATATGGTCGTTCCGAATCAATAGCCGCAGGTGATGATGGATTTGCTGATTTCTATATGGAATATCAGAGTGAACTTAATGCGATAGGTAAGAGGCCAGATATCTTGATATTTAAGGTCAGAGACTTTCCGGATGGAAGTATTGACATTGAAAATGATCAGCACATAAGACAGGCTGTGGCTGCGATTGAAGTAAGATCAAGTTCTTTTTTAGCAGACAAATATGCGGCATTCATGAGGGACAGACAAGATCGGGCCATTAAAAAATGCGACGAAATTAGACGAGACATAATCAATACCGACCTGGGTGATCTATTAAGGCGAAAAAACCAGACAATTTACGATCTAATGTTAAATGCTACAGATGACACCTTTAGAGAATTAGACTTTCGTTGTCCGTCATGGTCATCAACAAAAGAGTTAAGAAATCTAACTGAATTACTGAAGAATCTCAAAGAAAATATAAAAATACTGCACAAACGCGATTATTTGGGCATTACCCCAAAAATTGAAGATGTTGCCTTGGTCAACAGGTGGATTCAGAAATATAATGTCAAGCATTTTTATCTACAAGTATTTTTTGACAAGGCATATATAATATCATTTAAAGATATTTTGGCACTGGTTTCAAACGATAACAATGATGGAAATAATTTTTCAATAGAAAGAGATGTAAAAAATCAAGGCAAAACTACGATCAAGATCAATGTGCAAATTGGAAAAGAAGTCCTTGGAAAAATTGATATGCCTGAACATAAATCGGCTCTGAAAGAATTAGATAGGGGTCGTCTGCTTTTTTATGTGACTTTTGCAGGCGGCAAGGGATACCTTGATAATAAAATATTTCTAAGGGATGTTATTAATGCGTGAGTTAAAATATATAGCTGAAACTCCACTTAATCATAGGAAGGATTACGGTCAGTTTTTTACACCTATGTGCGTTGCTCGCCTCATGGTACAGTGGGTTTTAAAAGATAATCCAGAAACAGTATTAGACCCAGCGTTTGGCTTAGGCGTTTTTTATGATGAAGCAATAAAAACACCTTCAGGTAATCAAGTACATTTCATGGGATATGAGATTGATAGAAATATATTTGAGTTTCTCAATCGTAATGGTGACAGTCCTTATTTGAGAGTTATCAATAGTGATTACCTCGAAGCTGAAACTGAAAATTTTGACGGTATCATCTGTAATCCACCATATATGCGATTTCAGAAATTTCTTAAGCGTCATGATATATTACCAAAAATTGAAGAAAAAATAGGTAAGAAACTTATCGGTTACTCTAATATCTCTTCCGTATTCCTTGTCAAGTCTTTAAGAGAACTTAAAATCAATGGTAACTTGGCGTATATTATGCCTTTTGAGTTTTTTAATACTGGCTACGGAAAAGAAATCAAAAAAAGTCTCCTTGAAAATCATTTATTGAAGCAAATAATAATCTTTGCCAATGAAAAAGAAATTTTCCCAGAGGCAACGACAACCGTTTGTGTGCTTCTTTGTAAAAATGACGGAAAAAAAGAAACCATTAAAATTTTACAGATCAAAAAAAGTGATGAAATAGATAAAATATCTGATATTAGTAAATTCTATCAGTGGGAAATCGAACCATCGAATTTACCATACAACCAAAAGTGGACACCTATCATTTCATCATTGTTCACTGAACAAGTATCTCCAAATGGCTTCTGTAAGTTGTCCCTATACGGTACGTTTACGAGAGGTATTGCCACTGGCGCAAATGAATTTTTTGCGTTAAAAAAATCAAAAATTGAGCAACGGAAGTTGAGTGATAATAATATTTGTAAGTGTATTACAAAAAGCTCTCAAATCCGCAAAGCAGTATTTACTGAGCATGATTTTAATATACTATACAATGAGGATAAGCCAGTCCATTGTTTAGATGTAAAAGATCACGACAACTCTGAAATACGAAATTACATAAAAGAAGGCGAAAAATTGGGATACCATGAGAGGTATCTTACAAAAACAAGGAACACCTGGTACAAAATTGAAAAGAGAAAACCGGCTCCAATTTTATTCGGTGTCTTTAGCAGGGGCAGGTTAAAAGTAATACGCAATTTCACAACAGCAATAAATTTTACCTGCTTTCATTCCTTTTATCCAAATAAATTCGGAGAACAATGTATTAATAAATTATTTGTGTATTTGCTCAGTGATATTGGACAGGAAATAATAAAAATCAATAAACGAAGTTATGGTGATGAATTAGACAAGTTTGAACCAAGGGATTTGAATGATAGCTTATGTCCAAGCCAGAAACAATTTGAAATGATCAGTGATGAAGATGCTGAAGAAGTAATTAGCATTGCACAAAATGATCACCAAAAAGCAATTCTCATGAGTAATGCTCTGATCAAAAGACTTATGGACTCCCAACAATGCGCTGCACCGGACGGCAATTCCGCTGCGCTCCATAGTGCGATCGCTATCGATGCAGGGTGCGTTCCCTGATGCAACTCCTACTGCTGCACCGATAGATTTTGGGGAACGCATCATGCTCATTCATTGAAGCAAGTGATTGCCAGCTAACAACGCCTCTGCACACCGACTACCGAGAGTTAATCGGTGATGACGCTAGGGTTATCCCCACAGTGAACAGCAATCAGTGAACTGAAAACCCACATCTGATCACTAATACCCTAAAACCCCAACACCCAAGCCCTGCTATACAATGGTTTTTGACTTGTTTTTTGGAAGGGAACGCTAAACTATGTATTCGATCGATATTACCCTGAAACTTTCGCCCATCCCCATTTCCGTGCAGCGCAAGGAAGAAGCAGGAGCAGACTCTTTGTATCAAACAATTATTAACGCCATGCGATCGCCGAATCCAGAATTATTAGAATTAACCTGCGAAAAACAAACCGATAAAAAGGTGGCGGTTTTGAGCGATCAGATCAGTGCGGTGATTGTGTCACAAAAATCCGGGGCTGCCTCCACCGGCAGAGTGCCGGGGTTTGTCACCTTAGCCACAGAATAGTTCTTTCATCAGTTATCAGTGTGCAGTAACCAGTAATCAGTGACAAGAAAACGGCAACCGCCTAGATAACACTTTCCACTGAAAACTCAAAACTCAAAACTGATAACTGATAAGCTGTTCATAATTTAAATTGCTCGTTGAGACGAGTCAAGAGGCACTCTTGCAAGAGGCAACAGTAAAGGGATTGGAGGAGATTGGGCTGATCATTAAGAATAAGCGGTTTAAATAGGGTTTGCGGCAAAAAGTACGGGCGAAGCATTCGGATAGAAAATCTACGGTTTCATCGATAGGTTATTGCCCGAATGCTTCGCCCCTACAGGACTCGGGCCGATGAAGACGCAAGGTTTGGAAGCACGATTCTCTCAAAATCTTGTACCTGTGGGAGCAAGAAAAGCCACAAAACCCCTATCTTGCCTACATTTCACATTTATTCAGCAAGCCCTAAATAAGTCTTAGCTTAACTGATAACTGATAACTGATAACTGATAATTCATGACTATAAAAGTAACAGACCTCTGCTTTAGCTGGCCGAATGGGAAATCAGTATTAAATGGCTGCTCTTTACAAGTTCCTAGAGGGGAATTTTGGATGTTGTTGGGGACAAATGGCAGCGGTAAATCAACCCTGCTGCGGCTCTTAGCGGGATTATTAAAACCCAGTCGCGGGGAAATAGAGATACCTAACCCCCTCGGTTTTGTTTTTCAAAATCCCGACCATCAGTTAGTTATGCCAACAGTGGGAGCAGATGTGGCCTTTGGGTTGGTATCCGAGGGTTTATCCACGCCGGCAATTCGGGCGCGGGTGCGGGAATCCCTAGGGGCGGTGAATTTATTAGAAATGGAAAAACGACCGATCTATGCTCTCAGTGGCGGACAAAAGCAAAGAATCGCCATTGCGGGGGCTTTAGCTCGTCATTGCGAGGTTTTGCTCTTTGATGAACCCACCGCCCTTTTGGATGGGGATACCCAAATAGAATTAGTCTCTCAAGTGCAGAAATTGGTCAAAAACCGAGGGATTACAGCCCTTTGGGTGACGCATCGCCTGGAGGAATTGGATTACAGCGATGGGGCATTTTTGTTAGAGGGGGGTAAGGTAACGGATCGGGGAAATCCCCTAGACTTAAAAGCGAGATTATTGGCAAGTGTGGCGGTTGAATCTTAAATTTTTTGTTAATATCATTAGGATGCTGTTTTTTAGAACTGCCCTTAATGCTACACCAATTACTCTCAAAGCCATGGTTAATTCTTCTGATCGTTCCCTTCTGCTGGTTGACGGCTACAACGTCATCGGCGCTTGGCCGTCCCTGAAAAAAATTAGCGATCGCCACGGTCTCGAACCGGCGCGAGACAAGTTAATTGAAACCCTAATCGGTTACACCCACCATCAGGGTTATCAAACCCAAATCGTCTTCGATTCCTACCTTCAAGATACCCCCGGCAGCCAGGAACGCTACACTAACCATTTATCGGTTTATTTTACCGCTCACGCTCAAACCGCCGACACCTATATCGAGAAAACCTGCGCCGATTTTTGGCACGATCGCGCCCCAGCTATCGGACGGATTATCGTCGCTACCTCTGATAATGCCCAAAAAATGACCGTTATGGGTTATGGGGCCCACTGGATTTCCGCTCAACGTCTGGAAGTCGAGGTGGATTTAACCGGTCGTCGTCTGAGAAAATCCCAGAGTTCTTCTCAAAGTCCCAAAGGGCGTTTTTTATTCCATTCTCTCGATGCTCAGGTGCAACAGAAATTAGAGAAAATGCGCCACGGAATTAGTTATCAAAAACCTTGACAAATTACCCCAAATATGTATCGACAAAATCCCCAGTAGAGGCACAGGTAACTGTGTCTCTAAGCTTTTCAAGGTCAGTTGCGGTTCAGGGGATTTTGTCAAAAGCTGGCCCATCTAAACCACTGGTTTCACAGCTGCAATTCTGCTAAACCTAAATAATAAATTCCCGTGGGTGTCACTTGGAAGCGACAGGGTAAAACCTTGACTCCTTTAGCCACTGCTTGACGCAATAATTGCCCGTATTTAGCATCCTTACTATCCCCCGGAGCAAATCGGTCACAATCACCCCGATTAATAAAGTAGAACATAATCGCCTCCGCTGCCGGCAATAAAGCCATTAATTCCTGTAAATGCTTCTGTCCCCGCGTGGTGACAGTATCGGGAAAAAGTGCCGTTTCTCCCTGATTCCAAGTGGTATTTTTAACCTCGATATAGGTGAGGGAATTATCCTCATGGGTCAAAAGAAAATCAATTCTACTGCCATTATTTTGACCGTAGGCCACTTCCGATCGCACTTCGGTGTCATTTTTGACCAAATCGGGAAAAACTCCCTGCAACAGGGCATTTTTCACCACCTGATTAGGAAGATTGGTATTAACTCCCACCCAAGTTTCCCCCAGTTGAATCATCTCCCAGGTATAAGCTAATTTTCGCTTCGGGTTATCACTGCGAGAAAGATAAACCGGTTGACCTTCTACGCATACATCGGTCATCGGTCCGGTATTAGCGCAATGGGCCGTAATTAATTCTCCGTTGTCCAATTGTATATCGGCAAAAAAGCGTTTGTAACGTTTAATTAAAATACCCTTGACAAGAGAAGGGTAAGTGTGAACTAACAAGGGAGTCATCAAATTTCTGCCGAGGAATATAAGGTAAAGAATAGCCTTTTTTTGGGAATCTTAACCTGAAGACAGTAGATAGGGATTTAGGGAGATAGGGAGATGGGGAAATTTCGGCTAAATTCCCCACTACCCCACCACTCCACCACCCAATTCATAATTCATAATTCATAATTCATAATTCCCAACCCCCAACCCCTATTCCCGAAAAACTGATAACCGCTCAGGTACAATAAAACCTTGAGGCTTAATAGACATTGAGATTATGGGTAACACTTTCGGACGACTATTTCGGGTTTCCACTTTTGGAGAATCTCACGGGGGTGGGGTAGGAGTGGTTATCGATGGTTGTCCTCCGCGCTTAGAAATTTCTGAAGAGGAGATTCAAATCGATTTAGACCGTCGCAAACCGGGACAAAGCAGAATCGTGACCCCGCGTCGGGAAAATGACATTTGTGAGATAATTTCGGGCGTTTTTGAGGGCAAAACCCTCGGTACACCGATCGCTATTTTAGTGCGGAATCAGGATGCTCGCTCGCAAGATTACAACGAAATGGCCGAGAAATTCCGACCTTCCCATGCGGATGCCACCTACGAAGCAAAATACGGCATTCGCAACTGGAAAGGAGGAGGCAGATCTTCGGCCCGGGAAACCATCGGCCGGGTGGCTGCAGGAGCGATCGCTAAAAAAATCCTTAAATCTGTCTATAATGTCGAGATTATCGGTTATGTGAAGCGAATTAAAGATATTGAGGCAATCATCGACCCCAACACCGTCACCCTCGACGAGGTGGAAAGTAATATAGTGCGTTGTCCCAACGGGGAAACGGCCGACCAAATGATCGCCCTGATCGACCAAATTCGCCTGAATAAAGACTCGATCGGCGGTGTGGTGGAATGTGTAGCCAGAAATGTGCCGAAAGGTCTAGGAGAACCCGTTTTTGATAAGCTAGAAGCCGATTTAGCTAAGGGGATGATGTCCTTACCCGCAAGTAAGGGATTTGAAATCGGATCGGGATTCGCGGGAACCTTCTTAACCGGCAGCGAACACAATGACGAGTATTTTATCGATGATAACGGGGAAATTCGCACCACGAGCAATCGTTCGGGGGGTATCCAAGGGGGAATCAGTAACGGTGAAAATATTATTATCCGCATCGCTTTTAAACCCACCGCAACTATCGGTAAAGAACAAAAAACCGTGACGCGCAGCGGGGAAGAAACCACCCTGGCAGCCAAAGGAAGACACGATCCTTGCGTTTTACCCCGGGCCGTCCCAATGGTAGAAGCGATGATGGCTTTGGTATTATGCGATCATCTGCTCCGTTTTCAGGGACAATGTACGATTAGCGATCGCTTTTTCTAAACCTTTACCCGCGATGAAATTTTTATTCCTTCATTCCAATTTTCCCGCCCAATTTCGCCATTTAAGCACGGTTTTGGCTCAAGACCCCCGAAATCAAGTTATTTTCGGCACTACCCGGCAAGAGGGAGAGATAGCGGGGGTAAAAAAATTTATTTACAAGGAAAGTCGCGCTGTTTCTCCCCAAACCCATCATTATGTCCGTCCCCTCGAAAGTGCGGTTTTACAAGGTCAAGCGGTTTATGGTGTTTGCCAACAACTGAAAAATCAAGGATTTTATCCCGATATTGTCTATGCACATTCTGGCTGGGGGCC
This sequence comes from Microcystis ichthyoblabe FBCC-A1114, assembly GCF_050500245.1. Classification (NCBI taxonomy): domain Bacteria; kingdom Bacillati; phylum Cyanobacteriota; class Cyanophyceae; order Chroococcales; family Microcystaceae; genus Microcystis; species Microcystis ichthyoblabe. The sequence continues at coordinate 3,679,232 of NZ_CP191408.1, read as the reverse complement.
GGGCCTATTTATCAAGGATATTTTCCCGAAAACTAAGTTTTTAGCCTATTTTGAATGGTTTTATCATGCCCATGGTTCCGATGCTGATTTTGATCCGGCGGATCCCCTCAATGCTGATGCCGAAGCCCGGATTAGAATTAAAAATGCGACGATCCTCATCGATCTGGTCAGTTGCGATCGAGGTTTATCGCCGACTATCTGGCAAAAACAACAATTTCCCCCAGAATTTCACTCGAAACTGACGGTTTTACACGATGGCATCGATACGGACTATTTCTGTCCCCGTCCCGATGTGCAGTTAGTCATTCCAGAGATAGGTTTAGATTTATCCGGTGTTAAGGAGATTGTCACCTATGCAACCCGGGGAATGGAACCCTATCGCGGTTTTCCCCAATTTATGACGGCTGTTTCCCTAATTTTAGCCCGTCGGCCTAACTGTCATGTGGTGATTGTCGGGGAGGATCGGGTTGCTTATGGGAAAACTTTACCGGACGGCAAAACCTATAAACAATTGATGTTAGAAAGCCTTTCTTTGGATTTATCCCGGGTGCATTTTACCGGTTCTCTGCCCTACGGTCAATATAAACAGGTTTTACAGGCATCGGCAGCCCATATCTATCTTACCCGTCCTTTTGTGCTGTCCTGGTCAATGTTAGAGGCTATGGCCATGGGTTGCGTGGTGATTGGTTCCGATACTCCCCCCGTGCGAGAATTAATTACTGATGGGGAAAATGGTTTATTAGTGGATTTCTTTTCTCCCCAACAAATAGCCGATCGCGTGGATGAAGTGTTAGATTATCCCCAGGGTTGGCAAAATCTGCGTTTAAATGCCAGGGAAACTATCAAGCAACGCTACGACCTCAAACAATGTTTACAGAATCATCTAGATTGGTTATTGAGTTGATCAAATGAGAGCATTTTCAAAAAAATACTGTCTTTCAAAGGATTCATATCGCTATTAAATTCTTTCTCTTACAATCCTAATTCCTTCCCAAGCAGGAATATTACCTGCTCGTCTTTCTTCTAATAATACGGAGGCGATGAAACGGTTAAAAACTTGTTCCCTTGTGATGGAATATTGAGAATTTAATTCTCGGCATTCTGCAACTGTTAAGTTAACCCATAATCTTTATATAGGCAGAAAAAATTACCATTTTATATTGTTATGTTGATTCAATAATTTTTATCCCTGCTCTAAATTCCCGCAGTGCTTGAGCATGATTTTCTATACCAATACAACGCATCAATAAATCTACATCTAAACTCGGTAAAAGTTGCGATTTACTAACAGCCTCATATCCCTCATTTCCTAAACTATAAAACAATAACTCGTCGTTCATCCAAAACCAAACTTCAGGAATTTGTAACCGTTTGTATGCTTCCAGTTTATCAATTCCTCCACTACTAACAACCACCTCAATCACTAAATCAGGATGTTTTCTATTGGCTCCCAACTCATAGGATTTATCACCTTCTCTTTTAACCTTTTCAAATTCATTTTCTAAGGTGACAGAACCAGTAGGAGTAAAATCTAATCCCAAAAATTCTAAATAAATTTCTAGTAAAGCACCAATACGTTCTTTGATAGTTTCGTGTTTTTTCCCTGGCATTTTTCTAATCTCCAAAACTCCATCTAAAAAAGATAACCTTAACCCTGGGCGATCAATTAGCTGTTCAACAGCTTTAAATTCTCTCCAGGTTAAGTCACTAATTAAAATTGGTTCTGCTTCTCGTTCAATGAGTGTAGTTATCATAATTTAAACCCAAATTTAGAGCGTGAATTTTGTTGACTATGATATGATATAAAAACAGAGTATCATAAAAAACATCATGCAAGCATACAAACTCAAAGGAAAAATTGATCAATCTGGTAACTTGCTGATTACCGAACCCCTGAATTTACCCCCCGGAAATGTGGAAATTGTAGTTTGGGCAGCCACAGATACCCTTGATCATACCACAACCCCAACCACTGAACCAGCACCAGAAACACCAAAAAGAAAATCTAGGATCAAAGCATTTCAGGGTTTATTTGAAAATGCCCCTGCCATTCCGGCAGACTTTGATCCAGATCAAGCTAAATATGAATATTTAAAGGAGAAATATAACCTGTGAAAATCCTGATAGATACTAATATCATTATTGATAATGCCTTAGAAAGAGAACCTTTTTGGAATGCAAGTGAACAAGTTTTATCACTAATTGAAAAAGGCACAATTGCAGGTTATATTTCCGCCTCAACTTTTAGTGATTTGTATTATATTATCCGTAAGGCAAGAGGTCGAGATTGGACGCTTACTTATTTAAAGCAGTTAATTACTTTTTGTCAAATTGCTACAGTAAATCAGGCTGCAATTATAATGGCTTTCACAACCAATTTTCAGGATTTTGAAGATTCTATTCAATACTCTACTGCGGTAGTTAATAAATTGGATGCAATTATTACCCGTAATCCTCAAGATTTCCCCATTGTCACACCACGAATTATCACTCCTGAACAATTAATTGCCGAATTAACCAACTCTCATTAGCAAATTTAGTGGTTTTAATAATGTATCGGGAGCATAAAAAATGTCTAAACTTAAAGAGTTCATCTATTACCAAAATTCTATGACTCGCTGGTTTAATATTGCAGATCCCTGTTCAGACGATATCCACTATATGCTCTCTCCCACAGTCAGATTACCAGATTTAGAGGAGCTAATTCAACAACGTAGTTATTTTGTTCTTCACGCACCACGACAAACGGGGAAAACCACCGCTATGTTATCCCTAGCAAAACAATTGACTGATACTGGAAATTATGCCGCAGTCATGGTATCTGTAGAAGTAGGAAGTGCATTTAATCATGATCCTACTGCCGCAGAATTAGCAATTTTAGGGGCATGGTATAATACAATTGAGGATAGTTTACCGACCGAATTACAACCTCCTGCTAAACAATGGCAACAGGAAGAACCAGGAAGCAGAATTAAGGCTTTTTTAAGAGGTTGGGCAAAAGCTATCAATCGTCCCATAGTATTATTTATAGATGAAATTGACTCTTTACAAGACCAAACATTAATTTCTATTTTACGACAGTTAAGAGATGGTTTTCCTAAACGTCCAGAAAATTTTCCCTCGTCAGTAGGATTAATTGGTTTACGAGATGTGAGAGATTATAAAGTAGCATCGGGAGGTAGTGACAGATTAAATACATCCAGTCCTTTTAATATCAAAGTTGCTTCTCTGACTATGAGAAATTTTAATCTCGAAGAAGTGGGAGAATTATATCAACAACATACAGCAGCAACTGGACAAATTTTCACATCAGAAGCAATAGAAACAGCTTATGATTTAACCCAAGGACAACCTTGGCTAGTCAATGCTTTAGCTAAAGAAATTGTAGAAAAAATGGTAAAAGATAGAAGTATTACTATTACTAAAGAACATATCTTAACAGCCAAAGAAATATTAATTAATCGTCAGGATACTCATTTAGATAGTTTAGCGGAAAAACTCAGAGAAAAACGAGTTAAAAACATTATTCAACCGATTTTAGCAGGGCAAACCTTACCCGATACCCTGGCAGATGATAGGCAATATTTAATAGATTTAGGATTATTACGACGTGATCCGATGGGGGGATTAGTTATTTCTAACCCCATATATCGTGAAGTTATTCCCCGCGTTTTAGTCCAAGGAACTCAGGACAGTTTACCTTTAATTAGTCCTAGTTGGTTGACAGCAAAAGGTGAATTAAATATAGATGCTTTATTAACAGCATTTCTCAAGTTTTGGCGACAACAGGTCGAACCATTATTAAGTAGTGCTGCTTACCATGAAATTGCCCCCCATATTGTATTAATGGCTTTTTTACATCGTGTGGTTAATGGTGGGGGAGTTTTAGAAAGGGAATATGCAATTGGTAGTGATAGAATGGATTTATGTCTGCGTTATAAAGATGTAATTTTAGGTATTGAATTAAAAGTATGGCGGGATAAAAAACGCGATCCCCAAGCTGATGAAATTGAACAATTAGAATCTTATTTAGGGCGTTTGGGTTTAGATTTTGGTTGGTTATTTATCTTTGATAGGCGGAAAAATGCCTTACCAATGGAAGAAAGGTTATCAACTGAAGTTGTGGTGACGGAAAATCAATATAGAATTACTGTGATTCGGGCGTGAGTCTTTTAAAAACTTACTGTTTGCGTTACATTTCATTAACCCACCCTACAGGATTAACTTTGAGAATTTTGCTAAACTAGAAATAGGTAGAAAACGAGGAAATATAAAGTTATGACAGTTGCTAATTCATCACTTTCTCAACAATACATACTTGATATTGAACCAGAAGGACGTTTAACTTTACCGCAAGAAATCCAACAAATTCTTAATTTAGAATCTGGATATAGATTAATTTTAACTCTGGAAGATAATGGTATATTACAATTAGTTAGTCTCAAAAACCAAGTTAAAAAATTAAGAGGTTTATTAAAAGATAAATCACCTGATAGAAATTTAGTAGATGAACTTATTCAAGAACGCAGACAGGAGTATTTAAGTGAATAAATCTGTGTTAGATGCTGCTGCCTTTTTAGCTTATCTTAGAGATGAACCAGGAGCAGAAATTGTAGAAAATGCCTTGATTAATGGGTGTTATATCAGTATTATTAATTGGGTAGAGGTATTATCGAAAATTGTTGACCTAGGAGAATCCGCAGAGGAAATTATTAAACGATTGAGAGATGAAGGATTATGGCTCTTCGTTACTTGGTATGATTCGATAGGGGGGCATAAATCGACTAAATCCTTCTCTGGCAAGAGACTTAATTGATGAGTTCGCTCTAGATAAAAAACAATTGACAAAAATCGCCAAATGCCTTTCTACATAAGAGTTCCATCCTTTATAATCCCAGTCCATTGCATAACACAAACCGAAGAACCAAGGAATTATTACAAAATAGTCCAGAAATTCTAGAAATAGATCTAGCGATTCTAGGCAAAAAGCTAACGAAAGAATTAGGAATAGGAGCGAGCTTACTAGGAATTATTATTAATAAGTGAGAGATGGTGCGGCGGACTTTTTCGATCTAAAACCATGAAAAGCTTATGATATATGGATTTCAGCCTTCTTGTCCCCCTGTCAGATTTTTGATTGTTGTTAGTTGATAAAAAAGTGATATGCTAAATAGATACGGCAATATTACCCAATAAAATCATCAATGAGTAACCGATATACTCGGTAATTGCTTAGAACTGGATTTATTAGGTAACAATAATGACCAAATTTCCCTGCGAATAAAGAATTATGCAAAATCCTAAACAACTAATTGAGAAAATATTCAATGAAACAGGTCAGTCTGAAAGAGATGCTGAAAACCTTGCTAATGCTTTAACAAGACTTACAGGTGATTTGTATACAGAAACAGAACGATTTATCTTTGAACTCTTGCAAAATGCTGATGATATACCTAATGAAACTGGTCAAGTAAACGTACTATTTGTCATTCTCCGCGAACATTTTTTGATTTTGCATAATGGTAAGCCTTTTGATAGCACTAATGTAGACGCTATATCGAGTATATCCAAAAGTACAAAAGTCAATAATTCTGAGCAAACAGGTTATAAAGGTATAGGGTTTAAATCTGTATTTGCGGATTCAGAATGTGTATATATTAATTCTGGTAATTTTTCATTCAAATTTGATAGAAATGACAAAAGACATAAAAACCTTGAGAAAACTCCTTGGCAAATCAAACCTATTTGGATAGATAAAAAAGAATATCCTGTAGAAATTCAGCAGTATCAACAATTTTTTACTTTTCCTGTTGCAACTGCTATTTATGTGGGACAAGCTAAAATTAAAGAATATAAAACAAAGTTAGAAAAATTATTTCAAGATCCTAGATTAATTTTATTTTTACGTCATGTTCAAAATATAAATGTTATAGGCTTAAATAATATCAACATAGTTGATGTCTCCATCACCAAAGAAAAGCAAGGAGGAAAATACAAAATATGTAGAAATAACCAAATTACTTATTGGTTAGTACAGGATTTTGATTTTAATGTGCCTAAACAAGTTAAAGACAAAATGGAAAGCGATAAAAAAATACCTGATAAACTAAAATTAATTGAACGCTCGAAAATTACCTTTGCTGCTCAACTTATAGATAATAAACTGGTTGCTGTCAATGAAGAAGATTCTGTTTTATTTACATATTTACCAACCAATGTAAAAGAATATAAATTACCTTTTTTAGTTAATGCTGATTTTCTAACTACAGCTAACCGACAAGAAATTCATCATGATAATCCTTGGAATATATTTCTTTTTGCTAATATAGCTTATTACTCGTTAACATGGATAGCTGAAGTTGCTAAAAAGACAGAATATAGAAACCAAGTTACTAATATTTTACCATCTAAATTTTCTTTGAACTTAGCTAAAAGTGAAACTTTTATCTCATTTAATCAAGAATTTGATCAAGCTCTAGAATTAATTGCTTTTATTCCTTCAGAACAAGATAATAAATTATTAACTGTAAATAATTCTATTTTAGATGAGACAGAAATTACTAAAATAATACCAGTTGAAACTGTAAGAACATCTTTTGATTCTAAACGATACTTTATAAGTAATTCATTACTCAATAAAACAAAACTAAAGAATTTTGGTGTTAAAATTTTTGATGTAAAATCCCTTGGTAGTTTTTTGAAGTCCATACATTACCAAAATATTGTTAAAAGCAACCCGCAGCTTATTTTTCAAGTATTAGCTCATTTAAAAACAAAAAACTTATCTAATAGAGAATTACTTTCTATAAAATTTATTTTGGATGAAAATAGTAATTTGGCTAGTCCTGATCTATTATATTTCCAAATTATTGAATCAGAGAAAGAAATAAAAGAAATATTAAATTTCGATATTTTTTATTTTATACATCCTGATATAGACGAAAAACTTAGACAAGACCAAGAACTCTTTGCATGGGCAAAAAATAATTTAAGAATTAAGATTTTTAATGGTTACGAAATATTGAAAGAAAGAATAAATCAAGCTAAATACAAACCAGATGTAGAATTATCCTTAGATAACTGTATAAATTATGTCAGATTTATTTTTAAATATTATTCTCAACTGAATTCTGAACAATGTCAAAAATTAAATGAATTACAATTAATTTATCGTAATCCAAAGGATAATAAATATTATCTTGATTGTGCTTGTAATTTTTATTTATCCGATTTTTATAAACCTCAATATCCAACAGAGGAAGTAGCAAATTTAATTGGTATTGAAAATTTTAAGTTTGTTATTCATAATTATTGTGAAACTCCAGCTACAGTTAGTAATTGGAAAGATTTTTTCTTATTTATAGGTGTTAAAGATCCTAATGGATTAGATATTATATCTAACACAATAATTCCTATGATTACCAATAATGCAATTAATGATTCCAATACCATTAATATTACCAGATATATTTTTAATGTTTGGAAAACATTATCATTGAGTAATGAGGATATTGAATCACTTCATAAATTACCTTTATTAACTAACAATGGATTAGAAGTAGCAAGTCAATGTAACTTATCTGAGTTTTATACAAATGAAGAGTTGGAAGATATATCACTATTAGAGGTATCATTACCTAATTTAATCAGTAATAAATATTATCAAGAAGGAGATTCTATTATTGAATGGAAAAGGTTTTTTACTGGTGTCTTAGGAGTATCTGACTTAAAGGGTGTTGATTTAATTAGAGAGAAAATTTATCAAGTCCTCAATAACCCAGAGATTATAACATCTGAAAATGCTGTTGATATATGCAGAAAAATATTTACATATCGTACCTATTTAACTCAAGAAGACTTTCAGAAATTATGTGGATTAAAACTTTTGGTCAGAAACAATAATTTAGCACTAGCTAAAAAGTGTTACTTATCAAATTACTATAATCCCCAGCAAAATTTAGAAACTTTCTATGAAGATACTGATTTTTATCAATTTGTTAGTTCTAAATATTCCGAACATGAATCATCTAATAAAGAGCAATGGAAGGAATTTTTTATAAATATAGGAGTAGAAGAGAAAGTCAGATTTTGGATATATAATGATAAGCGAGAAATTCAATTTTCAACGCAATTTGAAAAAGAATACTTAGGAGTTATTGGACTTGATTCTAATGAGCAAAAACACTTTTTTCAAAATTTTATTTATTACCCCCATTATCTGTACTTTAATAATTTTAGATTTTCTCAGAAAATATGGAGGTATATAAATGATAATTGGGATAGATTAAATTTAGGACAGCAATCAAAAGTATGGAGAAATAATATTCCAGTAGAAGTAATTTCCTATTTTCAAGTTTCAGTAAAACATAACTACTCAATTCCTTGCTTTGATGAAAAATGCCATAAGTCATCTGAGGGTATATACTCTAATCGAATCAGAGAACTCGTAGGAGATTGCTACAATGTATGTATATGTAGCTTGAAAGAAGAAGTAGAAGATTTTATTGGTGTGAAGCGAGAGCTTAATGTAGAAAGTTGTTTAACTATCTTAGATGATATTGCTGAAAAATATACTGAGCATACCAACAAACATGATAGACGACTAAATCAAGTCTTTGAACATTTTTTAAGATGTATTATACAAGGAATAAATGAAGAAGATAAAGAAAAAATTAAAACTTGGATAAATAGTGGAAAATTACTAACTTATGATGGTAAATTTCGTTTTATTAATGATTTATTCTATTTTAGTACATCATTGAAATTACCTCCTAAGCGCAACTCTAGTTTAGTAAAATTTGCTGATTCTGGTGTAAATTGTTCTCAATTTGAAACAATACTTGATATTTTAAGAGTTAAAAAAATCACTATTGAGGATATGGATATTAATTTGGATAAAAGTGAAATTGATAACTATCTACCTGGTTTAATTAAAGCAAGGTCTATATTCATAGGTATATTACTTACTGGAAAACGTAATATTTTAATAGAGGAGCAAATTAAAGAGAAAGTAGATAACATTCGATTTTATAATCCTCATAAAATTCTCATGATGTGTAGTTTAATAGACTATAAAGAGTCTTTACATAATTACTATGATAAAGATAATAATTCTATTTATTATGTAAGGAAGTGGAATAGTATTAAAAATGTTAATTTGGGTAAACATTTACTTGATGCTTTGAAGTTAGATAAAGTGAAAATTACAGAGCAATTAATGTTACAGTTACTAGATGATGAGATTGAAGACATCAAAGAATACTTACTAGAAAATGGTTATGATATTGGGGATATTACTGAAGAAGAAAAATTTACGCCCCCTCCAGAAAATATCCAAGAACCACTAAATCAAAAAAATATATCTAATAACTCTAGATTTGTTTATTCTCCTGGTGGTACAGGTGAGAATAAAGAGTATTGGGGAGAATGGGGTGAGAGAAAAGCAAAAAGAATGTATAAATTACTAGGTTATTTTGCTGAAAAACAAAGTGATTATTTAGCTTTAGGATATGATTTTTTGTGTAAAGATTCAAAAGGTAAAAATATTTACAGTGAAGTCAAAACTATAAGTTATAACAATCCTATCATTCGCTTAAAAACAAGCCAGTGGGAATCTTTATGCTCAGAAAATCGAAAGGATAACTATGAACTTGTAATAGTAATTCATAAAGGAGATACATTAATAGAAATTATTAGAGTAAGTTCAGTTTGGGCTACTTTAAAAAATATTTTAAGTAAACTTAACCACCAGAGTATATCTCAAGCTAATTATCAAGGAACTGTTGAAGTGATACTTGGGTTACAAAAAAATCAGGACGGAAACGCTAATGAAATTTTAATCAACTGGCAAAGGCTTTTTAAATCAATACAACATTCCCATGTCAATATATATCCACAAGGGATACCTAATGTTACAAAGGGATCGTGAATGTTTTCAGAAAGTCACTAACTTTCTTTTATCCATTTTACAAGCTCGTCACTCACATTTCTCTTCCCCTTAATATACTGAAATTCTCTCAACCAAAATCTGATTGATAATTTGCTGCTTCAACGAATCCACAGCAACTGAAGCAATAATTTCTTAATCGTTTTCTATCAATATTAACCCAAGCAATTCGGTTTAATCCCTGCTCTAAATTCTCCCAGCGCTTGAGCATGATTTTCTATACCAATACAACGCATCAATAAATCTACATCTAAACTCGGTAAAAGTTGCGATTTACTAACAGCTTCATAACCATCATTTCCTAAACTATAAAACAATAACTCATCATTCATCCAAAACCAAACTTCGGGAATTTGTAACCGTTTGTATGCTTCCAGTTTATTAATTCCTCCACTACTAACAACCACCTCAATCACTAAATCAGGATGTTTTCTATTTGCTCCCAATTCATAAGATTCATCACCTTCTCTTTTAACCTTTTCAAATTCATTTTCTAAGGTGACAGAACCAGTAGGAGTAAAATCTAATCCCAAAAATTCTAAATAAATTTCTACTAAGGAAGCAATACGTTTTTTGATAGTTTCGTGTTTTTTCCCTGGCATTTTTCTAATCTCCAAAACTCCATCTAAAAAAGATAACTTTAACCCTGGGCGATCGATTAGCTGTTCAACAGCTTTAAATTCTCTCCAGGTTAAGTCACTAATTAAAATTGGTTCTGCTTCTCGTTCGATAAGTGTAGTTATCATAATTTAAACCCAAATCTAGAGAGTGAATTTTTCTAAACATGATATCAGATAAAAACAGATGATCATGAAAAATATCATAGTCTAACAAACCCCCCTTAATCATACCATAGCCAGTAAACCTTTTGAGAATACCAAATCATCAGACTTCTTGTAAAAATCAAAAATTGTTGTTAGGATTAGAAGTCAGTAGTCAGGAGAATTAATAATGAATAATAATCAATTAAATGGTCTATTTACAGATTTTATGCCATTTAATCGGCTCTCTTGGGTTTAGTGGGTAAAATGTATTCTAAGATACATTCCTCCTAGCGAGGGGGTGGAACGAACCACAAAGACACAAAGATTGATCGATCATATAGTAAGTTAAACTTATCACACAGAACCTAGAAGAGCCTTTAATCCTTATTTTTGACGTTTTTGAACCCTCAAAAATTAATTATGCAAGAGACTTATCTAAATTACTTGTTAATAAGCTGTTCAGCATCTAAATAAGTTTTAAATAATCGTATTCGTGTAATTTTGCGTCAGACTTATGGGTTAAGAAATTTTCAACATCTGTACTCACCGCTGTTAGCAGCCAATCATTGATTAGTTAAACTTATCACGATCAGTATAATAGACCCAAAAATGTTATTTATTGGTTTAAAAAAGAGAGTGAAAATTGGAAAATTTCCAATCGAAATTGAGCAAGAACAAGCCATTTCACCAGCTTATAGCCAAGCGATTAAACAATTGATTAAACGAGATTTACATCCTCAAGCGTGGAAAGAAAAACCTTTTAATCCTATCCAAGACTTTTTAGGTCAATCTCCCCCCGTTAACACTCAATTTTATGCTAAGATAGGCTGGACATTTAATAATCGAAATGATGCGGCTATTATCGTCAGTCCTGATAACAAAGCTCATTATATTTTAGTTGTCTTTGAAGATGAAAAAAAGTTTTATCAAGGCAAAGAGTTTTTCCCAATTCTTTCACGACAAGTTTATAACCAAATGCTTAAAAAATGACTTAAGAAAAGACTAAAATAGGAGAGAATTCGGGAAAATAAGTAGGTAAATACGCCAATTAAGTTGCAAAGGGTAGTTCAAATGATTCTGGTTCTGATGGAGTTGCCGCCGAGATTATATACATCTGTCCTGAATAAAAAAAGTGCAGGACTTTTAGGGTATTTTACCTTTTTCTTATCAGTATTTCAGGCTTTTTCAACATACCCTACTTAACTTTTCGCAATCCTTTAGAAAGATAGGCAACGAAAAAAGCTAACACTCCCGTCATCCCTACCTCGAAATAATTAGTCATGAGAATAGCGGTAAAAAAAAGGAGTAAGATGATTAATATAGTCCGCTTTTGTTCAGATAATTTCATCTCTAATTGCCTCTAATTCGGTTTTAATACTTAATGGTTGATAACCTAAAGAAAAAGCAAGAGAACTATCAAGAGAAACATCCTGCGGACGCGGTGCGCTCATGGGAACATCGCACTGTAAACAGGGTTTTATTTGTTCCCTGGGAAGCTTAAAAACTGCCGCCATTAGTAAACCAAATTGATAACGAGAAACTCTTTCTTTACCCCCCAGATGAATAATCCCTTGCACTTTTTCTAATGCCAAAAGTAACCCATTCACCGCACTATTAACCCCAACAGCCGTCCGATATTCATCAGTGAATAGAGATAATTCTTTTCCTTCTTGGAGGGTTTTTAAAAATGGTTGCAGGAAACTATTAGCACTGGGAGAAGGGGAACCAAACATCAAAGGCATTCGACAAATAGCCGCCCGAGGATATATTGCTAAAATACCCTTTTCTGCCGCTACTTTTTGCTCACCATAGACACTGACTGGAGAAACGGGATCATTTTCGGAATAGGGGGCATTTTTACCATCAAAAACTAAATCGGTAGAGGTAAAAACTAGGGGTATTTGATATTGACTACATAAACGGGCAATTTCTAGAGAAGCTGTCAGATTAATTGCCTCGGATGCTTGGGGAAATTCTTGACAGAGATTCGGTTTTGATTGGGCAGCCCCATGAATTACCGCGTCGGGTTTAATCTGTTGAAAAAGTTCTTTAACTGCGGCTAAGTCTGTTAAATTAATTTTAATTAAATTTGGGTCATTACTATTGACATTGTGATTAAGGTATGTACCGAAACTTGCCCAAGATGAGCGAGTTTTTTGGTAAATATGCCAACCTAAAAACCCACTAACTCCAGTGATTAACAGCGTTTTCATAGTTTAGAGATTAAATCCTTTTTCGTAGGCTAAAAACTGCACCTGTGGTTCCAACGGTTCACTAACTAAACCAATTCCTGCAAATCCCCATCGCTGCATCAGTCCCTTTAATTGTGTTCCTGAGAGAGTTTCCACAGAAAAATTATTGGCTAAATCCTGAGCATGGGTATTGATATAACTTAAAGCATCATAGGATTCTTTAAACAGAAGCAGATAACTGGCCGGAGTTTCGCTTTCACCTTTTCTCAGACGCGCTACTAGGTATTGTCCGTCTTGTTTTGACCTGAGTAAATAATGTGTAGTTGCTAACATAGTTTATTAAGTGAAAAGTGAAAAGGAAAAAAGGGGTTGGGTGGGGGTACATCCCATTTTTGTAAATCTACTGAGTTGGGATTTTTAAAGGGAAACTATCTTCTAAAATTGGTCATTACTTCCGATTTTACCACTCAATCCAAGCTTTTGGGGGGTTCTACCCCCCAAACCCCCCGTTGGGGGCGTGGCGCCGCCCCCAAACCCCCCGCGCATTAGTTTTTCGGTGGGATGCTTACACGCAGCTGCTGATACATCTGTAATAATTTAAGGGTCACTGATAATTGCTGATTGTCCCTATTTCTGCAAATGTGAGATGCACCCGTTGGGTAGTGGGAAATTTAGCTGAAATTTCCCTATCACCCTACTTTAAATCCTCCAATTTAATTCTAGGATCTACAGCTTTGAGAAGCAAATCAGCCAGAAGATTACCGATAATCAACATAGTAGCACCCATCATTAAACTGCCCATAACTAAATACAAATCTTTAGCCGTCACAGCTTGCAAAATTAAGCGACCTAATCCTGGCCAATTAAAGAAAAATTCGGCGATAAATGCCCCACTTAACAAACTAGAAAATTCAAAGCCCAAAAGAGTTATCAGGGGATTAATAGCATTGCGTAAAGCGTGGACATAGATAACTTTATTTTCCGGTAAACCTTTCGCCCTTGCGGTTTGAATATAATCCTGTCGCAGAACATCTAATAATTGTCCCCGCATCAATCTTTGTAATCCTGCAAAACTGGTAACTGTCAGGGCAATAGTTGGTAAAATCATGTGCCAAGCGATATCTAAAACTTTACCGATAGGGGAATATTCCGAATAGTTAATACTGGTCATATCACCCACCGGTAAAAGCGGCGAGACATTTTGGGCGAGAATTAGCAGTAAAAGGGCAGTGATAAAACTGGGAAAACCTTGACCAAGATAACTGATAACTCGGAAAAATTTATCGATAAATTGGTTTTGTTTGACGGCGCTGAGAATGCCCAAGGGAATCGCAATCGCCCAGGTTAAAATAATGGAAGTCAAAGACATTAATAACGTCGCTGGAATTCTCTCTAATAATAGGGAAGACACGGGACGAAAATAGGTAAAACTCAGACCAAAATTAAACTGAGTTACCACTTGCCACAACCATTTAAAATACTGGACAATCGGCGGGTCTTTTAAACCAAAAAGGGCAATATATTGTTCTTTAGTTTCCTGACTAATCTTGGGATTAAGGTCAAGCAAAGCCAGAAAACCGCCGGGGGTTAATTGGATAATAGCGAAACTCAAAGCCGAGGCCAACAACAGAGTTAATAAACCCTGGAGAACACGCTTGACAATATACAAAAAAGTTTCGCTAGTTAGGAGAGATTGTAACCCATTAGCACTCGATCGAGCGGTTTTAGCCTTATAATTATCATCGGTCGCCGTCATAAGTAATCATGCCAAGTTAATTTCCTAGTGGGGACTCCAATTCAGGAGTCAGGAGACAAATAGTCGCGCAGAATTAATTGCCATTTTTGAGATAGGCACTCTTGCCAGAGTGTTAGCGAAATGTGTAATTAATTCTGCTTAGGTACTTAAAAAAACCTAATAATCGATGAGGGTAATAATCGGTAAATCGGGTAATTTTTCCCGACCACCGAGGTCGATTAACTCGATGATAAAGGCAAATCCTAACACCTCACAACCAATTTTTTCTAATAAATCGGCCGTCGCTTTCGCCGTCCCTCCCGTCGCGATTAAATCATCGACAATTAGGACTTTATGATGGGATGCCACCGCGTCCTGATGAATTTCGAGGCTATCGCTTCCGTATTCCAAATCATACTCGATACTATGAACGGCGGCGGGTAGTTTGCCCGGTTTCCGGACAGGAATAAATCCCGCTTCTAATTGGTATGCTAAAGGAACACCAAAGAGAAAACCCCGCGATTCCATACCGACAATGTAATCGGGGGATAAACCGTAATCGCGACACTTTGCCGTTAGGGTATCGATCGTGTAACGTAATCCTTGGGGATGATTGAGTAGGGTAGTAATATCGCGGAAGACAATACCCGGTTTGGGAAAGTCAGGAATATCGCGAATCAGTGATTTCAGATCCATTCGGTTTCCGTGTCTCGTAAAATGGGGGACAGCTATCTATACAATACAATTTACAATACCCTGACTCGATCGCCCTTGTGTTTTAGTTCTCCTATATCATGACCTCTACTAGCCTAACGCCCGAATCTACAGCATCAGCCCCAGAAAAACCGGTTATTTTAAGCGTTTTACCCGATTTTCCGATTGCAAGTCAGCAATGCGCCCTACATCTCCAACAGCATATCGATTTAATGCTGTTAGCGTTGGAATCCTTAGAAGTCGGTGCCGGGGAGGCCCTGTTAGCCCTCTGTAAAGAACTAGGACTTGATAAAATTGTCAGAAACCGGATTATTTTCTGGCGATTACGCTGTACTAATCCCTGGCGAATTTCCTACACCCTCGACCGTCTCACCCTTGACCAAGCAAAAGCTTTAGTTATCATTGCCAGTTATCGGGCCAAACCCCTGGCTATATCCATCCGACAATTACTGTTAGCGCGGCAACAGATGGAATCAAAGGGTTTACCCGTGGATAATAATTTTCTTTTATCAGAATACCTAGAAAGATTTCGCTCCAATTTTCGCAGTCGCATGAACCCCCGTCGGGCCAAAGTATCGGTTTATCTAGCTGATGAAAATGCCCTAAATGAACTGGCTTTATCCCTCCTCGATCAGTTATTATTTTGTACTGGTACGACGGGAATGCAGCGCTTTTGGATTAGTTTATTTGATGGGGAGATAGTGTAGAAATGAGAAGACAGTATAGCTTGCCCAATTGTACCCTGATTCTCGATGGTTTCGGCGATGATTTCGCCCCGGCTAACCCCGGGGATAGCCGACCTTTACTCTCAATTTTGACTAACGT
Source organism: Microcystis ichthyoblabe FBCC-A1114 (assembly GCF_050500245.1). Taxonomy (NCBI): domain Bacteria; kingdom Bacillati; phylum Cyanobacteriota; class Cyanophyceae; order Chroococcales; family Microcystaceae; genus Microcystis; species Microcystis ichthyoblabe. The sequence continues at coordinate 3,663,056 of NZ_CP191408.1, read as the reverse complement.
AGAATGTCGGTTAGTCGGGGCCAATAAAGTCCTGCAAGGTGGTCGGGTTTTCTTGGAAAATTTGGTACAAGCGGTCAGTCAGTATGCCCAAGAATTTTTGAGTGGTGTTCGTCATCCCCAAGACCCCGTCCATGAACCAGATCATGTGTACCTAGAAAAGATTGACCAGAATCTCCATCGTCTGGTCTGGTATCCATCAACGGACTTGAATATCCCGGAAAGTCCAGTCAACATAGAAATCAGTACCGTGCAGTTATTCGATTTAATAGAAGCGATTGACCAATTTTTTGCCGATACTCGCACTTTACCTGACCTAACCCTGAAATTACAGCCAGTTTCCCGTCGCTACCATAAGGTGAATGAATCGGTGGCCAGTCGAACAGTGCCTTTTTTGGCGGGATTAGGCAGTCTTGTCGCTTGCGCCCTACTTTTCTATCTGTTACCCGTCCCCCAAGTCCGTAAACCCGAAAATCCACCCATTCCCGCCGCTTCTCCCAGTCCCACCGTCCCCACTAATCCCGTCCCCCCTCCTAGATAAAATTAGGCCTTTGCGCTTTTCCCAACACCCCACACCCCACACCCCACACCCTTCTCCCCCACCCTGTCCCAGTTTTTTAGAGAAAGTAACCGAGAAAAACCAGATCTTTTTTGCACAAGTTAGAAAAATTGTGTTATACTGGTAATTCTGTGAAGGTTTTTCGATAGGGAGTATTGAAAAAAAAATGACCAAACTGGGAACCCATTTGATTGTCGATGCTTGGCAAGTACCTGCTGACCTCCTCAACGATCCCGAGCGCATTCGTCGCGCTATCCTCGATGGAATTACGGCAGGAGAAGCAACGCTGATCGATTTGTGTGTCCACCAGTTCAGTCCCCACGGAGTTACCGCGACGGCGACTTTAGCTGAATCTCATATCGCGATCCACACCTGGCCTGAACACGGCTATTTCGCCGCCGATTTATTCTTCTGTGGTGCCGGTAAACCCGTGGTTGCCATGGAAATTTTGACCAAATCCCTGCAAGCAGGTGAGATTAAAGTGCGGGAACTAACCAGAGGATTCCCCGGTCCTGCGGCAGTTTATGAAAGCAAAAAGGAAGAACCCCTTAAGTCTTCCCTGGTTATGGCCTAATTTCTAGCGCCGGCCTCGATAATAAGTTAGCAGCACTGGCGATCGCCTAAACTAAAATCGTGATCAGGATAACCTTTGTTTTTATCCTTGCTCTCTTTCCCTCTCTGCTTAGTCTCTGGTTAATTAACCGATCCCAACAGAGATTAAGCAACCGTTTGAGAGGGATTCGCCATCGTCACGAATACAGCCCGGTGATTGCCAGTGATTTTTTGTCAATCCCTGTAGAGACAGAAAATAAACCGGCATTTATAGGTGATCTTAGTTGTCGTTTTAATGCCTATTCCCCCCACTTGCGTTGTGCGGTTAATCCCCCAGGTCCCTGTGAAGGTTGTCGGCAGTACGAAGCTAAAACTGGCACAGTGTAAGCGGCTTGAGCTTCCAAAAAGTTCCCTATTTGCTATCCTTAAAAATTATCGCTATCGCAATTGAGGAGTGTGGGAATAATGGCGTTCAAACGAAATTTGACCCTCTTAATCATCGGATTAGGATTAACTTGTTTACCCGTATATCCGGCCCAAGCTAACCAAATCAGCACCGTCACCCCGAATACCGCAGCTAATCAAACTCTCGCTACCCATCTGGTCCTAAAACTGAAAGAGAGAAAAGTTTACGTTTATCAAGATAAGCAAGTTTTAGCACAATTTACCGTCGCCGTCGGCAAAAAAGGCTGGGAAACCCCCACAGGTAAATTTGAAGTGCGGGAATTAGTTCGCAATCCCGTCTGGAAAAGTCCCTGGACGGGAAAAGTCAGCACCCCCGGTCCCAATAGTCCCCTAGGGGAAAGATGGATCGGTTTTTGGAGTGACGGCAAAAATTCCATCGGTTTTCATGGCACCCCTGCGGAAAATTCCCTCGGTAGCGCCGCTTCCCATGGTTGTGTGCGGATGCGGAATCGGGATGTGAAAGTGTTGTTTGATTTAGTCCGCATGGGAACCCCCGTCATCGTTCAACCTTAATTCCGGCAGATATTTTTTTAAGATGGGCAGGTCTTCCGGGCGATCAATATCCGCTAATTTAGGCAGATAAGCGGTCTTTAAGGCCAGTTTAGCGGCGATTGTCTGAGTTTTTGCCAAGACTTCCCCCGTCCCCCAGGGAATACCGTCAAAAAGCTCTGGAAAGACCTGTTTTAAAGCAATTAGGTAGTATCCTCCATCTAACGCCGGCCCTAAAACCATATCGTGGGTTTTTAGGGCTTCAAAGGCTGCTAAAATCTCTTTTTCCCCGATTTCTGGGCAATCTGTGCCAATAATAGCGATCGCTGTCATCCCTTGAGCAAAACCATCAGCAAAAGCATTTTGCATCTTTTCTCCTAAGTCTTTTCCCCGTTGAGAATGATAGGAATAATGCACACCTAACCAAGTACGCATTTTTTCCCCGCTGCCGCCATGGTAGTAAATGATCAGAGAGAGAAAATTCCTCAAACCCGCTAATTTACTGAGAGTATATTCGGCCAGTTTGCGGTGTAATTCTTCGGCTCCCTCGGCTGCCAAAGCTGGAATCATACGGGTTTTTACTTTCCCCAATTCCGGATAACGGGTAAAAATAATTAGTTGTTGTCTCCAGTCCACGAGTGATTGCGACGATGATATTAATTATTAGTTTTAGCCTACTGTTAATAGGAGGCAGGAAACCCAATAAAACAGGCTTTATTGGCTTAGTATAGATTATTTTAGTTGGTTATTTAATTCTGTGTTGGGTTTCCTTAGGTCAATCCAACCTACGATGGCTTCAAGTGCCAGTCCTGCAAAATATCGGATTTTTTCAGGTCATCGACCTCGATTCGGAATTAGAATTAGAATCTGACTCAAGAATTTGTCTAATATCTGATAAATTATCAACTTTGTAAAAAGAGCCTAATGCAACACTTTCATGATCTTGTATCCAATGATAATGTGGATGATGATAGCCGTACAAGATACACTTTGCTCCAATTTCAATGCCTGGATTAATATCTGATTTTAGTGAATCACCAATAACCCAAACATCTTGACAATCAAAGCCTATATCTTGGATAAATTTTTTTAAAACTTCAGCATTTTTGTGAGGTACAACTCTTATAAAATCAAAGTATTTATACAGTTCATTTTTGTGTAACTTCTTTTTTTGAAATGAATTTTCACCTCTTGTCAATAATGCAAGAGAATAGTTTTGAGATGACCAATCAAGAATTTCTTTAGCCCCCTTAATAGTATTTGGTGTATTTTTTAAAATTAAACGGCCAAAATCTTTAATAGCTTTTAAAGTTTCCTCGGATATTTGATGATTTATCTTATGAGAAACAGATTTATAAGTTTCTATCATACTCCGAGTATAACGATAAGGAGAATGTTTTAGTTGTTGCATTTGAAGATGATCAATTTTTTCAAATTCTTCAATTAATTTATCTTCGTTAATTTGTAATTCTTCAGATAATTTTTCCACAAAAAGCTTTCTTGCAAGCCAATAAACATTGCTGGTATTTAGCAAAGTATCATCTAAATCAAATACAATCAGACCACTTTTAGCCATTTTTATATTACCTTGATTATTACTAACCTTGAGTTCCCTTTGGAGATGGTGTTGGACTTGGACTCTCTAAGGGAATTGGATTTTGATTATTATTCTCAGATTTCGGTTGCATACTGATCCAAACTGCAATAATTCCCGTTAAAGCTGCGACAGCGGTTAAAATAAGAGTCAACACAGTTATCCAATGCTTCACAATCATCAATTCTACTTCTTGTTTAGTGGGATAAGGTGAATCTGAGCCTTGAGCTATAATTTCAGATAAATTGTGTGTATCTTGTGCTACTAAAGCAGCATTAAACTGATCTTCTCGCTCTTGTCTACTAATATTTCTTTTATAAGGATTTGATGTGTTACATAGCATTTCTTCAAAAACTATAGTCAAAATATTTCGTCCTCTTTGTATAGCTAATGGTGTTTTTCTTAAATTAATTGCTGTAACAGTAATAGCTCCCTCATAGCCAGCATCTATATGACCTGGATTGAGAACAAGAAGACCTTCAGAACTATCAAAATTTCGTGGAAAAACAGTTGCACAAATATTTTCTGGAAGCTTAATTTCTTCCCAAGTCAACAAATAAATAACCTCACCAGGTTTTATTACAAACTGCTCAGAGTGTTTATCATGAGCTTTATTAATTATCTGACCATGTTGAAAAATTGTTCCAATTCTCAAATCATAGCTGCAAGCTTCTAAGTTAGATGGTTCAAAGTCTGATATGTTTAATAATTTCTGATCGATCCGCTCTTTAATCTTTTGATAAGGAAGAAATCCTGGCATTGCAAAAACTCCTGAATGATGGGTGATTACCCGTTCATGGGCTGTTAAATTTAGTGGATGAAAGCTAAACAGATCAGTAGTTATAGCAATTATGCTGTTCCTACACTTGGTTAGAATTACACCAAAAGTCAGCGAACCTGCACTGGGCATCTTCCAAGGATCCTTCCTCAAGCACAGTGGGGAAAAGGGCGATTACTATTCCGTCGCCTGGGATTGGCGGGAGCGGGAAGTGGACGAAGAAATTGAGCAACTGGAACAGATTGCCGATTTTCTGGCTGCCAATTGGGCTACTATTCCACTGGTGAGCCTGACCAGACTTGGCGAGGGTTATCCAATGGCGTGCTGTACTATGGGAACAGCCCAACTCTTGGCAAATTTGGGTTTGAGTTTTACCCTCATCTGCCAGCAGCATAATTTGAATTCGTTGAAAATGGCGCTTAGACAACCCTTTTTCTAGGCTTTTTTCTAAGTGTTTTCTCTGAAAAGCACTGAGAAATCGACCAGAGTTATTGGGAAAATTAATACCAGTTTGAGATGATTTCATAAGCTGATACTCATTAGCATTAGAGGATTTTGGACAATCTGCGACATCTTTGCAAAACAAAATTTGGCGTTGCGTATTTGCGAGATAAATCAATTAGACACGGGTATTACCTCATACTCTTAGAACAGATGGTGGGCAGTTAGCACGGTGTATGTCGCCCATGCTTTTTGAGCATTATAAGCTGTTCAGCATCTAAATAGCGTATAATAGAAACAGTAACCTATTCAAATATCAATAGCTATGCCAGCCCCTAATCACTTGAATTCCGAACAAAAAGAAAAGTTACAAAAAGCAATAAAAAAAGAAAAAAATCCTTACATTAGAGAAAGAGTTTTGATATTGTTGTTGTTAAATGACGGGAAAACTCAAGTCCAAATCTCCAAACTCATTGGGTGTTCACTGCGAACAGTCTCTTATTGATGTATTCCTAGAGATGCCAATAATTTAGATAGCTTGAAAGACAAGAGAATGGAGGGAAATTATCGAAAAGCGACGGATGAGTATATCAAAATATTATTAGAGACAATTGACAAAGAGCCTCAAGAAATGGGGTATGAGTTTGGCCGTTGGACAGCCAAAAGATTAGCCACTTATCTGACAGAACAGACAGGTATAGAATTAAGTAGTTCTCAAGTCAGGTAATGATTCGGTAGTAGTGGCGTAGCTCTGTTGCTTACCTGGTATGAATTGTGTAAAATATTTATTAATAAAAATAATTGGAACCCGATCAGTCTTTAAACCTCTAGCTTGATCATGAATTTTCTGATAAATATCTTTTTCTGGCTCCTGTCTGGCTTACTGAAATATCAGTCTAGCACCGAACAAAGTACCCCCCCTAGTTCACCTCCGTTCCCCTGTCCTAATTGTGGTTCTCACCATAGGATCAAGAATGGTTCTATTCATAATGGAAAACCCAAACGTCAATGTAAAGAATGTGGTCGTCAGTTTGTGATCAATCCCACTAATAAAACCGTCTCTGACGAAACCAAACAATTAATTGATAAACTCTTGCTCGAACGAATTTCCTTACGAGGAATTGCTAGAGTAACAGGGGTAAGTTGGTCATGGTTACAAAATTATGTCAACAATAAACTGGCGGCTGTCCCTGGTCAAATAAAGGTTTCGGACAAACCAAAAGGTAAATTGGTTATAGAATGTGATGAAATGTGGTCTTTTGTTTTTTCTAAGACGATAAAGGTCTATATTTGGCGGTTAATTGATAGAAATACAAGGGAAATTATTGGTTGCTATGCGCGGAGATAGGAGTCGTCAATCAGCCCAAAAACTTTGGTGCCAGTTTACCAGGCGTTTACCGACAATGTGCAGTTGCTTACACAGACTTTTGGGAGTCATATAAGACAGTAATTCCCAGTAAACGTCATCGACCAGTCGGGAAAGAAACTGGTCAAACTAATCCTATTGAAAGATTAAATAATACCTTTCGACAAAGGATTTCTCGGTTGGTGAGAGAGAGTCTATCTTTCTCTAAAAAAATGGAGAATCATGTTGGGGAACCCTTTGGTATTTTATCCATGACTACAATGCACACCTGGCAAAGGATTAAGCCGCCATCACTACTACCGAATCACCACCGGAGTGAAGGAGTTGATAGTCCTGGGAAAACCTGTGAGCTTCGGGGACAATTGCCGCGGTTTCGTTAAGTATGTCCGGTTGGACAATTACTTTTTCTGTAGTATCTGTGAAGGTCATCTTAATGGGTGTTGATTAGTATCTGCCTGACACTGGCATCAACCATTTTTTATTGTCAGGAGGGAAGACGGGGAATCAATCCAGAACTCGTGTCTGCAAGCAGGCTGTCTGTACTTCGTCGAGATTAGTGGCAAACCCCAGTATAAGAGCTAGTCCCACGGGTTGCATTTGTGGGGGAGTGGCCGCTCCAAAGGCATCAATCGTGATAGATTGATGTTCTTTGTCGATAATCACCACGTCTCCTTCGGCAATGTCCGTCACTGATTCCACTATTGTTACGGCAACGGGCCGTTTTCTCTGGATCGATGCGTTATCAATGACAGAGGTATAAAAATAGATTTTCGTTCCTTTGTCTGTCTCCCCCTTAGCAACGCAGAGAATGGCATTTCCTAAACTGGGTGCTTCGGCTAAAACAGGCTTAATGGACAAGCTAGGCAAGGAAAGCAAGGTTACAGATGCTAACTAAGAGTGCGGCTTTGTTAGGAATTTTTAACATTTTTCTGCAAGGGGTAAATTAACTTCCAGTCATTGTAATAAAAAAAGTGAAATTTTGCCATAGTTTTGAGGCGGATCGTTTTTTTTCTCACTGGGTAGTGATTCGCTAGTAGTAGTGATCCGTCTTGCTTATTTGGTATAGCTTGACACAAAACTTAATTTAGGAGTTACAAAGGTGAGATGCTTCCTTCTCGGATTTGACTAGCTTGAGAAAATGTGGAGAGATTAAGGTTGACTCCCTGAAGAGTCATCCGCGTACATATTTATGAGTTTTGAAAAATAAGAAATAATCTTGAAGTTCCATAATTAATTACCTTTGATTTTCCCGCTTATTTATTAACAATTATATCTGCTGTAATTAGGAATCAATTTCTTGACTAGAAGAGGAACCTCTTTTAAAAGGAATTAGTTTTTTGATTAATTCAGGTGTGATTAAGCCTTGGGGATAAAAAATGGTTCCCAAAACAATTAAAATTCCAAAAATAATCAAACGACCATCGCGCAAGAAATTCCCCAACCAAATTGGTAAACCATTCACGCCGCCGAGGGCGCGTAAAACTTCGGGCAAAGCAGTTAAAACAATGCCTCCCACCACTGGACCGATAAAAGTTCTTGAACCACCAATTAAAACGAAAGCCAAGAAAATAATACTGGCATCAAAAGTGCCTTGACGGGAATTCCAAGTATTGAGAAAATGGGCGCTTACCGCCCCCACAACTGCCGCTAAAACTGCCCCGAAAGTGAAGGATAAAACTTTGTGATAGGTGGGATTAATTCCCATAGCCGCAGCTGCCAATTCATCGGCACGAATGGCATTAAATGCCCGACCAATTTTGATGTTTTCTAACCGGTAGAGAAACAGCATAGTTAGGAATAAGAGGGGCAAAGCCAGCCAAAGGTAGGCTAATTGAGTGGTGAAAGGTTGGGGAATGGCGAAAATACCGACTGCACCACCAGTTATCTCGAGATTAAGGGCAATAATTCTCAAAATTTCTACCCAGGCGATCGTGGCAATAGCTAAATAAATACCTCGCAAACGGAGAACAGGAATACCTAAAACTATGGCTAATATTCCTGAAATAATGCCAGCAACTAACATTTCTAAAAAGACCAAAGTAAGGGGATAATTGCTACTGGTATTAGTAAAAACTTTCGTGGAAAGAATGGCGGCTACATAACCACCTAAAGCGTAAAAACCGGGGGTTGCTAAGGATAATTGACCAGCCATTAAGGGCAGATAAACTGAAAGGCCTAAGCTGGCTCCAAATATCATGGAAACAATTAAAAAACCATAGGTGTTAAAAAAATCAGCCATATTTTCGGTGAGCGGTTATTGGGTGTTTAAGTTACTGGAGTCAATTAGCTAATTTTATCACCGTTTTCTCCCCTCTGATTCTCTGGTAATTCTCGAAATTATCATAATTTTTTACTTGGTACTTTTCCTATAGGGTAGCATTCGCCACCTGAAAAGCAGACGGGATGATCGATGATGGGAAAAAGTATCTTTCTTAACTTTGTCTGGGAAAAAATTCAGGGGAATTCACGAAACAGCAGCATTGGTTAGTTAACTCCGAAAACTGGTTCCTCAAACTGGTTCCTCGGACTCCTCTGGCTGAATTTCCCGATAAAATCGCAGTAACGGGCGAAAAAGTCCTAGAAGCTGAGGATAGCATCAGTTTTACCCCAGAAGCAATCCATCAGGTACAGGCGATCGGTGAGGAACCAGTAATGTGCTTTTAAACGTTTTCAATTCGCTCCTCTCACTAATCGAGCAGTGAATTTTTAGGTTAGAGAAATGATAGATAAATGAGAGGATCATGAGACAAATATGAAAGTTTTCTGAGGAAAAATTAGTTAAGATAAGGGGAAATTAAAGGATAAACAACTATAGATGTTTACTTCACTCGAACTTTTGACCATTTCTTTTGTAGCCGTGGGATTAGCCGCCGATGCCGTGGCCGTTTCTCTGACCAGTGGCCTGATGATTCGTCATATTCATGTTAATAAGGCTTTGAAAATAGCTTTGTTTTTTGGGGGATTTCAAGCGATTATGCCGATGATCGGTTGGGGTATCGGTCTAACCTGTCGGGATTTCTTCGCCTCTTTTGACCACTGGATCGCTTTTATTATTTTAGGGGTGATCGGCAGTAAAATGATCTACGAAGCTGTTCAAAATGATGATGAGGAAAAAAGGTTTAATCCTCTAGATTCCTATACTTTAATCGGATTAGCGATCGCTACTAGCATCGATGCTTTAGTAGTTGGTTTGGGTTTATCGATGATTAAAACTCCCTTACTTTTAGCTTGCACTATTATCGGTTTCATTACCTTTGCTTTATGTTTTATAGCTGTTTTTATCGGTCATAAATTCGGTAATTTATTTAGTCAAAAGGTGGAAATTCTCGGCGGTTTAGTTTTAATATTAATCGGCAGTAAAATCCTTATTGAACATTTAATTGCCTAGATTATCTCCATTTTTCACTATCCTCCCTATTTTCCCCGACTATTTCCATAGGCGAGTGGCTAATTCGGGATAACCAGCCTCAATTAAAGCCTGATCTCTGATACGACAGGAATCGCATAAACCACAGGGTTTAACTTCACCTTGATAACAAGACCAAGTATCAGCAATGGGAACCCCTAAACTAACAGCACGACGGACGATATCTACCTTACTATCCATCACCAAAGGGGCAATTAATTGGGGTGCTTTACCTTCTAAACCCGCTTTCGATGATAAATTAGCTAAAGTTTGAAAGGCCTCTAAATACTGGGGACGACAATCGGGATAACCAGAATAATCCACTGCATTAATTCCTAGATATATCGCCTCCGCTGCCCTTGCTTCCGCTAAAGAAAGAGCGATCGAAATAAAAACTGTATTTCTCCCCGGCACATAGGTAATCGGGATAATATTCGGGTTAATTCCCTCTTGGGGAATAGCAATAGATTGATCCGTTAAAGCGGAACCTCCCCACAAAGATAGATTGACTTCGATCAGATGATGTTCTTTAATATTGAGGAAATTAGCAATTTTTTTCGCCGCTGCTAATTCCCGCTCGTGTCTTTGTCCATAACGAAAAGAAAGGGCAATTAATTGATAACCAGCTGCTATAGCGATCGCTGCTGTTGTCGCTGAATCTAATCCCCCGGAAAGTAAAATAATCGCCTTTTTTGTCATTATCCTAATGTCACCTGTGTTTGTTGATAATTAGCTACTAAGATAAATTGTTTTAGCCACCGCGAACCTAACAAAATCTCCTGAATTGCCTCCCCTGCAAAAACGGGAATTTCCTATTCCTGACCATCAATTCTTACTCTGCCTAAATATATATCAAAAAATGCTTCGCCTTGGGCGGTTATCAATTTATTTTGTCGCAAAAAATGCCAATCAAGACTGTCAGCATCTTGACTATTTATGGCTAAAAACTCGGTAAAACCCTTATCCAGCATAACTTCTGCGGGTAGAATCAATCCATCATCGCCAACTAAATCAATATCAAAATAAATTTGTCCTTTGGTTCCAAATCTCCCTGCAATCATATTCTGCCACTAACTCCAGTTTCATTAATGCCAAAGATATGATGGATTTTGTCGGGATATTTTGCCCTTGCTTTTTTACTGGCCACTTCTTGATCGGGATCGATAAAATAATCGCCGCTATCGGGTTCGATCGCAATGTACCAACCATAGTAATGTTTCATTAACCGGGGCTGTAAACTCTGAAAAATCGGCCAACAACGATGATAAAATTCTAATTGTCGGGCGCGATGTTTGGCCTTTTCTTCCTCTGTAGATTGAATCTCCGGAAAAACTCGACCACGACGCACTACTCGTTCAGAATTGTTGTTAGACATAGTAAGTAATAGGACAAAATTAACTTCTTGGTTAGGATAGGCGTAATTAGTCACAGTAAGAAGCAGGGATTATTGAGAATAAAGTAATCCTTAAGCCCTAGATAGATAGTACAAAGTCTTTTTGAGGTGGAGAACGCTCGCTGGCTAACAAGTTGAAAAGTGCCTCAACCGCATTTGGCTCTTCTAGGTTCTGTGTGAGCATGGTACAATAGTAACACGGAACAGGAGGTGGGTTATGTGGATAAATTTTGATCAACTCCTCGATTTACCAAATGTAACAGTGGTCAATGTTCGTAGATCTGGACAAGAAAATTTGACTAGATGTGATTAAAGGACATAAGCAAGATGAATTGAGAATCCTTAAAAGCACAGCCAGAAACAGTGCGGGAGAAGGTGAAAGAAGTGAGCGTCGATATGTGGTCAGGATTTACAGCAGTGATCAAGGAATTATTTCCCAATGCTAAAATCATCTATGACCGTTTTTATGTAATGGCTATCATCAATCACGAGCTTAATAAATTGAGAAAGTTAATGGGGGTGCATGAAAAAGGATTACCTCATTTATTATGGAAAAATAAAGAGGACTTAAAGCACGAGCAAAAACAACAACTAGAAGTTATCCTGAAAGAACATCCCTGCTTAGGAATAGCCTGGGAAATGAAAAAAGAAATTAGACAAACTTATCAAAGTTGTAGAACGTTCAGAGGTGCTGAGAGAAAATTGGAAAAGCGGAATATTATATGAAAGTAGTGCCAGTATGATCCGGAAGCATTTGCCTGGTATTTGTAATTAGGGCTTGCTGAATAAATGTGAAATGTAGGCAAGGTAAGAGTTTTATGGCTTTTCTCGCGAAACAGGTGCAAGATTTTGAGAGAATCGTCGTTCAAAACCTTGCGTCTTCATCGGCCCGAGTCCTGTAGGGGCGAAGCATTCGGGCAATAACCTATCGGTGAAACCGGAGATTTTCTATCCGAATGCTTCGCCCGTACTTTTTGCCGCAAACCCTAATTACTCACTTGCATAAATGAGATGCTCCCGGATAATAAGGATAAAGTTATCCCCTCACCCAACCTACTTACCGACGATTTAAGAAACCGCCACCATTACCCCAGCGCGGTCGGGAATTAAAGAAACCACCACGGTCAGACCAACCATTGCCCCAGGGCCGCGCATTAACAAAACTACCACCGCGACCATCTACCCAACCACCGACACGACTATTCCCCCAACCGCGATTGCCACCATCTCCCCAGCCTAAAGCTTGTAAACTAGGATCGGCAGTACCTTCCGGCAGTTGGTTAACCCGTTCGCGTACAGCGCTAGATAGACGACTTAAACGCGCTTCAATGGGATTAGCCTCGTCTGAGGCGGCCTGAGCGGTGCTAGTCAGACCGAAGGCAGATAAAGCGAGAAGAAAGCCGACTAAACCAGTTTTATTGCTGATATTCACCTGAATTTATGCTCCTATTTGGCTTCTTGGGGATTAATTTGGGCGTGTTCGATAACTTTGAAGGCAAAAAACCCCTTTAATAATTCTGGGGGGATGGGAACCAGTCCTTGACTACCGAACCAGCGATCGATTTGACTAACGGTGGCCGTATCATTGGTGATGTAATCCTGCATCATTTTAACAATGGCATAGTTGACATCATCCAAAAAAGTAGAGTTATTTTCGGGAACCATGCAAGCAATGCCAAAATTAGCTAGAGCTTCTTCGGGGACGATTTCGTAGATTTTAGGGTTATCTCTGAGGATTGTTCCCGCTAAAGAGATGCTATCCCCCGCTATTGCGTCGATTTTACCGGTTTTTAAAGCTTCGATCGCTTCTTCTATGGTGCTGTAGGTAGTAACAATTGTCGCTTGCGGTTGTACTAATTTAATCACATCGACGGCCGCAGAAGTGGGAACCAAGGCGATGCGTTTACCGATTAGGGATTGAGGAGTGGAGAGATTGCTACCTTTTTTGGCTAAAATCCTAATCCCAGAAATGCTGTAACTGATGGAAAAATCGACCACTTTCGCCCTTTCCCAAGTAAAAGCCGTACTACAAGCGATATCGATGTCCCCGCTACGAATGAGATTAATTTTCTCTCCGGGTTGATTAGCTTCAATCATTTGCAGGGTGACGGGACGACCGAGACGAGTTTCCAGTCGTTTTCTAATTCTTTCCAACACATCCATAGAATAGCCGACTAATTCCCCCTTATCATTGATGTAGGAGTAGGGAATCGCATCAAAACGGGTTCCTACGGTCAAAAATCCCGTGCGAGCCACTTTTTCCACCACTGTTTCCGCTAAACTTGCACTGGCGAGGAACATAGGTAATATACAACCTAGTCCCACTAACTGTAAAATCTTCTTCATAAATCGAGTGCTTACTCCCGTACAAACATAACTATACTAGAAGTCGCTAAAAAATCTTCAAGGTTTCCATAATAATTTCTGTGAACTTTTACAAATTAGATGGCGGTTCAAGGCGAATTAATTGACCGTTACCTTCATCGGTGAGCAGGTATAAAAATCCGTCGGGACTTTGACGCACATCCCGCACCCTCTGACCGATGGGAATCGCTTCTTGATTGATAATTTCACCCGATTTATCCACTGACAGACGGCGAATATCCCTGGAAACTAAACCACCGGCGAATAAATTTCCCTGCCAATTAGGAAAGCGATTACCGGTATAAAAGACCAATCCCGAAGGAGCGATCGCAGGTGTCCAAATTGTTTTCGGATTGATCAGACCTAGTCGAGATTCTTCGCGGGAAACTGGGTTATTAGTGCCGTACTCTTGACTGGCAGAAACCACTGGCCAACCGTAATTTTTACCTTTTTCAATTAAATTTAATTCATCCCCTCCTTTCGCTCCGTGTTCGGTTGCCCAGACTCTTTTAGTCATCGGATCAAAGCTGATTCCTTGAATATTCCGATGACCATAACTCCAAATTTTAGAACCCCCAAAAGGATTATCTTTCGGTATAGAACCATCGTCATTGATGCGGATAATTTTACCTAAATGACTTTGCCGATTTTGTGCCTGTTTTCTAATTAAATCTCCCGCTAATTGTAGGGGAGGATTACCCCCGTCCCCAATTGCTACCAATAAAGTGCCATCTGGTAGCCATAATAACCGCGAACCGAAGTGTTGAGAGCCGGTTTTTGTCTGGGAAACTTCAAAAATAACCCGCAGATCTCGCAAACTTGCACCATCATAAACCGCACGAGCGACGCGGGTACGATTAGCCTCCTGGTCTCCGTGGGCATAAGTTAGATAAATCCAGCGATTTTGGGCAAATTGGGGATGAATTGCCACATCGAGCAGTCCTCCTTGTCCAACGGCAAAAACTTCGGGAACTCCAGCGATGGCTTTTGGATGCAATTTGCCCTCTCTAACCACCCTTAAACGACCTGGACGCTCTGTGATCAGGATTTCCCCGTTAGGTAGCCAAACCATCGACCAAGGATGCTCTAAACCCTCGATTACGGTCACTTTTTGCCATTGATTGGTCTGGGAATTATTCGCCGAAGTTAATACATTTGCACCTTGACAACTGGAGATAATTATGGTAAGCAAAACGCCAGATACTATAGGCGAGAAAATGCGATTAAGAGAAGTAAGCATTAGTTGGTAACTCCCCAGACAAATATTGGTCAATTTTCCCCGACTAATCAGGTTCACCCTACAATTTTAGAAACCGGGCAGTTTTAAGAAACGTTTTAGGCGGTTTGACTTGATTGGGCAATGCGCTCTCCACAAGAATTCCTACCCTCGTACCCACCGTTAGCTCTAAGGGAACATCAGGTTCAAGCACTGTCCCATCAAATATGGCTTCGAGTTCTTGGAACATTATTCTTCACAGGCTATGGCTTGTTTCTAGTATAATCTCATGGGTGTGGAGCCTAAACGTTCAATCTATTAGTATTCTTAAGTATTTCTATGGTCAATCAATAGACATCCCCAAAAACTTATAAGCGAGTCACAACAAGGAAGAAAGGCAGATTAGACAGAAAGTCAAAATTGACTCTTATCAATCATTGTTGGGTGCAGGGTAAGCGCATCTTAACAGTCCTTAACAAAATGAACTTTATCTGAGTTGCTTACCCAGAGAGCGATTCAGGCATATTTGAGGAGAATTGGCCATCTCAATTGTTAAGCAAAAATTGACCAAATGTGAGGATTTCGTGACTACTCTGATTGACTGGTATCACCTGAAATGCCCACACAGCAAGCGGATCACAAAATTGGCCAATTGTCAATAGCTTTTGAGATGCTCTCACCCTACTGTTTGGTGTTGCTAAAAGTTTGAGGTGTTGCTATGATGAGCCGAGAGTAATTTCCGATTTTTCCTTTGGAGTGTCAACATTATGACTCAAAAAATATTAGCGAAATTAATGTCTTTTGCTGGCAGCAATAAGCTAGGATTATTCAAGATAGCGATCGCATCTTCTTTTTTGGTAATTGTTCCGCAGGGGCAAGTTAAGGCTGCACTTCTTACCGTAGCGAATAACAGCTTTGAAGCCCCGATCATCACTGCCCCACAGGGGTTTACCAACGATAATACCATCACTGGCTGGGTGGTAACCCCAACAGGTTCGGCGCTGGCGGGGCTTCTTAATCCATTCCAAGCTCAGAATTTTGCTTTCACCAATGGTACTGTCCTTAATAACACTTTTTACAATCCAGGGGTTGGGGCTCCTAATGGAAATCAAATAGCCTACAGTAACGGGGGAACTATCTCCCAGACACTTACCGGAACAACTTTGCAAGCGGACACGAAATATACTTTGAGCGCGTCTGTGGGACGCAGAAGAATCGTCAGTACCTTTTCGGGCTTATACAATATCCAACTTTACGCCGGAGCTAACCTTCTAGCCTCTAAGAATGATATTATTCCCAATCTTGGAGACTTCGCAGATGTCAGCTTTAGCTATACCACTGCAGGTATCGGCACTCTTCCGACCGGGGACTTAAGAATTGTTCTGACCTCAAATGGATCCCAGGTAGGTTTCGATAATATAACCCTTGACGCTACTCCCGACATTCCCGAACCTTCCGCTATATTAGGATTGCTAGGTTTCGGACTGTTGGGAATCGCTTCAAAGTTACGACAAAAACAATAAGTAGTCGTGCAAAATTAATTTCCTAGTCAGGACGGGAGACGGCTTAGATTTGTAATTAATTTTGCTTAGGTACTTAATTTAACCGAATTAGGGGTATGAAGCTTTCCGGCCACTGATTCCCCCACTAAATCTTCTGGAGAGCTATCCCTAACCCTCTCAAACTTCTTAAGATTGTTTTGACAATCCTCCCAAAGGAGTTTAGCATCATGACAATAGCAATTATTAAGTTAGATGTGACTGGAATGTGATATGACAGTCGCTTTTTTACTTTATGAAGCTATCATTCAACAATTCTGAAGTCATCCATGACTCTCCCGATTATATCAATGATGATATAATCGGTTTTTATTTCTTCTCCCAATAATTGCTCGATTCTCTTATCTTGAAAAAGTCGAGTTACAGTTCGCAGCTCTGCGGGGTATTGAGCGATTTAGAGTGCTCTTATCTTTGTGGTCCTTCCTCCCGGGAGTTAGGAACTTGGAACCCCTACACCCGCTCCAATACTGGCCAGAGTTTAGGCTGTTTACCGCGTGAGAGCGTGTCTCTTTGACCGACCACCGACTCTCCCATTGGCTCTGAAATCGGCAACACCCAAAATAGTTAAACCCTATTTAGGGTTTGCTGAATAAATCTAAAAACCTTGTTGGATAATATCTTTAGGCTTTTTTGAAATCAAAAAGTGCCAGATATGGGAGGGATCGGGGGGGAGAATTAGGCACTTTTTCCCTGAAAATTAGAGGTTCTTCGTTACTTGGTATGGTTCGATAGGGGGGCATAAATCGACTAAATCCTTATCTGGCAAGAGACTTAATTGATTAGTTCGCTCCAGATCGCAAACAATTGACAAAAATTGCGGTAATGTCTGTTTCTATAAGGGTTTCATCCCTTATAACCCCCGTCCATTGCATAACACAAACCGAAGAACCAAATTAGATAACTGACTACCTCAAAATCGGTAAAACCCTACACCCCACACCCACGAAAAACTTTTTCAGCAGACCCTATTTAGAATGGGAGTTACCGGACAATTTAGCGGCTTTTCTCCTCAAGACTTAAATTAATCGTGCCGCGGGGGTTTATTGGTCGCAGAACCCGCCGGAACGACCTTGTAGGTGGGGGGGATACCTTTGAGGGAAATGAGCGTATTCATCACCGTTTTTGCCACGGGAGCGGCCACAGTGGAGCCAAAAGTATTCGCACCCTTGGGTTCATCCACCACCACCAAAACCACATAACGGGGCGATTCGATCGGTAAAATCGCCACAAAACTGGTAATTTTGGCGTTAGGTAGATAACCCCCCGTCGGACTAGCTTTTTGTGCGGTTCCCGTTTTACCTCCGATGCGATAACCAGGGATTTGGGCTGCTACCCCCGTCCCCTTGCTAACGACGGTTTCCATCATTTCCACCACTTGCCGGGCCACGGTGGGAGAAAAGACTTTTTTGCTGGGATAATCGGGCCGCCAGTGCAAACGGCCGCGGTCGTCGGCTAATCCTTTGATCACATGGGGAGTCACCAGGGTGCCACCATTGGCCAGCGCACCGTGCAATTGTACTAATTTTAAAGGCGTTAGGGATAAACCTTGACCAAAGGAAGCGGTGGCCGATTCAATGGCATTATCCAGAAATTCTGGTTCGGGTTTGAGATATCCTGCCACTTCTCCGGGTAAATCTACACCAACCCTTTGATTTATTTTCAATCCTAATAAACTTTTATAGAAATCAACTCGCCTCATTTTTTGGGCAATTTGCACCATAGCCACGTTACTAGAGGTTTGCAGAACTTGGGCCATATCTAGCGCCCCATTACCCTGTTTAGAGGCATTTTTAATCGTCCAGGGACCGACAGTAATCGCCCCCGGATCATTGACTACCGTATTAGCTTTAACTGCCCCTGCTTCCATGGCCAGGGCGATAATAATTGGTTTAAAAGTTGACCCCGGTTCGTACTGATCGGCTACGGTCCAATTTTTAAATAGAGCCACATTGGCTTTATAGTATTCATTGGGGTTAAAAGTTGGCTCACAAACTAGGGCTAAAAGAGAACCATCAAGGGAGTCCATGACGATGACAGCTCCTCGTTTAGCATTAAATTTTTTTAGCTGTTCTCGTAGGGCCGTCCGGGCTGCTCTTTGTAGTTTTAAATCGAGGGTTACTTCTAACTGTAATTCATCAAATTGAAAGATACCATCGGGAACAAAAGCCGGTAAAATTCGCCCGTCTCCCATGCGTCTTGTATTGACAGAAAAAGGATCTCTTTCTAATAACTGACTGGAACCTCTCTCTAATCCTGCCTGGCCACGATGTTCTTTATCTACATAGCCAATCACGTCGGCTGCCACATCGTCTTGGGGATAATAACGAGCGTATTTTTCCTCTAATTCTACACCATCAAGAGATAATTGTTTTAAGCCCCTAGCCACGGATTCGGTTAATTGATTGGCTAAACGAATTCCTGTTTCTTTTTCTTTAAATCTTTGAATCAGTTGATTAGTAGGAATATTTAATAAAGGAGCTAATTTATCAGCCACTTCTGCCGGGGGAATAGCAAACAGTTTTGGGTGTACATAAAGAGTATAAATCAAGCGATCAGTCGCTAAAACATTACCATTACTATCGACGATCGCCCGCCGGGGAATATAGGGTCTAATACTGGTAGTTTGCTGTTGTCTGGCTCTTTTTTGTAATTCCTGTGCTTGTACTATTTGCAATTGGTACAAGCGCCAAGCTAAACCCACAATACCCATGACTAAAACCAACCACACCGCCATCAATCGCCCGTTACTCACAGGCATTTTTTTTGACTGTTGTTGCCTTTTTTTGTCGTTTAAATAGGACTTTCTGTCCCGAATCCTGCCCGAGGGCGATCGAGTTTCTTTGCTTCTAAATTGGGGTCTTTTTGTGTCAGTCATGAGCAGTATCTTTCAGTTATCAGTAAACAGTGATCAGTTATCAGTAAACAGTGATCAGTAAATAGTAATCAGTGATCGGTAAAAAGACAGTAGGAAACTTCTATTTAATACTGCACACTTAAAAACTCACATCTGATAACTTTTAACTTACCCACTGATAACTGATAACTGATAACTGTTAATAGGCACTTCTGGGTTGAGAATTGACGGTAGATTGGGATTGAGAAGCGGGATACTGTTTCAGGTTAGGAGCAGATTTACGCTGTAAAAAGATAGTTTGGAAGGGTTGGGGATGAGTTAATCCGGTTTCGGGTTTTTCTGCTTGTTCAGCTAGTTGATGTTTAAGGGTTTCATTGGTAGCCAAAAGATTGCGCTCGTGACGTTGCAGTGTTTCCAGTTTACCAAATTCTTTGTCCCAAACCTTGGGAATATATACCGTCCAAGCATATATTCCCAGAGTCGAACCCAACAGACAAAAAGTAATCACAGCTACTATTCTTTCTAGGAGGCAAAGGAAACGTAATTGACGCGAGGCTAATTGTTTTTGTGTTGGGGCCACGGGAACTCTCACCACCGATTTAGTCGTCGGTTTTAATGTTGGGGTCGTCTGATTTACTGCTGACTGGGGACGAGGCTGACTGCCTTGGCTTTTTGGGCGAGAAACGGGAAGGGGAATATAAGAATTATGGGCAGCAGACATGATTTTCTCTCAACATTTCTAGCTAGTGGTCGTTGTCAAAAATTAAGTTTCTAAAATTAGGAGTCGGTCATCAGTAGTCAGTCGGAAATATTTAATTGATCACTGTCGCCTTTTTTCCTTTTTTCTTTTTACCTTAAAATCACTGTTCTAGCTCTAGACGTAAACGATATAAGATAGTTTGCGGATGAACTTGAGCGAGAATTTGATTAATCACCGTACTCGGTCCAGATGCCCCCCAACTACAACCGCGTTCTAGATAGATTTTAGCGGCTTTCCCGATGATATAGGTTCCATAAGCAGCAATTGCTCCCTGTAGGAGAGCGGTGCTACCGTAGAGAGTTAAAGAGGTGGGATTTTCAAAAATACTCGCCGCTGCCGCTGCCGTTTTGCCCAAACCGATAATCACAGTGCTGAGGATTTCCCCCACCAGCAACCCCCCACTGCTCAAAAGTAGAGTCCGCCAGAGTTGACCAGCTTGGTGACTGGTAATTGGCAGGCCGTACAAACGAGCTAAAGCCCGAACTAGAGTCAAATCGACGATTGAAGCCCCTAGTAGGTCTAAAATAGCGATCGGATTGGCCGCAATCGCTAAAGCCTTATATTTTGCGTATTGCCAGATAATTTCCTCCGCTTGACTGTCCCGGAGTTCCAGGGTTTTTCTAGCGATATTTTCCTCCGCTTCTTGCCCCTGCACTAAAGCATTTAAGGCCAGCAGCGATCGCCCTTCCCGATTTAAAATCGTTAAGAGTTTATCTTGCAGCTCCTCAATTTGGGGGGGAGGGGTTTCCCACTCAGTCACCACGCTCCCATCGGGGTATTCCACCCGGACGGGAATCGGTTGCGGTTCGGCGGCTACCATAACTATCTCATCGCTAGTTAACAAATCTTCTAACGTTTTTTCGTCTCGATTGGTTCCTAATCTCTGTAACTGCTGAAAAATCTGACGGCGATCAGCTTCTGGATAGAGATCAATCTTATTAAACACCAAAATAATCGGTTTTTTCGCCTGGCGCAATTCTTCTAAGGCCTCGTATTCGGTGCGGGTAATATCCCCGGCGACGATAAATAAAATCAAATCGGCACTTTTAGCGACTTCCCTGGCCATATTCGCCCGCGCTTCCCCTTCAATCTCATCCAATCCGGGGGTATCGATTAATTCTATCTGAATTTTACCCGTGGCTGGTGTCCAACGCACCGATCGCGGCCAGCGTGTCACCCCGTGCAGGGGTCCAGTTGTCAGGACTTTTTGACCGACTAAAGCGTTTACCACCGAGGATTTACCGCGACTGACTAACCCGAAGGCCGCCACCCGAATCACCGTTTCATCCAGTTTATCCAAGGCCGATTTTAAGGACTGCAAATCCTGTTTAACGGCGGCCTGAAGTTGGGGATCGGGGGGATAATTCCAATGGCGGCGAAAACTGGCATACCAAGTTAAGGCCTGTTGTAAACTAGCCTTAGCCTGATTGTAATGAGTTTCCTCGAGGGATGGGGTCTTGGTCACGGTTGATTTTTTAACTGTTTATTGATGCTGCTGCCTTTATTGTAGAGTTTCGGGGCGGTAACTGAGATGAGGTTATCTGGGGCCAGGGGAAGACTTTTCAGTAATCAGTGAAAAGAAATTAGCGAAGTTTTCCACTAAAACCCTAACACCTAACATCCTACTCCGCCAATCCCAATTGACCCAATAGCTGAAGGATAGTTTTTCCGGTTACGGGATCTCGCCAATCGGGGGCAATTTCTGCCAGGGGAAGCAGCACAAAGGCCCTTTCTCGGCAGCGGGGATGGGGTATCTGTAATTCGGGTGTTTCTAAGATCAGGTCATCATAAAATATTAAGTCTAAATCGAGGGTACGCGGTCCCCATCTTTCCCGTCGGACTCTCCCGAATAACTGCTCGATTTCTAATAATTTATGCAGTAAATCTAGGGGCGATAAATCCACTTGCACAATGGCGCAACCGTTGAGATAATCGGGCTGAGGAGGGCCGACGGCCGCGGTTTGATACCATTGGGAATGAGCTTCTAGTTTAATTCCTTTGACTCGCTCTAATTCCCCTAAAGCTTGCCCTAAAATTGTCGCTGAATCTCCTAAATTACTGCCCAGAGCGATCGCTGCCCGCTTCATCCACATCCTTCCTCAACAATAATCTCGGCTAATTCCCCCGTCGCCCCTAAAGATTTACCTAAAAATATATTGACATTTGGATGCTTTTGTGATAGTTCAAAAACTTGGGCTTCGATCGCATCCGTAATTCCACCAGCAAAGAGGAAATAGGGCAGTATAGCGATTTTTTGGCTACCTTGAGCGATTAAACTCTCGATTTGTTGGGATAAACTCGGTTCTATCGACCAATAGGCTGTAATTGCTCCAAAAAACGCCGCTAGATTCTCCACTTCCCGATTACCCCCGGAGCGACGACTACCGTGGGATAGTAAAATGCGGTCTTGGGGGCTTAAATCAGCAAATTGTCGGGATAACAGCGATTTTATGCCCTGATAACTGCCTAAATGGGGCTTTAACTCTAGCTTGATCGGCGATCGCACTTTGGCCACGGCCGCGGGAATATCTTCTTTAACGTGAACCCCCGACAGGAGAAACAGGGGGATAATCTGCAACCGGTTACATCCTTGGCTTTGTGCTTGTTGGGCAAAAGCTTCTATTTGTTGATGGAGCGGTGTTATCGCTAATTCTAGGGCGGCAGTCCCGACTAATACCCGATTATCTGCTTCTAGAACCGCTAGAGATGGGCTAAACTCCGATTTACTCCCTAATCTTTCGGCGGGTTGACTGATTTTTTCTTGAACTAAGGCTGCTAATTGCGTCACCGCCATGGCTGGACGCGGATCGCGACTACCGTGGAAAACCAATAAATAGGCTGAGGAGGTCTTCAAAGAAATCTTGCCAAAATAGTTTAGTTTTTAGCCTAATACATTTTCTCTCCCTTTAGGCATAAATGCCCCTGATATTCTCGATTTAGCTGGTAAGCGGGAAAACGTCCCCATTGGTGGGAAGTGCTACCATTTTACGCGATGTAAAGTGTGAGCAAATCGGCCCGCTGGCTTGAGTTAGCCTAGATATTGAGGTATAACCTAATTAATCGCCCAACTTAGTCAACGAGGCAGTTAACGTGAAAGTGGAAACAGACAGTAAACAATTACCCTCCTACGAACAACCACCCCTAATAGAAGTGGTAAAATTACCTACAGTTTTATCATCAGAATCTTGCCGGATAGACGCAGCAGAAGATGATGATGATGAACTGGATTGTCGGGGAGTTTTTGTAGTTTCTCATCAACCGAAAATCTTATTTTCCGAAGAAGTAAACATTAAATCTCAGGAAAAATCCACTTGGAAACCTTGTGTTATAATTGATAAGTCTCGAATCGAAGATGATAACTAATGACCTTTGGTATGAGGCGGTAGATGCAAATGTTGAGTTAACCCAAGGGGATATTATTCTTAATTGTCCTGTGGTTCGTTGGGCTTCTAAATCTGTTGAGGTAAGCAATCAAACAGAAATTGAAACCCTTCGATCCTTAGTGGAAGTAGCTGAGATTGATCTGGTTGTTATCACCCAAGGCTGCGACTTAGAAAACAAGAAAGTCAATAATGTCATCCTTTCCCCTCACTTTGCTCTCAGTCAATAAGTAGTCATGCAAAATTAATTACCCAAATAAAAAATTAAGAAGTATAATACATAAAAAAACGAAGCAGCAGGAAAATACAATGAGATTGATTAGAGACCTAAACCCCGAGAGCCAGAAAATGCTAGAGAGAATTTATCGAGCTAGTAAACATCATCAAGTAAGAGAGCGAGCGAAATGTATACTCTTAAGTTTTCAGGGAACCACGATAGAAGAATTGAGCGGAATATTTGGAGTTACGAGAAAGACCATCTATAATTGGTTGACGGCCTGGGAAGATAGAAAACTAATTGGTTTTTATAATCGTCGAGGAAGAGGGAGAAAACCTAAATTGACAGAAGCACAAGGTCAACAAGTTATTGACTGGGTAAAAGAAGAACCGAAAAGCTTAAAAAAAATCCAGATAAAAATTGTAGAAGAATGGAAATTAACCGTAAGCAAAGACACGATAAAAAGACTCATAAAAAAAATCAACATGAGGTGGAAAAGGGTGAGAAGAGGGGTCGCCAAAACCCCTGATGAGTGGGAGCTTGAGGTCAAACTACCTATTTTAGAAGAACTAAAAAAACAGGAAAAAAGAGGAGAGATTGAGATAGGATATTTGGATGAAATGGGATGGGATTCAAAGCCTTGTATTCCTTACGCTTGGCAAGAAGAAAAAACCACGATAAAGTTACCACCAATTGAAGGTAAAAGACTAAATATTTTAGGAATAATGAAACGAGATAATCAATTATTTTATGAGACACAGGTCGGAACGGTTACTAGCGAGATAGTTATTAATTTTCTGGATAAATATTGCCAAAATATACAGAAAAAAACTGTCATAATAATTGACCAAGCTTCCATTCATACCAGCGAGGCATTTATGGAGAAACTTGAGGAATGGGAAAAGAAAAATTTGAAAATATTTTGGTTGCCCACTTATTCACCTCATTTAAATTTAATTGAAATATTATGGAGATTTTTAAAATATGAATGGATTGAATTTAGCGCCTATAAAGACCGAAAGAGCCTCCTCGCTTACGTTAAAAAAGTGCTGGACAATTTTGGAGGCGAGTATGTAATTAATTTTGCCTAGGTACTTATCAAGAATATTGGGAACAGACAATGAACAATATGAAACAAAATCCTACGGCCAAGGCGTGGGGGAGATATTGTGATGATATTAAAAATGGTTATATATGGAATCTTTCTATGCTCAACGAAGGGGAAATCGGCAACCTAAAATTAACTCATCGAATAGTTGATTTTCATGATGTGTACACTTTACCGAGGACTTTTTTGGAATCCTTCTTGCAAAATAAACAGCAACCTCGACTTCGTTTACGTCCTCCCTATCGTGAACATTTATCTCAAGCTTTCGCTAGATTTTTTATGCGAGTTGGTTTACCTACAGGAGTAAAAAAAGTCTGGTAATAGATAAATCACCTTAACTTTTACCAATAACTACCTATAGGGAAAGATTGGTTTTTTGACGATTCGATAAATCCTATGGTTTCCTATCCACAGTTCTAGCTTTGTGGGCGATTTGGTTCACTTGATAACGAATTATTGCGATAGCTTGCCATTAACTAATTTTCAGCGATAATCTAAAGTCAGAGTCTATCGGGAGATAAGATCATGAACCTTCGTCTAGTTCTATTTTCAGGCCTAGTAACGGCTTTAGTTGGTGCTGGTATCGGTTATGGCATTAGCCGCATTGAACGCAATCCCAGCCAAGTCAACTATAGAAATCCCTATAACTATCAAATCATCTATAGACGTTATTTTGCCGGTGCCGGGGCAGCCCTGGGCTTCTGTGTGGGTGCGGGTTTACAAATGGTCAAAGAACTCAAAGAAGCCAGAGATAGAGAAATGGGCATCCTAGATGATGGGTCAGAATTCTAGTCTTTTGGGGCTAATTCCTCAAGAATGATGAATTGAACGTGATTAATCGCTAAATCGCCGATGGGAACTTGGGTTTTTAACACCGGTTGTCCTTCACTGAGCATTCGTTCAAAGGGGATATCTTTGGCAATTTCCGTGTGATACCAAGCTAAACCCATAAAGAAACGATTGGGATAGGGACCACCTTCAAAAATATCATCGGGATTGGACTCCATGGGAACCCAACCGATAGAGGGAAGATAAAATTCCATCCAGACGTGATTGTAATCTGGTTCGAGGGGTAAATTACGTTCGAGGGGATGGGGTGGGCATTTATAACGTCCTACCGTGCGACAAGCAATACCATTGAGACGACACAAAGCCAATAATAAACCCACATATTCCCCACAGGAACCGACTCCGCGCCGCAGGGCAATATCAGGGGTGTCGATGTTGGGTTTGATACCGTAGGAAAGCTGATCATAGACGTAATTACGAATACTATAAACTTTTCGGAGCAGATTGGTTTCCCGACCGGTCGCTTCTTCGGCAGCATTGAGGATAATTTCTGTACTCATGGCCAGATCATCATTATCGATCAAATAGCGATCGGGAAAATCGGCGGGTAAGGTGGGTAAATCTTCGCAATCTTGGGGGGTAATTTGGTATTTAATACCCCATACTTCTAATACGACTTTCCAACCAAAAATATGACGTTGTTTGCCGGTTATTTGCTCGAACTTAAATACTGCTACCCGCTGCCCGTCCTGAATTTCTTCAATAAAAGGCAATCCCACCGCTTCGACGCTGCGAATTTTTTGCCGCGGTGTTTCTAAGGGTAAAGCGATGCGCCATTCCACATTTTTGAGTTCGATATTATAGAGGGGTTCTAATTCCTCGACGTAGGATAATTCAATCAGATAACCGTTAGAAAGGGTGTATTTTTTAGCGGGATCGTAGTGAAAATATAGAGGATGGACAAAAGTACGCGGACGATAACTAAGTTCGTGAACTTGTTCAGAATTGGGATTATCGCGGATACAGGGTTCTTGGAAAGCATAGGCCACATATAATATATCCTTGCCACTGTTAGCATCGCGATAAAATGCTAATCCCGTCGGCGATTCAAAAGGAGTTATCATGCTAAAAAGCTGTTCTCCCGTGGCGCGATCAAGACAGTAAACCGTTTGTTCTAGGGTATCCGTTAACCAAAGTTCTTCCCCGCGAATGGTGATATTTTCGATGCCGATACCAGGCGCGTATAAACGAGTAATTTCCTGTCCCGATTGGCGATCAAATATAAAGATTTGTCCAGAACGTTGACAAGTGACATAAATTGTGTTACCAGTTACGGCGACTCCGTTAGCGGTGTAGGGAAGACGGGTAAAAAATTTCGGGGTAAAATCTTCGAGAGTGCAGCAGTAGAGATTTTCGCGAGTAGTAAACCAGAGGTTATTTTGATCATCGATTGCCAATCCCGTCGTCCCGACGAATTCCTGCCAGCGATGGGAATTAAGTACGCTTGTATGACCAGTATCGAGGGCAATTTGGTATAAATAGCCGTTTTTTGCGTCGATAGCGATTAATTTGTCATCTTGAAATACAATTCCGTGCAGAGCCGTGGCGCTAATCGGACGAATCGTTTGACGATGGGAGGGAAGACTGGCAGGATCGAAAATCATAGGAGGAAACGAAAAGGGAGAGCGTTTTTAGGTGAATAAAACAGCAATTCTCCCCACGATAGCAAATTTTCTCGCCCTTGAATGCTCGTAATGAACTGCAATCCCGAAAAAAATGTCAAGAATTGTCACCTATAGTCCCTCTCATACCCTTGTACCTACCTACGAGTGTTTCAATCGTTGCAGTTATTGTAATTTTCGCAGGGATTTAGGCACTGATGGCTGGTTAAGTTTGGAAAAAGCCAAAGAGATTTTAACTGCTTTGCAGGGTTCGGAAATTACGGAAATTTTAATTCTTAGCGGCGAAGTTCATCCTTTAGCAGCCAATCGAGAGTTATGGTTTCGGCATATTTATAATTTGGGAGAATTGGCTTTAAATATGGGTTTTTATCCCCATACCAATGCGGGGATTTTAACTTTTGCTGAGATGGAAAACCTGAAAAATGTCAATCTATCTATGGGCATAATGTTAGAACAAATGACGGTGACTTTATTAGATACTGTCCATCGTCATGCCCCCAGTAAAGTGCCATCCCTGCGTTTAGAACAGTTACAATGGGCGGGAGAATTAGGAATTCCTTTTACCACGGGTTTATTATTAGGAATTGGTGAAACAGAATACGATCGCTTAGTGACCTTAGAAACTATTGCCACTATTCATCAACGTTGGGGACATATTCAAGAAGTGATCCTACAACCCTACAATCCGGGTAAAAGAGAACAGTGGCAAAATAACCCTTTTGATCTGCAAAAATTACCCGATCTGGTTAGACAAGCTAGGGAAATTTTGCCCCCAGATATTGTCATTCAAATTCCCCCGAATCTAGTCCCTGATCCTCTTTTTCTCTTGGATTGTTTAGCGGCAGGAGCGCGGGATTTAGGCGGTATTGGCCTGATCGATGAAGTTAATCCCGATTACCTCCATTTACACCCCGATAAATTAAAGGAATTTTTAGCAGTTTATGGCTGGGAATTAAAGCCGCGTCTGCCGGTTTATCAGTAATCAGTGACCAGTAATCAGGGAAAAGATAGCACTGTTAATGCCATTTAACACGCCTTACTTAATACCGCATAATTGATTATTATTCATTCTTAATTCTCCTGACGACCGACGACCGACGACCGACTCCTAGCGCCTGACGACCGACTCCTAACCCTAACAACAATTTTTGATTTTTACCAGAGGTCTTATGATTCCCTCAAGCGAGCGCTACTGGCTCAAAAATGCTCATATTCCCGTTTCCCTGCTAGAAAATGAGGGTTTTTCTCCCCAAACCGCCGAGGGATTAACCTTAGTTAATCTGGAAATTAATGACGGTAACATTAATCGCATCACCTCAACCATCCCCCCCGAAGATAATATTCCCGTTATTGACCTCAAAAAAAAGATTGTTTTTCCTTGCTTTGTCGATATGCACACCCATCTCGATAAAGGTCATAGTTGGCATCGTTGTCCTAACCATGATGGCACTTTTGACAGTGCCTTAAAAATGGCCCTAGAGGATTCCCGACGGGAGTGGCGCTTAGAGGATGTGTATCGTCGCATGGAATTCGGCGTTAAATGCAGTTATGCTCACGGAACCGCCGCTATTCGCACCCATATCGACTCTTTTGGTCAACAGGCACAGATTAGCTTAACTGCTTTGGGAGAATTGCAACGACAATGGGCCGGTAAAATCACCCTGCAAGCGGTTTCTCTAGTTTCCCTTGACTACTATCAAACCTCCGAGGGAGCGGCCTTAGCCGATAAAATTGCCGAATTTGGGGGCATATTAGGGGGAGTAGCCTACACAAATCCCGATTTACAGGCACAAATTGATATTACCTTCAAATTAGCCCAAGAAAGGGGTTTAAATCTCGATTTTCATCTGGATGAAAACGGCGATTCCGATTCTACCTGTTTAGCAGCGATCGCGCGTACTGCTATCAAAGAGCAATTTGACGGACAAATCATCTGTGGTCACTGTTGCAGTTTAGCAGTACAATCCCCTGAAATAATCCAAGAAACCCTAAATTTAGTCAAAAATGCGGGCATTGCTATCGTTAGCTTGCCGATGTGCAATCTCTACCTACAGGATCGTCAAGAGGAAAAAACCCCTTTTTGGCGCGGGACAACTAAGATAAAAGAGATGAAAAAAGCGGGAATTCCGGTAGCTTTTGCCAGCGATAACTGTCGCGATCCCTTTTATGGTTTTGGGGATCACGATGGTTTAGAAGTCTTTACCCAAGCGGTGCGGATTGCCCATCTCGACACACCCTACGCTGACTGGGTAAATAGTGTCACCCTCACCCCGGCAAATCTGCTCGGATTGCCCCATTTAGGGCGCATTAAGACGGGTCTAGAGGCAAATTTGTTAATTTTCAAGGCGCGATACTTTAGCGAGCTATTATCGCGACCACAGTGGGATCGCCTTGTGATTCGGCGCGGGTTGAGCATCGATACTACTCTCCCCGATTACCAAGAGTTAGATGATTTAGTTCTAGGAATTGAGCAACTCCTGTAAGGGTTTGACAAAAACCACCGATTCTAGGTTGATAGCACCGTAAATATGGGGAAAGGTCTCTTTTTCTAGCTCTAGAGTGGCATTTTCTGGGTTAGGATGTTGGGGCTGCTCCCATTTAACCGGGGACTGCAATTGTTCGAGAGAAATGGCTAAAACCAGCAAATCTGGCTGATTTTGATAAAAAGCGGCCACAACTTTCGGAATTTGTTCTAAGGTGGAGCAATGGATAAATCCCTCATTTTTTAGGGAATACGCCCGATATTCCCCCATTTCACGAGCTATTTGCCAACCTCTTTCTGTAGTGATGTGATAGATCATCGGTTCGCCTCCTACTGTTACCTTATTCCTAATTTTAGGATATAGCCTGAAGCTGTCAGCGTCCCTCAATTCTCTTAAACTAGGGGTCAGGGAATAAAGACAAGAAATTTGTCCGACCACTGACCAGAACAAAATTGCCGATAACGGCCTCAAAATCTCTTGATAGTCTCTTTTTACCTGATATTAACCTTTTCCCCTTAAAATGAGCTTACCGAGGCAATAACTGCAAAAATCTATGCTAGATAAAATATTTACTCCCAATCCCTACGCTGAAAAACCCGCTCCTCTGCGTCCTCGCAAGGGGGTGATTATCGGTGTTGGTCAGGTGGGGATGGCCTGCGCTTACTCGATGTTAATTCAAGACTGTTTTGATGAATTAATTCTGCAAGATATCGCCACGGATAAAGTCGAAGGGGAAGTGATGGATTTAAGGCACGGAATGCCTTTTATTGAACCCACAGACTTGAAAATGGGAACCGTGGCCGATGTGGGACAAAATGCCGATGTGGTGATTATTACTGCTGGGGCTGCCCAAAAAGAGGGAGAAACCAGATTACATCTCCTTGAGCGAAATGTGGCGATTTTTCGCCGTATTCTGGAGGATGTGGCTGTTTACTGCCCCAGTGCTTTGATTTTGGTGGTGAGTAATCCCGTCGATATCATGACCTATGTTACCCTTAAAATCACCCATTTTCCGCCTTCTAGGGTGATTGGTTCGGGTACGGTGCTAGATTCTGCCCGTTTACGCTCTCTTTTATCCACCCAACTCCATGTAGATGCGCGTAACGTCCACGCTTATATTATCGGTGAACACGGGGATAGTGAGCTTGCTGTGTGGAGTTCGGCCAATATCGGAGGAGCAAGGTTACTCGAAGGAGATTGGCAGGATTTAAGCGCAGCCGACCAAGAAAGCTTAACAGAAATTTTTCTTCAGGTTAAAAACGCCGCCTATGAAATTATCAAACGCAAGGGTTATACTAGCTATGCGATCGGTTTAGCTACCACAGATATCGTTAAAGCGATTTTACGTTCCCAAGAAAGAATTCTCACTATTAGCACTCTCCTTGATGGTCAATACGGTCTCAAAGATGTGTGTTTAAGTATTCCCTCGGTGGTTAACGAGAAAGGAGTGATTAAAACTCTGAATCTTGCTCTCAGTCCCAGAGAAATGGAACAGTTACATAATTCGGCCAAAATCATGCGCGATTTAATCGATCAACTCAAAATTTAACTTAGGGTTGGCTGAATAAATCTAAAAACATTGTTGGCTAAGATTTTTAGATTTTTTTGCCCTGAAAAAGTGCCGAACATAAGAGCGATCGAGGGGAAAATTTAGGCACTTTTTCCCCGAAAATTAGGTAATTGTGGGGTGGACTAAGCAATTAGTGCTAGACTTCCCGAAAAGTCTATTTTATTTCAGCTTGTTGTTAGGAATCTACTTAAAAGAGGTTGTTTAATCTGGCTAATACGCTTTTGGTTATGATACGCGGAAAAGTTCTGGCGATGGCGCTAAAATGGGGTGATATGCCGAGAGTTTCCAATTATCTTTACTCTCAGCAGTGTTATACAGTCGGCAGAATTGTGCAAAAAGTATATTGAGATACAGAAATGCTAGGAGAATTAGTTGAAATTGTAACCAAATTATTTGAAGTCAGCGATCGCTTGAAGCAATCTGAGGATGAAGATCGAAAACGGGTTATAAAGTATTTTGAGCAAGTAGGGGATTGCCTTCTGGGTATTGAACAGGAACTTAGAAATGGCAACCCCTATCATGGCAGGTGGGGCGAACTTCAGGAATATGCTAGAAATTTTCCCAAAAGCATTAGTAAATCTATAGGTGAAGATAAAGAAAAAGAGCTATCCTTGCTATTAGAAGCAATTGTAAATAATACTCCTGAAGACGATAGCGATATTAAAACAATTGCAACTACTGGTGGCAGATTTAAAGCACTTGCAGTCAATATTGCTACAGAAAATGGAGAAGCTCCACCACCGGTTAAACAACCGAAACAACCTATACCTGTAAGCCGTAGAACTGTTGTGTATGCAGCTATCGGAACGGCTACAGCCATTGCGACTGGGACGGCTGGTTGGTTTGCTCGTCAATATCAACCATCTGTTCGATGGAAGATGGTTAGCTTTTTAGGAGAAAGCACAAAGAACAAAGTAATTCTTTTTGACGCTCCATTAATGATTAGTGAACGTATTAAAGCAATAACCAACGGTCAATTTATTATCGAAGTTGATACAACTGGAAACATACTAACAGAGGAAATATTACAAAAAGTAAGTGCGGGAGACGATATTCAATGCGGATTTAGTGGAATTTATTATGAACAAGAAAAATATAGACCCCTCTACTTTGGTTGTGCTGTTCCTTTCGGGTTGAGTCCTCAAGAACAAACTGCTTGGCTCTCATATAAAAAAGATCCTAACGACCAGCTAACTTATATACAAAGTCTTTACAGAGAAATAGGTTTGAATGTAATTCCTTTTCCAGCAGGAGCGACAGGGGGACAGATGGGAGGTTGGTTTA
Source organism: Microcystis ichthyoblabe FBCC-A1114 (assembly GCF_050500245.1). Taxonomy (NCBI): domain Bacteria; kingdom Bacillati; phylum Cyanobacteriota; class Cyanophyceae; order Chroococcales; family Microcystaceae; genus Microcystis; species Microcystis ichthyoblabe. Next base: position 3,630,750 of record NZ_CP191408.1, on the reverse strand, counting down.
AGAAAGAGATTAATACAGTTGCAGACTTCAATGGGTTAACTATGCGTATTCCTGGATTGGGAGCAGATGTATTATCAGATTATTTCGGTATCAAGACAGATAAAAAGATTTTTGGAAAAGCACTCTCAATAGGAGAAATATCTACCGAGCTTAAAAAAGGCACTATACAAGCTGCTGAATGGATTGGACCGCACGATGACTTTCAGTTAAATTTGCATAAAGCAGGAGCTAAATACTACTACTATCCTGGATGGTGGGAACCAAGCACAACTTTTGATGTGCAAGTCAACAAAGATGCTTGGGAAAATTTGCCCCCAGAGTATCAAAGAATATTTGAGGCTGTTTGCCATGAAACCTACACAAAGATATTATCCGAATATGATCGAAGAAACGCTCGGACGCTTGGAGATATAAGGAAGTTAGAAAGTTCAGGAAATATCAAAATCCTACCATTTCCCGATGAGGTTCTACAGGTAGCTCAAGCTAAAACAGAGGAACTTCTTAAACTGTATGATGCGAATCCGCAGTTTAAGGAAGTACATGATGAGTGGGAAGGATTTAAAACACAAATGAGAAGTTGGGATGATTTATCCGACTTAACTAAAATAATGTCTCGTTTAAATCAACCCATAAATATGGTAGTGCAGTAGGTGGTTTAATTAGTAGTGTGGTTGGTCTGGTTTTTGGTCTTTCGGATAATGTAAATTCACAGTCTTGAATGCTGCTTGACCTTGATTGGGTAAGCGATAATTGAGGATATCTCCTTTAGCGATCGCCGCTCTGGTAGTACGCCGCTTTGGTAGAGTGTGTTAATGAAATGTAACGCACCTCTTTTTTCTCTAGCCGTAGTACCATGCTCATTCATTGAAGCAAGTGATTGTAAGCTAACGGGGTTTTTTGATTTTTGAAAAGGCGATCGTTAGTTACCGTCCTGACTTAAAAAATAGCCAACTGCACGCTGAAGCTGTTCCATCCCTTGTTGCAGTTGGTCAATACGAGCCTTAGATTCCTCCATTTGTTGAGCAGTAGCTTCCACAAACCGATCAATACGCCGATTCGTTGCCTCACTGATTGCTGCTAATCTGTCAATATTGCTTTCTATTCGCTCTATTCGCTGCTGACTTGCCTCTAGACTGGCTTCAATACGGTCTAACCGAGAACTTTGCCACCACATTTAGTTAACACCTTGAAAATAAGCGATTATTGTCCTCAGTTTAGCAAATCTTTAGACAAATTAATCTCTTTTCATAGGGCGATCGCTTGAGGCGAAACTGCGATCGCTGGTTGCTTAGTTAATGAAATGTAACGCACATATTTTTTCTCCAGTCAAACTATTTTTGACTAATCTCGAATGCTAAGTCGTATCTGTAAAAACAGACATCAAAGGCAAGAAAAAAGTTCATCTGTCCTAGTATTAGCGGCGCATATTTATCTTGTGTCCAAGCAAAGGCTAAATCTACGGTGGGGAATTGCTCAACAGTAGCTTTAACAACCAATGCACGAGCTTCAAATCTAGCTAAATTACCTCCTAATGGCAGAGATAGCCTTTGGTTTTCCCAGACTGCACCTAAAGCTAAACCCATTTCATAGGGCAACACATTAACACTAGAACCAGTATCCAAGAGACCCGAAACATTCAAGGATTGACTTTGATAAGTTAATGTCAATGGTAAATAAGGAAGCGCACTTAATGCCCCAAGACTAGAATCTACCTCGGTGAAAGCAAATCTTACCTTATTAGCCATGAGTCAATTCTTGTTTCTCTTTTAATGCTTGAGCAAGAATGGCGGCAGCCTCAAAAGAGTCATGTAAACCTTGTCTAGGGAGATCATCTTCAATAGACATCGGTACAATACCAGAATCCTTGAGCAACTCGGCTACAAGAAAGTTAAGTAATAAGAGCTTATCGGAGTAAGACAATTGCTTTAGTAGGGGCGCAAATTGAGTAGTTGTCAGCATGGATTCAAGAAAGTTACGGATTTTGACTTTCTGCACTTTGTCTGAGTATAACACCACCTTTGCGCTAATCCCTGCCCCAAAAGCAGGCTAACTTTGCTGTTAGACAGAAATCCCAGAAATGTTCAATCTAATCTTTATAGTTCTTCGGTTTGTGTTAGGCCATGGACGGGGTTATAAAGGGCGATTTTTGTCAATCAATTAAGTCTCTGGCCAGATGAGGATTTATTGCGATCGCATTTCCTCTATTGCGATGCCGAAGGCACTGCGTAGCAGTACGCCGCTCTGGTAGTTAATGAAATCTAACACACCTCTTTTTTCTCTAGTCAAACTATTTTTGACTAATCTCAAATGCTAAGTCGTATCTGGCTCTCCCAGGTTTGGTGGGTAAAATGTATTCTAAGATACATTCCTCCTAGCGAGGGGGTGGAACGAACCACAAAGACACAAAGGACACAAAGATCGATCGATCATATAGTAAGTTAAACTTATCACACAGAACCTAGAAGAGCCCGTATCTGTAAAAACAGACATCAAAGGCAAGAAAGAAGTTCATCTGTCCTAACGTTTGCCGAAAAGGTTTTTATACCATTTCTCTAAATGAAAACTACACATCGAATTTAAATCCCCCTTTAAGTTCCCCTTTTTAAGGGGGATTTGGGGGGATTAAACTTCTGTAGTCAGACTTTGGAGAATTGGTATTGTAAAGTATAAGATGATAAAACTCCCAATCGAACTTTCAAAACCCACTCTCCACTCCCCACTCCCCGATACTTTTTAAACAGCATTTAAGACCATCACCATCCCTAAATATTTGCTCCGATTTTTTATAGTAAAGTTATACTATTAAGGAAGCAAAGACGAAATTCTAGGGTTAAGCAATGGTTAGACAACTCGACGACAGCCCGAAAACCACAATCGTCTATCCCGATAGCGATGGTAAACCGATGGCCGACAATACAAGACAATTTCGCTGGATTACGACGATTAAAGCGAATTTAGACTGGTTATTTGCCAATGATGCCGATGTTTTTGTCGCCGGTGATTTACTCTGGTATCCCGTGGAGGGAGATAATAAGACTCGACAAGCACCCGATGTGATGGTAGCTTTCGGCAGACCAAAAGGCGAAAGAGGTTCCTATCAACAGTGGAAAGAGAACAATATCCCCCCACAAGTGGTTTTTGAAATTCTCTCTCTGGGTAATACCCAAACGGAAATGACCAGAAAACTACTGTTTTATGACCGTTATGGTGTGGAAGAATACTACATTTATAATCCCGATAAAAATGATTTGGGTGGCTGTATTCGTCGGGAAAATCGGCTCGAAAGTCTGGAAAATCTCGATAATTGGGTCAGTCCTCGCTTGGGCATTCGTTTTCAATTAGCCCAACCAGAGTTACTCTTGTATTATCCCGATGGTCAACTTTTCACCAGTTACAACCAAGAACGACAAAGGGCCGAAACGGAACGACAACGGGCCGAAACGGAACGACAACGGGCTGAAGCGGAAAGTCAACGGGCTGAAGCGGAACGGCAACGGGCCGAACGATTGGCGGCAAAACTGCGGGAGTTAAATATTAATCCCGAAGAAACTTAAAAAAATTATCGCTACAATGAAAGTAGATAAATATCAAGTCCACTAGCTAGAGTCGGAACGGTAAGCCCAGAAAAAATGCGCTAGGGCAGGGCTGACTAAATCGACGAAGCAATCGCTAAATAGGATTAATTTCCGTCCAATTCTCCCCAATCCTGAACAGGAGAGGCAGAACCGAAGAATTTCTATAAAATTTCGGTAAGGGTGGAAAGATCAAGTAAGTTAGCGTTAGGGCTTAATCTTCGCCACGGAAAGGTAGAACTATGACAGTTTGTGAATATCGTCCAGGTTTAGAAGGAATTCCCGCCGCCCAGTCCAGTATCAGCTTTGTGGATGGGCAAAAGGGAATCTTGGAGTATCGGGGCATTCGGATTGAGGAACTCGCCGAAAAAAGTACCTTCCTCGAAACCGCCTATCTCCTTATCTGGGGTGCTCTGCCCACGGGGGCGGAACTGGAAGAATTTGCCGATGAAATCCGTTATCATCGACGCATCAAGTACCGTATCGAAGACATGATGAAATGCTTCCCCGAAAAAGGCCATCCCATGGATGCGCTACAAACTTCGGCGGCGGCTTTGGGTTTATACTATGCCAGGCGGGCCCTGGATAATCCCGACTATATCCGTCAGGCAGTAGTCCGGCTATTAGCGAAAATCCCGACTATGGTGGCGGCGTTTCAATTAATTCGCAAAGGTAATCACCCCATTCAGCCCAACGATAGTCTTGATTATGCGGCCAATTTCCTCTATATGTTGACGGAAAAACGACCGACGGATTTAGCGGCGAAAGTTTTCGATGTCTGTTTGACTCTCCACGCCGAACATACCATGAATGCCTCGACTTTTTCGGCCATGGTGACGGCTTCCACTTTAACCGACCCCTACGGTGTCATCGCTTCAGCAGTGGGAACTCTCGCCGGCCCCCTCCACGGTGGGGCAAACGAGGAAGTATTGTTAATGTTAGAGGAAATCGGTTCGGTGGCTAATGTTCGTCCCTATGTGGAAAAATGTATCGCCAATAAACAAAAAGTTATGGGTTTTGGACACCGGGTATATAAAGTTAAGGATCCCCGGGCGACGATTTTACAAAACCTTGCCGAACAATTATTCGCGGAATTAGGTTCCGATGAATACTACGATATAGCCCTAGAATTAGAACAAGCAGTGGTGGATATCTACGGCGAAAAAGGTATCTATGCTAATGTGGATTTCTATTCGGGATTGGTCTATCGGAAATTAGGCATCCCCAGTGATTTATTTACCCCGATTTTTGCCATCTCCCGGGTGGCCGGTTGGTTGGCCCACTGGAAAGAACAATTAAATGCTAACCGCATTTTCCGTCCTACCCAAATCTACACCGGACAACACGAAGTCCCCTATACACCGATCGAACAACGTTCTTAGATTTTATCTCCCATTTTTGAATGGAAACACGGTTTCTCGCCTTTGTCAATCTTTCCTAGGCGAGATTTTTTGTCTCATTTCCTGTTATATTGATGGGACAAGGAAACAGTCCATCGGCTTTCAGCTTGGTCAGTTTCGGTGTATATAGCAAGACAAGGTCTTTACTTCTAGATAGTCGGACAGAAAAATATTAAAGATTATGGTGAAATTTTGGCGCAGATTAACGGTATTTTTAATTTCTTGTTTATTGCTGATTTCCCTAACTGCTTGTGGTAATCAAGTTAGACGCAATCAAGTGGTCATATCGGTATTAAGTGACCCAAAAACCTTTAATGCTGTTTTATCGGCCGAATCCCCGAATATTTTTGGTTTAACCTACGAAGGACTATTAACAGAAAATCCCATTACTGGCAAAAAAGAACCAGTCTTAGCAGAATCTTGGACAATTTCCGATGATAATTTGAACATTATTTTTACTATGAGAGAGGGTTTAAAATGGTCGGATGGTCAACCCTTAACCGTTGATGATGTGGTTTTTACCTATAAAGATTTATATCTAAATCCTGATATTCCCAACAACTACCGCGATAGTTTAAGAATAGGATTAAAAAAAGAATTTCCAGTTATCACTAAACTAGATAATCGCCGAATCGAATTTAAACTACCCGAACCTTTTGCTCCTTTTTTAGATGCTGTCAGTTCACCGATTTTACCTAAACACGCTTTAGAAAAAACTATTCAGAAAAAAAGCCCCGATGGTAGGTTAGAATTTCTCTCCACTTGGGGGTTAGATACTCCTCCCGATAAAATTGTTTTTAATGGTGCTTATAAACTAAAAGAATATATCACGGGACAAAGGATTATTTTTGAGAATAACCCTTACTATTGGAAAAAAGATGACCGTGGACAACAATTACCCCATATAACTTCAGTAATTTGGGCAATTGTTGAATCACAGGACACAACTTTACTACAATTTCGTTCGGGAAGTTTAGATTCTATTGGGGTAACTCCCGAATTTTTCTCCCTCTTAAAAACCGAAGAAGAAAGAGGAAATTTCACTATTTTTAACGGCGGACCTGCCTACGGAACCCAATTTATCGGTTTTAATCTCAACCAAGGCAAACGCGACGGAAAACCCCTAGTAGAGCCAATTAAATCCAGGTGGTTTAATAACTTAAATTTCCGTCAAGCTATTGCCTACGGCATTAATCGTCAAAGAATGATTGATGATATTTATCGAGGGTTAGGACAAGAACAAAATTCTTTTCTTTCTATCCAATCGCCTTTTTACGATAAAACCCTGAAAGGTTACGATTATAATCCCGAAAAAGCCAAAGAATTATTATTAGAGGCGGGATTTAAGTATAATAGTGATAATCTTTTAGTCGATGCCGATAATAATCCCGTTAGATTTAACCTGATTACTAATGCAGGTAACAAAATCCGGGAAGCTATTGGGGCGCAAATTAAAAATGATTTAGCCGCAATAGGAATTCAAGTGGATTTTCAAGCGATCGCTTTTAGCAATTTAGTTGATAAACTAAGTAATAGTCTAGATTGGGAAGCACATATTTTAGGTTTTACTGGTGATAACGAACCCCACGCCCCTAATATTTGGTATGTAGATGGAAATCTCCACGCTTTTAACCAACAACCTCAACCCGGCAGCCCGCCGATTCAAGGCTGGCAAGCGGCGGATTGGGAGAAAAAAATCGCCGATTTATACGTCAAAGGTTCCCAAGAATTAGACTTTGAGAAGCGCAAAGTTATCTATAATGAAATTCAACAACTTCAACAGGAATACGTCCCGTTTATTTATCTAGTTAATCCCCTCGCTTTGGGGGCTGTGCGTAACTGCTTTGAAGGAATACAATTCTCCGCCTTGGGTGGAGCATTCTGGAATCTAGAAGAATTAAAGAAAACCTGTGGAGGTGTTTAATGACTCATTTTGGCATTCTTTGTCCCACCGCTTCTGGACATATTAATCCTCTCCTACCTTTAGGAAAAGAATTACAAAAACGCGGTCATAAAGTTACCTGTTTTCTAACTCTTGATGGTGAAGAAATGGTGCAAGCAGCCGGGTTAGATTTTCAGGCAATTGCACCCGACAAATATCCGAAAGGCACATCAGCCAAAAATTTAGCCGAAATTGGTCAATTACGGGGAACAGCCGCCGTCCGTCGCACGGTACAATCAGTGACTAATTCTACCGCTGCCCTCTTTGAAACTATCCCTCAAGAGATGCGTCGCTTGGGAATTGATGCCCTAATTGTCGATCAAGTCTCCCCCTCAGGGGGTACAATCGCAGAAAAATTAGCTATTCCCTTTGTCAGTTTTGCTGGGGCATTGGTTTTAAATCGTGACCCGCTTATTCCGCCCTTTATGACTACTTGGGACTATAATCCCTCATTTATCGGGGTTATTCGCAATAAACTTGGCTATAAACTCCTTGACTCTCTGACTCGTCCTCTGAATGAGTTAATCAACCGGCAACGTCAAGAATGGGGGTTAATTCCCTATCAAAACATCAATCAACGCTATTCACCCATCGCCCAAATTAGCCAACAACCTGCCGAATTCGAGTTTCCTCGGTCAAATTTACCCGCTCACTTTCACTTTACGGGTCCCTTTCACGATTCCTCCACCAGAAAAACGATTCCTTTTCCCTACGAAAAATTAACCGGACAACCCTTGATTTATGCTTCCCTCGGTACAATTCAAAATCGCCTACAATCGGCCTTTAATGCGATCGCCGAAGCCTGTGCCGATTTGCCGGTACAATTAGTTTTATCCTTGGGCAATACCGACTCTAACATTCAAATAACCACCAAAAACGCCCTAGTTGTTCCCTACGCTCCCCAATTAGAGCTTTTAACCAGAGCCTCTCTTACTATCACCCACGCAGGCTTAAATACTACCCTAGAATCCCTTGCCCAAGCTGTACCGATGGTGGCCATTCCCATCACTAACGACCAACCGGGGGTATCTGCTCGGATAAAATGGTCGGGGACAGGGGAAGTGATTCCGATTTCCCGTCTAGAAGTTCCCCGTTTACGAAAGGCGATTGAAAAGGTCTTATCCGTCCCCAGTTACCGAGAAAATGCCCTGAGAATGCAAAAAGCACTACAGAAGACTGGAGGGGTGAAAATGGCCGCCGATATCGTCGAAAAAGCCATTTCTACCAGCCAACCCGTCCTATCGGTATAATAGCTAGGGTCTGCTGAAAAAGTTTTTCCTGGGGACAGGGTGTGACCAACTGTCTGCATCATAACCGATAGTGTCTGCCGCCGTTCCCTGTACACGCACTTGTTAGGCATCGGACTGGCTAGAGTGTATAAACTGGTGAAAGTCTGGTGATTTAATGAATTCTTGAAGGTCTTTTATTCCCTCTATAAATGAGGTTAGCATCCACCCAAGCTCTTCAAGATGAGCTAATAATCGAGGGTTTTGTTCATCTAAAAAACTGATTAACTTATAATAGTCTTCTATAGAGCTAGTATTGAGTAGTGCTAAATCTTGATGAATCAACTTGTTTCGTTCCAACACAATGTCTGAGAGAGCCTGTTTCTGAGCATTTAAGAAATCTGAGTCACTATAGGTAGCCTTAAATGACCAAGACATACCTAACTCAGAAGAGTCTAGTTGAGGTTCAGACTGACTATCATCCACTAGCACAGTGTTATGTAATTCCTTAACCAGTTGACCTAATGTGCGCTTACGAAATCTCTCATGACTGTCAACGAACTGGTTACAAGTTGATGTTGATAATCTCTCAATCTGACTAACTGAAAGTAGATACTTTAAAATACCTTCAATCTTTGAAAAATTAACTATATTTCTGCCTAGCTTTCTTAGTGCTTCAGTTCTAACTACTTCAATATCTATCGGTTTATCCATGATTAATGGTAAGGCGTTGACTATCTAAATTATCTATTTTCACAGGTAATGGCAGCGATGGTTAATTGCCCTCACTCCTAACCGCTCTCCCAGAACAAACAGGAAAGGTCTTTTGATAGACTAGAGTTATAGCCCGACAGTGGGGAGCTAGTGGCAAGAAAAGCTTAATATTTGAGATGAACCGATCGAGCCAGAATATCGTCTAGAATTAATTAGCTCAAAAAATCCCGACTGAATCTACCCTTAAGCAAACTTTTCTAAAAATGATGGCTGAATTACTGAGTCTAGTTCCTGCCAAGTCCCTCGAAACCGATGTAGTGTTAGGGGAACCGTCGGCAGTATGTCCCCTTCCTCCAGTCACGGTTAGTAATGATACCCTACTTATTTCCCTAATCGATCGCCTGCGACGTACTTTGGAAAATCATCGTGGCGAAAATCAAATTGTGGTGATGCAGGATTTCCCGGATCCCGATGCTCTTTCTAGTGCCTGGGCCTATCAAATTATCGCCGAGCAGTACGATATTCACTGTGATATAGTCTATGCGGGTACTCTCTCCCATCAGGAAAATGTCGCTTTGGTAAAACTAACAGGTTTACCAGCTAAACGTTGGGGAGTCCATACCCTCAAGGATAGAGATCTTTCGGTTTATCAGGGTTGTGTTTTTGTCGATGGTCAGGGAACCAATAGTCAGTTAACCACTCTGGTTAAACAGGCAAAAATTCCCGTTATTGCCGTGATTGATCATCATACTCGCCAAGGGGATCTAGAGGCGGAATTTGTTGATATTCGTCCCCAAATCCGGGCAACAGCGACGATGTTAACCCAATATATCCAAAAAGGGTTACTGAATTTTAATACTAGCGATACCGTCCATGTTAAGTGTGCCACAGCTTTGATGCACGGATTGCGATCGGATACGAATAATTTAATGCAAGCGCAAGAGTGTGAATTTATTGCTGCTGGTTATCTCAGTCGTTTCTACGATGCTCAATTATTAAACGCTGTCCTGCAATCGGCCAGATCCCGACGGGTGATGGATGTGATCGAACGAGCCTTAAAAAACCGTATTATTAAAAATAATTATTCGATCGCCGGGGTCGGTTATTTGCGTTATGATGACCGAGATGCGATTCCCCAGGCTGCCGATTTTTTGGTGACAGAAGAAAATGTTCACACGGCTTTAGTTTATGGTATCGTTCACGATGAAGATGAGGATATCGAGTTAGTCATTGGTTCTATGCGTACCAGTAAAATTACCCTAGATCCCGATGAATTTCTTAAGGAAGCTTTCGGACAAGATAACCAAGGTCGCTTTTTTGGTGGTGGCCGTTATATGGCCGGAGGTTTTGAAATTCCTATCGGTTTCCTCGGTGGTTTTAATAATAATGCCGAATACGCTAAACTTAAGTGGGAAATGTATGACACCCAAATCAAACAAAAACTTTCCCATCTAGTTAACCCCGATGAAAAGGTAATTCGCACCTAAGTATCAGACCTCAGCTATCTATTATCATCGCCAAGACCGACCCGACACTGATATGAAACTTTATTTTGTGCGTCATGGATTAGCAGGACAATCGGAGGATTATCTCAACGATAGGGAACGTCCTTTAACCGAGGAAGGTAAGGCAAAAACTGCTAAAGTTGCCCAAAGATTAGGACAGTTGGGGGTGAAATTTGACCTAATTCTCACTTCCCCATTGGTGCGTGCCGTGCAAACCGCCGAAATTTTGCAAAAAGCGGGTTTAAGCAGTAAAATTGAGCAATTTAATCCCCTATCGCCCAATGGCAATATTCAAGATTGGGTGCAGTGGTGGCAAAAGTCCGACTATCAGCGAGAGGAAAACGCGATTGCACTGGTGGGCCACGAACCGGATTTAGGCTATTGGACGGAAATGCTAGTTTGGGGCAAGTTTCAAGGAAAATTATCGGTCAAAAAAGCGGGAATAATTGGTCTAGAGGTTCCCAATCAACAAAATCCCCTAGGTAAGTGTCAGTTATTCTGGTTGACAGCCCCGAAATTACTCCTATAGGGTGGGACTTTCGGAAAACGCGAGCGAGAATTGTCTCTAGTCAAACCCTAGAACCGAGACAGCATCAGCAATACAAACAAATTTTAGCCCGGGGATTCTTTCCCAATTAATCTCATTCCGAGATTTCGATCGAACTCACCGCTCTTTGCCAACGTTTTTTCCAGTGGCTAGTCGGTTCTAAGTCAGAGAGAGCCTGTTCGCTGCGACGACGTTGTATAATCACTTCGGCTGGGTCGGTTAAAGTCTCGTCTCGATAGGGAATAGCGGCCTTAGTTTGCAGATGTTCCCGTTCCTGTGCCGATAGAGATGGGGGTAAGGACAAAAAACTGGCTATTGTCCCTGGCGATCGCCGACCGACGCTATCGGTGGCTCCAATCTGCAATCCTGCTAATTGTAAAGCCCTTCGCACCGAGGCAGCACAGGAATAGGTGACTAAATAACCCGTCGGACTCAGGCATTTGGCCACTAAAGCTAAAAACTCCACCGTCCACAGTTGCGGACATTTACCCGGGGAAAAGGGATCGAGAAAAATTGCCTCCGCTTGAAAACCCGCCTCAATCACCTTGGTTATCGTCTGTCGCGCATCCCCGATTAACAGTTTAGCGGTGAGATTAGGCAAGTCCAGCCGGTGATTATGGGCAAAATCACTTAAATATTCGGGAATTGGTTGACTCCAACTATTTAAGAGATTCTCTCTAATAGCTGCTAGGGGAACCATTCGATCGCTTTCTAACGCTAATAATTCTACCCGACAATCCCCCCTAACTCGCCAAATGGCTGCCAAGGCTGCGGCGGCATTATACCCTAAGCCGTAACAAATGTCAAGAACTTTCAGATTATTGCTCTGGTCTGCTTTTGCTGCCAGACGACTGGAGAGGATAAATTTTTTCTCGGCTTCTTCCCTTGCCCCAGAGGTAGAATGATAACATTCGCCGAATTCGGTCGAAAAAAAGGTATAAGAACCATCCTCAGTGACTTTTTGCGGGTAAGCTTCGGGGGAGACAAGCATGGTGATGAAGAATGTCTTTGAGGTGAATATCGGTTTCCAGTAGGCAAGCGTGACCACTATGGGGCAGAATTGTTAATTTTGCGGCGGGTAACTGCTGAATTAGGCGTTTAGCCTCCGCTACCGATGGTAAGAGTCGATCTCCTTGACTGGCTATCACTAACACCTCCAATTGCAGACTTTTTAACTCGCTGGCACTAACCTGAAACCGTTGTAACTGGGATAAACGCCAGCTAATCGTCTTCGGTGGGACGTATTGCATGGCTTTCAGGAGAGAGCGGCGATCTTCCCGGGATATTCGACCCAGAGCGGCCAGAAAGGGTAAAATAGTTAGTGCCGAGCTGCTATGGATGAAATCGGGCATCATCTGGGTGATACCGATTCCCAAGCTTAAAAGAGGTCTTTGATTAAAAGAAGAAGCGGGGTTAATTAAAATCAGTTTTTTAAGCAATTTTGGTGATTTTGTCGCTATTTTCAAGGCTAAACAGCCACCAAAAGACTCACCGCAGAGATAGACTTTTCTCGATTGTCCCTTTAATTCCTGTGCCAATAAAGCAATCACGCAATCGCTTAATTCCTCCCAATCGCCGAGATATTGCGGGGAAATCGCCAAACAACGCAGATCGAAGTAAGGAGCAAGGTTTTTAATCTGACGATGGTATAGTTGGCCGCTGCCATCCATTCCGGGTAAAAATACAAACAGGGGATAATCGGGACGGGGATGACGGGGAATAATCCAACTGACAGGTTGTTCCATTGTGCAACAAGCGCGATCGATGTTAAAAAAGTTTTTTCTGGTTATCTATTTTAAGGATAATTAATATTAGAGAGATTTGCCAGTTTTAAGAGTAGTATTAACCTCCAACCTATGGATGGTTTCTCTCTGCTCGCCAACCCCTGATAACTGATAACTGATAACTGATAACTGATTAACTGAGCCAAATTTTTAGGCCGCCGCTAAATTAGCAGCCACGAAATCCCAATTAACCAACTTGGTTAAAAAGTCGCTGATGTAATCGGGACGACGATTTTGGTAGTCGAGATAATAAGCGTGTTCCCACACATCCATAGTTAAGAGGGGAACCTGTCCGGCGGTTAAAGGATTGTCAGCGTTGCCAGTTTTGGTGACTTTGAGAGTACCGTTATCGAGAACCAACCAAGCCCAACCGCTACCGAATTGAGTCGCGCCGGCGGTTTTGAAAGCTTCGACAAATTTCTCGAAACTGCCGAAATCTGCGTTAATTTTAGCGGCTAAAGCACCAGTAGGCGCACCGCCACCCGCCGGTTTCATGCAGTCCCAATAAAAACTATGATTCCATGCTTGGGCGGCATTGTTGAAAACCCCAGCTTTAGAAGCATCACCAGCAACCTTAACGATAACTTCTTCTAAAGAGAGAGCATCGAGTTCCGTATCTTTGACCAAACCGTTATAGTTATTGACATAAGCGGCGTGGTGCTTGTCGTGGTGGAATTCTAGAGTACTTTTGGTGATGCAAGGCTCTAAGGCAGTGTAATCGTAGGGTAAAGGGGGAAGTGTGTAAGCCATCTGTTGTTCTTTATATCCTCTCTTGAGAGCTTGTTTAAGGTAGTGTTGATAAAACTTTACATCCTTGATCATAGCACCGAAGGAGACTTGATCAGTGATCACTAATCGATCAGCTTTTTTCTCCCTTCTCCCCCCTCCCTTCTCCCTGATAGGTGTAGGTTTATTATAAAGAGGTGAGCAGTCACACACTCAAGGTGAGAACATCAAGCTAGAGATTTAGAGGAGCATCGTGAAAGGCAATGCCGAAAAACAAATATCTCAAGCAGTGGTTGTGCATAGTTTCAGAGCATCTCAAGACTGAGACGATGGATACTACTCTCTCACAGTGGCCGTTCTTTTCCACGTCTTTAGGGAGTCCGGCTCGGTTTTTTTCGCCGCAGTGACAGCAATTCTCAGTTTTAGAGCAAGCCTTTTAGGGATTTAAAGAACATTTTAAAGGGGGATTTTTGGGGCAACTTTGGGTGTACTATCATCTCAAAAGCCTGAAGACTCGTGAAATGAAATTCGCCATCCCATTGAATTTTACCCCGTATTATGCGAACTAACTCCCAAAAGCCTTGCTACAGGGCAAATTGAGAATTGCTGCCCTATGTATTTATTTCTATTTTCTGGTTCTTCGGTTTGTGTTATGCAATGGACGGGGGTTATAAGGGATGAAACCCTTATAGAAACAGACATTACCGCAATTTTTGTCAATTGTTTGCGATCTGGAGCGAACTAATCAATTAAATCTCTTGCCAGATAAGGATTTAGTCGATTTATGCCCCCCTATCGAACCATACCAAGTAACGAAGAACCGAAAATGTTTCTGCAATTATTGTTATACCAACCCATGTAAATCGAGATTTACCGATAGGAACATTAAAAGGTATTCTCAAAGATTCAGGATTAACTGAAGATGATATTTGACAACGTAACGCACCAATTTGATGATAAATTTGGGCGTTACGGCGGATTATTAATTGTAGTTTTTCATCAGAATTAGTAACCGCAAACACGCACCCTACCAGATCGGCGTACTACTACGCAGTGCCTTCGGCATCGCACTTCTATCAATTGCCGATTTCTTTCTTCTCTCATTTGATGAATAATTTCAGTAACATCGGTTTCAAATGGGTTTCCCTGACGACGTTCATAAATGGCTTTTCGAGTTGCGTCAATTCGTTCTAATGCAATTTCCCAAGAGGGGTGATCTTTGAGTTTTTTTCCTAACAATTCCTGTTCTTCTAGGGACAAGGATTTAATTGCATTAACTAGAGATTCCACGAGTTGAATATTCATTTTTTTACATCTTTGACCAAAATTATCGGTATTTATGAAGAGTTATTATAGCCTAGCCTTTGAATTATAACAAAGAGACGCAAACTCCGTTATTTACGTCCCCAATTCATCATCAATCAAGGTTTACCGCTTGGATAAGTACCTAAGCAAAATTAGTTAGATATTTCGATAAAGCTTTTGCCTTTTGTCTCTTGCCTCTTGCCTATCTTCACTAGGAAATTTATTTTGCAAGACTACTTAACCGAGAAATAACCCGTTTAAAGTCATATCCCCCCGTCAGGAAAATTAACCCGACTTTTTTAACAATTGTCGGCAAAATTTTGCTTGCTTTTTTCACGGCTTTTTGCCATAATATTTTTATAAGACTTTATATATAATGCAGTCTTGGAGTCTAGTAAAAAACGCAAAGATTCTCATTATAAGAAAAGTATAACCGAAGCCGCCGCCCAAGTCAAGGGATCACTCCTCTTTTTTTTCAGAAGTTTTCCAAGAAAAAAATCAAAGAGGCGGCCGGAGATATTCGGTTTTTCTTCACTTTTTGGGCGAAAAAAACCCTTTTAGGATGCCTATAATAGGAGATAGAAAGGGTTAAAAATTAAAAAAAAATGGCGGAGAGAGTCCAGAAAATCCTTGCCCAGTGGGGGATTGCCTCCCGAAGAAGGGCGGAGGAGATGATTGTGGCCAGACGAGTCAGACGGAATGGCAAAATCGTGCAGTTAGGAGAAAAAGCCGACCCGGAAAAAGATCACCTAGAGATAGACGGAAAAAAAATTGAACCGGCCAATCGTCCCAAAAGATTGTATATACTGGTCAACAAACCCATTGGCGTGGTTTCTACCTGTAAAGATCCACAAAACCGGCCGACGGTGATTGACCTTTTGCCCGACTCCCTCGCCAGCGAGACGGGGTTACATCCCGTAGGAAGGTTGGACATCAACACCACTGGGGCTTTACTCCTCACCAACGACGGTCAACTCACCCTCACCCTCACCCATCCCCGTTATCATTTGCCCAAAACCTATCGGGTTTGGCTAGATGGTGCGATTGATACACTTGCTCTCCAGCGTTGGCGAGAAGGTATCCTCTTAGAGGGAAAAAAAACCTTACCCGCACAGGTTGAGATACTCAAGCAAACCGACCAAAAAACCCTACTAGAAGTTATTTTAGTGGAAGGAAGAAATCGGCAGATTCGCTCTGTAGCTGAAGAATTAGGTTATCACGTCCTGAAACTTCATCGCAGTGCCATCGGTCCTATTAAACTAAACTCTGGTAATAATTCCCCCTTACCCTTGGGTCATTACCGTTTTTTAACCCTTGATGAACTGAAATATTTAAAAAACCAGATTAACTAAGCTGAAAGTCAGCCCCTAATAGCGATATGTTTCGCCTTCTCCAATCACAACTTGATCCCCAGCATAAACAACGAACCAAATTACTGGAAATCGGCGTTTATTTGCAAAAAAATCGCCTAGAACAGTCCCTTTCTCTCGAGGAAATTGCCCAGAAAACCCTAATCCCGCGCCATCGCCTAGAAGCACTGGAAGCGGGGAATCTTGAGGCATTGCCCGAACCGATTTATATTCGTTGGTTAATCAAACAATTTGCCGATAGTCTGTCCCTGGATGGTGAGACGATTAGCCGGCGTTTTCCCACCAAGGTCAATAACTTTTTCAGGGGAACAAAACCATCTTTATCGCTGCCGAGTCTTCAAATTCGCCCGATTCATCTCTATTTTCTCTATTTAATCTTAGTTATTGGTTCCGTACAAACCCTATCCCACGTCCTGCAAAAATCGGTACTGCAATCGAATCGCTTACCACCGCCTTCCTTACCACAACAGCAAATTGTCCAACCGAAAAGCAACCCCCTTCAACCAGTAGCCAACAAAACCAGCAATAATCAGCAGCTGGTGGTGGAGGTAAAACTGGAAGATGACTGCTGGATGCGGGTGGTGGTGGATGGCAAGACAGAATTTGAGGGTGTGCTGCCCCAGGGAAGCCATCGCACTTGGCAAGCAAACCGAGAATTAACCGTGAGAGCGGGTAATGCCGGCGGGGTTTACGTTGCGGTTAATAATGCCAATGCTAAACAACTGGGGCAACCGGGCAAAGTTGGGGAAGTCACCTACCGGGCAAATTGAGCTAATTTATGCAGAAGGTCTTTTCACCCCTTGATCGCCTTCAGGGAGGGTTAATCGGGGCATATATTGGGGAATCCTTGCATAATCAACCCCTAATACCAGCCTTTAACTATGAGGCTACACCGAGGACGACCCTGCTTTTGCAAGCTCTGCAATCTCAGGAAGATTTGCCCATTGCGATCGCAGCTAGGCAGCAGTCGGAATCGGCGTTATTATTTGTGCTGTTGCCGGAAAT
This sequence comes from Microcystis ichthyoblabe FBCC-A1114, assembly GCF_050500245.1. Classification (NCBI taxonomy): domain Bacteria; kingdom Bacillati; phylum Cyanobacteriota; class Cyanophyceae; order Chroococcales; family Microcystaceae; genus Microcystis; species Microcystis ichthyoblabe. The sequence goes on along the minus strand of NZ_CP191408.1, from coordinate 3,613,654 downwards.
TTTAACCTGGCCTGACCATGGAGAACGTTGGCAAGCTAGATTAAATTTTTGGCTGAAAAAGGGTTTAATTTCCGAGTTAACCCGACAAGAAGCGATAATTTGGGGAGAGGCGGTAGGTATGTTATTACAGGGAAAAAGGCCTTTAAATCAGTTAATCGGGCAATTACTAACTATTAACCCCAAGAATAAGCTATTAGAGCAGATTCAGTCAGCTTTAGGGCAAAATCGTCCCCTAGAGTTCATTTTATCGGCTTGGGTGAAAGATATCTCACCTTTAGGAATTGCGATCGCAGTTTCTCTTTATACTTTTCTGCAAACGAGCGAGGATTTCGCCGTTAGCGTGCGTCGCGCTAATTCTAGTCCCTATCAACGGCAATTAACCACCACTTTAGCGGGAATTTGGGCGGGATTGTACAACGGTATCGAGGGGATTCCCCTAGCTTGGCGGCAAAATTTGCCGAAAGAGCCAGTTAAACAGCAATTAATCGATAAAGCTGGGGAAATCTATCGAATTTCTTTGGGTGTATCTCCTCATCTTGTCCTATCTCCTCATACTGCCGTCGCTTACGGGGGAACAATCCAACCCCGTCCTAGCTTAAAATTGGTCTCTCAAGATAATAATTAGGGTTTGCTGAATAAATCTAGAAACCTTTTTGGATAATATCTTTAGGCTTTTTTGACCTCAAAAATTGCTGGTTTTTTGAGTAATCGGGGGGAAATTGGCTCTCTTATTCTTTGTCTGATCAGTTTAACTTATAAGCGATCAATCTTTGTGTCCTTTGTGTCTTTGTGGTTCTTTCCACACCCCACCAACAAGCTTTTTCAGCAAACCCTACTTAGTTTGAAAGATATTTTGTACCATTTTTTTATCCAAACCCGCGGCAATTTTATCTAATTCTGCTATTTCCCCACTGTCTAAACTCCATCCTAAAGCACCTAAATTATCCTCAGCTTGCCGAACATTTTTAGCTCCGGGGATAGGAATTGTTCCCTTACAGATACACCAATTTAAAGCAACTTGGCTAATAGTTTTATCTTTAGCTTGGGCGATAACTTCTAGGCAACTAATCAGAGGAGAAATAGCGGGAATTAATTGACCAAAAAGTAAGCGACGTAATCCAGTGGGTAAGTTTTTATTATCTCGATATTTCCCGGTTAATAAACCCAAAGCTAAGGGACTATAGGCAATAATTTTAATGCCCAATTGATCACATAGTTCCTTTAATCCTAAGTCAGTGAGAGGATAGGTAGAAAGGAGAGAATACTGTACCTGTAAACTGGTAATAGGAATGCTGCGACTGGCAAACTTTTGATAGGCAGACTTCAATCTTTTCGGTCCAAAATTGGATAAACCGACTCCTTTAACTAACCCCTTTTCCAGACAATCCCCCAATCCGTCTAATAATCCCCCCTCCTGCCATGGCGCATAATTGCCCGTTGACCAGTGCATTTGCACTAAATCCACCGGGCGGCCTAATCTGGTTGCCGAAGCTTGACAAGCTTTCACCATGGCATGACGGGTTAAACGCCAAGGATAAGGGGCGAGTTTGGTGGCAATACGGATATGATCAGCGTTATAACCGCTATATTCCCCTGTAAAGCGTCCTAATAGCTTCTCACTCTGTCCGTTGAGTTTGCCTGTCCCGTAGGAGTCTCCCGTATCAAATAGGGTGACACCCCGCTCGACGCAGAGATTAAAAACCGCTTGTAACTGGCTATCCATACTCTCATCATAACCCCAGAGAAGACGATTTCCCCAGGCCCAAGTACCGCAGCCCATGGCGGGAAGAGATAGAGTTTGATGTGTGACTGTCAAGGGATTCATGGGTTAGTTTCTCTGGGTTTTTTCTCAAGCTTTCAGCAAGATATTTTATACTAAATCTGGTTATTAAAGACTGATTATTTATTCCCCTTTTTGCATGAGTGCATGAGTAGAAAACGGGTTTCTCCGAGAAACCCGTTTTCTGTGCGGTATTACTACTAAATCGACGTGGGTTTTTGTTTAACAAATAATCCCCGCAACCAATAGTAAAAACTATCAATATAAGTAAAGATTACCGGCACAACCACCAAAGTTAATAGGGTGGAAGTGGTAAAACCACCAATAACAGCAATTGCCATCGGTGCGCGAATTTCCCCATCTGCACCTAAAGCTAAAGCAATCGGTAACATCCCGGCAATTGTGGAAACGGAGGTCATAATAATTGGTCGTAAACGAGAGACTCCCGAATCAATCATCGCCTTAAATTGCGGTTTCCCTGACTCAATACCACTCAGGGCAAAATCTACTAACAGAATCGCATTTTTAGTGACTAATCCCATCAGCAAAACTATGCCAATTAAAGCGTATAAACCTAACTCTTTTTGGGTAATTAAAAGAGCGATTAAAGTACCCCCAATCGATAAAGGAAGGGAAGTTAAAATCGCTAGGGGATAGAGAAAATTGTTATACAACAATACCAGAATCCCATAGATAGAAATAATTGCTAAACTTAACGCCCCCAAAAAACGAGCAAAGATATCGCGCATAATGCGAGCATCACCAAAGGGTTCTTCTGTCACCTCTGGGGGTAGGTTTTTCATGATTGGTAAAGCGCGAATTTGTGTCACCGCACTTCCCAAAGAAACTCCCTCTAAATTAGCTCCAATATTAACCTGACGTTGACGGTTAAAGCGTTGAATTTCCGCAGGTCCACTACCTAAGCTAATTGTCGCCACCGAGTTAAGCGGAACTAACGTCCCATTACTGCTAGGAACGCGCAAATTTTGCAGAGTTTCTATCTCGCTGCGTCCATCATTGGCAATTTTTACCCGGATGGGAATTTGTCGGTCAGCAAGGTTAAATTTAGCTAAATTAAACTCATTATCGCCGATTAAAGCTAAAGATGCAGTACGGGCGATCGCTCTGACTGAGACTCCCTGATCGGCAGCTCGGACAGGATCCGGTTGAATAATAATCTCCGGTTTAACTAAACTTACCCCAGAACTGACCTCGACAAAACCGGGTAAAGCTCGCATTTGTCGCTCTAATTTTTGGGCAGTTTGGGTTAAAATATCGCCATTTTCACTTTTTAAAATAATAGCGACATCCTTAGTGCTTCCTGCTCCCCCCTGCGCTCGAAAAGTCACTCTAGCCCCCGGTATCTTCTGGAAATCCCGACGGGTTTGTTCCTCAAATTGCCGTTGAGTTAGCGATCGCTGTTCCTTAGGAACCAAATTAACATATATTAAGCCCGTATTTATCCGTCCCGAATCTCCCGGAATAGCCAAAACATTAGCGACGGCGGGATTTTTTTGCAGTAAACTATTCACCTGATTGGCCACGGCAACAGTATCATTCAAAGTCGCACCAGGAGGCAATTCTAGGCTTATGGTACTTAATCCAGTATCCCCAGAACTAAATAACCCTTTTGGAATCAAGGGAACTAACTGTAAACTACCGATAAAAAAGGCCAAAGCCGCCAATAAAGTCAGGATTCGATGACGTAAAGCCCAAGTTAACAAACTTTTGTAGGGACGAAAACGGGGGCGCGAGGAGGGATTATTATCACCAGTTTTGAGCTTTTTCGGCTGTAGAATATAGGCACTTAACATCGGGGTGACGGTGACAGCGATCAAACTGGAAAACAAGGTAGAAACCGCCACCGTAACGCCGAAAGGTTGAAAGAATTGGCCCGGCACACCGCCCATAAAAGCAACCGGCAGGAATACCGCAATAATTGCCGCCGCACTGGCTAAAACGGCTAATCCAATCTCTTTTGAGGCATCAAAAGCCGCTTGCAGGGGTTTTTTACCCATAGCTAAATGTTGATCGATGTCCTCCACCATACACACCGCATCATCCACCAGATTACCCAAAGCTAAAGCTAACGCCAGTAGAGTCATACCGTTAAGGGTATAATTCAGGGACTGCATCACCCAAAAAGTCGGGAAAATCGACAAAGGCAGGGCCAAACCCGTGATAATCGTGGCGCGCCAATTGCCTAAAAATAGACCCACCGTGATCACCGTCATCATACAACCAATCAGGAGATCGCTAAGAAGGCTTTCGTAACTAGCACGAATTGAGTCGGCACGGGTAAAAATTAATTGAAATTTAATATCTTCTGGCAGTTTTTTCTTTAAATTCTCGATTTCTTGGCGCACTGCTGTTTCTACCGTCACCAAGGTGCTGCCAGTCCCCCGTAAAATCGAAAAACCCACCACTGGCTGCCCATCTAAGAGGGCCATTTGTCGAGGATCACTGGAACTATCGCTAACTGTCCCTAAATTGCTTAAGGGGACGCTATCACCGTTAGGTAAAGAGATTTGATAATTTCTTAAATCTTCGATCGTTTCAGCGCTGCCGAGGGTGCGGACAGTTTGTTCACTGCCGGCGATTTCCGATCGCCCTCCGGGTAAATTAATATTAAAACTACGAATTTGGTCATTAACCGCCGTGGCCGTGATACCGTAGGCGATCAGACGGCCGGGATCTAAATCTACACGCACTTCTCGATCAACTCCCCCAACGCGATCGACTCGTGCTACCCCCGGCACTCCCGTTAAAGCGCGGCCAATTTGACGATCAACTAGATCACTTAATTCGGCGATCGATCTTTTCGGGGAGGAGATGGTATAGTTCATCACCGCACCCCCAGCAAATTCTAAACGTTGGACAATTGGATCATTAGTATCTTGGGGTAAATCCTGCCGAATTTGCGCTATGGCATTACGCACATCATTGGTAGCGCGATCGCTGTTAGTGCCAAGGATAAAGTTAACGGTGGTGGTGCTGCTGCCTTCGTTGATGGTAGAAGTAATTTGATCGATATTACCCAAAGCAGCCACCGCATCCTCGACTTTTTTGGTGACTTGGGTTTCCAATTCCTCAGGACCGGCGCCGGGTTGATTAACAGTGATAATCACGGCCGGAATGTCAATATTAGGAGAGCGATCGATCCCTAATCCTAGAAAGGCAATGTATCCCATTAATGCCATAACCAGGGAGATCAGGATCGTCGGAATGGGGTTTTTGATAGACCAATTAGAAATATTAAAAGCCATAATTTCAGTTATCAGTTATCAGTTATCAGTTATCAGTGGGTAAGTTATCAGTTACCAGATGTGAGTTTTCAGTTACCGGTTATCAGTTATCAGATTTGAGTTTTAAGTTTTAAGTTTTGAGTGAGCAGTATATATTAAGTGAGCCTGATCAAATGGCAGTTTGCTACTGTCTTTTCACCGATCACTGATTACTGATTACTGTTTACTGATCACTGATTACTGATTACTGATCGCTGATTGCTGTAATTTTGTCGCCATCACCGAGATAGGCTGCCCCTTTGACCACAATGCGATCGCCCGCTTGTAAACCGGTGAGAATTTCCACGCGGTTATTGGGCATAATTTGACCTAATTGCACAGTTTTGGCGGTAACAGTGTTATCAGGTTCCACTAAATAAACTAGAGCTTGATTATCTTTTTGAGGTAAAACTGCGGTCATGGGGACGGTTAAACTATTGCTAGTATTCGTCACGATCGCACCTCGTAAAAACATCCCCGGTTTTAACCCTGTATTGTCGGTTAAATCGACTTTAACCGTTGCTTGACGGGATGCCTCATCGACGATGGGATTAATTTCGCGCACCTGTCCCGATAATTTTAAACTGCTATTAGCATCGGAAGTGATAGTAACGGGCGCTCCGACGCGGATTAAGGGCAATTGATTCTCAGGAACCCGCAATCTTAGCTCTAAACGGCCGTTTTCGATGATTTTAAAGAGAGCATTTTGACCGTTGGTGGTATCCCCGATGCGGCCATTTCTTTCGGCAATTTTGCCACTGACTGGGGAAATCAGGCGCGTCTCGTTTAATTGGGCTTTAACAATGGCTAAACGGCTTTGAGCTTCCGCTAATTGGGCTGTAGCTTGGGCGATCACTTCAGGACGATTGCCCGCTTGCAATTGTGCCAGCTGCTGCTCTGCTTCTCCTAAACGGGATTGGGTCTGTTGTACGATCGCCGCTTTGTTTCTTTCTTCATTGAGGACTTCATCGAGACGATCCCGGGCGATCGCTCCTTCCGCTTCTAAACTTTGGTTTCTCTGGACCCGTTTTTTAGCCAAATCCCAATCCGATCGAGCTTGACTAATTTCGGCTTTTATGCGTTGAATAGTTTGTTTAGCTCCAGCGATCTCCTCTTTACGGCTCCCCGCTTGCAATTCTGCCAAACGCGCTCGGGATTGGGCGACATTAGCCTGTGCTTGGGTTAATTGCGCTTGTAGGACGGTATCATCGAGACGAGCCAAAATTTGACCTTGGCTAACGATATCACCCTCATCGACAAAGATTTCTTTGATTTGTAGTCCCGTCGCTTGGGAAAGAATCGGGATTAATTCATCGGCTGCCACGCTTCCAGTCGCTTTCAGGGTGCGGGCCACGGGAGTAGATTCTACCCTAGTGGTGGTTACTGTTTGTGCCGGTGCTTCATTTTTTGCCGCTACGGGCTGAGTATTGGGGTTTTGGGCTGTTTGGGGTCGATTAGTGAAACGAGTCGCCCCTAGGGTCAATAAAACCCCCAATCCCACACCGATAAATAAACCCTTTCCTCCCGATAGCCAAGAGTTGGTTTTTGTCGGTTTTGGCGAGTATTCGGGTTTCTCTGGCTCAAGTTCGGGTTTAAATGCGATAACTTCGGGAACTAGCGAATTATCGGCTGAATGCTGGTTATTTTCTAGGGTATCTGGCCGCACGGTCTGCCCTCTCGGTAGATTGTGGATAAAATGTTAAGTTTTGTATCCATTTATAATCTAACGGAAAAAGGTCGCGGGTGGGGAAAGTGAGAAAGTGGACTTGCTGTAAAAATCCCAAATTGTCCTGGTTGGTGAGGAATCAGTAGTTAGGAGACAGTAGTCAGGAGAATTAAGAATGAGTAATAATCAATTAAATGGTTTATTTAGAGATTTTCTGCCAGTTAATCTGGCTCTCCCCTACTTGTGGTCATAAGAAAAAGTTATGAAAAAGTCAGAGATCCAAATTTTCTTGGCCCATGCAAGTGAGGACAAACCAGCAGTTTTGGCACTGTATAACCGCCTTAAGCAAGCGGGATATAAACCTTGGTTGGATAAAAAAGACCTGATTCCGGGTCAAATTTGGCGAGATGAAATTCCGAAAGCGATTAAAGCTAGTCAGATTTTTCTCGCCTGTCTGTCAGGGAAATCGGCTAATAAACAGGGATACATCCAACGGGAGTTGAGGATTGCACTTGATACCTTGGGAGAGATGCTACCGGGGACAATTTTTTTTATTCCCATGAGGTTAGAAGAATGCGAAATTCCTGATCTGCGAATGTCAGAAGTTGGCTTGAATCTGCGAGATATTCACCGGCTTGATTATTGGGAAGAAGACGGATTTGAGCAACTAGAAAGAGCAATTACCCATCAATTCAATCCTGAACCGGAAGAGCCAAAACAACCGTTATCAGTATTTAACTTTGAGATCGTGCGAGTAAATGCGAAGGGTGAGCAAATCAAAAAAGAGTCGAAACAGTCCCAATATTTTAGGGAAGATTTGGGCAACGGCATTACCTTAGAAATGGTCGCCATTCCGGAGGGAACTTTCCTGATGGGAACAGAAGACGAGGAAATCGAAAGACTGGTTAAAAAATTTAATTGGGAAGGATATAGAAGGGAAAGACCTCAACATAAGGTTAACGTCCCCCCCTTCTTTATGGGCAAGTATCCCATCACCCAGGAACAGTGGAGAGCGATCGCTGCAACCGCTAAAATAGACATCGACCTAGAGACAAACCCCTCTCGCTTCAAAGGGGATGAGCTACCCGTAGAAAGAGTCAACTGGTATCAAGCAACGGAATTCTGTAAACGACTATCAAGGGAAACAAAACAGGAATACCGACTACCGAGTGAAGCGGAATGGGAATACGCTTGTCGTGCTGGAACCACCACCCCATTCTACTTTGGGGAAACCATTACCGGGGAATTGGCCAACTACAGGTCCAGCGAAACCTACGCCGGGGAAGCGAAGGGAGAATATCGACAAGAAACGACTCCCGTGGGACAGTTTCCGCCCAATGCCTTCGGACTGTACGATATGCACGGCAATGTCTGGGAATGGTGCGCCGATACTTGGCACGATAACTATGACGGTGCGCCGACGGATGGCAGTGTCTGGATAGAAAATGGGGATGATAATGGTTCTCCTCTGCGGGGCGGTTCTTGGTGCAACGATCCGGATGACTGCCGTTCTGCTTGCCGCAGCAGCAACGACCGCCGCGACGACAACAACAGCAGCAACGGTTTTCGGGTGGTGTGCGGTGCTGGGAGGACTCTGTAACCCTTTTCCCCTTTTTTTCCCTTTTTACCCTCATTCCCTATTTTTTCTTTTTCCTTTTCTTTCCCGCCCTTAGGCGGGTCGATTTTGTAGGGGCGAACTGCGTTCGCCCGCCGGCAATAATTATCCCACCGGCAATAATCGTTCCGCCGGCAATAATTGGGTTAATCAGGGGATTTGGGCGCACGCGGTGCGCCCCTACGCGTTTTGGGGGGGTTGGGTTTTTTGGGGTTTTTTGGTGGGGGTTGGGCGCACGCGGTGCCGCCCCTACGGGTTTTGGGGGGGTTGGGTTTTTTGGGGTTTTTTGGTGGGGGTTGGGCGCACGCGGTGCGCCCCTACGGGTTTTGGGGGGTTGGGTTTTTTGGGGTTTTTTGGTGGGGGTTGGGCGCACGCGGTGCGCCCCTACGGGTTTTGGGGGGGTTGGGTTTTTTGGGGTTTTTTGGTGGGGGTTGGGCGCACGCGATGCGCCCCTACGGGTTTTGGGGGGGTTGGGTTTTTTGGGGTTTTTTGGTGGGGGTTGGGCGCACGCGGTGCGCCCCTACGGGTTTTGGGGGGGTTTTTTGGGGGTTTCAGGAAAAATACGTCGGTGTGAATTGCGATCGCTTATGATGGGAATTGATAAGAGGTTTTGTTAGTATTGCGGGAATATATATGACCTTTGATCCTGAAAAACATCATCGTCGTTCTATTCGCCTCAGAAATTATGATTATTCCCAACCCGGAGCATATTTTGTCACTATTTGTACCTACCAAAAACAATCCTGGTTTGGAGAAATCAAAAATGGGCAAATATACCTTAATCAATTAGGAAAAATTGTCGCTGATGAATGGCTAAAAACCTGCAAAATTCGACCTAATTTTAAATTGGATGAATGAGTTATTATGCCCAATCATTTTCATGGAATTGTTATAATTAATGATTATTCTGGCGACGATCAGAGTTTGGGCGCACGCGATGCGCCTCTAGATTTGGGCGCACGCGATGCGCCCCTAGATTTGGGCGCACGCGATGCGCCTCTAGATTTGGGCGCACGCGATGCGCCCCTACAGCAGAAACCGAATTCTTTATCGTCATGTATTGCGGGGTTTAAATCGGCGGTTACTAAACGAATTAATTTGCTTCGACAGAACACAGATACTCCTATCTGGCAACGCAATTATTATGAATCAATTCTTCGAGATGAAAAGTATCTAGCAGTTGTTCGAGAATATATTATTAACAATCCCAAAAACTGGCCAAATGATCGAGATTATCTGCCAATCGATCAACAATCACAAGAATTATATTTAGATTTGTTGTTTTAAGCGAGAATATAAAACAGTAGGGGCGAACCGCGTTCGCCCAGAGCCAATAATTAGCCCACCACCAATATCGAATTAATCAAAAAATTCAATTTTGTTTATCTGTAGGGGCGAACCGCGTTCGCCCACCCCCAATTATTAACCCACCACCAATTTGTGTAAGGTTTCTAGCTTTTGATCGAAATCTTTTTCGAGATTATCTAGCTTTTGATCAACATCTTGCTGTAAGGTGTCTAGCTTTCGATCAACACTTTGAATACTATTTTTAATTTCCTTAAGGACAGATTCGAGGGAATAGGGAATGGTTTCTTCTGTCATTGCGGTTAACTCCTATCAGTCGAGAGATAATGTAATTATCGATAAAAATCCTCTTAATTCTCCACTTCATTTTTTTCGGGAAATCCCGCCTCATCTTCTAATTTATCGCTGATTTCTGGCAGTTTTAGCAATATTCCAGCGAATAACCAATAGTAAACAGAAATAGGCTCGACGGAGAGAGGATAATAGTAGGGATTATAGCTAATAAAAAGTATAAAAATCCAGATACAGAGACCCCAATGCTTTAAAGCGGGATTTTTTACTTTTAAATAGGCTTTAAAGGTGAGAATACAGAGAATTGTCACCAGTGCCATAAGAGTGATAAAACCGACGATACCGATTTCGTAGATAAGTTTAGCGTAGTAGGTTTCAATTAGTCTTATCCCATCTTCCCCCACTATATGACGAGCGCCAGTGGTAGCTGTGCCTAAACCAAAACCAAAAAGCTGTAAATATCTTAAGGCCCACTGCATTTGATTGCCTACAAAGTCAATGGGAGACGAATATAGCCAGCGACCGATAAAATTTAGCCCTCTTTCCCGAATAAAGGGAATTAACATCACCGCGAGCAGGGAAAGCATCGCCACAATTACCAATTTTAATGGTAACTTTTGCTTATTTTTGCTAGTAGCAATAAAAAGAACCAAGTAAAACAAATGTACTAGCAAAAAAGGTAATCTTTGTCCAGAAACCAGAGTCGCAAGGAAGACTAAAACTATGGCCACCCAACCAGCGACGCGCCATCTTTTTTGTGGATCACTAAAACTGGCTGCGTAACTGATGACGCTACTAGATACTAAAAACCAACCCCATTGCCAAGGATCGGAAAATGTGCCGGGGAGACGAATTAAGCCTCGATCGGGATTATACAACACCGAACCCCCGACAAAACATTGAGCTTTCAAGCTGGCTTTGGCGGTAATATCTGGATAAAATTGGGTATCGGATTTGGGGGCACTAACTTCTAGTTGATTGAAGAATTCACTATTGTGACAGATGCCTTGGAGGAGTAAAAAGTATTGAATTAGAGCTAAACTGCAACAGACTAAAATCATCACGATTAAAAGCCGATTAACCACGAATAAATCCCGTTTTTGCTCGATTAAATAGTAGCCACAGAGAATCAGGGGAATATAACCGAAGATGGTTTTTAATCCCACAATTCCCACAGCAATTGATCCTTGGGGCAGATTGACAAAAAGAAAAGTTATCAAGCTGATGGCAAGTAAAATTAAAGCCGTGAGGAGAAAAGGCTTGATTTGCGGGCTTAATTGCTTAAAAGTTTTGGTTTTAATTAAAATTGCCGCTAAAGCTGGTAAATAAAAGGCATCCTTGGCGATTTTGTAGAGAGCATAGGATGGCTCTTCACCAATGAAGTTGCCCTTTACCTGAAAAACTCTCACCACGGCAAAAGTGACGGTATTACTCAGGGGAAGATAGATGAGCAGGGCTAATAATCCCAGACGGGGATGGATAAAAGAAGCAACCATGGCAGGAACTGCCAAAATACCTAATAAAGATGCTTTTTCGTCAAATAAAATCCCCAAAACTACACTAATTATTGTGGTGGCGATCACTAATATAGTTAGTGACAGGGAGTTACTCTCTTTCATGCCGCACAGCTTTAACAGGTTTAGCAGAAAGTCTAACAGATTTTTGTCAAGATTCTCATTCTCAATGGCCGAGAGTTTCCTTTTGCTTCTTACCTGTTGCTATACTTATGTAAAATTTCATTTATCTCGATCTTGACTCCGTGGCCGAAAATCTTTCTTTTCAAGACCTTTATCAAGCTGGAATCAGTGCCTTTGAGCGTGGACAATATCGTCTTAGTATCCAGCAATTAAATGCGGCTTTAGCCTTAATTTCCTTAGGATCTCGAGCAGGGGGTGAGATTCAAATTTGGTTAATTTCTGCCCATCAGGGGTTAGGAGAGGGGGAGAAAGCTAGTGAAATCTGTAGGCAACTTATTACCCATCCTATCTATCAAATTCGCGAACAGGCCAAGCGTCTGCTTTATATTATCGAAGCTCCCCGTCTCAAACGCCCAGATGAGTGGATGACGAAGATTCCCGATTTAGAGAAACTTCCCGATAGCACAGCGCAATTTAAAAAGGGAACCAATAAACAGAAAAAAGAAGAACCCCCCGCACCCATGCAGTTAGAGCAGCATAAAAATACTGTTTTTATCGGACTAGCGATCGCTATTATTCTATTGATGCTCTGGTTTTTTGCTAAAAATAGCTAAATTAGTTGACAATAAGCTTGTAATATGCTAATGCAGTTGGCTATGGCTCCTAAATGGGCGATTTCATAACCGTGGGTGTTTTGGGTGGGAAAACCTAAGCAAGCGGCCTTAGCTATATGACCGAATTTCATGGCAATGGAGGCATCGCTACCAAAACCACTAATAATGGCTAATTGCATCGGTATTCCCGCCTTTTCGGCCGCAATTCGTAATTCTTGATTTAATTGCTCATCATAGATACCGTAACCATCCTGAGACAATAACACAGGACTGCTGCCATCCTTAATCGGATATTCAGGAGCGAGGGGACAGATTTCTAGGGCAATTAAAGCATCTAAGCGGTTATTTGCGGTAAAAAATAAGGCCCCTAATGCTCCTACCTCCTCCTTAGCTGAGGCAACCAGATATATATCCACCGCAGGGTTAATTATTCTGGCCGCTAATGCCAAAAGAATCGCCACGGAAGCTTTATTATCAAGGGTATAACTGGCAATGTAGTCTTTTAGTCGCAAGGGTTGTTTTCGGTGTTTTCCCACCACGACTCGACTACCGACGCGCACCCCGCAAGCGTCTAATTCTTCTGGAGTCAATTTCGTCTCTATCCATGCGGATTCCCAGGTGACGGGAGTGTTTTCCTGCTGCACTTTTTGCGGGGATTGATGGGAAATATGACGGGAACCAAAGGAGAGAATCCCCGATCTGGTTCCTTTATCACCGATAATATCCACCACTCCCTCTCCGTAAATCCAAGGAAAAGCTCCCCCGAGTTGGCGAATTTGCAGAGTACCATCGGGATTAATTGCTTTGATAATAGCCCCAATTTCGTCTTTATGACCGGTAATAGCAATTTTTTTAGTCGAATCCCGTCCTCTAATCTTGCCGATGACATTTCCCGCTTGATCTTGCCATGTTTCTAATCCTAACTCTTGAAAGCGTTCTAGTAAAAAGCGATCAATTTCCGTTTCCATCCCACTAGGAGAATGATGGAGGACAAGAGTGGCAATAGTGTCAAAGAGTTGATCAAAATCCATATTTATCTTGATTTTGTGGGTGGAAAAAGAATTATTATCGAAACGGGAAATCGAAAAGGTTTTACAGGAACAATATTGGCGCAATCATGGCCTTTGGGTGATTGCCAGTTAGCATTTAATGATTAATCAGAGGTGCGGAATTAGCCAGAAAACCGGCAACTTTCAGAGACTCTACCACTGAATTGTCATCCTCTACCCAATAGTTTTGTCCTAAACGCACAAATTGACGCTGAGTTCCCGCACCGATGGTGGCAATAACGGGAACTTTTGCCTTTTGTTTGTCTCCCGATTGCAGAATACTTTTAAGAAGATTTTGACGATTTTGGTTGACGACATCTTGCAGCGATAAATTAACCATCACCATTTTAATGGTTTCGATCGGTTCCGCATCTTCGATAATTAATTGTACCCGATCATCTCGGCGATCCACTTTTCCCCACACCATTAAAGTTGCTTCCTCCACTAATAATTTTTGCAGACGTTCGTAGCTATCGGAAAAAACCACCGCTTCCGACTGTCCCGAGGCATCTTCTAGGGTTAAAAAGGCCATGGGAGTCCCTTTTTTGGTCATAATTTTCTTGACGGCATTTAATAGGACAATGGCACTGACTTTTTTTCTGGTTTTGTGTTCTTCTAAATCAGCTAAATTGATGGGAGATAGGACTTGAGCGGCTCTTTGTAAAGCTTTTAAAGGATGTTCGGAAACATAAAAACCCAAATGTTCTTTTTCCAGTTTTAACTTTTCCTGTAGGGAAAAATCTTCTACTGCGGTGGCACTGGGAGACTGTTCAAACTCGGATTCTTGTTTATTTTCTGTGCTACCTCCTAGCATATCAAAAATATTCATTTGACCACTTTCTTTCTCTTTGGTGCGTTTTTGCGCCCAAGCAACTACTAATTCCAAATCTTCAATTAATTGATGGCGATTCGGTTGAATTTTATCAAAAGCACCGCAATAAATTAGCGTTTCTAAAGCTCTTTTGTTGATCACTCGCAAATCAACACGCTCGCAAAAATCCCCTAAGGAAGTAAACTTTCCTCCTGTTGCTTCCCGCGCTTTTAAAATAGCCTCGATCGCATTTTCGCCCAGATTTCTAACTGCGGACAAACCAAAGAGAATTTTGCGCCCAATCGGGGTAAAATGTTTTTGCGATCGATTGATGTCAGGAGGTTCGACATCGATATTCATTTTCTGACAGTTTTCTCGATACTTTTCCACCTTATCCTGATTATCGCTACTAGCAGTTAGTAACGCTGTCATATATTCCACAGGATAATTAGCTTTTAAATAAGCAGTTTGATAGGTGACGTAAGCATAAGCGGTAGAGTGAGATTTATTAAAACAATTGGAGGCAATTAACCCGTTGCCCAGCAAAAAATTATGATCTTTCTTTACACCAATATCGTAAACGGGTTTTCTTCCCAATGATTGACGACTGATAATTTTAACCATATTAGTAACTCAACTCTCCAGAGATTTTTGTAACGGGGGTAATGGAAATATGGCATTTCTTTGCCAAATCAGGCCGCCAAAGTCCCAAAAATGGCTCTCTTATTCCTTGTAACATAAGTTTAACTTATATAAGAGCGATCAATCTTTGTGTCCTTTGTGTCCTTGTGGTTCTTTCTACTAGCTCGCCAGCAGGACTGTATCTTAGAATACATTTTACCCACTAAACCTAAGAGAGCCAAAAAATTACCATATATATTGATACCTAAAGTGTATATCCTACCTACTATAGGTTACGATCAATGTTAACCGAGGAGAAAAAAACAGAAAAACTAGACTTCTTGAATGGGGTTAGCTGTGGCCGTTTGCCACAAGGTTTAAGACACCTGTAAACAGCTTTTACTAATTTCTTGGCTGGTCGTACAAAATTTGGTTAAAGGGGAGCAACGCAAAGCGGGGCAAAATGCAGCAGTTAGGATAGTAAGGAAACCTTGCCACTGACGGCAAAGGCCTATATTTTACCTTGACGAGAGGTCGGTGCTCGGTAGTTCACCCATTGTGTTATAAT
Source organism: Microcystis ichthyoblabe FBCC-A1114 (assembly GCF_050500245.1). Lineage (NCBI taxonomy): Bacteria > Bacillati > Cyanobacteriota > Cyanophyceae > Chroococcales > Microcystaceae > Microcystis > Microcystis ichthyoblabe. The sequence goes on along the minus strand of NZ_CP191408.1, from coordinate 3,598,413 downwards.
CCTGGTCAAGCTATCAAGGGATTTGAAAAGGAGTAACACCATGAGTCTATCTTCAGAAGCCTATCGCCAAGCCCTCGTGCGGGATGGAGAACGGCGCTATCAGGAATGGCACCAAAATTATCACAACCAATGCCGTCAATCAACGGCTGAATACCAAGCTCGTTCTGCCCAACAACGCCCAACAAAGCCCTGGATTTCCTCGGAAGCCTACCGCCAACTTTTAGTCAAAGATGGGGAGCGGCGTTTTGCGGAATGGCACGGCGAGTTTTTAGACTATCAAAGACAATTTCTGGCCAGTCAATCCACCTAAACGGACGTCAGCCAATCGCCATTACAGCAATCTCTGAAAATAGTGGCTACAGTCCCCGAAGAAATAGCTGATACCAATTTTCAATAGTCGTGACTAACATCTGAAAGTGCAATTCCTTTCTCCGAGAGGGATTGCGCTTTGAAATGATCAACTAAGTCTGTCATTACTTTTGAAAAATGATATAAAGATGAATAAGTCCAGAATGCAAGACCTATCACGAATGCAGCCAAGAATTCAAGATCAGAAGGAATAAGAATCCTGTCAACAAATGCTGATGGGCAGTCAGGAGTTTAAGCTTGTGGAGAGACTGTAAGACTGGTTGGGACTCTCTCAAAAAGCAGGTTTCTGTGAAGCAAGAATTTCCCATCACACATCTTCGCATTGTGATGGCTAGATTGTCAAGTCTGTCCACCCCTGGTCCCCGCAAATAACACCTAAGATAGCGAACGTTAAAACTAAAATTTCAATACATTTGTGCCTTAAGCACCTAAAAGCCTTGCTTTGCAAGGCTTTTACTATTAGTTGATTCGTTCTATGTAAGTTCTTGGCTAGAGCCAGCGATCGCTTAATAATGAAAGCATAGGTGCGCCTTTTCTGAGAATTGATTCCATTTCTTAACCCCAAAAATGAGAATTGACTACATTTCTTAACTAAAGAATCGTACATTTCTTAACCAAAAACTTGAGATTAGATATTGACAACGACAAAATAAAGGTGTTATTCTTCAAATTTCGGAAGTGATGAAGGCAGAAAAACGAAATGAATTTCTGAATCCTCCATGACTTCAGCACCGTACACTTTCTATGAAAACAACAAAAAGGTCTACTACCATGGCAGTTGAAAAAACTAACTCTTCCTCTAGCTTGGCTGAAGTTATTGATCGTATCCTTGACAAAGGTATCGTTATTGATGCCTGGGCTCGCGTATCTCTCGTCGGAATCGAATTATTAGCGATTGAAGCTCGTGTAGTTATCGCTTCGGTTGAAACCTACCTCAAATATGCTGAAGCCGTTGGTCTGACTCAATCTGCAGCGGTTCCTGCTTAAGGATTGAGCCCAGTGAAAACCCTGCTGGGGCTTCCAAATTCTTAGCTTTTCTTTGATCCCTATTGAGTTTAGTTACCCCTCTCTTGGGGCGCAATAGTCTATAACTGATCAAGTTGACACGGCAACGGATAGCGAAAACAAAGCTAGACCCATACAAATTATTTTTGTAAACGTGATTTTGTCCTTTGTAGCTAGGTTTACCCCCTATCACCAAAGTGTGAGACTCACTATTTTTCGGAATAGAAAGTCATTTTTGGTGTGGAAGCCGCGCCCCTGAGATGCGGTAGTTTGATGTATCAATTTCGGGATCAGCACTGTAAACTTTCTATACAAACAACAAAAAGGTCTATTAACATGGCAGTCGAAAAAACCAACTCTTCCTCTAGCTTAGCTGAAGTTATTGATCGTATCCTTGACAAAGGTATCGTTATTGATGCTTGGGCTCGCGTATCTCTCGTCGGAATCGAATTATTAGCGATTGAAGCTCGTGTAGTTATCGCTTCTGTTGAAACCTACCTCAAATATGCTGAAGCTGTTGGTCTGACTCAATCTGCAGCAGTTCCTGCTTAAGGATTGATCCCAGATTCTCCTATCTGCTGAGTGAAAACCCGACTGGGTTTTCCAGATCCTCTGATTTTCTTTAAATCCCTATTGAGTCCAGTTACCCCTCTCTTGGGGCGTAGTGTTCTATGATTGACAAGGTTGGCACGGCAAACGTGATTTTGTCCTTTGTAGCTAGGTTTACTCCCTATCACCAGAGTGTGAGACTCACTATTTTTCGGAATAGAAGGTCATTCTTGGGCTAGGAAGCCGCGCCCCTGAGATGCGGTAGCTCGATATATCAACTTTGGGATCAGCACTGTACACTTTCTATACAACTAACAAACAAGGTCTATTACCATGGCAGTCGAAAAAACCAACTCTTCCTCTAGCTTAGCTGAAGTTATCGATCGTATCCTTGATAAAGGTATCGTTATTGATGCTTGGGCTCGCGTATCTCTCGTCGGAATCGAATTATTAGCGATTGAAGCTCGTGTAGTTATCGCTTCGGTTGAAACCTACCTCAAATATGCTGAAGCAGTTGGTCTGACTCAATCTGCAGCGGTTCCTGCTTAAGGATTGATCCCAGATTCTCCTATCTGCTCAGTTAAAACCCGACCAGGTTTTCTAGATTCTCGGCTTTTCTTTAATCCCTATTGAGTTTAGTTACCCCTCTCTTGGGGCGCAATAGTCTATAATTGATAGGGTAGTTCACTATCTCAACTTTGGGGTGATAAGAAAAGTCGGACTCTACTGTCTCTCCCCCCAGTCCCCGTGAAGGTTTTCCTAGCGGGTGATTGGGTCTAATCCATTCCATAGTATTTAGTAATTGAGGACAACCCCATGCCTGCTCTCATCGAAAAGTTCCGCCAGGAGCGTTTATCGATTGCTGGAGAGGTAGCTAAACTCTCGCAAGAAGTCCAAGCTTTTTTGTCGGATGTTAAAACTGAAAGACAAAAACAAGCGCAAGAACAGGCAACTGCCTTGCGTCAGTCTTTCCAAAAAGTTCAACAGGAAAGCCACTTGTTTTTAACAGCTACCCAAAAACAGCGTTTAGCTCAAGCGGAAAAGCAAAAAGAGGATTTACGTCAATTTCAAGAACAACGTTTAGCGGCAGCGAAACAGCTAGACAACGACTTACGGCAACAGCGTCTAGATCGAGCCAAACAGCTGAAAGAGGATTTAAGTCAATTCCAAGAACAACGTTTAGCTGAAGCGAAACAGTTGGCGAACGACTTACGCCAACAGCATCTAGATCGAGCTAAACAGCTGAAAGAGGATTTAAGTCAATTCCAAGAACAGCGTTTAGCGGCAGCGAAGCAGCTAGAGGACGAATTACGCCAACTTCATCTAGATCGAGCCAAACAGGTGAAGGATGATTTAAGTCAATTTCAAGAACGACGTTTAGCTGAAGCGAAACAGCTAAAAGACGAATTGCGTCAATTTCGTCAAGATTTGTCTATCTACGTTTTTGGCAAATAAACCTCTAGGTTAATTCCAACCCACTTAAGCCTAGGGCTAGAGTAAAAACCCTCTAGTCCCTTTTCCAGGCTAAACTAGAGGACTATCTGAGAATAAAACAATAAGCCTTTGGTTTTCAACCTACCATGCTGATCCTGCTTTTCTAAGTTCCTAGACTCAACCTAGGAGTGTTGGGTTCCCATTTAGTCCGCTCTAGGTCTCTGGTAAATTAAAAAGTATGATAAAGCTTCACTCAGTCTATAGTTAATGTCGTGATTAGTAGTTTTTTATTGACAAAGGAGGTAAGGGAAAAGGACTGCATCTGGGCTTTTCATTGTTTAAGTCTTGAAAAGTAATCTATACAAGAATTGTAGCCCCTTAGCCCCTTGGCTAATGAATATCCTAAAAATACCTTCAGAATCAAGGTTCTAGAGGTAATTGATGACACTTCCTGATCTTTTGGGATATTATATATTATGAGGTAAGCCTTAAAAGCCGAAGACGATTTTGCCTAATCGGTTATTAAGGGTAGATTTGAACGGGCAATTGTTAGCTCAAGAATACCCGTCCGCTCAAGGCGGGGATTATCAACGGTATTTACTAGACTTCAACTATGACATTTACTGAAACTCAAACAAGAAGATCCGTCCTCAGCCTCCGCCCCGGTCAATTTGTTGTTACGCCTTCGATTGATCAAATTGCCACTCGCGCCTTACGTTATCTAAACGCTGGTTTTTCCATCCATCTATGTGGTCCGGCAGGAACGGGAAAAACCACCTTGGCAATGCACCTGGCCAATTGTTTAGCCAGACCTGTGATGCTAATCTTTGGCGATGATGACTTTACCAGTTCCGATTTAATTGGTAGCCAGTCTGGCTACACCCATAAAAAACTGATGGATAACTATATCCACAGCGTTCTCAAGGTTGAAGACGAGCTAAAACACAATTGGGTGGATTCTCGGTTAACAATGGCCTGTCGAGAAGGGTTTACCCTAGTTTATGATGAGTTCAATCGTTCTCGGCCTGAGGTCAACAACGTTTTACTCTCTGCCTTGGAAGAAAAAATTCTCACCCTGCCCCCCACTAGCCATCAACCCGATTACCTACAAGTCAATTCTCAGTTTCGGGCAATTTTCACCTCCAACCCAGAAGAATACTGTGGGGTTCATGCCACCCAAGATGCTTTAATGGATCGGTTGGTAACTATCAATATGCCTGAACCAGACCAACTAACTCAGACAGAAATTCTTGCTCAAAAAACGGGAATTGGTCGAGAAGATGCTTTATTTATTGTCAACCTTGTCAAAACCTTTCGTGTGAAAACTGCGACTGAAAAAACGTCGGGTTTGCGCTCTTGTTTAATGATTGCTAAAGTCTGCGCCTCTCACGATATTGCGGCCGATTCCTCTGACTCGGACTTCCGTGATATCTGCGCCGATGTTCTGTTGTCCCGCACCAATTTATCTGTTGATAAGTCAAGAGCGATTTTATGGGAAATCCTCGAGGACAATCCGTTAGAATCCTTATCCTTTATAGAGGAAACGGAGCCTTCCGATGCCCAAGCGTCAACTCCTGAGCCTTCGACAGGAAATCAATCGTTAAAAGCCATTCAATCTTTACTGCGAGGCAACTTGCCCCAGCGAAAAGACTAATTTTATACTCTTATTGAGTGAAACCAACCGTGACTTCTTCCACTTTTGCTGGCTCGCTCAAAAACCAGTCAAGCAACTCCCTAAAAACAGCAACTCAAGGTTCGAGTTTAGCGGATATACTCGAACGAGTTTTAGATAAAGGAATTGTAATTGCCGGCGATATTTCCGTTTCGATCGCCTCCACTGAACTTATAAATATCCGCATTCGTTTGTTAATTGCCTCTGTTGATAAAGCCAGGGAAATGGGGATCAACTGGTGGGAAGGAGACCCCTACCTCCATAGCCAATCCCAAGCTTTACTAGCAGAAAATCGGGAACTTTCGCTCCGACTCCAAACCCTGGAAACTGAGCTTGAAACCCTAAAATCCTTAAGCCAATTGAGTGCAATAGAGAGCCATGATACCAGTCCGAACGATGAAGCACATTCCTCAGATGCGTGAAATTCCTCACCTGAATCCTCAAAGGTTAGGAAATTTACACGAGACGATTGCCCCCCTTGATAAGGCCAGGGAAACTGCGATTAACAGCTTGCAAGGTTATCCCTACCTCCCTAGCCAAGGCCAAGCTTTATTCGCAGAAAACCTGGAACTTTCACGCCGACTTCAAACCTTAAAATCCTTAACCAAATGGAGTGTAATGGAGAGACGTGATGGCAGTCCCAACGATCAGGCACATTCCTCGTATATATTGAAATTCCTCAATTGAATCCTCAAACGGTCAAGAAGTTTACAGCAGTTAACGATTGCCTCTGTTGATAGAGCAAGGGAGATGGCAATTAATGGGTGGGCAAGCGACTCCTATCTCTATAGCCAATCCCAAGCCTTATTAACAGAAACGCCGGCAGCTAAACTTTAAGCCTTAAAATCCCTACCCTAATCGGGGGCAATCGAGGGCCATGATACCAGTTAAAATGATCAAGCACATTCCTCCTGTCGGGTAAATTCCTCACCAGAATCTTCACAGGGCAGCGGGAAGTTGACATTGCTTGGTTACATCGTTTTTTCCCTCAGATAAAATTTCTTGGCCAAGCCTCCCACTAGAGACTCACCCTTAAGAACTCCTCATTTACCAACTCCAACCATGACCCTTGCTTGCACACCTTACGATTCTGATAATCAAGCCTTGCTGACCCCTCCAGAAAGTAATAGCCAAGCTGGTTTAGCCCCTTTACTGTTAACTGTTGTGGAACTGGTACGCCAATTGCTCGAAGCCCAAATCATTCGCCGAATGGAAAAAGGGGTTCTCAGTGAGTCTGATTTAGATAGAGCTGCAGAAAGTATCCAAAAATTGCAAGAACAAGTTCTCCATTTGTGTGAAATTTTTGAGGTTGAGCCAGAAGAGTTAAATGTCCACCTAGGAGAGTTTGGCACTCTTTTACCGGAAGCAGGGAGTTATTATCCCGGAAAGGAGGGTGTTAAGCCCTCTGTGTTAGAATTAGTGGATAGACTTCTCAATACAGGAGTTGTTGTGGAAGGAAATGTTGATCTGGGTTTAGCTCAACTAGATCTAATTCACCTCAAGCTTCGTTTGGTTTTAACTTCTCAGCCGGTTTAATTTGGGAGAATACTGATGACAGTGGGTCTTTATTTGTATGGCATATTTCCCGAACCAGTTCCTGACGGACTGGTTTTGCAAGGGATTGATAATGAGCCGGTTCACAGTGAGATGATTGATGGTTTTAGTTTTCTCTACTCCGCTGCTCATAAAGAGAAGTATTTGGCATCCCGTCGCTATTTAATTTGCCATGAAAAAGTATTAGAAACTGTCATGGAAGCAGGGTTTACAACGTTGTTGCCCCTGCGGTTTGGCTTAGTTATCAAAACCTGGGAATCCGTCACCGAACAACTAATTACTCCCTATAAAACCCAACTGAAAGAATTATTTGCTAAACTGTCAGGACAACGAGAGGTTAGCATTAAGATTTTTTGGGATAATAAGTGGGAATTACAAGCGGCTTTGGAGTCTAATCCTAAGTTAAAACAAGAACGGGATGCGATGATGGGGAAAAACTTAAATATGGAAGAAATTATCCATATAGGTCAACTCATTGAAGCTACTGTATTGCAACGGAAACAAGACATTATTCAAGTCTTTAGAGACCAATTAAATCATCGCGCCCAAGAGGTGATTGAAAGCGATCCGATGACGGATGACATGATTTACAATGCAGCTTATTTAATTCCCTGGGAGCAAGAGCCGGAATTTAGCCAAAACGTTGAAGCGATCGATCAGCAGTTTGGTGATCGCCTAAGGATTCGCTATAACAATTTAACTGCACCCTATACCTTTGCCCAACTTATCTAAGGAGAGTATTAGTTATGTTTCTCGATCTTTTATTTCTTCCTGTTACCGGTCCTATTGGGGGTCTGATCTGGATTGGGGAGAAAATTCAAGAGCGTGCAGATATAGAATATGATGAGGCGGAAAATTTGCACAAATTGTTATTATCCTTACAACTATCTTACGATATGGGCAACATTTCTGAGGAGGAGTTTGAAATTCAGGAAGAAGAACTTTTATTAAAAATTCAAGCCTTAGAAGAAGAAGAGGCAGAAAACGAATCTGAATCTTCTCTCTAAACTTGCAATATTTCCCACCACATAGATCATGAACAAAATCACAGATTGTAAGCTTAGTAAGGGCGGATTTGACAAGCTGGAGAACTCGTTGAAGCTTGGTCAGAACTAGCCCTTGGTTAAGCCTTAATATTCTAGGTAAAAAGTTTGGAAATTACTGGAATTATTAGAGGAGTGAGCAACAGTTTTGGGGGAATCAGGTTTTTTAGCTACACTAGGAGGGTTGGCTGTACGCAAATTTTGAATACTTTGTTCTGTAGTCTCAATTTGCTCTGTCACAAACGTGAGACGATTTTTTAATTGCTGAAGCTGCCGCTCCATCATTTCTAATTTTTCTTGGATACGTTGTTTTTCAGTAATTAACTTATAAAGCTCAAGTTGGTGATCTGCTTCAGATTGTTTCCGAGGCATGGTGCTAATTTTAGATCTAATTGGTCTGGGTGGACGAGTGGTTGTCATAACAATCCCTGAATAACTTAGAATATTCTAGCATATCAACGCCCCAATATAAAAATTTGTAAAAAATCGTCAATTTTCTTTCGGTCAACCCTATGAAATTGTACAATCTATATACTTACGCTTTTTTGAAAACCCCCATAGAAAGCCTAAAATTACCCGTTGGAATGGCTAACCCATTGTTACTGATAACTGTTGGCTCTCTCTCGGCCGTAGTCGAACCCGAAGTTGGTTTAGACACTTTACAAAATGATGATGAACGCTTGATTCAATCGGTTTTATGTCATGATCGAGTTATCTGTGAACTATTTCAACAAACCACTATTTTACCCTTACGTTTTGGCACATCTTTTTTAGAGGCAGAAAATTTACTGACTCATCTTTGTTCTCATGCCCAAGAATATCAAGAAAAAATTGAAGAACTTGAGGGAAAAGGAGAATATCTTTTAAAATGTATTCCCCGTAAGCCAGAGGAGCCTGTACTCTCTTCTGAAAGCAAGGGCAGACAATATTTTTTAGCCAAAAAACAGCTTTATGAAGCCCAACAAGATTTTTATACTTTGCAAGGTTCAGAATGGCAGAATCTCGGGCATTTAGTGACCCAAAGCTATCCGTCAACTAGGATTATTACTGCTCCGGGGACAGAATCACGAATTTATCTTTTAGTTAATTTTCAAGAAGAACCTTTACTAATCGAGCAAGTCTTGCATTGGCAGAAAGCCTGCCCCCGTTGGCAATTACAATTAGGACAAGTTTCTCCCCCCTATCACTTTACTTAACTTGATTTCTCTATGACTAACTTTAACTTGGTAAATAACGCTCTAAGTTGCTATGACACTCGACATTTAGTTATGTTTAGTGGCAAAGGAGGAGTGGGAAAAACCACCCTTTCCTGTGGATTTGCTCGCCGTTGGGCTAAATTATTTCCCGAGGAACAAATACTGTTAATCTCAACCGATCCTGCTCATTCTTTAGGGGATGTATTGCAAACAGAAGTTAGCGATCAAGCATCACCTGTAAAAGACTTACCCAACTTAAAAGTTAGGGCATTAGATGCGGAAAAATTGCTCTTAGAATTTAAAGAAAAATACGGAAAATTTTTAGAACTTTTAGTAGAACGGGGCAGTTTTGTTGAAGGAGAAGATTTAACTCCTGTTTGGGATTTAGACTGGCCAGGTTTAGATGAAATCATGGGTCTATTAGAAATTCAACGATTACTAATAGAGAATGTTGTAGATCGAATTGTTGTTGATATGGCTCCCTCTGGTCATACCTTGAATTTATTGGGGATTAAAGACTTTTTAGAGATTATTTTAAATTCTTTAGAGTTGTTTCAAGAAAAACATCGTGTTATTTCGCAAACTTTTTCAAAAACCTACAATGCCGATGATGTGGATGACTTTTTAGTCAAAACACAAGCAGAATTAACCGAAGGCAAACGAATCCTACAAGATCGGGATTTTACCCTTTGTTTAATTGTGGCAATTGCCGAACCGATGAGTTTATTAGAAACCGAACGATTACTCAATAGTTTGCATCACTTAAATATTCCCTGCGGCAGATTATTTATTAATCGCATTCTAACGGATCCTAATCAAAATTTAGATCGCTACAGTGAGCAACAGCAACTCCTCGATAAATTCCTAAAAATTCCAGGTCAAGAGACAATTTTCACCCTGCCCCAACAGGCAAAAGAACCCCTAGGAGGTGAAGCATTAGATCAGATCATGAGTCAAATTGAAATTATCGAAAAAGTAGAATTTATGGCCCCGCCTCCTATTCAATGGCCGCAAAAAATTCTGCCGAGTTTTAGTGATTTTATTGACGACAAACGCCAACTCATTATCATTGGTGGCAAGGGGGGAGTGGGAAAAACCACCGTTGCCGCAGCTATTGGTTGGGCCTTAGCTAATCGTCATCCCGAGCAAAAAATTAGAATTATTTCTATTGATCCGGCTCATTCTTTGGGAGATGCCTTTGGGACAAAGTTAGGACATCAATCCACACAATTAACTGCTAATTTAAGTGGTCAAGAAGTTGATGCTAATATCATTTTAGAAAAATTTCGGGATGATTATTTATGGGAACTGGCAGAAATGATTAGTGGAGAAGGTAAGGAAGAGGGGAACATCAAACTAGCTTATACTCCAGAAGCTTGGCGGCAAATTGTCGCTCAATCTCTGCCAGGAATTGATGAAATGTTGTCCCTAGTAAAAGTAATGGAGTTATTAGACCAGAAACAACAAGATTTGATTATTTTAGATACGGCTCCTACCGGTCATCTCCTGCGATTTTTAGAAATGCCAACGGCTTTAGGAGATTGGTTAAGTTGGATTTTTAAGCTTTGGATGAAGTATAAAGATGTCTTAGGGCGTGTAGATTTAATGGGACGATTGCGAATCTTAAGACAACAGGTGATGTCTGCCCAGGAAAAACTCAAAGACCCCCAACATACAGAATTTATTGGAGTTTTGCAAGCCCAAGATGCCATCGTTGCCGAACAACTGCGATTGACAGCATCTTTGAAAAAAAAGGGAGTCTATCAACGTTACGTCGTGCAGAATCGTTATCATGCTAATGAGGAAATTGATCGGGATTTATTCCCAGATCAAACTTTGATCCGCTTACCCAGTTTACCCCGATCAGTAGAACCTCTAGCCCGGGTAAAAGGCGCGGCAGATCTGTTATTTTAAAGGTAATTAGTCTGATCAAGTCTGACTTCTTAACCCCATCTATTACCCAGTCCCCATCCTTCACTTGACTCAGGAGAAATTTTATGGTAGAACTATTCAAAGGCTTTGAGCAATTAGTCGAACTGGCTAAAACCTTAGAGGAAAAACTGGAAAAAGGGGAAATTAAAACCGAAGTGCAGTTTAACTCTCGTCCCTTGAGTAACATCCCCCGTGCTGGCGGTATTCCCCGTTCAGGGGGAGTTTCTCGCCCGAACAATTCTGGTGGGGATGATTTTGAGGTTAATCGCAATCGCGATACCCCCACCGATTCAGGGGTTGAAGACAGTGTGACACCGCCCGAAGGACCGACCACGGCTTCCCTGAAAGATGTTGGTGGCTTGACGGAAGTGATCAAAGAACTCAAGGAACTAATTGCCATTCCTCTGAAACGCCCCGACTTATTGGCCAAGTTAGGACTTGAACCCACTCGCGGCGTTCTCTTAGTCGGCCCCCCTGGAACCGGTAAAACCCTGACCGCCCGTGCTTTGGCCGAAGAACTCGGTGTTAACTATATTGCCTTAGTCGGACCAGAGGTGATCAGCAAATATTATGGGGAGGCTGAGCAAAAACTGCGGGGAATTTTTGAGAAAGCCAGTAAGAATGCGCCTTGTATCGTTTTTATTGACGAAATTGATAGCATGGCACCCGATCGCAGTAAAGTTGAAGGGGAAGTAGAAAAAAGACTGGTAGCCCAATTGTTGGGTTTAATGGATGGCTTTGCCCAAAGCCAGGGGGTGATTGTTCTAGCGGCGACAAACCGTCCCGACCATCTTGACCCTGCCCTCCGTCGCCCTGGACGGTTTGACCGAGAAGTCCTCTTTCGGGTGCCTGACCGCAAGGGCCGTTTAGAAATCCTGCAAATTCTCACCCGTTCCATGCCCCTAGATGAATCAGTTTCCTTAGATCTGATTGCCGATAACGCGGTGGGATTTGTCGGGTCAGATTTAAAAGCCGTTTGCCAGAAAGCGGCCTATAGTGCTTTGCGGCGCCAGGTTCCTACGATTGACTCGCGAATTCCAGAAACAATGACGGTAGTCCAAGCCGACTTTTTGCAAGCCCTTAAAGAAGTTAAACCGGCGGTATTGCGCTCTGTGGAGGTGGAATCTCCCCATGTGGCCTGGGACAATATTGGCGGACTTGAACAGATTAAACAAACCCTACAGGAGTCCGTGGAAGGGGCATTACTCCATCCGCAATTATATACGCAAACCAAAGCCCAAGCTCCCAAAGGTATTTTACTTTGGGGTCCCCCCGGAACGGGAAAAACCTTATTGGCCAAAGCGGTTGCATCTCAGGCGCGAGCTAATTTTATCAGTATTAATGGACCTGAGCTTTTGAGTAAATGGGTGGGGGCGAGCGAACAAGCGGTGCGTGAGTTGTTTGCCAAAGCTCGTCAGGCAGCCCCTTGTGTGGTTTTTATTGATGAAATTGATACTTTAGCACCGGCAAGAGGTCGTTATAGTGGAGATTCAGGAGTGAGTGACCGGGTTGTGGGACAAATCCTCACGGAGTTAGATGGGTTGCAAACGGCGGCAACGATTTTAGTGATTGGAGCCACTAATCGCCCAGATGCCTTAGATCCAGCCTTATTGCGAGCGGGACGGTTAGATTTACAGTTAAAAGTTGATTTACCCAATGCCTCTAGTCGTTTAGCAATTCTCGGAGTCCATAATGATGAACGTCCTTTAGAGGATGTGGATTTAGGCTATTGGGCCGAGGCAACGGAAGGCTGGAATGGTGCAGATTTATCGTTATTATGTAACCAAGCGGCACTGATGGCAATTCGTCGTTATCGCCATCAGGGAATGACTGACCCGGCTGATATTCGCATTACAACGGCTGATTTTAATCATGCTTATCAACTGTTGGTTGAACAGCGTGCCAATTGATTTTTTTCCCCCTTACTTTAAGTAAGGGGGGAGAATCTCAACTCAGGAAAACTATCGTACAAAAGAAAAATTCGCCAAAATGTCTGCATTGACTGTTTGTCGGTGCTATTGTCTAGCTTTTGAGCGTTTTTTCCAGCTGGGCTACCCTTGCTTTCTGTTGCTTCAAATCGGCTAGTTGTTTTAGTAACTGTTCTCTTACTTCATAGCGATAGGCAAAAAAATGCTCACCTATCCCTAGGGTTGCTAGATACTCTTCTAGCAGACGGGGTTTGACCCAGGCAATCACTGCCAGTTGCCACCAGAAACGGAACCGCGTCGGTCGGACAATCCCCTGCCGCCAGAGCAAGGAACGGAACAATTGCCACTGTTGCCAATCTAATTTACGGTTCGATTTGCCGCGCCATCCCCCCATGATCATGAAATGGTTGAAGGTTCGTTTCAGGTAGTTAACAGGATCGTAGATTTCCCAGAAAGCGTCGATGTATTCTTCGGTAATCTCTTCCACCGGGCGAGTTGGCTCAAAGTTCATCATGGCTCCCTGATGGACAGTGCCCATGCCATCTACCAGACGACCTTCCCGTTGCAGGCGATTCCACAGGGCGGTATTTTTCAGTGCCTGGAGCAGGCTAAACTGCCCCTGGGGAATACTCGCCTCCATAATAAAATCTTTGATCCGCTGCCCTGCGCCTGGTTTCTCATTGTCAAAACCGATAATGAAGCCAGACATAATCTGCAGCCCCATGCGGGTAATTTTGTGACAGGATTCGATCAGGGATTGGCGGGTGTTTTGAACCTTGTTAATGCCCATTAAGCTATCGGTATCTGGTGTCTCAATCCCCATAAACACCAGCATAAAGCCGGCCTTGACCATTAACTCGATCAGTTCGCTGTCTTCAGCCAGATTAAGGGAAGCTTCCGTAATCAGTTTAAAGGGATACTGGTGTTGTTCCATCCAGGGGATCAACTCCCGCAGAAACACCTTGGCATTCCGCTTATTGCCAATGAAGTTGTCATCCACAACAAAAATGTAGCGCCTCCAGCCCAGTTGATATAACGTCTCCAACTCAGCCAACATTTGTTCTGGGGTTTTGGTGCGCGGTTTGCGGCCATAGAGGTTGATGATGTCACAAAATTCGCATTGAAAGGGGCAACCCCGAGAAAACTGCACGGTAATCGCCAGATAGGCATCCAGATCTAGTAGATCATAGCGGGCGATCGGTGTCATGGTGACATCGGGTTTCTCACTGGCTCTAAAGACACCACTCGGTTCACCCCGCTCCAGGGCTGCCAGGAACAGCGGGATTGTCAGTTCTCCTTCATCCAGAATCAGGTAATCTGCTCCAGCTTTTTGGGCAACTTCTGGATAGGAGGTGGGGTAAGGCCCGCCCACCGCCACTTTTTTACCCAACTGCAACCCTTTGGCAATCAATTCTTGAAAGTCCTTTTTCTGAATGATCATGGCGGAGATGATGACCAAATCGCACCACTCCCAATCGGAAGCCGTTTCTAATCGGACATTGCGATCAACAAACCGGATTTCCCAATCCGATGGTAACAGGGCTGCCACCGTAATTAAACCCAGAGGCGGATTGGTTGATCTTAAACCGGCTAGATCTAAAGTCTCTTGATAGGACCAAAAGGAGTTGGGCATCAGCGGCCACAGTAATAGGGCTTTCATTCAGGTGTCTCCAATGAAGAAGCTAGATGCTTTACATACTAGCCACAAAGCCCAAGTCGATCAAGACTTTTTTTTTACTCATAAATTAGTTCTAAATATAGCATTTCCTGTTCACAAAAGGTACATTGTTGAGGTTGAAAAGCTTAATCAGCAAAGGTTTAACTGTGCCACACAGGTGTGAGAACTGCTATAAATTATGAAAAAATAGCTATTTTTTGGAGATTAGCACAATTAAATGAATGATGCTTGCTAAAAACTCCTGTTTTCCCATTTTTATCAATGCAATGTAGAGGCTGTTTGCCTCTTTTGGGTATTTTTGGGTAAGTTTACTAAAAAATGCTGATTCTGAAAAACCCTCTTAAAATTCGCAAGCACCGAATAGTAAGGGTTTCGTTTCAGTCACTAGGAAGTCTATTTGATCGGTAAAACACCAGTTACTAGACATCTCGACAATGACTATTTCTGGTCAGATAAACATAAGCGTAATTACACTATTTTATACCGAACCATCATGACTTAACTACCAGAAAATATAGTTTCTGTCTCTTTAATTTTGGATGATGAATAAATTAAATAACTTGTAATTATAGTCAGATTTATGACCAATATTAATTATATTCAGCTAGTTGATCCGATTAATTCTCCTCCCTTAGCAGAGGAACAATCTCGCAGATGGCCAGTCAATCATACTTGGGTGCGATTGTCTGGTTTTAACTAACTGCGGTAAAATTAACCTAAACTCTCTATCGGCAAATTCGATGACTTCCTTCACTACTTCCCTGGCTCTTTTAAGTCAATTTAAATTGGGAGATTTAAACTTAGAAAATCGTCTTGTGCTTGCTCCCATGACGCGAGCGCGAGCCGGAGAAAAACGTCTTGCTAATGAGATAATGGCCGAATATTACCGGCAAAGGGCCAGCGCCGGATTAATGATTACAGAAGCGACGGTAATTTCTCCCCAAGCTAACGGTTGGCAAAATACCCCCGGTATCTACACCGATGAACAAGCGCAAGCATGGCAAATAGTGACAAAAATCGCCCAAAGAAAAGGAACACCAATTTTTTGTCAATTGTGGCACTGTGGTCGCGCTTCTCATTCTAGTTTTCAGGAAAATGGCGCTTTACCCGTTGCCCCTTCCGCAATTAAGATTAAGGGGGAGTTGCATACACCCATCGGCAAACAGCCCTACGAGACCCCTAGAGCCTTAGAAACCGAGGAAATCGCCGCAATTGTCGCCGATTACCGTCAAGCCGCTCAGAGGGCAAAATTAGCGGGGTTTGATGGCATAGAAATTCACGGGGCCAATGGTTATTTAATCGATACTTTTCTACAATCTGTTACTAATCAGCGTCAGGATAAGTACGGTGGCAGTTTGGCAAATCGCTATCGTTTTTTACAGGAAGTAGTCGAGGCAATTTTAACTGTTTTTCCCAGTCATCGGGTGGGGGTGCGTCTGTCTCCCAATGGGGTTTATAATGACATGGGTTCCGAGGATTTTCGAGAAACTTTTCTCTATGTTGCCCAAAGATTAAATGAGTACAATTTAGCTTATTTGCATCTGCTAGATGGCTTGGCTTTTGGTTTTCATGAAAAGGGTAAACCGATGCTTTTATCCGAGTTTCGGGCTGTTTTTAATAGTGCTTTAATCGGCAATTGCGGTTATACAAAAGAAACTGCTGAAGCCGCTATTCAGTTAGGAGATGCGGATTTAATTGCTTTCGGTCGCCCCTATATCAGTAATCCCGATTTGGTGGAAAGATTCGCCAATAATTGGCCTCTTAATCCCGATGCTGAGATGAAGGATTGGTATTCTTTTGACAAGGAAGGTTATATCGATTTTCCCAGTTATAAACCCTAGTTAAGTAGGTAGGCGTTAAAAATTATCAGACACCCTCCTATCCCTTATAGGCATCTTTCTTAACAATTTTTTCAGTAAGCACTCCAACCCTTATCCTGACTTGATTTCAGTTTTTTCTTTGTTTTGTAAGGGTGTCAACAAGGAATATTACAAATTGTTAACCGAGTCTTGAAAGCCTTGTGCTACAAGGGTTTGAAATGTTAAGAAAGATTTGACTAAAGGACAGCAGGCAATGGTGACTATTTGCCCGAATAAACCCGCTAAAACTGAGACTATGGCTAAACTTAAGAACTCTTGGCTAAATCCCAGAAAACACACCTATTTTACTCGCAACGAAAAAACCGGGAAAAAAATCAAAGTCACCCAAGAGTTACCCAGTTTTAAGGCATTAGGTAAGGATGGCCTATGTCGGTTGCTATTTTATGAGACTAGGCTACTTTACCAACTTTTGACACACAATTTAGTAAAGTGATCTTTGGGACAAGATGGCTCTTCTGGTTTCTGTGTGGAAACGAAGCCTATACTGATAGTTTCTTCGGCAAAATAGTCGTAAAAGTCTTTCTCCGTCAACATTTCACGATTCCATAAGCAAAAATTATCACACAAAGTCGAGAAGAGCCACAAGATTGAGTTTAAAATCTGAAATAGATAATTTTTTTAAGGGATTGAGTTAAGTTTATGGCAGATATTGTCGATATTGCGGTCAGTGCCGATAATTTTAAAACTCTAGTGACGGCGGTACAAGCGGCTAATCTTGTGGATGCCCTAAAAAGTCCTGGCCCCTTCACGGTTTTTGCCCCCACCGACGAAGCTTTTGCCAAATTGCCCCCCGGGACGATTACAACCCTAGTGCAGAATATCCCCCAATTAACCCGAATTCTCACCTATCACGTCGCTGCGGGCAAATATATGCAGGAAGATTTGGCAAAATTGGCTGTAGTGACTTCTCTAGAGGGTTCACCGATTCCCGTCGATTGTAGCGAAGGTTTTGAGGTGAAAAATGCCACGGTGGTCGCGGGTAATATCGAGGCGGATAATGGTGTGATCCACGTCATCGATACGGTGATCCTGATGGGTTAGTTTTTGACCATCTTTTGCCCGGTCTGCATCTAGGGCAAATCTGTCTTATTTAGTAACTAAATATACAGATACTTTTGCCTGTTTATGGTTCCAATGCTCGCCAGAGGAAAATGCCCACTTTCTGCACTTTCTTGTCTGTACCTGTTCAGACTAAATCCTGTTATTAAAGACTGATTATCTATTGATCCTTTTGCCTATTACATGAGTAGAAAACGGGTTTCTCCGAGAAACCCGTTTTCTGTGCGTTACTCAACGGATTTAGTATTAGCCATCTCGACAGTAATGGCAGCTCAGTTATCAGTTATCAGATGTTAGTTTTCAGTTCACTGATTACTGTTTACTGGACGGCTACGCCGTGCCTTTGGCAACACTGAAAAAAGCTTACCTATTCCCCAGAAGCATGAGGACCGATTTTGAGAACTAAAACCCCTAAAGGTGGTAAACAGAGATCGATCGAGTAGGGACGGCTATGATAGGACCATTCCTCCGACCATTTACCGCCAAGGTTGCCCATATTACTACCGCCATATTTACCCGCATCGCTGTTAAAGATTTCCTGATAAAAACCGGGATGGGGTACACCAACGCGATAATGGCTGTGGGGTTGGGGAGTAAAATTACAGACCACCACCAGAAACTCCTGCCAATTTTTGCTCCAGCGCAGGAAAGAAACGACGCTATGACTATTATCACTACAGTCGATCCACTCAAAGCCATCCTGACCAAAATCCTGGGTATATAAAGCAGGTTCACTCTTATAGGTGGCGTTCAAATCTGAGAAAAAGCGTTTTAGCTGTTGATGGGGTTGATGCTGCAAAAGACCCCACTCCAAATCACCCCAAACATTCCACTCACTCCACTGGCCAAATTCCATGCTCATAAACATGGTTTTCTTGCCGGGGTGGGTAAACATATAACTAAATAATGCCCGGACATTGGCGAATTTTTGCCACTCATCCCCCGGCATTTTGCCAATCATATTACTTTTGCCGTGAACCACTTCATCGTGGGACAAAGCCAGCATATAATTCTCGCTGTGGTTATACCACATACTAAAAGTGACATTATTTTGATGGAATTGACGGAACCAGGGATCCATGCCGAAATAATCGAGCATATCGTGCATCCAGCCCATATTCCACTTCAAATTAAAGCCTAAACCGCCCATATAGGTGGGCCAGGACACCATCGGCCAAGCGGTGGATTCTTCGGCAATTGACAGAATTCCGGGGAAATAGCTAAAAATTACATGATTGACTTGACGCAGGAATTCGGCGGCCTCTAAATTCTCCCGGCCACCGTACTCGTTGGCCACCCATTCCCCATCTTTACGACAATAATCGAGATAGAGCATAGAAGCCACCGCATCCACTCGAATACCGTCAATATGGTACTTATCGAACCAAAATAGGGCATTAGCCACCAGGAAATTTCTGACTTCGTTGCGACCGTAGTTAAAAATTAAGGTTCCCCATTCCTTGTGTTCCCCTTTGCGCGGGTCGCCGTGTTCATAAAGATGAGTACCATCAAAGAAAGCTAACCCGTGGCCATCTTTGGGGAAGTGACCGGGGACCCAATCCACTAGCACACCAAGGCCATTTTGGTGACATTGATCGACAAAATACATAAAATCTTCAGGATTGCCGTAGCGACTGGTGGGGGCAAAATAACCCGTCACTTGATAACCCCAAGAACCATCAAAAGGATGCTCGGCGATCGGTAATAATTCGATATGGGTGTAACCTAATTCTTTAACGTAGGGAATTAGTTTTTGGGCTAACTCGTAGTAACTCAAAAAGCGGGCCCCAGTGTTCCATTCCGACACGGGAACCGCTTCTCCTTCCCCGGAAAGTAAACGGGGTGGTTCGGCGCTAGAAGCGTGCAGCCAAGAACCGAGGTGTAATTCGTAAACGGAAACCGGTTGAGTTAAAGGATCGCTATGGCGGCGTTTTTCCATCCAATCGCTATCATCCCAAGTATAGCTATCTAAATTGGCCACGATCGAGGCGGTTTTCGGGCGTACTTCTTGGGCAAAACCGTAGGGATCAGATTTTTCGTAAATATGACCTTCCCAATTTTTGATCTCGTATTTATATTTAGTGCCAACACCGATTTCCGGGATAAACAATTCCCAGACCATATTATTACGTTTCCGCATTTGGTGATCACGACCATCCCAGTTATTAAAATCACCAATAATCGAGACATTGCGAGCATTAGGAGCCCAAACGGCAAAATAAACCCCTTTAATACCCTCGATTTCGGCTAAATGCGCCCCTAATTTTTCATAAATGCGATGATGGTTGCCCTCCCCAAACAGGTGTAAATCAAAATCGCTAAGTTTGGCAGAACGGAAGGCATAGGAATCATAGATTACCCGTTCCTGTTCTCCCTCGTGGATGCGTAATTGATAATTGTTCAGTTCACCGATATCGATAACGCACTCGAAAAAATGGGGGTGATAAGCGGTCGTCATGGGATATTCTTGTCTTTGGGACGGTAAAATAACCCAGGCGGCCGTGGTTTTCGGTAAATAGGCTCTAACAACCCATTTATTGACTTTTCCTTCTTCTTCTAGGGGATGGGCCCCCAAAACCTCAAAGGGATCGTGATGGAGGTTGTTGACGATTTGATGGACTTGTTCGGGGGATACCACTATAGACATTCATTTACCACTCTTGACATCTACAATACTTATAGCAAGGAAATAGTCATTTTTTCCCTGCCTTCTGGGAATTCTCAAACTAATGATATATTCTGCCTACTTAGGGTCTGCTGAAAAAGTTTTTCGTGGGGGTAGGGTGTGGGGTGTGGGGTGTAGGGTGCGGGGTGTGGGGAAGTGGGAAGAATAAATAAAATAATCTCCTGTCTCCTGACGACCGACGACCGACGACCGACTCCTGACCCTAACAACAATTTTTGATTTTTACAAGAGGTCTATGGTAAAACTGCCAATTTAATCTCGATTTGGTCATTCTCGATGTTAATCTAGCGGATAGCCTCGAATTTGACCTACTCTACATCTCTACAAAGTTGTCAACTGGAACGAGTTTGATCCCTAGTAGATTGACTTTCTTCTAATTCAGCTTTGATTTTTACCGAGTCTTCAATCTGCTGGGCCTCTCGCTTAAATTCACTTTCAAATTCCTTGGATGCTTCTTGAAATCCTCGAATAGTTTTGCCTAAACTGCGACCGATTTCTGGTAATTTCTTCGGTCCGAAAACTAGCAGGGCAATCAAGAGAATTAACCCCATTTCTGGCAATCCAATCCCAAAAATATTCATGTGTTTGCTCCTAATAAAAAACTTGCGGTGGGCAATAACCCACCTGCTAAAGTCCGAGAGACAATTCTGCGGCCAAAAATGCCGACAAGATTGTTGGAATCTGCTTACTGACCCCAATCCACATTAAATCCTTCTAAAATTAGGGAGGAGTTGTAGATCTGTAAAATAATCAGCAAAAAGACTAAAAACAGAGCCATAAACACTCCCATCAGCAAGGTAGTTCCCCAACCGGGAGAAACTTTACCATATTCTGAGTTGAGGGGACGAAGGATTTCACCTAAGCGTGTACGCTGTGCCATAAGTTACCAAGAAAGATCTGTAAATGATAATTTTGTATTGATCCGTAATTTGACGAACTGCCAACTGGTCAACCCAGTGAGATAAAATCTACTGCTGTTTCCAGTGGAACTTTTTTGGTTTAATTCCTAACGGAATCGTTTTTCGCCTGCCCTGCCACGCCCACAAGAATCTGCAAGCGCCTACAGTACGGGAATTATTCTAACATTGTTTGGTAATCTTCTCAGGATTTAGGAGATGGTCAATAGGGACTGACAGGTGTAGGTATTTTACAACTAAGAGGAAGGGGAGTAGTAAAAAGCATCAACGGGGGTGAGAGGGAAAGAACTTCAACGTTGACATCCTCGCCGCCCTAAAAGTGCGGCGATTCCTAAACCTCACGATTTAAGTTTCTGCTTCCACCACCGTCGCATACCACAGTTAAAAAACCATGTACTGTCTTACACAGAGTCCACAGACTTTCGCCCCATTTCAGAAGCCCGATTCCGTGTGTCCCACGGTACGTTGACCGCCTATAGCTTCTTGTACTTGTTGCGCGCGACTTTTTACCCGGCCAAGCTTTTCTGGTCGGAACCCCCTAAGCCTAGTTTTCAAGGTGCTGCGCCGTCCACTTGGTTTTCGAGACTGGCCTTTTAATTCTAACGTAAAGCCAACCTAGAACGGCGGGGTTTCAGACCCAAAATTTCCGATGAAGGTGAATCGACAAACCTTTCAGTAAATCAGCAACTAGGGTAATAGAACCCAGAAGAAAACAAGAAAGCTGACGTAAGGGTTTGAGGTGGAGAGTTTTACTAAAGACAGTATGTTGGGGGGGAAGTTGCTCTAAATTGGGTTCAGGAGATTGATTTTCCGCTTCTCCACCCAGCATAACCGTCCAGAGAGTGGCTACAGCCATAGCTAACCAAAGGCATTCGGCACGCTGTGGGTCAAGCAGGCTTTGTGTTTTGCCATTGCCAGCCGTCGGAGGGGAGTGGGTTTTGAAAGTTCGATTGGGAGTTTTATCATCTTATTCCATATTACCGAAGCAAAAAGCAAGCCGGCTGTACGGTCGTTAGGGAGAATAGCCTATCACCACAAGGCAAAAACCTTACTGCGACATGGCATCCCACAATTCGCTGAAAACCATAACTATACTTGCATTAGGGAACGCACCCTACCAGAGCTGATATTTGAGTAAGCCAGACAGGAGCCAGAAAAAGATATTTATCAGAAAAGTCATGATCAAGCTAGAGGTTTAAAGACTGATCGGGTTCCAATTATTTTTATTAATAAATATTTTACATAATTCATACCAGGTAAGCAAGAGAGCTACGCCACTACTACCGAATCATTACCAGCGGCAGCAACGTTGTAGCCAATTTTGATCCCAAAGAGCCGAGAATGGGGGTGTTTCTCGCTCAATAAGTCAGCAGCGTGTAAGCCATTTTCATCAACTTTGTAGTCACCTGTTTCAATGTCAATGATGACCATCTTGCCAATGTTTTCTTCAACTTCCACCTCTTGGCGGATTCTGCTTTCGTACAGTTTCTCTGCACGTTGAGCAACTTCTTCACGGCTTAAAAGGATTGCTTGCATATACTAACTCCTGATTACGATTTGACTTCTGGAGACCTCTCTATAATATCTCATACTAAATCCGGGTAATAGATAATCAGTTTTCAATAACCGGATTTAGTATAAAGCTCTTCTGGGACTCTGGCAAAAGTCTTACAGTCTCTAAACTCTAGCTCTCTTATGGGGTAAGCCTTCAAGCTATCGCTAACTAACAGAAACCCGAAATTTGAGTTTTTATTAGAAAAAAAGTTAGCGATCACTTGTCAACCAAGGGTTTCAGAATCTGGATTCGGTCAGGAATTTCCGAAAGTCCCAGAAGAGCGTTATAGCAGTTCTCACACCTGTGTGGCACAAGTTAACCTTTGCTGATTAAGCTTTTCAACATCGATAATGTACCTCTTGCGAACAGGAAACGCTATAAATTGCTGCGTTACGCTTTGGCTAACGCACCTACGATTTATGTTTCTGTTTGTGGCTAAATTGACAAAAGTTGCTCAAAATATAGCCTTAACAAGATAAATCGGCCTATCCCTAGTTAAGCTGAGTTGAGGATAAGCCGAAACCCTAATTTTACCCTAGCTGGTTAGCTCTATTCTTTCGTGGAAGTCATGGCAAAATCTCCTTAGTCCGATAATTCTTTGTACCAATCCCATCACACAAATGCCTATCTTCCTCCCTGACATTAATATTATTCTGCAAATAAACCCGCACCCAATCGCAACTACGCCTCATTAAAGCATCTAAATTCAATAAATTCGAGTCTGTTTCTACCTTCCAGAGTTTGATAAGTACCTAAGCAAAATTAATTACACATTTCGATAAAGCTTTTGCCTCTTGCCTATTGCCTCTTGCCTGTCTTCACTAGGAAATTTATTTTGCATGACTACTTAGTGTTGTCCCAACTACCGCTCACCAAAGTCTTGCCGTCGGGACTAAAATTAACGCTATAGACATAGCTATCATGCCCCTTGAGGGTGCGGATTTCTTTGCCTGTTTCTACATTCCAGAGTTTGATAGTCTTGTCAACACTACCGCTCACCAAAGTCTTGCCGTCGGGACTAAAATTAACGCTTCTGACACGGCTATTATGCCCCTTGAGGGTGCGGATTTCTTTGCCTGTTTCTACATTCCAGAGTTTGATAGTGTTGTCCCAACTACCGCTCACCAAAGTCTTGCCGTCGGGACTAAAATTAACGCTATAGACATAGCTATCATGCCCCTTGAGGGTGCGAATTTCTTGGCCTGTTTTTACATTCCAGAGTTTGATAGTGTTGTCCCGACTACCGCTCACCAAAGTCTTGCCGTCAGGACTGAAACTGACACTAATAACGTGCCAAGTCCGTATCTTTGAAATACTTGTGAAATCAGAGTTTTGAAAAAGTCGCACACGGTGTTACTTTTATTTACCCCATTCCGACTCACAATAATCAAACCTTCTTTTGTTTTCTTCATACTCCTCAACCGTTCCATAACCTTGTTTCCAATTCCTATCTCTTAGGAGTTGGTAACACATTCTCCCTCTCTCATGAATTTTGCTTGTCCTCGCTTGTTCTTTCGCGGACTCTACTTGTTCTTTCGCGGACTCTATCTCGTACTCTAGTTGTCGTTCAAGGTTATTTATTTCTTTTCGCTTTTCGGCGTTCTGCCATTGAATCAATATACCCAAAGCTAAAATCAAAATCGAACCTCCTGCTAGTACATAAACATAAACAGTCTGTCGTCTTACACGTTCTCGCCGCCTTTGTTCTTTGTCTCGCAGTTTTACACTTACTTGGATATAAAATAGCTCCCCTTCGCTCAAATCCTCTGGACGTTGTTTCAGCTTCTCTTCTGCCTCCGCCAACGCTGTACCCCGCAACAATCTGCTTTCATCCCATCCAGTTACGTCTCCATTTTCTATCTGTTGCCATTGATACATTCCTGCCCTTAATCGCTCTTGCCAAGCGCGAAAAACCCTGTCTGTATCCATCCAGCCCCGCAATTCCCCCCAATTGCGAATCAATGCTTCATGCACCACTTCCACCGTCTCCACCTGTGCCTCTTCACTGCGACTGGTGACAACTAAACGCGCATCCGCCAGTTGTTTCACCAGCGCCCAATTTACCGCCCCTAATTCCGCTTTTGTCGCCAGCCGCCGCGTATCTTCTGTGCCTTCCCCTGGGCGTACCAATTGGATGAAAATGCGCCGCACCTCTTTCCGTTGCGCCTCACTCAGCTTGTCATATTCTTCATTGGCATGGCGGGCCAAAGCACCCTGCACTTCGCCAATTTCTGTATATGCCAGATGGGTTAATTCTTTGCCCTGTCGCCGCTGCCACAATTCCGTTAAGGCAAACTCTAGTAATGGCAAATTCCCCGGCTCACTCTCCACATCATCGAGGATGCGTTTCACCAGTCCCGCTTCCAATGTCACCCCCAATTTTTGCGCCGGTTTTTCAATAACTTCTGTGAGTTCTTCTCGGTTCATCGGCCCCAATTTCAAGTCAGTATTTTGTAAGACATCGGCAAAGGGACGATAGGAAAGAGCATTCCCCAAGAAATCCGCCCGCATAGTTAATACCAACACCATTCCTACCCTTTCAAAGGGGAATGTAGTTAATTTATCGAGAAAATTACGACGGATTGTTTCATCAGGACAGAGGGTATAAAGTTCCTCAAATTGGTCGGCAATTACCAGCACCCGTTCACTGGGATAATTCTGTTGGATTTGGGCAACAACGTCAGCTAGAGGAATGTCGCCATCACGCAAATAATTGGCTAACTGACGCGCTTGGGCGAGGCGTTCTGTCTCATTTAGATTAGTTGTATAAAGGGGAACTAATGCCAAAGCTAGGGCATGAAAAGGGTCAGAACCGGGACGAAAATGGGTAAACTGCCAGTGACCTTCTTGTTGCAATTTAGGGACTAATCCCGCAAAAACTACCGAGGATTTACCACTTCCCGACGCACCTAATAGGGGGATAAAATTACGGGTTTGGGTTGCCTGAAATAGGGTTTTAATAAAGCTTTTGCGCCCAAAAAAGTATTCTGCATCTCCTGGCCCAAAATGAAACAAGCCACGATAGGGACAGGGCAGATTATCATCGGCAACATCGGCAGAATCAGCAGGGGCTATTCTTGCTTCTTCTCGATAATAGTAATTGGTAATCGTGATGGTTGCATTGCCAGTCCCAGAGGTAGCAGCATATTGAGCTTCTGTAATATTTTGTTGAATTTCGCTTGGTTCTGACATATCAACCATCCTGATTAATTAAAATACAGTCTCAGTCATCCTTAGATGTGCCATGCTCGGTGATGCCGCTAATACTAGCATTACCCGTGCCAGAGGTAGCAGCATATTTAACATTACTGATATTTTGGGTGATAATTTGTTGTCCACCGGGTTGTTCTTGGAGCTTGTCTAGTAAATCTTGGGCTAATTTAGTGATTTCATTATCTTTATCAACCCCGGCTTCGACAATTTTATCTTTTAACAAACCTTCAGCTTTCTTGATATCCTCTGGTTTTGCCTCTACCATTGCCTGTGCTAAAGCATCATTAGCAAACTTACGCTTAATCAAGGTTTTCAAACCTTGATATGTATCTTTAACGCCTTTTTCCGCCGTATCTTTAGCCGCAGCAACCGCACCGGCAGTCAAGGCGGCGATAATCAGAGAAACTGGTTCCATTGTTTGATACTCCCAATAAAATATTGCTGATTCAATCTTAGATCAAAACAATTTTTAATAGTAAGCCAAATCGCAATCAGCTAGAGAACTGGAATTTTACGGCCAAGGCACTAAGCCTTAAAATTATTACTAAGTACCTAAGCAAAATTAATTACACATTTCGATAAAGCTTTTGCCTCTTGCCTATTGCCTCTTGCCTGTCTTCACTAGGAAATTTATTTTGCATGACTACTTATGTAGGTAGGCGTTAAAAATTATCAGATACCCCCCTTATTAAGCTATCCATTAGTCGGATCTTTCTTAACAATTTTTGCAGTAAGCACTCCAACCCTTATCCTGACTTGATTTCAGTTTTTTCTTTGTCAGTAAGGGTGTCAACAAGGAATATTACAAATTGTTAACCGAGTCTTGAAAGCCTTGTGCTACAAAGGTTTGAAATGTTAAGAAAGATGTGACTAAAGGACAGCTCATTAAGGGGGGACTAAGGGGGGATCGGCACCCCCCTTATTAAGGGGGGACTAAGGGGGGATCGGCACCCCCCTTATCAAGGGGGGCAGGGGGGATCGGCACCCCCCTTATTAAGGGGGGACTAAGGGGGGATCGAACCTAAAATCGATTTTTAATTTAATTATAACCAGCTACTTATGCAAAAATCTTAGCCGAAAAAGCCAAACAAGGGTTTTCCCTGTGGATGGGGTTTATCAGTTATGGGATTTGAGTTTTCAATTCACTGTTTACTGAACACTGAAAAAAGCTCCCTGATTATCGCCGATGATACCAACGGGTAAATAATTTTTCTAACTCCACCCAAACGAATAATAAGGTACTAAACCCCAAACAGATTAATAATTCTTCTTTAGTTAAAAATTGAGTGCCGAAAAAATCCCGCAGGGCAGGAACATAGATTAACATCAGTTGAAAAATTGTCGTCAGGGTTACTGCTACCCAGAGATAGGGATTAGTCAAAGGATTCATTTCTATGGTAAGATGATCGCTCGATCGCACAGAAATGGCATGACCCATCTGAGCTAAACAGAGAGTAGTAAAAACCATAGTTTTCCATGAACCGGTATTACCAAAAAGCGGATCCAAGCGCACAGCGATTAACATTTGAGTGATATTAATAATCGAAAAAATAATCCCAATTCTCACAATATAACTGCCCAAACCGCGAGCAAAAATACTTTCTTGGGGACTAAAAGGAGGGCGACGCATAATATTAGGAGAAGCGGGTTCCACTGCCAAAGCTAACGCGGGTAAACCATCAGTAACTAAATTCATCCAGAGAATTTGTAGGGGAGTGAGAGGAGTAGCTAAACCCAAAAGAGGCGAAGCGGCGATAGTAATCACTTCCCCGATATTACTGCCGAGAATATATTTAATAAAACTGCGAATATTGTTATAAACCACTCGCCCTTCTTCCGTGGCAGCGACGATGGTGGCAAAATTATCATCGAGGAGAATCATATCACTAGCCTCTTTGGTGACATCGGTGCCGGAGATTCCCATGGCAATGCCGATATCTGCTTGTTTCAGGGCCGGAGCATCATTCACCCCATCTCCGGTCATAGCAACAAATTTACCCTTTTTTTGCAAGGCGCGGACAATAGTTAATTTATGTTCGGGGGAGACACGGGCATAGATGTTAGTTTTGTCAATGAGGTTTTCTAGCTGAATTGGTGATAATTTATCTAATTCTCGCCCTGAGATCACTAAAGCTCCCGCTTGGGCAATACCAAGACTTTTAGCCACCGCTAGAGCGGTTAATTGATGATCACCGGTGATCATAATCGGACGGATTCCCGCTTCTCGACACCTGGCCACGGCGATTTGTACTTCCGGTCGCGCTGCGTCGATCATACCGACCATTCCTAACCAAATTAGGGCATCTTCGCTGATTTCAGTTGATTCTGGCGGATAAATCAGGTTTTTGTAGGCTAATCCTAAGACTCGCAAACCCCTGTTAGCCATAGCATTGTTAGCGACTAAGACTTGTTCTTTTTCCCTATCCCCAAAAGGAAGACTTTCTAATCCCGATTGATAGGAGAGACATTGTTCAAGGATTAATTCCGGAGAACCTTTGGTAAATAGTACGGTATTGACTCCTTGACAAATGACCGACATTCGCTTTCTTTGAGAAGAAAAGGGGATTTCAGCGATTCTAGGGAACTCTTGCTTGGTTAGGGATAAATTTAATCCCGCTTTCACCCCTAAAACTAATAAGGCTCCTTCCGTGGGATCGCCTAAAATGCTATCGTGACCATTATCGAGGTTTAAACTGGCATCGTTGCAGAGGACACTGGCAATTAAGAGATGATGTAATTCTAGATCGGTTTTGGGATCGATCGCCCGTTGATCGGAGTCTAAAAATTGTCCTTTTGGACTATATCCATCCCCAGTAACTGAAAAACTGCGATTAACCGTCTCTATCTCGCGTACAATCATTTTATTTTCCGTTAGCGTCCCAGTTTTGTCGGAACAGATCACATTAACGGAACCAAGGGTTTCTACTGCCGGCAGTTTACGAATCAAGGCCTGACGTTTGACCATGCGTTGGGTACCTAGGGCGAGAGTTAGGGTGATAACTGCGGGTAATCCTTCGGGAACGACGGCTACTGCCATACTAAGGGAAACTTCGACTAATTCCTCTAGGGCCGACCAACCGGCATTGATCAGGCCGATGGTAATAGTCAGGGCCACTAGAATGAGAGAACCAGCAACAAGGACATTGCCCAAGTGAGTCATTCTTTTTTGGAGAGGAGTGGGTTCATTGCCGACTGTTGCTAACATTTGAGCGATTTTGCCTAATTCCGTGGTCATCCCCGTATTGGTAACGATGACCTTAGCCCGGCCTTGCAGTACCTCTGTTCCAGTAAAGACAAAATTTAAGCGATCGCCAAGGGGAGTATCCCTGTCTAAGGGGTCAATGGAGGCGGATTTATTAACACTATTTGCCTCTCCTGTCAAGGCCGATTCGCGAATTTGCAGGTTAAAAGCTTCGATAATTTGGCCGTCGGCGCTGATTTGGGTTCCCGCTTCAATCAGCATGATGTCCCCGGGGACGAGATTAACCGCATCTATTTCTCTGCGTTGACCCTCGCGGATAACATTAACTTGGGGAGAGGAGAGTTTTTTTAAAGCGGCCAGAGCTTTTTCGGCACGACTTTCTTGCAGATAGCCGAGGATACCATTGAGGATGACAATTGTTAAAATAGCGATCGTATCTTTGAAGGGAACACCAATTTTAGCCAGATGACCGCGCTGCAATGCCAGTAAATCTAGTCCCCCGGAAATTATGGCCACGGCAATTAAGAGGAGGAGCATAATATTGGTAAACTGATCTAGGAGAATTTGCCAATTACTGCGCCCTGGACGTTCTTTTAGTTCATTTTTGCCATAATATTTAATTCTTTGGGCGATTTGCTCCCTATTGAGGCCATTAACAGCCGAACTACCGAGGATAGATAGGGTGGTTTCCACCGGATAGGTATGCCAAGGTTGTTGCAAGTTAAGTCTAGAATGGGCAGAATAGTCGGCATTAGCGGCCATGGCAAGTGAAGATAGTTGATCTAAATAGATCTTAGCCGTTTCTTTCCCTGGTAACAGGAAAAAACAAATGTTTAAACTGGCTCTTCCTGCTCATAGACAGTCTTAACGGGTAATGTAGATAAGTAGCTGGTTATAATTAAATTAGACCTCTTGCATAATTTTTTTATGGTATAATATAAGGTTTTGCTTTTTTCTCAATTCTTAGATTGAAGTGGAAAAAAGAATAAAATGTGATCTTAGGTCAGGAAATCATCTATAATTTTGCTATGTTTATTAGCAAAATTATGGATTATCAAAACTTATCAGATGAACAATTCAAACGCCGTTTCGGTGTGTACAAACAAACATATAGAAAGATGGTAGAATCAGTAAAAAGTGTTGAAGCCGACTCTAATTCACCATCTAAAAGGGGACCGAAACCTAAACTATCTATAGAAGAACAAGTTTTAGTAACGTTAGAATATTGGCGAGAATATAGAACATATTTTCACATTGGTACAAGCTGGGAACTATCAGAATCAACTATATGTCGGATTGTAAATAAGACGGAAAAAATGCTTTTACAATCGGGAAACTTCCGTTTAAAAGGAAAAAAAGCTTTACTCAATCAAGCAGAGATACCGGTCATAACGGTAATGGATGTAACGGAAACTCCCATTGAACGCCCCCAAAAGAAACAGAAAGATTTTTTTTCGGGTAAAAGAGGTTATCATACTTTAAAATCCCAATTAGTAGCTGATCAAAATACAGAGGAAATTATCTGTGTCTTCTGTGGGAAAGGTAGAGGTCATGATTTTAGTTTATTTAAAAAAAGTCGAGTTCGTTTTCATCCTTTAACTACCAGCATAGAAGACAGTGGTTATCAGGGAATAGCTGCATACCATAGTAATAGTTATACACCGAAAAAGAAATCGAAAAATAGAAAATTAACAGAGTTAGAAAAAGAGTATAACAAGGCTTTAGCCAAAGAAAGGATTATCATTGAACATATAAATAGGAAACTCAAAATCTTTAAAATCTTATCCTGTAAATATCGGAATCGTCGTCGAAGATATAGTTTAAGAGTTAACTTGTTGGCGGCTATTTATAACTGTGAGTTAGGGATAGGTATAGCAGCTTCTTAAAAGTTGCCTAAAGATTAATCAAGTCAAGGAGAATTTATTCTCAATTTTTATAATTGAGATAGTTTGTGCCGCTTAAATAAAGAGGTTTTGATAACCAAATTAAAGCAGCTCTAAAGAGTTTTGAGTTAAAAGTTAAACTTCAAGTTTTCATTCAGGACGAATGTACTGATTAACTAATTTTTTGGGGAAAATTAGTTAACCCATCATTATAACATATAATTAATTTGCAAGAGTTCTATTGAAGATAGATCCCCCCTGCCCCCCTTGATAAGGGGGGTGCCGATAGGCGGGGGGATCCCCCCTTGATAAGGAGGGTGTCTGAAAGTTTTTAACATCTACCTACTTAGTCAACAGCTTAGTAGGGCAAAGTAAACCAAAATTGTGAACCTTTTTCGTCATTATTCATAATGCCAATTTCACCCCCGTGAGCATGGATAATTTGACGACATAGATATAAACCTAGTCCTAAACTAATCTGATTATTATTATTGCCTCGTTGATAGCGATCAAATAATTGTTTTCTCTGGGTTTCGCTAATTCCCACCCCATTATCGGCAATGCTACACCGGAGATAATTGCCCTCTAGTCTAGCCGAGAAAGTGATAATTATACCTTGGGGATTGTGTTTAATGGCATTGGCTAATAAATTCTCAAAAACTCGCCAGAGATGGTGAGCATCGGCATTAACTAAGGGTAAATCGGGGGAAAAGTTATTAATTAAAGTTGCTTGATTTTCCTTTAATCTTAACTCCCATTCCTGACCGATCTGTTGACCAATTTCGTAGAGAGATAAAGGCTTTAGTTCTAGGGAAACTCCCCAAAGATCATTCTGTCGGGTTTCGACAAGAGAATCAATTAAAGTTAATTGTCGATCGCAACTGTTGGCCATCTGTTGTAAAATCTTCCGGGATACTTCTTTAGTTTCTCCCTGAGAATTTTTAATTAAATTATTTAAGATCATTGACATCCCGATCACGGGATTGCGGAGATCGTGAGAGACAGCATGAAGATAAATTTCTAAAGTTTCCTCAGTTTTTTGACGTTCTTTAATTTCGTTTTGTAGTTGTTTTTTTTGACGAGAAATAGTTAATTGATTTTCGATGCGGGCCATCACTTCTTCCCCTTGAAAAGGTTTAGAAATATAATCGACACCTCCCACTTGAAAAGCTTTGACTTTATCGAAGACATCATCAAGAGCGCTGATAAAAATCACGGGAATTTCTCTGGTGTTTTCATCAGCTTTTAACTGTTCACAAACTTGATAACCATTGAGATCGGGCATATTAATATCGAGGAGGATCAGATCAGGAATTAGCGATCGCACTGTATTCAGGGCCATCTGTCCATTAATCGCTTTGCGTACCTGATATCCCTTCTCGGTGAGCATAATCGACAATAGCCGCACATTATTGGGCAAATCATCGACAATTAAGACACTAGAGCGCGGTGTGGGTTGAGTCATGCCGGTTATTTTATAACTCAAACTATTTAGTAAAAGTGTATAAAAAAACAGACGCAACACCTGCATCTGTTACAAAATTAACTATATTTTGAGGACAAGAACATCTAAGGATTTTCACCACCCACAGCGATGCCAGTACCATAAATCTGAGCATTTGTCAAGTTAATTCCCCCCATTGACGCACCCGTCACATCAGCATCATAGATCATGGCACTGGTGAAATTAACTCCATTGAGATTAGCTTGATTTAAACTGGCATTAGTCAGAAGAACTGCGGTTAAATTTGCGCCTTCTAGGTTAGCATCGGTCAAATCTGCGCCCTCTAAGTTAGCTTCCTCGAGATTAGCTCCCTGTAAATTCGCTTTTCTCAAATCTGCACCGATTAGATGCGCCCCTCTTAAATCTGCACCCCGGAGATCACACCCCGGACATTCCCCCGTATTCAATAATTGTTGCACCTGTCGGGGATTTTCCGCACCGACGGGGTTAATCAGCAGTAAGGAAGCTAGGGAACCTAGGGCAATCATTAAAGTCCTTTTCATCGTTTTAGCCTCCTCTTTCGTTTTCTTCTCTACTTTTAGGATAGGAAAAAAGCTGCTAATCAACTTCCCCCGATCGGGCTAATTCTCCTGTTATCTCACTTTTGCTTGCTTTTGCTAGTCGATCTCTCCTTTTATGACCGTAGCGATCGCTGCTCGGGCATTTTCCTTAAATTCCTTGACATCGACGCGACTTAATAACCAAACTGCCAGGATCATTCCCAATGCTTGCACGAGGAAAACTAAGCTATAGGCTAAAACCGGACTAGAAAAGATAACTTTACCGATATTTAAAATCGTACCGCCTAAAACCGTGGCCAATCCCCTGGCGATCGCTTGGGATAATCCCCAAGCGCCGATAAAAGTTCCTGCGGTTTCGGCAGCGGTTAAATCTAACATTAAACTGGTAGCCCCAGCAGTAATCATTCCCGAAGCTAAACCGAAAAAGAGCAAGCTTGATTTTAATAAACTTTGGTCAGCAGAAAAGCCAGCAAAAATCAAGAGAATAAAACAAATTGTTGCAAAAATACAGCCATATTTAGTGGTTTTTTGTTTACCGATGCGGGGAATGAGCATAAATCCCGTGGCAGCAATACCAAAAAGGGTTCCGGTTCCCCAAAAAGCGTTTAATTGGGTGGTTTGGGCGATACACATCCCAAAAACCTCGCCCCCAAACGGTTCCATAATTGCATCCTGCATAAATAAACTCAAAGTCATCATCAGCAGAAAGGTGAAAAATAAACCGGTTTGCCGACTAGCGGTGAGAACCTGTAACGCATCCTTAAAGGTAATTTGATCCTCTCTTTGCACAAGAGTGGACCGACTACTAAAACGAGAATATTTTTTTTCTACGCCAAAAGTCGCTAAAATACAGAGACCGAAGACGATAGCGGGCATAATCGTGAACACGGGGTTAATTGTCGCCTGTAGTTGCGGAATATTGGCTATGGGGGCTGATTGAGTCGGATCATAGGTCAAAATATTTGTACCGCAGATATTGGGAGTATCCAGCAAACGAGAACTAACGATCGCCCCGACGACAATTCCCACCATCAGCATTGACCAAACTATAGCAACTAATTGCGATCGATTATCTTCATCGGACACATCCACCAAGAGGGCAGCAAAAGGGGTGGAACTGGCGCTTAAAGCTAGTCCGTAGAGGGCGAAAATTAAGGCTAAGAGGGCAATCCAAGCGTAGGAAATGGTATTCCATCCCGAAGTTTGAATACTAAGTCCCAATTGCCAGACTACCTGCAAAGCAATAAAAGCTAAAGCGGTAAAAACTGCCGCCCCAATCCAGACATAACCGCTGCGATGATGACCGAAAATAGTTTTACCGTCGGATCTTTGCCCAAACCAGATGCGTGCTGGACTAACAAACTGGTGCATAGCGATCGCAGCTGCGGCGAGAAAGGGTAAAACTTTTAACTCATCGATCATAATCCGATTGAGAACCCCCAAAGTCAGCAGGGACATAATACCTAGTCCCATCTGAAAGAGTCCTAAGCGAAACATGGTGAAAAGTCCCAGTTTTGGCAGGGGTTTTGGGGATGAGTGAGTAGAATGGAGAATATCGCTGGTAGCCATAGTTAAATCAATACGGGAAAAAAGCCGGTATTTAAAAATTTAACGCAGGACGAGCAGACATCTTCTGGGGATTTAAGTTTCTATCTCCGATAACCAAGCGGTCAGATCTGTCAAGCTGGTAAAATCGAGAAGCGCTTCTCCTAAAGTTTCTAATTGTTCTAGAGATAGTTCTTGGATTTGTTGGCCTAAAGTCGAGGATATTTCACCTAAACGACGGTTAAGTAGCCGTAGAATCAAAGAAACCGCTTCTTCTCGTCTGCCTTGTGCTTTTCCACTTTCCCGGATATCCTGATAAATAACTGATTCGCGCATAGTTTCTTCCCTTAATAAGCTTCCGATGATTTCCTTACTTAATACTAACCCCGCCAGAATTGCTGTAGCGGCGGCTAAATTGCTTTTTTCAGTTCTACCCTCGATATTATCAATTTTTGCGGCTACTTGTCGTAGAATTTCGGGACGATTAGGGGTTTTTCCTAGATTGGACAAGGGTAACAATCCTGATAATCCTAACATTTTCTCGGCTGGAATTTCCCAAAGACGAAGCACTTCGTATTCATGACGGGTATTGGGAAGGATAAAAGCGTTTTCCTGCACCAAAGGTGATGAGGTTTCTTTCAGGTAAATTACCACTTGTCGCATGGTTTTTTTGGGGAAGCGACGATAGACTCTAGTGCGATAATCTAACATCCGAAAGGACATTTTTGGGTCAGGATCGGTCTGGAATTCGAGATGAAGAATTATCTGATCTGATTCTAACAAAATCAGGGCATCAGCCCGAATCGGTTCTAGAGACAGTTCCGAGGGACTCAATTGGGTGAAAGAGATGGGTTCTCCTAATAACCATTGGGCGAAGTCACGACTATAATTTTCGGCGAGAAATTTACAGACATTATCATACATTTCTTGATTCTAATCAATGAGATATTTAAGTAGAGAGGCGCAATCATTTGTAGGATGGGTTAGCGGTAGCGTAACCCATCGGGGCTTTTAACTCATCGATCATAATCCGATTGAGAACCCCCAAAGTCAGCAGGGACATAATACCTAGTCCCATCTGAAAGAGTCCTAAGCGAAACATGGTGAAAAGTCCCAGTTTTGGCAGGGGTTTTGGGGATGAGTGAGTAGAATGGGGAATATCGCTGGTAGCCATAGTTAAATCAATACGGGAAAAAAGCCGGTATTTAAAAATTTAACGCAGGACGAGCAGACATCTTCTGGGGATTTAAGTTTCTATCTCCGATAACCAAGCGGTCAGATCTGTCAAGCTAGTAAAATCGAGCAGCGCTTCTCCTAAAGTTTCTAATTGTTCTAGAGATAGTTCTCGGATTTGTTGGCTTAAAGTCGAGGATATTTCACCTAAACGACGGTTAAGTAGCCGTAGAATCAAAGAAACCGCTTCTTCTCGTCTTCCTTCCTCTCTTCCTTGTGCTTTTCCACTTTCCCGGATATCCTGATAAATAACTGATTCGCGCATAATTTCTTCCCTTAATAAACTTCCGATGATTTCCTTACTTAATACTAACCCCGCCAGAATTGCTGTAGCGGCGGCTAAATTGCTTTTTTCAGTTCTACCCTCGATATTATCAATTTTTGCGGCTACTTGTCGTAGAATTTCGGGACGATTAGGGGTTTTTCCTAGATTGGCCAAGGGTAACAATCCTGATAATCCTAACATTTTCTCGGCTGGAATTTCCCAAAGACGAAGCACTTCGTATTCATGACGGGTATTGGGAAGGATAAAAGCGTTTTCCCGCACCAAAGGTGATGAGGTTTCTTTCAGGTAAATTACCACTTGTCGCATGGTTTTTTTGGGGAAGCGACGATAGACTCTAGTGCGATAATCTAACATCCGAAAGGACATTTTTGGGTCAGGATCGGTCTGGAATTCGAGATGAAGAATTATCTGATCTGATTCTAACAAAATCAGGGCATCAGCCCGAATCGGTTCTAGAGACAGTTCCGAGGGACTCAATTGGGTGAAAGAGATGGGTTCTCCTAATAACCATTGGGCGAAGTCACGACTATAATTTTCGGCGAGAAATTTACAGACATTATCATACATTTCTTGATTCTAATCAATGAGATATTTATAGTGTTTCTCATCAAGATAAAGTCTAACCTAATTTGGTATCGATGAGCAACTCCCCAAAAGGAAAACTTTGTACCTCATCATTAAGATAACTGCTATAATTATTGTTAATTCATATCATAATAAATTCGATCGAGGAAAGTGTAGATAACAATAAAACTGAGCCTCAATGAGACTCAGTTTCTAGTTTTTTAAGGACGGGAAATTAACGAATGTACTCTTTGAGGATACTATTACGGTTAGGGTGACGCAGTTTCCGCAGGGCCTTGGCTTCTATTTGACGAATGCGCTCGCGAGTGACGTTGAAAATCTGGCCGATTTCTTCGAGTGTTTTCATCCGGCCGTCATCTAAACCGTAGCGTAGCCGCAGCACATCGCGTTCGCGAGGACTAAGGGTATCGAGGACGTTTTCTAAATCCTCGCGTAACAAATTTTTAGAAACTTCATCTTCTGGGGTTTCCCCATCCGCTTCGATAAAGTCTCCTAAACGGGAATCTTCTTCTTTACCGATAGGAGTCTCTAGAGAAATCGGTAATTGGGCGGATTTGGCAATAAAACGGAGTTTTTCGATGGTCATCTCCATCTTGGTGGCGATTTCTTCCTCGGTGGGTTTGCGACGCATTTCCTGAGAAAGAATCTTGGTGGTTTTTTTGATCCGAGAGATGGTTTCGTAGAGGTGGACGGGAAGACGAATGGTGCGGGATTGATCGGCGATCGCACGGGTGATGGCTTGACGAATCCACCAAGTGGCATAGGTGGAGAATTTATAACCCTTTTCGTGGTCGAATTTTTCGGCGGCACGGATCAAACCGAGGGAACCTTCTTGAATTAAATCTTGGAAGGAAAGACCGCGATTCATGTATTTCTTGGCGATCGAAACCACTAAACGCAGGTTCGATTGTACCATTTTTTCCTTAGCGCGACGACCATGGTACAAACGACGCTTAAAGGCCGATAAGTATTCCTTTGATTTCGCCAGCCATTCTTCCACCATGGGAGCCGTTAGCTCCGTCTTACCTAAATAAGCCTTAATATCCGATAATTTCGGTTCTTTTTCCGATTTTTCGGCGATAATTTTTTCGATGCGCTCGAACAGGAAAACCTGTTTTCCCCATTCAGCATCGCTATAGAGGCAAAAATCTTCGCGAATGCGTTCTAATTTCAGTAGATCGGCGATTTTTCTCGCTAATTCGATCTCCTCCTCCGCTCTCAATAACCGAATCCTGCCGATCTCTTGCAGATAAATCCGAATCGAATCTTCTGTATAGGGTTTTTTTCTAGCGGCGTCGCGACGACGAGCGCTGGCAAGGCGGCGGGTTTTTTTGCCATCGTTGCTATCGCTGGTTTCTTCTAGCTCTAACTCGATATCCTCATCATCGAAGTCTTCGTCTAGGTCAATCAAATCTAAATCCAATGGCGGCTCGGTAAGGGTTAGTACATCGTGGGCCTGCATCATGCCGTTTTCCTCTTGCTCCTTCTGTGCAAAACTAGAAGATCGAATCTCAATCTAGGTGATACTGAACAAATTTGTGTCTCAAATCCGAGACGGGGAAAGACTTTTCCGATTGTAGCTTTAATTACAACAAATGGGAGAAGATTTTTGCTTAAATTTCCTTGTGTCGATGCGATTTTAGCGACACGGAATGCCGTTTTAGCTCGGTCAACTCATAATCTGGCTCCTGCAAAAATTGGGTAAATGGCTGGAGGACTGGAATCCGATCGCCGGTTTGTCTGCGGTGTTGACCAGATAGCTAAGTATCAAAGGAATTATGGGATGGGTTAACTGTTCCCACTGGCAAGAGGAACATAATCCCTATTGGCCCTTGCTAATTCCTTTAGTCTTTAGCTATTGTATTTAATTTGATCGGATTCTTACGGACAAATTTCATCCCTCATTGCTTTTACGCGAATCCAATTTCAATACAAGTGTATTAAAATTGTTAGAGCGCAAGCTCATAATATTAACTTAGCAACATTTTAGAAATTTGCGAGACAAATTTAAGATTTTCTCCAATAGCACCGTGGGGAGATGGGGAGTGGGGTGTGGGGTGTGGGGTGTGGGGAAGTGGGGTGGTGGGGTAGTGGGGGAATTTCAACTAAAACCCTAAAACCCTAACACCCTAAAACCCTATCTAGACTTGTACCATTTCTGGGGTTTTTTCCTTCTGCTGCAGTGCGACGTGGAGACGGTTTAAGGCGCTGACGTAGGCACGAGCGGAGGCGACAATAATATCGGTATCGGCCGCGCGAGCAGAATAGGTGCGTCCTTCGTAACGGAGACGGATAGTCACTTCTCCCAAAGCATCGATTCCCTCGGTAACTTCCCGCACCGAGAATGAGATTAATTCGTTCGGAATCTGCACCACTCGATCGATCGCCTTGCAGAGAGCATCCACTGGTCCTGTACCAATGGCCGCATCGGATAACTCGCTACCGTCGGGAGTGCGAATCGTTACGGTGGCCGTGGGTCTGGCACTATTTCCACAGGACACTTGTACTAGCTCAAGGCGGAAGTGATCGGGAACCGTATCGATTTCATCGTTAACAATAGCTTCTAGATCGCGATCGGTGATTTCCTTTTTGCGATCGGCCATTTCTTTAAACTGGATAAAAGCGTTATTAAGTTCCGTTTCCGAAAGCTCAAAACCCAATTCCTGTAAACGAGAGCGAAAAGCGTTGCGGCCGGAGAGTTTACCGAGGACGATCTGATTATGGGTCAAACCGATCGATTCTGCATCCATAATCTCATAGGTGAGTTTATGTTTTAACACCCCGTCCTGATGGATTCCCGACTCGTGTGCGAAAGCGTTAGCACCGACGATCGCCTTATTCGGTTGCACGATCATGCCGGTAAGATTGGAAACTAGGCGAGAAGTGCGATAGATTTCCTTGGTGTTGATCTTGGTTAAAGGTTCCGTGGACTCTGGGGGACGACCGAGGAAAGGATTAAAATAGGAGCGCCGCACATGAAGGGCCATCACCAATTCTTCTAGGGAAGCGTTACCGGCACGCTCACCGATACCGTTAATGGTACATTCCAACTGTCGAGCGCCATTTTTAACTGCTTCGAGGAAATTAGCCACCGCTAACCCTAGATCGTCGTGACCATGGACGGAGATAATCGCTTGGTCGATATTGGGGACATTTTCCTTAATACCCCGGATTAAAGCCCCAAATTCGCTGGGGGTGGTATAACCGACGGTATCGGGAATATTAACGGTGGTGGCTCCTGCGGCGATCGCTCTTTCGAGGACTTGGTAGAGGAATTCCGGATCGCTGCGGCCGGCATCTTCGGGGGAAAATTCCACATCATTAAGAAAGGATTTGGCATAGGCCACCATTTCCGGCACAATCTCAAGAACTTCCTGACGAGTCTTCTTAAGTTTGTATTGGAGGTGTATATCAGATGTGGCTAGGAAAGTGTGAATTCTGGGCTTGGCGGCGGGTCTGAGCGCATCGGCGGCAGATTTGATATCTTTTTGGGTAGTGCGGGCTAATCCGCAAATAATCGGGCTATCAGCTTCGCTGCCGACGCTGCTGGCAATTTTCTGCACCGCATCAAAGTCCCCCGGACTAGCGTGGGGAAAACCTGCTTCAATGACATCAACTCCCAGTCGTGCCAGTGCGCGTGCTATGGTTAGCTTCTCATCCACATTTAAAGCGGCACCCGGGGACTGTTCCCCATCTCGAAGGGTGGTATCGAAGATAATCACACGGTCTGGACTGGTATTCATAGTTTTTTTGTACCGTTAACGAACTTGGGAGTTGTTCCTCTGATTATAGCAGCCGAGGCCGAGGGGGTTATAAGGAAAATTGCCCTGAGAATTTCTCGACCTGCTCGCGCTTTTCCCGCTTGCCCTTTTTTTGGCTACCATAGATGGTATAGATAAATTGGCGAGGGAGTTAAAAATGTTTGGCAAACCAGGGAAGGAACCGAACCCACCGGAGGTAAAAGACCTACAGGAGGTGATGTTTTCGATTAAGCAAAATCTTGAACCAGATCAGGATAAAACCGATATTAATCTTGTTGAGACTCCTACTCCAGAGGTGGTTACTGTAGTTGAAAATATTAGTAAAATTCTCTCTCCCTATTTTATCGTTTTAGTGGGTTTATTTCTCTATGATCGGAATAGTTTTATCGGTTTTTTATTAGTTTTCACGGGAGTTTTAGCTATTTTTAGAGTTTCTCTCAAGGATATTAATAAACTGGTTGAAGAAGGGAAAAAGTTTTTCCAATCTAAATAGGTTTCTCCTCTAGATATGGTGATAACTGATAACTGATAACTGATATAAGATTATGTCTTTAGTTGCATCTTTACTCGATCGCGTATCTCCTCAGAGTTTACAACAATTGCGAGCCAGCGATCGAACTTGGCAAGCTTTGCGTTTAGAAAATCCGCTTATTCCTACGGTAATTAATCAAAGTCAAGAATCTTTAGGAGAGACGGATTTTGATCTAGTTATTGCGGGGGGAACCCTGGGAATTTTTATCGGGGCTGCTTTACAAACTAGGGGCTGGCGTGTGGCATTATTAGAAAGAGGTATTCTGCGCGGTCGTGAGCAGGAGTGGAATATTTCCCGTTTAGAATTAAGCAGTTTTTTAGAGTTAGATTTATTGACCGAAGCGGAATTAAATCAAGCGATAGCGACGGAATATAATCCTGGGAGGGTGGGATTTTATCAAGGTTATGAGCTTTGGGTTAGAGATATTTTAAATATTGGTGTTGATCCGGTTTATTTGCTAGAGACTTTAAAAACTAAGTTTTTGCAAGCGGGAGGAAAGTTATTAGAAAATTCCGGGTTTAGCGGGGCAATTATTCATCCTGACGGGGTAATGGTTAAAACGGGAGAAATGACTTTAAAAACCCGTTTATTAATCGATGCCATGGGTCATTTTTCCCCAATTGCAAAACAGGCAAGAAAAGGAGAAAAACCCGATGGAGTTTGTTTAGTGGTGGGTAGTTGCGGTCAGGGTTTTCCCAGTAATGAAACTGGTGATTTGATTTATTCTTTTACCCCAATCTTGCACCAATGTCAATACTTTTGGGAAGCATTTCCCGCTAGGGATGGTCGGACAACTTATTTATTTACCTATCTTGATACCCATCCCGATCGCTTTAGTTTAGAATTTTTGATGGAGGAGTATTTAAGATTACTGCCGGAGTATCAAAAGGTGGATTTAGAAGCGGTAAACTTTCAGCGTTTTCTAGCGGGTTTTTTCCCTGCCTATCGTCAAAGTCCTTTAAAGATGCCCTGGTCAAGAATTCTGGCAGTGGGAGATAGTAGCGGTAGTCAATCTCCGGTCAGTTTTGGTGGTTTTGGGGCAATGGTTAGGCATTTAAAAAGGCTAACTTTCGCCATCGAGGAAGCTTTACAAATCGATGCTTTAAACCGAGAAGATTTAGCTCTTTTACAACCCTATCAACCCAATATATCGGTAACGTGGCTATTTCAAAAAACCATGAGTGTCCCGATGTCTGCTAACCCTAATCCCAGTCAAATTAATGACTTAATGAGTGGAGTTTTTCGGGTAATGGATAAGTTAGGAGATGAGGTATTAAAACCGTTTTTACAGGATGTGGTGCAGTTTTCTTCCCTCTCAAAAACTTTGCCTTTGGTTAATCCTCAATTAGTTTTACCGATGATTCCACAAGTGGGTATCAGTCCTTTTATCGATTGGACAGGACATTATTTTAATTTAGCTTTGTATAGTGGTTTATATCCCTTAGCAACCAGCTTAAAACCTGTTTTAGAAAAGTTACCCGACAAGCAAAAATATCTTTACCATCGTTATTTAGACAGTTGGAAATATGGCTCTGGGGGAGATTTTATCAGTAATCAGTGATCAGTGATCAGTAAACAGTGAACAGTGAACTGATTACTGATAGGGTGCATCTCTTATTGGTGACATTCTCTCACATATTGGTGAGCAGCAGAAGTTATTCCAAGAGGGCGAATGCAATTCGCCCCTACAATAATATTATCGCGTCAATGGTAGGGGCGCACTGCGTGCGCCCAAATGTAATATAGATATTTCTACAAAATTGAGATGCACCCCATCTGATAACTGATAACTGATAACTGATAACTGATTTAATCTTTATCTTGAAAAAATTGTTGATCGAGATAATTAACTTTAGCATAGGGTTCTAAAGCGGAGAGAATTTGTCGGCCATAACTGCGAGCATTGACACGATTATCGAGGACAGCCACACAACCTTGACACTCCCGGAGAGACTGAACAGATTGCTGAATTTCTCTCACTGCTGTGGGTAAAAGATAGGCACGAAACCAGTCGAGATGTTGTCGTTTATAGTAGGCAATTTTGCCAGCAACAAGAGGATTTTCGGGGGAAGGTAAGGGTAAAGTAGCGATAATTAATAAACTGGGGGTGAGAAATTTTTCTTGATGGGTTTGCCAGAATTGCCAACCAGAAACCAGAATAGTATTACTATTAATCCCAGTTTTTTCCACTTGTACTCGCGAACCGTAATCGGCTGCGATTTGGGTGGCAATTTGTGCTTTGAGGGGAACATCTTCAATCAGAATTACTATCGGTTGTTCACTGGTATGATTAGCACTAACTAATTCCCGCACTTGCTTTAATAACATCGGTTGAAATTCGGGGGTATTGGGGGCGCTGATGCGATCGGGTAGATATAAATGAATATATTCACTTTCGCGATCAGCTGCAAACTTTAGAGTTAAAATTTCTCCGATACCTTGATTTTGACGGTATAAATTAGCGGATTTTTCGCTATCTAAAAAACTGCCGATTAAAACAAAGGGTTGCTGCTGCCAAATTGGTTTGAAAAAACTAGCCACCTCCAAAGGACTGATTTTTAGGGTAAATTCTTCTCGATCTCGATCTACTGATGTCCAGAGGAGATAATTATGCTCGGGGATTTTTGCCGCTAAAAGTTGCCAAACAGAATCAGTGGTTAAGTCTTGATGTAAGCGTTGCAGGAGAGCAATTATATATTCTTTTTCCTTGGCATCAATAAGATAGCAATTATAGGGATTAATGGGATGACCAAGAATACTTTGGCTAAGTTGTGCTTTAATTAAGTCTATAAACTCTCTATGCTGGGGATATGCTGACTCTAAAGCAGACCATTGTTCGGGAGTAATGGTGACGGTGAGATAATCTACTAGACAAGTTTCTAAATCTTCGGCTCGATCGATTATAGTGGGGATATTCTGGGGAAAATGACCGAGATTGCCCAATTTATCCTCTAACCATTGTTGGGGTGTGGTGAGGAGTAAACCGGTAAAATTAGCGGGAAAGCGATCGCTTTTGAGGATAGCTCGTTGAGTTTGTAACCATGCTTGCAGATGGGGGATTTCCACTTCTAACAGTAGGTTTACTTCCGACTCTGGAGCAACAATCAGAACAGGTGTATCACCCAAAAGAGCCGGGGTGAGATAACTGAGACAATAACGGGACAGAGTAGTTCCAGTTTGTATGAGAGAGGACCGTTTTAAGCGTAAAGCTCTAGCCACCAGTCGCCCCATAGTGAGATGATGAGACCAGTAAAAGCGTCCTTGTTCGCGTAAAAAAGCGCGTAGGGAAGAATGAACCGCTGCTTCTAATAAAACCATCTCATCTCAGTTATTGGTTATCAGTGGGAAGGGAGAGGTTTACAGGTGATCTTTCATCAGTCAAACCCACCCCCGCGAGTTTACCGTGGATACTTTAAGTTTATGGTGTCCCATCTGCTTTTTACTTGCGACTTGGTGTGAGATGATCTAGAAATGTCTATTTTATGAGAAGGATAAAGAAAAGTAATGGCAGAAATTCAGTTTTCCCGGGGGTTAAA
The DNA here is from genome assembly GCF_050500245.1 of Microcystis ichthyoblabe FBCC-A1114. Lineage (NCBI taxonomy): Bacteria > Bacillati > Cyanobacteriota > Cyanophyceae > Chroococcales > Microcystaceae > Microcystis > Microcystis ichthyoblabe. The sequence goes on along the minus strand of NZ_CP191408.1, from coordinate 3,554,155 downwards.
AGAACCAGTTGTTCCCGATATCCGCTTAAGTCGCACTAAAACGGGAGAGAAGGGATCGGCAAAATTTTATTTTGATCAACCGACTATCCTCGGAGATCAACAAACCGAGGAAATCACGGGGATGTATCTCGTCGATGAAGAAGGAGAAATCGTCACCAGGGAAGTAAAAGGCAAATTCATCAACGGTAAACCCACGGCGATCGAAGCTACGGTTATTTTTAATTCTCCCGCAGAGTGGGATCGTTTTATGCGTTTTATGGAACGTTACGGTAGCGAAAACGGTCTAGAATTTACTAAATCTTCCTGATTTGGCCTTTAGCTTCCAGCAATCTGTCAAAAAACCCGCATTCAGGATCGATGCGGGTAGAAGTGAAAAATCAGAGGAAAAACCTATTTAACTCCCAACAATTCCACATCGAAAAGTAAAGTCGCGTTGGGAGGAATTACCCCACCGGCACCCCGCGCACCATAACCTAATTCTGGGGGGATAATTAAGGTACGCTGCCCACCGACTTTCATCGATGCGACTCCCTCATCCCATCCTTTGATCACTTGACCCACTCCAATGGTAAAGGTAAAAGGTTGATTGCGATCCTTGGAGCTATCGAATTTTTTGCCGTCTGTCAGGGTTCCCGTGTAGTGAACAGTTACTTTTTGACCTTTTTGGGGAGTTTCTCCAGTTCCTTCCACGATATCGATGTATTTTAGTCCCGAATCGGTGGTAACTGCTTGATCTAAATCCATGGAGATGATTTCCTTATTAATAGTTTGAGTGATAGCGGGTGGATCTATTTCTGCGGCGATCGCATTGGCTTTTTCCCCTCCACCAAAGAGGGAAGCAACGATTAAAAATAAGCCACAAACCGCAATGATAGCAAAACTGAGCAAGATTTCGCGCATTGATTTCATAGTTCCCTAACGCCAGAGTTTATTCTCTAAGTCTCTCACCTGTCGTTCTAATCTATCAATCCTTCCCCGCAGTTCGTCCATTTCCGATTGTCGGGGAACCCCTAAATCCTGCAAAATCTGGCGAATATAGCGTTCTAAGTTGTTCTCGAAGCTCCCCTGTTCAGACTTCATCTGTGTCATCAGATCATCGACAAAGTTTTTAGCCTGATCAGAATTGATTTTACCGTCTTTGACTAATTCGTCGCTCACTTCTTTGATCTTTTCTGCCACCATGGAAGTGGTGCCAATACCCATCAGCAGCAATTGTTTAATCCAGTCGCTATTATCCATTGTTTTCACACCTTTCAAGGAGACGGGGATAAAAATATTCCTATTCCATTATGGACTTTTGCGGCGGTAACGGCAGAGCGATCGAGCAGATAACCCCCTAAGGTTATTCCAGTGGAACTACCCCCATCTAGGTTTAAACCGTCCTTTGCCGCCATTAACAGCAAAATTCGGGCTAATTCGCCTAAAGTTGCCCCCCTTCCCCCGACGCGATTATGGATAGCAACTAGCAAAATTTTTCCTTCTTGACTAACTGCGATCGCACTGCGGGAAGCTTGTTGATTTTGGAATGCAGGACTAAATTTTTCGGCATTTCCATCCAAAACTATGCGCCCATTCTGCAATAATAGGGGGCCAGCACCTAAAATCTGAGGATAATTAGCAAAATCTCCCGGTAGGGTGACGCTATCGAGGTTGACTGTCTCACCAATATTTAAATTAATATCTGTCTTTCGGCAGATGACTAAATAGCCATTTTCTGGTACTTCTATACTATCCTGTGGGGAAAGATTATTTAATTTCTCCGTTACGCGATCGCCTTGGACGACTAACCCGGTTTCCCGCTCGGTGAGGGGATGATAATTACTCCCCCAATCGCGAGTATAACGACTGCAGCCGGCTGTTAGGAAGGCACTATTTAAATGGGTTAGGGGAAAACGTTGTCCGGTGGCAGTAATGAGGGTTTCCTCTAAACTGAGGCGATCGATCCTGATTTTACCACGATTATCCCATGCGATCGCTCCTCGGTTTAAAATTGGTCCAGATAACCATTTGCCATCCACACGAATTGCTCCCAAAGGTAACTGATTATTACGATTAAAAAAGCCGCCATTAATCATCGCTACTGCGTTACTTTCGCTATTAATCGTGATCAGGGGATTAGTGCCGCGCATTGAGGTGGAATTAGCGGTAATTGGTTTAATAGTTATCTGAGGATTTCTGGGATCGATTTCTAACCAAGTCACGGGAAACCAATCTTGATCTAACTGAATATATTTTTGATTCCAGATTAACCCTGGTTGCCAAACAATGCGCTTTTCATCCATAGCATCGGGACGAGAATCAATGATAATTCGGGGAGGATTATCCACACTGCTGATCTGTAATCCGTAGGCAGTGGGAAGGTTAATTTTTAAACGACTGATCACCCCATTATTTTCTAAGGAAGTGATCTGAGTAGGTAAGTTATTATTAGAGTTTCCTAGATCATCTTCATCGTTATTTTGATTACTGTTGCTGATAGTTTGGGGTTGAAACCTAGAGATAAGGGATTGTTGGGCATTTCCTTCTAGAGTAATCACAGCTTCATTTTTTGCCTGACTAACTTGCCAAAAGGTCGGGCGATCGAGTTGAATAATAATCCTTTGTACTGCTCCATAATTTTCTAGCTGAATATCTTGAATCTGGGCAGCAGCAAAGTTAATAGTTAAACTATCGCCATTAATAGTGGTTGTTGCCCCCATTGTTAGTAAAATATCCGTAACATCCAGCCAGCGATCGGAATTGATCAAATTAGCCGATAAAGTTTGTAAATTAAACCAGTTTATCGGTTGCTTTTTTGGATCATTTGTGCTAAGAAAATCCATGCCGAATAATTGTCTTGCTCCCGTGTCACCCATGGCGATTCTGGTACTATTTGCTGATGTCCACTGTCGCCAAGAAACGGGCAAAGAACGACCATTAAGAATAATTTTTTTTCCCTGTTGCTGGTTTGATAAATCCCGAGAAGCTAAAGTTATTGGTGATCTATGATCGGCTAAAGATATAGCTGGACTGCCGATAATTATCAAGGAAGTTACCGTTAAACAGATAGATGATAAATTCAGATAATTTAACTTCATAAATATCTCCCTAAATCACCTTGTTTAAGGGGAAATTTGAGGATTTATATCCTTGGCAAGAGAGGCTAGAAGGGACTATATTTTTTTGATCGATAACCTCTAATAATTCTTCAGGTGTTACTACCATCGGTTTAGAGTTATATAGATAACTAGAGGCTTTTTTAAGTTTTTGATCATAGGTAACTAAATAATCACAATTAGCGGCACTACTTAAAATTAAAACATCATTCGAGTGTACCAAAATATTGCGAATATCTCTAGCATTTTGCCAATATTGATCAAGTTTTACTAAATCAAAATCCAAGATAGTCACCTTTTCTTGAATCCGATCGACTATTTCAGGATGATTACGAACTTCTGCCAAAAATAATAACTCTTGTAAAACGATCGCATTAATAGCAAGACAAACGCGATCGAGTATTTCTCGATCAAATAAATGCACACTGGCAAGATCTCCTCGTAGATAAGAAATCAAAACATCAGTATCTAAAAAAACTAGAGGCTTCTCCATTGATTTTCTTCTCCTTGATGATAAAGAGCAATGATTTTTTCTGTGACTTCTGTAATAGTGAGATGATCGGTATTAACTTCGATCGCATCTGTGGCTTTTCGCAGGGGTGCTAGGGAGCGATTACTATCCAAATAATCCCTTTTTTCAATCTCTTGGGTTAATTCTGCGAGACTAATACCCCCATTTCCCTGCGCTTCTAAGTCTTTTAATCTCCTTCTGGCTCTTTCTTCGGGTGTCGCTGTCAAGAAAATCTTTAATTCCGCTTCTGGGAAAACATTAGTACCAATATCCCGACCTTCCACAACTATTCCCCCCGATATTCCCATCTGTCTTTGCAGGGTGACTAACTGCTGTCTCACCGCTTTTTGAGCGGCAATTCTGGACACTTGCGAGGTAATTGCGGGAGAGCGAATCTCTAAAGTCACATCCTGCCCGTTAATCTTCACTATAGTCACATTTTCGGGACTATCGGCCGGGATTATTTCTATCTTCGCTAAAGATAATAACTCGGCGATGGCCGCTTCTGCGGACAAATCCAGACCGGAATTCACCACTAACCATGTCACCGCGCGATACATCGCACCGGTATCGAGATAGGTTAACCCCAATTTTTCCGCTACTAAGCGCGTTACTGTCGATTTTCCCGCTCCAGCAGGTCCATCAATAGCGATAACTGCCCGACGTTGACGCAAGATAATATTATCAATTAAACGGGTTTGACCGATCGATCCGGCGATCGCTAACAGTCCCCCTGTCTCGATCTGCTCGATCGGTTGTAAACTCTGGGGATGGACTAAATCCAGATACTGACAGCGAAATTCTGCTACTCTGTCGAGATTTTTTTGCACAATAGCCAGTAATTTTTCCCTTTGTCTTTCCCCTAAACGAAAACTTTCGAGGGCTAATTGCAAACTTTGGGCGATAATTGTCGCTTTTTCCCTTTCTGTGGCCGATAGATACTGATTACGAGAACTAACTGCTAATCCCGATGTTTCTCGCACTGTAGCACAAGCGCGAATCTCGATCGCTAAATTTAAATCCCTGACTAATTGTCGGATAATCGCTAACTGTTGGGCATCCTTTTCGCCAAAATAGGCGATCGTCGGTGCAATAATATTAAACAACCGCGTGACAATTGTGGCTACTCCCTGAAAATGTCCCGGACGAAAAGCACCACATAACCCGCTAGTCAGAGAAATCGGGGGAACAACTGCGGTTATCTCCTCAGAATCACCAATTCCTAAAGTTTCCGCACTGGGAGCAAAAATAGCAGCAACTCCCAAGGATTCACACAATTGGCGATCGCTGTCAAGGCTGCGGGGATAGCGAGAAAAATCCTCTGTGGGGCCAAATTGTAGAGGATTAACAAAAATACTGACCACAGTTACCTCCGCTTCCGTCACTGCGCGTCGAATTAGACTAGCATGACCTTTATGGAGGGCGCCCATGGTTGGCACGAGGGCAATACTGTGATCATGGCGATAATCAGCCAAAAAAGTGCGTAAACCGGGGATTGTTGTGAATATTTGCACAGGGTTCACTCCTTTAATAGCCTATTCCACTACTATTCGCCAGGGGATGCTGCCCGATGATCAATTCGGCTGCTTCCGGGGAATCGGCTTTAAATAATAACATCCCATCGCCTCTTTCTGTCCAATAACTCGTTTTTTGCCTCCTGTCGGCTCTCTTGGGTTTGGTGGGTAAAATGTATTTTATAAGATATATTCCCGCCAGCGAGCGACTGGAACGAACCACAAAGACACAAAGGACACAAAGATTGATCGGTTCTATATAAGTTAAACTGATCACACAAAGAATAAGAGAGGCTCCTGTGCTGTCTCGGTTGACCGCTGCATATATGCTTGTTTAACAAACTGGGGCATAATTTTTTTCAGGACGATGACCGGTAAGCAGCCCCACAATTATATAGATTAATGGCAAAAAAGACTTGACAAAATCCCTCGATTTGACCTATACTTTTTAGTATAATGGGAATCCGTGCCGAAATATATATAAGCCTTTTTAGTCCAGACTATTTCAAAAAACTTTCTGCAATTACAACCCCAAAAAAAACTTGAAACAATATCAATTAATACACTTGATCAGTTAATCGATATTAAAACTTCAATTCAAGGTAAAATCAAACAAAATTCTCTCGATCCGATGTACCTGCCTAGCGACTCCCTAATTCCCGATGATAAAATAACTAAATATCTCCTCAAATTTCGCCCCAAAGATGACAAATCAAAATACCTCGCCCGCGCTGGCTTTACCCTCGCTAATCCCGATGCACTAAAAACCGCCCTCATCCAACTAATTCAAACCAATCCCGCCATCGAAGATCTTACCAACGAATACGGAACCTTCTATAGAGTCGAGGGGGAATTAATCAGCAGTAATCAAGTTCCCCTATCCGTTGTCACGATTTGGCTAAAACGAAACCTAGATCATCAATTTCAATTTATCACCCTCAAACCCCGAAAGGAAAAATAAACCATGGCGCAACTATACGAAGAAGTGACCCTAGCCCGCGACGTTCCCGAATACAATCTTAAGCAGGGTGATTCGGCGATTCTTGTTGATATAGTTGCCCATCCGAAGGGGGGTGAGGAAGGATATGTTTTAGAACTATTCAACGAAGTAGAAGAATCGGTTAACGTCGTCATTGTCCCGAAATCGGCGATTCAAGAAGAGGAAAAAGAAGGTTCTTCGTTACTTGGTATGGTTCGATATAGGGGCATAAATTGACTAAATCCTTATATGGCAAGAGACTTAATTGATTAGTTTGTTCTAGAGCGAAAACAATTGACAAAAATCGCAGCAATGTCTGTCTCTATCGGGGTTTCATTCCTTATAACCCCCTCTATTGCATAACACAAATAGATTAATGGCAAAAAAGACTTGACAAAATCCCTCGATTTGACCTATACTTTCTAGTATAATGGGAATCCGTGCCGAAATATATATAAGCCTTTTTAGTTCCGCTATAAGTTTGTCCGAGAAGCAATCGAGAAAACCATAAATGGGTCATTGAAGGAGCCTTATGCCAGAATCTAAATATGAGATTATTTCAGTTAAAGTTAAAGAAAATGTCACCATGTTAGTGGAAGCGAGAAGTTTCGGTGGTGAACGGGAAGTATCCGATCAAATATTTGACTTTCAAAGTGTGGCTGATACAATTGAGGCAGTTACTGAATCGATCGCTGCTACGATAAGTAAAGTGCAGCCCAAAAAGGCCACCGTAGAATTTGGGGTAGAAGTCAGGGTAAAATCTGGTAAACTAACCGCTTTAATTGTGGAAGGTGAAGGAAAGGGAAATTTAAAAATTACCCTAGAATGGGGAGGATAAATTGATTAAATGCTTACCCCGGAATCTCTACCTCCGTACACTGTCAGGTTAAAGTTAATCGATGCGTCAGGAACAGGCTTTTTTGTGGGACAAGGGTTAATTTTGACCTGTCTTCATGTGGTAAAAGATGCGCGGGATAATAACGAGACTATCGAGATAATTTGGCAAGGTCAAATTTCTGGGGCTAAAATTATCGACTTACCGAATCTAGACGGGATCGATCTGGCTCTTTTACAATTAAACTCGTCTTTAGATCACAAATATGTCGATTTTGATCACGATTTACAATTAACAGATAAATTATACACTTTTGGCTATACCAACGAGTATCCGAACGGTGATCCTAGTGACTTTGAGTATATAGGTTTAACGGGGGATGAAAACCCCTTAATCAAGTTTAAATTAGGGCAAGTACAACCCGGTTTTAGTGGTTCACCTCTGTTAAATTTACGCACGGGGAAAGTGTGCGGAGTGGTGAATAAAACCAGAGATGAGTACAGTGATTTAGGAGGAAGAGCGATTCCAGTTCAGACTATTTTTAAATATTTTCCGCAATTACAACCCCAAAAAAATGCCCATAATCCTTTTAAACCCACTTCCGGAGGTATTAAAGAAATTCAGCAGATTTTTGGCCGAGAACAAGAAATTAAAGATATTTTTGAGGTTTTAAATTCCGGCAGTAGTGCTGCTATTATCGGGGAAAGGGGAACGGGAAAAACCACCCTGCTTTGGGGAATTTACCATCAAGCAAGGGAGTATTTACTTAGTCATCGACAACCCTTGTATCTAAACTTAGAAGGATTAGCAGGAGATAAGGATTTTTATTATGAATTATGTCATCAGATTGGTATAGCTGTACCTTACGATAAACCGCTCAAAGGAACTAGATTAACTAGGGAATTAGAAAAACATAAAATCCTGTTATTATTGGATGTGGTAGATAATATGACTCAAAAATATTTCAGCTATCAGCTTAGAAGTCAATTAAGAGAGTTAGCCAATCGTCCCGATCCACCTTTAAGATTAGTAGTAGCGGCTAATCGTTCCCTTGATGTTTTATTTCCTGATAACAAAGGAGGTGATTCACCTTTCGAGGGAATTTGTCAACAATTTCCGATTAAATTATGGGATGAAGCTAAAATTAAAGAGTTTATTAGTCATCGTCTAAGTCAAACTGGAGTGACTTTTACTGAGGAGGAAATAAGTTCTCTTGTTAGGCAAAGTCAAGGAAAGCCGCGAGAGGTGATGCAAAATTGTTTTAAACTTTATCAAACCAAAGTCAATAACTCAGCATCCCGAACTTAGGTTATAACTAAACAATAAGTTGATTTAATTTTTGGTTTGATCCCCCCTGCCCCCCTTGATAAGGGGGGTGTTTGACAGTTAACACCTAACTACTTAATAAACCATCACCGGGTAAATAGCTAGAGATAAAAATTATGAAGGAAAGCACCGTCCCCAGAATTAATCTCGCCCCTAAACTCAAACGCGATTTATCTTTATGGAATCCCTTTGATTATCTTTTGCTGTTGTACTGGGTGTTTTATTTTCCCCAAGCAGTGCGCTGGTATGTGGAAACGAGAGGCGGCGGCGATAAATTAACAGAACAGAAAACATGGCGCGATAAAATACAATTTCTCCGCGACCATCCCGTACAATTGCGTCTAGGGATTCAGGGTCTTCTCTTAACTGTAATTACCCCTCTGATTATCTGTAGCATAGCGGCAAATTTAGGACTTTCTGTTAATTGGGTGCGCGTGGTGTGGGGCGTGGTGTCGGGCGTGGTGTCCGGCGTGGTGTCCGGCGTGGTGTACGGCGTGGTGTACGGCGTGGTGTCGGGCGTGGTGTTGGGCGTGGTGTCCGGCGTGGTGTCCGGCGTGGTGTACGGCGTGGTGTACGGCGTGGTGTACGGCGTGGTGTTGGGCGTGGCGTTGGGCGTGGTGTACGGCGTGGGGTTCGGCGTGGTGTCCGGCGTGGTGTTGGGCGTGGCGTTGGGCGTGGGGTTCGGCGTGGTGTCCGGCGTGGTGTACGGCGTGGTGTACGGCGTGGTGTACGGCGTGGTGTACGGCGTGGGGTTTATATTCACCTTTCCCCGTCCTGATAATTGGCTAATCGGGCTTTTGGCGGGCCCCCAAGGGCGACTTTTTCCCCGTATTACCCTTCTACCGCTGCCGGGGTTAACCTCGACTCTACAACAATGGTTACAGCAAGACTGGGAAACGGCTATTAATAACCTCAATCAATACTTTCGGTACAGCTGCCAGTTTATTCCTGTCCTTGTCGCCATTAACCGCGTTTTATCGCAATTCCCAGAGGCAGAAATTATCTATCGGGTGTCCCGTCTGGCAGAAAATCCCTCCGATTGGCAATTGTTAAAATATGCGTCCGCGAAACCGTTTTCTTTTCCTGACAGCCAAATCCGTCTCGATACCCCTGCTCGCGCCGCCGCCGCCGGTTTTTGGTATCTTCACCAACAGGACACCGAAAAAGCCGAAAAAGCCTTTGCTGTGGTACGTTCCCTCGCCTACGGGGAAGAAATGTATAGCCTCGCCCAAACTTTACACCGATTTAGTCAGGCAGCAACTCCCGATAGTATCGCTTCCCTGAAGGTTGCCCCCATTGCCGCAGAACCTTCATTACGTCCGCAAACTTGGCAAGCTATCAGCAGTTTAAATCTAGTTATCACAGAAATGGCTTTAGTCCAGAGAAGTTACTCCCAACAGACCAGATCCCTCGCTCTTAATCGGATTATCGGGGAATTAAGGGATATAACCGACCAACAGGCGGCTACTTTACCCCAAGCAGAAAAAGAATTAATCCTTTCTATTGCCGAAAAATGGGCAGAAATTAGCGCATCCATCGCGGGAACGGTGGGAACGGTGACTATTACCCAACCGATTCCTAATCCCTACATTATCGGTGATCCGGTGATCGGTCAACGCTTTGTTGGTCGTGAGGATATCCTGCGGGAACTTCAGTCAATGTGGTCCGGAGATAACCTATCCTCCGTGGTTCTCTATGGTCATCGTCGCATGGGTAAAACTTCGATTCTACGCAATCTGGAGGCATATCTCCCACCAGATGTCTCCGTTATCTACATTAATTTACAGCGCTTGGCCACAGTAACCAGCCTAGCCGAAGTTCTCCTGACTATGGCTGAGGAAATCGCCCAAACTTTAGCAATTGATGCCCCAGAAGAGGAAAAAATCTCCCAACATCCAGAAATGTATTTTAATCGTTATTTAGACCGTCTGATGCGCCAGATTCTGCCGGAAAAAGCTAAAACCGGTTTAATTATTGCCCTCGATGAGTTCGAGATAATTGAGGATTTAATCGAAGCGAATACCCTCCCCCCGAATTTCCTCGGCTATCTGCGTTCCCTTGTCCAGAGTAGTCCGCGTCTAGCTTTTGTTTTTGCCGGATTACATACCCTAGAGGAGATGACTGCCGATTATTTTCATCCTTTTTTTGGCAGTGTTTACCCGATTCCAGTTAGTTTCCTCTCTCCTGAGTCCACTCGCGTTATCCTCGCTAATCCCGTTGGGGAAGACGAGGATTTTCCCCTAGACTATACCCCATCCGCTTTGGACAAAATTTATCAACTTACCCACGGTCAACCCTATCTAGTACAACTGATCGGCTTTCATCTGGTACGTTTTTATAATAAACAGGTCTTTGAGTTGCAACGTCCCCAAGATATTCGTTTTCAGGTGGAAGATGTGGAAAAAGCCATCGATGCTGAGTTTTTCCAAAGGGGGAATTATTATTTTACGGGTGTCTGGAAACAGGCTAAACAAGATGCGGCCGGACAACAGGAGATTTTAATAGTTCTTTCTCCCCATCTGCAAGGATTAACCCGGGCAGATTTACTGTCCAGCACCGGACTAACTGCCACAACTCTCGACCGGGCCCTAAAAACCCTTGAAAATCATCATGTCATCGAATGCCAAGACTCTCGTTATCGGATTGCTGTGGAATTATTCCGTCGTTGGGTATCGGAAACAATGGCCTAAGGGACTTGCGCTTTAATAATGTACCTTTTGGGCGAACGCAGTTCGCCCCTACATTAATGTACCTTTTGGGCGAACGCAGTTCGCCCCTACATTGTGGACAAAATCCGTTACTGTAGGGGCGCAAAGCTTGCGCCCTCCGATCGGTTGGGATATTATTCCCACGCAGGTCCCTAAATTCTTTTGTTATATTTTTGGCTAATATCTCAGCCCCAAATAGGGGGGTTACAGGGCAGCACGGATTCCCACTATAACAAAATAATAGAGCAAATCTGGGAATTTGTCAAGGCCTTGGCAATTTTCCGGTTAAAATTGTTTGTTGAGATGGGGTCAGGGACAAGACCCGCCAGGCTCCGACGAAAAACTTTAGTATAATCAAGAACACTGAGTATTTATTAGCTTTTCTGTCTAAGATTGATGTTAAAGGCTGTTCTGTTCGATTTTAATGGGGTGATCATCAATGATGAACCAATCCATCAAGAGTTAATCAATGAAATCTTGCTCGGGGAAAATTTACTGCCCCTAGGGTCGGAATTTGCGGAGTTATGTCTGGGAAGAAGCGATCGCGTCTGTTTGCGTAATGTTCTCACCCGTCGCGGTCGTCAAGTGACCGAGGAGTATCTGACTAAGTTAATTAACAAAAAAGCGAGTTTATACCGAGAAAGATTAGAAAAATTAGAGAAACTTCCTATTTATGAAGAGATATACTCTTTTTTAAAACGGGTTAAGGCCAGGGATCTACAAATCGGTTTGGTGACGGGAGCAATACGCTCGGAAGTAGAATCAATCTTGCAACAGGCGGGCCTTGGGGATTACTTTAGTGTCATTGTCACTGGTGATGAGATCAGCACCAGTAAACCCCAACCGGATGGTTATTTACTGGCCGTAGAAAGATTCAATCGTTGGAATTTTAATCTGCAATTGCAACCCTGGGAATGTCTGGTGATTGAAGATACTTTTGCCGGTTGCGAAGCGGCAAAAAGAGCGGGAATGCAGGTGGTGGGAATCGCTCATACCTACCCCTTCCATTTTATGCAGAGAGTGTCCAACTGGGCGATCGATAATTTCTCCCAACTAGACCTCGATCGCGTGGAGAAAACTTTTAGCCAAATCGGGGATAAAAAGGAGCGATCGGGATTTTTAGGCGATCTATGACCATCTAGAGGCGATTCACAAGCTGAAAATCCCTACTTGCAAAAATCGGCAATTCGTGTTATGCTAACAAAGCTACTGAGAAAATGCGGGTGTAGTTTAGTGGTAAAACCCTAGCCTTCCAAGCTAATGATAGGGGTTCGATTCCCCTCACCCGCTTAGGCTGTTGTGCAGTAAACGTCTAAGGAATTATCGGTAATATCAACGGCGATTCTGACTTAGAGATCGCTATCTTCTAAATATCTTTGCAAATCTTTGGTACGCTGCTCGGTGACATTTGCCAAACAAAAACCGTAAATCATGGGAGCTAGAGAGCCTCCCTCATAGGCACTTCTTTCAAATTCGCAACTGCTGTCTCTAAACTTAATCCAAGCTTGTTGGGCGCTAATTAATTTTTGTTTGCGAGCAGCTGACAGTTTTGGCAGTAGTTGTCGATAAACTTGATTTAACTTGCGATCGGCGTTTTGATAAGCGATGCTGGCACAAATGTTCATTTCGCTTTGAGTCTGGGGATTGTTACAGTTAGGACGTTGAGCTAGTTGCAAGTTTGTCGCTGCAGATGTGGGACTGGCAATGCTAGGGGTAGCCATCCCGACAGCAAACAAACTTGCTATGCTTAATACGGTTAGCAAAAACTCGCCCATGCCTACTTATTTTAATGACGGTAAGAAGAAGATAACAGAAATGCGATCAAATCGACCATAACTTTTCAGGAAGCCCTTCTGCTCGATTCGTTGGTTGGCTTGGTTAACTCTATTTCATTATTTCCAAAAAAGAAAATTAGAGGAGTTGATAACTAAAAAACCCAGACGGGAACTCGTTTATAAGCAGGAGTCCCACAGCGAGGATCGATTTTAGCTTTGAATAAAACATTGGTTTCGGGATAGAACATAAAGCCAACACCTTCGCGAATCGGACCGAAAATAAGTTCGATATTCTCTAATTTGCCGGCATCTCCTTGAACGGTGACTCGTTGATGTTCTTGAAAGCCCGCTTTTTTGGCATCTTCGGCGTTGATCAATAAACAATGACGGTGAGGCATTCCCCGATATTTATCGCCCACTTGATAAACGACGGTATTATGTTGTCCATAACTGCGTCCTGTTCCGAGAATCAGAGCAATTCCTGGTGCATTTTCTGGTTGATTGAAATCTTGCTTTTGCGGTGCTTTTAAAGTGGGTAAAAGCGTGACAGACATTTGCGCTTTTCCAGTCGATGTTGGAAAATGGGGTTCGGTAAAAATCCGTCCGCTAATGGTAAATTCTGTTTGGGTTTGATCTAATTGCCCGATCTTTTCATAACCAGGAATCGTTTTGGCGATTAACTGACGAATATAGGCGGTATCGTGTAATCTCGACCAATCAATCGGGTTTGTGCCTAAAACCTTGACGGCAATATTTGTTAACAGTTCTACTTCCGAGATGATATCCACATGGGAACCCTGTAGATGACTGCTTCCCCGCTCGTTAAAACGGACAAAATTATTGCCCGATTCGGTGGTTGTCGGGTGAGGATTTTCAAAACGAGCGAATACGGGTAAAATTATCGTATTTTGTCGGGCTAATCCCTGAAAATGTCCTAAATTTGGCTTAGTAGCTACATAAAAAATTGTATCAATTTGAGCTAAGGCTTTTTTGGCTTGAGTTAAATCTGGATTTGCTCCATAAAGATTACCTCCTAAACAGAAAAGAGTGTTAATTTTTCCCCGTTCGGCAGCTTCAATTAATGCCCTGGTATCATAACCGCCGGTTATATTTAATGGCTTTCCTAAAAGTTGAGCAAGTGCCTCGGCGATTTCCTGACGTAATCTCACTGTAACGCCCATGGAACCGAAGCCCTGTACATTAGAATGACCTCTGATTGGCATGGTTCCGGCTCCGATTTTGCCAGCATTTCCCGTCATTAAAGCGGTATTGGCAATACTGATAATATTATCTACCCCGTTTTCCTGTTGTGTAACCCCCATTGCCCAAGCGAAAACCACACGCTCTAAATTGCCGAAAAGGGCGGCGGTTGCTTCAATTTCTTCTCGGGACAAACCGCAGGTTTTAGTAATGGTTTCCCAGGGTGTTTGTCGGGCATAATCTATAACAGATTGCCAATTTTCTGTACGGGATTTGAGATAATCCCACCGCACTAAATTTTGTTCAATTAAAGATTTTTGTAATCCGACGAATAGGGCAGTATCGCTACCCGGTATCGGCTGTAGGTAGAGAGTTGAAATATCGGAACCGCCCCGCAATAGGGATTTAATCGGAAAAGCGGGTGAGGAGAATTTGACCAATCCGACTTCAATTTGCGGGTTAATAATAATAATTTTACCGCCGCGATCACGAATTTGAATTAATTCATTCATCAGGCGAGGATGATTAGCCGGAGCGTTAGAACCGATTAACACCACACAATCGGCTTGTTTTAAACTTTCCAGACTGACCATCGAAGTTCCGGTTCCGAAAACCTGTTTTAAGCCTACGGTCGAGGCGGCATGACAGAGATCGGAACAATCGGCTAAATTATTACTTCCTAATGCCCGGAAAAACAATTGTAAGAGATAGGCGGCTTCATTAGAAGAACGTCCCGAACTATAGGAGGCAATGGTCTCGGACGGTTGACGAAAAGCTTGTTCGGCTAATCGATACACTTCTTCCCAACTAATACGTTGATAGTGACTTTCTCCGGCTTTTAAGAGGACGGGATAACTGAAACGACCCAAGCGATCGCATTCTAGGGAGGTTAAGGACTGTAATTGAGCGAGATGATAGGTCTGAAAAAAATCGGTTTTAATACCTGGCATTAATTCGGAAGTAACTGCCTCGACACTTTTGAGACAACGTTGCAGACTTTCCCCCGCTTCGTTGACAAAACCGCCCTTTTGTCCTCCCGTTCCCCAAGCGCAAGCTAAACAGGCACTTTTATGATTCAAGGTTTGCCAGAGTTTAACCCCTTGAGGAGAGAGAGTTTTTTCTGCCCAATATTGCAATACGGGAAAACCCCCGCCCGCCTCAATTTTGTTGGATGTTTCTCGTTCGTTCATCGTTTTTTTCTCTCGATTTTTTCTCAAATTCATCCGATAGGGAGAGTGTACCCAGTACAGTTGAGTTTATCACCATTTTTAAAAAAGTGCATCAGCAAGACATAAACGACTGGGTAAGCTACGGTTAGTTGTTGACAATATCCCCTGATTGTGATTTTATCAGACTAGGGAAAGGTCTATTGAAATGATAATTCCGATGGATAAAAATGAAGACTTTCAACATTTAGAAGAGATGATCGCTAATCTCCAAGCAAAACAGAAACAGATTCTGAAAGGGATGTTAGATTATCCGATTGAGATCGATTCGGCAATTCGGATACTTTCGGAACCATCTCGGCAATTGGCAACAACTGCTCATAATTTAACCAGAGTACATAAAATACTTAAAGAATTGGAAAAACAAGGATTGGTTAGTTTCCACGATTCTCAATATTCTTTGACTGAGTTGGGAAGGGAAATAGTAGGACACCTTAGCGATAAGAGTCCAACCCCAAGACGAGATGCACAGAGAAAGGAAAAACTGCAAAAAAGCTACGATTTTTTAGAACTCCATAGACAAGGATTGAGCTATCAGCAAATAGGGGATAAATACGGCATAAGTCGCGAGCGTGTCCGTCAAATTCTTGCCAGTAACCCCGAATTTGAAGCTTATCGGCAAAAACAAAAGGAAAACAGTTATCGTTGAACGACTGTAAGAAGAGCGAGAAACGAAATTTACAATCTTTCCAACAATTCCTCGCGGGATAAATTTGCCAAAGAAAGAAGCAATCCGGTGCGTTCCGAGATAGGAAGTTGGGCGATCCGTTCCACCAGACCAGATAATTCCGAATCTAGGCTGCCAAAGCGTCCTTCCAGAAGACTGGCTATCAGCGAAAGTTGTCCCTCTAAAGTACCTTCTTGCTTCCACTCTTCCCTTTGTTGTAAATAAGCTGGTGATAGATTCATGATGTCCTCCTGTTCTTCGGTACTTAAATTATCTCTCAATTCTAAGTTTTTGCGCCAGTTGGCCAGAATTTCTAATAAATTCTCTCGAAAAGGATTGCGTTCTGGCAGTTCAACTAACTCTTCTACTGCTCGTTTTTGAGTTCCTCCTTTACCTAATACTCTTAACCATAAGGTGTCTTCATTTACTGGTAATTGATGAATGACGATGATACCCGCTTTGAGAGACTTCGCTAAAAAGTAAACCCCTGTTAACCAATTACTCTCATCGCTGTGAGTCCCGAAATCTTCAATCATTCTAGCTGAAAAGGTGGGCGTTAGAATCCAGAGAACTGGTAGTTCAGCTTCTGTTAGAGTTTTGTTTGACCGTTTCGCTTTTCTCAAGACATCCCCATGAACCGCGTATAACTTTGACAAACAACTGCGAATCTCTACCTCGGTCGGGGGATTGCGGAAAGGTTCAAACAAACAGGAAGTAGCCGCCATTTTTCCAAGTAACCCTAAAGGTAACTCAGTGGGAGTAGGTGAGCTAAATGGTTCAAACCAGACATCGATTTCTTGAACCTCACTTTTTACTTTCTTACTTTTTCTAATCGTCCCTAGAGGTGTTAGTAATTCCTCTAAATATTCCTTAGCAAATTGGTCATGAATTTGGCGAGTCATTCAAATTAATAATCAAGCATAAAAAGGACGGTAATAATCTTATTATATCATTAATTAAAAAGGAATCCAATCGACAATATCGATCCATTCTTCTGCTTCGGTAGTTTCCCAAATCATAATTAATTCTTCGGCTAGTTTTTCCATTGTTGTTGTGGGACGAATCCAAAACAGTCCCCAGATTTGTTGATTTTTTTGCCAATATTCCTCTAAATGTTCAGGCATACTGGTACGATTATCTGTCACTAAGAGTCGTTGAGATAATCAGGGTCAAGAGTTCCTAACGGTGGTGTATTCGGCTCTCCAATGCGTAAAATATCTATCTCTGGATTTAACCTTAAGACAGCAACTTTCAAGCGGGGGGATAAGGTTTCATCGAGTAAAAACTTGATTTTCATACCTTGACAGAATTTTGCCTTTGCTGTTTAATTCTTCTCATCTTTTCTCGTTGAGGTGAAGGATGTTTTAGTGCTTCATGGTAGTGAGTCTCTCGCCAATTCTGGAGGCGCAATAAATAGGCATCAATTTTTTGCCGATTCTGGAGATAATAAGTAATAGTCGCGTAGATTTTCTCTAAACTTAGATCAGGATAGATAGCATTTATTTCTTCTGGGGTATAGCCTTCCAATAAATAAAAGAGTACGTTATCAATTCCGAGGCGATTACCTTTGATTCTAATATCATTTTCGGAGATAAATAAAAAATAATCTTCTAGTTGCATAATTAATTGTTCCCTTAAATTTCTTTCATTTTTACCGCTTATTTATAGTATTTCCTGTTCACAGGAGGTACATTATCAATGTTAAAAAGTTTAATCAGCAAAGGTTTAACTGTGCCACACAGGTGTGAGAACCTCTATATTAATGTTTTATCATAATTAGTTTACCTTGTGCTTCCCTTGTTTTCAAACCTTTAACTGGGATAAACTGCCTCGCTGCCATAACCCCGGCTGCTATGCTGGCAGCCACTATGACGGAGCTACTTTAACGGGAAGTGTGGATTATCGGCTGGCCGCCGAAATATGTCGGGAACTCGATGCCATCGAGCGAAAGAATTGACGGGATTATCGAAATCCACCTATCGACTATCGGCAACCAGCGCACATCGACCGAGGAAAGGTCAGCGCGGCAGAAACATCAGGCTGTTTTGGGGGAATTGAACGGTCTTTGCTGATTTCGGCGGTCACTGTCCCTGCCTAACGCTCTCTAATGCCATTTTTCAAAAGTAATGGCAGAGATGGTTAATTGCCCTCAACCCCAACCCCTCTCCCAGAAAAGAAGAAAAGAGTAAGATACTTTGAGGTTGGGGAGGGCGAGTCCTCGTGCAGCAATTCTCATTTTGAAACGATTTTGCGTTGTTTCAGCGATCTAGAGATTCGTTAAGAATTATTAACCCCTCTAGCCTGCATTATTCACCAATTTCCAAAACCCTGATTATAACTGGACTTCCCACGTATAAACATACTAGCTATGGCTAAAAGTTTTACAGAGCCTGAGTTCAAGCAATATAATACAAATGAACTACTAAACACAAAATCCTGAAGTTCTTACGCAGATAGGGTTTGAGGCAAAAATTTTCAAATTTGACCTTTAGACCATTATAGCTTGTTTCGGGGCAGAAAATCAGCAAAAACATGGCTACAGAGGGAATCCCTTACTCTAGAGATTAATGACACTATCTGTTAAAATCAGGTTAGCGATCACTATACAGCTAACTCTACGGAATCGCTCTACTCCAGATACAGTCAACGGTACAGCCATTTTCAAGTGAAAAATGTACCCAGCAGTCTCTTTTCAATTTTTTCTGAGAAGCGACCTGCAGTAAGGGTTTTGTTAATTTTTTAGTATTTATTATTTATGTATGGGGGAAGTCCAGTTATAAGAGGCTCTCAAAAAACAGACTGTTTTTTAGCTATATCGCTGAATGACTTTCCTAACAAGGCTTTTGAGGATTTTCCCCAGTTTTCATGAATAACGCAGGCTAGGTGCAAGGGTTTTAAGGTCATGAAACCTTAAAATGAGAATTGCTGGGAAGTCCAGATATATGATAGAGTTTTGAGGAAATTACTAAATTAAGGAACTTATTTGAAATGACAGAACCACCAACCAAGAAAGGGTTTATAGAACAAGTATCTGAGCTTCTTGCAGACCATCCTATGGTAGTGGCACTAACAAGTCTTGTTGCTGCCTTTGGTCTAGGATTTGCGGCTGCAAGAGCAGTGCATGAATTTAGTGGGAATGTGGTTTTAAGCAAAAATACTTATGAGGTCAAAGAAGATAAATTTAAAAAATCAGAGGAAGAAAATCTCAAACTCACCACAAAAAATCAAAAACTCACCGCAGATAATAACCGCTTAAAACAATGTGAGGGGAATATCTCAGTCCCAGACTCTTCTTCCGAGAACAACAAAGTAGATGGTAATTTTATAGTAGAAGGCGAAATAAGTCCCTGTCGAGAAAAAAGACTTTGGCTAATTGCTTCACCGATTATGGAATATATAAATGAAAGAGGAGAGAGAGGCACTATATATGACAAAGATTGCTTTGTACAAGGAGAGGTAATAGAACGACCTAATGAAGAAACTTCCCCTAATAGTAATAGATTTAAATTTACCACAGGAACTACCTCAATCACTGATAAGCAGCAGTATAAAATTTATCTCCTAGCCGTCGCTGATGCAGCAACGAATAAAGAATTAATTCAGGCGCAGCGTACAAATAAACCTCAAATCTTATGTAGTACGGCTAATCTTCACCAAAATCAAGTAGCAATGATAACTGTTGATAACCGATAAAACGGCTCTACGAGTTGCCACTTCTTGTGCAGATATCACAATCCCTTCGGCTTCGGTTGAATAGTCTTTGCCGTCACTGTCCCCACCGCAAACTGCTCCCTAAGAACAGCGATCACACTTTAAATTCAAAAACACGCCACCGCCGTACCCGCCAAACCGATCTTCCGGTAATAGTCGGGAAAAGCAGACCCAGTGCTTTTTTATCTATAGAATTCTCCATCGAGAAACCATGCCAAAAGGCTCTAATTATTTCCCCCTTATTCAACTATTCTGATTCTATCTCCGATAATCTCAACCAATGAGTTTTTTTTCACAAAATTTAACGATTAGCCGACAATGAATCGTACAAATATCTAGCGATCGCTAAAGTGCTTAACAAAAGAAATTATAATCTTATCGATTTTGACCGTGCCACTATCCAAAGGAATAGATTAGATTTCTCGAAAAAACAGATGCGGGAAAATTACCGATCGATCACCCGAACTTTTTCCTTATCGGTAAAGATCGGGCGATTTGCCTATTCTTGCTATTCCTAATACATCCGAGAGCGCCCGTCCTGTCGAATTTATCTTTAAACCCTAACTATCCCCGTACAATTATCAGCATATCGATCATAAACCTTGAGATAGGTTACACACCATGAGCGAATACCAATATTACGAATTCCAAGCTATCGATCGCCCCCTCACCCAAGAGGAAAGGGCTGCCATCTGCGAGCTATCGAGTCGCGTCAAACCGACGGCAACGACTGCCAGTTTCAACTATAGTTACGGCAATTTTCGGGGGGATCCCAAACAGGTGCTGGCTCGGTATTTCGATATCATGTACTACATCACCAACTGGGGAACACAGCAATTAATGTTTCGTTTTCCCACATCCCTGATCAACCGAGAAGCAATTGAACTTTACTGTATCGATAATTATATCAGCTTATCTTTTGCGGGAGATTGGGCAATTTTAGATTGGGAATTTAGTCAAGAAGAGGGTTTTAATGACTGGATAGAAGGAGAAGGGATTCTATCGGAATTGATAGGATTACGCCAAGAAATTCTCCAGCAAGATTATCGAGGATTATATTTAGCCTGGCTGAAAGCTATTGACTTATCGGAGGGATATATAGACATCGATAAGACCCAACTAGAACCTCCTTTACCCCCCGGACTAGGGCAACTTTCTGCCGCTCAAAAGGCTTTTACGGAAATCTTTGAATTGGACGAACACTTATTAAATGTTGCTTGTGCATCCAGTGGTAAACTAACAACTATCTCGGAGCAAACTTGGCAACAAGCTATTAGCCAATTATCGGCTTCTGAACGCGAAGATTTCCTATTAAGATTGGCTAAAGGAGAACATAATTTATCTGCTAAATTCAAACAAAAGCTATCTCAATTAATCCCTAATTCTCCTGCTTCTAACCAGCCTCGACGCACGATCCAAGAACTTCTTGAGGCTGCTGCTGAGGAAGGAAAAAAGGCAGAAAAACGGCGACAACAAGAAGCGGAAGCCAAGCGAATTGAGGAACTACAAACTTTAGCTAAACGGGAAGCGCAAGTTTGGCAGCAAGTCGAGTCCCTAATTCAGAAAGCTCAGTCTAAATCCTACGATGAGGCTGTTAAATTGTTGGTCAAATTAAGAGATTTAGCCGAATATCAAAACCAGTTGGCCGTTTTCCAAGAGCGCCTGAACCGGATTTACGAGCAGTACAGTAACCGGTCTGGGTTGAAGAGGAGGTTACAAGAAGTGGGACTTACTGACAGTAAGTGAATCGCTCTTGAATTTTCGGCGGCTGCATCTCAATTTGGTCGAAATATCTATATTACATTTTGGGCGCACGCAGTTCGATCAACTCACTGACCACGATGCGCCCCTATCATTGGCGCAATAACTGACAAGCGATCGGTTTTTCCTCCGGGGTAACGTGGAACGTGATCCGAAGGAATCCTTTTCACTGGAAAGACGATCTGTTAATGTACGGCTGTAATGCCTGATTGTGTCCTATAGGTCTAATAAAGTTGTTAAGTATTGCCGTTATCGATCGAGATCGGGTTAGCTTGGAGATAGCAGTGAGCATTCAGCTTTAAACACTTAATAACTGCTAACCGAATCACTGATAAGGGGGTTTTTTCATGGCTTTTAGCCGTTCTAGCGGTATTTTGCTTCATCCCACCAGTCATCCCGGTCGTTACGGGATTGGAGAACTAGGTAGGGAAGCCTATCAATTTATCGATTTTTTGGCTCAAAGTGGTCAAAAACTCTGGCAAATTCTCCCTTTAGGCCCCACAGGGTACGGTAACTCTCCCTACATGAGTTTTAGCGCCATTGCCGGCAATCATCTCCTGATTAGTCTCGATCTTCTTCGGGAGAAAAACCTGCTTAGTGACGCAGATTTCGAGGATATTCCCGATTTTCCCCTCGATCAAGTGGATTTTGAGCGATTGATCGCTTGGAAAATTCCCCTACTTAGAAAGGCGGCGAGCAATTTTGTCAAGGGTTCTGACACAATTCTTTACAAACAGTTTGCCGGCTTTTGTGCTGGCAATGCCGATTGGTTGGAGGATTACGCCCTATTTATGGCTTTATCCCACGCTTACCAGGGTAAAGCATGGATGGAATGGCCGACAGAAATTCGCGAACGTCATTGGGGTGCGTTGGAAACACCGAAACAGGAGTTACAAGAGGAGATTTTTCTGCACAAATTCCTGCAATTTGAGTTTTTTGAGCAGTGGTTAGCCCTAAAACGCTATGCTAACTCCCTCGGTATCGAGATTATCGGTGATATCCCCATTTATGTCTCCCATAATAGCGCCGATGTTTGGGCAAATCCGCAGGTTTTCCGACTAGATACCCAAACCGGTAATCCCTTGGAAGTGGCCGGGGTTCCCCCGGATTATTTCTCAGAAACGGGGCAATTATGGGGCAATCCTCTCTA
The DNA here is from genome assembly GCF_050500245.1 of Microcystis ichthyoblabe FBCC-A1114. Classification (NCBI taxonomy): domain Bacteria; kingdom Bacillati; phylum Cyanobacteriota; class Cyanophyceae; order Chroococcales; family Microcystaceae; genus Microcystis; species Microcystis ichthyoblabe. Next base: position 3,531,697 of record NZ_CP191408.1, on the reverse strand, counting down.
TAACTGGGATTATCTCAAAAATACGGGCTTTGACTGGTGGGTACGCCGTTTAAAAGGGGTTCTTTCCCTAGTCGATATTATCCGTATCGATCATTTTCGCGGATTAGAGGCCTATTGGGCCGTGGCTTTTGGCCAGGAAAACGCTATTAATGGTCATTGGCTCAAGGCCCCAGGTTATGATCTCTTTAATACTATTGGCGCTCGTTTAGGTAAATTGCCGATTATTGCCGAAGATTTGGGCGATATTGACCAAGCAGTCCTAGATTTTCGCGATCACTTTGCTTTCCCGGGGATGAAGATTCTCCACTTCGCTTTTGGGGGTGATGCGGGTAATCCCTATCTTCCTTTTAACGTCGAACGCAACTGTGTGATTTATACCGGCACTCACGATAATAATACTACTGTGGGCTGGTTTCAGGATAACGCCAATGACTACGAAAAAGCGCGACTATATCAATATCTTGGCGCTCCCAGTGGTCAGGGAGTGGCTTGGGATCTGATTCGACTGGCCTATAGTTCCGTGGCTAATCAGGCGATCGTACCGTTACAGGATGTGTTAGGTTTAGGATCGGATGCGCGGATGAATACCCCCAGTGTCGCAGAAGGGAATTGGTCATGGCGCTATCGTCAGGAAGCTTTAACCGGAGAATATAGCGAGAGATTGCGAGATTTAGTCAATCTTTTTGGCAGAAATCGTTAAATATCAATCCTTTTTTCGAGACGTTACCCCTAACGTCTCTTTTTGTCTGGTTAATGTGGGTGAGAATTTTTTAGCAATCTTTGCCGGATGCGATCGAGATTTTCTCGACTATTGACGGGTAAATGGGGTAGGGGTAATTCTAAATTGGGCCAATTACTCAAATCATGGCAGGGACAGGATAAACTCGATTGGCCCAGCACTTCAATTGGTACAGGTATAGTACAACGAGCGCAGGGATGAAATTCCCATTGAGGGGAAAGTAAGTCTTGGATGGTTTGTTGAGTACCCTCTAGGTAACAATCGCCACTTTCAGGATCAAGCATTTTTTGCCAACAATCTTCAAACTCCGACGAATAGCGATCAGCATTGAAAATTGGCAGCGGAAATAGCATAGCTTGGTTTTTGGGACAAATAACTTTTTTTCCCAATTGAAACCAATGGGCGAGATATTTTTTAACGGCGGAGGTGTCTGACATATAGTTAGGTGTGGAGGCTGCCCTGATTATTGCTCTTACCATCAATCCTAGCGTTAACTTCCGGTGTCGGACAGGTCTTAGGATGATTGATGATCGAGTTTAATAATTATTTTAGGTAACTGAGCATCTGGAGCTAGATTAATCCCAATAAACTCACCATTAAAGCTTTTTGGGCGTGCATCCGATTTTCCGCTTGTTCCCAGACTTTTGATTGTACACCCTCGATCGCCCCGTCGGTAATTTCTTCGCCCCGGTGAGCAGGCAAACAATGGAGAATAATCGCATCTTTGTCAGCGTGACTCATTAGCTGTTCATTGACTTGGTAGGGCTGAAAAACGGGAATTCGGGCATCAGCGAGGCTTTCCTGTCCCATACTCGCCCAGACATCAGTATAGACTACCTGAGAGTCTTTTACGGCCGTAACGGGATCGTCGGTAATCAAGATTTTACTACCGGTTTTCTCGCCAATAGCCTGGGCGCTGGCGACAATTTCCCCATCGGGTTGATAGTTTGCAGGGGAGGCAACCCGCACATTTAACCCCATCAAAGCACCACCCAAGAGGAGAGAATTAGCGACATTATTACCATCCCCCACATAGGTGAGGTTAATTCCCCGTAAAGTCTGAAAAGTCTCTTGGATAGTCTGTAAATCGGCTAATATCTGACAGGGATGTTCTAAATCCGTTAAAGCGTTGATAATCGGGATGCGCGAGTAATTGGCAAAAGCTTCTAAATCCTCTTGTTTAAAGGTGCGAACCGCGAGAATATCGAGATAGCGATCGAGTACCCGGGCTGTATCGGCTAAGGGTTCCCCGCGCCCCACTTGGGTTACACTGGGATTAAGATCGATCACCTGTCCCCCTAACTGGTACATGGCGACGGTAAAGGAAACCCGGGTCCGAGTGGAAGCTTTATAAAATAGCAATCCTAAGACTTTGTTGCAGCTAGGGTTAAGATTACCAGCTTTAAGCTGTGCCGATAGATTGAGTAGGGCGCTGATTTCTTGGCTACTCATGTCGGTTATTCTTAAAACATCTCGTCCTTTTAAAGTGGCTACCATTGGTTTTTCTCTCGATAAACAGGGGTCTTGATTGGGTTTTATGGCAGTTAGCGATTAGCAAAAATCTTGAGTAAAGACCTTATTATAATCCAGTTTTTTCGCTATTAGGCAATTTTTCCCGAAAATTTTCATTTTGGGGATGTTAGTCCAGCTAACACCCCCACTTTTTCTGTTAAATTAGGTAGGTGTTAAAAATTGTCAGATTCCCCCCTTATCAAGGCGGATCCCCCCGCCTATCGGCACCCCCCTTATCAAGGCGGATCCCCCCGCCTATCGGCACCCCCCTTATCAAGGCGGATCCCCCCGCCTATCGGCACCCCCCTTATCAAGGGGGGCAGGGGGGATCAAACCCAAAATCTAATTTCTACTTAACTAATTTTGCCCCACACTTAGAACAAAAATTAGACGAGGGCGGGTTTTTATGTCCACAATTACCGCAGATAATTAAAGCTGGGTTAGCCACTTCTGTCATCGGAGAAAGAGGAATTTCTCCAGCGCTATCCAACTTATAGTTATGGATTAACTGCAAAATAATTGCATCTTCCCGTTTATATTCTGTATTGTCTTTTCCTCCTGTTAACTCCTCGGAACGTTGTTGTAAATATTCAATGAAAGTCCGATACAAAGCTTGTTTTTTCTCCGGAGTAGCTGCAGCCTGTAACTTAGCTGTCACCTGACTTTGAATTTTTTCCTTATCTTCGCGACAAGCTTTTACTTCTAACACCTGTACCGCATCTTCCCAACTGGTGGCGATATCGACTTTTTTTAATCCCGTTGCGGTTTTAATTTCATAGCGAATTGTTTTCTCATTAGTGACTCGATTGACTTCTGGGAAAAGCACTTTCAAAGCTCGGGCTGTTACCACCAATTGATAAATACTCGGATCTTCGGGAAAAACATCCCAGAAAGGCGGTTCCTTTTGGATATGCACGGGGATGGGTAAATCGCGATTTTCCCCCATTTGTTGGGCGCGTTTGGCGAGAATAAATTCTCCTTTCCAGTCCTGATAGGATTGGCGCAACTCTCGCATTCCCTCGAGACAACGTAGGGAAAAACCGCCAATTTCCTGCACGAAGACAAGACGATATTTTTCCACGTCTCCCAAGGGTTTAATATCGTCTTCGTTGGCAATAAATTCCCGCAGTTTCGGAATAATTTTTTGGGCTGCCGGGTTACTGGTATTTCTTCCCCCAATCAGGGCCACATTTTGATTTAATTGGGGTGTAAAACCCGCATCTTTTCCCCGCAAAACCGCAGGATTAAGCATAATTAGGGGTCGCGATTTTTGGTAGGCAATGCGAAGATTATTGATAATATCGGCATCGTTGTTATAGATTTTTAACAAGCGATCACAAGCAGCTAATTCCTGCTGAATGCGACTACTAGCGGGAGCATTTTGTAGGAGTTGATTAGCTTGGTTTAGGATAACTTTTTGAAAATCACCTTGACGAATATCGGCAATCTCGGTGATGTCAAATAAACGCATATTTTCATCGGAGCGCCGCGTTTCTTTCCAGAGGGGACTAGATTGCTTTAAAATCTCCTGTGAGAGGGGTAAACAAAGGTTATCCATACCCGTATCGTAGGCGTTTTTGTTACCAGCAATCCCCGAAGCAAATTGTTCGATAAAGTCTTGATAAAGACCATTTAATTCTTGTCTATCAAATAATTTAATCCCATTAATTAACAAAGCATCGGCACTATCAATCTGTTGGTTAGCTTGCAGATTAAATAGATCGCGACTTTGAATTAACTTCTGACGAAAGCGATTAAAACGGCTTTCTAATTGATTAAGATGTTCCAGTAAACGATTAATAACCTCTACTCCCGCACCTCTGGTTTTTCGTTGAATATTGGCCATTAAATAGCCTTCCAATCCCGTTAAAGCTTGTTCACAATATTCTTCCATCTTATCTTTTTTTGAGATATGAAGTTTATCTTTCAGATCATTAATTTCTGCCAAGGCTGTGTCGTATTCTCGTTGACGTTTACTTTCGTTTTGACTCCAAACCTGTTCTTGATCGCGACGGAATTTTTCTGCTATGTCGGTGAAGATTTGTCTTACTAAAACAATAAAACTCTCGGCAAATTTTACCCCACGGTTCCGATCCTCAAGGATATTATAAAACTCTATTTCTAGGGACTTTTTACCCCGTTGAATAATTTCATCCCGATTACTATAAATCTTTTTCAGGTAATCGCCGTGCATCCGTTCATCGGGACTCAATTCTAGTAAATGATTGCGTTTAAATTCCTCGACTCTTGGCGTTAAATAATCATCAATAAATTGCAGAATTTTTCCCTGTTCGTTGCCTAAAATATTAACACCCTGTTTGGTACAAGATAGCCAATTATCTTGATTGATTTCCTGACGAGTTTCGTTAATCCATTGGGAGATTATGGCAATTAAAGAGCGATCCTTGTCGGCACATAAATCCATAATTAATTCCCCTTCGCTCAAGCGCATTTTTTTGAGGATATCACCTCTTACTAAGTCCAACATTTGAGCGGGTAAAATCACGGAATCATTCAGCCACCAATTAATTAAATCTTTGGCTAAACGTTCCGATAAGGAAGTACGAATTTGGGCAATAGGAATTTCAATAGTTGATAGTCCAAAACTCATAAATTGCTTAGGATAACCGCGTCCCCCCGGGTCAGCTTGCGCCCAAGAACCCTTAATATTATCTCTAATAGAACGTTTATGGGGGGCAAAATCAGAGGTCATATCTAGGAAGATATTTTGGGCGATCATTTCCCGAATTTGACCGAGTTTAAAATCACCTTCGCCGTTTTTTGTCCCCACTAAATAGGTAAAATCAAAGGGGGGTAATTTACTAACCACTTCATCGACTAAACCGCTGCTAAACTGTTGCTGATATTCAGTTCTGTAGTCAGAAAAGTAATTTAATTCCATCAAGGCAGCGTAACCATTAGCCAAAACTCGATCGCCGACACTAATCCCCGCAAATGCTTCAGGAGTGGGAACAATTGCCGTACTCAAAGGACTACTTTCCCCTCGTAACCAATTACGAATACAGTAACCTAGATCGATTAACATTCCGCTACCCGTACCACCGTTTAAAGACCCCGTAGTAAAGACATTAATAGCACTATTACTAACTTTAATTCCATAGCGATCGAGCATAAAGTTTTCTTGTCCCTTTACCCGTCTCACCGCGTCTAGAAATTTTCTTTGGATCTCATGATAATTACAAAATAAAGCAAAACGACCACAGGCGCGAATTTGTCCCGCTCCCGCTTCCAGGGAAGTAATATTTCTCTCTAATTCCGGGGGAAACCAACTATTAATCCAGGGATATCTATCCATATCAGATACCATCTCCTGTACCTGTTTTCCACTCACCCGGGCCCAGTGTTTTTCGTTATCTTTAAAAGCACTGCCAGCAGCTTCAGGATTACTGATTTTATAATCCTTATCCGTGTCAACCACCAAAAAACTGACAATCGGAAAATTGCTCAAACTGCCATAACTTTCCTCGATTAAACGACGCAAGCGCGATAAAATCTCGTTACCCGTGCCACCAATACCCACTAAAACCGTGGGAACCATGCTTTTTTCTTCTACTGCTGCTGGCATAATTACTTAACTCCTAAGGCGATTTCTTGACGGTTGCGGGGGACTTCGTAGGTGAGGAAATCGTAGGCTAATTTAGTGTTAGGAAAAATTGCCCGCGCTTCCTCTAACAGATTGGAAATATCCAGAGAATTCCCCGGTAGATAACGGGGACTAAAATGGGTCATTAATAACAATTTTACCTGGGCTGCCAAGGCCACCTGGGCTGCCATCGTCGAAGTGGAGTGAACACTTTCAAAGGCTAATCCGGCATCTTGGTGTGCAAAAGTCGCCTCATGAATTAGCACATCTGCATTTTGTGCCAATTCGATCGATCCTTCACAGAAAATAGTATCGGTACAGTAGGCAATTTTACGGCCGATTTCCGTTTCTCCGCAGAGGGACTGACCGCGAATTTTGCTGCCATCGGGGAGGGTGACAGTTTCCCCTTTTTTCAGCTTGCCGTAAATTGGTCCGGGGGGAATACCCAAAGCGTTGGCTTTTTCCACATCAAAACGTCCAGGACGGTCTTTTTCGGCGATACGATAACCATGGGCAGGAATACGATGTTTTAATAGCTGACAGGAGACGGTAAATTCTTCATCTTCGTAGAGTATGCCGGGGGAAATGGGATGGACACGCACCCGATTGGCTAAATTAGTATAGGAATACTTAGCACAAGCACGCAGATAGTCCCCTAGTCCGGGGGGTCCGTAGATATCAATATCCTGAGCAGAACCGGCTAATCCAATACTGGCTAACAATCCCATTAAACCAAAGATATGATCCCCGTGCATATGGGTGATAAAAATGCGTCGGATTTGGGAACTTTTCAGGTCGCTACGCAGTAACTGGTGTTGAGTTCCTTCTCCACAGTCAAACAGCCATATTTCCGCCCGTTGGGGCAAACGAAGGGCGATACTAGAGACATTACGGGAACGAGTGGGAACCCCGGAACTGGTTCCTAAAAAAGTAATCTCCACAGGATAGCTGTCAGGATAGAGGATTCTTTTTCTAGTCTAGGCTGTTTTTATCGATTTCTCGATCGAATTGCTGCTTTTCTGTATTTCATCACTTGAAAACAGAAAATCCCCTGATTTTGACCTAACTCTGCAATAATTACGCGCAGCCAGAAATACACCAGCTTCCTTATCATGCTTTGTGCTTTTGGTCAAAAAAACTTTTTTTTTGCAATAAAACTACACAAAAAAAAGATCATCGTTGTGGGTGAAATTGACTAATTTACCCGTCTTAATTAGGATTACTTTGTAGATGTGGCAAGGGTTTCAACCATTGCTGCCTAAAAAAGCACAGAATAGCCCATTATGAAATTCTATCAAATCGCTGTAACCTTCATAACATCTTTGTTAAATAAAAATCTTTCTCAATTAATTCTTAAGAATTTGTAAATATTGCGAAATGTTAATTTAAATATTCTCAAGTTTGTGGAGTCAATAAATAATTTTTGCTTATCTTTGTCCAAAATTGGGTTAGAAGTCAGTTATCAGTTATCAGCCGTAGTGACTGTCTTGATTGTCAAGGGGTAATTCAAAAAAACTCAAGCGGTTGCCGTAAAACTCAAAATCTCAAGCCGGAAAAAAGCGCAGCAAAAACTAAGTCGCTCAGGTTAAACCAAAGCAAGCGCAACCCTTGATCAGAGATAACAAAAAGTGTAAATCTCTAGGAACAAGGTGGTTGGGTTGAGCTATCATTATTGAGCAGGTATTACCAATCGGCTCACAAGGCGAAACCCAACCAAGATTGTGAAAATATTCCGGGAAGTTGTTGGGTTTCATGCTTCAACCCAAACTAGGAGTTTTACTCAGACTAATCGAGTTGTTATAGATACCAATGTTTTTATTAGTGCTTTACTCAATCCACTAGGAACACCCAGAAAAGTAATCAATCAGTCAATGTACCATTCTTCAGAGCAAGGCAACTTATCAAGAATTGGCAACGAGAATAAGCAAAAATAAATTTGACAAATATTTAGAAAAGGTGCTATTATCCTGAATAATAGTTGACTTGTGTTAGAATCGGTTGCACTCTTGTTGTTAATTTAAGGGATAGTTACATGAAAATTGTTACTGTTACTGAAGCCAAAGAACAAATTGATGAATTAGTGAATGATACCAATGATAATCATCAACCGATTTTGTTATCTGGTACGAAAAAGAATGCTATTTTAATTGCTGAGGAAGATTGGAACTCTATTCAAGAAACGCTTTATTTGTATTCTATTCCTGGTATGGTAGATTCAATTATTGAAGGTGGCAACACTTCTATTGAAGATTGTGTGGATGAGGCGGGTATCAGAGCAATTTTAAATGGATAATTGGCAGTTGGTTTTTACCAAACAAGCGAAAAAAGATGCTGAAAAGCTGGCTCGTACTGGGTTGGCAAAACAAGCTAACGAGTTATTAAATATTCTTAAGTCAAATCCGTATCAATCTTATCCTGTTTATGAGAAACTCAGTGGCGATTTAGCGAGCTATTATTCCCGACGTATTAATATTCAGCATCGTTTGGTTTATCAGGTTATTCCAGAAGAGAAGGTTGTCAAAGTTATACGGATGTGGACTCATTATGAATAACCCCTCTTATTTATTTTACACTGGTAACAGTATAGACTGAAAATGATTGACTTGGATTGTAAAAATATAGCAATTTGCGAATGAGTGAGGCACATACTAGGAACGTGAAAAGTTTATGGTATAAGACTTTTGCCTTCCGCAAAACGGTATAGATACCCCCAAGATAACATAAAAATACGATATAAATTCCCCTCCTCAACTGACTGAATGAAGGGGCATTTATGGTATTTTTAGAAACAATTTAGCTGGCTTTTGTGGTTTCTTTTTCGGTATATTGGGAAGGTTTTAGTTTGCGGTTGAAGAAAATACCATACAAGATCATGTTATCGCACTAAGGGAAAAATTTATAAATTTCTTGGCGATGAGCAACTCGTTGATAGATAATGGTTTGATGATTTGACCTCTCCCCCAACCCCTCTGGGAGCAGGAGAGGGGAGTTAGTCTGGATTGATTGGTAGCCTTATTCGTCTTCGTTTCTTAAAGGTATAATTCCTTTAAGAATCTTTCCTCTAATAATCAAATAGGCAGGAAAACAATACACCCAAAGGAGAAGTAAAAACAAAAAAACTGACCATGAATTACCAAATGATGGTACGAATGATCCTGTAATTTTATACTTATGAATTTCTATTCTATGGGAATCAATTGCTGCCCAAAGTGCTGTCCAGAAGACAATTCCACGCATTATAGGACTTCCTGTAATCGCTCCAAGACCAATGCCAACAACCAAAATCAACAATGTTAGTAAAAGTGAATTTCTCCAACCCATAATGAATATTAATCTTTTTAGTAGTGTTTCTATCGAATCGAGATAGACTCGCGCATCCTTGCCCATGCCATTGTTGAAATTGCGGGTAGTGCGATCGTCCTCCCTCGTAGCTAGATCAAGCAGCACCCCAACCCAACACCAAAGGGAGATAGCAGAAGCATACACACTCCCCCCCCACAACTGTAGCAAAAGCTACAATTTAATAAATCTTTATATTCTTCTCCCTAGCTTAGGGATTCACAGGGGAAAGAGTTTCAGGTATTTTCCCCTGTTTTACTGCTTCTCAGGCGACCTATCGCCTTCCGTGAGAGATTGTGGCGCGGTGTGTCAGATTCGATAATAGGGTTCAAAATTTCGCTAACCGCTACTTGAGCCATAGCGTTTTCCCTTAAGCAGAATTCACGCCGCCTCCAGTTCATAATGCAAGACCAGAAGCTCATCGCCTGGCAGAATAGCCATCGCATATTCCCGCCCCTGACTGTCAGAAAATTCCACTAAATATTGATAGCGCGAACCTTTTTCATACACCTCAACCACCGTTCCCACCTGTCCGCTTGGCAAGCTGGGGAAAGCTTCATAATCTGGCTCAACTAAAGTCAATCGCTCCCGAGGGACGGAGTTGAGGATGGCAACCGTATCTAAGAGTTTGATGTCTTTCATGGTAGTTTACTTGATAAAGGCAGAAATTAGGCGAGGATTGGGATTAATTAAGCCGATTTCCCAGATAGTTCGCAGTTGTGTTCCTTCCCGTTCTGGTATCGTCCAATCCACTTTAAACTGCTGGCCGAATTCCGTGACCGCTTGTTGCACAACTTCCCCCTCCAGGGCAGCCTGTGAGATGAGCGATCGCAAAACCTCAGCGTTCTCGGCAGTTATTCCCAGACGAGAGCGAAAGACTCTGGCTTTATTTTTTCCCCTGGAATGTTCTGGATTTAAGCAATAGCCAATCAGTTTTTCCATCGAGATTTCTGCCAGTTCCCCGTTGGGTAATTTCATCTGCGGCACTCCGAACTTTCTGACTTCCCTCAGAGCAACTCGATTCGCAATTGGCGGCCCACCACAGAAGCCGCCCGTTGGATAGTATCGAGGGAAACGCCCGTCTTTTCCGGGTCGAGGAGGCGGTCAAGTTGCGCTCGACTGGTCTGCATCCGCGCCGCCATCTCCGTTTTCGTCAGAGAGAGCCGTTTCATCTCCTCAGCCAACTGCCGCAACCGTAACCGTTTGAGTGCCACCGCACTACAGTCCTCCTCAAGACCTTCTTCTTTGAGAAAATCATCGAAATCAGAGCCAGTATGGGGGTTAGCGGTCATATTTTTCCTGTTCCTTCTTACGATTGAGAGCTAAATCGATTTCCTGTTTTGGGTTTTTTGGGACTTCTTGATGAAAGTGAACGGCACAGGGGCAGCCGATGGGAAAGCTAAACTCTACGTCCTTGATATCGCTGCCAATAATCCGGCAATCTTCACGGCTGAGAGTTTTCCACCAATCTTTGACCGGCTCCGACCCACCTTCGGCTCGAAAAAACTTGGCTGGCAGCCTTTTCAATCCTTACGTCCTCAGTTATCGCGCCTTATATGGTACATCAATAATTATCATTTCTGCATTAGTTTTGTAGAGCGACAGTTGCACAGGGGTTAGGTTATAACTGCCAGCAGCCTTAATTTTTGTTAAGGATTTTAAGCATCGCCCAAACTCACCACTGACTAACCCACCCTACTGATACGGATATCCCCCTTCCGGCTAATGTAAAGAAAACGTTACAGTAACAAGTAGAGCCCAGTAGCCAGGAAGCCGTCGATCATGTTTGAATACTTTAACCAGAAAGCTATCAAAGCGGTGATGTTCGCCCAAGAAGAAGCCCGTCGTGCCGGTCACAGTGTCGTGGGTACGGAGCATTTACTGTTAGGATTGATAGGAGAAGCCACCGCCGCCGCAGCCTTAATTCTCAAGGATTTAAAAGTCACCCTGCACGAAAGTCGCCGCCTGATTGAAGGAATGACCGGCCGTGGCAGCGGTTACAGTCCCGTTAATATCCCTTTTACCCCGAAAGCGAAAAAGATGTTCGAGCAAGCATTTCAGGAAGCTCGACAATTAGGGGAACAGGCGATCGCACCTGAACATCTATTACTCGCTATCACCGCCGATCCCGAATCCCTAGCCGCTAAAATTTTAATTATGCAGGGTGTTGATTTGATCAAACTTCGCGGCCTTTTACTGAAAAATGCTGGGGAAAAAGTCGCTAGTGGTCGCTTCACGGCAAGCAGTGACTATGAAGACCAGAAAAATGCTCCACAAGGCGGTATTTTAGCCCAATATGGTCGCAATTTAAGCCAAGAGGTCAAAAATGGCAAAATTGACCCTGTAATCGGTAGAGAGCCAGAAATCGAGCGAGTTGTCCAAATTTTAGGCCGTCGTACCAAAAGTAACCCGATTTTACTGGGTGCGCCGGGGGTAGGCAAAACAGCGATCGCTGAAGGGTTAGCACAACGCATCCATAGTGGCGATATTCCCGAACTTTTGCAGGATAAACAGGTAATTGCCCTCGATATGGGGTCTTTACTGGCGGGAACCCGTTTTCGCGGCGATTTTGAGGAACGTTTAAAGGGTATCGTGGAGGAAGTTCGCAAATCGGGCAGTATTATCCTGTTTATTGATGAAATTCACACTCTTGTGGGTGCTGGTAGCATGGGGGGAGCTATGGATGCTTCTAACCTGCTTAAACCTGCTTTAGCTCGCGGCGAGTTACAGTGTTTAGGGGCAACCACTCTCGATGAGTATAAACAGCATATTGAGCGAGATGCGGCTCTAGAAAGACGTTTTCAGCCAGTTATGGTGGGAGAACCGACCAAAGAGCAAGCGATCGAGATTTTACGCGGTTTAAAAGCCACCTACGAGGATTTCCATCAGGTAAAATACGATCAAAAAGCGATCGAAGCTGCTGTTCATCTATCCTCTCGCTATATCAATGATCGCTTTTTACCGGACAAAGCGATCGATCTTCTCGATGAAGCGGGATCCCGCACCCATCTGCGCTATTCCCTGCAAAGTAAAAGTCCCGCAGAGGTTAGCGAAGAATCACCCCTAATTAACCCCGAATCTTTAATTCCGGTGGTGGATGCGGAGGAAATCGCCCAAATTGTCGCCGCTTGGACTGGTATTCCCGTTACCCAATTAACTGAAACTGAGTCAGAATCGCTCTTAAATCTGGAATCTCAACTGCACGAGCGGATTATTGGTCAACAGGAGGCAGTAAATGCCGTTTCTCGTGCTATTCGTCGAGCGCGAGTAAATTTAAAGAATCCTAACCGTCCGATTGCCTCGTTTATTTTTGCCGGTCCCACGGGAGTGGGTAAAACTGAATTAACGAAAGCCTTAGCTAAGTTACTCTTTGGCTCGGAATCCAGTATGATTCGTCTAGATATGTCGGAATTTATGGAATCCCACACGGTTTCTAAATTAATTGGTGCGCCTCCCGGATACATCGGTTATAATGAAGGCGGTCAGTTAACGGAAGCAGTGCGTCGTCAACCCTATAGAGTGGTTTTGTTTGACGAAATCGAGAAAGCACATCCCGATGTTTTTAATCTTCTCCTGCAACTGTTAGAAGATGGTCGTTTGACCGATTCCCAAGGTCGTCGGGTGGACTTTAAGAATACCCTAATTATCATGACCTCGAATATTGGCTCAAAAGTCATCGAAAAGGGCGGTAATAGCTTAGGATTCGAGATGGCTGACGATTTTGCTCAATCGCGTTACCAACAGATTTCTAATCGGGTGACAGAGGAGTTAAAACAATATTTCCGTCCCGAATTTCTCAACCGTCTCGATGAAATCATTGTTTTCCGACAGTTAACTCGCGAAGAAGTTACCCAGATTGCCGATATTCTGATCGCAGATATAGCCAAACAATTGACAGAAAAAGGCATTTCTGTGGAAGTTACCGCCGCTTTTAAGGATTTGGTCATCAATGAGGGTTATGATCCTAGCTACGGTGCGCGGCCTTTACGTCGTGCTTTAACTCGACGCTTAGAGGATAGTTTAGCCGAGGCGATGTTATCGGGAAAAGTCAATTCTGGAGACCATGCGCTATTAGATGTAACTGCGGACGGTGTGGTGACAGTCTCTAGTCATCGGCGCTCTGAGCAGAGCGATATTCTCTCGCAATTACAGTTACAATCGGTGGGTTAATCCGCTCAAAAATTGCTTTTTTCGGGGTTGAAAATTTTTCAACCCCAATTTTTATCATCCTGGAAAAATAACTTCTAGGGGAGCGGGAATCATCTCGGTGCGAAAGTCCAGAATCTGAACTAGGATTAAATAGGCAACGGCGATTAAAATCGAAATCGCTCCCGTGATAATGGCGATAATTTTAGCAGAATTCATATAATTAACCGATAATTTCCTGAGATTGCCGCAAAAGCTACCGAAATTTATTCTCATCTACGATTGCGAGCCTAAACAATTGAAACTGAAGATATCTTACAGCACAATTCTCCCGGACAGTTGAGACAAGGGAGTGCATCTCGGTAAAGCTGTCCCTTGAAAATTTGACAGGAGATAGTTCTTGTGTTTCAGTATATAGACTAAAATCTATGGTCAAGCTTTAAATTATTTTTTATTTGAATCTGTGCAAGCAGCAAAACCCTTGTTATAATCGCCAATATATGGTAATAGTCCAATTCCATCCACTGCATCGGCATCCCCAAAGTTGATTAACCTCGCTTTGTTTTAAGGTAGGCTAAGGCCTGCCTTACTTTTTTGGGTTGGGAAGAGGGGAGCAGGGGGAAAAGAGGAAAATGGGTCATTAAAGCTTAATTATCAGGAAAAAGCTCTGATCGTGTCTAAATTCTAGCTTTCTTTCGGGGCAAGCTTTCGGGTGATCAATAACTAACAGAAACTAAATTTTCGAGTTGTTGTTAGAAAATAGGCGAGCGCTCGCTTATAAAATAGGAGTTTCAGCACTTATGTGTTGACAGGGATTTTCCGAGATAGAAGAGTGATAAGATTTTTATTCACCTATGATCAACCTATGGCCTAAAATAATCATAAGGAGACAACATCACTCAATTTAAACTACTGACAGGAGAAGGAAAAGTCGGGACATACGGCGACTTGTTAAAATTAGGTCGTAGAGGAGATAACTTAACCCCTCATCATCTACCATCCAATGCGTATATGAAAGCGAAAATCAAAGGTTACACAACTAATCAAGGAATTGCTATCATGATGGAACACTTATCCCCCGGAAAAGGAGGTCGTCATCGTCAAACCTTATCTTATGGTAAAAGTCCAGACTTAACTCTTTCCCCTCGACAAACCTTAGCACAAGAAGTTTGGGATATTCGCTCAATTTATCTAGGTCAAGGATTATATAATGCAGATATTAGAAAGGGATTACAAGAACTCATTCAACTTAATAAAACTACTTGGTCAACCTTTTTTGATCAAGGAGCAACAACCCCATGAATTTAATAAAAATCCTACAAGAGAATCGCTTAATGAGAACACCCCAAGAAATTAACTTATTTGAGGAAACATTAGAAAAACTTGCCAAATATCCTGATGATAAAGATTTAAAAGACTTACATCTTATCCTAGATGATAACTGTGAACATCCTGAAATTATGTTTAGTTTATTGCATTTTTTAGAAGATTTTGAACCCCAACAACAAATACAGGCTTTTATTGAAGTGATTCCTCAATTAATGATAACTGCACCAGAATGGACAAAAATCATTCACTATCGAATGATTAATGATGAATCTGCTGTTAAAATTTATCAGAATAGTCTGGAATTAGCCAATCAAAAAACACCTCATTTTTTGTATCAACTTTTACTAGAAAGCGTCAAAAATCAGATTAATTCATCCTCGGAGGTCATCTTAACCTAAATTTTTGTATGACTTATAGAAATTAAAATGGTATTTTGGTATCTGTAATCCCTTAAAAAATGTCGCTTTTTCTGGCATTTGTTCAAGCTTAATTAATTTAATTTGAGACTCAGCGACTTCCCCCAACCCCCCAAAAGCTTGGATTGAGTAATAAAATCAAAAGTAAACGCCAATTTTAAAAGAAAGTTTCCCCTTAAAAATCCCAACCTATATCTTGAGCAATTAAACCCTCGACACTGTGGCCATCTTCTCCTTGAGACATGAGGCAACGTTCAATTAAAGGCAAACCCCTGTGTTTGTCAAGCAGGGAGCGGGGAGTGGGAAGCGGGAAGTGGGGGGAACAAATAAAATAATCTCCTGTCTCCGAGTCTCGTGACGACCGACTGCTGAGGGCTGATAGCGAAAATAACTGATCTGATCCCCTAGCGTGATAAGCTGTGTATTGGCTAATTTTACAAAAAATTAAGACTTTCCCCTTGTGGGAGTTATCAGCTAAAACCCAGAGTAGACATAAACAATGGTAGCGACAACAGAAACTAACGTTGGTAAAATCGTCCAGATCATCGGTCCTGTCATCGATGCCGAATTTCCCAGTGGCAAACTGCCCCGTATTTATAATGCCTTAACCGTAAAAGGAACCAACTCCGCCGGTCAAAATCTATCGGTTACTTGTGAAGTGCAACAGTTACTCGGTGATAACCAAGTGCGGGCCGTTGCCATGAGTACCACCGATGGTTTAGTGCGCGGTATGGATATCGTGGATACCGGCGCAGCGATTAGCGTTCCCGTGGGTAAATGCACCCTCGGTCGGATTTTTAACGTTCTTGGTGAACCCGTGGACGAAAAAGGACCGGTTAACGTCACCGAAACCTCTCCTATTCACCGTCCCGCTCCCAAATTAGTCGATCTTGAAGTGACACCGACGGTTTTTGAAACCGGTATCAAGGTGATTGACCTGCTCACCCCCTACCGTCAAGGGGGCAAAATCGGCCTCTTTGGGGGTGCTGGTGTGGGCAAAACCGTCATTATGATGGAATTAATCAACAATATCGCCATTCAACACGGGGGTGTCTCGGTTTTTGGCGGTGTGGGTGAAAGAACCCGCGAAGGAAACGACCTCTACAACGAGATGATCGAATCGAAGGTAATCAACGCTGATAACCCCGAAGACTCGAAAATTGCCCTCGTTTACGGTCAGATGAACGAACCCCCCGGAGCGAGAATGCGCGTCGGTCTCTCTGCTTTGACCATGGCCGAATATTTCCGCGATGTCAGCAAGCAAGACGTACTCTTATTTATTGATAATATCTTCCGTTTCGTGCAAGCCGGTTCGGAAGTATCGGCGCTCCTCGGTCGGATGCCTTCTGCGGTAGGATACCAACCCACCCTCGGCACTGATGTAGGCGACCTGCAAGAGCGGATTACCTCCACCAAAGAGGGATCGATCACTTCCATCCAAGCGGTCTATGTACCGGCGGATGACTTGACTGACCCCGCTCCCGCTACTACCTTCGCTCACTTGGATGGAACTACTGTACTATCCCGGGGTCTGGCTTCCAAAGGTATCTATCCGGCGGTAGATCCCCTCGGTTCCACCAGCACCATGCTCCAAGCTGATATCGTCGGTGATGAACACTACGGCACCGCTCGCGCCGTCCAATCTACCCTGCAACGCTATAAGGAGTTACAGGACATCATCGCTATTCTCGGTTTAGACGAATTATCGGAAGAAGATCGTCTCACCGTTGACCGCGCTCGCAAAATTGAGCGTTTCCTCTCGCAACCTTTCTTCGTGGCGGAAGTGTTCACCGGTTCCCCAGGTAAATACGTTACCCTCGCTGATACGATCAAAGGCTTCCAGATGATCCTCAAAGGTGAACTCGATCGCTTACCCGAACAAGCGTTCTATATGGTCGGCAATATCGATGAAGCGATCGCTAAAGGCGAAAAACTCAAAAAAGGCTAATTAAAAGTCAGTAGTAACCGCGTTTAGCGGTTACTTAACCCAGAAATCTGCCAAAATTATCGTTATTATCACCAATGAGCATTACAGTACGGGTTATTACACCCGATCGCATTGTCTGGGATAACGTGGCTGAAGAAGTAATCCTACCCAGTTCCACGGGACAATTAGGTATTCTTAGTGGTCACGCTCCTTTATTAACTGCCCTGAATATTGGCGTAATGCGAATTCGACCGGGGAAAGACTGGGAAAATATCGCAGTTTTGGGCGGTTTTGCCGAAGTCGAAAATAATGAGATCAAAGTCCTCGTTAATGGGGCGGAATTAGGCTCAAAAATCGATAAGGAAAAAGCTCGCGCCGAATACGAACGGGCCCAAACTCGTCTCGATGAAGTCAGTAAAGGGGATGACCGTCGCAAAACTATCCAAGCGCAACAATCATGGCGCAAAGCTCGCGCTAGATACCAGGCCGCTGGCGGTTTAGTATCGGTTTAAACCCAACCAAATCAAATTAAATTAAAGCAAAATCGGGCGGGTTTATATAAACCTACCCGATTAATTTTTTAGCCTTTAGCAATCAGCTTTTAGCCATTTTTCTGCCTATTATCAAGATTATCTAGCTGACGGCTAAAAAGCCGATTAATTGCTACCACTAAACACAACTTCGGGGAATTTTAACTGTGCATCGGCCATGGTGATTTGTCGGCCTTGATTGCGTAACTCTTGCCAAAAATTAATTACTTCTGTGGCTTTGTTGAGAACATCAACGCGATCGGACTCATCAATCCAGTGTTTTGCTTCTAACTCCTCTTGCAGTTGTTGCCAAGCATCATTGCGCGGCCAGAAAAAATAAGCGGTGAGGGGGCTAGTTCCTTTGCCGACCACCTGATCTACAGCGATCGCTACGTTCTGATCTAACCACAATACTTTTAAAATAAACTTTGATTCGGAACTGACTGTCATTGTTAATCGTTAATCGTACAATTCTCGATTATATCATCTTTTGACTCAATTTTCCGCAGTCAGTTTTTAACTATTTTTTCCGATTTTTTCGCCAATAACCACTATGATTCCCGAAACAGACTCTTTAGCTTCTAAACAAATCGGTGTGGCCGTAATTAGAGATGATCGAGATTTAATTTTAATCGATCGCCGTCTAGCCAAGGGACTCCTAGGCGGTTTTTGGGAATTCCCCGGCGGCAAAATCGAAGGCAATGAAACGGTGCAGGAATGTATTAAACGAGAGATATTAGAAGAAATTGGCATTGACATCGCGGTTGATAGTCATTTAATCACCATCGACCACACCTATAGTCATTTTCGGGTTAATCTACAAGTATATAACTGTCGTTATCTCAGCGGCCAAGCAAGAGCGATCGAATGTGAAGAAATCCGCTGGGTAACTATCCAGGAACTAGATAATTACACTTTCCCCGCAGCCAATCAAGAGATTATCAGAGCCTTAAAAGACATGGTAAACTCGAAATGATTGCTGTTAATCGTCGAGTGATTATGCTTAATCCTTCTATTCGTCAAGAACCCCGCTACGAACCGGCCGCGGTTATTCCCCTAAAAAAAGACGCTTCCATTGTCGAGTGGTTAGAAAAAAATAATCGCATGATTCCCCGGGATAAAATCGCCGAACCGGATCTGACTCTCGAAGAAGATGTGGAACTATCTGAACTGATGGATGTCGATGATATCGGTTATGATGACGACGAGGACGAATTAGTCTTAGATGAAGATTAATCCTGTCTTCTTTGGCAAATTTTACCCTTATCTGACGCTTTAGTCGTGAACGCTAACATTTTTTCCGCCCCTATCTTTAAAAAACCCACTGGAACCCATCTCCTGATTCTACTAACGGGATTACTATTTCTGTTAGTAGTTTTTTTTCAGTCCACTAATTCCCTGTTAATCCCCCTGATGGCCACAACGTTAATCAGTGCTGGTCTTGGTTGTCAAGTAGTCCCGATGCTGCGGCGCTTGAAAATGGGTCAGATTATGCGCGAAGATGGACCCCAGGCCCATTTAAAGAAAGCAGGAACCCCGACGATGGGAGGCAGCTTTTTTGTGCCAGTAGCCCTTATTTTCGCTTTAATCTGGTCTAAATTTACTCCTAATGTGGTGGCGGTTGCTTTGCTGACTTTTGCTTACATGGGTATCGGTTGGTTAGATGATTGGCAAATTTTGCGTTATAAGTCGAATAAGGGCCTATCTCCCCGGATGAAGTTAATTTTACAGATAACGGGGGCGGTGCTTTTTTGCCTCTGGATGTCGTTCAATCAGGTGAGTACCGATATCGGCCTTTGGGGTCGATTAGTCATTCCTTTGGGCTTTTTCTTCTGGATTTTGGCGGGATTTGTCCTTGTGGCTGAAAGTAACGCCACTAATCTCACCGATGGGGTGGATGGATTAGCGGGGGGAACAGGTGCGATCGCTTTTTTGGGTTTAGCCATTATTATCGCTCCTAGTCATCCAGATTTGGCGATTTTCTGCACTTGTTTTGCTGGTGCTTGTCTAGGCTTCATTTTTCATAACCGCAACCCCGCTAAAGTGTTTATGGGTGATACGGGTTCCCTCGCTTTAGGAGGCGCTTTAGCTGCGGTGGGTTTAATTACTGGACATCTCTGGGGATTATTTTTAATTAGTGGTCTGTTCTTTCTGGAATCTCTTTCGGTAATCGCTCAGGTTATCTATTATAAAGCCACAAAAGGACCCGACGGCAAGGGCAAAAGATTATTAAAAATGGCTCCTTTTCATCATCATTTAGAATTAAGTGGTTGGACGGAAACGAAGATTGTGGGAGCTTTTTATCTGGTTAATGCGCTTTTAGTTGTCTTGGCTATTTGGAGCAGTTAATTAAGCGCTAAAGGAAAGACCACAACCGCAGGTATTTTGGGTGTTGGCATTGGTAAAACGCAAACCACCACCCATGAGATCTTCTGAATAGTCTAATTTTAAAATTTGTAGGTAGCGATCGCTGTCAGGATCGACTACAATATTAATACCCTGACTTTGATAAAAGCGATCGTTTTCTGCCGCAATAGGGGTTAATTCGAGATGATAGTGAAGTCCCGAACAACCACCGTTTTTTACTGCCAAACGCAGATAGGAACCACTCAGGCGACGGCTTTGACTCCAACGTTCAATTTCTCTAGCGGCGGCGGGACTTAATTCGATCATTGTTTTTGAGACTATTGTAATAATAAGTAGCTGGTTATAATTAAATTAAAAATGGATTTTAGGTTCGATCCCCCCTGCCCCCCTTGATAAGGGGGGTGCCGATAGGCGGGGGGATCTGACAACTTTTAACGCCTACCTACTTAATATCAAGTTCTTGTGAAGTTATACCATAGTTGTTGTCAAACTTTATGTTAAGAAATATGTAACTAATAAATGGCGGGGGTAGCTGACAATTTTTAACACAGAAAAAGGGTTTCTCCGAGAAACCCTTTTTCTAGGTGACTTAGAAGGAGAGCTTAGAAACTTAAACAAAGAAATTACCCACTGGAATGCTCCCTAAAGCTGGTAAAGTCCCAGTAAATCCGGTGATATTTATTAATAAATCATTGCTGGATTGGAAGCCAGCCGCGCTATCATTAATAACGAGGTAAGTTCCAGCTATTGCACCGGTTGTTACCTGCACTAAGGCGGCACTATTAACCCCTAATCCTTGATTACCTGTAATCGCTCCATTAGCATCAGTAAATACCTGATTGATTAAATTCTGTAAAGTGGTGACAGTGCTATTAGCAGCACGACTGAAATTGCTAGGCGCACTCATGGCAGTTCCACCTTGAGTTAATAAGTCGATTTTATCACTATTGATGGCAAAATCTGTGATACGATCCCTTGTTGATATGGTAGATTGACCAAATTGGAAGATGAAAGTATCTGCACCTAAACCACCGGTTAAGGTATCGATTCCCGCACGTCCATTGATTTGATTATTGCCACTATTTCCGGTGATATTATTGTTACCAGCGTTACCCGTACCATTAATATTATTAGTGCCAATTAGTCTGAGGTTTTCGACATTGTTGGGTAAGGTGCGAGTAATTGCGCTTTGTAGGGTGTCAGTAATAATTACTTGTCCAATTGCTTCGTCGGGATTGATGGTAGCATTAACCGGATTGGAGAGGGTGACGGTGAAGACTTCATCAGGTTCATTAAGGTTATCATTGAGGAGGGGAATGCTAATAGTAGCGGTGGCAGTATTAGGTGCAATGGTGATAGTTCCAGTTTTGCTAGTGTAATCTACATTGGCGGTAGCATTAATGGGTGCAGTGGTATAGTTGACGCTAATTGGTTGTGGATTGGAGTTATTGACAGTGACGGTGAGGATGGCATTATTATCTAAGCCTTCGACCACGGTAATATTATTGATGGAGAGTTGGGGAAAGTCGTCATTGGTAATTGTCCCCGTCACTGGGGTGGTAGTCCCTACTTTATAACCTGTCCCAGAAGCTAGGGTTAAGGTGACGGTTTCGTTACTTTCTACTATTGTGTCAGCAGTGGGGTCAACGGTGACGGTAGCAGTGGATGAATTAGCAGCAAAGGTGACTGTATTGTTAGTCCCTGTACGAGTGTAGTCGGTATTAAGAGTAGCTGTCCCTCCGAGGGTGTAATTGACTGTTAAAGCATTAGTTGTGGAACCGCTACGGGTAAAAGTGTAAACCAAGTTGGTTGTCCCGTCTTCGGTAACGCTTGCGGGAGAAACCGCAAGAGTGACACTGGTATTATCACCATCATCATTAGTAATTGTTCCTAATCCTTGATTATCTGTAATCAGCGCATTGCTAGGATTAGAAAGGTTAATCAAGAAAGTCTCATCGGGTTCAATTGCAGTATCACCATTGACGGAAATAATAATATCTTGGCTGATTTGTCCGGGGGTAAAGGTGAGAGTCCCTGTTTTCGCTGTATAGTCGCTTCCTGCTGTTGCTGTGTTATTAGCAGTGGCATAATTTACGGTAATTGTTTGGGTACTTGTGGTTGACAATGTAACTTTAAATATCAGGTTATTTGTTCCTGAATTGTTTTCTACAATTGTCGGATTTGAGATAGTAAAGAATGGTTTATTCCAATCGGCTGCTGTCCAGGTAGTTGTTGCTTGCCAAGTTTGGGGTGTCCATTGATTGATACTTTTCCAAGCATCTGCTGACCATTTAGTTGTAGCTTGCCAAGCATTATTTCCCCAGTCAGGTATGGCATCCCAAAAGTTATCAATTGTCTGTGATGCTGTAGCTGTTGTTGCTATTTGATAGCTATTTGTGTCGAGAAAAGATGATGCAAGCTTTAGCGTTGAATTGCTTTGATTTGCAGTTGATGGAGATAAACCAAGTTTCTTGTCAGACTGTCCAATAATCGCATCCCACGCATCTGAAGTCCAAGATTTAGCTGCGTTGTAAGCGGATGTTACTGCATCGGATATATTTCCAAGACCATCAATGGCACTTCCGATTGCTTGTCGATTCAGTTCAACGGTTCCACGATAAGTTAAAGCCGCTGCCAGATATGTTCCTGTTAATCCAATTCCAGGAATAGGTAAGCTTCCCAATCCTCTAATCATCATTTGCAAGGCAAAATAATCAGCATCAGGCAAATATGTAAACCAGTAACTACTTAAATCAGTAGTATTTCCGTTGGCAACTTTCCGGGTTAAATCTGTCGGCTTTGACAAATTAGTTCTTGTAATAGTTTGATTTAAGACGGGAACTGAATGTTTTTCAAAAGTAATTGCAGATGTTAGTTTTGAATATTTTTCTAAGTTCCAGACTCCACTCAGATATTTTGAACCTGCAATGCTAACCAAATCGGCCGAAGTTATGTAATGAGTGACACCTAAGTTATTAGTAGCGTTAAAATTAATGCCGGGTTGTTGAGAAATACCCGGACTATTGAAAGTAACAATCTTTCCGAGTTGTCCTGTATAACTACCCCCTACCCACTGACTTAATGCACCGCCTAAACTATGACCTGTAATATTAGGTTTTAGAGTCAATCCGCTTACGGGATTAGTTACTTCTGAAAGCCATTGATTGACTGCGGCTTTATTGTTAGTAAATTGATTATAGCCAATTCCTTCGGTTTCAGCATCACTTAATAGATCGTTAACAGATGAGAATTCAGTACCCCGAATCGCTAAAACAGGAGGTTTAGCAAGGTCATAAATTGTGCCATCAGTGAAGGTATAGGATTGCTTGGTGCTGGTGAGTTGGTTGATTAGATTCTGTCCAGCAGTATAGGCGGCGGTATTGTTACCGCCTGAAGTATTGGCAATATCTTGCAGTAAGTTATTGCTATTGGATGTAAATTCATTGGCATTAAGGGGATTGGCTAAAACCAGAAAGAATTTTTCATCAGAAGTTAAACCAAAAGCATCAAATCCTGTGGTAGAATCTTTGAAAACTTTATTGATACGATAGCCTTCGTAACCCAGGTCACTATAGTCATATTTCTTATCTACTTCTTTGCCTTTGTCCGTATCTGTCCAATTACGATAAGCGGTATCTTTGGCCAAAATTTCAAAGGTTTGGTCGGTAGGAAGCGCACTTCCTAAAACGGTAATTTCTATTTGTTTGCTGGTTTGTCCTGGGAAAAAGGAGAGGGTTTGTTTGACAACATTGTTAAAATCTTTTAATTGCTTAGAGTCTATTGAATTGGCACTTCCATCAAGGGTATAGTAATCAACGGTTATCGGTTTATCATAGGCTGAGGATAGTTTAACCTCGAATTTAAGCACTTTTGTTTGATTAGTCCCTGCGGGAACATCGACCCACGCATTACTGACTGATATCGTTGGTTTAGGTGGAGGATTAGGAGTGGGTGGGAGTGCGGTAAAAGTGCCTTCATCATATATATTTGGATATTTTGGATCTATTGGATTTGCTATCCATTTACCATTAATCCAGCTGGATTTGTCTGTAGTTGAATGTCCATCTGGGTCTTCTAAGTCTATATACCAAACTTGGTTCGCAGTATTTCCACTAATAATACTATTTGAACTCAATGTACCCCATACATTATTGTAAATACCACCACCTAAGTAGTTGGCACTATTGCTAGTAATAATGCCATTCGTTAATGTTAATGTTCCCTTAGAGTTGAAAATTCCCCCTCCGTCATGAGTAGCCGTATTACCAGATATTGTACTGTTGGTTAATGTTAATGTTCCACTGTTGAAAATTCCCCCTCCATAAGAATCAACCGTATTACCAGATATTGTACTGTTGGTTACTGTTAATGTTCCCTCGCTGAAAATTCCCCCTCCATAAGAATCAGTCGTATTACCAGATATTGTACTGTTGGTTATTGTTAATGTTCCACCGTTTTCAATTCCCCCTCCACGCCAATCAGCCGTATTACCAGATATTGTACTGTTGGTTATTGTTAATGTTCCACTGTTGTCAATTCCCCCTCCCCAACCAGCCGTATTACCAGATATTGTACTGTTGGTTATTGTTAATGTTCCACCGTTGTCAATTCCCCCTCCCCAACCAGCCGTATTACCAGATATTGTACTGTTGGTTAATGTTAATGTTCCAACGTTGTCAATTCCCCTTCCTGCTTTGTTGCTGATATAGAGATTATTTAATGTAACTCCAAGTTTACTACCGTTACTTATAATAGGATTACGACCATTTTGCCCAGGGATAGGACTAGCATTATTCACAATAGAAGCTAGTGCTGTTCCATCAGTTTCAATGGTAATCGTACCGACCGTAATCAAACTGCGATTGCCTGTTGTCGTACCCCACTTATTAACATAAGTCAATTCATAAGTCGTTCCTGATTTCAGCTTAATAATATAGGGAGTATTAGGACTTTGATTAGCAATTGTAACAGCATCCCGCAAGGATAAACCAGTGCCAATAGTGGCACTACCATCATTCTCATCTATAGTAGTATTGACAATTAAAGTAATTGGTGCTGTTTGTTCAACCCCTATAAATTGTCCCCCTAAATCAATAACAGAACGATCATCTTCTGTTTGAATATAAGTTAACTCAGCCTCAGTTAAATTAACCCCTCTCACCAGATGAGAAAATAATTCTCCCTCATCCCCCACCGTATCCACCGTATTAACTTGAGCATCCACAAAATGCCCAATTTCTTCCAACATCACCGCAACCAAAGCATCTGAACTAGCAGAAGCAAAAAAGCTTTCAGATAGATATATCTTATTGGTGCTAATCCCATAAGCGCCATTTGCACTACCTAAAACACTGCTGTTGACAACCTCAATCTCAGGAAGTTGACTAAAATTTCGGCTTTTCCACTGCTGTCGTAACTCTGTCGCCTTAACCACATCATAACTTGTGCCAAAAGCGGTTTCTAAATTCGCCCAAAAGCCATCAGATTGAGCAAAATTGAACAAAACATCGTCAACAGCAGGAAAGCTCGGCAAAAGGGTAGAAGTCATGACGTTAACCGCAAAGGATGACTGCGACTATTTTATGCAAAGAATCCCGAATTTTTCAAGGTTTCTATAACAAAAATTTACAGAAAACGGGTTTCTCAAAGAAACCCGTTTTCTAAGAAACCCGTTTTCTAGATATTAGGATAAGATTATTGGATTCTTGCCAAAGACTGCCTAAATTCTGCGAGAGAATTAGCGGTAGCTGCTAATTTTAGTAGCTCTTCTAAGATAGTAGGGTTAGTCATTTTGCCGATTATCTCTTCAATTTCTGAAGAAATCTGTCCAAACCGCACGGTTAAAACTGTTTTTATGGCATCGCGGCTTTTTTCTAGCACCCCAATTTCCTTACCGCGTTCTATTCCTCGTAACTCCCCAATTTCCTCACCAATTTTCCTTCCTCGTAACTCCATATTACTTATTAAAGGCATGGTTCTTTCCTCCTCAAATTGTTTGATTTTACTCTCTAAACTTGACTGTAATTCAGGGGATAAAGTCATCATATTGTCGATGATTTCAAACAGTTTACTAAGTAAGGTAGGTATTACCCACCCTACTTATTTATGATGATACTAAAAGACTTCCTACACTCCTCAAAAGAATTTACTATAAGTGCGGCTTTTAACATCTCTTCTAAAACCGAAATAACTGAAGCATCATTGAGACATTGTCCAATATCTCCAGGAATATCGCCTAGTCGGTTTTCCAAAACTTTTTTCACAAAATCACGAGCATTTTCTAACGCTCCAATTTCCTTACCGCGTTCGATTCCTCGTAACTCCATATTACTCATTAAAGGCATGGTTCTTTCCTCCTCAAATTGTTTGATTTTACTTTCTAAACTTGACTGCAATTCAGGGGATAAAGTCATCATATTGTCGATGATTTCAAACAGTTTAATTATCTGTTCCCTCTCGAACTCCTTTTCATATAATCCCCTGATTAACTTCCACTTCCACTGTTCCCGTTGTGGCAGCTTCCCAGTAGTCGCTTTCGTTTTTAGGTGTGCCATGACTATTATAGCAAAGGGATTGCTACTTGCTTCTAGTTCTGACCAGCTTTCCTCATAGTCCAGTAATTTGACTGTTGGGAATTTCAGACTCACTTCACAGCCGGCGATAGTATAATTATAGGAATCTGGTCGCCAATTTACTCTTTCATCTCCTAATATAGCAAGACTGATAACCGGTTTCTGATACAAATCAAAGGCACGATAGTTATAAATATACATCCTCTGAGGGAAATTTTCTTCGTACTGGCTTTGAATTTCAATATGAATCAAAATCCAGACTTCTTCACCCCTGAGTAACCAAACTTTATAGAGTTTGTCAGCGAAACGTTTTTTTGTCTTTGCTGAAGCGGTAATCCGTTTGAGTTCTTTTTCTAGGGATTCGGGAGTTTTTGTCCAATCAATCAATTGGTGAACTTCAGGAAAAAAGAAGTATAAAAACGCTTCAAAATACTCGCTTAATGCTTCTTTCCAGGGTTCATCATAATTGGCTGTTGTTTGGTTCATTTGAGTTGTCCGCTTACTCTTAGGGGTGAAGCGCGATAGCGTAACGCACCGATTTAATAATAGAGGTGGTGGTGGTAATCTGGGGATTTTGTGGTAAAAAAGCGGATATTTGTTCGATTCCGTCTTGATTGGGAGAGAGAATAACGGTGGCGACTTCTGGAATTACTCCAGCTTGGAGACTTTGATAATCGCTAACACCAGCATCGAGGAAAACTACGGTAGCGGTTAAACGCTGATTTCTCGCACTATCCACCCGATTAGCTTGACTCAAGCCATCAGATTGAGCGAAATTGCACAAAACATCGTCAACAGCAGGAAAGCTCGGCAAAAGGGTAGAAGTCATGACGTTAACCGCAAAGGTTTATTGCTAACAGTTTTAGCCCAACAATCCCGAATTTTTCAATACCCCTGTAACAGAAATTAATATTTATTACAAGAAAACGGATTTCTTGAGACAGTCGGGAAAACTATATATAGCGGTTTTCAGTCTGCTGAGGTACAAGAGTTATGGGTTTTAGGCAAGAGGCAAAAGGCAAGAAAAATAGGTGTACCTCACTAGCTTAGGAAACGCTATATTCATAATTTATCATTCATAATTCATCATGCCCACAGGAGCATTTTTGGCGATTAATCCTGTTCCTCTAGCCATTTTTGCCAGAGATCTGGACGACGTTCCTTAGTGCGATCGAGTTGTTGTTGATAGCGCCAATCAGCGATATCCTGATGATTACCCGATCGCAAAACCGGCGGCACTTGCCAACTGCGAAAGACCGGCGGCCGGGTATATTGGGGATAATCCAATAAACCTGCCTCAAAACTCTCCAATTTCAACGATTCTGCCTTACCTACCGTCCCGGGTAACAACCGCGTCACCCCGTTAATAATCGCTAAAGCCGGGATTTCCCCACAAGTTAGGACAAAATCCCCTAAAGATACCTCTCTAGTCACCAAATGCTCACAAACCCGCTCATCTACCCCTTCATAATGGCCGCAGATGAGAATTAACTGCTGATAACTACTGGCCCAAGTTTTCAGTAAAGCTTGATTGAGAGGTTCCCCCTGGGGAGTCATCAGCACGATCTCCCGGGGTGGTAAAATTTCTAAAGACTCGATCGCCTCAAAAATTGGCTCTGGTTTTAATAACATTCCCACACCACCACCGTAGGGTTCATCATCGACGCGACGGTGTTTATCGTGGGCAAAATCCCGGAGATTGACCAAATTTACCCTAGCGATGTCGCGTTCGAGAGCTTTTGCCAACAACCCTGACTGCAGCGGTGAAGTAAAAAAATCGGGAAAGAGAGTAATAATGTCAAACTGCACGGGGAAAATTAAGGCCTAGACTGGGATAGTGTTTAATGTATCATTTTGTCACGGCTCGATCGGTTAAAATCTTGCTAATTTGGCGCTAGTCTATCTCAATAACATGATAGACTATCCTGTACTGTCTAGGGGTTTTTCTGGCTCTAGCTTGAGTGATCGAAGTCTAGCCTAGACTAAAAGTTAACTAACAGTCCGTCATTGCCAGTGGATCGAAGAAAATTGCTAAAATCGCCTCTACTATTGCTTGATGTCCCGAAAAATATTCCTAAACCGCATTTTTTTCCATCAACCGTTCAGGGAAAATAAGATCAAGATACCTGTCCATCTTCCCGAAAAACCTTCCATCCCTAAAAATGTCTATTCGTTCAGTGACATGATCATCGAGCTAGAAACCCAACACCACCAAAATCCTACCCCCGTATCTCTCAAAACGGCGATTTTAGTCATTGGAGGTGCCGAGGATAAAGTCCACGGTAAAGAGATACTGCATACCTTTTGGAATCGCGCTGGGGGTAGCGAAGCAGTGATCGCTATTGTTCCCTCCGCTTCCAGAGAACCGGTTCTAATCGGCGATCGCTATCAGAAGATTTTCGAGGAAATGGGGGCAAAATACGTCAAAGTTATCGATATTCGTGATCGCGTACAGGGAGAAGACCCCCAATTTCAAGCCTACATCGAAGAGTGTACAGGTGTATTTATGACCGGAGGCGACCAGCTGCGTTTATGCGGTTTGCTCTCCGATACTCCCCTGATGGAAAGAATCAGACAAAGAGTGCAACAGGGAGAATTAACCCTAGCCGGAACTAGCGCCGGGGCCGCCGTTATGGGTCATCACATGATTGCCGGGGGCAGCAGTGGGGAAGCACCCAATCGGGCCCTAGTGGATATGGCCATGGGATTAGGTCTCATTCCTGAAGTCATTGTCGATCAACACTTCCACAATCGCAACCGCATGGCTCGGTTAATGAGCGCTATCTCCGGTTATCCTGAACGTTTAGGAATTGGCATTGATGAGGATACCTGCGCTATGTTTGAACGGGATGGCACGATGACAGTAATCGGCTGCGGTACAGTGACGGTAATTAATGCTAGGGAAATGTCCCACACCAACCACCATCACGTCACCGCTAACGAACCCCTGAGTCTGCATAATCTGCGGGTACATATTCTGGCCTACGGTGATGGCTATCATCTCAAAAAACAGCAAGTGATCCCTAAATTGGGGTAAAAAAACTCCTGAAAAACTGTTCACGATGAACAGTTTACCGCTCTCAGAAAACCAGACAATAAAGAACGGCTTCTTTGTGCTTCTCAACAGCGAACACCAGCATCATGAAAATTCTCAGAACCCAAACCCTGCGCGGTCCCAACTACTGGAGTATTCGTCGCGACAAGCTCATTGTTATGCGTCTAGATCTCGAAGATCTCGCAGAGAAGCCATCGAATGAAATCCCCGGCTTTTACGAGGGATTAATCGACGTTCTCCCCAGTTTAGTCGAACATTACTGCTCCCCCGGTTATCGCGGCGGTTTCTTTGAACGAGTCCGCACTGGCACTTATATGGGCCACATCATCGAACATATCGCCCTAGAATTGCAGGAATTGGCGGGAACTCCCGTCGGGTTTGGTCGCACTAGAAGCACCTCCACCCCCGGAGTCTATAACGTGGTATTTGAGTACGTTGACGAGCAAGCGGGACGTTATGCGGGTCGGGCTGCCGTGCGTTTGTGTCAATCGATTGTCGATACGGGAACCTATCCTAAGCAAGAATTAGCCCAAGATTTAGCCGATTTACGCGATTTATGCAATAATGCCTCCCTCGGTCCGAGTACAGAAACCATCGTCAAAGAAGCACAAGCTAGAAATATTCCCTGGTTACTCCTGAGCGCTCGTGCCATGGTGCAATTGGGCTATGGCGTTCACCAAAAGCGCATTCAAGCCACTTTAAGCAGTTTTTCGGGGATTTTAGCCGTTGAGTTGGCCTGTGACAAGGAAGGCACAAAAACTATCCTCAAGGATGGTGGGATTCCAGTCCCCCGGGGTACGGTGATTCAATACTTGGATGAGTTGTCAGCGGCAATCGAGGAAGTGGGAGGGTTTCCCATCGTGATTAAACCCCTCGATGGCAACCACGGCCGGGGCATCAGCATCGATGTTAAAACTCAACAGGAAGCAGAGGAAGCTTATGATCTAGCCAGTGCCGCCTCGAAAACCCGCAGCGTGATCGTAGAAAGGTATTATAAAGGCAGTGATCACCGAATTTTAGTCATAAATGGTAAAGTCGCCGCCGTGGCCGAACGGATTCCCGCTCACGTCGTCGGTGATGGGCGCTCAACTGTAGAAGAATTAATCGAAATTACTAATCAAGATCCCAACCGGGGTGACGGTCACGCCAACGTTTTAACTAAAATAACTATTGACAAAACCGCCCTTAATGTGCTAGAGAAACAGGGCTATGAATTAACCAGCATTTTAGCCCACGGAGAGATCGCCTATCTGCGGGCCACGGCTAATTTAAGCACCGGCGGCATCGCCGTGGATCGTACCGACGAAATTCACCCCGAAAACGTCTGGATCGCCCAAAGAGTGGCAAAATTAATCGGTTTAGACATTGCCGGGATCGATGTGGTGACAGAGGATATCCGCAAACCCCTGAAAGAAGTGGACGGGGTAATCGTAGAAGTCAACGCCGCCCCCGGTTTTCGGATGCACGTCGCCCCCAGTCGCGGTTTACCCCGCAATATCGCCGCTCCAGTTATCGATATGTTATTCCCCCCCGGGACTCCCAGTCGCGTGCCAATTCTGGCCATTACGGGAACTAACGGCAAAACCACCACTAGCCGCTTAATTTCTCATATTTGCCGACAAACGGGGAAAGTAGTCGGATTTACCACGACGGACGGCGTGTATATCGATGATTATCTGGTAGAAAAGGGCGATAACACCGGTCCCTACAGCGCCAGTATGATTTTGAAGGATCCCACGGTGGAGATTGCCGTATTAGAAACGGCCCGGGGTGGTATCCTGCGATCGGGTTTAGCCTTTAATCAGTGCGATGTGGGGGTGGTGTTAAATGTGGCCGCCGACCATTTGGGTATCGGTGATATCGACACCATCGAACAAATGGCGAAGGTAAAAAGCGTTGTGGCCGAGGTGGTTAGCGCCGAGGGTTACGCGGTTTTAAATGCCGATGATCCCTTGACCGTTAGTATGGCCGAAAAAGTCAAGGGAAGAGTCGCTTATTTTTCCATGAGTCCCGATAACCCGATTATTCACGACCATATCCGTCGCGGTGGCATGGCCGCCATCTATGAGAATGGCTATCTGTCGATTCTAGAGGGAGAATGGACGCTGAGAATCGAGGAAGCGGTTAATATTCCCGTGACTATGCAGGGAATGGCTCCTTTTATGATTGCTAACGCCTTGGCCGCCTGTTTGGCCACTTTTGTGCATGGTATCGATATCGAGTTAATTCGCCAAGGGGTGCGGACTTTTAAACCTTCCGTGGCCCAGACCCCCGGTAGGATGAACCTGTTTGACTTGGGACACCATCACGCTTTAATCGATTATGCCCATAATCCCGCCGGATACGAAGCCGTCGGCGGTTTTGTCGGCAATTGGTCCGGCGAAAAAGTCGGCGTGGTTGGGGGGCCGGGCGATCGACGGGATGATGATTTAATTTTATTAGGGAAATTATCGGCGCTTATGTTCGATCGAATTATTGTTAAGGAAGATAACGATACTCGCGGTCGCCGCCGGGGGGAAGTGGCCGATTTAATTCTCCGGGGAATTAGCGAAGAAAATGGCAGTTTGCGTCCGGAAGTTATTCTCGATGAAACGGAAGCTTTAGAGAAGGCTTTAAGCACGGTTTCTGAGGGTGGTTTAGTGGTAATTTTCCCGGAAAGTGTCACCCAGGCGATCAATTTGATTGAGAAACATCGACCCCTGACCGATAATCAGGGTTAAAAGTTGGGATATTCTGCCTATAGAGTCACTTCTAGCCCGATGGTGTTCCCCTGTCTAGGCAATGGTTGATCTACAATGATTATTGTAGGCTTTCATCGAAGGAATAATAATATTGATGCAGTTATTCACCATCGGTCACTCTAATCACGAAATTGCCTCATTTATGCTTCTACTTAAGAAGCATAATATAACTGCCCTTGCTGATGTTCGTTCTCATCCTTATAGCCGATTTCTCAAGCATTTTAATCAGTCAATATTGTCAAATGCTTTAAAAAGTGAAGGCATTTACTATGTGTTTTTGGGCAAGGAATTAGGAGCCAGACCGAGCAGCGAAGAATGTTATGTCAATGGTAAGGCTTTATACGAAAAAATTGCTAAAACATCTGCTTTTAATCATGGAATTGAACGAATTTTACAGGGAGTGAAAAAACATCGAATTGCCCTTATGTGTGCGGAGAAAGACCCGATTGAATGTCATAGAGCGATTCTGGTTTGTCAACATCTACGTCATTGCGATTTAGATATTTATCATATTCTCAAAAATGGTGACTTGGAATCTCATGACCATCTGGAAGAAAGAATGCTGTTTAAACATAGTTTGACAGATTTTTCAGCAAGTAGTCAAAAAGAAATTCAGCTTTCTTTATTTGTCGAGCCAAATAGCAATCTTCTCACAAAAGCAGAATGTTTGGAGAAAGCTTATAAGCTTCAGGGTGATGCAATTGCTTATATAGAAACAAGTGGTAATTATGATGAACAGGACAATCAATCTCTTTACAATCGGCTTTACTCAAAAGACTGCACAGAAGTTCTTTGATGACTTACAAAAAGCTGGCGTTAAGAGAGTTATAGATACTCGTTTAAATAATGTTTCCCAATTAGCAGGATTTAGTAAAAAAGCTGACCTAGAATATTTTTTAAAAGTCATCGGTGGAATTGAATATGTTCATGTTTTAGACTTAGCTCCAACTCAAGATATTCTTGATGAATATAAAAAGAAAAAAGTTGATTGGACAATATACGAACAAAAATTTAGACAACTTATTAGTAGCCGCAGGATTGAAACAAAAGTTTCTCCAGATGTAATTAATAACGCTTGTTTACTCTGTAGTGAGGCAAAACCTCATAATTGTCACCGTCGTTTAGTGGCCGAATATTTAAAGGATAAATGGGGGAATGTCAATATATGTCATCTCTGAAAAAAATTGTCTGTCTTGCTAATTCATGGAAATTAAATGAACGCTGTATCGCTGGAATTGATATTAGTTCAGGAAATTGGGTTCGTCCTGTGTGTGATTCTCTTTATCCAGAAGATGGCAGGGTTCCACGATCAGTTAGACTAATTTCTGGTAAAGAACCAAAAGTTTTAGATATTCTCGAAATTCCCCTTGCTGATACTGGCAATGATTTTGGGTTTGAATCGGAAAATTTTTCCGTTTTACCCGGTGAATGGAAATGTGTAGGTAGATTCAATATCAATGATTTGGGAAAGTATTGTAGAACCCCAACAAAAATACTGCACAATTCAATTAAATATGTTAATCCTTCTTATTTGAAAAACCTTAATTTCAATCAACGTTATACTCTCCAGTTGATTCAAGTGCAGAGTTTTAGAGTATATCAAAAAGAAAATTCA
The DNA here is from genome assembly GCF_050500245.1 of Microcystis ichthyoblabe FBCC-A1114. Taxonomy (NCBI): domain Bacteria; kingdom Bacillati; phylum Cyanobacteriota; class Cyanophyceae; order Chroococcales; family Microcystaceae; genus Microcystis; species Microcystis ichthyoblabe. The sequence continues at coordinate 3,497,805 of NZ_CP191408.1, read as the reverse complement.
AAAGGAAATTTTGAGTGGCGTGGCACAATTACAACAGCGAATGGTAACAGTTTGACAGAAGCAAAGATAACTGATCCCGTATTTGTCGAGAAATTAAATACAGGCTATCAACCTCAGCAAAACTGTTTTGTTACCGTCAGTCTTAGTCTGCCTTGGATCTCTTCGGCAAATTGGGAAGGAGAAGCTCCCTGCTGGAAATTAATAGCAGGTGTGATTGAATTATAGGAATTACGGCTAGACAACTTTTTTATAGGTTGTTGGCTCGAAAAAATCTCTGTTCGTGAAATTTTCAGAGCTATGAACAGTTGAGTTTAACAGACTGAAGTGGGCGAGGTAAATTTAGCATAAATGCTGGAGCGATCAAGCGAAAATAAGGCTCTTCTCAACTTTGTGTGATAAGTTTAACTTATATAGTAGCGATCGATCTTTGTGTCCTCTGTGTCTCTGTGGTTCCTTCCACTCCCTCGCCCGCAAGACTGTATCTTAGAATACATTTTACCCACCAAATCCAAAAGGACCCCATTTCCCTATCCTTGTCAATTCTGTATCAAAGCAGCTTGACATCCATATCTTGATAAAGTTATCAAAGTTACTCTAGTTTGAGACTATCTAAAATTAATTGTATATCTAAATCAAGAGCTTGAGCAATTTGTTCGATTGTTAATCCTAATCCTATTAGTTTGGGAACAGTTTCTAGTTTTGCTTTAATAACATTGTTTTCAGTTTTATCAATATGATAATTTTCTATTTCTCGATTATTAGAAGGGTTATGACAAAAAGTAACCTGATCAATTTTTACAGATTTATTACCCAAATTATTAATACTATTGCTGACAATTAACCTTTCAATTGCTTATCGAACAGTTGATTTATTTAATTCTTCCCCTAACACTTCCGAAAGAATGCGCCAAAGTTCATAGGCTTTATCTCTGGCATGACCTTCAGAACAATTATATTTTTCTGCTATTTTTGCATATTTCTGACCATCAAAAACGTTCTTTAAAATCCCTAATTGCAATGTATCGAGATGCTTTCCCGTGTGGTCAAAAACCAGATTATCAATAAGTGAGAAGACTTCTTGGGTATCCATGGGAGTAATGTTAAGATTTGGAGAGATAATACCGTCATTATCCGTTATTTTCCGATATTTGTAAACATAGTTAACAAAACTTCCGACAATATCCGTTTTTTTCCGTCTTGACAATGTTTAAACTTATTAGTTAGGATTCTGCTTATTATGGTTGTTTTTGCAGTAACTACTCACTATGAGAGCCATTAAAATCCTCTGTATGTTCATTGGTGTGGGATTAATTAATTCTGCTCCCATACAAGCAAACAATATCAGTAATGATATTTTAATTAGCCAATCTCGTCGTCAGTATGAATGTACGCGGAACGGAGTTAATCCTACTATATCAGGTTCTCTGTTTTCAGATGGATATAACTGTTCAATACCTATATCAGCAGGTAAGTGTGTAGGTTATGCTGATGCTTTTGGATACAGTCGTATTGGTAATCCAGATCCTAGAGGAATGATAAGCTGTAAGAATGTCGAAATTGCAGAAGATAGACTAACAGGGAAAAAATATTATCGATTTGGTTCAGGAGATAAATTTATCTTGGAAGGAAAATAAGTTTATTTTAGATTCTGTAATTATCTTTACAGTTGACCATTCTTGATCCCAGTCCATCCCATTTGCGGAACAGTTTTGATATTATAACCTGTAAACTCCCTCATTAATCTTCGGTCAATACATTCATCTAAAAAAAGCCTCATTTCACGCTACCCTATCAATAAGCTCTTTTTCAAATTCTGCAAGTAAGCTAATAACTCGTTCTCTTGTTACCGTTGGAAAACCCTCTAAAAAATCATCAATTGATTCTCCTGCTTTAAGATAATCAAAAAGTGTTTGTATCGGAACTCTAGTACCTGAAAAAACAGGAACACCACTCATAGTTTCAGGAGATACATTGATAAGAGGCGAATATTTAGCCATTTTGATTACCTTCTTAGCTTCTACAGAGTAGATTAACCCAGAGCAATACGTCTTGTCTTTATATTCTAGCCTAGATTCTTGAAAAATGGGTTAAACTGATGCTAAATAGGGTTTGCTGACAAAGTACGGGCGAAGCATTCGGGCAATAACCTATCGGTGAAACCGTAGATTTTTTATCCGAATGCTTCGCCCCTACAGGACGCGGGCCGATGAAGACGCAAGGTTTTGAAGCACGATTCTCTCAAAATCTTGCACCTGTTTCGCGAGAAAAGCCACAAAACCCTTACCTTGCCTACATTTCACCTTTATTCAGCAAACCCTAAATAGGTTAGGGAAGTGACTTTCGATTAATAATACTAAAATGAACAATAATCTAAAATCAAGCCGATAATGACTAAATGCAACCGACGGAAGCCCAACTTAGACAACTCTATCAGCTAATTTCAATAAAGTCCGAAAACTATGCACGGGTAGGTTCTTTATGGGAGGGGAGGTCGGCGATGACCTTCTCGACCCCTAATGATTTAGTATCAGTCAACGATTTTTAAAAGCTTCGATCGCCGCTGGCAAAGTATAGTAAATTCTCTCTTGGCTAATTTTATCTAACAAGCGGGAACGTTGCAATTCTAAGTACAGATCGTGTTTAACCCTAGCGAGGGCGAAAACTATACCCTGTCTTGATAATTCTGCCGCTAATTCCTCAAGAATCTCTACGGCTGTACTATCCAATTCCCCAAGGGCCTCCGTATTCAAGACAAACCATTCTACCGGTTTTGTCTCCCGGGCAATGGCACTGAGAGCGCGACGTTTAAAGTCGGCCGCATTAGCAAAAAATAAGGGGGCATCGTAACGATAGATAACTAACCCTGGTATTGTTTGCGCTTCTGGCCAATCCTGGAGTGCGTGTAAACCCATCACCCCCGGGACTGTACCCAAGACCGCATCATCGGGCCGAGTAATGCGGGCCAATAAATCGATAACCGAGAGACCGATGGCGATGGCAACCCCGCTTAAGATCCCCGTGGTTAGCACCCCCACCATGGTCAGGACAGCGAGATTAAACTCACTATTGCGAAAGCTTTTTAGTCGTTTAGCGCCAGCAATATCCACCAGTTTACAGGCTGCATAAATCACCAGCGCACCCAAAGCAGCCTTGGGAAAGAGTGCCAGTACCGGACCGAGCAGGAAAATGACCGCCACCACCACCACTGCCACCACCAGGGAGTAAAGTTGACTTTTACTGCCCACGGAATCGCCCACCGCGGTGCGACTGGCGCTGCTGCTGATGGGAAATCCCTGACAAAAACCCGCCGCCAGATTCCCCAGTCCTAGGGCTAAAAATTCTTGATTGGCATCGATTTCTTGGTTATGACGTGCGGCGAAGGCTCTGGCGGTCAAGACGTTATCGGAATAGCCGACCAGGGCAATGCCGACGGCTGCGGTTACTAGGGGTAGTAATTGGGAAAAATCTAGGGTTGGTAAGCCAAAATTAGGCAAAGTTTTGCTAATTTTCCCCACTACTGCCACCCCTTCTCCATCAAGATGGAGGGTGGCGACGGCGAGGGTTCCCAGTAAAACCGCCAGCAAGGGACCCGGTGCTTTGGGAAAATATTTTTGGATGACAAATAGAAATAGTAACAGCAATAGAGCGAGGCTAAGGGTTGGCCAGTGCCATTGGTTTATTCCCCAGAAAAAAGCGAAAATTTCTTTAAAAACCGTATTTTCACGGATTGACAAACCACTAATTTTACCCAGTTGTCCCGCAATCATGATCACTGCCACTCCCGCCATATAACCGATTAGGATCGGTTTGGAGAGTAAATTAGCTAGAAATCCCAAGCGGGCGATGTAAGCGACAAAACAGATTAAACCGACCATTAGGGCTAAAAAAGCCGCTAAACTGCCGTAATTTTCCCCTTGAAGGCTCACCAGAGGTGCGATCGCTGCCGCCGTCATCACTGCTGTGGTCGATTCTGGTCCGAGGGATAGTTGCGATGAGGAGCCGAAAAGGGCGTAAACTAGGGCGGCTGGCACGAGAGTCCACAATCCCACCACGGGATCGACCCCGGCCAGGTCGCCGTAAGCCATACACTGGGGAATAGCGTAGGCTGCCACGGTGACACCGGCGAGTATATCTCGGCCCAGCCACTGCCATTGATAGGAGCGCAGGTTTTTTAGCCCGGGTAAATCAGGAAAATCGACTCGTCGGGAGTTTTTACTCATATTTTCTCTGTCAACGGCGACTTAAGGGACTTGCGTGGGAATAATATCCCAGCCAGAAAATCGCTCTGTAGAAGAATCAGATCAGCCAGATGGCACATGATCAAAGCGCAAGTCCCTTAGCTGCGGGGGCTCTCCAAGGCTCTCGCCCCACTTAGGGTGATCAGCAAACCTGAGCGAGCGGAGGGCGCAAGCTTTGCGCCCCTACAGTAACGGATTTTGTCCACAATGTAGGGGCGAACTGCGTTCGCCCAAAAGGTACATTATCAAAGCGCAAGTCCCTAACCTAATTTTAACGGAAGAATTGGCTAGGAAAAGCCTTGAGGCTGAGATGTTTTCTGTCAGCAGGATATTTATACCATTTTAGCCGTAATTTTAGTTAAACTGGCTAAATATACTCGGAAATATCCTCTTGACAATCATCGGCTAAGTATGATAGGGCGCGGAAACGTAACCCGACTAATTGCTCGTAGAGAGGATTTAACTTGCACAGAGGCGGAATATGGACTAATTTATGGCCAAACAGCACGATATCGCGTTCAAAAGGACATTGAGGCGGCACCATTTTGCAGATAAACCGGGCCAAGCGCGGATCGTGCATTTCCACCCCATCTAACCAGTCTTTGAGGGGATGCAGCAGATCTGGGTGGGGATGTTCGGCACTGATAAACTCGGATTTATTCGCTTCTGTGGTAATTTCGGGAATTTCACAGATAGTATGTTCTAAAGCTGACAGGGCCTCGATTTCTAACCCGAAAGCATCCCGATAACTACGCAGTAATTGCGCTTCTGCGGGGGAATAAATGCCATCGGCGATCGCTACCATAACCGCCGTGCGGAGGAAGTTTTCTGATATTTTGGGGTCATGACCGAAACTTGCGGCCAATTCTTCGGGACTAATCGATTGATAGAGAACGTGGTCGTCATCTAATTCTAATTCGTGAGCGAAACGGGCGATCGATTCCTGCTCGCTGGTGCTATAATCCCCATCAGACCAGGCAATTGTCAGTAATCCCCGTAACCAGTCCCTAACTTGTTCGTTAGTGTAGCGGTATTGAACAGAGCTAACCATAGGTATGTATTGCTAAAACTGATTCTAGTTTCTCAATTTAATTCTACCCATCGCCCCTGGATTCTAGTGGCTCCTGTTCACATCATTTAACTATAGCCAATAACCCCATGGTCAGATCGGAATTTTTCGTTTTTCAGCCAGCATAATCGGGCAATTTTCGCCCCTAGGAGCAGGGGTAAGTGGTGCTGCTTCTTGTACCTTCCCCAACCGCGTCAGTCCTACTGAAAAGGCGGATTCCTAGGATTAACGTCCAATACCGAGGTAACGGAAACCAGCTGCTGTCACCACCGCAGGATCGAGGAAATTGCGACCATCAATTAACACGGGTTCGCGCATGGTTTTAACCATTTTGCCGTAGTCGAGACGGAGGAATTCTTGCCATTCCGTCACCACCACCAAAGCGTCACAACCATCGGCTAATCTTTCCGGATCCGATTCGATAATCACACCGCTTAAACCGTGACTTAAACCACTTTGGGAAACGATCGGATCATAGGCTTTTACCTTAGCACCTAAACGATTTAACTGTTCGATCATGGTTAAAGCTGGGGCATCGCGCATATCATCGGTATCGGGTTTAAAAGTTAATCCCAACAAACCGACGGTTTTACCCTTGAGGATTTTTAATTCCTGTTGCAGTTTTTCGATCGCGATTGTCCGTTGACGTTTGTTAACATTGATAGCGGCGTTAAGTAATTCCGTTTCGTAACCGTAGTCTTCTGCGGTATGTACCAAAGCCGACACATCTTTGGGGAAACAGGACCCCCCCCAACCGATCCCGGCCGAGAGAAACTTGCTGCCGATACGGGAATCTAAACCGATACCTTTAGCCACTTGGGTGACATCGGCCCCGACGCGATCGCAGATGTTAGCTACTTCGTTAATAAAGCTAATTTTGGTGGCTAGGAAGGCATTAGCGGCGTATTTAATCATTTCCGCCGAACTGAGATCCGTAACCACCACGGGAACGGGAGGCAAGGAGGTATCTTCAGAGAATTGACGTTCAACCAAAGGCGCGTACAATTCCTTCATCATTTCGATGGCTTTCGGGTTATTACTGCCTAAAACAATGCGATCGGGGTTAAAAGTATCATAAACCGCCGAACCTTCGCGTAAAAATTCGGGATTGCTGACCACATCGAAATCCGCTTCGATGCGTTCTAGTGTACTAATACCGCCACCAGCGGCCACGAGATTTTTTTGTCTCTCGGCCACACCATCGAGGACGATCATCCGTACCCAATCCCCAGAACCGATGGGAACGGTAGATTTATTGACGATTACTTTATAACCACCGTTGAGATGGGCCCCAATACCCCGGGCCACTGCTTCCACATAACGGGTGTCACTTTCCCCGGTGGGTAGTGCAGGTGTACCAACAGCGATAAAGAGAATTTCACCGTGTTTAACTCCCGCTTCTAGGTCCGTGGAGAATTCCAGATTGCCAGAGGCTGCCGAAGACTGCATTAATTCTGATAACCCCGGTTCATAGATGGGAGATTGTCCCGATTTCATTAATTTGACTTTTTCTTCATTGTTGTCAATGCAGATGACATGATGACCGATATGTGCTAGACAAACCCCAGTGACTAAACCCACATAACCCGTTCCGATAACACAAACACGCATGATAATCACTCCAGTGACAATTAAGTTAATTTTATTGATTAGGGATTAGCTGAGACGAGAACGGAAATCCTCGATCGTCATTTTTAAACCCTGACTTAGAGGAATAGTGGGACTCCAATCCAAATAGGTTTTAGCACGAGTGATATCCGGTTGTCGTTGCTTGGGATCATCTTCCGGTAGTGGTTTATAGACTAATTCGGCATCGGGATTAATCATGCCTTGGATCACTTGTGCTAATTCCAGAATTGTGTATTCGTCGGGATTGCCGAGATTAACCGGCCCGATAAAGTCCCCATTCATCAAACGCATTAACCCTTCCACTAGGTCAGAAACATAGCAAAAACTGCGGGTTTGGGAACCTTGACCATAAACCGTCAGGGGTTGACCGCGCAAAGCTTGCACGACGAAATTACTCACCACTCGACCATCGTTTTCTAGCATTCGCGGGCCGTAGGTGTTGAAAATCCGGGCCACCCGGATATCGACTTTATGCTCCCGATAATACTCAAAAGCCAGGGTTTCCGCCACCCGTTTACCCTCGTCATAACAGGAACGCGGTCCAATGCAGTTGACATTACCTCGATATTCTTCCGTTTGGGGATGCACATCGGGATCGCCATAGACTTCTGAGGTAGAAGCGAGCAAAAATCGCGCTTTTACCCTTTTAGCTAGGCCCAGCATATACAGAGTCCCTAAAACATTGGTTTTAATCGTTTTTACTGGGTTATATTGATAGTGGATTGGGGAAGCAGGACAGGCCAGGTGATAAATCTGATCAACTTCTAGACGGATCGGCTCGGTTATATCGTGACGAATTAGCTCAAAATAAGGATTTCCTAGCCATTTAACGATGTTTCGGCGCACCCCCGTGTAGAAGTTATCCAGACAGATCACTTCATGACCCTGTTCCATCAAGCGATCGATTAGATGGGAACCAATAAAACCCGCACCGCCTGTAACTAGGATTCTCATGTAATTGACAAGTAAACATATAAAATTATTCTTAAAATACCCTTACGCTGGCTTTTTGGCAAATATTTTTTTTGACGGGGTGTTATCAGCGATCGCCGATTCAAGGCTAATGGCTGAATAATGGCTCGGTAATCCTTAAAATGGAAATAACACGCAAATTTGAGACTAGATTATGATCAGTGCCGAGCAAAATAAGCTATTTATCCTGATTGATGGGCATTCTTTGGCTTTTCGTGCCTATTATGCCTTTGCTAAGTCTCGTTCTGGTCCTCTGCGTACTTCTAGCGGCATTCCTACCAGTGTTTGTTTTGGGTTTTTAAATTCTCTGCTGCAGTTACTAGAAACTCAAAAACCTGCTTATTTAGCGGTCGCTTTTGATTTAGCAGCTCCTTCTTTTCGCCACGAAGCTGATGTCAATTATAAGGCTAATCGGCAAGAAACTCCCGAAGAATTTCGCCCCGATTTAACTAATCTGCAAAGTCTCTTGGCAGCGATGAATATTCCTATTGTGACTTCTCCGGGTTATGAAGCAGATGATGTTTTAGGAACTTTGGCAAAACAGGCCGGCGATAATGGTTATACAGTCAAGATTTTAACAGGCGATCGAGATTTATTCCAATTGGTAGATGAGGAGAAAAAAACCACGGTTCTCTATCTGGATATTAATGCGGTAAAAAGTACATCAGGACAGGGTTATACAGAATTTAATTCCCAAGCTGTCACGGAAAAGTTAGGGGTGACACCAAAACAGGTAGTAGATTTTAAAGCTCTTTGCGGTGATAAGTCTGATAATATCCCCGGGGTGCGCGGAATTGGCGAAAAAACAGCGATAGATTTATTAAAAAAATACGATAACTTAGAGGATATATATACTAATCTGGAATCGATCAAGGGAATGGTAAAAACTAAATTATTAGAGGGTAAACCCGCCGCCGAAAGTTCTCGCTATTTAGCTAAAATTGCCCTTGATGCCCCCGTTAGCCTCGAAGAGGAGAAATTTCGTCTCCGAGGTTTTGAGCGGCGTTTAGTTAAACCTTTATTGGAAAGATTAGAGTTAAAGAAAATTCTCCAGAAACTCGATCAAATTCAACAGCATCTAGGTGGCACTCCTACCCTAGAATTAACTAGCGATGCTGATTCTAATCAATTGTCTCTGTTTGATTTACCCCCTATTTCTCCACCAGTTCTAATTGCTCCGGAAATTATTGATACTATTCCTAAGTTAGATGCTTTACTGGCCAAATTAACAACTTTCACTAATCCACATTTTCCTGTCGCTTGGGATACCGAAACCACAGATTTAAATCCTCGTGTAGCCAAATTGGTCGGGATCGGTTGCTGTTGGGGAAAAGAATTAAATTCTATGGCCTATATTCCCATCGGCCACCAGAGCGGTGATAATTTAAATCTAGAGATAGTCCTCGAAAAATTACGCCCAATTTTAGCCAGTGATAATTATCCGAAAGTCTTCCAGAATGCGAAATTTGATATTGATGTTTTTTATCATCAAGGAATTACCGTTAAAGGTCTAGTTTTTGATACTATGGTGGCTAGTTATGTCCTCCATCCCGAACTAACTCATAATCTCGAAGATTTATGCGATCGCTATTTGGACGGTATCAGTTCCCTTAGTTATAAAAGTCTCGGTATTCCTACGGGAAAAACTATCGCTGATTTAGATATTACCACCACTGCTAACTACTGCGGATTAGATGCCTACGCTACCTATTTACTTCGAGAAAAATTACAGGCAGAATTAACTAAAATTCCCCCTTTATATCAATTATTCTCAGAGGTAGAATCTCCCTTAGTAATGGTGCTGTGGCAGATGGAAAATTATGGTATAAAAATTAATATCAATTATCTAAAAAACTTGTCCCAGCAACTAGAAAGAGACTTAGCAGACATAGAAAAAAAAGCTTATGAATCCATCGGAGAAACTTTTAATCTTGGCTCTCCTAAACAGTTAAGTGAAATCCTTTTTGATCGATTAGCACTCAATCGCAAAAAATCCAGAAAAACTAAAACAGGTTACTCCACCGATCAAAGTGTTTTAGAGAAACTACAAGGCGATCATCCCCTGATTGATTATATACTTGAACATCGCACCTTATCTAAATTAAAATCCACCTATGTGGATGCTTTACCGAAATTAGCCGAACCAAAAACCGCAAGAGTACATACAGATTTTAATCAAACCATTACCAGCACCGGACGCTTATCATCCTCCAATCCTAACCTACAAAATATCCCCATTCGCAGTGAATTTTCTAGACGAATTCGTCAAGCTTTTATTCCCGAAGATGGTTACTTATTAGTATCAGCGGACTACTCACAAATCGAGTTAAGAATTCTGGCTCATCTCAGTCAAGAACCAGTTTTATTAGAAGCTTATCGTAGTAATCAAGATGTTCATAAAGTCACCGCTCAATTGCTCTTTGATAAAGGGGAAATTACCCCAGAAGAACGCAGTTTAGGAAAAACAATTAACTTCGGAGTTATTTATGGCATGGGAGCGCAAAAATTCGCCCGTGAATCGAAATTAACCGTAGAACAGGGCAGAAAATTTATTGAAAAATATCATCAACGTTATGCCCAAGTATTTGAGTATTTAGAGAATAGCAAAAAACAAGCGATCGCTCAGGGATATGTAGAAACAATTTTGGGCAGAAGACGTTATTTTAACTTCGATAATCCCCTCTTAAAAAGACTGCGAGGACTGTCCTTACATGACATCGATTTAGATAGCCTCAAACTCAACAACGAGGAAGCACAATTATTAAGATCGGCCGCTAATGCGCCCATTCAGGGTTCCAGTGCTGATATTATTAAAGTAGCGATGGTAAAATTGGCCGAGGTACTGCAAAATTATCGAGCGAGATTACTGCTGCAAGTCCATGATGAATTAGTCTTGGAAGTACCGAGGGAAGAATGGCCATCCCTAGAGTCAAAAATCAAGACGACTATGGAAGAAGCTGTCTCCTTGACGATCCCTCTCTTGGTAGAAATTAAAGCCGGTGACAATTGGATGGAAACCAAATAAAACTATGATCGAAAACAGACAATTTTTAACCCCAGAAGAATCGGCAGATGTGGACGCTGCCCTCTTAACTTCTCCCGAAAAATTCCTGACTCGTTTAACGATTTCTTCCCTACGCTTATTAAAAATAATCGCCGAAGATACGGGAGTAACCCTAGAAGAGCTAACCCATAAACAGGTCATTCAATGGCTAGAAAAAGATAGTAAACTGCGTCGGGAACAGGGGATCGAAGCGGCAGTGCTGAAATGGTAAATAAACTCTTAAAAAATCAGCTACCCCTGACAATTTATGCTAGTTTTTAGCTATAAAGTTACTGGAGTTACAACAATGACAATTACCCTAAAAGTGCCTAGTATTGCCTGTGAAGGTTGCGCTAATACCATTACTAAAGCGATTAATAATCAGCAACCAGCAGCCCAAATATCGGTGGATGTAGCCAATAAAATCGTCACCGTAGAAACCACCGCATCCCCCGCAGAAATTGCCCAATGGATCAGCGAAGTCGGCCATACTGTTGAGTCTAGCAGTGAGGGTTGACATTCTCCCCCGTTAAAAATAAACCTCTCTGGTAAAAATCCAGGGTAGTTCTATTTTTGTGTTGCTCAGATTAGTTTGACTCCCAAGCTTTCTAGTTGTTGGTTTATCCAAGCGGTTGCCGTTTCTTCATCGGTTTCTATCGCTTTTTCTACTCCTATTTTAGCAATTTCTAAGAGTTGACTTAAAAGGGAGATTGATGATTTTAATGAATCCGAATCAGTTAGAATTAGCAGTTTATGATGCTGAGGATGCGTTTTTAAGGGTCAATCGCCTAGGTTTCTCCTTAGTTCGGTTTTGGGGTGATGAGATTCATGAGCGTTTAATGGAGAATTTGAATAAATTTTTATGATGAGGTATCGTCATTGTTATCAGTTTTTTTACTTCGTAAATCTACCCATAGATGTCTTAAATTAAATGGACTAGGTGGCACATCAGGACGTTCTAGTTGATGGTCAAGACGACTCACATCATTTTGCCATCCTTCCAGCGATAAAGTTAACTCTATAATGGTTAGTTGTGAACAATGCTTATTAACTTCATTTAAAATTTCTCTTAATTCCATATTTTGAATATAACCAATCATTGCTCCCGAACTGACGGATTTTCCATAACCCCATTCAACTAATATAAATCTGTTAATCCCATTTAGAATATAATTTTTGTTAAGTATCCATTGGGAACTTGATGGAGAACCGAGTCTTTTAGCCTCTAAAGTGTAAAATTTATCCATTCTTTCAGGATTTGTTTCGTTAGTATCACAGATTCCCCATTGAAAATCAGGTCGTTTATATTCTCGTTTAGCTCCAATGCTATCATCAGCATCAGGTTGATTATTGGCTTCACACATACAAGGCCATTCTATTCCTTGATTAGAAATAGTTAATTGTTGGTTGGCATAACGGACAAAAAAGCATAGTTTTCGATTAAGTTCATCTTCACTTTGGGGTAATTCTTGGTTCTTTTGAAGCATTTCTAAAGCAAGCCTAAAAATAGCTAAAACTCTCTTTTCATGATTACCCCATATATCTTTTTTTAATAAACTTGGTTTTGTCATAAGTTTAGATCCTTTCTTGAGATTCTTGTAAGTTAATAATTTGAAGCATTGTTGCCTCCGCATCCTCACGCGCCATGCTACGAGTCCAGAATCTTCGTTCATTACGCTTAATAATAATGATTTCTGTATCAGAAACCGAACGAACTAAACCATCAAGATAAATTTGATGGCTATTATAGGGAACTAATAAACCGTTTTCTTGTCTTGCTAATTGAGCAATAATTCCTATCCATTGTTTTTGATCTGATTGGGAGACAGGTTGAGGTTTTTCTCCATACTCTTGTGTAGAGAAAATAACGGCTAACATAGGATTTTCTAACCCCTGAAATTGAGGACGAATAATCTGCCAACTGAATTCACCATCAGGTTCTAATTCTCGATTCCAAATATCTAAAAAGGCTTGTAAATAACCTTCTAATCCTTTTTGAGTTTGACGGTTTTTATTAATATCGTTGAGAAGTCCTTGATTTTGTTGAGGATAGCTCTCAACAGGTTTTACTGCTTTACTGTTGATATGATTATAGTAAAACTCTATCCCAACATCACACATATCACGAATGAGATCCCGTTCAGCAATCGTGAGATCATAGACATCAAATATTGCCTCATCTAATTGATATTCTAATTCAGTGAGTTGTGCTTCTATTTTTTCTGGAGTTTTTCCTTCAGGATGTTCAATACTATACTTTATAGGATTACAATTCTGTAATTGCTCAACAATATCGATAACTTTTTCCCGAATACCTTGATCCTTTGGAAAAATAATCGGCAAACTTAAATATTCATCCTTATAAATTCCATCATGCCATATTCCCCATTTGCTAGAAGTCAGAAAAAAGTAATAACGAGATAATGAAGACCATAAAGTTCCTAATATAATTTTATATTTCCATTCTTCAACATCATGTAACTTGATACAATTTACTGAATTTGTAAAACTGAAGTTTTCTGATTCTAATCGAGCAATAATTTCTCCTTTTTTTCTAGATGCTTGACTAATGCCATGTTTAATCAATAATCTTTCACCATAGAATAAAGATTCATTCGCTATACGATGCACTTTTTTGGGAGATGATGTAAACCAGTCTTTTTGAATAGAAGAATAACGTTGAAATTTGGGAATCGGTAGATTTTGATATTTAGATAGCCATTGTGGTGCTGAATAAGCACTTCCAGTTGTAAACCCTTGACCACTATTGCTAGGATCATGTAATTCTTTTAATGCTGGAGCTAAAGTTATACCTTGAATTAAACCAGCATCTTGATGATTTCCCCAATAATAAATTTTCCATAAAGAATCATTATAAAATAGTTCACTTTGTCTGATACCACGACGATCCATAACACTCAAAATAACAGCTTGCACATTTTTAATCATAGCTGTTTTTTTAGCAGACCAATAAGTGACAACTTGATCTTTTAAGGTTAACTCTGTCTGATTGACTTTCTGAAAAATAATTGAAGCAAAAGGAGAAATTGAGGCACTAGATTGGTTTTTATTACCAGATTTAAAGAAAATATCACGAACATGAGCAAAATTGACAACTTCTTTTAATAAGACACTGTTTAACCATTTTTGTCTAAATTCTTTGCTTTTATCATGGGTCTTAAAGAAAATACCTGTTGATACCACTAATGCTGACCATCCATTATCTTTTAAAAAATCAAATACTCTCCAGATAAACGCTTGAGAACGTTCTTTATCTCCGACTGGATAATCACGTTCTTGACACCATTGTAAAGCGATATTTAAGTCTTTTGTGCCTTTTTTATCCTTCGTTTTAGGAGATCCCCAAGGAGGATTACCGACAACAACATCAGCACATTGACTACTAAAATTTCTAGATAATATCAAATCCTCTGAGTTAGAAAATTCTTGAAAAGCATTATCGCAGACTAAATTATTAAAGTGATTATCCTCAGATAACCCATTCGCTTGATAAATTAAAAAGGGTAATTTTTCACCTCGTTTAATTTGTGATAAAATGTTTCGAGGCTCTTGATAATTTAATAAAGCAAGATATAGACTAAATGCAGTAATTCTGATAGCTTCTGAATTAATTTCTATGCCAGCTATCTGATTTTTTAAGATTTCTCTTAACTCTTGCCAACTTAATCGCTGTTCCTGATTTTGATAGACTCGATGTCTCACAATTCTCCGAAATGCTTCCACTAAAAAGATTCCTGAACCACAACAAGGATCAAGAATACGGGGATGAGTTGTCAAACAATCTGACGTTAAAACTTTAGACAAGACAAATTCCACTAATGAACTCGGTGTATAATGCGTCCCATTATCAATATTTTCTGTATTTGACTCATGATAAAATTCTTCATAAATACTACTAATTAAAGAAATAGGGATTATATCAAATTTATAAGCCCAGAAAAATAATTTTTTTTGTGGATCAATATTTCCCTGTAAAAATTCTTGCAAGAGAGATAAATGCCGTTGCTCAACAGATTCCGCTTCTTGTTCATCAGAAGGGAACATATCTCCGTTAAAATCTTGACTCAACTGATTAAATAAAGCATAGGTAAAACTTTTATCACTTAATATTTTGATATAATGTTGTTTAGCTTCAGTTTCCATATTTAACTGATCGTCAGGAGCATTAAGTAAGGCTTTCCATGTTGCATTGTTTTGTGCTATTGCTTCAAAATACTCTTGAGTTAAAATTCCTCTATCTTCCAAATAGCGAATAAAAATTGATCTACCAATTAAAGCATGAGCATATTTACGTTTATTTTCGCTTAATCCTCCACTAATTAAGGCTAAACGAACTGTTTTTAAATCTTTGATCAGTGATTGATCAGCACGTTGATTAGATGTTTCAAAACGCTCATCCTCAAAAAGCTTCCCTGATTCGATTTGTTCCCGTCTGTATTGATAAAGTTTTGAAGTTACTTCAAGTATGTTTTGGGCAACTTCTAACGGTCTATTATTTTTCTTCCAATCTTCTATACTTCTAGCAGGTGGTTTGGTTAGATCGTAAATAGCTAGTTCACCTTCTTTCGCTAAAAATAGGTAACTTGGTCTAGCCATACACCATATTTTATTAAAGATTTGCCGTACTTTTTCATCTTCTTGAGTATCGCATTTAGCAAAAATAATCACAGGATTATTATTAACAAAAAAAACTTTTTCTGCTTCAACTTGCCTAGCTAATTCTAACCAATCTCCTTTTTCTATCCACTCTTCTAAAGTTATTTCTGACAATGACACTTTTGAACTCACTAAGTCGCCTTGACTAAAATCGAGTTCATTATAAGCAGATTCTAACAATTCATAAGCAGAATTAGCTGTCATCATCTTGAGTAAATCACTGGTAATAGTTGATTGTGTTGGTTAGAGTCACATAACCTAATCTTTGGTTTTTTTGAACTATTTTTAATAGTATGACTGATAGGAAGCGTAACTGTCAAGTAAACACACAAGCCGCCATTATGTCAATTTTTTAATAATTTGCCTCTAGCACTGAAAGCGATCAAACAGCGATCGCATTTGGGGCAGCTTTGCCGTGGCAATTGTCCGTGACTCAATATCTGTAATAATCTAATACAGCCCTTGTAAACCTTCTTTAAGCTCTGGGTTTTCGTCTTGATCGAGATGCACAAAATCGCCCTTAGATGAGAATTAGTTTACAAAAATTTACATTTGGAGATAAGGAGCAATGAGTCAAGTTTCCGGTACAGATGTTCCCGATTTGGGTCGTCGTCAATTTATGAACCTGTTGACCTTTGGTACAATTACCGGAGTAGCAGCGGGGGCTTTGTATCCGATTGTTAAGTATTTTATTCCCCCCTCGGCCGGTGGTACGGGTGGCGGTGTCACCGCAAAAGATGCCCTAGGCAATGATGTGATTGTCAGTCAATTTCTGACCACCCATAACCCTGGCGATCGCACCTTAGCCCAAGGCTTAAAAGGCGACCC
Organism: Microcystis ichthyoblabe FBCC-A1114; assembly: GCF_050500245.1. Classification (NCBI taxonomy): domain Bacteria; kingdom Bacillati; phylum Cyanobacteriota; class Cyanophyceae; order Chroococcales; family Microcystaceae; genus Microcystis; species Microcystis ichthyoblabe. The sequence goes on along the minus strand of NZ_CP191408.1, from coordinate 3,481,349 downwards.
CACCTATTTAGTCGTCCAAGAGGACAAAACCCTGGCCAACTACGGAATTAACGCCGTCTGTACCCACTTAGGTTGTGTGGTGCCTTGGAATGCCAGCGAAGAAAAATTCATGTGTCCTTGCCACGGTTCCCAGTACAATGCCGAAGGAAAAGTAGTTCGCGGTCCAGCGCCTCTATCCTTAGCCCTCGCCCATGCCAACGTCACCGATAATGATAAAGTCGTCTTCTCCACTTGGACGGAAACCGACTTCCGCACCGGTGAAGAACCCTGGTGGTCCTAGATTATTCAATGTGACGAGATTTGGAATTATTCAACCGATAGAGATGAGAACATTCAACTTTTTAAGCTTCCCGCAAGTCCACAGACAGGCCCTAGTGAAAGCCGTCCTCGTGGCGATCGCTACCGTTTCCCTACTCCTAACCAGCGATGTCATTAACCCCCAATCTGCCCAAGCATATCCTTTTTGGGCGCAACAAACCGCCCCGGAAACCCCCAGAGAAGCCACAGGTCGGATTGTCTGCGCGAACTGCCATTTAGCCCAAAAACCCGCCGAAATTGAAATCCCCCACTCGGTATTACCCGATAGCGTCTTTGAAGCAGTGGTAAAAATCCCCTACGATCCCGCCAGTCAACAGGTGTTAGGAGACGGATCCAAGGGGGGTTTAAACGTCGGTGCAGTCTTAATGCTACCGGATGGTTTTAAAATCGCGCCCCCCGATCGCATTCCCGAAGAAATGCAGGAAAAACTCGGTGGAGTCTATTTCCAATCCTACAAAGAAGGTCAAGATAACGTGGTTATCGTTGGCCCCTTACCCGGTGATCAATACAAAGAAATCGTTTTCCCCGTCCTGGCCCCCGATCCTAGCCAAAATAAAGGTATTCACTTCGGTAAATATGCTGTGCATTTAGGGGCCAATCGTGGTCGTGGTCAAGTGTACCCCACCGGTGAACCCAGCAATAATAACGCTTTCAAAGCTTCTACCGCAGGTACAATTAGCCAGATTAGCAAAACCGAAGCCGGTGGTTATGAAGTCACCATCACTTCCGAAGCTGGCCCCGTGGTGGAAAATATCCCCCCAGGACCTGAGTTAATCGTCTCGGAAGGTCAAGCGATCGAAGTGGGACAATTTTTAACCAGTAACCCCAATGTTGGCGGTTTTGGTCAAAAAGAGACGGAAGTTGTCCTACAAAATCCCGGCCGGATCAAAGGATTGGTTTTATTCCTCGGTGGTATTATGCTCTGCCAAATCCTCTTAGTTATTAAGAAAAAACAAGTGGAAACAGTACAAGCGGCCGAAATGAATTTCTAATCGCAATATTTCGGTTATTTTTGCTAGAAAGCGGGTTATTTGCCCGCTTTTTAGCTTTGAGTCAGGAAAATGCTCACCCCTCGCTGCCGTCTGATACAATCGGTTCAGCTTAACCGATAAGTGTCAATTTTTTATGAATCAGTCGCTTGTTCCAGTCATTCTCGCCGGGGGTAAAGGGGAACGTTTTTGGCCTCTCAGTCGTCTAGCGCGTCCGAAACAGTTTCTCTGTCTTGATGGTAGTGGTCGCAGTCTTTTACAAGCAACGGCCGATCGTCTATTATCTTTAGGGGCAGGTTGGGAAAATCTCTGGGTAATTACCGCTAGTGCGATCGCTGATGGTGTCCGCGAACAACTGCCCGATTTACCGGAGAGTAACCTATTAGTGGAACCGGTGGGCAAGGATACGGCCCCGGCTGTGACTTGGGCTACTTTAGAAGTGATAAAACGTTATGGTAAAGAAGTGGCGATCGGTTTTTTTCCTGCCGATCATTATATTGGTAATCAAGAGGCTTATATTAACACTTTAAAAGCGGCCGTAGAAGTGGCCGTCAGCCAAAAAGCGATCGTTACTTTAGGAATTAAACCCGATTATCCCTCCACCGGTTACGGTTATATCGAACAGGGAGAAAATCAGGGCGAATTTAATGGTTTACCCGTCTATAAAGTGAGTCGTTTTACGGAAAAACCCGATCGCACCACGGCCGAAAAATTCCTAGAAACGGGACTTTTTAGCTGGAATAGCGGAATGTTTATCTTTCAGGGACAAGTGGTTTTAGAGGAGCTAAAAACCCACGCTAATAATATTTTACAGCCTCTGATCGATCGGGGCATCGCTGCCTATGAGGATTTAGAGAAAAAAAGTATCGATTATGCTTTGATGGAAAAAACCCAACTCGCTTACGTTTTACCCGCTAATTTCGGTTGGGATGATCTGGGAGATTGGAATGCTCTGGAAAGATTACTAGAAGCAAAGGGCAAAAATATTGAACTGGCCAATCATGTCGGTTTGGATACGGAGGGGGCTATTATCTATGCTAGTGATGAGGAAGAAGTGATCGTTACTATTGGTTTAAAAGATCTGGTAATTGTTCGCGACGGTAAAGCGACTCTCGTTGTCCACAAAGATCGTACCCAAGATATTAAACAAGTTCTCAAGCACTTACAAACCGATCCCAAATTAGAGAAATTGTTATAGGATTGATAAGTAGGGTTTGCTGAAAAAGTAAGGGCGAAGCATTCGGATCGGAAATCTAGGATTTCAGCGATAGGTTATCGCCCGAATGCTTCGCCCCTACAGGACACAATCGCCAATGAAGATGCAAGCTTTTGAATCACGATTCTCTCAAAACCTTGCACATATTTTTACCTCGTCTATATTTCACATTTATTCAGCCAGCCCTACTTAATACTGCTCACTTAAAAGTCAAATCTGATAACTGATAACTGATAACTGATCACTGATAACTGATAATACCGTGTTCTCACTCCCCCAAACCAGTCAAAGACAAAAAGAAATCCTTGAGATAGTTCTCGGCAATGGTTGGGACTATATGCGCGGGGTTTTAACCCTAGGAAAAACAGAAAATCCCCAGATTCCCACCCCAGAAGTTCTCAAAAAAATCCTTGTGGAATTGGGTCCTTTTTATGTCAAATTGGGACAGTTACTTAGTACCCGTCCCGATCTGCTACCTGCTAATTATATCGAGGCTTTAACTGCCCTACAAGCGCAAGTTCCTCCCGTTGCCTGGACAGATATAGAAATAGTCATCACCGAACAGTTAGCAAAACCGATCGAACAGGTATTTAAGTATATTAATACCCAACCGATCGCCGCAGGATCGATCGGGCAAATTCATCGGGCAACTTTATTATCTGGGGAGGAAGTAGCGATTAAAGTCTTGCGTCCGGGGATCGAAAAAATTGTCGCCCAAGATAGTGCCTTAATTAAGGGAATTGCTGATTTAGTTGCCCTCACAGAATTTGGTCAAAGTTATGACGTTGTTGACTTAGCAGAGGAGTTTATTAAAGCAGTTAATGCGGAATTAGATTTCACCCAAGAAGGTCATTATACTGACCAATTACGCTATAATTTAACCCAGAGTCGGTGGTCAGAACCCAAACAGTTAGTTATTCCTAAAATTTATTGGCACTTAACTAATTCCAAGCTATTAGTGTTAGAATGGTTAGAAGGAAAACAAATTTTAGAGGCTGATGTTTCTAGACCGCCAACTGAGCAAGCAATTTCCCAAAGAAAAAGCGAAATAACTAGAATTTTGTTTCGGTCATTTTTTCAACAAATTTATATTGATGGCTTCTTTCATGCCGATCCTCACCCGGGTAATATTTTCTATCTTGACGATGGTAGAGTAGCTTTAATTGACTGTGGTATGGTGGGCAGATTAGACCCGCAAACTCAACAAATTTTAACAGAATTGTTATTAGCAATTGTTGACTTAGATGCGAAAAGATGCAGTCAACTAACTATTAAACTGTCCGAGTCAGTAGTCCCGATTACTTTAGTACAATTAGAGGTAGATTATGAGCGGATGTTGCGAAAATATTATAACCTCAATTTAAATCAAATTAACTTTAGTGAGGTGGTTTATGAACTTTTGCAAATTGCCCGTCGCAATAGAATTAAACTCCCGGGTAATTTAGGTTTATTCGCCAAAAGTCTCGCTAATCTAGAAGGAACTGCCCGAAAATTTAATCCTGATATTAATATCCTGGAGGAAGTCAAACCGCTATTAACTAATATTCTTGAACAACAGTTAATCGGTAGCACTCCCCTACAAACTGCCCTAAGAACAGTTTTAGACTTGAAATCTTTTTCCCTGAAATCTCCCCGTCAAATCGAAGTTTTACTAGATAGTTTAACCTCAGAAACTTTAAATGTTAATCTGAAAATTCGTGAATTAGATAATCTCCGTCGCAGTTTAGATAATTCCGCCAATCGACTAGCTTTTAGTGTGATTATTGGTTCCTTAATTATCGGGGCTGCTATTGTTACGGCCAGCACCCAATCTCGGCAATTAACTATTATTAGTACCGTATTATTTGCTACAGCTAGTTTTATCGGTTTATGGTTAGTTGTCGGTATCCTGCGATCAGGAAGATTGCGCTAGAAATTATCGCCATTAAATTAAGATTTGTTGTTGTAAAAATTTCGCCCACCGACTAGCCAATTCAACTTCAGTAAAAGGAATTTTTTCAGGTGATCGCTCCTTAAAAATAAATTCTAGAAAAGGGGAACCCTGCGGGGGAAGAGCATCTAAATCCACCACTTGATTATTAACTAACAAACGGATTTCTTTGACCTCCTCTAGGGAAAAAGTTTGTAAATTGATCACTCCCTTACGAGTTGGCTTTCCCCAAGTGATAATTTTATCTTTTTGACCTAAGACAGAATATATATCATACTTAGCTCGATCGAAGTTTTCCGCCCATTCTCGATAGATTTCCACTTTTTGGTATTCATTCCAACCACTCCAAGCCAACCAAATAAACAGAATTAATAAAGGTGTCCACAATAAACCGCGTTCCATAAACTATCGCCCCAAAATCCTGGTCAATTAATCGTATTTTAGGCTAATTTGCAGCCAGTAATTATCAGCCGTCGGCCTTTTTTCCCCACTTCCCAACCCGAAACGGTCAAACCCTTTGCTAATTTTTGGCTTTTTACTTGCTATAATCGAGTGTCGAATTTGAGTAGGAGACGGGAGAAAATGGCCGATTGGCAGGAAATAGAGGGGGGGATCACGGCCCCAAAAGGATTTAAATCCGCAGGGATGGCCGCGGGCTTAAAACCGTCCGGTTTGCCCGATTTAGCCCTAATTGTCTCGGAAACAGAAGCGATCGCCGCCGGAGTCTTTACCACCAGTCAAGTGCGGGCCGCTTGCGTCGATTATTGCCGTCAACGCCTACAAACTAAAGCCAGCGCCAGGGCGATTTTGTGTAATGCTGGCCAAGCAAACGCCGCCACGGGGGAAGCTGGATGGCAAGATGCTCTCGATAGTGCCGCCGCCTTGAGCCAAGTTTTAGGGATTCCCGCCGATGCAATTTTGCTGGCTTCTACAGGAGTGATCGGGCAACGGATTCGCATGGATGCGTTAACCGCCGCTTTACCGACCTTAGCGGGTTTATTGTCGGAAAATGGCGGCGAAAGCACGGCCCGGGCGATTATGACCACGGATCTAGTCCCCAAATCGATCGCCTTGCAAACCACCATCGATGGTCGTCCGGTCACAATTGGGGGAATTGCCAAGGGATCGGGGATGATTCACCCGAATATGGCGACGATGCTCTCCTTTATTACCTGTGATGCCGCAGTATCGACGGTTCTCTGGCAAAGTATGTTAAGTCGGGCGGCTAATAAAAGTTTTAATCAGATCACGGTGGATGGGGACACCAGTACCAATGACAGTCTGATCGCCTTGGCTAACGGTCAATCGCGCACCACAGCCATCACAGAAATGGGCCGGGATGCCCAAAAGTTAGAGGCCATGTTAACGGAAGTTTGTCAATACTTGGCCAAAGCGATCGCCCGGGATGGGGAAGGAGCCACCTGTTTAATAGAAGTGCGGGTTTCGGGGGCGGCCGATGATCAGTCCGCTCGTCAGATTGCTCGCACCATTGCCGGTTCTTCCTTAGTAAAATCGGCGGTTTTCGGTCGAGATCCTAACTGGGGACGAATTGCGGCGGCCGCGGGCCGGGCCGGGATAGTCTTCCATCAAGAGGATCTGCAAATTAAGTTAGGCGACTTCGTGATGATGGAAAATGGTCAACCTCTGGCGTTCGATCGAGCTAGTGCCAGTAATTACCTGAAAGCGGCAGCAAGCGGGGCTTATTTACGAGAAGATACCGTTTTAATGTCTATCTGTATCGGTAACGGTTCGGGAACAGGTACGGCCTGGGGTTGCGATCTTAGTTACGATTACGTCAAAATTAACGCCGAGTACACCACTTAAAGCGATCGATTCTCTAAACAGGCTCTCTTGTCTTTGCTGGATTGTATCGCAACAGCTTGATCAAAGGTTGACGTTAGGCTCTAGTCTATACCGACAATCTCGATGATCGATCCTGTTGATCACACAGCATCCGAGAGAGCCGATTACCCGATTAACAGATAAACTTTAATGGTTGGATTGTAAGTAGCTGGTTATAATTAAATTAAAAATGGATTTTAGGTTCGATCCCCCCTGCCCCCCTTGATAAGGGGGGTGCCGATAGGCGGGGGGATCCCCCCTGCCCCCCTTGATAAGGGGGGTGCCGATCCCCCCTTAGTCCCCCCTTGATAAGGGGGGTGCCGATCCCCCCTGCCCCCCTTGATAAGGGGGGTGCCGATCCCCCCTGCCCCCCTTAATAAGGGGGGTGCCGATCCCCCCTGCCCCCCTTGATAAGGGGGGTGCCGATCCCCCCTTAGTCCCCCCTTTAATCCCCCCTTAATAAGGGGGGCATCTGACAACTTTTAACGCCTACCTACTTACTTCTTTTCAACCGGCCTCGAAAACAGTTTTGTCAGTCCCTCAGTCCCTTGGCAAAATCCATCTATTGGCGGGGAAAACGCTGCATGGTTCCGAAAAAATCACCACGAATTCCTTTAGAATTGCACCAGATCAAGGCTTACGAGTTTTATCAAAAACGGCTGGCATCGGGTAAAGAAGGCAATGAGATAGATGACTGGCAGCAAGCGAAAGAATATTTGAGCCAACATCCCAGAGCGATTCTTGCTTGGAATCTAAAGATGCCCTATCGCGGGGGAAAAAGGCTAATTAAAAGATTGTTGCTATCGCTCCAGTCTCTTGTCAGAGTTGCTTGGAAACTGCTAATCTTTCCCTTCTGGCTATTTCAGCAAATACCGGGACTTTTTGCCCGTGAAGACAAAGACAGCCGCACCTTTGCCATTGAGGTGGTCAAAACGATTATTTCTGCCCTGGGATTAATTGCTACCCTTTCGGCAGGAATCGGGCTTTTTGTCAATTATCTCAATTCTCAAGCGGAAAGGCAACTGATTCAGGAACGTCTGATTACCGAGCGCTTCTCGAAAGCTGTCGAGCAAATCGGTAATACTAAAGAGGAGGTGGTAATTGGCGGCATTTATTCCCTAGAGCGAATTGCCAAAGATTCTCCCAAGGATCAATGGACAATTATGGAAGTGCTGACTTCCTACATTCGTAAAAATTCCCCCATTCCCTCGAATATTCAACAACTGGAGCCAGAGGAAAGAGAGAAGGCCCTAGAAAAGCTCCCTTCCGTGAGTATTCCAGTTCAGGCCGCTTTAACGGTAATCGGCCGGCGTAAAGTTGAGAATGACCAAGCTGGCGATAATTTGGCTGAAACAACTGACTCTAATAAAATTAAAATTCTTGATTTAAGTCGGACAAATTTGAGGGAAGCCAACCTCATCGGAGCCTACCTCAACGGAGCCAACCTCAACCTAGCCAACCTCAACGGAGCCAACCTCAACCGAGCCAACCTCAACCGAGCCAACCTCAACGGAGCCGAACTCTACCGAGCCAACCTCAACGGAGCCAACCTCAAGGGAGCCAACCTCAACGAAGCCAACCTCATCGGAGCCAACCTCAAGGGAGCCAACCTCAACGGAGCCGAACTCTACCGAGCCAACCTCAACGGAGCCATCCTCTACAGAGCCAACCTCAACGGAGCCAACCTCAACGGAGCCAACCTCAACGGAGCCATCCTCTACAGAGCCAACCTCAACGGAGCCAACCTCAACGGAGCCAACCTCAACGGAGCCGAGGGTCTTAATCCAGAACAAATTAAATCGGCCTGCTTTTGGGAAAAAGCAATATACACGGAATCCAAGTGGGATGAAGATAAACAATTATGGGTGGCTGAGGACTGGAAAGCCAATCAACGAGAAATCGAGAAACTCAAAAGGGACAAAAACTCAGATCCGCCAAATCCGATCGATTGTAATACTAAATAGGGTTTGCGGCAAAAAGTACGGGCGAAGCATTCGGATAGAAAATCTCCGGTTTCACCGATAGGTTATGCCCAAATGCTTCGCCCCTACAGGACGCGGGCCGATGAAAACGCAAGGTTTGGAAGCATGATTCTCTCAAAATCTTGCACCTGTTTGGCGAGAAAAGCCACAAAACCCTTACCTTACCTACATTTCACATTTATTCAGCCAACCCTAAATATTATGAAAACTTTTCTGACTTTTCTTCAGCTATTTATGAATGTCTGAATGATGCCCATCTAAAACATAAAAAAGAACTGAATTCCTTGCTTACTCTACCATTTCAGAAGTTGAATAAATCTCAGATTATGAACGTCTAAAGTATAGTTGGTCGTTAATTGCCATGTCTGCTATGATACAATCAGGGGGTGCTGCTTTAGCAAAGATTGATAGTGAACACTCATTATTATATTAATAAATATGAATAAATATGAAGTAATTTAAGTTTCCAAGAGAATGAACCCGATCTTTTTTACTATGGGGGTAAAACTGATTTTCAATTTCTCAGCTTGAAAGGTGAACCCAGATTAAGCTATCTGAACAATAAGAGGACAAGCCAATGTTTGAAGATTTTACCTATATTACCGATGAGGCTTTTTTAGAGAATTATTGGTGGGAAGAAAAAGTTATCTGTTCCCACTGCCAAGGCAAAGGAAGAATCTATCTAGAGACAGAGAATGAATCCGTCCCCTGTAAATTCTGTGAAGGTGAAGGCATTATTCAACGAAAACAAAAGGAGACTAACTATTCCTAAAAATCTGTATAATTAGATACCATATATTAAAAATCTTCTTGAGTTAAAACCTCGGGCTGACATTGTTTAATTTCGCTGTTAATCCCCACGGCAGATTCCGATTGTAGGTCTTCGATATAACCGGATTGATGGGATAAAGCTTCAGAAAAACTCTCAAACGGACCGAAATAATAGAGACATTTCGGCTGAGTGGTGGTGATCTCTATCCACCAGGGTTGAGGTGGTAAACTAGGCTTAATGGAGACAGTTTCTGGGTCAAGAGGCTTTATACTGAGAATCCTGGCACCTTGGCGCAGGAGGCGCTGTGTTTCTTGACTCATGCGGCTTTTAGGTACTCGCAGGACTGTCCGGGAGAAGCGTTGAGGCAAAGAGCCAGAAGAACCGGAAAAAACAACTTCATAGAGAAATATTTGATTCTCTCCCTGATTATTAGCCTCTAGCATACAGAAAAGATTCTCTTTTGGGGGTAAGGGTTAAAAAAAACAGACGCTACTTTGAGCAGATGACTCAAGCAAAATCATCTCCTAACAGAGTAGCGCATCTTGATACCATAGCATAGAGCGGCAAAAAGTTAGGTTTTGACCTATTCTCCCCTCACAGCATGGCTTAAGGGGAGATTCTTCCACAGGAAGAACCCGATAGAGTTCTTTATGATGCTGTAGCCGGATATATGGCTGTTATCTTAATGGTGAGGTACAAAGTTTTTGTTTTCGGGAGTCGGTCGTCGATGCCCAATCCTGTTATACTTCATCTTTATGATAAACAATGTTAATAATATTGACGACAAATAGAGTTTTTTACCAAATATGCAGCCACCAAAATTAAGCTTAGGAACCAGATTATTTTTATCCCATCTCCTCGTTATGGTGGTGGGATTGAGTAGCTTTATTATCATTGCTAAATTATCTTCTCCCCGAATGTTTGTTTTGCGTTTGGAACAGTTAGAAAGGCAGGGATTTTTTACCGTGCGCTCGGCAAGAACTTTCTTGGTTAGGGGTTTTGAGACGGCTTGGGATAGTAGTGCTATTTGGTCATTTATTGCGGGAGGAAGTGCAGCTGGTTATCTGAGTTTTTTGGTTTCTCAACGCATTATGAAACCGGTAAAACAAATCAAACAAATCACTAAAAATTTTGCGGAAGGGGATTTATCGGCGCGAGTTCCAGAAAGCGAAATCCCAGAATTAAATCAATTAGCCATCAGTTTTAATCAGATGGCGATTAGTTTAGCCGATGTGGAAAAACGTCGCCAGGAATTAATCGGTGATCTTACCCACGAATTACGCACCCCTTTAACTGTGGTACGGGGATATCTGGAGGAATTAGCCGATGGTGCGATCAAACCTAATCCAGAACTTTATCAGAAATTAGTGAAAGAAACCCGCCGGTTAGAACGTTTAACCCACGATCTACAGGAGCTATCGCAAGCGGAATCTGGTTATCTCTCGATTAAACTGCAACCTGTTAATTTATTAACTTTGTTAAATTCTCTTATCGAAAAATTTGCCGATCAATTATTAGAAGATGGACCGACTTTACAGTTAGATTGTCCCCCCAATTTACCATCTGTCATGGCCGATCCCGATCGCCTCGAACAAATTTTAGTTAATCTGCTCGGTAATGCCATTCGTTACACCGATCATGGTGCAATTACCCTGCAAGTGACAAGGGACAAAAATCGCCTACAAATTGCCGTTATCGACACGGGAATCGGCATCGCAGCAGAGGATTTACCCTTTATTTTCGAGCGCTTTTGGCGGGCAGATCGTTCTCGTTCCCGTTATTCTGGGGGTAGTGGTATTGGTTTAGCGATTACCCGTCGTTTAGTGGAATTACACCAAAGTCAAATGGAGGTAGAAAGTGAATTAGGTAAAGGCAGCACTTTTCGTTTTTCCCTAGCAGTATCTCCGAATTGGGAGTAGGGGTTTTTTTAGTGATCGGTAAACAGTAATCGGTAAGGGGAGACGGGAGAAGGGGGAGATGGAGCGGGGAGAGAGAGTTTGAGCATTTGTACTAAAATATCTAATAGACATCTCCAAAAATTATAACCCAGTCACAGCTTGCTTTTAGCTTTTGTACTAACTGAGTAGTTCTAAGCTGAAATGTGTATTTATCGTTGCTAATTCAATTTCACTGAAAAAATATGAAACAATTAAAATCATTTTTATTTGCTTAGATTCCTTAACTAGAAAAACTTTTAGTCTTAAGATATAGTCATTTCAGATAATTCTGATACAGTCTAGACTGGTTGAACCCTTATGAACTCTGGCATTGATATTCTCAATCCTAATTGAAATGACTATAATATTTAGATGGAGGTCTAATAGGCAGTTTCAATGCAGTACGGCTGATAACCAGATGACTATTCAGGAGAAGACAAGTGGCGAAAAATCTGGCTGGCGATGGCTGCACTCCGGCGAATTTGTTCAATTTCGGAAAGACTTTGCCAATCTTCGGTGTCTATAGTGGTTTTGCTCTGGCCATTACGCATAGTATAGGCGTAGGGACGGGCAAAAACCTGTAAATCTTCTGGAGACCATTGGGGAAAAAGCTCGCTAAGACAAACAACAAGGCGATCGAAGTTATCTAATTGACTATTAACTAGATTTTCAGCACTTTCTACTAGACGATTTAAATGTTCGGCTGGCAGTAAAGAGGCAAATTTATCAAAGATATTAGACCGGGATGAAAGGGAAACTGTCGGGAATTTTTGGTGTAAACTGCTAAAGAATCTATGAGCTTGTGCCTCGATCGCCGTCGCTTCTAGTCCTTCACACAGAGAAAAAGGCGTTTCTGTCACGTCTAAGGGATCATGACTCTCAACAGCGGTTACATCCCAGGGATAGGTGACTTCCTCTTCGATCAGGATTGCCAGAAGTTCCGCGTTAATCTGTTCGGATAGGGATAAATGGCTCATAAACGATACTCCATATTTTGGCCTTTGTGGCGTTCAATGAGTAACTACATCTCGGTTTTGACAATTCCCGAAGCTACCAACAGACTTCTAGTGGAAGCCAGACGAGAGGTACTCTTGCCATAGTAGCAATAATTAACCCCTGCATATTATAGCGGTTTTCACAGAAGTGAGTCCCGATTGAAACGCTGAAACGCCTATCTATCAAGGGATTTACTATACCTTATGAGACTGAAAACCGCTATATTATTGATTACTTTTTGACTTTTGCCAGGGGTTGATGAGAAAAGTGACATAAACTTGTCAACGCCTGAATTTGGTTATTGGCTAACTCTTCTAGGTTAATTGATCGTAGCTCCTGAGCAATTGTACTAGGATAGATAGAATTGCTACGGCGTTTTATTGACTGGTGTGACTAGATAATTTTGCTAACTTTCTGCTGACATTTGCTCCCCCATCTCCCCACTCCCCCATCTCCCTAATCTCCTATGGCTTTTAAACAGGATTTAGTATTAGTACAGTCGCCAGGAATTACCAGCAGCGATCACTTAATTTACCCACTGGATTTTTGTGAGAGAATAGTTAGGGATAATTCTGCTTTGATCTATGATCAAAAAAACCGGCTCTTCTGGTTTATGTGTGGAAACGAAGCCTATACTGATAGTTTCTTCGGCAAAATAGTCGTAAAAGTCCTTCTCAGTCAACATTTCACGATTCCATAAGCAAAAATTATCACACAAAGTCGAGAAGAGCCAAAAAACCTCTAGAAAACCACGCTATACTCAAATTCGCTGGCTCTGTCAAATAATTGTCGCCCTGATTGTATTCATGTTGCCGGGGACAATTACTCTGCGACTGGTTTTAGCTTTTCTTAATGCCTAAACCTTACCCGACTACACCCAGAAAAATCTGACTTAATCCTATGAAATTTGTACCGTTTGTCGATATTAATCAAAGATATTCAATGCCAACTACAGCATCTAAAGCTAGAGGATGGATGAAAAAAATTGGGCATACTTTGGTAATATTTATCGTAGTTTTACTACTGACTCTAACCTCCCCTCTTTTGGGAATAGCTCAAAATCCGACACAACCGGAAAATAAAATTGACGGCTTTCCAGTTATGTTAGATGGAAAAACTCTCTTTTTTATCCGGCGTGGAGTTTCTTCATTTTCGGCGGAGGAGAGAGCTAACGCTATTACCCGGAGAATTGAAAGAATTGCTCAAAATGATTCTATTCCTGTTGAGAACCTGACAATTAAGCAGATTCCTGATGATAACTCACTTTATTTAAGTGTAGATCAAGAAGTAATTCTAACGGTGACGGAGCGAGATGCAAAAGCCTATCGTTCAACGCCGGAGGTTTTAGCTCAACAAGCTTTACAAAAAATTCAGGTTGCTATCGCTCAATATCGCCAAGATCGAAAACCCGAACAACTACTTAAGAACATCATTTATACGGTTATAGCCAGCTTTGCCTTCCTGATTATTAGCTTTGCAGTTATCAAAATTTCAGGGAAGCTATTTCCCTTTATTAGACGTTTGATTGAATCCTTGACGCCAGGCATTCAAATCGGGAATGTTGAGATCATATCTTCCTCTAATATAAGCTTTTTTTGGTTGCGAGTTCTTCGCATAATTCGCTTCTTTGTTCTGTTTTTATTATTATTTAATTATGCCACATTTGTACTTCGTTTATTTCCCTGGACAAGAGTTTTTGGTGAGAGTATTTTAGGCTATTTTTCTCAATCATTAGAACTGGTTTTGTCGTCCATTGGCAAATATCTTCCCAATGCCTTTGTTATTGCCATAATCATTTTTATAACCTACTACTTAATCGGGCTAATCAAGCCCTTTTTTACAGCAATAGAAAGAGGAAATCTGGTTATTCCTGGTTTTTATACTGATTGGGCTAAACCGACTTACAATATCCTATTAGTCATAATTATTGCCATAGCAGCAATAGTGGCTTTTCCCTATTTGCCCGGTTTTAATTCTCCAGCTTTTCAAGGCATTTCTGTTTTTCTTGGTCTTCTTTTATCCCTTGGTTCTACTTCAGCGATCGCCAATGTTATCGGGGGAATTATTCTTATTTATACCCGGGCATTTCGCATCGGAGATCACATTCAAGTAGGAGATGTAATTGGCGATCTAATTGAAAAAAACTTCCTAGTCATCCGCATTTGTACTCCCACTAATAAAATCATTACTATTCCTAACTCATCTTTATTAAGTAGTAATGTGATTAACTTTAGTATTTCCTCGCGGGAATTAAACAGAAATCTAATTATTCAGACAACGATTACCCTAGGGTACGATCTGCCCTGGCGAAAAGCCCACAAAACCTTAATTGAAGCTGCACTAGAGACCGAGCATATTCTCAAAGAACCCGCACCTTTTGTCCTGCAAACTAGCCTAGATAATTTTTACATCAGTTATCAATTGAACGCTTACACTAACCAACCCAATTTAATGGTAATCATTTATTCAGAACTCCATCAAAATATTCAAGATAAGTGTAATGAAGCTGGGATTGAGATTCTTTCTCCCAGTTACACCTCCCTACGAGATGGAAATACAACAACCATTCCCGAAAATTATTTACCTTCCGATTATGTTGCGCCTCCCTTTCGCGTTCAATCTTCAGACAATCAGGAAAACAACACATTATGATAGTAAATCCGTTTTTAAGCACTCACTGTTGGCGGATTATTAATATGATGAGCCAATTCAAGTCTGAATTGCATCACTGTCCGATTTACCTTCATAGAATAGCTGATTTGGGGTACGATAATTAAGACATTTTTGAGGACGATTGTTAATAGAGTTTACGGCTCTTTCTACCTGCTCTAGCTTAAGGATTTTAAAATTCGTTACCCTTGGGAAAAAATTGTCTCAATAGTCCCTTAATCTGCTCGTTTAATCCCCTGTCCCAAGAACGATAAGGCTCTGATTTGTTTTTGTATTGATCGGACAGTACCTGATCAGCCTTTCTTTGTTAACTATTGAGGTTGATGCGTTTCATTTTTGAATTGGCTATTACTTAAAAATAATTGTCTTAGTCAAACATTATAGCAGTTATCTTAATGGTGAGACAGGAAGTTTTTTTGGGGAGTCGATCATCAATAGCAAATTAGGTTGTACTTTATCCTGATGAGAAAAGCTGTAACACAACTAAGGTTTTTAAATTGAATAATCGATAAATTTCTCAATTTTATTGTCAAAATCTGTGAGTAAGGTCGCTTTTCTCGGTTTTAAATGTACCGTTTGTTCTGGTTGTAACTGTAATTGCTTGTACTCCTCACGATTGAGATAAGCCACCACCATTTCCCCATCGGCTAACATTAATTCTACTTGTATTTCCCAGCCTAAATGAATAACTCTTTTTACCACTGCCCAACTATTCAACCCATCTTGTTCGGGAATGATTTCGAGGTCGTGGGGACGGATAAAGACGGTGGAATTATCCCCCTGATGATACCCTTTTCCTAATCCTGCTAGATTAGGTAAAATATTCACTTCTCCAATAAATTGCATCACAAAAGGTGTAGCGGGATGATCGTAAATTTCGGCGGGAGAACCCACCTGTTCAATTTTACCATGATTCATCACGACAATCGTATCGGCCACCTCCATTGCTTCCTCTTGATCGTGGGTAACAAAAACACTGGTAACGTGAACTTCTTCGTGTAAATTTCTCAGCCATACCCTTAATTCTTTTCTGACTTTTGCATCTAAAGCCCCAAAGGGTTCATCTAATAATAATACATTCGGTTGAATGGCTAAAGCGCGGGCTAAAGCTACTCTTTGCCGTTGTCCTCCCGATAATTGGGCGGGATAGCGATCGCCTAATCCTTGTAATTGAATTAATTCTAATAGTTCCTCAACTTTTTTCTTAATTACCAGCGATTTTTGCTGGCGAATTTCTAGGCCAAAAGCAATATTTTGGCGGACAGTTAAATGTTTAAATAGGGCATAATGTTGAAAAACAAAGCCGATATTTCTCCGTCTAGGGTCCAGATGGGTGATATCTTGTCCGTTAATGATAATTGCGCCACTGTCGGGAGTTTCTAATCCCGCAATTGAACGTAATAAGGTGGATTTTCCCGATCCCGATGGTCCGAGGAGGGCGACTAATTTACCTTCAGGAATGGTTAAATTGATATTATCTAAGGCTTGAAAATTGCCGAAACGTTTAGAAACTTGCTGGATGATAATACTCATATTTTTAGGTTTTTTGTAGAACGTAGGTTGGGTTGAAGCATGAAACCCAACGCCCGCTCATATTTTTAGGTTTTTTGTAGTTAGGTAGTGTGAATTTTGTGGGCGGTTTTACGTTCGAGAATTTCTTTGATAATTAAAGTAACTCCCGCTAGTAAAGCTAGAATAGCCGCCGCACTAAAAGCGGCAGGAGTGAGATAATTTTTATAAGCCTGTTCTACGAAAATTGGCAGGGTGGCAGTTCTCCCTAAAATACTGCCAGAAACCACAGAAACCGCCCCAAATTCTCCCATCGCCCGGGCATTAGTTAACAGCACTCCGTACATCAACCCCCAACGAATATTAGGTAAAGTAACGCGCCAGAAAATCTGCCAATCATTTGCCCCTAAAGTGCGCCCCGCTTCCTCTTGTTCTAAGCCAATTTCTTCTAAGACTGGGATAACTTCTCTAGCGACAAAAGGCATGGTGACAAATATAGTTGCTAATACCATTCCGGGTAAAGCAAAAAGTATTTTTATATCGAAAAATTCTAGAAAAGAACCTAACCAACCATTGCGCCCATAGAGCAGTACAATCATTAAACCCGCTACCACAGGAGAAACGGCAAAGGGTAAGTCAATTAAACTAATTAATAACGTTTTGCCACGAAATTGATTGCGAGCAATTACCCAAGCTGCACAAAGTCCGAAAATTGTGTTTAAGGGTACAGTAATTAGGGCAATAATTACTGTTAATCTTACCGCTTCGATAAAGTCAGAGGTTCCCGCAGCTTCTAAAAAAGCTTGGAATCCATTGCGAAAAGCATAGTAAAATACTGCTGCTGCTGGAATAAATAATAACAGTGCCAGATAGACAAGGGCAATGATAATTAGTAGGGGTTTGTAATCCCATTCTTTCTGTTTAGTTAAGGCTTTTGGATTCTGCATTTTTGATCTGTCTCCAGTCATACTGTAATGTTTTTTACTCTTTACTTAACTCTGTATTTTTGCCCCCATTGTTGCAGGAAATTAATTACTACTAACATCCCTAGGGAAACCAGCAATAAAACCATGCCGATTACTGTCGCCCCCGTGTAATCATATTCCTCTAGTCTTTGGAAGATTAAAACTGGGGCAATTAAATCCTTAAAGGGAATATTAGAGGAGATAATAACTACAGAACCATATTCACCGATCGCTCTGGCAAAACCGAGGGCAACTCCTGTTAAAATAGCGGGCAGTATTGTGGGAAAAATCACTCGCCAAAAGATTTGCCAAGAGGAAGCTCCGAGGGATAAAGCTGCTTCTTCTACTTCTTTTTCCATTTCCTGTAAAACCGGCTGTAGGGTGCGGACAATGAAGGGTAAAGCGATAAATAACATCGCCACAAAAACCCCTAAAATGGTAAAGGATATCTTAATACCAAAGGGGGCAAAAAATTGACCGATCCAACCGTTATCACTATAAACTGTGGCGAGGACTAAACCAGCAACAGAAGTGGGTAAAGCAAAGGGCAAATCTACACAAGCATCGACAATTTTTTTCCCAGGAAATCGATAACGCACTAATACCCAAGCGATAATAGTGCCAAAAACTCCGTCAATTAGTCCAGCGATTAAGGAAGTAAAAAAAGTGACTTGGTAGGCGGATAAAGAAATCGGTAAAGTGGCAATGCGCCAAAATTCGGCAAAACCAAGAGTTAGGGATTTAGCAAATAGTGCCGCTGCTGGTAAAACCAACAAAACCACTAGATAACTAATGGTAATTACCCAAGGAATAGAAACTTTTTTCAGGGGTTGACTGGGAGATAAAGATAATTGTGGGTTAGCCATTGTTAATTATTGCTAAGTAAGTAGTTCCAATTAAATAGAAGATAAATTTTGCCTTTGATCCCCCCTGCCCCCCTTGATAAGGGGGGTGGGGATCCGCCTTGATAAGGGGGGTGCCGATTAGAGATTACCAATTGTCCGCTTCTTCAAGAACTTGTGCTGAATCATACCAAACTTCTACATCTAAATCTGCCAGATAGGAAAGGGCATTTTCTATCCCTTGGGAGTTGCCTTGCAGTTGTAGATCGAACCAGCCATCTTGATTATTATTGGCAGCTAACAAAGCGGAAAATATATTCACTTTTAGACCAGGAAAAGACCCTAAACGTGCTATAATTGGCTCGTTAATATATTGTTTAGGAATCCGAATTTTTATTCTTCGGGAAGTGGGGCGATCGAGTCCAGATTGATCGAGATGTAAGTCACTTTGGGGATGATTAATAGTTTGCCATTGAGGTTGATTATCCATGGTTTTTATCCTTTAAGATTTACCAGCTTTAGTCAGAATTTTATCGAACAAGCCTCCATCATCAAAAAATTGCTTTTGTACTTTATCCCAACCGCCTAAATCCTGCACGGTAAAGAGATTTTTTATCTGAGGAAATTTACTCTCAAACTCTTTAAATACCGTCGGTTCAACGGGACGAAACCCCACCTGAGCAAATTCTCTTTGGGCTGCGGGAGTAAATAAAAACTGCACAAAAGCCTCGGCCACTTTTCTCGTACCTTTTTTATCCACATTGGCATCAACAACCGCCACGGGATTATCAATAGAAATATTGTAATCGGTGGGAACAGTGTAGGACAACTTCTCGCCTTTTTGGTTAGCGAGAATCATCTCATTTTCGTAATTAATCAGCACATTTCCCTGGCCTTGTTTAAAAAATACATCACTAGATTCGCGAGCATCTCTAGGTAAAACTGGCGCATTTTTAAACACTTTTTCGACAAAAGTTTGCGCCGCTTGTTCACTGCCTCCCGCTTGCGTCACCGAACCCCAAAGAGCGAGAAAATTCCAGCGCGCTCCGCCAGAAGTCTTGGGATTAGCAGTAATAACCTTAATATTATCCTTGGCTAAATCTGACCATTGATTAATTTTAATATTGGCATCACGAGGAACAAAAGCCACTACAGATTTATGAACAATAGAGTCATTGGGAGCTTCTTTTTCCCAACCGGGTTGAATTAATCCCGCTTGCTCAATTTTCTTGGTATCCAAAGCTAAAGCCAACGCTACCACATCCGCTTCTAAACCATCGATAACGGCACGAGTTTGGGAACCGGAACCACCATAACTCTGTTCAAAAGTTACTTTTTGCCCCGTTTTTTGTTGCCATTCCTCGACAAATTTGGGAATGATTTTTTCGTAGGCACTTTGGGTGACAGCATAGGAAACAAGCGTCACAGTCACGGGTTTTTGGCTGTCATTGCCGCTATTGGTGGGGGATGGGGTGCAAGATGCCAGCATTCCTCCCGTCAGGACAGTTGCCATGAGTAGGGATAAACAAGACTGGGATGACTGCATCGGCGGCGCTCCTAAGCTTTACT
This sequence comes from Microcystis ichthyoblabe FBCC-A1114, assembly GCF_050500245.1. Classification (NCBI taxonomy): domain Bacteria; kingdom Bacillati; phylum Cyanobacteriota; class Cyanophyceae; order Chroococcales; family Microcystaceae; genus Microcystis; species Microcystis ichthyoblabe. The sequence goes on along the minus strand of NZ_CP191408.1, from coordinate 3,461,812 downwards.
CTGAGGTTGTATCTGTTTTCAGGTGTAGTTTAATCCTACAGCACAGGAAACAAAATTTCAATACATTTATAAAACAAATTGGAAATAAGGTGATAACAAGGGAAACTGTGAGAAGATGGAATCAGTGCTACATCTAGGTTTGAGACTATGGGCAAGAGCGTCAAAGCCAAAAAAACAACCCTCCTACAACAACTGATTAACCAGAGTTTTCTCTTTCGCGGACTAGAGGAAGCTTGGTTAAGTCAGTATCTCGATGCCGACAATCTCAAGCTAGAGACGCTATTTTCCAATCGTCCCGTCTATACGGCTTTTCTCCCCGATGAATTTCTAGATGTTTTGTATGTGATTTTGGATGAGGGTGTAATCGTCGTCCGCAGCACTCCCCTCGACCGGATTATTGCCATTACCTACCCCGGCGGTTGTTTTGGCATGAGGAGTTTACCCTTTAGTTATGGTTTAGCCAGTCGCGCCTTTCCCTGTTTGGTGGAATCCTATAAAACTACCCACGTCCTAAAAATTCCCTTATCGGCGCTAGAAAAGATTTACAACGATAACGAAAGTTTTCGTCAACGGTACTGTTTTTTATTTGAATTACAGCAAAAATTCGAGTATCATCTGCTTAATTGCAGTAGCTATCCACCCCAAGCTGTAGCCACTTTACTGAGAGCTTTAATCTATCAAGAAAGAGAATTAGGCAGTCAACCGAGTGCCGAAAATATCTATACTTTTGATTTATCCGTCGATGTGATTGCTCGCGCTTGTCAACTCAATCAACGCACCGTCGAACAGGTATTAAAAGGATTGCAAACCGTGGGATTAATTGCCTCAGAATCGACGGGGGATTTAATTCGGGTACTGGATGCCGAGGGTTTAAAAGAAGTTTACAGTGCCACCAGAGATAAAGTTAATTGGTGGCCCCTAAGATAAGTAGGTTTGGCCTTATTTATTATTGCCATTGACAGCGCTTTAAGGCATCTTCGGCAGCCGCTTTGGTGGCATCCTGTTTCCGTTTGCCTTTACCTGTACCATAGAGAAGGTTATTAACCCGCACTTCGGCAGTAAATTCCCTAGCGTGGGGGGGGCCAGTAACATCAATGATCGCATATTCTGGATTAGAGGCGAAATTGGCCAGCGCCCACTGTTGAAAGAGATTTTTGGCATCGATAAAAGATGGCGATTCCGATTGTTGAGAGACTAAATGAGAGGCAACAGGGATAAAAAGTTGGTGCAGATAGTTTTTAACCGCATTTAACCCCGAATCTAGATAATAAGCCCCAATTATCGCTTCAAAACTGTCCGCTAATAGGGTAGGATTTGATCGCCCCCGATCTTTAATTGCTCCCTTGCCTAAACGCATTAACTCCCCCAGGCCGATTTCAATGCCTAATTGCGCTAATTGTTCTTCTTTGACCAAATTTGACCGCAAACGGGTTAATTCGGCCTCGTTCATGGCGGGATATTTTTGATACAATAGTTCGCCCACCAAAAAAGCCAAAATCGCATCGCCTAAAAATTCTAGGCGCTCGTTATTTTCCGTCAATTCCGACTGTTCATTGACATAGGAACGATGGGTTAAAGCTTGGGTGAGAAGGAGAGCATTTTGAAAAGGAGGCAAACAAGACATTACAGAAATGATCAAGTCAAGAGCATTTCTTATCTTAATCCGACCCCACCTCGAATAGATGAGACGAACGATCCTTTTTTTACTGTTTTTTCCGGCTAGTTTAGGCATAATCTCCCAAATCTTCTCACCGGAAAACCTATCCGCTGCTATTCTTGCCCTAGGTATCCTGGGGATGTGTATGGAACAGGCACGCATGGCGGCGGTGGACTTGGGAGAAATTGCCCAATTTCAGCAAAAAACCAGCGATCCTCGCCTCGATCGCTTTTTTATCGTCACAGTTAGTACAATTGTTTTAGAATTATCGGGCTTTTATCTGGCTACCCTCTCGATAGGATGGGGAGCTTTAATAGTTTTAGTCAGTCAAATTTGGTTTCAATGTTTAGCCAAGATTCAACTGCAGCCAAGCACAGAAAAAATTATTGACCATGGCATAGGGCCACGTTTACCCATCTTACTCGCTGACGGAATCGGCATAATCTTCGTGGCTTTCTGGTTAGCCAAAATCGCTCCCCTAATTATGGCCATAACTTTAACGACAATGTTATTAATCTACGGCTCTCTTAAGTATAGACCTCTGGCAAAAATCAAAAATCTTCCCTTAGTTGAGGAGTAAGTAGCCAGTATTCGGTCGTCAGGAGAATCAAGAATGAGCTTTAATCAACTAAATTCTCTACTTAGAGATTTTATGCCTATTTTTCTCATTTTTGAACTCTCAAAAATTAATTATCCAAGAACTCTCCTGTAGTCCCTCGAAATTACCGCAGAAATCGAGTGCCTTAATCAACCCGACAAAAAGTTAATTTTAGAGAGAATTCCCCCAGATGAAACCATTACCCATTATTTTATCAGTAGTCCAGACGCAGGAGGCTCTCTTAGGTTTGGTGGGTAAAATGTATTCTAAGATATAGTCCTGCTGGCGAGCGAGTGGCAGGAACCACTCCAGACACAGAGGACACGAAGATTGATCGCTTCTATAGTAAGTTAAACTGACCACACAAAGAATAAGAGAGCCGTACCCCGAATGAGGTATTCTGTGAAGTTAGATCAAATAGTGATGGAATTCAGACTTGAATTCCATCACTGTTATATGCTGGTCGGCTTCAAGGCTCTCGGTTTCATCGAAAATTTGGGTCTGAAACCCCGTCGTTCTACGACGGCTTTACTGTTAAATATGAGCATCGTTTACGAAATATATGCTAAAATGTGAGGTATGGAAAAAGCCTATTCGTTTCGATTTTACCCCACACCCGAACAAGAGTCGCTATTGCGGCGCACTTTGGGCTGTGTAAGATTAGTTTACAATAAAGCTCTCCATCTCAGAACACAAGCTTGGTACGAAAAGCAAGAAAGAGTAGGCTACGCTCAAACTTCTTCAATGTTGACCGATTGGAAAAAACAAGAAGAATTAGACTTTTTAAACGAAGTTAGCTGTGTACCCTTACAACAAGGGTTAAGACATTTACAAACAGCTTTCACTAACTTCTTTGCTGGTCGTACTAAGTATCCTAACTTTAAGAAAAAACATCAGGGAGGAAGTGCCGAATTTACCAAATCTGCTTTTAAATTTAAAGACAGACAAATCTATTTAGCCAAATGCACAGAACCTTTACCTATTCGATGGTCAAGACAAATCCCAGAAAGCTGTGAACCAAGCACAGTAACAGTCAGATTACATCCGTCTGGACGTTGGCATATTTCAATAAGATTTGATGACCCAACAATTAAGCCATTACCAGTAACAGATAAAGCCATCGGAATTGACTTAGGAATTAGTAGCCTAGTAATTACCAGCGACGGCGATAAAGTATCTAATCCTAGGCATTTCAAGAAACATTATCAGAGGTTGCGAAAAGCGCAAAAAAATCTTTCTCGAAAACAGAAAGGCTCAAAAAATCGGGAAAAAGCAAGAATCAAAGTAGCCAAGATTCACGCTCAAATCACCGATAGTAGAAAAGACCATTTACATAAGCTAACCACTCAATTAGTTCGTGAAAACCAAACGATTGTGGTTGAGAATTTAGCCGTCAAGAATATGGTCAAAAACCCGAAATTATCTCAGGCAATATCTGACGTTAGTTGGGGAGAAATCACTCGACAATTAGCCTATAAATGCCGTTGGTATGGGAGAAATTACATCGAAATAGATAGATGGTTTCCTAGCTCTAAAAGGTGTAGTAATTGCGGGTATATTGCTGAGAAAATGCCGTTAAATGTTCGAGAATGGGATTGTCCAGACTGTGGGACGCACCATGACCGAGATATTAACGCAAGTAAAAATATTTTGGCCGCAGGGCTTGCGGTGTCAGTCTGTAGAGCGACCTGATGACCAGAACAGAGTAAATCTGTTAAGGCAGGTGCGAAAAATCCTTCGGGAAAGAAGCAGAAACCTAAATCGTGAGGTTTGGGAATCACCGTCCGTTTACGGCGGTGAGGATGTCAAGAGCCTTCAAGCCGACATTTTAGGTAAAGACTTTCAGGGTGTTTTGCTTGACGACTCAAATGGACTTGCTATCGGAACAATAAAAGCTTAACTTTCTGTGCGCGATGCTAAATAACAAACTACAACTTCTGTTAACCAGGGTAGGCCCATGGGCCGTTGCTGGTCTGCTCGGCGGTTTGATCGGCTCTCTGGCTGCGGTACTGCTGACTGAGGCAATTAAGCAAACCCTGAGAATTGCCTCTGACCTAGGCAACGTCTGGCTACTGCTGCTGCCGCTGGTGGGCGTTACCTTAGCAGTGCTAGTCCTGTTTGGACTGGGTAAGGGCCAACCTGTGCAGACCTTAGCTCCCCGCGAGGCCACTGCCTCTGGCCGCTGGGGTTCTCTCATGGCCTGGTACTCCTTCCCCCATGACATTGCTCGCGCCGACCTGACCGGTGACGTGGTGAACGCATCCGGCGCCGAAGAGCGCTTCCCCTGGAATCTAGCCCCCTTGCGCGCCCTGGCCATCCTCTCCACCGTTGGACTGGGTGCGCCCATGGGAACAGAATCACCGGCGGCTCATATTGGCGTGGCGACGGGAACCTGGTTGGGTAGCATAAATCCAGCCCTGCGTCAACTGGTGCGGCCTCTGGCCATCGGTGGCGGTGCGGCCAGTGTTTCTGCCCTGATGGGAATCCCTCTGGTGGGCAGCTTTTTTATGTTTGAGTTGAGTCAGCGACGCCAGGTTCCGATCACCCCGGAGCGGGCAGCGGCGATGTTAGCCGGGGGACTGGTGGGATGGGGAGTCAACGCTGCCTTTAAGCTGCAACTGATCAGGCTGGTGGTGCCGCAGGTTGCCCCGACTGACTTCTGGGATGCGGTGGGTGCCACTTTATCGATCGGAGCGATCGCTGGCATGATTACAGCCCTCACTGGTGAGGCGATCTACTGGGCCAGAGGCTTACGGGACAGGCCCGCCACTCGTCTCCTCATTGGTGGCCTGATGATGCTGTTCTTGGCGATCGTGATCGGACGGGTGGCGACTCCGGCAGCGGCTTTTGGGCCGGGGGGAGCCGCTATCGACTGGGCCGAAAACATTAAAACAACTCCTTACCATCTGTTAGCGGTAGCTCTGCTCCGGGCCGCGGCCACCACCGCTGCGGTTTTAGCCGGGGGCTGTGGCGGCGTGTTTGTCCCTTTTCTGGCGATCGGCGACCTCAGTGGCCGGGTGTTCGCCACCACCTTTGAGATTTCGGGGGATCTGGCGGGTGCGGCGGGGGCAGCGGCCGGTATTGCTGGTGGCTATCGCCTACCTTTGACTGCCGTAGCGATGGTGCTGGGGGTGGGGGGGCCGGGGGCAGCCCAGCTAACCTGCCTTGCTACAGTGGTGGTTGCTGCCCTTTCGGGATTGGTGGCCGCACGGGCAGCCAATCAACTCTCTAGTTCCCTCCGGGCAATGATCCGCTAGAAGCCACGGTCAGGGGAATTACTGTGATATCTAGAGGGGGCAAGTTCTTTGCGCCCCTAATTTTGGGATTGTTGTCTAATACCAATTCTCCAAAGTCTGACTACAGAAGTTTAATCCCCCTAAATCCCCCTTAAAAAGGGGAACTTAAAGGGGGATTTAAATTCGATGTGTAGTTTTCATTTAGAGAAATGGTATAACGCAATCTACCAGATCAGCGATCGCACTCAACTTAATATCAACAGACTTTCTGTTTCACTATCAAAAATCAAATATACACAACTCTGTGGGATTGCTTCCGTCATCTTCTAATTTCAGAATGTCTTGATATTCCCTAAATTTATTGCCAATAATAGAATAGGTTTGTTCAGGAAGTAAAATTTTTATTCTCATAAAACTATTGCTATAATTACTCCAGAAAAGCTGGCGATTTCTAAGTTGCTTTTCATCATTATTTCCAAGGTATATATTATTGACAATTAAGTTCACTAAGTCTCGAAAATTGTTATAATTAATAGCTCCTATTAAATTTCTAAAGTTTTGCCTAGCTACTAGAGAAATAAGAGCTTGTTTCTGATGATTGTTATAATTATTTTTTAGCCATGAAACTAATAGTGGAAATTTAATAGCAATATCTATCGAAAGATTACTTAAAATAAAATCAACCGAAGAAGCTTGTTCTCTCTCTGGCATTTGATCAAGGCAACGCAATAACCAATCAACGGTATCGCTATTTACTTGATTGCTCTTGATAAAGTACGGAGAAATTTCTGCAATATATTCGCTAAAAATTGGGATAGGCGGTAGTGTATATTTATCTCTATTTACTAATTCACTAGGCGTTAAGTTTCGATACTGTTGCAATTGAAAAAACGGCAAGGGTAATCCAATGAAATAGATCTTTTTCCCAAATAATGTTGAAGATCGTTAAAAATGACTGCATTGTGTTAGGTTACTCAAATATTTGTAGGTAGATTACTGCTTTACTTTGGTACAAATTGTACTTGACAAACGACACGGAGTATAGAGTGCCAGCTTGACAACCTTTGAGTCGGTCTCGGAGACACTCAATGGGTTAACCTAAGAATGAACAGCGGTCGGCATTCCCCAGTTAGTTATTATGGCAAAAGGCTTTGGTCAGCTAGTTTTGACCCGCCAGCAGCAACAAGAAGCAAAGCTCTTGAGAAAGATTGTTCTTCAGCATTTTCAGCATTTGCCAGACCCCAGAGTCAGCCGCAAAAAAGACTATACCTATAAAGTCCCTTCAATTTTACGGCGAATCACCTCCTCCATTTGACGTAAACCCTCCTCCGTACTAGGGAAATTATACCTGATCGCATTCGGATCACGACGACTCATCAACGCCCGCAAAGCCTCATCATCCTCACGGTGTTGTAGAACATAGGCTCTGAGAGTGGACTTGCTCATTTCGTTAAAATTAGGCTTCATTTGGCAAAAACTCCCAATTTCCATCGGCATAAATAATCAATTCAATGTCTTCACCTGCCAAGATATAAATTTCGCCCCGTAACGGGTCAAATCGGAATAAAACAATATCCCGAAATCCATCCGAGAGACTTTGGCAAAGCTCAACCGACTTAATAGCTTGCTGTGTGGTTAACGAAAACAACTTACCTCCAAATGATAACACCTTTTCAGTTTACTCGAATTACCCTCAACCCTCACAAGCCCACTCATTAGTAAATTCTCAAAAAGTGCTGGTAGAAAAGCCATAGCCTAGTACCTAGGCGGTCAAACAGCCTAAGTAATACCAAATCCGCCTTGGAAAGTAAAGTAACAAATTAAGAATAAGTAAGCCAATAATAGTTGGTCAAGTTTTTCTGAGAGGGGGACAAGCGAGCTAGAAGGTAGATAGGGCAAGCAATATCGCTCTTTGTCCTTTGATGTAATCCTTCAACCGATAGCGGCTAATTTGCATTAGCTCTTCTATATTTTTTTGGAACATTTGATGTAGCTGGAGCCAATGATAGAGATGTTGACCCACATAAAAACTGCTGTGTCTGCGTTGACCTTTATATCTTTTTTCAGGTCTTGTGACATATTTTTGGATTCCCATATCCTTAATTTTTTTACCTTGTAGTGTGGCACTTGTATAGGCGATAGCTATAACAATTATCAGCTTTGATAGGTATTTCGGTGCTAATTGAGAACCTTCTAAGCTATAGCCTCCCGACTTAAAATCTCGAAACATCTCCTCAATATCAAATCTTTTTTGATCGGCAATTATTGCCGTCTCTAAATCTCCAAAATTTGTCAGAATATACCAAGGTTCTTTTGTTTGAAAACCCCCATAGTTTTTTTCCACTTACCCGCTAAGTTAAACTCGACAAATCCCTGCTCTTTTGTAATATTGACATCCTTCAAAAATAGTTGAGTTTCTGGACTTAAACTTAACTCTCTCATTTCCTAACTCTCTCATTGCTTGATAAATTCCTTCTTTTGTCTTCACATTTGTACTTTGTTTTTGTCTTAAACAAAAGTATAAACTCTGCTTCTGAAACCACTTTCCAAGACTAACCGAGCAAAATTTTCTATCTCCTAATACCACTATTTTATGACCTGATAGCACCGTCAATATTTTCCCCAATACTCGATGCTGTTCTTCGAGATTACTACTTCCTTTTTTATCTAATATCTCCCAATAGATTGGGATGGCTCTCTTGTCATAAATTAGACTCACCATCAAGATATTAATTGCTCCCCAACTCGTCCGGTCTATGGCAATATATACTAATCCTTTTATTGTGAATCTCTGCTGCTGTTTTAACATCTCTTTTAGGCAGAGAAACCAGATTTTTTCAATATTCAGAATTTCCAGCTTTAAAAATCTTTTTAGTTTTTTTCTCCGACTCTCAAACAGGATTGGTATTGGTAGTGCTTCTGCTAATATCTCTAACTTAGCTTGCTTTAGTATTTGCCAGGTTCCAACTATCATTAACAACAGTAGATATCCGGCTCGTCCCAGTTCATTTTCTAACACTTTCTGGTATAGTTCACTTATCATTTTCGTTATCTAGGTCATACATAGTAAATATGACTTATCTTTTTTGGGAGTCTGTGTCTGTATTCCATGCTAAATAAGCTTTTCAGCTTGCTTGTTCCCCTGTCAGAAATTTAGCTCTGCCCTTTTTTCTCTTTCCTTGGCATCTATTTCTTCCATTTCTGCATTTTGGACTAATTCTTTGGCTCTTTTTATCGTCATGGGAACTCTACTTATCCATTTTAGATGTTGAATTAGTTAAAGATTCTCTTGACTATATAAGGCACTGTCACAGACCATAATACTGTCAAATTTTATTTGTTTTTTAAATTCTACTAAGATTTTGCCAAAGACAGCTTACCCTTCTTCATTTCCATCTCCAACTCTCACAAATAATGGTACGTCTCCATCCTGGGTTGTTATTAAGTCTAAGACGCATTCTTTCAAATCTGGTCGATGGTCACGAGAATATACTTTGGTAATAATTATTGGTCTTTCTTTGATAATCTCTTCTTCTTTTTTCTCTTTTTTTTCTTCACTTTTATATTCTCCATCTAGATGAAATGATGTGGCATCTAGATGAGAATATTTTGTCTCTATTTTAAATTTGTTGATTAGCATTTCCCGCTTCTTGCACCGTCAAAACATCATGCCCCAAATTTCTCAACAATTCCACAACCGGCAAAGGAAACTGCTCATCTGCGTAAAAACGTGCCATCCCCTAAACTGCCTCATTCTGCTCAATGAGCAAATCAATCTCATCTTCATGAGCTGCCGCATATACCCAAGCATTAGCTAAATCCGTAGCCTTAATAGTCGGATAACTTGTTAATAAATCAGCATCACTATAACCAAGACGACGAGCTTCTACTAACACCCAAACTGGAATTCTTGTATTGGCAATGCAAGCTTGTCCGCCGCAAACTTTAGGCGTTTTCTCAATTCCCTGCCAATCACCACCCAGACTTTGAGCGAGTAACTGGATTACCTGCACTTTTTCGCTAGGTTTGAGGGCAAGAAGTTGCTCTTCTAACTCTTTGATAATCACAGGCTTAAATCCTCATAAAGTTTTGGCCAATTATCCTTAATCATTTTACCAGAAAATTTGGGTTGAAAACCTCCCACTTTTAGTAGAGTGTAAGGTGCGTGTTTGCGGCTATCAATTCGGTCAAAAAACTAAAATTAACAATCCGCTTTAACGCACCACCTTTATCATTCGGTTTGCCTGTGTCTTCCCAGGACTTTAACCCTCCCTTATTTTGCTCTTTTGCCCTTTGTCTCCCGCCTAGCGGCGGGTCGATTTTTTTGAGAAAATTGAGGTAGTGTTAAATCGATCGCCACAATCTCTACATTGACGTTTTGGTTTACCATTATCTGTAGAATCATTTTTGCTGAAGTTTGCGAATCTTTTGTCAGAAGACAAGATTCTAAATCCTTTAAAATGCCTCTTAGCTGACAGCTTAGTCGAATAAATCTACATTTCATAGCCAAATTTATTGGCATCTACTTCTTGTAAATTAATATCGATTAAACCGTATTCTGACCAGCGTTGGGAAACCTTGACCGCCATGGACGGATCCGACTCCAAAGGTTCCCCCCACTCGTGGTCAGTTTCAGGATACATTTTTGTCGTGGCATCAATTCCCATTCTCCCCCCCAAACCGACCTTTTCGCTGGCAAAATCGAGGCTATCAAAGGGGGTTTCCGGGAGAATAAACACATCGCGAACCGGATCCACTTTAGAACTAATTGCCCAAACCACTTGCCTGGGGTCGCGAATATTAATCTCCTTATCGACGACGATGACAAATTTAGTATAGGTGAACTGGGGTAAGGCACTCCAAAAAGCTAAGGCCGCTCGCCGCGCTTGTCCGGGATAGGCCTTATCAATGGAGATAATCGCCGCTTTATAGCTTAAAGCTTCCATCGGTAGGAAAAAATCCCTGATTTCCGACACCTGTTGCCGTAAAATCGGTGTATAAATACGATTAAGAGCGATCGCCATCATCGCTTCTTCCTTGGGAGGACGACCACTAAAAGTGGTTAAATAAATGGGGTCGCGACGATGGGTCATGCAGTGGAAATGAATCAGGGGTGAATCTTCCACACCGCCATAGTAACCCATGTGATCACCAAAGGGTCCATCTGGCAATACCTCTCCGGGGGTAATTGTTCCTTCGAGGACGATTTCTGCGTCGGCCGGCACTTCCAAATCGAGGGTTTTACACTTGGCTAACTGTACCCCAGAACCACCGTACAATCCCGCAAACAGCCATTCTGACAGATCTACGGGGATAGGAGTGGCGGCGGCCATGATAATCAGAGGATCGACCCCTAAAGCGATGGCTATTTCTAATTTTTTGCCCATTTGTGCCGCTTTTCGCAGGTGACGCGCCCCACCGCGCACGGATAACCAGTGGACGGTCATGGTATTGTGAGACTGTAGCTGTAAGCGATAGACACCGACGTTAGGGGTTCCCGTTTCGCAATCTTTAGTAATTACTAGCCCTAGGGTGATAATCTGACCTGCATCGCCCGAATAGGGACGAATCATCGGAATTTTCTTTAAATCTACTTCATCCCCCTCTAAAATCACCTGTTGACAGGCAGGAAAAAAGTTACGGTTGGGTTTGGCTTTCAGGACATCAAACAACACTTTACCAAAATCGATCGCTTGGGAGAGTTTTTTCGGCGGTTTCGGTTGTTGCAAGAGGGCGAGTTTTTTGCCTAAATCTTCCAATTCTTCGGGTTTATTCAGGTTCATCGCCCAACAGATGCGTTCTACCGTTCCCATCAGGTTAATAGCGACGGGAAACTCGGCCCCTTGCACGTTTTCAAACAGTAGGGCCGGTCCCCCCACCTGCAGCATCCGATTAGCGATCTCGGCAATTTCTAAATCGGCAGAGACCGATGCACTAATGCGGCGTAATTGGCCACGATCTTCTAAAAGCTTAATAAATCCTCGTAAGTCTCTAGCCATGATGAAGAAATGTAAATAAATCCCTGTCTCTATTATCTCTTAGGGCGGCAGTTTCGGTGGGGGATAGTCACCGGTTTGAGAGTTGGAGGGGATTCTCGTCTAGAATTAAGTAAAAAAATCCCCATCTTACCCGGGTCATTCCTAACCCTAAGTTTATGTTTATTCAGCCCAGAGGTCAACATGATTAAGGATATTGAAATTAGTAATTTTAGATGTTTTGAGCATACCAAAATTGAAGGTTTTGAGCGAGTTAATTTAATTGGTGGTAATAACAATTCAGGGAAAACTGCCCTGTTAGAGGCAATATTTTTGTATAGTTATCCCTATCCAAATACTATTCATCCCTACATCAGAGGAATCATTCGTAGGCAATCTTTAGCAGTTGTTCAGGCTGTTCCCAAAAATGCTTGGGATGATTTATTATTCAATCTTGATAAAAAAAATATTATTGAGTTAAAAGGCTCCCAATCTAACCAAGGAGATAAATTGGTAAAAATATCGATTTCTAGTTCTCTTAAAGATAGTATTCTAGGAATCTCTGAAGACTTACAAAAATTATACGATTTTATCGCTAAAAATAAATCAGTTATTTCTATCTTAAATATTCACACAAGTTTTGACCATGATAATGACTCAAATGATGGTCAACTGAACTATTTTTTAATTGCTAGTTCTGAGGGAATACTCGCTTTACCTAATGGGGGTGATGAGGAACCAGTAATCATTGCCGCATCTGTCAATAAATCTTTGAAAGAATTGAGCGAGTCCTATACTAAAATAGTTTTTAATGAACAGGAAGAAGAAGTGCTAAAAGCTCTACAAATTCTCGATCCGTCCATTGAAAAAATAGAAAGTTTTTTTCTGGGTGAACCAAATTTATATCTGAAAAGAAAAGAGAGAAAACGCCTACCCATATCTCTGTTTGGTGAAGCTATTAATCGTCTGATAGAGATGATTTTTGCTCTACTCATCAATCCTAAAAAAATTATTTTTATCGATGAAATAGAAAATGGTCTTCACTATACTGCTTACCCAGATATTTGGAAAACTTTATTCCGATTAGCTATCGAACTAGATAGCCAAATTTTTGCCACAACCCACAGTTTAGAGATGATCCAAGCTTTTGCCGATGTGGGGTTAGAATATTATCCAGAAGAGGGGGCCTATTTTGAACTAGCAAGGAGTCCCAGAACTGATAAAATTATCGGTATTAAAAGTGAATTAGATATCTTAGATTACGCTCTCAAGCATAATGATCGAATCAGAGGTGAGTAGAATCGTGGCTAATGTAATAATTGTTGAAAGTCAAGATGATGCGGCTTTTTTACGAGCTATTATTGAGCATATTAATGAATCGAATCATTTAACGATAACTATTGTTGAATTTTATATTCTAGACGGAATAGAACAAGAAAATTATCGCAGCCTTGAACAACGACTGAAACGACTTAATAACACCCTGCTTAAAGATGATATTCAAAAGATAGGTATTGTTTTAGATTTAGATGAACAAACCAGAGAAGAAAGACTTGCTCTGGTTAGTCAATGTATTCAAAGAGTTTTTAGAGAAGCAGCCAGGATAGATGATATCCAAAAGCTATTTCAATTAAATGCTTCTACGAATACTCAAATAGGTTGTCATTTTCTTCATGTTAATGAACAGGGGGAACTAGAGACAGTGTTGAGAGAAATTAAAACCCAAGATTCTCCCCATGCTGATTGTGTAGAAGCTTGGCGATCCTGTCTTGCACAAAAAAATATTGATATAAATCGTAAAAAAATTGATAAATTGTGGATTCAAAACTATATCAGGGAAGATACACCATCACAGAATGAAAAAAGAGAGGCTAAGAAATATTGTAATTTATCCCATGCTTTAACCAAAAAAGACATTTGGAACTTTGAGCATGAGGTATTAAATGAACTCAAAGAATTTTTACAACTATTTGCTGTCTAATCAAAAATCCCCCTAGAAATCTAGAGGGATCGAGGGATATATGGAGGGCAATTTAGAAGTAAATTGTACCACCCCAACGCTCGTCTAGACGGGGAGCAACCAACATATAAGCGGCGACGTTATACACATCATCTTCGGTCAGATTGCGTAATTCTGGGAAGATATCGGGACGGCTAACATTGGGATGAAATTCGCTGAGATCATCTTCACCATCGTAACTGGTGGGATGTTCTAGATAATCAATCAATGCTAACAGATTATCTCTGGGAGGTTCCGCTTTTGCCAGATCGGCCAGACCCAAACTGACGTTATTATTAGTTTTGGTTTTACCTTGCAGGTGGCACTTAGTACAATTGGCGACAAAAAGTTTCTGTCCTTCCGTCGCTTGTTCAGAAGTCAAAGTCACCGATTCCCCTGCATCATTGAGGGTGATGGTGAGGCTTTCTTCATCGAGTTCTAAGGCACTAGCGCCGTTAAGATTGAATTGTAATACAAAAAAGACTACAGCGATCGCTGCCACAATCAAACGTTTGATCATTGTTCTCCTACTCGCAATTGTTCCAAGAAAGGGAATTTTAAGGTGACTAAAAAATTTTCTCCTCTGGGAGGGTATCGATCGATTCTAAGTGATCACGGACACCGAGAAGATCGCAGTGGGGAATAAAGTCAAGGGGACGTTTCCGTTTTCGAGGCGGTTACTCCTGAGCGTTGGGATAAAATCAGTGAGATAATTGCTTTAGCATCTTCTAGGGCGAGATTAGTCTGCCGATCTTTATAGGAGATGCCTAATTGGTCGCAAAGTGACAACACAGATTCATCGGCCAGATCGTACTCTGCCGCAATATCAGCGATCGATAGATCAGCAAAACCCATAGTCTAACGCACCCACCAAGGATAGAGAATACTTATTAGTTACCATAATTATCATGCCATTGCCGGGGACATTCTTAACAGTGATCAGTGATCAGTGATCAGTTGTGAGTTTTCAGTTTACTGATCACTGAAAAAAGCTCCCATCACCCTAAACCCCATCTCCCCACACCCCACACCCTACACCCCACACCCCATTCCCTCAAAATTCCCTAATTTTCCCGACTTTTGCCTTTTTATTCCCTAAGATAGAGACTCGTGTAAACAAATTTAATTAAAATCGCAAAAAACCTGAAAAAATACTAAAATGTGATTAAGAATGTTATTTTTAGCGTTGTAAGGCTAAATCTTTCTCGATAACATTGTAATCATACCTCCACACTCTTTTGTACAAAGGACTGCACCTTTGTTAACTTATGGATATACAACTGATCAACATCGGCTTCGGTAATATTGTTTCCGCTAATCGGGTTATCGCCATCGTTAGCCCAGAATCGGCTCCTATCAAACGCATCATCAGTGATGCTCGGGATAAAGGCTGTTTAATCGATGCTACATACGGAAGACGGACTCGTGCGGTGATCATCACCGATTCTAGTCATGTAGTGCTGTCGGCCATTCAACCAGAAACCGTGGCTCACCGTTTCGTGGTCAACAAGGAAGCCCCTGTTAATAGTAGCAACTAAGTTATTAACCCCATGCAACCCGGTCAATTAATCGTCATTACTGGCCCTAGCGGTGTGGGCAAGGGTACGCTAGTACGGCATTTACTAACTCGTTTCCCTAACCTCTACCTGTCCGTATCCGCCACTACGCGCCCACCTCGACCGGGTGAAATTGAGGGGGAAGATTACTACTTTCTCGACCGTCCCAGTTTCGAGGAGAAAATGGCAGCCGGAGAATTTCTCGAATCGGCTGAATACGCGGGCAACTACTATGGAACACCCCAATCAGCGATCGCCGCTCAATTAGCGGCAGGCCAGACCGTAATTCTAGAAATCGAATTAGAGGGAGCCAGACAGGTCTGTAAAAGCTTCCCCGAAGCGAGGAGAATCTTTATCCTACCCCCCAGTTTCGAGGAATTAGAACGTCGTTTGCGCGACCGGGGCAAAGATGCCGAAACAGCGATCGCCCGTCGCCTGGAGCGCGCCCGAGAAGAATTGGCCGCCAGCGAGGAATTCCCCCATCAAATCGTCAATGATGACCTAGAAACCGCCCTAGATGCCATCGAGAAGATTATTTTTAGCCGTTAGCCGTTAGGTGTTAGGGTGTTGGGGTTTTAGTTGAAATTCCCCACTTCCCCACTTCCCCACTTCCCATTCTCTAAGTTACCTAAAATATCGGATGAATACCCCCGCTACATTTTTCGATAAGATACTCACAAAAATTAGCGGGGGATGAAATCCGACCAGAATATTAGCAACGGAGCATCGGTTTAATTCCACCATCTGTGGACAAACTGTGTTATAATCTACTTAACCAATGGTCGAGAATTGTTATATGCTAGTCGTAGAAGCAAAGCTAAAAAACGGGACACTAGAGCAATATCACCGGCTTGATGAAGCTATCAAAACTTCTCAGTTTGTGCGTAATTCTTGTGTTCGTTATTGGATGGATCATAAGGGTACAACCCGCAATAATCTCCAAAAACTTTGCTCGGTACTAGCTAACAATAAAGAGACTCCTTGGGTTAATAAATTAAACTCACAAGCACGTCAATCTGCTGCTGATAGAGCCTGGCAATCAATTAGTAAG
This sequence comes from Microcystis ichthyoblabe FBCC-A1114, assembly GCF_050500245.1. Taxonomy (NCBI): domain Bacteria; kingdom Bacillati; phylum Cyanobacteriota; class Cyanophyceae; order Chroococcales; family Microcystaceae; genus Microcystis; species Microcystis ichthyoblabe. The sequence goes on along the minus strand of NZ_CP191408.1, from coordinate 3,445,740 downwards.
TTTTATCAGAATTGTCATGCTAATATACCAGAGAAAAAGGGTTTTCCTCGGTTCAAAAAGCATAGTCGTTCTGTTGAATACAAACTAACAGGCTACAAACTATCTGATGATCGACGTAAAATCAGATTTACTGATGGCTTTAAAGCAGGAGAATTTGATTTATGGTGTAGTCAAAAGACCTTAGTTTATTATTCAGAGCAACAGATTAGACGGGTAAGAGTTGTTAGACGTGCTGACGGTTATTATTGCCAGTTTCTGATTGACGTAGAACGGCAAGAATACCATAAACCGACGGGACAAATAACAGGAATTGACTTAGGGTTAAAGGAGTTTTATACCGATGCTCAAGGCAATACTGTAGAGAATCCACGTTATTTAAGAAAGTCAGAAAAACGACTTCAAAAAGCACAACGACGATTATCTAAGAAATTCCGTAAAGGAAAGAAACAGTCTAAAAACTATCACAAGCAACGGGTAAAAGTAGCTAGGCTTCATCTTAAAGTATCAAGACAACGTAAAGACAAAGCAATTAAAGAGGCTTTGGCGTTAGTCCAGTCTAATGATTTGGTAGTCTATGAAGCTTTAAAGGTAAGAAACTTAGTCAAAAACCGTAAGCTCGCCAAGTCGATTTCCGATGCTTCTTGGTATCAATTCACTCAATGGCTGAATTATTTTGCCAAGATTTATCAGATTGTTTGTGTTGCTGTACCACCGCATTTTACTTCTCAAGATTGTTCAGTTTGTGGGACGAGAGTTCAAAAAACCTTAAGCACTAGAACTCATCAATGTCCTAATTGTCAAACAGTCATAGATAGGGATCATAATGCAGCAATAAATATTCTTAAAAAAGGGTTGAAATATTTGGGAAATCATCTCAACGGTACTGTTGGGCAAACAGAAACCGACCCAAACGCCTTGGGAGAGTCCGACCTCTGGATTTTGAATGGAGACATTGAGAATCTAAGCTGTCTCGTTGAACAAGGAATTTCCGATAGTGATATGGGAAGAATCCCCCGTCACAGCGTAGCTTGACGGTGGGAGTATGTCAAAATCAAAAAACCAACCGCAGCAGCAAGACAAGAAAGCGCAATGATTCCTACCGTTATTGAAACCACAGGCCGGGGCGAACGCGCCTTCGATATCTACTCCCGACTACTACGGGAAAGAATCGTCTTTTTGGGACAAGAAGTAACCAGCGACCTGGCTAACCTAATCGTCGCCCAATTACTCTTTCTAGAAGCAGAAGACCCCGAAAAAGATATTTACTTGTATATCAACTCCCCCGGTGGTTCCGTTTCGGCCGGATTAGGGATTTTTGACACCATGAATCAAATCCGTCCCGATGTCAGCACCATTTGTATTGGTTTAGCCGCCAGTATGGGGGCTTTTCTCCTCAGTGCCGGCAAACCGGGCAAAAGAATGAGCCTACCCAACTCGCGGATCATGATTCACCAACCCCTCGGCGGCGCCCAAGGTCAGGCCACCGATATCGAAATTCAGGCCAAAGAAATTCTCTATCTCAAACAATTACTCAATCAACACCTAGCTAGTCATACCGGTAAACCTCTCGACCTCATCGCCGAGGATACGGAAAGGGATTTCTTTATGTCCGCCGAAGAGGCTCTAGACTATGGTTTAATCGATCAAGTCATCGATCGCAGTCCTTCCGCTTCCAACCCTCCCCAGAAATAATTATGATCGGGTAGGCCCTGTCTGCCCAGATTTTGTTGACACTCCCATCGCACTCATGCGATAGAGCTTAAATCTCCCCTTGCGCTCGGTGAGCGTAGTCGAACCGAGCGCAACTCGAGGTGCCAGTTTCCAATATGCCCTATCGTAAGTACTTAAGCAAAATTAATTACACATATCTAACCACCTCTTGCCTTTTGCCTTTTGCCTTTCTTCACTAGGAAATTTATTTTGCACGACTACTTAGCTTTTTTGAGTATATTTAATAAGGACGATAAATATAAATATAAATATAAGTGTTTGGAGAATCAAAATGTGGCGAAATGTGTCGAAGTGCTGTTCTATACTGGTCAGCTTTTCATGAGGGGAACCCTGGGGCGAATTACTTCGCTCCTTTAAAAGCCCCGTCTCATCGGTAAAACATACATAGCCTCCCGGCTGACATTCAAGGTAAAAAATAATAAACTAAAAAAAGAAAACATTCACAAGTATGTTTCCTCTGCTTTAATACTATTGTGATAATTGCGACTTGATCCGTCGATAGAATTCAGCCGTTAGTCGTCAGGAGTTGGTCGTCAGGAAGTGGTAAAATGGGGCAATGGGGAATTCAACTAAAACCCCAAAACCCAACACCTTCTAACTGATAACTGATAACTGACTCCCCATCTCCTCACTTATGCAGAATTTAGACGAAAATAGCCTCGATTGCGCCCCTAGTAAACCGGATTTAGCCGAACAAAGACAGGAATTTCGGGGACTTAGCAATAAAGTTTATTTTAATTTCGGTGGTCAGGGAACCTTGCCCAAGGCCGGATTAGAAGCGATTATCGATACCTATAATTTTCTCCAACAAAAGGGGCCTTTTTCAGGACAGGTAAACGATTGGATTACCAAAAAAACGGAACTTCTCAGGCAAGAAATGGCGCAAGAATTGGGAATCAGCCCCAGAACTCTCTCTATCACCGAGGATGTCACTGTAGGCTGTAATATCGCCCTCTGGGGGGTTGATTGGCAAGCGGGGGAACATATTTTACTAACCGATTGTGAACACCCCGGAATTATCGCCACAGTTCGGGAAATTGCCCGTCGTTATCATCTGGAAATCTCCACTTGTCCTATTCGGGAAACTTTAAACGACGGCAACCCGATAGAAGTCATTTCCGCTCATTTACGGCCAAAAACTAGGGTTTTGGTGGTCAGTCACGTTCTCTGGAATACTGGACAGGTTTTACCCCTCAAGGAAATCTCGCAGCTTTGTCATGATAATTCTGTCACCGAAAAACCCGTTTTAGTGGTGGTGGATGCTGCCCAATCCGTGGGTTGTTTGCCCTTGGATTTAAGCGCCACTGCCGCCGATTGTTATGCTTTTACAGGTCATAAATGGTGGTGTGGACCGGCCGGTGTGGGAGGATTGTATATTCGTCCCGAAATTTTCCCTAGTTTACAGCCCACTTTTATCGGTTGGCGCGGTATTGAAACAGATAAGCAAGGACAGCCTATCGGTTGGAAACCGGACGCTAGACGCTTTGAAGTGGCCACTTCTGCCTATCCTCAATTTGAGGGTTTAAGGGCAACTATTGCGGTACATAACGCCTGGGGTGATGGGGGACAAAGATACGAAAAAATCTGTCAATTAGCGGCTTATCTTTGGGGGGAATTAAAGACGGTTAAAGGGGTGAAATGTTTAAAAAATTCTCCGCCAGAATCCGGTTTAGTTTCCTTTCAAATTGACTCGGCCATCACCCCACAAAATTTAGTGCAACAGCTAGAAAAACAAGGGTTTTTACTGCGAACTCTCCTCGACCCCCTCTGTGTGCGTGCCTGTGTTCATTATTTCACTTTGCCCTCAGAAATCGAGCAGTTAGTAGCGGCTATCAAAAAGTTAGTCTAAACTGCGTCGGGGATATTTTTATCCCTCGGCCATTAAGCGCAATAATTCGTCAGTAGATAACTTACCGCTTGCGTCGGTCCCCTCCAATAAACTATCGGCGAGATCGCGTTTATGGTGGTGCAGATCGACAATTTTTTCCTCGATCGTATCCTTGGCCACTAAGCGATAAATCGTCACCGGACGTTTTTGGCCGATGCGGTGAGCGCGATCGGAGGCCTGATCCTCCACTGCGGGATTCCACCAGGGATCAAGATGGATAACATAATCGGCTGCGGTGAGATTTAATCCTGTCCCCCCGGCTTTTAAACTAATTAAAAATACGTCCCCTTCCCCCGCTTGAAAAGCTTTCACCTGTTTCTGCCGATCGCTGGCTGGGGTACTACCATCGAGGTATTGATATTTTATCTGCCGTTGATCGAGATAACTGCGGATAATCGCTAAATGATCGACAAATTGACTAAATACCAACGCTTTATGCTGATTATCTAATAAATCATCCAGAATTTCCCCGAAACGGGACAATTTCGAGCCGGCTAAATCCAAATCCGGAGCCACTAACTGCGGGTGACAGCAGGCCCGGCGTAATTTCATGATCTCTGCCAGTACCTGGAGATGTTTGGCTCCGGCGGTACTGTCACTCTCGCTTAATTTCTCCAAAGCACGCCGCCGTAAGGCCTCGTAAAACGCCTTCTCCTCGACGCTTAACTCGATCGGGACTAAAATCTCGGTACGCGGCGGTAATTCCGCTAGAACTTGGTTTTTGGTGCGCCGGAGAAGGAAAGGCCGCACCAGTTTTTTTAACTGTTCGCGAGCGGTTTTATCGCCGTATTTTTCGATCGGGGTGGCGAAACGGCGATCAAAACTTTCCAAAGACCCCAACAATCCGGGGTTAATAAAACGGAAAAGATTCCATAATTCCCCTAAATGATTCTCTATCGGTGTTCCCGTGGTGATTAGTTTAAAATCCCCCCGCAGATTCATCGCTGCTTTCGATCGCTTGGTGGAGAAATTCTTAATCGCTTGGGCCTCATCGAGAACGATTGTCCGCCATTCTACCCCGGCCAACATGGTGGCAACTTCTTCCTGCTGTAATAACCCATAGCTACAGACCAACAGATCAAAAGGTTGCAGTCGATCGAGTAGCGCTTGCCGATCGCCTGTTCCCAGTTGGATGATATTTAAGGTGGGTGCGAACCTTTCCGCCTCACTAATCCAGTTCAAACATACTGAAGTAGGAGCGATCGCTAAAGTCGGTCCCTCGGAGGCGCGGGTTAGGATCACTGCCAGAGCTTGTAAAGTTTTCCCTAATCCCATATCATCGGCCAAACAGGCCCCGGCCCCCCACCGGGCCAGTCTAGCTAACCAGCGAAAGCCTTCCAATTGATAGTCGCGCAATTCTGCCTGTAGAGTTGAGGGGACTTCTGGGGTAAAATCCTGACTCTCCTGAAAGCGTTGCAAATTATCGCGCCAACGTTTATCGGCCTTGAGTTGTCCCACTTCCTCGGTGAGTTCCGAGAGCATCGGGGCAGCGAAGGGATGAAACCGCAAACCGTCGCCGGACTTTTCCGAGAAAGCACGCATTTCCTGTAACCGTTCCCGAAATGCCTCGGTTAATGCAAGAAATTGACCATCTCCGAGGGGAATAAACCGCCCCGGCGATCCCTCTAGCAATTTCATCAACTCCTGCATACTCAGCACCGATTTCTCCTCTAGGTGCAGTTCCCCACTGACCGCAAACCAATCCCGTTGACTGTGGATATTTAGGTGTAGGTCTTGTAATCGAAGCTGACGCGACACCCGCCATTTTTCTCCTTCTGGCCATTCCACAAGGACGCTATCGTTTAATTCCCGCAATTCCAGCAGTAGATCTAGACAATCCTCTGGATTTTCTAGTCGCCATTCCCCGTTTTCTTCCTCGAAACTGATCAGGATCGGACAAGAATCGATCGCTGTTTGGGCCAGTTTTTTCTCTAGGGCCAGATCCCTAGTTGTTTGCAGCCGTTCCCCCTCAATCTCGGCGATTACTGTTTCTCCCCCTTTTCCAGGCTGGAAATAGGGACCAGCTGCCCCAAAAGGACGGCTGAGAACCGCCACTTTTAAACCCTCTCCGGCCGGTAAGAGATGAATCCGGGGTTGACTATCGGCTGCCACTGACCGGGCTGCTTTTCCTCCCCCGATATCGGAATGTACTGTCACTATCCCGGACAGGGAATTGATCGCGGCCAGGACTTTTTCCCGGCCCTTGTCGGGGACTTCTAGGCGGTTGCTTTTGCCGATAATGTCGGCGATGCTTCGGTGTTCTGGCTTGACTTCGATTACCTTAATGCGAGTGGGGGTTTCTTTCCAAATCAGCACTTCTTGGCGATCGCTGAGATCGGGCAGTAAAGACAGGATTAATTTACCCGATTTTTCCTTACTTACTCGCAATTCTGGTTCCCCGGCGACGATTTCTACCCGCGTTCTGGGGGAATCTTCCCAAAACACCAGGGGATGACCGATCAGTTCGATAATGGCCCGGCGCTCAAAGTGATACTCGTTCTGGCCATAGTAACTGGATTCCACGAAGATATGGGCGCAAATTTTCAGGTCTTGCGGGGTTAAATAGTCAATTTCCCCAGTTTTTCGCAGACGTTTAAGGGAGACGGGACGGCCACGACTCCAATTACCCCGCGCGTCGAGTTTCTGTTCTTTTGGTTGCAGGAAATAATCCTCGGAATGGATAGTGAGAAACCAAGCAAGGCGGACGACGGGGTTGGATTTACCCGGGGTTGGTGTTGGCGCGCACAGATTAGTCAAGGCATTCAGGCACAGTTGCCAAGCTTCTTGGGGTTCGATCGCATCCACCAGGGGGGAAGGGAGATGCCATTTTATAACCACCTCCGTTTCCGGCGCTCGATCGAGTCGGGACAGTAGGGCCCCGGTTTCCAGGGCTAACCAATGGTAGCCAGCCGCCTTGGCATCTTTGTAGAGGGGCAGCAATAGGCGGGGCAGATGTTTTTTAGCGATGCTGCTACTCATCCAGTAGAGACAGATACTACAGATAAGAGTCTCTAGACCCTGGCCCATTTGGTAGGGATTGATCGTCGCGTCGATGATTGCGTCTTTGGCCTGCATATCTCCCTGACGGGCAGCGATGATTTTTTCCAGACGGGCATAGATAGGACTGAAAAGATGATCGTTTTGACGCGCCACCCAACTGGTATAGCTGGCGGCTTCGGCGAGACGTTCGGGGGTTCCTTCTTTGAGGAGGGCAAAAATAAAGGAGAAGCCGCTAATCGAAGAAAAATAGATTTTTTGTTTTCCTTTGGCTTTTTTTAGGGCTTTAAGGGCGAGGGTATATTCTTGGATCGCTTTGCTGTTTTCCCCGCCTAGAAAGGCAATCCAACCCCGTATCGCCCCGATTGCTGCTGCTTGGCTTTCCGGGAAGGGGCGATCGAGATACCGACGCACTTTATCGCTTTGTCCTCGGATGATTGCCTGTTCGAGCCACAAATGGCCTTCGGAAACACTGGTCTGGTCTTGACAGAGTTCTTCTAGGAGGGAAAAAGCTCCATCGGCGCGAGTTATTTTTTCAAAAGCCTTGACAAGAATGCTATTTAGTGCTAGAGCTTGAAATTTGGTCGGTTGCGTCCGTAACCAATCCCCATCGAAGGGGTTATCGTAGATGAGGATGAGAAGGTCTTCTAGGCTGGTTTTTGAGGAAGAATAGCTGGTTTTCTGATAATCGGCGATTTGTTGTTCGATCGAGTCGAAATCCTGACGATAGATGGCCAGACGGATTTCTCGGATTAATTGCTCTTTTCCCTGAAAAACTAGGCTTTCATCCCAACGAGTTCGGGGTTGCGGCAGTTTTGCCTTGATAATCTCGGCAAAACGCTTGAATTCTCCCTTACTAACGCTATCACGGCTGGCAATCTCGACGAGGAGGGGATGACAGCGCGGCCCGTAGCCTTTGTCCTGGGTGATTACTTCCGCTTCTAGGAGGATATCTAAATGGGATTTCAGGGTTTGGCCGTTAAATCGCCGGTTGTTCTCGTCGCGGTAATGAGCTTGATTTAAACAGTCTAGAAAAGTGCTGCGGGCGATCGGTTCATAGATTAGGGAAAAAAGACGGACGATCACCTGATCGAGTGCCGATAATTGTTGGTAGCGTTCGATAAGTTGGCGGCGGATTTGCTCGATATCTTTCATATTCGGTTATATTCGCTGATAATCCTAATCTTTTTGCGGGGATATGACTGCAATTTATGGACGGGTTTCCAAAAAAGGTTCGATATCGATCGGGAACCAGTCCCCGTCTAATACCTGTTGGAGAGTGAATATAAACTCTAGGGGAATCACGTTTTTATCGACGATTCTGGCGTTAATCAGGGATTTTCTGGCGGTTAAATAGGCTTTTTCCCAAGAATCGCGGGCATGGTTGACGAGGGTGGCACTATCTATTTTTTGTTCTAATTGCGATCGGAAAGCTGCGATCTCCACTATCCAGTGACGGGCATTCCGTTCTTTTTCCGATTCCCAATAGGATAGTTTGAGCAAGTGTTCGATTAAAACGGTTAATAAACTCGTTATTGCCTGTCTCTCGCTTTTTCCCATGCACTCCACTTCCTCGATCAGGTTTTCCCAGTCCACCAGGTCAAACTCTTTTCGCTTTAACAGTTCGGCGGTTTTTTCTGTCCAGAGAACAAAATCTTCCTCGTAGAGAGCGGTCATCATAGATTTCTCATCCCGACTGGGAGCGCGGGGTAATGGCTCGATTATAACTCTCGATCGCTATCCTGGATCAGCTTCTAGTGCGGGGAATTTTTGTCAAGTTAGAGATTTATGCCCTATCACAAGTTGTTCTTTTTGTCAAAAAAACTTTTTCTTTTTAACAAAAGTACACAAACATTTTGATCAATCTTATTGGCGATGTTATTTTGGGACTAGAGGGGAAAGATAACCTCACTGCTAGAATTTAATTTTCAAACAAATAACCTCAGAGTATAAATTATGACCTTTACACCAGCTATTGATCCAGATATTGAATACCCCGATAGTGACGGTAAACCCATGGCTGATAATACCGAACAATACGAATGGATCGTGAAAATCAAAGAAAATCTTGAGATTCTCTTTGCTAATTCTCCTAACGTTTTTATTGCGGGGGATCTCCTCTGGTATCCTGTCCAAGATAAAAAAATTACCGGACCGGTTGCTCCCGATGTTATGGTAGTATTTGGTCGTCCGAAAGGAAGACGGGGTTCCTATAAACAATGGCAAGAAGATAACATTGCTCCTCAAGTGGTCTTTGAAATTCTCTCCCCTTCTAATAGCTTAGAAGAAATGGAGCGAAAACTACTGTTTTATCAACGTTATGGAGTGGAAGAATACTATCTCTATGATCCCGATTCTCATAATTTTCAAGGATGGTTGAGACAGGAAGGACTATTAAGTTCTATCCCTGAGATTAAGGGATGGGTTAGTCCTCGGTTAAATATCCGATTTGAATTGAGAGAAGATGGGTTAGAAATTTATAGTTTAGATGGTCAGAAATTTTTAAGTTCTATCGAGTTATCTCAAAAAGCTGAACGTTTAGCCGAATATATCCGTTCTCTAGGAATTGATCCCGATACTTTATGAATATTTAAAGGAGCAGAAATTATGACCTTTACACCAGCTATTGATCCAGATATTGAATACCCCGACAGTGACGGTAAACCCATGGCTGATAATACCGAACAATACGAATGGATCGTGAAAATCAAAGAAAATCTTGAGATTCTCTTTGCTAATTCTCCTAACGTTTTTATTGCGGGAGATCTGCTCTGGTATCCCGTCCAAGATAAGAAAATTACCGGACCGGTTGCTCCCGATGTTATGGTAGTATTTGGTCGTCCGAAAGGAAGACGGGGTTCCTATAAACAATGGCAAGAAGATAACATTGCTCCTCAAGTGGTCTTTGAAATTCTCTCCCCTTCTAATAGCTTAGAAGAAATGGAGCGAAAACTACTGTTTTATCAACGTTATGGAGTGGAAGAATACTATCTTTATGATCCCGATTCTCATAATTTTCAAGGATGGTTGAGACAGGAAGGACTATTAAGTTCTATACCTGAGATTAAGGGATGGGTTAGTCCTCGGTTAAGTATCCGATTTGATTTGAGAGAAGATGGGTTAGAAATTTATAGTTTAGATGGTCAGAAATTTTTAACTTCTCTTGAGTTATCTCAAAAAGCTGAAGAAGCAAGTTTACAATTAGAACAAGAGCGTCTTAAAGCTGAACGTTTAGCTGAATATATCCGTTCTCTAGGAATTGATCCCGATACTTTATGAATATTTAAAGGAGTATAAATTATGACCTTTACACCAGCTATTGATCCAGATATTGAATACCCCGACAGTGACGGTAAACCCATGGCTGATAACACCGAACAATACGAATGGATCGTGAAAATTAAAGAAAATCTTGAGATTCTCTTTGCTAATTCTCCTAACGTTTTTATTGCGGGAGATCTGCTCTGGTATCCTGTCCAAGATAAGAAAATTACTGGACCGGTTGCTCCCGATGTTATGGTAGTATTTGGTCGTCCGAAAGGAAGACGGGGTTCCTATAAACAATGGCAAGAAGATAACATTGCTCCTCAAGTGGTCTTTGAAATTCTCTCCCCTTCTAATAGCTTAGAAGAAATGGAGCGAAAACTACTGTTTTATCAACGTTATGGAGTGGAAGAATACTATCTTTATGATCCCGATTCTCATAATTTTCAAGGATGGTTGAGACAGGAAGGACTATTAAGTTCTATACCTGAGATTAAGGGATGGGTTAGTCCTCGGTTAAGTATCCGATTTGATTTGAGAGAAGATGGGTTAGAAATTTATAGTTTAGATGGTCAGAAATTTTTAACTTCTCTTGAGTTATCTCAAAGGTTAGAACAAGAGCGTCTTAAAGCTGAAGAAGCAAGTTTACAATTGGAACAAGAGCGTCTTAAAGCTGAAGAAGCAAGTTTACAATTGGAACAAGAGCGTCTTAAAGCTGAAGAAGCAAGTTTACAATTAGAACAAGAGCATCTTAAAGCTGAACGTTTAGCCGAATATATCCGTTCTCTGGGAATTGATCCCGATACTTTATAATGATATAATTTATCGGTTGTGACGAATACTAATTAACTGGTAAACTGCCGAAATTATTGTCATTGAACCTAGTCTAGGGCTATACTCAACTATGTAATTACTAAAAAAGCAAATCTATGAAAGCTTGGGCAAAATCTTTAGAAAAACCAGCAGTGGAATTTTCTGAAACGCAATTAACCTTACTATCGGGGAAAATTCCCGACGGATTGCGGGGGAGTCTCTATCGCAATGGTCCGGGGAGATTAGAAAGAGGTAAGCAAAAAGTTGGTCATTGGTTTGACGGAGATGGGGCAGTTTTAGCTGTACATTTTCATGATAATGGAGCCAGTGCCACCTATCGTTATGTTCAGACTGCTGGTTATCAGCAAGAAAGTACCGCTAATCAATATTTATTTCCTAATTATGGCATGAATGCCCCCAGCTTCTTTTGGAATAATTGGGGAAAAGAGGTAAAAAATGCCGCTAACACCTCGGTGTTAGCTTTACCCGATAAATTATTAGCTCTCTGGGAAGGGGGTTTTCCCCATAAATTAGATTTACAATCTTTAGAAACCCTAGGTTTAGATAATTTATCTAGGTTACAAGCAAAGGAAACTTTTTCCGCTCATCCTAAGCTAGATTTGTCCAGAGGAGAGATTTTTAATTTCGGGGTGACAATCAGTGCCAAAGTTAGTTTAAATCTCTATAAGTCTGACTCCACTGGTCAAATTATCCACAAAAAAACTTTTGATTTAGATAGATTGTCTCTGCTGCATGACTTTGTTTTAGCAGGACAGTATTTGGTCTTTTTCGTTCCACCGATAAAAGCGGATAAATTATTGATACTGTTGGGATTTAAAACTTTTAGTGATGCCATGCAGTGGCAGCCAAAATTAGGAACAAGAATACTAATTTTTGAGCGAGATTCTCTGGAATTAGTCAGTGAAAGTGTTACCGATTCATGGTTTCAATGGCACTTTGCTAATGGTTGTGTGAATGAGCAAGGCAATCTTGAAATTGTTTTTGTCCGTTATGATGACTTTAAAACTAATCAATTTTTAAAAGAAGTTCCCACGGGTAAAACCGAAACCTTAGCCATTGGAAAATTGGCAAGTATTACTATTAATCCCCTATCAGCAAAAGTGATTAATCAGGAAATTCTCTCGGATTTAAGCTGTGATTTTCCAGTGGTTTCCCCGCAACTGGTGGGACAAAAATGGCAAAATACTTTTTTAGCTGTCCATCGTCCTGATAGCGATATTCGTCGGGAAATTATCGGACTTCCTGCTTGTTATAATCACTCCACAGGTAAGTTAACTATTGCTTATCTGGAAAATAACTGTTATGGCAGTGAACCGATTTTTGTCTCCGATGGTTTATCTCCAGAGACAGGATGGTTAATCGTCGTGGTTTACGACGGCAATAATCACAGCAGCCAAGTGAGAATCTATGACAGTCAGCAGTTAGAAAAAGAACCCCTTTGCTGTCTGCAATTACCCAGTGTTATCCCTCCCAGTTTTCATGGTACTTGGCAAGAAAAATCAGAAAAAGGCGCTATTTAGAAAACGGGTTTCTTTGAGAAACCCGTTTTCTGGACTTGTGAGAGAGAAGCTTTATTCGATTTCTCTACGGTTGAAGATTTAATCAATTGGTTAAATACTTTAACTGCTTAGTTCTTACGACTGCCTCAAGACGGAGTTATCGAAAACTTTTTTTCGATCTGGCTTTTATGTGTTATAATATCTACCAGAATTAGACTACTTTCCCCATAATGCCATGTTCTTTGAACTGTTGACTGTACCCATCGAAGCGATCACAGACACATTTACATGACTAACAATATTGACCATGATCGCTTATTTAAGGAGTTAATCTCCACCTTTTTTGTAGAATTTATCGAGTTATTTTTTCCTCAATTGATGGATTATTTAGATAGGGACTCGATTACTTTTTTAGACAAAGAAGTATTTACCGATGTCACGGAAGGAGAAAGGTATGAAAGCGATTTAGTCGCACAAGTTAAGTTTAGAGGAAAAGAATCTTTTTTTCTGATTCATCTGGAGGCGCAGGAAAGTTCCCGCAAGTGGTTTAATCGGCGAATGTTTACTTATTTTGCTCGCTTTCATGAGAAATTTGTCTTACCGATTTATCCGATTGTAATTTTTTCTTATTCAAAGCCAAAAAGAGAAGCGATTAGTCAATATGTAGTCGATTTTCCCGATTTTAAGGTATTAGAATTTAACTATCAAGTAGTGCAGTTAAATCAATTAAATTGGCGAGATTTTCTTAATCAACCGAATCCGGTTGCTTCAGCTTTGATGGCGAAGATGAACATTGCCGAGAAAGAGCGAGCCAAGGTAAAAGCGGAATGTCTGCGCTTGTTAATTACTTTAAGGTTAAATCCTGCGAAAATGCAATTAATTTCTGGATTTATTGATACATATCTCAATCTAAATCCGGTGGAAGAGAGACAATTTCAAGAAGAGATTAGCACATTTAGTCAACCCGTACAGGAGGGAGTCATGCAAATTACCACCAGTTGGATGCGTCAAGGTATTGAACTAGGTATCGAACAAGGTATTGAACTAGGTATCGAACAAGGTATCGAACAAGGTATCGAACAAGGTATCGAACAAGGTATCGAACAAGGTATTGAACGCGGTATCGAACAAGGTATTGAACGGGAAAAGACATTGATTCTTCGTCAACTTAAACGCAAGTTAGGGGAGATTAATCCTTCATTAGAAACTAAAATCATGGAGTTAAGTATTGATGATGTCGAAGCATTAGCAGAAGCTTTATTCGATTTCTCTACAGTTAAAGATTTAATCAATTGGTTAAATACTTTAACTGCTTAGTTTTGAGGTTAGCGTTCACCTTCTGACAACAACCCACTAAAATTGTCATAATGAAACAGACAACCGCTAATTATGATGAACCTTGGAAAGAAGCTTTAACCGAGTATTTTGAGGCGTTTTTACATTTCTTCTTTCCTGAAGTTCACCAATTGATTGATTGGACAAAAACTCCCGAATCCCTAGAAAAAGAACTTAAACGGATTACCGCTTCAGCAAAGACAAAAAAACGTTTCGCTGACAAACTCTATAAAGTCTGGTTACTCAGGGGTGAAGAAGTCTGGATTTTGATTCATATTGAAATTCAAAGTCAATACGAAGAAAATTTTCCTCAGAGGATGTATATTTATAACTATCGGGCCTTTGATTTGTATCAGAAACCAGTTATCAGTCTCGCTATATTAGGAGATGAACGAGTAAATTGGCGACCAGATTCTTATAATTATACTATCGCTGGTTGTGAAGTGAGTCTGAAATTCCCAACGGTTAAATTACTGGACTATGAGGAAAGCTGGTCAGAACTAGAAGCAAGTAGTAATCCTTTTGCTATAATAGTGATGGCACACCTGAAAACAAAAGCGACTACTGGGAAGCTGCCAGAACGGGAACAGTGGAAGTGGAGGTTAATCAGGGGATTATATGAAAAGGAGTTCGAGAGAGAACAGATAATTAAACTGTTTGAAATCATCGACAATATGATGACTTTATCCTCTGAATTGCAGTCAAGTTTAGAGAGTAAAATTAAACAATTTGAGGAGGAAAGAACCATGCCTTTAATGAGTAATATGGAGTTACGAGGAATAGAACGCGGTAAGGAAATTGGTAAGGAAATTGGAGCGTTAGAAAATGCTCGTAACTATGTTAAAACGGTGCTGAAAATGCGATTGGGTGACATTCCAATAGAAATTGAGCAAGCTGTTGATAAAATTTCTGTATTATCGATTTTAGACGAGTTACTGAAATCGGCATTAACCGTTAATTCTTTTGATGAGTTGCATCAACTTTTAGAACAATAGTCTCAGTAATTTTCTTCTCCAATGAACCCAGCAACTGCCAATTATGATGAACCTTGGAAAGAAGCTTTAACCGAGTATTTTGAGGCGTTTTTACATTTCTTCTTTCCTGAAGTTCACCAACTAATCAGTTATCAGTTATCAGTTATCAGTTATCAGTGACTAATTGGAAGCAAGTAGCAATCCCTTTGCTATAATCGTCATGGCACACCTGAAAACAAAAGCGACTACTGGGAAGCTGCCAGAACGGGAACAGTGGAAGTGGAGGTTAATCAGGGGATTATATGAAAAGGAGTTCGAGAGAGAACAGATAATTAAACTGTTTGAAATCATCGACAATATGATGACTTTATCCTCTGAATTGCAGTCAAGTTTAGAGAGTAAAATTAAACAATTTGAGGAGGAAAGAACCATGCCTTTAATGAGTAATATGGAGTTACGAGGAATAGAACGCGGTAAGGAAATAGGCAAGGAAATTGGTAAGGAAATTGGCAAGGAAATTGGGGCTTTACAAAAAAGCCGTGATGACATCAAAACAGTTTTAACTGTGCGGTTTGGCGAGATTTCTTCAGAAATTGAAGAGATAATCGGCAAAATGACTAACCCTACTATCTTAGAAGAGCTACTAAAATTAGCAGCTACCGCTAATTCTCTCGCAGAATTTAAGCAGTCTTTGGCAAAAATCCAATCCTAGAACTTCTTTAGAAAACGGGTTTCTTTGAGAGATACCGACCTCGACGGCACTCAATCGGTGTGGATGGTGCCTTCTTTAGGGGCTTAATTGTTTAATTTTTACTCTTTATTCAGGAAAAAATCATGTCAACTCCTTTTTTAGTTAAGGATATCAATCCCAGCAATCTAACGGTGGTGGGTAATACCCTCTACTTCAGCGCCGCTGACGGCGTTATACTTTAGACGTTCATAATCTGAGATTTATTAAACTTCTGAAATCGTAGAGTCAGCAAGGAATCCAGTTCTTTTTTATGTTTCAGATGGGCATCATTCAGACATTCATAAATGGCTGAAGAAAAGTCAGAAAAGTTTTCATAATATTTACCATGTAAACATTTCTTTTTGACAAATTTCCACAGCCTTTCAATTAAATTTAGATTAGGCGAATAAGACGGCAGATAGAGTAGCTCTATTGACAAAGAAAGAGCCAATTCTTCAACAATTTTACATTTCTGATAGCGGGCATTATCTAAGACTAGAGTGATGGGAATCATTAGTCCTAAAGCAGCTATTTTTTCAAGAAGTTCACAGACTTGAGTTGCCGTAATATAAGTGTCATTAGTAACTAGAATAACTTCATGAGTTATTGCATTTAATGCTCCTAAAACATTGAAGCGTTTACGCCCGCTCGGTGACTTAACAAAAAGTCTCTCAAAACACCAAACAAAACCGAGAAATGCTCCCATGACGAAGTGAGCGGCATCAACAAAAAAAACAGCCCTTTTTCCTTCTTTAGCCTCATTTAGTCTGGGTTCTAGCTTTTTTTCTTTGTAGTCTTCTTGTTCATCTGGGTCAGCTTTAGAAGGAAGAGAACCTATTTTTAAACATTTCATTCCCAAGGATTTTAAGAATTTCCTCACTTGGGTAGGACTTCGTTTTATCCCTGTCAATTCTTCTATTCTATATACAGCTTCATTTATTGTGGCTGGTGGATTTTTCTCGAAATATTTTTTGAGTGTTTCTCTTTGAGACTCTAATTCACTTTTAGGGCGATAGAAGTTGATTTCTTTTAATTTTTCTATTCCGCCCTCTTGATAATCTCGAAGATAGGTTAATAAGGTATTTGGCGAGATTCCTGCTAACTGACAAATTTTTTTGTGCGGTATCTTTTGGCTTTTTAACCAGAGAACTTCCATCTTCAGTTGAACCCGGGGATGAGGATGATGAAATCTTTCATAATACAGTGAGTTCTTTTCTTCTTCCGTGAATTCTAGGTTAATCATGTTTTTAATGAGTGCTTTGCTTCTAATTATGACTCTTGAACTATATTATTGTCTTTGAGTAAAAAATGCAAGTTATAACCGTGCAAAGTATAACGGCACTGAATTGTGGAAAAGCGACGGTACGGCGCTGGGTACGGTTCTGGTCAAGGACATCCGCCCTGGTTCCTCTAGCTCCTCGCCAGGCAGTCTTACAGTAGTGGGCAACACCTTGTACTTTACCTCTGATGACGGGGTGAACGGTAAGGAATTATGGAAGAGCGACGGCACGGCGGCGGGTACGGTTCTGGTCAAGGACATCCGCCCCGGCTCCTCTAGCTCCGGTGGCGTTATCACTGGTGGCTTGAGTTCCAACCCCCGCAATCTAACAGCGGTGGGCAATACCCTGTACTTCAATGCCTTTGACGACGTTAACGGTGAGGAATTGTGGAAAAGCGACGGCACAGCGGCCGGTACAGTTCTGGTAGCCGACATCGGCCCTGGTTCCAATGGCTCTGGCCCCCGCAATCTGACGGCGGTGGGCAATACCCTGTACTTCACTGCCTTTGACGACGTTAACGGTGAGGAATTGTGGAAAAGCGACGGCACAGCGGCCGGTACAGTTCGGGTCAAAGATATCCGCCCTGGTTCCTACGGCTCCAACATCCGCTTTCCGACAGCAGTAGGCAATACCCTCTTTTTCACTGCCGATAACGGCGTAAATGGTCGGGAATTGTGGAAGAGCGACGGCACGGCGGCCGGTACGGTTTTGGTCAAAGATATCGCCCCCGGTTCGTCCAACCCAAGCTATCTGACGGCGGTGGGTAACACAGTGTTCTTCAGCGCCAATGACGGCGGCGGTTACGGCGGCGTTAACGGTAGAGAATTGTGGAAAAGCGACGGCACAGCGGCGGGTACGGTTCTGGTCAAAGATATCGGCGTTTCTCACCCCTATATCCCTGGCACTTACCCCAACAATCTAACGGCAGTAGGCAATACCCTGTTCTTCACTGCCTCTGACAGCGTGAACGGTGAGGAATTGTGGAAAAGTGACGGCACAGCGGCCGGCACGGTTTTGGTCAAAGATATCCGCCCTGGTTACTCTAGCTCCCTCCCCCGCTATCTAACGGCAGTGGGCAATACCCTGTACTTCACTGCCTTTGACGACGTTAACGGTAAGGAATTGTGGAAAAGCGACGGCACGGCGGCCGGTACAGTTCTGGTAGCCGACATCCGCCCTGGTTCCAATGGCTCTAACCCCCGCAATTTGAGGGTAGTGGGCAGCACCCTGTACTTCAGCGCCAATGACGGCGTTAACGGTTATGACTTGTGGGCTTTAAATGTGGGTACGCCCGCAGTTCCCACCCTCGCTATTGCCGCCACCAGTGCCAATCAAACCGAGGGCAATAGTGGCAGTAAAGCCTTTACCTTCACCGTCACTCGTGCGGTTAATACCACGGGAAGCAATAACGTCAACTGGGCAGTTACCGGCAGCGGCAGCAATCCTGCCAATGCCACTGATTTTGTCGGGGGAGTGTTACCCAGTGGGGTAGTGAGTTTTACGACGGGGGAAATCAGTAAGGTGATTACTGTTGACGTTCAGGGAGATACAACAGTAGAACCGAACGAAAACTTTACCGTTACCCTCTCCAATGCCACCAACGGCGCTACTATTACTACCGCTACTGCCACCGGAGCCATTCAAAATGATGATACCAGTGTCACCCTGGCGGTTTCTCCCGCAAGCGTAACTGAAGACGGGACAAGTAATCTGGTTTATACCTTCACTCGTAGTGGAGTAACAACAAGTGCTTTGACAGTCAATTACAGTATTGGGGGGACTGCGACTCTCAATACCGATTACACTCGCAGCGGGACTAACAATACTGTCACCTTCGCAGCTAATGCTACTACTGCTACCGTAATCGTTGACCCCACTGCTGATACTACAGTGGAAAACAATGAAACGGTCGCCTTAACTCTTACTTCGGGGACTGGTTATACAATAGGTACACCAACCGCAGTGACGGGGACGATTAATAATGATGATACCAATGTTACTCTTGCGGTCTCTCCTGGAAGTGTTACCGAAGACGGGACAAATAATCTGGTTTATACTTTCACCCGTAGCGGAGTAACAAGTAATGCTTTAACAGTCAATTACACCCTCGGAGGGACAGCGACTTTAAATACCGACTACACTCGTACAGGGACTACCAATACAGTCACCTTTGTTGCTGGTTCATCCACTGCTACCGTAACCGTTGACCCCACTGCTGACACAATAGTAGAAAGTAACGAAACTGTTATTTTAACTCTTGCTGCGGGGACAGGTTATACAATAGGTACACCAACCGCAGTGACGGGGACAATTACCAATGACGACTTTTCCCAACTCTCCATCAACGACATCATTACTGTTGTCGAAGGTAAAAATAGTAATGCAGTTCTCACCGTCACTGTAAATAATCCCAATCCACAACAAATTAGTGTTAATTATGCTACTGCACCCATTGATGCTAATGCTAATGTAGATTACACTAGCCAGACAGGAACTCTCATCATTCCCGCTAATGCTTCTACTGCTACTATTACCATTCCCATTCTCAATGATGACCTTAATGAACCGGATGAAGTCTTTGCAGTAACCTTGTCAAATGCGACTAATGCTATCATTAATCCTGATGAAGAAACAGCAGGAGTTATCATTACTGATACTTGGCAAAGCATTCTCACTCGTACTTTACCTAACGGTGTCGAAAACCTCAAACTAATTGGCACTAATAATATTAACGGTACGGGTAACAATAACAACAATACTATTACCGGAAATAGTGGCAATAATCAAATCAATGGTGCTAATGGTGCTGATATTCTAACCGGTGGTCCAGGTGCAGATACTTTTATCTTCCAATTTGGACAATCTACCATATCCGCCAGCGATCGTATCACAGATTTTGCCATCAATACTGATAAAATTGACTTATTAACTCAAGGTGGACTCGCCACCAATGCACCGATTAGTTTCAGTCGTGCTGCTAATAGCACTGTCACCACTTTACAGAATTTAGTCAATCAGGTATTTACTGATGCCAATGGAGCCACTACGGGTAATCAAGAATTAGCGGTTAATAGTGCCGCCTTAGTGCAGGTAACAACTGGTGCGATAGCCGGAACTTACCTCGTTATTAATGATAGCGCGGCTGGCTTCCAATCCAGCAATGATTTATTAATAAATATCACCGGATTTACTGGGACTTTACCTGCTTTAGAAAGCATTCCAGTGACTAATTTCTTTGTTTAATTAACTAGGCGTAGGGTGCGTATTTGCGGCTATCAATTCCGTCAAAAAACCAAAATTAACAAGCCGCCGTAACGCACTACCTCTATCATTAAATTGGTGCGTTACGCTATCGCGCTTCACACCCTACTGGCTGCACAATTGCTTGCTCTACTTGATTGAGGTAATCAGATAAAAGTTTAAGCAGCATGATTTAATATTTGTTCTAATTCTTGACGCAAAGCAAGGTAATGACGATAATCGTTTGCCGATTCTATAAATATTATATCATCTGACAATGTTCCCTGATTGTATTGGTTATAAAAATCTTCGGAATCCATTTTATGTTGGTTCTCATAAACGCTAAGTCGCTTGGCAACAGCAATCAAAGCATCTAAAGATGATGTATATTGAATGGTCTGTTTACGCATTTTTCTTTTACCCCAAAATAATGATATTTTGATTATAAACGATCGCGCTCAAACAAAAACATAAATCGTAGTGGACTGACACACCTAATTTAGGTGTAGGGTGCGTATTTGCGGCCATCAATTCGGTCAAAAAACCAAAATTAACAAGCCGCCGTAACGCACCACCTCTATCATTAAATTGGTGCGTTATGCTATCGCGCTTCACACCCTACTGGCTAATCTTTGTGTCTTTGTGGTTATGATGAATCAATCAAATCCCAATACTAATCAATCTATCCCCGTAGAGATAATTGCTTCCCGTAATTTCATTGATTGGTTAGAGTCTCAGCAGATTAGTCTGGCTTTTACTACCTATCAAAGTTCTCGACTGATGTTTTTAGGAGTTAACCCCCACAGGGGGATGTCGGGATTTGAGCGGATATTTGACCGCGCCATGGGTTTATATACTACCCCAGAAAGGATTTATCTTAGTTCCCGCTATCAAATCTGGCAACTAGATAATGTGCTATCATCCGAACAGCTTTATAATGGTTACGATAAACTTTATATCCCCCGCATTAGTTATACTACTGGGGATTTAGATATTCACGATTTGGCAATAGAAAATCTCTCTGAAAGAATTATATTTATCAGTACGATGTTAAATTGTCTGGCGACAGTCAGCGATCGCCATAGTTGTATTCCCCTATGGAAACCATCGTTTATTTCCGCTTTAGTCAATGAAGATCGTTGTCATCTCAATGGTTTAGCTTTGGTAGATGGGAAGGCGCGTTATGTTACCGCTTGTAGTCAATCAGATGTGGTGGATGGGTGGAGAGACAGAAGACAAACTGGCGGTTGTGTCATTGATATTCAGTCTAATGAAGTGATTGCTACTGGTTTATCTATGCCTCATTCTCCCCGATTTTATCAGGGTAAGTTATGGTTATTAAATGCGGGTACGGGTTACTTTGGTTATATTGATCAAAATAAGGGCATTTTTGAGCCTGTTACTTTTTGTCCTGGTTTTCTGCGTGGTTTAGCATTTGTCGGAAATTATGCCATTGTTGGATTATCTAAAAATCGTGGGGTAGATAAGACTTTTTCGGGGTTAATCTTAGATGATAATTTAATGGCTAAAGAAGCAGAACCTCGCTGTGGTCTGCTAATTATTGATTTGAAAACAGGTGAAGTTGTTCACTGGATACGCTTAGAAGGTGAAGTGACTGAACTTTATGATATACAAATCTTATACCATTTCTCTAAATGAAAACTACACATCGAATTTAAGTCACCCTTTTTAAGGGGGATTTAGGGGGATTTAGGGGGATTAAACTTCTGTAGTCAGACTTTGGAGAATTGGTATTAGAAGGAGTTAAACGTCCCCAAGCTTTAGGATTCCAAAATGATGACATCATTAAAATTATTACTCTCGATCCTATTTCTCCTTTAGTTGGAGGAAATATAGCAAATAATCAGCCTGATACTTCGCCAGCAGATACCCTTTATCAGCAAGCATACACCTTGCAAAAACAGCTTAAGCTTGAAGAAGCGATCGCTCTCTATCAACAATTAATTAATCAATCTCCCCAATATGCAGCTGCTTGGCATCAGTTGGGGGTAATCATGGATAGTTTAGGACAAATTGATCAAGCTATTTTGGCTTATAAGCAAGCTTTACTTATTAACCCTAATTATGCAGAAAGCCACAATAATTTAGGAATAATAGCAGTTAGCAAGGGAGATTTAGACGAGGCGATTATTTGCTTTAACCAAGCTATTCGTAGCGATCAAAACTATGCTTTTGCTGAGAATAATTTAGGTTTAGTCTTACAAATGCAGGATAAGTTAGGGGATGCTGGGGTAAAGTTTCAAGAAGCAATCAGGAAAAACCCTAATTATCCAGAAGCACACTTTAATTTAGGCAATGTGTTACAACTACAGGGAAAAATTTAAGAAGCGATCGCTTATTTTCAAACAGCAATTAAGCTTAATCCTAAATACATTAAAGCTTACAATAGTTTAGCTTTAGCGTTAGGAAGACAGGACAAAGTAGAAGCAGCTATGAGCGTATTTAAGCAAGCTTTAGCCATTCAACCTAATTCCCCAGAGGCTTTTGCTTGCTTATTTTCTATGAAGGAAATGACTTGTAATTGGGAGACAAGAGAAGCTGATTTAATTCAACTTTGGCAATTAACAGAAAAACAGTTACAAGAGAGAAAAACTACCGCAGTAACTCCCTTTGATAGCTTATATAAACCTTGGTCTGCTACTCAACAGTTAAAAGTAGCTTCTAACTATGCTCAAGAAATTAAAAGACAATTAGCATTGATTACTAAACCCCTAAACTTTAACCATTCCCGCACCCGATCTGGACGATTAAAAATAGGTTATTTATGCCATGATTTTCGTAATCATCCTACCAGTCATTTGATGCAAAGTGTCTTTGGTTTACATGATCGCAATAACTTTGAAATAATTGCCTATTCCTATGATCCTGATGATGGTAGTGAGTATCGTCATCGCATTGCTAATGATTGCGATCGCTTTTATGATATTGCTACTTTATCAATTACGGAATCTGCACAACGGATTTTCAATGATGGGGTGCATATTTTAGTTGATTTGATGGGATATATTGATAAAGCGCGGACACAAATATTGGCTTTAAAACCGGCACCGATTCAAGTTAATTATTTGGTTTATCCGGGGACAATGGGAGCAGATTTTATCGACTATATTATTGGTGATGCCATAGTTACACCACCAGAGTCTGCTGATAATTTTACCGAAAAATTGGTAATTTTACCGGATAGTTATCAGGCTAATGATTATCAACAAATTATATCATCTAAACCTGTTACTCGTTCCCATTATGGTCTTCCTGAATCGGGTTTTGTCTTTTGTTGTTTCAACCATACCTATAAAATTGAGCCGCAAATATTCACTGTATGGATGCAAATTTTGGCCAATGTTCCCGGTAGTGTATTATGGTTATTTTCGAGAGTAGCTGAAGCTGAAGCAAATCTACGTCGGGAAGCAAAAGCGCGAGGAATTGAAGGCGATCGCTTAATTTTTGCCCATCTCGAACCTAAGTCGGAACATTTGGCGCGGCATCAACTAGCTGATTTATTTCTTGATACTTTATACTATAATGCTCATACGACTGGAAGTGATGCTTTATGGGCAGGTTTACCGATTATAACTTGTTTGGGGGAGACTTTTCCTTCCCGTGTTGGTGCTAGTTTACTGACAGCTATTGGCCTACCTGAATTAATTACTAAGAATTTAGAGGAGTATAAAAATTTAGCGATTAATTTAGCAAAATCTCCTGATAAATTGCACGAAATTAAACAGAAACTAGCACAAAATCGTCTTACTTATCCGTTATTTGAGACCCTTCATTTTACCCGCAATTTAGAAAAAGCTTATCGGACAATGTGGGATATTTATGCTGCGGGAAAATCACCAGAGATGATCAGGATAGCCAATTGATCACTGGAATTATCAGGGTAAACGCATCTTAACAATCCTTGACAAAATGAACTTTATGTGAGTTGCTTACCCAGAGTGCGATTTAGGCATATTCAAGGAGAATTTGCCATCTCAATTGTTAAGCAAAAATCGACCCATTTGGTCGATTTCGTAACTATTCTAATTGACTGGTATCACTTGAAATGCTCACACAGCAAGCGGATCACAAAATTGGCCAATTGTCAATAGCGTTTGATATGCTCTCACCCTGTACTTAAGAACTCTAATCACTCCACGGGTAAGTTAACTATTGCTTATCTAGAAAATAACTGTTATGGAAGTGAACCGATTTTTGTCTGCGATGGTTTATCTCCAGAAACGGAATGGTTAATCGTCGTGGTTTACGACGGCAATAATCACAGCAGCCAAGGGAGAATCTATGATAGTCAGCAGTTAGAAAAAGAACCCCTTTGCTGTCTGCAATTACCCAGTGTTATCCCTCCCATTTTTTAT
Organism: Microcystis ichthyoblabe FBCC-A1114; assembly: GCF_050500245.1. Lineage (NCBI taxonomy): Bacteria > Bacillati > Cyanobacteriota > Cyanophyceae > Chroococcales > Microcystaceae > Microcystis > Microcystis ichthyoblabe. The sequence goes on along the minus strand of NZ_CP191408.1, from coordinate 3,421,592 downwards.
GGTACTTGGCAAGAAAAATCAGAAAAAGTATTGGTGAACAGTTTCTAGTTTTTACCAAAAATATTGGCTGCGTCTTGAGAGGAAATCTTGAAAATTAGGTAACTATAAGCAAGATGATCAATAGGTTGACGACTAGAACGCAGCCAGTAAAAATGGTTAGAATCGGTGGTAATACCGATTAATTGATTAGCTTCTATCACCAGTAAATTAATCGGATTATCGAGAGAAACCTGTGAGGGTGCAACTTTTTGATTCTCGATGACTAAATTAAGTTTATTATCTCCGTCATAACGAATAAAGAGAGCGTTGGGATGTTTTTGGAGATAGTCTTGCAGATAATTTTTATTTTGTCCCCAATCTAAATTAGAATCGACCAGAACTTGATAGCTCATTTTGCGATCAATAACTAATTCGTTAAAATAGGAAATATAATGGGGAAAATAGGAAAGATTGGAAATTAGTAAGTAAAGGGTCAGGACAATAATTAAAATGCGATAGGGTCTTTTATAAGCTGGCCAACCGGTAACAATCCGACTAGCAAAGACAAATAAAAAGGGGAAAATCATTAAAATATATCTAATACCTATTTGAGCAGTGTTAGAACTCATTAAGATGAAATATAATAGACTGGGAATAATCAAAAAAGCTTCATTCTGCCAAAAATTTAACTGTTTTCTCCAGAGAAATAAACTGATAAATCCCAACCAGATAAATATTTGGGTAGCTATCGGTACTTTATAGAGAAAAGTGATCAGAAAATATTGGGGAAATCCCTTAATTTTAAATCCTTGTACTGGATCAACTATAAATCCTAACTGTCCCAAAAGATAGGGCATTCCACTACCAAAACCTGTTTCTTGTTTATACTTACCGAAGTCTAATGCTTGCAAATAAGCAGCGGGAATAGGAATCGACAAAGATTTTAAGACAGGATAGGTTTGCAGTTGCTTAAAACTATGACTGAGAAATTGATAATTCTGCAATTGAGTGCCACTTCTCTCAAAAGAATAACTAATATTTATGATTAATATTGTTGATAAAATCAGAGCTAGTATATAGAAGATACTGCGCTTAATTACCCGTTGAATTACGCGAATATTTTTGGTTTGAATAGATTGAATAATTTCCCGATGGTAAAAACCAAGACCTAAAATTATATAAATGGGAACTAAATAAACGGCTGTTAAGCGGCAAATCTGGGCAATTCCAAAAGTTAATATACTTAAAACCAGATTTTTTCTGCTACCAAATCTTAGGAAAGACCAGAAATAGTAAATGGCAATAAAAATTGAAGCTGCTCCGAATAAATCTTGAGTAATTATCCGTGAATTTCCGATAATATTAGGATCGAGAACATAGAGAATTAAGGCTAAAAATCCTGCTAACACTCCATAGAGTTGTTTTGACCAGATAAAAACATATATGGCTAAAATTACTGAGATAATAATCGTAGCAAACCGTCCAAAAAACTTATTTTCTAAGTTTAGATATTTAGAGATAGGAAAAATATTTTGTATTGTTTGATCAACTAGGGGATGCAGTGCTGAAGCTGGCATAATATTGCGATGGTAAATATCTTCATCGCCCCGTTTCGCTGCCGTACCTCTGAGAATTTCTACTCCACTTTCATAATGATAACCTTCATCATAGTTGAGGGATTCTGGTAGGGGAAAAAATAAACTGGTGACGCATAAAGCCATAAATATCAGCAAGATAATTACTAAATAGAATCGGTGTTTTTTTGAAAAGTTCAATCTTGTTTTCATGGCTTAAATTTCCTTGAAAAAATTACTTAATTTTGTTAATAAATCCAGACCTAAAACTGAATTACCTTGCTCATTTAACAGAGGACTATAACAAGCAATAACTCCCTCGTCTGACAGAATAGATAATAAAGCTCCACTAACTCCCGATTTAGTGGGAAAACCCACCTCAATAGCAAATTTTTCGGAAGCTTCATAGAGTCCACAATTAGTCATGATTTCTAGAATAATTTTGCCAAAAGGAGCAGCTAAAATTAACTTACCTAAATTAGTAAGATCGGCAATTTTTCCAGATAAACAACAGATTCGATTGTAGGTTTCCAGAGCTAAGTAACGATGACTGATATAACCATTTTTTTCTAATTCTAAGCTTAGAGCTTGATTGTGAACATTAGGATAAGAGTGAACAGACTCAAGCACAGAGCGATCAAGAAATAATTGACAATTACCCATTTTATTTAACCATAAAAGCAAATTTTCACAGCGAGATTCTGGCGTTTCCCCTCCTAATAAATCCGCCAAAGCGATCGCACCACTGTTGATCAGAGGATTACGGGGAAAACCGCTATCCTCTTGCAGTTGAGTTAAAGAATTAAAAGGATAACTAGAAGCTTGTTTTCCCACGCGACGAAAAACAGCATCTTCCCCTAAATGGTTTAAAAGATATAATAACAAAAAAGGTTTAATCACACTCATCAAAGGAAAAGTTACAGTTTCATCTCCCCAAGACAAAATCTCCCCCTCAAAACAGTGAATCTGAAGAGCGAAAACCTCGGGATTAACTCGGTTCAAAACCGGTATATAATAGGGAGTCTGACCCTTCCTATCCAATAAATGCACTTCCCCAATCCAAGCTTGTATATCTTCCACCCTTAATCTAGCTAATCGGTTCATTTTTTTAATCCATGTACTCAGTCAAAGAAGCAGAATCTATAATTTTAACTCAAATTCAACCCCAAAAGCAAACAGAAAAAGTTTCTCTAGAGGCAGCTTTTGGGCGCATTTTAGCCGAAGATATCAGCAGTGATTTAGACTTTCCCTATTGGGATAATTCCGCAATGGATGGCTATGCTGTCCGTTACGAAGATGTTAAAGACACTAACCCAGAAAATCCCGTTACTCTAAAGATTATCGCCGAAATTCCCGCCGGCAAAGTCCCCGAAAAAATTATTCAACCGGGAGAAACAGCCCGAATATTTACAGGAGCGATGTTACCCACCGGCAGTGATACGATTATTATGCAGGAAAATACTCAACAAAAAGGGGAGCGGGTGGCGATTCTTATCCCTCCCGAAAAAATAGGTCTTTTCGTGCGTCAACGCGGCACATTCTATCAAGCAGGAAATGCCTTATTAAAAGCCGGTATTGCCCTTAATTCTCCAGAAATAGCAGTTTTAGCCACGGCACAAGCTACCGAATTAACAGTTTTTTCCCGTCCGAAAGTGGCAATTTTCTCCACGGGAGATGAATTAATTAATCCCGATGAAACCCTCCAAAAAGGTCAAATTATTGACTCAAATCGCTACGCTTTAACGGCATTTATCACCAGTTTAGGGGCAATTCCTAGACCTTTAGGTATAATCAAAGATAATCCCGAACTTCTCAGAGAAACTATCAGAAAAGCCATTAATTCTAGTGCTATCGTCCTTTCCACCGGCGGTGTTTCCGTGGGAGATTACGATTATATTGAGGGAATTTTAGAGGAATTAGGGGGAAAAATTCTGATTCGCAGCGTTGCTATTCAACCGGGTAAACCCTTAACCTTTGCTACTTTTCCTAACGGTTGTATTTACTTTGGTATCCCCGGTAATCCCGTCTCTGCTTTAGTTTCCTGTTGGCGCTTCGTACAAATGGCCATTAAAAAATTATCAGGATTGACAGATTATCAGAACAAATTTCTGCGAGTTATCACCCGCGATACTCTCAAATCTAAGGGACAAAGAGAAGTTTATCTCTGGGGAAAAATAGAAATTATCGAGGGAGTCTATCAATTTCAACTCGCTTCTGGACAACACAATTCAGCTAATTTAATTAATTTAGCGGGTACTAATGCTTTGGTCATAATTCCCCAGGGTAAAACTACTATACAAGCAGGAGAAACAGTAGAAGTTATGATAGTTTACTAAAAAAATACCTAACCAAATTTTTGGCTAGGTAGCTGGTTATAATTAAATTGAAGATAGATTTTGGGTTCGATCTCCCATATCCCCTCAATATATCGGGGTCAGGAGTTATTCTGGTATTCATGAACAAGCAAGGTGATTGAGAGAAGACTGCTCACGAATAATAGTTGCCAAAGAGGGACTATTACCAAGTTGAGAAATGCGGTCACGAACATACTCAAAAAAGCTGATTCCTAATTTCCGAGTAGTAGCAACAAGGGACATAAAAGCATCCCAAGCCTGAGTCCCCTGTCAGAGTTTGAGTAGCATAAGGGACTTGCGTAGGAATAATATCCCAGCCAGAAAATCGCTCTGTAGAAGAACCAGACCAGCCAGATGGCACATTATCAAAGCGCAAGTCCCTAACTAATATTACGTCGCTGCACCATCGTCCTAGCAGCTAACTCCGCCGGATTATTATGCAAGGGCAATTCGGGATGCTCTAAGACTAAAAGCAACTCCGAAATTTTCAGCAGTGTTAATTGTTTTCGCTCATTCAACTGTTGATAACCGCTTTGAGTATCGAAAAGTTTCCAAAACTCAGATCGGAGTTTTGCTGCCATCTGTTGACTGGGTGCATCTTTGTAAGCCAGCAAGTCTCGGTAGTAATCCCAGAAATCATCCAGCAATTGATCAAGAGCTTTTTGGTGACAAGCAACATAAGGAGTCAACTTCTTATAATGTCGTTCCTCATGTACCCAACACAAAGTAATATTATCAGTCAGTAATTTGAATTGGGAAGCATGATCACAGACCAGAGTTTGCACTACTGGCCAATCAGTTTGTTGATGATAGAAAGCAATCGCTGCTGCTTCAACTTGATTAACAATCGTCCTCGAAAATGTCTTGACTATCAGACCCCCAATGAGGTATTCTATAAAGGTAGATCAGATAGTGATGCAATTCAGACTTGAATCAGCCCTTAATATGTTAAAATGTGCCTAGATATTTGTAAACTTTTTCCCTTGTATGGATATCGTTATTATCGAAGATGAAATTGAAATCGCCCATTTGATTCAGCAAACTTTAGAGCGGGAGTCCTTTACTTGTCATCTGGCTTATAATGGTAGGGTAGGACTAGAACTATTTTATCAAAAGCAACCAGACTTAGTGATTTTAGATTTAATGTTACCCGAATTAGACGGACTGGAATTGTGTGCTAGAATTCGCCAAAAACCGGGGACAAAAGACCCCTATATTTTAATGTTAACCGCTAGGGGAGAAGAAATTGATCGCATTATCGGTCTATCTACGGGAGCCGATGATTATATGGTCAAACCCTTTAGTCCCCGGGAATTAACCGCTCGCGTAAGAGCCTTATTAAGACGTAGTTTAAGACACGATAGTCAACCCCAGCAACTCCATCGCAGCCGTCATTTTATTATCGACTTAGATCAACATTCTGCTCTTCGTAAATTGGAGGGAATGCCGGAGGAAACCCTCGATTTAACCACCTTAGAATTTAATCTACTCGCTACCTTTGTCAGTTATCCCAATCGCGTCTGGAGTCGCACCCAATTAATCGATAATCTCTGGGGAAATGATTTTTTTGGCGATGAAAGGGTAGTAGATACCCATATCCGACGCTTACGCAAAAAAGTAGAACCCGATCCTGCTAATCCTATCTTTATCAAAACTGTGGTCGGTGTCGGTTATAAATTTGAGGATGACATTATCTAGAAACTATTGATCGGTAATTGGCAGTAAGCAAAAGGCAAAAGGCAAAAGGCAAAAGGCAAAAAGCAGCTTTGTTCTCCCCACACCCCACACCCAACCCCAATAAAAAATTCTCCTTAAGGGCATTTAAGCAGTCTGATGCAATAATCTGAGTAAAACAAGGGTTAGCTCAAAAACCTATTTCGGATGGCATCTGCTTTTTGTGAATCCAACCCTAAAGCAGATGCTTTGGCTTCCGCAGAACTCATAAAAGCCTCTGGGGGAACATTCAGATTTGATAAGTCACCGAGATATTTTTCATATTCGACTTCTTGAGGAGTGAGAGGAGGCGGAGATGGGTTGATAAACTTATTCCAGATAGCCTCTGCTTTTTGCCCATCTAGCTGTAATTCAGAAGCTTTGGAGCGAGCGGCACTGATAAATGCGTCCAGAGGTACTTTGAGATTCCATAGTTGAGCGAGATATTGTTCGTATTTTTCGTAGCCAGAGTCAATCTCAAAACCTAGAACTGGATTAGATGAAGAGGTACTCTCTTGTTGACGTTCAGTTTTAGTAGGCGATTGAGCATCAGAAGAAGGAGAGGGTTTCAATCGATTAGCGGTACTGAATTCACGAATAATATTTCTTTCTCGTAAATATCTGGGATTATCTTCTGCTCCCTGTCTGCGAAAATCAGACAACCGTTTTTGAAGATATGATTCTAATTTTTCTTGGATTTGCTGCTTTTGGGCTGGTGTTTCCGCTGTATAGATTAATTCATCAAGTTGGCGTTTTAATTCCTCTTTATCATTGCGACAATCAGGAAGTTGCAAAACCTGAACTGCATCTTCCCAATTAGCAGCCAGGGTCACTTTTTCTTGTTCTCCGTGAACTTCTATTGTGTAACGAATAACACGCTGATTGTTACTCTGGTTAATCTCATCGAGCAAAATTTCTAAAGCTCGATAAATTACTACTAATTCTTCTATTTGAGAGTCGGGGGGGATAAAGTCCCAAAAAACGAGATCCTTTTGAATATGAACCGAAGGAGGAAGATCAGCCCTTTGCCCTCGTAGTCTTTTTCGTTCAGCTTCAATACGTTGCCCTCGCCAGAGTTGATATGACTCGCGCATTTTATCCATTCCTTGAATACACCGCAGGGAAAATCCTCCCACTTCATGAATGGCTAAAATTTTGTGGCGTTCTTTTTCTGTCAGGGGTGCGATCGCTTGCTGCTCATTAAAATATATCCTTAAAATATCAGCTTGTTTTCTTGCTCCTGGCTCTTGGGGATTATCACCTCCTAGCAAACCAGCTTTTGCAAAATCAATATAGTCAAATCCAGAGTTTTGAGGAATATTTTGGTCTAATCTTACTAGAGGTTTCGATTGTTCAAACAACTCCTGAATCTTGGCTTTCTGCTCTAATTCGTCGGGATAATCTTGCATAAAGTAAGTACAAGCATCCATATTTTGGACAAGCCTTGTATTATTCCCAGCATTTTTGATAGTAGTCTGCGTCTGCTGATAAACAATTTGAGAAAAATCAGGATATTGAATGTCTTTAATTTTCTCAATATCAAAAAGACGGAAATAAGCGTTAGCAGGTCTATCTTCTACCCATAAAGAACTGCTGTTTGCCAGAACTATTTCTGTCAATCTTTCGCACAATACATTTAAACCTTTTTGCGCCGCAACCTTGAGGTTTATCTCGTTTGTATTGACTACGTTAGCGAGAAAATCTTCGTACCATTCGTTGAGTTCCTGACGTTTAAACAATTTAATTCCAACAATTTCTAAAGCATCTGCTTGGTTCATAAAATTTTTAGCTTGAGTGTCAGATTCAATTTTTAATCTTTCGATCCGAGTTTGCCATTTATTAAACTGTCTTTCGAGTTGATTAATATATTCTTTCATGCGACGGAGAACTTCAACTGCTAAAATTCTTGATTTTCTTTCCAAGAAAGCATTTAAATTCTGTCCTAAGTATTTTAAAATATCGTCACATTCTTTATTCATTTGCGATTCTTTTTGCAATCCCCAACGATCTCTCAATTCGTTCATTCGAGATAAACTAGCCTCATACTGCTTACGAGCCTCTTCCTCGATGACTAGCCAATTCTTCTCTGCTTCTTTGGAAAGTCTTTCAATATCAGCATCAAAGCTGCGCTTAATTTCCTCAATTTTTAGCTGAACAAATTTGGGTCCTAAATTACGATCTGCTAAGTTGGCGTATATTTGTTCTCGAAGTTCAGTTTCGGCTTTTTTAATTACCATTGCTTGATTATCATACATCACGCGCAAGTAATCACCATGAGTCCTTTTGTCTGGTGATGAATCATCAAAATGGCGCTTGTAATCCTCAACTTGAGGACGGAGATATTGATCAATAAAGTTAACAATCTTACCTTTTTCCTTAGAAAAGAAACCAACAATTCCTTCCTGGGAACATTGCAATTGGTTATTAGTAATGATGTCTTGACGTAATTGACTTAGCCAAGTTTGTACAACTGCTTGATAAGGGAAAGATTGATCTTTAGCGCGTAAAATTGCTTTACGAAGTTCATCTCTTAAAAGATTAATTTCTCGCAATTGCGAAGTAATCACTGTTTCAGGTTGTGCTGGCAATTTAATTTCAGAATTTTGCCACCACTTGTATAAATCAGTTGCTAGTCGAGAAGCTAGATAGGAGCGAATATGATGAATAGGAACTTCAATGCTGGCTAAACCAAAACTCATGAAATTACGAGGATAGCTACGTCCAATTGGAGGTTTATCGTTGCTCCCCGAAGCTGCTCGTTTGATATTATCTCGAATTGAGCGTTTATAAGGTGAAAAATCTGAAACTAAATCTAAAAAGATGTTTTGAGCCATCACTTCTCTGACTTGATCTAAGCTCAGATTCACGCCAGATCCATTAGTTGAACCTATCAGATAAGTATAATCATAGGGAGCTTGATCGTTTTCAATACGAGAACCTTCATTTCGTGCGTAACGAACACTAAATCTGGTTTTTGGATCGTCGCCTCGATCAGAAAAATAGTTTAATTCTGCTAAGGCAGCATAACCGTTACACTGAACTTTGTCATTAGAATTGACATTACTAAAAGCATCAGGAGTGCAAATAATTGCTGTCAGGTCTCCTTTTTCTCCTTGTTCTCTTTCTTTTCTACCAAATAACCAGTTTTGCAGAGAATATCCCAGATCGATTAACATTCCACTGCCTGTTCCTCCAGCAATTGAACAAGCTACAAAAACATTTAGTTCAGACTTGACTTTTAATTGATAGTTTTCTTGCATGAATGATATATGTTCACTTTTGCGAATCTCTTTTTTTAGTCTTTGACAAGCGGCTCCAATCTTGTCACGATTAAAAAAGAAGGAAAAGCGCCCACAAGCTCGAATTTGCCCAGCACCTTCTTGCGAGGCTAATAACTGGGGATTACTTATGAGTTCAGGAGGCAGCCACTCATGATACCAGTCCCATCCACTGGGATCTTGGACAATTTTTTGAACTTCTGGAAGCGTAACTTTTGAATAGTATTTTTCTCCTTCTTCTAAAGGAGGACCAATCATCAGAGTATTTGAAGGTGTATAACCCGAATCAGTATCAATATATAAAAATTCAACAATGGGAAAATTTTTTAAACTGCCATAGGATTCAGTAATTAAACGACGAACTCGCAAAATTACTTCTAATCCGGTTCCCCCTACTCCAATAACTAAAGTAGGAACAATATCTTTTCTATCTGTTTGGGTAACGCTATACATAATGTTCTCCGTCATTAATAAAAGTTGGTAACTCTAACATTCACTCCAGAAAGGAAAGCCTATCCTCAAAAGGATAAAAACTGTCCAAAATAGGGCATTGAATAAGGCAATTCTTCCCGTCCAATCAAAAGGCATTTTTCTATAGTTTTGCAGAAATCGATCTGTAGGTAGTACCAACATCCACATCAAGGAAATGAAAGCTGCTCCTAGAAAAAAATTGACTTGCTTGGAATTAGAACTAAATTTTTTACGAAAATCTTCGCTGACTAACTTTTGGATATTAGAAACGTTAGCGAGTAAAGCAATACCGCCAGTTTTTGAGGAAATATCTGCTAAATTGGTGGGAATGTTTTGCCCTATAATCAGAAAATTAAGCCGAACATCATTATTGACAGTTTGAGAAATCAAGTTTTCCTCCAATTCAGTCTGACCGTCGGTAATAATTAACATTTCTTTGCATCTTCCAACTTGGAGTTTGAGCGATTCTAGTCCTTTTTCTACAGCTATATTTAAGTTCGTTCCACCTCCAATCAGAGAAGCTATACTAGGTTGCACGACTCGATCTAAAGACTGCTCGATTTCTCTGGGGTTATTAGAGAAGTTTTGGGTAATAGGAATTACTTGATCGGCAAACCCATACAAAGATAGCAGAATAGGGTTTTCTGCTCTAGCATTTTGGCGAGCGTACTCTTTAACCGCTTCGATTTCTGCAGCCATAATTGTTCCTGTTCCTCGAAAAATATTCGTTGATTGATAGGTGCTTGAACTCAGATCGAGCATTATTTGTACTGATACACTTGGAGGAAACCATTTAAGAGAGCTAGTTAATAAAGCAAGAATCAGAAACAATCCTGTCAAAATGGCTGGGATTTGAAAATAGGGATAACGCCAAACAGGTTGAGGAGTGTGTAAAATCATTTGTTATTGAATTAATTGAAATCCGTAATCAACATTTGGAGGACGATTAGGAGCCCCTTTGGTGACTTTGACCAACATTGATTCTTCTTGTCGTTCTCCTTGAGCATTAAATTGAAGCTGCTGTCCAGAGGTTTCTGAAGCTGGTAGATTAGTTGCTTTTAAGTCTTGTAAGACACTAGCGCGAGTCGGATTTTCAGACAAGGCTTTAAGCAGTGCGATAGTCGCATCAAAACTACTTGCTGTTCGCCAGTTAATAGCTCCACCCCAACGCTGATATGCAGCTTGGGCATAGGGTTGATTATTGGCAACCCAAGGAACCGCTATGATTAGACCCTCTATAGCATTTCCCCCACTTGTGAGGATATCAGAACCATACAGTGAATTTCCTCCCAAAAGCTGAAACTTCGTTCCAGGGACTTGAGCATTAGCTTGGGCGAGAGAAATAGCATTGGAAATGTTACTAGGGTCTGGAAACAAGATGATCGCAGTGACTTGATTGCGAAGGGATTGTATTTCTTGCTTAACATCTAAATTTTGTCGAGTTAGATCGATCGCCGTGTAGACTTCACCTCCTAATTGCTTAAAGGCGTTTTCAAAAACCTCAAATAAGTTCTTGCTAAATGGGCTATTGGGATCGTAGAAAACTGCTATCTTTTGAACCGACAGTTTATTTTTAGCGTACTCTGCTAGTATTTTTACGCTCTCTCCGTCTGAAGGCACCGTTCTCAAGAAAACATTACCCGATAGATAATCACTGGTACTGGTTGGTGAAATCATGGCTAGTCCTACCTTTTCGTATTCAGGAAGGGCTGCTTGACTTGCTTTGCTAGAGTTATGCCCAATCACTCCTAAGACATTCGGGTTATTAGCCAGATTTTGAGCAATCATTTGCGCTCTTGCCGGTTCATTACCATCATTAGCGATCATTATCTCGACTAAACGCCCCCCTGCTCCTCCTGCGTCGTTAAAGCGAGTTTGAGCATCAGCCATTCCGCGTAACATATCTTGGGCAATATTCAATCGATTATCGATAGGAACGACAGTTGCCACAACTAAAGGAGAGCCTTTAAGACGTGCTTTGGCATTGTTGAGGTAAATTTGTACTTCTGGATCGTTGCGATTTCCTAAAACTGCTTTCTCGAACTGAGTAACTGCCTCAGCAAAATTCCCTGCTATAAATGCTTCTACGCCTCGATCTCGAAAGGGATTGGCTTGTGTTCTATTTAAGGTGCGCTCACCAGCACTGATCCAAGTGGGGTCAAAGGTAGTTGGAGTAGGGGAATAAGGAGTGCCAGGAGTCGAAGGTGAAATGGTAGGGGTAGGGGTAGGAGTAACGGCAGATTCCGAACCACCAAAAATTTTATCTTTTAAAAGAAAACCCACACCCAACGCGGCTAACAATAATGCTGCCGCTATGATAGGTTTGACTGGTAGTTTAGGAGGTTGCTTTCGCTGGGGTAAAGTTGCTTTTCCGTCTTGCCCACGAACCATTGGACATCCAGGGAAAGAGCAGGTATCTCCCCAATTCTCGATTTCATCGTGTGTTTTACCTGAATGTCCTGTACAAGTCCAAGATTGTGGAGAAGTATTTGTCATGATGAAGTTGCTACCCCCTGATCTCAAGGTGATTAGTTTGGCAACATTGCTTGGTAGTGTATGTAATTCTGTTAAAGTGGGCAAGGTAAAATCAGAAAAAAGGACTGAAGACCTTGGGGAGACCACGGTTAAGCCTCGTCCTGCCCAACCCACGATTCAACTTCATCTGTACACATACTGCTACCGTAATTGTACAGGAGAGCATCCCATAATTACAATAAGCAGAAGTGCTTAGAACGCTTAGAACTAACGGTTCGCTCATTTTCTACCGATAGTGTTCTTTAGGTGATTTCTGAGAAGGAAGGTACCGCTCCGTGAGATATGTTTGTCTTCTGAGAAACGAATTCAGATTGGCGATACATTTATTCTAGACAAAGAGGTGCAACAGGTTCCCACCCATCTTAGCGGTTTTTAGCCTCTTCAAATGATCTTTTTTCTAAAGCTGAATATGGCTGTAACTTTTATTCAATCAGGCATCGGAAATTCCGATTTATGCAAGAGGTCTAATGACAGGGAAGAAAGACACGGTATTGAATTTCCTCTCCTTGCTGCCTTCCAGTGGTTTAGCTTGTAACAAAAATGTCTCCCTATGTCCTATCCCTAATAAAAAATTCTCTCTAAAGGCATTTAAGCAGTCTTTAACCCTTATGTGCTACAATTTTTGAAGATTTTGCCATTCATTTAGGTTCAATCAGGGATCACAGCCTTTTTAGGGAAATTTTATGACAAGTAACTACGGCGCGGAACAGATACAAGTTCTCGAAGGGTTAGAACCAGTCAGGAAGCGGCCGGGGATGTATATCGGTACGACCGGGCCGCGGGGACTACATCATTTAGTCTATGAAGTGGTGGACAACTCGATCGATGAGGCCCTAGCGGGTTACTGTACTCATATCGAAGTGGATATCAAGGCCGATGGTTCCGTCAGCGTCACTGACGATGGCCGGGGTATTCCCACCGATGTCCACCCCACCACGGGTAAATCTGCCCTCGAAACCGTTCTCACTATACTTCATGCCGGCGGTAAATTTGGCAGTGGTGGTTATAAAGTGTCGGGAGGGTTACACGGGGTCGGGATTTCCGTCGTTAATGCTCTTTCTGCATGGGTCGATGTCACCGTCTGGCGCGATCATAAAGTACATACCCAACGCTACGAAAGAGGTATCCCTGTCACAGAATTGGTCAGCAGTCCCAGTCAAGAGGAAAAAACGGGAACTAGGGTTAATTTCCTGCCGGACACCGAAATTTTTAGCCAAGGTATCGAATTTGATTACAGTACCCTCTCCGGACGTTTACGAGAACTAGCCTACTTAAATGCCGGTGTTAAAATCACCTTTAGCGATTACCGTGCCGAAGAACCCCACATCGAAACCTATTGTTATGAGGGGGGTATTAAAGAATACGTCGCCTATATGTGTCGGGAAAAAGAAACCCTGCACAAAGATATTATCTATGTATCGGGGGAAAAGAACGGAATTAATATCGAAGTGGCGTTTCAGTGGTGTATAGATGCCTATAGCGACAATATTCTCGGTTTTGCTAATAATATCCGCACCATTGACGGGGGAACTCATCTAGAAGGATTAAAGGCAGTTCTGACTCGTACTTTAAATAATGTTGCTCGTAAACGCAATAAAATTAAAGAAAACGAGCCTAATCTAGCGGGGGAAAACGTCCGCGAGGGTTTAACCGCCGTTATTTCCGTAAAAGTCCCCGAACCGGAATTCGAGGGCCAAACCAAGACCAAATTAGGTAACACCGAAGTCCGGGGTATCGTCGATTCGCTGGTGGGGGAAACTCTCAACGAATACCTAGAACAAAATCCCCAAGTGGCCGACACGATTATCGAAAAAGCAGTACAAGCGTACAAAGCGGCGGAAGCAGCCCGACGGGCCCGGGACTTAGTACGACGGAAATCGGTCTTGGAATCCTCACCTTTACCGGGTAAATTGGCTGATTGTAGCGAAAGAGACCCAGAAAAGTCAGAAATTTACATCGTCGAAGGGGACAGCGCTGGCGGAAGTGCCAAACAGGGGCGCGATCGTCGTTTTCAAGCGATTCTACCTCTGCGGGGAAAAATCCTCAATATCGAAAAAACCGATGATGCCAAAATCTACAAAAATACGGAAATTCAATCCTTAATTACCGCCCTCGGTTTAGGAATTAAAGGAGAAGATTTCGACCCCTCACAATTGCGCTATCATCGCATTGTTTTAATGACTGACGCTGATGTGGATGGCGCACACATCCGAACTTTGTTGTTAACTTTCTTCTATCGTTATCAGAAGAATTTAATTGACCAAGGTTATGTATATATCGCCTGTCCTCCTCTCTATAAATTGGAACGCGGTAAAAATCATTCCTACTGCTATAGCGATCGAGAATTACAGCAAAAGATAGCGGAATTTCCCTCCAATGCTAACTACACAATCCAACGTTTTAAAGGGTTAGGAGAAATGATGCCCCAACAACTTTGGGATACCACCATGAATCCCGAAACTCGCACTTTAAAACGGGTGGAAATCGAAGACGCAGCCAAAGCAGAGGAATTATTTACCATTCTTATGGGCGATCGAGTTGCCCCCCGGCGAGAATTTATCGAAACCCACGGACCGCGTTTAAATCTTACGGATTTGGACATTTAAACGGTAACTTCGGAGGGCGCAGGTTGCTTGCGCCCCTACAGTAACGGATTTTGTCCACAATGTAGGGGCGAACTGCGTTCGCCCAAAAGGTACATTATCAAAGCGCAAGTCCCTAACTACCTGAGATCGATCGAAATGGGATTTAATAAAAATAAGGCCGCATGACTAGCCATTTCTTCTGATAAATAAATCTTTTTATATTTAATAATCCCCGTTTCTAGAAAAGAATCCCTTAACATGGCTTTTGTCCCACTATTAAAGTCCGCTTCGTAAAAAACTTCTTTAATTCCCGAAGAAATAATTAGTTTCAAGCAGGAAATACAGGGTTCTAAAGTAACGTAAATACTAGCTCCTTGGGTAGAAATACCGTGTTTAGCCGCTTGAGCGATCGCATTAGCTTCGGCATGAATTGCCCGAGAGGGAATTTCTCCGGATTCCCGACAGGTTCCCAAACCGGGATAACAAAAACCCTGGGCAGTACAATGAACCGTTCCCGATGGGGAACCATTGTACCCCGTGGCTAAAACCTGCCGATCTTTGACAATTACCGCACCGACGGGAAAAGCTAAACAGGTGGATCTGGTGGCGGCTAATTTAGCGATCATTAAAAAGTATTCGTCCCAAGTCGGTCTTTTTTCTTCAGAGTTGATCACGGTTTCATACCAAGCTAGAAAAAGCGAAAAAGAGGGGGTTATCTCTGATAGCTTATCATTAGTTGACCTCTAAACCAATTAAAGCACTACCCTGACTACCGATCGCGTAGTCAATGTAGTCACCAGCCTCTTCTAACTGATAACTGCTCACTGATTAAGGAATAGCATAAAAACTGAAAAAACCTCGAAAAATTAATAATAATTTAAATAATTTGACTGCTTGAGAATAATTGAGATTTTGGCTGATAGCTAAACCCTGACGACCAGAAAAATAACAGAAATTCTTAAGAAGCTAAAGGGTTTAAATCCCCAGAGAGGGCATTGTAAAATGAAGCGGTTAGTTATCTACTAGAAGAGAGGACTTTTCCGTCCTAGCGACGCAATTCTATGGAAATCTTTAACCCAAATTGCCAAGGAGACTGAATTTTAATGTCTGTTAATTTTCTAGGGGTTGGTTTGTTTCACCCTCTCCTGACCCCTTATCTCGCCCTCCATATACCCGACGGCTTTTTGAGTCCATCGGTGAGTCTATTTACTTGGATAATTGCCGTTGTCCTGATTGGCTTTTCTCTCAAAAAAGTGCGCGGTCACTACGCTGAACGGGCTGTACCTTTGATGGGAGTTTGTGCCGCCTTTATTTTTGCCGCCCAGATGATTAATTTTCCCATTCCGGGGGGAACCTCCGGACATTTGTTAGGGGGGACTCTCGCGGGGGTTTTACTCGGTCCCTGGGCGGGTTCTCTGGTGATGGCGGTGGTTTTTATCGTGCAAGCTTTATTTTTTCAAGATGGTGGTTTAACGGTTTTAGGGGCTAATATCGTCAATATGGGTCTGATCGGGACGTTTGGCGGTTATTATCTCTATCTGGGGATTAGAAAAGCCTTCGGTTTTCATCGTTGGCGCAGTATGGCGATCGCTGTTGCCGTCGCTGCTTGGACAAGTGTGGTGGTGGCTGCGTTGGCTTGCGCCCTGCAATTGGCTTTATCGGGGACTGTACCGCCTTTAGTCGCCCTTGTGGCCATGTTATCTTGGCATATCCTCATCGGTATCGGGGAAGCGGTGATTACCGTTTTCGCTGTCGGTTATATCTGGCGAACTCGTCCCGATCTCCTCTACGATCCGCCCCATTCCGTTAATACTTCTGTTTCCCCTTCCTAAGCTTCTCGTCAATAAAGCAATTAATTCGATGAATATTCGCAAAAATAGCCAATTTTTTCTGATTGGTCTGGTATGCTCCCTAATTGTTGCCGTTTTTCTTTCTCCCTTTGCCAGTCCCGATCCCGACGGACTCGATCGAGTGGCGGAAGACTTACAATTTAGCCAAAAAGAAGACCCTAACGCCCTCGGTAATCAATTACCCTCCGCCCGAATTTTTGATGGTTATGCCCTCAAAGGTGTTCCCGAAGGTGTGGCCACTCCCCTCGCCGGTTTTCTGGGAACTCTTGCCACTTTCGGCATCGCTTGGGGTATCGGTAAATTAGTCATTCCAAAATCCCAAAATCAGGAGTAAGGAATCAGGAGTCGGGAGTGCGGCATTTGGCTGAAATTTCCCTAAATCCCTAAATACCTAAATCACTGATAACTGATAACTGAATAAATGCTACATATTGCTACTTTTTCTCGCGAAAATGAGTGCCAAAATTGCGGTTTTTGGCAGAAACTTGCGCCCCATACCCGGGTTTTAGTGACTCTTTTGTTAGTTTTTGCCACAGCCTTAACCCCGAATGGTAGCTGGGAAACTTGGGGGATTTACGGATTAGGATTAATTATTTTAATTCTGATCAGTCGGGTGACTATTAGCGTACTTTTACGAAGAGTAGCGATCGAATTTGTCTTTATCGGTGTGGTTTTATTGGGAACTCTTTTTCGTGATGGCGGGGAAATTCTTTGGTCTTGGGGATTTTTGCGGATAACTAGCGAGGGATTGCTGGTTTTAGGCAGTGTGGCCTTTAAAGCTTTTCTCTGTCTTTGTACGGTCAATATTCTGGTTTTAACCACAGCAATTCCCGACCTGTTACAAGCCTTAGTTACCCTGAAAACTCCCCCTTTATTGGTGGCAATTTTAGCTTCTATGTATCGTTATCTAGCTGTTTTGATCACTGAATTTAATTCCATGCGAAGGGCAGCAATTGCGCGCAATTTAATGAGTAGTCCCCGATGGCAACGGTTGCTAGTGGGACACATGATCGGCGCTTTATTTATCCGCACCTACGAACGTGGCGATCGCATTTATCAAGCCATGTTATCGAGGGGTTACACTGGTTCCTTGCCTTCTGTACAGGTTCCCCAAAGTAAGCTGAAAGATTATCTCGCTATAATTGCCATAGTAATTCTGATCCTCTGGGGTCAAATGGTACATCTACTCAGGTAAAAGTCTCGTTTTTCATGCACCACAACCCGATTTTTATTGAAAACCTAGTTTATACCTATCCTGACGGTACAGAAGCGTTAAAAGGTATTAATTTAGCCATTGAAGCTACGGAAAAGGTGGCTTTGGTAGGGGCCAATGGATCGGGAAAATCCACCTTATTACTGCATTTTAACGGTATTCTCCCGCCGCAAACCGGTAGAATCACCGTCGGTCCGTACCAAGTTAAACCGGAGAATTTAGAAAATATCCGCAATTTTGTCGGTTTAGTCTTCCAAAACCCCGACGATCAGCTATTTATGCCCACTGTCTGGGAAGATGTGACTTTTGGCCCGATGAATCAGGGAATTCGGGGAGAGGATTTAAACCATCGCTGTCATCATGCTTTACACGCGGTGGGATTGGATTCCCAGCATTACGGTAAGAGAAACAGTCAGAATCTATCGGGGGGTGAAAAAAAACGCGTGGCAATTGCAGGGGTTTTAGCCATGTTACCGGAGGTCTTAGTTTTTGATGAACCTAGCGCCCAACTGGAACCCCGGTCCCGTCGGCAATTAATACAACTGTTGGCCACTTTACCCCAAACCCAAGTGATCGCCACCCACGATCTCGATCTGGCTTTAGAACTATGCGATCGCACGGTGGTGTTAAGTCGTGGTCAGGTGGTAGCTGAGGGAGAAACCGCTAGGATTTTAAGTAATCGGGAATTTTTGGAACAACACGACTTGGAAACACCCCTTTGTTATAGTCGTCCCTACTGTGCGATCGCTGATGCCCCCTATACTGATGTCTGATGCACAATTTGGAGATTTATTATCGGTTTCTTGCATTATGAGAGAGGACAAAAGCGAGAAAGTCTGACATTCTTGAGATAGGTAGCACGAAAATCGAGGCCATTTCTCACGATGCAAGCTCTGCTAGAAAAAGCTCAGATAGCGTTGAATAAAAAGGACTGGGAGACAGTAAACGCCAGCATACAGCGACTTTTAAACCAAAAAGATGCGATTGAACCGATTATTAACGATGAAATCCTCGATTTAGCCCTAGAAGCTTTACAAAAATGCGATTTTCAACAGCGATGGGAGATAGCGAAACTATTTCCTCAAATCGGTCAATCGGCGATCGCTCCTCTAATTGCCCTGTTAGAATCCGAGGAACAAGATGGGGAAATGCGCTGGTTTCTGGCGAGAATTCTCAGTCAATTTGACGATCGAGCCTGTATTCTCGCTCTCAGTCAATTATTGCAAAGATCGGAGGAGGAGGAACTCAGCCAAATGGCTGCGGCTGCTTTAGCTAATATCGGCAGTTCTGCCATCTCTAGTTTAGGACAATTACTGTCCGACTCTAATACCCGTTTTTTAGCCGTACAAGCTTTATCACAAATTCGCCGGCCGGAAATTATCGAACCGCTTTTAACTGTAGTTAAGGATCAATCTAGCGCCATTCGGTCCATGGCGATCGAAGCTTTAAGCAGTTTTCACCATCCCCAGATTACTGCGATTATCCTCGATGCTTTACAGGATCCGGCCATCGAGGTGCGACGGGAAGCAATTAAAGCTAGTAGTTACCTAGGGACGAATTATCCCCAAGCAGATTTACTTAACCATCTGCAACCGCTGTTATTCGATGTCCACCTCGAGATCTGTCAAGAAACGGCGATCGCTCTCGGTCGTATCGGCACAGCAACCTCAGCTAAAGCTTTAAATCCACTGCTGCAATCTTCCTTAACTCCCGATAGTTTAAAATTAACTGTAGTGCGAGCATTGGGCTGGATCGAGGATAGAGAAGCTTTAAATTATCTAGAAAAGGCTTTATATAGCGAAAATGTCCTAATTTGTCGGGAAATTATCGCTATTCTCGGCCGGCAAACCTGCCAGAAATTACGCCAACAAGCAGGGGAAATTCTCAGTAATTTTTATCACTCCCGTCCGGCGCTCTTCACTGATACGGGAGTTAAACAGTCTCTAGCGATCGCTTTAGGAGAATTAGAGCGGGATAATAAAAGTATTTTGCTGACTTTAGCAGCCGATGGGGAAGCAATCGTCCGTCTTCATGCTCTTAGCGCCCTGAAAAAGCTAGATCATGGGAATATCTAGCTAATTTACCGCTGCACAGATGTGATGAATTTGTCAGTGATCCGCATCCATTTCCCCAAGGATAGCGTTTAATTTCTCCTGCGCTTCTTGAGCAAATTGGGCATTAATGGAAAAATTGAGGCTCTCTTATTCTTTGTGTGATAAGTTTAACTTATATATTAGTGATCGATCTTTGTGTCCTTTGTGTCTCTGTGGTTCGTTCCACTCACTGCCCCAAGACTGTATCTTAGAATACATTTTAGCCACCAAACCTAAGAGAGCCATCTATCTGATTAGTTAAAGCTAAAACATATCTTTCTACTATTACTGATCACTTACTAATAAATGATTCTAGCTGATAGCTGATAACTAAAAAACTGATTACTGATTACTGATCACTGATCACTGATTTAAGGTCTTTGCAGGAAGATTAATTCTTCAACGGGGAGGAAATCATAGTATTGACCTTGATTAGCTAAAACTGCGATTAAATGGAGACGAGCATCGGGTTCAATGTGTAATCCTTCCCAGGGGACAGCAATCTCCAAACATTGATTAAAAGAAGCTTTGGCACTACTAGGAACTCGTTGCCAAGTAAAATATTCTTGAGCGACTTCTAACCAAGTAAATTCCGTGATTAAATTAACTCCTAGATGATGATGATAACCGTAATCGAGGGGCGATCGAGGGGGAATATCTGCTAAGGGAATTGGACTTTGCAGACGATGCACTTCATCATAATACCAATATAAATGTACTTCAGGCGGGATATCTTTGCCTAATTCTGCCCCCGGTTTCCAATCGAAACGCAGATAAAAATTGAGGTGATCCCAACCGAAAAAGAGCCTTTGTACTAAGGAAGTCCGGTGCATTGTACCACTGGCGCCGCCAATTTCGATCCGTCCAGCTTTATCCCAATCCTGTTCGTCCCCAAAACCGTCGATAATGGGGTGAATGAAAGCCAGCGGACGATTACTTTGTTTATCCCCGTGTTCTTCCACCGGTTCGAGCAAATAGGAGGGAATTGGCTCATTTAAAGCTTGATAAAGAGCGATTAGGTGTTCGCGGAAAAGTTGGTCAAAAATTGCGTCATGATTGGAGGAATGGCCATAACCAAACCACCAAAACCAATCGGAACCTTCCGCTGCATACAATGCTTCCCACGCATCGGGGTTATTATCTTCCGTCGCTTCCGGGTGATTAGCGAGGGTTTGACGGGCTAAAATTAGATATTCCCAAGCTTTATTTTTAGCGGGATCGCCGATCCAAGTGGTAAAACTGGCATCGATCCAAGAGCCACTATGAAGTTGATTGACAGGGATTTTTGCATTAGCCGGAAAGCGATCGAGATATTCCGAGACGGTGACTAATTCGATCGCTTGGTGGTCGCTTAAAAGTTGATAAAGATTCTCTAGGAAGGGTAAACCGTCTTGATGATAGTTTTCCCAACAGTTTTCGCCATCTAGCGCAATGGTAACTAACCAGGGTTTTTCTAGCGTCGTGGTTTCTGCGTTGGTTTTCAGTTGTTCGGCGATCGCTTCTAGGTGTTTAACTAAGTCTGTAGCGGCCTCTTGCGCTTTCATGCCACTATAGCTAAATCCGATCAGATCCGAGAGACGATGATCGCGGAAAACCATCGATAAATTGCCGTTGCTAGTTTCCAGAAGGTAGGGACTATAAAGCAATTCTGGTTCGCTAATATTGCCTTTTTCGTCGCGATGAAAGTAATGTCCCAGAGACCAACCTAACACCCCCTCATCGGAACATAACCACTGAAAACCCTGTTTAGCGACAGCGGGGAGAATTGCGGGACTAACGGATTGTTCCGAGGGCCAAAGTCCTCGAGGTTGTTTATCAAAGCGATCGATATAGATTTGCCAAGCTTTCCGGAGATGGCGGCAAATATCTTCAGGATAGTGGAAATATTGGCGAGGAAGGGTCATATTCGGCACCGCTACCCGGCCGGCTTCCGAGTTGGCCAGCAGGGGTAAAATCGGATGGGTGTAGGGACTGGTAATGATTTCTAGTTGTCCGGTTTCCTGCATTAACCGGTGTTGCGGCAAGATACGACGCAGAATTTGACGCTGTTTGGAGATAATTCGCTGGCGATCGCTTAAAGTGAAGTTTTTTCCCTGTTCTAACCAAGCAGCGATTTCTGGGTCACTGTGAAAGATAGGATCGATCCAAGCGAGGTTATGCCAAGCCAAGAGATCGCTATAATCTTGGAGATGCCAATGGCTAATACACCAACTATGACCGTTTTCTTGACGCTGTGCGTATAATTGGGCGTAACGGGGGTGCGGATCGATCAGGGTACGATGGTTAGCATCGAAAAAGTGTTCGAGGATAAAGTGTTTTTGTGCCAGGGTTAACTGCGCTTCTGGGGTGACGGTGAGGGCAAGATAGGGGTCTATAGCTAGTCCGTTGACGTAATCCTCTAATTGCAGGATTAAAGAGGGGACAAGGTTGACAGTTTGGTGTAATTTGGGAAAACGTTCTAGAATTAAGATTAAATCGAGATAATCTTTCACTCCATGCAGTCGCACCCAGGGTAAGCGATATTGTCCCGAAGCATCGGTGCTAGTTTGACAGGATTTGTAGAGGGGTTGGTGTTGATGCCAAATAAAAGCGACGTAGAGAGGATAGGCCATGATAATACCGAGGAAAAGTGCATATAACAGGCTTTAAAGCCGTTATATTAGATAATAATGGACAATAAAGCCCATTATAGATTCTTAAAAGTTGATTTCGGTCACTACCATAATCCTATCAACTGGTTTTGAGGGGGTATCGTCTCTTTGTATTTGTTAAAGGATCGGCTCCTCTGGTGGTGAGTATTGGGAGTTCAGCAGTAAGCTGTTCGTAATTTAAATTGCGGGCTCTCCTGGTTTTCCTGTATTAATTTTTGTTATGAATTAAAGCAAGCAAACAGCTTAATTGGTAAATTCATAACTTATTCTTTTAATAAGCTTTATTTTGGTATTCATTCCCTCAATTAATCCGTCGGTTGTATGATTTTCAAAGTAATTACAAATACCAGGCAAATGCTTCTGGATCATGCTGGCACTACTTTGATATAATATTTCGCTTTTCCAATTTTCTCTCAGCACCTCTGAACGTTCTACTACTTTGATAAATTTGTCTAATTTCTTCTTTAATTTCCCAGACTATTCCCAAGCATGAATGTTCTTTCAGGATAACTTCTAGTTGTTGTTTTTGCTCGTGCTTTAAGTCCTCTTTATTCTTCCATAATAAATGAGGTAATCCTTTTTCATGCACCCCCATTAACTTTCTCAATTTATTAAGCTCGTCATTGATGATAGCCATTACATGAAAACGATCATAGATGATTTTAGCATTGGGAAATAATTCCTTGCTCACTGCTGTAAATCCTGACCACATATCGACGCTCACTTCTTTCACCTTCTCCCGAACTGTTTCTGGCTGTGCTTTTAAGGATTCCCAATTCATCTTGCTTATGTCCTTTAATCACATCTAGTAAAATTTTCTTGTCCAGATCTACGACCGTTGTTATGAAATCTTTATGTCCTTTTAAGTTACTAAATTCATCTAAGCTTATTCGTTCTGGTGCTTCCCACTCTTCCTTTTCTAGTTCTTTAGCACAGTGATTAAATATTAACTGAACTTCTGACCATCCTAACCCTTCTTCTCGACTTATTTCTTCGATACTACAATTTTTTACTCTCTCATAAATCATCGATTCATAGCGGATTGTATGATGCTGTCTTAATCTCATAAAACTCCTGAGAGGGGGACAAGCGAGCTAGAAGGTAGATAGGGCAAGCGATATTGCTCTTTGTCCTTTGATGCAATCCTTCAACCGATAGCGGCTAATTTGCATTAGCTCTTCTATATTTTTTAGGAACATTTGATGTAGCTGGAGCCAATGATAGAGATGTTGACCCACATAAAAACTGCTGTGTCTGCGTTGACCTTTATATCTTTTTTCGGGTCTTGTGACATATTTTTGGATTCCCATATCCTTAATTTTTTTACCTTGTAGTGTGGCACTTGTATAGGCGATAGCTATAACAATTATCAGCTTTGATAGGTATTGCGGTGCTAATTGAGAACCTTCTAAGCTATAGCATCCCGACTTAAAATC
Source organism: Microcystis ichthyoblabe FBCC-A1114 (assembly GCF_050500245.1). Taxonomy (NCBI): domain Bacteria; kingdom Bacillati; phylum Cyanobacteriota; class Cyanophyceae; order Chroococcales; family Microcystaceae; genus Microcystis; species Microcystis ichthyoblabe. The sequence continues at coordinate 3,397,860 of NZ_CP191408.1, read as the reverse complement.
TCGGAACATCTCCTCAATATCAAATCTTTTTTGATCGGCAATTATTGCCGTCTCTAAATCCCCAAAATTTGTCAGAATATATTAAGGTTCTTTTGTTTGAAAACCCCCATAGGTTTTTTTCCACTTACCCGCTAAGTTAAACTGTCCAAATCCCTGCTCTTTTGTAATATTGACATCCTTCAAAAATAGTTTAGTTCCTGGACTTAAACCTAACTCTCTCATTTCTGGATAAATTCCTTCTTTTGTCTTCACATTTGTACTTTTGTCTTTAATTCCTTTAACAACTTGATAGCCTTCCTCCCATTTCTCCAAAAAATTGACGATTAGTTCGGGGGGATATTGAAAGTCGGCGAAGACTAAAATAAACGCATCCCCAGTTCCTTGTAAAAGTCCGTAATAGCTAGAACGAACAAAGCCAAAATTCCTAGCGTTAATGATAATTTTAACTCTAGAGTCGCTTTGAGAGATTTGCTCTAATATGCTGACTGTTTTATCTTGAGAGTCATTAGACCTCGACCTAATATTATCTCAAGACTAAAAGTCTTTCTAGTTAAGAAGCTTGCCCGAATAGAAATAATTTTAATTGTCCCATGTTTTTCTTAAAGGATGTTTGAAAAGTCAGGAGACCACTAGGGGTAGTGTCGTGATATATAGCGGTTCTCACACCTGTGTGGCACAGTTAAACCTTTGCTAATTAGGGTTTTCAACATCGATAATATACCTCTTGCGAACAGGAAACGCTATAGGCGCTTTTAGGCTTCTGTTATTGAAAAGAGAGGCAATTTTTCGAGGTTGCTTATATTACAATATTTCATTGTACAGCTTTAAATACTTAGATGCTTGAATCTCAAGAGTAAATTCTTGCTCCACTTTTTGCCTTGCCCGAATGCACAATTGGTTATACCTTTCTGTATCTTCTAATACCCAATTAATTCCGCTTGCTAAGTCTTCCACCTCGAAGGGGTGAGCCAGATAACCATTCTCTTGATGTTCGATCATATCAGGCATTCCACCAATTTTAAAGGCAACAGATGGAGTGGCACAAGCGAGAGCTTCCATGACTGTATTGGGAAGATTATCCTCAATTGAGGGAGCGACAAAAATATCGGCGGCGGCATAGACTAAAGCTAGGGAAATATCATCATTTAATCTGCCTAAATAATGGGTTTTTAAGCCGAAATCAGGCGGATTCACTGGTTCAGAGGCACCGAAGACCACTAACTCTAATTTATGCCACCATATTTCCCCCTGCTGTTTAACAGGGAAATAGAACCCAACAGTATGGCCGTGACGTAGTACCTCAACGGGAGTCTCAGCGTATATGTATTTAGGGAGTTCGCTCCGAAATTCTCGCACCCCAATTTTCTCAATGTATTGTGTACACAGTGTAGCACTATTTGAGAAAGGACATCAACAAATAACTTTACTCATGTTTTACCAGATGAAATTTTTAATCTGGTTTAAAGAAAATGCCATCCATCTGCAACATCCTCCCAGTTTTTTCGGCAGTAAACCCTGGTTCAATACCGTACAGTTCGTAACCTAATTTTTCTACGATATGAATCATTTCTTTAAACAGGACTTGACTTTCGTAGAGAGGGACTAAAGATAATTCAAGCTTAATACCTTTAACCAAAGGCAAAATTGCGGTTGCTCCTTCTAGCACTTGTTTTTCCAATCCTTGCACGTCTATTTTGAGGAAAATGGATTTAGTTTCGCTTTTGATATAGTCCTTGGCAATGGTATCTAGCCTGCTCAATTTTACTGTTTCTGAGCCAGAGTAAGCTGATTCCGGTGCAGATTCTAAGTGAGCATCCAGCATTGGCAAAGCTGAACTACTATAACTATTACCAGCAATATTGATGATAATTTCACCTTCTTGGTTGCCGATGGCAGCTTGGGGAGCAATTTCCCACAGAGGGTCTTTTTCACTAACAGCTTTTAACTGAGAGTAAGCACTTGACAGTGGTTCAAAGGAAACTATCCTCCCCGAATAGCCTAATTCTCGCAGTAATTTAGCATATTGCCCAATATTAGAGCCAACATCGAATACTAAGTCAATATTGTGATAGGCCAACAAGCGCTGCATTTTCGCCGCTTCGGATGTTTGGATATTGTATCTTTTTAGATCAATTCCTAAACTTCTGGAGAGTTTCTTAATCGTTTTTTTGATCATGACAGATAGTTAATTAACCGTATATGTGGTCGTAAGATTGCTGCTAGTGATGAGTGGATAAGAAAACTGCTATCAGAAAAGTCTATACAAACTCTGGCTATTTATAAATAAAAGTTATAATAATTCTTGATCGTAATAGCTTAGCATATTTTAGCAACTTTCTCGATCAAGCTAAAGTAGTGAGGCGTAGATTGAGTGGGTTTGTTCTGCACATTTTTCCCAAGAAAAACTCTTTACCCTTGCCTTTCCTAATTCTACAAGCTTTTTTGTTAAATCTGAATCAAATAATACTTTTTCTAGCGCATTAGCAATACTCTCCATATCATAGGGATCGAAAAATTCGGCTGCATTACCAGCCACTTCTGGAAATGAACTTGTGTTGCTACAGACAACGGGACAGCCAAATGACATAGCTTCTAGGATTGGTATGCCAAATCCTTCGTAGAGAGAAGGATAGACAAAGGCAGATGCTTGACTGTATAATTTTGCCAAAGTTTGATCGTTGCCATTAATATGTAGAACTTTATCTTCACTTAGTCCTAAACCGTCAATTAAATTAAGTTCATCTTGAGAAAATTTCTGACCTCCCGCGCATAACAAATTGAAGTTACTATTAAGACTAGAATGGCTGGCATAGGCTTTAACTAATCGAGAAAAGTTTTTGTACCATCCCCGCTGTCCAACATAGAGAATATAAGGATGATAAGAATTTTGCTTATATAATTTAGAAGTTACTGAAGGCGCAGAAATTAGAGAGTAACCAAGATAGACCACCGCTATTTTTTCAGCATCTATATCAAAAATATTTATCATATCTTCCTTAGTACTGTTAGAAATACATATAACATGATCTGCCCTCTTAATTGCTTGTAATTTAATAGAGGAAAAGTCTTTTTTTCTCCCTAGGAATAAGTTAGCAGATTTAGGTGCAGAATCAGCGAATTTTTCATCAATCATATCATATACTGTAATTACTTTTTTAGTTTTAGATGAATTGGCGGCAATGCTATTAAAAGTGTAGTATGTTTCATGAAGAATATCAGGAGTATCAGATTTTATCCAGACTTTAGATATTAGAGCGTTGATAAAATCTACAATCCTAGTTGTTTTAGGTATTGATGGTCTTTTCCATCCATTAACCAAATTAGGAGGACAATGCTTTAAATATTCATTTATATATAAACCCGCCAGAATTTTTACTTCACAATCGTCGAAGTTTGCCATTCGTGTGGATAACTCGTAAAAATACCGAGAAACTCCCCCATATTTTTGGAAGGTAAAAACTTGATGATCGTAGACAATTTTCATGACATTAATTTGTCTGTAGTTATGTGATCTATTTTGTTGAAATTTGTTTTAAAATAATATCTCTATCTGAAAATAATTTGCTTTTCATTCGTTTACTAATATATGCATATAACAACTTAGAAAGCCTTCCAGATAAAATTTTGAATAATCGATTATTAATCGTTTGGTCAGTAAGGATATGCAAACCATAATTGCTAGTAGAATAAAAATTTAAGGACATTTGTTTTGCTAAGAAATCGAGAGTCTTATGCTGAAAAAAAGATATGTGCTGACCTGTTTCATGGGCATAGTACCACCAATCATTTGGTGCTGGGGGAAGCCCATCAAAAAGCTGAGTTGAAAAGATCAAAGTTTTGCATTCTGTACTTTCAAGCGATTTGGATATAAATTCTACAGGATCATACAGGTGTTCAAGAACTTCAAATGCAGTAACTGCCGAAAAAGCATTGTTTGTATTACTAGCTTCAAAATAATTTGCGAATATATTTTGACAGTATAGATCTGACCAGTAAAAATCAAACCCTACATCTCTCATCAACCTTGTTAATAGTCCATAGCCACCTGCTATGTCTAAATATTTGCCATTTTTTTCAAATAAATAATACAAAATACAAGTTAATTTTTTTGATATAGTAATATTTCTCACTACTAATCCTGTATCTGTAGATGCTATGGCATTTTGATAGGCTTCTTCTAACCAGTAGGGTTTTTCAGTTTGCAGGAAACCACAATTTTGGCAGAAAAAGTAATCAACTTCATATTTTTGTAAAAGTTTGGCTCTAAAAATTTTTTCTCTGCCTGATTGACAAATTGGACATTTATTATTACTCATGATAGGTATTTTCCGTTAGAATTACTTTGCTTTTGTTATAATTCGCTTCAATCTATTATTCAATCTGGTAAATAGACTTAGATTATAATCATTTCTTTGAATAAAATCATCTGCCTCAACATGACGCAGCAAAAATGGAGGATGTTTTAACGGAAAATTCATTTCTTTAACAGGAAGACTTGCCACTCTACTTTTACTACCAATTGTATGAGTGGCATCTTCACCAAAACCAATATTACTAACTAAATTTACATTGGGAAGGATTGTTAGACTATTCTGAATCCAACAGGCAAACGTCCATGGATAATCCCAAGTATCAACTTGATTATCATAAGCAGTTTGAAAAATCTTCGTCCAGTATTTGACAGCCTGAGTTTCTCCTAAAATAAACTCAAGCCAGTTACCATCACGAATTTCTTGCCATAGCTTCATTTTAACATCATAATATTGCCACGCTCTCCTCCAAGTTGCCCAACCCCAGATATGATTATAGCGAGAGAAATAGTAACTGTACTCCGTGCGCTTTCTGCCAAACTGAAAATTATCCCCCGAAATAGCCATAATTCGTTTATCATTTCTATAATAATCAAGCAAGTCTTGGCAAAAGCGAAAAAAACTAGGATGTGGCAAGCAGTCATCTTCAAGAATAATTGCTTCTTCAACTGTATGGAAAACCCAATCTAAACCACTCGACACCCGATTCTTACAACCTAAATTTAAATCAGAATAATTCGTCAATACCTCACAATCCCAATCAACTCCATCAATAATAGCACGAGCAGACTTACACTTTTCAACATCATCTGGTCTATCAGTAAGCGGACCGTCAGCAACTACTAATAACTTAGGCGGTTTCGCCTGACGGATAGCTTCAAATACCCTCGCCGTCGTGTCTGGTCGATTGAAAATTAGGAAGGCGACAGGAGTTGTTAATTGGAAATAATCCATTACTGTACTATCCTCTTAGTTATTTTTAATCAAAAAGTTACTTTTTTCTGGAAAATATTCTTTTATACAATAATTATACAAAAGAATATCATATTTATTATATTCGGCTATCAAATGATATGTAGATTCGGGCATGATATCATTGCATTTATAATCATATTGATTCAAATGAGGAACTTTTATTTTTGTCTGGCATGGTGGCGCGGCATTGTTTGAATTGTCTAAATTTATTTTATCTAAAAACACCAAGGCTGAGGACTCAAAATCTTCAAATAAACCAACAAAATACATTTTGTTTAAATTTTCAACAGCTTTGGCAAAAGAACTCGAATCGACTTCTTTCATCCTTCCAGAAATATACCTGCAAGCCATATTTCGCACCTCCCGGCAATTTTTGAAAAAATCTGGCATATCTTTTGAATATTTATGCCAGGGAATGTTGGAATTTCTTTGGCACATTTGAAAATAAGAAAAACATCTATTTATAGGATTTCTCAAAAAAACAACATATTTAAATCTTTCAGGCGGACATTTTATAGATATGGGTAAATGTTTACCCATACCAATAAAATTAGCCGAATAGTTAGACTTTTCTAATATATATCTTAAATAGGTTCCTCCTGTTTTCGGGATATGTACTATCCCTATTAACTCAGGATCAAAAGTATACTGATTATTGTGAACATCGATTATCCAATTATGAATATCAGGGGAAATATGAGTTCTCATTAGCTTATCAAAAGTATCGTAAAACTTTCTGGAGACTCTATTGTATATTAGAGTTTTCGCTATCTGTCTAACATCAATCTCGGTAAATCCTAACATCTTGACAATCTCTCCTCGGCTTAAATGGTGTAGTCCATAAACTATTGTAGTCTATCAGGACGCGGACCATCGGCAACCACTAATAACTTAGGTGGTTTCGCCTGACGAATGGCTTCAAACACCCTCGCCGTCGTGTCTGGTCGATTAAAAATCAGGAAGGCCACAGGAGTGGTCAGTTGGAAGTCAGTCATAGACGGATTTACTTTTAACTCGCAGCATCATAACCCAGCCTGACCAAATTGTCAACTCTAGGCTAGTGGGACTACCAAAATCCACCCAGACGAAGTCAGAGACTTTCAGGATTAATCCCCAATTCCCTGAGTTTAGCCGCCAATCGTTCGGCTTTTTCTTCGGCTGCCTCAGCTTGCTGTTGTGCTGCCTCAGCTTGCTGTTGTGCTGCCTCAGCTTGCTGTTGTGCTGCCTCAGCTTGCTGTTGTGCTGCCTCAGCTTGCTGTTGTGCTGCCTCAGCTTTCTGTTGTGCTTCCTCAGCCAACTCTCGCGGGGTTGGCAACAACATTCCATCTAAAGTCGCCCAGCGAATCCAGACGGTTGTTACCCCTCTATATTCTCCCTGCCAACGAACTAAAGCTAATCCCAAACGACCACTGATTAGCCATCCTTTCTCGTTGGGTTGCCGCGGTTCATATAGGCCATCAACTAAGACAAATTCGGCAAAATCTTCAGGATTAAAAGGATCGTACCAGAAATATTCAGGCACTCGTAACTTATCTTGATAAATCTGTTTTTTCTCAGTTTTGTCTATTTGAGTGGTACTTTCCGAGAGGAGTTCAATCACTACATCGGGGGCTTTTCCCTCCTCCCAAGTAACCCAACTTTTTCGCTCCCCTTTTGGTACACCTAAGACGGCAAAAAAATCAGGTCCTTTGAAGTCTTGATTTTTCAGTTGTGCTGTACTGAAATAGACAAACATATTGCCACTGGCATAACCATCTTCTCGTCGGTCTAGCCAAGGGGATATACTGTCTATTAACAGATCCATCTGCCATTTATGCCTTTGAGTTTCCATGGGTACTCCATCATCGCAGGGAAGTTCATCTTGGGTGGGTAATGCAGTTAACTGCATTGGTTGACTAAACGTCAGAGTTTCCATATTTCTGTCCTAGATTTTGGGTTTAGTTATGTAGATTTTCTAGATTTTTTGCCCTCTTTCAGGCAAATACTACTTTAATTGAGTAGCTACAGCAATTCTAAATGATTCGTGAACGGGCAAGGAGCTTAATACCATTGTTCAGCTGCTTATTGTCAAGGGTTTAGGGGATTACTATCTGTTCTATCACAATTCTAGACTAAGACGCATTGGCCTTTCTAGGTTCTGTGTGAGCATGGTATAATAGTAACACAGAACAGGAGGTGAGTTATGTGGATAAATTTTGATCAACTCCTCGATTTACCAAATGTAACAGTGGTCAATTATCAAAAAATTACTCAAACAATTTTCCTAAAGCTCGCTCTTTTAAATGAAACAATTGAATGCCCGAATTGCCATCAAACCTTGGACAGAATCAATCAGACAGAGTATAATCTAGTCAGAGATTTGTCAATATTAGGCAATCGAGTATATTTGGAAGTACCACGCCGCCAGTTTCATTGTCAAAAGTGCCAAAAGTATATCAGCGAAAGACTATGTTTTATGAGATTAAGACAGCATCAGACAATTCGCTATGAATCGATGATTTATGAGAGAGTAAAAAATTGTAGTATCGAAGAAATAAGTCGAGAAGAAGGGTTAGGATGGTCAGAAGTTCAGTTAATATTTAATCACTGTGCTAAAGAACTAGAAAAGGAAGAGTGGGAAGCACCAGAACGAATAAGCTTAGATGAATTTAGTAACTTAAAAGGACATAAAGATTTCATAACAACGGTCGTAGATCTGGACAAGAAAATTTTACTAGATGTGATTAAAGGACATAAGCAAGATGAATTGGGAATCCTTAAAAGCACAGCCAGAAACAGTTCGGGAGAAGGTGAAAGAAGTGAGCGTCGATATGTGGTCAGGATTTACAGCAGTGAGCAAGGAATTATTTCCCAATGCTAAAATCATCTATGATCGTTTTCATGTAATGGCTATCATCAATGACGAGCTTAATAAATTGAGAAAGTTAATGGGGGTGCATGAAAAAGGATTACCTCATTTATTATGGAAGAATAAAGAGGACTTAAAGCACGAGCAAAAACAACAACTAGAAGTTATCCTGAAAGAACATTCATGCTTGGGAATAGCCTGGGAAATGAAAGAAGAAATTAGACAAATTTATCAAAGTTGTAGAACGTTCAGAGGTGCTGAGAGAAAATTGGAAAAATGGATAAGAATAGGCGGGATATTATATCAAAGTAGTGCCAGTATGATCCAGAAGCATTTGCCTGGTATTTGTAATTACTTTGAAAATCATACAACCGACGGATTAATTGAGGGAATGAATACCAAAATAAAGCTTATTAAAAGAATAAGTTATGAATTTACCAATTAAGCTGTTTGCTTGCTTTAATTCATAACAAAAATTAACACACAAAAACCAAAAGAGCCAGCCGAAGCTTGCCCTGAGCTACGTCGAAGGGTATTGTCGTTAGGAAAAGCGCGATACTGCCCATAGAGGGGATGTAAAACCAAAAGCTGGGTGTAAAGTCCGTCTTGAGGCAATCCCCCGTGAAATAGGAAGCTCTCAACGACCTTGAGAGTAGTTCACTTTATCAAAATCTTCTAGAGGGGATATAGTGTAGAGAGAATGATGTATCTTAATATAAGTAAAGTTTCGTAACAATTCTGAAATCCTTTGCTCAACTCTACCCTAGTTCCCAGCAATCCCGATCGCCTGAAACCCCTAGTCCCCAACTGGGAAAAATGTCAATCCGTCTTTTGGACGGCAGCATTTCTGGTCTCGGTCCCCGTGTTCATGCAAGCGCCCCTAGTGCGCTACTATCCCGAAGTTAGCCTAGGTTTAACCTTTTTTTGGGTGGGGTTAGGGGTTTGGCTGCTCAAACAAGAAAAAATCAGTCTTTGGGGGGATTTACTTTTGGGCTTTAGTTGGAGTTGGTTAGCAGGTTCTCTCTACTGGGGTTGGTGGCGTTGGGAACCGTTGATCCATATTCCCATGGAAGCGATCGGGCTGCCCTTTGTTCTCTGGGGACTATACAAAGGTCGCGGCAAAGTGGGCAATCTTTTCTATCTGGGTTCTTTGTTAGGGACTGCCATCACCGATGTATATTTCTATCTAACGGGACTAATTCCCTACTGGCGACAATTAATGACCGTGGAACTAGACCCCAACCTAGTATCGCCGATATTTCATAACGCCTTGGCCCAAATTGAGACCCCCTGGGGCATCAGTTGGGCGATCGTGCTGCTCAACTTGCTCTTAGCGATCGGTATTTATCCTTTGCAAAAAAGGGTATGTCATTGGTGGGCATTTAGCGGAGCCGTATTGAGTACAATTTTAGTCGATGGTTTATTTTGGATTACCGCTTCTCTGGCTTAAGGGTTTTCCTAGCTAATTCCCGTTTCCATCTATTTACTTAGATAGATGAAAATGTGCGGAATCTTGCTATATGCTATATAATGTGTAGTTGCGACTGTCTATCTATTGCCGCTCATGTACCTGTGGATATACTGCCAAGAGAAAATCCCTATTTACTACTCCATACCGATAAGGGACAGCGTTTTTTCCCTCTCGTGGGGAGATCTTACTGGACAATCGGACGGGGCAAAGATAACGATATCGTGATTAAGGATCACTGTATCTCTCGCAATCACGCTATTTTACAATCCACGGAAACAGGAGATTTTTATCTGATCGATCTCGGTAGTCTCAATGGAACTTTTGTCAATGGCAGAAGGGTAGCTATTCCCGTGACTATCCATAACACAGATCAGATCACCTTTGGCAAAACCGAGGTGCAGTTCTATCGTGCTACTCCCACCAATGTAGGCAAGCAACCGCGCAATTTAGAATGGGACACCCCTACCTCCTCCGTCCATGAACGGCGCTTAACATCGGTGATGGTGGTGGATATGCGGAATTTTACGGCTTTAACTAGGCAATTAGACGAAAAAGTGCTTTCTTCTCTGATTGGCAGTTGGTTTCGCCATGCCGGGGGTATTGTCCGCAGTTCTGGCAGTTGGGTAGATAAATATATTGGTGATGCGATCATGGCCATCTGGTTTCACGGCCAACAGGAAGTCAATCAAGACGATATCCTGCAAATTTTCCAAGCAATTATACAACTACATAACATGACTCGCGCCTTAAGCGCACAATATCCCTTACCCTTTAAATTACGCATCGGTGCGGCGGTGAATACTGGTTATGCCATGGTCGGCAATACTGGCAGCGGTGAACATCCAGATTATACAGCGATCGGGGATACAGTCAACGCCGCTTTTCGTTTAGAGTCGGCCACTAAAGAAATAGGTAGGGATTTAGCCATCGGAGCCACTACCTACAGTCATCTCATCGGTTTACCCTATCTCCACCAAGCTTTCGAGCCACATACCGTCAGTCTGAAAGGATACGACGCTAAAACTATTACCTACGGAACCACTTTTGATCACTTGGATCGTTTCCTTGATGCCAATAGTAGTGAGGAGATGACTGGAATCACAGGATTTGCCAGCCGTGCTGGTTTTGGAGAATAAACACTGTCCACTTAAAACTCAAATCTGATCACTGATCACTGATAACTGATAACTGACCTACTCTTCGGTAGCGGCGAGAACTAAATCTTCCTCCTCCAAGGCGGGGGGAACTTCGATTTCTTCCACTACTTCCGAGACGGTCCGGCCTTCCGCTTCCGCTAGACGTTTTTCTCGGTATTTAATCGCCATTTCTTCCGCTTTTTCAAACACTAACGGGCGATTTTTGAGCATATCTCCCGGTTCTGGTTCTAATTGTTTAGTCGAGAGGGAAATGCGACCTCTTTCAGCATCGAGATCGATAATCATCACTTTTAACTCATCATTGACATTGAAAACCGTGTGGGGGGTGTCAATGTGATCGTGAGAGATTTCGGAAATATGCAGTAAACCACTGACTCCACCAATATCGATGAAAGCACCGTAGGGCTTAATTCCGCGCACGGAACCGATTACCACCTGTCCCACGGCTAAACCGTTCATCTTGCGTTCCACTAAAGCGCGACGATGACTTAAAACCAGACGGTTGCGATCCTCATCCACTTCTAAAAACTTTAAGGGCAATTCCTGACCGACTAAATCCTCTTTCGCCTCTCTGGTGCTAATGTGAGAACCGGGGATAAAGCCACGGAGACCTTCAATTCTGACTAATGCTCCACCACGGTTAGTGGCGAAAACATTCGATCGCACGGTAGCATCTTCTTTTTGCAATTGACGCACCCGTTCCCAAGCGCGCATATATTCGATGCGACGGATCGACAGGGTTAGCTGTCCATCTTCATTCTCGTCGGTAAGAATGAAAAATTCCCTGGTTTCGTTGGGTTGTAAAACTTCTTCGGGATTATCGACGCGGTTGATCGACATCTCCTGCACGGGGATAAAAGCGGCGGTTTTAGCACCGATATCGATGAGCGCTCCCCGGGGTTCCATGCTGAAAACAGTCCCGGCGACAACATCTCCCGGACTGAAATGATAATCGTATTTGTCTAGAAGGGCGGCAAAATCTTCATGGGTAAAGCCTATGTTTTTGTTTGCAGTTTTTTGGGTGGTCATGTACGTTGTTTGGGCCTCGGAATTTCCGTAGGTTTTTCCTCCTATGTGATGTACAGTTTCTAAATCAAGGAGATGCCTCCTAATTTAGTTTCTAGGTAGGGCCTAGGGGATGAACTGCCGCATCCGGCTTTCTTGCAGGCAATCCGCCTCAAGAATGACTTTTAAGAATCTAACCAGAGCTTGGGCTTGAAATAGCACAAGGGATCCTAATTATAACTGAATCGGGAACTATTTAAGACGAGGTGATCACGCTGGCTTCTTCCACTGGAGACCAAGAAGGATAGGCGCGTTCGATTTCGGAGGATTGCAGCAGCGCTAAAGCGGCGATAAAGTCTCTAATTCCCTGAAAATTGCCGTAAACCGAAGCAAAGCGCACATAGGCCACCTCCGATTCTTGCCGGAGATATTCTAGGACTAATTGACCGATCTCCTGACTTGTTACCTCCCGTTTTGAGTCTTGCTGCAGACGGGATTCGATATCATTGACGATCGCCTCTAATCTTGAGTGAGGAATGCCGGTTTTTTCGCAAGCGCGAACGATCCCTCGCAGCAGTTTGCAGCGATCAAAAGATTCCCGTTTACCATCTTTTTTAATCACCGTGATCGGCACGAATTCGATGCGCTCGTAGGTGGTGAACCGATATTTACACTGTAAGCATTCACGACGACGACGAATGCTCTGACCGTTTTCGGAGGAACGGGACTCTAAAACGCGACTATCGGTATGCTGACAATTAGGGCATTGCATAGGAGGCGCTCGGTGAGGGGAACCTTTAATTTAAGCCTTTAAATACGAAAACCAGAGCCGCTAACCTGCTTTTGACAAGCGGGCGGCTCAGGGAAGAAAATTATTAACCTAAACGGAGTTAAGAAATTTACTTTTGAATCCGGGGAGGTTCCCGGAAGGCAATGGCGAAGAAAATTACCGACAAAGCCATAGTTAAAACTAAAATGTAAGCGACGCTTTCCATGGTTAGACATCCTACAAGACTGCTATAACAATCCTATAGTATCAGGAAATGAGCTTTTCAGCTTGTCTGGGGATGTAATCTACATCCCCAGAATCAGTGGCAATCTATTTAACGCTAACTTTTGCCCCAGCATCTTCCAGTTTTTTCTTGATGGCGGCGGCATCATCTTTGTTAGTGCCTTCTTTAACCGCTTTGGGAGCGGCTTCTACTAGGTCTTTCGCTTCTTTGAGTCCCAAACCGGTCAATTCGCGTACCACCTTAAGGATAGCAATTTTCTTGTCGGCGGGAACTTCTTCGAGAACGACGTTAAATTCGGTTTGTTCTTCCACCGCTTCAGCAGCAGCCGCAGGAGCAGCCCCGGGGGCAGCCATAATTATGCCACCAGTTGGAGCGGCGGCACTAACTCCGAAGGTTTCTTCGATACCTTTGACTAATTCCGCAGCTTCTAAGAGGGTAAGAGTTTTGAGTTTTTCTAAGATTTCAGCTACAGCAGACATGGGTTAGACTCCTAATTGTTTGTAAGTGATTGATTGGCGCGGTATTAAGCCGCTTCTTTTTCTTCTTGACGGGCTACGGCATCGACGGCACGGGCCAAAGATGCGGGAACTTCGTTGATGCTGCGGGCCAGTTTGGTGGCAATGGCGTTGATTGCTCCAGCGGCCTGAGCGATTAACTGTTCTTTCGACGGTAAATCAGCGATCGCTTTGATCTGATCTTCTGTCAACAGTTGACCTTTTGTCCCTTCTTTGAGGACACCGCCGCGCAATTCGGTTTTTTTGCTTTCTTTTTTGAACTCTTGATAGGCCTTGAAAGCTCCACCGATGTCCTCTTTTACGAGCAGAAAGGCGGATGTTCCCGATAAAAGGCTTTTCATCGGTTCCCAGCCACTATCTTCAGCGATCGCCAAGCCCATCAAAGTATTTTTGGTGACTTTACAAATCGTTCCCGTGGGGCGCAATTTGCGGCGTAGATTGCTGATTTCAGCGACGGTTAAACCTTGATAGTCGATGACCATCGTTAATTGAGCTTCGCTCAGGGAGGTTTTTAATTCTTCTAGAATTACTCCCTTGCTTTCTCTGCTTCTCCCCATCCCTTGTTCACCTCCTGTATGCGGGGGACCGGTTCCACAGGCACAAAAATAACCCCTTGTAGCGCCGGGGTTGAGTGGAGAGAATCAGTTCAGGCACGACCAAGACAGAAAAAATCTCTCTTTAGTCTTTTTGGCTGCTGTTTTCTCGCTTTGACCTCGGCAGGGTATTTAAGCTGTTTCGCACCTGCTGTCTTTGGCTTAAGCCAGTCCCCTATTATAACACTATTGCGGAATTTATGTCAAGCACCACCAGGGAGCGGGCAGGGGCAAAATCCTGACGAGTAGAACAGGCATCCTCGTTGAACGCCAAGTCTAAAACCCAAACCTCTTTATTTAAGCGGCACAAACTATAGCGTTTTTCAGTCTGCTGAGGTACAAAAGTTATGGGTTTTAGGCAAAAGGCAAGAGGCCAAGGGACTTGCGTGGGAATAATATCCCAGCCAGAAAATCGCTCTGTAGAAGAATAAGACCAGCCCTAAATGGTACATTATCAAAGCGCAAGTCCCCAAAGGCAAAAGGGAAGAAAAATAGATGTACCTCACTAGCTTAGGAAACGCTATATCTCAATTATAAAAAACGGGGTCTATACTGATAGTTTCTTCAGCAAAATAGTCCCAAAAGTCTTTCCGGTAAACACTTCATGATTCTATAGACAAAAATTATCACACAAAGTCGAGAAGAACCCAAATGGTTTACCCGTTTAGCTGTGGGGGCAGTTATTTATCACACCCTCGAATCCCTCGGTTTACGATATCCCACCGTCACCGAAGAACATCACCAAGCTTTACTGAAAGCCAAAGAAATCCTGGAAAATGAGCCAGATTAAAAATGGAAAAAAATCCCCAAAAAGCGATGATTGCCGGAAAATCGATCGTATAATCAATCTCGATTTTCAAGAATTCCCCCTATGAATTATCGCATCGATCGCCGCACCTATGCTGAAACCTACGGCCCCACCGTCGGAGATAAAGTTCGCCTGGCAGACACGGAATTATTTATCGAAGTCGAAAAAGATTTCACCACCTACGGCGATGAGGTAAAATTCGGCGGCGGTAAAGTAATTCGCGATGGGATGGGCCAATCCCCCATTTCTAGGGAAGATGGGGCGGTAGATCTAGTGATTACTAATGCCTTAATTCTCGACTGGTGGGGCATCGTTAAGGCCGATGTGGGCATTAAAGACGGCAAAATTTATAAAATCGGTAAAGCCGGCAATCCCCACATTCAAGATAATGTCGATATTATTATCGGTCCTGCTACCGAGGCATTAGCCGGGGAGGGGATGATTTTGACGGCAGGGGGGATTGATGCCCATATTCATTTTATCTGTCCCCAACAAATTGAGACAGCGATTGCGTCGGGGATTACCACGATGATTGGTGGCGGGACCGGACCTGCAACGGGAACTAATGCCACCACCTGCACCCCGGGAGAATGGAACATCTATCGAATGCTAGAGGCCGCCGAAGCTTTCCCGATGAATTTGGGTTTTTTGGGTAAAGGCAATAGCAGTCAGCCGGAAGGACTAGCGGAACAGGTAAAAGCGGGGGTAATTGGCTTAAAACTCCATGAAGATTGGGGAACCACTCCGGCAGCCATTGATACCTGTTTAAGCGTGGCCGATAAGTACGATGTGCAGGTGGCGATTCATACCGATACTCTCAATGAGGCCGGTTTTGTTGAGGCCACTATCGCCGCTTTTAAAAATCGCGTCATTCACACCTACCACACGGAAGGGGCCGGCGGTGGTCATGCTCCCGATATTATCAGGGTTTGCGGGGAAATGAACGTTTTACCCTCCTCTACTAACCCCACCCGTCCCTATACGACGAATACCTTAGAGGAACACCTTGATATGTTGATGGTTTGTCATCATTTAGACCGGAGTATTCCCGAAGATGTGGCCTTTGCTGAATCCCGCATCCGCCGAGAGACTATTGCTGCCGAGGATATTCTCCACGATTTAGGGGCTTTTAGCATCATTTCCTCCGATTCTCAAGCTATGGGACGGGTGGGGGAAGTAATTATCCGCACTTGGCAAACTGCCCACAAAATGCGGGTACAACGGGGCAGACTGACCGGGGAAACGGGAGAGAATGATAATCTGCGGGCAAGACGATATATTGCTAAATATACGATTAATCCTGCTATTACCCATGGTGTCTCCGATTATGTCGGTTCCATCGAGGTGGGCAAATTAGCCGACTTGGTTCTCTGGAAACCGGCATTTTTTGGCGTAAAACCGGAAATTGTCCTGAAAGGCGGTTTAATCGCCTGGGCGCAAATGGGCGATGCTAATGCCAGTATTCCCACACCGCAACCGGTTTATATGCGTCCCATGTTTGCCTCTTTTGGTGGTGCGATCGCCAAAACTTCCTTGACATTTGTTTCTAAATATGCTATGAAAGCGGGCATCCCTGAGAAGTTAAAGCTGAAAAAAACCGCCGTGGCAGTGTCGAATACGCGCAATATCAGTAAGGCTAGTATGAAGCTAAATGACGCTTTACCGCGCATGGAAGTTAATCCCGAAACCTACGAGGTGCGTGCTGACGGGGAATTATTAATCTGTGAACCCGCTACGGTTTTACCTATGGCCCAGCGCTATTTCCTATTTTGAATTCGATTTCAGGAAACGGGTTTTTTGAAAAAATCCGTTTTCTTTTTGAATCACAGTTAAGGATTAGTAGGAAAATTTGGGAAAAATAACTTAACCAATCCTGCCATTAGTGCAGTAACAATAGCAACAAAGATGGTTCGATTAGTAAATTCCAAGTTATCTAGTCGTTTATTCACGCCTGTTAATTCTCCTTTAATATTTGCTATGTCAACTCTTAAGTTATTCACCTCTTCAGATAGCTTGTCTATTTTGCCATTAAGTTGTTCAGATAATCTGTCTATTTTGCCATTAAGTTGTTCAGATGACTTGTCTATTTTGTCATTAACTTCTTTGAATTGTCCTACAATAAAGTCTTTTAATTCTTTGAGGTCGTTTTCTGTAAATGTTGCCATTGTGTGACTCTCCTAGTAATTGTTTGTGATACCAATAATTTTACCCCTAAGTTTAACTCCTAACCCTTAATCAGTCAAATTGCATCGAAGTTGCATCACCAGAAGGAATAAAACTTGCCCAATAAAAAGGATGTTTTTGCTTCTCACCCTTGAGCATTCCTAGTTGAATTTGTCGTAAAGCTTCACTGCGTCCTTCTCCTTTTTGTAAGCGTCCATAATAGGCGACCATTAAATCTTTAGTCGCGTCATCAGATACTTTCCAAAGGCTAATTAATTGGCTTTCACTACCTGCTATAACTAAAGCGCGGCGCAATCCATAAACTCCCTGACCGATTTTAATATCTCCTCTCCCCGTATCGCAAGCGGAAAGCACAACTAATTTGGTTCCGACTAAGTTTAAATTGGTAGTTTCTAAAGCAGTTAAAACCCCATCATCTCCTGCACTTTGACCGATTTTAACTCCTGCTAAAACTAACCCAGAACGCAATAAAGGATTCTCAAGCACATTGCTTTCTGGTTTAAAAAAACCATGAGTAGCGATGTGGAGAATATTCGGTTTTTTAACTTGTTTGACGGCGTTTTCTGTGGCTTGATAACCCGTTAAAACAGTGGATTGAGGTAAGATATTTTTAATCGCTTTAGCTTCTTGTTCTGTACCCGGAAGACCGGGAAAAGTAAACTCAGACAGGTCTATGGAACGAGTGAGAGCGACTTTTTCCCCTGCTTTACCATAGAAAGGATCAGCTACAATAAGCGGAGATTGTTGACTAGCAAATTTATCTTTAAGGCGCAGTAAATCCCGTCCAGAAGTGAGATAAGTAATATGATAATTTTCCACTAAGTATTGATTATTTTCATCTACTAAAGCTTCAAAGGGAATTAAATTAAGTGCAGCATCAGGAGAAAGCAGAATTGTTTTAGTATTGCCTAATAATTGACGGATAGGCTGCATCAATGTCTCATCAAGTTGACGCGCTGATTTTTGCAGTTGAGGGAGAGGAGTTTGTGCGTCTGCAAGATTGTCACGGAAGTAAATTAATTTGTCGTCAATCGGTTTAGCTTCCCCTAAATCCTTGGCTTTGATGTCACCATTGGGATAGAGAATATAAACAGCATAGCGAGGGATGCCAAAACTATCATTTTTAGGATTATAAGGTTGATAGCGGACTATTTCAACTAAAGCAGCATCAGCAGGGATTAGCTTTTGAATACCTTCGAGGGTAATGGGTTGGGATAAGTTACGAAATTCGGCACTACGAACACCGATTTTACCCTCTATTTCTTTTGCTTTTTCGGTAACTTCGTTAATTTGTTGACGGTAAATTTCTGCTGAGGGAAAATCATCAGGCTTTTTAAAAGTTAGGTTAGATAGTTGAGTCCGAACTTCAATCAGTTGAGTTAATAATTGTTGACTTTCGAGGTCATCAGTACGTTGTCGGAGAATTTGTAAGCTATTGGTTGAAACATCTAAAATTCGTCCTTTACGTTCTAAGATAGTTTTCAAGGCGAGACGGGTTGCTTCTGGGTTATTGGGTGCAGCTTGAAGATTGAGGGAAATCACCCCATTAGTCGTCCCTGAAACCTTTGCCATATAATCTTGTTTTTGCTTGTCATCCCCCATTTTTAGATTTTCTGAGAGGTTGTATTCTTGTACTGCAAGTCCTTGGCTGAGATAATTAATTGCTTGAGGAATATCATCTTGAGACTGGTAAAATACAGCCAAATTGTTGAGACTGGTAGCAGTATCGGGATGGTTGTCTCCTAATCGTTGTTTGCTGATAGCTAAAGCTTGTTTGTAGAGGGGTTCGGCTTCGCTGTATCTTCCTTGAGACTGGTAAAGTGCAGCCAAATTGTTGAGACTGGTGGCGGTAGAGGGATGGTTGTCTCCTAATTGTGCTTTATGGATAGCTAAAGCTTGTTGGTAGAAGGGTTCTGCTTCGGCATATTTTTCTTTAAATAAGTAAAGTGAGGATAAATTGTTGAGACTTTGTGCGGTATCGGGATGGTTGTCTCCTAATTGTTGTTTCCTGATAGCTAAAGCTTGTTTGTAAAGGGGTTCGGCTTCGCTGTATCTTCCTTGGGACTCGTAAAGTCCTGCCAAGTTATTGAGACTTAGTGCGGTATCGGGATGGTTGTCTCCTAATTGTTGTTTATAGATAGCTAAAGCCTGTTTGTAGAGGGGTTCTGCTTCGCTGTATCTTCCTTGGGACTCGTAAAGTCCTGCCAAGTTATTGAGACTTAGTGCGGTATCGGGATGGTTGTCTCCTAATTGTTGTTTATAGATAGCTAAAGCCTGTTTGTAGAGGGGTTCTGCTTCGCTGTATCTTCCTTGGGACTCGTAAAGTCCTGCCAAGTTATTGAGACTTAGTGCGGTATCGGGATGGTTGTCTCCTAATTGTTGTTTCTTGATAGCTAAAGCTTGTTTGTAGAGGGGTTCTGCTTCACTGTATCTTCCTTGGGACTCGTAAAGTCCTGCCAAGTTATTGAGACTGGCGGCAGTATCGGGATGATTGTCTCCTAATTGTTGTTTGATGATAGCTAAAGCTTGTTGGTAGAGGGGTTCGGCTTCACTGTATCTTCCTTGGGACTCGTAAAGTCCTGCCAAATTTCCGAGACTTCGTGCAGTATCGGGATGGTTGTCTCCTAATTGTTGTTTGAAGATAGCTAAGGCTTGTTTGAAGAGGGGTTCGGCTTCGCTATATCTTCCTTGAACTCTGTAAAGTGCAGCCAAATTGTTGAGACTGGTGGCGGTATCGGGATGGTTGTCTCCTAATTGTTGTTTGCTGATAGCTAAGTCTTCTTTTAAAAGGGGTTCGGCTTCACTGTATCTTCCTTGAGAATAGTAAAGTATTGCCAAATTGTTGAGACTTAGTGCGGTATCGGGATGGTTGTCTCCTAATTGTTGTTTGCTGATAGCTAAGGCTTGTTTGAAGAGGGGTTCGGCTTCGCTATATCTTCCTTGAACTCTGTAAAGTGCAGCCAAATTGTTGAGACTGGTGGCGGTATCGGGATGGTTGTCTCCTAATTGTTGTTTCTTGATAGCTAAAGCTTGTTTGTAGAGGGGTTCGGCTTCGCTATATCTTCCTTGAACTCTGTAAAGTGCAGCCAAATTGTTGAGACTGGTGGCGGTATCGGGATGGTTGTCTCCTAATTGTTGTTTCTTGATAGCTAAAGCTTGTTTGTAGAGGGGTTCGGCTTCGCTATATCTTCCTTGAACTCTGTAAAGTGCAGCCAAATTGTTGAGACTGGTGGCGGTATCGGGATGGTTGTCTCCTAATTGTTGTTTCTTGATAGCTAAAGCTTGTTTGTAGAGGGGTTCTGCTTCGCTGTATCTTCCTTGGGACTCGTAAAGTCCTGCCAAATTGTTGAGACTGGTGGCGGTATCGGGATGGTTGTCTCCTAATTGTTGTTTGCTGATAGCTAAGTCTTCTTTTAAAAGGGGTTCGGCTTCACTGTATCTTCCTTGAGAATAGTAAAGTAATGCCAAATTGTTGAGACTGGTGGCGGTAAGGGGATGGTTGTCTCCTAATTGTTGTTTCCTGATAGCTAAAGCCTGTTTGTAGAGGGGTTCGGCTTCGCTGTATCTTCCTTGAACTCTGTAAAGTCCTGCCAAATTGTTGAGACTGGTGGCGGTATCGGGATGGTTGTCTCCTAATTGTTGTTTCCAGATAGCTAAAGCCTGTTTGTAGAGGGGTTCGGCTTCGCTGTATCTTCCTTGAGACTGGTAAAGTAATGCCAAATTGTTGAGACTGACGGCAGTATCGGGATGGTTATCTCCTAATTGTTGTTTCCTGATAGCTAAAGCCTGTTTGTAGAGGGGTTCGGCTTCGCTGTATCTTCCTTGAGAATCGTAAAGGAATGCCAAATTGTTGAGACTTTGTGCAGTTAGGGGATGGTTGTCTCCTAATTGTTGTTTATAGATAGCTAAAGCCTGTTCTGCTAGGGGAATCGCCTCGTTATATTTCCCCTGCTGATACAATTGAATAACTTGCTGAGTTAGCCTCTCTGCTTCGGCTAATTTATCTTGCGGTGAAACCTGAGAAATCACCTGTCCCACCGTTGGGTTTAACATGACTCCCGATAATCCCATCATCCCGGTAATGACGACAACCGCTATCCCTGATTTGATTGATACTTTCATTGGTTTTTTATCCCTAGAGTTTATTGATAGGCAAAAACATTAACTTGAATAGATTTGTCGGGTTGAGCCTTTCGCTGTAGTAAAATTCTGATTTTTTCTGCCGTTTCACTACTAAAAACAACCTCACCACAGTTATAACATTACTTTAAGGCAGAGCCTTAGATATTGTGTTCCAAGGCAAAGCCTTGGAACAAGGGGACAAGGAGAATTTGTTTTAAGTACCATAATTAGTATAAGGCCGTTTATAGGGTGGTTGCAGTCCCAAAACAATATCCTCCCTCTTAACACCCATTGAAATTAAATCTTCTGCTGGATTCAATTCCGTTAAATTTTGTTGTAGCCAAATCTTATTATCACGAATATCAAAATGAACAATCGAGCGGTAAACTCGTTTTAAACCTTCCCATCCTACATTCATCCACTGATAATGATTCCGTTCCACATCAAATATTAATTGTACTTCTACGTCTTCACTGGTAACATCTTCTGCTACATAGCGACTTAACAAATTTTGCACTGCTTGACGATATTTTATGAGTTTATCTTTATCCATTGTGTAATTACCTCCGTACAAAAGTAGTAGCCATTATCCATAATTTATAGTAATTTCAAATAAGTTGTAGGGGCGAAGCATTCGGATAAGAAATCTACGGTTTCAGCGATAGGTTATTGCCCGAATGCTTCGCCCCTACGGGAGTGCTATAACTTCCATCCTTACTCCCTCTTTAAAATTTCATTAATTGTTTTAGCCAATTCCTGAACCTGCGAAGTATCCCCTAACTGATTATAAGTCCCCTTCGCCTTAGTTAACCACTGTATCGCCTCATCCTTATTTCCCAAGAGACGATAAGCTATTCCTAAACCCGCTTGTATCTCCGCTTGCACTGACAAATTCTGCGTATTTGTTGCCAGTTTTAACGCTTTTTCATAAGGTTTTTTTGCCAACTGAGGCAACCCTATCTTAAGGTAAGTATCCCCTAACAGTTGATAAACCGTAGCAACCTGACTATTTTGCTTCACCAATCCTTCTAATACCTCAACCGCATCCCCATACAACTCATAACCTCGATAGAGATGCGCTAAAACTAACCCTGCTTCCTCTGGGGATAATTGCTGCTGTTGAACAGCTTTAACAGCATCTAAAACCGTTTTCTTCGTCTGTTCATCTAATACTGTAAACCCGACGTTTTCATCATCACGTCTAGAAGACGCACCATTATCAGCTTTTATTGTTACTCGATATCGCTTTCCTGCTTTCAGAGGAGGTTCACCGGGATAGACTATTTCAGTTTTATTTGTCTGCGTTTCCCAATTAACCCCATCTATTTTGATAGTATAATTAGTTGCACCCGGAACAGCATTCCACCGCAGTCGAGGACGATTGGTAATAATATTCGTTTCACGAGGAGTAATTAGATAAGGTAATTTTGCTAAAACTTTCTCTTTATTTCCTGTTGGACGGAGGGTTGTATTATTAATATTGGGAAGTGAAATCACAGGATTTCCCCGAGGACAGCCATTAGAAACAATATACTTTCCTGTTTTAACCGTCCACTGCTTGAGATTACTACAATAAACCTTAACGGAAGCGTTGGCTGCTACTTCTAAATTATCATCAAAACTGAGGGTAAGTCCGACAGAAGCAGGAAGGGTTTTTTTCCATTGTGGTTTTTTAACGGTAACTTTACCTTTTACCTCAAAAATCGTATTAACTCCAACAGTGTTGCTAAAAGTCGCCGCCGGAAATCCTACCGTAATTAATATCAGGGAAATGGGGGTAAAGAGTTTGAGAAATTTATTCATGGGTTGAATCAATTGGGGTTTGGCTTTAATTAGGTTCGTTGTTGGACTTTAGTCATAATACGGTGCGATTTCAGAAAACGGGTTTTTAAAAAAAACCGTTTTCTCGTCTACTTGTTATACTACTACAGACCAAAACCGCACCATTCCCTAATCTTCCCTATGGGGTTGGAGACAAGCTTTGCACCCTCACTGAAGGAGTAATTTCCCACTTCCGCTCGCAACTATAGAATTAGCTATAATAAAATTACCACAGGTATCATCTTCATATTTCTGGAAACTATATGACCTTAAAACAATTAGACCGAATTACTTTTAACTCCAAAATTATGGCAGGTCAAGCCTGTATTCGAGGAATGCGTATTCCTGTTTCTTTAATTCTTAATCTACTTGCTAACGAAAAGCCGATAGAGGAAATATTAGAGGAATACCCTGACCTAGAAAGAGAAGATATTCACCAATGTTTATTATATGCTTCTTGGTTAGCCAGAGAACAAGTTCATTATTTTGAATTAATCGAGCAATGGAGATAGAGTTTCTAGCCGATATGGGGATTTCTCTGCGTACAGTCTCATGGTTAAGAGAACAAGGTTATGATGTCGTTCATCTTCGAGATGAAGGCTTACAAACTTTATCTGATCAGGAAATTCTTGCCAAAGCAAAAAGAGAAAAGCGGATAATTTTAACTGTCGATCTAGATTTTTCTCAACTTCTCGCTATTAGTGGTGATAATTTACCAAGTGTCATCCTATTCCGTTTAGGCAATGAAAACTACAATCTAATTAATCAGCGTTTAACTATAGTTTTACGAGATTGTACAAAAGCATTAAAGACGGGAGCAATTGTGTCAGTGACAGATCGTATTTTTCGGATTAGACTTTTACCAATTTAAGATTTTTGCTTTATAGCGTTCATGGAGTCTTCCCGTTAATTCCATCTTAAATATTGTGTTCCAAAAGCGAACACCTTTATTATTGAGTACAAATTATAACATTGGCAAATAATCTCCCTGTCCTCTGTGTCTCTGTGGTTAATTACACTTCGTTTCTGAATAGTCACCAATAATTATAGGTTCTTTGTTGGGAATTTTGACAATAATTTCGACAGTTCCACCTAAGGCGTTAACTACTTCGCGCAGTGTATTTAGCTCTAGATTTTGCTCTTGTTTAAGGTTAGGTACTATTGATTGCTGTACTTCAAGATGCTCTGCCAATTCTGATAAAGATAAACCTAGTTTTTCCTGCAAATACTTAAGCGTAAGTTCCTCCAGATAAATTTGGGAAGCTCTTGCTTTAATAATTGCTTGTCGTTCTCCACAAAGTTTATTAAATTCTTCCGAGAAGTTGGTATATTCTTTCATGACTTTTCTTCCTTAAGTTTTTCCAGATATTTTTGATAACGTTGATCTGCTATAGGAATATTTTCTTTGTACCATCTTTTGTTACCTGACTTGTTCCCCCCAACAAGTAAAATTGCTTGTCGATGAGGATCAAAGGCAAATAAAACACGCCAAGGTTCACCTTTATACTGAATACGAAGCTCTTTCATATTCTTAAAAGAAGCTCCTTCAATGGTATCAACTCGTGGTCTCCCCAGTGCTGGTCCAAGTTTCATCAATACAGTTAAAACAGCAAATATTTCATTTTGAAGTCCCTGTTCTTGTTGATAAAACCAGAACCTAAAATCTGGATCAAATATAATATTCCATTCCATAACTATAATATAGTCTGTACATAAAATAATGTCAAGCTTTCAGTTAAACATTCGGCTCTCTTGCCATCATCATTAGACCTCTTGCATAATTTTTTTATGGTATAATATAAGGTTTTGCTTTTTTCTCAATTCTTAGATTGAAGTGGAAAAAAGAATAAAATGTGATCTTAGGTCAGGAAATCATCTATAATTTTGCTATGTTTATTAGCAAAATTATGGATTATCAAAACTTATCAGATGAACAATTCAAACGCCGTTTCGGTGTGTACAAACAAACATATAGAAAGATGGTAGAATCAGTAAAAAGTGTTGAAGCCGACTCTAATTCACCATCTAAAAGGGGACCGAAACCTAAACTATCTATAGAAGAACAAGTTTTAGTAACGTTAGAATATTGGCGAGAATATAGAACATATTTTCACATTGGTACAAGCTGGGAACTATCAGAATCAACTATATGTCGGATTGTAAATAAGACGGAAAAAATGCTTTTACAATCGGGAAACTTCCGTTTAAAAGGAAAAAAAGCTTTACTCAATCAAGCAGAGATACCGGTCGTAACGGTAATGGATGTGACGGAAACTCCCATTGAACGCCCCCAAAAGAAACAGAAAGATTTTTTTTCGGGTAAAAGAGGTTATCATACTTTAAAATCCCAATTAGTAGCTGATCAAAATACCGAGGAAATTATCTGTGTCTTTTGTGGGAAAGGTAGAGGTCATGATTTTAGTTTATTTAAAAAAAGTCGAGTTCGTTTTCATCCTTTAACTACCAGCATAGAAGACAGTGGTTATCAGGGAATAGCTGCATACCATAGTAATAGTTATACACCGAAAAAGAAATCGAAAAATAGAAAATTAACAGAGTTAGAAAAAGAGTATAACAAGGCTTTAGCCAAAGAAAGGATTATCATTGAACATATAAATAGGAAACTCAAAATCTTTAAAATCTTATCCTGTAAATATCGGAATCGTCGTCGAAGATATAGTTTAAGAGTTAACTTGTTGGCGGCTATTTATAACTGTGAGTTAGGGATAGGTATAGCAGCTTCTTAAAAGTTGCCTAAAGATTAATCAAGTCAAGGAGAATTTATTCTCAATTTTTATAATTGAGATAGTTTGTGCCGCTTAAATAAAGAGGTTTTGATAACCAAATTAAAGCAGCTCTAAAGAGTTTTGAGTTAAAAGTTAAACTTCAAGTTTTCATTCAGGACGAATGTACTGATTAACTAATTTTTTGGGGAAAATTAGTTAACCCATCATTATAACATATAATTAATTTGCAAGAGTTCTATTATAAATTATAACATCGGTGAATAATCTCTGTGTTCTTTGTGTCTCTGTGGTTAATTACCCTCGATAATCTCCGTACCTCGCTCCAACTCGAAAATGCTATGATAAAAGTAACCTATTATCACTAAGGAACCTTTAATCATGACTAACTTAAACAATCATTCAACCTCTAACACATCCGAAGAGCCTGAGTTATCAATGGAAGAACTCGATGCTAAATGGGATGCACTAGAAAATGACCCTGAATTTCGCAAAAAACCTTTTTGGCAAAGAATTGTTGAGATTGGTAAAGTTGTTCCCCAATCAGAATGGCGAAAACACTTACCTACAGACTTTGCGCGTAATTTTGAACACTATATGTACGGCGCACCGAGAGAAGATGAGGAAGAATGAGAACAATTTTCTTAGATACATCCTATTTACAGGCTCTTGCTGATTTTGGCGATAATCTTAATCCATTAGCTACAGCTATGACAGGACGACTCCGTAACTTTAGAGGTGTTACCAGTGAAATGGTTCTCACAGAATTACTCAATGCTTTATGCAGTAGAGGGGAATTTTTGCGTAAATCAGCTATTCGTCTAACTCATGATTTACGCAATGACAGCAAAACCATAATCATTCCCCAAACCAGTGAACAATTTCAGCAGGCTTTTGATTTTTATCAAAGACGATTAGATAAAGGATACAGTTTAACTGATTGTGCTTCAATGCAGATTATGAGACAACTGGAAATCGATGAAATATTAACCTTTGATAAGCATTTTCAGCAAGAAGGATTTGGCGCATTACTCAGAGAATAGTCACTAAACTTTACTTCACTTCAATTTTTTCCTCGCTTCATATAACCATTGCTCCTCCTCTGTGTTAATTTCCCTCCCTTCGGCTAATTTAAGACATTTACGCCAATTTTCCTGAGATAATTTCTTGTCTTCTTTTTCTAAAAGTTGAGCATAAATACAAAAAGCAGCACCGGGATTGCGGATAAATTTCTGATAAGCTGGATTTTCAGCGATACCAATAGCAACTAAAAGATTAGGAACTGTATCTTCACTGCGATTTTGCTTAAATCTGGCCCAGCCTAGATTTTTATAAATACTATATTTTTGTACTGCTAAATTGCGTTTCTCCTCTTCAGTAAATTGGTCTAGTTTTTCATCTTTTTCTGCTAATAATCTCTTGGCTTTTTCCAGTAACTCTACCGCTTCTGCATTCTTATTATCTCGCAGATACCAATAAGCGAGATTATTATAAGCATCTATAAAACCACCTTTTGCTGCAATTAAATAGTGTTTCTTCCCATTAGTCAAATCCTGTAACTCTTCATAAAGTGTTGCCAACTTATAATGAGCATCTAAATTATCTGGATCTAACTCAATCGCTTTTAAATACTTCTCTTCTGCTAAGGCTAAATTGGGAAGTTCTTGACTTGCTGGCGGAGGAGATTGTAAATGGCTTCCTTCTTGCTTATAAAACTCAGAAAACCAAGAGAAATTTAGATAAATTCCCAAGAGAAAAGCAAAGACTATTACTGTTACAGAAAACTGTATTTCTTCATACCAATGTTCAGCAATCCCAAGAAATTTCATTAACTTAACAAAACCCTTCTGGCGCGTCCGTGTGAGAGCATTTTCAGTTTGTAATAAAGAAATGAAAGTCGAAAAAATAACACCCCCTATTTCTGGCAAACCTGAACCACCACTAAGAAACCGAGTAGCAATCGTTCCGATTAATGTAAAATTAACCCCTAATAAAACCAGTTTACCGATTCTCCATAGCCAATCAAAGCGATTGCAAGGATGCAGAGATTCTCTACTTTCTAAATGCCACCACCAAGCCTGAGCAGACATAGGTAAAGTCTCCCGATATTCAGCTAAGTCAATAACTTGAGTAATTTTGTAACTCTTCTGTTTTAATCTATTATCTTGTTCGATTAATTTTGACCACATATCAACCGAAATTTCCGCCTCGGCTTCCATTCGTTTCTGAAGAGCATCTCTGGCGGTAATAATTTCTAAAGCCTGTGCTTTTTTCAGAGATTTATTATGAGAAGTATCTAAATAATTTAGAGCATTCTGGTAACGCTCTAAAGCAACTTGAAAGGGTGTCGGCACAGGTGCAGGAGAATTCATATTATACTAAATCCGTTGAGCATAGGTTACTTATAAGGACAGGCAAAAGGCAAGAGGCAAAAGGCAAAAGGGGGAATAAATAATCAGTTTTTAATAACCAGATTTAGTATTATACAATCCTAAAAGTTTAGTTTCTTTCACTGTTTGAGGGTAAAAAATACTCCAGCAAAACTGGCTGCTGATACTAAATCCTGTTTAAAAAGTATAGGAAAGTGGGAAGATGGGGCAAAAAACCAAAGAAACTAGGAACCATAGGTCCCTAATTCCTGTAGTATATGCCATTGTATCTAACGGGCTTGGAGAGACTCGAACTCCCGACCTTGTGGTCCGTAGCCACACGCTCTAATCCACTAAGCTACAAGCCCTTGTTTTTCTCAACAGTAAACTACTATAGCACAGGTTCATTCAATGACGCAAGAGGGTAAAGAAAAATTATCTCATCTCGACAGCCAAGGCGAGGCCCAGATGGTGGATGTATCGGAGAAAATGCCCACTAAACGCACTGCTATCGCCCTAGGACAAGTGAGAATGCTAAAAAAGACTTTTGAAGCCATAGAACAGGGAAATGCGCCTAAAGGTGACGTTTTAGGGACGGCCAGACTAGCGGGAATTATGGCGGCCAAACAAACTTCCTCCTTAATTCCCCTTTGCCATCCCTTACCCCTGCAAAAAATCAATGTTCAGATTATCCCGAAAGCAGAGTTACCCGGTTACGAAATTCGCGCAGAAGTGGTGACAAAATCGGAAACTGGGGTAGAAATGGAGGCTTTAACGGCGGTATCTGTGGCAGCCTTGACTTTATACGATATGGCTAAAGCGTTAGAAAAATCAATCCTGATTGAAAATATCCGTCTGCTGAGTAAAACAGGAGGAAAATCAGATTATCACAAGGATTCCCTGTTGCGATGAAAACTCTAAGTAGGGTTTGCGGCAAAAAGTTTTTCCTGGTGTCAGGGTGTGGGGTGTGGGGTGTGGGGTGTAGGGTGTGGGGTTGTACCAATTTTCAGGGAGTCAATTACCTAATTTTCGGGGAAAAAGTACCTGACTCCAATCGCTGGCACTTGTTGATTTCAAAAAAGCCTAAAGATATTATCCAAGAAGGTTTTTAGATTTATTCAGCAAACCCTAAGTAACCCCTTCTAACTTTTCATCGGTCAATTGATATAATTCCTGTAATTTCTCTAATTTGTCGGGGTCTGCTTGCCAAAAACCGCGACCCTGTGCTTCTAACATTCTACCGACAATATTACGGAAAGCTTCGGGATTAGCTTGACGCAATTTTTCCGCCATTTCTGCATCAAAAGCGTAGGTATCGGCTGCCTGATCATACACCCAATCGTCACTAAAATTAGCCGTACCGCCCCAACCAATTAAAGCGGTCATTCTTTGGGAGATTTCGTAGGCCCCACCAGAACCTTGATTAACCATGGCATTGGCCCATTTAGGATTGAGTAATTTACTGCGGTATTCTAAGCGCAAAACCTCCTCTAATTTGCGGGGAGTTGTATCATTGGAAAAACTCTCAACAAAACTCGTCATCACCCGTTTACCGCTTTGTTTTTCTGCGGCTAATTTTAATCCTCCCGTGTTGCCGTAGTATTCCTGAATATCGGTTAAACCGTATTCTACCGAGTCAATTTCTTGGATAATACTTTCACTGGTTTTTAATAACTGTTGTAGCACTTCTGGCCGCGCTTGTCCCTTATCTTGACGACCATAACTAAAAACATTACGCTTTTCCCAAGTTTTCGCTAATTCGTTTTCATTATTCCAATTTCCCTCCACTACTTGGTCATTAACTAAAGAGCCAAAATCCCCGGCAGGATTGGAAAATAAACGAGCGCTGGCATTGTCAATCCCTTGACTTTTTAAGGCTAAATAGTGCTTACGGATATAATTATCATTTTCCGATTCTTCTATCTCAGCTGCCCGCTGCATTAAATCATCCAATAACTCGATAATATTGATAAAAGTATCGCGAAAAATTCCCGATAAATTAGCCAGAATATCGATGCGCGGGTGTCCAATTTCTCCTAGAGGTTTTAATTCATACCTGACAATTCTTCCTGTCCCCTCTTTGACTGGTTCCGCACCGACTAATTCTAAGAGAATACCCAGGGATTCACCCTTAGTTTTAATCACATCTAATCCCCAGAGTAAAACTGCTACAGTTTCGGGATATTTTCCTTTTTCGGTTAAGTTTTGTTGTAGCAGTTTTTTGGCGATTTCTCGTCCGCGCGTGTAGGCTGCGGGGGAAGGCATTCGGTAGGGATCCAAAGCGTGTATATTGCGTCCTGTGGGTAAAACTCCCGCACCATCCCGGAGTAAATCACCCCCCGGTGCCGGTGGTACATATTCCCCATTTAATCCCCGCAAAAGATTAGTTAATTCTTCGCTATTTTGTCCTAATAAATTTTTAATAGCAATGCCTTCTTTAAGCTTTTCATTGGTTGCTTCATCAGCGATAATTCGCTGAAATTCTCGCTCAGATAAATCGGTGAAATAAGCGTCAAGATAACCTTTTAATTCTTCCTGATTGGGAGCAGTTCCTAGAGTGTGTAAACCCGAAGAAAATAGTCTTTGTTCGACGATTTGTAGGTAATTATACACCTTGACAAAATAATCGGTTAGTGCATAGCGGCTAAATAATTTGGCATTTTCTAAAGTGAATTCTATTCCCTGTTTTTCTGCTTCCAGAAAAGGACAATCTTTAGAGATACCTGTATCAATAATCTTTTGCAGGATACTATCTCTTAAAGCGTAATTTTTCTCAGGATTTTCTCGAAACTCGGCAATCAAATCTCGTAAAATCATCAATTCTTTATATAATCCTGCTCGTCCGTAGGGAGGCACATTATGGGAAATTAACACCCCATAACCGCGACGTTTAGCTAGGATAGATTCCGAGGGATTATTAGCGGCATAAATATATAAATTCGGTAAATCTCCTAATAAAATATCTGACCAAGAATAACCAGTATTTCCTAGGGGTGAACCGGGCAGCCATTCGACAGTTCCGTGCATACCAAAATGAACGAGCGCATCGGTCTTAAAATCTTTTTGTAACCACTGATAAAAGGCTGCATACTGAGGGTGAGGAGTTAAATCTTTTTCAAACATTAACCGCATCGGATCCCCAGCAATTCCTAAAGGTGGTTGCACTCCAATCCAGATATTACCTAACTCAATTCCCCCTAAATGATACTGGTCGCCAATAGTTTTTATCCCCGCATCTTTAAGGGATTTCCAGTGTTTTTCGATGCGAGAAGTTAATAGATAACCTAGCCAATTTTCTAAACTTTCTATCGATAAACGATTTTGTTTAGAGAGATTTTCATCATCGGCAAATTTGACTTTTTGAATAATTTCTTCCCCGTCTTCGGGAATCGTTCCCAGATTATAACCCTGCGCTTCTAAAGCTTGTAAAAACTTAACTAAACTCCGGGGAACATTTAACAAAGCTGCCGTACCAACTGCCCCATAACCTGGGGGAAATCCATAGAGAATGATGGCTATTTTGCGTTCTTGCGGAGGGGTTTTATGTAACTTAATCCAACTATGCAAACGTCCAGTTAAACGCTGTAATCTTTCGGGGATTAAATAGATAGTTTCCCCCACTAATCCCCCCAGAGGAATTGTATCAATTGCTCCATCTAATTCAGGTAAAGCGTATAGAACCACACTCTGTAAACCACCGATTCCCTGTCTTGTCCAAGAATAAATATCTTGAATCAATAAAGGGGCAGCGATAAGATAAGGAATATTTTTAGCGGACAGAATTCGTTTAGCCACTTCTACCTGTCTTCCTGCTTCCATAGAACCCGCAGGACCTCCCACCAAAGGAAAGCCAATCGTCGAGACAATTGCATCTACTGTCACCGCATCTTCACTTAAAGAAGGAGTTTCAATGATTCCTTTTTTTCTTTGCTGAATTTCGTAGTCTGTGGTTAACCAATCCCGAACAATTGTATGGCCTTCCACTCCGTTAATAAACACGGGTAGGGGAATTAAATTAGCCGTTTCAAAATGACGGATTAATTGATTAATATAGGGTAGTTTACTGATAACGTGCTTCCGATAAAGCAGCAGTGCCACCACTGGTTTATCAAGAGATTTATTTTTTTTATACCAAGTTAAATATTCTTGGGGAGTGAGAAAATAACCCTGATAATCGGGGTGTAATAGTCCCTTATTGGGAGTTTCGATAACTTCGGGTATTTCCCGTACTTTTAATCCTAGATATTTTTGGGCAATTACCCAACACATAGCGGCAACATTTTCGGTTCCTCCCGCATTCCAATAACCGTAAATAATTAACCAATTACGCAAATCTTGAACTTTTTTAGCGGGAATAAATTTCAGCAGTTTCGGTCCAGTTTTGAGGAAACTGAGATAACCGGCTAACTTATCTTCTTCCTTGCCACTGGAAAATTTACTCAAGATAAATTGAATTGGTTTTGGCATTCCTTTTGGTTTATCCCCGATGGCAAATTCTCCCAAACGGGTTAAACTCATTAACTCTAAAGCAGACTCAAAAACTAAGCGAATCGGAATCTGTGCTGCTCGTTGCCGCAGCCAAGTAACTTGATCGTAATCGAAGATCAAACTAGCAAAAAAAACGTCGGCAGTGGCTAAAGCTTGCTCGACTATTTCCGGTTCGCTAGTCAAGGATTTATCGCTGAATACTTTTACTTCTAAATCGGGACATTTAGAACTAGCCAACAGGCCCGATTGCCGATACAAATTACTGTTAAAGGTTTCAAAGCCAACAATTAAAACAATACTTTTCATAAGAATTTATTTTCTGATAAATCAGGGTGCGTTATTTTGCCTTAACACACCCCCTGAAATGATCATAACAACAAATTAATAATAACTGCCAGATTTGCGATGATGGATGGCGGTTAAACCTTGGTGTAAAACCTTACCCTTTTCTGCGATCGCATAAAGCAGCCAATGATCACCGCACTCCATTCGTTGTCCCACCCGACATTCCAGATAAGCGAGCGATTCGGCCAAAATCGGCCCACCGTTCTCAGCTTTAGTGGTTTCGATATTAGCGAAACGATCTTCTCCTGGAGTAAAAGGTTTAAGAAAATGCTTCATTAAAGCTATATGTTGTCCTTCTTGGAGGATATTAAGGACAAAATGGATATAAAGTGGGTAGAGTCGATGGGAGGTATTATCAGCAATTCTCATTTTAAGGTTTCATGACATCAAAACCCTTGCACCTAGAGGGGTTAATAATTCTTAACGAATCTCTAGATCGCTGAAACAAGGCAAAATCGTTTCAAAATGAGAATTGCTGCCACTATCTCACCTGCATCGGTCTAACACCCCCTTAATAAGACTTATAGCAGAGAACGAGTTGGTTAGGACAACCTAAATCGCTAAAATTCAGTTTTGGCAAGGATTTTCCTTCTGCCTTCTGCCCGCTGCTATAATAGCGAACTGTGCGGTTTAATCACCTCAATCAGGAGTCAGGAGACGATGCCAAATCAGATTATACTTCATCTTTATGAGAAACGCTGTAAGCTGTAATAATTAAGAGACATCTTAAAAAAAGTCAGAAACCCTTCTGTTCCCTGTTCCGGAGTTCCCTTGTCTCTAAAGTTAACTTTATTTTTAACTAGGTACTTAGAATGAAAAATGAAATATTAAATCTAGAATTTTCTCCCGATGTTCTTGCCGCTTTAAAAATAGGAATTGATGAACTCGGTCAAGAAATTAAACTTCTGGCCGCTATTTATTATTTTCAAGAAAAGCGACTTTCTTTAGGAAAAGCGGCGGAATTAGCGAGAATTAATCGCCTAGAATTTATGGATATTTTGTCTAAAAAAGGGATTGTATTGTTTGATTATGACGAATCGGCGTTAGCGGTTGAATTAAAGGGAATAGAAAAACTGGAGCCTGATGATTGTAAGTAACGCTACTCCCCTCATCGCTTTTGCGCGAATTGGTCAACTCGGTCTTTTACAAGAAATAGTTAAAAGCATCATTATTCCTAAGGCGGTAGCTCTTGAAATCAGCACTTACGATCAAGACAAAACTGGCTCGATCAATCTATTACGAGAACAGTGGATTTCTGTCCGAGAAATCGCCTCTCAACAGCAGGTTTCCTTACTATTACCGACTCTAGATCGAGGAGAATCAGAAGTCATCGTCCTTGCACTAGAACAAAAAGCCTCTTTAGTGCTTATCAATGAATTAGCTGCTCGTCAGGTGTGTAAATCTCTCAATATTCCAATTACAGGTTCGATCGGTATTTTAATTAAAGCAAAACAGTTGGGAAAGATCGCTGCAGTCAAACCTTACATAGAAACGATGCAACAACAAGGCATATACTACAGCCAGAAATTTATCGAAAATTTGGGTTAAAACCCCGTCGTTTTACGACGGCTTTTCCTGATTTTCAATGTAGCACTTAAGAACTTCCAGTGGCGCACCTCCTACAGAAGATACAAAATAACTGGGCGACCAAAGAGCGTCTTTCCCGTGCGGTTTAGGATAACCAGCTTGTCCATATCTACGACTAGAGACTCCTTTTAAAGAATTGACCATTACAGAAATAGATAGTTTCGGCGGGTATTCAATCAATGCGTGTACATGATCGGACTCCCCGTTAAATTCCAATATCTGAAAATTCATCTTTTCCGCAACTTCTCTAAAAGATTTTTCAACCAAAGTCAGACTTTTACCAGTAAAGACCTTTCTTCTGTATTTTGTCACACAGACCAAGTGTATCTTTAGATCGGAAACAGAGTTTCTTTCTCTTCGCAACTGACTTGACATTATTAACAGACCTAGTTAGAATAGAGTACAGACACACACATCTTAACCCAATGAAAGCGAGTATCAATACCGTATTTACCCAACAGACCAACAAAAGAGGCTTTTGTCTCAGTTGTTTGGGTGTGTGCGTGTTGTCTGGAACGATACCTTAGCTTACTGCCAAGAACTCTATCGACAAGGGGAGAAAAAGCCAAAATATACTGAGTTATCTAAAAGACTAACTCAAGTCAAGAAAACAGAAGAAAAGCGTTGGTTAACCGAGGTTTCTTCTATCCCTTTACAACAGTCTTTGAGAGACTTAGAGACAGCCTATTCTAACTTTTTTGCATCTTGCAAGGGAGAGAGAAAAGGAAGAAAAGTCAAACCTCCTCAATTTAAGAAGCGTAAATCTAAGCAATCAGCAAGATTTACTGACAATGGTTTTACCGTTAACCAACACTGCGTTACTTTAGCGAAAATCGGTGATCTAAGAATAGTTTGGAGTCGTCCATTACCTTCTAAACCTTCTAGCGTCACCGTGATTAAAGATGCGGCGGATCGCTATTTTCTCAGCTTTGTTGTCGAGATTCAGTCCGAAATACTTCCCAATAATGGGGAGTCAGTG
The DNA here is from genome assembly GCF_050500245.1 of Microcystis ichthyoblabe FBCC-A1114. NCBI lineage: Bacteria > Bacillati > Cyanobacteriota > Cyanophyceae > Chroococcales > Microcystaceae > Microcystis > Microcystis ichthyoblabe. Next base: position 3,362,526 of record NZ_CP191408.1, on the reverse strand, counting down.
GGAATTGATCTAGGGATTGCTACCTTTGCTACCCTCTCAACAGGAGAAAAGATAGACGCACCGAAACCGTTAAAGAAACGATTAAAACGACTAAGAAAAGCACAGAAAAACCTTTCTAGAAAACAGAAAGGAAGTAAACGACGGGAAAAAGCTAGGAAACGAGTAGCTAAAATCCACGCAAAGATTAAAGACACTCGTACTGATTTCTTGCATAAACTATCCACTAGAGTTGTTCGTGAAAATCAAACGATAATTTTAGAGGATTTAAACACATCGGGAATGGTTAAAAATCGCAAGTTATCCCGTGCTATATCAGATTTGGGATGGCGTTCTTTTCGAGATATGCTATCGGCAAAATCTGATAAATATGGGCGTGATTTTCGGATAATTTCCCGATGGGAGCCAACGTCTCAGCGATGTTCCTGTTGTGGGAATATCGGCGGTAAGAAAGCATTAAATATCCGTGAGTGGGAATGTCTTTTTTGTGGGACTTTCCATGATAGGGACGTGAACGCCGCAATTAATATCAAGGTCGCCGGTGGGCAATCGGAGACCTCAAAAAACGGACGCAGAGGAAGGTGTAAGACTTCTGTTAAAGAAGCAGCATCCCGTGAAGCGTCAACCCATCCAAAGATCGTTCAATTAAGTTTGTTTGATCTGTAGGGAATCGCCGTCCGTTTACGGCGGTGAGGATGTCAATGATCTTGTTTTACAAACAGTAGCAGAAGGATAGGGGAAAGTATTGTTCACTTTCGGGATCGGCCGAAACCCTTGTTTTTTGCGATCCCTTACCCGTCACCATGAGTTAATAATAACTGCCAGATTTGCGATGATGGATGGCGGTTAAACCCTGGTGTAAAACCCTGCCTTTTTCTGCGATCGCATAAAGCAGCCAATGATCACCGCACTCCATTCGTTGTTCCACCCGACATTCCAGATAAGCGAGCGCTTCGGCCAGAATCGGCCCACCGTTCTCAGCTTTAGTGGTTTCGATATTAGCGAAACGATCTTCTCCGGGGGAAAAAGGTTTAAGAAAATGCTTCATTAAAGCTAAATGTTGACCTTCTTGGAGGATATTAAGGACAAAAGGCGTACCACTATAAAGCAGAGACTCGATCGCTCGTTCTTTCGCCACGGCAATAGTCAATCCGGGGGGGGTGAACGTCGCTTGCGACACCCAAGAGGCTAACATGGCGCCGCGCAATTCCCCCAATTCGCAGGTGACGATACAGAGAGAACCCACCAAACGGCCCAGAGCCTGCGATCGCCGATCGCTTTGGGATTGGTTAACATTAGTTTTCGGTTGTCTGCTTTTGCGAGCTTTTTTGACTGCTTGAGCGAAATCGGTTCCTGCTTCCTCACAGGTCTTTAAAATTGCCTCCGTGGGTTTAAATTTAACCCGAATTGGCTCAAAACCGAAGCGATAACCGCCATCCCGGAATTTACCTTCTAAAAGATCGACCGCTTCCCCACTCCAACCGTAGGAGCCAAAAACTCCCACCAGCTTGCTTTTATCGCCATTTGCTAGGGTAATCCCCAAGGCGGTTTGGATGGGAGTCGGTGCGTGTCCTCCCAAAGTGGGGGAACCAAAGATAAAACCGACACTTTTTTCGATCGCCGTTTTGATCTCGTCCGGTTCAGCGAACTCGGCATTAATCGCCGTGACTGCTACTCCCGCTTTCGTGATCCCCATGGCGATCGCTTGAGCGAGGGTGGTCGTGTTGCCGTAGGCACTGGCATAAATCAGGGCGATTGTCAACTCTTGATACTTTTGTACTGCCAACCATTGTTGATAGGAAAGGGTCAATTCGTGCATCGCGTAACGCACCAGAGGGCCGTGACCAACAGCATAAAATAAGGGCGATTTAGCGGCTAATTTCTCCAAAGCGTTGCTAATTTGGCTGGCATAGGGAGCCATGAGACAATCGAAATAATAACGCCGATCTTCGTTATAAACGCTCCAACCCTCATCAAAAATTTGGTCGCCACAAACGTGCGCTCCGAATAATTTATCGGTGTAGAGAATATCGGTTTTGCTGTCGTAGGTACAGAGTTGATCGGGAAATCTGGGGTTCGGAGTGGGTATAAATTCTAATTGATGGTTTGCTCCTAAATTTAATATTTCTTCCCCCTTGACAACCAACAGATTTAATGCTTCGGTTTCGAGAATTTTTTTCAGGGAAATTGCCCCCGGATTAGAACAAACAAAAGTGACTTGAGGCGCGATTTCTAAAAGTGCCTTGAGGGTGACGGCACGATTGGGGTTAACGTGACCGAGGATAATATAATCAATAGTTTTCGGATCGATTCTTTTAGTTAAAGCCTCTAAAAATATAGCCGAGAATGATTCCCCCGGTGGATCAAAAAGAGCGACTTTTTCACCTTTAATCAGATAACTATTGGCGGTAGTTCCCTTTTGTAATCCATATTCGATCTCGAATTTTAACCGGTCCCAAGTGCGGGAACGAAAGACAAAAGTATCGACGGCAATAGGTGCTACTTGTACATCTCTCGGTTTGACAATTGCATTATTCATAATCTTAGTTACCAGTTATCAGTTAAGTAGTCAATTAGTTAAGCGGCAACTTGAGGCTGTGATCATTTTTTACTAGGCAAGTTTGGCATCAAAGTCAACACTTGATTTTTGACTAAATACAGCCTTTTATCGCTGGGGACGAGTGGGGAAATTTATAGGTTATCTTGCCAGCCGGAAGGACATCAATATCTACAGTACACTATCTCTGGGAAGAAACCTAGCTTCTAGCAATTGGCTCGCGGGTAACGATACTCCTCTGGGGGGATTTGCCAGTCTATTGAGAAATTCTAAAGGGAACGTGATCCCCAGAAGCGAGGTGCTAGTCTGAGGGAAACCCTGCTATCTCCCTATCAGGCAAAGTTTTTATGAGCTATCAGCACTCGTCTTTTGACTGCACTAGCGCCAATTTTGAGAAAGCCGCTTTGACTCATTTTCGCGCTCTTGTGGCTTTTTTACCGGATAATTGCCGTGTTTACCGACAAACTTGGGAATTTTCTACGGTTCTCTGTCTCGATTTTCTAGCCTGTTTGCAGGGACTAGCAATCACTCGTCAAAATTTCGCCCATCTAGTTAATGTGACACAAGAACTCGGTTTAGGTCAAGCAATTATTTTGAAAGTAGGCAATAAAATCGTTGAGTGGCATCGTTTAACAGTCTAGAAAAAAATCGGCTCTCTGTGTTCTTTGTGTCTCTGTGGTTTATCTTTAACGCTGCTGACATAACCTAATAAAAAGGTAGATTGTCGGCTATTCTAGAACTGTTTAAGTTGAGAAAAAGCTCCGATAATTTGACCAAGGCTAATACCACCATCATTAGTGGGAACTGTTTGCTGCCAGTAGGGTTGAAATCCCGAAGCTTGTAAGCGATTAATTGTTCTTTCCGTCAGATAACGATTTTGAAAACAGCCTCCCGTCAGGAGAATTTTTTCTCTGCCTATTTTCTGAGCAATTTCTACAATAATCTCACTTAAACTATTATGAAATTTAGCGGCAATTATGCCGATTTGTACTTGTTTTTCTAAATCTTCAACAACTCCTAAAATTATCTGATTCCAATCAATAACTATGGGGGAGTCGGAGGATAAAGAAAAATGATAATACTCTTCCGTTTTAATGCCATCAAGGGCAAATTCTAACTGCATTGCTGCCTGTCCCTCAAAACTTAATTGATAACATAAACCTAGAATCGCCGCCACACCATCAAACAAACGCCCGACACTAGAAGTTAAAGGACAATTAATTTTTTTTGTTAACATTTGCCTAAAAATCGACCATTCCTGTTCACTAAAAGCTGATTTTATCCTATCAGTATTTTCCATAACTTCTAGTAATCCTAAAGCCACTCGTCTGGGTTCTTTAACCGCTTTTTCTCCTCCGGGTAATGGCCAGGGTTTAAAATGGGCGACTCGCTGCCAAGAATCGGCAGCAATATGGATAAATTCTCCCCCCCAAATTGTGCCGTCTAAACCGTATCCTGTTCCATCCCAAGCAACCCCTAAAACTGGAGGTTGTAGCTGATGTTCTGCCATGCAGGATAAAACGTGAGCGTAATGGTGTTGAATGGGAATAACGGGTAAATTTAAACTATAAGCGTACTTGGTTGCTAGATATTCAGGATGGGCATCACAGGCAATAACTTCGGGTGCAAACTCGTATAAATTTTTTAAACTATCGAGGATATTTTCAAAATGATTAACAGCATTAACTGTATCTAAATCGCCGATATGTTGACTAATAAAAACTTGATTTTTTTGGTAGATAGCCACGGTATTTTTAAAATAACTTCCCACGGCCAGAATCGGGGGGAAATCTCCCTCATTAACTTTAACGGGAAAGGGAGCATATCCCCGCGCTCGCCGCAAAATCATCGCTTTTCCCGCCATTTCCCTGATAATAGAGTCATCCACTGGTCGAACTATGGGACGATTATGAACTAGAAATAAATCGGCGATAGTTCCTAATTTTTCTAAAGCTTCTTTTTCCTCAATACAGATAGGTTCATCGGCTAGATTACCACTGGTTGCTACAATAGGAAAGCCTAATTCTGCTAATAAAAGATGATGTAGGGGAGTATAGGGTAACATGACTCCTAGATAGGGATTACCCGGAGAAACGGCAGCAGAAAGATAATTTTTTCTTTGTTTGATCAGGACGATTGCCGCAGCAGGAGACTGCAATAATTGCGATTCTAAAGAAGATACATAACCATGCTTTTTCACTAACTCAAGATTAGGATACATCACGGCAAAAGGTTTATCCAGTCGCTGTTTACGTTGTCGCAATTTTTGCACTGCTTCCGTATTTCTTGCATCGACAACTAGGTGAAATCCTCCTAATCCTTTGATCGCTATAATTTTTCCCTGTTGAATTGCTCTAGCAGTGGCGATTAAAGCCTGATCTTTTTCCGCTAATACAGTTCCTTGACTGTCTAAAAGACTGATTTGGGGTCCGCAACGAGGACAGGCATTTGGTTGGGCATGAAAACGGCGATCCAGAGGGTTTTCGTATTCCCTTTGACATTCGGGACACTGATTAAAACCCCTCATAGTTGTGCCACTGCGATCATAGGGTAAACTCTCGATAATACTGTAGCGAGGACCGCAGTTAGTGCAGTTAGTAAAAGGATAGCGATAACGACGATTATTCGGGTCAAAAATATCGGCTAAACAATCGGGACAAGTGGCTAAATCGGGCAGAACAATTGTATTTTTTTCACCGCCGCTGCTATGACGTATGCTAAAGTTTTGATAACCGATAGGATTTAACCATTGAGTCTCAATATTTTCAATTAGCGATCGAGGTGGTTTTTCTAAAGATAATCGATTCAAAAAAGTTTCTAGTTTGTCTCGATTGCCCTCAACTTCAATAAAAACTCCCGCTGCTGTATTATTCACCCAACCAGTTAGGTTTAATTCCGTTGCTAATCGATAAACAAAAGGACGAAAACCGACCCCTTGTACTGCTCCGCGCACAATTAAAGCTAATCGCTGATCGGATTGAATGCTCTGATTATTCATAAATAATTTAACGGGGAAATTATCAAATCTATCCCTGATTACTTTTCCCGTTATACTAAACTTTCACTAATCACTCGACAGCATTCTTCCACACTGGTCCTTTTTTCCATAGCTATCACTAAAGCTTGATAGGCAGTCTGTTGTTTTTCTAAAAGAGTTTTTGCCTGTAATAAACTCCAGCGCTCTTTTTGGGCATAATTATTCTCAGGAACCCCCGCTAATTTTAAGGCCGATTGCAGATAAAATCGATCGCTTTCTCCCCCCTCCGCTTTACCATAAACTAAGGTTTCGGCAGCAATTCCCGCCATCCACACCGTAGAAATTCTCTCTAAAAAAGCAGGAAAATCGGTAAAGTTCTTGACTTTTTGCTCTAAATCTGCTAGTTCAAATTGAACACCGCCGACTCCCTCCTGGCCTTGACGAAAGGCTTCCCAAGCGGTCAAACTATAACTGGCGATCGGAATGCCTAAAATATAAGCGGTGAGAAAATGTCCGGCTTCGTGGTGAATAACTCTTTGACGGTGTTTACTAGGAGAAAGAGCATCCAGTAGTAAAGTCACGCCCCGGTTATTAAAGGTGAGAGTATCAACGGTAACTAATCCCAAGAGGCTAAAAGTAGCCAAAGCGGGGACAAAAGGCGAAATAGACAGCAAAGGGGTGACAAATACGGAAAGAGTGATCGAAAAAACGGTAATCGCGATCAGATTTAAAGCTGTCTGTTCCATAAAAATTAATAAAAATATACAAATGCTTAATACTATGTTACATTGCCTAGTTTTATTTTCCCCGAATTAACCAACCAATTACCCCACCCACAAAAGCAGTCACAATCGATATACCGATCTGTTTCCAGTTTTTTACCTCCCCAATTTTTTCGGCTAAATCGGGAATTTTTCCCACGGATGCCTCGATGAGTTGCACTCTTTCATTTAAACCGGTGATTTTTGCGTCTAAAGTCCTGATTTCTCCCTTAATTTCCGTCTGTCCTATCTCTAAGACCTGAATTTCTCTTTTGATCTCTCCGACGCTATTCTCGATCGCTTTTTGTCCACTCTCCAGAGAGGTTAAACGAGTTTCGATCGCTTTTTGTCCACTCTCCAGAGAGGTTAAACGAGTTTCGATCGCTTTTTGTCCACTCTCCAGAGAGGTTAAACGAGTTTCGATCGCTTTTTGTCCATTGATAATCAGATTTTCTAACCTTTTTAGGTCATTTTCCGTAAAAGCCGTCATCAGCTAAACTCCTAAATAGATTAATTTTTTCTCGTCTTGAGATTGAGTCGATCGTTGACTAATTTAATTATGGAGTCAAAATCAAACTGTTACCCACTGATAGTTCTAGCTTCGACGCGGCAATAGGGATTTAGGGTGATCGGGAAATTTCCGCTAAATCCCCCATCTCCCCACTTCCCCACTTCCCCACTTCCCTTTCCCATAAATAAATATTATTGTTTTCCTGTATGGATAACTTTTATTGATGAATATTGATCGCACTATCCAAGAGGCAATAGGGATTTAGGGTGATCGGGAAATTTCCGCTAAATCCCCCATCTCCCCACTTCCCCACTTCCCCACTTCCCTTTCCCATAAATAAATATTATTGTTTTCCTGTATGGATAACTTTTATTGATGAATATTGATCGCACTATCCAACTAGCTCATCAATTAGCGGACGCGTCTGGAGAGATTATCCGGCGCTATTTTCGGCAGCCTCATCTAGAAACCGAAACAAAACTCGATCAAGTTTCCTCAATAGTAACAATCGCCGATCAAGAAGCTGAGGAGGCGATGGTGGCGATTATTCAGCGAGAATTGCCTGAAGATGGGGTTATTAGGGAAGAAGGAGCCAATATTCCCTCCCAAAGTGGTCGTTATTGGGTATTGGATCCGATCGATGGCACATCCTCTTTTGTCAAGGGATTGCCGATTTTTGGGACTTTAATCGGCCTAGTGGCAGAAAATCAACCGATTTTAGGAATTGTCGATCAACCGATTTTAGGCGATCGCTGGTTAGGAGTGAAGGGAAAAGGGAGTCTTTATAATAACCAGATGATTGTTAATCCCTACTGTCAAGATCAAGAACTTGCCTTAAAAAATGCTTGTTTAGCCTCCACCACTCCCTTAATGTTTATCACAGAACGACAACAAGCGATCGCTCGTCAGCTGCAAACCGTCTGCAAACGTACCGCTTTTGGGGGTGATTGTTATAACTATATGATGTTAGCCACTGGCTGCACTGCCATGCCGATGGTAATCCTAGAATCAGACCTGAAATACTACGATTTTTGTGCTTTAATCCCGATTATTGAAGGTGCGGGCGGAATAATTAGCGATTGGTCTGGTAATCCCCTACAAGCTGATTCTAGCGAAGTTTTAGCCGTCTCTAATTCGGGTTTATGGCGGCAGGTTTTAGAACAAATCAGCAGAGTGGGTTAGTGCGAATAGCAAGATAATTAATCAACAGCTAACCCACCCCTGCGACAATTAAACGGTGGCTAATTGAGGTTGGGGACGTTTGCTGTTACGGATACCTTCGATCGCTGCTGCGTAATCAGGGGCATTAAATACCGCCGAACCTGCTACGATCGCATTAGCACCCGCTTCGAGAACTTGCCAAGTATTAGCTGGTTTTAAGCCGCCATCCACTTCAATCCAGGGATCCAAGCCTTTTTCATCGCAGATTTGACGTAATTGACGGATTTTGGGGACAACTTCCGGGATAAAACTCTGGCCACCAAAACCGGGGTTAACGCTCATAATTAGGACTAAATCGCACAAATGCAGCACATATTCGATTAAATCTAAGGGAGTGGAGGGATTTAACACCACACCCGCTTGTTTACCGAGTTCGCGAATTTGGCAAAGAGTACGATGGAGGTGGGGAGAAGCATTATGTTCAGCGTGAACAGAAATAATGTCAGCACCCGCTTTCGCAAAGTCAGCCACATATTTTTCTGGTTCCACGATCATTAAATGCACATCTAAAGGTTTTTTCGTATAGGGACGAATAGCGGAGACAATCAGGGGTCCAATGGTGATATTCGGGACAAAACGACCATCCATCACATCAACGTGAATCCAATCGGCTCCTGCCTTATCCACAGCCTCGATATCGGCTCCTAATTTACTAAAATCCGCCGATAGGATCGAGGGAGAGACAACGATCGACTTCGAGCTTCCGTTTTGGGTCATGGCTAACTATAGAATTTCGTGTTTATATTTTCGTAACAATCTTATCAGCAATCAGTGATCAGTGATCAGGAGTCAGGAGACAGGAGATTATTTTTATTTATTCTCCCCACACCCTACACCCCACACCCCACACCCCACACCCCACACCCCTCCGCATCCGGCATAGAAGCATAGGTTTATGTAATTGTCAATATAGATTTACGAACTTTTTTGTCGAAACTGGATCATAAACTTTAAAAATAGGCATGATGGGAATAGTTGGGATCGAGGGGGTGGAAAGATAGATAAACTGGTGGCTCTGTAGTTATATATACTTAGCTATCTCAGAAATTTACGCTACCCTAGATTTAGGGTTCTTTACATTTTGTTACTTACCATCCGTAAGAAAACTTAGTTCACGTACCCTATTTTCTCAGAAAAGAATCTTAAAAAAGTGTTAAGGTTTTATACTTGAGGAGTGTTATCAGGAGGAAAATTGTGTTTAAACGACTTGCAGAACAGCATCGCCAACTGGTCAAAGACTTAGTCATGGATTTACAGGCTTTAGCGATCGCCTTAGAAAATCAAGGTTATCTAGTATCTTGCTACACCTGTGGCGGTCAAATGAATAGCGCATCTTTTATGGTGGGATTGGGTGAAACCCATCTAATTCGGTTTCTCGTGTCCGATTACGGCATCACCTGGACAGAAATGCGCGATGATCGAGAGTTAATGAAACTCGAAGGCGCGGAAGCCATCAGCCAACTACAGGAATTAGCCAATCTGATTAAATATCAAATTCCGCCGGCGGAATTTATTGACAAAAAACCCTCCTCCGTGCTGCAACGGTTAGAGACGGTTTAACTGGAGATGTGACCTAGACTTGTATGTTTAGGGAGCTTTTTTCCCTAAGCTTTCAGCCAACTGTTAGCTAGATAAGCCATTCGTTTCATCTCTTTTCGTCCCCGGGAGACGGAATCGAGGATCATGCCAGAGGTCAAACCTAAAAAGGCTAAAAGCATGATCGAGGCCGATAAAATAGCGGTGGGAAAACGTGGCACTAAGCCGGTTTCGAGGTATTCAAACAGGACGGGAATCGCTAAGAGGAGGGAAATAACCGCCAAAATCAGCGAGACAAGGCTAAAAAAGAGAAAAGGACGAATTTCTTTAAAAAGTAGAATAGCGGTTCCCAATACCCGCCAGCCATCTTGAAAGGTTTTTAACTTACTTTGGGAACCCTCGGGACGTTCCCCGTAGAGGGTTGGTTCTTCAGCGAAGGGAATTTTTAATTCTAAAGCGTGGATAGTTAACTCGGTTTCAATCTCGAAACCATTGGATAAAGCGGGAAAAGATTTGACGAAACGACGAGAAAAGATGCGATAACCGGAGAGCATATCGATTAAACGCGCTCCAAACAGAAATTTAACGAATCCTGTTAAAAATAGATTACCAGCGCGATGACCCCGGCGATAAGCCTGGGAGGATTTTACCGCTTCCCGACGCGCACCGACCACCATATCCAATTGTTCCCGCAGCATTCGTTCAATTAAGCGTCGTACTGCCGCAATTTCGTAGGTATCATCACCATCGATGAGAACATAGATATCCGCTTCGATATCGGCAAACATCCGCCGGACAACATTGCCTTTTCCCGGTTGGGTTTCCTGACGCACGATCGCCCCCGCTTTCAGGGCCTCGGTCACGGTATCATCGCTAGAGCGGTTGTTATAAACATAAATTGCCGCTTCTGGCAGAAAAGTTTGGAATTGGGAGACAACTTTAGCAATCGTTAGTTCTTCGTTGTGACAGGGAATAATCGCAGCGATACGGTAGTTTTGCAAGGAAATCGGCGGAATAGCGGTCATTTCGATCATAGCTGAGGACAACGTTTAATGATGGTTAGGGGGGTGTCTTGGCGTTGGACGGCGTGAACAATGGGACAATGGGGGAAAGCTTGGAAATAATCGTATCGGGATAAACCCATGTAATAATCGGGTTCGGGAGCTTTTCCCCAAGCAAAGTCATCTCGATAGATTATCGTAAAGTTTCGTTGGTGATTCTCTACCATTTCCGCCGCAAATATCGGACCGGCAACCACAATGGTAGAGTTAGCGGCGGCATTTTGATTAAGCCATTCCATCCCCTCCTTGAGACTTAATCCCCAGTAATCGGTTTCCTGTTGACCTTGGGCCGCTTTTAAGCCTCCGTAGGCGCGATTATAGTAGGTGTATTCGTAGGGATGCAGACTGATCATGTCATAGACAATGACGCTAAAGTTGAGGATTAGCAGGGTCGTTAGAAAGATTTTTATTGACTTTCGCTTGAGTTTATGATATGTCCAAATAATGGCCGTAGATGCGATCGCTGCTAGGGCGGGAATGACAAATAAAAAGTGACGGATGCCGTCGTAGAGAGTGGATTGACGCAGGATAGCAAAGGTGGGCAGTAAAAACGCTTGCAGTAGGGTGATTATGGCGCAAGCACGCTGGCTTGGCGTTAATTTGGTCATTTTTGTCAAAATCCCCATTACACCCAATAGGACGGCGATTTGCAGGAGGACGGGGGTGGTGAGGGAAAATAGCCGGGGTAGATAGTACCAAGGCAAGGAACGACCGGGGATATTTTGACCGTCAAAGAGAACCGTATTATCCCAGATGTTATACTTCGACATGAGGGTTATCGCTTCGATAAACCAAGTAATCGGGTTTCTCCAAGCAGCAGGATAGACTATATAGGTGGTTATTGCCCAAAAAAGTATAATAACTGCGTATAGGGGCAGAAAACGCCAGACGGTTTTTGGGAGGGTTTTGATATCCCAACGGGCCACTAGATGGGCGAAGATGAGATAAAAGAGGATAAAAAAGCCACCGATGCGAATTCCGGTGATTAAACCAGCGAGAATCCCGTAGAGGCAAGAATAAACGGTTAAACGGTTAAATCCTAGTTTAATAGCCTTATTTTCGGACTGAAAATATTTATCTAGTAATAGGGAACCAGCGAAGGTTCCGAGGGTAAACATGGCTGCAAAGGGAATATCTTTGGGATTAAAGAAGGTATGACCCCAAAAAGCGGGAAATAGGGCTAAAATTAGCGCACCTAACCAAGCGGATTCGATTCCTGCTAGGATAGCGACGATTCCCACCACCGATAGATAGGCAATCAGGGAAAAAAGAAAGGTGACGACGTGCTTAACCCGGGTTATTTGCCAGATCCTCGATAGCCATTTATCCTTATCAGTGGGATTGGGAGGAAGATTGGGGGTAGCAGGGAAAAATTTTTCTTTGCTCTCGTAGATGAGCTGGGAGATGTAGTTAAAATAAAAGCCGTAATGACGGGACATTTCTGATATGGGCTTGTTTTCTCGGATATATTCGAGATTATGATTGACCATATCCACTTCGATCGGTTCGTCCCAAGTGATACCATAGTTTCCGACTACCGATAAACCAATTATCGCCAGAACTAGGATGACCGATAGAATTTTTAGATAAGCTTGCTTGACCGAGATTAACCCTTTTTCGGACTTCATGGGCGATCGAGTCAGTATGGTGGGCAACTTTATCACCTTAGTATATCAAAATTTGGTCAACTCGCCTAAGGACGTTTTTGGGAGTTAAAAGTTTCCGTTTGTATTTGTTAGCCAAACATGGTATATCAAGTAAAAAGCTATCAGCTAAAAGTCCGACTCGTCCCAGAGCTACTAATTAGTCTAATGGCACAAAAACGGGTTAGTTTTCTCGTCAAATTCACCAGAATTATTGATTAAGTTATGACATTATTAAAACGGTTCAACCTGACTCATCCCCTCCTCTGGGCAGTAGTTTATTTTATCGGACTAGGGATTTTATCAGTTATCTTAGGTCAAGATGTTAGCTGGGATTTACGCAATTATCATTTTTATAATCCCTATATGTTATTAACGGGACGTTTTAAGTATGATGTCCTCCCAGCACAGATACAAACTTTCTTTAATCCTTTGATGGATGTTCCTTTTTTTGTTGCTATCTATTACCTAAAACTACCTCCGGTGGTGGTTGGGTTTTTCTTGGGAGGATTTCACGGTTTAAATCAGTGGTTAGTTCATTTAATCACTTATCACTCCTTTGATAAGGTTTGCGAAAGATACAAGATAACTTTAAGCATAGCGGCAGCGATTACCAGTATTTTTGGCGCAGCCTATATTTCCGAATTAGGAACCAGTATCGGAGATAGTACCAGCAGTGTTTTTGTTTTGGCAGGATTATTTTTGATTATCGCTTGTCTTGGTCGTAATCAACCAGTTAAGCTTAAAACGATAATTTTCGCAGGATTGCTTTTAGGACTAGCAACGGGACTAAAATTGACCACGGCACTGTATAGTATCAGTTTAATCGTGGCGATTAGTTTTTTAACCAATACCATCAAAGAAAAGCTGCGTAATCTTCTGACTTTAATTCTCTCTATGGCTGTGGGTTTTTCCCTGACGATGGGTTATTGGATAATCCTGATGTGGACTAATTTTGCTAATCCCCTTTTTCCCTTTTTCAACAAAATTTTTCAATCTCCCTACATCGAAACAGATTTTAACCTGCAAGATACCCGGTTTTTACCGAAAGATGTTTGGCAATTTTTATTTTATCCCTTTTATTTTGTGCAGGAACAAACCCTAGTGGCTGAGGTAAAATTTAAAGAGACTCGTTTTGCCATTGCCTATCTTTTAATTGTCATTCTTCTGGGAGTGATTATTTATCAGTACACCTCTCGCCGTTCTCTAGAGCAAAAAAATAATTTAGTCCATGTACCCATTCTCGGATTTCTATTACCTTTTTATTGTAGTGCCTATCTGATCTGGTTAAAGGGTTTTTCTATCTATCGTTACTTGATAGTTTTAGAGTTAATTACACCAGTTTTAATTATCCTGATCATTGCCTATCTTTATCCTCATAAAAGGACAGTTTTTATAATCTCAATCGCTATTTTTGCCTTAATTGCCGCTACAGTCAAACCCTTAGACTGGTGGAGAATGGGATGGTCAGATAATTACTTTGGTATCGATAGTCAAGCATTAAAACCCTACGAAAATTCCACGATTGTTATGTGGGGAGATGAAGGAACGGGTTATCTAGTTCCCCATTTTCCCGCTTCGACTCGTTTTGTGCGATTGCGAGGAAATATGGGAGTTAGTGAGGGAACTTTAATGCGAAAAAATGCTGAAAAGTTTATCGCAGAAACCCCCGTGGGTAATCTCTATATTCTGATGACTGACTTTAATAGCAAATCTCCAGAGCTAGGGAAGGATTTAGCTAAAGAAAATCTAGAGATTGACTTCCAAAATTGTCAACCCTTTTCCAGTAAAATTGAAAAGTATAATCTCTGTCCTCTCCAAAAAGAGTAATTAGTACGGAAAAGCTATTCTCTAACCATTATTAATTGCCAGTGACTCCTACCTTTTATCTGTAATGATTTATCTATTGACGGTTAACTACAATTGCGGGGCATTAATTAAGCGTTTAATCGCTTCCCTCAACGATAACTTATCTGCTACTCTCATCATTATTAACAATTCCACTGAAGATAAAAATATCCAATCTTTAGCAGCGCAAAGAGTCAAGATTATTGAAGCGGGAGAAAATTTAGGATTTGGGAAAGGATGTAATCTAGGACTTGATTGGATTTATCAACAAGACAAAGAAGCTATCGTTTGGTTAGTTAATCCCGATGCTTACTTATTACCGGACTCTCTGGAGAAAGCAAGCAAATTTTTTCAGCAATATCCCGAAGTTGCCATCGCTGGTACAGAAATTTACGAACCGGATGGTAAAATCTGGTTTGGTTGGGGAAAATTTAATGCTAAAATCGGCACAATTAACGTGGTAGAGGAATCCTTAGACTATGGAAATAAACCCTATCTTATTCCTGACTGGGTGACGGGATGCAGTTTATTAATTAATTTCTCTAATTTTTCCACTTGTCCCCATTTTGATCCCGATTACTTTCTCTACTACGAAGACTTTGATTTTTCCCGAAGATACGCAAATCAAGGCTATTTAGTCGTTGTTACCAATCAGATTAAAATTATTCATGAACCATCTTCTATCACCCGACGCTATGGTTATCTAAGACTAACTCATAATATCTATGGTTATCTTCTCAGTCTCGAAAAACATACGACTTTAACTATCCTTGTTTATCGCTTGCTGCGGATGAGTTTTATGTCTTTACTGCTCCTTCCCATTAAACCCAAATTCTCCTTAGCCAAGCTGCAAGGAATTCAACTCTATTGTCAAAGAATAAACCTCTTACATAATTTTTTTATGGTATAATGCAGCGTTTTTCTTTTTTCTCGATTTTTAGATGGAAGTGGAAAAAAGAATAAAATGTGATCTTAGGTCAGGAAATCATCTATACTTTTGCTATGTTTATTAGCAAAAGTATGGATTATCAAAACTTACCAGATGAACAATTCAAAAAGACGGATGCTTTTACCATCGGGAAACTTCCGTTTAAAAGGAAAAAAAGCTCTACTAAATCAAGCAGAGATACCGGTCGTAACGGTAATGGATGTAACGGAAACTCCCAGGGAACGCCACCAAAAGAAACAGAAAGATTTTTTGGGTAGTAAAAGAGGTTATCATACTTTAAAATCCCAATTAGTAGCTGATAAAAATACTGAACAGAAATGAGAAGAGCCGCTATTTCTTTAAATGGTTTATTTCCACAACAGTCCCTGACAAAATCTACTCTTGCTGTTAATACTTCCTCATCTCACTTTTGCTCTTTGCGCCTAAAAACTTCCTTGTCCACTTTCCCTCCTTGTCCTCCTTGTCTTCTCTTCACAGGTTTGTAAAATACCTACACCTGTGAGTTCCCCGCACCCTTCTCCCTTCTCTCCCAATACTATCGGGACGGGGAAGAATTTATCGGGGGTAAAGAAGGAGAAATTTCGCCACCTCGATCGAATATTTCCAGATTCCATTGACCGAAACGATTACTTTCAAAAGCAATAAAACGACCGTTACCACTAATCGTCGGATGACGCACTTCTCCTAAGATATTTTCGGTGAGATTTTTTGCTTGCAGAGTTTGTCGATCATAAATATATATATCGGGTTTACCGGACTGTTCCGACACATAAACAATATAACGACCATCGGCACTAATATCTGGCTGATCTTGATAGGTTTTTGCTTGATTTAACCCCGGTAGGGGAACTAAACGATTAGCCACTCGATCGAATAAATAAATCGTTCGTTGACCCCTGCGATCAGAGGCAAAAACCAGATAACGACCATCGTAGTTAAAACGGGGATTATCTTCTGAGGAAGGGGTATTTAAAGTATTTCCTAAAAGCTGTTGGGGAGGGGTGACAAAACCCGCATCACTACATCCCCCCAGACTGATGATATTAACCGCAAGCAAAAGTCGAAGAAGTTTAGGAAACCTGATCATCGGTCAGCGCCGGGGAAGGAAGGATACAACAATTAATATCATCAAGACAAACTTTACCCCAATGCAATGCCCAACGCACCAATTCCACCCGATTATCGGTTTTTGTTTTCGTCAAGATATTACTAATATGATTATCAACGGTACGCTTACTAATCTCCAGCTTTTCCGAGATTTCTTGATTAGTTAAACCATTAGCCACTAAATCGAGTATTTCTAGCTCTCGATCGGATAATGAAGCGGCTGTTTGAAACTTCCCAGCAGACATGAGTATAATTCCTCTCGTATATGTACTTATCATTCTAGAAGAATTTTTTCCCCTAGGAATCGATAATCAGTAATCAGTGATCAGTAAACAGTAATCAGTGAAAAGACAGCACTGTTACTGCCATTTGATCATGCACACTTAATATAGATGGTTTGCGGCAAAAAGCTTTTCCTGGGAGTGGGGTATGGGGTTTGGGGTGTGGGGTTTTACCAGTTTTGAGGTAGTCAGTTACCTAATTTTCAGGGAAAAAGTCCAGGAATTTTCCCCCCGATCCCCGCAATGGCTGGCACTTTTTGAGGGAAAAAAAGTCTAAAAGTCTTATCCAACAAGGTTTAGCGATGTGTCTGTTTGTAACTGAAGAGCCTCAAAATCTTTGTGGACAATGCTTTGAGAGGGATTGTTCCCCTCTCAGACTCAAAACTGATAACTGATAACTGATAACTGATAACTGACAAGGCTGGTAATATATAATAAAAAACGCTCCTTAGTTAGATATTGAGAAAAACATGGAAGTTATCCCCGCTATTGATATTCTCGATGGCAAATGTGTGCGACTTTATCAGGGAGATTACCAACAATCGCAGGTTTTTAATGATAATCCCGCAATAGTGGCGCGAGAATGGGTCAATCAGGGGGCAACCAGATTACATTTAGTCGATTTGGATGGAGCCAAAGAGGGTAAATCGGTTAATTTGTCAACCATTGAAACAATTCTTAATGATATTGCCATTCCCGTACAGGTGGGGGGTGGACTGCGAGATCTAGAAACGGTGAGTAATCTCCTAAAAATCGGGGTAGAAAAGGCGATTTTGGGGACAGTAGCCGTAGAAAAGCCAGAATTGGTCAGCGAACTTTGTCAAAGCTTTCCGGGGCAAATAATTGTTGGTATTGATGCTCGCGATGGTAAAGTAGCCACCAGGGGGTGGTTAGAAACTTCCTCAGTAGATGCGATCGCACTCGGTCAAGATATGGCAAAAAGAGGAGCCAGCACGATTATCTACACTGATATTCATCGAGATGGCACCCTTTCTGGCCCGAATCTCGCCGCTTTGCGAGAATTAGCCGAATCTGTCGAAATTCCCGTCATCGCCTCCGGGGGTATTAGTTCCCTGACAGACTTACTGAGTTTATTGTCTTTGGAACCTTTGGGAGTAACGGGAGTAATCGTGGGCCGCGCTCTTTATACCGGTGCGGTTAACCTCTCGGAAGCGATTAGCGCGATCGGTTCAGGCCGTTGGCAGGATCTACCCCCGAATTTTTTCGCCTAACGGACTTGTTTGAGAGTATCCACCTGTTTATTGAACATATCGGTAAATAGTCCCAAAACCGTGCGATTTTCATTGACTTTGATGTTGACACTCACAGACATCCCCGATTGCAGCGGCAGAGTAGATTTATCTTTCAAAACTAACTCTTGACTGCTCAAGCTTACCCGGACAGGGAACCGATAAAAACGGTGATTTTCGTCGGGAGGTAAAGCATCAGAACCGATCGAGATTACTTCTCCCTTAATATCGCCGTATTCACTGTAGGAAAAGGAATCAATGCGAATATCGGTCTTTTGTCCCACGCGCACAAAACCGATGTCTTGGTTAGTCACGTCCACCTCTGCCACTAAACAACCTTTAGCAGCATCTTTGATCTGGGTGGGACAGCCATCGGGAACAATTTTTAACAATGCTTCCGCTTGACTTGGTTGGGGAACAAACCCAGGCCGCGCCTTGAGATCAAAGACCACACCATCGATGGGGGCGGTAATTTTTTGATATTTAATCGTCTGTTGTGCTTGACTAATTTGACTATCTAACTCAGCAATGCGCTTGTTGTTATCAATGATAACGCGACTGATCTGACTATCGATTTCAGCAATCCTTTTGTAATTATCCGCCATTTTATCACGCACATCTTTTTCCGTGATTACTGTGGTGTTAATCAGCCTTTCTCGCGCTTGGGAGATCAACAGGGAATAACGCTTTTCTTCCTGTTCCAAACGGGAAATTTCGGCGATGCGGGTTTGTACTTCTTGCTCTTGTTTTTCTCGATCGATTTTGCCATTAGCCTCTTGCTGCTGTAATTCATTCTGGCGATCAGTTACCGATTGTTTTTGTTTATTAATCTGATAACGGGCGATCGCTCCTTCATCCCCCAAGGGTTCAATATCTTTGAGAATATTACGCTCGATATCCAAGCCTTCTTGGCCTTGTTTCATCGAATTGGCATTACGAGTCTTAATTTCTTCTAAGACGAAGCGATCATTGATTAATTGGGAGCGGGCATCGGCCAACTGTACCCTGGTTTGGTTCAATTGTTTTGCTAATTGTTCCATTTCCAATCTAGCGGCCGCTTGTCGAGAATTGGCCTCTCGTTGGGCAACCTCTAAACGGGCTAACTCTTCCCCTTGTAGAGCAGAGCTAGAGGCACCTTCACTGACCTGTGCTTGATAAAGTTGATTTTCTGCTACCAAAGCGGCACGATTACGGGCTAAATCGGCGATTTCACTCGGTAATTTTAATTGAGCGATCGAACTTTCCACTGCTGCCGGTGTCAGATCCTGCGCCATTAAGAGACGATAGAATTGATTTTCCTTCTCAGCAGTGGCGCGAATTTTTTTCAAAGATTCTAACTGCACTTGCGAGGCACTGGAATCCATTAAAACCAGTACATCCCCTTTGTTAACTCGATCGCCATCTTTAACTTTAACGAACTGTACCACCCCATTCACCGGTGCTTGTACTTCTTGCACTTTGCCCTGGGGTTTAAGTTGTCCTTGGGCACCGACCACCTGCTCGATTTTGGCGAACACTGACCAAATTAAAGCGGCAGTGGTGACACTCATTAATGTCCAGATAATCGTCCGCGACCAAATGGGCGATTGTTTCAGAATCACCGATTGTTCCGGTGGGCTGAAAGTGGGTAAAGAAGGGGTAATACTTTTATTTTTCGTGGTAGTGGCCACGTTTTTACCCGCTTGGGTCAGTTCATCGCTTTTACCATTGCCCTTGCCGTTTTGACCGTTATTAGAATTGCTGTTCATGGGGATTCTCCTATATTTATTTTTTCAGTGAGCAGTGAACAGTAAACAGTAATCAGTGAACCGATAACCGTTTACTGATAACTGATGACTGATAACTGATAACTGATAACTGATAACTGACTAACTAGATTTGCGAATCCTGTTGTTTATAGAGAGTATAGTAAAGGCCTTTTTTGGCCATTAATTCCTCGTGGGTGCCTTCCTCCGCTACTGTCCCTTTATCCATCATGACAATAATATCGGCGGATTTGATCGAAGCTAAACGATGGGTAATAAAGAAGACCGTGTGATCCTTGAAAACTTCCTTGAGATTCAGAAACACTTGCCGTTCGGTGTTATAGTCGAGGGCGCTGGTGGCCTCATCAAGAATGAGAATTTGCGGTCTTTGCAGGACGGAACGAGCGATCGCAACCCGTTGTCGTTGTCCCCCCGATAGGGATGCCCCCCGTTCACCGACGCGGGTATTATAGCCATTGGGCAGGGTCATAATAAATTCGTGGGCTGCGGCTGCTTTTGCTGCCGAGACAATTTCCTCCACAGTCGCATCGGGGTTAGTCAGGGCGATATTTTCCTGTACCGTACCGTCAAATAATAGGGTTTCTTGGGGAACCATGCCGATTTGACGACGCAGGGAATAGAGTTCCACTTTGTTGATATCATAGCCATCGATGAGAATCCGTCCCGATTCTGGTTCGTAGAGACGGGCTAATAGTTTAGTGATGGTACTTTTCCCAGCGCCACTTTCTCCCACCAAAGCGACAAAAGTGCCAGCGGGGAATTCTAAATTGATGTTGTATAGTTGCAGGGCACCGTGGGGATTGAAGCGGAAAGCGAGGTTTTCGTAGGTGACAGTGCCTTTAATTAAGGGCATGGGGATGTTTTGGCGATCGAGTTCCGCTTCTTGGGGAGTATCGACGATATCGGCTAATCTTTCCAGGGATAAGCCGGTTTCTTGGAAGTTTTGCCAGAGTTGGGTCAAACGCAGAATCGGCGAGGTAACGTAGGAAGAGATAATCCGGAAGGCAATTAATTGACCAAGAGTGAGTTGTCCGTCTAAAACTAAGGCTGCTCCCACCCACAGCACTAATAAACCCGATAATTGGTTAAAGAAGTGACTAAAGGAACCGGCCAAAGTTGAGGTCATTACCGTTTGAAAACCTTCGGCCACATAGCGAGCATAACGTTCTTGCCACTGCCAACGGGAACGCAATTCGATATTCTGTGCTTTTACTGTTTGGATTCCCGTCATCACCTCCACCAGATAGGATTGGGTTTCGGCGTTTCGTTCCGCTTTTGCTCGCAGTTGTCGCCGCACGATTGGTGCGAAAATAGCTGTGGACAGAACTAAAATCGGTACGACTCCCAGGGCCCAAACGGTTAGAATCGGGCTATAGATCAACATAACCACGATGTAGATAACCGAGAAAATGGCATCTAACACCACCGTTAGGGCTGTACCCGTTAAAAATTGCCGAATATTCTCTAATTCATTGATTCTTGTCGAAATTTCCCCCACAGGTCGCCGTTCAAAGTATTTCAGGGGTAAGCGCAGCAGGTGATCGATAATTTCTGAACCGAGGGTCATGTCGATGCGGTTAGTGGTGTCGACAAACAGGGATGTCCTCAAAAAGGTTAAAATTCCCTCAAAAACGGCAATTACTAACAGGAAAACCCCGAGGGTATTCAGAGTTTCTGGGCTATTCTGCACGATCACTTTATCGATGATCACCTGAATCATCAAGGGATTGGCCAGGGCAAATAACTGCACGAAGAAAGAAGCAATAAAAACTTCTATTAAGACTCGTTTATGTTTCTTGACAGAAGGCCAAAACCATGATAGGCCAAAACGCTGTTGCTGGGTGTGTTTGGTGGGTTTGAGCAGAATTACTTCCCCTTTTTCGCCCCAAGATTCCAGAAATTCGCTGGTTTTGCGTTTAATTATCCCCCGTTCGGGAACAGCGATCGTGGTTTCCCGTTGATTAATTTCGTAGAGGATAACGATGCTGTCTTGCCAGCGAATTAGGGCAGGAGGGTTGATATTGGGCAAGGAAGTAGCAGGTAAAGGCACTAATTGACTATGGAGTCCCACTACCTCGGCCACAGCCCCACACAGGGGCAGGGAAAGGCTGCCAGTTCTTTGCAGTTGATCCCCTAGTATGCGTTGGATCACGTCCTTGCGAAAGGGGATATTAAAATATTTGCAGATCATCTGAAAACAGGCACTCACCGCCTCTAGTTCCGTTTTTCCCCTGAAAAAGGGATAGGATTTGCGGTTTTTCTGGAGAGTTTTGTCAAGGTCGATATCGCTGGTGATGTCGCTTATTTTTCCTTGAGGGATATCTAATACCTGGGTGGGTTTATTTCCCTTAATGACTTGGGTTTCCCAGATATCATCGGTTTTTGTTTCCGCAGCCGATTCGGCTGCAACTGTCAAGAACTTGCCCTGAGCTACGTCGAAGAATTCATCTAACTGATTGGAGAAAAGACCTAATAAACGGGTGTTAGTCGGATTATTTTGGGTAATGACTGTGCCGATAGGATAATTGTCGGTATTTTCGCTGACTAACCAGAGATAATCATCGTTAATCTGGTTGTAGGACACACAAGCTCTGTTTAAAAGAGCCTGTGCAATTTCTTTCAGGTCTCCCCCACCCCAGGCCTGTTGATTAAGATAGGAGCCTAGGGTCGCATAAACTTCAGCGATCGAGGTTTCTTTAAAGAAATATTGCTTAAATTCGGGGTAATTATTGATTAAAGACCAAAAATCCTCTTCTTTTAAGGTTAAACAGATCGTGACTTCCGAAGAAGCGATCACCGTTTCACAGGGGGTACCGCGCAGAAGACTCATCCACCCGAATAAATCCCCGGGCTGTAATTTAGCCAAAGTAACCGGCAGCGAATTGTTAACCCTAGCATCGTAACCCAAAAGTCTGGCCTCTCCCTCGTAGAGAAGAACGAGGTGAGAGGGTAAGCGATCGCACTTGAGTATGGCATTGCCCATCTCATAGCGAAAGGGTTGTAATTTCTGACCGAGGGAACGTCTAACCTCTACGGGCAGGCGATCAAAGGGCTGTACAGTCTCCAGAAAGGCGGTAAAATCTAAAGTGGTATAACTCATTAGCTAGGCGAAAATTGACTAAGTTGACAAATAATTAAGCGAAAAGACTGGGTTTACCCAGTTTTGCAAGGAAATGCTATGTAATCGATACCTGCTCGCTATTGACTGGGGTTGATTCGGGGATAGATTTCACTGTTTGCATTTGAGTCATTAACCATTGTTGGAATAAATCATTCCGTAAGCGTTGACGGGTGGGAGGGTCCAATTCACAGGATAAATATTTTTCTAACCGGACAATCACGACCCATTCTCCCACTTGCGTCGGTGGCCACAGTTGCCCCGGTTTACTTGCTTTGAGAATTTGCCCGATCTGGGGATGGGGAGTGCTCAGTTCCACGGGTCCAAGCAGTCCTCCGGTTTCCGCTTCTGATCCTTGGGAGTATTTTTTGGCCAGTTCAGCGAAGCTATTTTCTCGATCCTGTATCCGGAAAAATAGTTCTTGGGCAATGCCGATATTTTTTGTCCGAATCAGGGAATAAACCACTTTATCCAATTGACTTTTGACTTGCAAGAAGTAGGATTCTACTTTGTTATCCCAAGTCTCCTGTTTAAATTTTTCTAATTTAATGTCCCGCAGAATTAGATATTCTAGTTGCTCGGAATCCATCCCGTTTTGTTGTAACCAAGATTTCATTTGCTCATCGTTGGCAATTTGATTATTTTGATAGAAACGGGAATAGGCCGCGTTTCTTTCTTCGGGATTGCAGGTGATATTGGCGATCGCTTGTTCGATAATTACTTCCCGGATTAACTGGGGTAACATACCATATTTTGCCAAAAGAGGCAATACCTCTGACTCGCTAATTTTTTGGTCGCCGATTTCAATAATTGAACTCATAATAAATACATTTTCCTCACAGAAATGTTTAAAACTATCAACTCTAGGAGCTTCTAAATTTTATTGAGGTGATTATACGCCAAAACAGCAATTTTAAGGCACCCCTCCCTATTCTAATTTGAGTTTTCCCCTTTGAAAGCCGAAAATTACAGAAATTAAAGGAATAAGTCGGTCATCCCGGCGGGGGTAGTGAGGGGAAGTAGTCGGGCCTATCGGCCTCCGCCCAACATCCTGCTCAGAAACCCCTAATCACACTTCTAATGTACTAGAATAGACCTCTTGCAGAAGTCGGGGAAGGGGGAAAGGGGAAATTTTAATCTTTAACCCGATAGTAAACCTCTTGCATAATCAAGGTCTGCTGAAAAAGTTTTTCGTGGGGACAGGGTGTGGGGTGTGGGAAGTGGGAAGTGGGAAGTGGGGTGTGGGGTGTGGGGAGAATAAATAAAATAATCTCCTATCTCCTGACTCCTATCTCCTGACTCCTGACGACCGGCTACTGACTCCTGACGACCGGCTACTGACTCTACCAACAGATTTATTCAGCCAACGCTAAAAATCTGTAAATAGACCATTTAATTGATTATTATTCATTCTTAATTCTCCTGACTACTGACTACTGGCTACTGACTCCTAACCCTAACAACGATTTTTGATTTCTGCAAGAGGTCTAATATGCACACCTTTTCCTTTCATTTGCGGAAAATTTTTTGATTTATGCAAGGAATCTAATGATAGGATATAGGTCTAGCTGCCTTGGAGAGGTGGCAGAGTGGTCGATCGCGCTCGACTTGAAATCGAGTAACCAGCAATGGTTCGTGGGTTCAAATCCCACCCTCTCCGTACTCACCCAATCACATTTGGACTCCGGTTGCCCGATTGTTCTTAGAGAGGGGAAAATAAAATATACTAGGCTAAAAGGATAATATTGAGGCAGTAGCCCCCCGGCATGGTTTTTTGGAAGAGATTATTTAATAGCTCGGAAGTCACTGCATCACCTGACTATTCGGGAGACTTGGTAGAGGTTGCCCAGAATGACCTCGGACAGACGCGAGTATTTTTTAGTACCGATCGAGAGCTAGATCTATATGAGTTAGAAGAACTTTGTGACTCGGTAGGTTGGGCCCGTCGTCCTTTACGCAAGGTTAAAAAAGCGATCGAATGTAGTTTTTTAGTGGTGTCGATGTGGGAAGTGCGAGGTAATCGCCGTCGTTTAGTGGGTTTTGCTCGTGCCACTTCCGATCACGCTTTTAATGCTACGGTCTGGGATGTGGTTGTTCATCCTCACTATCAAAGTAAAGGCTTTGGTAAAGCATTAATGAAATTTATGATCAGGAAGTTGCGGGGTGAGGACATCAGTAATATAACTCTTTTCGCCGATCCGCAGGTGGTGGATTTCTATCGTCGTCTCGGTTTTGTTCTCGATCCCGAAGGTATCAAAGGGATGTTTTGGTATCCCGATTAATAATGCGGCTCTTAGGCTATACTAAAAAAAGAGTTTACTTCGGGATGTAGCGCAGCTTGGTAGCGCGCCTGCTTTGGGAGCAGGATGCCGCAGGTTCAAATCCTGTCATCCCGACTTGAGAGAAAATTCTTCAAATCTCAACCTTGTACCCTTTCTGGTTGACAAAAAATTCTGCCTTCTTTTATTGCCAAACTCTGGTGAGTTAGCTAAAAAATTAGGGAGTTTGTCGGGAAAAGGAGGAGGTTTTTGGGGAATAACAAGGGTTTTTCCTGCCACTCCTCCTTTTAAGATATCTACAGACGATTATTCTTCTTCGTAATCCCCCTCGAAATCGTCCTCTCCCCCTTCCTCATCGACTTCTGACCAGCTGTCGCTGATGGGTTGGCGACTAAAGCGACTGCTGCCGCGGGAAGATAGGAAAGCCATTTCATCATCCTCTAAATCGACCACATCACCCTCAGCGTAGGCGCGAGCGGTTTGATCGTCAAGAATCATATCGCTATCCTCACTACTGTCGCCGAAACCGGGACGAGGGGGGAAACCGAGGCCGCCGGGAGGAGCGTAATAACCACGATTGTTGTTGTAGTTATATTCCTCCTCCGGGGGGGTGTAATCGCTGACCCCCGCCATGTTTTCGTGGGCATTGAAGCCAGTACCCGCCGGAATCAGACGACCGATAATCACGTTTTCCTTGAGACCGCGTAACCAGTCGGACTTGCCTTCGATCGCCGCTTCCGTGAGGACGCGGGTGGTTTCTTGGAAGGAGGCGGCACTGATAAAGCTATCGGTATTCAAGGAAGCCTTGGTGATTCCCAGTAGTACAGGCGTATATTTAGCTGCCGCCCCACCGGTGATTGACATGGCTTCATTTACCGTCTCCACCTGTCGCAATTCCAACAATTCCCCGGGTAACATACTGGTATCACCACCGTCATCGATCCGCACCTTAGAAGTCATCTGACGCACGATCACTTCGATGTGTTTATCGGCAATATCGATCCCCTGGGATTGGTAAACCGACTGTACCTGATCAACGAGGAACATCTGGGTTTTTTCCAAGGCTTTTAAGGCCGCTTCGTAACTGCCCAAGCTATCCACATAATAATTAAAGAACACCTCTAAAATCTCGTGGGGATTAGCCTGACCATCGGTTAACGCCTGACCCACATCGATACGCTGATTATCGCTCACCAGGGGGTTTTGACTGCCTAAAAGCGGATATTCACTGATCGTGCCGTCATCCTCGACCACCTTAATATCGACGATCTCAGAATCTTGATACTCCACTTGACAAACTCCCGGTTTGCGTGCTAGTACACAAGCCTCCTTCGGTTTGCGTGCTTCGAGCAGTTCTTCGATTCTGGGTAAACCTTGAATGATATCCCCGGTTTTCGAGCGCTCAAACACCAACAGCACCAAATTATCGCCCCGTTGGAGCAGATCTCCCTCATCGATGTGCAGAATCGCCCCCGCCGATACTCGGTAGGGTCGGGCCTTACGCAGACGGATTTCATAGCCGGTGGTGGTTTGGTCAATGGCCAGCACTTGACCGGAATTGGGGGCTAAAACTCCAGCGCCGATCTCGGTTTCGGCGATTACCAGATCCCCAGCTTTGACGGTGGGAGCAACAGCGAGCGGGAGAATAAACTCGTCACGGTCACTGACAATTAAAAGACGGCGTACCGGTTCGCTACCCTTGCGAATCCCGCGAATTTCTCCAGCTTCCTTACACTGAATCTCAGTCCGGGCCACCACTGCCCCCGGTGGAATTTCATCGCCATCTTGGACGAGAACGCGAGTCTGAATATTACCCCCTAAAGGATCATTATCACTATCCCGACGCAGCACCAGAGATTCGAGAATAACTAACTGTAAACGCTGACAATCCCTGTCCTCAATCGGTTCTAACTCGATATCGGCCGTCAGATGGGAGACTGATTCTGGTTCTTCGCTGGAAATTTCGAGGACTAATTGGGTGCTGATCAGTTGACAACCCTCGACGGATTTAACTCTTTCCCCGTCTTTAAAGAAAATGCGCTGCACCGATCGCAGTTCGATATGTCGTCCTCCTTCTTGGTTAGCGGAACCTTGGGTGGGAGAAGTGGATTGGTCTTCTACGGCGAACTCCTGTACTGGTCGCAGCAGTAATCCCAAACCCTCGTTAGTTTCCACCCATTCCGCTTGCCGTAACTCCTCGATCGTCACTTCGGGAGTCAACTGTGTCCCGGGGTAAATTAACTGTTCTTGGGCAATTCCGGAGGATTCCGGTTCGAGATCCATAAATAACAGCCCTGGTTTGACAATAATCTCCCGGAGGATGTCATTTTTCTGGATCACTTCCACCACACCGCTACAGTTACAGAAGATGTCTTTAACCACTTCTTCCCCTGCTTCCACATACTGCCCATCTTCCACCTGTAAGAGGGAAATATCTTTATTGACTTCGTGGGTTTCTTCGGGAATCCAGAGGATCGTGCCGCCTTTGGTGATTTCATAACCCTGTTTACGGCTGCCTTTGGCGACTTCGATATCGACGTATTTAATCATGCCGCCGGTGTGGGTTTGATAGCGATCATCGATTAACTCGGCGACAATGGCATGATTCTGTACTTTTGTCCCCGGAGTGGTTTTCAGTAGGAAGCTTTGACCATCTCCCGTATGAATAATAAACTGTTCCCGACCGGCACTACTTTCTACTTTTACTTCGGCCTGATCCAAGGACACGGAAGCGGTGACGATATCGATTTCCCGGCTATTGGGGGCTAAACGCACCAAACCGCCGTTAGTGGATACCAGCTTAGTTTCTGCTAAAACATCCCCCACTTGTACTTGATCGCCGTTACTGACCACAGGTTCGGCCCCGGTTGGCAAGTTATACACTTCTCCGGAGAGAATCCATAGTAATCCCCCCCGTTGGGCGATGCGGGTGGTATTGCCTTGGCGATCGGTTTTTTCCTCTGGGACTAATTGGGAGAATAGCACCTCGCCGGCTAAGTCACTGGTTACGTCTTTTGTGGCTTTTTCTGTGGATTTTTGGACTTTATCGGAGGTTATTTCCGCTAGTAACTGTTCCTCGCTTACCGTTGCGCCATCGGTGACAAATAGCAGTGATCCCGGAGTTAAAGAGTAGGTGACAGTTTCTTTAGTTTTATCCTTGGGTGTTAATTTAATTTCCCCCGGTGCCTCCACCTGGTCCCGTTCATCTCCGTGGCGAGTTCGCACGTTACGGATACTTAACCCCGGCAGAAAACGCACGCTTCCCTCGAAGGGACTCCGCACTTGCCGGGCCACTTCTCCGGTAAATACACCCCCGGTGTGGAAGGTACGCATGGTTAACTGAGTCCCCGGTTCCCCGATCGATTGGGCGGCAATAATTCCCACTGCTTCCCCCATATCCACCGGATGACCGTGGGCCAGACTCCAACCGTAACAGGTTTGACAAACCGAGCGGGCCGCTTCACAGGTTAAGGGGCTGCGGACTTTGATTTTATCGACGAGTCGCCCTAGTTTTTCGGCGGTTTCGTCATCGATAATCTGGTTGCGGGTGGCGATCACTTCTCCATTGACCACCACATCTTCGGCCAGGGAACGACCTAATAGGCGATCGCTTAAGGGAATTAACACGCGATCGCCATCGGTCATGGCGGTTAATTCGATGTAACGATTGGTGCCACAATCGGCCTCGCGGACGATGACATCTTGGGACACATCGACGAGACGACGGGTCAGATAACCGGAATCTGCCGTCCGTAAGGCTGTATCAACTAAACCTTTGCGGGCCCCGTAGGAGGAAATAACGTATTCGGTAACGGTCAATCCTTCCCGGAAGTTAGTCTTAATCGGGAGGTCGATAATTTCCCCTTGGGGATTAGCCATTAATCCCCGCATTCCCACTAACTGACGCACTTGGCTCATATTGCCCCGCGCTCCAGAGAAAGCCATCATATAGACGGAGTTGAGGGGATCGGTAACTTGGAAGTTGCGAATTACTTCATCTTTAAGTGATTCAGATGTACTATTCCAAGTATCGATTACTTTTTGGAAGCGTTCCACTTCGGTGATTTCCCCGCGCACATAACGCTGTTCGGTTTGCCGGATTTCCTGTTCGGCACTTTCGATCATTTGTCGTTTAGCCGGCGGTACGGTTAAATCATCCACACTAATGGAAACCCCTGCTTTGGTAGCGAAACGAAAACCGAGGTTTTTCAATTCATCGGCCATTTGTGAACAGCGCGCCGAACCGTAGTTTTGATAGGCCCAAGCGATCAGTTTTTTCAGTTTTCCTTTGTCAACAGTTTGGTTATAAAACATCTCGATCCGGGTAACAAGTAAACAGCTATTAGCTATCAGCATTCAGCATTCAGCATTCAGTTAGAAAAGGGAACAGGGAATAGGGAACGGGGAATAGGGAATAGGCAAATTTTTACTTTACTGTCCTTTTTTTTGCTTTTTCCTGGAAAATTCTCTCCTGTCTCCTGACTACTGACTCCTGACTTCTCACTGATTACTGATTACTGCTCACTGATAACTGAAATTACACTTCCGATTCTTCTTCCTCAAGGTCTTCTGTGGTTAAGGATTCGTAGGTGGGGCGAGAGGGGGCGCGACGACCGACATCGACCATCAGATCCACCTCCACATCGCGGGAAGTACCATCGGGGGCATTTTCCACCTTGTGAACGGCGATATCGAGACCGAGGGATTGCAATTCTCGCATCAAAACCTTAAAGGATTCTGGCGTACCCGGGCGGGGAATCGGCTTGCCTTTTACGATCGCATTTAAAGCCTCATTCCGTCCTTGCATATCATCGGATTTTACCGTTAGCAATTCCTGCAAAGTATAGGCCGCCCCGTAGGCTTCTAGGGCCCAGACTTCCATTTCTCCGAAGCGCTGGCCTCCCTGTTGAGCTTTACCGCCCAAGGGTTGCTGAGTAACCAAGGAGTAGGGACCAGTAGAACGGGCGTGAATTTTATCATCAACCAGGTGAACCAGTTTTAACATATAGGCCATACCGACGGTAACGGGACGGTCAAAGGGTTCGCCGGTGCGACCATCGTAAACCGTGACTTTGCCGGCGTGTTCTTCCTTGAACACCCAATCGCGATTGGGTTTTTTCGAGGCATTTTCTAGCAATCCGTGGACGGTTAAACGGCTGGCTTCTTCCCCGTACATTTCGTCAAAGGGAGTAATCTTAAAGCGCACGCCCAGATTTTCGCCGGCCCAACCCAGTAAACATTCAAACACCTGACCGACGTTCATGCGACTGGGAACCCCTAGGGGATTGAGAACGATATCGACGGGACGACCATCGGGGAGGTAGGGCATATCTTCTAGGGGCAGAATCCGAGAAATAATCCCTTTATTGCCGTGACGACCCGCCATTTTATCGCCCACTTGGATTTTGCGTTTTTGGGCAACGTAAACCCTTACCACCATATTGGCCCCAGGGGGTAATTCATCTCCCTGTTCGCGGGTAAATACGCGCACATCCACTACCCGGCCTTTTTCGCCGTTGGGAACGCGCAGGGAGTTATCGCGTACATCCCGGGCCTTTTCGCCGAAAATTGCCCGCAGTAGTTTTTCTTCGGGTGGTTGATCCGATTCGCCTTTCGGGGTGACTTTCCCGACGAGGATATCGCTGGCTTCTACCCAGGCACCGATGCGAATAATGCCGCGTTCATCGAGGTTTCGCAGGGCATCTTCACCGACGTTGGGAATTTCCCTGGTGATTTCCTCTGGCCCAAGTTTAGTTTGACGGGCTTCGATTTCGTATTTTTCAATGTGGATACTGGTATAGACATCTTGTGCCACCAGTCGTTCACTGATTAAAATCGCGTCTTCGTAGTTATAGCCTTCCCAGGGCATATAGGCGACGAGGATATTCTGTCCGAGGGCGATTTCTCCTCCTTCGGTGGCGGAACCATCGGCGAGGATCTGTCCGGGGACAACTTGTTCGCCTTGATAGACTAAAGGACGCTGATTTAGGCAGGTATCTTGGTTAGAGCGTTGATATTTCTGAATTTCGTACTCGATCTCGCTCTTGCCAAAAATCTCTTTGTCTTCATCCGCCACTTTGATGCGAATCCGGTTAGCATCGACGTAGGAAACGACCCCATTAGTACGCGAAACGATGACCATGCCGGAGTCGCGAGCGGCCTGTGCTTCCAATCCGGTACCCACCAGGGGACGTTCGGGACGCAGCAGGGGAACCGCTTGTCGTTGCATATTAGAACCCATGAGGGCGCGGTTAGCGTCGTCGTGTTCGAGGAAGGGAATCAGGGAAGTGGCCACCGAGACAATTTGCACGGGGGAAACACAAACGTAGTCCACTTGTTCGGGGGAGGTGGTGGAGAATTCCTGCCGATAGCGCACTGGGATAGTTTCGCCGAGGATATAACCATTTTCATCGGTGGCCACGTCTCCCGGTGCGACTCTGAGATCGTCTTCTTCGTCGGCGGTGAGGTATTTAACGGGGAGATCATAGCGTACTCGGCCATTTTCCACCGCATAACAGGGGGTTTCAATAAAACCGTAGTCGTTGACGCGAGCGTAGGTGGCCAGGGAACCGATTAAACCGGCGTTGGGACCTTCTGGGGTTTCCACCGGACAAATGCGACCGTGGTGGGAGGGGTGGATGTCGCGCACGGCAAAACCGGCCCGTTCCCGGGTCAGACCGCCAGGTCCAAGGGCGGAAATGCGGCGTTTATGGGTCAATTCCGCTAGGGGGTTGGTTTGATCCATGAACTGGGAGAGTTGCGAGGAACCAAAGAATTCTTTAATCGCCGCTACTAGGGGTTTCGGGTTGACTAGGGAAGCGGGGGTGAGGTTTTGGGATTCGCTGACGGTCATCCGTTCCCGAATGATTCTTTCTAAGCGGTTTAAACCTACTCGCACTTGGTTTTGGAGCAGTTCACCCACGGAACGGACGCGACGGTTGCCGAGGTGGTCGATGTCGTCGGTGTTGCCGATGTCAAATTCGAGGTTAATTAGGTAGTCGATCGCCGATAAGATGTCGGTGGTGGTGAGAACGCGCTGGTTATCGGGGACGTTGAGGCGTAGTTTTTTGTTGAGTTTATAACGACCAACGCGACCGAGATCGTAGCGTTTATTGTCAAAAAAGCGCGATTCGAGCAGTTGTTGTCCGCCGGTGACGGTGGGAGGTTCCCCGGGGCGTAGTTTGCGGTACAGGTCGAGGAGTGCCTCTTCTTCGGTGGGATTGCCTTCTTTGTCGAGGGTTTTTTGGTAAAATTCGGGATGGCGTAGGGAGTCAAAGATTTCGTTATCGCTCAATCCGATCGCTTTCAGGAGAACTTGGGCGGATAATTTGCGGGTTTTGTCGATTCTGACCCAGACTAAGCCGTTTTTGTCGGTTTCAAATTTTAACCAAGCTCCTCGGTTGGGAATCAGGGAAGCGGAGTAGGTACGGCGACCGTTTTTGTCGATTTCGGCTTTGTAGTAAACACCGGGGGAACGGACGATCTGATTGACGATGACTCGTTCGGCCCCGTTAATGATAAAGGTTCCCCGTTCGGTCATCAGGGGTAAATCGCCGATAAACACTTCCTGTTCGATGTTTTCTCCCGTTTCTTTGTTGATTAGACGGGTAGGAACGTACATCTGAACGGAATAGGTGCTATCACGTCGTTTGGCTTCATCGACGTTGTATTTCGGTTCTTTGAGTCTGTAGTCCTGGCCGAGGAAATGTAGTTCTAATTTACCTGTATAGTCGCTGATGGGGGAAAAGCTGTTCAGTTCCTCGATTAGTCCTTCTTCCAAAAACCACCGAAAACTGGAGTGTTGGATTTCGATGAGGTCGGGTAAGAGGTTAAAGGTAAGATTGTTCATTATGGTTACAAGGGCTGATGACACGATAGCGACGGTCGGATATCAGTGAGCGGTGAGGGGATGGGTGATGGGGGAGTAGGGGAACACCGGAGAATAAATGAAAGCTTTCTCCTGACTCCTGACTCCTGACTCCTTTCTCCTGTCTAATAAACTATGTTTTTTAACTGGGGAGTTGAAATAATTTGCGGGCGTTGTGGGTGGTTTGTTCGGCTAGGGTTTCGACCGGATAGCCGCGCAGACGGGCGACGGTTTCGGCTACATGGAAGACGAAAGAGGGTTCACAAGGTTTACCTCGGTGGGGATTGGGTGAGAGAAAGGGGCAATCGGTTTCGATCAGTAGGCGATCGCTGGGGACAATTTGGGCGGCAGCTTGCACGGTTTTACTGTTTTTGAAGGTGACAATGCCGCTAAAGCTGATGTAAAAACCCAAATCTAAAAACCATTGAGTTTCTTCGGGGTTGCCAGTCCAGCAGTGCATCACGCCGCGAATTTTGCCCACTTGTTGCCGAAAGGCACTGATTTCCTCCCGCATTTCCTTAGCCGCATCTCGACAATGGATAATCACGGGTTTATCGAGACGATGGGCGATTTCCAATTGCGTCCAAAACACCCGTTTTTGCTGCTCTTGGTTATCCGCTTTATAGAAGTCTAACCCCATTTCCCCGATCGCCACGACGCGCCGATCAGATCGGGCTAGGGATTCGATCTGCTCGGCACTATTATCTCGCCATTTTTGGGCATCTAGGGGATGTAAACCGACGGCGAAGGAAATTTCCTCAAATTGATCAGCAATGGCTTTAATCGCCGCAAATTCCTCTGGTTCAACACAGGAGTGAACCAGATGAACGACTCCCACACTTCGCCAACGTTCGGAGATAGCGGGCAAGTCGGCTTGCAAAACGTCAAAGTTCAGATGAACGTGCGTATCTATTAATTGCATCGACCCCCGATCGCTTGTTGCGTCTGTCCTGATTACAGCTTACTTGTTCCTTAGGAAGCTTGGCTAACTTTTTGCAAAGCTTTGGCTAAACCGGCTTTTTTTCTAGCACCGTTGTTCCGGTGCAAGACGTTGCGCTTGACGGCTTTATCGATTTTACTGTAAGCTTCTGATAGAGCTTGTTGGGCGCTTTCTAGCCCTTCTGGGCTGGGGTTGGCTCCGTAGGCCGAGACAGCGACAAGACATTTTT
The DNA here is from genome assembly GCF_050500245.1 of Microcystis ichthyoblabe FBCC-A1114. Classification (NCBI taxonomy): domain Bacteria; kingdom Bacillati; phylum Cyanobacteriota; class Cyanophyceae; order Chroococcales; family Microcystaceae; genus Microcystis; species Microcystis ichthyoblabe. The sequence goes on along the minus strand of NZ_CP191408.1, from coordinate 3,328,628 downwards.
TGATCAGGGTTCTTACGGCTGACTTGTACGCTTTGTTGCGTAGTCGATTTCTTTCGGAGATTTGGACTCGTTTGAGTGCAGACTTTGTATTAGCCACAGTCGTTTCTTGTTCTCAATACTGGTATGGTTGATCGGGACACAGACAAACCATCATAACAGATTTGTGCTATTTGTTGCAAGAGTTTTCCGGACAAGAGTGGGGCAACCCCAAAGATACTTTCAGGATGAGGTTCCCACAGACAGGGAAGGATTGAGGGTTAAGGGGACTGCCACACCTGAATTCAGGTTTAGGGGATTTTGCCGTGACTGTGCCGATAACTATCGCCAAACTTGTCCCCAGTGACTAAAGTGTGCTATAAGCAGTCAGACCGTGCCATGGTCTTTATTCTTTCCGATTAGGTAAATTACTGATGACTGAAGCTAAACGCGCCCTCATTACCGGCATCACCGGTCAAGATGGTTCCTATCTGAGCGAATTATTATTAGAAAAAGGTTACGAAGTCCACGGTATCATCCGTCGTACTTCAACTTTTAACACCGATCGCATCGATCATATCTACATTGACCCCCACCAGCCGGATGCTAAATTATTTCTTCATTATGGCGACCTCACCGACGGGACAACCCTGCGGCGTATCCTCGAACAAGTGCAACCGGTAGAAGTGTATAATTTAGGGGCCCAATCCCATGTGCGAGTTAGTTTTGATGCTCCAGAATACACCGTTGATGCTGTGGGGGTGGGAGTTTTAAGATTACTAGAAGCAATTCGGGATTACCAAAAAAGAACCGGCATCGAAGTGCGTTTCTATCAAGCAGGTTCCTCGGAAATGTTCGGGAAAGTCATGGAAGTTCCCCAAAAAGAAACCACGCCATTTTATCCTCGCAGTCCCTACGCTTGCGCCAAAGTTTACGGTCACTGGCAAACAATCAACTATCGGGAATCCTACGACTTATTTGCCTGTAACGGCATTTTATTTAACCATGAATCCCCCCGTCGGGGAGAAACTTTTGTCACGCGCAAAATTACCCGCGCTTTGGCCCGAATTATTGCCGGACAACAGAAAAAACTCTATCTAGGAAATCTCGATTCTAAACGGGATTGGGGTTATGCTAAGGATTATGTGCGGGCGATGTGGTTAATGTTACAACAGCAAGAACCTGATGATTATGTGGTGGCGACCAATGAAACCTATTCTATCCGGGAGTTTCTCGATATTTCTTTCCAATACGTTAATTTAAATTGGCAGGATTATGTGGAGTTTGATCAACGTTATTTGCGTCCAGCGGAAGTGGATTTATTGATAGGAGATTCTACAAAAGCCAGAGAGAAATTAGGCTGGCAGCCGTCGGTGACGTTCGAGGGACTGGTAAAATTAATGGTAGATGCGGATTTAGCGGCTTTGGGGATTAATCTTAATAACGGTGGTGATAGCGGACAGTTATTAAAAGATTTGGCTTATCTTCGCAATCGTTCCTTAATTGCCGTCGATTAACAAAGTCGGGTGGGTTAGGGAAGGGCAACCCACCCCCGTCTTGATCCATGGCCATTTTTACCTGACTTTTAGGAGTAAATCGGGTCTTTTTCCAGCAAACCTAGCAATTTTTGCATTTTAATCCAAGCCCTTCTCATTTGCCAGAATTTACTTTTTTCCATGGCGGCTATTTTACTCTCAGCTTTTTGTAATTCCTCGTCTCTTTCTCGATAATCTAATTGGTTTTTTTGCAAGTCTTGTTGCAATTCTTGTTCATGAATTTCTAATTGTTTAATTCGTTCTCTAGCCTGTTCCAACTGAGCGAATATATCAACTTTTAAGGTGACTAAAGCAGCAAAAATGGCTTGGATATTTTGGGAGTAAAGTTGGGGATGATTATAAAAAAGTTGGGTGTAGGAATAGATATAGTGTTCTGCGGTCATTGAGCGACTCATAGAATCAGCTTTTTGTCGATAGAAAAATAACACTTCTGGGATACGATAGACTTCTCGACCTAATTCGATCAGCGATAGCCAGAAATCGTGATCTTCCCAACCATAAATTAAATTGCTATTATATCCCCCCACAGTTTCCCAATCGGATTTCCGAAACAAACCGGAGCAAAATATCATATTATCTACTAATATATCGGGAAATTTATACTCAGGCAGCGGCCAAGTTCCTTGTCTATCCCCAAAATACTCCGCTTCGCAATAAACTATACCTAATTGCTGATTACTTTCTAGCAAAGTAACCGCTTTTTCTAGATAGGAATCGGCAATTTTATCATCGGCATCGAGAGGAAGAATATAAGTTCCTTGCGCTTGGGCAATTCCTAGATTTCTGGCTGCGGCAACCCCTTGATTTTCTGTGCGGATGATCCTAGTTTTTGGCTGTTGATAATTTTGTAAAACCTCGATGGTTTCTGGTTCTGTGGATCCATCATCAATGACAAGGACTTCAAGGTTTTGGTATGTTTGCACTAAAACAGATGCGATCGCATCATCAAGATAGCGACCGTGATTATAGCAAGGAATAATCACGGAAACTTGAGGAGCATGACTCATTGGGGGCAATTCTCTCCTACTCGAGCAAAAACTAGGTTATCAATAGCTTATCCCAAAAGTTCCCCTTTATCGTTTTTCTAAGTAAATAAAGTGTTGATATCCCCACTAGCAATTTCGGGATAGTAGGACATATTATGGATAAATTCTTAAATTATTGTGATTGCTGGACAAAATCACCCAATTGGGTGATCCCCGTGAGGGAAGCATCTCTTTTTAATAGAGGATAAGTTATTCAATAATCAGATTGTCATTATAAATGATCTTTAATCATGGAAGCTCATCAACAAAAACAACTCCGCACTTTCCTCTTGGAAAAATTAGCAATTTCCCCCCGTTCCCTCGATATGGCTGTGCGTCTCTGTGAAGCATCGGTGGGTTCTTTGCCGATGGTTTTATGGCAGTACGGTTTAATTGATTTGTCGCAATTGAATCAAGTTTTTGACTGGATGGAAACGGTATAATCGAGATCGATCTGGTCTAAAATACTAATTTATCGACTCGATCGCCTTTTTGCTTGTCATGATAGTAAGATAGGAAGGGACTTAATTAATCTGGCATAGGTTCTTGAGTTAGACATCGACTATATGGAACTCTTTGAGGGCTGGATAAAAGTTGAGATTTTCGTGACTGGGACGACTGAGTTTAATCAGGGCAAAACGTTGGAATGGTTGCAATTTTTGCCATTGTTCTAAACTAATTTCAATCTGTAATTCTCTAGCTTTTTCTCGGACTGTATCAGGAATCTGGCTATCATTTAGCCAAGGAGGATGGGGATCTATTGCTAGTTCTCCTGCGGGATTGCCAGTTTTTTCCGTGATTAATTTTTGTAGAAAATCTCGATAAATTGCAGCTTCTGCTGCCGTCGTACAAGCCATATTAACTAACACCATTCTTTCTGGTTGACTCAACTGCATCCAATGGGATAATTTTAATTTAACTCCACAGGTATCTAGTTTCATTCTCACGGCCATCGGTATGCAACGTAAGGATTCAACAAATTCGGCTTCAAAGTCAAAAAAGGTGTTCATATTATTTCATTGATTTACTGAGGATAAATCTATAATACAGTGCTGGGGTATAATTGTTAGAAAAAATGTTATTTTGATTGAAGAAAATTGGCTCGATATTGATGACTCGATATGAGAATTTCTTCTAGTTCCTGCCATGTTTCTCCTGCAATATAGTCAATAATTTGATCAAGATTTTGACGATAATTTTTCAAGGATATCAATAAAGCTTGACGATTGTATTTAGCCATCATTAAACCTAATTCGGGATTGCCAGCACCGACGCGACTGGTATCGCGAAAACCAGAACTAGCTAAATTTTCCGCTAATTGGCGAATATTCGGATCTTGTTCTTTCCCACAAGCCTGGATTAAACTGGTACTAATCATTACTGGCAGATGGGAAATCCATGCCACGGCTTGATCGTGTTCTTCGGGGGAGGAATAATAAATTTTACAGCCTAATTGTCGTACTATTTCGGTTAAGATTTCCACGGCACAGTTAGGAGTAGATTCAAGGGGAGTAATCAGATATGGGGTATTGACAAATAAACCCGATTGTGCAGCATTAATTCCCTGTTCGGTTTTCCCAGCCATGGGATGACTACCGACAAAATTCGGCCATAATTGACTACAATTGTCCACAATTGCCCCTTTAACTGATCCCACATCGGTGACAATGGCTTCGGTTTTTAAATAGGGAGTTAATTTTTCCAAAGTTGGCACAATTAAATGTATGGGAGTACAAATAAAGATTAAATCGGCAGTGGCTAATAATTCTAAATTGATACTAGATTCATCTACCACTCCTTTTTGTACAGCGATATCACAGGTGGATGGTTGACGGGAAACTCCCAAAACCTTATAACCTTGTGCGCGGAAATCTAACCCCAAGGAACCACCAATTAAACCCAGTCCAATAATCCCAATATTCATTATTTTTACTCAAAGATAATTTCGTCTTCCAGTCGCCAAGCTGGATCAACAATGCACAGGAAAATTAAGGGTTCCTCTCCACAATTATGAATATATTGTTTAGCTAGAGGAGGTATATAAATGGCAGCACCGACAGTCACTAATTGCACTTCCTCATCGATGTGCATTTCTCCTTGTCCTTGGAGAATATAATAAACTTCCGCAGTTTTTAAAGCGTGGGGAGTAGAAGTTTCCCCCACATCTACCCGCGCGTGGGCTAAACTATAACGTAGATTTAACGGCTGTTTATCGGGATGCAATAACTCACGCAATCGGGTATGATCACCGGCGATGAATTCCTCACATTCGAGCAGTTTTCTGATTAACATAGTAAAATTAAACCTCGAAGATTGTTTTTATTTTATCATTGAGTGAAAAGCTAAAGACTAATAGCCGTTATCATAGAAATATTCAGCATCGCCAGAATTAACGAATGACTTGGTTAGAACATAGTGTACAGGTAGAAGTGGACGCGCCGATCGATCTGGTTTGGGAACTCTGGTCAGATTTAGAACAAATGCCCCACTGGATGAAATGGATCGAATCGGTGAAAATTCTCGAGGAGGAGCCAGAACTTTCCCGTTGGAAGTTAGCCAGTGGTGGTCTAGAATTTACTTGGTTGTCACGGATAATGAAAATTGTCCCCCATCAGATGATTCAATGGGAATCCGTGGACGGGTTGCCTAACCGCGGGGCGATTCGTTTTTATGACCGTCATGGTAGGAGTATTGTGCGACTGACAGCAGCCTATGCTATACCGGGTTGGTTAGGAAAATTGATGGATAATCTTTTCCTCGGTCGAGTGGTGGAATCAACCCTGCAAGCTGATCTAGAGCGTTTTCGCCTTTATGCGCTCAATATTGTCAATAATACGCCGCCAAGGTGAGCTAATCATCCGCAGTTAGGGAATTTATTTTTTGTCCGATGGCTCTAGTCAGTCACCGACTAGGTAAAAGAACTTTAGTCCATTTTAATCGGCTGCATCTCATATTTGTGGCTCTCTCGTACTTGTAGTGATCAGCAGCAGTTATTAAAAGAGGGCGAATGCAATGCGCCCTTACCATAATATTATGGTAGGGGCGCATCGTGGTCAGTGAGTTTATTGAGATGCACCCTTTTTAATGGACTTTTCGTCTTGGCTATGAAATTGCTGACAACCGACTCCCTAAAAGGAAAACTTCCTAAGAATATCCCAAGCAAATTCCGCTATCATGGTTGAGGTATTTCTACTCGATTTTATAGAGATAGGCTTCTGGGGTTTCCAGAAGGGAAGTCATCGGGCGATAGGGGGAGTTTTGACGAGGGTAAAAATTGGAAATAAATCGTTCATTTGCATAGCCATTTTAAATTTCGGCTGTATGTAATAACTACCCGATGGGCAGGCATTGGTGATCATTAGCTCTCTTTTGGTCATAAAGGTATCGATATAATCATACTGACCATGCTCTTTTCTTTTGCCTTTCTTAGCTGGATCGCAAAGGGTTGAACCGACCGGAATCTGATTGATAATTTCCACTGTATCGGCCACGGATAGGAGTCTTTCGGAACCGTATTTACTAGCAAGATAACGTTGATTAAAATACAGATTAGTTGCGATAGAATAGCCGATGATAATTGCTAGAACTAGAGCGAGGATCCTGTGGAAAGTCTTAGTCAAGTTTAGATAGGCTAGGCTGGCGATCGCCAGAAGTATAGAAGCAAACCAGAGTAAGATTTTACGATGGGAATAAAAATGCTCATCAGGATAATTAGAGGAAGCGTAGATAAAAATTATCCAAGTAATCGCAAAAAAGCCGATCATTGTTTTATTGCCTCGATATTTTTTGATGACTATGTATAGAGAAATGCCGAAAAAAAATAGCCGAAACTACGACATTGAAAATCGATATATTGTCATTCAAAAAAACACTTGATTGCCTAGATAAACCATTTGACAAGGGTGATTAAGGGAAAACCGACTTTTTAAGTATTCTTGGCTTTTCTTAATGAAAAAGAGATAAACATGACACCATCTGCTATTGATTTACCGACAAAATCAACGATAATCACCTGGGAAAAACTGCCAGATGATTTTATTCTACCTGACGAACCTGTGGACAACAACTTGCAACCTCTCTTAGCAGCAGCTTTACGCGAATCCCTAGAATTAGCAGGATTAATTCTAGAATCGATGCTAATTGCCTCTAATTTTGGCTTGTGTGCTACCGTTAAAACTCAAACTGTTGTCAAAGCGCCTGATTGGGTTTATATTCCCTCGGTAAAACCGATTCCTAGCGGAACAATTCGGCGCAGTTACACTCCCCACATTGAAGGAGAAATTCCTACCATCGTCCTAGAGTTTATCTCGGAAACCGAAGAGGGTGAATATTCCATCAACCCTCACTATCCCTATGGAAAATGGTATTTTTACGAGCAAATCTTACAAGTACCTGTCTATGGAATTTTTCAGCCAAAAACAGGAGAATTAGATGTTTATTGTTTAGTGGCAGGAAAGTATGAGCAGCAGTTGCCAGATGAGAATAATCGTTACTGGATAAAAGAACTTAATTTGTTTATCGGTATCTGGCAAGGAAGCAAAGCTGAATTTACTACTAATTGGTTGCGCTGGTGGGATAAGTCGGGAAATCTGTTATTATGGGGCAATGAGTTAGTAGAGCAGGAAAAGCAACGAGCCGAACAAGAAAAGCAACGAGCCGAACAAGCTGAGTTAGAACTTGAGCGAGAACAAATTTCTCGCCAACGTTTGGTGCAAAAGTTAAAAGAGTTGGGAGTTAATCCTGAGAATCTATAGCCCATTTTAGATATTTGAATTAGTAAAATTACTTATGACAGCCATGCAACTACTTCAGTCAAACTCCTTACCAACTATTACTTGGGAAAAACTGCCAGATGATTTTATTCTACCTGACGAACCTGTGGACAATAACCTGCAACCTCTCTTAGCAGCAGCTTTACGAGAATCCCTAGAATTAGCAGGATTAATTCTAGAATCGATGCTAATTGCCTCTAATTTTGGCTTGTGTGCTACCGTTAAAACTCAAACTGTTGTCAAAGCGCCTGATTGGGTTTATATTCCCTCGGTAAAACCGATTCCTAGCGGAACAATTCGGCGCAGTTATACTCCCCACATTGAAGGAGAAATTCCTACCATCGTCCTAGAGTTTATCTCGGAAACCGAAGAGGGTGAATATTCCATCAACCCTCACTATCCCTATGGAAAATGGTATTTTTACGAGCAAATCTTACAAGTACCTGTCTATGGAATTTTTCAGCCAAAAACAGGAGAATTAGATGTTTATTGTTTAGTGGCAGGAAAGTATGAGCAGCAGTTGCCAGATGAGAATAATCGTTACTGGATAAAAGAACTTAATTTGTTTATCGGTATCTGGCAAGGAAGCAAAGCTGAATTTACTACTAATTGGTTGCGCTGGTGGGATAAGTCTGGAAATCTGTTATTATGGGGGAGTGAACGAGTCACACAAACTGAATATCAACTCGAACAGGAGCGAATGTTACGACAAAAATTAGCTGAAAAATTAAGAGAATTAGGCGTTGAACCGGAAACCTTGTAGCATACTTGTCAAATGCTGATAAAATCATAGAATGTATCTTCTGGATCGGGGTATTTCTAGGATTAACGGAGGAGATGTTAGAGTAGGTAAATTTGCATTGTTGGCATTTTTTGGAACATTTTTATTTTTTTGGATGTTTTTTATGATTAGACAATATAATGGACTTGTTTGTTATCTCTTTTTTGAGTTACCCTTTTCTTATCCCATTGGATAAAGTGAATGTAAAAATCTATTGCTTTTGATTTTTGTGTCGATTTGTCTTTTTCTACGAAATGGATTGGCTAAAGATGCAACCTAACCTAACAAATGACTTAAATCACATTCTTGCCCACACTAAAGACCTCTGGGAAGAATTGCGGGGACAGCGGATATTTATTACCGGAGGTACAGGCTTTTTTGGCTGTTGGTTATTAGAAAGTTTTATCTGGGCTAATGATCAGCTAGACTTAAAAGCATCGACAAGGAAATCTATCCTCGATGGGATACTAGATATTATTCGGGATCACAAACCAATATTTTTCTGAGTTAGAAAATTATGAGACATAAAATTGTTGAACAAGATTTGAGGCAAATTATTGCAGCTGATTTACCTTGGCAAACTTTGGCAGGGAAAACAGTTTTTATTTCGGGAGCCAATGGATTTTTACCAGCTTACATCGTGGAAACCTTGCTCTATTTGAATGAACAAAAAAGACATTCTTCTATCAAAGTTATTGGCTTAGTCAGAAATAAGGAGAAAGCATTAAAACGATTGGAGTTTTACCAGAATAGAACCGATTTAGAGTTAATTGAGCAGGATGTTTCTAGTCCGATTTGTTTAGACTTGAAAATAGATTTTATCATTCATGCTGCCAGTCAAGCCAGTCCGATCACCATCAGTCCAATAGACCCACCTTCAAGCTATCGCTAACTAACAGAAACCCGAAATTTGAGTTTTTATTAGAAAAAAAGTTAGCGATCACTCGTCAACCAAGGGTTTCAGAATCTGGATTCGGTCAGGGATTTCCGAAAGTTCCAGAAGAGCGATATGATCAAACATCAAGAGAATGGTTATCTGGCCAAACCCTTCGAGGTGGAAGACTTGACACGGGGAATTAATTGGGTATTAGAAGATACAGAAAGGTATAACCAATTGTGCATTCGAGCAAGGCAAAAAGTGGAGCAAGAATTTACTCTTGAGATTCAAGCATCTAAGTATTTGAAGCTGTATAATGAGATATTGTAATATAAGCAACCTCGAAAAATTGCCTCTCTTTTCAATAACAGAAGCCTAAAAGCGCATAAATTCCTCGATCATTCTCAATAACCTTGATTCCTTGAAGTGTCCTAACAGCGCAACGACCAGATTCCAGAACTCAGAACTTAATTCAAAAAATGGAGGTTATTAAACCGTGAAATCAATAGAAACCTTAGAAATTCCTGTAATTATTGCCCATTTTGGTGGTAAGCCAAATTATTTAAAATTTGCCTTGAAATCAGCGGCAAACTTTAATAATAAAGTTGTGCTTATAGGAGATGACACTAATAAAGATTTTTGGCAAAATCATTGGGATACCACTCTAGTAGAGTTTGATAAATATGAAAATTTTCAGAAATGCTACGTTGAGATGTCCGATTACTCGAAAAAATATGAGATTCCCGTTTGGAAACGTATGTTTGTGTTGGGAAAATGGATGAAAGAGAACGATCATAGATGAATATTTCTAGTAGATAGTGATGCCATGACCTTTGCAAATTATTCAGAGGAAGTTTATCCAATCTTACCTAATGATTGTATAGCTGCTTTAATGACATCTACTCCTAAAAATCAAGATAATTTTAGATGGGCATCTTCTCCTCATTTTTCATATTGAACCCTTGAGGCATTGGAGGATTTTACGGATTTTTGTATTGAAGCATACAGCAATAAAAACATACGAGATAAGCTAGAAGCTAAATGGCAATGGCATATTGATAATCATAAGCTAAGAGGAATTATAGACATGACTCTATTGTATCTATGGTCTAAAGACAATCCCAAAGTGGCTAATCTTACTACAGTCATAAATAATAATATGACACTAGATCACAATATTAATTCATCAACTAATTACTTAGAGGATGAATACCAAATGCAATTTGGTTTAAAAAAACTTATATTCAAAAATGGAATTCCTTATGGATATAATAAAAATTTAAATAAAGAGATAAAATTTTTGTGCATTCATTGTCAGGGAAGGGCTAAAAGCGTGATGAGATTTCTGTATTATAAACAATTAAGAGATTTTTATTATATTGGAAACCTTGTTCAAGCAACTAAAGCAAAAATGAAGCTCTTAATCAAAAAGATTATAAGTAATAAATGAAAATAATAAAATTTGGAAGGATGTTGCAAATGGATGGCATTTTCTTTAAACCAGATTAAAAATTTAATCTGGTAAAACATGAGTAAAGTTGTTTGTTGATATCCTTTCTCAAATAGTGCTACCCTATGTACACAATGTGTACACAACGAGAGAGACTATGGATAAGCATGACATTGAGAAAATTGGGGTGCGAGAATTTCGGAGCGAACTCCCTAAATACATATACGGTGAGACTCCCGTTGAGGTACTACGTCACGGTCATACTGTTGGGTTCTATTTCCCCGTTAAACAGGGGAGTAAAAGCGCCGATATCGCTGCCTTACAAGCGGTGGCCGCTCAATTTGAGTACCTGTTAAGTCAAAAAGGAATTTCCGAGGACGATATTGTTCGTGAGTTTCGTCAGATGTGTGAAGCGGACAGAGCGAATCAGAGAAAGGATTTAGGCGGGTGAGACTCAAATTCCTCGTTCTCGACGCTAATATCATCATAAGAAATAGACATCTCCAAAAATCTATGCTCCAGTCCTAGCAATGGTATTCCTACTTGGTAATGCGATTTCTTATCCCTTTAGCTAAACAGCAACATTGCTCCTATGAAATTAGCCCCCATCCCAACAAAACAGTACATCGAGCAACGAGACGAAGAATATTGGCTCGAAGGAACTCGTATCTCCCTTGATTCAGTTGTCTATTCTTTCTTAAACGGAGAATCGCCCGAAAGCATTGCCCAAAATTTCCCAATCCTTTCCCTCGAACAGGTTTATGGTGCGATCGCTTTCTATCTGGCCAATCGAGAGCTTGTCGATGCCTATCTGAAAAAGGGTGAAGCCGAGTTTCAGCGACTACAACAGTCTTGTAGAGAAAAGAGTCCTTTGCTGTACCAAAAATTGAAGGCGGCTCAAGCCAAGAAGTAGAAAGCAGCATGACAAAAATTCGCTTTCAAGCTGATGCCGATCTCAGACAGGCAATTGTGACTGGCGCAATCCGCGGACAACCAAATCTGGATTTTCAGTCAGCCAATGAAGCAGGGCTTGAAGGAATAAAAGATCCAGAAGTTTTAACCATTGCAGCACGGGATGGTAGGGTGCTGGTCACGCACGATCGCAAAACCATGCCGACTGAGTTTGGTCAATTCATCTTGTCGCAAACGAGTTCTGGTGTTCTAATTCTTTCTCAGAATCTTCCAATCGGCGAAGCGATCGATGCAATTATCTTAGTGTGGGAAGCATCTACGGCTGAGGAATGGATCAATCAGATTATGACTTTTCCATTTTAAGTGGCTACGCTATCTGGCCAAACCCTTGTAGGTGGAAGACTTGGCACAGGGAATTAATTGGGTATTAGAAGATACAGAAAGGTATAACCAATTGTGCATTCGGGCAAGGCAAAAAGTGGAGCAAGAATTTACTCTTGAGATTCAAGCATCTAAGTATTTAAAGCTGTATAATGAAACATTGTAATATAAGCAACCTCGAAAAATTGCCTCTCTTTTCAATAACAGAAGCCTAAAAGCGCCTATAGCGTTTCCTGTTCGCAAGAGGTATATTATCGATGTTAAAAAGCTTAATTAGCAAAGGTTTAACTGTGCCACACAGGTGTGAGAACCGCTATATATCACTACACTACCCCTGGTGGTCTCCTGACTTTTCAAACATCCTCTAAGAAAAACATGGGACAATTAAAATTATTTCTATTCGGGGAAGTTTCTTAACTAAAAAGACTTTTAGTCTTTAGATAATATTACGTCTAGAGCTGCTGTTCACCGATTACTGACCTAGGAAATTAACTTTGCACGATTACTTAATTTCTACGGGTTCTAAATTATCAGCAGGAGTAAAACCAAAGAGACGGGAATAAAAATAAAATTCTGCATCTAATGCTCGTTTTATCGATTCAGCTTGACGAAATCCATGTTGTTCTCCAGCAAAGGGAACGTAAGCAACGGGTAAACCTTTCGCTTTTAAAGCTTCTACCATCATTTCCGCTTGATTGGGTGGAACCACTCGGTCTTCTAAACCTTGGAAAAAGATCACCGGACAGGATAACTGACTGGTAAAATGAATGGGCGATCGCTGATAGTAAATTTCCTTTTCTTCAGGATAGCGTCCCACCAATTTATCTAAATATCTCGACTCGAATTTATGGGTATCGGTGGCTAAAACCTCTAAATCACTAACTCCGTAATAACTAGCTCCTGCTTTAAAAGTATCATGAAAAGTTAAGGCTGCTAAAGTTGTATAACCACCGGCGCTGCCTCCAGAAATTGCCAATCTTTCCCCATCGACTAATCCCTGATTAACCAAATATTTTGCCCCGTTGATGCAGTCTTCCACATCGACAATTCCCCAATTTCCCAGCAAACGCTGACGATATTGACGACCATAACCCGTACTACCGCCATAATTGACATCTAGATAGCCAAAACCGCGACTGGTCCAGTATTGCACCCGCAGACTTAAACTAGAGGTCGCCGCAGCCGTCGGTCCACCGTGACTTTTGACTAAAAGGGGCGGTAATTCGCCATTGGGGGCGGTATAATCGGGGTTTTTGGGGGGATAATACCAAGCATAGGCCGTTAGTCCCTGACTGGTGGGAAAAGCGAGCATTTCTGGAATCGAGAAATAATCGCTAGAAATAGTTAAATTACTGGAAGATTTGAGAATTTCTCTCATTCCTGTCACTAAATCCAGTGAGATAACTGCTGTTACTTCCCTGAAAGAACCGCCAATAAAAACTATTTTGTTCTCGCTAACTTGTAGGGAAGAAATGTTAGTATCATCAGTAATAATTTCTTGAAATTCTCGATTAACAGTATCGATACTTCCTAAATACCAACGACCATCTTTTGTATAGCTACAAATAATCTTTGATTCCCCAGCAAAGCCGTAGTTAGATAAACCAAAAACCCAATGAGGATAGGCAAATTCAGCCTCTATTGGTTCGAGAACTGGTTCGATTTGTTCATCATGGTTAAAGCAATAAAAGTTCCAGAAATCATTGCGATCGCTGGTAAAATATAACTGTTCATCGGCAGACCAGCGCGGTTCACATACTGACTCATTTTCACCACCAGCAATGACCCGAATATTACTCAAATAAAGATTATTAATATCGGCCACCCAGAGAAAAGAACTATCCCAGGGCATATTAGGATGATTCCAACTAATCCAAGCTAATCGAGAACCGTCGGCACTTAAGCGAGGAGAGGTATAAAAATCGTCGCCTGATACTAAAGTTTTTATTTCTCCTGTATCCACATCGATGCTGACAATACTATTAACTGGTTCTCGATCTTTTTGGCTATGATCTTCACAAACACAGATTAAACGATTGCCAAATTTATCGAGAATTAAATCCGCATAACGACAGGAATTTTCTGGGGTCAGAGGTTGGGGTAAACTATCAGCAGTTTGGCGATAAATTCTTTGGTCAGCAAAATTACAAAAATAGATAATTCCGGCAACAATTAGATAGGAACCTCCCCCGTATTCATGGACACGAGTTCGCACATTAAAAGGCACTGGAGTGATGTCTGTAGTTGTGCCGTCGGGGTTTAATTTAACTAAAACATTTCGCCCCTTTTCCTGTGGTCTGCCTTCTAACCAATAAATATCTTCTCCATCTACAGTTACACCACCAAGACTAATCGATGCTGCCACAATTAGATCGGAGGTAATCGGTGATTTCCAGGAACCGTAAGCTGATATTTGATGAGACATTTTCGACTAAAGCAGTGATTCTAATGGTGAACTAACTTGATCAGAAACGCTGATAAATTAAGAAAATTCCGAGTAAACAGAACAAAGTAGGGATTAGGTGCATCCCTACCTGACTCTCTGTTTTCCTGCAATCGGAGCGGCGGGATTCGAACCCACGACCCCTACTACCCCAAAGTAGTGCGCTACCAAGCTGCGCTACGCCCCGATATTGAACCTTAACCATCATAGCGATAATCGCGGCATTTTGCAAGCTTTTTTTTTCTTCCTTTCTCCCCCATCCCCGGAATTAGCGGCCAGCTATCTAGCTAATTGGGGAATACGTCCTTTTAATCCCGTCATTAATTGCAGGGCAAACAATTTCAACGGGGGGAAACCGCGCATAATTGCCAATCCGAGACGACGGATGAGAACGATAGGCGGCCAGTTATTGGAGAACAGGCGATCTAGAAAATCTGTGAAGCCTAAAATCGCTAAATTCTCCGATATACGCCATTTTTCGTAGGATTTTAGGGTAGAAAGCGCTCCTATATCTTCTTGCTTTTCCGCTGCTTCCTTTAATACCTGCGCTAAAGCGGCTGCGTCGCGAATGCCTAAATTTAAACCTTGACCACCGACGGGATGACAACAGTGAGCGGCATCACCAATTAAAGCCAGTCGGGGTTTAACATAAGTATCACTCTGCATTAACTGTACGGGAAAGAGAGCGCGGGGACTAACTAATGCTATTTTTCCCAGTAATCCCCCTGTATATGCTTCTAATTTGTCGATAAATTCCGCTTCGGGCATTTCTTGCAGTTTTTTCGCTTCTTCATGGGGATTGGTCCAAACGATCTGACAGCGATTACCCTGGAGCGGTAAAATGCCCATCGGACCGGTGGGCCAAAATCTTTCAAAGGCGGTATCGTTGCGATCGAGTTGATGTTTAATGGTGAAAGCGACACAGGATTGCCAATATTTCCAACCTTTGGTTTTAATTTGCGCCCCTTGCCGGATAGCGGATTTGGCTCCATCAGCCCCGATAACTAATTTTGCGGTGATTTTTCGGGTTTGACCAGCTTCTTCCAAGGTGACAGTGGCTGTTTCTGCTCCGTACTCCACTTCTAACACTTTAGCAGGGGATAACCAATCAATGCGATCGCAATCTTGGCTGGCATTGTGCAGGGCGGTTAAAATCACTTGATGTTCGCCCACATAGCCCAAATAATCGGTTTTTAGCTCATCGACCACAAAGGGGACAAAAATCGGAAAATCGGCATCAGAAAGGCGAATATGACGAAATTTACCGATACTGGGCGATATTTTATCCCAGATACCCAAGCCTGTAAAAATCCGGCTGGACATCAAGGAGAGGGCATAAGCTTGACGACGGGAGGCGGCCACCTCTAGGGGACGTTCCTCGATCATAGCGATATTTAATCCTGTATTTTTTAAAGCCACCGCTAGGGTGGTTCCGACTATACCACCCCCGACAATGATTAAATCGTAGTTGTCCCGTCCTAACATATAAATATTTTTCTCAAAGATAATCAGTGACTACACTGATCTATTCTGACACGATTTTCGGGGTTGCTGTCGGGTTTGATTCTCTTCACCTCACCTAGCCATTGATAGACTTGAAAGGGTTTTGTCCGTGGTTGAGAGTTTCGGGTTATCGCCCTTCCAGAAGTCCAGGAAGAGCGATAATACTAAATCTGGTTATTAAAGACTGATTATTGGTGGTGATTCGGTAGTAGTGATGGCGGCTTAATCCTTTGCTTTGCTGTGCATTGTAGTCATGGATAAAATACCAAAGGGTTCCCCAAGGTGATTCTCCATTTTTTTAGAGAAAGATAGACTCTCTCTCACCAGCCGAGAAATCCTTTGTCGAAAGGTATTATTTAATCTTTCAATAGGATTAGTTTTACCAGTTTCTTTTCCGACTGGTCGATGACGTTTACTAGGAATTACTGTCTTATAGGACTCCCAAAAGTCTGTGTAAGCAACCGCGCATTGTCGGTAAACACCTGGTAAACTAGCCCCAAAGTTTTTTAGCTGATTGACAACTCCTATCTCCGCGCATAGCAACCAATAATTTCCCTTGTTTTTCTATCAATTAACCGCCAAATATAAATATTTATCGTCTTAGAAAAAACAAAAGACCACATCTCATCATATTCTATAACTAATTTACCTTTTAGTTTGTCCGAAACCTTTATTTGACGGGGTACAGCCGCCAGTTTATTGTTGACATAATTTTGTAACAATGACCAACTTACCCCTGTTACTCTAGCAATTCCTCGCAAGGAAATTCGTTCGAGCAAGAGTTTATCAATTAATTGTTTGGTTTCGTCAGAGACGGTTTTATTAGTGGGATTGATTACAAACGGTTGACCACACTCTTTACATTGACGTTTGGGTTTTCCATTATGAATAGAACCATTCTTAATCATATAATGAGAACCACAATTAGGACAGGGGAATAGAGGTGAAGGGGGGATTTTGTTCGGTGCTAGACTGATATTTCAGTAAGCCAGACAGAAGCCAGAAAAAGATATTTATCAGAAAAGTCATGATCAAGCTAGAGGTTTAAAGGCTCTCTTGGATTTGGTGGGTAAAATGTATTCTAAGATACATTCCTCCTAGTGAGGGGGTGGAAGGAACCACAAAGACACAAAGGACACAAAGATTGATCGATCCGATGTAAGTTAAACTGATCACACAAAGAATAAGAGAGCCATGACTGTTTACCAATCACCGAACAAACCCCACACCCCCGAACATTTGTCAAGACTCCCAGCGAAAAATCCGCGTTTGTTCACACAGCTTAATTAAGAGTTGTAACTTTTAATGAACAGGAAGGGAGTCTAGGGCTGAGAGCTTGCTATAGTGAATCCTAGCCGTTTTTTCACGGCTGGTCATTATCATCTCAGAGCCTTTACTCGTCTCAATCATCATCCCAGAGTAAAATCAATAATCCCTATGGTCAGCACGATCCAAAAACCAGAATTCGAGGAAATCCGTCCGGGTATAAAAGTTCCCGCTAAAGAAACGATCCTCACTCCCCGCTTCTATACCACTGATTTTGAAGCGATGGCGGAAATGTCGATCGCCGCTAACGAGGAAGAACTGAAAGCGATTTTAGAGGAATTCCGTACCGATTATAACCGGCATCACTTCGTTCGCAATCAAGAATTCGATCGCTCTTGGGAGCATATTGATGGCGAAACTCGCCGCTTATTCGTGGAATTTCTGGAAAGATCCTGCACGGCTGAATTTTCTGGCTTTCTTCTCTACAAAGAACTCGGCAGACGTTTAAAAAACAGAAATCCCGTCCTCGCAGAATGCTTTAACCTCATGTCCCGGGACGAAGCGCGTCATGCTGGGTTCCTTAATAAGGCTTTATCGGATTTTAACCTCTCCCTTGACTTGGGATTTTTAACCAAAAGCCGTAACTACACCTTCTTTAAACCGAAATTTATCTTCTACGCCACCTATCTTTCCGAAAAAATCGGTTATTGGCGCTATATCACCATTTATCGTCATCTCGAACAACATCCCGAAGATCGGGTTTATCCGATTTTTAACTTCTTCGAGAATTGGTGTCAAGACGAAAACCGTCACGGGGACTTCTTTGATGCGATCATGCGTGCGCAGCCTGATATTCTTAATGATTGGCGCGCTCGTCTCTGGTGTCGTTTCTTCCTGCTTTCGGTCTTCGCTACGATGTATCTCAATGATACTCAGCGTTCCGGTTTCTACGCCATTCTCGGTTTGGACGCTCGCGAGTACGATAAGTATGTAATCGAGAAGACCAATGAAACCGCCGGCCGCGTCTTCCCGATTGTTCTTGATGTGGATAGTCCTGAATTTTATGATCGCCTAGAGATTTGTGTTCGCAATAACGAGGGATTACGGGCGATCGATAGCGAAAACAGTGCCGCACCAGTTAAATTCCTGAAGAAATTGCCTATCTTCGCCTCTAACGCTTGGCAATTCCTCAAATTGTACCTGATGAAACCGATTCGGGTCGATAAATTAGCCGGTAGCGTCCGTTAAAAAGTTTGTTTTCTTGAGACATGGTGAGGGTGGGTAAAACCACCCTTTTTTTGTCGATAAAATTCTTAAGAAAATCCTCTAACATTTTTATCCTCGCTAGACTGGATCCTAGGGGTGTTAACTAGCTTTTTACTTTTTAGTTTTCACTGTCAAAAATATGGCTATTTATAGTGAATTACCCACAGGACAACGTCTCTATCTCGATAATCAAGGGCTGCAGACGATTGTAACCCTCGCTAGTGGTGCAGTGGGACAACAACAGCAGTCTAGCAGTAGTTTTGCCACCGGAGTTTGGACACAAGAACCCCAAATAGAGATAATTCCCCAAGGGGCAATTATTGAAATTATCACTGAAACCGGACCCCACAGAATCCAAATTCAAGGAAGCAGTATCGGTTTTTCCTCTCCTCATACCTCTGGAGTTTCTCAGTCCTCTCAATCGACCACTGCTACCAGTTTCTCCTCCTCACCGATGCAACCGATGCAACCAATGCAACCAATGCAACCGATGCAACCCATGAAAATGGGTAATATGTCGATGAATTTTACCCCCATGGAAATGCAAATGGGAGATATGAAAATGAGTATGGGAGACGCAAAAACCGTCAGTAAAACGCGATTTTGTAGTCAATGCGGGGCAAAAGTAGCGGCAACCGATCGCTTTTGTAGTAGCTGTGGTCATCAGTTACAGTAATAAAACCTGTTTAGCTAAATCTATAACTCCTTTTCGGGCAAAATTTTGGGGAGCATCTCATTTATCCAGGTGAGTAATTATACTTGTCACTAAAACTGTTTTCTAGCAAGGCTTTCAAAATAGCTTGACATAAAAACCTGATTTAAAGGTTACAAAGGTGAGATGCTCCCAAATTTTGTTTATATTAGCTAAATTTACCCGCTTCTAACCAGATTCGTCCACAGCGATCAAAAAGTTTATCGAATAGGGAATTGGCTGTGCCAAAGTAATAAAGCAACCGGTGTAAAGATCAGTTGCTCTGGAGAAGAACTGTATTTCAAGGGGGAATTGCTGAACTGCCCAATTTTGCTATACTGAAACCCATAACTCAAAATAGCGTTTGTTAAGTCGAGGTGTTAATGCAATGGAACCCATAGCTCTTATTTTGACAGCATTGGCGGCTGGGGTAACTTCCGCAGTTCAGGAACCTGTCAAGATGGCGGCAAAGGATGCTTATGATTACTTCAAGGGTTTGCTTAAGAAAAAGCTTAAGGAAAAAGATCACAACGAAGCGGTAGATTTAGTGGATAATCCTGATGAGCAAAATAAACCTCTTTTAGAAGCGCTATTGAAAGAAGCGGGCATAGACAAAATGCCTGATGTCATCGAAGCAGCCAACAAAGTAACAGTAATTTGCCGCCCCCACATAAACACGGCTCCTTATTTAGAAAACTACCAATCACTTCTCCAAGAACATTCTTTGATCCATATAAAAGCCCCAGATAAAATGGGAAAGACTCGGCTAGTTAATCATATTTTTAATTCTTTCAATTCCAACAATTATCGAAAGGTTCTATTAAGCATGGAGGAATTCGATATACAAGACCAAGCTGAGGCGGGAAGGCTTTTCTATCGTTTTTGTCAAGAAATTAGTAATAAAGTAGATTTACACCACAATTTTATAGACGATTGGAAAAGCATAAGGAGTTCAGGATATAAATTAAAATGTATTCAATATTTTGAAAGGTTTTTATTACCTTCTAAAAACTCTCCCATCGTTATAGTTATCGACGATCTGAACAAACTTGACAAGGATCCAACCTATAAAGAGTTTTGTTCAATGCTAAGAGCGTTTTACAATAGATGTGCAAGAAGTAGTACTCAAGATCACGGAAGTTGGAGCAGGCTTGGATTAATTATTGCACACTCAAGAATGCCAGTCCTGAACGAGAACGAATCTCCTTTTAGTGTGGGAAAAGTAATTCGATTACCTGAATTCACTGTTGATGAGGTACAATCTCTTGCCAGTCAGTATGAAATTCAGATGGATTTCACAACCATTTCCCTAATCATGCGATTAGTTGGGGGACACCCTTATTTGATCAGTTTATCTTTTGAACATCTAAAAAACCCAAATCACCTAAATAAATTACTCAGAAAAATTCAAAGTGAGCAATCATCACCAGGTGAGCAATCATTACTAGATGCAGTGCATAAAGAACTGGAAGGTATTTATACACCGCATCTAAATAAATTACTCAGAAAAATTCAAGTTATCCGTGATCAATCATTAGAAGAGGCACTATATAGGGTTATATCTACACCGAAACCAATTTACATAAGCCCCCTGATTGCGGAGGAATTAGAGGAGATGGGATTAATTAAGTTGGGAAGCCATTATGCTGATCCTTCTTGTGAGCTATATAGAATTTTCTTTCAAAATACAATTAGAAGAGCATGAACGCCCAAAACCCTTCAACTTCCTCTATACCTTCTGCGTTACCTTATAAGCATCCTGATTATATCAAGCGCAATGCGGATGAAGAATTGCTCGGATCCCTTAGAAATGGGGATTTTTGTTGTGTTCTAAATTCTCCGAAGACTGGGAAAAGCAGTCTTATGGTTCAAATATTTAATGATTTGAAAAAAGAGGGCTTTCTTTGTATATCAATAGATTTAACTTTTGTAGAAAAGATAAATTATACTTCTGATGAATTTTATAGAGATTTTAGTCAAGAATTATTAAACAATTTAACAGAAAATAAAATTTTATCGAGTTTTGATCTAGACAACTGGTGGCTGACAAAGAGTAGCCTAGGTCCTCTTTATCGTCTGAAAAGTTTTATTACTGATATTATACTGCAAGAAACTTCTCAAAAATTAGTCATTTTTGTTGATGAAATTAATTGTACTTTAAATTTCGAGTCTCGGAGTGATTTTTTTAAATTAATTCGCTTATTTTATAACCGTCGCGAGATGACAGCCGATTACAAACGTCTGACTTTTGCACTTTTTGGTATTGCTACTCCTTCAGAGCTATGTCCAAATGAAAGGATTAGTCCTTTTGACGTTGGCAAAAATATTAAATTGAGGCCCTTTCAACCTCACGAAATAACTCCCTTGAAAGATAAATTAGTCAAAGAGATTAACTATTCTGAAGCTAAAGCTACAGAGGCAATGGTAAAAATTTTATCATTTACAAATGGACACCCATACTTAACACATTGCCTTTGTAAATTAGTTATTGAGGAAAGTACCAACACCAATACTGGTACTGATACCAATATTGATCAATTAGTTGAAGAAAAAATTATCAGAGGTTGGCGAAATTTAGATTGTGAAGAGCATTTTCAGAGAATAATAAGATTTCTATCAGAACCAAACAAAAGGTCTATGGATTTATTAGATTTATACAAGGAAATCGTGCTAAGTAGCTTGAATAATTGTTCTACAGTACGTTCAAAAAGTAGTGATATGCTGCAAATTGAGCTTAAGCTTTTGGGATTAGTGTTAGAAGAAGATCATGTTCTTAAGCCTTATTGTGAGATATACAAACAAATCTTCAATCTAAATTGGATTGAACTTCAACAAAGAGAATTTATTTTTTATAGAGACGATTATGATAATTACCATAACGCTGATGAACGGCAAAAAGAACTTTATTTACTTACTGGAAAAATATTAAAACGTACTTTAGAATGGGCAAAAGACCATGAAAACATCGTTAGACATTTAGAAAATAGATTTTTTGAAGAATCTAGGCAATTTTGGAATAAAGTTCAGGACATTTTTCCTAACGAATCTGAGGATAAATGGGAAACAATTGTTAAAGCGATTAATAACCTTACAGGGGGATTTTATCAATTTAGTAATATTATTTTTGATATTATTGCTAAAAACAATAACGTTGTAGATTTACAACAGAATGAAGTTCACGGTCGGCTAGAAGATTTAGTTTTCTCACATCTCAATCTTTTTGAGGAATATGATCAGTTTCAGAAAGATCGAGACCAATTTTTAAATCAGGACGACAGTTTTGAGTTAATTTCTCTCTTTGAAAAAATTACTCAAAACGAGCCGATTCTCTTCGATGAAAAAAATCCACAACATCGTAAACTAAAAGATATGTGTTTTATAATTCTAGATAAGGAGCATAATTTAAGAATACTCAACAAGATTTACGAAAAAATTCTAGATCAAAACTGGATCAAGGAAGTCATGGCGGGACTCCGTCCCTATACAAAAGCTTTTCGAGATTGGCAACATTCGGATCGTCAAGAATCATCTTATTTATTACAAAATAATGATCTAAAACTGGCCCTAGAATGGCTAGGGAAAAAGCCTACACCGACATTAGAGGAGGGAGAGATTAAATTTGTAATGACCAGTTTAGTGGCGGAAGTCTGGACAACTGCTTCACCTTCTGTTCAATCTGAAGCTGTTTCATTGATCACAACTTCTCGACCATCATTACAAGGGAAAAATAACTACTCTGACTTTCTACTCCGAGAGATTTTACAATGGACAACCTCTCAAACTGCTGCCTTAAAAAAGCTTTTAGAATGGGTAAATGAGTCTGATATTCCTGTCGAAAATATCCGTAAATACCTAGAATTTCTTGTTAGATCGCAGATCAAAAACTGGAGTTATCAAGAACTATTTGACTTTGCTCTTGCTCCCCATAGCTCTTACCCTGAGAGAGAACAAAGAATTTTTATTACCTTCGACCAATACTGTCTTGGGGAAATAGACCAATCTCAAATCCAAGAACCCCTAAAAGAATGCGGAAAAATACTTGACAAATATCAAAATTTAAACGAAAATTATTTTCAGGAATTAGTATTTAACTTCCTCAAGACTAAAATTGCGAGAATCTCTCTTATGACACAACAACGACCCGAACAAGAAAAACTTGATGTTCTTCTGGACGAGACTGTTACCACCTCAAAAGGACACCTAAAATCAATCCTTATTTTTAATCTAGAGAATGGACTACCACTGTATCACAATAAACGACTCAAATCTGATGATCCAGAGCTTTATCGTGCTCTTTTTGCAGACGGTGGTGATGCAGTAGGAGAAGCAATTGAAGGATTTGAATCCCTCAGCAAGATTCAAGAAGCTTTAGATAATTTTGGCAAGGTAACTGCCTTTGGCAATCTCACATACTCAATTTTTAAATTGGCGGGGGGAACGATGATGGTTTATTTTGTCGAACTAACAACACCTTTTGCTATTTGCTTTATCGCTCCTGATGGAATTAATTTAGGACTGGTTGTAACACGCTCACAAGCAAAAATTAAGGAGATTAAAAATGAGCTAGAAGAATTAGGTTTTTAGTCTTTTTTTGGTTGCTGTTTTCATTTAGATATATTTACTATAAAGGAGTCAATTTTATGGTCATTCTCGCTGGCAAAATTGCAGGTGATAAAAGCGAATTCGGTCTTTTTACTCACAAAAAAGATGACTCTCAAAAAAAAGTGATGCTGGATGCCTTAATTGCCCATGAAACTTATACAACTAAGGATTATGCTCAAGGCTTGGAAAACATGATAGAGACATTTTTAGAGCAATATTATTATGGGCAATATAGTGATAATGAAGATATTTATGGTGCTTGTTTTGGTATAGCAGGACCTGTTGATCATGGCGAGGCTAGAGTTGATCGCAAGGAATTTAAAGCAACTTTTACAGAGCATGAATTCAGACAAAAACTTCCCTATAACAATGTTCCTGTCTCTTTTATCAATGATATGGAAGCAATTGGCTATGGTATTTTTTTGGGAAATGGAGAAGATCAGCTAAAAGAACTTTATCCTGGTAAATCTCACCCAAATCCTGAAGATCGCCGAGTATTAATGCTAGTGAGTGGAGGTTTAGGTCAAGCATTATGGTATAGCCATGATGAAAAAAAAGGGTTAAAACCAATCTCCTCGGAAGGTGGTCATGCGGACTTCGGTGCTAGAATAGATAAAGATTGGGAACTTTTACAATTTCTGAAAGAACTGAAACAAGAGCAGGGGGATAATAGCCCCGTTAGTTATGAGTATGTTCTATCTGCTCCTGGTTTAACCAGAATTTATCATTTTTTTCAAAGTCTTTCTGAATGGGAAAATCAGCCAAATATCAATGATGCTGATGCTATCATTCAAGCTGCCCAGGAAGGGAATCCATTATGTAAAGAAGTTTTGGATTTTTTTATCTCTATTTGGGGAGCGCAAGCAGGGAATTTGGCTCTTACCTATAAAGCCAGTGGCGGAGTTTATATTGGCGGTATTGATATTCCCATTGAAATCTTGAAAGAAGGCAAATTTATCAATGCCTTTATTGATAAAGAGGGAAATTTCAAAGCTTATAACGAAGGCATTTCTGTTAAAGTTTTTCAAGATAACAGCATTGTCATGTGGGGGGCAGCTCGACACGCTATTGAGGCGGGTTTTGTAACTAATGGTAGATTTGCAATTATGAGGGCAAATCAACAAAAAGGGCATTGAATACCCTCACAATCAAGACAACTTCTAGGATTGTCTATCCTATGCTTCTACATTTTTGTAGCAGCGTATTTTACTGCACCTCTTAATCCCTCCAGGGTATTCAAAACAATATGGACAGGAACTTTTTCTAGCAAAACAGGATTAACCCGTGCCTTATCTGTAAATGCCTTAATAAAACTGCCATTCCGCATCAATTCAATATTTTGGGCTGCAATTCCCCCCGCAATATATAAACCGCCAAACGGTAAAAAACTCACCGCCATATCCCCTGCCGCAGCCCCAAAAGCTTCTACAAAAATTGCCATTGTTTGCTGACAAAGAAAATGACCTGCTGCTGCTCCTTTAGCGATTGCTGCCCCAGGATCAAATTGACTTAAAAAATCACCCACATCTTCAGAAGCAAACTTGCGATCCTGCAAAAAACGAAAAATATCAACAATTCCTGGGCCAGAAACCACCCGTTCCACATCAACCTTGCCGTCGGCCCGAAGATATGCCAATAACTCCTGAGCTAACAAATTATCAGGAGCAAAACTTTCGTGGCCTCCTTCCGTTGGAAACACTCGATAGCTATCACCTTCAGGAACTGCAAACGCCTTTCCCAGACCCGTACCCGCCCCAATAATAGCGATCGGCGCATCAGGCAAAAATTCACCTTCCTGTAAAGTAACTAAAGATTTATTTTTTTCTAAGACAATATTGTAGCCAATTGCTACAAAATCATTAATAAGACTCACTTTAGCAATGTTCAATTCTTCTTGTAACCGGGCCGCATCTAATTCTGGCCAAGGTAAATTAGTGATTTTACATTTGTTGTTCAGAACAGGGCCAGCCAAAGCAAAACAAGCCTTATAAACATTAGACTCATCACCTAGGAATTGTCGCACTAAAGGAACTAAACCCTCATTGCCGCTCGGATAAATTTCTTCTCGGAGAGTTGATTCATTTTTTCCGTCCGTTTCTACCAAACACAACCTGGTGTTAGTGCCACCAATATCACCGGCTAAAACTAGCATGGATTTAACTACTAACGAAACTGTTCAAGATTATAGCATATCGAATATATTGCGATCGCTATTCTAATTATCAGAACACTTAAGTAGGGCTTACTGAATAATGGTAAAACCCTTT
Organism: Microcystis ichthyoblabe FBCC-A1114; assembly: GCF_050500245.1. NCBI lineage: Bacteria > Bacillati > Cyanobacteriota > Cyanophyceae > Chroococcales > Microcystaceae > Microcystis > Microcystis ichthyoblabe. The sequence goes on along the minus strand of NZ_CP191408.1, from coordinate 3,302,860 downwards.
TAAAATAAGGCTTTTGACCTGTTAAAATCCGATGTTCATGCTGCGAAAATAGGATTGGGACTTTCAAAAACCTTGCATTATCCTTCTTGTAGTACATCAATTGGTACAAAAAACAAGGGCAACAAAGCCTGAAACGACCGGCTACTGACTCCTGACTCCTGACTCCTACCCCCAGGAAAAACTTTTTCAGCAAACCCTAAGTACCACAGCTAGTAGAATTACCTTACCTCAGAATTAGAACGGGGTAGTAGCTTTTCTGTCCGTTTACCCGCCTATAACGATCGATAATAGAAAAAATACTTTCTGCCGATCGGTCACTGTTAATGGCTTCTAATTGGGATATCTTGTTAATACAAGCGGCACGTCAGGGCAATCTGGCGCGGGTTCAAGCTTTACTGAGTCAGGGGGCAAATGTCAACGCCACCGATGGCCAAAATACGACGGCTTTAATCTATGCCGTGCAGGGGGGTCATCGGGAAATTGTGGCAATTTTGCGAGAATTTGGGGCAGATATCAACAAAAGTAAACAACCTCAAGGTTTAAGCCCTCTCATGTTAGCGGCTGCCCTCAATCACAGTGAAATCCTCGCTCAATTAATCGCCGCCGGTGCTAATGTCAATCAGGTTAATCAAGATGGTACACCAGCACTAATGATCGCCACTTATAAGGGTTATACAGCGATCGCAGAACAGTTATTAACCGCCGGCGCTTGGGTCAATATGCGCGATCGGGATGGAGATACGGCTTTATCTGTAGCAATTAGCCAAAATTACGATGCAATTGTCGGTTTACTGCTCGATAGTGGTGTAGATGAAGAAATCCGTCAAGAAGCTTGGTTAGAGGCTCTCAACGCTAATCGTCCAGAAATCCTCCAATTTTTTATTAACCGTGGTATGCCTCTCGATGCTCCCACTTTATCCGGGGAAACTCCCCTCATTTTGGCTGTAGAGAGGGGAAATCTCGGCAGCGTACAAACTTTACTGCAAGCGGGAGCAAATCCGAATATCAGCACGGAGGAGGGAGAAACTGCCCTGATGCTCGCCGCTGCTGAGGGATATTTCGATATTGTCCGACTTTTACTCGCTCAGGCGGCCAGTGTTGACAATCAAAATCAGGCCGGAGAAACGGCCCTGCATTTAGCCACGATCGAAGGACATTTAGAGATCGTTCAGGCCCTACTACAAGCCGGTGCTTTTGTCAATCACCGCAACCATTTTGGGGATACACCCTTGCTTATCGCCACGGTGCAGGGATACGAAGCGATCGTTTTAGAATTGTTAAAACAGGGGGCGGAGCCTAACCTAACTCAGCAGGGAGAAACACCGTTAACTTTAGCTCTACAGCGCCAATTTACGGAAATCTGCCGTTATCTCCTCGAATACGGGGCCAATGCCAACGCCGTTTATCCCGATGGCAAAACCGTCCTCATGAAAGCTTGTGAGGGCAATAATAGTCAATTGGTGCGCTGGTTAATCGATATCGGCGCTGATGTCAATAAACTCGATTTTAGCGGTGCTTCCCCGTTAATGTGGGCCAGTTATCACGGTTGTCTCGACACGGTTAAAGTTTTGTTAGACGGGGGAAAGGTGAACTTAAATCAGAAAAATCAAGGGGGAATGACCGCTTTAATGTTAGCTAAATTTAATCACCATCAGGCGATCGTTTCTTTATTACAACAAGCAGGAGCGATCGAGTAGAAGTGCAAGTTTAGCGATCAGCGATCGCTATTTCCTCTCAATTCTGCGTTACCATGACCACGGTGATATTATCAGAACCGCCGGCTTCTTTGGCCGCTGCCACTAAATTCTTGACAATTTCCTGACAATCAGCACCAGTTTGCAAATAATCGCTAATTTCCTGGTCGGACAGTTCTTCCGTCAAACCATCACTACAGAGAATTAAACTATCGCCGGATTGCAGATCGAGGGGAGATACCGTCACTGGGGGCAAATCGCGACGACCAAGACATTGAAATAAAATATGTCGCCAAGAGTGGTTTTTCGCATCTTCTTTGGACAGATCGCCCATTTTTATCGCCCTAGCTATCCAAGTATGATCTTCCGTCACCTGTTCTAATTTTTGCTCACGAAAGCGATAGAGACGGGAATCACCAATATGCGTGTACCAAGAGCCATCATCTCGGACGATAGCCATGACTAGGGTTGTCCCCATGTCCTGTCTTTCGGGATGTTTTAGTTGATCTTCAATAATCTTCTCGTTAGCGGCAGTAATTGCCTCCTGCAGCAATTCCCCAGCAGTCAGGGGCGAATTCCAGTGTTCTTCTAGATGAGCTTGGATAGTTTCAGTGGCGATTTGACTAGCTTCCTGGCCCCCCGCATGACCTCCCATGCCATCAGCAACGATAAAAAAGCGCTGCTCGGGGTCAATATAATAACTATCCTGATTAACCGATCGCACTACACCTGGATCAGTCATTCCTCCAAAAGAAAGATTGTTCATGGAAATTTTTGGTGCTAACACAATATTTATTATCCCGCAATCAATTACATCATACGATCCTGACGTTCAATTTTTCGCCAAAGTCTCACAAGAGCTATCCCCGGCAGCAGGGAAATCGCCATCGGTATTAGAGTTAACCAACCAAAACCACTGACGAATAGAAGCGTCGCTGAGATCAGCAAAGCACTGATCAGTAAAGTGTAGTTAGTTCCCATTTGAATCATACCCAATCGCCGCAAAAGTCGATCGGATTCGCTGGAACGTACCCGGACACGGATATCACCCCGTTCTAATTTTTCGATCGTATCATCGATGCGTCGGGGTAAACTCAGGGCGGTGCTGCTCACTTGGGCTGCTTGTCGTCCTAACTCATCGAGGATATTACTGCCATTATTTCCTGTCATATCATTTACTAATTGCAGGGCAAAAGGTTGGGCCACTTCCATAAAGTTAAATTCGGGATCGAGTCCTTTGCCTACCCCTTCTAGGGTAGAAAATGCTCGCATGACGAAGGTAAAGGTAGCGGGAAAGCGAAAAGGCTGATCGTAGGCGATTTCATAGAGATCATCGCTGATAGAGGCCACGGATTGCTCCTCAAAGGGTTTATCCATGAAGTTATCGAGCATATACTGGATCGATCGCCGCACTGCTCCCATATCACCATTAGCAGTTAATGCTCCTAAATCCACCAGAGAAGTGACCACGCGATCGGCATCTTTTTGGGCAATTCCCAAGAGAGTTTGCATTAATTTTTCGCGCACGTTGGTTTTAATTTGTCCCATCATGCCGAAATCGTAGAAAATTAAGGAGCCATCACTATCAACGGCAATATTGCCAGGGTGAGGATCTGCGTGAAAAAAGCCGTTATTGAGTAGTTGAATTAGATAGGCTTTTGCCCCTAGTTTAGCCAACAATTTGCGATCGAGTCCGGCCGCTTCTAGGGCTTCATAATGACTGATTTTGATGCCGGGGAGGTATTCTAGGGTTAAAACCCGGGGAGCGGTGTAGCGCCAATAGACTTTCGGTACTTTCACCCAATCTTCCCCGCGAAAATTACGGCGAAAAGTGTCAGCGTTACGACCTTCATTGAGATAATCGGTTTCTTCCCAGAGGATTTTACAGCATTCTTCATAAATACCCGTCCAATCGCGACCTTTACCCCATTTGGGATGATTTTGGAAGTATTGGGCGATTTTTTTTAGGATGGTCAGATCGATACTAAATAATTTTTTTAATCCGGGCCGTTGGACTTTGACCACCACATCTTCCCCGCTCTTCAGTTGGGCCCGGTGAACTTGCCCTAAACTAGCGGCTGCCAGGGGAATAGGATCAAAGCTTTTAAAGAGTTGATTGAGGGGTTTACCGAGGGATACCTCGATAATTTTGCTGGCCTGTTCGTAGGTAAATGCGGGAACCTGATCCTGTAGTTTCGAGAGTTCTTCCACATATTCGAGGGGAAAAAGATCGGCCCGGGTGGAGAACAGTTGACCGACTTTAATAAAAGTCGGTCCCAATTCTAGCATGGTTTCCCGAATCCAAGCGGCTTGTTTTCTGCGTCTGCTGGCGAGTTTTTCCTCGCTATAGCTGCCGTTATAGCTCCATTTTTTACCGTTGAGCCAGAATTGATAAAGTACAGTCAGAACGAATCGCCAAATATCTAGACGACGACGATTGATGGAATAGTTTTCTTGATTCCAACGATAGCTATTTTTGGCGACTTGAAGGGCCGGCATTGCTGGGTTTAACTCTAGGGTAACGGGGACGGGTAGAAGGGCTGACACGCAATTTTTGGGGCTTTAAAGCGACTAAAAGAGGGTTTTTGGTTAATTTCGGTAGTTTTTTAGTTCCGAGCGCAATTGGGCGATTTCAGCCCGCATTTCGTCGATGTTTTCCTGCACATCGGCACTGGAGGAACCACTGGAGTCTGTCTCAGCATATACTCCCTTTTCCATGGCTCGATCGGCTCTCATTTGCACTTCTTCGACGAATTGCCGCAGGTTTTCCCGTTGTTCGGCATCAAATTTGCCTAATTCGCTTAAAGCGTTGGTAAACGCATCTTCTAGCTGTTCACTGACTACTTCAGCGATCGCTCGTCCGAGGAAAAAGGCGTGAATAACCGGGTTAGTCATAATCTTAAATGGATGTTTTCGCTTCGGGGTTTGTGGACGGGAAAGGCGATAATAAATTCCCTAACTACTAGGTTAGGCGACAGAACCAGAAAAGGCAAATCGTTTTTCTGAAAAGGGAGGTGAGACGGGGAGGTTAATCGACAAAATTAGGGGAAACAAAAGGCGCTAAGGGAGCAAAATCTGCTTCGATCTCGTCGAGAATTATCGCTGAAATCAACCCGATTAGCGAAATAATAGTGTCATCAACAATATCAGTCCCCGGAGAGTTAAGATGCTCAGAAAACGTTTATTAATCCCCTTAATACTATCCCTAGTCACTTTCGGTCTAGTGGTGGCCTGCAATTCCGGCACTCCCACCAGTCAAACTAACCCCAGTCCCGCAGAAAACGCCGCCACTGCTGCTATTCCCATCGGTGCAGCTTTAGCTCAAACCAGCAATCTCGCCCTATTGGGACAGGAACAGGTGATCGGTGTCAAGATGGCTGAAACATATTTTAATAAAAAGGGCGGAGTTAATGGAACACCGATTAAAGTTATTATCCAGGATGTGGCCGGGGATGAACAGGGCGCAATCAACGCCATTAATACCCTAATCACTCAAGATAAGGTGGTGGGTATTCTTGGTCCGTCCTTGTCCCAGCAAGCTTTTGCCGCTAGTCCGATCGCCGATCGAGCTAAAGTTCCCATTCTCGGCCCGTCTAACACGGCTAAAGGTATTCCCCAGATCGGTGAATATGTGGGTAGGGTGTCCGCTCCTGTGGCTGTGGTCGCCCCCAATGCAGTTAAAACCGCTTTAAAAATCGATCCCAAGATTAAAAAAGTGGCTGTCTTTTTTGCCCAAAATGATGCTTTTAGTAAATCGGAAACGGAAACTTTTCAAGAAACCCTAAAAAGTTTAAATCTTGATATTGTCACCGTGCAGAAATTCCAAACCACCGATACAGATTTTCAAAACCAAGCCACCGCCGCTATTAATATTAAACCGGATTTAGTGATTATTTCTGGTTTGGTTGCTGACGGGGGCAATTTGGTCAAACAGTTGCGACAATTAGGCTATCAGGGGTTAATTATTGGGGGCAATGGTTTAAATACTTCTAATATTTTCCCGGTTTGTCAAGCTCAATGTGATGGTATTCTCATCGCTCAAGCTTATAACCCGGAATTAGATAATCCTATTAATCGGGATTTTGTCGCCGATTATACAGCAGAAAATAAAAAAGCACCGCCCCAATTTACCGCTCAAGCTTTTACGGGAATTCAAGTTTTTGTCGAGGCCCTAAAACGGGTAGATGATAAAAATAAACTCAGTACACTTTCCCTCGAACAAATTCGCCAACAATTAAATCAGGAAATTTTAGCGGGTAAGTATGTGACTGTCCTGGGAGATATTGCTTTTACTCCCGAAGGGGAAATCATTCAGGATAAATTCTCCGTGGCACAAATTAAAATGGATGCCGATGGTAAAAATGGTAAATTTACTTTTGTGGAAAATTAATCAGTAAAGGGTTCTTCTCATTTCTATCTCGTTGCAAGGAACTCCCTTGCAACGCATTTCCAGAGGTTCTAGCTTTTGTGTCATAATCAGACACGCTATAAACTAGGCGATGTTCTTTTGTAATGCGTCGTGACCATAATCCTGATAGTTTATGTTTTAATGCTTCTGATTTTCCTAGTCCAGAAAAAGGCTCTCTTTGAACATCTTTAATAAGGCTGACAATTTTAGCGTAAACTTTCTTGTCTGCGATCGCCATTGGTTAAACTCATCAAAACTTCGGGTTAGAAAGGCGACTTTCCTCATAAGTTAGCAGCATCTACATAAATATAACTATCAGGATTTTTAAGAGATTCTATTGCCTCTTGGAGATGTTGACGGTTAGCTTCTGTGGAAAGCAGATAGTCCGTTTCATCCAACTGATAATTACTGATTGTCGGTATTTCTGCAAATGTGGGATGCACCCAGGGAGAACAAAGCTGCCCATTGCCCATTGCCTATTGCCTATTGCCTATTGCCTATTGCCTATTGCCTTTTCTGACTGATGGCTGGGGGCTAAAAAGCTGATAAAATTTGACGGCTGAAAACTAATTAAGCCAGAAAGCTAGAGATTGATTCTAGATTGAGTAACAAAGTGAAATATTTTTTCTTAACGGCAGGTTGGACAATAGGACGGGTGTGGGAATTTGGGGGTTTGTGGGACCATGCGAGTAGTTGGCGACGACCACCGCAGATAGAGCGATTAAATATCGGTATTTTGGAAGGAGAACAGGTTTTATGGCTTTATAAGGTGGAAGAAGCCGTGATTATGGTGGAAGTTGCCCCCAAGAGTGCCGAAATTGCTGATACTGTCCCCACCATCGGGCAAGTGGTGCTAAAACGCTTGATTAGTGCCGAACAAGTCCTCGAAATCCTGCAAAATGCCGAAGAACTACTGAGGAAGTAATCAGTTATCAGTTATCAGTTATCAGTTATCAGTCATAATTCCCCATCTCCCCACAGCCCACACCCGACAGCCCACACCCGACAGCCCACACCCTACACCCTACACCCTACACCCTGATCTGGAATATTCTGGCGGAAGACCGATCGCAAGCACTTGAAATCTGTTCTAACAATAGTTACACTTCTTTAGAATAGATACACTTTTCAAGGGATAATGTAGGTTGGCTAACTCTTGCACTTAACAGTCGAGATTGTTGGGCTTATATTTTGACCCTGAATATAAAAAGCGTCTAAGTGGACACTAAATTGTCAATAGGAGGAGCGTAGTCAATGGGACTACCTTGGTATCGAGTACACACAGTCGTTCTCAACGACCCGGGCCGTTTAATTTCCGTTCACCTGATGCACACCGCACTGGTAGCGGGTTGGGCTGGCTCCATGGCCCTCTATGAGCTTGCTATTTTCGACCCCAGCGACCCCGTATTAAACCCGATGTGGCGGCAAGGAATGTTCGTGCTGCCCTTCATGGCCCGTTTAGGTGTCACTGGTTCTTGGGGTGGCTGGAGCGTCACCGGCGAAACTGGTGTTGACCCCGGTTTCTGGTCTTTTGAAGGCGTTGCCGCCGCTCATATCGTCTTATCCGGTCTGCTATTCCTAGCGGCGGTTTGGCACTGGGTTTTCTGGGATTTAGAATTATTCGTCGATCCCCGCACGGGCGAATCTGCGCTCGATTTGCCGAAAATGTTCGGTATTCACCTGTTCTTATCTGGTTTACTTTGCTTTGGTTTCGGTGCTTTCCATCAAACAGGCCTTTGGGGTCCCGGGATGTGGGTTTCCGATGCCTACGGTTTAACCGGTCATGTGCAGCCCGTAGCTCCGGAATGGGGACCTGCTGGTTTTAACCCCTTTAACCCCGGGGGTGTGGTAGCTCACCACATTGCTGCGGGTATCGTCGGGATTATCGCCGGTTTATTCCATTTAACCGTTCGTCCCCCCGAAAGACTCTATAAAGCCCTGAGAATGGGTAATATCGAAACGGTGCTTTCTAGCAGTATCGCCGCCGTTTTCTTTGCCGCTTTCGTCGTGGCTGGAACCATGTGGTACGGTAATGCTACCACGCCGATCGAACTCTTTGGCCCGACCCGTTACCAATGGGATAAGGGCTATTTCCAAGAAGAAATTGAGCGTCGTGTGGAGGCCAGCATCGCCAATGGAGCCACCATCGCCGAAGCTTACCAAGCAATCCCCGAAAAACTGGCTTTCTATGATTATGTCGGTAATAGCCCCGCTAAAGGTGGTTTATTCCGTACTGGTGCCATGGATAGCGGTGACGGTATCGCTAAATCTTGGTTAGGACACCCCGTGTTCAAAGATGGCGAAGGTCGCGTCCTCAGCGTGCGTCGGATGCCTAATTTCTTTGAAACCTTCCCCGTTGTCCTGACTGACTCGGAAGGTATCGTTCGCGCTGATATTCCCTTCCGTCGTGCGGAATCGAAACTGAGTATCGAACAAAGTGGTGTTACCGTTTCTTTCTACGGTGGCTCTCTCGATGGTCAGGTCTTCAGCGATCCTGCTGATGTGAAGAAATTTGCGCGTAGAGCGCAACTCGGTGAAGCTTTCGAGTTTGACACCGAAACCCTGAAGTCTGACGGGGTATTCCGCACTTCTCCAAGAGGTTGGTTTACTTTCGGTCATGCTGTCTTTGCTTTACTATTCTTCTTTGGTCACATCTGGCACGGTTCTCGTACCATCTACCGCGACGTATTCGCCGGGGTCGATCCAGATCTGGAAGAACAAGTGGAATTCGGTTTATTCCAAAAATTGGGTGATCTTAGCACTCGTAAACAAGAAGTTTAGTTTTAGCTAAATCATCCCTATAACTAAAGGAGTCAAGTCTTTGACTCCTTTTTTTAATTAGGGTATGCTGAAAAAGTTTTTCGTGGGGGCAGGGTGTGGGGAGAAGGGAGCAGGGAGTGGGGAGCAGGGAAAAACAATTCATAACTTGAGAGTTAATCACACTATTAAAAACGGATTTGGTATTAAAGTTCGATCGAGCTTTACTTTTCACCGAATACTGAAAAAACCGCTAGTTATTTCTATAACTAACGGCTTTTTGCTGGGGGAAATTACCCGTAATGGAATTACATAGAGGAACCTAAACCGGCGTAAGCTCCGTAGAAGAAAAGACCAAGCACAGCGATAACGCCTAGACCGGCGATGGTGGCGACTAACCACAAAGGAATACGACCTTCTGCGAACATGAATAACACCTCCTAATTGCGATGACAATAAATCGGGACTAATTAGTTAAAGAAATAGCTGGAAAATAAAATTCCCAAGACAGCAACTAGGAGTAAACCTAGATAAAGAGAAGTACGATTTAACTCGACGGCTTGCCGATTCGGATTAGGTGTTCTTTCCATAATTGTTCTCCTAGCGTTGAATAAACTGCATTGCCGCAATTGCACCGATAAAGAAGACAGTGGGGACCGCTAAGGTATGAACTGCCAACCAGCGAACGGTGAAAATGGGGTAAGAAATGGGTTGATTGGGATTACCACTAGCCATTGTTTTTATCCTTAATTAAAGTAAACTACTGATTAAACTGCTCGATTTGATTTTTGGCCTCAAAGCGATCATTAATGATCGGTAATTCTTGACGCTCTTGAGTGTAATACTCATCGGGACGGGGAGTGCCAAAAACATCGTAAGCTAAACCGGTACTCACGAATAACCAACCTGCGACAAAGAGCATGGGGATGGTGATGCTATGGATAATCCAGTAACGAATACTGGTAACGATATCGCCAAAAGGACGTTCGCCGGTACTACCTGACATGGATGGTTCTCCTCGGAATGATAGGACTTGAAAAATTCAATCTCTATAATAGAGACTTTGTTGACCCTGAGACAAGTTTTAGGCCGGCTCGCTGGGGGGATTATATTTCAGTAAAACCCCATCTTGTCCCAAGACAAAACCCTTGTCGGAATTGATAAAAACAATTCGATAGAGATTGGAGGGGACACTTTCCACCGCGCGATCTTTTTGCCAAGACTGGCCGTTGTCATGACTGACCAAGAGATTGCCGCTACCACCAGCGACCCAAATTTCTTCGGGGGTGCGGTAGTTGAGGTCCAAAAGTCCCCAACTGGTGGAAAACTCGGGGAATACCTTATCTTCCCATGTATCGAGATCATTGGGGCTAGTAAATTGTAGTTGACCACCCCGGGCCAGGGCCCACAATTCCCCTTTTTCACCATAACCGACTTTTTGTAAACGGCGGGAAGAAAGACGATTGTGGGGTTGCCATTCTGTTGACCCCGGTTCCCAAGTGGAATAAAAGTTCCCGCGTGCGGAAACGGCCACATATTTACCATCATGGGAACGAACAATTGTCCGGGCCACACCCACAGCACCTTCCACTAAAGCTTGCCAAGTTTTGCCTCCGTCTTTGGTGCGGTAGATAGCGCCTAAATCCGTGACCATTTCGGCGGTTTTGTCGTTCAGAGCGATAATTCCGTAGGGAGAACCGGGTAATTTTTCACTTAAGGAGATACGGGACCAGCTGCTGCCCCCGTCTTCGCTATGGAGAAGAATTGAGGGTTTACCGACAATCCAACCCTCTTGGTCGTGGAAACTGACGGCGCTAAAGCTAACTTTTTCGTCGCCAAGGTTGAGGACTTTTTGCTGCCAACTGTTCCCCCCATCGCTGGTTTCAAAGAGGGTAGATTTGGTTCCCACTAACCAACCGTGCTGCAGGTCGTCGGTAAAGGCGATATCGGCAAAAGTGGAGTCAGTGTCGAGGGTGAGGATTTGCCAAGGACTATTGCTCAGGGATGGCACACTACTACAGCTAAAGCAGAAAAAGGCTACAGCTAGAACTATTACAAATTGTTTCAGTTTTCTCATCAATGGTTCAGAGGTATTGGTCAAGGAATCGGGACGGATTAAGGTTTGTACCCGATGAGTTACAGGCTCATAAGAGCCGTTAGATTTAAAGATAATGAGTGCTTGAGTTAGTTTAAACCATACAAACTAATAAAGAAAACAAATCCTAGCGCTAAAGCCCCGAAAATCAAAATATTTTTTTGTGCGGGAGTCAGACGGTTGACTCCAAAACCATAGCTAAGATTTTCTTGGAATCCCGAAGGAGCATCTTTAGCTCCGATGTTGATAAATTGGGAACGACGCACACCACACACGGGACAGCGCCACGTTTCTGGCAATTCCTCGAAGGGGGTTCCAGCGGGAGTGTTGGTTTTACTATCTCCCTTGCTGGGGTCGTAAACGTAGCCGCAGGAGCGACATTCGTGGTTGGCAGGGGCCTGGTCGGCTAGGGTTAGTTCTGGTGGGCGATCGCTCATGACTAAGATTAAGGGAATTTTCAACACTCTGTTACAAATTATCCTTGAAAATTGACCTCTCTGACGGCCAACCCCTAACAGAATAGCCAGTTTTCAAGTCTGAAAAGGATTAGCGAGGCAGCATATCGGCTTAAAAAAAACTAAGATTAATCTATTAGGGCTTAAATGTCTATTAAAACTTTATTAAGTTTATATTTGGGCTATTTACCCTGATTTTGGTACTCAAATTTAGTCTGAGAAATTGAGAAATTTCAGGCAGGGAAGAAATTCGGGGTCTGATTTCTCATCTCTAACTGATTATTCTTGACCAAATTGACTAAATCCCCGGCTTAATTTCTTCTTAGAGGCGAGAGTGAAGCTAAATTACTTGTCCCTCTCCCTTATGGAGGCTTTCCATTTAATTAATTTCTAAGTGCGAGTAGAGAGTCACTAATTCTACCCGTGTCACCAAAGGCATGGTATTCCGTCAACCCCGTTAAGCTTTTTTCACGAAAATAACGTCTTTTTCGACCTTGACTTGATAGGTGGTTAGATTGCCTTTTGGGGGTTTATTCGTGACGACTCCAGTGGCGGTAAATTTCCCCGGATGGCAGGGACAAGCTAAAATCTGTGCGCCAGTATTCCATTTCACCGTACAGCCTTCATGGGTACAAGTCGGGTTTACTGCACTGATCTTTTTCGTCTTTTTCTCCCAGATCAAGAGCAAGGAGCCGACCGGGGATTTTTTATCCAGAAAACTGCCTTTGGCTTCCAATTCTTTGAGGGTAATGCCCGTCACTTTCACAAAGCCATCCGCCGCTTGGGCCGGGGTCATCTCTTGGTCGGTAGCCGTCCCTAGGATTTCTGGGGCGCAGGCCATGGCTCCGCCAACACCAACGAGGGCAACAAATTCACGACGATTCATGGGATTAGGTTTTTTCCAACAGTAACGTTAACTTTCACTGTACTGTAGAAGCTCTTTCCATTCAATTAATTTCTAAGTGCGAGTAGAGAGGGCCAGTAAGCAAACGCCTGACCAGGATTAGGCTTCAGAAGCTAGTTGCGACCGATAATTAATTTTTGAGAGTTCAAAAATGGCAAAAATAAGGATTAAATGGCATAAAATATGCAAATAGACTATTTAGTTAATTATTATTCATTCTTAATTCTCCTGACTCCTGACGACCGACTCCTGACTCCTAACCCTAACAACAATTTTTGATTTTTACAACACTCCTAATGAATCCCCTCGTCAATTATTTTCGCAACCTGCAAGAAATCCACTCCTCCCAAGCAGCAGTAAAAGAAACCTCTTACTACGGCACTCTTGAAACTCTCCTCAACGAAATCGGTAAAACCCTAAAACCGCGAGTGCGCTGCATTATCAACCTCAGAAATCAGGGTGCGGGATTGCCGGACGGGGGACTTTTTAACGTCGATCAATTCCCCAAAAATCAAGAATTAGAACCTTTTACGGCGATTTTTCCCGAAAGAGGTGCGATCGAGATTAAGGGAACCAAAGAAGATATCAAAAAAATCGCCGCCAGCGAACAAGTACAAAAATACTGGCAAAAATACGGTCAAGTATTAGTCAGCAATTATCGCGATTTTCTGCTCATCGGTCGCAATAGCCAAGGTCAACCGGTAGAATTAGAAGCCTATAGTTTAGCCCCGTCAGAAGCCGAGTTTTGGCTAAAAACCTCAAATCCATCCAAATTTGCCGCCGAACACGGTGATAGCCTCTTAGAATACCTAAAGAGAGTGCTTTTACAGGCGGCTCCTATCACCTCACCGGCCGATGTTGCTTGGTTTCTTGCTTCCTATGCGCGGGACGCAAAAGCACGCTTAGAACATCATTCCGATCTTCCCGCTCTGGCCAATATTCGTCAAGCTTTAGAAAATGCCCTCGGTATCAAATTTGAACGGGAACAGGGGAATAAATTTTTTCGTTCTACCCTCGTGCAAACCCTCTTTTATGGTTTATTTTCTGCTTGGGTATTATGGCACAAGCAAAACCTCAATCGCGAGGATAAAGAGGATAAGTTCGATTGGAAATCCGCAGCCCACCATCTCCATGTTCCCATGTTAGCGATCCTATTCGAGCAGATCGCCGCACCGAGTAAGTTAAAGTCTTTGGGATTAGTAGAAGTTTTGAATTGGACCGGTGCAGCTTTAAATCGAGTGCGACGGGAGGAATTTTTTCGTCAATTCGATGAGGGACAAGCGGTACAGTATTTCTATGAACCATTTTTGCAAGCTTTTGATCCTGATTTACGCAAAGAATTGGGAGTTTGGTACACTCCTCCGGAAATTGTTCGCTATATGGTAGCGCGAGTCGATCGAGTTTTACGAGAAGAATTAAATATCGAGGACGGTTTAGCTAATCCCGATGTTTATATTCTCGATCCTTGCTGTGGAACTGGTGCTTATTTAGTCGAGGTTTTGCGCTATATTACCGATACTTTACAGGAAAATGGGGCGGGTGCTTTAGCCATGGCTTTGGTGAAAAAAGCAGCCATAGAAAGAATTTTCGGTTTCGAGATTTTAACCGCTCCTTTTGTCGTCGCTCATCTACAATTAGGTTTATTCCTGCAAAGTTTGGGTGTACCTTTAATAGAAGATAGTGAACGGGTGGGGATTTATCTGACTAATGCTTTAACCGGTTGGCAACCTCCCGATGAGGAAAGTAAACAGAAAATTCAACAGCTACAATTGAGTTTTCCAGAGTTAAATAAGGAACGAGAAGCAGCCGATGAAGTTAAGCGCGGTAAACCGATTTTAGTTATTCTCGGTAATCCTCCCTACAATGCTTTTGCTGGAACCAGTCCCGCGGAAGAAGCAGGTTTAGTGGAAGTGTATAAACAGGGTTTAATCTCCGATTGGGGGATTAAAAAGTTTAATTTGGATGAGTTATATGTGCGCTTTTTTCGTTTAGCGGAAAGATGTATTTCAGAAAATACTGGTAAAGGGGTTGTTTGTTATATTTCTAATTTTTCCTATCTCGGTGATCCTTCTTTTGTGGTGATGCGACAAAGATTTTTACAAGAATTTGATCGTCTTTGGTTTGATTGTCTCAATGGGGATAGTCGCGAAACGGGAAAGTTAACCCCTGAAGGTAATCCAGATCCTAGTGTTTTTTCTACTCAATACAATAAGGAAGGAATTCGAGTCGGGACAACTATCGGACTAATGGTAAGAAAGGAAGTAAGGAATAAAAATGTTGATGTCTATTTTCGCCATTTCTGGGGAGTTGCTAAACGAGAACAGTTATTAGATAGTTTAAATAATCAAGATTTTGATGCTTTTTATCAAGTCTCTAACCCAGAACAATCTAATCGTTATTCTTTCCGTCCCTCCGATGTTTCTTCTCACTATTTAGCATGGCCAAAGTTAACAGATTTATCTTGTCAAGATTCATCATTAATTATTCCATTACAGGGTATGGATGAAGATCGTGCAAATGCACTGATAGATTATGATCAAGATATTTTATCATTAAGAATGCAAAAGTATTTTGATAAAACAACTGACTGGGATGAATTTTTAACTTTAAAAACTGGGTTAAGTCGAGATAGTGCGTCTTTTGATGCTAAAACTGTACGAAAAAAAGCACATCAATTAGATTCGTTTAAAGAAAATAACCTGAAAAGATATAATTTCCGTCCCTATGATACAAGATGGTGTTATATTACTTTAGCCCCTAATGTTTGGAAAAGAGTAAGGCCAGATTTATATGTACAATACACATATAAAAATTTATTTTTATTAAGTCGTTCTAAAGGAGTTGCTCAACCAGAAGGAATTCCATTTCTATTTACTCAAAGTCTTTTTGCTAGGGATTGTATGAGAGGTCATGCAGTTGCATTTCCCATGTTAATTTATCCTTCTGCGAAACATGAAGCAAAAAAACAAGATAAATTATTTAATGTTGAAAGTTATACAACTGTTAAAACAAAAGCCAATCTCTCAGAAAAATCTCGTCAATACTTAAATCAACTGGGTATTAATAATCTTGATGAAAATATCGAGAATGCTTCCTTAATTTGGCTGCACGCATTAGCGATTGGGTACTCTCCCTTGTATCTTGGGGAAAATGCCGACGGTATTCGTCAAGACTTCCCACGAATTCCCCTTCCTAATAGCCAAGAATTATTAATTAAATCTGCCCAACTAGGACAAGCGATCGCCTCTCTTTTAGACACAGAAAACCCAGTTATAGGAGTCACCAAAAAACCGACCCCTGCACTGCAAAAAATCGCCTTGATTTCCTGCACTGATGGGGGAAATTTAAACCCAGATAAGGGGGATTTAATTATTAACGTCGGTTGGGGACATGGGGGTAAAAATGGTGTGACAATGCCGGGTAAAGGAAAAGCGATCGCCAGACAATATACAACCGCAGAAATGAGCGTAATTAGCCCAGAAATGCGAAAATTATTAGGAACGACCACCTATGATATTTATCTCAATGATCGAGCCTATTGGCAAAATATACCGGCCCGGGTTTGGGAATATACTATCGGGGGTTATCAAGTCATTAAAAAATGGCTAAGTTATCGCGAGGAAAAATTATTAGGACGGGGATTAACTATCGCAGAAGTGCAGGAAGTAAGCGAGATGACGAGAAGAATTACTGCGATTATTCTCCTAGAATCAGATCTAGATGATAACTACCAAAATATCAAAACAGCCGTGTATTCTTTTTAATTAAATGATTGAAACCTGTCATTTCCTAGAGTTAAGTAGGTAGTCGTTAAAAATTATCAGATTCCCCCCTTATCAAGGGGGGCAGGGGGGATCAAACCCCCCTTATCAAGGGGGGAGTAAGGGGGGATCAAACCCCCCTTATCAAGGGGGGCAGGGGGGATCAAACCCCCCTTATCAAGGGGGGCAGGGGGGATCAAACCCCCCTTATCAAGGGGGGAGTAAGGGGGGATCAAACCCCCCTTATCAAGGGGGGCAGGGGGGATCAAACCCCCCTTATCAAGGGGGGCAGGGGGGATCAAACCCCCCTTATCAAGGGGGGCAGGGGGGATCAAAACTAAAATCGATTGGTATTAGGTGAACTGGACTCAGAGCAGTTATCAAAAGTTGAAGATGTTTGGCTTTTTTGACTTGGGCTACTCTAGAACTATGAATTTCTGAAAATGCGATCGCTTAAGTTAAAATAGAGAGGTTCAGTTTCAGGGACGAAAAAGGTAAAATAAATTAAAAGCTTACAATCTTCTAACTCGCTGCTATGCCAGTCACTCGCCAAGCTCTTAAGCAAGACCTTGACCAACTAACTAATGATCAACTTCAGCAAGTTGCTGACTTCATTGCCTTTCTCAAGTTCCAAGATAAACGCCGCCGGATCATTCTCGATCCTAGTCAACTTGTTTCCCTTGCGACTGATTTCGCCGAGGAAGACCGTATCTTTGCCGAAGCTGGAATGGATGATTATGCAGTGATGCTTGCTCAGGAAGATCATCAATGACTGAACAGCTTAAACGTGGGGAAGTTTGGTTAGCAAACCTCAATCCTGCTCAAGGTTCTGAGCAGGCAGGTATTCGTCCCATCATTATTTTTCAAAATGATATTGTTTCTCAATTTTCCACAACAACCATTGCTATTCCCCTAACGACAAACCAACGCCGTGCTTTATTACCAATCTGTATGTTGATTAGACAGGGAGATGGCGGGTTATCGCAGGATTCAGTCGCACTTTGTTTTCAAATTAGAGTGTTAGATAAGACCCGTTTAATTCAGCGGTTAGGACTACTTAGGACTGAAACAATAGCTCAACTAGAAGATGTTGTGTTGATAACATTAGGATACCAACTATAAGGATAGTACGATCACCGCTCTTGTCGGGTGCAAAAACCCGCAGGTAACGCATCAATAATATCTTTGAGGCTCATCCCAATAATTTTCTCTAGCTTGGGGAATTTCTATGAAGAGCCGGTAGGCGTTAGGCTGTATTTGTTTTGACATCAACGCCCCGTATTGTTCTCGGTAAAACCCCACACCCCACACCCCACACCCCACACCCCACGAAAAACTTTTTGGGCAAACCCTAATTATTGCCCCCCCCAATAGCCATCATTGCTCCTTGCGAGCGGCGAATCATTAATAATTTCTTTAGTAAACGGCAAAACCGATAAAAATTTTCTATCAAAAAACTGGCAAAAATTGGCAGGACGAAAAATGCTGATCAGCTTGGAACATCTGAGATAGAGCATCGTCAATCTGGACATTCAAAATGTCACCAACTTGCCGTGATCCCGGTGCTAATGGTCAGAGATAGACTTGCATAATTTCAAAATCTAAGTTAATCTCACCTAAAAGTCACCTTTAGGTATTTTGACTAAAAAGTAAAGTTGCTTAACTTCTACTCTAGCCTCAAGGCTAATGCTGAAAGCTAGACCCATCGGCTTAATCCACTGGCTCTAGCTAACTCTTTACACCACAGGAGGTCTGTTTGAAAGAGACTTTTATCCACAACCCCATGACATCTGCTACCCCAGAACAGAATTGCACCGCTGAGTCTAACCGAGTCCGTTACTCAGTTGCTCTACTGGGATTAGCACTCTCTCTGGGAGTACCTAGCATTCTCAACTCCACCTCAGAATCAGCCCAGGCCGCCAATTCTGTACCCTTAGAATGGGAAGTGATTGACCTGGCCCAAAAAGCCAAAGCTGCGGGTAAAGAACTAAAAGAACCGCAAATAATCCAATCCCAAGCACTCGCCACCGTCAAATTCATCGCCACATCAGTGGTTGAGCATCAGGTAAAACCGGGAGAATCCCTGTGGAGTTTAGCCGACAGCTATCAAACCACCCCCACAGTGATCGCTGCCCGCAATAATCTCTCCCCCCAATCCGATTTGATTATCGGACAAACCTTAAAAATTCCCACTCCTGAGCAGTTGCCCCCGGCAGCCCCGGCAGCAACTCCTGAGCAGTTGGATAGTTCCTCTGCTAGTCTCCGTCAAACCCGTCAACGTCTCCAAGAAAGTTTGGCCGCCTTGCGAACCGAGGAAAACCCCCATCAGTCCAATTCCGGGGAAACGGTAATCGTCACCGAAACTACCGCTCTCGTTCCCGATAATTCGCCAACTAGCGTCGAGATTCCCGTTATTGCTCCCGAAGAATCCCCCCGACCAACCAGCCAGGTGATCCCGATTCCCGTTCCCACCCCTGAAAGCGATCGCCCGATAGCCACAATTCCCCTTAATCCTCCCTTAACCAGCAGACCGGAAATTCCTAGCGTTGCCCTACGAAATCCGGCTCCTGTGACTGAAATTCCCGCCGTTCCCAATCCTCGGGTCATAGTTCCCCCAGAAAACCAAGTTTATCGGGTTCGGCCAGGAGATACCTTAAACACGATCGCTCGCGCTCTCGGCATCACCCCCGCCGAATTAGCTAGGGAAAACGGCATTGACAACCCCAACCGGATTAAAGTTAATCAAACCCTAGTGGTTCCCGATCGCTCTGCCAACGCTAGAGTTAATCAAAATCTTACCCCCTTGGTTGGCGATCGCCCTAGGTTGTCCTTTAACCCCAGCAATCGACAAAATCCGCCCGCGGAAACTGCCACCACGGGGACGGAAGAATTCCCCGAAAATATCACCGGCAGCTATCGGGAAAGATTGCGCCAAGAGGTGGCTAATCTGCGGGAAACTAACCTTTCGGAAACCCAGAAAAGTATCGCTATTCCCGTCGATAATCCCGCAGAAACCCTCGATGAGCCGCAAATAACCCCTAATCCCCAATGGACTGCCATTCGTTCGCGTTCCAACCAAAGCACCCCCCCACAGATTATCGGTTCGGCTCCTACCAATGTGGAAGAATATAATGACCGCCTCCGAATTCCCGTCGGCGAAACCGTAGAACCTTCCCTTCCTCCCCTCACTAATCCCGATGAGCATTTACCTAACCCCGCCCCGATTTTTACCGGCTTTATTTGGCCCACTAGAGGTGTGTTAACCTCTGGTTTCGGTTGGCGCTGGGGCAGACCTCATCGCGGCATCGATATCGCCGGTCCAGTGGGGACTCCGATTGTGGCGGCAGCAGCCGGTGAAGTAATCTCCTCCGGCTGGAATTCTGGCGGTTATGGCAATCTGGTGAAACTTCGTCACCCCGATGGTAGCACCACTCTCTATGCCCATAACAGCCGTCTGCTGGTGCGTCGCGGCCAAACTGTTCAGCAAGGCGAGCCGATCGCCCAGATGGGCAGCAGTGGCTTTAGCACCGGCCCCCACCTACATTTCGAGGTTCACCCCTCCGGCCGGGGAGCAGTTAATCCTATGGCTTTCCTGCCAGGCAGACGTTAAAGATGCCCCAAAGGGAAGAAAAAATCTTCCCTTTTTTGCTCTTGTGCAATTGGGTGATTATGTGTTATGATTAATAACTGTGTAAACAACGGCTTAGTAGCTCAGTTGGTCAGAGCAGGGGACTCATAAGCCCAAGGTCGGCAGTTCAAATCTGCCCTGAGCCATTTTAGGAAAACCTAAGTGTAGAATTTTAGAAATACAGAATCTTGCTTGAAGATTATCTCGTTCCCCAGTTCTACCTGATCACTGCCCCCCACCAAAGCCTTTTTTTTGATTTCTGGAAATTCGCACCCATAAGTATGGGAAAGGGCTTGACTTAGGCGGCGGTTTGCGTTATGCTTTTTTTATAATGGGAATCTGTGCCAATTTAGATAATTGTCAGTATTTCCATTATGAATAAAATCTTTTAGAAATATTATCTCAAAATCTCCCCAGAAAAGCAAGCAAAATTTTGCCAATAATTGTTAAGTTTTGTTAAAAAGAAATGGAGAGATCAGCCTTTATTTTTTCCCTTGCAGTAAGCCAAAACGAATTAAACCCGACTCGTAACCGCGCCGCATTAACCCTAAAGATAAAGCCCCTTGGATAGTAGTGTAACCGCTGGCTAACAAACCTGCGATCGCATCTGGGGTTAGGGCCGAATCAATCACCACATCCCAAAAAGCGGCCACCGATAGAGACCAATCATCGGTTTTTAGGTCTTTAAAGCCAATGTCACGGGCAATATCGGCGTATTCTGGCAAAGAAATCACATAGGGCAGACAATAAACCTGATAAATCTCGTTTAATAGTTTAATCTCTCCTTCCGTTAAATTACCGGCCAGGGAAGTGGTGGGACGATGACACCAAGTAGCCATCAAAAAAGTCCCCCCGGGCTGCAAAACCCGATAACATTCCCGCAGAAATTGCCTTTTATCGGGCATATGTTCGCCACTTTCCAAAGACCAGACCAGATCAAAATTATTCTCAGGAAAGGGGGTTTTTAGGGCATCAGCCACGCAAAAACTCACTTGTTCTTCTAAATTGAACTCTTGCGCTCTTTGGCTGGCTCTAGCGGCTTGTACCGGGGATAAGGTAATCCCCACTCCTTGGCTGTGAAATTTTTCGGCCAGATAAAGACTACTGCCACCAATACCACAACCGACATCGAGAATCTGATTAGCGCCGGTGACACCACCCCAAGTTAATAATTCTTCTATTAAATCAATTTGTGCCTGACGGCGATCGAGTTTAATCTTGCCGCCGCGACCGTAGTAACCATGGTGCATATGTTCGCCCCAAATCCTTTCCCATAGTCCACTAGAGGAATCATAAAAATCGGCTATTCGTTGATAAAGTTCCATGGTGATTTCCTAAGTGAGTGGGTGGTGTCTTTTTCTCCAAGTTGTTGATTCATATAGTCCACAATACCTAGCTCATCAATGATAGCGGCGATGATGCCTAAATGGTCGGGATTTTTAACGGTTAGTTGAGTCATTGTCAGGTGAGTGACTGGTTGATTTGATTGTAGCTATTCCGTCGCTATTTCTGAGTTTATTTTTTACCTCCTCTTAACCAGTACGGAATATGGGTTACAAAGGTGAGATGCTCTCCTCTAAGGCGCTCTAAGGCTGACTCACTGACATTTTAAAAGGGTTGTTTGGCATTTTTTCGCTGCGTCTTACTTTTAGCGGATCTCCCAGGTTTGGTGGGTAAAATGTATTCTAAGATACATTCCTCCTAGCGAGGGGGTGGAACGAACCACAAAGACACAAAGGACACAAAGATCGATCGATCATATTGATTGTAAGTTAAACTTATCACACAGAACCTAGAAGAGCCTGAAAACTCACATCTGATAACAAGGGACGAATCTAAAACCTAATTGGTTAAGTTAAAAGCTTTGATGTGCTTAGTTTCTATCTTCCTAGAATCCCGGAAAACTCCTGTTATTTTAGCTTGTTGTCAGGAATTTAGTTAAACAAGGTTTTTGGCAATATGCTAATCTGGCTAACAAGCTTTTGGGCGTGATATGGGGAAAACTTCTTGTGATCACGCCTAAATAGAGTATTATGCAGAAAGTTGACCCATAATATGTAGTTAGGCCAAAAAATATTCGCCCCTTAAGATTGATGCAAGACCTGTAGGGGCTGTGGTTGCATAAGATCGAAGTTTGGTTTTTAGTGCTTTTTTAGAGGGAAAAACTAGATGGAATGGCTAGTGCTATGGGGAGCAAAACAGTTAGCAGGATTCGCCTTTGGAGCAGTGCTTGAAAACCTGGGAACGGTCTTGGGGGATCTGACAAAAGGAGCGGGAGAAGACTTTGTCAAAGATTTTTTCAAGGATTCTCTCAAGTCTGGTATTAGGCGATTCCAGAAGGATGCACTTGCTGTAGTAATGGGAAAAGCGATCGCTCAGTTTCTCTACCTAGTGCAACAAGAATTAGAAGCATCCGGTATGAGAAAAGCAGACCTGCAAAAGTACAATCCTGCTTTGCAAAAATTTATTCGCCATAAAGCGGTCAAATCCTGGTTGTCAAAGGCATTTGAGCCGGGATGTCAAGCACTGGATGGCACAAGCTTGAAAGCAGCCTGGTCTGAGATGCAATTGCCAGATCTTCCCGAAGAGTTTAGCTGGGGGAAAATTGGACGGGTTTATTTAAACCGCGTTGAGGACATGATTGGTGAGTCTCAGGAGTTAAAGGAGTTATTTGCCACTAAGCAACTGGTTGACATAAATCAGACGACGCAGCAGTTAGCTGGTGTGGTGCCAGATTTCGATCTGGAGCGCTATTGCGAAAGTCTGCGCGAAACCTATGATCGATTGAAACTGAATGCCGTTGATATCACCTATAGCCAATACAAAGTCAGATTGTGGAGTATTTTTGTACCACAGAATGTGCGGGAAGCATTACCGCCATCAAGGTATGAATTCCCCAAAAGATCACAGCAAAAGCCTGAGAATGTTTCCCCTGACGAATGGGAGCAGTACAGGCAATTATTTCTGGAAAAACCTGTGCATCCAGTGCTGGAGATTTTGCGCGATCCCGATTGTCCCTACGCGGTGATTCTGGGTGATCCGGGAGCAGGAAAATCCTCGTTGTTGCAGTATCTGGCCTTGGATTGGGCAGAAAACCCGACGGCTCAAATTCCATTACTGATTGAGTTGCGCCAGTATGTGACGGATGAAAATAAGCCCAAGGATTTTCTGGAGTTTTTTCATCAGGGTAAGCGCAAAATTTGCGAGTTGAATCAATTGCAGTTACATGAGCAGTTGGAATTGGGCAATGCGCTGGTGATGTTTGACGGTCTGGATGAGATTTTCGATGCTCATATTCGCGATGGGGTAATTACAGAGATTATTGCCTTTACCAACAAATATAAGCGTGCGCGTGTGATTGTCACCTCGCGGATTATTGGCTACAACTCAGGAAGGCTGGAAAATGCGGAGTTTCGACATTTCACCCTAGAAGATTTGAATGATTCGCAGATTCGGGATTTTGTGCAGAAATGGCATCGGTTAGCCTTGGTGGATGAGACTGACCACGAGCGCTCAGAGATCCGCAAACGACTACAAACAGCGATTAAAGACTCGACCGCCATTCGAGAACTGGCAGGAAACCCCTTATTGTTGACGATGATGGCGATTCTCAACCGCAAGCAAGAGCTACCCCGCAAGCGAGCAGACCTGTATGAGGAATCCTCCAAGGTATTGCTGCACCACTGGGACATTGACTACAAGAAAATGCAGTTGACTCTAGATGATGTCGATTTGCGGGCTAAACAAGCTATGCTGCGCCGCGTTGCCTTTTATATGCAGTCTAGCCAAGAGGGTTTAAAAGGAAATCTTATCCATCGCGATGCACTGGATGCAGAATTGACTGCTTATCTGAGGTCGCGGGAGATACCCAATCCGTTGAAGGTTGCGGGAAAACTGATTGACCAATTACGTCAACGAGATTTTATTATTTGTCATGTTGGCAATGACTATTTCGGTTTTGTTCATCGCACCTTTCTGGAATATTTTTGTGCAACCGAATTTGCCGATCGCTTTAGCAAGCGAGGAACTGAAGGGGGATTAACCCTAGAACAACTACAAAGAGAAGTATTTGAGAGCCACTGGCAGGACAAATCCTGGCACGAGGTATTGCGATTGATTATTGGCAATGAAAAAATTGACGCGGAGTTTGCTGGAGCGATCGTTTCCTATTTGATTGATATTCAAACAGATAACGACAGTGTTTCCCTTCTCCTGCTCGCAGCCGATTGCTACGCCGAGATCAGTGGCAAAACCAAGATTCCCTCTGTTTCCGAACAACTGCTGCACAAGCTCAAAACAGCAGTCGAAGAGGATAAAGAGCCTCAACCAATCACCCAAAAAACGATCACGCTCTGGAACGACAGTGCCGAGGTGAAAGCTTGGCTGGAAGAACGGGCACTGAATCATAAAAACAGCAGCGTTAGAAGGGCAATTGCTCAGGGTATTGCAGCGGTTGAACTTTCCGATCTTACCAGTTTAAAGATTTTAGTTAACAATTTGGGCGATCTCTACTACTGGCAAAATCGCTACGAAGAGGCGATCGCAGTCTATCTGAAGCTGAATACTAGCACTACCTTGTTTTCTCAATTTAATTTATTGATTGCTTACACAATCCTCAAGCGGTATGATGAGGCGATCGCCTGTGGCCAGCAGTGGATTGAGAAAGAACCGAAGACTCATTGGGCATACAATGCCCTGGGGAATGCCTATCGAGAAGCGGGGCGCTACGATGAAGCCATTGCTGCCTGTAACCGTGCGATCGAGCTTGCAGGAAACTCGCTGGTGGCGATCTCTCACCTGCAAAGATTGGGCCGGACCTATCACGATAGGGGGCAATACGAATCAGCCATTGCGACCTACAAACGGGCGATCGCTATTGATTCTAAATCCCAATTCAACAGTATCACCCATAATAATTTAGGCATGGTACACCACGATCTTGGGCGTTATCAAGAGGCAATGGCAGCTTATCAACAAGCGATGGTGATCGATGCTACCAATGGAAGACCGCATAATGATCTGGGATGCCTGTATCGTGAATTAGAGCAGTGGGAGGATGCAATCACATCCTTTCAGACGGTGATCGAACTTAATCCGAGATATTCACTGCCATACAGGAATCTTGGTATTCTTTTTTTATTACAAGGAGATCTCGATCGTGCCGAGCCAAACTTCACTACTGCCCTCCAAATCAACCCCTACTACGGCAACGGAATTTTAAGTATGGGGTTACTCCAGGCAATGCGCGGAGATTTGACTGCCGCCAGAGCCACCTGGGAGCAAGGTTTGCAGCTTTACGGAGAATATGGTCAATTTGAGCGGCTCTATCGTACTCTTTATACGGTTGCTCTCGGTCAAGCAGAACCAGGCATTGCCAATCTCCGGCGCATCCTCAAACAAGAAAAACCGCCCAGTGGCTTGTTGCGCCCAGTCCTTGAAATTGCGCGACTTTTGCAGCGCTGTCCAGAACCAATTGATCGTATTTCACAAGTGGTTGTTATGCTGGAATCGGGCATCCAACCCCGGTCTTCAAGCTGAAACCCAAGGAGGAGAACTGAAGATGTCTAGCGTTGCCATCGATCTGCCGACAGAAAAAATTGCTGATTTCTGCCAACGCTGGCAAGTGATGGAATTTGCCCTTTTCGGCTCTGTCCTGCGCGATGACTTTCGCCCCGACAGCGATATTGATATTATGGTGCAGTTTCACCCAGAGGCACACCCCACCTTCAGCAGCCTCGATCAGATGGAAGCAGAATTAAAAACTATGTTTGACCGAGACATTGATCTGATTACCCGTCAAGGTATTGAAACTAGCCGTAACTATTTACGTCGCCACGAAATTCTTTCCTCTGCCCAGGTGATTTATGCAACGGGATCTTCAATTCCTGCTTGATATACTGCAATCCGCAGAACTGATCATAACCTACACGGCTCAATGCTCAAAAGCTGAGTTCGTTGCCAATGTGCAGCTTCAAGATTCAGTCATTCGACGGCTATTGGTGATTGCCGAAGCAGCCAGACGAGTTTCCGAAACAACCCGCCAGACCTTTCCCAACATTGCTTGGCAAGAAATCAATGGAATGAGAAATCGGTTAGTACATGAATATGATGATGTCAACCTCAATATTGTATGGGATGTGGTTCAGGCTGAAATCCCGTCACTGATTGAAGACTTGCAGTTACAGATTCCACCTGAACCCTGAGAATAGTGCGATCGCTATCAGGGAGAATTTTCCACTTAATTCAAACTCGATTGGCAACCTGTCACCGAGCAAACCCGACGATGTTGGAATGATTCTGATAGCTGACGGCTAATAGCTAAGGGTTATCAATGCTAGGATAAAGGCTTGAGTAGAGAACGATCGAAAGCCATGTCATCGACAGAAGTAAAAACCCCACCCCCAGACAGTACCGAATTCCTCGATGAGTTACCCGGAGAAGTGGAAATGTCCTTATTTGACCACTTGGAGGAGTTGCGGCGCCGGATTTTTTATAGTTTAATTGCCGTGGCTGTGGGTGCGGTGGGATGTTTTATCTTCGTTAAACCCCTAGTACAAGTGCTGGAAGTTCCCGCCCAAGGGGTAAAATTTTTGCAGTTGGCCCCGGGAGAATTTTTTTTCGTCTCCCTAAAAGTAGCTGGATATAGCGGCATACTGGTGGCTAGTCCCGTCATTCTCTTGCAAATTATCCTCTTTGTGCTGCCGGGGTTAACCCGTCGCGAACGGCGTTTAATTGTCCCGGTAGTGTTAGGTTCGAGTGTTTTATTTTTTGCTGGTTTATTTTTTGCCTATATTGCCCTGATTCCCGCCGCTTTAAACTTTTTTGTCAGTTATGGGGCGGAAGTGGTTGAACAAGCTTGGTCGATCGAGCGCTATTTTGAATTTGTCTTACTTTTGCTGTTTAGTACTGGCATCGCCTTTCAAATTCCCGTTATTCAATTGATTTTGAGCTTTTTGGGCATTATTTCCTCGCAAACGATGTTATCGGGTTGGCGTTTCGTGGTTTTAGGTGCGGTGATTTTAGGCGCGATTTTAACCCCTTCCACAGATCCTCTCACCCAATCCCTGTTAGCAGGGGCGGTCTTGGGTCTATACTTTGGGGGCATTGGGGTGGTGAAATTAACGGGACGTTAGCAGTTTTTTGATAAAATTTGACGGCTGAAAACCAATTAAGCCAGAAAGCTAGAGATTGATTCTAGATTGAGTAACAAAGTGAAATATTTTTTCTTAACGGCAGGTTGGACAATAGGACGGGTGTGGGAATTTGGTGGTTTGTGGGACAATGCGAGTAGTTGGCGACGACCACCACAGATAGAGCGATTAAATATCGGTATTTTAGAGGGAGAACCGGTTTTATGGCTTTATAAGGTGGAAGAAGCTGTGATTATGGTGGAAGTTGCCCCCAAGAGTGCAGAAATTGCCGATGCTGTCCCCACTATCGGGCAAGTGGTGCTAAAACGCTTGATTAGTGCCGAACAAGTCCTCGAAATCCTGCAAAATGCCGAAGAACTGCTGAGGAAGTAATTAGGGTTTGCTGAATAATGGTAAAACCCTTTTTAGATAAGGCTTTTGACCTGTTAAAATCCGATGTTCATGCTGCGAAAATGGGATTGGAACCTTCAAAAACCTTGCATTATCCTTCTTGCAGTACATAAACTGGTACAAGAAAAGGGGGCAACAAAGCCTGAAACTCCTGCCTCACAGCCTCGGATCATTCTGCCTGACCCTATTCTAGGCCTTTTTTAGAAAAAATTAATTAATAATTATTCTCAATTATTTGAGAAGATTACTCTAGCTGCGATCCAAGATTCATGCTGAAAAGCCTTGATTTTCAAAGGCTAAACCGGCTAAAAATACTAATGTATCAAAGGATACCGAGCAACTGTAACAATTCTTAACTTGACTTTATTGAGAATTATTCTAGACTAAGACTTAAAGCTTATTGCATATTATTATCAATAAGCTT
Source organism: Microcystis ichthyoblabe FBCC-A1114 (assembly GCF_050500245.1). Classification (NCBI taxonomy): domain Bacteria; kingdom Bacillati; phylum Cyanobacteriota; class Cyanophyceae; order Chroococcales; family Microcystaceae; genus Microcystis; species Microcystis ichthyoblabe. The sequence goes on along the minus strand of NZ_CP191408.1, from coordinate 3,275,193 downwards.
GGTTCTATTTTCGTTAAAAGATGCCATGCAGACCTACGACAATCCTCAGATCAAGTACGACTGGTGGGCAGGAAATGCCCGTTTTGCCGATAAATCAGGCTTATTTATCGTTGCCCACGTTGCCCAAGCTGCTTTAATCGCTTTTTGGGCAGGAGCCTTCACCTTATTTGAAATTTCCCAGTATCGCCCCGATATAGCCATGGCAGAACAGGGCTTAATTTTACTGCCGCACCTGGCCACTTTAGGCTTTGGAGTCGGAGAAAAGGGGCAAATCATCGATATCTATCCCTTTTTCGTGATTGGCTCAATTCATCTGATTTCTTCGGCAGTTTTGGGAGCAGGAGCCTTATTTCACCTGTTAAGAGTCCCAGAAACCCTGAAAGATTCCTCTGGTCTGGGGAAAAAATTCCATTTCGATTGGAGTGAACCCCGACAATTAGGAGTTATTCTCGGTCATCACCTGCTCTTTTTAGGTATAGCTGCATTATTATTAGTGGCCAAAGCTATGTACTGGGGGGGATTATACGACGCAACTATCGGCGCTGTCCGAGTCGTTAGTGAACCAACCCTCGATCCTTGGGTTATCTATGGCTATCAAACCCACTTCGCTACTGTGGACAATCTCGAAGATTTAGTCGGTGGTCATATCTACGTCGGTTTAATGTTAATTGGGGGCGGTATCTGGCATATTATCGTTCCCCCGCTCAAATGGGCGAGAAATGTGCTGATTTTCTCTGGAGAAGCCATTTTATCCTATTCTTTGGGCGGAATTGCCCTAGCTGGTTTCGTGGCCGCCTATTTCTGTGGGGTAAATACCCTCGCTTATCCAGTCGAATTTTACGGGCCAATTTTAGAAGTGAAGTTAGGAATTGCTCCCTACTTTGCCGACACGGTGAAATTGCCCTTTGGAGTACATACGGCGCGCTGTTGGTTGGCTAATGCCCACTTTTTCCTCGCTTTCTTCTTTTTACAAGGTCATCTCTGGCACGCTTTACGCGCGATGGGTTTTGACTTTAAACGAGTAGAAAAAGCCTTAAATGCGATAGAAGCCTAGTTTTTTCAAGGAAGATTAGGATAAATTATCGATTTTCCTAATTTTCCCCGCTGATCAATCTTTCTAACTGTCCCTTATGCCTTACTGTACCTGTTGTAACACCAAATTGCTGCATCACATTGGACGCTCTCGCTCTTATTGGTACTGTAGTTCTTGCCGGCAGGAAATGCCAGTTTCAGAGGCCGAAAACTGTAATCAGGGGCTTTATTCCCTATCAAGGAGAATTAAGAGTTAAACTCACTTATTTCGCAACAAGGACAAATTTTATGGCAAAAATTGGCTTATTTTTTGGCACGCAAACCGGCAAAACCGAAACGGTAGCGGAAATGATTCAGAAAGAATTTGGAGGTGAGGCAATTGTAGAATTACACGATATCTCCTCCGCTTCTACCGAGGATTTTGCCCCCTACGATGCCCTGATTATCGGTTGTCCCACCTGGAATATCGGCGAATTACAAAGCGATTGGGCGGGTTTTTACGATGAATTGGATGACATTGATTTCGTCTCCAAAAAGGTCGCTTATTTCGGGATGGGGGATCAAATCAGTTATGCGGATAACTTTCAAGATGCTCTGGGGATACTGGAAGAAAAAATCGCCTCCCTGGGGGGTAAAACCGTCGGTTACTGGCCGACAGAAGGTTACGATTTTAACGAGTCGAAAGCCCTAAAAAATGGCAAATTTGTCGGTTTAGCCCTCGATGAAGACAACCAATCCGATTTAACTGAACAACGGATCAAAACCTGGGTCGCGGGACTTAAGGGCGAATTTGGCGTTTAGTTAGCTATCAATCAGTTATCAGTTATCAGTTACCAGTGAATAGTATTAAGTGGCTAGTTCGCAGCTTTCTTTTCACCGATTACTGATTACTGTTTACTGATCGCTAAAAAATCCCCTATATCCTTGATTATTATGTCTCGATTACCTGATGCAGTTTGGATTAATGTTAACCCCAGTTTTCGCCGTTTTGATCGCCCGGTGTTGGATTGTTTAGCCAGGGAAATTGCGATCGCTGATTGGCAATACTGTCAATCTCTTGATCAGCCAGCTTCTCTTGATATTGCCTTAGTATTAATACAAGATTACCTGAAACAATGCGATCGACCGCTGCATTTAGTCGGCCACGGCACGGGGGGATTAGTAGGATTACTGTATGCGCGTCGTTATCCAGAAAGGGTAAAATCCTTAACTTTGCTCTCTGTGGGAGTCTATCCGGCGATCGATTGGCAAGCTCATTATTATGTGCTATCAAAATTACTGCCTTGTTCCCGTCAAACTTTGCTGAATCAATCGGTTCAGAATCTTTTTGGTCATCAATCCTGCGCTTTAACCCAAGAATATCGCTATCTCTTGGAAGAGGATTTATTATTGTCCCTTTCTCCCCATAATCTCTATCAGAATGCCCATTTCCCCCCGGGGACAGTTCCCGTACCCCTGTTAGTCTGTGGGGGAGATATCGATACGGTAATTGATCAGCATTTATTGCAAGGATGGCAACCCTGGTTAAAGTCAGGCGATCGCATTTGGAGTTGTCACAAAGGGCGTTATTTTTTCCACTATTCCCACCCCTACAGCGTCAGTCAAGAGATTTTTAGTTTTTGGCGATCTCTAGTTCCACAGGAATTTCTTTCTGAGCAAACTGTAATTATTCCTTAATTGACAAAAATCGAGATTTATGTTAAGGCTAATACCGCTCTTTTGTCCGATCGCAATCTGGATAACGCTGCTGTTCTTTTTTACTGCTCTTTTTCTTGCTGTTGCCCAAGGGCGCCGGCAGTTGCAAAAGCTGCATCGAATTCCCTGTAGTCGCTGTGTTTTTTGTACCGGAGATTATCGCTTGAAATGTGCGGTGCATCCAATGCGTGCCTTTTCGGAAGAGGCGATCGATTGTCGGGATTTTGAGCGAGAAATTCAGGAAAATCAGAAAATGGGTTTCTTGAAGAAACCTGTTTTCTCAGTTTCTTTTCTCGTCATCATAACCTGGATTCTGGCTGTTAAGTTGAGAATATCGTCGATAATACCTGCTTTTTAAAGTAGGGAGACTTCCAGTTTGAGCGGTAAGCTATCAGCGTTGAGCTTGCCGCTAGAGGATTTGAGCGCATTTTTCTCTCAGACATCAGCCCTCCTCTGCTAAGATGATAATCATTATCATTTTAGCTGGCAATGGTCAATCAGATTAAGTACCCCCGAGCAGAAAGCTCCGTTATCGAAGAAGATTCGCAAAAAATCGTAAAAATACGCCATACTTGCGCCCATATCTTAGCGATGGCTGTACAAACTCTCTTTCCTGAAACCAAAGTCGCTATTGGTCCCTGGACAGAAACGGGATTTTACTACGATTTTGATCGCCCAACACCCTTTACCCCCGAAGATTTGGAGAAAATAGCGGCAGAAATGGGGCGAATTATCGGGAAAAACCTGCCAATTATCCGAGAAGTGCTGGAAAGAAGCGAAATTACCGCAGAAATCGAGCGCCTTAATCAACCCTACAAAAAGTTAATTTTAGAGAGAATTCCCCCAGATGAAACCATTACCCGTTATTTTATCGGTAGTCCGGACGCAGGACGGAGCGATCGAGAACCCTCGTTAATTGATGGCGCTGTTTCTCCCCCGGAAGAATTTTGGTGGGATCTGTGCGCGGGACCCCATCTCAACTCGACGGGGGAAATTAACCCAGATGCTTTCGCCTTGGAGAGTGTAGCGGGTGCTTATTGGCAAGGAGATGAAAAACAGCCGCAATTACAGCGAATTTACGGCACAGCTTGGCAAACCCCCGCAGAATTACAAAATTATCTCCAACAAAAAGAAGAAGCGCAGCGACGAGATCATCGCAAATTGGGACAACAATTAAAATTATTTAGCATCCAAGAAGATGCCGGTGGCGGTTTAGTTTTTTGGCATCCCCGGGGTGCAACAATGCGTTATTTAATCGAAGATTATTGGCGCCAAGCTCATTTAGAAGCGGGTTATCAATTTCTTTATACTCCCCATCTAGCTAATTTAGATCTGTGGAAAACTTCTGGACATTGGGACTTTTATCGCGACAATATGTTTGAGGCGATCGAGTTAGAACAGCAAAGCTATCAAATTAAGCCGATGAATTGTCCTTTTCATGTTTTAACCTATCAAAATGACCTGCATTCCTATCGAGAATTTCCCCTCAGATGGGCAGAATTAGGCACAGTTTATCGTTACGAGCGATCGGGGGTTTTACACGGATTAATGCGGGTAAGAGGTTTTACTCAAGATGATGCTCATATTTTTTGTTTGCCCGAACAAATTGCCGCAGAGATTCTAGGAGTTTTGAACTTAACCGAGAAAATTCTCTCCGATTTTGGCTTTACTAATTATGAGGTAAATTTATCGACTCGTCCCAGTAAATCCGTGGGTAGCGATAGTGTTTGGGAATTGGCAACCGCAGCTTTAATTGAGGCCTTAAATGCTAAAAAGTGGGATTATATTGAGGATCAGGGAGGTGGGGCTTTTTATGGTCCGAAAATTGATATAAAAATTCAAGATGCGATCGGTAGAATGTGGCAATGTTCTACGATTCAGGTCGATTTTAACTTGCCAGAACGCTTTGATATGCAATATGTAGCTAGGGATGGTAGTCGCGAAAGACCGATTATGATTCATCGAGCTATTTTTGGCTCTTTGGAAAGATTTTTTGGTATTTTAATCGAGAATTATGCGGGAGATTTTCCTCTCTGGTTAGCACCTATTCAAGTCCGTTTATTACCCGTTAGTGATGAACAGCAGCATTATGCTTTAGAGGTAGCAGTGCAGTTAAAACAAGCTGGTTATCGAGTGGAAATCGATAAAAGTGGTGAGCGTTTAGGCAAACAAATTCGTACAGGAGAACTAGAAAAAATACCTGTCTTAGCTGTGATTGGAAAACGAGAAGTTAGCAGTAAAACTCTAAGTGTTCGCACTCGACAAGGGGGTGATTTAGGTTCGATGACGCTGGCAGATTTATTAGAAAAAATGCAAACGGCGATCCTATCTAAAACTAATCTCTGAAACTTTTGTATAAACCGGCAATTAGTGGAGATCGATCCCCTCTAGACGAATTTAACAGGGTTGAGAAAAGCCTATTTTCTGCCAATTAATTAACTTACAAGTGGGTTAGCTGCCATGAGTTCTTTGATAATTCCCCTCTCCGATTCCCTCCCTTGTTTACCTAAATCAGGAATGCCTGTGACGATTATTACTGGTTTTTTAGGGAGTGGAAAAACCACTTTACTAAATCATATTCTTGACAATAAAGAAGGGTTAAAAGTTGCAGTTTTAGTCAATGAGTTTGGTGATATTAATATTGATTCTCAATTGCTTGTTTCCATCGATGAAGATATGGTAGAATTGAGTAATGGCTGTATTTGTTGTACAATTAATGATAGTTTAATTGAGACAGTCTATCAGGTCTTAGAAAAAGAAATACCCGTAGACTATCTAATCATTGAAACCACAGGATTAGCCGATCCTTTGCCAATTATCCTCACTTTCTTGGCCACGGAATTAAAATATCTGACTCGCTTAGATTCTATTATTACCCTCGTGGATTCTGAAACCTTTACTGCCGATCATTTTGATAGTAATATTGCCCTTAGTCAAATTCGTTATGGTGACGTGGTAATTCTCAATAAAATAGATCGAGTCAGTCCCAAGAAATTAGATGATTTAGAAAAGTTTATTCGTCGGGAAAAAGAGGGTATAAGACTCCTAAAAAGTAGTTATGGTCAGGTTCCTTTGGGTTTATTGTTAGATATAGGTTTAACTAAAGAAGAATTGTATAAAGTCCAGTTGAGAGACTTTCAAAAAAATCGCCCAAGCTCCAATGATAACCAATCTCCTGAAGACTTTAATTTTGTCTCCTTTGTTAGCGATAAACCATTTAATCTAGATAAATTTGAGCCTTTTCTCACGCAAAAAATGCCGATAAATGTTTTTCGAGCTAAAGGTATTCTTTGGTTTCAACAAAGCGATTTAAAACATATTTTTCAATTGAGCGGTCCCCGTTACGATCTGCAAGCGGTAGAATGGGATACATCTCCTAAAAATCAGTTAGTTTTTATCGGCAGAAATTTAAATAAAGAGGAAATCTTGACACAACTAAACGAATGCTTGGCTAGTTCTCAAAAAATTAAAAAGCACAAACTATGAATAGACCTCTTGCAGAAATCAAAAATCGTTGTTAGGGTTAGGAGTCAGTAGCCAGTAGTCAGTAGTCAGGAGAATTAAGAATGAATAATAATCAATTAAATGGTCTATTTACAGATTTTATGCCATTTAATCCTTATTTTTGTCGTTTTTGAACTCTCAAAAATTAATTATGCAAGAACTCTAATAATTTATGGATAAAAACTTTAAAATTTAACGAACCCTCGATCCCATGGTTTTACATCTCTTTGTTCTCCAAGTTCATTATCGCAAACCCTTGCACTTTACGGAAGCGGCGATCGATTAAGGGAACAATTAAAAATGATGGGAATTACCTTAGTTGATTTACCCGATGGACAAAGCCAATGGTATCCTAGAGAAAAGAGCCATAACCATGATTAATATCCCAAGAAACCGCCAATTTTTCCCAAAATAACCTTACTAAGTCTAGAGGATTGGTTTAAGGAAGATTACTTGCCCCAATCTGACTTATGCTAGAATGATTATCATTACCACAATAAAGAAGGAGCAAAATGATTATCGTGGTGACGGGGGGTATAGCTGCGGGAAAAACCCATTGGATTCGCCAACAAATCGCCCAAAGCAAGCAGCCAAGTCTATATTTTAGTCCCCAGACGGAAACTTTTCCCATTGATCATCTCACTTTACAGAGTGACTTTCCCCAGTTGTCCTGTATTTCCAGGGAAGAAGAAGACCTTTTGAGCAGTTTATCCGTCGAAAACACGGTCTATATGGAAGTGCCGTGGCATTTAGACACGCAATCCCTCGAAAGCTTTCTAAAACCCCTCAATTGTCATCGGGTAGCGATTACGTCTCCAGACGAAGAAATCCCCGAAGGACAAGTTCCCGTCGATGAAATGGTCATCAGTCCCGTCAAAACAACCATAAAAGGTGATCAATGGTTAAAAAAACGAGAAATACAGATTTATAGAGCCGTTTTAACGGGAGAAATCCTCGATTTTTCCAGTTTAACCACCTTTTGGACAGAATTAACCCAAGGGGCCTATGGGGAAGTGCTGCGGGTTAAAAGTATCTTCGATATCATCGACGGTCAGTGTATTTATGGGGAATTTATGGATGAATGGCCAGAAAAAGACTTTCAAAGCTTAAATTTCCCCTTAAATGTCGATGGGAGACCGAATCGCTTCAGTGGGATTGAAATCGTCGGTCGCAATCTCGATAAACCGACAATTGCCGATACCCTGAGTGATTGTTGTCTGTCCGATGAGGCACTTTTTTATTATCAACAACAATTTCAAGAATCTTTAGAGCCAGAAATGGAGTTAATCTGATGAAAATAGCCGTTTTATCCTGTATTCATGGCAATATGCCCGCTTTAAATGCTGTTTTGCAAGATTTAGACCAACAGGGTTGTCAAGAAATCTACTGTTTAGGGGATTTGGTTGGGTATGGACCCCATCCTAACCAAGTGGTGGAAAAAATCCGTCAACTGGGGATTACCACGGTACAAGGGTGTTGGGATGAGGATATCGTTGAGGGATTAAATGCCTGTGAGTGCAGTTATCCGTCGCTTTTAGCAGAAAAACGCGGTAGATTAGCTCATGAGTGGACAAATCAAATAATCACCCCAGAAAACCGTAATTATTTGTCAAAACTGCCCGAAATTTTTAAGCTAGATCACCTCTGTTTTGTCCATGGTAGTCCCCAAAGTAACCATGAGTACCTTTTAGCCGAAATGGACGCTTTTACGGCTTTAGAACGGGTTTTATCGGTAGATACAGAGGTTTTATTCTGTGGACATACCCACATCCCCTACATTCGCACTCTCGACGCGGGAAGCTTGCAAATAAAAGTGTATCAACCCGATGGGGAACAGTCGCGGCAATTTACCACACCGGTTAAACGTATCATCAACGTGGGATCGGTGGGAGAACCACGTCACGGTCGTCCAAATGCCACCTATGTGATTTACGATCGAGAAACGGCAGCGGTACAACTGCGAGAAGTGGCCTATAACTATCAGGAAACCTGTCAGGCTATTTTAGCATCGGGTTTACCTCCTATTTTCGCTTGGCGATTGGCTAAGGGTCTAGAATATGCGGAAAAAGCCGATGATCCGACTCATGTTTGCGAACGTTAATTTGTGATAAATCAAGAAATTATGTGGGCAATTTTAAGCGGTATTCAAGGCAATTTACCAGCCTATCAAGCGGTCTTGGAAGATATTCAGCAACGGTCAGTTACTGTAGAAAATTTATATATTTTAGGAGATTTTATCGGTGTTAATCCCGATAGTGAAATGCTAGTAGAACAAATACGTTATCCCACTAAAAATAACTTATATCCACAGGTTTGTCGGGGATGGTGGGAAGAACAATGTTTAATTTTACACAGTTTAGGAGCCACAGGAGAACCGACGGAATTAATCGATAAACATGGAATTGACAGCACTAAACAACTCTGGGATGCAGTTTCTTTAGAAACGGTGCAATGGTTACGAAATCTCGATTTTGGTTTTGTCGAGTTGGATTGTTTATTAATTCATGGCAGTAGTGTCAGTGTTAGTGAAGAATTAACCCCCGATACTCCCCCATGGCAAATTTTAGATCGACTGCAACGGGTGGGAGTTAATAATCTATTTTGTGGTCGTGCGGGAAAAGTTTTTGATTATTCTTTACAGTCCGCTAATTTAACTAGCACTGTTACTACTTTAGATAAACGGCAACCAAGTCAAACTTTGACGATTCAAGATAAGCGTTTAATTGGGGTTGGTAGCGTTGGTAAAGAATTAAATAAAGCAGTTTACACTCTCTATAATCCTAGTAATAATTGCGTGGAGTTTAGAACCGTACCTTATTAATCTTTCAGAGATTAATTAAATATTAAAGATTAATTTAAGTAGGTAGGTGTTAAAAATTATCAGACACCCCCCTTATCAAGGGGGATCAAGGGGGGATTTATCTTCAATTTAATTATAACCAGCTAGATAACTGAGGTAAGAGACTCTTGCTGACTTACTTGCAGATGGGATTGAGCGCGAACAGCGCGGAACATCCCAAAACGACATAAACCCGTACCAAAGGCCAAACGCATCAGCAGAATTGTCGGCACTTCTCGGACGGATTTAAGCAACCCAGTTAGACCAAATTGCCACCAACCTTGGGGACGAATCACCCCCTGCCAAATGGTATCAATCCAAGAGGGTAGAGTGGCTTTTGTCCAGTCAGCAGTCATCACTTCCCCATCTACCAATCCCGTGGCCGCTAACTGTTCGGCAAAACCTTCGATACTGGCAAAAGCGGGGTGGGACCACTGATCCAAAAGTTGGCGCATTACAGGACTTTCCCAGAAATTGAGCGGTTTTTGACGGTCATCTCGCTGATTCCAGTCCGCTACCACCAGGACTCCCCCCGGCTTAAGAACTCGCAGTAATTCCTGAGCAAAAACGGCTTTGTCCGGCATATGGGGACCGGCTTCGATTGACCAGACCACATCAAAACTCTCGTCGGGAAAAGAAAGGGCCATGGCATCATCGACCAAAAAGCGAGCATTTACATCTGGGGGTGTTAGTTCTTTGGCCCGTGCCACTTGTTTGGGACTAATGGTGACACCGGTAACGGCAAATCCGTAGTCGCGGGCCAGAATGCGACTGCTGCCACCAATACCACAACCGACATCGAGGAGAGTTGCACCGGTGGGTAGTTTATCCAAACCTCCCCAAGAGACCATTTCCGCCACAAAGTCGGCTTTTGCCGCTAGAAAGTCTTTTTTTTCTGGTGGGGAACCGTAGTGACCTAAATGGATGTGTTCGCCCCAATAATATTCTAAAATCCCGTCCTGGGTCCATTGGTCGTAGGAATTGGCCACCGAGTCCGACGATTGGTACTTGCGAGAGGAAACAAAATAGACGACGATAGCGATCGCTAGGAGTAAACCTAAAGATGATGTCAGCAAAAGTATATTCATTAAATGCTGCTGGGCAAACTGATACAAAGCTTAATAACTCTTAAAGATTATACAACCTTGAGGTTCTGCGGTTGAGTGACTTTGGTTCCTCGCCAGAAATTAACTATCCCCGTTGAAAGCGACTGGTAATACAGCAGTTATCTTAATGGTGAGATCACTTCTGTAGTGGTGAACTTTTATCTGTTTGTCCCTGTGGAATTGCCCTCAATCCATTCGTAAAAAGCCATAGATTCTGGGGAACAACGGCTGCATCCTCCGCATTTTTCTAGGGAAATCAGACGAATTCGCCCTTTTTTTAGCAAGCGATCGAGCATAGGACTTAAGGCATCCGCTGACATCCGAAAGTGTGTGGATAAGTCAGACAGAGATGCTTTCTGATTTTTGGCAAGATAAGCCTGTATATCAATTAAAATCATCTTTATCAACCTAGAAAGGTAAATTTAGGAGTTAGGAAGTGGAGAGGGGACGATTGATTTTTCGGGGACGGAGATTTTTTAAGGTGAATAAAACCCCGACTACGGTTAAACCCATCAAGACTATCCAAAAGAGAGAAAATCCCGGATGTCGAGAAAAAGTAGCGATTTGATAGAAGGAAGTGGCAACAATATAGGCCATTCCTGTGGTCCAGAGGGCAATAAAAGCAGTCCAACCGGCATTAGTTTCGCGATATACTGCCGATGTGGCCGAAACACAGGGAAAATAGAGCAGAACAAACAATAGATAGGCAAAAGCACCCGCTTGACCATCAAATCTTTTCGCCATTGCCCCAAAGATTCCTAAATCTACTTCTTGCTTCTCGGCAGCCGTTTTTTGATCTTGCAAATTACCAATATTTAAACCCAAGGGATCAAGTAATTGATTGGGTAATTCCGCTAAATTGGCGGGAATAGTGGCGATAGCTTCCTTAATTTGCCCCCAAAAGTCGAATTTTACCTGTGCTGCCCCCTTATTCGGGTTATCTTCCCCTGCTAGTTGGCTGTAAATCGAGTTTAATGTCCCTACCATCGCTTCTTTGGCAAAAACTCCCGTAAAAATTCCCACTGTTGCCGGCCAATTTTCCGGTTCTAGTCCCATGGGTGAGAAAATAGGAGTTACAGCTTTACTGGTAGCACTTAAAACCGATCGCTCGCTGTCTTGATTACCAAAAGAACCATCAAAACTAAGGGAGTTGAGTAGTCCCAAAATCATCACCATTAAAACGATAACTCGTCCAGCTTTCCATAAAAACGCTTGCAGACGTTCCCAAGTGCGAATTAAAACCCCTTTCAGACGCGGTAGATGATAGGGAGGCAATTCCATAATAAAGTGACTGACTTCTCCCTTGAGTAGGGTTTTTTTCATCACCAATCCCGTCAAAATAGCGGCGAGAATTCCTAAGATATAAAGACCAAAAACGATATTTTGACCTCCTATGGGGAAAAAAGCCGCCGCAAATAGGGCATAAACAGGTAATCTGGCCCCACAGGACATAAAAGGGTTCATCATAATCGTCATTAAACGATCGCGAGAATTTTCTAGGGTCCTGGTGGCCATAATTGCCGGTACATTGCAACCAAATCCCACTAGCATGGGAACAAAGGATTTACCCGGCAATCCCACCAAACGCATCAATCGGTCCATGACGAAGGCTGCCCGGGCCATATAGCCGGAATCCTCTAAAATTGACAAAAAGAGGAACATAAAGCCAATTACGGGGATAAAAGTGGCGACGGTTTGCACACCTCCCCCCGCTCCATCAGCGAGCAGAGCAATTAGCCAACCTGGGGTATGGATTTTTTGTAAAACTTGGCCAAAACCATCGACAAAGATAGTCTGGGCAGTTAAATCGAAGAAATCGATAAAGGCAGCACTAACATTGATGGTAAACAAGAACATTAGGTACATTACGCCCAAAAATATCGGAATTCCTAACCAGCGATCGAGAACAATCCGATCAAGGCGATCGGACATGGTATCATTTATTTGTCCAGTCCGTTGAGTGGCTCCCTGAGTAACTTGTTGAATAAAGCCATAACGAGTATCAGCAATTAAAATATCAAGGTCTTCCCCTAAAACTTGGTGTATTTGTCGTCTATGCTTGACGATAATGCTTAATAGTTCCTGGGAGCGCAATTCTGGGGCGATGCGATCCTCGTATTGCAGTAGATTTAAAGCGGTCCATCTTGGCTCAACGATCCTTTTACTGCTATGGTCGTTAATGTAGGCAACAATCTCGCTCAGAGCTTCCTCAATTACCGCAGGATAAGCCACATAAGCGGCAGTATGGCTAATATCATCGACTAATTCCCCAATTTTTTGCTTTAATTCTCCGATTCCCTCCCCTTTAACCGCACTAATCGCCACGACAATTGCATCCATGCGAGCGCTTAAGAGTTGCGGATTAACCACAATACCCCTAGTTTTGGCCACATCCATCATATTCAGGGCAATCAACATCGGTAAACGCATCTCCATGATTTGGGTAGTAAGGTAGAGATTGCGCTCTAAATTAGAAGCATCGACGATATTAATCACTAAATCCGCTTCTCCTGACAGCAGATAGTCCCTAGCGACTAATTCATCCATTCCTGTCTCCCCTTCTTCCACATCGAGGGAATAGACTCCGGGTAAATCCACAAGGGTGATATCTTCCCCGTTAACTTGAAATCGTCCCTCTTTGCGATCGACTGTTACTCCCGGCCAGTTGCCGGTCCGTTGATTGGCCCCTGTGAGAGCATTAAAAAGGGTAGTTTTGCCACAGTTAGGATTGCCAATTAAGGCGATAATCGGTTTGACCATAATTTAGGATATTTAGTTACGAATAGGCTTAGATGATTAAATTTAGCTTTCTGGGTCTATTTCTTCGACGATTAAAGTGTCTGCCTCCTGTTTACGCAGACTGAGATGAAATCCCCGCACTCGAATCTCGACGGGATCCCCCAAAGGTGCGACGCGAATAACGGTAAACTCTGTCCCCGGAGTTAATCCCATTGATAACAATTTTCCTTTGTATCCGCGCAATGCTCGGTCATAACCGACGACTTTACCCGCTTTTCCTATGGGTATCTCCCGCAGAAATGTTCTTACTTCAGGTAGGTCTTTTTTGGGTTCCAGTTTTTTCGGTTGACTGTCACTAACGAGGATTTTTTCGGCCATTTCTGCCCCGATACCGATACGATTGTCTTGAATGGCAATTAAAACTGATCCCCTCCCTTGGGAACTAATTACCTGTAATTGAATGCCGGGGTTTAATCCCATACCTAGGAGTCGATTGATCCCTCCTGTCCCCTGAAATCCCACTAACCAGACGGTTTTTCCCATTTCCACTTGTGCGAGGGGATAGGTGGCAGCCAAGTCATTACCCGTGGGAGTGACATTATATAATTCTGTCTTTTTACCACCCCAACGGAAAAATTGGGCTTTATTTGGCGATTTTTCTAGTTTTTCTGGTTGATTAGGTCTAATTTTATCGTCCATGCTTTTTTTATCTCCAAAGGTAATGAAGGTCTTTCATTCAAGAGTGACAATAATTCCTTGATAGCTCATCGAGTTTACTGAAGTAGCCAAAGGGTGAGAACTGCACTACTGTCAGCCTCAGTCAACGGTTTTGAAACTGTCTAAGACTTGCGATCGCTTAAATAAATGCTAATTATTCTCAATTACCAGTCTAATCTAAAAGGGGAGACAGGAAAGAAAATTTTTTCTTTAAAAAAGTCGCCAGTCTCCGGTAAATGGCGATCGCTGAGAGACGAAAATATTCACTAATGCTGGCAAAATTCTCCCTTGCAAGGGAGATTCCCCCAGCTATCTACCAATTAATTGCACCCAGCTACTGGGAACAGAAAAAGCTATATTTAATAAGTAAATCGAATCTGTTTTTCTGAATAAAGACCTATGGATAACAAAATTCTCGACGTTCACCATCTCACCGTTGAATTTTCCAATCAGAAAAGAACAACAGTCGCCGTTAATAACATTAGTTTTAGCTTGCAGAAAGGTCAAGTTCTCGGTTGTGTGGGGGAATCGGGTTCAGGAAAATCTGTCACCTCCCTCGCACTCATGGGATTGGTTCCCTCTCCGGGAAAAATTACCGGGGGAGAAATTTGCTTTCGTCCAGCAAAAGGTCAGTCAATGCAAGTAGTAGATTTATTATCTATTCCCCCGGAAGAATTTCGTTATTATCGCGGGGGAGAAATGGCAATGATTTTCCAAGAACCAATGAGTTCTCTTAATCCAGTCTATAACATCGAGTTTCAACTCACCGAAGCAATTTTACTGCATCAAAAAGTCACCCCCGAACAGGCAAAAAATCAAGCCATCTCTCTACTGCAAGAAGTGCGCTTATTACCCAGTGATCAACAGTTAGAGGAGAAATATATAGAAACTTTTCCCTTAGAAAATAAGGGTCATGTTAGAGAAAAAATTAGAACTTATATTCAAGAACAAAAAGAAGCAATTCTCAAGCGTTATCCTCACGAATTATCGGGGGGACAATTACAAAGGGTAATGATTGCCATGGCGATTTCTTGTAATCCTACTCTATTAATTGCTGACGAACCAACCACCGCTTTAGATGTGACTGTCCAAGCAGAAATATTAAGATTATTACGCGATTTGTGTAAAAGCGATCGAGAAATGTCAATGGTTTTTATCTCCCACGATTTAGGAGTTATTAACGAAATTGCCGATCAAATTGTCGTGATGTATCAAGGAGAAATTGTCGAACAGGGAACTAAAGAAGAAGTATTAAATTATCCCCAACATCCCTACACAAAAGGTTTACTTGCCTGTCGTCCTCGCTTAAACTCTCGTCCAGAAAAATTGCCCACCGTCAGCGATTTTTTACAAGTGGAAAAAGACTCTCAAGGTAAGATTATTGAATTACAGGAAATTACTCCACCAGCAGTTAAATTTATTACTCTCCAGGAGGAAGAAAGCAGAATCGCAGGTTTACAGAATCATGAGAATATTTTATCAGTAGAAAATTTATCGGTTAGATTTCCAGTTAAGGGAGTTTTCGGGCAAGTAAAGACCTTTTTTAATGCCGTAGATCAGGTCAGTTTTGCCGTTAAACGGGGGGAAACCCTCGGTTTAGTCGGTGAGTCGGGCTGCGGAAAATCCACCCTAGCAAGGACAATTCTGCGCTTAATTCCTGCCACTTCCGGAAATATTTATTTCCGAGGAGAAAATCTCGCTAAATTAAATCCCAGCGATCCAAAATTAAGACTACTGCGACGGGAATTACAGATAGTTTTTCAGAATCCCTACAACTCCCTGAATCCCCGTTTATCCATCGGTAAAGCAATTTTAGAACCGATGGTTATTCATCATACTGGCGGCAATTCCCAAAAGCGACGGCAACGAGTAGAATATTTATTAGAACGAGTTAAACTCGATCCTACTTGGTTCGATCGCTATCCCCATCAATTATCGGGAGGACAACGACAAAGGGTGTGTATTGCTCGCGCTTTAGCCTTAAATCCTCAGTTTATTATCTGTGATGAATCTGTCTCTGCTTTAGATGTTTCCGTACAAGCGGAAGTCTTAAATTTACTCAAAGAATTACAGCAGGAATTTAATCTCACTTATATCTTTATTTCCCACGATTTAAGTGTCGTCAGATTTATGAGCGATCGGATTATGGTGATGAATAAAGGTAAAATTGAGGAAATCGGTACAGCTAACGAAATTATCAACTCTCCCCAAAGCGATTACACGCGTAAACTTATCGCTTCCATTCCCCAATTTACCGAAAGTCTTGCTAGTTAAAATTAGCCATCAAACCGAAAGGATTAGCTGCCTCTAATTGTGCCGATAAACCTAACAAAGTGATTTCATCAGCAGGTTTACCTACTAACTGAATTGCCACGGGTAAACCCTGACTATCCACTCCTGTGGGTAAAGCAATCGCGGGTAAACCACTCGCATTAGCAATCGGAGAAGGTGCAATCCAACGAATCATCTTATCAACCGCTTCTTCCGGTGGTAAATTTTCCCACTCAGCAATTCCGGGGGGTTGATGTAGAAAAATTGGCAAAAGTAAGACATCAAAATTATCAAACATCGCCACAATTTGCCGCGAAATAACGTGCATCTGCCGCACCGCTTGCAGGTATTCCCCCGCACTGCCAGAATTGTCCAATAACCATTGGTTAAGGGGACTTAATAACTCCCTGGGAATTGCCGCCGCTGCCGTCCCCGCTTGCCAAATACGGCGAAAAGGAGCGATTAAAGCCTGTAAATCGGGAGAATACTCCGTTAAGTGATGCCCCATACCCTCTAAAATTTTAGCCGTCTCGATCACAGCATTTTTATAGACGGCAGCCGCTTCGCCGAAGGGGGATATGGAAGTAGAAAAAGCGATTCTTAGGGGTTTTACGCCTCTCTGAGTGGCTTCTAGGAAAGAAAAGGGCGGATCGGGTAGCCAGTAGGGATCGCCCGTCGTATAGCCCGAAATCACGGTAAGCAGCGCCGCCCCATCTGCCACCGTCTTAGAAAGAGTGCCGTTAGTGGCGATACCGCTTTGAAATTCCCCCACCGGGGCATAGGAAACGCGCCCGCGACTGGGTTTTATCCCCACCAAACCGCAACAACCCGCCGGAGTACGCACCGAACCGCCACCGTCGGAACCCTGGGCAATCGGGCAGAAACCCGCCGCTACCGCCGCCGCCGCGCCACCACTGGAACCTCCTGCGGTATAATCGCAGTTGAAGGGGTTACGAGTCGGCAAAAAACCCGGATTTTCGGTGTAGGGAAAGGACCCTAACTGGGAAGTGGCAGTTTTGCCCAGAAGGATAAAACCCGCCATTTTCATTCTGGTGACGATTCCTTCGTCGTATTGGGCGATATTTCCCTGTAAAGCGGCGACTCCGTAACTAACTGGCATTCCAGCGACGGCATTTAAGTCTTTAATGGCGGTGGGAACTCCAAAAAAAGGCGGTAATTCGGCAGTAGCGGCGATTTGACTTAATTGTTCCGTTTGGGCGCCCGCGGTGGCTAGGGCGCTTTCCCTGGCGACATGGACAAAACTACCAATTTGACAGTCAAATTTCTCAATTCTGTCGAGGTATAAATGGGTTAATTCTAGGGGGGAGATTTGTTTAGTGCGAATCAGTTGGGCTAATTCTAGGGCAGATTTTTGCAATAATTCATCACTCATGAGCGATCGAGTTAAAATAGGTAAGTGAAAATAATTATATTCGTTAGTGATGGAGATGGTTTTAAAAGAAAAAGTAAAAAAAGACCATTACTGTAAAAATTTCCCTATCCCCTATTCCCCCTTGTCTTTGAAAATTATGACCCCACAGTTAATTGAAATTCTCTCGGCTGACGAAATTCGTCGCACTATTACCCGTTTAGCTTCCGAAGTTATCGAAAAAAGTGGCGATTTGAATAATTTGATTTTGATCGGTATCTACACGCGAGGAGTGCCTTTAGCTAATTTAATTGCTAGTCAAATTGAGAGCTTAGAAGGGGTAAAAGTTCCCGTGGGAGCGATCGATATTACCTTCTATCGCGACGATCTCGATCGCATTAAAACCCGCACTCCTGCTAAAACCAAAATGCCCCTAGATGTCACGGGAAAAACCGTGATTTTAGTTGATGATGTTATCTACAAAGGTCGCACAATCCGCTCCGCTTTTAATGCTATTATTGAGTATGGCAGACCGCAAAAAATCCGCTTATTAGTCCTCGTTGATCGTGGTCATCGGGAATTACCAATTCACCCGGATTTTACTGGCAAAAAACTCCCCACCGCAGCCGAGGAACAGGTCAGAGTTTATCTACAGGAGATTGACGGCAAAGATGGGGTGGAATTAATCAAATAAACAGATAATTGGTAACTAATCCCCGGAGGAAAATAAACAGAATTGCCTCGATAATAGCCACGAAAATAGCACTTCTTGAGTCTTTTCCTGTTGAAAACACCGAAAAAATTTAACCATTGAATTACTAAAGTCTGCTGAAGCTTTCACCCTCTATATATTTGCTAAATACAAAAATAATCTATTTCTAGGGCAAGGTAAAAGCAGCAATTACAGGATAATGATCGGAAGGAATAAGATTCAACCAACGGCAAGGATCGACTTTAGCCCAATCTAACTGCAAACGGCTATCATAATAAATGGTATCGATGGCTAAATAAGGAGTATCAGTGTAATTATTAAAGCTCATTTGTTCGGCTAATTCCAAATCGGCTAAAGCGTCCTTTAATTTAATTTCTGACTGGAGAGGTTGAGTTAAAATCTGACGGGGTAATCGTTGAGAATTAACATTAAAATCACCTGTTAAAAATAGGTAATCTTTTGTTAAATCTAGTTGACAAAAACGCTCCTGTATGCACTTAGCACCTAAGTCCTTAGCTTTGTCGCTATAGTAATCGAGATGGGTGTTATAAAACTGCAAAGTTTGCCCCTCAAGAGTGCGAAATTTAGCCCCCGTTACCATGCGGGGATAAGGATTACCCCAAGCTTCGGTAATACTGCCAACAATATCGGGAGTTTCTGATAGCCAAAATTCGTATATTTCTAAACATTTTAACCGACTTGGTTGATACAAAATCGCACAATGTTCATCTAATCCTGTTCCCCTGCGATCACTACCTAAACTTTGGTATTTTGGCAATAAACGGTGTAGATCCAATAGTTGATTAGCGCGAGCTTCCTGAGTACCAATTATATCGGGAGAATAGTGAGCAATTAGAGCCGCTACTGCTTCCCTTCTTACTCGCCAATTACGCTCATCAGGATCGGGTTTATCGTAGCGAATATTAAAGGACATCGCTGTTAGTTTCATAGCAAAATGGAGAATAGGGAAGATGGAAGGGAATGGGTAGTTCTGTCAGTAAATAGTAATCAGTAATCAGTGAACTGAAAACCCACATCTGATAACAAGGTCTGAATCTAAAACCTAATTTGTTAAGCTAAAAGCTTTGATGTGCTTAGTTTCTAACCTTCTTTTTAGGTAGGAGAATTGCCAGATTCTGTGTTTTGCCCCTTGCCTCTTGCCTTGAGAAGCTGATAACTGATAACTGCCTTTTTCTAGGATCGAGAATCAGAATCTATATCTGTCTTCACTTCGGGGATAATATCCGGTCTTTGGGCATCTTCCCAACCAACCGGGCGCTTAGAATTATACCAAGCGATCGAACCGATGGTGACAGCAGCCAGAAAACCGACCACATAAACTGCCACGAAATAAACGGGGAATTTGCCACTGGCCACTTCTAGGAGTAGATACATAATTTTTTCACGATTAAGCTTTTAATTTGTATATCTTAACAGAATCGGCCCCCTCATCCCTATTCTCGATCGCTACTGGTCCACCAACCGGAAGGCAGCCAAACACCGCCATGAAAAGCTATTTTTGCCGGTGTCATCATATATCCCCAAGCTTCGCAGATTAATTCTCGCTCTAGATTATAAATAGGGATTCTGCGACGCTGATACTCGTTTTCTTCTGGAGATCTGCCGGGTTGATAATCTTCCAAACCATCCAAAAGCCCAATATCATAATCTGCGTTAAAAGTCAATAAAATTCCCTTCACCCAGCCCTCCCCCTCGGTCAGTCCGGGATAACCGAGGGCGGTAAGATGGTATAAATGCCCCCTTGTGTAGGCGGTTTTAGAGTTGATCACTTTTCCTGCACAGTAGGCAGAATAGTTACTCTCCCTGGGTTTCAGGGTTCCATAAACAAAGACTTCCATCATCGGTCCAATTGTGCCGCTACTCCTCCTAATAGGATATCGCGAACAAATTGACTGGCTAAAAGTTCCTGGGGAAAACCGAGGGAAATGGCACTGATATTATCAAGTCGTTGCAGCTGTTCCCCAGTCAGGTTAAAATCCACACAGGCGAGATTATCCTGCAATTGGGACAATCTTCGAGCGCCAATGATAGGAATTATGGGGTTAGGGCGATTTCTGAGCCAATTTAACGCCACTTGTGCTGGTGATTTCCCGATTTCTCTGGCAATCTCTAGGACGGTCTCGGCAATTTTCAGATCGCGATCGAGAATTTGAAAAGGTTGGTCGGTCATGCTTAAACGACCATCGACGGGGTTGGGTTGATTATATTTTCCCGTTAAAACTCCTCCTCCCAGGGGACTCCAAGCTGTCACCCCGATGTTTAATGCTTTGGCCATAGGCAATAATTCCCGTTCGGGGGTGCGTTCCTTGAGAGAATATTCTATTTGTAGTCCGATAAAGGGTGTCCATCCCCGTAGGGTGGCCAGGGTGTTTGCTTGGGAGACAATCCAAGCAGGACTGTCAGAAATGCCGATATAAAGCACTTTTCCCATCCTGACCAAATCATCGAAAGCACGCATCACTTCCTCCATAGGAGTGAGAGAGTCCCAAATATGAAGCCAGAGTAAATCGATATAATCAGTACCTAAACGCTTTAAACTAGCTTCTACCGCCTGAAAGAGGTTTTTTCGATGATTTCCGCAGGCATTGACATCCCCGGGACGGGTGTTGAGAGAATATTTCGTGGCGATTACCCATTTTTCTCGATCGCCCTTGACAAATTCCCCCACTAATGTTTCACTGGTTCCGTTAGTGTAGATATTAGCAGTATCGAGAAAATTGCCGCCCGCTTCCGCAAAAGCCTGAAAAACCGCCCGACTTTCCTCTTTATCCGCTCCCCAACCCCAATCTTCCCCGAATGTCATCGTCCCTAGACATAGTTCGGAAACTCGCAGACCACTATTACCTAAAAGTTTGTAACGCATAATTAACTAAAATTTTGAATAAGAAGTTAATTATAATTGAATTTGATCGACAGCTAACCCTGGCCTCAGTGGTTATACTAAATTCCGTTGAGAAGGTATAAAGGAGCGGGGAGCGGGGAGCGGTGAATCTGCCTGTCCACAAATGGTGCTGATAATATGGTTAGCATGGAAGCGCAAATGCAAACTGTTGCGGATGTTTTCCTCGGGGATTTCTTCTTTGAACAGATGCTCTTTTTCTTCCTCACTTTTGCCACTTTTTTCTACATCTAAAAAGGCTTGTAAGTGTTGCGGATCGATGGTAAATTCTTCCGACTAATAGGGATCAAGGCGGGTAATATTTGCTGATTGGAAACAGACGATATCTAAATCAATTAGTCCATCAAGAACAGCGATTTTGATGAGTGGATCGCCTTTTGTCTGGGAGCGAAGAGCGGTCATTCCGAGGATAGCATTGAGATCAGGCATAGTTTTTGCAGGTTTTGAAGAACAGTTATAGAATAAAAGCTAGATAACAAAAATAGGGGAATTAAAGATGAGTTCAATGACCCAAACTGTACAACCCTCAACCACAATTCAGGAACCTTCGACCACAGCGTATTGCGCTTCCCCTTTACCCGACCACACCCAACTCCCCGATAAAGATGGAAGTTTTGTGAAAAACTATCAAGAGCCTCCCCAAGCAGACCTTTTAACGCATACTATTACACCCCTTTTAGAACAATTACATCCTGACGGTAATTACTGTCTGGGTCGAGATTGTGGGATTTATTGGCGATTGCCAGAGTATCCAGAATCCCTAGAAAAAGGTGCTGTTGCTCCCGATTGGTTTTATGTTCCCCATGTCCCCACAACGATTGATGGTCAAGTTCGCCGTTCCTTTGTGATGTGGAAAGAAACCATTGAACCGGTTATTGCCTTAGAATTTGTCTCTGGTAATGGTGAAGAAGAACGGGATAAAACGCCTGTTAAGGGTAAATTTTGGATCTATGAGCGAGCGATTCAAATTCCTTTTTATGGGATTTATGAAGTTAACAAGGCTCAGATCGAGATGTACCAGTTAGTTAATGGTCGTTACCAAAAAATGACTCCTAATCAGCGCGGTCATTATCCCATTACTCCTTTAAAGGTAGAGTTAGGAATTTGGCAAGGGGAATACCAAAATCAGTTCTTTCCCTGGCTTCGCTGGTGGGATGGGGAAGGTAACTTGTTGTTAACTTCCCAGGAATCCACTCAACAGGAACGACAACGAGCCGAACAGGAACGACAACGAGCCGATCGCCTAGCGGAACAGTTAAGGGCCTTGGGGATAGAACCTAAAGATTAGATCTCTTGCATAAGTCTAGACAAAATAGGATAAAATAGTCCAAGAGTTAAGATTGAAAGATGACTTACGAACAAGTAAGGGACTTGCGTATTAATAAATTACCATCTAGACTAGAGAAGCAACTTGTTACTCCCACTCTCAACTATGGTAACTGAACTGACTGAAAAAATCAAATCAAGCTTGAAAGATGCGGCAAAAAAGCTGACAGGTTTTAAGAAAAGGGCTTTTATGGCGCAAGTAACTATAGACTATTTTAACTCTTCTGAGAATCCGGTTTTTGTTAGATGAAAACTTATCCCCAGACCTCAAAATATCTCTGTTGCGATTGAATCCTAATCTCGATATTTTGCGAGTAGGTGAACCCGATGCACCACCACTGGGAACTTTAGACCCAGAAATCCTAGATTATGTTGCATCATTTCAACGGTTGTTAGTTACCAAATAATTGTCGCAGTATGCCCGGACACCTGAAAAACCATTGGGATAAGGGGGGACATATTTGGGGTTTACTATGGTTGCGTCCCAGTGCTAATTTAGAAATCTGGGCAGAAGAATTATATCTGATTTAGGAAGCATCCGAAGCAGAAGAATGGATTGACCGAGTTGATTGGATTCCCTTTTAAATCTTCGCTATTTTTCAATCTTACCAGCGATCGCATTTAGCCTGGCTTTGATTCTGGTCATCCACTGGTTAAACTCGGCCGATTGCCGGTCGATAGCTTCCTTCCGTAACCTTATTTCTCTGGTTGTTTTTTCGGTGGCTTCTAACCGGATATTTAATTCTGTAATCATCATTGCCTCAAGTATCCATTGATTCTTTACGGCAGGGAACCTGACATATTAATCAATGGGAATCACCCTCTTTACGGAAATTTTGCCGTTGACATCCTCACCACCGTAAAATAGACGGCGATTACCAATCCCGACGATTTGGTTTTCCTTGCCACCGTCACGCACCCAAAAACCATGAAGCGCCTTTTCCTTTTAGCGATCGCCTTACTATTGGTGTTCTGTCAGAACCTTCCCTCCTCAACCTTAGCCAATACCCGCACTTGCACGGTGGTCAGGGGTTCGGTACACGACGGTGACACGATTAGGGTCGATTGTGACGGAAAACAGCAGAGAATCCGATTCGCCTGTGTTGATGCCCCAGAAATAAAACAGGAGAACGGCATCGTTAGTCGTGACCACTTGCGATCGCTACTCAACCGAGCGAATAACCAAGTCACTATCAATGCTATCGATACAGATCGCTTCGGGCGTACCGTGGCCGAGGTGTACGCCAACGGTCAGCTAGTTCAACTGCAGCAGGTAAAAGATGGTATGGTTTGGGCTTACGATCGATTCAAAGCTGACTGTCCCAGCTGGAATGAAATCGAAAGGGCTTTTACCGAAGCTCGATCGAACCGCAAGGGAATTTGCGGGGGAAACCCGATGCCACCCTGGGAATGGCGAAAACGGAATCGGTAGTTTTTGATCTGTAGAGATAGAAAAATTCCCAGAGGTAAATTATGAACAGAGACATCATTACTGGAATGGACGGCGAGATTTATGCCAGACTGGATCTGAGTCGGGAATGGGGCGGAGCGATCAATCTGGGAAAAGCTAAAACGGGAAAAAGCTTCGAGGTTGACGGTCATTTAGGGGAAACTAATCGCTGCGGCGTTTGGGATAGTGTGGACAGACTCAAATTCAGGACTTCGCGTAACCTTCGTTTGGAACTCGCCACCGACCCCAACGTGATCACCGAGCTAGTGCGATTCGATAGTAAGGGTGTGGCAACTGTTGTTGGCTCGGTTGAATACGGCGACCGACTGTCTCTCAATTTAACACCTGGTCGCTACGGCCTCAGTTTCTTTGTCGAGGGAGATTTGATCTCCTATCAGGTTAATGCCAGTTTCATTTAGGGCTGTTGACTGATCGCTGATAACTGATAACTGATAACTGATAACTGAGAAGGCGTTACTGAATCAAGGTATGAATGCCAACTGTGCATCGTGTCCAAAAGTTAGTTTGGGTCTAGGTTTTAAAAATCCCACAAGAGAAGATTCATACTAAATCTGGTTATTAAAAACTGATTATTTATCCCCCCTTTTGCCTCTTGCCTTTTGCCTTTCCTGATATGTAGCCTATACTCAACGGATTTAGTATCATATCTCAAATCAGCAACGCCTGTTAAGCTGATTAACAGCTGATCAGCAAGAAATTAAGTTTGTCATTAATTTTCATTTAACAAAAAAACAGCACCCATCAGGATGCTGTTTGTCAAGAAAATGTTACAAAACTTAAGCTAAAGCCGCCATTTTCACCTCGTTATGAGCGAGGATATTTTGTAACTCCTCCGCGTCCACGGTTTCTTTTTCCACTAACATTTGCGCTAACTGGTCCAAGATGGCGCGGTTATTGACTAAAACCTCTTTAGCGCGACGATAGGCCTGTTCCACTAGGTTACGCACCTCCTCGTCAATAGCGGCCGCAGTTTCATCGGAGAAATCTCGATCGGAAGCGATATCACGACCTAGGAAAACATTACCATTTTGACGACCTAAAGCCACCGGTCCGAGGCGATCGCTCATTCCGAAACGAGTTACCATTTGCCGCGCTACTCGTGCCACCTGTTGCAGGTCATTAGAAGCACCCGTAGTTACTTCCTCCTCACCGAAGATAATTTCTTCAGCTAAACGACCCCCCAAAGCTACAGCCATCTGATTTTGCAGATAAGCGCGAGAATATAACCCGGATTCCATGCGATCCTCGCTGGGAGTGAACCAAGTTAAACCCCCAGCGCGACCGCGAGGAATAATACTAATTTTCTGGACAGGATCATAATCCGGCATTAAAGCACCCACCAAAGCGTGACCAGCTTCATGGTAAGCAACTAAAGTTTTGCGTTTTTCGCTCATGACGCGATTTTTCTTCTCAGGGCCGGCCAAGACACGATCAATCGCATCGTTGATCTCATCCATGGAAATCTCGGTTAAATTGCGACGTGCCGCTAAAATTGCGGCTTCGTTGAGCAAATTAGCCAGATCCGCACCGGTAAAACCGGGGGTACGACGAGCGATTTTATCGAGATCCACGTCTTGGGCCAAAGTTTTGCCTCTGGAGTGGACATTAAGGATTTCCTTACGGCCAGCGTAATCGGGACGATCCACCACCACTTGGCGATCGAAACGACCCGGACGTAATAAAGCGGCATCCAGCACATCAGGACGGTTAGTGGCGGCGATAATGATAATACCTGTATTACCTTCAAAACCGTCCATTTCCGTTAATAATTGGTTGAGGGTTTGTTCCCGTTCATCGTTACCACCCCCTAAACCGGCACCCCGTTGACGACCGACAGCATCAATCTCATCGATAAAGACGATACAAGGTGCATTCGCTTTCGCTTGTTCAAACAGGTCGCGGACGCGAGAAGCACCCACCCCGACGAACATTTCCACAAATTCCGAACCGGAAATGCTAAAAAACGGGACTCCTGCTTCTCCAGCTACTGCGCGAGCGAGTAGGGTTTTACCAGTCCCCGGAGGACCGACTAAAAGGACTCCTTTGGGGATTTTTGCCCCAATTGCCGTGAAGCGATCGGCATTTTTCAGGAAGTCCACCACTTCGTTTAATTCTAATTTTGCCCCTTCAATCCCGGCCACATCACCGAAAGTAACCTGGGTTTGGGGTTCCATCTGTACTCTTGCTTTCGATTTGCCGAAGTTCATCGCTTGGGAACCGGGACCACTTTGGGCGCGACGGAGCAAGAAAAATAGACCAACAAGAAGTAAAATCGGGAAAAAGAGGCTACTGAAGGCTCTTACCCATACTCCTTCTTCTCTTTGGGGCAGTACGGAAATATCAACGTTATTTTCTGCCAAGATGTTGATTAATTGCGGATCGTTGGGCAGGTTAACTAATACATTTGTACCGTCTTGGGTGGGTACGATCGCTCGTTGCCGGTCGGCACTTAAGCGCACGGTTTCTACTTTACCTTCCCGCACTTCCTGTAAAAATTCACTATACTTCCAAGTTTGTTGCACTGCTGGCTGGCGATCGAAGAAAGCTGAGGCCAAGGCAAGGACTACGATTAACAATAGGGCATATAGTCCCGCATTGCGCCATTTTTTGTTATTACCGTTTTTGTTCACGCTGTCGAACTCCTGATAAATTGAGGATGATCTTATCGGTTGTTAAGGGGTTGTTAACTTATGTTAACGTTTCTCAGGAACAGTGGACAGGTTTTTTTTTAATATGCCTGTTCTGGTCTTGCATGGGGGTTAGCTGTTGGGGGTGGGGGAGTATGTCAATGTGACTCTCCTAGACCGAGTATGATCAATTTGTAACAAAATGCCAAAATACTGCATAAAAGCTGCAAGTGGAACGATAGAGAGTTTAGTTGACCTCCACGGGGACTAGCTAGATGAAAAAACGAGAGACTTTGCTGGAGAAGTTTTGTTGCTTTTTAGTTTTGCGACAAAATAGGACAGAATGGAATTGCGATCAGCGTTTGCGTCGTAACATGGAAAGCTATGGCCCAATCGATCCTAATGTCGATTCCGAGGATTATTGGTCCCTATTCTTTCAGCAACAGTATCAGAATCCCGGTTCCAAAAATCATCTTTTTCGTGGGCATTTATATGCTTATTTGCAGGAACCTTGCTACTGGGCTGCTGCCGAAATCTATCAAAAATATCAAGCTAAACTAGATTATCAGATCGAAGACTACTTTAACGAAGGAATTCTTGATTTTGAGGCTATCTTAGCTGACTTTAAGCCTTTATTCTCCACTCGCTTCGATAATTTTGCCACTCAGAGGATTAAATATCGCTTAATCGATCGCATCCGTCAGATTAGTCAAGCATTCGGCCATAATACTTGGAGCCTACTACTTAATTCTACCTGAGCGCGTCTCAGCCAAGCTCTCCAGACGAGGGGATTAGTGGGGGAAACTCTCGAAAATTACCTTTTAGCTTGGGATTACTATAAAGAAATTTATGCCCAGGCAAAAATAAAAACCGATGGTAAAATTCAGGAACCTAGTCCAGAAATCTGGCAAAAAATCGCCGCTGCTTATAACTCGGATAGCCACGCTACCATCAAAATCAATTCTGCGACAATTACCCGATGGTTAAAGGATGCGGGACAAGCTATTTTTGATCATTTATTTCCCCAAGGAAAAACAATTTCTCTACAGCAACCTTTAGGGGGTGAGGAAAGTAGCACGAGGGAGGAAATGATCGAAGATACTGACCATGATACCCCTTGGCAGCAATTAGAAGCGGCGGAAAATTTTCGCGAGTCGCAACAAAATCACCAAAAAATTCTAGCTTGGTTAGGGGCAGAAATTCAACAGATTTGTCAGCAGCCGCAACAGGCAAAACTGCATCCGCAAATTCAGTTAATTCTAGAGATGACTTATGGGTTGGGGTTGGGACAAGTGGCAATTGCCGCTAAGATTACAGAAATTACCACGGTGGTTATCAAACAATATCAGGTTTCTAGGGAACTGGATAAAGTTTATCGTCACCTCGCTAAAAAGTTTTTACCCTGGGCCAGCGAAAACCTGCATATTTCTTTCCAGTCTCACGATAGAGAAGTTATTAGTAAGGCAATAGAACCATGGCTAACATACTACTATCAAACCAGCGCAACAACTCAGGAGGATTAATTATGGTTAATGATTGGTTAGAACTAACTCCTGATAGCATTTGGCTAGAAATACCCGCCGATATTCAAGAGATAAGTTGGGCAAAAAGTGCCAGTTTTACTGATGCCAGTATTCGTCAGAGATTTTATATTAATTATCTCTGTCAACAAGTTATTTTTAACTATCTACAGTCAGGGATGCCTGGGGTTAGCTTAGTAGAAAATCAAGAGGATTTCTGGCAACTAGGAGTTAATGGTTTTACCGTTAAATTAGGCGAAAAGTCAGTAATAGTTATTGCCAGCGAAACTCTGGATCTAGAAGCGATCGAAATTCCTCAAGAATGGGTAGATATTCCTCAATTAATTGGTGATTATTATCTAGCGGTACAGGTAAACACTGCCGAAAGTCATCTGAGAATTTGGGGTTCTACTACCCATAAAGATATTAAGGAAAAAGGACAATATATTAAGCGTAATCTTAACTACTCTCTACCGAGAAATCAACTGCAATCAGGATCAGATTCTTTAGATTTATGGGGAGAGTGTCAATTACAACCAGTGAAGATTGAACGGGAAAAGATGGAAGAAAAACTATCTTTAGATAGATTGACAACCTTACTAGACATCTTAGCTAATCCTCAGTTAATCTTTCCCAGAAAAGCCGTTACTTTTCAGGAATGGGCAGCAGTTATCGTCAATAGTAACTGGAGAAAAATTTTAATTACCCGTCGGCAAAAATCCCCCGTCAAGTTAACCAATTGGTTTACTGATAATTTCCCCATTGATTGGCAAAGTATCCTCGATTTTAGCTCACTGTCACTGGTTACAGCTTTCAAAAATACAGAAATTAAACGCATCAAAGATTTAGGAGTAGAATTACTGGGAAATCCCCTCGCTTTGATGATTACTATCGCTAAAATTGAAGAAGTATTTAGCCTGCAAGCGACTGTTTACCCCACGGGAGAAACAAGCACTTTACCCCCCCATTTAAAATTAACTATTCTCACCGAAACTGGTCAGGTTTTTCGAGAAGTAATTGCCACAGATAACGATGAATTTATTCGTTATAGATTTGATGCTGAATTGGGGGATAAATTCTTCATTGAAGTGGCCTTAGAATCGGCAAGAGTCACCGAATATTTACAAGTATAAGCGAGGAAAAACTTAATGATTAAACTCTTAACTCTCGAACTAGATGGCACATTCGATCGGGGATTTAAAGTAAAATTAGAAATTCGTCCCGATCTTAATTCTCGTCCCCAAACTGTGATCAAAGCAAGGCTACCAGCTAATTTAGAGTTATTAACTCTTTACCGTCAATGGCAACGTCACTATAGTGAATTAGAGGGATTTTTTAAAATCTTAAAAGATAGTAATCCCCAACAAATTACCAATAGTTCTCAGCAGAGTTTAGTTTTTAAAAACTGCCAAGAAAAAGCCAAATTATTTGAGGATAACTTAAACAAATGGTTGAATAATAGCCCAGAATTTGAACCGATCAAAACCGCAATTCTGCGCTCTGGTAATAACTTTCGTATCTGGTTACAAACCGATAATATTTGGCTGCAAAGATTCCCCTGGGAAAAATGGGAAATCCTCCAAAATACCGGCGCAGATATAGCCATTATTGTCTCGGAATACGATACCTTAACCAGACAATTAAAAAATCATGAAAAAATTCGGATTTTAGCCATTTTAGGCTATGCCACCGACTTAAGATTTCTCGAAGAAGATCGCAAAACTTTAGACGATATTGCGGGAAAAGCAGGAGCCGAAATTATCTGGGAAAAAGCCCCTCACCCGCAAAAATTAAATCAGTTATTGCGTCAAGAAACTTGGAATATTCTCTTTTTTAGCGGTCATAGTGCCAGTACAGAAGATGGCCAAGATTGCGAAATTCAACTAACAGAAACTCATAAATTAAAGATAGCTGATTTTAGCTTTTCCCTGGGAGAAGCCACTAAAAACGGGTTAAAGTTAGCGATATTTAACTCCTGTGATGGTATCGGTTTAGCACAACAACTATCACGGGAAAAAGGGATGGCATTACCCCATCTAATCTTTATGCGCGAGAAATTACCCGATCCCGTTTCTCCCAAATTTCTGCAATACTTTTTAACCGCTTTTACCAATAATAAATCTCTCTATAGCGCCGTACATGAAGCCCAAAAAAATCTGCACGATGACTGGGAAAAAGACTATCCCTGTGCCAGTTGGCTGCCCGTAGTTTGCCCCAATACCACCGAAGAACCCCCCACTTGGCATAGTTTCAGTAACTCCCCTCAAAAACAACAAAATTGGCGACAATTTGCTCTAACTTTCGGTTTAGGTTTAGCCGTAGCCATGACAGTCTTGGCAATAAGAGAAACGGGAATTTTAGAACCCTTAGAATTAAATATTTATGATCGCCTGATGCAACTAAAACCCAAAGATAAACCCGATGACAGATTATTAATTATTACCATTGATCGCCAAGATTGGGCCTATCAAGATCGCATGGGTATGAAAAGACCAACAATACCCGGAAGCGATCGAAAACGTTCCCTCGCAGGAGAAGCATTATCGCAGCTTTTAAATAAATTACTGCCCTACGAACCGCAAATTATCGCCTTAGATATCCTCCGTCCCATCGCTGCCAGTCAAGATTATCCACCCCTAGCCAAACAATTACAAAATACTCCTAATTTTATCTCGATTTGTAAGTTTAATAATTACCCGCAACCGGACGGATTTCCCCCACCCCCGGAACTGCCAAAAAATCAGAGTGGTTTTAGTAACATAGTCCCAGACGAAACCATTGCCGGAGTTCCCCGAATTCGTCGTTTTTTATATCAGGCAAAACTCGATCGCACCTCTCCCTGTCTTCCCTAGGGCTGTTTCATTTAAATTAAGTACAGCTGATTTTGAGTCAATAAATTTAACTCAAAATTCTCAAGTTTATCTTTCTCTAATCAAAAGAGTTAGTCACAATAATTAATCTTTAATACCCTGCCAATATTTATTATGAATAGATGGATAAAGCTTTTTATCAAGCCACTAAAAGCCTATCTCTCGTGAAATTCCCTGAGAGTACATCCTGTTAATTTAGCTAATTTTTCTGCTTCTTACGTCGATAAAACTATCAGTTTTTCCCAACGTTCAGCTAACCACCTCTGTCCCTCCGTTATTGAGAGAAAACCCAAACCTCTGAAAAGATTCAATCCTATGGTTGTGAGAATTGACCAATTGCTTGCCCCTTGAAAATCACTTATCTCGCTTTTATCTTCCTCAAAAATTACATCTTTTACCCAATGTAACTGATTTTCTATTTTCCAATGTCCTCGAATAATTTTAGCAAATACTTGAGCGGACGCGGTTAGGCTACTAATATAGTAAGCTGTTTCTTCATAAGTTTTATCCCCGCGACTACCCCTTCTTTCTACTTTAATAATTCGGCGCAGATTTTCAAACCCTTGTCTTTCATTTTTCCTCACTTTAAAAACTTCTATTTTTCTTGATATTTTTCGTCCATGACTATTATCTTGTTTGAGAAAGCAACTTTCTGGCTTTGAGGAATTACTCAGGTCTTGTATTCGCTGATAAAGATTTTTCTGATTTCCTTTAACCGTGATAACATAATCATTTTTACTCTTGATTATTAAGCTGATTGTTTTTTTCTGACAGTGTAAAGCATCGCCAGTAAAAACTTTATTTTGGAGAGAGCAATCCTCAATTATAGCTTGCCCTTCGTCGATTTCAGACACTTTTTATTCCTGAGTAGTGTTTTTTGTGTGTAAGCTTGTAGTCTTATGCTTTGAGGCTATTAGCCTACTTTTGTCGTTTCTTTGCTAGGTCAGGCAACACCCCAACCCAAGAACAAAGGGAGACAACGTTTTTTTACACATTTCTCTTCCCACAACTGTATCAAAAAATACAATTTAAGAAATCTTTACATTCTTCTCCCCAACTAACGATTCAGATTTTGGTTTTTTTGGTTGTACTGATAGCGATCGCCACCCTCGCCGCTAGGTCAGGCAACACCCCAACCCAAGGGAAAAATGTGACGAGAACAGCTTACACAACACCTATTCTTTGGGGAATCTATCTTGAGAATGATTTGAAATATGCTAACTTGGAAGATTATCACGATCGCATCTAGTCAGTACCATGAGTGAAATTAGCATCGGGGGAAAAGTCCGTCTGATTGCCATTCCCCCTTACCTGAAAACCGCCGATCCCATGCCTATGTTACGGCCGCCGGATCTGCTCAATATTGACGATATAGGCACGGTGATTGATCGCCGGCCGGGGGGTTATTGGGGTGTAAAATTCGATCGAGGCTCATTTCTGCTCGATAGCAAATATTTAGAGGTCATTTAAACCAGTTAAGTGCATCGCAGTCAAGACAACTTTTAACCAAGGTAAAACTATCGGTCATTGGCTGCCAGAAACTGCCTGCTTGGATGATTAAATCTCTCAGACAAAAAATTATACCCAGTAAATCAGTCTAGTTATATCCAAGTGATCGGTAATCCAGAATAATAACCTAAATTTATGGAACTAGGCTCTGTTTCCCAATCTAAAACCTGTTCCACACGCTGATAAATTGCCGCCGCTTCCTCACTAGAATTGCCGATACAAGTTAACCCTAATTTACCAAATTCTGACAGCGCACCCATGAGATGAAAAACCGTTCCCGTTTTACTGCTACTATCAAAATGTAAGTGATGTTTAGCAATAATATCCATTAAATCATCGGGAAGTAAACCTTTGTATTGGGGTTTGTGGAGATTATCGGAGGCAATATAATACTTTTCTTGGTGAGGTTGACTGAAAAATAATCCAGTTTCTCGATCATATTTACCATTAGTTAAAAGTTTCAAAGTCATAAAAGGATGGGTGGTTCCTCCTTTTCGCAGATTAATTTCGATCGCCTGTAGATCCCAGACTAAAGTTTCTGGATTTTTAACAGCGACGAAATCAACTCCATAGCGTTCAATTGCTCCCTTGGCTGCCAGAATTTCCCCTATTTTTAGACCTAATTCCTGTAATTGCAGGCGATAATTTTCATCAGCGGGAAAATGGCAACCTAGATAAATTTGACCATCGGGACCCCCTAAAATTTGATCGTGAGTGGAAAGAATCTTCACTTCTCCCGTGGGTGTAATATAACCTTGCACACTCGGCGATCGCTTTTCTTCTCCTTCAATAAAAGCTTCGACAATTGCCCCTAATTCAGCAATTCTGCCAGAAAAACTGTCCCAATTTTCATCCCTTGCTTGAAAACTCATCTTGTCTAATAGTTTAGCCAAGAGATTCATTTTCTCGCTTAAATCTAGGCTGTTACTATCAACAATTTCCCCTAAAGGACGTAAATCTAAAACTGCATTTCCTTCTCCCGATAACCCCTCATTTAACTTCACTACCATGCGTTTTAGTTGCGGTTGACGGGACCACAAACTAGCGGCTTCGTATAACAAATCTTTGACCGTATTTACCTGTAAACTACCGTCAGGATGGGGAATATTGCCTTGACCAAAAATCTCGCGACTGCCACTTTTAGAACCCCAATACAATAAATCTGGACTACAGGCAAATAAAGGAATATCTAATTGTAAAGACAATTCTCGCTCTAAATTAGTAGAATTAAAACAAACCATATAGGCCCGATCTCGACGCAACGCTTGCCGGATTCTTGCTACTAAGCGCGGTCTGTCCAGAATTTTTTGGGTTAAAGGTTGAAAAGAGTTATCGTGAGTTGTCAGTAATAACAGACGATTATTAGCATGGGAAAAAGGAATCCCAGGCAACAATTGCAGGTAATAATCAATCACCATCCGCGAAAGTGGCTGCGCTGTTACATAGATTAAACGAGTTTTCGGGTGTCGCAATCGAATCAGAGAAAATAATAATCTTTCTTCGTAATGTAAAAACCCCGCCACTTTTTGACCGACTCTCTGATCGATACTAAAAGAAGGGATAACTAGGATATCATAATCGCATTCATCCGATTCGAGAACGTTTTCTCCCTGCCAAATCTCTTTTAATTTTTCTTGTAATTCTTGATACCGCAGCCGCTTTTCTAGCATCAAATCTCTATCTAACAGCATGGTTTGTCCCACCTCTGGGGTTGCAGATACCTGTATCTTATCGATTTTGAGAGCCTGTCGTCTCCAGTGTCTTTCTTTTCTTAATATTCCCCTGTGATCATTGCCATTAAAAAGGGATACAGTGGACTCTGTATCCCTTTTAATCACCTGAGATTGGCTTTAACCTAGCGGGTGGAATAAGAGATCGGGATAAAAGCGATTGAATTCGATTAAAATCCCGGCAGTGAAAGTCAGCAGCGCCATAATTAACACGGGTGCGGACGAGAGAAATTTAGTAAGTCCTTCCATCTGAGTTCTCCTAGGGAATAAAAAGTCAAGGGTTTGACACAAAAATTAACGAGGGGAAACGGTAATTTCCGAATCCTTAACGGTTAATTTACCGGAAGTGGCTTCTTGTAAAGCCGCCAAAGGCCAGAGAAAACCCGTTAACATTTTGCTGAGAGCGAGGGGAACATCGATGATGATTTCCTTCATTTCGGCATCTTTGTCGTCGCGCACGGCGATTAAATAGGCCCGACCAACCCAACCGATCCAACCGGTAATGTACAGGAATAGGATGCTAGGGATAAAGAAATCGCCCATGTGGTCCCAACGACCATCAACAATTAGGTGGGGATAGCCTTCCGGTCCACAGAGAGCTTGGGAGTAGATTTGAGCGCGTTTGGCTCCCGATTCGGGGTCGGGAGTGGTGTTGCGGAAACTCTTCGCTTTTTGTAGGAAAGCGGGATTTTCGCTACAAGGGGTCAGATTGGACAAATCAGCCGACGCTGGAGCGGCAAAGGTGAACCAGAGGGATAGCACCAGGGCCAGAGCGAACAATTTTCGCATAAATTGTTTCCTTTTGTTACGAAATATGAAGTTCTTTGTTCAAAAAGCGAACAATTTGATCGTACACGGAAAAAATCTTACTCCGATGAGGGGTACGAGTAAAGTTTCTATTACAAAACTATACGCAAAGCTTCAGATCCCGGTGATATGAACCACCACTTGTCTTTGGTGACGACTCTGACGATGTTCCCAGAGATAGATACCTTGCCAGATGCCTAAAACTAATTTACCCCTAGCGATCGGGATTTGTTCCGATGTCCGGGTTAGGACTGAGCGAATGTGAGCGGGCATATCGTCTGGCCCTTCGGTAGAGTGATAGTAGAGACTGCTATCTTCCGGGACTAACTTGGCGAAGAAATTGGCCAAATCTGTGAGAACATCGGGATCGGCATTTTCTTGGATCAGCAAGGAAGCGGAGGTGTGACAGACAAATAGACTGCATAATCCCGTCGTTATGCCCGATTCAGCCACGATCGCTTCTATGGGAGCAGTGAGACGATGGAAATTCTTGGGACTGGTGGTAATCGTCAGGGATTTTTGATATTGACGCATGGCAACCGAATCAGGGAGAAATGGGGGTGGGGGGGATTGTCCTGGAGAGCAAAGGTTGTCCCGCTTGCAAGAGATCGTTAAGGTCGACCACTGCCCCGATAACAGCGATCGCTGGGGCTTCAAAGCCGGTGGCTTCGATCTGGTCCATAATCGTGCTGAAAGTACCGATTAATTGCTGTTGTTGCGGTGTTGTTCCCCAGCGAATCAGGGCGATTGGTGTTTCTGGACTTCTGCCCGCCTTGGTTAACTCGCCGATAATATGGGGTAAATTATGCACACCCATGTAAACGACAATTGTTTCTGCACCATGGGCGATCGCTGACCAGTTAACCTGGGGACGATATTTACCCGCCATCTCGTGGCCGGTGACGAAGGTAACGGAGGAACTATAATCGCGATGGGTGAGGGGAATACCGGCGTAGGCAGGCACGGCAATTCCTGAAGTGATCCCCGGCACGATCTCGACGCTAATTCCGGCGGTGATCAGATCGAGCATTTCTTCACCCCCGCGACCAAAAACAAAGGGATCACCTCCCTTGAGACGAACAACCACGGCATTAGTCTGGGCCTTTTGGATCAGTAAATCGGTGATTTCCTCCTGTACCAGAGAATGACGACCGCGACGCTTACCCCCATGGATTTGTTCGGCCTTGGGGTTAATCATGGCTAGAATCGAGGGGCTGACTAGGGCATCATAGAGGACAACATCGGCATTTTCTAAGAGAACTTTCGCTTTTAAGGTCAACAAACCGGGATCCCCGTGACCCGCACCGACGAGATAGACCTTACCGCAACTTTCTGATTGATTCATAGATACTGGGGAGAAAATTCTTGCTTCGATCGAATGCGCTTGATCCCTACTTTATTGTGACTGGGGCAAAATTTGGTATTCTTAGCTACAGTCACTCGGCGATCATGCGCTTTCTTCATGAAGAATTATGATCTTAACATTACTTAACCTTTAATCTAGCGATCACTCTGATCCTAAATCTTGTCTATAGAAATTCTTGGAGCTATGAGGTACAATAGAAAGCAAATAGACAAATAATAGAACTCGCCAGCTTCCTATGAGACCCTATTCTGTAGATTTTCGCCAAAAAATTATCGATGTCTGGAAGAAAGAAAAAATTTCCATTCGAGGACTAGCCCAGAGATTTGACGTGGCTAAAAGCTTTATTCAGAAGTTATTGAAGCAATATAAAGAAACAGGAGATATCCGTCCTCGTCCGCAAGGGGGAAGTCCGCCAACCAAGTTAAATAGTGAACAACTGATAATTTTAATAGAAATCATCGAAGCTAACAATGATGCAACTCTCGAAGAATTATCAGAATTACTGTATGAAAAGACACAGGTGAAAGTCAGTAGAGCCACCCTAGGACGGCTGACGCAAAAACTCAATTACAGTTTCAAAAAAAAA
This sequence comes from Microcystis ichthyoblabe FBCC-A1114, assembly GCF_050500245.1. NCBI lineage: Bacteria > Bacillati > Cyanobacteriota > Cyanophyceae > Chroococcales > Microcystaceae > Microcystis > Microcystis ichthyoblabe. The sequence goes on along the minus strand of NZ_CP191408.1, from coordinate 3,238,477 downwards.
CACTACACGCGGCGGAAAAAGAAAGTGACAGGGTATAGCAAAAAAGAGTAGAGTACTGGTTCCAAGTTCGGAAAATTGAGGCATCAAAACTAATTTTTATCGATGAATCGGGGGTAAATTTAGCCCTTTTGAGACTCTATGCTAGAGCCTTAATTGCCCAAAGAGATCGAGAAATAAAACCACAAAAAAGAGGAAGAAATATTTCAATAATTAGTGCTATAAGCTTAGAAAAAGTTGTCGCATTAGTCAATATATAAACGAAATAATATTCAAGGCTCATTTAATAGAGATTCTAGGATTTCGGGTGTTAATCCTCTAGCTTCGGATCGATTGCTAATTTCGTCCATCAGCTTACCAAGAAAGTCCCTATCGTCTTTACTCGGCTTTCTCATCAACAGATCAATAAAAATCCGAACACGCTCTTTTTCTTCAGAGGATGCGGATTGATCGGCTGCCGCTGTTTTGGGACTGACTTCGATCAAAATTTTGCTCATATTATTAAGGCTCATTCTTGCTATGCTTCGGGGGGTTGTTTGACTAATTCGAGTGCTTGTTCATTGCTTAAGGTTAAGTTCCGCATAGTCCATTTTTAATTTAATTATAACCAGCTAATTATGTCTTAATCAATATCAATTTAATATCCTTGCCATCACACCAGAACCTACGGAGGAGCTGATTACCCTTCCTTTTTATCATAAAGACTCCTTCGATCGAGTATCGCGGGATCAACAGGATTTCAAGATTCTTCATCCGCAACGGGATCGATCACGAGTGCTTTAAATTCTGAGGCAGAAATTATAGTTGTCGATCCTAAATTATCTACTTCTTCAAAGTCTTTATCACCTGTGATCAAAAAGTCAGCATCACTTGTCATCACACAAGCTAGAAATTTAGCATCCGATCGATCTCTAGGGAAATCAACGGTGCTGTGAACATCAATTAATCTAGGAACTGTATCGAAAATCCTATACCATTCTCTTATCACTCCTTCCGACAGCTTAAACTTAGGACGGCTGACAACATCTTTATATTCAGTTAAAATAGCTTCGGAAACAATCCATTCGATTTTATTAGACTCGATCACGAATTGTATAACCGTTCTCGGCAACCTTCCTTTTAAAATTGCCGAAACTAGAATATTCGTATCGATCACGACTTTCATTCGCCTCTCCGATAGGCTTCAATTTCTGCGGCGATATCTTCTTCGGTAATATCCTGAACGCCGGGTAAGGATTGAGTTTTATCAAAGAGTTCTTTAACTTTTTGGCTTAAAGTCTGACGGTTTTGTTTGTCCGCTAAATTTAACAAAGCGTCTTTTAATAAATCTTCAACGCTGTTATAGTTTCCTGTCGCTAATTGAGAGTTAATTAATTGTTCTAATTCGGGATTTAAGGTAATATTCATGGTAAAATACACTCTGTAAATTCGGTGGATATTATGATGGTTCGTGAACGATTTCATCGATAAATTCTTCTTTTTCTTCTTCCGTCATGGTATCCCAATCATAGCCGCGTTCTTTGGCTACGATTCGAGCTTTGTCAATGGCGTAGTTAGACAAGGATTCCCATCGGTCCGACTGACTGAGGATGAGAATTTTATAAACTTCCTGTTTCTGGTCTTCGGGGAGTTGTTTGACTAATTCGATCACTTGTTCGTTGCTTAAGGTTAAGTTCGGCATAGGTCGCTTCTAGACACCAGCATGATTAATCAGTTTAACACGAGTCTCTAGCCGGCTCGTGGGTGGGGGGACTGATCGCTAACGGGAAAAGTCATGATCTAGAAATTCTTGAATCGTTAAAATTGGGATTTCTCGAAATGGATTTAAAACTAATAGATCAGAATCGCCGCTTACAATACAGGTAGCTTGACCATCGATCGCTAGTTCTAAATACTGATTATTTTTCTCATCTCTGCAAACCTTGATTTTCTCTCGAATCACGACAATTTCCTCGGTTCTTTCTATCGCCGTTATAAATAGCCGCCTTTTTGCTGAGGAGGCATATCTATCGAATTTGGCACGATTGAAAACAGTGATCAATTCTAACAAAGTAGATTCGGACATTAAAAGCTTGCCGATATTTTGGGCTTTGTCTAATGCCTGACGAGCTTTGCCGTTTTTCGACAGAAGCGCGCTTACTAAAACGTTGGTATCGAGAATAAAAGAATATTCAAGGCTCATTTAGTAAAGATTCTAAAATTTCGGGGGTTAATCCTCTAGCTTCCGCCTCATCACTAATTTCGTCCATTAGTTTTCTCAAGAAATCGATATCGCTGTTAACTGGCTTTCTAATTAGCAAATCGACAAGAACCCGGACGCGTTCTTGTTCCTCCGGGGATGCGGATTGATAGACTTCTGCCGCTTCGGGACTGACTTCGATCGAAATTTTGCTCATAGTATTAAGGCTCATTCTTGCTGTGCTTTGGGGAGTTGTTTGAATAAGTCGATAACTTGTTCGTTGCTTAAGGTTAAGTTCGGCATAGGTCAATTCTAGACACCAGCATGATTAATCAGTTTAACACCGGTCCTCAATGGAGAAGGTTTTCGGTTCGCCTACACCTTCCGGGCTTCGATCGGTTAGAATCGAGAAATTATCGGCCTAGAAAGTCCTTTCATCTTCGCGCTTGCCGTAAAATTATGATTGTCTCTCTCCAAGAAGCTCAAGCCAAACTGCCCGAACTGATATACAATCTCAAACCGGGAGAAGAATTGTTGATTACCGATAATAATCTCCCACTAGCCAAATTAATCGGGCAAACCCCCACATCTCCCCAACGTCCGGGGCCTGGCCTATGTAAAGGAATGATTACCATCGTGGCCGATGATGAAGAACACTTACAAGACTTTGCGGAGTATCTGCATTGAAATGTCTAATCGATACCCATACTCTGCTTTGGTACACACTCAACGAATCCCCACTAAGTAGCGCCGCCCATCAACTAATTATTAACCAAAATAACGAAATATTAATCAGCCCAGCATCCTATTGGGAAATCGCCATCAAAATCAGTATCGGTAAACTCATTTTACATCAATCTTACAAAGATTTTATCGACGTATGCCTTAATCAATATCAATTTAATATCCTTGCCATCACACCAGAACATACGGATGCGCTGATCACCCTTCCTTTTTATCATAAAGACCCCTTTGATCGCCTTCTGGTAGCTCAAGCCATTGTTGAAAATATTCCGATTATTAGTGTAGATACTATTTTAGATCGGTACGGTATTCAACGTCTTTGGTAGGGCGATCGTTTTTCTCAACCTATCGGAAAACTCGACACTATAACCCGTTTCTAATCCCTCGATTTGATGTTTTTCTACCAATGTCCCCACGTCTCCTGCGGATAATCTTGCTTCGCGAATATCTTTTAATAAAATCCCATTGAGTAAAGTTCATAATTCATGGTTATTATTTCGATCTAAAAAGTCCAAAAAGTCTTTTGCTTTCACGATCTGAATATTTTGATATTCAACCAGTGAAAGAAGATGTTTGTCCCCCGTGATAATATGGGTCGCATTGCCAACAATCGCACATTCTATGATCATATCGTCATCGGGATCATTGGGAACGGCTCTAAGTGTTCCACCTATAGAAACAATGCTAGAAGCATCACAAATTTCCTCAATGTATTTTCTAACTCGTTCTTCAGGAAATTTGATTTTTAGTAGAAGTTTTTCGGATAATTCGCCTAAAATCTCTGGACAAGTGACCGATCGAATCAGTTTGCTTTGGGCTAGGGAAAAACAACTATTCGGGCTACCGCCTTTAGAAAGCGCAGCAGATATGAGAATATTTGTGTCGAAGACAACAGTATAAATCACTACTTCTCATGAACGATTTCATCGATAAATTCTTCTCTTTCGTCTTCCGTCATGGTATCCCAATCGTAGCCGCGTTCTGCTGCGACGATTTTTGCCTGTTGGCTTCCGTAATCGGTTATAGCTTCCATATTTCCCCACTGACGCTGGATGAGGAATCTAAATAGTTCCTGTTGCTGTGCTTCGGGGAGTTGTTTGACTAATTCGATTACTTGTTCGTTGCTTAAGGTTAAGTTTGGCATAGGTCGCTTCTAGACACCAGCATGATTAATCAGTTTAACACGAGTCCTTAGCGGGGTGGGGAAACGGAGGGAATTTTCGTCCATGGTGACAACAGTAATCGTTTTTCCCAACCTATCGGAAAACTCGACACTATAACCCGTTTCTAATCCCTCGACTGGATACTTTTAATATCCCGACCTCTAGATAAATCTCTTTTTGTTTCTAATTGCAACCTAATGTGAATACATAACCAGAACTGTTAATTAGTCGTCCATTACTAACTACAAAAGATTGTTCCCATTTACTATTAGGCGCACTACGAGTTACGCCCGCAATAGTTGTATCTGTTACTCTTTCCCAAATTGCATTAGAAGATATTTTCCAAGCTCCTCGCCATACTATTACGCTTGTAGGATTATTGTTGAACTGGAATTGTTCAAAGGTACCATTAGAATTAAACCTACGTTGTACAGTTCCACTAGAAAAAGAACTTTTCCAGCAAGTACCCGCAATATCAGAATTATTTAAAGCGATTAATTGTTCATTATCAAAAGCTCCAGCCGAACCAGAGAAACTAACAATGAAAACACTGGCATAACCAATAAACTTTTTCATCATACACCTCTATAGACAGATGGTTAGTATTTACTGTAGATTCTAGATCATCAATTAAAAAAAGGGGCTTATTCAGCCCCCCATAAAACCCTAACTACCGCCAATCCTTGCCACATCACGGGCGTTGGCTTCAAAAGCGGCATCGAGGGCAGAATCGCCGGTTAAACCAGAATCTAACGCCTCTTTAATACACTGCAACATCCGCTTATAATCCTTGGGCATTACTTTAACAAACTTGGGCAACATTTCCGACCAATTTGCTAAAACTAGGGACGCTTTTTGACTTTGGGTGTAATCAGCATGGCGTTGAATTAACTCGCGTAAATCGTCGATTTCTTCCCCTTCTAGCGCCTCTAAAGCTACCATTTGGGTATTGCAACGAGTGGCGAAATCCCCCGACTCATCGAGGACGTAGGCGACACCACCACTCATTCCGGCGGCGAAATTGCGACCGGTAGGCCCTAAAACAACGACTTTACCCCCAGTCATATACTCACAGGCATGGTCGCCAACGGACTCAACCACCGTAGTCACCCCAGAGTTACGCACCCCAAAACGTTCCCCAGCAACCCCAGAAATATACACCTCACCACTGGTTGCACCGTATAAAGCCACATTACCGATGATAATATTCTCCTCGGCCACAAAAGTGGAACCTTTGGGCGGATAAACGATGATTTTGCCACCGCTTAAACCCTTACCCACATAATCATTAGCATCCCCTTCTAACTCCAGTGTCACCCCTTTGGGAACAAAAGCACCGAAACTCTGCCCCGCGCTGCCCTGAAAATGGAGATGTACGGTATCTTCGGGTAAACCCTCCCAGTGACGTTTAGTGATTTCGTTGCCTAAAATCGTCCCCACCACGCGGTTAATATTTTTAATCGGTAGTGTCGCCTTGACTTTTTCGCCTTTTTCAATGGCATCTTTGCATAAATCCACTAAAACGGTTATATCCAAGGACTTATCTAAACCGTGGTCCTGGGGAATCTGACAATAGCGTCCTACCTCTGCATCTACCTCCGGTTGATAGAGAATCGGAGTTAGGTCAATTCCTTTCGCTTTCCAATGTTCTACAGCCTGTTTCGGCTCTAATACATCAGTTCGCCCCACCATTTCATTTAAGGTGCGGAATCCCAATTCGGCCATAATTTCCCGCACTTCCTGGGCGATAAATTTCATGAAATTCACCGTATATTCAGGATCCCCGATGAAATTCTTCCGTAATAACGGATCCTGGGTCGCTACCCCCGCCGGACAGGTATTAAGATGACAAACCCGCATCATAATACAGCCTAACGTTACCAGTGGCGCGGTCGAAAAACCGAATTCTTCGGCCCCCAATAGCGTCGCCACCACCACATCGCGGCCGGTTTTCATCTGGCCATCGGTTTCCACCGCAATGCGACTGCGAAGATTATTTAACACCAATGTTTGATGGGTTTCTGCTAGTCCCAACTCCCAGGGTAAACCCGCGTGTTTAATCGAGGTTTGGGGTGAGGCACCGGTCCCACCATCGAAACCAGAGATTAAAACCACGTCGGCGTGAGCTTTAGCGACTCCGGCGGCGATTGTGCCAACTCCCACCTCAGAAACCAGTTTTACGCTCACTCTGGCCGCACGATTGGCATTTTTTAGGTCATGAATCAACTCCGCGAGGTCTTCAATGGAGTAGATATCGTGGTGGGGTGGGGGAGAGATTAAACCGACTCCGGGGGTGGAGTGACGGACTTTGGCAATCCAAGGATAGACTTTTTTACCCGGTAATTGACCGCCTTCGCCCGGTTTTGCCCCCTGGGCCATTTTTATCTGCAATTCTCGCGCTTGGGAGAGGTAAAGACTGGTGACACCAAAACGGCCGGAAGCTACCTGTTTAATGGCACTATTTTTCGAGTCTCCCTGTTCATTTGTCCAAGTGTAGCGCTCGGAATCTTCGCCGCCTTCCCCGGTGTTCGACTTGCCACCGATACGATTCATGGCAATAGCGAGGGATTCGTGGGCCTCTTTGGAAATGGACCCGTAACTCATGGCCCCGGTTTTAAAGCGTTTCATAATCGCTTCAATCGGTTCCACCTCTTCGATGGGGATACTTTCCCGGTTTTTAAAGGTTAATAGTCCCCGCAGGGTGAAGAATTTTTGATTCTGTTGGTTGACCAGTTGGGAATATTTCTTAAAGAGGTCGTATTTGCCCAATTTTACCGCTTGTTGCAGGGTATGAATGGTTTCTGGGCTAAAAAGATGGGCTTCCCCGTCCTTACGCCATTGATATTCACCGCCAATATCGAGGGTATGCACATTAACATCCCGGTCGGGGAAAGCGTGGCCATGTCTGAGTAGGGATTCTTTGGCAATAATTTCTAAATCGGCCCCTTCAATGCGGGAAGCTGTCCAAGTAAAATAGCGATCGACTACCGATCGATTTAAGCCGATAGCCTCGAATATTTGCGCCCCACGGTAGCTTTGCAGGGTAGAAATGCCAATTTTAGAGGCCACTTTAATTACGCCCTTGGTGGCGGCTTTTATGTAGTTTTTACAGGCACTCTGGTGGTCAACTCCTACCAATAAACCTTCCTCGATCATACTGCCGAGGGTGGCAAAGGCTAGATAGGGATTAATCGCACCGCAACCATAACCGAGTAAAAGGGCGTAGTGATGCACTTCCCGGGGTTCGCCGGATTCCAGGACAAGGCCGACTCTGGTGCGGGTTCCCTGCCGGATGAGGTGGTGGTGTAAACCGGCAACCGCCAGCAGTGAGGGAATCGGGGCGTGATTTTTATCGATACCTCGATCGCTTAAAATAATAATGCTCGCGCCCGCTAAAATTGCCTCGTCCACCTCTTGACAAATTGCCTCAATTGTGCAACGCATTCCCTCGACTCCCGAAGTGGGATCGAAGAGAATGGGAATAGTCACGGTTTTAAATTCGCTATTGCCCTGTAAACGCGCTAATTGGGCGTTAGTGAGGATGGGAGAGTTAAGTTTAATCAGGTGACAGCTTTCCGGCTGCGGATCCAAAAGATTTCTCTCCGCACCGATAGTGGTGATGGGAGAGGTGATAATTTCTTCGCGAATCGAGTCAATCGGGGGGTTAGTGACTTGGGCGAATAACTGCTGAAAGTAATCATAAAGCAGTTTTGGCCGATCGGACAAGACGGCTAGGGGTGTATCGGAACCCATGGAACCCACTGCTTCCACTCCATCCCGGCCCATGGGGGCTAATAAAAGACGTAATTCTTCAAAAGTGTAGCCGAAAGCGGTTTGCTGTTGAATTAGGGAAACAGCAGTTTCCGGTGGAGCAGTTTCAACGGCCGGTAAATCGTCTAAATTGACTAAATTTTCGTTTAACCACTGACGATAGGGTTTGGCTTTGGCAATACCTTCTTTTATCTCCTCATCGGCCACGATACGACCTTCTTTCATATCCACAAGGAACATCCGGCCGGGTTGCAGACGACCTTTAAAAGCGACGCGTTCCGGTTCAATGGGTAAAACTCCCGCTTCCGATGCCATAATTACTAGGTCATCTTTGGTGACGTAGTAACGGGAAGGACGCAAACCATTGCGGTCTAACACTGCTCCCATCATCGTACCATCGGTAAAAGCGATCGAGGCCGGACCATCCCAGGGTTCCATCAAACAGGAATGGTATTCATAGAAAGCTTTTTTCTCATCACTCATCGATTCGTGGGCTGCCCAGGGTTCAGGAATCATCATCATGACAGCGTGAGGAAGAGAACGCCCCGATAAAACCATTAATTCTAGGGCATTATCAAAAATTAAGGAGTCACTACCTTCGATATTAATGACCGGCTGGATTTTTTTGATGTCTTCCCCGAACAAGGGTGAGGCAAACATCGACTGACGGGCGTGCATCCAGTTAATATTACCTCGCAGGGTATTAATTTCGCCATTGTGGGCAATATAACGGTAAGGGTGGGCGCGTTCCCAACTGGGGAAGGTATTGGTACTAAAACGGGAATGGACTAATCCTAAAGCACTTTGAAAGTCGGGGTCGTGTAAATCAGGAAAATAGTCACCCACCTGTACCGGCATTAATTGCCCTTTATAGACAATGGTACGACTAGAAATACTGCAAGGATACCAGTAACGATTAAAAGATTGACGACTGAGGTGGGAACGTTTGCGAATAACGTATAATTTGCGTTCAAAGGCCAGATCATCGCTTAAATTGGCATCGCGTTCGATGAAAACCTGTTCGATAAAGGGTTCGGTAGATTTGGCCGAATTGCCTAAACTGGAGTTATCCGTGGGAACATCACGCCAACCGAGAACTTTTAACCCCTCTTCGGCGGCGATTTTCTCGAATTCCTGCCGACCTTTCCCGCGAATTTCGGCATCAGGGGCCGTGTAAAGCATTCCTACCCCGTATTGTCCGGCTGCTGGTAAGGTAAAACCTAGATTGCTGGTCACTTTCCGGAAAAATAGGTCAGGGATTTGGCATAAAATACCCGCCCCATCTCCGGTATTTTTTTCCGCACCGCACGCGCCACGGTGATCGAGGTTTAGTAGAATTGTTAAGGCCTGTTCAACAATATCGTGGGACTTTTTCCCCGTTTTATGAACGATAAAACCGACACCACAAGCATCATGTTCAAATTGGGGATCGTATAGTCCTTGTTTCCGTGGAGTTTGATTGTTATTCATCTTGTCTAATAGCCTAGCAGTCTGGAAGGGAATGGCCTAGAGGGTGAGCCAGAGTAGCGATTCTAGGTATATCAATTTTGTATCCAGACTGGACCTTCGGTCTTATATCTTAAGGAAATGTTTCGATGTGACAAGGGTTCCTTTATGCCGAAGAGATTATTCACGAATTTTTTAGCAGCGGATCGATTAAGTCGTCGGGAACGCGGTTATGCTCGATATAAGCGTTAATTTCCTCTAGATGGTCACTGTAATAGGTCAACGCACTGAAAATCTGACTTAACGTCAGATGGGGCATTCCTAGGGGGATTTCTTCGGGAGCGACCCCCATACGCCAAGTTTCGACGATGGCGCGGACGGGTGTACGCGTTCCTTTGATAATTGGTTCCCCGTGTAAGATCTCGTCGTCTCGAACGATATAGAGATATTCGGTCGCTTGAACCATCGCGGTTTTCTGGAGTGGATATCGTTTAGTTTATCGTATCGATCGAATAACTGTAACTGTACCGTGACTTGATTAGCTGACCGAGGGTCTGAACATGGCTCTTTAATGTGCTGGTTAAGACAAAGGGGCTGTTCTTGGTTTATTTACGCCAATAACAGCCCCCAAGTGACGAAAAGAGCGATGATTGCACCTATTTAGTCCGGTAGCTTGAAGTCTGGACTGTTATTGTAATTGAAATAACTCAGGAATGGATACTTTATGCCTGCTTTTTGTAGGAGTGATTCTAAGTAACGGAAAAATTCGTTATATTGAAGCGTCTTTTGTTTTTGCCAGGATTCGGCCGAAGTCTCATCGCTCATTTCAGACTCGACGAAGTCGTGTAGCGCAATCAGCGGCGTTGGAAAATCGACGACATCGAGCCGGTCAACTTCCACGTTCAATAGCAGCGCCTCAGCTTTCTTGGCACGTTTCAGATTATCACGCATCGCGTTATCGAGAAGCTGCTTTGTCTCGGTCGGAACGTAAACGCGGAAGGCGCGGCGCGACCCGGGTTGCTTGATGCTAATTTCTGCTAGACGATTTTTTCGTAAGTTGACCACAGCCGCGTCGGTGGCATCTTCCCATGAGACCGGCTTCGCGATTCTGATCCGAAACGTCGAAAATGACAGAGTCATCACCGCATTTTCCCCCCCCTCGTTGCCCTCGTTATCGACGTTGGGCAGCTTGTAATCAGGCAGGTCAACTTTTCCTCCTTGCAGGCTCTCGTAGGCAGGCTTGAGGAAGTTTTTGAAATATCCATAAGCCAGCACGCGTGGTGCGGGAACCAGCAAAGCATCAAAGTCCTGAAGCTGGGTAAGGTAGAGTAAAACAGGTTTTCTGGCTGTCGTTAGGGAATTGCTGGTAGGTTCAGCAGTGGCGATTGAGGACAGTAGAGTGATGGCACAAAAGAGCAGTGGAAGGGCAATTTTTTTTACTAACATTGTTGTTTCGTTCTAATTACATTGATACTCCTGCGAACCTAGGGACTAGAGCCAGAAGAACCCTAATCTTATTTAGTCCGGCAGCTTGAAGTCTGGACTGTTGTTGTAGTCGAAATAGCCCACGGAGGAACCCTCCATACCTTCTTCCCTTACATAAAAATCCAGAGAATCGAAAAACTCTTTGTACTGAATCGCCTTTTGCCGCTGCCAGTATCCAACTGCTGAACTCTCATCGTTTTTGCCTTTGAGAGTTGTTTGCTCAACGGACTTGACGAAATCGTAGAGCGCAATCAGCGGAGTTGGAAAATCCACGACATCGAACCGATCAAGTTCCACTTCGAGATTGTTGCTCATTGCGTCGTCAAGAAGCTTCTTTGTCTCAGTCGGAACGTAAACGCGGAAGGCGCGGGGTGAATTGGGTGCCTTCACGCTAATTTCTCCTAAACGATTCTCTCGTAACTGGCGGACAGCATTATTGGTAGCATGGTCCAACGACACAGGTTTTGCGATCCTGATCCGGAATGACGAATACGACAATGTCATTTTATTCTTCTCATTCGGGAGCTTGTAGTCAGGCAGCTTCACTTCCTTATCATCATTGTACAGGCACTCGTGGACAGGCTCGACGAAGTTCTTGAAATATCCGTAAGCCAGCGCACGCGACGCGGGAATCAGCAGAGGTTTGAAGTCTCCAAGTAGCGTATCGAGGTGGCTTCGCAGACCCTCCTTGAATTTCTCAATGTCATTGAAGGTGCGAAAGAGTCCCCGCGTCTGCATAGCCTTCCGGAACTCGCGGACACGTTCCAACTCCTGGGGATCGATCTCGGAGAGGTTGAATTCCCTGTCGGAGAAGTAGAGTAAAACGGGCTTCTTGGCGGCAGCGAACCTTTCGATCTCTTCGACTGTCCCGGCGATGCTGTTTTCGGTGGGCGAACCCAGGCGCTTGCCGACGATCCCGATGAGAATATCAGCCGGATCAAGGAGGCGCTGGTTGGTAACCGCCTGAAAGCTCCCCGGTCCTAATTCTGGAGTAGTATCTTCCTCCCACCGAATCGGTTTGAGCATGATGTGCCGCTCCTCCCCGTTGCGGGAGTTCCAGTCCCGAAGTACTTCCTCAACGGCCAGCCGCTCTTGTTTAAGATCATTGGTTGATGCGATGAAAACTTCCAATATACAGGCATCAAACATTGTCGCTACCTCCCCATCTTGTGTTTTTTATAAGTAATTTCGACTAGAATCGCTTGAACCATCGCGGTTTTCTGGAGTGGATATCGTTTAGTTTATCGTATCGATCGAACCCCCGACTATTCCCCATAAATATCGGTTCGGTTACTTCAGCCACCCGATCTCACTTGCGGCGATTGTTTCGCTCTTTCTCGCCATTTTTTTGAATTTTCTGTAATTACCTCGCACATCGATCGGGCTTTTTCCGCCGCATCCCGTGCCATTTCCAGAATTTCCTCTAGTTCCCGTTCATTTAGTCCTGTTTCTTTTTCTTCCATCACCGTAAACCCTGCAAGCGATTTTTAACCTTATTCTAGTTTCTAAAATACGTCCGAGCTATGATAGCTTGACTCTAGAGCTAAAGTAGAGATAGGGTTTAATTGGAGCCATGTATGGAAGCGATCGAATTTAGGACGGTTATTCATGACGGTCAAGTGAGCGTTCCCCCCCGATATTCTTCTCGATGGGAAGGTAAGATGATACGCGTGATTGTTTTGGATGACTCGGAAATCGTCCCCGATTCGAGCCAGAAAACTGAAAAAACGATGTTCGAGGCGATTTCTTTAAATACACGGGGATTTACATTCGATCGGGACGAGGCTAATGCCCGATAAAGTTTTTTTTGATAGTTTAATACTGGCCAGCGCTCTGGAAGCGGGCTGTCAAATTCTCTACAGTGAAGATTTACAACATGGTCAGCGAATCGAGAATCAATTGATGATCGTTAATCCCTTTAGTTAAGTAGGTAGGTGTTAAAAGTTGTCAGACACCCCCCTTGATAAGTAGGGTTGATTCATGAATCAACCCTACTTATAATCAACCCTAGGGACTTGCGTGAGAATAATATCCCAATCGATCGGAGGGCGCAAGCTTTGCGCCCCTACAGTAACGGATTTTGTCCACAATGTAGGGGCGAACTGCGTTCGCCCAAAAGGTACATTATCAAAGCGCAAGTCCCCTACTATGAATTAACCCTACCTTGATAAGGAGGGCAGGGGGGATCAATCGGTCAAAATTACCCTTCTAGTTTCCGGCCTTTGCACAATAAACCCACCCCGGCAACGGAGAGTAAACCGAGAACCGTCGCTGGTTCGGGAACGGTGGTCAGGGAATAATTGGCGAGGACGAAGAGTTCAACAGTAGAACCGTAACTACCGTCGGAAGCGAACCCCGTAACCACGTTCCCCGCAATGTCGTTAGAGGTGCCAAAGCCGAATAGATCATTACAATTCGTGGTGTTACAAGCGATAAAATCTAGTCCCGATCCGTCTAAGGATAGCACCGCCTGACCCGTTAGACTACCACCAGAAAGGTTAAAAGCGTCAAAAGAACCTATGAACGGGAGGGCAGGAGCGGGAGAGCCGTTAAAGGTGGTATTACTGATAGAACTGACGAATACCCTGTTGTTATCTGGTTGCAGGGTTCCGTCCACCGTCGCAGTGATGGTTCCTAAGCTGGAGGTGTAGGAAAAGTTAAAAGTGGCGGCACTGGCAACCGGTGCGAGGGTGGCGGTGGCTACTGTGGCGAGGGCGACGGTTAGGGGTTTGTTGAAGGATTTTTTCAGGGACATAATTCTGACTTGAATTTGTTTAAAATCTAGCCAAATCTTACCCCCCCCCCCGATTTTGTCAAGGTTGTTGCTATTTATATTTATTATGCTTTATCTAGCTATTGATTACTCGATTGGGGATTGAGGGGGATCTGCCAAGAGAGCGGCGAAGTGGTGCGCTTTTCTAGGGTGCGGGGGGCGATCGGTAAAATTGGCATACACTATAATTATCAGAGCGATCGATGTTTATCTAAGTTAAAGAGAACAATAAAACTAGCGATCGATGCACGTGATCAGTAAAGTTAAATTACGAGAGTTTTGGCAACGCCACTCGGACGCAGAAGACGCTCTTAGGGATTGGTATAACTTCGCTAGTAAGGCTAACTGGAAAAATTTAGTAGAGGTTCAAGGTCGCTTGCAGTATCAACCGAAACCGATTAATAACTCCCAAGAATACGAGCGATTTTTAAGCATAATTGAAGAGATGATGTCACGGGAGTTAAGCAATGACGAAGGACTATTATTCGATTTATTGGTGTTATTAGTGGAAGAATACGAGCGGAAACATTATCCGATCGCCCGAACAAATCCTACCGCTACGTTAGAATCTTTACTTGATGAATTCGATATCGATAGGGAGTGTCTTGTCGATATTTTCGGCGATCGGGATAGAGTAGAATCGGTGATAGGGGGGAAACAGGCGATCGCTCCTTCTCAAGCCGAGTCTCTAGCCGAATTTTTTAATCGTTTAAGTGCGAAACTGGCGTTAAGCGCCCGTGATTTTCTCTTGTAGCCTCGCTTTCCCTCGGGGACTGGGGGGGAAGACCATATAACAAATCCTTACTTTCTTCATAACTTTAGATTAATTAAGATAATGTTACAAAACTTTATGAAAAAGGCGTAGTATGATAATTTACGCCAGTAAAGCGAACACAATAAGGAGCAACACCCATAATGCAGTCGGCCGAGATGTTGCTGACAGTCCCCAAAGAGTATTTAAAAGCACCGGGGGGCTTCAACCCAAACGTTACCATGTTTTTCAGTGCCTTGAGCCTAATAACCCTATCTACCTGTGGCTATTGGCTATGGTCCTGGCCGGACTGGATTTGTTTTAGTGCTAATGTCCTCGCTTTACATTTATCGGGGACAGTTATCCACGATGCTTCTCATAATTCTGCCCATAGCAATCGGGTATTTAATGCTATTTTAGGTCATGGCAGTGCTTTAATGCTCGGTTTTGCCTTTCCGGTCTTCACTAGAGTCCATTTACAGCACCACGCGCACGTTAACGATCCCGAAAATGATCCGGATCATTTTGTCTCCACTGGTGGACCGTTGTGGATGATTGCGGCCAGATTTTTTTATCACGAAATCTTCTTTTTTAAGCGGCAACTCTGGCGAAAATACGAACTGCTGGAATGGTTCCTCAGTCGTCTTTTTGTGGCTACCATAGTCATCGTCGCCTGTCAATACGGTTTTATCAGCTATGTGATGAATTTTTGGTTTGTTCCCGCTTTAGTGGTGGGAATTGCCCTCGGTTTATTTTTCGATTATCTCCCCCATCGTCCTTTCCAAGAGCGTAATCGTTGGAAAAATGCCCGAGTTTACCCCAGTACCCTCTTAAACCTGCTGATTTTAGGGCAGAATTATCATCTCGTGCATCATCTTTGGCCGTCGATTCCCTGGTACAAATACCAACCGGCATACTATGCCACTAAACCGCTTTTAGACGCAAAAGACTGTGAACAGTCTTTGGGTTTACTGCAAGGTAAGAATTTCTGGAGTTTTCTCTACGATGTCTTCCTAGGTATTCGCTTTCACTCCCATTCTTCTAAAACTTCTTGATCTTATTTATCGTAATGATGAGGTACAAAGTTTTCATTTTAGGGAGTCGGTGGTCGATTTTGTGAGAAACTCTCTATCTGTACTGGTTTTGTTGTCAACCTGATTTTTTGAAGGAGGATTTTATGAGTCAACATTGGGGAAAAGCCTTAATTTTAACAACAACTCTCTTGACAATTAACATCAATTATGCTAGGTCTTTAACCTTTGGTGAGGCCGTGGGTATTGGAGCGGGGGCCTTGTTAATCAACCGAGCGGTACAGGATAATAGACAACGTTATCGATTTGTGCCACCAGAGCAAGAATTTCAGCGCGGACTAGAGGACGGTTTTAACTTTGCCCGCTATGATAATCCGCGCAATTCCAGAGACTACGATGACGGTTTTATCGAAGGACGAAGACGGCGGGAGTCGGGTTGGTCCAGTCCCAACCGGAGAAACTAATTATTTGTTTGGTCTGCGTCCCACTTCGGCGGTTTCTTGAATGGAAAAGATCCTCAATTTGCCGTCGATGGGAGCGACTTTAGCCACCGCTTCCGATGCAACTATATAGTTATCACCCTCGGTGTTGGTAATATTGACTACCCGCTCGCGAGTGATAATCGCCATCTCGTTATTAGCAAGAATATCCACGTCCCAATTCTCAGAAAGAACCTCTATACTTTTAATATTTTTGTAGGATTCCTCTAAAAATATTTTATGTTCCGTGATGCCATCTAACTCAAAAATTTCGGTACTAGCATCGGTTTTAATGGTCAATTGCGAGGAAATAAACGGGGCATAGTGTTTGAGGATTAGGGGGATATTTTTATCTTTAATGGCGGTTTCAATGTCTTGAATCATTGCTTTAATTTCCGCTTCACTGATTTTTTGTCCCCAATCGCGATTACCCGATTGTTTCACCGGCACTATCGAGGGATTAGCATGGACAAAAGGGGGGGAGATACCGGGGAGAAGGGATAAACCGAGCAATAGAACAATTAATTGGGGAGAACGCATAATTTAATAAACTTGGTAAATTCAACCCGAATCATAGCATTTTCTCGTTACCGAATAAATCCTCAAGGTGAAAGGGCTGCATCTCATAAGTAGTCGTGCAAAATAAATTTCCTAGTGAAGATGGGCAAAAGGCAGGAGGCAAGAGGTGGTTAGATATGTGTAATTAATTTTGCGGCTCTTCTAGGTTCTGTGTGATAAGTTTAACTTACAATATGATTGATCAGTCTTTGTGTCCTTTGTGTCTTTGTGGTTCGTTCCACCCCCTCGCTCTTGAGAATGTATCTTAGAATACATTTTGCCCACCAAACCTAAGAGAGCCATTTTGCTTAGGTACTTATAAATAGACTCCTCTTCCACGACCTTTATAGACTTTTTTATAACTAATCTTTTTCTCAATTTAGTATTCAAGATATCCAGTTAAACGATAACTTTTCAAGATTTATTGTATCTTCTTTTCTAAGACTTTCTCATCCTTACCTGGTCTTTTTTGGGCTCTTCGGTTTGTCTTATGCAAGGGACGGGATGATAGGAGATGAAACCCTTATAGGCTCTTCCGGTTTCTGTGTGGAAACGAAGCCTATACTGATAGTTTCTTCGGCAAAATAGTCGTAAAAGTCTTTCTCCGTCAACATTTCACGATTCCATAAGCAAAAATTATCACACAAAGTCGAGAAGAGCCGGGACGGGATGATAGGAGATGAAACCCTTATAGAGAAAGACATTGCTGCGATATTTGTCAATTGTTTTCGATCTAGAGCGAGCTAATCAATTAAGTCTCTTGTCAGATAAGGATTTAGTCGATTTATGCCACCCGATCGAACTATACCAAGTAACGAAGAACCGTGATCAGTGAACTGAAAACTCACATCTGATAACTGACTCCGGACTGCCGATTACTGATTTGACATTTGGGCGGTGATTACGGTGAGATCGATCGCCCTTTCCCCCCTTCTGATTCTTAGGGGTAAAGATTGACCGATCCAGGCTTTTTCCACCATTTCCTGTAACTCAGCGCCATCGCTAACCGGTTGATTATTAGCTTTAACAATCACATCCGCGCGACGGATCCCGGCTTTTTCGGCATAAAACTGGTCTTCGCTTAACCCGGTCTATCGATTGTGTAAAACCGTGTGGGTAGCAGGAATAGGATAGCCCGCTTCACCGAAGGATTCATAGATAACCTTATTAGTGTCAAAATAGACCTGCCAATAGTTATCGTTACTGCAATAGGGACGTACTGCTAAGAGAAGTCCGGAGGGATTAAATTCTAAAATTTCCACATCGGGAGCGGGATCAGTCAAAACATTGGGGATACGGCTAATTTTATCCTTTAACAGAGCGATCGCTTCTGGGACATTTACCCCGTGACTTAATTGAGCGGTCAACTCCACACGACGATAGGGATTAGCGGAAAAATTTTGAATATTCCCAGAAAAAATGCTGTTATTGCCGACTACAGTTTTAATGTTGTCAGGAGTGTTAATAGTAGTGGCAAATAAACCCAATTCGTCCACCGTGCCAGTTATACCTCCCGCAGAGACAAAATCGCCCACCTTGAAGGGACGGAACATAACTAAAAAAGCCCCGGCGGCAAAATTGGCCAACAGCCCCCCCCAGGCAGCCCCGATCGCAATACCAGTAGCGGCTAAAAGTGCGGCAAAAGAAGTGGTTTCAACGCCAAAAAAGCCCAAAATCGCCACGATCAGGACAACTTGCAGGACAATGAGGATGAAAGAAATGATATATCTAATGATGGTAGGATCGACGTTGCCCTTGGCCAAACTGGTTTTGAGCAGATTAACCGCTAGATTAATCAACCATTTACCGATAAACCAGAGTAGGATCGCCCCGATTAATTTCGCCCCGAAGCTGATCGCTAAATCCCTGATAAAGTACATTTGATTGCTAACTTGAGCCGGATCCATAGTTATTATCCTCGCAAAGAAATAAAGCTAATTTACACACAGATTATAGGGGCGAGAGGAAAAACCGAGAACTCTCTCAAGGAAAAAAACCGATTTGGTGATGGGGAGTATTTTCAGTGAACAGTAAACAGTGAACTGAAAACTTACATCTGATAACTGATAACTGATAACTGATTACTGATTACTGATTACTGATTTGACATTTGGGCGGTGATTACGGTGAGATCGATCGCCCTTTCACCCCTTCTGATTCTTAGGGGTAAAGACTGACCGATCCCGGTTTTTTCCACCATTTCCTGTAACTCAGTGCCATCGCTAACCGGTTGATTATTAGCTTTGACAATCACATCCCCGCGACGGATCCCGGCTTTTTCGGCGGGGGTATTGGGTAAGACTTTCACCACCAAAATTCCCGACACTTCCGGCACGATCATCGAAGAATTGGGGTTTTGATTATTAGCCCGGGCTAAATCGGGAGTTAGATTAACCATCTGCACACCGATATAGGGATGGGCCACCTTTTGACCTGATTCTAGGGTTGCTTGTAACTGTTTGGCCCGGTCGATGGGAATGGCAAAACCGATGCCCATGGCATCAGCACGAATCGCCGTATTGATACCGATGACTTCCCCTTGGGCGTTGAGTAAAGGACCGCCGGAATTGCCGGGGTTAATAGCGGCATCGGTTTGGATAAAATCAATGCGTTTATCGGGAATACCCGCCTTAGCCGCCGAGCGCCCGATCGTGCTAATAATTCCTAAAGTTACCGTATTATCTAGACCGACGGGATTGCCTACTGCGATCGCCCAGTCCCCCACTTGTATGGATGCGGAATTGCCCAGGACGGCCACAGGTAATTTTTCCCCTTGGGGATTAATTTTCACCACGGCTAAATCAGTGATCTCATCAGTACCGCGTACTTCTCCCTTGAAGCTACGACCATCTTTTAAAGTTACCGTTACCTTATCGGCATTATCGACCACATGGGCATTAGTTAAGATTAAACCACTGCCATCGATAATAAAACCCGATCCCTGGCCCGCCACTCGCTGCTGGGTGGGAAGACGAAACTGTTCTCCAAAAAACTCCTGAAAAAAAGGATCATCAAAAAAGGGGCTATTGGGACGAGTAATGATCGCTTCGGTGTCAATTCGCACCACTGCCGCACCTGTGCGGGCCACTGCCTTAGCGACAAAACTTTCCGCCGTCATCTCCGGGGGGATTCTGGCCAGATCGGTGGCAGCAGTGGGCAGATTTTGAGCATTTACCGCCGCTAAACTGCTAAAACCGAGCATAACTCCCAGAAAAGTTGCCAAAGCGTGGGTAATAGTTCGCCGTAACCCTGTAGGAAGTTTCATACTTTGATCTCTGAATTCTGATGTTTTAACTGTTTCTGTCTATCGGTTGACAGACCGACTATTAAAAATCTAACAAATCGATCGCTCCGTTTAAATCCAGAAATAACCGACGATTGACACCAAATCCGTCTGCTGGCGGATTTGGTGATGGTTTGCCGTTTACTAATCTCTGATCACTAGGGGCGATTGCAGGGTAATATTTAAATCTCGATCGGGGTTAACAGAGTATAACTGCGCGGAACTACCACCGACAATTCCCGCCGTCGGTAAACCCCATCCTGCAAGGGTTCCCACGGCTGCCCCCGCTAAGACATCGAGAACTTCGATCTTGCGATCGCCCGTAAGGGCAGCGATCGCTGTGGCTGCCCCCGCACCGGCGACGGTTCCCGCTAAGATATCTTGAGTTTTTGCCCCTTTACGCACGGTTTCAGTGGTAGTAATTAATCGCGAAGTGGCATTGAGGGGAATAGTGCGATTACCCCCATCGAGGCGAATTTCCTCGGCAATAAACCGCACACCTTGGCCCATCGCTTGTAAAGTACCCTTGACTTCACTTCCCGCTGCAATCACCACACTCCCATTCCGGTTACGAATATCTCTGGCTACGGTTAAAGTCAGAGGAATAACATCACTTTTAGAAACTAAAATTTTATCGGCTTTCTCGTAATTCAAAGGGATAACTGTTCCCGCCGGAATCGAGATTTGTTGAGCGATGAGACTTTGCCGATTAATATTACTTTGAGCGAGGACGGGAAAAGTGCCGGACATGGAACCCATGAGCAGGGTAATCAGTAAAGCTGTGCTGGCTCTGGTAACAGGATTGATAGACATAGCGGTTATCCTCTGAAAAAACAACAGTGAACTTTCTCTATTTCTAGATTATTTTTTTCTGTCTGTCATGTCAGTCCCCTCCACAGGGAATTTTTTCCCTTTCTATAGGGAAAAAAGTAGAATGGCAGAATTTCTGCATTTTGTCCATCGACCGCAAAAGAGAGTCGAAAAGCCTAGAATGGTAAAAAACCTCGGATTGCCATCGTCTATGGAACTCGCTGCCGGAAAAATCCTTAGTCATCGCTACCAAATTATCCGTCAATTGGGAAAAGGGGGATTCGGACAGACTTTTTTGTCCTGCGATCGCCAGTTACCCAATCAAAATCGCTGTGTGATCAAACAATTTCAACCCCAGTGCCGGAATGCCGAAACTGTAGCCATCGCTAGACGACTCTTTGAAACCGAGGCGAAAATCCTGCAAGAATTGGGCAATCATCGCCATATTCCCCGTTTATTTGCTTATTTTGAGGAAAATGGGCAATTTTTCCTCGTGCAAGAATACATTGAAGGGGAAGATTTAGCCACAGAAATTACTGCCGGTGTCTATAGGCAAAATGAAGAGAAAGTAGTGGCTTTATTAATAGAAATTCTCTCAATTCTCGAATTTGTCCATCAGAAACAGGTGATCCATCGCGATGTTAATCCCTTCAATCTTATTCGTCGCAGCCAAGATGATCAATTGGTTTTAATTGATTTTGGTGCTGTCAAACAAATTAGCACTCAAGTAGTTAAAGAAGGTAAAACCGTTTCTACAGTCGCTATCGGTACCCCGGGTTATTTCCCTAGTGAACAGGCCCAAGGTTATCCCCGTTTTAGTAGCGATATCTATGCCACTGGTATGATTGGATTACAAGCTTTAACCGGTAAAGCTCCCCAAGATATTCCCTTGGATGCTCGCACGGGGGAAATTCTCTGGCAACATTTGGCCATGACTAGCGCCGAGTTTAGTGATGTTATTGATCGCATGATCCGCTATGATTTTCGTCAGCGTTATACCAGCGCCAGTGAAGCATTAATCGCTCTGAGAAAATTAGGAAAAATTCATCATCTCGATCCGAAAACTACCCAGGCGGTGAAATCTCAAAGTCAAGTTACTCGTCAAGGGAAATCTTTGCTAACAAAAATCTTGTTTGTATCGGGGACAATTGGTTTAATAGCTGGTGCTTATCTGGGTTTTGACTATTGGCAAAATTCTCGTAATTCTCTTGGTTACTATCAACAAGGTCAGACTTTTTATCAACTCAAACGTTATACTGATGCCCTTAATTCCTATGGTCAAGCCTTAAAAATTAATCCCGATTATCTTGAGGCATTGCAAGGAAAAGCCGATGCTTTATTGGCTTTAAAAAGATACTCGGAAGCTTTAAATACCTACGAAAAAGCTATTCAAATTAACCCAGATTCCGCTTGGCAAGCTTGGCTCGGTCGCGGGGAAGCTTTAGATAAATTAGATAAAAATCAGGAGGCTTTAGAAAGTTTTGAGCGGGTCTTATCTCTTAATCCTGCCGCTAGTCAAGCTTGGCAAGGTAAAGCCGATATTTATCTAGAACTGCAACAATATTCCGCCGCCCAAAAAGCTCTTGACAAATTGTTAACTTTTCAGCAAAATGATGCCAAAATCTGGTATAAAAAAGGCTGGTCATTACAAAATCTTGAGGATTATGAAGGGGCAGTTAAAGCCTACGATCAGGCTCTAGCGATCGAGTCAGATAATGCCTTAATTTGGTATCAAAAAGGTAATAGTTTGTATCAATTAAATAAAATTAATAATGCTTTAGAAAGTTATAGCAAAGCCGGACAATTTAATCCCCAATTTTCCCAAGCTCACTATAGTCAAGGGATTATTCTGCAAAAATTAGGCCGCAATTCAGAAGCTTTGGAGGCATTTACTCAAGCAACTAAAGCCAATTCTAATTATTATCAAGCTTGGTTAAATCAAGGCGTATTACTTCATCAACTGGAAAGATTTCAAGAAGCGATCGCATCCTACGAAAAAGCTCGCCGTATTTCTTCCCGAAAATCTGAAGTTTTTATCGGTATCGGTAACGCTTGCTATCGTTTAGGCGACTATTCCCAAGCCATAACCGCCTATCAACAGGCGATTCAAAGACAAAAAGATAACCCCGAAACCTGGAAAAGTTTAGGCAATAGTTGGTTTAAACTCGGTCAATACGAGCGAGCGATTCAAGCTTATCAAGAATCACTTCGTTATCGTTCCAATGACCAAGAAGTGCAAACACAAAAACAACTGGCAGAAACTCGCTGGCAAGAACTTCAGCAATCTCCCCAAAACCCAACCCCGAAAGTGGATAGCGAGGAACCAGTTCCCTAACTTCCGCTCTTTTTTCAGATAGTGATGCAATTCAGACTTGAATTGGCCAGCCTATTACTATAACATATAATCAATTTGCAAGAGTTCTAATTATTCACTACCAGCTAATCAGCGATCGCTATTTTAGTTCAGTATAAAAATTCTGCGCTATCCATAGCGTGGTAGGAAATGGGAGTTAGAAGACAAAACAGGATAGACTTTTCTCTAGTCCGATCGATTTTGGTGGCCATGAAGGATTTATTGGCGATTTTTAGCAAGGAATTAAGCTCTTGGTTTCGGCGCTGTTGGTTAGCGATACTCTTAACCGGCAGGGTTTTTTACTTCCTATTCACGCGCAAACCCGATTGGCGCGTCACCCAAGAACAAATGGTGGCAGCCGGGCCTGCTTCCCTGATTATTGCCATGATCACGGCTGCGGTGATCGGGATGATCTTTACCATCCAAGTGGCCCGGGAGTTCCAAGCTTTGGGTGCTGGCAGTATGGTGGGGGGAATTTTGGCCCTTGCTCTCGGTCGGGAACTCTGTCCGATTATGATGGCGATCGTGGTAGCCGGTCGGGTAGGATCGGCTTTTGCGGCGGAAATCGGCACCATGAAGGTGACAGAGCAGATCGACGCACTCTATATGCTCAAAACCGATCCCGTGGAATATCTGGTGCTGCCTCGTTTAATTGCCTGTTGTCTGATGGTTCCCGCTTTGAGTATTATGGCGTTGCTGATCGGTTTAGGTAGCGGTTTGCTGGTCGGCCAAAGTTTATACGGGATTGCTAATTCAGTTTTTCTCGACTCGGTTCGCGGTTTCCTGCGCGTGGGAGACGTGCTGAGTGGACCGGTTAAAGGGTTGGTTTTTGGGGCTTTAATTGCGATTATCGGCTGTAATTGGGGTTTAACGACCGATGGCGGTGCTAAGGGAGTCGGCCAAGCTACGACCGCAGCCGTAGTCACTATGCTCTTAGCGATTTTTGTATCTAATCTGCTGATGACTTGGATCTTGTTCCAAGGCTCTGGTAATAGTTCGGTTTTATTTGGACAGTAAAGTTAAAAACGCTCATTTTCTAGCCATTGCTCTAAATCCTCTACTGACTGGAAATCTAATAAGGCCTCTCCTAAGTTTTCTAAATTTTGGCTCTTCGGTTCGTGTTATGCAATGTACGGGAGTTATAAGGGATGGAACCCTTATAGAGAAAGGCATTTAGCAATTTTTGTCAATTGTTTTTTATCTAGAGCGAACTAATCAATTAAGTCTCTTGCCAGATAAGGATTTAGTCGATTTATGCCCCCCTATCGAACCATAACAAGTAACGAAGAGCCTTAATTTTTGTTATTTAGGGCTTGCTGAATAAATCTAAAAACCTTGTTGGATCAGACTTTTAGACTTTTTTTCCCTCAAAAAGTGCCGACCTTTGGAGTGATTGGGGGGAAAATTCAGGTACTTTTTCCCTGAAAATTAGCTAATTGACCCCCTGAAAATCGGTAAAACCCCACACCCCATACCCCATACCCCACACCCCACACCCTGCCCCTAGGAAAAGCTTTTTCAGCAAACCCTATTTAGTAGGAGAAAAGGGCGCTCAAGTGATCGCCCTTTTTTGTATATTTCAATTTACAGCAGTTATCCTATAGGTTATACTTCATTTTTATGAGAAATGCCGTAACTGGTAACTGATCACTGATAACTGATAATTAACGACGACCGAATAAACTCCAACCTTTGCCACCACTAACGGCCGGTTCAGCTTTTTCAGCGACGGAGGCAACTTCTGCGGGGGTTTCCTCATCAGAAAGATTAGAAAGATCGTAGTTTTCTACTAGGAAAAGAGACGCTTTTTCAATAGTAAAATAATCCCAGAAAAGCGTAGAAGGTAACTCTTGACCGACCCAATCTTCTAGATCACCCACCATCGTTACTGCATCGATCGAATCTAAACCATAACGGGTTAAAGGTTCAGTCACATTAATTGTTTTAGCATCCAAAGATAACTGATCAGCTAACTGTTTAACTAACCAATTTTGTACCAGATTATTAAGATTGGAGCTGGAGTTCATGGGTTTTTTCCTCGGTAGTTTGTGAAGGGGCTAATTGAAAAGGCACAATCGAAAAATGTTGATTTTCTTGATATAATTTCAGCAGTTCTTGGGCAACATTTTCTACATACACCTCAGATAGAGTGTAAGGCAGCGGCCGCAGAGTTCGCAGTAATCGGTGTAAACTCAACACCAACCATTCCCCCCGGGCAAAAAATTCCCCCAAGATAGAACGATTATAAAGCCAAGTGTGTAAACAAGCAGAAGCGGCGTGTAAAGTGCAGTATTTCTTGGCAATCTCGAACAATTCGGGTGATTGGTCGTGACCATACTCGAATTTCGATTGACTAATCTTTTCATCGTGAGCATTTAGTTCCTCTAAAACTAAATTACCCAACATCAATAGATTTTCTAATATCTCTGGGTCCACTTCGTCAGAATTTTTCAATCCTTCCAGTATATCAAGGGCAATTTCTAAACCTTGCAGGGAATCATCCATTCCCCGGCCAAATAATTCTAAATTATTGGGTTCAAAGGGAGGAACTGACTTTTCTAGGCTAAAAATCGCCTCTAAACGGGTTTTTAACGCCGACATGGTGCGCGAGTTGCGTTTAGCCCGATATTTGGTTAAAGGACGCAATTGTAGGATTAAAGCATGAAGATTGACGATCGAACTGCCGTCAAACATACTGATAATCGAATTATCCCGCAGTAGCTTCTGGAAGATGCCGAATTCGTGTTCTTCTCGCATATAAAAACGCGATCCCAAGACCACATAAACACTATTAACCATCTCCTCCAGACGGACAGTAACAAAATATTTTACCACCGAAGCCCAGACGCTAAACTGTTCGGGGATAATATGAAAACCTCTCGCAGCCGGAATCGTCTCGCAATCACAAATAAGGATGTCAAGGAAAGCATCCACGAGAGTGCGCCGGGGTTGGGGCAAATCCATCACATTTTTGTTATAAATTACTCGATTAACGGCAAAACCGAGGGTAGTTCTTAAAGCGGTATCGGCTGCCCCGTGGGAAAAAGCAGCGCACAACATTCGGGTAATCTGGAAACCTTTCAGGGCTAATTCTAAACCGTCTCCCTCCTCGCGTAAACGCATGGAATCAGGGACGAAACAATCCTTAAAACCAATGCCACTCATATCCGAGGCCCGCACACCATGGGTGTATATTTTCGGCAAATTATAGTATTTTTCGGGGTCTAATTGCCGTTTATCGACCATAAATAGGGTTAAACACTTTGGCCCGCCGTTAGCATCGGTTTTCGCCAAAATAAAGGAAATTCCAGAGATAGTCGCCCGGTTAATCGGCCATTTCTCCCCATTGAGAATATAACCTCCTTCCACCTTCGTCGCGGTCAGATCACCATTGATCAGATCGCTGCCGTGTTCCTTTTCCGAGTAACCCAGACACATCGCCCCATAGTCATCCATGATAAAACGGGCGAGCTTCTGTTTCTGTTCTGGGGTTCCCGCCATCCAGTTTAAAAACGACCAGAATAGGGTAGTAAAAGCGATACCGATAGTTTGATCCCGTCGGGAAAGTACCCGCACAAAAGCGACAAATTCCTCAAAAGAGGTGAACTCACCGCCGCAATCCGTGGGAATGTAGTAGTGTTGGAGTTTCCAGTCGTATAACCAGCGAATTTCCTCGTGGGGAAATTCTTCGCTCTCATCAATTTCGATCACCCGCTTGTAGGATAGAGGGTTATCGGGATTGAGAGGATCGCCTAAGTCTTTTTCCAGTGCTTCAGCAGTCCAGTATTGCTTAAGCTTTTTCATAGTGCCTCTAGGACAGATACAATGTGTTTTTCGTCAATGCCTTCGGTTAGAAGACCCGACCATGCACAAAAATTAACGACCATTCTAGACTTTTGGCCGTACAATGGCAACAATTTTTAATTTCGCCTTTACCTTAAATGTGCTAGAACCCACTTGGGTGGGGTGCTAGACTACCCTCTGCGGTAATTATGCCCAAATTGAGGTGATTAAACCGCACAGTGCGGTATTAGGTTTTATTGAGGCGGTGTTAGACCGATGGAAGTGGGATATTAGGATGGGGGAGGTTGCTCGACCGCAGGGAGCGGTATGATTAATAGTTATGCGGCTCGTTCCCTGTTCATACTTTTTCCTTGAATGTAATATTCAACTGGCAGATTACGATTAGAATGTTTAAGGTATAAGTTTTGCTTGCCATAGGGTTTAGAAGTCTAGGAGCAATATGATGATGGAATCAATAGATGAACGGATAGATGCCAAAATTGGTGAGGTTCGTACTGAATCTATCGATCTCAGCTTTGGAGAAATCATCAGTTTATATTCTCAAAATGAACTCATTATTCAACCGGAATATCAAAGGTTATTCCGATGGTCTAATCAACAAAAGTCTCGTTTAATAGAATCTATACTTCTTGAGTTGCCAATACCACAGATATTTACTATTGAGAACTCAGATGGGGTTTTGGAGTTAATTGATGGCTTACAACGCCTTAGCTCTGTGATTCAATTCATTGATGCCAATGTACTGAATTTCACTGATATAGATGGAGAAAAGCTGAAATCTCTAAAGTTAGAAGGTTGTGATCAGATTTCAGAACTTAATAATCTGACTTTTGAAGATTTATCATTGAGACTCAAGCTTAGGATTAAAAGATCCTCTGTAAGGACAGTAATTATTAAAAGGCAAAGTAATTCTTTTCTGCGTTATGAAATGTTCAAGAGGTTAAATACTGGGGGATCAATTCTAGCTCCACAGGAAATTCGCAACTGTTCTTCTAGGATGTTTGGTGAGCCAGGTATAAAGTTCTATAGGTTTCTCCAAGAAAGATCCTCCTATTCAAACTTTAAGACTTGCATAGATACATTGTCTCAATCAGAAAAAGAACAAAAGGGAGACGAAGAGCTTGTCTTAAGATTTTTTGCCGCAAAAAATGCTCAAGATCTCTTCCGGGGGAGTGTGAGAGATTGGTTAGACACATACATGGAAAATATATTATTTGGAGAAATACAATTTGATTATTCTACTGAAACACAAGACTTTAATAGATTATTTGATTACTTGAGCCAAATTCTTGGCAGTGGTGCTTTTGTTCGATATCGCGATCAATCACCAATTGGTGCTTTAGCTCCAGCTTATTTTGAAGCTGTTACAATTGGCGTGTTTAGGATACTAGAAAGATTAGAGAATCTGGATAATTCTTCTGTTAGGGATGAAATAATCAAAATTGTTCAGTCAAACAGCTTTAAGGATAATATTGGACCTGGAGCTAACTCCAGAACTAAGCTTTCTAATAGAATTGGATGTATTCAAGAAGGTTTAAATCAACTCAGCTTCTGGAGTAATTTTAATGAGCAACTGGGCGAATGAGATCGAGGCTGATCTCAACTGGAGAGAAGGAGAACTGGCTGCAATTAAAATTCAAATATTAACGACTGATAGGGTTAAGCATCCTGTAAGGTATGAAGCTCTCTTGAGAGCTATTACTACTTTGCTATATGCTCACTATGAAGGTTTTTGTAGATTTGCATGGGATTTATACCTCGATACAATTCAAAGGCAAAATATTAAACGCAATCAATGCCGTGAGGAGGTTATAAAGCTATCGCTAAGGAAGCGCTTTAAAGAACTTGGAGGTGATTTGTCAGCAGATGGAGTTTGGAGCTTTTTTTTCAACGAATTGCCAGCTTTAATTAATGAGAATATTGAATTCAATATTCGCTTAGAAGCAGATAGCAATTTAAAGCCTATGCTGCTTAAAAAGAACTCTACAGATGCTGGTTTATCATGCTCAATGGTGGATCAACATGAGCTTTTACTTAAGACATTAGTAAGCAGGAGAAATAATATAGCTCATGGGCAGAAAGACATAATTCATGATCTGACTGAGTATAACAAGTATGAAAATGCGGCTTTGGAAGCTATGTATGAGCTAGGACTATCTGTAATTGATTGCTTAGATAATAAGAAGTATTTGAAACCATCAAATCCGCCTAGCTCATCATGAAATCTACGCATTTTAATCGCTGTAGGGTGCGTTCCCTAATGTGGCTCCTGCTGCTGCACCGATAGTGATTAAACCGCTGACTCATATCATTTTTCAAAAGTGATGACAGACTTAGTTGATTATTCCAAAGTGCAATTCCTCTCTGAGAGCGGAATTGCACTTTCAGATGTTAATCACGACTATTGAAAATTGGTATCAATTTCTTTTTCAACCAGATTTTGGAATACCAGCTATTATACTAAATCCGTTGAGTATAGGCTACATATCAGGAGAGGCACTCATGCAAGAGGCACTCATGCAAAACTGAGAATAAATAATCAGTTTTTAATAACCGGATTTAGTATTAGTTGTTGAGCAACTGAAGTAAGGTGGGCAATGCCCACCCTATTGTTGTATGGATGTAAGTTGGATTGCAAGCTCGAGTTTTTAACCAGGTAACGAATCCTCATCAAGAATTTTCTCAATTGTCCAAGGACAATCCACTGGTAAAGTTAATCCACTTTTGCGGCTCGCTTTTCCCAGAGCTTTTTGATAACAATAACCAAACCGTTCTAAGGCATGATTGTAGATTACCTGAGAGCGAAACAGCAAGCTCAATTCTAATCTGAAATTATCTATCTCGTCTGTCCAGTGGGGTAGGTAGTAAGGATGATTCCAGTAGGCGTAAAGTAGCAGGTGACTGAGGAGTTGAATAAGAAAAGAAAGCTTTCTGCTTTGTATTTGCGTTCATCCACCATTTCCTCTAATTCCTCGGCTAAAGTTTGCCAATCTAAAGTATTGCGATCAGGCGATCGCAGTTTTGCTGCTTGGTCTTGCAGCCAAGCTACATAGGGTTTGCGGCAAAAAGTCATTGAAAAGTACAGGTCTCTTAATCAATGATTTCACTTAGCTACAAGCATAAGCTTTAGTTGTTGATTAATTTTTAAGTCATAACTTATACTAATCATTGACCGAGAAAAAGTGCTGTTTTTCCATTTCAGACATAAAAAAGCCCAAAAAACCTGCCTCAACAGGTTAGAAAGATTCATGACTAAAAAAGTAATAGCAATCGCTGAAAAGGAAGTATGAGGAAGTTTAGCCATCACTTTACCTAAACTAAATCTTCTTTTCCCCTGTCCAAATTTGCCCTCTATACAATTCCGAATCCTCTCATCATCAGCAGCTTGTTTCTTTTGTTCTTTACTAACATTTTTGGCTGGTCTTCCTAATGGGGGACCACTGATTCTGATTCCCCTTTCTTTACACCAAGCTCGGTTTTCTCTGGTTCGATAAATTTTGTCCACATGAACTGATTCTGGATAGTATCCTGTATAGTCATAATAAGCTTCTATTTGTGCTTTTAAATCTCCCGATTCATTAAAGTTATCCCAACTAATCCGGTCTAAAAATATGTAACCATCTATACAGCTTGCTGAGAATTTGGCACCAAATTCTACGGGTTTTCCAGCTTTTCCTCTGACTATCGGACGGATGTGGGGTTGAGTTAAGCTGACAATAGAGCCAAAAAAAGCTTCCCTGCTACCTGCCACTTGCTCCCAACTCTTGACCATCTCCAATCAGGATAAACGCCGCCCAAAAGAAAGGATGAAGGTCAATATGGGCGAGTTTTGCTTGACGGAGGGCTTCCGCTTTGGTCATGCCCTGTTGTAAATTAGTATAAAATTGATTTAAAATCGCCGCCGTGGGCAATTCTGGGCTGTTTTGTTGGGAATATTGCACAAAATCGGTGGCATTCCAAAGACTGGCGAGGGTAGTTTTCGCCCCCGCTCTTTCCCAAACATAGGCCAAACCCGCCAAACCGACTCCATCCACTTCCCGCGCCGTTTCACAAGCGCCAATAGTAATCAGTTCGGTGTTTTGCAGTCCCAGTTTCACGGCATCTTTGAGTTCATACTCTCTCTTGTTGGCAAACAGCAGGGTATTCGGTTTCATGCCTAGGCTAGGACACCCCTCTGGACGGAAACAACCATGAGTGCCTAAGTGCAGAATAGGAAACCGAGGCGATTGGCTTAAAAAGGCGTCGAGGGTGGCTTGTTGGTGTTTGTAGATTTGGCTGTTGGCATAGGTTTTTTGCAGAAAATCCGCTTGAGCTTCTGTGCCGATTAATTCGACTTGGGTAGGACGGGGATTAGCAAAGACGAGGACACTAGGATTATTGACTTTCGGCGTGGGTTGGGGCTGCACTTTACTCAGACGGGTGAGGTAGTGAATGGGATATTTTTGCAGGAGATACTGTTGAGTTTGGTTGTCGTAGAGGGTTTCAAAGGGGATTCTTTGCAAAGCACCCGTGGCAATGATGGCCAGGGTTTGATTCGGGGCAATTTGGCCTTCAATGGGACGAATCAGCAGGTCATAGAGTTGGGAACTGAGGGCGCGATCGACGATTTCTAGGTCGCTTTCCAGTTGACTGGCGTAGCGTTGCAGACGCTCATTAAGATCTTTAGGGACGGGAACTTGCTGAACCTTAAGGGTGGTACGGGTGAGGATAAAGAGGGCAACGGTATGTTCAACGTTATCTATCCCTGTGAGTAGGACGGGTTGGAGGAGAGTGGTATTAGCAGGTAGATTGGCTTGCAGTTGGGCGAGGTCGGTGGGGGTAATTTCCAGTAAATCGGCTAATTCGGGGTATTTTTCCACAAGGATTTCCGCTTGTTCGCTGAGGGCGGCTCGTTGTTGCAGGACTTGTTGGGAGAGGGTGTCGCTGAAGTTGGTTTGTAATTCTTGGCGCAGGGCTTCCAGTTGCCGTGCCTGTGCTTGCCACTCCTGATAAGCTTGATTGGCGACGGGATTTTTGACTTGTCCTTCCGTTCCCGCAAGGCGATCGTAATCCACGAGGTCAAAAGTGGTGCTGAGATTTGCCCATTCAAAAGCTTTTTGAGGGGAATTCTGGCGAATCAGGAGATCCACTAAGGCGATGCTTGTCCCTTGCTCACTTTCTAGGAAAGTTGCCCGCAAGGAACGGCTAACCCCCCGCCGTAGCTCCAGAATCAGATTAGCGGATTGTTCCCAAGAGTTAATCGCCGATTCTGGTTTTCCTTGATCTCGATAGACAAAACCAATATTATTGAGAGTAGTGGCTTCCTGTGAGCGATCGCCCACTGCCCGCGATAAGGGTAAAGCCTGTTGGTAGTAGTCTAAAGCCTTCTGTTTCTCCCCTAAATCATAATAGACACCACCAATATTATTGAGAGTAGTGGCTTCCCCAGAGCGATCGCCTACTGCCCGTGATAGAGGTAAAGCCTGTTGGTAGTAGTCTAAAGCCTTCTGTTTCTCCCCTAAAGCAGAATAGACAGCCCCGATATTGTGGAGGGTCTTGGCTTCCCCCGCGCGATCGCCCACCGCTCGCCTTAAGGGTAAAGCCTGTTGGTAATAGTCTAAAGCCTTTTGTTTTTCTCCTAAAGCATCATAGACAGCACCAATATTATTGAGAGTAACGGCTTCCCCAGAGCGATCCCCTACCGCCCGCCATAAGGGTAAAGCCTGTTGGTAGTAGTCTAATGCCTTTTGTTTCTCCCCTAAATCTGCATAGACAAAACCAATATTATTGAGGGTACTGGCTTCCCCAGAGCGATCGCCCACGGCACGGTCTAAGGGTAAAGCCTGTTGGTAGTAGTCTAATGCTTTCTGTTTTTCCCCTAAAGCATCATAGACAGCACCAATATTACTGAGAGTAGTGGCTTCCTGTGAGCGATCCCCCACTGCCCGTGATAGGGGTAAGGACTGTTGGTAGTAGTCTAATGCCTTCTGTTTCTCCCCTAAATCATCATAGACAAGACCAATATTACTGAGAGTAGTGGCTTCCTGTGAGCGATCCCCCACTGCCCGTGATAGGGGTAAGGACTGTTGGTAGTAGTCTAATGCCTTCTGTTTCTCCCCTAAAGCATCATAGACACGACCAATATTATTGAGAGTAGTGGCTTCCCCAGAGCGGGCGCTTTGCGTGCCTTCGGCAGCGCCCACCGCCCGCCATAAGGGTAAAGCCTGTTGGTAGTAGTCTAATGCCTTCTGTTTCTCCCCTAAATCTGAATAGACAAGCCCAATATTATTAAGAGTCTTGGCTTCCCCTTTGCGATCACCCACCGCCCGCATTATGGGTAAAGCCTGTTGGTAGTAGTCTAAAGCCTTCTGTTTCTCCCCTAAATCATCATAGACAGCACCAATATTATTGAGAGTAACGGCTTCCCCAGAGCGATCTCCCACCGCCCGCACTATGGGTAAAGCCTGTTGGTAGTAGTTTAATGCCTTCTGTTTCTCCCCTAAAAGATCATAAATACGCCCTAAACTGGTGAGGACTAATGCTTGCTCTAATTTGCTATCGAGTTGTTGATAAAGCTTTAATGCCTGTTGCCACTTCCCTAATGCCCCTTGATAGCCTTCTAATGTTCCCGACTGGAACAGTTCAAATCCTTCTTGATAAAGTCGATCTGCTTCTTGACGTAAATCCGTCTGCACCAATAGGGGGGAAGCTATAACCGTCAAATGCGGCGCTGTTACGACTAGCCCTAGACTGAGTAATATCCCTAAACCTGTCTTCATTGCTTCCCCTCGCCAGACTCAAATGATTCTTTATATTATCTCAATAATGCCAGTATCAGGATTTTGAGGATTGGAAGATTTTCAGGATAGATATAATATTCTTTATGATCCTTTAATTATAGACTCTTCACAAGTCACCTAATCCTGTTAATCCCTTAATCCTAAAAATCCTGATCTCAGGATGGGGTTGGGGGTGGGTGTCCTATTCCCTGTATCTTTTAATTATCTACTCCTTGCCAATAACCTAATCCTGTTAATCCCTTAATCCTCAATGCCAGTATCAGGATTTTGAGGATTTGAGGATTTTCAGGATAGATATAATGTTCTTTATGATCCTTTAATTATGTACTCCTTGCCAATAACCTAATCTTGTTAATCCCTTAATCCTCTAAATCCTGATACTGATATTTGTTATCTATTATTAAATATCTTTTTGTATTCTAAACTGGTTGCGCCAAAGTTGATTAATAAACCAACGGGAAAATTATAAGCAACGACGTAATTTTTTGCTTGTGCAAGATGGACATTTTCTAGGCGAATTACTGCTTTTAATTCGACAATGACTTTTCCTTCTACGGTAAAATCAGCGCGTCTTGTTCCGACTTGTATTCCTTCATAAAAGATAAGTTGTTCTTTTTCTCTTTCAAAGGTTAATCCTGTTTTTCCTAATTCAATATCGAGACATCTTTGATAGATGACTTCTTGAAACCCATTCCCCAGTGTTCGATGGATTTTCATACAACAACCAATAATTTTATAGGTGATTTCGTCTAATTCCATAATGCCAGTATCAGGATTTTGAGGATTGGAGGATTTTCAGGATAGATATAATATTCTTTATGATCCTTTAATTATAGACTTTTCACAAGTCACCTAATCCTGTTAATCCCTTAATCCTCAATGCCAGTATCAGGATTTTGAGGATTGGAGGATTTTCAGGATAGATATAATATTCTTTATGATCCTTTAATTATGTACTCCTTGCCAATAACCTAATCTTGTTAATCCCTTAATTCTCAATCCCAGTATCAGGATTTTGAGGATTTGAGGATTTTCAGGATAGATATAATATTCTTTATGATCCTTTAATTATCTACTCCTTGCCAATAACCTAATCCTGTTAATCCCTTAATCCTCAATGCCAGTATCAGGATTTTGAGGATTTGAGGATTTTCAGGATAGATATAATGTTCTTTATGATCCTTTAATTATAGACTTTTCACAAGTCACCTAATCCTGTTAATCCCTTAATCCTCAATGCCAGTATCAGGATTTTGAGGATTGGAGGATTTTCAGGATAGGGTTGGGGGTGGGTGTCCTATTCCCTGCATCCTTTAATTATAGACTTTTCACAAGTCACCTAATCCTGTTAATCCCTTAATCCTAAACATCCTGATCTCAGGATAGGGTTGGGGGTGGGTGTCCTATTCCCTGCATCCTTTAATTATAGACTCTTCACAAGTCACCTAATCCTGTTAATCCCTTAATCCTAAAAATCCTGATCTCAGGATAGGGTTGGGGGTGGGTGTCCTATTCCCTGCATCCTTTAATTATAGACTCTTCACAAGTCACCTAATCCTGTTAATCTCTTAATCCTAAATGCCAGTATCAGGATTTTGAGGATTGGAGGATTTTCAGGATAGATATAATATTCTTTATGATCCTTTAATTATAGACTTTTCACAAGTCACCTAATCCTGTTAATCCCTTAATCCTAAAAATCCTGATACTGATTTTTATTGACATAATTTTGGTGATTAATTTGCCCGACAACGCAACACTCCTGCCGCTTTTAACTCGCCATTAGCAAATTCTAACTGTTTCAACACATAACCATAAGCCCCTTGCTGAGTTAAATCTCTTTGCATCTGTGGAGGCAAATCTGATAAGTTAATCTCTACCTGCTTACGCTTTTGCTTTTCCACCAAACTCAAATGCTCAAAACGGCGCGGTAGAGCATAAACCGAACCACATCGCTTGTCCTCTCCCTGAATCACAATTATCGGGTTTTCGGGAATACTGATGATGGTTTCTCCCTCTAAGGTTAATTGTGTCACTTGGGCAATGGGTAGATTAAACTCCTTACCCCCTTGCTTAAAAGAAATCCGACGCTGAGGGCGATCGAACCGAGTTAACGTCACCCCCTTATAATCTCTGCCATTTTGTAACGTAATATTTGCTAATCGTGGTAAAGCCGCTTCGAGGGTGGGTGCTTGAGCGATACTAGAAACAGTCAAAAATCCCCAAAAAACTAAAGCTATACCAGATAAAATTTCCAAACGTCTGACCATAACTCGCCCTACAATGATCATCTATAATAACTTTAATTTTAGCGTTCTTTTTTAGCGTTAGTAGCCCCCTGTGACGACTCCTTCTCCCCCGACGATTCTCCTCAATCTTGCCAGTGCCGCCGGTCT
Organism: Microcystis ichthyoblabe FBCC-A1114; assembly: GCF_050500245.1. Classification (NCBI taxonomy): domain Bacteria; kingdom Bacillati; phylum Cyanobacteriota; class Cyanophyceae; order Chroococcales; family Microcystaceae; genus Microcystis; species Microcystis ichthyoblabe. The sequence continues at coordinate 3,202,675 of NZ_CP191408.1, read as the reverse complement.
CATTGGTGCGGGATTGTACTATACAGGTTGGGTCTATCGTTGGGCATACTTTGCCTATTACCAACTCGGTATCACCAGCCTCGATTTTCCGGTTGAATCCTTCTTATTACTCCCTCTTCAAGTCTTCTTTGGTACGCCTCAAAGTATTGCTAACACCCTGATTATTGCCCTTCTGATTCCTATACTTTTTCAGCTTTCCACCCTTTGCCTTGCTTTCCTTCACTGGCAATATCAACAGTGGCTCACTAGACTGAAAAATTGGCAACTGAAAAGACAAAACCAACGCAATCGCCGAAAAATACCCTATGCTCCTCGTCCCCGGTTTCAGCGTCAGTTAACCCTTCCTCTCGCTTCGGAACTGATTCTCCTGAGTTGGATTCTCTTACTCATCTTCCATCTTGCCCGGGATCAAGGTTTAAAGGATGCCCGTCGAGATGCGGTGAATCCCACTTCTACTCTCCCCGTTGTCACCCTGATTAGTGCCAAGGAACTGCTCATTTTAGGTAAAGAAGCAGGGGATCTTGACCCCAATCAGCCCCTTTTTGAAGCCCTAACGCCCGAAGATCAGCAGAGTCTCATTGGCGATCCTAATTTAGCCCGCATTATTCAACAGCGCAACCTAACCGATACGGAGCAAGATCGCGTCTGGCGATTATTACTGGAAAGAGGGGGATGGCTGTACCTTTTTCGTGCTTTACCCCAAGATGCCCCCAAAACTGAACATCCCGTACTGCTAGGTGTCGCTAAATCTAACGTCGGTCGGCAGTTGCTTATTTTAAGCCCTGAACCCGTTAAATCCACTGAATAGTATAGAACAGTCTCAAGTTATCTACTGGTGGCGATTTCCACTTCGGGTAAGATTTCTAAAGATAAACGGGTTCTGACAGTGCCAGAAAGACGTTTAAGCAGTTGTGGGCGTAAATCGCGCAGAATATAGATTAATTCGTCTCCTGTGCGCCATTCTTCCCTTTCTGTTACTACCTGTAGGGAATTATCACGACGTAATAGTAGGGGCAGCAGTTCACCATTTTCGATTAATTTAGTTAATCTGGTTTGTTGTTCGCTCAAATCATCGGCTTTAAAGATAGTTTTACCTAATTTAATCTGATTATCGTCTAAATACTGATTCCATTCCTTGACCGAAAAACTAGGGAGAAAAACCTGATTAACCTTATTTTTATCTGGGTTGGGGGTTCCCGCAAAGGCAGCCAACAACCGGGGAGGATGAAATTCCTCGCTGGCTCTTTGGGCTAAAACCAGATTAACCTCGCTATTATTAGTCAAAACTAGAAAAGTCCCCATGGATTCGATGCCGGCTTCTTGCAGTATTTTTGTATCAAGTGCGCTACTCTGCAGCACCGTCAAACCCTCTTCTTTTGCTTGCTGACAGGCTGCGGCATCCGTATCGATTAAAACCACGTTTTCCCCTTGTTCTTGGAATAAACAGCCGATTAAGCGACCTAGGGGATTACAACCGACGATTACTGCTCCTGTTGCCGCAGAAGAAGTGATTTTTAGCCCTTTTGCCACCCACCGCGCCGTTAATCCCTGAATAAAAACGGTCATTAAAATTGTTAAAAAGACTAAAGCTTTGATCGCTTCACCGCCATTAATACCGGCACGGGTGAGTAAAATGGCAAATAAAGAAGCTACAGAGGCGGAAACGATTCCCCTAGGGGCAACCCAAGCGATAAATAACTTATGTCGCCAATTTAGGTCACTTTTTAGGGTACACAGAGCCACACTCAGGGGACGCACCACCAACATCAAGACTAACACCGTCAGGACGCTGCCCCAACCCAACGCGATGACACTGGCGATCGAAAGATCCGCCGCTAGTAAAATAAACAGTACCGACACGCAAAGAGTGGTTAATTGACCCTTAAAACGCCTTAATAACCGCTCATCGGGAACAGCCGCCGCTTTTAGCACAATTCCCGCCATTACCACCGCCATTAACCCCGATTCACTGCGACTAAATTGCGATAAACCAAATAACCCCCAGACTCCCGCTAAAACCACGAGATTCTTTAACTCAAAAGTGAGAAAATTGCAAGTTTTTATAATAAAACTTAACAATCCGCCTCCAGCAATGCCGATCGCCGCCCCGATGCCTAAACGCAGGGTTAAACCGGTGATAATTTCCATGGGGCGGGAATGACTATCAATAATCGTATTTAGCACCACTACGGCTAAAATTGCGCCCACAGGGTCGATTAATACCCCTTCTCCTTCCAAAAGCGTCGCCACCCGTCGATCTACGGCTACTTGCTTCAGCAAAGGCCCGATCACTGTCGGACCAGTTACCACCACTAAAGAAGCGTAAAGAAATGCGATCGGCCAGGGAAATTCCCCCAACCAGTGGGCTGCCATACCGCCACCGATGAGAGTGATGGAAGTACCGAGGGTGACAAGATTGCGTAAACTGCCAGAAACTCGCCCTAATTCCCGTCCGCTTAGGCTTAAACCGCCTTCAAATAGGATAATCGCCACAGAGAGAGCAACAAGGACTTCTAAACCAATTCCCAGACTTTGGGGGTGTAAAATTTCCCAACCATCGGACCCTAAAGCAATCCCAAAAATAAGCAGGAAGACAATACTGGGAACTTTCAGGTATTCGGCAATGACTTGGGCTGTAATCCCCGCCACCACAGTGATGACAATTTGCAGAGTAAGGGCGAAAGATGGATCCATGTTTAGCGATCGGTTATCGGCTATCGAGGCGGGGTTATGGTTGGGGTTTAATGATTCTAATTATAGTTTTGATTCCCGCTTCAGCCCGGTCGGGAGGAAATAAGCATAACAAGCTCTAGAAAACGGGTTTCTCAAAGAAACCGGTTTTCTATGGCAATTAAGCTTTATCACTGCCTTGCTTTGGCTTTAACTGGCGTTTAACCAAGGCACCCAGGCCTAATAAGCCTAACCCTAAAACGGTACTGGGTTCAGGGGTGGAAGCAGCAGCAGACTGTCCAAAGGTGAGATTGTCAATCATGGGACTCCAAGACAAACTTTGTTGGGTTAGTTCAATTTTACCAATACCTGCTATATCTTGGTATCCGAAAAAGACAGGAACACCAGTACCCGCAAGACCAATGGGGGAAATAGTATCTAAGACCGTCGAATCATCAGTACCAAAAATAGTGACAGTCGCTGTATCACCAAATCCCGTGAAAGCACGCAAGTCAAGGCCAAAGGCATTAACTGGTACGCTAAAGTCAATGTTCATCGGTTGTTGGCCATTAGCAACTAGCTCTTTAGAAGGAGAACCAAAATAATTTGCTCCATTCCACTGAAGGTTAGAAGAGCCGGCAACAAACGTGACACCGTTAACCACTAACCCTGGACCTTGACCATTAACCACAGTAGAGGAATCTAATGTTGCTTGCAGCTGTGAAGCATTACCATCAGGCACATTGTAGTTTTCAAAGTTTTCAGTGACTCCTGACCCTCCTAGAATAGTATTTAGCTGAGTGCGGTCGCTGATGATAGTTCCAGCAGAAACCCGATGGATACCAAAAGTCATGGTAGCTGCGAAAACTGCGCTAGTAGCTAAGGAAATTTGTTTCAGTGAAGTTGTAGTATTCATTGACAATTTTGGAGAAATTTTACCAAAAAGCCTATCACCCCCCCCCGATTTTGTCAAGTATCGCTGTTTTTCTCGATTTTATACGGTTTTATCTATGTTTTTCATCTCCAGAAAACGGGTTTCTCAAAGAAACCCGTTTTCTAAGTAGTCATGCAAAATAAATTTCCTAGTGAAGACAGGCAAGAGGCAATAGGCAAGAGGCAAAAGCTTTATCGAAATGTGTAATTAATTTTGCTTAGGTACTTAATGTAATCGCGTAGTGCCATATCATAGACTTATCAAACTTGACAAGTCTTGTCTATGCTTTCAATAGAATACCTAACTGACCAAAACGGACAACCCAAAGCCGTTGTTATTCCGATTGAACTATGGAGACAAGTATTTCCCCAAGAAGATATGTCTTGTGAAGAGTTCACCGAAGCAATAGAAGACTACTGCCTTAACCAAGCGATGGATGAAGCACAGCAGAGTCCACTATTAGATATCGAAGAGGCACTGGCTTATTTGAAGGAATAGATTTACCTTGAAGATTCAATATCGAAAAAGATTTCTCAAAGATTTGAAGGCATTGAAAAACCAGCCTGTTTATGAGCAAATTTTACAGCTTGCTTTTAGAGATTTACCCAATGCCAAATCATTGCAGGATTAAGAATATAGTTGAGAATATGCCCGATGCTCTCAAAACTGAACTTTGACATTATGCCGAATATTTGCTCACTAAGTCTGACCAAACAGAAGAAGATAAACAAGCAGTAAAAGAATCTGTAACTGTTAAAAGAACTTTAGCTGGTTCAATAAAAGGAACTTTCGTTTTACCTTTAGCTAATGACTTTGATGCTCCCTTAGAAGACTTTGAGGACTATAGGTAATCAGGAGTGCTTTAATAGATACTCATGTCTTTATCTGGTTAGCTGAGGATTACCCGATTTTGCCTGTTTCGCTGCGAGATAGTCTTGAAAATACCGATAATGTTTTTGTAAGTATTGCTAGTTTTTGGGAAATATCGATCAACGTGAAAATTGGTAAACTCTCTCTGTTCTGAAATAACTATAACTCAAAAAGATTGGGATTGAATTGCTGTGATTACCACCGTATTGATAATATCGGGAACGGTACAACCGCGACTGAGATCATTGACGGGTTTTTTTAATCCCTGTAGGATTGGACCAATCGCTAAAGCTTTCGTTTCCCGCTGCACGGCTTTATAAGTATTATTCCCTGTATTCAGGTCAGGAAAAATAAACACCGTTGCTTGGCCCGCTACCTCTGACCCCGGCATTTTTTGGGCGGCTACTTCCCTATCCACGGCCGCATCGTACTGAATCGGCCCTTCTAGCTTCAAATCGGGGCGTTTTTCCCTAGCGATTTTGGTCGCTTGTCGTACTTTTTCCACGTCTTCTCCCTGGCCCGATTGACCTGAAGAATAGGAAAGCAGGGCGATTCGCGGTTCAATTCCGAATTTTTGGGCGGTTTCGGCAGAAGATAGGGCGATTTCGGCTAATTCCTCGGCGCTAGGGTCGGGATTCACGGCACAATCCCCATAAACCAAGACTCGATCCTCTAGACACATAAAAAAGACCGAGGAGACGATCGCACAATCGGGCTTAGTTTTGATAATCTGGAGTGCAGGCCGAATCGTGTGTTGAGTGGTATGCACTGCCCCCGATACCATACCATCAGCATCGCCTTGATACACCATTAAAGTGCCAAAATAGGAGACATCCTGTGCATAATCCCGGGCCATGTCGAGATTCATTCCCTTGGCTTTTCTCGCTTCGTAGAGGGTCTGCACATAGCTTTCAAAATGGGGACTAGCCACGGGGTTAATAATTTGCAAGCGATCGAGATCGAGAGTGATACCATGTTTTTTAATCACCATTGCGATCTCGTCCGGTTGTCCCAAGAGGGTTAAATCAACGATATCCTGTTCGATTAAAACTGTGGCTGCCTGGAGGATGCGCGGTTCGGTCCCTTCGGCCAAAACGATGTGACGTTTTTGCGCTTTGGCCTGTTGTACGAGATTATAGGTGAACATCTTCGGGGTAATCCCCTGGGTCCGCAAAGTGTGAATTTGCGCTTCTAGGCGATCGAGATTGATGTTACTGTGAAAAAGCTGCAGACTGAGGTTAATTTTATCGTAGTCCGTCGAGGTTAGGGTGGTTCGCACATCGTGGATGCGTTCGGCCGTGGTGTAGGTATCGGTGGTGACGGAGAGAATCGGTAAGGGATCGGGCAAACCTTCAATTAAACGGGCGATCGAAGGATTGAGGTTATGACCTGCTGTTAAGACTATACCGGCTAATTGGGGATAATTGGCCGATTGGTGGGCCTGTAACATCCCGATAATCACATCGCCGCGATCCCAAGGGGTGATAATTAAACTATCTTCTTTTAACCGCTCTAGGGCATTTTGCATCTGCATGGCCACCACCAGAAAGTTACTAGCTAAACTATCTAATCTCTGCTGTCCGTAGAGAACTTTTGCCTGCAATTGTTGGGCGATTTCTGCTACTCGCGGGCTGCTAAGTTTGGCATTATGGGGAATTACTCCTAGGGCATATTCTTGGGGAGGAAAAATTTTAGTCAGGGTTTTCCGTAATTCCTCTATTTTTTCCTCTTCAGCTTGATTGATAATAATCCCAATCACCGTACAACCTTTATCTTGGTAGGTGTCGCAGGAAATCAGGATCGGACTAAGGGCATCTTCGATACTGCGATTGTGGGCATTACCTAATATCAAGATGGGATGACCGAGATTTTTGGCGATTTCTGTATTTAGTTCAAATTCAAAGGCGGAATTTTCTTGCAGATAATCGGAACCTTCACAGAGGATAAAATCATATTTTTTTTCTAAGTTTTTAAACTTTTTGATAATTCTTTCAATGATTTCATCAAATTTTTGTTGTACCAATAAATCCTTAACTTCTTCATAACATAAACCGAAGGCTTCTTCGTAGGTTTGTTCTAATTTAAAATAATTGAGGATTAAGTCAATGTCTTCATCCCGATGACCTTCGGAACAGTCGAGAACAATTGGCTGGAAAAAGGCAACTTTATTAGTTTTGCGGAGAATTAAGTCGATAATTCCTAAAGCTACTAACGCTTTACCGCTTCCCGTTGCCGTCGTGCTGATATATAAAGAGTTAGTCATGGGTAGAGAAGAATAATAACGAGGGTGGAATTTAATTCACTCACCCCAACCTTGAGGTGGGCTTTTTCAGCTAAATCTAGATAATTTTGATGAATCTGTTGATGGCAATAATTAACTTTTAAGTAAGTAGTTCTAATCAAATAGAAGATTGATCCCCCCTTAATCCCCCCTTGATCCCCCCTTAATCCCCCTTAATAAGGTGGTTTTGATCCCCCCTTAATCCCCCCTTAATCCACCCTTGATCCCCCCTTAATAAGGTGGTTTTGATCCCCCCTTAATCCCCCCTTAATCCCCCCTTAATAAGGTGGTTTTGATCCCCCCTTAATCCCCCCTTAATAAGGGGGGCTGCGATCAAGTTGTCTATAAGGGCGTGAATTGTTGGGAAATTTTCAGGTAAACTATCTTTAGTTGTTGGCTAATCCAGAGATTTTTCTCACAGAGCGATCGCTGTTTGAATATCTACCAGAGAGTGATGGACTATACCTTGTAATCTAGCAGTTATTTTGTCCGATTGCTGTTCACTGGTAACATTTTTTCCATGAACTTGATTTAATTTCCTCAGACTAAAATAAAGACTCCATAAAATCCTATCACTGGCTTTCCAGCTAGGGCTTGGTTTTTCATAAAGATTTAAGCTTATCTCCCTCGGATTGCCATTAAATTTTAACTGGAAGCAATTACCCCAGATTGTTGAAACCATTGGCTAATTCCGGCGGCTAAAACCTGCGCTAATTGTTTTTGTGCCTGAGTATCGGTAATCCATTCAAATTCTTGAGGGTTACTCATAAATCCTAACTCTAATAACAATGAAGGACTACTATAAGGCCGAGTTAAAGCTAAATTATTCCAAAATACTCCATAGGAAGGACGGTTAAGATTTTTGGTTAAATAATCGTGGAGAAAAACCGATAAATCCGCTGCCTGGGGATGATACCAAAATATGCCAATTCCTTTAGTATTTAAGGCATCTCCATCATCGGGTAAAGCATTATAGTGAACCGATAGTGCTAGGGTTGGTTGCAGATTATTAATCATCTCTACCCGTGCCGGTAAAGATAAGTCGATGTCAGTTTCTCTGGTTAAATAAACTGTTGCCCCCAATTTTTCTAACTCCCGTTTAATTAATTTAGACATAAGCAAATTAATCTCTTTTTCCGTGTAACCCGTTGGACCGACAGCACCAGTTTCTTTACCTCCGTGTCCGGGATCTAATAAAATAACTTTGCCCTGTAAATTTTCACTTTTTTCCGGGGGATGACGCAGGGTTAAGATTAAATTTGTCCCCTGATAACGAAGACTATAACCCCACTGTTGTTTTTGATTAAGATTAAAAGTGTATTCTATCGTGGTCGGGTTAATTTGTCGCCAATCTAAACGTCTAACTAAAGGATTATCCACCAGAAAAATTGTATCGGTTTGGGCAATGGTATTATAAAGGGTCAAAATAAATTTATCATCTTCTTGTCTCACGGCGATGGGTACAGGATGGGAGAGGGGAAAAATAATTTCTGTTGCTTGATTGATACTGCGAGAAGAGAGACCACGAATATTAGCATTATCTAGGACTTCATTAACTATTAAACGGGTTTCTCGCTCTAAAATCCAACCACCATAATCTAACCGTAACCAATCCCCTTCTTTCCCGGTGACTCTCGCTTTCGTGCCTTGGGGTAAAGGAGTTAAACGGGAATAATTACTACCCGGCCCCGTGCGAGCTACTCCTTGGTCTGCTATAATTTCAATCACTGGTAAATTTTGATCGCTAATAATGTTAATTTCTCCTTGACCTTGTTGGCTAATCGAGCGATTATTTAATTGTGCTGTAAAAATAGGTTTTCCTAAGTTAGCCTCTTGCTTAAACTGCTGACAACCTCGATAGTAACCAGTTTTATCCTCGGAATTCGCTTGATTAAGATTAGTTAAAACTGCGGCATTACTAGGCAGTTTTGTGGTTTGAGTTTGGGGTAAAAGAGGTAAGATTTTATCTCCTAACTGCACAGAAACCTGAGCTTGGGGAGTGGCAATCGCACTAAAACAAATCCATTCCCCCACTAACCTCGTCTTATGGACAGAAGGACTGAGAGAGTTATCAGCAAAAGCTAATCCTTGGGGAATAATTGCTTGAGTATCTAGACGAATTATTTGACGATTAATAGTTTGGTTTTGATAGCGAATAGTGAAATTATTTTCGCCAACTTCTAGGGGAAAACTAGGGGCAAAATATCCTTTAGCACTGCGTTGAATCGGTTGATTATTGAGCAAAACTTGACCCGATGGAGGAGCAGAACCAATAAAAAAGATTCTCGATGCCGTGGTTTGATGATTATCGGGAGGATAAACAATCATTAATGAGGTAGATTTGGCGCTGATACTGTGATAAAAACCGATTAATAGGACTAAACCTAAACCGATTAAGATATTTTGCCCAAAAGTTCTCACCTTTAACCAGAATCGCCCCATATTATCCCCCTCTTAGCTGACAAATATTATCCTAAGACAAATTCTAAAGGTTTGTTGTTCGTCTTCTAAGCTGTACTGCATTTAAACTGATCAGGAAATTCAGTACAAATGCTCTGACTTCTTCTCCCCTCTCCCCTCTCCCCATTCCCCAATTCATAATTCATAATTCCCACACCCTGTTTGTGACCCTCATCCCTTATGATCGATATAGATTAACTTTTGTAAAGGAATCGGAGTTATGGCTTTAACCGTTGGAACAATCGCACCGAACTTTACCACCACCGACGATACTGGAAAAACCGTTTCCCTGTCGGATTTTCAAGGTAAAGTCGTAGTTTTATACTTCTATCCCAAAGATGATACCCCCGGCTGCACCAAGCAAGCGCAAAGCTTCCGGGATAACTACGAACAATACCAAGACAAGGAAATAGTAGTCTTCGGGGTGAGCAGGGATGACCAGGGTTCCCATGCACAATTTAAAGAAAAATACAGTTTACCCTTCCAATTGCTCGTAGATACCGATGGTGCTATCACCAAAGCTTATGATGTCGATGGTGGTGGCTATTCTAAGCGCGTCACCTATATCATCGATGCGGAAGGCAAAATTAGCTATATGGATGACAAAGTGAATACCGCTAGTCACGCATCGGATATTCTCTGCGTCGTCGGTTAATTTTTCCTAAAATCTTTTCTGGGTGTGTTAGGGGGGCCTAATACACCCGATATCTATTTTTTAGTTCACTGATAATCAGTTTTTAATAACCAGATTTAGTATGACTAAATAGGGCCTGCTGATGATGAACTGAATATCAAAAATCGGACTAAAATAATACTATTATCAAATATCTTGGTGGGATTAATCGGCAATCATGGTTAAGTTTAGCAAGTACCTAAAGAGGTTTGGGATTGTTGCTGGAGTGGCTTTTTTGTTGTTGGTTACTCACCGAGCGGCTCCCCGAAAGGCAGTGGAAAATGAGCAGATGAAGGGGGTTTGGTTAACCAATATTGGCACGATATTGTTACATCACACTACGTCCTTAGACGAGGTGTTAAATCATCTTTCGCAATCGGGTTATGACCGGGTGTATTTTAGTGTTTATGGGTTTGGGGGAACGCTTTATCCGACTTCCCAACGTCCGACGAATTGGTTGTTTGTGCCGCCGTTGATCAATCCCTGGAGGGCAGCGGTTAAGGAGTCTTTACGGCAGGGTTTGAAGCCATTTGCTTGGTTTGAGTATGGTTTGATGTTATCCCCTAAGGATCCCATTGCCAAAAAGCATCCGGATTGGCTATTAAAAACGCCCGCAGGGAAGACGGTGGTGGAAACCAATGTCTGGTTAGATCCGGCGAATCCGCAGGTACAAGCCTATCTTTTGGGGAATATGGAAGATATTTTAAAAGAAAAAGATTTGGCGGGGATTCAGTTAGATGATCATTGGGCAGTTCCGCGTGTTTTTGGTAATAAAAGTCAGGCTTTAACGAATTTAACCCGCAAGTTGCACGATCATGTCAAGGCGATTAATCCCAAGTTGGTGGTGAGTCTTTCGCCTAATCCTCACTCTTTTGCGGTGAATAAATATAATCAAAATTGGTTGGCTTGGGTGCGTCAAGGGATTGTGGATGAGGTGGTCTTACAGATCTATCGGAAAACTCCCAATCAGGTGGCGGCAAGTCTTTCGGGATCGGGACTGGCGACAGCTTCCCGGGATGTGCCGGTGGGGGTGGGTTTATATGCGGGTTGGAATCCTGATTTTTCCTTAAAGGGTTTACAAGCTCAGGTGAGGACGGTGGAGCAGCAGGGTTATGGCTATTCGTTATTTTGTTGGGAGTTTGTGGTCATGCGTCATCTTTTTAATCATATTCCTCGGTTTTAAGGGACTTCCAGAGAATAAAATACCCAACAAAAAAATAGAAAAGTGTTTTTTTGAAAAAGTAATTATTTTTGTCTAGGAAAACAAAGAGTCTCCCATTACAACCTATTTTTCCGAAAAAAAATAGCAGCATAAACTTTTATACTTCCGAGCTTTTTCGAGTATAACAAGGACAAGTTAAAGAATCAAATACAGTTTTTAGCTAACCATCTTAGTTAACTACAAACTAGGTCTTATCATAATAAATATCAATAAACCATTGCCCCAAATCGGGAAAGTCTTGATTCGTTGATTCTGTGAGACGTTCGATTTTTTCTTCGATTTTTTCCATGGCTTTTTTAGTAAGCTTTACTCCTTTTTCGTAAGTTTCAGTAATCAACTTAACAATCGGGTGTTTTCCTTTCCAAGTCATAGTTTGGGCGAATTTCAAAGCTGTTTCGATTTCATCTAAAATACTCCCATTCCAATGGTTTTCTAACACAGCCCAGGTTCGTTCAATAGGATTATATTTACTATGGTAGGGGGGATAGTAAGCTAAACGTATATTAACTTGATATTTTTGGGAAAACTCAACTATACGTTTCATAAACTGAGTTCGTCTCGAATTATTTTCTGATCCATTATCTTGATTAATTATCAAAGTTTTAATTTTCTCAAAACGAGATTTTTCAGATTCCCAGAAATCCTCTAATATATCAACAATAAAGTCACTGGTGACTGTGGAGGTAGTGAAATACAAAAACAACTCATCAAATTCTGGAATAAATATTCCGTAAGGGGTTAGGGTTGTTTTCGGATTAAAATCATGATCGTTTGTTTCGACAGTTATTCTATTTTTACCTCCTCGATCAAACAGTCCAATATTAACACGAGCTTTGGCATCTAAACTAAGACGTAACATCGTAGGGTCTTCATCCGCTTCCCGATTAATGTTAGCTAATTCCTCAAAGATTGCCTCGGTTTCTGGAATTTTTTTTGAGGTAAAACTTTAGCGACTCTTTTCAGACGATAACCTAAGTTATTTAATTTAACCCGAATAGTTTCCTCGCTCGGTAAATCCTCATCACTGTACCCATATTTAGAGATTAATTGCTTTCGGACTTCGGCCGCACTCAGTCTCACATAAAGCCTTTGGCTTTTAAAACTTGGGTCAGTTTGGCTTTGAGAATCCACTAAATTTTTGATGTTTTCCAATAGAAAAGGTAAATGTTCTTCTGCTTTTTTCCGCCCCTTAGCTGAATGATTATCAACACAAATAATGCCTCTTTTTAGTTCTTTAATTCCTTTACGAATAGTAGTTCGATTCCAGCCTAACTCCTGTGCAGCAAGGGTTTGTCCCCCATAGCCTAATTCTAAGACTGTTTGCGCCATGAATCTTCTTTTAGCTGCACCTTTTAATTGAAGTGCAGTTTCACTGAGCAATTTCTTGAGGGAATCAGTTAATTCCATATATTCTTAAAAAGAAAAACTTGATTAATAATGTACAGGATTAATTCTACTACAAAATTGGAAGGAGGGGGCAACCATCGATCCCTACCTCCCACACTCCGAGAATGATTATTATTCTTGAGAATGAATAGTTTATTTTTTGGAAGTCCCTAAGTAGGTAGGCGTTAAAAATTATCAGATGCCCCCCTTATTAAGGAGGGATTAAGGGGGGACTAAGGGGGGATCGGCACCCCCCTTATCAAGCTATCCATTAGTCAGATCTTTCTTAACAAAAAGAGAAGAAACTTAAAAAAAGGGGAAACGATTGATAGGTATAGTTTTGAAAGAAGGAATTAAGGTGGAGGTAAGCAAAAAAATGGAGAAATGGGCAGCCCAAGAATTACAGTATGCAGACCTAGGGGACACCAGAAGAAAGAAAAGGTTAATCAGTATCGTAGAAAACTTGGCCAGCCAACCTAGTACAAGTGTGCCACAAGCTTCGGGAAATCTAGCCGCAGCGAGTGCCACCTACGACTTTTGGAATTCCCCCTATTTTCACCCCTCAGATATAATTGCCGCCCAAGCCAAAAGTACAGTAGAAAGAATCAAAGAACATCCAATAGTTTTGGCAGTGCAAGACACAACAAGTTTAGACTTTACGACGCAAAAAGCCAAAAAAGGAATGGGTTATCTAGATTATAAAAGATCCTTTGGTCTCAAAGTTCATACCACCTTAGGAGTGTCAGCGCAAGGAATACCTTTAGGACTGATTAATCAATATGTCTGGGCAAGAGAAGAAAAGAATTTAGGGATTGCCAAGCAACGCAAAAAAAGAGAAACCGAAGAAAAAGAAAGTCAAAGATGGTTAGATTCTTTGTCAGAAACACAACAACAAATACCCGAAGAAATTCAAGTAGTAACAATCGGAGATTGTGAGGCAGACATATTTGATTTATTTGCCCAATCAAGAAGTCCTAACTCTCATTTATTAATCCGAGGAACTCATAACCGAAAAGTTAACTATCTCGAAGACAAGCAAAAGTCAGGGCATCCAGAGCCTAAATATTTACATCAATCCATCAGAGAAATAAAAGCCTGTGGTAGCCTAGATGTGCAAGTAAAACGCAATCCTAATCACGAGGCTAGACTAGCTAAACTAACAGTTAGATTTGCCGGGAGCATCCCAGTTTTGCAATGAGTAAAAATACTCAGGCAATATCGCCGTTGAGATAAGCACAACGTAGCTTCAAATACTGAGGAACATTCTCTGCTTTCCATTGTGCTCCCACAATTTTCATTCTTGCACCTATTTGCTTAATCTTTGACTCTACACTTCCAGAACCGATGCAAATCCCTTGTGATTGATAGAGTTCGTAATTGGGTATTCTTTCTCGATGTTTATCGACATATTTGGTGAAATTTATAGCCTGTTTCTTTTTGCATCCCTCTAATTCCTCTAAAACTCTTTTCACCTCTCCTTTCCATAAATTCTCTTTGATTCTATTCAGACGCTGGTTTGACCCGCCTATTTTATTCATATTCTCTACTAAATGATACCAATCCAATATTTCTCTCCTTTTAACACCGATTTTCTCCATCAGATTCCACACCCCATCATGACCATCTCCTAAACAGGTGACTACCTCTGTTAAGGGCTGACGGTTCACCCATTCCAGTAATTCTTCATTTTGCTGAAAAAATCCCGCACATTCTTGACCATGCAGACTTACTGCTTTGTAATCTCGACCTTGACTCGGTTGTCCTTTGGGCGTTCTGATTCTGACTTTTCCGACCTCTACACTCAATGCTTCTACCGGACTCTTTGCTTCTGCTTCCTCAAATTTATATCTTTGTACAAGCCTCTGTTGACTACTGCCTGAAACTGCCATTCCTGTCGCCATTTTGATATCTTTTTCCGCATCTTCAAAAGAGACTTTAGCCACTGCTCCTAAGCAACATTTCTCCAGCATGGGACTTAATCGATTATTCTTGCTTAATCCTAGTTTATCGGCTTGTTTCTCGCTTATCTTGACTTTCCCTATGATACTGCTTACGCTTTTGGTTCGCCCTGCTTGGGTTCCTGTTGCTGATTCAAAAAAAAATTGCCTATGGCAGGACCCAATGTAGTCAGCCAATGGTCTCGCAGGGCGGTTTCAATGCCCTCAAAGCTACGTAGTTGTTCTTCTGGGGTATTATCGACTAGAATTTGAGCAATGGCTTTTAAATGTTGATCTAGTTGTTCTTTTTGGTCTGTATTCATGATTCTACCGTTTAATTGTTTCTCTTTATTTTGCCTTAGCTAACGTTTTTAGTCTCTAAGCATTTATACTTATTGCAAAATTGGGATGCTCCCCTCTATCATTCTTTGAATCTCTTCTTCCGTTACGTCATTTCTTCGGCTAACATTTAAAATATCTCCTTCTTTTAATTGTTCGAGTATATTCTCGGCTAGTCTTTTCGTATAGGTTCGTTTCTTGGCGACAAAATCTAACTCTTCGCTAAAGGGTTTCTGACAATTACCGCACTTAAATTGACGACGATTAACTTGTAGGTACACTGGTTGACCTGAGAGCGGTAAATCTTTGACTAAATGTCGATGATTTTGGTGAAGTTTATCGCTCTCTAACCCACAACGAGGACAGGCTGCTTTTTTATTTTTCGATTCGATTTGGAAAACTATACCGATATTTTCTAGGTGTCGATAGCCTTGAATACAGGTTCCTTGTAGGTTCAAAAATTTGTCAAGTATCATAAGTAAAATAATCTCGTTTGGCTCTTCTCGGCTTTGTGTGATAAGTTTTGCTTATAGAATCGTGAAATGCTTACTGGACAAGACTTTTAAGACTATTTTGCAGAAGAAACTATCAGTATAGACCTCGTTTCCACACAGAAACCAGAAGAGCCCTCGTTTTTGGCTATTATATCAAATCTTAACTCGATTGTCTATCTTTTGGTATTAACCTATTTGTGCCTTAAGTCCTTTCCTGTATGAATTTCAGCTACTTTTGAGCGTAGTTGCTCTCATCGAATTTTATTTTAAGTTAATTATTTGCATAACAATTCCCGAAGAGCCTTAATTAGGTTAGATTCATCAATTTGTCGCCACCAAAGAATCTTTTCATAATCAGGTAATCTATCCCACAGTCGAGAAGCAATGCTACTTTTACCCCATCCCCCCATTCCGTGAATTAATACCCCTACTTTGTTATAATCTGTTTTTAGAGTTCGTAAACAGTTTTGTAATTGACGACGACGACCTACAAACTCCTCTCGACTGGCTACCCTTAAGCGATTTTCATCATCCCTAAATTCTAAGGTTGTAGTCGGTTTTGGCAGTTGTTTCCGTCCCTTTGTTCTTAAGGGAGTCACTAAGGCTTGGGGTAAAGTATTGCTGATATATAATCGTAATTTATGCCAATCTCGTGCATTTTGCTTAATTAAAGATTGATAGGTAGATGCGATCGCTTTTGCCACCGTTTCCCCTTGGGATAACTCCCAATACAAGCGACTTGCCGCCTCAGTAGCATCCTTATCGCGGACATTTTGACCCCATCCTAAAACAGCAGTTGCACCCAGATTCAATAATTCTTCAGCCATCGAGGGAACTACACCATCACTAGCATAACCTGTACGGCAACCAGAGAGGAAAATTAAGGGAGGTAAAGGGTATCTTAATGCTGTAGCAATTTCTGATGTATTACTATAAACTAAACCCCCATATTCGTCTTCAGTAAGAAAGCAAGGTTTTTCATTTTGATGGGTTGCATGACCTGTTAAATGGAAGATATCAAAGTAATTTTTCTCATATTCCCCAACCACATAACTCAACTCAGTTAAACAACCACTTTCTTCTACTCTCAAATTAGCAGGAGTGCGTTTTGTTGCTTCTAAAATTTGCCCTTCTTCTGCTTCATAATCTAATTCGGGTTCAACATCTAAGGGAGAAGTTGCCATAAATAGCACATTTAAAGCACGATTTTTGGGTTGAGTTACTATTACAATTGATTGACTATTAGATACCCATCTAATAGGGATAATAGGGGGTTGTTTTTCTACTAGGAAACATTGACCATCATGTAATAATTCCCACGGTAGATGGGCCAGTCCCTTATCTGCCGCAATGGCAATAATCAACCCTTGTTGCTGAGATTCCTTGAGCGCATTGGCTAAAAGACGGTTATTCCCATCCAACCAATGATAGAGTTTTTGTCCTGTAATGGCATAATCTACGGGAATACGGGTATAATAATTCGTCTCTGCTTGGTTGCCTAAATCTTTAATTTCAGCCAGAGGGAGTCTGCGTTCTTCATATTGATTAGGATTGTCCCAAAAATAGCGTAAAGAGACATAATCCGAGCCTTGAGGCGTTAAGCTAATATGAAGGATTTTCATGTACCTAATCCTCTGGCGGTAAAGCTAACACAGTCTCAGTAATAGCATAATAGCCGATGAATGTCAAGCACAGGGTAATCGTATGAAGAACCTTACATTTTATACAAAACGACGTGCGATTACCCTGTAAAATCGAGAGCCTTCAGTCCAACATTGTAATTGCTCATTACTTAGTCCTAATCTGAATAAAAATCACTAGATCAAGTGCATTGACTTGGCAGCGGCGGTGAGTTCGTCTCGAAACGCTGGATCCGCTAGTCCGATCAAAGACTCCGCCCTTTCGGTTGAGGAGAGTCCCTTGAGATCGACAACACCGTTTTCAGTGACCACATAGTGAACATCGGTGCGGGGTGTCGTGACCGGCCCAGAAAGCCGAGGAACGATCTTACTGATCTTGCCATCCTTGATTGAAGACTGGAAGGCGATGAAGGACATACCGCCCTTCGAGGCATAGGCCCCCTGGACGAAATCCAACTGGCCACCGGTCGAGGTAAACTGATGACCGCCAACATATTCCGAATTGCAAGCTCCGGTTAAGTTCATTTCAATTGTGGAATTTACCGACACCACATTGTCATTTTGGGCAATCACAGCCGGGTCATTCACATAATTGACGGGATGACTTTCCAGCGAGATGTTGTCATTGATGAAGTTGTAGAAAGCTTCATCTCCCATGGCAAAGGTGAAGACAGATTTGCCCAGGTTGATTTTTTTCCATTTGTTGGTGACAACACCGTTCTGAATCAGGCTTGCTAAAGCAGGAACGAGTACCTCAGTATGAATGCCGAGATCCTGCCAATCCATTAGCGCCTCGCAGACTCCGCTAGGTACTCCACCTACGCCGATTTGCAGACAGGCGTGTTCAGGAATTCGTTCTGCAATTAACTGGCCAATCTTCCTCTCTTGCTCCGTGACGGGTCGAGGTTTCAGCATTGGCAACGGAACATGATGTTCTACGATGGTATCTACTTCGGAAATATGCAATAGATCTCTTGCATAAGTCTAGACAAAATAGGATAAAATAGTCCAAGAGTTAAGATTGAAAGATGACTTACGAACAAGTAAAAACTTTAAAGCCAACAGAGTTCAAACGCTTGTGTGGCGTGTATCCAGATACATTTAAGGATATGGTAACAGTCCTAAAGGCAGAAAAAGTTTGGCAAAAAAAGACAGGTAGACCTAGCAAATTGAGTACGGAAGACCAACTACTAATAACACTAGAATATTGGCGAGAATATCGCACCTATTTTCATCTGGGAAATAGTTGGGGTATTAACGAATCAACGGCGTATAGAATTGTTAGGAAAGTAGAGAATATTCTCATCAAATCAGGTCTGTTTAATCTACCGAAAAAAAAAGCCCTCTTAGAAAGTAATAGTGAAATAGAAGTAATAGTGGTGGATGTGTCAGAACAGGAGATAGAAAGACCCAAAAAAAAACAGAAATCATACTATAGTGGCAAGCAGGGATACCACACATTAAAGTCGCAAGTCGTTGCCGATCTCGCGCAGCGAGCGCGTTGCGACCAAAAAAGCGAGCAGGTAATCTGTGTCCGTTGTGAGAAAGGAAGAGTCCATGATTTTCGACTGTGGAAAGAGAGCAAAATAAGGTTAAATAAGAAAATAGAAATATTAGGGGATAAAGGCTATCAAGGAATTCAGAAGCTCCATCAAAACAGTCAAATTCCTCATAAAAAAAAGAAAAAAGAAAAACTAAGTAAAGAGCAAAAAAAAGCCAATCGTCAGTTATCACAACGGCGTATAGTTATAAAATATATTCATCGTCGTCTCAAAATATTTCGGATACTTTCATCAAGATACAGAAATCGCAGACGGCGATTTGGTCTGAGATTGAATTTGATTGCTGGTATCTACAATTACGAACTTCGTTACCGACAAAAGGATATATATATCTTGATTACTTTTGCAAGAGATCTAATCATTTAAGTTCAAAAAATAGCGATTTTTCGAGTATTTATACTTAGGCGATCTCCGTGTTCTAGGTCATAGAATCTCTAGTTCATTTTTCATCCGAATAAAAATAGAGTAATTAAGTATTAAAAACCCCTTGCTAATATCAATGGATATATAAGGTTTCTCACGCCTGTGTGGCACAGTTTAACCTTTGCTGATTAAATTTTTCGACATCGATAATGTACCTCTTGGGAACAGGAAAAGCTATAGTATAATATCTATGCTCGATCGACTATTGCCTTTAGATACCTCACACCTTAATAATTAAGCATAGAATAGCCGAGTCTCCAGACTACCGCTTAACCAAAACCTCTATTATACCGATGAGAAACCTCTATTTTCTCTTGCCCGGTACTACTTCTCCCTTTGGTGGGGGTGGACTGTGGGCAGAAATGAAAACCGTCAATTTAGCTAGTCAAATTTGTAGTGCCCAGATTGTGACTTATCGTCAAAAAGAGTTAAATTATCTCTTTTTAGAGGATATACTCGCGAAAATAAACTCAGATGACAGTATTTTTGTGGTTAGCTGGGGTTTTGATCTGCCTAAACTGGTGCCAAGATTGCGATCGCATAATATCATTTATCATGCCCATAGTACAGGTTACGGCTTCCGTTTACCCTCCCAAATACCAATTATAACCGTTAGCCGTAATACTATGGGTTATTGGGGGGAAAAGGCTCCTAATGCTCTGATTTACTATCTTCCTAATCAAATTGGCTCAGAATTTCTCAATTTAGGATTAGAAAGGGATATCGATGTTCTAGTACAGGGGCGCAAATCCTCAAAGTATCTTCTCAATCGTCTAGTTCCCGCCCTCCGTCCCCACTGTCGCCTTAAGGTTTTAGATAGCTATGTGGAGGATTTAGTGGGATTATTCAATCGTAGTCGGGTTTATCTCTACGATTCGGCTGAATATTGGGCTGTAAACGGTTTAACGGAAGGTTTTGGCTTACCGCCCCTGGAAGCTTTAGCCTGTGGTTGTACGGTATTTTCTAGCGTCAATAGCGCCCTAGCCGATTATCTCGATCCCGGTTTCAATTGTCAAAAAATCGGGGCCTATTCCACTCAATACGATCTGGAACGTATTCTTAATTATGCCCGTAATTTTCCCGTTAATTCTTTACCTGCTAATTTTATCGATGATTATCATCCCGAAAAATTATTACCACGTTTTGAAACAATTTTAAGAGAAATTAATGATTTCTTTGATATTAAAAAACGCTATCCGGCTGATATAGAAGGTTTAGAACCCCTGCGACTTAAAAAATTATGGATGCAGAGTTCTCTGGCTAAACTTAAGAAAAAACTGTTTAAGTAGCAGTGATCTTTCCTTCATTATTCGCCAATTCAAAAATAAAACGCATCAATTTTAAGAGTTGACAGAGAAAGATCGATCGGCTATTCAGTTATCAGTGATCAGTTATCAGTTATCAGTGAACAGGGATATCGGGAGAAAAAAGCTGATGGCTGACTCCCCAAAAGGAAAACTTTCTACTTCACCATTAAGATAACTGCTATATAATTATTTCTAACTCTTACCCCCAGGATATTTATGAAGCGAGGAATTTACATTACCGCTAATGATCGAGTTATCGAGCAGGCGCTCGCATTAATGAATAGTATTTGTTTGTACGATCCCGATTCTCCCGTCATCTTGATTCCCTACGACAATAATTATCAAAAAATTGCCGATTTATTGTCCGAAAAATATGGCGTTATTCTCTATCCCGATCTGCAATTAGTGGAAGAATTAGCCCAGAAAATATATGATATTTTTGGAGAAAAATTCTTTGCTCGTCCCAATCAATTTCGCAAGCAGGTGTATTGGTTTGGAGAATTAGAGCAATTTCTTTATATCGATGCGGATATCGTAGTTTTTGAAAAAATAATAGATAATCTAAATTTCCTCGATACCTACGATTTTCTCTGCTGTGATTACCAACACAAAAAAGGGATTACTGATGTCTTTAATCCGATTGTTTTAGAACAAGGAATCTTCACAGAAAATGATCTAAGTGGAATGTTGAACGGTGGTTTTTGGGCTAGTAAAAAGAATCTGTTCTCAGAACAGGAATTATATAGTGCTTTTCAAGAATGTGCCGCTCATCCAGAATATTTTGATTTTTCTCAAAAAACCTCCGATCAACCGATTATTAATTATACCATTCTCAAACGAGTTCCCAATCGATTTAATATTGTCCGCGCTCCGGGTTGTCAAGCGGGAAATTGGGGGGGAAGTTCTCATTTTCAACCTCAGGGGAATATTTTAATCGATCCGAGATTAAATCAGCCCTTAAAATATTTACATTGGGCAGGAATTCGCATTGAACCGGGATGTCCCTACTGGGATATCTGGAGATATTATCGTTATCTAGATGATCCTAATCCCCCCGCAGATCCGCCAGCAAGCAAACCAAAAAATCCTTTTCAGAGATTATTAGATAAAATCAAATTATAGGTTTTATTTTTGGTGCATCTCCTATTTGTGACTTTCTCTCACATATAGGCGAGCAGCAGAAGTTATTAAAAGAGGGCGAATGCAATTCGCCCCTACAATAATATTATTTTCTGAGATAAGGTGAAAGGGAAGAAGTGTTTTTTTCAACCCTATAGCTTAATTTAACTCCAATCCTGTTGCTCCTCGCTTTGGCGAATTTGATACACTTGTCCATGACTGTGCAGTTGTCGAGTTTTTGCCCATAAACTAGCTTCATCTAACTGCCATTTTTCTAGGATTAAATCTAAATCTCTTTGGATTTCTCTTGCCCCCGGAAAGTTTTGATAACGTATGCGTAAACGAGCGCATTCAGCTAAGTTTAAATCATTAGGTTCTGATTGCAGCAGCTGATCAACAATCGGGCGATCAATTCTTTCCTGTGGATGTTGTTGTTCTTGGTTTTTACTAGCCATAATTAATCGAACCAACCGATATCGGAATCCGTTAACTCTGTGGGGGTAGGAGTTGGGGCAATATAACGGACTAAAGTTGCCATTTCAAAGTTATAAAGACTGGGTTTCTTCGGCGCAGGTTTGGTAATTGCTGACGGTTCAGGCGTGGGGGTGGGACTATTTTCTAGGGTTTTAATTTGATTATATAGTTTTTCAATTAACTGTTTTTTCTCGGTTAATTCCGTCTGGGATTGACTTAATTGACTCGATAATTTTTCAATTAACTGTTTTTTCTCAGTCAGTTCTATTTCTGTTTTACTTAATTGACTCGATAATTTTTCAATCAACTGTTTTTTCTCGGTTAGTTCCGTCTGGGATTGACTTAATTGACTCGATAATTGTGCCACCAAAGTGGTTTTTTCCGAGAGGACAGATTCTAACTGCTCGGTCTGTTGTTGTAACTGCTGTAACCTGACAGAGAGTTCCAGATGTTCTTGGACTTCTTTTTCCAGAGAAATAACCTTTTCTTGGAGAGTTTGCTGATTTTTCTCGGTTTTTTCTAACTCTGTTGTCAAGTCGTTAATTTTTGCCTGTAGGGTGGCGTTAGTTTCCTTCGGACGTTTGGGAGAAGGAGAGGTTTGGGATTCTACCTCTTTATTAGCTTCTGTACGGATGAGATCGTTTAAATTACCTTTGGTCATAAGCTGTGCAAATAGGATATTACGATAGAATCGGATACTGTCCAGAAATCTGTTGGTTTAGGCAATCGATAATTATTCGCCCGATATACAAGCTTGATTAAGCTGGGGAATTGTTCCATAGGTTTTATTTTATAGCTTGAGGTCGATCGATCCCTGTCCATTTAAGGAATGAGAACAAATACCTAAATCTCAGTTTCACCAGTAAGATTCTAAATTTTTCTGTAGTTAATGATACGGAATAGCAAATTTGTGTCAGACTAAAGGTAGAAGTCGATCGCACCTGTGGCAGGGATAAATTTATGAATATTGAAGAAAAAGCACGTCTTAATCTAACCCAAGAACGACAAGCAGAAGGAATGCTCGAAGAGAATGTCTTAACTCGTACAGAGGAGCTTTTAGGGGAAGGAGAGGCAGAAACTGCGAAAGCGCGGGTTTTATTAACTGAAAATCGTCAAGAAGACGAAAAACTCCAAGATAAAATTTTAGAACGTTCGATCGAAGCTATGCAATAGCCTTTCGGTGAAGACTGGGAATATCCACAGAAGTAGAGTTAAATGTCTGTAGAGACGTGGTTTTCCCCGTCTCTATTTCAATCCCCGATAACTAATCACTGTTACACTAATCACTGTTAAGCTCTGGACAGTGAAAAAATGCAGATCCGAAGAAAACACCCCAATCCTGCCGTTAAAGTTGAGAGTTTGAGTTATGTGGTGAAAGTGCCAGAGGCACAACCGCAAAATATTTTAGAAGAAATCGTTTGGCATAAAGAGATCGAAGTCGATAAATTGCGCGAAAGGTTGCCTTTATTGGAATTACGCCAAAAAATAGCCAATACTGCGCCACCTTGCGACTTTTTAGCCGCTTTAAAACAGGGTAAAACCCAACCCGCTTTGATTGCCGAAGTCAAAAAAGCTTCTCCTAGCAAGGGAGTTATCCGCGAAGATTTTGATCCTGTAGCGATCGCCCGTACCTATGAACAGGGAGGAGCCACTTGTTTATCGGTTTTAACCGATAGTAAGTTTTTTCAAGGTAGTTACGAAAATCTTAGCCTCGTCCGGCAAGCGGTATCTTTACCCCTATTATGCAAAGAATTTATCCTTTATCCCTATCAAATCTACTACGCTCGCTCTAAAGGAGCCGATGCTGTTCTTTTAATTGCCGCTATTTTAAGCGATCAAGACCTAGCATATTTTGTCAAAATTGTCAAGGGTTTAGGGATGACAGCTTTGGTAGAGGTGCATAGTCTGTCCGAATTTGATCGAGTGTTAGCCATTGAGGGAATCGAACTAATCGGCATTAATAACCGTAATTTAGAGACATTTACAGTCGATTTAGACAATACTCGCCAATTACTAGAAGCTAGAGGCGAAAAGGTGCGAGAAAAAGGTATTCTGATCGTCAGCGAATCGGGATTAAACACAGCAACAGATCTGGCGAAAGTGAAGCAAGCGGGAGCAAATGCAGTTCTAATCGGCGAATCTTTGGTAAAACTGCCCGATCCTGCCGTCGGTATCCAGAAATTGTTTGAAAATCGGGAATAGGAGTTAGGAAGTGGGGAGTCGGAATGATGAATTATAAATTACGAATTATGAAGTGGGGAATTGGGGAGAAAAAAGCTAACTCCTGCCTCCTGCCGACCGCCCCCTGCTTCCTGCGATATAATCAGAGTTTGCCAAATCTTAAATCAACCCCTCAGAATTGATGCGATCGAGATTTGGTTTTTTATCTTTGTTAAATATGGCCCAACGAGAGAGGACGAACCATGGAAAATAAAAATATGTTGATGATTCCCGGCCCCACACCGGTGCCGGAAGCGGTATTATTGGCTATGGCTAAAGCACCGATAGGTCATCGGACCGGTGCTTTTAGCAAGGTAATCGCCGAATTAACCGAAAATCTTAAATGGTTGCATCAAACCAGTGGCGATGTCTTAATGTTAACCGCTTCGGGAACCGGTGCCATGGAAGCGGGAATTATTAATTTTCTCAGCCCCGGCGATCGAGTTTTGGTGGGGGATAATGGTAAATTTGGGGAACGTTGGGGGAAAGTCGCGAAAGCCTACGGCTTAAATGTGGATGTAGTTAAGGCAGAATGGGGTAAACCCCTAGATCCAGAAGCATTCACCGCTAAACTGACCGAAGACAAGGAAAAAGCCATCAAAGCGGTAATTATTACCCATTCAGAAACTTCCACCGGGGTTCTCAATGACTTGGAAAGCATTAACAAAGCGGTAAAAGACCACGGGGAAGCTTTAATTATCGTCGATGCTGTCACCAGTTTAGGAGCTTATCATATTCCCATCGACGAATGGGGTTTAGATGTGGTCGGTTCTGGTTCCCAGAAAGGTTATATGATTCCTCCCGGTTTAGGTTTTGTTTCCGTAAGCAAAAAAGCGTGGAAAGCCTACGAAACCGCCAAACTGCCCCGTTTTTATCTAGATTTGGGCAAATACAAAAAAGCCACCGATGAGGATAGTTCCCCCTTTACCCCCCCAGTTAACCTGATGTACGGTTTACAAGCTTCTCTGCAAATGATGAGAAGGGAGGGATTAGCGGCAATTTTCGCCCGTCACCAACGCTTAACGCAGATGACGCGGGCGGGTATGCGCGCCCTGGATTTGCCCCTCTACGCGGCGGATTCCTGGGCTTCCACGGCGATTACTGCGGTAGCCCCCACTCTAGTAGATGCGGAAAAAATTCGTTCGACTCTCAATAAAAAGTTCGACATCGCTGTGGCTGGTGGTCAGGATCACCTCAAGGGTAAAATCTTCCGTATCGGTCATTTAGGTTTTGCTAGTGAGAGGGATATCCTCACGGTTATCGCTGCCATTGAAGCGACTTTAATCGAGTTAGGTGTCGAAAGTGTCACCCCCGGCGCCGGTGTGGCTGCGGCTGCCTCGGTGATGGTGCAGGGTTAATCTTAGGTTTGCTTTTCTCCTTCTCCCCCTATCCATTAGTCACATCTTTCTTAACATAAAATTTGACAAAGAGAGAAAAGTTTGCAGGATGGCTCAAGGGGGTTCTCTGGGGGAACTGATTTGATCAGATAGCTTCCAAGTCTCGCTGATATTATGTCATCTTCCCAGTCCCAACCAAATAGTTTTAACACCAGGTTCACCTACAGAAGCGATCGCCCCCATTCCTCTAAATCTCCCGCTTTGGTAAAATCTAACAAAGCTTCTCCTAAAGCTTCCAGTTGATTAATTGAGAGAGATTAAATTTGCGATCGCCTCTTATTCCAGAAAACGGGTTTCTTTGAGAAACCCGTTTTCTATGGATATTGAGGCAGAGGGGCTAAAGTCTCGCGGCATAGTTTCCCTTGGAAAAAGAACGCTGCCCCAGGGCAGAGCAACAAGAAAAAGGTAAATAGGGTGAATAAACGTGGTGAAGGACGACGAAATAAAGCCATAACTAAATCAATAATGCTCTTGACAAAATATCTATCCAGTGTGGATAATGGTAGTTTGTGTGAACTTTAGCTAGACTAAAATACCTTGGCTAACGTTATTGTAATCGGCGCTCAGTGGGGCGACGAAGGAAAAGGAAAAATCACGGATCTGCTGAGTCGATCGGCGGATGTGGTGGTGCGTTCTCAAGGTGGCGTAAATGCGGGTCATACCGTCGTCGTCGATGAACAAACGTTCAAACTCCATCTAATTCCCTCTGGGATTCTCTACCCGGATACGGAATGTATAATCGGCTCTGGAACAGTCATAGATCCCTCGGTGTTACTCAAAGAGATGGCGCAATTACACGCCCTCAATGTTACTACCGACAATCTCTATATCTCGCAAACGGCTCATGTCACTATGCCCTATCACCGGCTGCTCGATCAAGCATCCGAGGAAAAACGGGGGAAATATAAAATCGGCACCACGGGAAGGGGTATCGGCCCCACCTATGCCGACAAATCCGAGCGCATCGGTATTCGAGTCATCGACTTGATCAATACCGAGAATCTGCAGCAAAAACTAGAATGGACGATCAATTATAAAAACGTCATTTTAGAAAAGTTATATAACTTACCGCCTTTAGATCCGAAGACGGTGATCGAGGAATATCTAGAATATGCCGAGAAACTGCGTCCCCATGTGGTCGATAGTTCCTTAAAAATCTACGAAGCAATCCGCAAGCGTAAGAATATTCTTTTTGAAGGGGCCCAAGGCACCCTACTCGACCTCGATCACGGAACCTATCCCTACGTTACCTCCTCCAATCCGATCGCCGGGGGTGCTTGTGTGGGTTCTGGCATCGGTCCGACGGTAATCGATCGAGTGATCGGTGTGGCCAAAGCTTACACCACTAGGGTAGGTGAAGGTCCATTTCCGACGGAATTAGAGGGGGATGTCGAGCAGTTATTATGCGATCGTGGGGCGGAATTCGGGACGACCACCGGCCGCCGTCGTCGCTGCGGTTGGTTTGACGCGGTTATCGGTCGTTACGCAGTGCGAATCAATGGTTTAGACTGTCTAGCGATCACTAAATTAGATGTTCTCGATACCCTAGAGGAAATCAAAGTCTGTGTCGCCTACCAATTGGACGGCAAAACCTGTCGCCATTTACCCAGTAGTGCGGTGGAATTCGCCCGTTGTCAACCGATTTACCGAACGATGCCGGGGTGGCAACAACCCACCAGCGCTTGTCGGAGTCTGGAAGACTTGCCCAAACAGGCCCTCGATTATCTAAAATTCCTAGGGGCGATCATGGAAGTACCGATCGCTATTATCTCCCTAGGAGCTAGTCGCGACCAAACTATTATCGTTGAAGATCCCATTCACGGACCCAAACGCGCTCTTTTGGACGAAAATGGCTCGCCTTGGGATAATTACGAATTTTAAATCATTGCTAAAGAGGATTAGTCAACTATGCAAGTTAGCGTTGAATGTCAAAAAAGACCCGAAAATATTAACCCCAGGGCTCTACGTCGTCAGGGTTTGATCCCGGCGGTTCTCTATGGCCATAACGGCACGGAATCGGTTTCCCTCGTGGTGGGAGAAAAAGCGGCCTTAACCCTGCTTAAAAAGGCCTCGGTGAATAATACCCTGGTGGATGTCAATGTTCCGGAAATGCCTTGGACGGGAAAAGCTTTGATCCAAGAGGTACAATCTCATCCCTGGAAAAGAAATCTCTATCACCTCAGTTTCTTCTCGGTATCTGCCCACGGTAAGCTCGATATCGTCGTTCCGATTAAAGCCATAGGAGAAGCGATCGGAACCAAACAGGGCGGTTTAATCGAACAGTTCGTTAACGAAGTTAATGTCTCCTGTATTGCTGATAATATCCCGGAAGTGATCGAATTTGATGTTTCGGGCATCGGTGTGGGGCAATTCCTGCTCGTGGGTGATTTAAAAATGCCGGAAGGGGTGACTTTAAAAGATGATCCCCATACCACCGTTTTTGCCATTGTTGCCGCTAAAAGATAAATTCAGTGATCAGTGATCAGTCATCAGCAAATCATATTTCATTATTTACTGTTTACTGGTTACTGCTCCGCATCTCTGGCACTCCCATCTACTGGGGGTTTATATACTTTGGACGTTCATAATCTGAGATTTATTAAACTTCTGAAATCCTAGAGTAAGCAAGGAATCCAGTTGTTTTTTATGTTTCAGATCGGCATCATTCAGGCATCCATAAATAGCTGAAGAAAAGTCAGAAAAGTTTTCATAATAGGCTGATTCAAGTCTGAATTGCATCACTGTCTGATCTACCTTCATAAGACCTCTTGTAAAAATCAAAAATTGTTGTTAGGGTTATGAGTCAGTAGTTAGGAAAATTGAGAATGAATAATAATCAATTAAATGATCTATTTACAGATTTGATGCCATTTAATCCTTATTTTTGACGTTTTTGAACCCTCAAAAATTAATTATGCAAGAGGTTTAATTAGGGGTTGCTGAATAAATCTAAAACCCTTGTTGGATAAGACTTTTAGACTTTTTTTCCCTCAAAAAGTGCCAGCTATTGGAGTGATCGGGGGTAAAATTCCAGGACTTTTTCCCTGAAAATTAGGTAACTGACCCCCTCAAAATCCGTAAAACCCCACACCCCACACCCTACCCCCACGAAAAACTTTTTCAGCAAACCCTAATTAAAATTTAACCCGGGCAGTATTTGAGGAATAAAAAGTAATGACCACAGAATTAGAAACCAAAAAAGTTACTCCTACTCGCTGTTTAGTTGGCGCGGCAATTTCGGCAGCATTGGGGACAATTCTCTATTATCTCACGGCAGCGATCGGTCATTCTTTTTACTCAAAACCAATGGTTGCTCACAGTCCGATCGCCTTGAGAATTGGCAGTGCTGTCCGCACTTTAGTTTTTGGTTTAGCTTCTCTGGGAACCTTTATTTTTGTTTTTGTCACCATTGGTTTAATTCTTTTGGCTATCCAATTACTACTTAAACGCCCTCAACAAACATAAATTATGAATTATGAATTATGAATTGGGAGTAGGAGGTGGTAATTTTTTTCAGTTAACTGATAACTGATCACTGATTAACGGACATTTTGAGCAACAAAATCTTTGATCAGTTGTTCTAAAGCAGCCGAGGAAGCGCGGGTAATCAGAAAACATCTAAACTCCTGGCCTTGACTGAGATATTGGGAATAGGCCGCCTGTAAAAAAGGTTTATAGCTGGGGTTTTTGCGAATATAGACCTCAAAAAAGGCCAAAGATAGGGAATGGGCGTAACTATCGATCAGATATGGTGCTGGCAGGGTAAGATCGGCTATGGATTCGATCGCTTCGTTAATTCCCGCATCTAGTACCGAAAAGTCAACGTGAGCTTGACCTTCAATCAGAGCTAAATATTTATTTTCGGTTTTGAGCAGGGGAAAAGAGCGCACCTGTTCAAAAATAGCGGGGGTAGCCGGATCGTAGGTTCCTGCCGCCACAAAAGTGGGAATTTCGATTTTAGCCAGTCCTTTAGCCCCAAAAATACTCCAATTAAACGGATTAACCGCAAAAATCGCTTTGATTCTCGGATCGCGAAAGTTGTATTCTTCCCGGGGTAAATCCAAAGCACGACACTGCAGCAAGAGGGAGACATTGAGAAAAGCCAATCTTCTTTGACAGTCCCGTTGTAGATTCTCGAAATCGATTGTCGCTCCACCCACAGCTAAGGCTGTATAACCGCCGAAGGAATGTCCACCAACTCCCACATTATCTAAATCTAATTGCCCCTGAAATTCCCCCGCGTTTCGTCTTTGCAATTCATCGATCACAAAAGATATGTCCAATGGACGATCGACAAATTCGTTGGTATAAAAAACCGTCCGCGATAAACCGGCGAGTAGATTCTGTACCTGTAGGGTATCGCTGCCGGGGTGTTGGGGCATAGCGACGAGATAACCGTAACTAGCAAAGTGTTCTGCGTGTCGGACAAAATCTTCAGGACGAGAAGCTAAACCGTGGGAAAAGACGATAACGGGGGTTTTCTGGGTTAATTGCCCCTTGGGTTTGACAATAATTAGATAAAGTTTCCTCTGACGACGGCTATCGGTTAAATCCAGCCGCATCTGTTCCACTTGTTGCGGTCCGGGTTGTCGGGGGTCGGTCATGGCGGTAAAATTAATTTCACCGGCCTTTTTAGCTTCTTCTAAGGATAATTGCGCCACCTTTTCCGTAAATACCGTGGTGGCTTTCAGGACGACATCGATCGCCCGGGCTAATCTTTGCACTTTTGTCACATCAATCTGCATATTAGTGGGCAGATTACGCAGCAGGCTAAGAATAGTTACCCCTTCCGGTTCAAAAGCTGATTTAACTAGGGCAGAACGCAGGGCAAATTTACCATTAATACCCCCTTGAATGGTGATCAGTTCCCCTAAAAGGTTGAGAATATCTTCCCCCATTCTGGTGTTAAAAAAGCGCGAGATCAGGACGGGATTAATTTCTTTACTTGTGGTTAAAGCTTGGCGAAATTCTTTTTGTTGTTCCGCAGTCGTATTACCTAAATATTGTCTTAGATTAGCGTCAATTCTGCCAGTTTTGGCAAACTTTTCTAGGGAACTAATTTCTAGGGTACGACTAAAGGGCGCTAAGATAAAAGTGATTCTCTCGGCCGAGAGGACAGGGAAGCTAGTCAGTATTGTTCCTAAGCAACCAAGAGCGATCGAGCGGCTGATTTTGGCTAATTGCAACAAGTTTTTCGGCTCCTTTTCTTTCTGCGTTCCTATTCCCTCTGGATTATAACAGTAACTTCGCAGTTTTTAACTGTTTTCCTGCTTGACTATCAACAAAAATTATCAATTTGCCACGGTCGATAATCTTGACCTAGAATAACGGGTAACAAGTCTCGAAAATTCCAATCTTGCCGATTTCAAGCTACTCATCGCTCATGATTTCAGGGTAAAAATGCCAAAGTTGCCACTACTTTCACCCCAAATTCTTCCTCAAAAACGGGTTTTTTATAGTCTAAACTCCACAATTCTAAAGCACAATCATCTTCAGCATTATTAGGAAAAAGATGCAGATGTAGGGTTCTATATTCGGGATCGTACTTACATTCAATCTTTTTAATCGCTCCTATTTGTCGTCGATCTAAAGCCACGGCCAACCGCAGTATAGCACTTAGATGTCTGACCATATACTGATAGTATTCCGTTAATTTCATAAAATCATCGTGTCTTTTCTTCGGCTTACTTTTACGGTGATAACGAGCGATATTAGCGATAACTTCTAACTCTATTTCTGTATAGCCCAACAGTTCACCATTGCGAATTAAATAATAGGAATGTTTATGATGGGCAGCATGACTAACATATAAACCACTATTATGTAAAATTGCCGCCGCCCATAATAGATCTTTAGCCTCCTGATTCCAAGAATGTAATTGTGCTTGGGTTTGCTCGAACAAAGACAGGGAAAATGTCGCTATTCTCTCAGCAGATTCTAAATTAACTTGATACTTTTTCGCTATTTTCAAGACACTGCGCTGACGGATTTCACTCTGATAAAGTAACCGATTATCAATTAAACCGTGGGTCAGCATCCAATCGACGATTACCCCTTCTCGCAGGGCCCTTTCACAGAGAACTAACTTATCAACATCTAACATGGTCATCGCTTCCAAAAGCACGATCGAACCTGCTAGAATTATCTCGGCCCGTTTATCGGACATTCCCAGAATTGCCAGTCTTTGGTGATAGTCCAAACTGGCGAAACGTTTAACCAATTCTCTGACATCTTTGCGGGTTAATTGATAGCCATTTAAAGGATTGGGAATTAACCCCAATTTCTCCAAAGCATGGATAGTCATCAAAGTTTCGATCGTCCCAGAAGTTCCCACTAAACGCGGCACTTCTCCCACCTGTAAATGATGTTTAATTTCCTCTACTGCCCGCTCCAACATTCCCCTGGTGTATGCCCTTAAATAGGCTAATTCTGTGGTACTAATGGGATCGGTGGTGATCAAATCTTGCGTCAAACGCACCGCCCCGATTTTGGTACTACTAAGAAAGCGAATTTCTTGGCTATCAGCTAAGATTAATTCCGTGGAACCGCCACCAATATCGATAATAATATGGGCTTGATTTTGGAAATCCATTCCCGAGACGACACCGAGATAAATCCGGCGCGCTTCCTCCTGTCCAGAGATGAGATTTACAGAAATACCGACTTCTTTCTCGATTAAAGCCAAAAATTCGTCACCGTTGGCTGCTTCCCGGGTGGCGCTGGTGGCCACGGCGATAATCTGATCCGCATGGAGACTAATAGCCAGATCGTGACAGCGTTTTAAAGCCGCGATCGCTCTTTCCATGGCCGCTAGGGTTAATTTACCAGTTTTCCTATCTCGATCGCCCAGACGGACTGTATCCTTTTCTCTGGCAATAATCGTAAAAGCGGGTAAAGACGGTTCAATTTTCACCACTACCATGTGAACCGAATTCGTACCAATATCGATCGCCGCTAGGATTTGGACATCGGGGACTTTTGCCAGGGGCGCTAGTCCCCAATTGGGTGTAACTTGATTAGAAATATTCACCATCGCTTATCAGTGATCAGTTACCAGTCGGGGGATAGGTGTTAAGGCTGGTCTTATTATCCCTCTAATTGTCCGCCTCGGCGCGGCAATTTTAGCTTTGTATAGCATTCATTCGTCAATATACAATTTTCGCTGCTCCAGGGCCAATTGCTGGAATTCCCCTTCCCCAAATTCTCCCTGCTTGGGACGGCGCTCTTGGTCGGACTCGACTAAATAGATATAATCACAATCAACCCCTTCTAAATTGGTATTTTCGGCGATTTTCCAAGCTTCGATACAAGCGCCTGTCAGGGTGGCTG
This sequence comes from Microcystis ichthyoblabe FBCC-A1114, assembly GCF_050500245.1. NCBI lineage: Bacteria > Bacillati > Cyanobacteriota > Cyanophyceae > Chroococcales > Microcystaceae > Microcystis > Microcystis ichthyoblabe. The sequence goes on along the minus strand of NZ_CP191408.1, from coordinate 3,169,938 downwards.
CCTGTAAATTGGCTCTCATCACGTTACTATGGGCTAAATTTGCCCCTTCTAGATTAGCGTAGGCTAAATTTGCCTCGCTCAAATTTGCCCTAGTCAGATTGGCATTTTTGAAGTTAAACCCGTAAAGATTCAGTCCACGAAAATTATAGCCAATATAAGCTTTATTTTCCCCTTGACCAGTAACGAGAAGATTTCTCATCGCCACTTCGGCTAAAATTGTCTTTTCCCAACGCGCTCGATCGATGCCCGATACCAGATAAAATCGAGTTCTAGTTAAATCTTTTGCTCTTAAATCAGTGGCTTTTAACTGCGCTCCCGTGAAATCCGCTTCTTTAAGATTTGCGCCGCAAAAATTTGTACCTTTACTGGCTAAAAAAGCAATTGCTATCGATTTCGTGATTGTTTGTCTCGATTCTTCTAGGGACAACCAGGCCAGATAAGCGGTGAATAAAGTACCACAAACCCCAACAATCAAAGCTATAGAAAAAGTTCCATTCATCACGGCTATTCCAGCTAATGCTCCCTGAAAAGCCAAGATAATTACTGTCAATAAAGTTAAAATTAAGCTGATGAAAATTGCTAGGATAAAACTTGTTGATTGACCAGAAATCAAGGATAAAACTAAGGGTAATCCCCCAACTCGCTGACGATAAAATCTTACATAAATTAGGGATAAAATCGTGATTATCACCGCACCAATGATTTTAAATTGGCTTACATCCGTCACCAGCATTAAAGCTAGATAATAACCAGCTAATCCCCACACAAAGCCGCAGAAAGCCGCTATTAACCAAGAAATTAAGATTAATTGTAGCCGACCGCGCTTTAGTAATCCTGCCCTGGCCTCGGTAAATTTAGTTCCCTCTAAAATAGCACCTTGAAAATTAGTACCACGCAGATCTGCTTGACTAAAATTAGCCCCCGATAAATTCTGTCCGCGAAAACACTGTCCTTTTAATTTTACTCCTTTAAAATTGCGTTTCCCTTTGGCATATAAATCCAGTACCTCACTTGCTTTCATAAGACCTCTTACAGAAATCAAAAATCGTTTTTAGGGTTAGGAGTCAGTAGCCAGTAGTCGGGAGAATTAAGAATGAATAATAATCAATTAAATGGTCTATTTAAAGATTTTGTGTTATTTAATCCTTATTATTGCCGTTTTTGAACCATCAAAAATTAATTATGCAGGAGGTTTATAGAAATTACGGATATCTGTTTTTTGCTTGATTAATTAATTTAATTCATAACACCTATTATCTTTTAAAAATTGGCTTTGGTTATTTGTTGGCTATACTAAATCCGTTGAGTATAGGCTAAATATCATCAGGATAGGCAGGGGACAAGAGAAGGAATAGATAATCAGTCTTTAATAACCGGATTTAGGATAATACAGGTATTTGGCTCCCTTATTCTTTGTGTGATAAGTTTAACTTATATAGTAGCGATCGATCTTTGTGTCCTTTGTGTCTCTGTGGTTCGCTACACTCACTGCCCCAAGACTGTATCAATTTATTGACCCGGACTTGGTGTTTCTATCGGGGACTCTGGAGAAAGGGGAGTCGATTCAACTATTGGTGGTGGGGCCGGCGGTTGGAGAATATTGCGCCAGCCTTGCATTTGGGAGCGAGCCGAACTGTAGGCGGTACTTTCCCGGGATACGGATTCAGCAAGGCGAATAGCTTCCAGATAACGGCCATTATTAGCTTGGTCCATGGCTAAAGACAAAAGCTGATAACTCCAACGTTCCAGCAATTCAGTCCGTTGCACACCTGCGTCGGTTTGAGTGGAAATATTGGTAACTAAAGCAATCGCTCGGGTTAAACCCTCTGCGCTTCCCGTCGCCGCTAATTGATTAGCCTGTTGGAGATTTTGACGGGCCCGCAACTCTCGGCGCCAACGACGGATATTTTGGGAAGCTTCCGAGGAAAGAGTGCGACCGGGGGGAATTTGATTGGCAGTTTCGATCGCTGTGCTATAGTCTTTGAGATTGGCCAAAGCTTGAGCCTGATCTAAAATGGGTTGATCCTCCATGCGTTCAATCCGCGCTTGCCAGTCGCGAATTTCCCGTTGAGCATCTCGGTATAAGGCCCGATTCTTGCCAATAGCCCGGGCCTGAATAATAGCACTACTGAGGGAATTAATATCGCCGGGGATAGCGATTTCCCGCGCCCGTTCTAAAATCGGCCGGTCTTCAATCACTTGTATTTGACGATTCCAAGAGCCAATTTCCTGCTGTGCTTGCGACCAGAGGGGATTATTACGGGGGACCTCTCCCGCTTTCGCGATAGCGGCGCTATACTGCTCGATTGTACCTGCTTGTGCTAAATCTCTAGCCTCGGACAGTATTTTTAGATCCTGTACCTGTAACTGCCAGCGCTCCTTCATAGCTAGGGACGTTTGATGGAGGGGTCGAGAAGCGTCAATTTGTTCTAGTCCCAGTATGCCGGCTTCTAATCCGTCCACCGTGCCGGTTTCCGCATCTAAGGCCGCTTCCGACAAGAGAGACCAATCGGTGACATCTGCTTTAATTTTGAGGTCTTTGGGGGTTTGGTTAGCCAAATCCCGGAGAGCTTGCCATTGCTTCCGCTCAATTAATCTTTCGGCGTATTCTTTTAGTTTATCCTCGGTTTTCGCGATTAATTTTTGTGCCTCCTGATAGGCATAACTGCTGGCTGGAATTTTTCTAGCTTCTTCGATGACTTTGAACCAATTGTTGAGACCGCCCCGGGCAAAGAGATTAAAGGCATTATCTAATTTACTGCTATCTTCCCGGGCGACGGTAATTTTAGCGATCGCTTCATTATACTTAACCGTTGCCCAATATTCGTTATTTAAGTTCAATAAATCCACTGCCAAACGGAAAGATTGATTCCAGTTGGAAGCGCGGAGATTTTCCTCTAGTTTGCTTAATATCTCGTTGCCTTCCGTCCAAGTTTCTTGCCACTTAGCGATTCTTTCTTCAATAATTGCCGCTACTGCCATATTATTGGGGATTTGACGAGCTTTAGCGATTGCCTGCTTTAAATTTCCCGCTTGATAGTCTTTTTCGGCCAAATTCAGTATATCTCGCGCCCATTCTTCCACCTGTTGATTGACTTGCGATCGCAAGGGATGGTCTTCGGGTAAAGCTTCCACTAGGGCAATGGCTTCGAGTAAACCTGCCACGGTGCGACTATCGGCGGAAAGTTGAGCGCAGTAGAGACGCAGGGAGGCAGAAGCGATAGGCCAGAAGATTTTTGGGCAATTGGGCGACTTCTGCATATTTAATAACTGCCAAGTGGCGAGAAAGCCAACACCGCCAAAGACCACCACAAATAAAGCCGCCCAAACTTTCCAAGTGAAACGATGCTGGTATCGAGACCAAAAGAGAAAAAGAAAAGACTTAGTTTTCTCTGGCCAACGAGTCAGGGGGTCAATCGATTCTCGTTTGACTAGATTTTCGGTTAATTCTTTTCCTTTAGACATTCACAACTCCCCAGCAGATATTTTAGATAGATTTTACCCTAATGGCGCTCATTGCCCAACTTCTCAGCAAGATTCAGCCTGTAGAGACTCGACTAATTCGATTAATTGTCTCTCGTTGGCATTATACACTTCCCGACAAAACTCACAGACGGCTTCCGCTTGTTTATCTTTTTCGATGATGTCTTTTAATTCATCGACCCCGAGGAATTTTAAAGCTCCTAGGGCCCGTTCAAAAGAACAATCACAATCAAAACGCAGCAACTGCACAGCCGGAAAAATTTCTAGACCCATATCTCCGAGAAGTTCCTGAAAAATATCTTCTAGTCCTTTTCCTGCGCGTAAAAGAGGCGTAAATCCCGTTAATTTTCGCAATCTCGACTCTAAACGAGCCACCAAGACCTCATCCCGGGCTGCTTCTTTAGAGAGAACTTGTAATAAAATTCCCCCGGCTGCCGTTACTCCTGTGGTTGTACCGACAAAAACCCCCACTTGCAAAGCGGAGGGAATTTGTTCCGATTGGTCTAGATAGTAGGCGATATCTTCCCCCACTTCCCCAGAAACTATCTCGACGATGCTTTCTTGAAGTTCATTTCTCCCCTCGCCTTTTTCTTCGCGTAAGACTCGCACATAACCCTTGTTACCCACCGCGCGACCCACATCTAATTTACCCTTAGCATTGGGGAGTAATTCCACTTGGGGATAGTCCACATAACCGCGCACCGTGCCATCGAGTCCGGCATCAACCAAAACACCGCCCAGGGGACCATCGCCTTTAATGCGAATATTAATCCTAGAACCGGGTTTTTTTAAACTGGAAGCCAAGAGTAAAGCCGATGCCATCGTGCGACCGAGAGCAGCGCTGGCTACGTTAGATAATTGATGTCTTTGGCGAGCTTCTTCGGTTAAACGGGTGGTAATCACTCCTACTACTCTAATTCCCCCATCGGCGGCCGTGGCGCGGATTAATTTATCTGCCATACTACTTACTGTTATCCTTGGAAAACACTGTCCCGATTTTTAGTTATTCTTTAACTAACTTAACAAAAATTATCAGACAATCATATGTTCGGCAATTTTCAACAAAGTCAGCTGCGTATCGAAATCTCGGCCAGTGAACAGGCTATCGGGGATAGTTTGCTCAAAACTGCTCATCTCCGTCAATGGCTGTGGCCGCAAATGCTCTCACCTAATCTACCCGATAAATTAGAGGAAGGTTTGACTTTTACCTCTTGGTTAGGTTTAATCCCCGTACAACATCAGGTTTTATTGGCCAATGACCAGTGTTTACGCTTGCTTTTGAGTCAAGGTATCGATGGCTATCACGAATGGTATTGGGGCGATGGTTGGTTACAATCGCGGTTAGAAGGCATTTCTCTCCTTCCCCTCAATCTCGGTCAAACTCTCAGTTTATTGAAATTACGACTATTTCTGAGCAATCAAAAGTAATGAGTAATCAGTAAACAGTGAACAGTAATCAGTGAACAGTAATCAGTAAACTAAAAACTCACACCTGATAACTCACATTTGGTAACTGATAACTGATAACTCACACCTGATAACTGATAACTGATTAGGGTTGAGTTCCATCGAGACGGATTTCACATTGACGAGCATCGAGGTTAGTTAGAGAAGTTCCAGTATAAGTGCCTTGTTTAACTATTCCTAGCAGAGAAGCGATAACTATACATTTTTTTTCTTGGTTGGGATAGGGATCGGCGGTGGCATTGGCGGCGGGATATAATACGATTATCGCTTGGTTTGCCCTCGGAACAAAGGTTAACCTCGGCACATGACCCCGAAAGGAAAACTGTACCCCCGGAGTGCCGCCTAGGGTGGGAAAATTCCTCACCACCATAAATATTTCCTCTGGCAGATTTAGGGAACTCGCATTAGTATTAGTCGCCACTAAACAACCTGCTTCAGTGGCAGTTATTTGCGAGTAAACTGTGGGGCCAGTGCCAGTCGGGTTAGTAAAATTAATCGTGCAACTTTTCCCTCGACGGATAGCTTGTCTTTGGGCATCCTCTAGAGCTAATTGTATAGCATCGGTGGCTTGTTGGACTTCATTTCTATTCAACCACGCTAATAAATTAGGTCCGGTTAAGGCGGCAAGAATTCCCGTAATTGCCAAAGCTACCAAAATTTCTAACAGGGTAAAACCCTGATTTTTATGGTGGACATTTAAACGACGCATCGGGAATCACCTCGACAGAACTTTCAGCAATAACATCTTCTTGGTTGGGGTAATCTTTAGGAGTTTCATCTGTTGCTTCGACTCGATAATCAATACGGAGACGATGGGGATGATTCGCTTGGTTAGTAATATTAAAAGTTCGATAGATAGAATAGTTTTTACCAACAATTTCTTTTGTTGCTACTAATGTTTCTTCAGGTAAATTATCAGAGGGAATAGCATAATCCTTACTGGGATCATCTGGATCAAATTTCGGACTGTCAGGAGGTTCAGCATTCGGTAATCGCCTCCTTAATTCAATGGCATAACCTTGATTCGGATCTGAGCAAACATTAGGAAATATTTCACTGAAAAGATCGAGATCATGATTATCTACATTGACGCTATCATCATTGTCATTAACATCTAAAGTCGAAGCTAAAAATTTGACATCCTCAAAATCTTCTTGAATCCAAAAGTTAGCTTGAGCCTGTCTTTCTGACCGAACTTTATATAAGGCAGTGAACGCCATTAACTGTAGGGTTCCTATTGAGAAAGCGGTAATAGTTAAAATGGCAACCATCACTTCTAACATCGAGAAACCCGACTCGGATGATGACAGTTTTGACTGTATCCCCTTTCCTTTTGATTTCACTTTTTACCCCCCCCCGTTTTTCCCGAAAACTACTGGCTTTTTTATATCTCAACTACAGAGTACGCAAATGATCGGATATTTCTAACTTTAGTCAGGGAATTAATTCCCCGAAAACCCTATTTTTCAATTGAGTCAGATTGTCTAAGTAGCTGGTTTCAATTAAATTGAAGATAGATTCTGGGTTCGATCCCCCCTTAATCCCCCCTTGATAAGGGGGGTGCTGATCCCCCCTTAATCCCCCCTTGATAAGGGGGGCATCCGCAAGTTTTTAAGACCTACCTACTTAAACTCTCATTCAGTCATCATTGTACACTAATCTAGTCTTTGTCTGTGGTTACAATCGGCGATCGAGATTAAACTTAACCAGCAATATTAGAGCCACTAACAGCTTATCCGCCTAAAATAGCAATTCCTACACCCATTAACAGAATTAATCCACCATAAATAACTTCTTGGGGGGGGATTTCCCCAAAAATGAACACTCCTAACAGACTAGCTGCGATTGGCTCTAATAAAATTACCATGGTTACTATTGTCGGTGCTACCCATCGCAAAGCCCAGTTAAAGCTAGTATGACCGATTAATTGCGGAAAAATCGCCATCATTAACACATAAACATACACGGATAGGGGATAGCTTTCGTAATCTTGACCAAATAAAAAAATAGAAGGTAATAAGGCTAATCCTGCGGTAGTGTAGGCTACAGTTATATAATTCTTAATATTTAAGCCCTTCCTTTGTGCTTCCCGTCCGAGGAGAATATAACCACTGACGAGAATTGCCCCAATTAAAGCCAAGCTATTGCCCAATAAAGGGTTAGGATAAGAACTACTCACATCTCGATCGGCTAAAACAATCAATAATCCCCCCGTTAAAGCCACAAAAATGCCGATAAAAGTTAATTTTGTCGGTTTTTCTCGAAACCACCACCAACCCAACAGGGAAACCCAGAGGGGGTTAGTGGTGACTAAAGTGGTAGAAGCGGCGATCGAGGTGTAGGATAGAGAAGTAATCCAAGTAGCAAAATGGAGAGCTAAACAAAATCCTGCCCCCACTGCGTAATAATAGGCTTGAATAGGAACTTTTTGGCGTGATAAGGTCAACCAGTTCGGAATTAGGACAACAGAAGCTAATATCAGACGGGAAGTCGCTAAAAATAAACTAAATGCGATCGTAGCATTACCTACCGCTTCGATCGCTAACCGGATAAAAATTGCCGATGCAGAAACCGACACCACACCGATAGTTAGAATAAAAATAATTTTGGCGTTAGAAGGAGGCAAAATAGGCTACGCTTACGCGATGATCAATGATGTTATTCACCAGTTATTTTAACCGTAGGCAGTAGCCAGTCCTCAGTAGCCGGTCGTCAGGAAATAGGAGATTATTTTATTTATTCTCCCCACACCCCACACCCCACACCCCACACCCTACACCCCATTCACTTGATTATGGAACTACCAGAATTAAATATAGAGATAATTTGGGCGATTATTAACGATGAAATTGACGACGAAACCGTTAATAAATTGGTTTGGCAAAGTTTAGGTTATCGCTACGATGAAAGTCAAGGAAAATGGGATAATAGTCAAGTAGAGGAAGATTGGCTCCGTGAATATCCCGAACCCCCGGATTTTATTGCCAATCGTCCCCCAACAGTAAAATTAACTCGATCGATCTTGCCAGAAAATAAACAATTATTAAAAGATAAATTGGGGTTTACCGGTTATAAAATTGGCGAATTCAATCCCCGCATGACTCGCCGTGCCACCGCCGCTAATTGGTTGTGCTTTTATGGGTTAAAATAGATCAGGAAAGTTATTTTATCAAGCTTCTAGCATGGTTACTATCCCTGTCAAGTCCTCCTCTCATCCCCTAGCATCCTATATTGAGCGTCTCACTGCTGGGGAAGCATTGTTAAAAGATACTCCCCAGAATTTGATCGAGGTAGTGGGTATCCTGAAAAGTTACGGAGTGGTGTTAGATGCTTATTCCAAAAATTTAATTTATATTGCGGAAAATCAGTTTTTGGTTTTTTTCCCTTTCTTTAAATATTTTAATGGTCAAGTATCTTGGCAGAAATTACTACAACACTGGTGGCATAATCGCATTAATTTTGAGTATGCTGAATACTGTATGAAAGCGATGTTTTGGCATGGTGGGGGTGGTTTAGATAGTTATGTAGATGGTGCCGCTTTTCGGGAAGTGACAGCCAAAGTTATTCAAGCCAAATTTAGGAATAATCCCCTAGTTTTAATTTTAAATAAAGCCTTTCCTGAATTTTTGCCAGAACAAATGCGGATGATGGCCTACTATAGCGGTTTAGGTCAATTTTGGCGAATTATGGCCGATACTTTTTTAAGTTTATCCGATCTCTACGATGTCGGAAAAATTACCAATATTCCCGAAGTGGTGGCACACATTAAGAAAAATTTAGTTGATAATGCTAGTCAAGCAATTGTCTATCAGGTAAAAATCAAAGGACAAACCTATGATCTGATCCCCAAATCGGCAGGATTAACCTTTCTTGCAGATACGGCAATCCCCTACGTTGAGGCGGTTTTCTTTCGCGGAACACCTTTTCCCGGTACAATTTCCTATAATGCCCAAGCCTATCAAATTCCCTACGATCAAGGAATGTTTGCCTATGGTGCTTTGTATGCGGATCCTTTACCCATCGGAGGTGCAGGGATTCCTCCCACACTATTAATGCAGGATATGCGTCACTTTTTGCCAGATTATCTGCACGACATTTATAAAAAAAGTTTTCGTCAAGAGGAAGATTTATTAGTCCAGATTTGCGAAACTTTTCAAAAGTCGATGTTTTGTGTGACAACGGCAGCCATTCAAGGATTAGCACCTTACCCTTTAACTACCACAGATTTAAAAGAACAAAAAGCCAATCGCATCTATCTAGAAGCATGGATGAATCGCTTTGTCAAGTCAAGATTAGAAGCGGTAAATCAATAATTATTCTGCCGATAAATCGGTAAGTTTTGCAGTCAACAAACCCCCTTTACATTTATGTCAGATATTAACGCCCAACTTCAGGATATTTTAGCTCAATTGCAATCTTTAACCGAACGGGTTGCCCTCATCGAAGCGCGGCAGATGTTAGTACCAGACATCGAGCGCTATGGTAAATTACAGCAATTACTAGCTGAGGGGAACTTTAGGGAGGCAGACGCAGAAACTCTCCGAGTTATCCTCGAAACTGCCGGCAGAACCCGCGATACTTTAACCCCAGAGGATATGATGCGGTTTCCCGTTAATGTGATTCGAGTACTCGATCGCCTTTGGAAAAATTATAGCGGCGATCATTTCGGTTTTAGCAATCAGGTGAAGTTATATTTTGCCGCCGGCGGTAGTATTAACACCCTGCGTACCCAAGACGCGGAAACGATTAGAAAATTTGGTGAATTGGTAGGATGGCGCGATAAAGAGCAGTGGCGTATCGATGATTATGATCACTGGGATTTTAGTCTCGCAGCTCCTCAAGGTTGTTTTCCCGCTCTCTGGTGGAAATCTCCCTACGGGTTAAAAATGGTGACTTTTTGCTTTACTCGCCTGATAGAGTGCGATTTATAGGCAATGAAAGGGATTATCGGCTATTTTCGGGCTTTATTATCCCCCCAATTTGCTCCCACCGGGATAAAAGTGGCTGTAGTAGTGGGGACAATTTTATTGACAATTAACCACGGTTATGCTATAGTGGGCGGCCGTATGACAAGCGATCGCTGGCTGGCGGCATCACTGACTTATCTAGTTCCCTATCTGGTCAATGTTCATGGGCAGTATAGCAGTTATCGCCGTCAGCAGTGGCCGAAAAAATCCCAACAATAAAGGCAATGAATATACCTCTAAGTGGTGATTTCTTTGACTCTAGGGAACTCCCTGTTAGCAGAGGGCTGCTATGATAGCGATCGAGAGGAATATTGGGGAGTCCGATTTACCATGGCTGCTGTTTTATTGAAAACTGGCGAATTCCAAGAAATCCCTGATGATCAGTTAATTTCTTTCCTCGAGAAAAACCGAGATTTGATTCAAGATCGACAATCACCCAGAAAAAGAGCGATTAAAAGACCTATACCGTTCAATGTGACCTCTTTCGAGTCTTTTAAACTATAAAATAGCAGCAGTATCTACTCTAGGGTAAGATTAACTCCCTTAGCTAGGATTTGATAGCTGCGATCGCTCTCTTTTCAGTAAGGCACTAGCGAGAAAAATGCCCAGTATTGCCAATACAGCCATAGCATAAAAAGCATAAGTGTAAGTACCGAACCAATCGCGAATTCTACCAGTTACTAAAGTTCCGATCAAAGCACCGACACCGTAGGCAGTAAAAACAATACCGTAATTTTGGGCGTAGTGGTCAGGATTAAAGAAGTGGAGAGTGGTAGCGGGAGCTAGGGCTAACCATCCCCCTAAACAGAACCAAAATAGACAAAAAGCCACTAGATAGCTAGTAACTGCCCCTTTTTCGGCCTTGACCATCAACAGGCAACCGATCAAAATGAGTGTATAGGCCCCAATCGCTAGATAATGGGGTTTCCAGCGATCGCTCAACCAACCGAACAAAGGACGACTAATACCATTAAACAAGGCAAATAGAGCAACACTACTAGCGGCTAACCCTGGCTCAATCTGAATAATTTCCTCAGCGACGGGACTAGAAATACCGATGGCACTCAAGCCAATTAAAGCACCAATAGCATAGCAAAGCCATAAGCCATAAAATGAGCGACTTTTCAGCATATTCACTGGATAATTGGCCTGAAAGTCGGATTTTCGATTAGCTAAATTTGCGGGAGGTTGCCAGTCCTGGGGGGGTAATTTCATGGCGAGGGCAATAATCATAATAATTATTGTAAAGATAATCCCCAAAAATCTTAAACTTGGTCTAACGCTATATTCATTGATTAATCGATTGGCTAAAGGTGCGGTAATCAGGGGAGAAAGGCCAAATCCGATGATAGTTAAACCCACCGCTAAACCTTTTTTGTCGGGAAACCAGCGTGCCACCACTGCCATGGGAACACCGTAAGCGATGCCGACTCCCGTGCCAGCAATGACTCCGTAGGTCAGAATAATTGTCTGGATCTGAGCGGCAAAACTAGCGAGAATATAGCCTAAACCGACGATAATTCCGCCGATAGCGGTCATCCTGCGAGTACCTACCCGGGGGATATAAAAACCGGCGATCGGCATAGAAGCGGCATAAAACACTAGGGCCACAGTGTAGGGTAGTAAGCTTTCCGTGGCGCTGAGATTTAACTCTGTTTCTAGGGGTTTTCTAAAGATACTCCAAGAGTACACCGTCCCTAAACAGAGTAAAACGCCCATTCCTAGAGGTATTAATAACCATCTACCTTTGGCTGCGGGTAATCCCAAAACTGTCAACTCGGAATCATAATTACTGGTAGTCATAGATCGCCGTGACTCTTTCTAGACTTGTCTGGCCAGTATTCTAGATGAGGTCATGGCTAATAGGGCCAATTTTCCAGAAAATTTTCCGATTAAAATGGGGGGTGAAATAATTCACCCCCTTAAAAGTCTCTCCCCATCTATAGCTGAGGGACTTCTGACGAACTTTAACTAAACTGCTGCGAAGTAAACTTTTGACTTCACAGGATCGGGAACCATGGTAGCATCGCCTTCTTGCCAACCGGCGGGACAAACTTCATCCGGATGGGATTGGACGTATTGAATCGCTTTCAGAGTGCGGAGGGTTTCATCGACACTGCGACCAAAGGAAAGATTATTAATAGTAGCGTGTTGGATAACACCTTCTTTATCGATGATAAAGAGACCACGCAGGGATACCCCCGCATCAGGATCAAGAACATTGTAAGCGGTGCTGATTTCTTTTTTCAGATCCGACACCAAAGGATAGGCCACATCCCCCACACCGCCGGATTTTCTCTCGGTTTGAATCCATGCGAGGTGAGCAAATTCGCTATCGACGGACACCCCTAAAATCTCGGTGTTGATGCTGGCAAATTCGCTAACTCGATCGCTGAAAGCGGTAATTTCCGTGGGGCAAACAAAGGTAAAATCGAGGGGATAGAAGAATAAAACGACGTATTTACCCCGATAATCCGACAATTTGATGGTTTTGAACTCTTGATCGAAAACGGCGGTCGCGGTGAAATCCGGCGCCGCTTGTCCGACTCTTAAGCAACCTTCGGCGGTCATACTTTTAATCTCCTTAATCTAGTTTCTGGGAAAATGCAACTATTTTTACATTCCTTAACAACTATATCATAGTCATAACGATTTTGAGTAATTGGCCGTTAGTTGGTTGTTGGGAAGGTTGTCAGCTGTACTGAATTTAAACTGCATATTGGAAATTTTAGTACAAATGCTCAAACTGCCGATCCCTGCTCCCTGCTGCCCGCTCCCTTGCAGTCTTAACGAGTAATTTAGATAGTCAACAGCTTATCGGGGGAGAGCAAAAGAATTTAATAGACTGCATAATTTTCACTTTCGCAGCCACAATAATAATTTAAGGACAGCGAAAGAGATCGTCACCCGGGGAAGTCAGCCCATTGTACAACTTAGTACATCTTTCTTGCCTCAACGCTCCGACCTGCTGCTGTCTGCTTTTACTTATAGTTACAAAGGCTATGTCAATGTCATCAAGCACCGGTAAATATCTATCCTCATCCCAACGTCAGCAACTTCTCGAAATCTCAACAGAACCGAATATCCTCGATATCGATCGCAAACGGATTCAAATCATTCTTTTCGCTGACGAGGGCAAATCCCAGGGCGAGATCCGTAAGCTTCTCGATTGTACTGCCGCCACCGCTAGTAAATGGATACTGATCGCCGAGAGTGGCAAGATCGATCGCTGGCAAAAATACCGCCGCGGTCGCCCTTCAAAAGTTGATCAACCTTACCTCGATCGCCTGAAGGAACTGATTAGTAAATCCCCCCGGGATTTCGGCTATTCCTTTAAGCGATGGTCGGGAGTTTGGTTAGCGCGGCATCTAGAGAAAGAATTCGGGGTTGCACTCACCCCCACCCACATCAATCGCCTCCGCAAACAGCTACAGCCGCTCCGCATCGTCGATCTTTCTCCTTCAGCCAAAGCTTAAAACAACTATGCTCGATACTCACAGCCTCGTCAATCCCTGGCCGGAATTCCTGTCCGAAACCCAGTGGCGGAGTCTCCAGAAAACGGCGATCACCCTCTCTCCGGAAGCGGGTACACTGCCCGTACAGTCGGGGTTATACCTAGTCGTTGGCGGCAAAGTTCGTATAGCGAACTCGCAGCAAAAAGAGATGATTGCGCTCAAAACCGGCGAATTTTTCGGGGAATTCTCCCTCTTTCCCCGATCGGGTTTTCTTCCCTACTCGGTTCGAGTCTCGGCGAAGGCGGAACTACTTCTTATCCCCGAGTCCGCCCTGAGGCCGATCCTGAAAAAACACCCCGCCCTGAAAAAAACATTACTGCAACGGGCGCGGGAAATTGAGCAACTTCTTGGGACGAAGACAGAAGAAACGGACAAAAAAAGCGATCGAGCCTATTTCCCCTCTCCGGCGCGGCGGTTAGGTCACTGGATCGGGCAATCCCTCCGCCGTTATCCCTTCTTCGAGCAACAGTCCGCCTCCGATTGCGGGGCGGCCGGTTTAGTCATGATCGCCCGTTATCACGGCAAAAGAATCAGCGTCAACCGTTTGCGGGAAATGGCCAACGTCAACCGCGACGGGGCATCCCTGAAGGGACTGATCACCGCAGCGGAAAATATCGGCCTCTCCACCCGTCCGGTAAAAGCGACTCTAGAGGGATTAGGGAAACAGCCCCTACCGGCGATCGCTCACTGGGAAGGCAAACACTTCGTTGTTATCTGGAAAATTACCCCCAAACAGGTGATTATTGGCGATCCAGCGATCGGGCAATTAACCCTAAGTCGTGCCGAATTCGCCAGTAAATGGACGGGATTCACCCTGCTGCTCCAACCGAACCAGAAATTCCGGGACACGAAAGAGGATAAAACCTCTCTCTGGCAGTTTTATCGCTTACTGGAACCCCATTGGTTCGTGCTGCTGGAAATTTTCGTCGCCTCGCTTTTTATCCAGATATTCGGCTTAATTACGCCGATTTTCACCCAGTTAATCCTCGATCGAGTAATCGTCCAGGGGTCCTTAACTACCCTTTGGGCGATGGGGATCGGTGCGCTAATTTTCGGGGTTTTTCGGGTAGCAATTACCGGTTTACGCGCCTATCTCCTCGATCACACCGCTAATCGCATCGATACGGCATTAATCACCGGTTTTATCCGCCATACCCTCAGCCTTCCCCTCGGTTATTTCGAGTCCCGCTATGTGGGCGATATTATTTCTCGCGTCGGGGAAAATCGCAAGATTCAGCGTTTTCTCTCTGGGGAAGCTCTCTCGATTTTACTTGACTTATTAACGGTTTTCGTGTATGTGGCGGTGATGTTCCGCTATAGCTGGCAATTAGCCCTCATCAGTTTGGCGATCGTGCCACCGTTCTTTTTCCTTGCGTTAATTTCTACCCCTTTTCTCCAGCGAATATCCCGGGATATTTTTCAGGCGATCGCTAAAGAAAGCAGTTACCTGATCGAGATTTTAACCGGTATTCGTACCGTCAAATCTACCGCCACAGAGCGCTCGACCCGTTGGCACTGGGAAGACCTTTTCTCGGTGGAGGTCAAGAAAAATTTCTCCGGGCAGATCATCGGCAATAATCTCCAGATATTCAGTAATCTGATCGAATCTTTAGCGACGACGGGGTTACTCTGTTTCGGTGCCTATCTAGTGATTCAAAATCAATTATCGATCGGACAATTGATCGCCTTTAATATGCTTTTTGCCCAGATCATCGCGCCTTTTCAACGCTTAACCGTTCTCTGGACGCAATTTCAAGAAGTCAATATCGCCGTCGAGCGCATTAACGATGTACTAGACGCAAAGCCGGAGGAGAATTTAGAGGAACTTTCCCGTCAGTTTCTCCCAGAATTACAGGGACATATTCGCTTTGAAAATGTCACCTTTCGCTACCACACCGACAGCGATCAGAATGTTTTAGAAAACCTCAGTTTTGAAATTTTACCCGGTCAAACCGTTGCCATCGTCGGTCGGAGCGGTTCGGGAAAAACCACGATCTCGAAATTACTGATCGGCCTCTATCCCCCCACCGATGGGAAGATATCGATCGACGGTTACGATCTGAGTACGATCGCCCTCAGTTCCCTCCGGCAACAGGTGGGAGTCGTCGATCAGGATACCTTTCTCTTCGGTTCCACGATTCGGGAAAATATCAGTTTAGGTCATCCCGATCGCCCCCTAGAAAATGTGGTGGTCGCGGCGAAATTAGCGGGAATTCATGACTTTATTCAATCACTGCCGATGGGGTACGAAACCCAGATCGGCGAGGGTGGAGGGCTACTTTCCGGGGGACAGAGACAACGGATCGCCATCGCTCGATCGTTGATGGGAGAGCCGCGGTTATTAATCCTCGATGAAGCCACTTCCCACCTCGATACCGAATCGGAACGGATTATTCAAACAAATCTCCAGAAAATTCGGCAGAATCGCACCATGGTGATTATCGCCCATCGCCTCTCTACGGTGCGGAACGCGGATTGTATTCTCGTTCTCGATCGAGGGGTATTAGTCGATAGTGGAACCCACGAAGAATTAATGGCCAGACCTGGAATTTACCGTAATTTGAACTCTAATCAATTGAGTGAATAACTATGACAACCAATCTAGACAGAGAGCGCGATAACTGGTCTTTCCATACCAAAGAATTGATCGATACTTTACCCCTACCCTGGACGCGTGGTTTACTCTATTTTCTGATTATTTTCGTCTCGATCATTCTCCCCTGGGCGATATTCTCAAAAGTCGATGAAACCGGTGTCGGACCAGGAAAACTGGAACCCCAAGGAGAAACAGTCAAAATCGATGCTATCGCGACGGGAAAAGTGGAAAAAATCTATGTCCGTGAAGGCCAAGAGGTGAAAGCAGGACAACCGATTTTAACCCTAGATTCCTCATTAATCGGCAAGGAAATACAACAAATTGAGGAGAAAATAGAAGGACAAAAAAGCCGTCTTTCCCAACAGAAACTTGTCAAAAGTCAGTTAGAGATTTCTTTAACCACCCAAAGCCAACAAAATCGCGCGGCAGCAGCGGAAAAAGAAGCCTCGATCGAACAAGCGCGGGAGAATGTGAACGCATTAATCAAGAAGGCCAAAATATCCCTAGAAGAACAACAAGCGCGGGTAAATCAAGCGAAAACCGCCCTCGCACAAAGTCAGACCGATTATCCGATTCTCAAAAGTCGTTATGAAACGGCTTTAAAAGAAGTCGATCGCTACCGAAAAGCGTGGGAAGATGGCGCGATATCGGAGGTGCAATTCATCGAGCGCGAGGACAATGCCAAGGAGCGCCAACAACTCTACGAGCGGGGAAAAGCGGAGGTAAAAGAAAATCAACATAAACTAGCGGAATTAAAAAGTGCCTACCGTCAGACGAGTCAACAAACGAGCGCCGATATCGCCCAAGCGCGTCTGCAATTACAGGAGCGGCAGCGGGGTTATCAAAGTCTCCGCCATTCCAACGAGTTGGCACTCTTAAGGGTACAGGAGCAGATTAACAATCTAGACACGGAGATCGCAACACTGGCATCGGAAATCGCCCAAAGCGAGAGCCAACGGCAAGCGCTCCAAATCCAACTAAGTCAGAGGGTTTTAAAGGCGAATACCGACGGCACAATCTTTTCATTACCGATTAAACGCGCGGGTGCGGTGGTGCAGTCGGGAACGCGGGTTGCGGAGATAGCACCGAAAGGATCGCGGTTTATTCTCAAGGCAGAAATGCCCACGGATCAAAGTCAATTTCTCCGCGCCGGTATGCCGATAAAAGTCAAGTTCGATGCCTATCCTTTTCAGGATTACGGCATTATCGGCGGCAAGATCACCAAGAAATCACCGACGGCGCTCGAAAAGGAAACGCCAAACGGAAAAATTAACGTTTTCGAGCTAGAAATTCAACTCGATCGCTCCTGTATTCAAAAGGGAAATCAATGTATTCCCCTCAATCCGGGAGATACGGCTACCGCAGAAGCGATCGTCCGTCAGCGTCGGGTGATCGATTACATCCTCGATCCCTTTAAGGATCTACAAAAAGATGGGTTAAAACTGTAGTTTTTTTCAGGAGTCATTATGTCCCATAGTATCACCATCACCAATCAAGACCTTATCCAACAGCTTAAGCTATCGGGGAAAGTCCCCGAAATGGTCGAGGGAATTATCGCTCGGAAAATCATCACCGAAACCGCCACGGCAGCGGGGATTAAAAACACGACTGACGAGTTACAACAGGCGGCCGATCAATTCCGTCTCGCCAAAGAATTACATAACGCCAAAGATACATGGAATTGGTTGCAAAAACAGGGCTTATCCCTAGATGATTTCGAGGCGATCGTTCAATTCAGTTTACTATCGGGTAAATTAGTCGAACATCTTTTCGCAGACAAAATTGAATCCTATTTTATGGAACACCAGCTGGATTATACTGGCGCGGTGATCTACGAGGTGGTGTTAGCAGATCAGGCGATGGCGGAGGAGTTGTATGAATCGATTCAGGAGGAGGAAATCAGCTTTCAGGAAGTAGCGCATCGCTATATCGAGGATGTGGAGTTACGACGCAAGGGGGGTTATCGCGGTACTGTTTACCGTAAGGATTTACGACCGAATCTTTCGTCCGCAATTTTCGCATCGGATTCTTCTCGATTGTTGAAGCCGCTGCAAGGCGATCGAGGTTTTCACCTGATTTTTGTCGAGGAAATCCTTAAACCAAAATTAACCGAGGAGTTGGCTCTGAAAATCGGTGTTGATTTGTTTAACGGCTGGGTAAAGGAGAAGATTCAAGAGATAGAATACGAGTTTAGTAATTAATCGTGAACGGGGTGGGCATTGCTCACCCCGCAAACATAGTAAGGGAAGATAAGAGTTATGGAATGTGTGATCTGTAAACACGGTACGACTCGATCGGGTTTTGTTACCGTTACTTTAGAGAGAGATAATTGTATCGTGATTTTAAAACAAGTCCCTGCGGATATCTGTCAGAATTGCGGGGAGTATTATCTAAGCGAGTCGGTCACTGCGGAAGTTTTACAGAAGGCTGATCGCCTATTTTGTAGGTTGGGTTGAAGCATGAAACCCAACATCATCCCCCTATTATTCTTCATGTTTTGTGTTGGGTTGCACTTCGTTTAACCCAACCTACGGATTATTTTACTATAAGATTAATACAATATGGATTAATAAAATACCAATAATCCGATTATTCTTGAGTGAGCTTATTCAGCATAAAAACCAACAAAGCGATTTTTAATACATACACTTTTAAAAATTCCTGAATCTATTCATTAACAGAATTCCCAGTTAATTAAAAAAATAAAGGCTCTCCTGGTTTTCGTGTGTTAATTTTTGTTATAAATTAAAGCAAGCAAACAGCTTAAGTCGAAGATGTTCAAAATTGGTAAATCCATAACTCATTCTTTTAATAAGCTTGATTTTGGTATTCATTCCCTCAATTAATCCGTTGGTTATATGATTTTCAAAGTAATTACAAATACCAGGCAAATGCTTCTGGATCATGCTGGCACTACTTTGATATAATATCCCGCCTATTCTTATCCATTTTTCCAATTTTCTCTCAGCACCTCTGAACGTTCTACTACTTTGATAAATTTGTCTAATTTCTTCTTTCATTTCCCAGGCTATTCCCAAGCAGGGATGTTCTTTCAGGATAACTTCTAGTTGTTGTTTTTGCTCGTCCTTTAAGTCCTCTTTATTCTTCCATAATAAATGAGGTAATCCTTTTTCATGCACCCCCATTAACTTTCTCAATTTATTAAGCTCGTCATTAATGATATCCATTACATGAAAACGGTCATAGATGATTTTAGCATTGGGAAATAATTCCTTGCTCACTGCTGTAAATCCTGACCACATATCGACGCTCACTTCTTTCACCTTCTCCCGAACTGCGTCTGGCTGTGCCTTTAAGGCTTCCATTAATTCTTCTTGCTTATGTCCTTTAATCACATCTAGTAAAATTTTTTTGTCCAGATCTACGACCGTTGTTATGAAATCTTTATGTCCTTTTAAGTTACTAAATTCATCCAAGCTTATTCGTTCTGGTGCTTCCCACTCTTCCTTTTCTAGTTCTTTAGCACAGTGATTAAATATTAACTCAACTTCTGACCATCCTAACCCTTCTTCTCGACTTATTTCTTCGATGCTACAATTTTTTACTCTCTCATAAATCATCGATTCATAGCGAATTGTCTGAGGCTGTCTTAATCTCATAAAACTCAGTCTTTCGCTGATATACTTTTGGCACTTTTGACAATGAAACTGGCGGCGTGGTACTTCTAAATATACCGGATTGCCTAATATTGACAAATCTCTGACTAGATTATACTCTGTCTGATTGATTCTGTCCAAGGTTTGATGGCAATTCGGACATTCAATTGTTTCATTTAAAAGAGCGAGCTTTAGGAAAATTGTCTGAGCAATTTTTTGATAATTGACCACTGTTACATTTGGTAAATCGAGGAGTTGATCAAAATTTATCCACATAACCCACCTCCTGTTCTGTGTTACTATTATACCATGCTCACACAGAACCTAGAAGAGCCAGAAACTTGCTCTACCAACTTAGTCAGGAGGGAAATTTATCTCAACGGCAAATGGCCGTCTGGCTCGGATGTCATCAAAGCACAATATCACGGGAATTAAAAAGGAATCAAAGTTCTCTTGGCTGCTATCTACCTGACACAGCACAAGCTGAAAGCGAGACAAGGCGAAAAAATGCCAAACAACCCTTTAAAAATGTCAGCGAGTCAGCCTTAGAGTTGGTCAAAGAAGGATTGAAAGATTATCATAGTCCCGAACAAATAGCAGGTCGTCTGAAAAGAGCCAGTCAAGAATCTCTCAGTCACGAAACCATCTATCAAATGATCTATCAGAACTATCACGGATGTGGAGAGTACCAGAAATATTTACGCCGGGGGCTTTGTCAAAGAAAGAGTCGAGGCGGAGCAAAAAGTAAGCGTGGAGGGATTCCAGGGCGTGTAGATATCAGCGAGCGACCAGTAATTGCTGACCAGAAAACTGAAATCGGTCATTGGGAAAGTGACACAATGATTGGAGGCAATCATCTAGGAGTTCTCGTTACTCATGTAGATAAAGCCTCGAAATTTTTAGTAGCAGGATTAGCCAAAAACAAAACCGCATCGGAAATCAATAGAGTCACAGAAAAACTTTTTCAAGAGATTCACCCTGACAAAAGAAAAACCTTTACTTGTGACAACGGCAAAGAATTTTGTGGACATCAAGAGTTGAGTCAGAAACTAGGAGCAGATTTTTATTTTGCTACTCCTTATCATTCGTGGGAGAGGGGATTAAACGAGCATACCAATGGACTGTTAAGACAATTTTTCCCTAAGGGAACGAATTTTAAAATCGTTAAGCCAGAGGAGGTGGAAAGAGCCGTAAACTTGATTAACAATCGTCCTCGAAAATGTCTTGACTATCGTACCCCGAATGAGGTATTCTATAAAGGTAGATCAGACAGTGATGCAATTCAGACTTGAATTGGCCCATCATACAAGACTAATGTTCCTGATTCTAAGTGTTTAATTGCTAGGTGCTTCTCAATTTTCTCTTGTTTTTCTAATAACCAATCTAAGGCGTTATATAATTCGTCTTCATCGGCTTTCTCTAAGTCTAACAATTGTCCTAAACTCTGACTACAAGTCTCGCTATTAAACCCTCTCGCTGTGGCTAGTTTCGATTTAGGATTGATGATTCTTGCCACAATCATCGCCACCACTAAGTTTCTGATTCGTGAGGATTTTTCACTGATTATTTTATCTAAACCTAATTTTTTAATCGTCTCTAAAATAGCCATTACATGACCATGAGGAAGACTTCTAATCACTTCAAAATGATTGGGAATGCCTTCAGTCATGGACAGTGTTGCGCCTTTAAGAGCCAGTTTCAGATTGTCGATAATATCATCGGGTAATTTTGAGAGATTGGCCAGGGTTCTTTTTTTGACTTGATCTCCTTCTCGGTAGGACTCCCGAAGAAGAACGGCGGGGGGGGAATTACGGTTAGGAACTTTTTCTATATACATGGCTATCATTCTAGCAAATAGAGAGAATTCTTGTCCATTAAGAAATGTTACAAATTACATGGGTACATTAAGAAAGGTTAAGGGGCGTATCCATTGATGGATAAGGGTTTTCGGCTATTATAGTATATATGTATGGGGGAAGTTCAGTAATTAGGGTCTGCTGAAAAAGTTTGTTGGTGGGGGCAGGGTGTGGGGTGTGGGGTGTAGGGTTTTACCGATTTTGAGGTAGTCAGTTACCTAATTTTCAGGGAAAAAGTACCTGAATTTTACCCCCGATCCCTCCAATGGTCGGCACTTTTTGAGGGAAAAAAAGTCTAAAAGCCTTATCCAACAAGGTTTTTAGATTTATTCAGCAAGCCCTAATTATGAAAAAATAGGAATTGTTGGAAAACTGAGGCGAGTGGACTGTTCGACCAGGAATCAATCAACAGAAATTGAAGTCAAAAATCTAGACCATCTGGGATTAGTAGCCGGAATTATCGATGAAATAGGAATCGTTGAAATTATCAACGAACAAGTCTCAATTGAGCGAGGAGAAATTGTCACAGCGGGGCAAGTCGTCAAAGCAATTATCCTGAATGGATTGGGATTTGTCTCCTGGGACTTGTATTTATTTCCTCAATTTTTTGAAGATAAAGCAACCGAACATCTGCTGGGAGAGGGCATCGAACCCAAACAATTAAATGATGATAAAATTGGTCGAGTAATGGACAAACTTTATCAACTTAATGTTTCGGTCATTTTCCTACTCATTAGTTTAGCCGCCGTGAAAAAATTTGGTGTAGCAACCGAGAATTCCCATTTAGATTCGACTTCTCTATCAGTAGAAGGAGAATATAAAAAGGAATACCCAACAGTAGAAATCCTGAAATCAGGAGCAGTGGGAGAAGAAATTGAAACCAGACAAAAGCCAATAAAAATTACCTACGGATACTCCCGCGACCGAAGACCTGACTTAAAACAATTTATGATTGACTTAATCGTAAGTGGGGATGGAGATGTACCTTTATTCCTGAAAGTAGGGGACGGAAATGAAGCGGACAAAGCGGTTTTTGGTCAAATCGCCCGAGAATTTAAAAAACAAGTTGACTTTGACAGTTTAATAGTCGGCGATAGCGCCCTCTATAGCAAAGAGAATTTAAAACTAATGAGAGAAATGCGTTGGTTGTCTCGAGTCCCCTTCAGCATTAAAGAGGCTCAAAAGTTAGTCGATAGCATCTCAGAAAAAGAGTTAACCGATTCAGAAATACCGGGTTATTCCTGGCGGGAAACAAGCTCTAACTATGGGGGGATAGAACAAAGATGGTTGCTAGTTGAAAGTCAAGCTAGACAAGAATCAGACTTGAAAAAATTAGAGAAAAAAATCGAGCAAGAAAAGAATTCTGCCCAAGAAAAAATCCGCCAACTATCCCGAAGAGAATTTGAGAATAGAGCGGTGGCGTTGGCGATATTCAAGGGATTATCTGACTCCTTAAAATATCATCAGTTAACGGAGATTAAAATCAATCTCATTCCGCCTGAGTCCCAGCAGTCAAAACTTAAATCAAAAGACGATTTATCCTCTCAAAGCTATCAAGTTCAAGCCGAATTAGAGTTAAATTTGCCAGCCATTGAGAGGCTAAAGAAACGAGCAGGACGATTCGTTTTAGCAACTAACGAATTGGAGAAAAAACGATTGAGCAGTGAGGATATACTCAAAAAATATAAAGGGCAACAAGCTCCAGAAAGAGGATTTTCTTTTCTCAAAGACTCCTGCTTTTTTGCCCACAGTGTCTTTCTCAAATCTCCCCATAGAATCGAGGTCATGGCCATGCTCATGGGCTTGTACCTGCTGGTTTATACTATTGGTCAAAGACAACTTCGTCTGAACTTAAAACAGCAGGAGACGGGACTGAAAAATCAGTTGGGTAAGTTAACTGACAGACCAACATTACGCTGGATATTTCAGAACTTTCAAGGGATTCATCTCCGACCTATTCAAGACAATCAAAAGATTAGTAACTTAACGGATGAGAGGCGCAACATTTTGAGATTTTTTCCCAAACCTTGCCAGGAATATTATCTCTTATCTTGACGAGAGGTATTGACTTCAAGGGGTAATAAAACGGCTCTTCGGGAATTGTTATGCAAATAATTAACTTAAAATAAAATTCGATGAGAGTACCTAAGCTCAAAAGTAGCTGAAATCCATACAGGGAAGGACTTAAGGCACAAACAGGTTAATGCCAAAAGATAGACAATTGAGTTAAGATTTGATATAATTGCCAAAAACGAGATTATTTTACTTATGATACTTGACAAATTTTTGAACCTACAAGGAACCTGTATTCAAGGCTATCGACACCTAGAAAATATCGGTATAGTTTTCCGAATCGAATCGAAAAATCAAAAAGCAATCTGTCCTCGTTGTGGGTTAGAGAGCGATAAACTCCACCAAAATCATCGACATTTAGTCAAAGATTTACCAATCTCAGGTCAACCAGTGTACCTACAAGTTAATCGTCGTCAATTTAAGTGCGGTAATTGTCAGAAACCCCTGACAGGGGGACAAGCGAGCTAGAAAACTTGCTAACAAAGGCTTCTGGCTTCTCTCACTAGAAATAGATCTAGCGATTCTAGGCAAAAAGCTAACGAAAGAACTAGGGATAGGAGCGAGCTTACTAGGAATTATTATTAATAAGTGAGAGATGGTGCGGCAAACTTTTTCGAGCTAAAACCATGAAAAGCTTACGATATATGGATTTCAGCCTTCTTGTCCCCCTGTCAGCAGAAACCCTTTAGCGAAGAGTTAGATTTTGTCGCCAAGAAACGAACCTATACAAAAAGACTAGCCGAGAATATACTCGAACAATTAAAAGAAGGAGATATTTTAAATGTTAGCCGAAGAAATGACGTAACGGAAGAAGAGATTCAAAGAATGATAGAGGACATCGCCGAAGAAATTACAGAGCCAGACCTATCGGAATTAAAAAGACTAGGAATTGATGAAATCGCTCTAGTCAAAGGGCAAAAAAATTACTGTGCAGTTTTAGTAAATTTAGATACGGGAAAACTAATAGCTATTCTAGAGAAGCGAACACAAGAAGAATTGAGGAAAACGCTGACAGGCTGGGGAAAAGAGGTGTTAGAGCAAATTGAAGAAGTCAGCATAGATTTTTGGTTGCCCTATAAAAATTTGGTGAAAGAATTGATGCCATCGGCCGAGGTAGTCGCCGATAGATTTCATGTAATGAAACAAATTAATCAAGAGTTAGACGAACAAAGAAAAGCAGAAAAAAGAGCCGTAGAAGCGCAGAGAAATAAAAAACAGAAAGCGGAAAAAGAAGCGAAGCTAGAAGTTTTAAAGCGAAGTAAATATAGCTTGTTAAAAAATGAAAAAGATTTAACGGAAACCCAAAAAATCAAACTAGAAGCTATCAAAGAAAATTTCCCAAATTTGAAAAAGATGCACGAGTTAAAGGAAGAATTTAGAAAGATTTATGAAACCTCAGAGAATCCGACAGAAGGACTGCTATCCATCTCGGAATGGTTGGCAAAATCCTCCAGTGTTTTTACTAAGAGTTGTCAAACAATCCGAAACTGGTTTGGAGAAATAATTAGTTATTTCGAGCGAAGGACAACGAATGGGATGGTCGAGGGAATCAACAATAAACTTAAACTAATAAAACGGAGAGCCTATGGCTTTAGAAACTTTCGGAATTTTTGGGTTAGAAGTATGTTGTCTTGGCATCTTGTATGTTAATTTAGCATAAAGAGTAACGAAGAGCCTTTATTATTTGAGGATGAAGAAATTGATGATGGTTCTCTGAACGTGATTAAAGCCAATCGGAGTGAATCCGCTCAGTCTAAAGAGAGAAAAAAACGGAATCAAGAGAACCTCCCTGTGCATAGTTTTCGGACTTTGTTGGAAGACCTGGGGACAATTTGCTTGAATACAGTGGAATGTACGATTAGGGAGGGAAGTTATCGTTTTTCTAAGATAACTCGACCGACCCAACTGCAACAAAAAGCGTTAGATTTATTGGGAGTTTCCCTGATTTGTACCCAGTAACGGGGCGGCGGAAATTCTCTTAATCCCTCCTACAGCATAGGTTATGGCCTTTTGTCAACGGGGAAGTCCAGTTATATGCACGCAGAAGAACCCATGCAACGCTCGCTGCTGCGCTACGAATTGATGGGGCGCATCAAACCCTATTCCATGTTCATGCAGAAAGCCGAGCGTGACCTGGTTAAAAAAGGACAAGAAGACGGCGATCGCAAGGTTGTCTTTTATGTGCCGAATTCTTTCAGCCAATCGGTGCGGTTCTTTAGCGATCACATTCATCTGGACACGTTTCTAGTAATACCAATTCTCCAAAGTCTGACTACAGAAGTTTAATCCCCCTAAATCCCCCTTAAAAAGGGGAACTTAAAGGGGGATTTAAATTCGATGTGTAGTTTTCATTTAGAGAAATGGTATAACCGTGTCACCGATGGACAGTAACGGCTATTTCACCTTCGGAACCAATAACGATTACACCAGCAGCGCCGCCAGGGCAGCTAAACGGCTGATCGTGGAAGTCAACCAGAATATGCCCCGGGTTTTCGGACGATCCTTATTAGATCTCTTGCATAAGTCTAGACAAAATAGGATAAAATAGTCCAAGAGTTAAGATTGAAAGATGACTTACGAACAAGTAAAAACTTTAAAGCCAACAGAGTTCAAACGCTTGTGTGGCGTGTATCCAGATACATTTAAGGATATGGTAACAGTCCTAAAGGCAGAAAAAGTTTGGCAAAAAAAGACAGGTAGACCTAGCAAATTGAGTACGGAAGACCAACTACTAATAACACTAGAATATTGGCGAGAATATCGCACCTATTTTCATCTGGGAAATAGTTGGGGTATTAACGAATCAACGGCGTATAGAATTGTTAGGAAAGTAGAGAATATTCTCATCAAATCAGGTCTGTTTAATCTACCTGGAAAAAAAGCCCTCTTAGAAAGTAATAGTGAAATAGAAGTAATAGTGGTGGATGTGTCAGAACAGGAGATAGAAAGACCCAAAAAAAACAGAAATCATACTATAGTGGCAAGCAGGGATACCACACATTAAAGTCGCAAGTACTTGCCGATCTCGCGCAGCGAGCGCGTTGCGACCAAAAAAGCGGGCAGGTAATCTGTGTCCGTTGTGAGAAAGGAAGAGTCCATGATTTTCGACTGTGGAAAGAGAGCAAAATAAGGTTAAATAAGAAAATAGAAATATTAGGGGATAAAGGCTATCAAGGAATTCAGAAGCTCCATCAAAACAGTCAAATTCCTCATAAAAAAAAGAAAAAAGAAAAACTAAGTAAAGAGCAAAAAAAAGCCAATCGTCAGTTATCACAACGGCGCATAGTTATAGAGCATATTCATCGTCGTCTCAAAATATTTCGGATACTTTCATCAAGATACAGAAATCGCAGACGGCGATTTGGTCTGAGATTGAATTTGATTGCTGGTATCTACAATTACGAACTTCGTTACCGACAAAAGGATATATCTTGATTACTTTTGCAAGAGATCTATTGAACGAATTCAGAACGAGAAGACATGAAAGCTCGATCTAATCCGCATCCAGTAACCCCTCATCTCTCATCGAATCGCCTGTTTTAAACTACGGCAAAGTTCTTCGAGGGATTTTAGACCATCGCCGGGGTAATTATCGGCCAAACGTTTAACCATGGCACTGCCGACAATTACCGCATCAGCACCCCAGTTTTTCACCTGTAGCGCCTGTGTCGCGTCAGAAATGCCAAATCCTACCCCGACGGGTTTATCGGTGACAGAACGGATAGAATCGAGCAATTCCTCCACTCTGGTGGCCACTTGCTTCCGCATTCCCGTCACTCCCGTGACACTAACCAGATAAATAAAACCTTGGGATTGCCTGGCGATCGCTTGTATTCGTTCCGGGGGACTGGTAGGCGCTACCAATAAAATCACTTCAATTCCCTTAGCGGCAGCCGGTTGCAGCAGACTTTCCGCTTCCTCTAGGGGTAAATCGGGAACCACCAAACCACTCACCCCGGCTGCTTTAATTTGGTCTAAAAAGACATCTATCCCGCGATGATAGATGGGATTATAGTAAGTAAACAGAATAATCGGAGCTTTCACCTCTCCCTGGGCATTTTTGACGATTTCTAGCACATCTTCCAACTTGACACCCCGATTTAAAGCGCGGGTGGCTGCCGCTTGAATAACCGGACCATCCGCAAGAGGATCGGAATAGGGAACCCCCAACTCGATCAGATCAGCCCCTGCCCGGTCTAAAATGCGTAAAGCTTGGGCAGTAGTAGATAAATCGGGATCACCGGCAGTAATAAAGGGAATTAAGGCACAATTCCCCTGGGAACGGAGAGAACGAAAACACTCGGAAACAGCAGTCATCGAAAATTACTGGAGAGATAAAGCACCGTCTATTATCTCATGGCGGGGAATAGCTCATCGCCGGTCGCTGTCAGCTCAGGTAAAGAATTTTGGTTCTTCGGTTTGTGTTATGCAATGGACTGGGGTTATAAGGGATGGACTCCTTATGTAGAAAGGCATTTGGCGATTTTTGTCAATTGTTTTTTATCTAGAGCGAACTCATCAATTAAGTCTCTTGCCAGAGAAGGATTTAGTCAATTTATGCCCCCCTATCGAACCATAACAAGTAACGAAGAGCCAGAATTTTTCAAGTAATACTTAAAGAATATTGACAAAATGGCGATCAAGGGTAAAATAGGCTCAGTCTAGTAGTTTTGAGAAAGTTTCTGGCATAACATGGGTTTTTGTTCCGCTTTTTCTGGTACAAAATAGGACTACTGCCCGATCGGTTTGCGTATAATCAAACACCATATTATATCCATGTTTTCCATTTACATTCTCACCTATAACGAAGAAATTGATATTGCCGCCTGTGTAGAATCGGCACTTCTATCCGATGATGTGATTGTGGTTGACTCCTACAGTAGCGATCAAACAGTAGAGATTGCTTCTCGTTATCCAGTGCGCGTGATTCAGCATCAATTTGAAAGTCATGGTAAACAAAGAACTTGGATGTTAGAAAATATCGAGACTAAATACGATTGGGTTTATATCCTCGAAGCAGATGAAAGGATGACACCCCAACTGTATGCAGAATGTCTGAGTGCCACGCAACAGACAGAATTTACTGGTTTTTATGTGGCCGAAAGAGTTATGTTTATGGGAACTTGGATTCGTCGCAGCACCCAGTATCCCCGTTATCAAATGCGTCTATTTAGAAAAGATCAAGTCTGGTTTAGCGATTATGGTCACACGGAAAGGGAAGAATGTCGAGGAAAAACCTCTTTTTTAGAAGAAACCTATCCCCACTATACCTGTAGTAAGGGTTTAAGTCGTTGGATTGAAAAACACAATCGTTATTCTACCGATGAAGCAGCAGAAACCCTACATCAGTTGGCTAACGGGGGTGTTAGTTGGAAAAATTTATTTTTTGGTGAAACCGAAGTAGATAGACGGAGAGCTTTAAAAGATTTATCCCTACGATTGCCTTTTCGTCCCTTGCTTCGTTGGTTTTATATGTATTTTATCCTAGCGGGAATTCTCGATGGTAAAGCTGGTTTTGCTTGGTGTACTCTGCAAGCTTTTTATGAGTATTTGATCCTCTTAAAAGTGGCGGAAATGAAACAGGGTTTACCCACTCCCCCCGAACTGAGAAATCGTTTTCATACCCCGCAAAATAGTAACAATAGTAATTCCCATAGGCCCGGTTTTGTCTCCCTAAAAGGAAAAGCCGATTAACATTTAACCATAATTAGGGTCTGCTGAAAAAGTTTTTCCTAGGGGCAGGGTGTAGGGTGTAGGGTGTGGGGTGTGGGGTTTTACCGATTTTGAGGGGGTCAATTACCTAATTTTCAGGGAAAAAGTACCTGAATTTCCCCCTGATCACTCCCATATCTGGTACTTTTGGATTTCAAAAAAGGCTAAAAGTCTTATCCAGCAAGGTTTTTAGATTTATTCAGCAGACCCTAATTAATCAGCCGGCAATGACCCAACAACAACTCAGGAACAAAAAACAATGCTAATCCACCTACTCAGTGGTTAGTTTTCACGGGGAATACAGCCGTTCGACTTCACCCAATAGTTACTTGACTGGTATCGACGCTGGTTGCCCCATGGACTTTACTGGCAATTGCTACCATTTTATTTAAAGTCGCCTGATGGGAAACCCTGCCTTTTAGTACAACTTTACCACCAGTTTGAGCGACCCACAATTTGTCTTCATCAGCTAAATCCGGTGTCTCGTCAAAAGCTAAAACTACTCGTTTAGCTAGGCCGCTTTCGTCGTATTTTCCGTCTAATCCGACTCTTTCGGGGGGAATACCCGCAGCAGCGGCTTTACCTGTGATCGCACTAGCGGCATCTGCCGGTTTATCTAAGCCAAAAATTCTTTTTAACCAATCCATTGCTAACACTCCTGATTGAGTTCTAAAACCCCAATTTCTTTAAGAGGGATTTAGTGGAAACGATGTGTCGATCTAATCCTAAACGATCAGGACTGACTCCCACCGCTAAAGCGACTAATTGGGAAAAATGTAGTACAGGTAAACCTAAACTTCGACCGATCACTTTTGCCACTTCCGGTTGTCGGGAATCAAGATTAAGATGGCATAAAGGACAAGGGGTGACTAAACAATCGGCCCCCGCTGCCATGGCCTCTAAAATGTGTTTTCCTGCCATTTGGAACGATTGGGTGGTGGCATAACTGGACAGGGGCCAACCACAGCATTGAGTGCGTCCTTGATAATAAATCGGATTTGCTCCCACCGCTCGAAAGACATTTTCTAGGGATTCCGGCTGAAAAGGATTATCGTAGGGGAGAGTATCCTGGGCCCGCAGGAGATAACAACCATAAAAACCGGCACAATTTAAGCCTGATAAGGGACGAATCACCTTGGCCGCCAGATTATCTAAGCCATAATCGCCGACAATTGCCCAGAGTAGGTGTTTAACCGTCGTCGTACCTTGGTAGGGGGAACAATGTTCTTTCTGTAAATAATTATTAACTTCCTCAACATAATTGGGATTATTATGCTTTGCTTCCTTCAAGCGCTCATCCACATGACCGATCACCCCTTGACAGGTGCTACAGTGAGTCAACAGGGGTAAATTGAGGGCTTCTGCTAGGGCAATATTGCGCGCATTGACGGCATCTTCCAAGAGTTGCGAATCTTCCTTATAGGTTCCCGAACCACAACAGGCAGCTTTTTTGAGTTCGACTAAATTAATCCCCAAAGCTTCCGTCAGGGCTGCCGTGGATAGATATAGTTCCCGACAGGCACCTTGGGCGACACAACCGGGAAAATAAGCATACTGGAGATTGTTGACTGTCATGGATTCTAGGAAATTACTACTCATTACCTATCTACCATCTTGCCCCCCTTCCCCCCTGTCATCACTAAAGTCATGGAATTTCTTAACAGACAGTCTTTTGTGAGCTGCTCCGAACAAGTGTAGAGTAGTTTGTCCCTAGAGATAATATCCAAACAGGAGGAGAGCCATCTCAGCAGTATAATGGCTCTCCTTGAGAAAAATTGTTGTCATGAGGAGTGGGTTATATAAATGGGAATCTATCCGGTCAAGAGGTGATTTATCGGTAGAATTGAGAGTTCAGCCGAGAAATTACGGCGAGAAACCCTATTTTGTCGGCTTACGCCGCTTGGGGGAGGGTGATAACAGCATCAAAGTCAGCACGGCTAGGGAAAATCGAGAGAACCCGGTCCAGTTGGGTTAATTCAAAGATAATCTTGACTGAAGGTGGAATAGAACAGATATTGAGGGATTTTTCTTGACTTTGAGCCAGACGAAAGACGGTAACTAAAGCCATTAATCCAGCGCTGTCGAGGAATTCCACCCTACTCATATCCACAAGAAAAGTGATAGAGCGACTCCGGTTAACCAGATTGGTCAGCTGCTCTTGAAATTCTAGGACGTTAGCGGCGGTAATATAGCCACTTGGCTCAAATAGAGCAATTTCTGGGACTTTTACGGGACTTTTCATGGCTGGGCTTTGAAATTCATAAATGAACCTTTTAACTAGAAATCAGATACCGCTATTATGTCCTAACTTTCTGATTTTGCAACCCCGGTCTTGATAAATTTCCTCTCTCTTGAAAAGATTAATCTTTTCTTAATCTTGACCCCTGTAGGGAGGAACTGGTTTTAGGTTAACCTCATAATCTGGGCAGTAAAGAGAAACAGTCATCAAGGCTTATTAGGGTGAACACTAGGGGAAAGTCGTTAGGTTTAAGCTCTAATCCCGAATAACTGATGATAACCCACTATTATACCGGTATTTTTGTTAAAATAAAGTAAAGCAGGATACAGAAACTAGATTTGTTGAGCTAGAGTAAGGAAATTGTGGATACCCAGCCGACTATCCGCCAATTAGTGGAAAAAGCCCTATATTATCGTCAAATCACCCCAGAAATCGAGAACGGAATCAGTGAACTCCTCGGTCGTCTTGGCTACGTTTCTGATGTGGATTACGAGGCCCTCGAGTTACTCATGGATGAAATGGACGAAGGCCGGATTAATCTCGTTCCGCGTCGGTAACTTCAGTTATCAGTTATCAGTGGTGAGTTTTCAGTTCACTGATGGCCTTTCGGTTCCTGCTTATGCAATGGACGGGGTTATAAGGGATGATTTAGCGATCACCCGATCGAACCGGACCTAGTAACGAAGAACCTGACTGATTACTGTTGGCTGAACCATCCCCCAAAACCCAATTTCCCCAAATTTCCCCAAATTAATATAATTAGCTGCAGGCTTTCTCTTAACCTAATTTCTTCGATGATTCCTTTAACTCTTAATCTCTTGCAAGGTTCCGTTACTTTTCGTTTCAGTCCCAGTGCTGCTCTGGATTTGCAAAGGGAAATTAATATTTTACTCGATCGACTGAAAGCGATCGCCAGTAATGCTGCTAGTGGGGGTAAACCCCAACCCCAAAAACCGCTGGAATATCAGCACACTGGTGATGTGTTTCTGGAAGTGTTTTGTAATCCCAATATTTATCCGAATCCTTTTTCGGCTAAAGTTTTGTTAACGGTCCGCGATGATCGCCTGCGCTTAACCACAGAAGCAGAATTAACCCGTGTGATCGAGGATTTAGAGCGTTATATCGACCAAAATAGTTAGAATCGGGGGATTTTTGGGGTTTCGACCTTTCCTTGTCGTCCCACCTCTCCCCATCTGACTATTCTTCTCTAGCTTGCCATGTTACCGACCGATTTATTGATTTCCCGTCAAAATGGCGAGACAATTATTCCCAAACGCTTACCGATCGCTGCCGATTATCTGGCGATCGCCAAAGAACAAATCAGCTGTTTTCAGGAAAGTATCGGTCAAACTAAGGGAGAATTAAGCCAAAAACTCCTAATCTTGGAGGGAGACAGTCCCGATTATAAAATTAAACGGGGATTTGCTCACCTATTAACCAATCATTTTGCCAACTTTGAGATTATTAGTCCCTTAGAACCCCAGGAATTAAGAAAAAGAGTTTTTGAACAAGCGGCTAACTTTGTTCCTATTCCCCAAAATCGATCGCTAATTCTGGAAAAAATTGCCCAGCAACTCAGCCAAGAATTAAATCAAGAAATTTTTCCAGTAGCTCTAGAAAAAGGACTCTATGCTGATTTAGCGGAGAATAAAATTCTCACTCAATTTGATGCTCCCACCCCCGAAAACTTAATCCATCGTTTTAACCTCTCGCAAATTCAAGGTATTTTTTATCGGGCCAGTTATTTAATTATCAACGTCCATCGCAACGATCCGGGGGAATATAAATATCTCTTTCGCTATCTAAAACTATTTCGTTTAATGACTTATATCGAAGGGGATGCCGACACGGGATTTACTATTACTATCGATGGTCCCACCAGTTTATTTAAAGCTAATAGTCGTTATGGCCTTGAAATCGCTAAATTAATTCCTGCCTTACTCCATGTTACTCACTGGAATTTGAAGGCACAATTACAGTATAAAGATTCCTATACAGGAACTATTAAAAAACAACAGTTCAATTTAGAGGATAACTGTGGTCTGGTGTCCCACTATTCCCCGGGTAAACCCTACGATAGTATGTTAGAGGAATCTTTCGCTAAACGTTGGTTACAGTTAAAAACTGAATGGCAGTTAGAAAGGGAAGTAGATTTAGTGCCTTTACCCGGAGGAGTGATGATTCCCGATTTCCGTTTAGTGCATCCCGATGGTCGCGTTTTTCTCCTCGAAATTGTTGGTTATTGGCGACCAGAATACCTACAAAAGAAATTTTTACAGGTTAAATCGGCCCAAGCAAATAATCTAATTTTAGCCGTATCGGAACGGTTAAATCTAGAAAAAGCCGGAGTTAAATTTCAAAATCTACCCGCTCAGGTTATCTGGTTTAAAGATAAATTATCACCCCAGGCAGTGTTAGAAGTTTTAAGTTAAAGGGTTAAGAAGCTAAAAGCGGAAGTATGATTTAATACTCCCGCTTCGGTTTAATCAGACTAGGTCAACTTTTTCGCTTAAGACCGGACAATGAGTGCTACATCATTGAGCAATGGCAGGACTGATGGACACTTTCACCACTTTATTTTTTTCTTCTTCCGCTTTCGGGAGGGTGAGATTGAGAATACCATCTTTGTATTCAGCAGCCACGTTAGTGTTATCAACCTGAACCGGTAGAGGAATAACCCGATGGAATTTACCATAACGGAATTCAGTGCGGGTAAATCCTTCTTCTTCGGTTTTAATTTCCGATTTTCTTTCACCATTAATGGTCAGACTATCGGCTGTTACTTCCACGTTGAGGTCTTTGGCTTCCATACCGGGTATTTCCAGTTTAAGCTGAACTGCCTCTGGCGTTTCGGTCATTTCCGCCGCCGGGATGAAGGATAACCCCACTTTTTCGCCATTGCCTACATCAGTCGGCACAATACGGTCCAACAAGCGATTCATTTCTTTTTGTAGGCTTTCTACTTCTCTGAAAGGTTCCCAGCGTATAAGTGCCATATAAGTCACCTCCGAAGTTTTCTTAACGCTAGAGATGTTGGTTTATCTCTACACTTTTAGGATAGATAAAAGATTGTCTGACCGGGGTAGGGTTTTCGGTATTGAGTTTTTCCAGATTCCCGTACTATCTCCTATACTAGGGTCTGCTGAAAAAGTTTTTCCTGGTGTGGGGTGTGGGGTGTGGGGTGTTTTCTCAGTGAACTGAGAACTGATAACTGATGACTGATAACTGATAACTGATAACTGACTCCAACAACAAACTTTTTCAGCAAAACCTAATTATTGTCTATTATTTTCATCGAAATAGAGCAATAACTCCTAAAATAACCCCTAGCAAGCCAATTAAGATGGCGAATATAACGGCTTTGCGATTTCTCTCTAGTTGGCGTGTTAAGTTTTTTCGTTCTTCCTGAAAACGATTCAGTCTGCGCTCAATTTCCTCTAACTTAATTTTTTGTTTCGAGTTCTTAGTCTCAAGATTTTGCAGATGAGATTTAAAAGTTTCTAAATCAGCTTGTATTGTATCTTTTTGCTTTTGCAAGGTTGTCTGAAATTCCTCTAATTTTTGATCATAGGATTCTACAATCTCAGAAATTTTTAAATAATTACTTTCAACAGCTAATAACTGTTCTAGCTTAACATCAAAACTATTAAACTTAGTTTGTAGTCGGTTAACTTGTTCTAATAAATCGATATATTTATTATCAATACTTTGTTCAAATAGCTTGCTTTCTTTCCTGAAAATTTTGTAAACGCTAAGATAATTATAATTAATTATTTTTCTGGGAATTAAGTTGTTCGCACCCGTTAATAAATATTTCGTTACATTATCAGAAATGGCGATTGATGATTTGAAAGTTTCTTCCATACTCTTATTGATCAAAAATGCTTGTTCATTGTAATCATCAAAGTTCGTTTTATTTAAATCATTAATTATACTAATAATACTATCTATAATTCTGTTAACTTGAGTGTATAATCTCAAATCGTTTATAAACATAAAGCTATGGCTAGGCATATTTTCTGATAAGAATTTCATGTTTTCAAGTATTGTTTTTAAATCTTTATCATTTTCTCCAAATTCATTTAAACAGTTTTGAAACATGAAAATATTGCTGTCTTTTATATTACTAACTATTGAAAAAAAAAGAATCAATTTGATTTATATCTAAATGATGACTGAGGAGAGCAAAATGATAGTCTTTAAAGCAATTGTTGATTATATTTTTAGTGATGTCTTGACTGATTCGCCAAGTATCAGAATATAGGTCGTAGGAATAGATAACTATCGATTTTACTTCTGGGTAAAATTGTCGTAAAAAACTTAATAAACCAAGAGCTTCAGGTGCAGCACCCGCGCAAAATAAACAAACTTTGAGATGTTTTTTATCAAAAACTAGCTGCATCAAGCTGGGGTCTTTTTCTTGCAAGCTTTCCAAAACTCTATAAGTCATTTCTACATAATGAGGATAGTAAGCCAGTAAGTAAGCAGCCTGAGTGTTATAATTAGAATAATCTACACTTACATGATTAGTATGAAAACTACTTCTTAGTCGTTTAACATCAGGTTGCAAAGATTGTAAGTAAGATTTAATACTAAGACTTTTTCCCTGTAATCTATTCAGATCAATTAAATTTTCGATAATTAAGTGGTATAAATTGTTAAGTTCGTTCATGGTTAGATAATATTCCTAAAAGTAAGATTAATTCTCGCAGAAATATTGTGATTAGTTTTGGGTAATTGATGTAACCAGTGGTGTTGAGTTGCTCCGCGCATGATTAGCAAACTACCTGATGTTAGCTCAAGATTGATAATATCTTCCTCCTGTTTATGTTTAAGTGAAAATTTTCTTGTGCTGCCAAAACTAACCGATGCAATAACTGGATTTTTGCCTAATTCTGGTTCATCATCACTATGCCAAGCGACGCTATCTCGACCATCTCGATAAAAATTCAGAAGCACGCTATTAAATTTCGTACCTGCTAGAGTTTCCGCTCTCTCTTTAATATATAATAAGGTATCTGTCCAAGCAAGAGGATTCATATTAATTCCTGAATAAGTATAGGATTTATCTGAATCGCCATACCAAGCAGTTAATCGAGGTAGAGGTAAGGTTTGCCCCATCATTTTTATATAATCCTGTCGCCAAGCTATCTCATTTTGCAAAATATTTAGCAAATATTCACTTTGTTTATCATTGAATATTTCTTGGTAAAAAATAACTTCACCGTCTCGATTAATTAATGTTTCTCCAATGGTTGATTCTAGAGGATTAATTTTGATAAATTCTCTAATTCCTTGCTGACGATAACGCCTAAACCATTTGTATAATGTGCTATAGCTATAATCTGAAAATTGAGCAAACTGTCTAATATTATCAGACTGAGATGTTTTAAAGTCAATCAATGCTTGTATCGGCTGAGTTTTTTCTGCCTCTAGCAGATAGACTTTTAAAAGAGAGATAGATTCTTTGATATGCAAAGTTTTATATTTACTCATAGATAGGATAAAAAATTAAAACATTTTGATATTAATTATCTACTGATGAATAATTAAACTTTCTAAACTGGTTTGTAAATCTTGGGTTAATTGTGCTACGGCCGAGCGTCGCTCGCTTTTATAATCGGCATAGCGCTCGGATACGGAAATAGGTTTACCGATAGTTATTATCGCTTTTTGTTGACCAATTTGGGGACGGAAAAAGGGATTACCTCCTTTAATTCTTGTCACTAAATCCCAGAGTAATAAAATTGTCTCAGCAAATCTTTCTACGGTGGGTTTTTCTTTGACATAATAACCAGTTACTGAGACGAAACTTTCGACAATTCTCATGTGCCACATTTTTAAATTAGCTTCATCGGCCAGGCGATCAGCTAATCCTAATTCAAGGGGAGAAATAGAATGAGTGGGTTTTAATTCTTCCCGATAAATGCGTTCCCATCCTGCTTGTTCTAAACGACGACAGCGATCAATTACATTACCATTAGGAGAAAGATTAAAATACTTTTCTACGGTTTGTAAGGCCACATCTAATAAATTGGCTAAACGTTTGGCTAGGGTTTCATTTGGATCATCACCATTGGCAGGCACTACAGGCAAAGATTGATAGTAGAAATCTCGATAAAAATCCTCCATTAAGGATAATAATCTTTCTCCTAAACGAAAAAGACGCTCGTATAAAACCTTTTCTTCTAGGGATAAATTTGGGATTGTTTCTAAACCGCTATCGGTTTCTAAATTAGTTAAAATTCGCTCGATTTCTTGCCACACTGGAGTCAGATAAAAATACTGAATACCAATGGGTAAAATAATTACTTCTTGCTCTTGTTTAGCTTTTCTGACATCATCCACCCCCCAAAAAGCCAATTGAGAAATACCCGGTTCAATCGCACTCACAAGCTCATTATGTCCGTTAGTTGCCCCTTCCGGAGCGGCGGCTAAAGGATAATCTCCTTCTAATAATAAACGACGAGCCGAACGCAATCCGATTAAATCAGCTTTTCCCCGTTGAATTGGTGTGCCACCTAACTTAGAATATAACCATCCTACCCTTTCTCCCGCCCATAAAGGAATCCCTCGATCGTACATAAAATAAGCGTGAATTGGATTGTTTAATTTTATTCCTAACTCTTGGGCTTTTTTGGGTACTAATTTCCACAAAAGATAGGCCATACAGTAGGGATCGTTAATACTGGGATGACGAAAGGCAAGCAGTAAACGTACTTTTTTCTCTTGACTTTTTTGATAAAATGTGATTAAAGTTTCTAGATTAGCGGCCGAAATTTCCCTTAAGTTGGTTTGAGTTTGTAACCAGAGAGGTAAAAAGATTTGACATCCCTTTAAAAGCAAGGGATTAAGGTCAGGGGGTATAAATTCTAGAGGAGGTTGTGCGCCCAAAGATAGATTAGACATATAAGTAGTCGTGCCAAATAAATTTCCTAGTTGAGACAGTTATCAGTTATCAGTTATCAGTTATCAAATTTGAGTTTTCAGTTCACTGTTTACTGTTTAAGAAAGAATCCAAGAAAACTCTGATCAATAATTACTCA
Source organism: Microcystis ichthyoblabe FBCC-A1114 (assembly GCF_050500245.1). Lineage (NCBI taxonomy): Bacteria > Bacillati > Cyanobacteriota > Cyanophyceae > Chroococcales > Microcystaceae > Microcystis > Microcystis ichthyoblabe. Next base: position 3,131,367 of record NZ_CP191408.1, on the reverse strand, counting down.
CTGGTCAAAAGCTAATCACAGCAGCAAACAGATGTCGAGCTAGATTTCAAATAGACTGGGATTACAGGCTCCCTCAACCGTGAAAGGAGAAATTAACCGACTTTGAGCGAGGAGGAACAGGAGCAGTTTACCTCCTCACCTAAACAAATACAGCTATACTATAGCTCTATCCCCATTTCCTGCAAACGAGCTGCCAGCCGTTGAGAACGCTGTCTTTCCGCTTCCAGAGCTTGCTGAGTAGCATTTAATTGCTCCTGTGCTGCAGCCGCCTGCTCCTGTGCTGCAGCCGCCTGCTCCTGGGCTGCTTCTTCTGGCAAGGGGATTAAATTGCCTTCCGAGTCATAAAATCTTGCCCAGATTGCCGTTTCTCGGTCAATAGTGCCTTCCCAAGTTCCCAACCAATAGCCTAAAGTTTCGCACCATAACCAGCCGCGCTCGTTTCGTTCTAAAGAATGGTAGCGTTGGTCGGCCCCTAAATGCCATCCTTGTAAAGAATTGGCATCAAAAGGATCGTAGATGAAATAATCTGGCGTGCGGAAGGTTCCCTCATAAATTGCCTTTTTTCGCACTTTATCAGTCTTAGCGGTACTAGGAGAGGTTAATTCCACGATAACGTCAGGATAACGTCCCTCTTCTTCCCAAATTACCCAACCCTGTCGCTCTCTCGTACCATCGACATTGAGGACAGCGAAGAAATCTGGCCCGCGAAAATCGCGATTTTTGGCTTGTTCACGGCTGAAATAAATAAACATATTGCCACCGGTGTAGAAGTCGTCTCGTTCACCGTAACCCTGCTGTAGGGAGCGAATCAAGACATTCATGGCAATGCGGTGTCGGTTGCTTTCCAAAGGTTCACCATCATCAAAAATTAAGTCTGTGGGGGGTGGGGGGGGTTCCCAGAAGTCCTCGAAATCTTCTTCTATCAGTGCCGGAGAGGTGGCAGTTTCGTCGCTTTTGGCAATCGTCATTTTTTCGGCCTCTCTAGGTGGGAGTATCCATGTTTTTGCTGATTATTGATCCTATGTTACATCAGAATTTAGGAGTGAGGAGATAGATGTTAGGAGTTGAGAAAATTATCTTCGCTTAACAATGATCAAAACTTTTCTTCCGGGTGCATTATACTGGGCTAACACACCCGAATAATATCCTTAAGCTAACCAAAAAACTTGGCTTTATCTTTAACTAATTTTGTCCCGATTCCGGCGGCAATGACTTCGGAGAGAATGCTAATTAAACGATAGATAGCAACGGTGACAAGTACGTTAGCGGCGGGAAATTTTTCTGTGTCAAAAAGTGCAATCGCTGTAGCTTCAAACACTCCTAATCCCCCCGGCGCTCCGGGGACAACTAAACCCAATAACCAAGCAAAACTAAAGGTTCCTAAGAGGGGTAAAATCTGAGCGGGGGTAATCATTTTTAACACCATCCAAGCTAAAATAAAACCCGCACCGCGCCACAATAAAAATCCAGTTTCACCCAAGAGAGGGACGAGAGGATATTTAGTTAGATAAACAGGTTCTTGAGCAATCTTTTTCTTTTGGCTAAGGATTTTGAGAGGATAATTTAAAAATTTGGGATGAATGCTGATTAAAATTAATCCTAAAACTAATATCTGTATCCCTAGACTTGAGCTAGATTTCATCCAACCTAAACCACTACCAATAACTGCTATGGCTAAGGCTGCACACACCAGCAATAAAAGTTCTAATAAAACGCTTAAACTGGCGATTCCCCAATCACTTCCTGCTTTATTAATTGCCACGATGCGAGCATAAAAGTGACCGATATTACCAGGTAAGTATTTTCCTAAATTGGTAATCATATAGATGCCAATTCCTGTGGAGGTTTTAATCGGTTGTTGATAGCTTTTGAGTATCCATGTCCACACCCATCCTGCCCAAATTTGAGCGATAACAGTGGTTACAAGTGCCAAGAAAAGAAATAACCAGCCATGATTTTCAATTCTAACTGAGGTGACGTTATCCCAGTTATTTTTAAGGTTACTGAGAACAAAAAATAAGGTTCCCCCAATAATCAGCCAACGTAGAAACTTTTTCAGCATTTCATTTTTTCCTTTATTCATTTTCTGGGGGGAACCAATCGAGATCAAGAAGATTTTCTAAACTGTAGGGACATTCCCCAGGAAAACTAACTTGATTATCGGTTTTTTCTCTAACATAATTTAAAGCTTTCTGGTAAATACGAGGTGATTCTTGAGTGAGATAATTGCGGAGATTAGTAGTTAAATAAGTGTCGATCTGGTTTTTGAAATTGACGATTTCTGAACGCCAATGAGAACGATTATATTCTCTTTCCCTTATCCAAAATTGTAACAATAAACAATGTCTAATAATTTGCTCTAATAAACTAGCAACACGAAACTTTTTTTCGTTTCCCAAATCTTCTAACTCCTCGATTAAATTCTCTAAGTCTAAAGCGTCAAATCTCTTCGCTTTTAAGAGTTCGATAGTTTCTTCTAACCAGAGAGAATCATCAATTTCGTAGAGAGTTTTTAAGTCGGGAATAACAGTCATTATCATCTCCTTTATTCGTATGGTGGTAGCCAATTGGGATCGAGAAGTTCTTCTAAACTGTAGGGACAAGTATCGGGAAAAATAACTTGATTTTTTGTCTTTTTTCTCACATAACGGGTTGCCTTCTGATAAATATTATCAAATTCTTGTTCTAAATATTTCCGTAAACTTGCCGTTAGGTAGGTATTTAATTGATCTTGAAAATTTACCAGTTCTGATTCCCAATGACTTTGATTATATTCTCTTTCCCTTGTCCAAAATTGCAGTAACAAAGCATGACGAATAATTTGCTGTAAAAAACTAGCAACACGAAACTTTTTTTCGTTTCCCAAATCTTCTAACTCCTCGATTAAATTCTCTAAATCTAAAGCGTCAAATCTTCTCGCTTTTAAGAGTTCGATAGTTTCTTCTAACCAGAGAGAATCATCAACTTCGTAGAGAGTTTTTAAGTCGGGAATAACAGTCATTATCATTTCCTTTATTCGTAAGGTGGTAGCCAATTGGGATTGAGAAGTTCTTCTAAACTGTAGGGACAAGTATCGGGAAAGTTGACTTGATTTTTAGTCTTTTTTCTGACAAAGAAAACTGCATCTTCATAAATGTTAGTTAATTCATTTTGTAAATAATTACGGAGATTGGTGGTTAAGTATCTTTTTAGCTGAATTTGAAAGTTGACTATTTCTAACTCCCAGTGATCCTGATTATATGCTCTTTTCTCTGTCCAAAATTGCAGTAACAAAGCATGACGAATAATTTGCTCTAATAAACTGGCAACACGAAACTTTTTTTCGTTTCCCAAGTCTTCTAACTCCTCGATTAAATTCTCTAAATCTAAAGCCTCAAAATTTTTAGCCTTGAGCAGTTCTATAGTTTCTTCTAACCAAAGAGAATCATCAATCTCGTAGAGAGTTTTTAAGTCGGGAATAACAGTCATTTTTTATCTCCTTGATTGTCAGATGGTAGCCAATTAGGATCGAGAAGTTCTTCTAAACTGTAGGGACAAATATCAGGAAAGTTGACTTTATTATCGGTTTTTTGACGAACGTATCGCACGGACTCAAAGTAAATTTGCTCAAATTCCTGTTCTAGATATTTACGAAGATTTGTGGTTAAATAACGTTTTAGTTGATCTTTAAAACTCACTATCTCTGCTTGCCAATGAGCTTGATTATATTCTCTTTCCCTTGTCCAAAACTGTAATAATAAACAATGTCTAATAATTTGCTGTAAAAAACTAGCAACACGAAACCTTTTTTCGTTCCCCAAGTCTTCTAACTCCTCGATTAAATTGTCTAAATCTAAAGCGTCAAATTTTTTCGCTTTCAAGAGTTCGATAGTTTCTTCTAACCAGAGAGAATCATCAATTTCGTAGAGAGTTTTTAAGTCTAGAATAACAGTCATTTTTTATTTCCCCTAGAATTGGCAATAGTGACCAGTTAAACCGATCACTAAAGCTTTTTCCTGTTTATATACTAGATAATTTTAGCGGAGCGCAGACCGAAAAAGAGACCGAGGGCAATTCCGGTAAAAACGATCAGATAACCCGCTAAAGCGGCAACAGCTAACACAGACATGGTGAAAATCTCCCAAGTAATTTAATCTTTTTTAGCATTGTACCGTTATTCTTGCCCTTCCCCTTCCTCCTCTTCTATATCTTCCCCAAAGCGCTGCTGGGGGGGAATTGCGGCGACAATTGCCTCGATTACCTTGCCGACTGGAACAATTTCTAAGCCCACATCTTCGGGATAAACTTGACCTCTGGGGACAATTGCCCGTTTAAAGCCCAATTTAGCCGCTTCTTTTAATCTTAGTTCCATTTGCGACACTAGGCGCACTTGTCCGCCTAATCCCACTTCCCCGATTAAGACTGTGCGCGGATCCACAACTCGATCGCGAAAACTGGCGACAACAGCGATCGCAACTCCCAGATCCGCCGCCGGTTCTTCCACTCCCAACCCTCCTGCGGAGGCAACATAGGCATCTAATTTCGATAAAGGAATGCCGACGCGCTTTTCTAAAACGGCGAGAATTTGCTGTAATCGGTTGTATTCTATGCCAGTAGTCGATCTTCGGGGGGAAGCATAGCTGGTAGGGCTAACTAATGCCTGTAACTCCACCACAATCGGGCGTGTACCTTCACAGGCTACCACCGTCGCCGTACCCGGGGAAAATTCGTCGCGATTGCCTAAAAACAATTCTGAGGGGTTTTCCACTTCCACCAAACCGTGATCCACCATCTCGAAAATACCGATCTCATGGGTGGCCCCAAAACGGTTTTTCACGGATCTTAAGAGACGATGGGAGGCATAGCGATCGCCTTCAAAATATAACACCGTATCGACCAAATGTTCCAAAACTCGCGGACCAGCGATCGCCCCTTCTTTAGTCACATGACCGACAATTAATAAAGTAATATTCTCCCGTTTTGCCACCTGCATCAAGGCGGAGGTACATTCGCGAACTTGGGCGACGGATCCCGGTGCGGAAGTTAACGCCCCAAAATAAAGAGTTTGAATACTGTCAATTACCGCCACCTGTGGGCGTAAAGATTCTAATTCCCGCAAAATTTCCTCTAAATCGGTTTCTGGCAGAACATAGAGATGATTATCGAGTTCTGAGGTTGATTCAGAGGCTTTTTTCTCCTTGCCATTGCCGTTATTTTCCGACTCCACGGCAACCACTCCCACCCCCAAACGGGCAGCCCGCAGTTTAATCTGTTGTCCCGATTCTTCAGCGGAAACGTAGAGGATGCGCGGTAATCTTTGGGCGAGTTGGTTGGTAACTTGCAGTAAAAGCGTCGATTTGCCGATACCCGGATCGCCGCCGATTAGTACAAGAGAACCGGGGACAATGCCACCGCCGAGAACGCGATCGAATTCCCCGTAACCAGAGGGAAAACGTTCCTGTTCATACTGGGTAATTTCCGAGAAGCGCACCGAGATGCGCGGTTGCGGGTTGCGTTGCCCTTTGCCGTTATTTGGGCGACTATTTTGCCATCCTGGGCGATTTCCCGCCGGATTATTGCCACCAGCCATCACTTGTTCTTCTAGCGTCCCGTAGGTGTCACAACTGGGGCATTTTCCCAACCATTGGGGAGATTCCGCCCCACAAGCGCTACAGATATATATTGTTCGCGATTTCGCCATGTTTTTTAAGAAAAGTTGAAGAAAAGCGGTTTGAGGATCAATTCTCTTGTCAAATTTAGTTAAGTATGATAAAGGGGAAGGAAGACCATAAAGTTATTGATAATTGCCATAAAAGAAATAAAATAGGAAATTTAGGCTTAATGATAACGGCAAAGGGATATTCTATAAACAGGAACGCTCGTTATTTAACTTTAAAATTCATCACACTATTTAACTAAGGAGTGTTAATTCAGTTGGAGAACCAGAAGGAAAAAATTCTCGTTGTTGATGATGAAGCCAGCATCCGTCGTATCTTAGAGACTCGTTTGTCGATGATTGGTTATGAAGTCGTCACCGCCGCCGACGGAGAGGAAGCTTTAGAAACCTTCCGCACCGCCGAACCCGATTTAGTGGTTTTGGATGTGATGATGCCGAAATTAGACGGTTACGGTGTCTGTCAGGAACTCCGCAAAGAATCGGATATTCCTATCATTATGTTAACCGCTTTGGGCGATGTGGCCGATCGAATTACTGGGCTAGAATTGGGCGCGGATGACTATGTAGTTAAACCTTTTTCTCCCAAAGAACTCGAGGCGCGGATTCGTTCGGTGTTGCGTCGGGTAGAGAAAAATGGCGCTCCGGGGATTCCTAGTTCCGGTGTGATTCATATCGGTTCCATTAAAATCGATACCAATAAACGCCAAGTTTATAAGGGGGATGAACGCATCCGTCTGACCGGTATGGAATTTAGTTTACTAGAATTATTGGTCAGTCGATCAGGAGAAGCTTTTTCCCGCTCGGAAATCCTTCAGGAAGTTTGGGGTTATACCCCCGAACGTCATGTGGATACGCGGGTAGTGGATGTGCATATTTCCCGTTTACGAGCCAAATTAGAAGATGATCCCAGCAATCCTGAGTTAATTCTCACCGCTAGAGGTACAGGCTATCTTTTCCAGCGGATTTTAGAACTAGACGAGGAATAGTTCTCAGCTATGGCACCAGCTGATCCCAATCGTATTTTAAGACTGTTACCCCTGTTCGCCGGCATCGTCGGGGGTACGGTATTAATGTTTAATCGTTTTGCCACTGCCGATTTAACCCCATCGCAAGCGCGTTCCGATGTGATGGGAGTGATTTTGAGTGGGGTTTTAATTTTGGTGGGTTTAATCTGGCAAAGAGTTCAACCCCGCTTACCGGATGCGGTGGAATTAATCGGGCGCGAAGGTCTGGAATTTGCCCCAGATTTGCCAGAATCAGTTAAAATTGAGCTTGCCTGGGCTTCCCATTTACTTTTAACCAACACCGTGACAAAATCTCTGATCGTTTATTATCAGGGAAAAGTTTTATTACGTCGCGGTATCTTAAGCCAGAATTCTGAAGTTAAAGTTAGTAATATTATCAAAAGAGTTTTAGAAACCGGTAAAGCCGTCTATTTAGTTAATTTAAATTTATATCCCGCCAAAATCGAATTTGACTATTTGCCGGAAAACACCCAAGGCTTAATCTGTCAACCCATCGGTAAGGAAGGGGTGTTAATTTTGGCGGCAAATGCGCCGCGCAGTTATACTAAACAAGATGAAATTTGGATCGAGGGAATTGCTGATAAATTAGCCAACACTTTCAGTCAGTTTTAGACGATTTCAGTAAGATTTAAGAATTTGGTTAAGATGAGAGTAGGCAATTAGCGCTCAAAATGTTATTTTCTCTCGCTGATCTATTCCTAATTTTAAGTTAATTATCTCTTCGATTCCTATTTCATCAATTATTCCCGCTACTATTCCTAAGTGATCTAGATTTTTTACTTCTATCTTTGACATTTTTCTTGACTTGAATATTTTTTGAGAACCTTTTTAGTTTCTCACTTTTTGGCTCTCTTGGGTTTGGTGGGTAAAATGTATTCTAAGATACATTCCTGCTGGCGAGGGAGTGGAAGGAACCACTCCAGACACAGAGGATGCAAAGATTGATCGCTTCTATATTAAGTTAAACTGATCAAACAAAGAATAAGAGAGCCACTTTTTCTTCCCTAAGATTATAAGTATAAATACTTAACTGGTTTTTCATTTTATATGCTACCAGTTATACTACAAGTTGAAGTGCAGAATGTGGGTTGTATTGTAAAGTTTCAATATAAATATGGTCATATATAGTCATTCATGGTAATATGTGCAGACAAAACTATCGGACTAGGCAAAAAAAACAGGAATAAGTTATCGAACGGCTTGGAGGTGGTGGAAACAAGGGAATTTAACAGGTTATCAATTGCCTTCTGGTACAATTATCACAACGGATGACAACCCTTCAAAACCCGACGCTGAGTTAAAAGACAACGGACAATAATGTTAGTAGCAGAAAGACACATTATCAAGAAAGGACATCGATTTTGGGCTGAGATAGATAATTTATCTTGGCAGTCTAAAAATCTTTACAACTCAGCCAATTATTTAATCCGACAAAACTTCATTTATGGTCATGGCTATTTGACCTATAATCAGATGGCCTCTCTGATGAAAAAGACAGAACAGTATCAAGCTTTACCCGCTAAAGTTTCCCAACAAGTTTTAAGAGTATTAGACAAAAACTGGCAATCATTTTTTGCCGCTTCATCAGAGTTTAAAAGTCACCCCGATAAATTTCTGGGAAAACCCAAAATCCCTAGCTATAAGGAGCCAAAAAAAGGAAGAAATCTCTTAGTTTACACGATTCAAGCTATAAGCAAAGTAGGTCTTAGGCAAGGAATAGTCAAACTATCAGGTACTTCAATTGCCTTGCCGACGAGAGTAGCGGAGCGCATAGCAGAAGTCAGAATAGTTCCTAAATGTGATTGTTATGTAATCGAGGTAATTTATGAGAAAACCGAACAGTTCTTAGCTCCTAATGAAAAGATAGCTGCGATGGATTTAGGCATAGATAATTTGATGGCTGTAACTTCAAATCAACCGGACTTTATCCCTTTGTTGATTAATGGCAGACCGTTAAAAAGCCTGAATCAATTTTATAACCAACGTCGGGCTGAGTTACAATCTCTGTTAAAAGGTAATCGTCAAAGTTCCCAGAGGATTCGCCGTTTAACTCGCTGTCGTAATCAGAAGATAGATAATTATCTTCATCAGGCTAGTAGTCTGTCAAGTTTGAATTGAGGGATAGAGTTTTTTTAATTTAATACGAGCATCAGCATCAGTAAATCTCCAGTCAACTGAATTTGACTTTTCATTTCGATTTTCTTCCCATGCCTTAATTTCTTGTTTTAAACTATCCATGTCTGGGATACGACGATCGAGACATTGACGATTCAAAACGCTCAACTCAATTTCTGCCATATTTAACCAGCTGCCATGTTTGGGAGTGTAATGAAATTCGAGTTTATCTAAAATTCTCTTGGCCTCTTCTGGTTCAAAGGCTTTATATAATGAGGCTTTTACATGAGTATTTAAGTTGTCTTGAATTACTCTAATTTTCTGGGCATCCGGATAACGCTCATCAACCAAATATTTCATTTGGTGTGCATAATCGCTCGCCGTCCTTTGTTGTGTAACTTCTACATGTCGCCCACCTTGTAATGGTTCAAAAAACATAAACATATTGGCTACACTATTACGCTCATATTGATAGTCATACCTTTCTGGTTCTCTTGGTTCGGCTGGTATTTTCTCTTTTGTTTCTTTGACTAATTGTTTACAACTCTCATCAAAACACAGCCAGGGATTTTGCTGGTCATACTCACTATGATAAATATCCAAGACATCTTCCATGGCACAGACAAACTCCGCTGATTCTTTTGGGGGAATGACCCATGATTGATTCAGCCATGGTTTCAATTCATTTTTTTAAGGTTTTTCTGATGGTTTCTCGTGATATTTTTTCCACATATTCAAGTTCGACCATTTTATCTGCCAGCATTTGAAGTGTCCATTTTGCTCGTCCCTTTGGTGTTTCACTACAAGCGATGGCAATCAGATATGCTTCCTTTTCCCCATCGATAATTTTGGCACGGCGATGTTCTTGCTTTTTTCGAATTAATGATGATTCAATTCCTGACTCGACAAATCTTTGTTGTACTCTCTCAATGGTGGCTTGAGCAACATTTAAGGCTTCACTAATTTTCGAGTCAGTCCAACCACCTTCCTGTTGATTGACGTCTGCTAAAAGTAGTATTCTGGCATGGTTCATTTTGTAAGCTGCTATTTTTCCTTTCTTGGTTAGCTGCTCGAGTTCAGTTCTTTCGGAGTCTGTTATATCTACAATATATTTTTTCTTCGGCATTTTTTTGTCTGAAGTTGGATAACTTCTTCCAGATTAGCTCTTTTTTTATCCCTCAAAACAAAATTGATGCTCTACTAGGGCTGTTTCATTCTCCCATCAGAATATCAAAAGTAAAAGCGATCACTATCAGGTAAAATGAGGAGTGACCGCCAACCTTTCAAATATATGTTGAGCTTAATAGAAAAACTAAAACAAGTCAAGGACTTTCGGAAAGATAAAGGAAAAAGACACCCTTTATGGATAGTATTAGTAGTAATAATACTGGGAACAATGCTAGGATACTCAGGTTATAGAGAGCTAGGAGAGTTTGCTAAAAATAATCGGCACAGGCTGAGTAAAGAATTTAACATAATTCCAGAAAGAGTCCCATCCTATTCAACAATTAAAAGGGTAATGATGGGAGTTGACTGGCAGAGTTTGTTAAAAATATTTAACGAATGGGCATTAGAAGAATATGGACAAAGAGATGATATAAATTGGCTAGGGATGGATGGAAAAAGTCTCAAAAACACCCTAAAGAATCCTAATAATGAACAACAAAATTTCATCATGTTTGTCTCATTGTTTAGTCAAGAAAGTGGATTAGTATTACACTTAAAAAGAATCGAAAACAAAAAAGGGTCTGAAATCGACGAAGGGCAAGCTATAATTGAGGATTGCTCTCTCCAAAATAAAGTTTTTACTGGCGATGCTTTACACTGTCAGAAAAAAACAATCAGCTTAATAGCCAAGAGTAAAAATGATTATGTTATCACCGTTAAAGGAAATCAGAAAAATCTTTATCAGCGAATACAAGACCTGAGTAATTCCTCAAAGCCAGAAAGTTGCTTTCTCGAACAAGATAATAGTCATGGACGAAAAATATCAAGAAAAATAGAAGTTTTTAAAGTTAGAAAAAATGAAAGACAAGGGTTTGAAAATCTGCGAAGAGTTATTAAAGTAGAAAGAAAGGGTAGTCGCGGGGATAAAACCTATGAAGAAACAGCTTACTATATCAGTAGCCTAACCGAATCCGCTCAAGTATTTGCTAAAATTATTCGAGGACACTGGAAAATAGAAAATCAGTTACATTGGGTAAAAGATGTAATTTTTGAGGAAGATAAAAGCGAGATAAGTGATTTTCAAGCGGCAAGCAATTGGTCAATTCTCACAACCATAGGATTGAATCTTTTCAGAGGTTTGGGTTTTCTCTCAATAACAGAGGGACAGAGGTGGTTAGCTGAACGTTGGGAAAAACTGATAGTTTTATCGACGTAAGAAGCAGAAAAATTAGCTAAATTAACAGGATGTACTCTCAGACAATTTCAAGAGAGATAGGCTTTTAGTGGCTTGGAAACAGGCTTTATCAATCTATTCATAATAAATATTGGCAGAAGATTAAAGATTAGTTATTATGACTAACTCTTCTGATTAGAAAAAGATAAACTTGAGAATCCTCGATCAAATTTATTGACTCAAAATCAGCTATACTTAATTTAAATGAATCAACCATACCCGGAGCCCCACCACAGGGAGCCGCACCTCCCCCCGGCGGGCCGCTCTAATCATTACTAGGGTCAACCTTGGGAGCTGTTTTAAGGGAAGGATTGGCGTTGTATGATCAGTAGGCTTGTTGACAATCCCCGAAGCGCTCAGGCGAGGGATTCTTGAGCTAATCACTGCGCTTTCTGGTTTCCCCTACTCACGTCTTACACGATTATGTCCTATCCGAACCTACTAGAATATCACTTGTTATCTAGTTGTCCACTTGTGGATAGCTCTCCAAGCGTTTTGGTCTTTCAACCAATATCCGGGTATGCCCTACCCTATCTGCCTTACGGCAAAATGTTTTTAGTTTATTTCAGTCTTGGAAAAGACTTACTCCCCTGTTTTAAGAGTTTTCGGGTGGCTCTTGTCTTCTTTTTTCTCCTCAAAAGTGCCGTACTATTGCAACGGGATTTCCACGATGTGAGCGGCATTTCAACCTGTTGACTCTCAGATTTTAACACAACTGTTTAGAGTTGTGCTTCGTGTCACTGAGCCTTGACATTGAGCCTTGACATTGAGCCTTGACATTGAGCCTTGACATTGAGCCTGTCGAAATGTGTCGAAATGTGTCGAAATGTGGACACTGAGCCTGTCGAAGTGCTGTTCTATATTGGTCGGCTTTTCATCTCCGAGGTAAAACCGAGAGTTTCTTCAAGCCGACATTTAAGGTAAATGCAATACAGATCAGAATCTATTGTTTGATGGATATCCCCTCTCTACTCCACAGGGCAGAAAAGTCCCTTCTCCCCATCTTTTCGGAAATTGACGCACAGGTCAAGGAAAATCTCCGTAAAGTCCTCGCTGCTTTCCGTGAAAACCGCGTCGGGGTGCATCATTTCGCCAGTGTTAGTGGTTATGGTCATGATGACTTGGGACGGGATACTTTAGATCAAGTGTTCGCCCAAGCCCTGGGGGCCCAAAAGGCAGCGGTGCGAGTACAATTTGTTTCAGGAACCCATGCGATCGCCTGTGCCTTGTATGGGGTTCTCCGACCTGGGGATGAGATGTTAGCGGTAGCCGGTGCGCCCTACGATACCCTAGAGGAAGTAATTGGAATTAGGGGCAGTGGTCAAGGCTCTTTAAAGGATTTTGGCGTTAGTTATCGGCAATTAGAGCTAGATTCTACCGGTGCGATCGATTGGTTGGCTTTGGCAACAGCAGTGAAACCCCAAACCCGTTTAGTGCATATTCAAAGATCCTGCGGTTATTCCTGGCGATCGAGTTTGTCTATTGACGAAATCGAGAGAATTGTCCGTATAGTTAAACAACAAAATCCGAATACGGTCTGTTTTGTCGATAATTGCTATGGGGAATTTATCAACACCCAAGAACCCACCGACGTGGGGGCAGATCTGATGGCCGGTTCTCTAATTAAAAACCCCGGAGGTACAATTGTCACGGCCGGGGGATACATAGCAGGTAAAGCGGAATTAGTGGAAATGGCCTGCTATCGTCTGACAGCACCGGGGATCGGTAGCGAGGGAGGGGCAACTTTTGACCAAAATCGTCTCCTTTATCAGGGATTGTTTCTAGCGCCGCAAATGGTGGGAGAAGCGATGAAAGGCAGTCATTTAATCGCCTATGTGGGCGATAAGTTGGGTTATCCGGTCAATCCTGCCCCTTTTGTGCCTCGACGCGATATTATTCAAGCGATTAAACTCGGTTCCCCCGATAAGCTGATTGCCTTCTGTAAAGCCATTCAAGCCTATTCTCCCATCGGTTCCTACTTGGATCCCATTCCTGCCCAAATGCCGGGCTATGAGAGCCAAGTAGTGATGGCTGGTGGCACGTTTATCGATGGTAGCACCTCGGAATTCTCCGCCGATGGACCCCTACGGGAACCCTATATCGTTTTTTGTCAGGGGGGAACCCATTGGACCCATATTTCCCTAGCTTTAGAACAAGCGATCGCCGCTTTATCTTAAACGGTCCCTCTCACTTTCCTTCTCTCCTCTAGTTAATCCCAATCGAACTTTAAAAACTCAGTTATGGATTATTTCTCACCACTTTCCCATACTTTTTAAACAGGATTATAATAACAGTGGTACGATAAAACCGATCAAATATCTAAGGAGTTGTCATGAATTACAATCGCAATATGTTCCCATTCATAGCGGGGGGAATTTTAATATTAGCTTTTACTACCATACTGCGCCCTTTTGCCGTTATTGATACTGGCGAACGCGGCGTTGTCATGTACTTTGGCAAAGTGCAAAAACAAATCCTCGATGAAGGAATTCATCCTGTTATACCGATTGTCACCAAGATCAAGACCCTCAACGTTCGAGTGCAAACAACGGAAGTAAAGGCAAAAGGAGCTTCTAAAGATTTGCAAGATGTGGAAACAACTATTATCGTTAACTGGCACATCGACCCCGACAAAGTCAATCAGATTTATCAACAAGTTGGGGATATCAATGAGATTGTCTCTGGTATTATCAACCCAGCAGTATCGGAAATTGTCAAAGCAGCAACAGCACAACGTGCCGTACAAAATATCTTGCAAGAGCGAGGAGAACTCAAACGTGAAATTGACACTTCCCTCGCCCAAAGACTAAGACGTTATGGGATAATTATCAATGATGTATCTCTCGTTAATTTTGGTTTTTCTGAAGAGTTTAACGCGGCGATTGAAGCCAAACAAGTAGCAGAACAAAAGGCACAAGAAGCTGCTTTTCGCGCACAACAAGCAGCACAGGAAGCGAAAGCGGAAATCAACCGTGCGAAGGGACAGGCAGAAGCTCAAAAACTATTGCGCCAAAACCTAACAGCAGAAATTTTACAACAACGAGCAATCGAAAAGTGGGATGGACGTTTTCCTATCGTCATGGCTGGTTCAGGCTCCCTTCCCCTGATCAATATCGATTCCAATTTATTATCATCTCAAAAAAAGTAAATAACTTTAGTTCGCATTAAAGAGATTTTACCATGACTTCCACGAAAGAATAGGGCCGACTGGCTAAGGTAAAATTTCCCACAAGAACTGCTGGGGCTGCATCTTAACTTAGTAAAAATATCGACAATCGGGAATTATCAGTGATTTTTAAATTATTCCCAATATATGAACAACCACAGGTGAGTATCGTAGATTGACAAAAATGAGATGCACCCAGTTTCCAACTTGTCTAACTCGATGCCAGACGAGAAAATAAGCACAAATTTAACTATACTCATTAGAATATAAATATCAACGACCACGATTAAAAACTCTTATGCGGGTAACTCTAAAATCGGCCTTGAGTGACAGTAATATCGATGCTAATCAAAGCAGCAGTCAACGTCAACTGATGCTATCGATCGCCGCCACCAGTGAACAGATTGACACAAATTTACCGATTAATCTTTGTTTAGTTCTCGATCATAGCGGTTCTATGCAGGGAAAACCCCTAGAAACGGTCAAAAAAGCGGCTTTAAGTTTAATAGAATCCCTCGGAGTTAATGATCGTCTCTCGGTGATAGCTTTCGATCATCGCGCTAAAGTTATTCTTCCCTCCCAATCGCGACAGGATGATCTGACCTTAATTCGCTCAAAAATTCAACAATTACGAGCGGGAGGAGGTACGGCGATCGATGAAGGGATAAAATTAGGCATTCAAGAAAGTTCCAGCGGCAGCAAAGGTTATGTATCTCATATTTTTCTGCTTACCGATGGTGAAAATGAACACGGAGATAATCAACGCTGTTTAAAATTAGCCGCAGTAGCAGCTGAGTACGGTATCACCTTAAATACCTTCGGTTTTGGCGATCATTGGAATCAAGATATCCTAGAAAAAATTGCCGATATCGCCGGCGGAAGTTTATCCTATATCGAAAGACCCGAACAGGCTTTAATTGAATTTACTCGTCTGTTTAACCGTCTGCAATCTGTGCGGTTAACTAACGCTTTCCTGCAATTAGAATTAGATGCTCGGACTCATTTAGCCGACTTAAAACCCATTGCCCAAGTTGCTCCAGAAACTATAGAAATGAGCTTACAAAAAGAGGGCAATTTTTACATCACCCGTTTGGGGGATTTAATGATAGATGAAGAAAAAATTCTCCTCCTCAATCTCTATATTGACCAAATTCCCCCCGGTACTCACACCATAGCTAAGGTGAAGATTCGCTACGATGATCCCGCTTCCGGTCAAAAAGGGCTAGAAACTGCGACTTTTAGCCTTGATATCACCTCCCAAGCTCTCTATCAATCCCAATTAAACGATCAAGTTCAGAAATCAATTCTGACTTTAGCCAAATATCGTCAAACCCAAATCGCCGAAGAAAAATTAAAACAGGGCGATCGAGCAGCCGCCGCCACCATGCTACAAACCGCAGCCAAAACGGCCCTACAATTGGGAGAGAAAAATGCCGCCACTGTCCTCCAAACTAATGCCACCCGTTTACAGGTGGGAGAAGAATTGAGCGAGGGAGATTTAAAGAAAACCCGTATTATTGCTAAAACAAGACTACAAACCGATGAATAAACTACTTATTGAAACAAAATCCCAATTCCTAGCAAAGCAATTGTCACTCCGAAAATCGCCCGCAAGTTAATCCGATCCCCCATCATGGCTGCGATCGGCAGGACAAATAAAGGACTGGTAGCGGTGAGAGTTTGGGCAATACCCACAGGAGAGAATTTTAAAGCAGTTTGCTGTAACCAAATGCCTAAAAACGTACTGCCGAAAGCAGTGACAATAATAATAGCAATCAGACGCAATGACCAGTTAATCGGTGGTGATGATTCCTGACGGCGAAAAAACATTAGAATTAACACTATTCCCGTCCCCGCTAACAGACGAAACAGGGCACTCTGCAAAGAAGACATTCCCGACTGCACCAGTGCCTGACGAGATAAAACCGCCCCCACCGCTTGGGAAATCGCCGCAATTAAAGCCCAGGCAATTCCTTGCCGCCAGGGGCGTTGACTATTGATTTCGGGAGTTTTTTCGGAAATAACCCAAGCAACCCCGAAGATGGTCAAAATAATGCCAATATAAGCCGATATTTTCAGGGATTCCCCCAAAAAAGTCGCCGCTAGAATTGCCCCCAACGGAGGCGAAAGGGTTTCTAACAGGAGGGTTTTTCGCGGTCCCAAATAATTGAGGGCGGTAAAATAGGCCGTGTCACCGATTCCTATACCAATTGCGCCACTTGTCAAGAGTATAAATACCGAACTTTGTTGATTAACATCGTGCCATTGTCCGGAAAGGGGCAGCGTCAGGGCAATTAAAGCGATCGCGACTACTCCTTTCAGAAAATTAAGCAATAAAGGCGGGATTTTCTGGCCTAATAGGCTATAAATCGCCGCAGAAACCGCCCAAAGCGCCGCCGCACTCAAAGCCGCTATCTCTCCCGTTAAATTTTCACCGAGACTAAATCCGTTGAGCATTATTATATTTGTCAGGAGACAGTATTAAGAAGACTCCGAGACTATTTTTATTTATTATCCCCACTTCCCACACCCCCGCTAATTTAGTGATTTAATAAAACCGACCACTGCTGCAGAAGATAAAAACTATGTGTATTCTCGGTTTTGATCCGGGTAAGGATAAATGTGGGATCGCGGTCAGGTCATCGACGGGGAAAATTTATACCCATGAGGTGATATCATCGTCACAAGCGATCGAGCGTTTAGCCAGTCTCTGTCAACAATATCCGATCGAATTATTGGTGATGGGGAATCAAACCACCTCAAAAAGTTGGCACGAAAAAATTGCCGCTCGTGTCACCATCCCGATTACTCTAGTAGATGAACGCAATAGTACCCTAGAAGCTCGCGATCGCTATTGGCTGATGTTTCCCCCCAAAGGATTACAGAAACTCATCCCCCAAGGTATGCGTCTTCCCGATCGCCCCATTGATGATATAGTGGCGATTCTGCTGATTGAACGTCATTTACAGTCAAAATAATGTCACACTACAAAATAGACACAGCAGGGTGAATTGACGATGCTCCTAAGTAAAGGTTTTGAAGTGGAAATGTACACCGGAACAGCAGCCGGAGAAATTATCGGTTTATCCGATCGCATTGTCAAGGATTTAGATGGTTTTGTCCGGGAACCGGATAGTCGTAACGTAGAATATACCACGGCTCCCATGACTAACTATGACCGTCTTTTATGCGCTACTTTAAAACCTCGTCTAGCTCTACGGCAATATTTGCGTCGTTTAGGCGATTATACCCTCATCCCCGGCAGTACCCTCTCCTTGGGCGATAGTCAATATTTTTATCGCAGTGACCCCCACAATCCCTATCATGACTATATCGAACAGACCTACGGCACTAATGTAGTCACGGCCAGTATTCATATTAACGTCGGTATTAGCGATTATGAGGATTTAATGCGTGCCTGTCGCTTAATTCGCCTAGAAGCTCCTTTATACTTGGCTTTAAGTGCTTCCTCTCCCTTTCTCGACGGTAAAATCACCGGTTCCCATTCCCGTCGTTGGCAAGTTTTCCCCCAAACTCCCGCTTATGTTCCCCTCTTTGAAAGTCATAAACATTTTGTCACTTGGACCGAGGAACAATTAAAACTCGGTACGATGCAGAATGTTCGTCATCTCTGGGTTTCGGTACGTCCTAACGGTAGCAATCGTCCCTATAATCTCAATCGTCTAGAATTGCGAATTTGTGACCTGATTGCTAATCCTATTAGTTTATTAGCAGTTATGGCTTTTTTAGAGGCCCGTTTAACTCAACTTTTACAAGATCCCCAATTAGACCCCTTAATTTTAAGTCAATTACCCAGTAGCAATCGCAGCGAGGATTTATTAACTTTAACCCAAGAAAACGAACAGGCTGCCGCACGTTTTAGTCTTGATGCCACCCTGAGACATTGGTACGATGGCCGGGAAATCTTAGCTAGGGATTGGATTAAAGACCTCTATGTTCAAGTTTATCCCGTTGCTAAAGAAAAGGGTTTTAGTTGTTTCCTCTCTCCCCTACAAAAAATCCTCCGTGAAGGTAACACCGCACAACAATGGTTAAAACAATCCGACCAGGGGATGGATGTTAAAAGTATTATCAAACAGGCGATTATTACCCTAGAAAAACAGGAACGAGAGTTAGAACATAAATTATGTCAACATATTCTAGTTGCCTGAATAAAAGACTTTTTCTCTAATTATTTGGCTCTCTTGAGGTTATATCGACAACATTTTTCAGGATGATAGGATAAGCTGGAATTATCGAAACCGTAGAAATAATAGATAAAATGAGTAATCTCCTCTGGCCGCGTTTCCTCAAGAAAGCTTACCGTCAAGAACCAATAACTAGCTTTATCTTTACCGCAGCGGCAATAGATGTCATCATCGGGGTTCTAGGACAAAGATGGACACTGCTATCCTTAGGGGCAACGATTATGGCGATCGCTATATTCGCCAGGTGGCAACAGAGCCAAAAAAGCAAGGCAATCAACAAAGAAGAAGCAGCAAGATACTATTTACCGCCCCAATCAAGTCAAGTAGCTTTACCAACCCTGAAAAACGAAAAAAATCGACCTTCTTAGCTCAGAAATCTGACCTTGCTTGGCAATCAATCCCCTCAAAGGCTAGAATCTATAGCACCGTTCATTTGTTAATATTCAACTAAATTTATGAAATTCCGATTTACGCGTGGGGAGAAACTTGTCGGGGCAATTGTGGTCAGTGTCTTAACCACGCTGACAATCGGGCAACATCAGCTTAGTCAGGCCCAAAGTCCTATTGCTCCCCCTAAACCCGCGGCTGAAAGTGGCGAAAAAACCCCAGAAACTATCCTAGTAGAAGGTTTAGGCAGACTTACCCTCGCTAAAACCCTAGAAGGGCAACAATCCACCCCTAATGCTGTGATTTTCAGCCCCGATAACCAATTAGTTCTCGCTGGTGGTAGTGATACGGATCCTCTCCTGAGAATTTGGTCCGTAAAAACAGGGCAAAAAGTTTCCCAAACTCGGGCCCAAAGAACCAGCGTCAAAGCTTTAGCCATTAGTCCCAACGAAAGATTATTAGTTAGTAGCGGTTTAGATGGTTCGATTAATTTTTGGAATCTGGTGGAAGGCAAGTATTTGGGAATTGCCCTCGAACACGGTAATACGGTCCTCGCCCTTACCGTTACTCCCGATGGTAAAACGTTAATTAGTGGTGGTTTGGAAGGAATTCGCCTCTGGACAGTGCAACCCCCCCGCCGTCCCCTCTATCGTTTAAATTGGGTGGGTAATTTTGTTTATTCCTTAGGCATGAAATCCGATGGTGTCACCCTTGCCAGCGGTCATGAAAACGGTGAGGTACATTTTTGGGACATCCGCGAGGGCAAATTTTTATCGAAATTTGCTGCCCATCCCCAAGCGGTGAGCCAGCTTTTATACACTCCCGACGGTAAAAATTTAATTACCGGTAGTTTAGACCGCACGATTAAAATCTGGGATACGAGCAATAATCAGTTATTATTTACCCTCGTCGGTCATACGGCCCGAATCCGTTCCCTGGCACTCCATCCTAAGGGACAAATTCTCGCTAGTGCTAGTAATGACGGTGTGCGTTTATGGGATGTGACCACGGGGAAACAATTGGCCTGGTTTGATAATAATTCCGACTGGGTGGAATCCCTAGCTTTTAGTCCCGATGGGCAGTATTTAGCTAGTGGTAATTATGATTTTAAAATTCGCCTCTGGCAATTCGTTCGTTAGGCAAAAATGCCCCCATTTAGCCTTTAACCACTTCTAGAAAAGCCGATTTCGCCGCTGCCTGTTCCGCTGCTTTTTTGCTTCTGCCAGTTCCCATTCCTAATTTCTGCTCATTTAACCACACTTCCGCGCAAAAACGTTCTTGATCTAAACCATTGATTTCTTTAACTAAATATTGCGGCAGTTTTTTGTATTTTGCTTGTGTCCACTCCTGTAAGGCATCCTTATAATTCTGGCGGGCCGGATCTCGACGGATTTCGGCCGCTTTTTCCCGCAGTGGTTCATCTAACCAAGAACGCACTAAAATCATTGTCTGTGTACTAAGATATAATGCTCCCAAGACCGCCTCAAAAGCGTCTGCTAGTCGAGAAATTCGCCCCGCCCGATCAATACTCGTACTACTTGATACCAATAAATAACGCTCGAAACCGTAGCGATCCGCAAATTCCGCCAGAGTGCGATCGCTAACCATCATCGATCGCAGGGCAGCAAATTCTCCCACGAGCGCCTCCGGATAGGTTTCTAACAATACCTCCGCCGCCACGAGTCTTACCACAGAATCGCCTACAAATTCCAATTGTTCATAATTCTTATCACGGGAAACACTGGGATGAGTTAGGGCCAAATCTAATAAATCCCATCTGACGGGGACATCAGCTGATAAACCCAGCTTTTCCACTAGGGTTTTTAATTGTTTTTGGCGACGCGGATCACTTAAGGACATGGGAGCGGGAAGAAGGGGGTGTAGGGTGTGGGGTGTGGGGTGTGGGGAGAATAAATAAAAGCAATCTCCTATCTCCTGAATACTGACTCCTGACTCCTGATAACTAACTCCTGAATACTGATAACTGATAACTGATAAAGGAGAGAGTCAGACATAAGCCGAATTCTGTATTTCCCAACAGCAGTAAAATTGCTTTTACCTTTGTTGGAATAGAGGTTATCTATCTGGGATAATTGTTACCAATTACCTCAAGCGGTTCCTAAAAACGGGACAGGAAAAAGACCAACCTTTGTCCCTCCACCTTGCTCCCCACTGGGGTTTACCGAGCCAGTACCTCTCGATACTGCTGGTGCGCTCTTACCGCACCTTTGCACCCTTACCCCCAATCAGTTATCAGTTATCAGTTATCAGTTATCAGTGGAAAGTTATCAGTGAAAAGTTATTAGTTATCAGTGAATTTACTTTCGTTACTGATTACTGATCACTGTTTACTGATTACTGAAAAAAGGGGGCGGTATTTTTCTGTGGCACTATCCTCACGCTCACGCGCACTGGACGTTATCCAGCAAGTGTGGTCTTTCGGGAGTTCGGACTTTCCTCGGAATCATTAATCAAATGACCCCGCAACCTCTAGACCAACTCTCTCTTATTCTCTAGTATGACTTACCAGAGACTCGATCGCTCATATATCCTAGTCAATAATCAGTGATCAGTAAACAGTGAACAGTGAAAAGACAGCAGGAAACTGCTATTTAATACTGCTCGCTTAATACATACTGCTCACTTAAAACTCAAATCTGATAACTGATAACTGATAACTGATAACTGCTCAATGTCGATCGCTCTCAACGTTAAGATCAAAGGTAATGGCTATCCGATTCTCTGTCTGCACGGTCATCCCGGTTCGGCAGGTAGTATGTCTGTATTTACCGATCATTTTTGCCAACGTTGGCAAACCCTGGCACCGGATCTGCGCGGCTACGGTAAAAGTCGTTATGGCCTGGATTTTCAGCTAGAAGAACATCTAGAGGATTTAATCGAGCTGCTCGATCGCCAAAAAATCCAGCAATGTTTAATTCTCGGTTGGTCTTTGGGGGGTATAATCGCACTGGAATTAGTATTGCGGCATCCCGATCGCTTTCCTGGTTTAATTCTCGTGGCGTCGGCCGCACGGCCTTGGGGTAGTCATCCTCCTATCACCACCACAGATCTGATTTTGACGGGGATGGCGGCAATTCTCAATCAGATTAAACCAGGATGGCGTTGGAATATTGATACTTTTGCCCGTCGTTCCCTGTTTCAGTACCTTTTTTCACAACATCAAGCGATATCCTATCAATATCTCGCTCAAGATGCTGTTACCGCCTACTTAGGCACTTCTCCAGCTGCTAATCGCGCTTTAAATCGGGCTTTAAAAAAAGGTTACAATTGTTTAAAATCTCTTGACAAAATCACAATTCCCTGCTTAGTTCTGGCGGGGGCAAATGATCGCCATATTACCAGTGCCTCGAGCCAAGAAACAGCCGAAAACCTGAAACTGTCTCAGTGGAAATGTTACCCAGATACAGCCCATCTTTTCCCCTGGGAAATCCCCGACCTAGTTTTAGGGGACATTGATAATTGGTTAGCGGAACATTTTAGCGATAAACTGGCAGAGTGAAGTGAAAACTACTGCCGTGGTCGGGGACACTATCCACCCAAATTTGACCGTAGTGGGCGCGAATAATCTTGCGACAGACCGATAACCCGATGCCATAACCTTCTTTACCCTCATCCCGTTTGAGACGCACATGACCCTCAAAAATATGCTCTTGTTTCTCTTCGGGAATGCCGGGGCCAGTATCACTGATGCTCACCTGTACTTTTTGAGTAGTACGATGGAGGACAGAAAGGGTAATTGCGCCGCCAGCGGGAGTATATTTGATCCCATTCTCCAAGAGATTAATAATCACCTGTCGGATTAACTCCTCATCAGCATAGACGGGGGGCAAATCTTGGGGGATATCGCTTTGGAGAATTAAAGTCTTTTCCTGAAAAGTATCGGTAAATTGAGACAAAATTTCCTGACAAAGAGCTTGCAGATAAAATTTACTCTGGTGGAGAGTGAATTGCGCCGCCATGCTCTTAGAAGCTTGCAGAATATCTGTGATCAAACGGTTCATAATCCGGAACTGTTTGCGGGCCTGTTGGTGCAGTTGTTCTCGTAATTGCAGACTGCGCTCAGTATCTGGTTGATGATAGGCTAATTCGAGGGTTTCCACAGCGATGGAAGCAGCGGTGAGAGGACTGCGTAAATCGTGGGCTAACATAGCCAAAATTTGGTCTTTAAATTTTAATTGTTCTAATAATTCTTCCTTTTCCTGTTTGAGACGAAAAACCTCATCGGCAATGCGGATGAGTTCGCCCGAATGTTCCACCTCTTGAAGTTGTCCATCCTCAGCGTGATCATTTTTAATCTCCTCTTTAATCGCTTTTTGCCAACGTACCAACCATTTTTTAAACTGTTCCACCAGATTGCTGCCCGCGAGGGTATGGCGGGGGCCGGGGGCAATTTTGACCAAGGCGGGGGTAGCTACAAGGCGAAAATGTTCGACTAAATGAGGTTGCTGGCGAATTTCGATGATTTGTAGGTCAATTGGGTAATCAGACTGTAAAGACTGGAGATAGGACTGAATTTGACGGATAATTTCTTGAGAACTGGGACGGTCATCAACAAATAGCAAAAGTTGAATCGAGAGAGGCGTTGTCGTCTCTCTTCCTAAAGCAGTCAGTGGCTCGTTAGATGGGAGCATCGGAAAATTAGTAAACCTAGGGATTAACGGGATCGATCGACGATTGATCGACTTTTATCATATTCTTTATTGTAGAAGCTTAAGATAGTATAAAATCTACTCAACCTAATCTTAAAGTTTTATTCCTTAATTCTAAGAAGAAATCCTATGGCTTTTGGCTATGTTGCCCTAGTTCTCCACGCGCATCTCCCTTTCGTCCGCCATCCCGAAAGCGATTACGTCCTCGAAGAAGAATGGTTATACGAAGCAATCACAGAAACCTACATCCCTCTCCTGCAAGTTTTTGAAGGTCTCAAGCGGGATGGTATCGATTTTAAAATGACCATGAGCATGACTCCGCCTTTGGTGTCGATGCTGCGGGATCCGTTACTGCAAGAGCGTTATGAAGAACACTTAGGTAAGTTAGAAGAATTAATTGCTAAAGAAATCGACCATAATCAACATAATGGCCATATTCGCTACTTAGCCGAATATTACGCTGAATCCTTCCAAAGTATCCGACAAACTTGGGAAAAATACGATGGAGATCTGGTCAAAGCCTTTAAACAATTCCTCGACAGTAATAACCTAGAAATTATCACCTGTGGTGCGACCCATGGTTATATGCCCCTGATGAAAATGTACCCACAAGCGGTGTGGGCGCAAATTGAGGTGGCCTGTCAACACTACGAAGAAAATTTCGGTCGTCGTCCCAAGGGCATTTGGTTGCCGGAATGTGCCTACTATGAAGGGGTAGAAAGAATGTTAGCCGATGCGGGCATTCGTTACTTCCTCGTCGATGGCCACGGTATTCTCTACGGTCGTCCGCGCCCCCGTTACGGCAGTTACGCGCCCATTTTCACAGAAACCGGGGTGGCCGCTTTCGGTCGTGACCACGAATCTTCCCAACAGGTTTGGTCTTCCCAAGTCGGTTATCCGGGGGATATAGTTTATCGGGAATTCTATAAAGATTTGGGCTGGGAAGCGGAATACGAGTATATTAAGCCCTATATCATGCCCAACGGTCAACGCAAGAATATAGGCATTAAATACCACAAAATTACTAGCCGGGACGGTGGTTTATCGGAAAAAGGGCTTTATGACCCCTACTGGGCCAAAGAAAAAGCCGCCGAACACGCGGGCAATTTTATGTATAATCGCGAGCGACAAGTGGAGAGTTTAGCGGGAATTATGGGCCGTCCCCCCCTGGTTGTTTCTCCCTACGATGCCGAGTTATTTGGTCACTGGTGGTATGAGGGACCCTGGTTTATTGATTTTCTGTTCCGTAAGTCCTGGTATGACCAAAATATCTACCAAATGACCCATTTAGCCGATTATCTCCGGTCTAACCCCCATCAGCAGGTCTGTCGTCCTTCCCAATCCAGTTGGGGTTATAAGGGTTTTCACGAATACTGGCTAAATGAAACCAACGCTTGGATCTATCCTCACCTGCACAAAGGCACGGAACGGATGATTGAATTAAGTCATCATGAAGCGGAGGATGAATTGCAGGAACGGGCTTTAAATCAGGCGGCCCGGGAGTTATTATTAGCGCAATCTTCTGACTGGGCTTTTATTATGCGAACCGGTACCATGGTTCCCTATGCTGTCCGGCGCACTCGTTCCCATCTGCTGCGATTAAATAAAATCTATGAAGATGTGAAATCCGAGAAGATTGACTCTGGTTGGCTGGAAAAAGTCGAGGAAATCGATAATATTTTCCCCAATATTGATTACCGTGTCTATCGACCTCTGTAATCTCGGTTAGAGATTAATAAAAATTTTGGTGCGTTACAAGCTGTAGCGCACCTTGTTGCTTTCTGATTCACTCATTACTTGATCTCCTGTAGATTTCTGCACTATCTACAAAAATAGTACCCAACTTATAATACAGAAGTAGGCATTGGGAATGGATGATGGCTAATAGCGAAAGTGAAGAGCGGCAGATAGCTTTGGCAATATACACAAATATTAGTCTCGTCCCCTCGACGGCGTTGTTATGCCGCATCTTCACCGATTACCCCAAAATTACATCCGTTTCAGCAACTCATCATACTCATCATGTGCGCCAATCCAGTACCAATAAATATGCTCAGACTCTAACAAACCCAAAGCCCGATAGTTAAGGCTGACACGAGCGGAGTAGATCGGTTGCTTTTGACTGACTTGTTTAAACTGAAGGCTGGGGTGATACGGATCTTCTTGCCAGAGTGCATAAGCTTTTGCTGCTTGTTACTGAACTGATGCGGGAAGATTATTAAGCTGTTTACGAAACATTTTGGTGACACTTGATTTCATTTTTGTGTCGGAAATAGTTAGTAAAAGTATAGTCAAATATAGACAGACTGAATTCCATTTCAGAAATTCCTTTCACTTTTACTTCGAGAGATTGATTCTCCTTGGGTGAACTACGCACCTCTCTATCCCATAGCGGTTAAACGCATTTGGGAATGCTTTTCGTAAAATATTGTAGGAACCCATGACATCAGATTGAATCAGAATCCCCTTATCTGTACGATATAACCCTCGCGAAATTCAGTTTCCTGAAAACACTGGTTTTTCAGTTATCTGTCCATAAACAGGGAGAGGATCGTCATTCAAAAAATTAGCAACGGAGGTATAGGATTCTTCTTGAATAATCACAGAGATTCCTACTAATTGACATTTATAACTAATCATGTCAATTAATCGAGCATGAGGGATGGTCACAAATTTTTGATTGTTGACTTTTCCTAAGTTCACTTCTTGTTTCCAACCGTCATTTTTCCCAATTACTAAAGTTGTTATCTCTTGGTCAACTAAGAGATTGACTAAATAACGACTAGCTCGGTGAAGATAATTATCTATCTTCTGATTACGACAGCGAGTTAAACAGCGAATCCTCTGGGAACTTTGACGATTGCCTTTTAACAGAGATTGTAACTCAGCCCGACGTTGGTTATAAAATTGATTCAGGCTTTTTAACGGTCTGCCATTAATCAACAAAGGGATAAAGTCTGGTTGATTTGAAGTTACAGCCATCAAATTATCTATGCCTAAATCCATCGCAGCTATCTTTTCATTAGGAGCTAAGAACTGTTCGGTTTTCTCATAAATTACCTCGATTACATAACAATCACATTTAGGAACTATTCTGACTTCTGCTATGCGCTCCGCTACTCTCGTCGGCAAGGCAATTGAAGTACCTGATAGTTTGACTATTCCTTGCCTAAGACCTACTTTGCTTATAGCTTGAATCGTGTAAACTAAGAGATTTCTTCCTTTTTTTGGCTCCTTATAGCTAGGGATTTTGGGTTTTCCCAGAAATTTATCGGGGTGACTTTTAAACTCTGATGAAGCGGCAAAAAATGATTGCCAGTTCCGGTCTAATCCTCTCAAAACTTGTTGGGAAACTTTAGCGGGTAAAGCTTGATACTGTTCTGTCTTTTTCATCAGAGAGGCCATCTGATTATAGGTCAAATAGCCATGACCATAAATGAAGTTTTGTCGGATTAAATAATTGGCTGAGTTGTAGAGATTTTTAGACTGCCAAGATAAATTATCTATCTCAGCCCAAAATCGATGTCCTTTCTTGATAATGTGTCTTTCTGCTACTAACATATTATCCGTTGTCTTTTAACTCAGCGTCGGGTTTTGAAGGGTTGTCATCCGTTGTGATAATTGTACCAGAAGGCAATTGATAGCCTGTTAAATTCCCTTGTTTCCACCACCTCCAAGCCGTTCGATAACTTATTCCTGTTTTTTTTGCCTAGTCCGATAGTTTCGTCTGTACATACTACCATGAATGACTATATATGACCATATTTGTATTGAAACTTTACAATACTTCACTGGCTAGAGTAGTTTCACCCATTGCTATTTCCTGACGCACCATCGCAGTCATCTGCTCCCATTGCTCATCTGTTGTGGCAGCAAAACTAGCTTCCCATTTTTGCTCGTCTTTCAACTCATCCAGAAACCGTGATGCGATTGCATCCTGTTGTTCGGGCGGAAGTTGTTGGATTTGAGCGATCGCCTGTTGCAGCAGTTTAGTCATAGGTTCATCGCAGTAAATACTGCAATCACATACAGTTCCTCGATTCTGACCGAAGTTCAGAAAAATTTTTCGTCAGACTCAGGAACTATCTAGGCTCCACTACGAACTTCCCATCGAGATAATGGCGATTAAATTGGTATGCCTTGGGCTAATTCCGACTCTAATTTGGCCAGAATTTTGGGTTTAAGTTCCTCCAGTTTCTGTTTTAACGTCTGCTTGCTAATTTGCGGGCTGCCCACTGGAGCTAATTGACTATCTCTCACCCATTGCTGCAAAATTTGGCATTGATTGGCGGGAATATTAGCGGTGATCACATTTTCACAGATTGGGCCACCTTCGAGGGAGAAAAATAAAATCCAGTATTGACCGGTTTCGGCAAGGGTTTTGGTCATTTTTTGACCCTGGGGGGTTTTTAAGTCCAAATAACAGGGCAACCAGCGGGGTCCCTGTTGACGATGATAGAGGACAGTAATCCAGAGAATCATCGGGTGGGGTGTGGGTAAGAAGAGGAATTGATTATAACGGACACTAGCAACCCGGACGGGGATATCTTCTCGATCCAACATTACCCATAAACTGGCAAAAACGCCGTCGGCAGCCTTGATACAGCGTGGGAAGACGATTTTTTGGCGCGGTTTATCCTCGGGCCAAATGGATTTGAGACAGATATCCTTGGTATTCGCGAGAGCAAGATCGGTTCGATCTAAATCTTCAAGGGTTTTAGTTTTGGTGGTGTAATCGTCGATTTTTTTGACTATTTCATCGATACGATGCAATTTATTCGGTTGATTATTTTTGACTAGGGGTTCGAGTCGTTCGAGAAGTTGTAGTATATCTGTAATACTTTGCGGTCGATCGCTGGGTGCTTTGGCTAAACAGCGCAGGATTAACTGTTCTAATTCTGGCGGTAATTGCAAGCTAGGATTAAAGGGACGGGGTTTAGCGTGGTGGTGAACCTCATACCAACTGCCAAAGGAGGAATTATCGGGAAAAAAGGGCGTTTTTCCCGTGAGCATCTCGTACATCACGATCCCGAAACTGTAGATATCGGAACGATGATCGAGTTCTTTACCTTCCATCTGTTCTGGGGAACAATAGGCTAAGGTTCCCATAAACGATTGGGTTTGGGATTCTCCCGACTGGATGAGTTTAGCGATGCCAAAATCGAGAATTTTCACCAATTCTCCTAATCCTGAGTCCTGAATCACGATAATATTGCTAGGTTTGATGTCCCGGTGAATAATCGGACAGATCTCGCCTTGGAAGATAATACCCTTATGAGCGCATTCGATGCCGAAACAAATCTGACGGGTGAGATGAAAGAAGCGCGAGAGAGGCAGCGGGTTATATTTGATGATTTCTCCTATGCTTTCCCCCTGCAAAAATTCCATGACGTAGAAGGGGACTTCCTTTTCATCTATACCATAATCACGAACTTTAACAATATGAATACTTTTTTCGCCTAAAAGTGCCGAAATAGTTGCCTCTCGCTCGAAACGCTCACGCATTCTTTTGTTGAGGAGAGTTTGCGAGAGAAATTTCACGGCGACGGTTACGCCACCTAATAGTTTATCTTCCGCTCGATATACTTGTCCCATGGCACCGCTACCGATCAACTCGACCAGTTGGTATCGATTGGCAAGTAGGCGCCGATGTCTAGATTCTGCCGACATAGCTAGGCTAACGTTTTAATTATAGTGAGTCTGATGGAGAGAGTTTCTTAAAGAACCGCTGCAATTCCTAAGTGATCAAGAGGACTTAACTCTAGAATGCCCTTTTTTTAGGCTAAAAACATGATTGTGAATATATATTTTCAGGCATTTTTAGCCATTGCCCCTAGCATAATTAATTTTTGGGGGTTGAAAAAAATGAAAAAACTAAGTATAAATTAACATAAAATCTCTAAATAAACCATTTAATTGATTTTCCTCCCTCCTGACTGCTGCCTACTGACTCCTAAAGAAGTACTACAGGCAAATCCCTAACCCGCGTAAAACTTTTTTGCCGCAAGTGACCGATCTGCGTAATAATTCTTTAATAAAGATTTGTAAACTTGAAAATGATTATCCCTTCGCAGCGCTAGAGATTTAATGAGACGACTAATTGCGATCGAAAAAGCTCTGCTCATCGGTCATATTGTATCGATGGCTTTTGGACTAGCCGGATTGTTGCTAGTTCTGCCCCATCCCGAATTTGTGGTCAATTTACCAGATTTTGGCAAAACCTTCTTTGCTTGGTCAATGGCTGGGGGGGGTGTGGTGTATATGGTGTTAGGAATGGCAGCCGTGGCTGTTTATGCCTATCGGACTCTAGGAGTGTGGCACTGGTTAGGATTCATGGTTCCCGCTATCAGTTTATCCCTTTGTAGCGAACTATTAGGAACCAGTACCGGCTTTCCTTTCGGTCATTATCGTTATCTTTCGGGCTTAGGTTACAAAATTGCGGGTTTAGTCCCCTTTACTATCCCCCTATCTTGGTTTTATCTCGGTTTTAGTGCCTATATTATCGCTCGTGTTGGTTTATCCACTCTTGCTATACCCCAGTGGCTACAAAATCTAGGATCGATCGCTATCGGGGCGGTATTATTAACTTCCTGGGATTTTGTCCTAGATCCGGCCATGAGTCAAACTACCATCC
The DNA here is from genome assembly GCF_050500245.1 of Microcystis ichthyoblabe FBCC-A1114. Lineage (NCBI taxonomy): Bacteria > Bacillati > Cyanobacteriota > Cyanophyceae > Chroococcales > Microcystaceae > Microcystis > Microcystis ichthyoblabe. Next base: position 3,101,105 of record NZ_CP191408.1, on the reverse strand, counting down.
CCTTCTGGATTTGGGAACAACCGGGGGCTTTTTTTGGGATGCCCTACGAAAATTTTGCCGGTTGGTTCGGTACGGGTTGTGTTTTTATGACGGTAGCCACTTTAATTTGGCAAGTGCAACCGGTGAAACTGCCAAGTCAAGATTTAACCCTGCCTTTTGTGATGTATTTGGGTAATTTTGGCTTTGCTACGGTCATGAGTATGGGTGCCGGTATTTATCCGCCGATTTTCTTAGGATTACTCACCGGTATTCTGCCTTTAACACTCCTCTATAATCGCGCCAAGGCTGTTGCTTCCGGGCAAACAGTGCCGACAAGCGAAGTAACAACCCTAAAAATCCCCGTTGTTTCGGTGAGAGGAGCCAAATAAGTTGTTAACTGAGATAATTCTCGGTGCATTCTGCCTGGGGCTACTGCTGTCTCAGGCTGTTGCCTTTTTTATCCTTCTTTCCCGTCTGCTAAAAGGGGCGCGTCGTCGTCCTCCCCTGACTCCCCAACCTCCCACCCCGGAGATGTTAGGGACAGTAAGCGTGATTGTGCCGACGTTAAACGAAGTGGCCAGGATTGACGGTTGTTTACAGGGATTGAGTCAACAGAGTTACGAAGTGCGAGAAATTCTGATTGTCGATAGCAATTCCCAAGATGGTACGCGGGAAAAAGTCAAGGAGATGGCGGCAAAAGACCCCCGCTTTCGCTTGAAAACCGATGATCCTTTGCCCCCCGATTGGGTAGGTCGTCCCTGGGCGTTACACAATGGTTTTTTGTTTAGTTCTCCTGAAAGTGACTGGATTTTGGGCATTGATGCCGATACGCAACCCCAAGCAAATTTAGTGGCTAGTTTAGTTAAAGCTGCGATCGCAGAAGGTTACGATTTAGTTTCCCTGTCGCCGCAATTTATCCTCTCCTATCCAGGAGAATGGTGGTTACAGCCAGCTTTATTGATGACTTTGCTCTATCGCTTTGATGCGGCCGGAGTGCGCGGGCAAGATCCCCAACGAGTCATGGCCAATGGTCAATGTTTTCTCTGCCGGCGGTCAGTTTTAGCGGCTTTAGACGGTTATAGCGGGGCAAAAGGTTCTTTTTGCGATGATGTCACCCTGGCCCGTCTAGCGGCAACGAAAGGCTATCGGGTGGGATTTCTCGATGGGGCGAAGTTGATTCGCGTGCGGATGTACGAAGGACTTAAGGAAACTTGGCGCGAATGGGGCAGATCCCTTGACCTCAAAGATGCCTCCTATCAGGGGCAATTATGGGGCGATTTAGCTTTATTAGCTCTTACTCAGGGATTACAGATAATTATCACTCCTTTACTGCTCACAGCTTTGATTTTTGGCTACGATTTCCTGAGTTTAAAAATTGTCTTGACTTTAAACCTGCTGCTGTTATTGATTCGTTTTGCCCTTTTATTGGCCGTCTCTCCTAGCTACTATCGCGGCGAAAAAGTCAATCTATCTTCGGGATTATTTTGGCTATCTCCCCTCGCGGATCCGCTGGCAGTTATTCGCATTTTTATCTCTGCTTTTACCCGTCCCCAAAGTTGGCGCGGTCGATTGTATTAAAAATATGGCTCTCTTAGGTTTGGTGGGTAAAATGGATTCTAAGATACAGTCCTGTTGGCGAGGGAGTGGAACGAACCACAAAGACACAGAGGACACAAAGATCGATCATATTGTAAGTTAAACTGATCACACAGAACCTAGAAGAGCCGATAAATTAGGCTTTTAGTCATCACCTAAAATCATGGCTTCGACTTCCTGTTTAGCTTTTTCTAGGTCGTCTTTGGCTTGTTGTTGGAGTTGTTTGGCTTGATTACGAATTGCCGTGATATGCTCACTAATTTCTATTTGTTTTTCAAGAGGAGGCAGAGGAATTTTAAAATTTAGAACATCAGGTTTTGATGTGTTAGGTCTTACTGATGTTATAGTTAGACTTTTGTTAAGTTGCTCTTGAACAACAATAGAAGACAGAATATTAAATAAATATTTCTGATCAACATAGTTCCTATCGCCTCTAATCACAAAGGAAAAAGACCCGAAAGTATAGCCTTCATATTCTTCTGTTACGAAAGCACATTTTCCAGTTGTGTTACCACACTGTACCATTAAAATCGCCAATTCAAAAATGAAACGCATCAACCTCAAGAGTTGACAAAGAAAGGCTCATCAGGTACTGTCTGATCATTAACAAAAACAAATCAGACCCAAAATGAGCCACCAACATCTTAACATAGAACAAAGAAACTTGCTCTACCAACTTAGTCAGGAGGGAAATTTATCTCAACGGCAAATGGCCGTCTGGCTCGGATGTCATCAAAGCACAATATCACGGGAATTAAAAAGGAATCAAAGTTCTCTTGGCTGCTATCTACCTGACACAGCACAAGCTCAAAGCGAGACAAGGCGAAAAAATGCCAAACAACCCTTTAAAAATGTCAGCGAGTCAGCCTTAGAGTTGGTCAAAGAAGGATTGAAAGATTATCATAGTCCCGAACAAATAGCAGGTCGTCTGAAAAGAGCCAGTCAAGAATCTCTCAGTCACGAAACCATCTATCAAATGATCTATCAGAACTATCACGGATGTGGAGAGTACCAGAAATATTTACGCCGGGGGCTTTGTCAAAGAAAGAGTCGAGGCGGAGCAAAAAGTAAGCGTGGAGGGATTCCAAGGCGTGTAGATATCAGCGAGCGACCAGTAATTGCTGACCAGAAAACTGAAATCGGTCATTGGGAAAGTGACACAATGATTGGAGGCAATCATCTAGGAGTTCTCGTTACTCATGTAGATAAAGCCTCGAAATTTTTAGTAGCAGGATTAGCCAAAAACAAAACCGCATCGGAAATCAATAGAGTCACAGAAAAACTTTTTCAAGAGATTCACCCTGACAAAAGAAAAACCTTTACTTGTGACAACGGCAAAGAATTTTGTGGACATCAAGAGTTGAGTCAGAAACTAGGAGCAGATTTTTATTTTGCTACTCCTTATCATTCGTGGGAGAGGGGATTAAACGAGCATACCAATGGACTGTTAAGACAATTTTTCCCTAAGGGAACGAATTTTAAAATCGTTAAGCCAGAGGAGGTGGAAAGAGCCGTAAACTTGATTAACAATCGTCCTCGAAAATGTCTTGACTATCGTACCCCGAATGAGGTATTCTATAAAGGTAGATCAGACAGTGATGCAATTCAGACTTGAATTGGCCAATATCATTTGCCTTAACCAATTTTTGATAAAGTCTTGGGGTATCAAATTTAATATACTTAATGTCTGACATATCAATATAGCCATCTTTTTTAATGTTTGTAACTCTAATCATTGGTAAACCATCTGCGTCTGAAAAAGCATAGTCTTGAGTCGGCATTAAACCATAATCAAAAAATGATACAATATCTTTCAGCTTTTTGACTCTTATAGGCATTGATTTTAATTTATTCTCTAAATATTTAAACTTATTTTGATATGGATAAGGATCAAACCTATCGCCTGATACCTCGCTTAAATTACGGATAAAAATTCGGTTTTTAATAGTGTTTTCTTCGGGTTCGGGTAACTCAATCCCCAACTCCCCTAACAGATAATCATCAATACTATCTAGTAATCGCTGTGCTTCCAGTTCTTTTTGTTTTTTAGCCGCATAAGCATCATCCATTTTTGCAACAATTTTATCTTGAATTTCAAGTAATGGATTAGGAATGAGAATATTTTTTAGTTCTTCTTGTGTAATAGCAGGATAGTTCCCACCGCTACTCCTCTGTTCCATTTGTTTTAAAGAAAGTGATTGTCTAAGAATATGAAATAAAAATTTATTATTTATATTGTTTTTAGTAATCTTTCGGATAATTGAAAAGCCAGTAGATGCGATAAATAGATGCTCTACTTCATCTATTTTTACAATTGCACCTCTATTCGGTCGAGTTGTAGAAATAAGAATATCTCCACCTCTCACGATCATTTTTGCTCTACTTGGTGCATCTTGAATCTCAATATTGCTAATATTTTTAATTTCTCCAGAGGAAATATCTATTTCGCCAATTTCAATATAGGGAAATATTTTATTAAAAATAGTTTTTTGATCCCATGTTTCATCAGAAAATTCAACGAAATGACCTAGCTTATTATTAGGTAGCTTGGGAGCATCCCAGTTTTGCAATGAGTAAAAATACTCAGGCAATATCGCCGTTGAGATAAGCACAACGTAGCTTCAAATACTGAGGAACATTCTCTGCTTTCCATTGTGCTCCCACAATTTTCATTCTTGCACCTATTTGCTTAATCTTTGACTCTACACTTCCAGAACCGATGCAAATCCCTTGTGATTGATAGAGTTCGTAATTGGGTATTCTTTCTCGATGTTTATCGACATATTTGGTGAAATTTATAGCCTGTTTCTTTTTGCATCCCTCTAATTCCTCTAAAACTCTTTTCACCTCTCCTTTCCATAAATTCTCTTTGATTCTATTCAGACGCTGGTTTGACCCGCCTATTTTATTCATATTCTCTACTAAATGATACCAATCCAATATTTCTCTCCTTTTAACACCGATTTTCTCCATCAGATTCCACACCCCATCATGACCATCTCCTAAACAGGTGACTACCTCTGTTAAGGGCTGACGGTTCACCCATTCCAGTAATTCTTCATTTTGCTGAAAAAATCCCGCACATTCTTGACCATGCAGACTTACTGCTTTGTAATCTCGACCTTGACTCGGTTGTCCTTTGGGCGTTCTGATTCTGACTTTTCCGACCTCTACACTCAATGCTTCTACCGGACTCTTTGCTTCTGCTTCCTCAAATTTATATCTTTGTACAAGCCTCTGTTGACTACTGCCTGAAACTGCCATTCCTGTCGCCATTTTGATATCTTTTTCCGCATCTTCAAAAGAGACTTTAGCCACTGCTCCTAAGCAACATTTCTCCAGCATGGGACTTAATCGATTATTCTTGCTTAATCCTAGTTTATCGGCTTGTTTCTCGCTTATCTTGACTTTCCCTATGATACTGCTTACGCTTTTGGTTCGCCCTGCTTGGGTTCCTGTTGCTGATTCAAAAAAAAATTGCCTATGGCAGGACCCAATGTAGTCAGCCAATGGTCTCGCAGGGCGGTTTCAATGCCCTCAAAGCTACGTAGTTGTTCTTCTGGGGTATTATCGACTAGAATTTGAGCAATGGCTTTTAAATGTTGATCTATACTTTGCACGGTTATAACTTGCATTTTTTACTCAAAGACAATAATATAGTTCAAGAGTCATAATTAGAAGCAAAGCACTCATTAAAAACATGATTAACCTAGAATTCACGGAAGAAGAAAAGAACTCACTGTATTATGAAAGATTTCATCATCCTCATCCCCGGGTTCAACTGAAGATGGAAGTTCTCTGGTTAAAAAGCCAAAAGATACCGCACAAAAAAATTTGTCAGTTAGCAGGAATCTCGCCAAATACCTTATTAACCTATCTTCGAGATTATCAAGAGGGCGGAATAGAAAAATTAAAAGAAATCAACTTCTATCGCCCTAAAAGTGAATTAGAGTCTCAAAGAGAAACACTCAAAAAATATTTCGAGAAAAATCCACCAGCCACAATAAATGAAGCTGTATATAGAATAGAAGAATTGACAGGAATAAAACGAAGTCCTACCCAAGTGAGGAAATTCTTAAAATCCTTGGGAATGAAATGTTTAAAAATAGGTTCTCTTCCTTCTAAAGCTGACCCAGATGAACAAGAAGACTACAAAGAAAAAAACCTAGAACCCAGACTAAATGAGGCTAAAGAAGGAAAAAGGGCTGTTTTTTTTTTGATGCCGCTCACTTCGTCATGGGAGCATTTCTCGGTTTTGTTTTGTGTTTTGAGAGACTTTTTGTTAAGTCAACGAGCGGGCGTAAACGCTTCAATGTTTTAGGAGCATTAAATGCAATAACTCATGAAGTTATTCTGGTTACTAATGACACTTATATTACGGCAACTCAAGTCTGTGAACTCCTTGAAAAAATAGCTGCTTTAGAACTAATGATTCCCATCACTCTAGTCTTAGATAATGCCCGCTATCAAAAATGTAAAATTGTTGAAGAATTAGCTCTTTCTTTGTCAATAGAGCTGCTCTATCTGCCGTCTTATTCACCTAATCTAAATTTAATTGAAAGGCTGTGGAAATTTGTCAAAAAGAAATGTTTATATGGTAAATATTATGAAAACTTTTCTGACTTTTCTTCAGCCATTTATGAATGTTTGAATGATGCCCATCTGAAACATAAAAAAGAACTGGATTCTTTGCTGACTCTACGATTTCAGAAGTTTAATAAATCTCAGATTATGAACGTCTAAAGTATAGTAACGGCTATTTTACCTTCGGAACCAATAACGATTACACCAGCAGTGCCGCCCGGGCAGCTAAACGGCTGATCGTGGAAGTCAACCAGAATATGCCCCGGGTTTTTGGACGCTCCTTATTGCATATTTCCGAAGTAGATACCATCGTAGAACATCATGTTCCGTTGCCAATGCTGAAACCTCGACCGGTCACGGAGCAAGAGAGGAAGATTGGCCAGTTAATTGCAGAACGAATTCCTGAACACGCCTGTCTGCAAATCGGCGTAGGTGGAGTACCTAGCGGAGTCTGCGAGGCGCTAATGGATTGGCAGGATCTCGGCATTCATACTGAGGTACTCGTTCCTGCTTTAGCAAGCCTGATTCAGAACGGTGTTGTCACCAACAAATGGAAAAAAATCAACCTGGGCAAATCTGTCTTCACCTTTGCCATGGGAGATGAAGCTTTCTACAACTTCATCAATGACAACATCTCGCTGGAAAGTCATCCCGTCAATTATGTGAATGACCCGGCTGTGATTGCCCAAAATGACAATGTGGTGTCGGTAAATTCCACAATTGAAATGAACTTAACCGGAGCTTGCAATTCGGAATATGTTGGCGGTCATCAGTTTACCTCGACCGGTGGCCAGTTGGATTTCGTCCAGGGGGCCTATGCCTCGAAGGGCGGTATGTCCTTCATCGCCTTCCAGTCTTCAATCAAGGATGGCAAGATCAGTAAGATCGTTCCTCGGCTTTCTGGGCCGGTCACGACACCCCGCACCGATGTTCACTATGTGGTCACTGAAAACGGTGTTGTCGATCTCAAGGGACTCTCCTCAACCGAAAGGGCGGAGTCTTTGATCGGACTAGCGGATCCAGCGTTTCGAGACGAACTCACCGCCGCTGCCAAGTCAATGCACTTGATCTAGTGATTTTTATTCAGATTAGGACTAAGTAATGAGCAATTACAATGTTGGACTGAAGGCTCTCGATTTTACAGGGTAATCGCACGTCGTTTTGTATAAAATGTAAGGTTCTTCATACGATTACCCTGTGCTTGACATTCATCGGCTATTATGCTATTACTGAGACTGTGTTAGCTTTACCGCCAGAGGATTAGGTACATGAAAATCCTTCATATTAGCTTAACGCCTCAAGGCTCGGATTATGTCTCTTTACGCTATTTTTGGGACAATCCTAATCAATATGAAGAACGCAGACTCCCTCTGGCTGAAATTAAAGATTTAGGCAACCAAGCAGAGACGAATTATTATACCCGTATTCCCGTAGATTATGCCATTACAGGACAAAAACTCTATCATTGGTTGGATGGGAATAACCGTCTTTTAGCCAATGCGCTCAAGGAATCTCAGCAACAAGGGTTGATTATTGCCATTGCGGCAGATAAGGGACTGGCCCATCTACCGTGGGAATTATTACATGATGGTCAATGTTTCCTAGTAGAAAAACAACCCCCTATTATCCCTATTAGATGGGTATCTAATAGTCAATCAATTGTAATAGTAACTCAACCCAAAAATCGTGCTTTAAATGTGCTATTTATGGCAACTTCTCCCTTAGATGTTGAACCCGAATTAGATTATGAAGCAGAAGAAGGGCAAATTTTAGAAGCAACAAAACGCACTCCTGCTAATTTGAGAGTAGAAGAAAGTGGTTGTTTAACTGAGTTGAGTTATGTGGTTGGGGAATATGAGAAAAATTACTTTGATATCTTCCATTTAACAGGTCATGCAACCCATCAAAATGAAAAACCTTGCTTTCTTACTGAAGACGAATATGGGGGTTTAGTTTATAGTAATACATCAGAAATTGCTACAGCATTAAGATACCCTTTACCTCCCTTAATTTTCCTCTCTGGTTGCCGTACAGGTTATGCTAGTGATGGTGTAGTTCCCTCGATGGCTGAAGAATTATTGAATCTGGGTGCAACTGCTGTTTTAGGATGGGGTCAAAATGTCCGCGATAAGGATGCTACTGAGGCGGCAAGTCGCTTGTATTGGGAGTTATCCCAAGGGGAAACGGTGGCAAAAGCGATCGCATCTACCTATCAATCTTTAATTAAGCAAAATGCACGAGATTGGCATAAATTACGATTATATATCAGCAATACTTTACCCCAAGCCTTAGTGACTCCCTTAAGAACAAAGGGACGGAAACAACTGCCAAAACCGACTACAACCTTAGAATTTAGGGATGATGAAAATCGTTTAAGGGTAGCCAGTCGAGAGGAGTTTGTAGGTCGTCGTCGTCAATTACAAAACTGTTTACGAACTCTAAAAACAGATTATAACAAAGTAGGGGTATTAATTCACGGAATGGGGGGATGGGGTAAAAGTAGCATTGCTTCTCGAATGTGGGATAGATTACCTGATTATGAAAAGATTCTTTGGTGGCGACAAATTGATGAATCTAACCTAATTAAAAAGCTATCGTCTAAATTAATTAAACCAGAATTACGAGAAATTTGTAATATTTTAGCATCAAATAATGACTGTTTAGAGGTTAAACTTGCTTACCTTTTTAGTCAATTAGCAGAACTAGGAGAAAAACCATTTTTATTAATTTTTGATGACTTTGAATGGAATCTCGAACCCCGTCAAGGTGGATATATTCTTAAGCCAGAAGTTGCCCCCATTTTAGAAGCATTAGTTAGGTCAATTCAAGAAACGGGAACTGAAAATAGGATTATTATTACCTGTCGCTATGATTTTGATTCTGATTTATTGGATTATTTTTATAAGCAAGGGTTAGAACCTTTTAGAAAGGCTGAATTAACTAAAAAACTCAATCGGTTAAAGAATTTTAATTCTGATAAAATCTCTGAAAATGTACGAAAAAGGGCGTTAAATTTAGCAGATGGTAATCCTCGGTTACTGGAATTTCTCAATAATGAAGTTTTAGGTAAACAAGATGCAGAGACTAAATTAACCGAACTAGAAGAAAGTCCTGAGCTTTGGAAGGATAAAATTATTTGGGAGGAACTTTATCAGCTTATTGATGAACCATTACAACAGGTTTTAAGTCATTGTTTAGTTTATGAAATTCCTGTCCCAATGATTGCTTTAGAAGTGGTTTGTGAGTTACTTCCTGACTATAAACGGCAATTAAAACGGGGGTTAAGGTGGGGATTAATTGAGGTTGGTTCTGAACATAAGGAAAAAGATCGGGTTTATCGTGTTTCGCGGATTTTACCCCATGTTATTTCTAGTATTAGATTGCCTGAAGCACCAGATGTTTATGATTTATATGGGAAAGCTTATGAGGAATTAAATAAGTTATGGGGAAATGAGAAAAATAGAAGCCAAGAAAAATGGCGTGAAATTTTTCGGCTGTTGTTTGCTGATCAAGAGAATTCGCAAAGATTTAGACAGGGCTTTTATAAGATACTAGAAATGATACTTCAACATGCAGGAAATCAAGGAAAAGGAAATGAAATATTAGACAGAGGTTATGTAGTGGAAATGAAATATATTGGCAAAGACCCAAGATTTCCAATTCCAGGTGTTGTTTTCCAGCGGATGGAAGTAGTTCAAGACAGAGAAGAATTGGACGAGGTTTATGTAGATGAATTAAGAAAGATTCAAGAGAAATTATCAACAGAAAATTTATGTCAGCAGCTAAGCAAATATTTAAAAAAAGGAGACTGGCGCAAAGCAGATGAGGAAACCGCTTTTATCTGGTATCAGTTAATAGTTTTAAATAATGAACATAATTTTTATACTTTAGCAGCAAATTTTCCTAAAGATATTCTTAAGGAAATGGATGCTCTCTGGATAAAATATAGTAAAGGTAAATTTGGGTTTAGCATTCAGAAAAAGATTTATCTTGATCTTAGTGGAGGGGAATATCACTATTCTGATGAGATTTGGTTTGATAATTTCTGTGAGTATGTTGGCTGGAACTCTTTGTACTATCATCAGTTAACCTTTAACTATCAAAATAGTCCTCTAGGAAACCTTCCCTGCCTTTGGGCTTCGCTCCACGATATTACAATAATGAATGAGCGTATTATGCTGTCAAACACTGCGGGTGGGGAGATGGCTGGGATATGTTTGATCCGTCTGTTCAATAAACTTTAGTGCGATCGCTAATCTTGTAGCCCGCATGGGTTACGCTACCGCTAACCCATCCTACAAATAATTGTGCTAAGAGCCTATTAAATCTCACTAGCCCTACCGTTTCCCCAGTGAGATTGTCCCCTATCTTAATCCAGAGCGAAGGAGTAATTTTATGTTTAAAGCAGAGATTGTTGCCGGCTTGATTGCATTGGGCGGTTTTAGCTTGGGTGCTCAAGCTATGACATTAATTAGCCCAACAATTGAAAACGGTAAATCATTACAAAATGCACAAATCTATAATGGATGGGGATGTACTGGTAAAAATGAATCTCCCGCTTTGAAATGGAGCGATGTTCCCAAAGGAACTAAGAGTTTTGCTGTCACTATGTATGATCCTGATGCACCAACAGGAAGCGGTTGGTGGCATTGGGTGGTCGTCAACATCCCGGCAGATGTGCGTAGTTTACCAGAAAATGCTGGCGTGAAAGACAGTAAAAAGCTTCCTCAAGGGGCGATTCAATTGCGGAATGACTTCGGCTACAACGGCTTTGGTGGTGCTTGCCCACCGGAAGGCTCAAAACCCCATAACTATCAAATTACTGTTTACGCATTAAATACATCTAAACTAGATATTCCCCCCAATGCTTCCCCTGCATACGCTGGTTTTTTTATTTTGCAACATAAAATCGGAGAGGCTCGTTTAATAGCACCAACAAATGCACGTTAATAACATCTTGACCGCAGCTGGTGGGTTTGTCCCTTTTTGCCAAAATACAAGCAGGCGGCTAACTCGGATTCAGGATAATCTGTGAAGCTCTCGGCGAAAGCCTCAAGCACGGTTCTGAAGACGAGTGGTCGGGGCAACTCGATCGCTTAGTTGAACATCTGAGCCTCGGCTTACCTCAAAATATCCCTGTTGTCAAGTAGTTCAATTGTTCTGTTAGTTGGTTAATCTGTTTTCCTATCAGCAGATTCGGTGGGTTTAGCCTCGGTAGGAGCTGCCTCTTGATGGTGATGGAGAAAATCCTTGGGGGCGAATTTTCCGGCAAACTTGCCCACCTGACCGCCGATCGCTTTGCCCATATTACCAGTAATCCCACCTAATAACCCATTATCAACGAAATCCCCCGCCACTTCGCCTAGGGTTTTCCCCGCCTGCTCTAAGCTTTTGCTCTCAAAGGCTGCTTCAATTTCATGTAATACCATTTCTCTAAATGAAAACTACACATCGAATTTAAATCCCCCTTTAAGTTCCCCTTTTTAAGGGGGATTTAGGGGGATTAAACTTCTGTAGTCAGACTTTGGAGAATTGGTATAACTCATTTGGTTTCTCTGGCTTTTGCTCTCCTGGATGCAGCATCTGATGGGAAAGATGACTGGCTTCATATCCTGCCAATACATCCCCAACCAGTCCGCCTACCTGGGCACCAGCGATCACGCCTACTGGGCCTAATACTGCCCCAACAGTACCTCCAATTACCTCTCCGGCTGTGGCACCAGCCATGCCACCTGCCATGCCTGCGCCCATATCCACCAGTTTGGTAGGATGTTCGCTGATCTGCTGCACATTGTCCTTAATACTGTCAATTGCTTGATCAGCCAACTGATTTACCTGTTTTATCCCTTGGTCAACTTGATGCTTGAAATCACCCATAATCCCTAGCAAAAAAACTAAGTTGCACTGATGATTCTAGCCGATATTCCGCACATCTTCATATATTTTTATATATTTTTACATTCCCCAAGATGTTTTGACAAAAAACTGTCATTGTAGGAACTACTATTGACAACTATTTTCAGTAATTGATTTTTTCTGAGAAAATAAATTACAATTCTTCACCTTGATAAAAATCAATCATTGTAGCTAGAGTCCTTACCAGCAAAGGGTTGTCAGCAATATATTAGTAAAAATTATCAATTGGCGTGCCAAGGTCAAAAATCTATGGTGGTGACGAGGCTTATCGAGGTTATCAAGCCAGTAAGAAGCGATATTTCTATGGCATTAAAATTCATCTGATGGTTACAGAAACAGGAGAGCCTGTGGAATTTTTTCTCTCGACCGGTTTATTTGCTGATGTTAGAGGTTTGAGAGTATTTTCCTTCGATTTACCAGTCGGTAGCGTTGTTTATGCAGATAAAGCTGACAACGACTATGAGACTGAAGACTTGTTGCTTGAAGCGGAACATATCCAACTCTCGGCTATGGGTAAGCACAATTCTAAGTACCTATTAACTTTGCTGAGATACTTAACTTTTTCTGGCAATTTATCCTGTAATTAAAACAGACAAAAGAGAGAAATAAATTCTCTCTTCTGCTCGTGAAAATTATGCCAATTTTTAGATAAACGAGGGGAATTTATTCTATTTGTAATTGGCTCTCGTGTCTTTAACCGCCGCCCAAAAAAATAGGGCTGTTAATGGTACACTTGCCGCTAGAATTAAGCCAGTGGTGGTATTGCCTAAATCCGGTTCTCCCGAACTAATTTCAAAGACACAACCCACACCAGCGATCGCTGTAACACAGGATAATAACAATAAAACGCCGCTTTTCGGGGTCATCTTCACTCCTCACCTAAATTAACTAATGCCTTTATTTTGTCACTTTCTCGACGGGTTTCACCGCTTGCACGGAAAAACCGTGTTTTTTTAATTCTTCATTGAGTGCCAAATCGTTATCTACTCTATCCACGAACATGACACCATTAAGATGATCCATTTCGTGTTGAATTACCCGCGCTAGTAAACCGTTAGCTTGCAGTTTTCGCGGTTTCCCCTGTTCATCTTTATAACTCACTTCGATCGCTTGGGGACGGATGACATCTAAAAACACATCGGGAATACTCAAACAACCCTCTTCCGCTTTGCACAATTCCCGACTATAACCGATAATTTGGGGATTAATCAGAATTAAGGGCGTATTTTCGGGTTTATCGGGTTCACAATCGATGACAATCAATTGTTTATTGACTGCCACTTGCGGGGCTGCTAACCCGATACCATTGGCACTATACATAGTTTGCAGCATTTCTCTGGCTAATTGACGAATGCTGTCATCGACTTTAGCAATCCGCTTGGCCGGTTGACGCAAGACTCGATCGCCGAGATAATGCAGTTCTAAAGGGGATTTTTCTAATTTGCGTTTTTCTACGGTAATAGTGGCGCTCATAAACTTAATTATCGATGGGATGCACAATTTTGATTTTAGTCACTGGCTCTGGGGCATTTCTCAGGAAAAGGGAGAAAAAAACCCAGACCCTTCATAAAATTTTACACTGATCACAGACAGTTCGTCTATATCAGGAGGTGGGAAGTGGGAAACTTTTTCAGTAAGCAGTAATCAGTGGAGGAGAGGGGAAAAGGGAGAAGGGAGAAAAAAGCTGATTGTAACTGGCTACTTATTAGTAATTGGTATTCCTAACCATTGGCTTAATTCCGCTGCTAACCATTCAATTTCGGGTTGACTCAGATAGGCTTTTGTCTTACTGCTAATAGTATATTCTTTAGTCCCCACCCAAATAGTTAAAGCCATCGGTACATAAACTTGATCGCCATCACCATCTTTGCTATGATAACCATCAGCTTTCACCAGTTTATTAATATGTTCCCGTGCCATTTTCTTTTTGCCCGGAAGTGTCAAACCCCAAATTCGCTGAATGGCAACAATTTCTTGACTATTAATAGTGATAATTTCCTCCCCTTTGAGACAATAAATAATCTGGTAAAGCATTCCTAAACCCACATACCAAAAAGGCAAGGAAAAGAGCAGAAAAAACCAACTTATCCACAGAGGAATGGAAACTGCTCCTCCTGTCCATACTAATAAAAAAGCGTTCCAAGCGATAGCAAAGGTTCCAAGATAAATTAATTTAGGGGTAAAACCTTCGGGAGGTAAAGATATTTTAATTTTCTCCCCGCTTTTTTGCAACTGTACCCGACTCCCGGCGGGTTTTTCAAGGTTCGAGGAAGTTAATTGCATTTCGTGGAGAGTATTTAAAGCTTGATTGGCTGCCTGGGCTGAAACAAACCTTTTTTCGAGACTAGGTTCGATTAACTGCCCTAACCAATGAACAAAAGCAGGGCTTAAATTGGCTAAATTATTTAATTGAATTTTGCCATCTTTTTGGGGTAAATCGGCGGGATGAATGCCTGTAGCTAGATAGATTAAAGTGGCTCCTAAACTGTATAAATCAGAAGCGGCAACGGTGCGACCACCGAATTGTTCTGGGGGCATATAACCGTAGGTTCCGACGATAGTTAAAGTGGCCTGTTCCTGTTGAGCAACAGTCTGGACAGAACCAAAATCAATTAAATAAACATTGCCGATACTATGACCCGATCGATCTTTTAATAAGATATTACTAGGTTTCAAATCCCGGTGGATAATTGGCGGGTTAAGTCCATGGAGATAAATTAAAATACCTAGGATAGATTTAGCTAATTCTTGCAGGTCTGATTCACTAAATTTGCGGCCATTTTCTATCTGTTCCTTGAGAGATTTAGCCTCGATATAACTCTGAACAAGGGCAAAACCTTGATAGGTATCGGTACGAACTTCAAAATAGTCGATATATTCGGGAATCGAGCGACAATCTAGATGTTTAAGAGTTTCGGCCTCCCGTTCAAAAAGTTTTAAATCTGTCCATTCAAAATCGGGACTGAAGATTAATAATTTGACGACAACAGTAGCGCCCGTTTTTAGATCTTGGGCGAGAAAAGTGCGTCTTCCAGTTTGTTTACCTAACTGATTTTGAATTTGGTATCGATCGCCTAAAATTTGCCCTGGCAGCATACAATGTATTTCTAGGATAATCCTAATTATAGGTTAATCGAGAAATTTCTCAACTGCAAGCTAAGAAAACGGAAGTTTGACCGAATCATCAAAACTTCAGCATCTCCCAGGATAACTGCGGCGAAATTCAATTGTATCACCCGTTTTTCGCTAATCTCTGGACTGGGGGAGGTATTTTTTCAGGTAAAAGAGAAAATAGGCATCAAAAAAAATTGACCTCTCTCGGTCTAGGGAATTTTAGTACAAATGTTCAGAATAGCAACTGCGGCGCTGCCATGTAGTCTGAAGGCGTAATTTAGACAGTCAACAGCTTAGGGGACAAGGGAGCAATCAGTTTAATTCCCATCGAGGTGGAGTTTCCTGATATAGTTTTAAAAGCAGTCGGTTCAAGACAAAAAGACATGGTTACTAGGGGCGAACGAGGAGTAGAAGTGAGGAAAAACGAGAGCTTTTCTCTGGCTTCCTATCTGGAGGAAAAGCGGTTGATTGTCGAGTCAGCTTTAGATAGCTCTTTGGTTATCGGCAATCCTGCCAAAATCTACGAGGCGATGCGCTATTCTCTCCTCGCTGGTGGCAAACGTCTGCGGCCGATTTTATGTCTGGCTACCTGTGAATTGATGGGGGGTTCCCTAGAGATGGCTTTACCCACCGCTTGCGCCCTAGAAATGATTCACACTATGTCATTAATTCATGACGATTTACCCGCCATGGATAACGATGATTACCGACGCGGGAAATTAACCAATCATAAGGTTTTTGGCGAAGATATCGCTATTTTAGCCGGGGATGGTCTCCTGGCCTACGCTTTCGAGTATGTGGCTACCCAGACTCTTAATGTACCTCCCCTACAGATTTTAGAGGTAATTGCCCGTTTAGGTCGCACTGTCGGGGCAGCGGGTTTGGTGGGAGGTCAGGTTTTAGACTTGGAATCCGAAGGAAAACCAGATATTTCGGCGGAAACTCTCGGTTTTATCCATACTCAGAAAACGGGGGCTCTGTTGGAGACTTCTGTGGTGTCGGGGGCAGTTTTAGCGGGGGCAAAAGGGGAAGATATAGCTAAATTAGCCCGTTATGCCCAAAATATTGGCTTGGCTTTCCAAATTATCGATGATGTTCTCGATATCACGGCGACAAAGGAGGAATTGGGTAAAACCGCCGGTAAGGATCTACAGGCACAAAAAGCCACCTATCCTAGTCTCTGGGGGATAGAAGGGTCCCGCCAGCAAGCTCAACATTTAATAGATAGTGCCATTGGTGAATTGAGTAGCTACGATGAGGCTGCTGAACCTTTACGGGCCATCGCCGAGTATATTGTTAATCGTAAAAATTAAATTAAACGAATGAGATTATGCAGGACTTCGAGCAGGTGTTACACAATCAAATACTGCTAGTCTCTCTTTTAGCTTGTTTCACTGCCCAGGGACTAAAAGCGCTGATTGAGTTAATCCGCGATGGTAAGGTGAGTCTGCGCTATCTAGTCTCGTCGGGGGGAATGCCTAGCGCTCACTCGGCACTGGTGGGGGCCTTGGCTACTGGGGTAGGATTACAGATGGGTTGGTCTAGTCCCGAATTTGCAATCGCTGCGCTTTTTGCGGTTATTGTTATGTATGATGCGGCCGGAGTGCGTCAGGCAGCAGGAAAACAGGCCCGGATTCTCAATCAAATTATCGATGAAATGTTCCAGGAGGGCAAGGAATTTAACGAGGAACGTTTAAAGGAATTAATTGGTCATACTCCTTTTCAGGTGCTGGTTGGTTTAAGTTTAGGTATCGGTATCGCCATGGTGCTGCTCTGTCATTAATTGAGGTGTTTTCTGAGGTTGAGATAAACTAGATTTAATAACGGAAAATCCGGGGTAATCACTCATGTTACAATCCCTAAAAATTGAAGGCTTTCGCGGTTTTCAAAGTTTTGAGATGGCCAATCTTGGTCGAATTAATCTCTTAGTGGGTAAAAATAATAGCGGTAAAACTTCTATTTTAGAAGCGATTCAGTTTTTGTATGCTCAGAATATAGATATATTTCTTGAAACTATTAGCTATAGAGGTGAGTTTGGTTGGTCAGAAAGTAATCTACCTAGTCGCACTAAAGTTTTTGAAATTTGTCATTTATTTCCTGGGCATGAAATCATCCCAAGTAAGGAAATTATTATCATTGGATCTAGGGAATCACATCAGGAAAGTGTTACTATTTCTGTTAAAAGTATTCCTATACAACTATCTCTATTTTCAGACAAAAATGATGATTTAAATAATGATAATATTTTCGACGATGAGGAATGGAATCAACTTCTTTTAAGTATTGGATGGAGTCAATCACAAAAACTGATTCAACTGGAACTTCTTGCCAACGGTACTCTTGCCAGAGATTCCATAAGAAGAAGAATGGCTAGTTTAAGCAGAATTTCCCATAAAATAGGTATTGATAATAAAATTGAATTGAAGTTCTTAACACCATTTTCTCTAACAAGTTTTGATATGGCGGCACTTTTTGACAACATTGTTCTCTCTCCTTTAGAAGATTTAATTATTGAATCTTTGAAAATTATTGAGCCAAAAATTGAAAGAATAGCCAGTATTGGTTCTGGCAAGTATTCAACTGCAAATAACCTAGGTGTTAGAGGTGGGTTTTTAATCAAAATTAAAAATCATGATCAACCTATACCTATTGGCAGTTTAGGCGATGGATTTTGGCGAATGTTAGGATTAGTTTTAGCGATGGTTAATCTTGAAAATGGAATTTTATTAGTTGATGAAATTGATAGCGGTTTGCATTTTACTGTCATGACTGATATGTGGAAAGTCGTCTGGGAAACCGCTAAAAAACTCAATATTCAGGTATTCGCCACCACTCACAGCCGGGATTGTTGGCAAAGTTTAGCCGAATTAATTACCGAAGAAAAAATTACCGATAACGAGATTACTATTCAAAGGATAGATAAGGAAAAAAGCCAATCTGTAATCTTTGATCCAGAAGAAATTGTTATTGCCGCTACAAGTAATCTTGAGGTGCGGTAACAATGCCTAAAATAGAGACAAAAAAGTTATTAGTGGAAGGTGCAGAGGAATTGAGAGTTATTCCCCAATTAATGGAAGCAAATGGAGTTACTTGGAATAGAGGGGAAGAGCCACTGAATATCATAAATTGTGATGGTGTTGAAAATTTACTAAAACCTAAATACATCTCTGCACAACTAAAAACTCCTAACGGACTAACTCATTTAGGAATTGTCATAGATGCAGACGAAGAACCTAATAATCGTTGGAAAAGTTTATATAATGCCTGTTTACCAAATATACCTAACTTACCTCAAAATTTACCAGCAGCGGGATTAATTATAACTCTAGAATCGGGGATAAAATTCGGTGTGTGGATGATGCCCGATAATCAATCTAGAGGAATGTTAGAGACTTTTTTAGCCTATTTAGTTCCCGATAATAATCTTTGGCAATATACACAAAACAAGGTGATAGAGGCAAAACAACAAGGGGCAACCTATAGAGATTATCATCTAGATAAGGCTAATATTCATACCTATTTAGCTTGGCAAGATCCGCCGGGGAAACAACTTCACGATGCAGTAAAACAAAAAATACTTAATCAATCCCATCCCCAATCAGCAAATTTTTTGAGATGGTTACAGGAGTTATACGAGATTTGAGAGAACTATGGCTCCAGATGGGAATGACAGCCTCATAATATTTCTCTGTGCTTTATTAATTTTCTATATAGTTCATCTTGATTATCTACTAATAAGGAATTAGAGACTATTTGAGATGGCAATTGAGAAATACCATTTGACTTGACGACAAACTTAGTAATACCCAAAATTGCTGCAACGATAATGCCCGCTATAACTGTCTCAACTATTCCCACGTTAGTTTGAAACTCCTTTTTTAGTTGCACGCCTGACCATATTATACGGAAACTTTCTGTATATCACACCAAATACACATTAACGATTTATGTGTAAAACCGGTCTTATGGGCAAAAAAGTCTTTTTTACTGCGCTCGATTTCAACGCTATAACCGTAAAGGACATCTAGAACCATAATTGGCCCTGCCGGTGATTGATACAGGACATCATCAATATCTAAACCCCTGTCAATTGTGATCCGCATCAGTTCCTGGATGTCCGGGACCCGAATATGTGCAAAACCGCCGTCCTTAAGTACGTGTAGGAACCCAGCTAGGACTCTCTGTACATCGTGTCGGTAGTAGTGTTCAAGGTTATGTGAGCAGTAAACAGCGTCAAACTGACCACTTTCAAGGGTGGTAAGATTACGCGCATCGCACACAATATCTGGTGAACCTTTCGGGTCAATATCGAGCAGCAAGTGTTCAAATTCTGAATATTGGGGCGGAAGCGGAATCGCCTTGCTGTTGCCACCTACGTTTAGAACTTTTTTCATCTCTCGCCTTTGTTGGTAAACCTAACTGAGGATTATACGGAAAGTTTCCCTGTATCACATCAAATACACATTAAAAAAAATCTTTCCGTATATTAATAGAGCGATCGCAAAAAACTTTCCCAATAACACGACAATAAGCCTTCTATGGGGAAATTCAACTAAAACCCTAAAACCCAATACCCAACCGCCAGAACCTAAAGCTCAACAGCCAAACCCTAACAGCTAACGCACCGATCGAGCGATCAATCATTATTATAGAGACAGTAACAAATATTTATGAAACTTCATGCTTATTAATCGCCTTGGCATCGATCGCGGGAAAAAATTCCTTAAAGAGAGTATCTTGTTCGGAAATGACCCTAATCCCGAATTAATTGGCATTTTAGGGGTTTATTTCGTCCAGGGCATTCTCGGACTCTCCCGATTAGCGGTTAGCTTTTTTTTAAAGGATGATTTGGCCTTGAGTCCCTCCCAGATGGGGGCATTAATCGGAGTGGCGGCGATTCCTTGGGTGATTAAACCAGCTTTTGGCTTTCTTTCGGATGGTTTGCCTATTTTCGGCTATCGTCGTCGGCCCTACCTAATTTTATCGGGAATTATCGGGGTTTTAGCTTGGTTGGCCCTAGCCACTGTGGTGGAGAATGCTTGGCAAGCGATGGCCGCGATCCTGCTTGGTTCCCTTTCTGTCACCATTAGTGATGTCATCGTCGATTCTTTGGTAGTAGAAAGGGCCCGCAGAGAGTCCTTCACTCAATCCGGTTCTCTACAGTCCTTAACTTGGGGAATATCGGCGTTAGGCGGCTTAATTACGGCTTATCTCGGTGGTTGGTTACTGGCACACCTCGGCACTCGTCCTGTCTTCGCTCTCACCGCTATTTTTCCCCTGATTGCCTCAGCCATGGCGTTTTTAATTACAGAGGAAAAAATCAAGAATAACAATGATGCACAATCAACGCCCAAAGTCAAGGAGCAAATCGGGCAATTATGGTCAGCAATTAGACAAAAATCAATTTTATTACCTACTGCCTTTATTTTTCTCTGGCAGGCTACTCCTAGCGCCGATTCTGCCTTTTTCTACTTCACCACCAACGAGTTAGGATTTGAACCAGAATTTTTAGGACGAGTGCGCTTAGTCACCAGTTTAGCCTCGATCCTGGGCATCTGGGTATATCAACGGTTTTTAAAAGCGATTTCCTTTCGTTTAATTTTGGGTTGGAGTACGGTGATTTCTGCACTTTTAGGGATGACTACCCTAATCTTAGTTACCCATACTAATCGAGCGCTCGGTATTGACGATCATTGGTTTAGTTTGGGGGATAGTCTCATCCTCACCGTCATGGGACAAATTGCCTTTTTACCCGTCTTAATTTTATCGGCCCGTCTTTGTCCCGTGGGCATTGAAGCATCTCTATTCGCTTTATTAATGTCTATCTGGAATATGTCGGGATTAGTTTCCCAAGAAATCGGAGCTTTATTAACCCATTGGTTGGGAGTTACCGAAACTAATTTTGATAACCTTTGGTTATTGGTAGTGGTTACTAATCTCTCTACTCTCCTACCTTTACCCCTAATTAAATGGCTACCTTCTACGGATCCGCAATCTCAGGAAGTCAAGAAAACTTTTCCCCCTGCAGAAGTCTTTGAACATCATGTTACTGGTTCTTTAGCTGAACCCGGTTTTATTCCCGAACTTGTCCCCGAATTAATCGAGACAAGAGATTGACAGTCCAGAAAAGGGGTTTCTCAAAGAAACCCCTTTTCTGCCATCTTCATCTTGCTCAATTGAGAACAGTTTTTAACTTTTCCAAGACAGAATTGTTTAACGTAATTTTTCCCATTCTTCTCTACTAATATTTGCTTGTTGTAAAATTTTAGCCAGCAAGCTTTTACTGATATCTCCTTGGTGTGGATTAGGAATCCAGATTTTTAACTTTCCCTGCACCATATATTGATGATTTCCTCCTACCAGAGGACCAGAAAATCCCAGCTTTCTCAACTGGCGAATTAACTCTTTCCTTTTGATGGGGGCAAAAGGTGGCATCAGGCGATTTTTTGTTGAGGGGTTAGATTGATACCGTCAACAATCGGTAACTGATGCTGTAAGCGTAGTCCTAAAATAACCCAGCCTTCCAAAACTTCCTGTAACTGTTCCTTAGTAGCTTCGAGGGTTGTTTCATTAGCATATACTCCCTCAAATCCCGGAATTTCTCCATAAAAAGTACCGTCTTCTAGAACTTCATAGGTTGCCAGTTCCATTGCTTGTTTTAGATATTTTGTTAGCATCATTGACAGGAATAAAGCTCGGTGATTGTCTCGAAGATTGTCGATTTGATGATCAGTTGTTTTGACTCTGGCGATAATTTTGCCATTTTTCTCCAGAAAACGGGTTTCTTTGAGAAACCCGTTTTCTAGGTTTTCTAGCTGTTGTCTTCGTCTTTGACGATTTTCCGCTTCTAAGCGACTAATCGCTTCTTCTCATTGTAATCCAACTAATTCCATGGCTCTTCCGGTTTCTGTGTGGAAACGAAGCCTATACTGATAGTTTCTTCGGCAAAATAGTCGTAAAAGTCTTTCTCCGTCAACATTTCACGATTCTATAAGCAAAAATTATCACACAAAGTCGAGAAGAGCCATTCCATCTCTTGACAATTGCGGTGTGCTTTTGCCAAAGTTTGCTTAAGTTGATCAGAATCCCGGGGAAGCTGAGGAACAAAATCCATATTTAACTCCATTCAAGTTTAATTTCTTCGACACTACGCATCAAGGCAGGAATCGGCACTTGGGTTGTCTTAATCACTGTTCCAATCCTCGAACATCTGCCCAACGCTAGTATAACGCTTAAGACGCTCAGGATGTTTTTCTACTTCTTCAATGGCGGCGAGCGTTTCTGTATTAGGAATTTGAACATCAAAGGGAAAACCTTGATGAAAATCGACATCAGATAAGGCTGGATGCTGAATTTTTTGTAGGAGAAGCTGTTGTTCTTCGTCAGTTAAAGAAAGGATAATTTGAGCAAGGGAATCAATTAGTTTAGTATTGATTGCAGTAGCAGATTGACTCATATAGCGTTTACATTGTTTAATAGTATATTTTTGAATTGGCGATTTATGAGCGGTTGTTTCGACTCTGGCAAATTAAGCTAAAGGAGAGTTTTAAACTCTGCCACTGTCAATCCCGCTTGACGAATGATAGATCTCAGCGTTCCCTTAGCGACTTCTCGATGGTCAGGGATGGTGATGCGTCGATAGGGATAGGCTTTTTGTCTGAGTATGATATGACTTCCTCGCTGCCGATCTAATTCGTAGCCAATCTTGCCCAGTGCTTTAACGACTTGGCGACCAGCGATAGGAGGGAGTTCACTCATAATTTAACCTCTACCAGTTCCTCAGAAATTGGTGGTGGAATCGGTTCATTGTGCGCTTCTAGGCTTTCTAGATATAAAGCAATTGCTTCCTGAATGTTGGCGAGTAACTCTTCCCGGGTATTGCCTTGAGAAATACAGCCGGGTAGGGAGGGAACTTCAGCCACATAAATGCCATCTTCATCTTGCTCAATTAAGACGCGATATTTCATGGGTTTGTCCTTGCTTTGAATTGATTGTTCCAGAAAACGGGTTTCTCAAAGAAACCCGTTTTCTCAGTTCCAATGGCACTTAAACTAATTGTAATCCAACTAATTCCATAATTAAGGCGATCTGCCAAAAGTTCAGAAAAGGGGTTTCTCAAAGAAACCCCTTTTCTTCTCAAAGAAACCCGTTTTCTCAGTTCCAATGGCGCCTAAATGCCGCTCCCGCCCCCAGTAAGCCTAAAGCCAGCAAACCTAAGCCAGAACTTGATTCAGGAACAGTAACAGTCTGGGCAAAGCGAACTTCAGAGAGACCAATAGGCCCTGGTGCTGTCCAACCAACGAACCAATTGTTTGCTACATCAATTCTAGCATATTGGGCTTGAATTAAAGGAAAGGAAAAAAGTGTGGCAGGTATGTTGTTCGAAGTGCCTTCGGGAAGTGTTAGGGTTCCTGATACATAAACTGGACTGCTAAAGTCGGAGTTATTGGAGAGAATTAGTGTGAAATCCTTGATTCCGCGATCAGTAGCTGTGGTATTAAAAGCGTTGTAATTCCACAAAGCCAAGGTATCTAAGAACACAGAACTGCCAAAATCAAAATCAAGATTGACATCAGCAGGAGTTGTCCCGATTTCTAAACGTACTCCCCAGAAATTAGACAAATCGGTACCTCCGACGTGCTGTTGCTGCAAAGCGTTTCCAGGTCCAGTCAACCCATTGCCGTTGGCAGTGTTGACTAAGGCTCCAATCGTGGGAGTAGCAGTGCCTGCATTAAGCGTTAAGGTTGGAGTGGGATTGTAGATGATCGGCAGCGCTTGGACGGGGAGGATAGTCATTCCAGCGATCGCGCTAACTGTGCCAGCGAAGACAACACCAGCCAGAGAGAGAGATTTGAAGTTAGTTGTAAAATTCATGGGCAATTTTGGGCAAATTCCACCAGCATTTTACCCCCCCCCGATTTTTGTCAAATATCGCTTTTTTAAGTCCAGAAAACGGGTTTCTCAAAGAAACCCGTTTTCTCAGTGCGATCGCTTGGGGAAGATCGGGTTTAGGATATTTGTAATGTTTGATACAAATCTCTCGATCATCTGTTCTTAAGATTAAGGCTGGTGTTGCTAATTGATCGGAAAAGAGGCCGGCGCAAGCAGATAAAAACCGCAGAGAAGCTTGTGCCGTGGGATCAAAATTATTAAGCGGAGAATAGCCTCTGACCGGAATTCAACATCAAAGTTAGTAGGAAACTTGTCATCGCCTAAGTAAAGTAACCCTTCATCCACGACACAAAACAATAGGAAAAATACTTATGAGTTATGGAACGCGTGTTCAAGCTATCTCTCAAGTAACGGACCGTAAACCCCTACCTAGCAAAATTCCTCAGCGTTTAGAGGCCCTCTGGGCAACCGATGTCTTTACCCTGAGCAAAATGCAGGCCAGTCTTCCCAAAGACGTATTCAAATCGGTCAAAAACACGATTTTAACCGGGGGAAAATTAGACGTTTCCATCGCCAGTGCGGTAGCGGCTGCGATGAAGGATTGGGCCACGTCCAAAGGGGCGCTGTACTATGCTCACGTCTTCTATCCGATGACCAACGCCACCGCCGAAAAACACGATGGTTTTATCTCCGTGCAGAGCGACGGTTCAGTGATCACAGAATTTACGGGCAAAGTCTTAGTACAGGGGGAACCGGACGGGTCTTCCTTTCCTAACGGCGGACTTCGCTCCACTTTTGAAGCGCGGGGTTACACCGCTTGGGATGTCACCAGTCCGGCCTACGTCATGGAGACGGATAATGGTGTCACCCTGTGTATCCCCACGGTTTTCATCTCTTGGACAGGAGAGGCCCTCGACAAAAAAACGCCGCTTTTACGTTCGATTTCATCGATGAGTAAAGCCGCCACCAGGGTGCTTAAACTATTAGGACATACGGAAGTCGCCCCCGTTAACTCCAGCTGCGGTGCTGAACAGGAATATTTCCTAGTCGATGCTCATTTTGCCCATAGTCGCCCCGATTTACTGCTCACCGGTCGCACCCTATTTGGTAAACCCGCCGCCAAGGGTCAACAGTTCGACGATCATTATTTTGGCGCGATTCCCGAACGGGTTCAGGTGTTTATGCAGGAAGTAGAGGAAAGAATGTATCGCCTCGGCATTCCGGCCAAAACTCGCCATAATGAAGTCGCCCCCGGACAGTTCGAGATTGCCCCCTTTTTCGAGGCCGCTAACGTGGCCAGTGACCATCAGCAGTTAATTATGACTTTGCTGAAAAGTACGGCTAAAAAACACGGTTTTGTTTGCCTACTGCACGAAAAACCCTTTGCGGGAATTAATGGTTCGGGAAAACACGTTAACTGGTCTGTCGGCAACGCCACCCAGGGCAATTTGTTGGATCCGGGCGATACTCCCCACGCTAATATGCAGTTTTTGTTATTCTGTGGGGCGGTGATTCGTGGCGTTCACAAGTACGGGCCGCTTTTACGCGCAGTGGTGGCTACCGCCAGCAATGATCACCGTTTGGGGGCAAATGAAGCTCCTCCCGCCATTATTTCCGTATATTTGGGCAGCCAGTTAGAAAAGGTATTCGACCAAATTAGTCAAGGCCGAATTGAGGGTTCTGATGCTCCGGGGTTGATGGATCTCGGTGTCGATACCCTGCCGGTATTCCCCAAGGATCCGGGCGATCGCAATCGTACCTCTCCTTTTGCTTTTACGGGCAATCGCTTTGAATTCCGCGCTGTGGGTTCTAATCAGTCAGTGTCTGGGCCGCTGGTGGCGATGAACACGATTCTAGCCGATTCCCTGACTTGGGTGGCGGATAACCTAGAAAGCCGGATGAAAGCTGGGGAAGATCTCAATACTGCTGCCCAGGGTGTTCTCAAGGAGATCATGGACAAACACAGAAATGTGATCTTTGGAGGTAACGGATATTCCCCGGAATGGCACAAAATGGCGGTAGAAGAGCGCGGTTTAGCTAATCTCCGCACCACTGCCGATGCTTTACCCGTGCTGAGGGCCGATTATATCGAAGAACTGTTTACCCGCATGGGTGTGCTTACCCCCGTTGAACTGGAAAGTCGTTTTGATGTCTATGCGGAACAGTATTTGCTGGCCATCGAAGTGGAGGCGAAACTGGTGGTGAGTATGGCTAAAACGATTATTTATCCGGCTGCTGTTCGCTACTTGTCGGAATTGTCTTTGGCGATCTCTAATGCGGCGGCGATCGGCATCGAGATCAATAAGGAAAACGCCCAAACCGTCTCGAATCTGATTAAGTTAATGATGGATAGCGTTGCCAAACTGAGTGAGGCCATTGCTAAACACGATTTTGACTCGATCGAGGAACATATGCAGCATTCCGCTCAAACAATCCGTCCCTTGATGGATAAGGTGCGCGAATATGCTGACACGCTGGAAGGAGAAGTGGCCGACAATTTCTGGCCCCTACCTACCTATCAAGAAATGTTGTTTGTTAAATAACATGACGACAAGGAGGGGGTAAATGGGCTGAAAAAATGATTGGCCACCCCCTTCTTTTTATCTCTGGTAGTTTTAAGTTATGTTAAGAAAAGTAGTGCGAAACGTTTAGGCATGAAATAGAGCTGAAATGCCCGAAATAACCGCCTAGTAAGGTCTTCAGTCCCCTGACTGAATCTAACAGGTCAACCCAGACCAGCCTTATAACTGTTTATATGTCCCGACGTTTAGTATCAACGTGATACCAAACTAGGCAAAGGGACTCAAGGTCAATACACTTTGTAACAATTATTCACAAATTGTTACAAAGGTGAGAGTAACGGCGATAGCCACCCCCAGATTCAGAAATCACAATTCTGGGACTGAAGCGGGGAACGGAAGGCTCCGAGGTGTAACCTAACACCAGAATCGAGACCACTGCCAACCATCCATGATTAGGTGTGAACCGAATGTCCGACCTGAACCATCGTAATTAGCTAGTAGTGAAATAGGTTGATACACTGCGTTCAAAAGAACAAGGGGAAAAGTAAGGAATTTACTAACTCACTTACACAGACCTTTAAAAGTACCCCGATGGATAGGACAAATCTAAAGATGGAATGCCCATATAAACGGAACGTGATAAGCCCTTTCAGGCTCTGAGTATCGGTCGAAATACTCAGTAGTGACAAGTGTAAGCGCAAGCCTTCAAGGGTGTGAGATGTAACCAAAAGCCAACGCCTGACGGTAATAGTCGGGATATGCTCACAGGTTACGGTTTGATTGTAAGGATAGAGTCTAGTAGGAGTCTATATGACGAAACCCTTGAGAAGGTAAAGGGTTCGGGAAACCGAAAACCACTAAGACTACGAATGTATGGAAAGCTATCAATTGGGGTAAAATCCAAAGATATGTTTTCAAGCTCCAAAAGAGGATATACCAAGCGGCTAAATCGGGACAGGATGCAAAGGTTAGAAGGTTGCAACGTCTATTGGTGAAATCATACTATGCTCGTCTATTAGCAGTTCGCAAAGTAACCCAAGATAATCAAGGAAAGAAAACAGCAGGAGTCGATGGAGTGATAGCAATATCCCCAGAACAAAGGCTAAATCTAACCGAAGAAATCAAGGGAAAACTTAAAGCAAAACCGTTAAGAAGGGTATGGATTCCTAAACCCGGCAGGGATGAAAAACGTCCACTAGGAATACCAACCATCAAAGACAGAGCTAGACAAGCGTTGATTAAATCGGCACTCGAACCAGAATGGGAGTCAAAAATGGAAGAAACCAGCTACGGTTTTCGACCCGGAAGGTCTGCCCATGATGCAATATCGAGGATATACCTTAGCATCAATAAAAGTAGCTACTTCGTATTAGATGCTGATATTGCCAAGTGTTTTGACCGAATTAATCACAACTTCCTACTGTCAAAAATTCATTGTCCCACTGCCTTGAAAAGAGACATTAAACAATGGCTCAAAGCAGGAGTATTGGATAATGGCGTATTTGAAGAAACAGAAACAGGGACACCACAAGGAGGGGTAATAAGTCCACTACTAGCCAACATCGCACTGGATGGAATGGCAAGATTAATTGAAACACTATTCCCCAAAAAGGGTAGTAAAACTCAAGCTGTTCTAATAAGATACGCCGATGACTTTGTGGTGATTTCACCATCACTCGAAATCATTGAACAGTGCCAAACTGCCATTTCTGAATGGTTAAAACCAATTGGATTAGAACTCAAACCAGAAAAAACCAGAGTGTCTCATACACTCAACCCCATTGAGTACAATGGGAAAACTGAAGAACCCGGTTTTGATTTTCTAGGATTCAATATCAGGCAATACCCAGCAGGAAAATACAAAGCAGGGAAAATATATAAAGGAATACCCAAAACATTTCTAACACATATTAAACCTAGCCAAAAAGCAGTTAAAGCCCACACAGAAGCGATTAAAGGTGTAATCAAAAAACACAAAACAGCACCTCAATCAGCCCTGATTAGTCACTTAAACCCAATCATTAGAGGTTGGGCTAACTACTACTCAGGAGTAGTATCCACAGATACCTTCAATAAACTAGACAATACAATCTGGTTAATGTTAAGGGCATGGACAGTATCAAGATGCGGTAAATCAAACCACGAAAAGCTGAGAAACTACTTTAGACCGGGTACAGTTAAACTCAGCAATGGGAAAGAAAGGCAAGAATCTTGGTTATTTAAGACCAAAGATGGTCTTCATTTATGGCAACATAATTGGACACCAATTGTCAGACATACCCTAGTACGCCCCGAAACTTCACCTTACGACGGAAATTGGACTTACTGGGCGACCAGACGAGGACAAGCAATCGACACACCGACAAGAGTAGCCAAACTACTTAAGAAGCAACAAGGCAAGTGTAGCCGATGTGGGCAGTATTTCACACCATCGGATTTAATTGAAGTTGACCACATTCACCCTCTCAGCTTAGGCGGAAAGGATGAATATAAAAACCTTCAATTACTACACCGCCACTGTCACGATGATAAATCGGCATCTGATGGAAGCCTAAAATCATCTGGTTTGACATCAACAGTCAACCTAGATAATACAAGGTTAACCAAAAGAAGTCAAGCTGTATCCTTAACAAGGGAACAAACAAACTAGGAGCCGTGTGAGGTGAAAGTCTCACGCACGGTTCTGAATGGGAGGGGAGGTCGGTGACGACCTTCTCGACCCCTAATAATATAAACTTAAAACTACCATGGTATTAACTCCGACAATTGGCGAAAAATCCTATAATCGTCAGGATTGGCAAAAAGGCTATCAATCCCAACCTAACGAGTACGATTACGAGGTAGAAGACATCGAGGGGCAAATTCCCCCCGATTTACAGGGTACAGTCTTTAAAAACGGCCCTGGTTTACTCGATATCGCTGGCACGGCGATCGCTCATCCCTTCGATGGAGATGGTATGATCAGCGCGATTAGCTTCAATCATGGGCGTGTACATTATCGTAATCGTTTTGTTAAAACCCAAGGTTATCTCCAGGAACAGAAAGCGGGAAAACCCCTTTATCGCGGTGTTTTCGGCACGAAAAAACCGGGGGGAGTTTTCGGCAATGCTTTTGATTTGCGTCTGAAAAATATTGCTAACACTAATGTTATCTACTGGGGTGATAAATTACTGGCACTTTGGGAAGCGGCCGAACCCCATCGCCTCGATTCTAAAACCCTTGATACTATTGGTTTAGACTACCTCGATGGTATCTTGGAAAAAGGCGATGCTTTTGCCGCTCATCCTCGCATCGATCCCGCTTGTATTTTCGATAATCATCAACCATGTCTGGTAAATTTTGCCATCAAAACGGGTTTGTCGAGTGCCATTACTCTCTACGAAATTAGTCCCACGGGTAAGTTATTACGTCGTCATACCCACAGCATACCGGGCTTTTGTTTTATCCACGATTTTGTTATTACTCCCCACTACGCTATCTTTTTCCAAAACCCGGTTGGTTATAATCCTTTTCCCTTTCTTTTTGGGTTAAAAGGTGCGGGAGAATGCGTCATCAATCAACCAGACAAGTTAACTAAGATTATTATTATCCCCCGGGATACTAACAAAGGAGAAGTGAAAGTTTTAGAAACTACATCGGGTTTTGTCTTCCATCATAGCAATGCTTTTGAACAAGGGGAGAAAATTTATATTGATTCTATTTGTTATCAATCCTTACCACAACTGGATTCAAATAGCAATTTTCAATCGGTAGATTTTGATAGTTTAGCTCCCGGACATCTGTGGCGATTTACACTAAATTTATCAGAAAATACCGTTACAAGAGAATGTATTCTAGAGCATTGTTGTGAGTTTCCCAGCATTAATCCTGCAAAAGTTGGTCGAGATTACCGTTATTTATACATCGCTGCCGCTCATCATGCCACTGGTAATGCTCCTTTGCAAGCAATCTTAAAACTGGACCTATTAACAGGAGAAAAACAATTACATTCTTTTGCCCCCCGGGGATTCGCAGGTGAGCCAATTTTTGTGCCTAAACCCGATGGAATCGCTGAAGATGATGGTTGGTTATTGGTAGTCACCTACGATGCAGCCAATCATCGATCGAATATGGTAATCTTAGATGTTAAAGATATCACTAATTCCCTAGCAGTTATCCATCTTAAACATCATATTCCCTACGGATTACACGGTAGTTGGACTAGACAATGTTTTTAAGTTAATTCTGTGGGGGTGGATTGAAAACCCACCCTCACTAAACTTTACTCTTGAGAGCCTTCTTGTAGTAGCCAAAAACCAGCGAAGGATTCCGATTCAGGGTTAGATTGAACGGCTAAAAAATGCAGATTATTGGCTTTTTGTTTAGCTTCTTCAAAGTTTTTGGCTTCGTTTAAAGTCTCGGTATTAGTGACGTTGACGAGAATCCAGCTATCACTAGCACCCGTTTCTAAACGTAGCACGGGACGGGAACCAGTTTCTAACTTTAAATAGGCCATTTCTAACCCTGACATCCAACCAGCTAGGGGCAAAGCGCGGGGGGAAAAAATAACTAAACCGGGGATTTTTAGATTCTCATCTAATCCCATTCCCAGTATAGGCAAATTTTCTCCGAAGCTAATATCCCAATCTTTTAAATCATTAAAAGAAGACAATTCTAGCGTGACAAAGGCCCATTTATCGGCCTTATCTCCCCGGACAGCATCGGGAAGAGGAACAGCATTTAAAGGAGGATAATTCACGGAAGCAGTTTTAGTTAAATTTTGATCATAACCAACTTCTTGGGGGTAGAAATTAACCATTCTTTCTTCTATCCATCTAGTTAAAGCATGAGTGCGACGACTAGGGGAAGCGGGAATACCGATATCCTCGCAAGCTTTGCTAATCATGTTATTCATCTGACGACGGAAAAAGCGGATTTTTTTGGGAGTTACTCCCGCTGCCTTGATAGCTGCAGTAACTGCCTCTCCTAACCATTGGGAATTAACCATCGTATTAGGACAATAACTGGCATATTTAAATATTGTATCGGAGGAGCGATCGATTGTTGCCGGAGTTTCACAGATTAATAATTCCCATCTTTTTTTATTATTTTCATCCACCACCGGCCGCGAATAAAAATCAAGTTCCCAAATAGTCATATTTTTTTCAGTTATCAGTTATCAGTTATCAGTTATCAGTGATTCAGTTATCAGATTTGAGTTTTCAGTGAACAATATTAAGTGGCAAGTTCCGAGATGTCTTTTCACTGATTACTGTTTACTGATTACTGTTTACTGCTCACTGCTCACTGAAAAATCCCCTATTCCCGACAACAGTACGAACGCGGTAGATGGGACGTTTTTGGGATTCATGGTAAGTTCGCATCAAAATTTCTGCCAAAAGACCAAAACAGAGTAATTGTACCCCAGTTAAAAAGAATAACACGGCCAGGATTAACAAAGGTCGATCGCCGATTTCTTGTCCGAAACCGAGTTTGAGAATAGTCAGATAAGTGCCTAAAATAATCCCCACTACCATGGATAACAGTCCGTAGAGTCCAAAAATGTGCATCGGACGGGTGAGGAACTTTTTCATAAAAAAGACAGTAAATAAGTCCATAATAACGCGAATTGTGCGATCTAAACCATATTTACTCTGTCCGAACCGTCTAGGGTGGTGATTAACGGGAATTTCGGTTATTTTTGCCCCTTCAATAAAAGCCAATGCGGGTAAAAAGCGATGTAATTCCCCGTAGAGATTCATATCGGCGATTAATTCGGCTCGATAGGCTTTCAAAGAACAACCGTAGTCGTGTAATTTGACCCCTGTAACCTTTGCTATTAGCCAATTAGCTATTTTTGAGGGTAAAAGCCGTTTTACCTGGTCATCTTGGCGATTTTTGCGCCAGCCACTCACGAGGTCATAACCTTCCTCTAATTTGGCCAATAATAGGGGTATATCATTGGGATCGTTCTGTAAATCGCCGTCGAGGGTAATGATGACCCGTCCCGTGGCATAATTAAATCCGGCAGCCATAGCCGGGGTTTGTCCGTAGTTGCGTCGCAATATTACCGCCTTGAGATCATCGCGATTTTTGGCTAAATTAGCTAAAATCTCGGTGGAACCGTCCTTAGAACCGTCGTCAACACAGATAATCTCGTAGTTAATTTGATAAGAACGCAAAATCGAGGCGATACTCTCGACGAGATGGGGAATACTGTCCACTTCGTTATAAATGGGAACCACTACCGATAAAGTCTGGATGGCAGCCTGCGGGTTTGGTTCGTTGACACTGATGGACGGTGTAATCGGGGACATATTTGACTGACGCGGGGACGTTTTGGGGCGATTGTATCACAATTCAGTGATCAGGAGATAGGAGACAGGAGACAGTATTCTCCGAGTCAGTATTCAGGAGACAGGAGATAGGAGACAGTATTCTCCGAGACAGTATTCTCCGAGACAGTATTCTCCGAGACAGTATTCTCCGAGTCAGTATTCTCCGAGTCAGGGACTTCCAGAGAATAAAATACCCAACAAAAAAATAGAAAAGTGTTTTTTTGAAAAAGTAATTATTTTTGTCTAGGAAAACAAAGAGTCTCCCATTACAACCTATTTTTCCGAAAAAAAAATAGCAGCATAAACTTTTATACTTCCGAGCTTTTTCGAGTATAACAAGGACAAGTTAAAGAATCAAATACAGTTTTTAGCTAACCATCTTAGTTAACTACAAACTAGGTCTTATCATAATAAATATCAATAAACCATTGCCCCAAATCGGGAAAGTCTTGATTCGTTGATTCTGTGAGACGTTCGATTTTTTCTTCGATTTTTTCCATGGCTTTTTTAGTAAGCTTTACTCCTTTTTCGTAAGTTTCAGTAATCAACTTAACAATCGGGTGTTTTCCTTTCCAAGTCATAGTTTGGGCGAATTTCAAAGCTGTTTCGATTTCATCTAAAATACTCCCATTCCAATGGTTTTCTAACACAGCCCAGGTTCGTTCAATAGGATTATATTTACTATGGTAGGGGGGATAGTAAGCTAAACGTATATTAACTTGATATTTTTGGGAAAACTCAACTATACGTTTCATAAACTGAGTTCGTCTCGAATTATTTTCTGATCCATTATCTTGATTAATTATCAAAGTTTTAATTTTCTCAAAACGAGATTTTTCAGATTCCCAGAAATCCTCTAATATATCAACAATAAAGTCACTGGTGACTGTGGAGGTAGTGAAATACAAAAACAACTCATCAAATTCTGGAATAAATATTCCGTAAGGGGTTAGGGTTGTTTTCGGATTAAAATCATGATCGTTTGTTTCGACAGTTATTCTATTTTTACCTCCTCGATCAAACAGTCCAATATTAACACGGGCTTTGGCATCTAAACTAAGACGTAACATCGTAGGGTCTTCATCCGCTTCCCGATTAATGTTAGCTAATTCCTCAAAGATTGCCTCGGTTTCTGGAATTTTTTTTGAGGTAAAACTTTAGCGACTCTTTTCAGACGATAACCTAAGTTATTTAATTTAACCCGAATAGTTTCCTCGCTCGGTAAATCCTCATCACTGTACCCATATTTAGAGATTAATTGCTTTCGGACTTCGGCCGCACTCAGTCTCACATAAAGCCTTTGGCTTTTAAAACTTGGGTCAGTTTGGCTTTGAGAATCCACTAAATTTTTGATGTTTTCCAATAGAAAAGGTAAATGTTCTTCTGCTTTTTTCCGCCCCTTAGCTGAATGATTATCAACACAAATAATGCCTCTTTTTAGTTCTTTAATTCCTTTACGAATAGTAGTTCGATTCCAGCCTAACTTCTGTGCAGCAAGGGTTTGTCCCCCATAGCCTAATTCTAAGACTGTTTGCGCCATGAATCTTCTTTTAGCTGCACCTTTTAATTGAAGTGCAGTTTCACTGAGCAATTTCTTGAGGGAATCAGTTAATTCCATATATTCTTAAAAAGAAAAACTTGATTAATAATGTACAGGATTAATTCTACTACAAAATTGGAAGGAGGGGGCAACCATCGATCCCTACCTCCCACACTCCGAGAATGATTATTATTCTTGAGAATGAATAGTTTATTTTTTGGAAGTCCCTCAGTATTCAGGAGATTATTTTTATTTATTCTCCCCACACCCCACTTCCCCACTTCCCCACTTCCCCACACCCCACACCCTACACCCCAATTCCCACTTCCCCACTTCCCCACTTCCCCACACCCCACACCCCACACCCCACACCCCACACCCCTTATCCCTGTTCACTGCTCCCTGTTCCCTGTTCCCCTTTCTCTGTTTGCTTTTTGGCTAAAATTGCCTGACGAAAACCTAGGACGACGAGAATATTGGAGAGGGTGAGGAAAAGTTCGGCGCTGCCGTGTAACCAATCGACGTTGGCTAATTCTTTGCCATAGTGGATTTTGGCGTAGATACCGGCAGGAATGGTGATAAAAACGAAGATTAACAGCACATAAAAGCCAATTAGGGCTAAACGGGGCATTTTTCCTGAACGAGTGACAAACCAAAGAAACCCCAGATAGGGAAACAGGGAAATGGCAAATAAACTGTCTTTATTCATTGTTAACGCTAATTTTACTGGAACGCCACAGCCACCAACCGGCAGCACAGAGGGTAAAATTTCCTAAGACAGTCATGGCTGCCTGTAGGGTGACTAACCAGGATAAGGCACTGATATTATCAAAAAAATGCCATGTACAGGCACACATGGCCCCAATTAAAGCGGGTAACATTCCCCAAGATAACATTCGCCACGATCGATCGCTACTGATGTCGCCATAGGTCCAGACTAACCAGATCGCCGCTATCCATTCTACGACACTCGATACATGAACTATCCACGTCGGTATTGATAAAGCATTCATTATTTTCTATAGGAGACAGTTATCAGTTATCAGTTATCAGTTATCAGATTTGAGTTTTAAGTGAGCAGTATTAAATAGAAGTTTTCTCCTGTCTTTTCGCTGATTACTGTTTACTGTTTGCTGTTCAATGAAAATACTCCCCATCTCCCTAATCTCTGCTGCCCAAATGATTTTCTAGCCATTTAATCACCTGTTGACCTAAGCTAACATTGTTTAATCGATCGATCTCGCGAATGCCGGTGGGACTGGTGACATTAACTTCGGTGAGGTAGCCACCAATCACATCCAATCCGACAAAATATAGGCCATCTTCTCGTAATTTTGGGGCTAAAGTGGCACAGATTTCTAATTCTCGATCGGTGATTTCTGTTTTTGCCACTCGTCCACCCACCGCCATATTACCGCGAAATTCTGAACCAGTGGGAATGCGATTAACTGCCCCGATTGGTTCACCATTGAGGACAATAATGCGTTTATCTCCTTCTTTGGCAGCTGGTAAATAATCTTGAATCATTACCGGTTCTTGTCCCCATTTTGTGCTAATTTCAATCATTGAATTGAGATTGCGATCTTCGGGACTAAGAAATAAAATTCCCTCCCCTGCTTTCCCCCCTAAAGGTTTCATAACTGCCGCCCCTTTTTGATTGACAAATTCCCTAATTGTCGCTTTATCTTGGGAAACAATTGTAGCGGGCATTACCTGAGCAAAGTGAATAGTATATAACTTTTCGTTGGCATGGCGTAAACCCCTAGTTGAGTTAATTACTTGGGTTTTTTGTGGGTCGATCAGGTCTAATAAATAGGTGGCATAAAGATAGGCAATTGTCACGGGTGGGTCTTTTCGCATCCAGACAAAATCGAAGTTTTCTAGGCAGGTAAAAACTGTCTCTTGTCTTTGATACCATTGAGATACAGCCACCCAATGATTATCTTTTAACTCCACAGGAACCAGTTCAATTCTGGTTAGTTTTGCCCAAGCTTTTCCCGCAATTGCACTGAGAGCCGTGATGGAAGTTATCCAGATTTCATGTCCTAATAATTGGGACGCTTCCATGATAGCTACACTGGTATCATGGCCCGGATCTAAATACTCGATCGGATCGATAATAAAGGCTAGTTTCATTAATAGTTTTTATCCTTAATTCTGCAACAGGGGAGCTAAACCACCACTTCTATCTAAAGCATAGATGTCATCGCAGCCCCCGATGTGTTGATCGTTTATGAAAATTTGTGGTACACTTGTACGGCCATTGGCGCGATCGGACATTTTGGCTCGCGCTCCTTCATCGCCATCGATACAATATTCGGTAAACTCCACCCCTTTTTTCTTGAGTAATGCTTTAGCGCGGATACAGAAAGGACAGGAACTCCAAGTATAGATCTCAACATTAGCGGCCATAAAATTTATCTCCCTTCTTTACATATCTTAAATTTTAGCCGATAACCGAGCAGTGATCTTCCTTCAGGTCAGAAAACGCCAATTAGGGCGATTCCACCGATATATTCCTTGTATTTCCCATTCTTCACCGTTTTGAAAGCGAATACGGCAACTAACAGGGGGGGAGTCATCCTCACTTTCATTTACTTCTATTACCTCACAGGGAAACCAGTCGCAACTATCGGCAGCGTCTGCGGGAATCCATTCCCATAATCCATTAGACACCTCGATCGCATCTCCTACCTGTAATTTTTCTCTGGTTAACCTTAATTTTTGTAAATATTCTTGCCAATGAATCGGTTTTATGCTGTTCAACCAAGCCAAGCCATACTGATCGCGGATAAATTGTACCGCACCGGAAGGGCGATCGTTAAGCCAATCATTGAGGAGGGAACTTTTCCAAGCTAAATTTTCCCGTTCTTGTTTGAGGATAAATTCCAGTAAAATCTCCCTTTGCATAGATGTTAATTCGTCGAGGGGATTGCCATCAGCGAGGGAATTTCGCTCAAAAAACACCTCTAACAAAATTTCTTTTTGTTGTTGATTGAGAGGACAGAATAAAGCCTCACACTGGAGAAAAGCCGCTTTGAGAGTGGTTTCAATCTCATCTCGATCCATGAGAGTCCTAAAAAAGCTGATTTCAAAGGGTGACGATCCACGATAATCTAAGTATTGGGGAAATCATACCGTAAAATCACTCATCTATGACACCACGCTCGCTCACCGTTTGGCTGCTTTCTGTTCTTTTCTGGCTGTCTAGCTTGCTTATCATCCCTACTGCTCAAGCTTTGACCCCAATTCAACTATTAGATGTATCTTACAAAGACTGTCCCCCCGAATTAGCCGAGGGGAGTGTCACCAGTGGGGGAACCAGTTTTCCGGCTAATTGTTTTTTAATCACTGGCAAAGCTAAAAATAATTCTGGAAAAACCGTCTATGATGCCGATGTTTTTGGTCGGATTTACGATGCTAACGGGGAACCGGCTTTACAAAATCGTAGCCGAGTCGGGGCAATTCCCGAAGTGCCGCCGGGGATTAGTGATTTCGAGATCAGAATTTCTGTTTCTACCAATCAACCAACCCCCTTGCGACTGGAAAAATTCAAAGCTTCCGGTTTTACCAGTAGTGTGGATCCGCGGATTTAGAAACCGCTGCTGACCAGACTGCTGGCCCCTGTGGCTACGACACTCTGAACAACGTTGAGCAGCAGGAACGCGAGAATCGGGGACAAGTCCATCCCGCCTAGGGGTGGGATAATCGAGCGAAAGAGGTTTAAATAGGGATCGGTAATCGGACTGAGAAAAGACATAATCTGATAGGCCCAACCGGCATTTTGGAACCAAGTCAGTAAAACCCTAACAATTAGGATTACCGAGTAAATTTGTAGGAAATTGTTGATTATCGTCAAAATAAACCCTATATCGCTCATAAATAAATCTTTCCTCAAGTAAGGCGTGATGGTTAGTTTAGCTTTGATCTTACCAAAAAAATCGTCTTTAGTTACTCTCGCCGTCCTATCTTAGTGGTTTTAACCAGCTATCGGCATTCCTCCTGGTTGACGGACACCGGGTAAGAAAACTGGATACAGCAGTTTTCTTAATAGTGAGGTACGAAGTTTTCCTTTTGGGGAGACTCCGATTATTCAAGTAGTTTTTCCATAACCTTTGTATTCTCTGCATAAGTGAGATGCTCCCGAGTATTTACCGAATCACTACCTCTCAGGAGTGATAGGCAATTGATTAATAGCGATAATTGCCGTGCGATAAAGCGAGGGAAGAAAATAGACTCCTTCTGGTTAATCTGACCTTAACTTTGCTCCAAATCCTTCTAAAACAGTGATACGAGCGGAAGGGGATAAAATCCACCAACGAGGGGCATTATCTTCATTGTAGCTCTGATTTTCCCGTTTAGCTTGTCTTTGCAGTTCGGATAAAATCGCCAAAAGTTTCGCTAAACAATTGCGAATCTCGCTACGGTTGGGAGGATTGCGATAGGGTTCAATTAAGACAGTATTAAGGACAATTCTGCCTAATAATCCCAGATAATCGGGGTTGGGTTCGGGATTGGGGGAAAAAAATAAATCTATCTGTCGGGTTTCATCGCTGACTTCTTTGCTGATTTCGACGGTTCCCAGGGGAGAAAGTAATTGTTCAAGGTAATTTTTGGCAAATTGGTCATGGGGTTTCATGGAGTTTCTTGAATAGCTTGTCGGACTTGTTCTAAGTCTAAATCCAAAGCTTGAGCGATTTGTTCCACACTTAAACCCAAAGCAAGCAAACGGGGAATAGATTCCAGTTTAGCCTCTAGTTTTCCTCGCTCTAGTCCTCGCTCTAGTCCTTGTTCAAGTCCTTGTTCGAGTCCTTCCCGTTTAGTTGCTTCCTTCCATTCCTGATAGGTTTGAGATAAAGTCATAAACACCTCTCTATCCTCAGTTTCTAGGATGTTATTTATTTCCATATTAACCCGCCAACTAATCAATAATTCCAGCACATTTTCCCGGAAAGCATTACCTTGAGGTAATTCTAACAATTCTCGCACCGCTTGGTTTTGCGTTTTTCCCCGTCCTAATAATCTTAACCAAAGAGTCTCAGCAGTCACAGGCAATTGATTAATAGCGATAATTGCCGTGCGATAAAGCGCGGGAAGAAAATACACTCCTTCTGGCCAATCTGGGTCTATTTTTGCCCCAATACTCTCTAACAGAGTCAGACTAGCTGAAGGGGATAAAATCCACAAACGAGGGGCATTCTCTTCATTGTAGCTCTGATTTTCCCGTTTAGCTTGTCTTTGCAGTTCGGATAAAATGGCCAAAAGTTTCGCTAAACAATTGCGAATCTCGCTACGGTTGGGAGGATTGCGATAGGGTTCAATTAAGACAGTATTAAGGACAATTCTGCCTAATAATCCCAGATAATCGGGGTTGGGTTCGGGATTGGGGGAAAAAAATACATCTATCTGTCGGGTTTCATCGCTGACTTCTTTGCTGATTTCGACGGTTCCCAAGGGAGAAAGTAATTGTTCAAGGTAGTTTTTGGCAAATTGATCATGGGGTTTCATGGAGTTTCTTGAATAGCTTGTCGGACTTGTTCTAAGTCTAAATCCAAAGCTTGAGCGATTTGTTCCACACTTAAACCCAAAGCAAGCAAACGGGGAATAGATTCCAGTTTAGCCTCTAGTTTTCCTTGTTCGAGTCCTCGCTCTAGTCCTAGCTCTAGTCCTTGTTCGAGTCCTAGCTCTAGTCCTTGTTCAAGTCCTTGTTCGAGTCCTTCCCGTTTAGTTGCTTCCTTCCATTCCTGATAGGTTTGAGATAAAGTCATAAACACCTCTCTATCCTCAGTTTCTAGGATGTTATTTATTTCCATATTAACCCGCCAACTAATCAATAATTCCAGCACATTTTCCCGGAAAGCATTACCTTGAGGTAATTCTAACAATTCTCGCACCGCTTGGTTTTGCGTTTTTCCCCGTCCTAATAATCTTAACCAAAGAGTCTCAGCAGTCACAGGCAATTGATTAATAGCGATAATTGCCGTGCGATAAAGCGCGGGAAGAAAATAGACTCCTTCTGGCCACTCTGGGTCTAATTTTGCCCCAAATCCTTCTAAAACAGTGATACCAGCGGAAGGGGATAAAATCCACAAACGAGGGGCATTCTCTTCATTGTAGCTCTGATTTTCCCGTTTAGCTTGTCTTTGCAGTTCGGATAAAATCGCCAAAAGTTTTGCTAAACAATTACGAATCTCGCTCCGGTTGGGAGGATTGCGATAGGGTTCAATTAAGACAGTATTAAGGACAATTCTGCCTAATAATCCCAGATAATCGGGGTTGGGTTCGGGATTGGGGGAAAAAAATAAATCTATCTGTCGAGTTTCGTCGCTGACTTCTTTGCTGATTTCGACGATTCCCAGGGGAGAAAGTAATTGTTCAAGGTAATTTTTGGCAAATTGGTCATGGGGTTTCATGGACTGAGCAGTTAATCGATAATTCTCAATTGTATAGCTATTAAAAAAGTGGGTTATTTAAACCCACTTCTCAAGTGATGATTGGTAGTTTTTAAGATGGGAATTTTCAAATTGTGCCAGAAACTATGCGCAGCCATGGCAATTATTCTCCTTGTCAATAGTTACCAATAGTAAGATTAGACCACCTCTTCGAGAAAATCATAAATTTTATCTAATTGTTCCAAGGTCACTAAACCGTACTGCCAGAGAATCATCGGTAAATGAATTTTATCAGATTGGATCGATCGCTCGGCCATAGCGATCGATTCTTGGGGAAGGGACAATTCCTCTTGTAGAAATTGTCGGAATTGGGAATAGGCAATCGTGGACATAGGGGGATTTTTTTCCTCAATAGTTATAGTATATCTCGTAATTTCAACAAAACACCACCTGATCGGTTTCAAGGACGGTTAGTCTTGCGACCGTTTTTTCTGTATCTAAGCTATCTCGATGATAGAGAGTGCTTTCCTAAAAATCGCTGGCTCTCTTAAGATAGTCCCGTTAGGTCTAGCAGAACTTTGTCTCTGTTTAATCTATAGCAAGAGTAAAGATTATTCAATCTATGACTTGATAGACTATAAAAATCCTAATCGATATGGTTATATCTTAAACAGTATAAATGCGTAATAGCTTCTAAAAGCCATACTTATACTTCCAGACAAGGGACACTTTTTATAAGAAAGTTAACACCATTTTCAAAAATTAAGGTCTTGAGATAAACTCAATCTTAATTTTATCTCCTTCTTTCACTCCTAATTCTTTCGCTCGACCCCCAGCTAGTTCGATCACTTGATTAACCATGGTGTTTGGCCCATAGACAGGACAAGGATCGACGGCACAAGGAGGGACATTCAGCAAAACTGCTTTTACTATACCATCTTTTAGAAAAATCATGTCTAGAGGAATCGAGACATTTTTCATCCAAAACCGGGCCATCAGAGGTTGTGCAAAGGGAAATAGCATACCGCGATTTTTCTGCAAAGATGAGCGATACATTAAACCCTTGGCCTGTTGTTCCTGGGTTTGAGCCACTTCTAACTCAATCATCTCACCATTAATATCTGCTTTGGCCGTGATCGGTAATATTTGCCCTTGATTCTCAGTCGTAATCTGAGCCATTGAACTATTATTACCATTGAGATTAGTCGATTGACAACTCAGCAGCAACAAACCTAAAAATAGTATTAACTTGATCTTGAGCATAAATGATTTTTTACCAGTCATCATCAATAGTTATCAATACTTAATTTTCCTAGTATAAGTGAAGAATTAAGCAGATAAGACACTAACACAAAGTGGTGACGGCAAATATAAAGATAGTATTAAAAATATCTAGCATGGGGGTGAGCATCCTTCCTTGAGGAGAGGGGCAGGATTGCTAGAACATATATACTAAAAAAGTTCTCAGAGTTATTGGCCGATTTTCTCCTTCAATTTTGCCCCAGTCCAGCAGCAGTCGATCGCCTTCGTAGGTTAAAATACCACTTATCTATATGATCGATTATTGTAGGCTCAGGAGCAATCACCATGACCGCAGAAAGTATGTTATTTAATGGGCCGATCGTGGCGATCGTTCTCGTCCTCGTCGGATTAGCTTGGGGTTTTCTCCTCCTCAAAATCCAAGGTGGAGAAGCGGAATAGCTTGTTTTTCGGTTCATGGTTACTTTATTAGTAATCATGAACTACTTTTTCCCTTCAAAAGTAATTAAGAGAAAATCAATAACTAAAATTTTATACCCACACCTATGACCACTCCCACGATCGAGTTTTTTGTCGGTTTATCAGAAGAATTAAGCGGTGTTAGTCTCCGCAAAAATAAAAATACCGGGATTCGCAATGTCCTGATGACTTTTAAAACCCTGAAAGCGATCGAACGTTTCCAAAGTTTCACCACTCGTACCTACGGCGATCTCCGTCTCACCGATGAGGAAGGAGTGATTATAGTTATTCCCAACTCGACTAAGTTTATTTTTGGAGGAGATGAAGGAGATGAAATTCAACGGGTAGAATGTGGTTTTGAAATCACCGATGAACACTGGGAGCGTTTTCTGCGCTTTATGAATCGTTATGCGGCAGCCAACGGGATGGGGTATCAGGATAAGTGAGAAGTGGGGTGTGGGGTGTAGGGTGTAGGGTATGGGGAGAATAAATAAAAATAATCTCCTGATTGACTCCTGACTCCTGACTCCTGAATACTGAATTCTGATAGTTAAAAACCAGCTAAAATAAGGATAAATTTAGTCAAGAAACCATGAAAATAGCGATTACTGGGGCGACAGGATTTGTGGGGAGTCGATTAGTGGTCAAACTCTATGATCGCGGCGATGATATTCTAATTTTGACGCGCAATCCCGATAAAACCCGAAGAATTTACCCAAAGTCAATCTATCCTAAGATAGAGATTATTCCCTATATCGCCACAGAATCGGGGGATTGGCAAAAAGAGATTTGCGGATGTGACGCGGTGATTAATCTAGCGGGAGAACCGATTTCGGAACGCTGGACCGGTGAAGCAAAACGAGCAATCGTCGCTAGTCGGGAAATCGGCACCGAGAAAATTGTCGAGGCGATCGCACTTGCTGCCCAGAAACCGAAAGTTTTAATTAACTCATCGGCGATCGGTTACTATGGAACCAGTGAAATCGCTAGTTTTGACGAAAATAGTCCTCCCGGTGGTGATTTTCTGGCGGATGTCTGTAAAAAGTGGGAAACAGCAGCCCAAAAAGTTAAAGATTACGGCACTCGTTTAGTCATTCTTCGCACGGGTATTGTTTTAGACAATGGGGGTGCTTTAGGGAAAATGATCCCACCCTTCAAGCTTTTTGCCGGCGGACCGATTGGCAGCGGTCGTCAGTGGTTTTCTTGGATTCATCGGGATGATTTAATTAATTTAATTATCTATTGTCTTGATCGCCCAGAAATTAGCGGCACGTTCAATGCTACTGCACCCAATCCCGTCCGGATGAAAGAATTCTGTCAGATATTAGGGGAAGTAATGAAGCGTCCTTCTTGGTTGCCAGTGCCGGATTTTGCCCTCGAAATTCTCTTGGGAGAAGGGGCAAAAATCGTCTTAGAAGGTCAAGAAGTGCTGCCAAAAGCCACCCAAGCGATCGGTTTTGACTATCGTTATCCTAATCTAGAAGCGGCCTTAGAGGAAATTGTCCCGAAAATGTAGAAAGCTGATACAATACCCGAGGCCGAATGCTCTCAATCTATTTTTCACTCCAGACGGGATGGGAGAATAAAGAGGCAGCCACTCTCACCCCGCGCAGTTGATTTAACAGGGGTAAATGACCCACGGGAGCGCTTAAATCCCAGATAAATTCTTGGGGGTATTTTGTCCAATTATTGCCATTTTTCCAGCCAATTTTCGGCCAAAGTTTCGGGAAATCTTGACCGACACCGATCCATAATTTGCGCTGCACCGACCAACCGAATTTTCCTTCCGAATGAACTAACCAAAGATTATCAATAGTCTGAATATCTACACCGGGGAAAGCTTCCACTTCCGTAAAATAGACCCATTTCCTCTGTATTGCCCCTTCTCCTGCTAATTCACAGAGTTTTTGACGGGTGAGACTATCGGCAGTTTGAAAATCCTGTTTAGCCAATAATTCCTGTAAAAGTCGATAATCGATACCTTTAGCACTGTCTAGGGGAACAATACCCGTGGGGAAATAATTAGCTAAAAATTCCTTGCTCTGAGTGCTATTATCTTGGTATAGCAATTGATAGGCCTTACCTGTCACCAGATTAACGGGAGTGGGACGCCAGGCTAATAAAAAATCTCTCAACACAGTTAGGCCACCTTCTCCGGCCTCGGCTAATTGTGTCAGGATTTGTAATTGATTTTTCGGCGACTCGGTGGCTAATTGACTCATCTTACGGGTAATATCCTCGCTTTGTTCTTCTACTAACACGCCATTCTGGTCAGTCAT
Organism: Microcystis ichthyoblabe FBCC-A1114; assembly: GCF_050500245.1. NCBI lineage: Bacteria > Bacillati > Cyanobacteriota > Cyanophyceae > Chroococcales > Microcystaceae > Microcystis > Microcystis ichthyoblabe. The sequence goes on along the minus strand of NZ_CP191408.1, from coordinate 3,056,255 downwards.
ATCATCACTTTTAAGACCACTCCTTCAATACTATTACCACTATTTCGGGGTGGCTGCTCGATTTTTTCCTGACAAAACAGGGATTTTTAGCACCGACATTCCGCACCTCTTCATATACTTTTACATATCTTTACATTTCCCAAGATATTTTGACGAAAAACCTTCATTGTAGAAACTACTATTGAGAACATTTTCAATAATTGATTTTTTCTGAGAAAAAAATTTATAATTCTTCACCCTGACAAAAATCCTTCATTGTGGCTATAATCCTTACTGGCAAAGAGTTGTAAGCAATATAACTGAACTTTCCCCATACATATATACTATAATAGCCGAAAACCCTTATCCATCAATGGATACGCCCCTTAACTTTTCTTAATGTACCCATGTAATTTGTAACATTTCTTAATGGACAAGAATTCTCTCCATTTACTAAAATGGGTAATGATTCGGTAGTAGTGGCGTAGCTCTGTTGCTTACCTGGTATGAATTGTGTAAAATATTTATTAATAAAAATAATTGGAACCCGATCAGTCTTTAAACCTCTAGCTTGATCATGAATTTTCTGATAAATATCTTTTTCTGGCTCCTGTCTGGCTTACTGAAATATCAGTCTAGCACCGAACAAAGTACCCCCCCTAGTTCACCTCCGTTCCCCTGTCCTAATTGTGGTTCTCATTATAGGATCAAGAATGGTTCTATTCATAATGGAAAACCCAAACGTCAATGTAAAGAATGTGGTCGTCAGTTTGTGATCAATCCCACTAATAAAACCGTCTCTGACGAAACCAAACAATTAATTGATAAACTCTTGCTCGAACGAATTTCCTTACGAGGAATTGCTAGAGTAACAGGGGTAAGTTGGTCATGGTTACAAAATTATGTCAACAATAAACTGGCGGCTGTCCCCCGTCAAATAAAGGTTTCGGACAAACCAAAAGGTAAATTGGTTATAGAATGTGATGAAATGTAGTCTTTTGTTTTTTCTAAGACGATAAAGGTCTATATTTGGCGGTTAATTGATAGAAATACAAGGGAAATTATTGGTTGCTATGCGCGGAGATAAGAGTCGTCAATCAGCCCAAAAACTTTGGTGCCAGTTTACCAGGCGTTTACCGACAATGTGCAGTTGCTTACACAGACTTTTGGGAGTCATATAAGACAGTAATTCCCAGTAAACGTCATCGACCAGTCGGGAAAGAAACTGGTCAAACTAATCCTATTGAAAGATTAAATAATACCTTTCGAGAAAGGATTTCTCGGTTGGTGAGAGAGAGTCTATCTTTCTCTAAAAAAATGGAGAATCACGTTGGGGAACCCTTTGGTATTTTATCCATGACTACAATGCACACCTGGCAAAGGATTAAGCCGCCATCATTACTACCGAATCACCACCCAAAACCCCATAGATAGCCCAGATAGCCATGGCGCGTAAATAATGACAAGCGCGAAAAGTTCCCACCGATGTAATCGCTTCCGGGGTGCGAAATTGTAAGCCATTTTCATAGACTTGTTTCACCACTGCTTCCGTAATTTGCCATCCCTGCTTTTCCATTCCCATTTGTAGTAAAAAAGCCACCAACCCAAAATTAATTCCTACCCAAACTTCCAAGGGATGAGTTGCCTCGGGATTTTCGGGAGTACCATCGGGTTTTAACCCATTTGCCGCCCCAAATTTTCCCCCATGAAACTTGAGAAAACAAGCCTGATAAATCTTACTTAAAGCTGATTGCGTGTATTGATTTTCTACCACATCTGGCAAAGCCAATAAACGGGCATAAAATTGACCGCATAATTGGTCAGTCATCACCACATCGGAACCACTGCCACTATCTAAATTATAATATTCTCCATTCCAGAGAGTCTGATGATAAATAGCGCGAGATTGCTGTAACCAACTGGCAAAAATTGCCGTATCTTCTCCAAGAATTGCCCCAATTTTAAGCGTCGCTTCTAGTGCCGCTATCCACAAACCACCACAATAGGCACTAATTCCCTGTAAACGCCAATCATCAAAGGTTTGGTCTGGTGCGCCGGAATTTTCGGGGATGCCATCGTTATCAAGGTCAAAAGTTTTTAAATATTGCAAAGTCAGAACAATTGACGGCCAACATTCCCGCAGAAAATTCTCATCTTTAGCCCCCGTTAATAAATAATCCCGATAGACTAATAAAACAAAATCACTGCCTAAATCTTTCCAGAGATTACAATCTTGATAACTGGTGTAATTGCTCTTTTGCCAAGGGTGTTCATTGGGGGCGCCTAAATCGTGGGGAGTGGCATTTTTGGCCTTACGAATGGCACTAGCTTGGTTATATCCAATAATCCGAGGAGTGTCGTCACTGCTGGGAATTGCCCTCGCAAAAGCTTCCATGACGGCCTTTTCTAAGCGCGGCCATAACATCAATAACCCAAAGGAACCATAGAGACGCACATCAAGACTTTCATACCAACGATAATCAATACATTCTAAGACCCCAAATTGACCGATGGCATCCTGTTCCGTGGCGGCCGTCCAGAGAGTACCGCCGTCCGTAAGCAGGTATAATTCGTTAAATAAAGCCATTTTAAACCAATCGGCCAGATCGCTGCGTTCTAGGATCGGTTTTTGCCAGTTAATAATATTTTCTCGCCATGTATCGCCGTGTTTTAAAGCCGTGCGTACCATCGCCCAAGCATTTTGACCATTGCGACCGAAAAAGTCCGTATAACGACGATAATAGTTAATTCCTTGGGCAAATTCGGTGACGGGTAAATCCCAAGCTAAAATAAAAGGAATTTTGCGAGTTTTCCCCGGACGAATGGTAAAACGAATCGCCATGGCCGTGGCCGTTTGTTCCCCTTTTTGGGCGGGGGTTTCGTCCTCAATATCCGGTAAAGAGCCATTCATGGCGAAATAATCCCAAACTTCGCCCCCATCGCCAGCAGGGTTCCATTTACCCAGATAAAATACCTCTAGACTCGGATTAGTGATACTGGCAATCGCCATCTGTCCATCCCCTTCCCCGGGGTTTTCGTAATCTCGACGCATTAGACAGCCAACGCGGAAATTATCGACAATCCATTGATTATAATTACCCTCACTTTCCCCCCATTTTGATTGATATTCATAGACGGGACTACCATCATCTCTCACCTTAACCACTGGGGATTTAATTGCGTTAGTAAACCAACCGATTGTATTTTGCCAAGTCAGCATAATACTAATAGTAATTGGTTTATCGGTGGGATTATGGGCCGTCCATTCAAATAGGGCAATAGGATAACTACTTTCTTGATAATTATGCGCCCAAACTGGTGAGAATTGTTCGCAAATTAATTGAGTCTGAAAAACATCTTTATACTCGTACCAACTGCGGGGATAAAGGGCCGAATAGTTTCCCTTTTCGGCTGGATACCACGACCAGCGCGATAAAGTTCCATCCGTCGGGCTTTCCGTCGCCATAGCGTAGGCTTGGGCGTTTCCGTCTTCTGTTTGTTCAAAAATGCTAAATTGACAGGCTGCAAGGCTATTAAAACTGTGTTCACCGCCGTCCAGATGCCAGAGGTTAAAGTCACCTTTGGGGGAACGTCCGATGCAACCGGCACCAAATCCTCCCAGGGGCATCCCATGCCAAGGACCATCATCTAAATTGCTGGCGTAACGGACGCTGTAGGGTTTTTCCCAACCTTTGCCTAGAGGACGTTTCCAAGCAGCGGCGGGAATTTCTGGAAGGGAGACGAGATTAAGCATAGATTTAAGTGGGGTGTCGGGTGTGGGGTGTCGGGTGTGGGGTGTCGGGTGTGGGGTGTGGGGTGTGGGGTGTGGGGAGAATAAATAAAAATAAACTCCTGACTCGGAGAATACTGACTCCACCAAGAAACTTTTTCAGTAAACCCTAATTATTCGCTAAAGAGATAATTACTGCGATCGCTGAGAGTCCAATCTTGATTTTCTCCACCGATAATTAAACGTTTAATATCGACAAAATCCTTACTTAATTGGGTCAAGGCATTGATTAAAATATCTAAAGCAATAAGATCGCTAGTACCAAGGTCAAACCAACAACGTCCCCAAGTACCTAAGTATTCAAAATCGGTCATATTGTGCATCGGTGACATAAAGGCATTTTCGACCATATCTGGATCGTATTCCATATAACTAATATCGACTCCCACCTCCTGTACCTGTAGGTTTTCGGCATTGAAAGCTCCTAATTTACCCAAATAAAACCAAGAAGCAAAAACTTCTTCTACATACTGCTGTTCCATATTCGAGGGAACCGTCGAAAATTCCAGCCAAAACCAGACATCAAAAGGATTAAATTCGCGAAATTGCACTTCCATGTTTTTAAAGGTAAAAAGTAAAAAAGAGGTTGGGTGTTAGGGTGTTGGGGGTTCGCAGTTCGGAGTCAAGAGTCAGGAACTCACCGTTCGCTTATTTTAAACTTAGGGAGCTTCGATAAATGAGGCTAACTGCTTTCTGTACAAGGCTTTTAGCCGACTAAGTGGGGAGCGAGGGACTATTTTGGGCAGTCATCTTCGCTGTGCCTGGGCATCGCTACAAAAACGAAGCAATTGTGATTTTAAGTAGGTTAGTTGGCACACTGCGAAGCGGCTCCCTTCGAGATCGCCTTGGATTAATTTTCTCCAAGTTAACCACCGCTAGGTCTTCTGAAAACTTTATGCTGTAAGCTTTTTTCGCCATGATAATAAGGTCGAGTTCAAAAATTTGAGCGAACGGTGAGAAGAGCAATATGCTGTAGGAACGGTTAAGTCTAAGATTTTTCAACCTAGACCAAGTTTCAATGCTTTTTAAAACTATGACAAACAATCCAGAAGATAAGCAATCTATTCATTTAGATCCTAAATGTTTCTCTATGAAATCGACTAGGGTTGCTTTCGGAACAGCACCTATTATCTGATCGACCTTTTGACCCTTTTTGAAGAGTATCAGAGTGGGAACGCTGCGAATGTTATACTGACTAGCAGTTCGCGGATTTTCATCTGCGTTCACTTTGACAACCTTTACGCGACCTGCATATTGTTCAGCAATCTCATCCACGACTGGTGCAACCATACGACAGTGACTACACCAAGGTACATAAAATTCAACCAGAACAAAAGTATTACTTTCCAAAACTTCTTCGGCAAAGGTTTTGTCAGTAATTGGTGTAACTTGAGCAGATGCTTGACTACCCCATCCATTCAAGCCAAGAATTAGCGTAATTGTAACTAAAAAATAGGCTATGATTTTGGTTATTTGCTCGTTATTAATCATAGAAATATTAGCTCCCTGATTGTCTTTAGTCGAACTACTCATTTTCCTGTTCTCCTCTTCAGCACTAATGTAACCAAATATGTATCTGAATCTGCCCTCACTAGGACATGGAATAATAAGATATTACACCTAATCCTATCTCACCGTTCGCTTATTTTAAACTTAGGGAGCTTCAATAAATGAGGCTAACTGCTTTCTGTGCAAGGCTTTTAACCGATTAAGCGGGGAGCGAGGAACTATTTTGGGCGGTCAGCTTCGCTGTGCCCGCGGCATCGCTACGAAAACGAAGCAGTTATGATTTTAAGTAGGTTAGTTGGCACATTGCGAAGCAGATCCCTTCGAGATCACCTTGTATTAATTTTCTCGAAGTTAACCACCGCTAGGTCTTCTGAAAACCTTATGTTGTAAGCTTTTTTGCCATGATAATAAGGTGGAGTTCAAAAATTTGAGCGAACGGTGAGTCAGGAGATTGCGTTTTATTTGTTCTCCCCATTTCCCCATCTCCCCACTTCCCCTATCCCCTAACTCCTATTCTGTAATTTCCAGAGAAAACTAGCGAGGAGATTGGTGATAATATGAGCGAGGATCGGGATTAATAAATTACCGGTGATGATGACGGTATAACCGAGGGCAAAACCGACAACAGTTGCCCAGATAACATAGGGCCATTGTTGGGAACCGCTAAAATGGAGGATACCAAAAATTAGACTAGAAACGGTTAAACCAAAGATATTTAAGCCCAAAGCCGGCAAAATCACCCCGCGAAATAATAATTCTTCACTTAACCCCGGCAGTAATCCAATCCAAATTAAATCGGGCCAAGCTAAAGGTTTAATGACTAATTCTAAGTAAGAGTTAGCACTATGGCGATAACTAGACCAAAAACGATATAGAAGCCCACTAATTCCACTAATTGCCCCCGCTAAGGCTAATCCGAACAGGAAATCCGGGAGAGTCCAGCGAATTGCGGGAATAGCGATCGCACCGAAATATTGCCAGACTTTGGCGACTACCAGCAAGATAATCGCCGTTACCGCCATAATGGTGAGGACTTGTGTGCGTGTCAGGGGATCAAATTCGGAATTAGGGGAATTAGTCACGGATTCTCGGATAAACAGCGTAAAGAGTGTAAATTAGGGCGAAGAGATGCTAGGCTAACCCCTGCCCGTTGACAAACGATCGCACCGATCGCCTCTGTATATGAGTGTACCCTAATTGCTTTCACCCCTAGGGGTTCCGGGGCCACCTTCATTCTTGTACTATTTTCCTCGACAGCAATCAGTACACTTTTTTCTTGACAAAAACTAAAAACTGTGCTGGAGCCGCAGGCACTGGCGGGAACGATCAGCGCGTCCACCTCCCGGCTCCAAATAGCATCGGGACTGGGCTGCTTGACCAATTGGGGGGCGCGACTCAAACCCACCAAAACGCAGGGTAAAAAAGTATAACCGATTTCTTCGGCCGCGGCCTTGGGGGAAAGTTGCGGATCGAGGGGCAGCGGACTTAAAGCGGGGGCGTGGGCCGCTGGTATTTGGAATTGTCGCACCACCAGATGGGAAATTACCGCTTCGGCTCCGGCAAGGGGATCCACCCCCTGACCATGGCGATAATTAGCCAGGGCAATGCTATCGGGATCGTCGGGAAAACGGGCAACAATGGCGATCGCTTCCGCCCGGCCTTGGTTAATCAGTTTTTCTGCCCCCCGCAGCAAGCTGTCGGGATTGCCAATTGTTCCCCAACTGGCCCCGGAGGCTGCCTCTCGCAACTGCACATTTAAGGGGGCATCGGTGATAACGTAATCGGTGAGATCTAAGCCCAGGGTAGCCCGGACAGCATCGGCAGCCTGAAGGTGTCTTTGTAAGAGGTCAAATTCAATGGCGCGATCGAATAGTAACCCGATGCGATTTTGATGGACGGGACTTAATCCCCAATCCCCCCGGGCAAAACGATCTAAAGCGTAACCCTCTACATAGTAGGTGTTGTCCAAAGGCCAGTACAGTTGTGCGCCGTTGAGGACATTAGGATGGGTAATTAGGCGATCGCAAACCTGGGCGATCGCTCTGGCCACGGGAATGCCATCCCCAGCATAACCGCCAATCGCTGCCCCGATGCCGGTGGGAATAATTAGTACGGCGGTATAGGGACGGGAATTCACGAGGCAGTGGTGACAATCGCTTCGACTTTGACTTGATTATTCTCGGTATCCACTTCTGTGATTGCCCAGCGCAAGGGTTCACCGCGTTTGGCTAATTCTTTTTCGATTTCTTGCTGCAGTTGTTGCGGGGTTTCCTGTAGGTCGATTTCGGCACTAATAAAGTGAGTGGTCATGGGGATTGTCTGGGGATAGTTATCCCCTCAGTTTATCAAGATTTTGCCCTCTTGCGCTGGCTTATCAGCCCTCTGGGTCAGGAACCACAAAGACACGAAGAACACAAAGATCGATCGCTACTACATCGTTAAACTGATCACACAAAGTCGATAAGAGCCATTCTCGTACTATAGAACTCTTGCAAATTAATTATATGTTATAATAATGGGTTAACTAATTTTCCCCAAAAAATTAGTTAATCAGTACATTCGTCCTGAATGAAAACTTGAAGTTTAACTTTTAACTCAAAACTCTTTAGAGCTGCTTTAATTTGGTTATCAAAACCTCTTTATTTAAGCGGCACAAACTATCTCAATTATAAAAATTGAGAATAAATTCTCCTTGACTTGATTAATCTTTAGGCAACTTTTAAGAAGCTGCTATACCTATCCCTAACTCACAGTTATAAATAGCCGCCAACAAGTTAACTCTTAAACTATATCTTCGACGACGATTCCGATATTTACAGGATAAGATTTTAAAGATTTTGAGTTTCCTATTTATATGTTCAATGATAATCCTTTCTTTGGCTAAAGCCTTGTTATACTCTTTTTCTAACTCTGTTAATTTTCTATTTTTCGATTTCTTTTTCGGTGTATAACTATTACTATGGTATGCAGCTATTCCCTGATAACCACTGTCTTCTATGCTGGTAGTTAAAGGATGAAAACGAACTCGACTTTTTTTAAATAAACTAAAATCATGACCTCTACCTTTCCCACAAAAAACACAGATAATTTCCTCTGTATTTTGATCAGCTACTAATTGGAATTTTAAAGTATGATAACCTCTTTTACCCCCCAAAAAATCTTTCTGTTTCTTTTGGGGGCGTTCAATGGGAGTTTCCGTTACATCCATTACCGTTATGACCGGTATCTCTGCTTGATTGAGTAAAGCTTTTTTTCCTTTTAAACGGAAGTTTCCCGATTGTAAAAGCATTTTTTCCGTCTTATTTACAATCCGACATATAGTTGATTCTGATAGTTCCCAGCTTGTACCAATGTGAAAATATGTTCTATATTCTCGCCAATATTCTAACGTTACTAAAACTTGTTCTTCTATAGATAGTTTAGGTTTCGGTCTCCTTTTAGATGGTGAATTAGAGTCGGCTTCAACACTTTTTACTGATTCTACCATCTTTCTATATGTTTGTTTATACACACCGAAACGGCGTTTGAATTGTTCATCTGATAAGTTTTGATAATCCATAATTTTGCTAATAAACATAGCAAAATTATAGATGATTTCCTGACCTAAGATCACATTTTATTCTTTTTTCCACTTCAATCTAAGAATTGAGAAAAAAGCAAAACATTACATCATACCATAAAAAAATTATGCAAGAGGTCTTATGATTAATACTAGGTTTTTCCCTAGAGATTATGATCGAGGTTCCCAACTACATCAGTCCTCAAGAATATCTCGCTATCGAGCGCCAGAGCCAGATCCGCCATGAATACCGACGTGGTTTGGTTTATGCGATGGCCGGCGGTACGGATAATCACGAGCGCATTGCCTTCAATTTTCTCAAAGTCATTGACGAACATTTCGGCGACTCTACAGACTGTCGGTTTCACTCGGGTAATGTCAAGGTTAACTATCAAGATCAGTTTTATTACTATCCCGATGCTTTTGTTACCTGCGATCCTCGCGATCGCCAAGATCGTTACCTGAAACGCTATCCGAAACTGATCGCGGAAGTGCTTTCCCCCAGTACGATTGCTTTTGACAAGGGCGAAAAATTCCAAGATTATCAACAGATAGAAACTTTAGAAGAATATGTATTAATTTCCCAAGAAATCCAGCGCGTGGAATGCCGTCGTCGTAATTCTCTGGGGGCTCTTCTCGACTTTGTGTGATAATTTTTGCTTATAGAATCATGAAATGCTTACTGGGAAAGACTTTTAGGACTATTTTGCTGAAGAAACTATCAGTATAGACCCCGTTTCCACACAGAAACCAGAAGAGCCCTCTGGGGATATGGGAAACGACTATTTACGAGACAGGCGATCGCGTGATCCTGCCAAGTATTAACCTAGAGTTAGCGATCGCCGATCTCTACCGGGGAATAGATTAAAGTGATAAACACCGTTATCCCGTTGGAAGTTGAAAGGCATCATTGACTAGATACCTCTCTTTCTTGTTTATTTAGCGATAGCGATCGCCCTTCTTTTCCAGAACTACGATCGCACTTTTGTCAAATCGATTTCTTGAAACTGTGTTGTCAGAAACCGTCAAAGTGCGATCACCTATCGCTTGAGAAGAGCCTTTACAGATTGACTACGGCCACTGAGTGGAAGTCTATTGTCCCTCCGATCCACAGTTGGTTGTAGTTCCAGTCAGCGTTGTAACCCGTTGCGTGGCTGGGGTCGATCGCCCGACTGGAGGTTGTGTGTCTTGTCAGGAGTTCCCCCTAGTATTCATGACCAGTAACGAGGCCCGGGAGTTTCCCCCTGCTTTCCTGCGTCGATGTTTGCGTTTAAGACTCGAACAACCCGACAACGAGGATGATTTCTATCGGATACTAGGGGACTTCCAGAGAATAAAATACCCAACAAAAAAATAGAAAAGTGTTTTTTTGAAAAAGTAATTATTTTTGTCTAGGAAAACAAAGAGTCTCCCATTACAACCTATTTTTCCGAAAAAAAAATAGCAGCATAAACTTTTATACTTCCGAGCTTTTTCGAGTATAACAAGGACAAGTTAAAGAATCAAATACAGTTTTTAGCTAACCATCTTAGTTAACTACAAACTAGGTCTTATCATAATAAATATCAATAAACCATTGCCCCAAATCGGGAAAGTCTTGATTCGTTGATTCTGTGAGACGTTCGATTTTTTCTTCGATTTTTTCCATGGCTTTTTTAGTAAGCTTTACTCCTTTTTCGTAAGTTTCAGTAATCAACTTAACAATCGGGTGTTTTCCTTTCCAAGTCATAGTTTGGGCGAATTTCAAAGCTGTTTCGATTTCATCTAAAATACTCCCATTCCAATGGTTTTCTAACACAGCCCAGGTTCGTTTAATAGGATTATATTTACTATGGTAGGGGGGATAGTAAGCTAAACGTATATTAACTTGATATTTTTGGGAAAACTCAACTATACGTTTCATAAACTGAGTTCGTCTCGAATTATTTTCTGATCCATTATCTTGATTAATTATCAAAGTTTTAATTTTCTCAAAACGAGATTTTTCAGATTCCCAGAAATCCTCTAATATATCAACAATAAAGTCACTGGTGACTGTGGAGGTAGTGAAATACAAAAACAACTCATCAAATTCTGGAATAAATATTCCGTAAGGGGTTAGGGTTGTTTTCGGATTAAAATCATGATCGTTTGTTTCGACAGTTATTCTATTTTTACCTCCTCGATCAAACAGTCCAATATTAACACGGGCTTTGGCATCTAAACTAAGACGTAACATCGTAGGGTCTTCATCCGCTTCCCGATTAATGTTAGCTAATTCCTCAAAGATTGCCTCGGTTTCTGGAATTTTTTTTGAGGTAAAACTTTAGCGACTCTTTTCAGACGATAACCTAAGTTATTTAATTTAACCCGAATAGTTTCCTCGCTCGGTAAATCCTCATCACTGTACCCATATTTAGAGATTAATTGCTTTCGGACTTCGGCCGCACTCAGTCTCACATAAAGCCTTTGGCTTTTAAAACTTGGGTCAGTTTGGCTTTGAGAATCCACTAAATTTTTGATGTTTTCCAATAGAAAAGGTAAATGTTCTTCTGCTTTTTTCCGCCCCTTAGCTGAATGATTATCAACACAAATAATGCCTCTTTTTAGTTCTTTAATTCCTTTACGAATAGTAGTTCGATTCCAGCCTAACTCCTGTGCAGCAAGGGTTTGTCCCCCATAGCCTAATTCTAAGACTGTTTGCGCCATGAATCTTCTTTTAGCTGCACCTTTTAATTGAAGTGCAGTTTCACTGAGCAATTTCTTGAGGGAATCAGTTAATTCCATATATTCTTAAAAAGAAAAACTTGATTAATAATGTACAGGATTAATTCTACTACAAAATTGGAAGGAGGGGGCAACCATCGATCCCTACCTCCCACACTCCGAGAATGATTATTATTCTTGAGAATGAATAGTTTATTTTTTGGAAGTCCCTTACCAAGCGAGGCCGAGTGGGAATACGCTTGTAGAGCGGGAACAACCACTCCCTTCCACTTTGGCGAGACGATCACGGGAGAACTGGCGAATTACGTTAGTTCAACGGTCTATCAACAAGAAAAGGCGAAAAAATCCCCAAAGAAAACCACTCCCGTCCGCTCCTATCCCCCCAACGCTTTTGGGCTGTACGATATGCACGGGAATGTTTGGGAGTGGTGTTTAGATCCGTGGCACAGTGATTATCAAGGCGCACCGCCCACAGACGGGAGCGTTTGGGACGAAAAAAATATTGATAATCGTTATCAAAACTCATTAAATAGTATAAATAAACTATTGACAGATGACCGAAAATGTGTATTGCGGGGCGGTTCTTGGTTCAGCCTTCCAGATGGCTGCCGTTCCGCTTTCCGCAGCAGCTACAACCGCCGCGACTACAGCAACCTCTACGACGGTTTTCGGGTGGTGTGCGGTGCTGGGAGGACTCTGTAACCCTTTTCTCTTTTTTTTCCTTTTTACCCTCATTCCCTTTTCTGGAATTTTTTTAGGCAGACTATAGTACAAGTGTATTAGTTTAGGGGGTCAATTACCTGGGGTTTGGGGGTGGATAAGTAGCTGGTTATAATTAAATTAAAAATGGATTTTAGGTTCGATCCCCCCTTAGGGACTTGCGTGGGAATAATATCCCAATCGATCGGAGGGCGCAAGCTTTGCGCCCCTACAGTAACGGATTTTGTCCACAATGTAGGGGCGAACTGCGTTCGCCCAAAAGGTACATTATCAAGGGGTTAGCAATCCAATTGCGAACGATAGATGGAGATTCTGAGGCCTTTAATTCATCAGCTACAGCTTCAGGAATGACCACAAGCTCATACAGTTCTTGTAGGATCATAATTTGGTCAATTAAGAGCAGGTAGCAAATCGGAGAAGTGTCAGAAACAACTATCATTTCGCTCTGAGTTCTTTGAGAGTTTGCAAATCGCGTTCTAGTTCAGTTTCATCATAATTCAGATAGACTCCCATCCGCTTTAAAAAGGCATGAGTTTCTAACCGAGAAGGTAATTGAAGGATGCGTCCAACTTCGGCCGTACTCAAGATACTGGCTCTTCTGGTTTCTGTGTGGAAACGAAGCCTATACTGATAGTTTCTTCGGCAAAATAGTCGTAAAAGTCTTTCTCCGTCAACATTTCACGATTCCATAAGCAAAAATTATCACACAAAGTCGAGAAGAGCCAGATACTGGCACGGTAAGCATCAGCAATAACCATTTCCAGCAGTTTATGAGCCAAATTATCGCCTGTTTGACCTAATCTCTGGGCGATTTCGTCGGGAATATCAACAGTGATTTTCATAAAATTATCGGAGTCGCTACCAGTTAGTTTTATCATAGGTGAAATAGATGGCTCTTCCAGTTTTTGTGTGGAAGGAAGAAGAATAGGGATAATTTGGGTGCATCTCAATTTGGTCGAAATATCTATAGGACATTTTGGGCGCCCGCAGTTCGATAAACTCACTGACCACGATGCGCCCCTACCATTGGTGTAATAATAGGATTGTAGGGGCGAATTGCATTCGCCCTCTTTGATTTTTACAGTTTATTTTAAATAAATCAAGAGATTTAACCCCGGAATTGTGCGCGAGAGAGTCCAGATAAGGAGAGTGATATAAAAGATGCCGATACCCCATTGATACCAAACTAAAAAAGAAATAATAGCGGGTAATTCTTGATCGCGAACTCGCCAATCATTAAAGCCTAATTTTAGCAAATTATTGAGACTTAAATCGTAATAATTTAACCAATTCCAACGCTTTTGCCAAGAAATAGGAGTATAACGATCGCGAAAGAGGGGAAATTCGGGAACCACGGGTAAACGGGTGATTAATAAGCGTAATTGTCGCATACTGCCATCTTGCAGAAAATAGGAACTATCCATTAAATCGTGATAGCGTCCCCGACGATAAAGTTCGATAATTAAAATTAGGGGTAAGGGGACAAGAATTAGGGCAATAGCTGTTAAAGTTAGTAGGGGACGACTGGCAGATTGCAGGATATTAAACACACCAGAAAGGGTGAGAATAATATAGCTAGTTACCATACAAAAGATTTCATAACGACTAGGAATTACTGGTTTAGGAGTGAGACGACGCACGCGATCGATTAACCAAAATAAACAGCCAAAATAGGCAAAAATTATGATTCCTGTCCCGAAAACTAAACTAAAATTTGTACCATCTTGACTTAAGAGTAATAGTAAAGTAAGGAAAGAAGTATGCAGAAAATCAGCTACCCAAGTGAGGTTAATTAGGCGAATAAATGAGATATTATTTAGTTTTTCTTTTAACTGTTGTAATCGCAATTTTTCGGTTTTGTATTCAATTTGATTAGCATCGGCAATTTGTTCTAGGGAGCGAAAATTACGAACTAAATTTCTTAAAACTGTCTCATTTCCTGTTAGGTTTGGTAAATAAATTGCTTGACCAATTACTCCTCTATCTCCTAGGATTTTAGCTTTATCGGAATCAAAAGCTAATCCTGATACACTTAAATAACTATTTTTAGTAAAAGTGGAATTACTAAAATCTACCTGATCTAAAAGTTTCACATCTTGAAAACTAACCACACCATTAAAATAACTAGACCGGAAAGCGCCTGATTTTTCAAAAGTGGCATTTCTAAAGGTTAATAAACTTAAAAATCTACTCTTAGAAAATAGCGGACGATCTCGCCATTGACTTTGGGAAAAATTAGCTTCTTTTTGCCAGAAAGTACGGGTAAAATCTGCGGGTTTATCGTATTTGGTTTGATCAAAATAAGCTTCGGCAGTAAAATGACTGCCATGGAAGTTAGTAATACTTTTAAAATGTGCGCTGCGAAAGATGGCTTTATTTAAAAATTGACTTTGACTAAAATTTACATCTCCCATAAAATTAGCTTTTGTAAATTTTGCCACCCTAGCAAAACGCGATTCTACCCAATTACTTTCACGACTAAATTTTGCTGCCATTGCTTCGACAATTTGCAGAAAAAAAGTCTTAGAAAAGTCCACTTCTCCCATAAATACCGTTCCCTGCAACTTCACCGGTCCACGAAATACTGTGACATTAAAAACCGGTTCATCGCTATCGAATAAAAAATTTTCGTCCTGTTGTAATAACTGTTCTTCTGTGGGTGATAATAAGGTAGCGAGGGCCACTTTTGTTAAAGGAGTGGGTAAACCCAGACGGGAAGCGATAAAATTGCCTTGAATTAAGGAATTACTAAAATCTAAACCTAGGGGTTGTTTAGCGCGATTAATTTGACCTTGAATCTGTTGATAAAATTGTTCTTGCAGTTCCTTATTTTCATCGCGGATATCGATAACTAAATTGGCTAAATCGATAGTAGTCATCCCTTCTTTAAGGACGGGTGCGCTTAAACGTTCCTGCAATAAAGTTACTGTTAAAGGAACTCTATCCACTACTGCCAAACTAGGGAGAGAATGTAAACAGAAAAACAGAAAAACAATGATTAGTAACCAGCAGCCTTTCAACAACGCACCCACGACAGTTATTTTCCTAAACAAGCTTGGATAGCCATTTCTAAATCCTCTTGGTTTAAATCGGTAATAACAAAGACTTCCTGAACACTTTTTCCTGTCCTCGCAATCAGCTTAAAACCACCACGAATCGGCACTGATATCCGCAATTGTAACCGCGGACAATGACCTTTTGAGCGAGAAAGTACCCCCGGGGTGACAGTGGTGATTCCTTGATAGGTAATTAACTTTTCTAATACCGCAATCAACCCCGGAATATGAGTAGAATGATTCCAAACTAAGCGACCATTATTCATAATTATGCGGCCTCTAGGGGAGCCATAGTTAATCCTTCCCGTCGCAATTGTTGGTGATAAAGTTCCGCTTGTTCTTGGGGACCTGTCCAGACAATTGCCTGTCCTTGGTAGTGAACTTGATTAGTTAATTCCCAAGCTCGATCAGTAGTCATATCCGGGATATATTTAATTAAACAATTGGCCACATGATCGAAGGTGTTAAAGTCATCGTTGAGAACAATAACTTTATAGTTGGGATAAGTCTTTTTGACCACTTGGGTGGACTTATCTAAGGTGGTACTGGGTGCGCTGGCCATAAAAGTTACAATAGGTCAAGGTTTTTGCGGTTAAATTCGAGCATTTTGACAACAATTAAGCGGCAAAAGCCACAGAATTATTATTCAAAACTTGGTGATAGTAATTTAATAACTGTTTGGTGGCCGCTTGCCATGCCCATTTTTCGGCTTCTAGACGCGCATTTCGTCGTAATTCCTCTCTTTCTGCCTTGGCGGTTAGTAATCTTTGGGTGGCACTAATTAAACCCTTTTCATCCCTAGGATCGAAGAGATGACCATTAACTCCATCGGTGACAATATCGGGAATTCCCCCCGAATTTGCCGCCACCACCGGACAACCGGCAGCCATGGATTCTAAGAGTACCAAACCGAGGGTTTCTGTGCGTGAGGGAAAAAGAAAAGCATCTGCGGAAGCAAAAGCGGAGGCTAATTCTAACCCCTGTAAATAACCGACAAAATGGGTATTTGTGTCGGCAAAATGACTTGTTAAAGCTTCCCGATGGGGACCATCTCCCACAATGGCAAATCTTGCTTCGGGAATCGCTTCTAAGACTGGTTTAATGCGATCAATTTCTTTTTCGGCCGACACTCGACCGACGTATAATAAGAGAGGACTATCGGGGTTATTTTGGGATAATTTCAGTCTCATAGCCGGGGATTTTAAATGAGGTTGAAATAATTCCGTATCGACTCCCCTTTGCCAAAGCTCGACCTTTTCAATGCCACGACTAGATAATTCTTGCACCATAGCGGTGGAAGTGCAGAGATTTAAACTTGCTTGATTGTGGGCCAGTTTTAATAATTCCCAGAGTAATCCTTCTAGGGAACCTAATCCATAGTGTTGTAGGTATTGGGGGAGATGGGTATGATAGGAAGCGACGAGGGGAATGTTCATAGTTTTGGCAAAATAAATGCCTCCCACCCCTAAAACAGCCGGGTTAACCACATGAATAATATCAGGTTTAAACCTCTCTAAAGCTTGACCGACGGAAGGCCGGGGGAAAGCCATTTTTAATTCCGGATATAGGGGTAAGGGAATCCCTGTAACTCCATGAATCTTAGCACCTTTGTACTCTTTTAAACCGCCATCAGGAGAGAAAACTAATACCTGATGACCTAATCTTTGTAGGTGTTCCACGGTATGTTTAAGACGGGTGACAATGCCATCAATTTTCGGTAAGAAAGTTTCTGTAAAAAGAGCAATTCGCATAGAGAAAACAAGGTTAAGTAATAATTAAGGACAAGCTTTTTTTGAGATAGCTAGGAATAATTACTGAATTTCTCAAGGCAATTAACTCCCCAATTAATCATAGATCAGAAAGGCCAAAGGTTTTAATCACTCGATCGCTACCTTCGATAACCACCGTCGCTCGATAATTATCGCCGATTGCCGCTGTCCATAATTGCCATTCCCCCGCCACATTGTCTAATTTTAAGGGATTGAAGCCCACTTCCACTCGATCGAGTCCCCCGCTAATTCCCGTTCCCAGTGCCTTTAAATAAGCCTCTTTTGCCGTCCATAACTGAAAAAATAGCTTTTCCTTCTCTGCGGACTTTTCAACAAGCTCGTGTTCTCTAGCACAAAAAAACCTTTTTGTCAAGCTATCTAAATCTTTCATCTGGCGCATTTTCTCTAAATCTACCCCAATGCGAGCGGTTAAAGTCAAGCCACAGATTGCCATCTCCTCGGAATGGGAGAGATTAAACTGCAATTGGTAGTTAATACTCGGTTTTCCCCGTTCACTGTAGATAAACTCGATTTTTTCGGGACTTATCGCCAAATATGACCCTAAAATCTCGCGTAAACATCCCCTAGCCACCAAAAAACGCCGCTTGTGTTGGGGAAAATGGTAACGATTAGCTCTAATTATTTCATCTTCCGAGAGCAAAGAAGCCAGTTTTTCTAGTCTATCCCCAGAGGGATCAAGACTGATAAAATAGAGATGAACCTCATCGGTAGATATAAACATTAAACTCAGAAGCACTCAAATAATTAATTATCGGTAAATTTTACCGTAAAATGAGAATTGCCGACTCAAGAATTTATCCACCTTCTAACTCTTGACTTTGCATCACACCTATGAACTTTTTTCATACTGAAGACCATCTCCAACAGTTCGGTACAGATATTTTAGAAACAACTTGGCGAGAATTTCCCCAATTAGCTCAAGAACAAATTGCCCTAACTTGGATAGTATATGATCCTCCTGTTATCGTCAACACGGGGGGAGCAATTTCTCACGAAGAATTCTGGAAATATTCCCCCCGTGGATTTAGTTATCGCGGACAAGAAAGAACCTATCCCGCTAGTTTAGTGAAATTGTTTTATCTAGTAGCAATTCATGAGTGGTTAGAAGGGGGAATGATTCCCGAAAACACCGAATTAAATCGCGCCATTCGTGACATGATTGTTGACTCTAGTAATGATGCTACCAGTTTAGTTGTAGATCTGGTTACGGGAACCACTAGCGGTCCGGAAATTGCCGCCGGTCCCTTTGAAACTTGGAAGCAACAACGCAACATAGTGAATCGTTATTTTCAATCCCTAAATTGGCCAGAATTAGCGACAATTAACGTTAATCAAAAAACTTGGTCTGATGGTCCCTATGGACGTGAACGCGCTTTTTTAGGGGAATTAATGGAGAATCGCAATATGTTGACTAGCAATGCAGTGGCGCGTTTAATTCATACTATTGTCGGGGGGATTGCTGTTTCTTCCCAACGTTCCCAAATGATGATGTCTTTACTAAAACGTAGTCTTAATCCTGCTGATTGGACAAGTCAAGGAGATGATACACAAATCTTAGGATTTCTGGGACAAGGATTACCAGAAAATAGTCAAATTTGGTCAAAAGCTGGTTGGACAAGTCAAGTGCGTCACGATGCAGCCTATATTGAAATTCCCCATCATACTCCCTATCTATTGGTGGTATTTACCGAGGGAAAAGATAACAGTCAAAATCGCTCAATTTTACCTTTTATTTCCCAGAAGGTAGCCGAGAAAATTATGCAGTTCAATTAATTGAAGCTGTGGGTAGGATGATTTTCTCTGTCATTGTCAAAAGTGCTAGATAAACATCCTACTGTCATGAACCCGTAAATTGACTGATGTGCATCTCAATATGTAGATTTTCTGGGATAGATGGGGTTTGTTCTTGCAGCTGAAATACTCGATTAAGTTTAGTCTGTGCTTCACCTTGACGAGAAGGACTGTCATCATTTAAACTAACAATAAGTTGTTCTTAAGTATTTCCTCAAATGTGTGACTTTCAATCCTCATCATTGTCATAACGAAAGGGAAGTGGAGAGTAAACTAATTGTCCAGTATTTACTCCCAAACCTAGGCTACAATGCCGAACATTGGTATCAACAAGTTAGCTTCGGTAAAGTCCGCTTAGATTTCCTTGTTTCCGCTCAAAAACCTATCAATAAAAGGCAGTTTTTTGCCTCTCACTGTCTAATTATCGAGGCTAAAAATCCCAGAGAAAAGCTCATCAATCATCGTCACCGCTTAGGTTATTATCTCAACTATTTTAAAGTGCAGTGGGGATTATTAACCAATGGTGATGAGATTCAACTTTATCGAAGAAAACCCGATAAAATTTATTTAGTTTTTAGATGTTCTGGGTTAGAAATTGCCTCTCACTTAGAACAGTTAAAATCTCTGATTGGTTACGAAACCTTATCTTTAGGTATTCCACCGCTCAATTCTCCAACAATCAACCACAGAAACCCCATGAAAACCATCGCAATTTATCATCATAAAGGTGGTGTTGGCAAAACCACCGTCGCTACCAATCTAGCGGCAGCTTTGAGTAAAAAAGGCAAGCGAGTATTATTAATTGATATTGATGCTCAAGCTAATAGTACCTTTGCCGTTGGTTTAATTAAGTTTCAATTCGATGATGACGATGATTTAAAAGATAAAAATGTCTTTCATTTACTAGATAACAGTAACCGCATTTTTATTGAGAATATCGTCAGAAAGTCTCAAGGATTCAATCATCCAGAAATTGATGTTATTCCCTCTCACATATCTTTAATTGCTAACCAAGCAAAAATTAAAGATAATGCGGCGGTATTTGCTAGATTGGCAAGAAAATTAGAGAAAGTAAATAATCAATACGATATTGTAATTATTGATGCACCTCCCGCACTTGATTTATATGCACGCATTGCTTTAATTGCAGCTGACTATCTGATAATCCCTTCTGATCTTAAACCATTTTCTAATCAAGGATTAGATAGCGTTAAAAACTTTGTTCAAGAGGAAATCAATGAAAGTCGTGGAGATTTGGGTAAACCAACCCTACAAATTTTAGGCGTTTTACCTTCCAAAATTTCCACCCATGCTCAATACTTAAAATATAATTTTCCCAAACAAAAACAAGTGATTCCAGACAAATATAATTTACCTTTGATGGAATCGACTATCTCGGAAAGAATGCCTTTATCTCGCTGTATAAATCAATACGTTACCGTGGGAGATTTAGAAATTCCTGCCCCCCAATCTATAATCGATTATGCCGAACATCAAGCTGATGCGGGAGTATCAGCAGCAGAATTTGAAGCCTTAGCAATTGAAGTTTTAGCTAAAATAGGAGTTAAATAAATGTGGAAATTTTTACGAGTCGATATTACTGATATTAATCCTTCCCTTCCCAGAGAAACCTTTTCCGAAACTGAATTAGAGAATTTAGCCAATCTTATTATTGAAATGGGTGGACTTATTCGCCCTGCTATTCTCAAAAAAGCTGATAATAAAAAAGTTGATGAACGTTATGATATTATCAGTGGAGATTTAGAATATTATGCTTCTGTCATCGCCAATCAGAAAGTTCCTGAAATCGAGATGATTAACGCTTTTGTAGTTGATAAAGAAGCGGAGAGTATCGCTTTACAGCAAATGAAGTTATTATCTCCTTCTCCTGTGTTAATTACCACGCATGAAAAAATAGATAATCCTCTAGAATTGAGGATGAGTAATCTTGAAAAACGATTAGAAACCCAGTTACAAGCAATCCGAGAGGAGTACCAAAAAGAAATCAAAAGACTGGAAGAAAAAATTATTATTTCTCCTCCTTCTCCTCCTTCTCCTCCTTCTAAGTCGATTTTAGAGCTTTTGAATAGCTGTGATGCTAATCAACTTAAAAAAGTGGGAATTCCACCTGCATCTGTTAATGACTTTCTGAAAAAACGTTCAGAAAAGCCCTTTGATTCTTTGGAAGATATCCTAAATCGCCCAGTCTCAGGAGTTAAAGAGAAAAGATTAATTAAGCTTGTCGATTATTTGCTGACTTCTAATTGATTTTTGTGGGTGTGTTGAGCTACTTTAACACACCCTACCGATGGATGTTATAATAATGGAAGATCAGGAAAAAATTCTGATCCGATAGCGGGCAAAGATTAACCAGAAGAAGGGTGAAAAGAGAAAACTTATGACAACTACCCCAGTAATAGCTGCTTTTTTAACAATTCTGGTGGTGATTCGGTAGTAGTGATGGTGGCTTAATCCTTTGCTTTGCTGTGCATTGTAGTCATGGATAAAATACCAAAGGGTTCCCCAACATGATTCT
The DNA here is from genome assembly GCF_050500245.1 of Microcystis ichthyoblabe FBCC-A1114. Classification (NCBI taxonomy): domain Bacteria; kingdom Bacillati; phylum Cyanobacteriota; class Cyanophyceae; order Chroococcales; family Microcystaceae; genus Microcystis; species Microcystis ichthyoblabe. The sequence goes on along the minus strand of NZ_CP191408.1, from coordinate 3,034,819 downwards.
CCATTTTTTTAGAGAAAGATAGACTCTCTCTCACCAGCCGAGAAATCCTTTGTCGAAAGGTATTATTTAATCTTTCAATAGGATTAGTTTGATCAGTTTCTTTACCTACTGCCCGATGACGTTTACTAGGAATTACTGTCTTATAGGACTCCCAAAAGTCTGTGTAAGCAACCGCGCATTGTCGGTAAACACCTGGTAAACTAGCCCCAAAGTTTTTTGGCTGATTGACGACTCCTATCTCCGCGCATAGCAACCAATAATTTCTCTTGTCTTTCTATCAATTAACCGCCAAATATAAACCTTTATCGTCTTAGAAAAAACAAAAGACCACATCTCATCACATTCTATAACTAATTTACCTTTTGGTTTGTCTGAAACCTTTACTTGACGAGGGACAGATGCCAATTTATTGTTGACGTAATTTTGTAACCATGACCAACTTACTCCTGTTACTCTAGCAATTCCTCGTAAGAAAATTCGTTCGAGCAAGAGTTTATCAATTAATTGTTTGGTTCCGTCAGAGACGGTTTTATTAGTGGGATTGATCACAAACTGACGACCACATTCTTTACATTGACGTTTGGGTTTTCCATTATGAATAGAACCATTCTTGATAGTATGGTGAGAACCACAATTAGGACAGGGGAATAGAGGTGAAGGGGGGATTTTGTTCGGTGCTAGACTGATATTTGAGTAAGCCAGACAGGAGCCAGAAAAAGATATTTATCAGAAAAGTCATGATCAAGCTAGAGGTTTAAAGACTGATCGGGTTCCAATTATTTTTATTAATAAATATTTTACACAATTCATACCAGGTAAGCAAGAGAGCTACGCCACTACTACCGAATCATTACCTGTTTTTCTATGTGAAAATTGATGAAGTTCCAGCTTGAAAAACAGCTTTACCCGGCGATAAAGTAAAACTATGTTTAACTCAAGTGCCAGATGATTGTCCACCGGGTGATGAACGAGGTAAAATTTATAGTGTGTTAAACTATAGAACTCAACAGTATTTTAAAGCGATGAATTCTTGGCATTACTGTGGGGGTGCTTAATGTTAATAAGCTTATTTTTTGAAGTCCTATTTAGTCTTAGCCATCTCAAACAAACTAAAGTCTATCAAGAAGCAATAAAAGAAGGTAGAGAAGAAGGTCAAAAACGGGGAAAACTACCAGCACAATTAGATTATATTACCCTCGCTACGGTCTTAGACTCAGACATAAAAAAGAGGCGAGAAGTTCCCTAAAACTGCCTATAAATTTATCGGTAATCGGGCAATTTTATCAAACTAATTCTCTCCGTCCTGATGACTCTTTTTATCTTTGGTTTTTCTATTCATTTATTGGCTCCGATTAGTTTCTCTGTGATACTTTTAACTATTAGTGCCAAAGGTTTTCGCAGTCAGTTAAGTTAATCGTTTTTCAATCATTCCAGATGGAAAAAATTAATCTATCCCGGAATCATGAATAACGATTAATTATTAATACTCTAACCAAAACGACCGCTAACATAATCTCTAGTGGACTCTTGAGCGGGATTTTGAAAGATAACCTCTGTGCGATCATATTCCACTAAATAACCCACTTTACCACCTTTTGGGGTCGGTTCAGCATTATAAAAAGCCGTTAAATCAGAAACCCGCGACGCTTGTTGCATATTGTGGGTGACAATAACTATAGTATATTGGGTTTTCAATTCGTGAATTAATTCCTCAATTTTTAGGGTAGAAATTGGATCGAGTGCCGCACAGGGTTCATCCATTAAAACAACTTCCGGTTTAACCGCAATAGCGCGAGCAATACATAACCTTTGTTGTTGTCCTCCCGATAAAGCTAAACCACTTTCCTTGAGTTTATCTTTAACATCATCCCAGAGAACGGCTTTTTTTAAAGATTCCTCTACTAATTGATCCATATCACCGATGTAACCATTTAATCGCGCCCCAAAAGCGATATTTTCATAGATAGATTTGGGGAAAGGATTCGGTTTCTGAAAAACCATACCGATGCGACTGCGTAACCCGATAGGATTAACGGAATTACCATAAATATCTTGGCCCCGAAAGGTAACTTTTCCCTCAATTTTGGCACTTTTAACTAGATCATTCATGCGATTAAAACAGCGCAAAACCGTACTTTTTCCGCAGCCAGAAGGACCGATAAAAGCGATCGCTTTTTTCTCGGGAATATCAAGGTTAACATCACGAACAGCGAGATTAGAACCGTAGTAAACGTTTAAGTTTTTGGTTCTCAAAACTGCATCGGTGACAACATCGCTACTATACATAATTTTCAAAGGAAATAAGGAGATGGGTGTTTTTTTCAGTGACCAGTAAACAGTAATCAGTGAAAAGAAAACTCCAAACTTGCCACTTTATACTGATAACTGATAACTGATAACTGATAACTGATTTAGCCAAAACGTCCACTAACATAATCTTTAGTTGCTTGTTCTTGAGGATCACCGAAGATTTTGTCCGTATGATCAAACTCGACTAAATAACCAATTTTGCCACCTTTATCGGTGGGTTCAGCGTTATAAAAAGCCGTTAAATCCGCTACTCTAGTAGCTTGTTGCATATTGTGAGTAACAATAATAATTGTATAACGTTCTTTTAATTCGTGCATTAATTCCTCAACTTTTAAAGTTGAAATTGGATCCAGTGCCGAACAGGGTTCATCCATTAATAATACTTCTGGTTGAGCGGCAATAGTGCGAGCAATACATAATCTTTGTTGTTGTCCCCCCGATAGGGAAAAACCGCTTTCTTTCAGTTTATCTTTTACTTCTTCCCAGAGAGCTGCTCGACGCAGGGAAGTTTCTACTAATTCATCTAAATCGCCTTTATAACCATTTAATCGCGCTCCGTAAACCACATTATCATAGATGGATTTGGGAAAAGGATTAGGGCGCTGGAACACCATACCGATATATTTTCTGACTTCGACAGGATCTACCTCTTGAGAGTAAATATCTTGGTTATGATAAAAAACTTTGCCGTCAATACGAAAACCGTGAATTAAATCATTGAGACGATTAAAACACCTGAGAATGGTACTTTTTCCACAGCCAGAGGGTCCGATAAAAGCGGTGACTCTATTTTTGGGAATATCGATGGAAACGTCCCGCACTGCCCGATAATTACCATAGTAAATATCAGCCTTATCGACCTTTAAAACGGTTCCTGTAGAATGGGGGTTAGAATTAGTTAGCATAAATTATTTACCTTGAATTTGGCTAATTTAGGAATCAGAAAGATAGGTAGATTTTTACTTAAATATCCCTTTTTGCTTTTCACTTTTTCCTTGACTTAATAGGTTTTCTGGCGCGTGGCTAAACGGGATAAAATGTTAGTTACCAACACCAAAAGCACGAGAATTAAAGCACCTGCCCAAGCTAATTGCTGTTGAGGGGCAAAAGGGGCAGTAGCAAAGTTGAAAACTAGGACCGAAAGGGTGGCAATCGGTTCAAAGACACCCCGAGGCCAAAAGTTAGAGAATAATGCCGTAAAAATTAAGGAGGCGGTTTCTCCAGCAGCCCTAGCAATTGCTAAGGTTACACCGGTTAAAATAGCGGGAACTGCCGCAGGAAGGACGATTTTTAGGACGGTTTGGTAGTTATAGGCCCCTAAACCCATGGCTGCCCAGCGGATGTCTTGGGGAACGATTTTTAAAGCCTCATCGGTGGTTCTAATAATAGTCGGTAACATTAACACCGCTAAACCGATCGAACCGGCAAGGGCAGAAAAGCCTAAAAGGGCTGTTCCTTCGCCAAATAAGGGCGCAACTAACAAACCGAAGGCGAAAACCCCGACAATAATTGAAGGGACACCCGCTAAAACGTTGGTAGCAAAGCGCACACCCTGGGCAAGTTTGTTGTCACCGCTAAATTCCGAGAGATAAACCGCCGCTAAAACGCCGATGGGAACTGCGATCGCTGTAGCCAGGGCAACGACGATAATTGTACCTAAAATGGCATTAGCGATGCCTCCTCCTCCTAAACCCGGTGGTGGCGGTAATTTGGTAAAGAGATTAGCGTTTAAACGACCCACCCCTTGCACAAAAACAAAGCCTAGGACGGCAAAAAGGGGAATCACGGTGACAGCTAAACATAAAGCCGAGAGAACGGTCATAATTGTCCCCAATAGCGATCGAGGACTACTCGGTTTCTTTTTGAGATTATTGCCTAAATTCCCACTATCCATATCAGTTATCAGTTATCAGTTATCAGTTATCAGTGAAGAGTGAACAGTAATCAGTAATCAGTAAACAGTGAACAGTAATCAGTGAACAGTGAAAAGACAGCAGTAAACTGCCATTTGATGATGAACACTTAATACTCAAAACTCAAAACTGATAACTGATGGCTTAATACTTAGCTTTGACGCGATTAACGATTAATTCTGCGAAGATATTGACTACTAGGGTCAAAACCAAGAGAACAAAACCCGCATACATGAGTGCCGATACTTGCATTCCCGATGCTTCGGCGAATTGGTTAGCCAATAAGGAAGCGATCGTGTTAGCGGGGGCGAGAATAGAGGCACTAATGCGGTTAGAATTGCCGATAATCATCGTTACTGCCATGGTTTCCCCTAAAGCACGCCCTAAAGCTAACATAATCCCCCCGACAATCCCAGAAAAAGCGGCAGGAATTAAGACTCGAAAAATCGTTTCCCAACGGGTGGCCCCCAAACCTAGGGAAGCTTGTCGCAAATCCGGCGGTAAAGCGGCCAAAGAGTCGCGAGAGATAGCGATAATAATCGGCAGGATCATAATTGCTAAAATAACCCCCGCCGGTAACATTCCAGGGCCCCCTAAAGGAGTACTAAACAGAGGAATCCAACTAAAATTAGCATTTAACCAGTTACCAGGGGGTCTGAGGATAGGAATCAATACAAAGATACCCCATAATCCGTAAACAACACTGGGAATAGCGGCCAAAAGTTGTACGAGAAAAACCAAAATTGTCCGCGCATTTAAGGGAATAAAATCTTCGCTTAAAAAAATGGCTGAACCGATACCGAGGGGAACAGCAATCAGGAGGGCAATCAGAGAACTAACGAGAGTTCCGTAGATAACCGGCAGAACTCCGAATTCTTCCCGACCGCGCACGGGATTCCAAGCACTACTGGTCAAAAATCCCAGACCAAAGGTTTGAATCGCTGGTAGGGCCCGAATAAAAATAACTAGGGCAATTAGGAGCAAAATCAGCCCAATAGCGATGGCAAAGGCGGTGGTTAATCCAACAAAGCCTTTATCGAGGATTTTTTCCGATTCTGGACGTTCTTTAAAATTTGAGTCGGGTGGAACTGTGGGCGCACTCATGATTAGGGTTTAAATCCAGCTAGTTTGCGGCAGCTAAGGGAGAAATTGGCCTTTCTCCACTACTATTGTAACTTTGAATACATTTTTTCGGCGACTAATCCACGTTGATCGTGTAATCAGGATAGATGACATCGGCAGCGGCGGCTACTCGTTCCCGAACGTTTTTCGGTAGGGGAATATAACCAAGGGGAGCTGCTTGTTCTTGTCCTTGGTTAAGTCCAAATTCAATCATCGCCTCCATTGCTAAAGCTTTTTGGGGATCGTTGTATTTTTTGTAAACCAACATCCAGGTATAGGTGACAATGGGATAGGAATTTTCTCCCGGCGGATCGACAATAAAAGCGCGTAAATTTTCAGGCAGTTCGACGTTAGCGAGGGTAGCAGCGGCGTTGGTTTCATCGGGAATGACAAATTTACCCGCCTGATTTTGCAGGGCGGCCGTGGGCAGGTTATTATTTTTAGCGAAACCGTACTCGATATAGCCGATCGAGCCTTGATTTTGTTGAATTAGGGCAGTTACACCCTCATTGCCTCTACCGCCAAGAAATTTACCTTTTTTGGTCGGCCATTGTACGGCTTTTCCTTCCCCGATGCTTTTTTTCCATTCGGGACTAACGGCGCTTAAAAACTTGGTAAAAACTCCCGTTGTTCCGCTACCGTCTGCCCGGTGAACTACGGTAATTTCTTCATCGGGTAGTTTTAAATCGGGGTTATCGGCGGCAATTTTGGCATCGTTCCAACGGGTAATCGTGCCTAAAAAGATTCCTACATAGGCTTCTCTACTTAGTTTCAGCCCTTCTACTCCGGGCAAATTATAAGCCATAACGATGCTTCCCGCCGTCATCGGTAGCAGTAAAACCCCTCGGCTAACTCTGGCCATATCCTCGTCACTCATGGCCACATCGGAAGCGCCAAAATCGATCGTACCTTGGATAAATTGTTCGACTCCCGCCCCGCTACCGGTAGATTGATAGTTAATTAGTAGTTTGGAAAATAGTTGATTAATGGTGACAAACCAGTTTTGATATAGGGGTGCAGGAAAAGAAGCACCCGCACCATTGAGGGCGACCTCTCCTTTTAGGGGAACCTGGGCGATTCTATTGCTTCCCTCTCCGCTAGTTCCTGCCGTATCGTCGCCACCACAAGCGGTTAAAGTCGCTGTTAAAGTCGCTAGGGATAAGGCTGTTAGTAAATGGGTTCTGTTTTTGTTGAGCATAGGATTAATTTTGATCCGTAAACTGCCTTAAATCTTACGCTAAAAGTTACCACTGCTTGGTAAAGAATAGGTTAAGAAGTGAATAAAAGAACGTAATGTATTGTCAATAAAAATTTTCTCGATAACTAGACAAAAATCTCAACTTCTTTTACTATCTACTTTGACTGAACATTAGTTTTAAGTCGCGGGTAAAGCCGCTAACTTTTCCTGTCTAGATAGGGGGTTTCTCTTTCCCTACCATTATAGTGACGTAAAAACAACAAAGAAAAGATTAAGGTTTTTAGCCATCATCCCTCAGCTTTTTTCTTCCCACTTCCCCACTGATAACTGAAAAGTCTCCCCAATACCCGTTTTTACTTTCTCCTTTTGACACCTATGCTAGAAATCTTTACTCAGCTATCTCGTCCGACCAAAGTAGTCGCAACCATACTAGGAACTGCTCTACTTTTACCCGCTTGTGCCAATATTAATCCTCAAGATCTAAAACCAATTAAAATCGATGGTTCGAGTACCGTAGCACCAATTACTGATAAAGTTCTCGAAGATTTTAAAGCTAATACCCCTAACAAAGCTTTGGCTGATGTTAAAATTGACGCTAATATTTCAGGAACTGGCGGCGGTTTTAGAAAATTTTGTGCGGGAGAAATAGATATTAATAATGCTTCTCGGCCGATTTCTGTGGAAGAATTAAAAGAATGTGATGCTAATAAGGTCAGATTTATCGAACTACCGATCGCTTTTGATGCTTTAACCGTGGTAGTCAATCCCCAAAATAACTGGGTTGATGATATTTCCACCACAGAATTAAGAACTATTTGGGAACCAGCGGCCGAGAATACAATCAAACGTTGGAATCAAATTAATCCCGCTTGGCCCGACCAACCGATTACCCTTCACGGGCCGGGTAAAGATTCCGGAACCTACGATTTTTTTAGTGAGGTAATTAACGGCAAAGATGCCAGTCGTGGGGATTTTAACTTTAGTGAAGATGACCAAGCTTTAGTTAATGCCGTCAGTCAAGATGCCAACGCTTTAGGCTATTTTGGCCATGCTTACTATGAACAAAATCGGGATAAATTAAAAGCTTTGAAAGTTAACGGTATTGAACCAACTCGCGGCAATGTCGAGGATAGTAAATATCAGCCTTTATCTCGTCCTTTGTTTATTTATGTTAATGCCCAAAAAGCCCAAGAGAATCCCGCTTTAGAGAAATTTGTCGAATATTATCTCGATCGAGTTCCTGATTTATTAGATACTATTGGTTATATTCCCCTACCGGATGAGGCCTATCATTTGGCACGGGTACAGTTGCAAAAATTTGAGGTAGGAACGGTTTTTAATGGCCGACCTCAACCCAATTTAACCATCGGGGAATTACTTCGCAAACAAGCTCAATTTGAAGCGAAGTAACGATTCCCATCTCATACTAAATCCCTTGAGTATAGCCTACATATCAGGAGAGGCAATAGGCAATAGGGGCAATAAATAGATAGGCTCTTCTAGGTTCTGTGTGATAAGTTTAACTTACATAGGATCGATCTTTGTGTCCTCTGTGTCTGGAGTGGTTCCTTCTACTCCCTCGCCAGCAGGACTGTATCTTAGAATACATTTTACCCACCAAATCCAAGAGAGCCATAGATAATCAGTCTTTAACAACCGGATTTAGTATGAAAGGAAAATATATAAGGATTTTCCTACTCCTATCTGCCTCCTAACATAGCAAAAGGTTTGCCAATTTCACCCAACAGAGATACAGAAAAAAAAAGAGGGGATAAACCCCCCAGCGTATCGAGAAACTTGTCAATTAACCCTTCGGTGTCGCCCCAAATTGCTCGATGAGGATAGAAGTTAACACCGATTTTAAGTCTTCACAGGGAATCCCTTTTTGTACACAACTTCCCAGGTGAGCATCTTTACCCACTTTACCCCCCATGTAGAGGTCAACTCCCTCGACGGTTTTGCCGTCTTTGCGAGCTTTTGTCCCCATCAAACCGATATCGGCCACTTGGGGTTGTCCGCAGGAGTTAGGGCAACCAGTCCAGTGCATACGCACACCCCGGGGGATATTTAATTCAGCATCTAACTGACGAATCAAGTCCACAGCCTTATTTTTGGTTTCAATCAGGGCAAAATTGCAGAATTGCGCCCCCGTACAGGAAACGAGCGCTCGTTGTAAAGGTGCGGGATTGGGGGTAAACTTAACCAGTAAAGGCTCGGTTAAAAGAGTCGCCACATTTTCAGCCGCTATATTCGGGATAATCACGTTTTGTTCCACAGTTAAACGCAATTCTCCGCTGCCATACACTTCGGCAATCCGGGCTAAATCGAACATATCATCGGCAAATAGACGACCAACGGGAACACAAAGACCGATATAGCTCAATCCCTCCTGTTTTTGGGGAAAAACTCCTAAATGATCCCGTTTTTCCCAGTCAATAGCGTCTTTTTCGGCTGCCGTTGCCAAGGGATAACCTAACTGATTAGCCACCCGCGTGCGGAATTCCTCGATTCCCCACTCATCAATTAACCACATTAAACGGGATTTTTGACGATTGGCACGCAATCCGTTATCGCGGTAAACTTCTAAAATCCCTCGGCATAAATCCACCACCTCCTGATTAGGTCTCACCCAAACATTCATGGGAATTGCCGCTTCACAGCGTTTAGCCGAGAAAAAGCCACCCACCACGACATTAAAGCCTAATTCTCCTTCTTTATAGGCAGGAACAAAGGCAATATCGTTAATTTCCGCATGAACCGAGTTATCCCGGCACCCCTCGATGGCAATATTAAATTTGCGGGGCAGATTGCTAAATTGATAATTACCTTGACCGTAGTTGGTAATCATATCTTGGACTTTTTGGACTAATTCCCTGGTGTCAATTAATTCATCTGCGTCTAGTCCTGCCATGGGTGAACCGGTAATATTTCTGACATTATCCATGCCCGATTGTACCGAAGTCATGCCCACGGATTTTAGTCGTTGGAAAATATCAGGAATATCTTCGATACGAATACCGCGTAATTGTAAGTTCTGACGAGTGGTAATATCGGCATTACCATCATCGCCGTAACGCTGCACAATTTCCCCTAAAACGCGCATTTGCTCACTGCTAATAATGCCGTTAGGAACCCGTAAACGCATCATGAACTTACCCGGGGTGACAGGACGATAAAAAACCCCCACCCATTTTAAGCGATGTTCTAAATCGGTTTTATCCATCGCTTCCCAACCGATTTGGGCAAAATGATCTAGTTCATCTTTAATGGCTAATCCGTCTTTCTCGGCTTTAAATTTCTCGAATTTATTGAGAGTTGTTCCATCTTTTTCAGGTGCTTGTACCATGAATCTATCTCCTTCTGATTTGTGGGTGTAATTGTTCTAGTTGGTGCGGGTTAGAAATGAAGAAATCGGGATTTAACAATAAGTATTCTTTAAAATACCGTCGTCATTAGCAAAAATTTAGTAATTTACCTAGTCTCTATTTGTTATTTAATTCGTTTTAACTTGGGTGATTTTGTATTGTTTGTAACAGAAATTCGCTCACCATCGTGTTTAAGCATTTATATCATGCAGTAAGTGCATTGAGGTGGGGTGTGGAGGGAAGGGAGCAGGGAATTGTAAATTATGAATTATGAATTATGAATTATGAAGTGGGGATGTGGGGAAGTGGGGAGGTGGGGGGAAGTGGGGAAGCTGTCTCATCACCCTATCACCCCAAAACCCTATCACCCCAAAACCCTATCACCCTATCTCCTCTGAATTTTCCTAAGCGAGAAACTTAACCAACTCCTCTAATTTTTGCCAAGCTAACCCACTGGCTAAAATCTCGCGTGCGAGGGCGAAACCAGCAGTATGATCGCCAAAAGTGACCTTTTCTGCCACCTGTAGGGCAAGAGCGGCATTAATCGCCACAGCATCCCGTTGAGCGGGCGTTCCCCCCCCTTGCAGAACATTTTTGAGGATTTCGGCATTTTCTGGCACTTCCCCGCCTTTAAGGGCATTTAAACTGGCTCTAGGGATAGAAATTGACAAGGGATCGATTGCCGACGAAATCACCTCGCCATTATTTAATAAAGCCATATCGGTCAGATCTCCCAACCCCACCTCGTCGAGTTTTTCCCGGCCGTGAACAATAATCGCCTTTGGGGTTCCCATTTGTGCCAAAGCTGTGGCCATCGGGGTGAGAAATTGCTGGTCATAAACCCCGATAACTTGACCTGTGGGACGGAGAGGATTAACTAGAGGACCCAGAAGATTAAAAACCGTGCGAACTTTCAGGGTTTTGCGGAGATTAGCCACACTTTTCAGGGCTGGATGCCAACCGGGGGCAAAAAGAAAGGTCACTCCCACCCCATCTAAAGCCGCCGCCACTTTCTCGCTAGGGGCGCTTAAATTAACCCCAAGATATTCTAAAACATCGGCCGAACCGACCTTGCTGGAGGCCGAGCGATTGCCGTGTTTAGCCACTTTTGCGCCCCCAGCGGCCGCCACAAAAGCCACGGCAGTGGAAATATTAAAGGTTGAGGCCCCGTCACCGCCGGTGCCACAGGTATCGATAACGGGAGTAGTATGGGGTTTAGGGTCTTCTAAGCGAGATTGTTGCCGTAAAACTCCGGCCATTCCCGCTAATTCGGCGGCCGAGACTCCTTTTGCTTGCAAAGCCGCTAACATCGCCCCCGATAAAACTTCCGGAATCTGGCCGTTTAACCATCCGGTCATTAATTCTTCAGCTTGGTTAAGGGAAAGGGATTTTTGATCGAGTAGTTGCTGCAGTAGGTTTGGCCAGTCTGGAGTGGTCATCGCTGTTCCATTGGTGTGGGGATGGGGCGATATACTATCATAGCGGTTTGTCTGGAGAATCGATCGCTCCTAGTAAGTAGCTGGTTATAATTAAATTAAAAATGAATTTTAGGTTCGATCCCCCCTGCCCCCCTTGATAAGGGGGGTGCCGATCCCCCCTTAGTCCCCCCTTGATAAGGGGGGCATCTGATAACTTTTAACGCCTACCTACTTAATTTTTACTTCAAATCGAGCAAACCCTGTTCTTTTAACTTGGGATTAAAACGAATTTCCATCTGTACTCCCCGTTTTTCTAGAGTTGATAAAACATCGTTTTCTACTCGTCTGGATACCTGTTTTAATAACTTGATTTGCCCCAATTCGTCAGCACTTTGATAAATTTCTTTTTCTGTCTCAGTCATGGCTAATTTAGCATCAATTGGTTCTGTCCAGAGTTTTTCATTGCTGATTACTGCCTGACTTTCTCTTAGCCAAGCTTGTTTAATCGATTCGAGAATAGTTCGATTAGGACGCTCAATCACCTGTATTTTTAGCCAATAACAAGCTTGAGGCTGTCGGGCAAGATGTTGTTTTAAACTGAGATAAATATCACGAGAATAGCCGACAAACTCTAAGACTTGTTCTCGATCAAAAATGGCATAAACCCCGATTTTTCCCTGGAAATCAACACAGATATTACCGGTGGCATCTAGGTAGGGAATGTATTCTAATTGTTCGAGATTAGCCAAAGTATCAGACTCATTCATAATTAATCGTCGCTAATTGGTTGGAGATAAGTAGGTAGGTGTTAAAAACTTTCAGATCCACCGCTGATCAAGTAGGATTGATTCAAGGTAGGGTTGATTCAAGGTAGGGTTGATTCATGAATCAACCCTACCCGTTTAAAATTGTACCAAAAAGTCTTAGGCTAAATTAGTCCCCAAAAATGATCAATTCTCAATGCCTACTGCTTCTCTTAACGAAATTGTTCACGCAGCCCTAAGTGGTCAGGTGGTTTCTTTTCCCACGGATACAGTCCCCGCTTTAGCGGTTTCTCCCCCCTATGCTGCCTTAGTTTTTGCCGCTAAAAAACGGACTTTTGATAAACCTTTAATTCTCATGGCGGCCTCAGCAGCAGATTTATGGGATTATGTCAAGGGAAATCAGGAAGAAAGGGAAATTTGGCGGCAAATGACCGAAAAATACTGGCCCGGCTCCCTAACTTTGGTTTTACCCGCTTCTGAAAAAGTACCAAAAGTTCTTAACCCAAAGGATCCTAGCACGATTGGTGTCCGAGTTCCTGCTCATGCGATCGCAAGAGAAATTCTCGGTCGAACTGGTGTTTTAGCGACCACAAGTGCTAATCTGTCAGGACAAGAGCCTTTATTAACTCCAGAAGCGATTATGACTACTTTTCCCTCGGTGACGGTGTTAGCACCCACAGAAAGGCAAGCATGGGGAATAATCAATAGTGGACAACCCTCCACCGTCGCACGTTGGCAATGTCAAAGATGGGATATCTTACGACAAGGGGCAGTTTTTCTGTAAATATGGACGATATTGACGCTTTAAAACGGGAATTACAGCAAACTCGTCTCGCTTATCAGATGGCTGTGGCAATTAATCACCTCAAAAGCAGTTTTTTGGGACGGGTTGCCCACGAATTGCGATCGCCATTGAGCAGTATGATCAGTCTCCATCAAATGATTCTCGCCGATCTTTGTGAAAGTCCGGCCGAAGAAAGGGAATTTATCGCCCAGGGACAACTGGCAGGCCGTAAACTGATGGCAATGCTCGATGAGATGATTAATCTCTCGAAGCTAGAGTCGGGTACTATACCTCTGGAGCGAGAAATTTTTTCTTTAACTAAACTCTGGCAAGATTGGGCAAGTTTAACCTATTTACAGGCAGCTAATCGCAATATTCAGCTTAAATTTAGCCCTTTAACTGATGATATTGCTATTATTGCCGATTATCAATGTTTATCCTCCGCTCTTGTTCTTCTCGTCGATGCAGCGATCGCCAACCCAGGAAGTGGCTCTATTTGTATATCCGTAAGCGCTCTTGACGAGAAAAAAGTCACTATTAGTCTAGAGTTTACGGGGGAAATCCCTCTCTGGCCAATGCCAGAAATTTCATCCTTGAGTTTAGAATCAAAGCCAGAAGAAGTCAAACAATTTACTCAAGTTCTTGGCTTTTCTCCTAGTCTTAAATTCCAGTTAGCGAAAGGCATTATCGAAGTATCGGGGGGGGAAATGAGCTTAGATCGAATCGATAACAATAGTCAGGACAAGCTCACAGAGATCGTTTTTTCTTTACCTCGATCGCCGGACAGGAAAACTCCTCGGGATAACGATTAAATAATACCATCGTCGTGGTGGCGTTGCTTTGGAAACCAATGCGCTGGTAAAATTGTTGTTGGTTAGTAGTCATCAAATAGACTCTTTCCACCCGATTTATTCGGGGATGGGCCAAAACTGTTTCTACTAATTTACGTCCTAAACCGGCCCCCTGATAATCGGGATGAACAATCACATCCCAAATAGTTGCCCGATAAATGCCGTCAGAAGTGGCCCGAGCAAAACCAATTAATTGCCGCTCATTCCACACCGTCACCACCGGATCACTATAGTCAATTGCGGTTTCTAAATCTTCTAAACGGCGATCTATTGCCCAAAATGCGGTTAAATTAAATAATTCTCGTAGTTGCAATAAATCTATCTTGCTTTTATCCTCGTCAAACTGAATCTGACTACAATCAACCATGATATTTCCTTAGTCTAAGACTAAAAAATAAAAGAGGATTCACGCTCGATCGGACTGATTTATGAGCAATTTCCCCTAATCTATGTGTCTAATTATACTCAATGCCTCAGATAATCTCTAGTTGATTTATCGTGATTTCTTGACAAGTTATTAATCAGTGATCAGTGATCAGTTATCAGTTATCAGATGAGAGTTTTCAGTTCACTGATGGTTCTTCGGTTTGTGTGATGCCATGACGGGAGTTTTAAGGGATGAAACCCTTGCAGAAAAAAGCATTTGGTGATTTTTGTCAATTGTTTTCGCTCCTGAACGAACTAATCAATTAAGTCTCTTACCAAATAAGGATTTAGTCGATTTATGCCCCCCGATCGAATCATACCAAGTAACGAAGAACCTCACTGATTACTGTTTACTGTTTACTGGACGGCTACGCCGTGCCTTTGGCAACACTGAAAAAAGTTTCCCACACCCCACAGCAATGCTTAACAATCAAAGATCTTCGCCGGTGTCTGTCATTTGTTTAGGGGAAATCCTCTATGATCTAATTGCCGATCAAAGCGATCGCTCTATAGAGAAAGTAACTTCTTGGACAACCTACGCGGGGGGTGCGCCGGCAAACGTGGCCTGTGGATTGCGAAAATTGGGCATAAATTCGGCTTTTATCGGTTGTGTGGGCAAAGATCAACCCGGAGAACAGTTAATCGCCTTGCTAGACGCTCTCGGAGTCGATACCACTGGTGTACAGTATCATGCCACCCTACCCACCCGACAAGTTTATGTCACCCGCGATGCTGGGGGAGACAGACATTTTGCGGGTTTTGGCGGCAGAAAAACGACTGATTTTGCCGATACTGCCCTTAATGCTGACCTATTGCCCGAAAATCTGTTTAAAAATGCCGATTATCTAGTGATGGGAACCCTAGGGTTAGCCTATCCCCTTTCCCGCCGGGCAATGCAACGCGCCCTCGAATTGGCTAAAATTTACGGAGTGAAAGTATTGATCGATATCAACTGGCGACCGGTTTTTTGGCCTAATCTTGAGGCTGCCCCTGATATCATTCGAGATTTTATCGTCCAGGCCGATTTGCTCAAATGTAGCGAGGAAGAAGCAGCATGGTTATTTGGCACTGATAACCCGGGAGAAATATCGTCAAAATACCCCAATTTAGGGGCAATTCTGGTTACTGGCGGCGCAAAAGGTTGTAAATATCATTTAGGCGAAAATAGCGGCAATGTCGAGGCTTTTTCTGGGGAGGTGGTGGATACCACTGGGGCGGGGGATGGCTTTGTGGCGGGTTTTTTGGCTCGTGCTGGTCTGGGAGGCGATAAAATCGGGGAAAATGCCGATTTAGCGCGTAACGCGGTGATTTATGCCTGTGCGGTGGGGGCAATGGTGACAAGAAGAGCAGGCGCGATCGCATCCCAACCGACTCGGGAACAGGTGGAGGAGTTTCTAGCGGCCTTTGACTCCTAGAAACTAGCCCTTATATACTAAATCCAGTTATTAAAAACTGATTATCTATTTCTCTCTTTTGCCTCTTGCCTTTTGCCTTTTGCCTTTTGCCTTTTGCCTCTTGCCTCTTGCCTTTTGCCTTTTGCCTTTTGCCTCTTGCCTCTTGCCTTTTGTCTTTTGCCTATCCTGATATATAGCCTATACTCAACGGATTTAGTATTATTTGCCAGTTTTTTGGTCAAACCAGTCTAAAACCCGATTCCATGCCCACCAGCGATCGCTATCGCCCCACTGACGCTGACAGGATAAACTGCTGATATAACCCACATGACCACCGTGGTTGGTTAAGAGTAGATCCACGTGGGGATTATCAGCGATCGCTGCTTGCAGATCGGGAATAACTGCGGGGGAAAAGAGGGGATCATCGGCCGCGTAGAGGATAAAAGTGGGTTTAGTTAAATAGGGTTGAAAGGGCAAGGGACTACTAGCGGCATAATAGTCAAAAACTGTCTCAAATCCTAGCTTTTTAATCACTAATTCTCGATCGAATCCGGCAATCGTGGTGGCGCGAGTAATTGCTTCGGGATCGATATGATCGGGATGAGCTTTATGGATGCGTTTGGCTAACTTGCGTAATTCCCTGGCGATCGCTTTTTCCAGATGTTTCCCCCAGGTATCCCGGACGAGATAGGATAAGGAACGATTAGAGTCTAAATTAGGACAAATTACCGCCCCACCGCCGATATCGACGGGATCGATCCCCATATCTTCCTGATTCTCTGCCGATTTAATTCCCCAGAGGGCTAATTGTCCCCCCAGAGAGTAACCTGTGAACCAAAAAGGGGCGGGACAGCCCATTTTTTGAGCTTGGGCGGCAATATGGATGAAATCTAGCCCTTCATAGATGCCATCGGAGGTGAGAGTCGGGGATAATTCGGCTGTCTTACCGTGGGCCCGCCAATCGAAGAGGACGACTGCGTAGTTTCTCGCTACGGCTTTTCTGCCTAAAATCCTTAAAAACCATTGATTATCTAAGTCTCCCGTGATGCCGTAGGTCCCGATAATTGTTCCTTTCGCTTGCGGGGGAATGGAAACAATCCCGTAGATAGGGACGGCATTGGCCCCGGTGAAAATGGTTTCTTGATAGACTGGTTCGGGAATAGCGATCGTATTTTGCCAGGTTTCTCGCGCTTTTAGGGACACATAGAGAGTCATGGCAAAACCGTTTTTCAGCAATGGGGGCGGAGTGTAGGTGAGATTATCGGTCTTCGTCCTCGGATGGGCAATCATGGCAGCACAGGGGAATCAAAAAGTCAAGAGGGGGAAACAAAAATTAACTTATGTCCACCGCTTTCTTAAAAATTGTAAAGCAAATTGTCCCAAGCGGCGAGCAACTCTGGCAGGGCAGTGGCTGACCAATTGCCCTCACAACCGCGACCTTGATAGAGAATCAATCGCAGGGAATAATTATCAGGAAATCCTGCCGCTTCTAACCATAAAAGCTCGCTTTCCGCTTCACAAGCAATACTTTCTTCATCCATTAATTCTGTGGCCATGGCGGACATAGTTGCGGTCAATTGTGATAGTAACCGACGCAAATCTTGCCACTCGGCCTCGGTTAATTCCATCGCCCAATCATCGCCACCAATTAATCCTTTATAAACGGCTGCCGTAGGATTCCAACCGAGTCGCCAACCCGAACCATATTTGAGAATTTTTTCCATAATTTTCTAGAATTTTAATAGGTCAGCATCTCCCGGTTTTGATAAGGAGGGACGAGGGGGAGAGGGACTAGGAGAAGGGTTAGGAGTGGGGGTTTCTTGGGGGAGAATAGCGGGGTTATAAATTTCGACTAGAAGGGTGACTAACTGCTGCCGTTGACGACGATTAAGACTGTTCATCGCTTTGATATCGGCAGCCATCGGGTTAACGGTAAGGGTTGCTTGTCCGGGATAGTTTTCTTCGCTGATTTTCTCGTTCACTCCTAGGTAATCCCCTAGGGTTAATTGCCAATCAAAACGGATGAGAGTAAATCTTTTTTTGGTATCTTGATGATAACGAAGAAAGCGACTGATTAGGGTATTATTCGGATCGATCGCTCCTGTCTCTCGACGGATATAGTTGTTTTCTTTCGGTAAATCTGGCATTGCTTGGTAAATTTGTTGGGCAACTGTTTCGGGTCGTTGAATTTGGCTCATCCCGGTGGATTGCCAGGATAACCACCAGACAAATACTCCTATTCCTAGGCAGAATACTAATAATACTATTCGCTTAATTTTCAGGTTTTTAGGTAATTTTAATAGCATATTGATCAAGAATAAATTGAGCGGAACCTTTTTATAAATAGTGTCACACAAAGATTGCCATTCATCGCGGCTAGATTTTCCGAAGCTTTTAGGACACTTGTACTAAGCTGTCCAGCCAAGTTTTCCACCATACTGTAATTCTTGGGCTGCCCATTTCTCCATTTTTTTGCTGACCTCCACCTTGATTCCTTCTTTCAAAACTATACCTATCAATCGTTTCCCCTTTTTTTAAGTTTCTTCTCTTTTTGTTAAGAAAGATCTGACTAATCGATAGGGGGGATCGAACCCAAAATCTATCTTCATATTTAATTAGAACCACTTACTTAAAACCCAGAGGGTTTTTGCTAGGGTAGATAACCCCAAGACTGGCAATCGCCCCCAGCCGGCTGCTGTAAAATAGGAAGGATAGATAAAACTCAGGAGAAAAGACCCCAGTGCCGTACAACCCCGCAGAAATCGAACAGAAATGGCAGAAGATTTGGCAGCAAATGGGATTGGACAAAACCCCAGAAAACGCCGATAAACCGAAATTTTACGCCCTCTCCATGTTCCCCTATCCATCAGGCAACCTGCACATGGGTCACGTTCGTAACTATACTATCACCGATGTGATTGCCCGTCTGAAAAGAATGCAGGGTTATCGCGTGCTGCATCCCATGGGGTGGGATGCTTTCGGATTACCCGCAGAAAATGCCGCTATTGAAAGGGGAGTTCCTCCGGCAAAATGGACTGATCAAAATATTGCCCAGATGAAACGGCAATTACAACAGTTAGGATTATCTATCGATTGGGAAAGAGAAGTTGCCACCTGTTCCCCGGAATATTATCGTTGGACCCAATGGCTATTTTTACAGTTTTTTGAATCGGGATTAGCCTACCAAAAAGAAGCGGCAGTGAATTGGGATCCTATCGATCAAACTGTCTTAGCAAATGAACAGGTAGATAGTGAAGGAAAATCTTGGCGATCGGGTGCTAAAGTAGAAAGAAAATTACTCCGGCAATGGTTCCTAAAAATCACCGATTATGCCGAACAATTACTCACTGATTTAGATAAACTTACCGGTTGGCCGGAACGGGTTAAAACCATGCAGGCCAACTGGATTGGTAAATCGGTAGGTGCTTATTTAGAATTTCCTCTTGTTAACTCCACAGAAAAAATTGCCGTTTTTACCACTCGTCCCGATACGGTTTATGGAGTCACTTATGTGGTACTTGCTCCCGAACATCCCTTAACTTTACAAGTTACCACTCCCGAACAAAAATCGGCCGTAGAAACTTTTATTCAAGAGATAGCCAGCGAAAGCGAATTAGAAAGAACTGCCGAAGATAAACCCAAACGCGGTATTAAAACCGGAGGACTGGCAATTAATCCTTTTACCAGTGAAGAAATTCCGATTTTAATTGCTGATTATGTCCTCTACGAATACGGTACTGGTGCAGTGATGGGAGTCCCGGCTCACGACAGTCGCGATTTTAAATTCGCTCAGGAAAATAACCTGCCAATTAAGATAGTTATTACTCCAGAAAGTGGCGAAATTGAGTTAAAAGAAGCCTATACAGAAGCGGGAATTATGATTAATTCCGCTCAATTTAATGGGCTGCATTCTACAGCAGGAAAAATCGCTATTATTGATTATGCCACTGCCCAAGGTTACGGCAAAGCTAGAATACAATATCGTCTCCGGGATTGGTTAATTTCCCGTCAAAGATATTGGGGTTGTCCGATTCCAGTTATCCACTGTCCTAACTGTGGAACCGTACCAGTACCTATCGATAATTTACCCGTTACTTTACCGGAAAATGTCGAATTTAGCGGTCGAGGTGCTTCTCCTTTAGCCAAATTAGAAGACTGGGTAAATGTGGATTGTCCTCGCTGTGGCACTCCCGCAAAACGGGAAACAGACACCATGGATACTTTCATCGATTCTAGTTGGTATTTCCTCCGTTATACCGATGCTAAAAATGAAGATATACCCTTTCAATTCGAGAAGGTTAATGATTGGATGCCCGTGGATCAATACGTCGGAGGAATCGAACACGCTATCCTACATTTACTCTATTCTCGTTTCTTTACCAAAGTTTTAAGAGACCGAGGTTTAGTTAATGTTGATGAACCTTTTAACCGTCTGTTAACCCAGGGAATGGTACAGGGATTAACCTACAAAAATCCCGAAACTGGCAAATATGTCCCCGCAGAAAATGTTATCTATAAAGAGGATAAATATTGCGATAAAGACACGGGAGAAGTTCTATCTTTCTTCTTTGAAAAAATGTCTAAGTCGAAATATAACGGCGTTGATCCTCTAAAAGTCTTGGAAAAATATGGGGCCGATACTGCCCGAATGTTTATACTTTTTACTGCACCCCCAGAAAAAGATTTACAGTGGGATGATGCGGGGGTAGAAGGACAATTTCGCTTTCTTAATCGGGTGTGGCGTTTAGTCAGCGAATATATTGAAAATAAACCCAAGCAAGTCAAAAAAATAGAAACTTTCTCGAAAACTGACAAGGATTTAAGACGGGCAATTCACACCGCTATTAAAGAAATCTCCGAGGATTTAGAAGGAGATTATCAATTTAATACCGCCATTTCCGAATTGATGAAACTCAGTAACGCTTTAGGGGATAATAAGTGTTTTGCATCCCCCATTTATCGGGAAGGAATCGAAACCTTATTAATCTTACTTTCCCTTTTTGCTCCCCATCTTAGCGAAGAATTATGGCAAGCTTTAGGCCATAGCCAATCAATTCACCTGCAACCCTGGCCAAAAGTTGATCCTACTGCCCTGATTGTGGACGAGATTACCCTTGTCATCCAAATTTTGGGAAAAACCAGAGGCACGATACAAGTTCCCGCTAGTGCCGATAAAAGCACCCTAGAAACCCTCGCCCTGGAATCGGAAATCGCCCAACGTTATTTAGAGGGCAAGGAAATCAAAAAAGTGATTGTTGTCCCGGGCAAATTAGTTAACTTTGTCGTGGTTTAAATGACAGCAATTATCACAATGGTAGGGAATTAATAACCTTTTCAGTTATCAGTAACCAGTCAGATTAACACTTTCTATGAAAAACTATCGATAGATGATAAAATATACAATTAGCATCGTCTGTAAATAGGGTTTGCTGAATAAATATGAAATGTAGGCGAGGTAAGGACTTTAGGGCCTTTCTCGCAAAACCTTGCACCTGTTTTGCGAGAATCGTGGTTCAAAACCTTGCCTCTTCATCAGCGATCCCATCCTGTAGGGGCGAAGCATTCGGATAGGAAATCTAAGGTTTCAGCGATAGGTTATTGCCCGAATGCTTCGCCCCTACTTTTTCAGCAAACCCTAAATAAGAACAACCTATGAATATTGAATCAACTAAAGTAACCCCCGAAGAAATTGCCCAGTTTCGCGCTGAATTGGCAGAGGATTCTAACGCATTAGGAGATATTGACTTAATTGAGCGGTGTGATGGCGATTTGAAGTATGCTGCTATGAGATTAGCAAGGCGTTCAAATATTGATACAGTGAGAGCAGATGAAAATAATTTTTGGCAACAAGCTATCACCCAAGCACGTCAATTAATATGTCATGACCGAGTTAAAGATGATTTAGCACCTAATATATTAGGTGGATTAGTTGGTTTTTTTGCTACTTCTGGTAATCCAGTTTTGGTAGTGGTAGCAACTCCTCTCGCTATTCACGTTTTTAGGGAAACATTAGACAATTTTTGTGATTAGTTTAGATACCTGATGCGGTAAAAGCAGCCCAATAAAAAGGGTTATTGAAAAGCTTATAATTAAGTTCAAACCCTTTTATTCTAATTTGTTCATCTTCAATCATATCCATCAATCGATTAAATTCTTTTGATGTTAATTTTTGTTGCATTGACTTGACAATTTTTAGGCAACTATCCAACTGATTCAAGTATTCTTGTACGGTTAAATTCTGTAACCAATTTTGTGCAGTTTTCAAAGCAACTGGTACAGAAACTTGCTGATTCTCATTAAATAAAATCTCATATAATTTAATCATCAAGAAGGAGGTTGATAAATCATTAACTGTCCATAAACTACTGACAACGCTGGGACTTCCTGCAAACAGAAAACCACTGGGTAAACCGATATATTCATCGCTGATAGAGTTTAAATCAATTAAGCCAGTTTCGCAAGCGGAAAGGGTGATAAGGCGGCATTTATTCAAGCGCAGTTCAAAGATTTCGCCTAATGTTAAGGGTTCTTTATTGGCTAATAATAAGGCGGATTCAAGGGGATTATCGGGGTTAAAGCTTCCATGACAGGAGAAGTGATAACAGTGGTTATCTGAGGATTTGAGATGGGGAAGAACAGCGTTTTTAGTGGCGTTATCTTGGGCGATAACTTGAGGTTCAGTAAAGAAAGTTGAGAGGATATTAACTTCTAAGTCAGTGTAAGATAAGTCTTTAGTGGGGTTTTGAATAGCGAACAGTTTATTAAAGTCGGAATGGTGAGAAGTTTGGGAGATTTTTTGCAAGATTTGACAACTAGGGGCATATTGTACATCATACTTATCCTGTAAAATTTGGTTTTTGTTAATCGGGAAAGCGTGAATAGGGAGAATATGCAGATACACATGGGGAATAATAATTAAGCGTTGACAAGTATCGGGAATCAGGGCAAGAATATCATTAATATGCAGAATATCAGCAAAAGTCTGTAAGAGGTTAGATAGTTGATTTTTCCATTCTTGCTTGCCATTTTCGGAGTAGTAAAGTCGTCGATAATTATTGAATGTATCCAAGAATTGATTTTTATCATCTTCAGAAGATTGCCAAACTTTAATCTCTCCATCAGCCGACACCACAAAAGCGATTATTTTCTCCCCTGTAATGTACCATTGCAGCAGACAAGTTTCAGCATCAGTTAATTCCTGAATTTCTGTAAATGGGATCGGCTCAACTTTTTGAGTGAGGCTAAAGAGAGGATCTTTAATTTCTCTTGCAATAAAATTATCTAAGTCTTGTTGATATTCCTTCAGATAACTGTGATCTTGAACGTAGGGAGTTAGGTTATCACTACGCATTAAATTCTGGTTAATACTTTGATGTTGTAAACGAATTTGTTCATTAACCACTCTTTGCTTTAATTCATTTAATTGGGCGATGATTTCTTGACTAACCCCTTGGGGATGTAAATTTTTCTGAGTCATTAATTCCACCAGATTACGCCCTTTACTGCGTTCGATATATTCTAATGCCTTCTCAGGCTGATTGAGGTTAAGATAAGCTTGCACAATGCGATAAAAAACATCAATAGCATTGGATAAAACCTCTTGACGATCTTGGGGATTTAATGCTTCTAAGCGGGCATTCTCTACCGCTTCAATGGCAGTATTATAGGCTTCTGTGGCAGGTTGCCATTGTTTTTGATCGTAGTGTAGAGAGCCTAAATACGAGGCAGTTATTGAACAATCTTGGGGAAAAGCGTCAAAAGTCCTCACTTTCAAAGCTTCCTGGCAAGCGGCGATCGCCCTTTCTAAATTGTCGGCTTTCTCCCCTCTGATTCTGTAAAGGTAAGCATTAGCGAGATTATTCTGTATTGTTGCCCATTCTTGGGGAAATGCCTCAAACGAATAAACTTTCAAAACTTCATCGTAACTGGCGATCGCCCTTTCTAAATTGTCAGCTTTCTCCCCTCTGATTCTGTCACTGTAAGCTACGGCGAGATTATTCTGTATTGTTGCCCATTGTTGGGGAAATGCCTCAAAAGTATAAACTTTCAAAGCTTCTTGGCAAGCGGCGATCGCCCTTTCCAAATTGTCAGCTTTCTCCCCTCTGATTCTGTCGCGGTAAGCATTAGCGAGATTATTCTGTGTCATTGCCCAATCTTGGGGAAATTCGTCTAAAGTTCTCACTTTCAATGCTTCCTGGCAAGCGGCGATCGCCCTTTCTAAATTGTCAGCTTTCTCCCCTCTGATTCTGTCACTGTAAGCTAAGGCGAGATTATTCTGTGTCCTTGCCCAATCTTGGGGAAATTCGTCTAAAGTAAAAACTTTCAAGGCTTCCTGGTAAGCGGTGATCGCCCTTTCTAAATTGTCAGCTTTATCCCCTCTGATTCTTTGACGGTAAGCTCCACCGAGACTATTCTGTGTATCTGCCCAATTTTGGGGAAATGCGTCAAGGTAAAAAACTTTCAAAGCTTCATGGTGAGCGGCGATCGCCCTTTCCAAATTGTCAGCTTTCTCCCCTCTGATTCTGTCGCGGTAAGCATTAGCGAGATTATTCTGTGTCATTGCCCATTGTTGGGGAAAAGCGTCAAAAGTATAAACTTTTAATGCTTTATTCAAAGTGGTGATCGCCCTTTCTAAATTCTCGGCTTTCCCCCCTCTGATTCTGTTACGGTAAGCAATAGCTAGAATATTCTGTGTTATTGCCCAATCTTGAGGAAATGCGTCAAAAGTAAAAACTTTCAAAGCTTCCTGGCAAGCGGCGATTGCGTTTTCTAAATTGTCAGCTTTCTCCCCTCTGATTCTGTCGCGGTAAGCATTAGCTAGAATACTTTGTGTTCTTGCCCAATCTTGGGGAAATGCCTCACAACTTATCATAGTTAAGGCAACTTCACAGCCATTGATCGCAAGTTCTTGGTTGACAGCAATGTTGCCGAGGGGAAATTGTGCAGAGAAATTACTAAAGTTGGCAATATCAGCAGCGATAAAATGTGCCTGCTTAGGATTGGCTTGCGTTAATGCCTCTCTCGCCCAACTAACTAAGATTCGCGCTAAATTATCATCCAACTTATCAAGATTCTGCGCCCAGAAGGGATAAATTACTTGAGGGTTAGGATTTTCAGAAATTTTTCGTAATGTCTCCATTAGGAAATTGAGATAATCTTGTTGGTTAGGTATTTCAACGTCAAGAGTTACTCCTTGTGACGGTTGATATACGAAACGAGAGGCAGAGGATCGGTTAAACGATTCTATTCTCCGTCTAAATGCAGGAAAGATAAGCGTTAAGATTCCCAAAGGAATACCAATAAAGATAATAGACAAGAGAATTATAAAACTTCTGCCAAGCTTGTATATTAGCTTGCCTATAATAGGAATTAACTGACTACGCTTTTTTTTTATGGGTTCTTGTTGTTTAATAGGTTCTTGTTGTTTAATAGGTTCTTGTTGTTTAATAGGTTCTTGTTGTTTAATAGGTTCTTGGTAAGCAGCGATCTCTATTTCTAAATTGTCAGCTTTCTCCCCTCTGATTCTGTTACGGTAAGCTAAGGCGAGATTATTCTGTGTACTTGCCCAATCTTCGGGAAATGCTTCAAAAGTATAAACTTTCAAAGTTTCTTGGTAAGCGGCGATCGCCATTTCTAAATTTTCTGCTTTATCCCCCTTGATTCTGTCTTCAAAAGCAAAAGCCAGAAACGTTTGTGTATCTGCCCAATCTTTAGGAAATGCGTCAAAAGTATAAACTTTCAAAGCTTCTTGGTAGTAGGCGATCGCCCTTTCTAAATTCTCAGCTTTCTCCCCTCTGATTCTGTTCTTGTAAGCAATAGCGAGATTATGCTGTGTCATTGCCCAATCTTCGGGAAATGCGTCAAAAGTATAAACTTTCAAAGCTTCTTGGTAAAAGGCGATCGCCAGTTCTAAATTCTCAGCTTTCTCTCCTCTGATTCTGTGACGGTAAGCAATAGCGAGACTATTGTGTGTAGCAGCCCATTTTTCGGGAAATGCTTCACGGGTATAAACTTTCAGAGCTTCTTGATAACAAATAATTTCCTCTTCTAAATTTTCCGCTTTATCCCCTCTGATTCTCTCACTATAAGCAGTAGAAAGAAAATTATAGTGTATATCTGCCCAATCTTTAGGGAAAGCATCAAAAGTATAAACTTTTAACGCTTCTTGTAAGCAGGCGATCGCCCTTTCTAAATTTTCTGCTTTATCCCCCTTGATTCTGTCTTCAAAAGCAAAAGCCAGAAACGTTTGTGTATCTGCCCAATCTTTAGGAAAAGCATCAAAAGTCCTCACTTTTAAGGCTTCTTGATAGTAGGCAATCGCCCTTTCTAAATTGTCAGCTTTCTCCCCTCTGATTCTGTTCTTGTAAGCAATAGCGAGATTATTCTGTGTATTTGCCCAATCTTCGGGAAATGCGTCAAAAGTATAAACTTTCAAAGCTTCTTGGTAACAAATAATTTCCTCTTCTAAATTGTCAGCTTTCTCCCCTCTGATTCTGTCACTGTAAGCAATAGCAAGACTATTGTGTGTAGCAGCCCATTTTTCGGGAAAAGCGTCAAAAGTATAAACTTTCAAAGCTTCTTGGTAGTAGGCGATTGCTCTTTCTAAATTGTCAGCTTTATCCCCTCTGATTCTGTCACGGTAAGCATCAGCGAGATTATTCTGTGTCGCTGCCCATTCTTGGGGAAAAGCGTCAAAAGTATAAACTTTCAAAGCTTCTTGGTAAGCGGCGATCTCCCTTTCTAAATTTTCTGCTTTATCCCCAACTCCACTTTTAACAGGAGGAATTCTATTTGTTCCTTGCGCTACAAATTCCCAATCATCACCTGAGTTCTTACAAAACAATAAAATCTCCTCAGCTTCTATTGCTTCAACACTCGGTACAGGAAAATTTTGCTCCCCTAATCGTCGTGCGAAAGTAGCCGCATCTTCTTGAGACTCAAACAGTAATATTTTGTGATTATCATCTACACTTATAGTATGAATACCCTCATCATCTGTTCCCACATTGTAAAGCAGAACATAAACAGTTTGAGGTAACTGATTAGAGGGTTGCTGCTGAAAATACTGACTCAAAGAAACAGTTAAATCTTTTAGATTAACCTGTAAATTTTGTAAAATTATCCCTGTACTTTCCCCTTGTTGAAAAATCCCAATCAGTAAATGCTCTGTATCAATAGATTCACTCCCTAATTTATCAGCAAATGATAATGCACTGTTTAAAACGAGTTTTGCCGACTCTGTAAAAGGAATATCTACAGGATTCATTTCTGGGCTAATTCCTGAACCCTTTCCTAGAATTTTTTCAACTTCAATTCGAGCATTTTTTAGCGTTATTCCCTGCTGTCTTAAAACTTGCGACGCAACTCCTGATGCTTCACCGATTAACCCTAAAAATATAAACTCCGCTCCTACAAAATTATGCCCCAAGCGACGCGCTTCCTCCTGCGCTAACATAATTACCTTAATCGCTTTCTCTGTAAACCGTTCAAACATAATTTAGACTCCTTATCACTTCTAAACCACGAAACTTATCAGAACTACAACACCTTGATTCGCCATTCCGTAAAAAATTGGACATAATTGAATGAGGACGATGATAATTGATTAATGAGGTTTAGGTATGTTTGGGTGCGTTGTTCATTCATAGCGTGGCAGATGGGGAATTGATGGGTAGGGGCGAAGCATTCGGATAGAAAATCTAGGGTTTCAGCGATAGATTATGCACGAATGCTTCGCCCGTACAGGGATTTAATGGGGAGATTATCAGAATTGTATCACAGGGATGATAGGCTAAGGTTATTGTCTGGGGTAGGGGCGAAGCATTCGGATAGAAAATTTAGGGTTTCAGTGATAGATTATGCACGAATGCTTCGCCCGTACAGGGATTTAATGGGGAGATTATCAGAATTGTATCACAGGGATGATAGGCGAAGGTTATTGTCTGGGGTAGGGGCGAAGCATTCGGATAGAAAATCTAGGGTTTCAGTGATATGTTATGCCCGAATGCTTCGCCCCTACAGGTTATTCGTCCCCGCAGGTTATTTGTCCCCACAGGTTATTTGCCCCTACATTGGTTTGAATTTATTCAGATTGTTCTCGTCTTGTTCCCAATTTCGCGGATTATCAAGAATGTATTGCCGGATTTTTTGATAAGAATTTTCATTGCGAATGATATGTTCATAATAATTGCGCTGCCAAATTTTCAGGCAATCGCCACATAAACGATTAATTTTACGACTAGAAATTGATTTGAAATTCTGCACAATAGCCCCCAAAGATTCCGGCATTGTACCGTGAGTATATTGAGAATCGTATTCGGTCTTTTCCAGATAATAATTTTGTATTACTATAATTCCATGAATATGATTGGGCATGACAATAAAAGCATCTAGTTCAATAAACTTAAAATGTAGAGGCAGTCTATACCATACTGCTTCAACAGTATCACCAAGTAAATTTCGCTCTATATTTCCTTCAACAATTTCACCAAATAAATACTGCTTTTGATAAGAACAAATTGTGATATAATAAGCTCCATTAAGCCTATAATCATAGCCTTTTAAACGAATAGATTGTCGATGTTTTTTGTGTTCATTCATGGCGTGGTAGATGGTGGCGGTTAATTCAGTTATCTTTAGCGATAGGTTATTGTTCGGGGGTAGGGGCGAAGCATTCGGGCAATAACTTATCGCTGAAACCCTAGATTTTCTATCCGAATGCTTCGCCCCTACAGGGATTTAATGGGGAGATTATCAAAATTGTATCACAGGGATAATATCCAAAAAAAATCCTAGTCAATCAAATAATCAAAAAAAATCATAATTTAGACAGGATTGGGTGCGTTGTTCGTTCATGGGTTGAGATTGTTTTATAAAAGTTTTTTAAATTCTTCAATAGTTAATCCCGAACCTTTAATAATTGTTCCCATTGTATAGGCATTAATTGGATTCGTCCTTGAAATAGTGAGAATATTTTCTCCATCAGTCATCATAATATGTTTTCCCTGTCGAACAATCTGAAATCCTGCTTTTTCAAATGCTTTAATTGCTCGTTGATGATTAATTCCAGGAAGACTAGGCATGATTTAATTCAACTTCTACATAATAAGATTCGATCCCTTGATTTAATTCTGCAGCAACTTCTAAATAAGACTGAATTGCATCTTGAATATTATTGAGTGCTTCTTCTTTAGTTATCCCTTGAGAAGCACAGCCAGGTAAACTAGGACACCAAACAGCATATCCCTCTTCTGATTGCTTGAGATTGACTTGATATTGCATATTTTTAAGATCATCCCGTCCTTAATAAAAATTTGGGCAAAACTATTATTGTAATGCTTCAATGCGATCTGCTTCGGCGGCTTCGGCTATAATTTCTGCTTCTATTGTTTCTTTGTTAGTATGATAGTAAGTCAAAGCGGCATAAACTTTTGCCAAAGAAAGATGAGGGATTTCATCGGCAATTTCTTCAGGACTATATCCTAACTGATACCAGATCACTATTCTTCGTACAGTAACAGCAGTTCCCGCGATAATAGGACAACCTCCATGAATTTTGGGATCGCTTTTTATGAAAGTGCCAATATTGATATCTGTGAACATAACTTTCTCTGATTCATTCTCAACTAATTAAACTAAATAGGATTCTATGCTTTTATCACCATTCTAGCATGGCCTAAACATTGGTCGGGGTAGGGGATTGAATGGGGAGATTATCAGAATTCTATCACAGGGACGATAGCCGAAAAAAATAATAGTCAATCAAACAATCAAAAAAATCATAGTTTAGACGGGATTGGGTGCGTTGTTGATTCATCGGTTAAAATAAGAGTAATTTAGAATTAAGGATTGAGTTATGCCGCAACAAACCTGTGAAGCCGTCTTTGAAAATGGCGTTTTACGTCCTCTTAGTAATCTCCAACTCAATGAAGGACAGTGCGTTAAACTGACTATAGAATCGAATTCAATTTCCCAGCTTACTCCCCAAAAATGGTCAGAAACGGGTATAATCGCCCAGTTAACAGCAAATCCGATTAAAATTGAAGATTTCCATCCTCTTACCAGAGAAGAAGCGAATGAACGCTGGTGAATCTCAACCCTTCTTTATTGATTCTAATATTTGGCTGTATCGCTTCATTGTCAATGTCAATTGTAGCGATCCCCTAATGCCATTATCATAAAAATGAAGTGTAACCTAATCTCGGAAAACTGCTTTTTCAGCTTCTTCTAAATCGTCATCACTGATCACAACATCTTTCCATAAACCTTTAATTTGAGTCTTATTGCGAGAACCTTCAAGTTGATGAATGACCGTTTTTTTTAAGGCTTCTAATTCTTCCTGAATGACTTGAATCGGAAGTAAAACATATTGACTCATGGCAAATAATACCCTTACTCTTTGATTTGAGGGATGATAGCCGAGAGAAATCCTAGTCAGTCAAATAATCAAAAAAAATCATAATTTAGACAGGATTGGGTGCGTTGTTCGTTCATGGGTTGAGATTGTTTTATAAAAGTTTTTTAAATTCTTCAATAGTTAATCCAGAACCTTTAATAATTGTTCCCATTGTATAAGCATTGATTGGATTAGCCCTTGGAATAGTGAGAATATGTTGTCCATCAGTCATGGTAATATGCTTTCCCTGTCGAACAATCTGAAATCCTGCTTTTTCAAACGCTTTAATTGCTCGTTGATGATTAATTCCAGCAAGACTAGGCATGATTTAATTCAACTTCTACATAATAAGATTCGATCCCTTGATTTAATTCTGCACCAACTTCTAAATAAGACTGAATTGCATCTTGAATATTATTGAGTGCTTCTTCTTTAGTTGTCCCTTGAGAAGCACAACCGGGTAAACTAGGACACCAAACGGCATATCCCTCTTCTGTTTGTTTGAGATTGACTTGATATTGCATATTTTATCATCCCGTACTTAATTGAAAATTAGGCAGCACCTAATGAGGGTTGGATAGGATTGGGTGCTTTGTTCGTTTGATTCAATTATAAGCGATTCATCGGCGATCATCAAGAGTTGGGGATTGGTGGTAGGGTTGTCAAAAATGCGATCGCACTGTATAATCTTAATTGATATATAAGCTAATTCTACTCACTTGAACTAAATCATCATGAATCAAAAACCGTACCAAGTAGAAGCATTTTGGGATCGAGAAGCGCAAGTGTGGGTAGCAGAGAGTGAAGATATTCCGGGATTAGTCATCGAAGCTGATACCATCGAAGCTTTAACAGCTAAATTACGACAGATGATTCCAGAATTATTACAACTAAATCATCTAATTACTCTTGAACCTCAAGCAGCGATAACTTTTGAACTCATTAGTCATCGTCAAGAATCAATTGAGTGCGCTGTTTAGATTGAATGGGGAGATTATCAGAATTGTATCACCGGGATGATAGCCGAAAAAAATCCGGCTCTTATAGGTTCTGTGTGATAAGTTTAACTTACAATATGATCGATCAATCTTTGTGTCCTTTGTGTCTTTGTGGTTCCTTCCACCCCCTCGCTAGGAGGAATGTATCTTAGAATACATTTCACCCACCAAATCCAAGAGAGCCAAAATCCTAGTCAATCAAACAATCAAAAAAATCATAATTTAGACAGAATTGGGTGCGTTGTTCGTTCATGGGTTGATTTTTTTTATCCGACACTCCGCACTTCAAAATGTAGCATAAAATAGCATAAACTCATTCAAGAAAAAAATAAATAAAAATACTCAGAGAATTAGTCCCAAAAAAGTGAGACAATCAAAAAGCTCAAAAATCTATTAAAGGTACAAAAATTGTCTCCTATCTCAGAGGTAAAAATTAAAAACCTAGATCACTTAGGAATAGTAGCCGGACTAATTGACGAAATAAGAATAGTTGAAATAATCAACTCTAAATTAGGAATTGACTCCCGAGAAAAAATTTCAGCAGGAACAGTGGTCAAAGCTATTCTAATCAATGGATTAGGATTTGTTTCAAGGCCTTTATACTTATTTAGTCAATTTTTTGAAGATAAAGGAATCGAAGAATTATTGGGAGAAGAAATAAAAACCGATTATATCAATGATGATAAAATTGGGAGAGTCATGGATGAATTATACAAACATGGACTGAATGATATATTTATAGAAGTTGTCTTATCGGTCATCAAAAAATTTAAAATAGAGACAAAATATTCTCATCTAGAGGCCACATCATTGCTACAAAGAGAGCATCTCATTTATGCAAGTGAGTAATTATACTTATCCCTAAAACTGTTTTCTAGCAAGGTTTTCAAAATAGCTTGACATAAAAACCTGATTTAGGGGTTACAAAGGTGAGATGCTCCCGCTACAAATTAGTCCCCCTATAGAACCCCCTTGAGCCATCTTGCACACTTTTCTCTTTTTGTCAAATTTTATGTTAAGAAAGATGTGACTAATGGATAGCTTATCAAGGGGGAATCGAAACCAAAGTTTATCTTCAATTTAATTATAAACAGCTACTTATTGACCAAAATTTAATGATCAATGGGATAAAAATTAGCCAACTCTAAAACTGATCTAAAAATTAGCCCGCAATGGGGAAAATTTTGGCTAGGATCAAATCATAGTCATAATTGAGACTAGACGAGTTTCCCTTTTTTTACTTTATTACTGGCAATTACAGTTATGGTTAGCAATATTCCCTTTTCTATCCCCGAACATAGCCTCGATCGAGATTGTACCACCCTCTCCCGTCACGTCCTGCAACAACTACAAAGTTTTTCCCCCGACGCGCAGGATTTAAGCGCAATTATGAGTCGGATTGCCCTAGCGGGGAAATTAATTGCCCGTCGTCTCAGTAAAGCGGGATTAATGGCGGATGTGCTAGGTTTTACTGGAGAAACCAACGTACAAGGGGAATCGGTCAAGAAAATGGACGTTTTTGCCAATGAAGTATTTATCTCGGTTTTTAAGCAAAGTGGTTTAGTTTGCCGTCTTGCTTCCGAGGAAATGGATAAACCCTATTATATCCCAGAAAACTGTCCCATCGGTCGCTATACCCTACTCTACGACCCGATCGATGGTTCTTCCAATGTGGATATTAACCTAAATGTGGGTTCGATTTTTGCCATCCGTCAACAGGAAGGCAATGATTTAGACGGAGAAGCCCTAGATTTACTGCAAAATGGTCGTAAACAAATCGCCGCCGGTTATATTCTCTACGGACCCTCGACTATTTTAGTTTACTCGATCGGTCGCGGTGTTCATGCCTTTGTCCTTGACCCCAGTTTAGGGGAATTTATCCTTGCCCAAGAGAATATTATTATCCCCGATCACGGTCCAATTTATAGTACCAATGAGGGCAATTTTTGGCAGTGGGATGAGGCAATTCGCGACTATACCCGTTATGTTCACCGTCATGATGGTTACACAGCCCGTTACAGTGGGGCATTAGTGGGAGATATCCACCGAATTTTAATGCAGGGAGGCGTTTTTCTCTATCCGGGTACTGTTAAAAATCCCCAGGGAAAATTGCGCTTAATTTATGAAACTGCTCCCCTTGCTTTTTTAATTGAACAGGCAGGAGGTAAAGCTAGTGATGGGGTGACAAATCTTTTAGATATCGTTCCCGATAAATTACACACCCGCACACCTTTAGTGATCGGTAGTGTCGAAGATGTTAAATTGGTAGAGTCTTTTATCGCTGATCGCCGTCATCGCGATCGAGTTTAACTTATAGTTTTATTTCGAGATATTGACATGGATTTACAAGCTCTGAAGTGGACTAAAAATGTCAGGCGAAACGATGGTACATGGGCATATCGGAAATATAAGGTTTCATCGCCCTTCCAACTGGCATGGAAAGACGATGAAGTCAATGCCAATAAACCCGAAAAAGATAGTTTGATACTACTCAGACAGCGAGGGTATGTTACCCATTTAGTAAAAGTTCTCGACTGCAAAGCCAAACGTGAAATTGGCAAAGATAATTACGACATCTATCGAATTGTTGAGGTGCTTTGGGCTATTGATTTTGATAATCCACCTGTATCAGCAAAAGCAGATGCGATGTTTGATTATCGAGTCAGGTATCAGGGTGGGAATGTGATGGAATTGGAGAAGTTACCAACTTTCAGACAGCGTTGGGATGACGATGGCGGTTTGGGGGGATTCCAAACTTACATTCGGAATTTATTGGGGCTGTCAAGTAATGACTAAGATCCTTGTTAAGCTTGTGTTATAGTATTGAGCAGATATAGAGTAACTGCTATGACTGCTATAGTTCAGGAACTTTTAGATACCTTTGACCGCTTGACAGACTCAGAGCGGTTAGATTTGCTATTAGAGATTCTGAAGCGGACAATTCACCTGGATTTTCCGCCCTTATCTGATGAAGATCTAGTCCTCAATGCCGAGGGAATTTTTCTAGAATTAGATGATCAGGAAGCTTCCTATGGATAGCCCTGATCGTGGTCAGGTTTGGCTGGTTGATCTGGGTTATGTGGCCAAAGTCAGACCCTGTTTGGTTATCAGTATTCCTGCGCTCAATCAAGAGCGTGCCTTAGCGACTCTGGTTCCACATACGACAAGCTCTCGTGGTTCAAGATTGGAAGTGAAAGTCCAAGCTCGCTTCCTTAGAGAAGGAGTCTTTGATGTACAAAACATCGTTACAATTCCCCATGCAAAGCTTTTGCGTAAATTAGGAAATCTGACATCTGAGCAAATGATGGAGGTTGAGAATGCGTTACTTTTTTGGCTAGGGTTTGAAGAGAGGAATGATCAAGAAAGCGAAGATTAGTCTGTGCGCTAGTTGCAGCGGAAACATAATCAATAGTTAGGGTTTGCGGCAAAAAGTTTTTCGTGGAGTGTGGGGTGTGGGGTTTTACCGGTTTTGAGGTGGCCAATTACCTAATTTTTAGGGAAAAAGTCCAGGGATTTTCCCCCTGATCACTCCCATACCTGGTACTTTTTGATTGACAAAAAGTCTAAAAGTCTTACCCAACAAGGTTTTTAGATTTATTCAGCAAACCCTATATAGGGTTTGCTGCAAAAAGTACGGGTGAAGCATTCGGATAGAAAATCTCCGGTTTCACCGATAGGTTATTGCTCGAATGCTTCCCCCCTACAGGACGCTATGCTGTTGTAATCGTCGAAACTGTTCATCTGAGTAGGTAGGGTGCGTTAGGAGCGCCACAATATTATTTAATTTCAGATCGTAGGTTGGGTTGAACGATAGTGAAACCCAACACTTTTAAATAATTGGGTTGGGTTTCGTTCCTCAACCCAACCTACGGCTCAAAAAAAAAATCGACCCGCCGCTAGGCGGGAAAAAGAGAAAAAGGGAAAAAAAGGGAAAAAGGGTTACAGAGTCCTCCCAGCACCGCACACCACCCGAAAACCGTAGCTGTTGCTGAGGCCGTCGCGGCGGTAGAGGCTGAAGTCGCGGTAAGCCGAACGGCAGCCATCCGGACCGTTGTACCAACAACCGCCCCGCAGTATTGGATAATCATTATCATTTGTCAGCCAAGCACTGCCATCCTTTGGCGCTCCGATATAGTTATCGTGCCAATTGTCCTCGCACCACTCCCAAACATTGCCAATCATGTCATACAGTCCCCAAGCATTGGGCTTTTTCTGGCCCACAGGATGAGTTGTATTCTGAGAATTTCCTTTATACCAAGCGTAATCTCCTAACTGACTAGCATCATCACCGAAATAATAGCGAGTGGTTGTCCCCGCACGACAAGCATATTCCCATTCCGCTTCCGTCGGTAGGCGATGGGTTTTCCCTGTTATTTGACTCAATTTCTGACAAAAAGCTTGAGCATCGTTCCAACTAACATTTTCTACCGGATTTTGCAGATTATTTTTCAACCAAGAGTTGTTTTTAAAATGAGAGGGATTGGTTCCCATTACCGCTTCATATTGTGCCTGAGTCACTGGATATTTGCCAATCGCAAAACTGTTGACTTTAACTTGGTGTTGAGGCTTTTCAGCATCCCAAGCATCGGGATCACTGTCAGCAGATCCCATGATAAATTGACCTGCTGGTAAGCTCACCATCTCTAGTGTTACTACGTTGGATATTTTTTCGGTAAATGGAGTAGGTGAAGCAATTAGGGGTATTGGTGAAACAGGCTTTTTGACTGCTGCCGGTGCTGGTGGAGGTGACGGGGGAGAAGTCCATCCCAGAGGTTGTAAGGCATTTAAAACCTGTTGTGCTGTCCATCTTTGTTTTCTATCTTTTTGCAAACACCCTTCAATAATCGGTTTAAACTCTTTCGGTAAACTGGGGATTTGTAGCTCACAATTTATCACCTTTACCATTAATTGATTATTGTCATTATTAAACTTATAGGGAAGTTGATTAGTCGTCATTTCGATTAACATAATACCTAATGACCACAAATCCCAGGCTGAGGAAATATCCCCCCTAAAGGCTTCGGGAGGCATATAAATAATTGTACCGGTATTGTGGACTGTTTGAGTGTGGCTTTTGTTATTTAAGGTTCTAATTAAGCCAAAATCTGCTAACTTGTATTGTTGATTAACCTTGAGGATATTACCCGGTTTTAAATCTCGATGCACTTTATTTTGTCGATGAAGATAATTTAAGCCCTGGGCGACTTGAGCAGTAATATTTTTAATCTCATCCGCTGACAAACTGCCTTTAGCAATGTGATTTTCTAGGCTACCCTGTGCCAATTCCATCACTAAATAAAGCATCTCTGTCTTGAGAAAAGTAAATTCCCCCACCGCATAACTCTTAATTAAATTAGGATGTTCTAACTTTCTGGAATTTGTTAACTCAATTAATTTATCATCGCTACTTTCGGGGATAACTTTAATGGCAACTTCTTTGACCGATGTATTTCTGACCATTTCACTAGCATGAAATACACCCCCAAAACCACCCGCACCGAGAAATTTATTAAGACGATAGGGGCCTATTTGTTGCCCTTCTAACATCTTCATCATTTGGTCTAGCATAATAATAACTCCTGAATTAGCCAATTTTTACGTTCTGTAACTATCCTATTAAGTGGGTGGTTTTAACGAAGGCAAGAGGCAAAAGCTTTATCGAAATGTGTAATTAATTTTGCTTAGGTACTTAATACTAAATCTGGCTATTAAATACTGATTATTTATTCCCTCGAGTAGAAAACGAGTTTCTCGGAAAAACCCGTTTTCTGTGGGTTACTCAAGGGATTTAGTATTAGTATGACTTGGGGTTCGGTTATCTCATAATCAAAAAAGGTGGGCGATAAACCCACCAGAAAAATAACCCAAAAACCTTAACGATAATTAGGACTTTGTATATCTCTAAGACGCGCTTCGGGGCGTTTAAATCTGTCCATTTGTGCCTCAAAGAATTGACGATTTTTAAGTAAATGTTTGGGATTAGGATCGTCGAGGGGATAGAGTAAAGCAGTGCGTAGAGCTTGAATAACTGCCGAAGTAACATTATACATCGAGCGCTGGAAACTAATACCCAATTGAATCAAAATATCGTCTTCCCCCCGGCAGTTTTGCTGATAGTAATCAATTAGATATTGGGGTAAAAAATGATACATATCATCCATTAACAAAGTGGGAGGAATTCCCGCAGTACCCACGGGGAAAACATCCGCATAAAGAATGCCATAGTGAAAGTCTTTTTGTTCGTCAGGAACCTGTTTTGCTTGGGCATTATAAGACTTTGTACCCCGGAAGGGAGCAGTACGATAAAAGACCGCTTCTACATAGGGTAAAGCTGCTTCATAAAGCCAAGTAAAAGCCTTTGATTTGGGGATAATTTCGTAGCATTGACCATCAATATAAACGTGATGATAAATCGGCCGGCCAGCGATGGCAAAAATACCATTAACGAGGAAATTCATGGCATCGGGAACACCTTTAAAGCCGCCTTCATCGTAGATATCAGACATCTCGAAAAATACCGGGGCCATCACTTCCCAGAATAGTCCTAAATTGGAGTAGTAGGACATCATCCGCACCTGTTCCAAAAACATATCGGGGAACAGGTCATAAAGTTTCATCATGACGGGATTTTTCTTGAAATAGGCCTTAATAGCGCGGTCGGCATTTTGGCGATATTCTTCTGAATCGAGATAGGCATCAAATAAACCCCAACCCATATCGCGGCCATGCCATAACATGGCTTGCATACAGGCTTCAGCAAATTCCATATTAATACGGTCATGCCAGAGGTGATGGATTAATCTGGGCATTTTTCGGGTTTTACCTTTATCCATGAATTCTAACAATTCAGGGTGAGCGGAACCCGTACCGCGCCAGATGCGTAAATCGGCATTATCGCCAGCGTAATGATTTTGTAGGTCTAGGTATTCTTGGGGCAGAAAATATTTAAAAAAGGGCAAAGGATCGAGGAAAACTCGTTCGGCAATATAGAGCAGATCTCGCCAATAAAAATCCATCGGCACGGCATAAGCTTTATAAATGCCGATAATTTGCATCAGGTTTTCGGGAGTATCCGGCAACATGGATCCACCCGCTTCTAAACGGTGGATAATGTCGGCGAATTCGTGAGTAGAAGGGGGAATTTTGGCTTTGATTAATGTCCCAGTCATAGTTTTAGGTAAAGTAATTAGCAGCGGTTACAATAATTCGGAAACAGCAAGGGATAACTAACTATTACTCAAATATTTACCCCGATTAAACCAGTTGGTTTTTGAGGACTTTTGCGGAGATTTTTGTAACACAAAACTAGGTTTTGCTTGTCCCGATAAGCTGGCAACCATCGAGTTAGTGGTGGGTTCAATCCAACGGACTAAATAATTGGGTTGAATACCTAAAAAGACGATTAATACCATTAGGACAAAAGCGGGGATAGTTTCCGATTTCAGGACTTTGGGATAGTAGGCAAGTTTATTATCCAATTTACCAAAACAGGTGCGATTAAGCAGGATAACAAAGTAAACCGCCGTTAAACCGGAAGCGATGATACAGAGAACCGTCTGCACGGGAAAACGGGAGAAACTACCCTGAAAAACGATAAATTCCGCCACAAATCCCACTAATCCGGGGATACCAGCACTGGCCATACCGGCGAGAATTAATAGAGCGCTAACCAAGGGTAAACCGCGAATTGGGTTCATTAAACCGTTTAAAACGTCTAAATCTCTAGTTCCGGCTTTGCGTTCGACAATGCCCACCAGATAGAATAAGAGGGCGAGAATAAGACCGTGGCTAATCATTTGCGCGACGGCACCAAGGACGCTTAAACCCGTGCCAGCGGCGGCTGCTACCAGTATATAGCCCATGTGACCGATCGAACTGTAGGCCACCATGCGTTTAATGTCTTTTTGGGCAATAGCGCTCAAGGCCCCGTAAATAACGCTAATAACGCCGATAATTGCCAGTCCGGGGGCGATTAAAGACCAAGCTTCCGGGAATAATTGCAGACCAAAGCGAACTAAGCCATAAGTACCGAGTTTAGCGAGGATACCACCTAGTAAAATTGCTGTAGCGGGGGAAGCTTCCGTGTAGGCATCCGGTAGCCAAGTATGGAGAGGTACGAGGGGGATTTTGATGCCAAATCCCACTAACAGCAGAGTTAAGAGTAGTAACTGGGTTTTTTGGGAGAAATCGGCGGTGGAGAGGGAGGAATAGTCAAAAGTACCACCGTTGAGGAAACCTATCCCTAAAAATGCCGCTAGGACTAATAACCCAGAGACAGCAGTATAGAGAAGAAATTTAATCGAAGCATAGCCACGTTTTTCGCCTCCCCAGATAGCAATCATCAGATAAAAGGGGATTAATTCTAGTTCATAGAAAACGATGAACAGCAGCAGGTTTTTGGCCATTAATGCCCCAGAAACCCCGGCGTTAATCAGGAGGATTAGGATGTAATAAAGTCGGGGACGCTCTACTTTTTCTTCGGTACTATAGATAGCTATTCCTGTCAAGAAACAGTTTAAAATAATTAACGGTAAGGACAAACCATCGACTCCGAGGTTATAACTTAAACCGATTGGTTTTGCCCATTCGCGGTATTCAGAAAATTGAAAGCCATTGCTGGTTAAGTTATATTGGGTCAGCAGATATAAAGACCAAAAGAGGACGGCGGCAACAAAAAAGAGGGTAATTTGACGTAATTTTGCTGGGGCAAATTTATCGGGGAAAAGACCGACGATAATTGCTCCAATTATTGGCAACCAAAGCAGGGTACTGAGCATATTGGTATCGATCGAATTTATAATGACTGGGATGAGAAAAGGATTAGCCAACCGACACGATGACTAATCTAGAATTGACTAAATTAAACTCACTTTGCCGGTATCGAGATCATAGTAAGCACCGACAACTTTTAATTGTTTGCCGTCCACTAATTCACCAATAACTGGGGATTTGCCTAATTTCTCTACTTGATAGTTAACATTGGATTTAATTGCTCGCTCAAGTTTGTTAGAACCGGGTTGTTTTTCGGCCCGATCAACTCCCACCTGTAGGCCATCGATTAAACGACCGATTTGTCCGGGGAATCGACCCCCTTCAATGGTGGCTTTTACCGCTCCACAACGAGAATGTCCAAGAACAACAATTACCTTGGCTCCTAACACCAACGTGCCGAATTCGAGGCTACCAATTTCTTCGGAAGTGGCTAAATTTCCCGCTACCCGACACACAAATAGATCTCCTAATCCTTGATCAAAAACGATTTCTGCTGGTACGCGAGAATCGGCACAGCCCAAAATTGCCGCAAAAGGGGCTTGACTTTCGGCCACTTCTGTGAGTCGCGCTTGATCGCGGTTAGGACTTTTTTGTCTTCGTTCCCAGAAACGTTGATTGCCTTCCATGAGCATAGTTAAGGCCTGGTCTGGGTTCAATCCTTGATTTTGAGCCGTTAGCCATGGCTGGGAATTAACGGCGGTTTGGGCGTTAGTTTGGGACAACTGAGAACCCAAAACAGAGGCGGCTAGACTGGTTCCCAAAAAACCACCCCCATAACGGATTAATTGGCGACGAGAGGTATTGAACATAGGTAATTGTTTCCATTAATCAGGACAAGTCCTATTGTCAGGGCCGGGGATGCTAAAGAAAAGCCTAAGTTATCAAATCTTTAACTGAAAACTAGAGAAATTTGTGATAGTAGGGGCCAGCAGATGATAATACCGATCAAAGCCACCCCCAAAATAATCGACAGAAAGTAAAATTGGGTCTGGCCCGAGACGTTATATTTCAAACTCTGACCACCAAAAACCGTGGCTAATCCCACCAGATTAACGATCCCATCCACCAGAAAGGTATCGATCCAGTTAATAATTTGCGAAATTAATCCGACGACAAAAACGATGGTGACTTTATACAATTGGGCTGTATAAAGGTCGTTGGCAAAGAAATCTTGAAGGGCTTTCGGTTGAAAAACGATCGGTTTGGAGATATTTTCATTCAGATAAATATATGCTGCCGGAATTACGCCCCCAGCAGTGGAAAGTACCAAGAGAAAAGCCACTCCCAGATTTAAGTTACTTGGTAATAAATGCCATTGCGCTAATAAAATCGGCAGATGAAGGGCAAAACCCATGGTCACAGTCATGGGGATAACTAAGGGCCAAAGAGCTTCCGGAGAGCGCAGGGTCATTGGTTTGATTTTACCGCCAAAGAAAACGCAAAATTCTCTAGTGACACTAAAGGCAGTTAAGGCATTGACCAACAATAGCACTAATAACAGTAAACCACTGATTTTTGCGAGGCGATCGCCCATGCGGGCCAATGACCAAAAACCACCAAAGGGAGGCAGTGCGACTAAACTAGCGGCACCGACGAGATAACAAATGCCAGAAACGGGACGACGAGACCATAAACCGCCGTATTGGCTTAAATCTTGGCTGATATTATTCCAAATGATGTTACCCACCACCATGACTAACAGGGACATAGCGATCGCGTATGTAAAGAGTAACACTAAAGCGGTTTCCGTTTGTCCGGTGGCCACAGCGATAAAAATCAGTCCCATGTAGGCACTGACGGAATAGGAAAGGGAACGCTTAACATCGATCTGGGCGATCGCAATTAAACCAGCACCGATGGCAGTAACAGAGCCAACAATGATCATCACCTGTAAGGTTAAGGGCGATAATTGTAGCACTGGCTCTAATTTCACCAATAACCAAGCGCCAGTGGAAACGACGACGGTATTCCGCAGAATTGTCGCGGGCATCGGTCCTTCCATGGCCTCATCTAGCCATAAATGCAGGGGAAATTGAGCGCATTTGCCCATTGGACCTGCAATCAGGGCTAAACAGAGTAAATTGGCCACATTGGGGTTTAAATTGGCTGTAGCCGCCCATTCTGCCAATTGGTCAAAGTTCCAAGTTCCCGCCAGGGGTAAAAGGGCCACCACTCCCATCAACAGGATTAAATCGCCAATCCGTTTGGTTAGAAAAGCATCCCGCGCCCCCGTTACCACCAGAGATTGATTGAACCAGAAACCAATTAGCAGATAAGTGCCGAGGGTGAGAACTTCTAGCACACAATAGCTGAAAAATAGCGAATTACAGATAACCAGGGCGCACATACCCCCTTCAAAGAGGGCGACGAGAGAATAAAATCTTGCCCAACCCCAATCCATTTCTAGATAGGCGATCGCATATACCTGAGCGGCGAGGTTTAAGCCGGTAATTAGCAGTAACGCCCCGATATTAACGACCGAAATCTGCACATCTAAAGATATGCTTAAATCTGCGGCATTTAGCCAATTAAATGCTATAGATTGGGGCGGACGACCCCAAACGGCGAGCAAAGCGAAAAGGCTATGCAAAAAAGCCCAGCAGGTCATGATCAAGTTCAGATAACCGGCCGGTCGCGGGCCGGTTTGCCGGATAATACCGGGAGACCAGGGTAGGGCGAGAAGTGCGCCCGCAAAGGCATAAAGAGGTACCAACCAGATAGTCTGGCTGAAGGACTCGAACATATAACCACCTCAAGAAGAAAAATGATCCTGAATTAAAGTTTAAGGTTTAATGGGTCACTAATAGGCTGTGACCATTTTTTAACGGGGCATGAATCGGGATGGCTTGACTAGCTTCCAGCAGGTATTTTAAAAAAGCATCGGCAATCACGGAAAGTTGTTTTCCGGCCAGGTAACAAACGTACCAATTGCGCTGAATTGGAAACTGTTCCACGTCGAGGATGGCCAATTCGCCGTTTTCCCCTTCCGAGATGAGAGTGTGCTTAGATAGTACCGATAGTCCCAAACCGCCAGAAATAGCCTGTTTGATGGCCTCGTTACTGCCTAATTCCAAACGCACCTTAACTTTAATATCGTGGAGATTAAATAATTTTTGTACCGCTTGGCGGGTTCCAGATCCCGATTCGCGCATAATAAAAGGTTGATGGTTGAGGCACTCAAGGGGGAGATTTTTCTGTCCCACCAATGGATGATCCCGTCGCGCCACCACCACTAGAGGATTTTCCAGAAAAGACTGAGAACAAAGTTCCACTTCTTCTGGCGGTTGACTGAGAATATAGAGGTCATCCTCGTTATTTAACATTCGCTCTTGCAGTTTCTGGTGATTAGTCACCTGTAGAGCGATGTCGATACCGGGATACTGTTGACAAAATGCCCCCAGTAATCGCGGCACAAAGTATTTAGCGGTAGTAATTACGCCTAAAGTCAGTTTTCCCTGTCTAGTTCCCTTAATATCGGCCACTTTCATCTGAAAGTTGTCCAATTTATTAAAAATCTCTTGACAGGTGAACAGTAATTCCTGACCCGCTTCGGTTAAAAATAAACGTTTGCCAATTTGCTCGAATAGCGGTAAACCCACGGCTTTTGTGAGTTGTTTGACTTGGGTTGAGACGGTAGGTTGAGTGATAAATAACTCCTCGGCCGCCTTGGTGAAGCTACTGTGTCGTGCGGTAGCCTCGAAAACCCTTAACTGGTGCAGGGTTGCCTGTATCAAGTTCTTATCTCCTCCTCAATAATAACTATTTGTCACCATCAATCCTAACGCTTTTATAGATTCTAGTCAATTAACTTTTTGATAAATATAGACTCTACTAGATATAACCGCCGCTTAAGACCTTTTGTCAGCCATCAGCTTTTTTCTCCCTCCTCCCCTCATCCCCACTCCCCCACTCCCCCATCTCCCCCACTCCCCAATTCATAATTCCTATTCATAATTCATAATTCATAATTATCTTGCTACAATCAAAAAACAACCATCTATTAAAAATAAAAGACAATGGTTAGTTATCTTGATATTGACGACGATCTTCTTTTCCCAGATAGTGATGGTCAACCGATGGCAGATAATACCGAACAATATGAGTGGATTGTCAAAATTAAGGAGAATTTAGAGATTATCTTTGCCGATGACCCTAGGGTGTTTATTGCCGGAGATTTACTCTGGTATCCTCTGCGTTCTACTTTGGTTTCACCAGTTGCTCCCGATGTGATGGTAGCTTTTGGCCGTCCCAAAGGACGGAGGGGTTCCTATCGTCAATGGCAGGAAGAAAATATCGCTCCTCAAGTAGTTTTTGAAATTCTATCACCGAAGAATACAAAAGCAGAGATGAGTCGAAAATTAGAGTTTTATGACACATATAGTGTAGAAGAATACTATTTATATAACCCGATGCGCTGTCGTTTACAAGGTTGGCAAAGACAGGGAGAAAATTTAAGAGAAATTATCCCCATCAATGACTGGATAAGTCCCCGCTTAGGTGTGCGTTTTATCTGGAATAAATCTAGTTTAGAATTGTATCGTCCCGATGGAGAAAAATTTTTAACAACTGTTGAGTTAGAGTCTCAAATGCGTCAAGAAAAGAAACGCGCTGATAAAGAAAAGAAACGTGCCGATAAAGAAAAGAAACGTGCCGATAAAGAAAAGAAACGCGCGGATCGACTAGCGGAACGCTTAGAGGCGTTAGGATTAACCTTAGAAGAAGAATAATACCATGCCATTACTTTGGAAAAATGGTATTTAGATTAAGTTTT
This sequence comes from Microcystis ichthyoblabe FBCC-A1114, assembly GCF_050500245.1. NCBI lineage: Bacteria > Bacillati > Cyanobacteriota > Cyanophyceae > Chroococcales > Microcystaceae > Microcystis > Microcystis ichthyoblabe. The sequence goes on along the minus strand of NZ_CP191408.1, from coordinate 2,990,338 downwards.
TTCATAGGTTATTAGTAAACAATAATCAGTGAACTGATAACTGATAAGTAGGTAGGCGTTAAAAATTATCAGATGCCCCCCTTATTAAGGGGGGATTAAGGGGGGGACTAAGGGGGGATCGGCACCCCCCTTATCAAGGGGGGCAGGGGGGATCGAACCTAAAATCCATTTTTAATTTAATTATAACCAGCTACTTATTACCGATAACTGATAGCTAAAAAAATCTTTAAACTTCTAATAAATTTTCTAGGCGATCGAGAACGATATCGGTGATACACTTAATCCGGTATAAACAGGCTTTAGTATCTGTGGAGTTGAAAGTGCCATTTTCCCAATACTTGTTACTACCGGCACCACCCCCACAAACCCCAAAATAATCGCATTTTTGGCGACATAAATCGACTCCACCGCGTATATCAGCGTAAATTTTTTGAAATTTCTCAGTTTCACAGATAGATTCTAGGGAATCGCTCAAAACATTACCAAAGATAAAATCACCGTAGGGTTGGGTTTTAATCGATAGTAATTCCGGATCAAAAGTGGAAAAATTACCTTGATTATCAAAATTGACAATCATAAAAGGTCGATTCATATCGGTATTTTCTAATCGTTCATCGGCATAAATCAAACTACAGATCGATTCAAATTCCCGCAGCTTAAATTCTCCTTGTTTAGCCGTGACTAACTGCCAAAATCTGGCGATAAACTGGCGATAACGTTGTTCAATCCCTAATTTATCTAAGGAAGATTGCGAATGAATCCCCTCGGTTTCTTCCATATTAAAAGCCACATCGGTAAGACCATGATCCCAAAAAAAGTTAAAAATTTCGTCGGGATAGTCGAGGGAATCTTCTGTTAAAACAGCGATAACACTCACATCAATTTCATGTTTTTGCAAGAAAGAAATCCCCCGCATAGTAGCAGCATGACTGCCAGTTCCCTTACGATTTTGCCGGTGGATATCATGAATGAAAGCCGGTCCATCAAGACTGACTCCTACATAAACATCATGCTTTTTAAATAATTGACACCAACCATCGTTAATATAAGTGGCGTTAGTTTGTACCGAATGACGAAAACAATAACCCTGCTGATTATATTTCTCGCTAACTTCTGCAATTTTAGCAAAGGCACTTTCATAAAAACTGATGGGAACTGCTAAGGGTTCGCCTGCGTGCCAGCAAATGGTAAAATTATCTTGGAGAAAACGACTACTAAAAACCCTCTGAAAAATCGGCTCGATTAAATCTAAGGATAAGGTATTTTTTAAATGGCGATCGGGTAAATAACAGTAGTCACAATTGAGATTACAAAAAGAAGTCGGCTGCACGACTACTAAAGTAATTGGACCACAATCCGACCAATCTATATTTACGGTTTTTTTCATGATTCTATTGTTTAAATTATCACTTAAGTATGATAACCGATTCTGGGAAGTCTATCTTAATTTTACCTATAGTAGAGCATTTTTCAGTCTGCTGAGGTACAAAAGTTATGGATTTTAGGCAAAAGGCAAGAGGCAAAAGGGAAGAAAAATAGGTGTACATCACTAGCTTAGGAAACGCTATATTTCCTATTCCCTCAATAATAAATAATATAACTGACCGGGGGTATTAACTAAACCAGCTTTATCGCCAGCATTTTTTCCTGTTCCCATAAAAATATCTACCCTCCCAGTACCTTTAATCGCGCTGCCAGTATCTTGATCGAGAACATAGCGACTCACTAATTTTTTATTAAGATTTTCCTGGGGAATTTCTGTCTCAATTACCGCTAAAGCACCGGGGGGAAAAATACTTTTATCTGTAGCGATCGATCTTTCTGGTAAAACCGGAACTCCAATACTACCAGTGGGAGGCGCACCGTGGGTTTCTCGAAAGAAAATAAACCGATTATTGCGGGGAATATAATTCTTTAATTGCTCAGGATTACTTCTGAGAAAATCCAAAACCATTGGTAAGGTTAAACCCTCAGCAGGAAAAATACCATCGGCAATCATTTCTTTTCCCAGACTTGTGTAGGGATGCTCGGTATTGCCATCAAAACCGATGCTCATAATTTGACCATTAGGTAAACGTAATTTTGCCGAACCTTGCACATGAACTAAATAAGCTTCTAAGCGATCTTTTAACCAAACTAATTCGTATCCCGCTAGACGGCTATTTTCCCCCAGTAAACCATCTTTTCCCTCTAATTCTACCCTAGCTGGATGGGGTTTAGACCAGCGAGAAAAGTTAGCAGGTTGGCGATAGAGAGGATATTTATACTCGGCGTTTTTTTGCCGACTTGCTTGATAAATTGGCTCAAAATAACCAGTAAACTTAACATTTCCCTGACTATCATTACCCAAAGAACGATACCAAATAAATTCTTTTTTAACTGCCTTTTGTAGAGCTGCGGGAGTGGGAGAATTCTGCACTAATTGACGAAAACGTACTAAGGAACGCTGCACTCGCTGACGAGTTATTTCAGGAATAGGATAATTTTGATAGGCGCGGATCGCCGCCGAGCTATTCAGATAACGTAAACTATGATCGATCGCTTGTAGTAGGGTTTTTTTGTCCTTTGGCAGTCGTTCATCGTATCCCGTAGATGTTCCTAATTGTGAGATTTCAAGGCGTTCTAGGGGCAAATTTGCGGGGGTGAGGGCAATTAATCCCAAGCTGAGGGGGAGGAGTGCCAAAAGGTGTTTCATGGTGATAGGAGTGGGCAGCTATTGACGCGATTAACAATCAAAAAGGAGCAATGAGAAAAGTTGTTTATTATTTATATCATGAGGATAATTGTTGTCGATAAATTTTAATTTGTTCCAAGCGAGGGCCTACCTTAGAAATGATGGTAAATTCTAAATTTTGGTAATATAATTGTTCTCCCACCCTCGGTATTTTTTGCCAATGATGGAGGATAAAACCGGCTAGGGTTTGGTATTCATCGGCCAAGGGTAAGCTTAAATTTAATGCTTTGTTCACGTCCTCTAAATTCATTTGTGCTTGTACGAGAAAAGTTGATTCATCGAGGATTTGGTATTCTAATATTCCTGATTGATCACTAGGGGAAAAAGTTCCCAGAATCTCACCGATTAAATCTTTCAGAGTTAATAAACCGGCTGTTCTGCCAAATTCATCCACAATGATAACCATCTTTAAGGATGATTCCCGCATCACTGTTAGTAATTCATTTAAGGGAGTGGTTTCGGGGAAAAAACGCACAGGTTTCAACCAAGTTTTAATCGGGGTTGTTAAATTTAACTGACCTTCGGCAAGGGGTAAAGCTAAATCTTTAAAATCGATCAGACCACGGATATCATCGCTGGAATCTCCTTCCACAGGATAACAAGAATAGCCGCTGTTAACTACTTGGAGCAATAATTCCTCAAAAGTTGCGGTCGAGGGAATAGCTATTAAACGGTTATGGGGAACCATAATTTCTGAGGCAGTGATTTCGCCAAACTGGAAAACATTGTTTAAGATTTTCCTTTCCGCTGCTTCTAATCCTGTTAATTCCCCTTCCATGCTGATAATTAATTGTAATTCCTCGGAAGTTACCCGACTGGAACGCTGTAGATCCACTTCGGGAATACGGGTTAAAACCAATAAAAAACGAGTTGATTGGTTGAGAATACCGATAAAAGGCTTAAAAATCCGGGAAATAACGCCAATAGGTGCTGCTAATAATCGCGCCATCGGTTCGGCATAAATTAAAGCTAGGGATTTGGGATAAAGTTCCCCAAAAACTATCTGGAGATAGGCAACAATTAAAAAAGCTAGACAAAGAGAGAAACCATGGGAGAGAAGATTTTGCCAGTTTAAAGAAAAGGGTAAAAAACTTAGTAATTTCTTCACAAAAACGGTCATGGTACTCTCCCCGATCCAACCTAAAGCTAAACTAGAAAGGGTGATGCCTAATTGAGTAGTGGAAAGTAAGCGATCGAGACTTCTTTGTAGAGATTGTACCGTCTGCGCTGGCACATCTCCCGCAGCCACTAGCTGACTGACGCGGGTACGACGGACCGACACAAGCGAAAATTCCGCCGCTACGAAAAAAGCATTGAGGACGATTAGTAAAAAGACTAAAATTAAACGAGTCAATAAATCCTGATTATCCATAGCGAAAAGGCAAAATTCGCCTTTTTTAAAGCCTATCCCTTGGTTTCGTTCTTTGATTGCGGTTTGTTTTTCTGTTGTTGCATATAAACTCTCACTCTTTTAATTACTTCTTGTTCTTTCACGGGGATAAAAGTTTGATTGCGACCATAACTGGTGCGATCGTTGGTAAACTTTTTAGCGGGGTTGATATCCGGTTGACTGACTCCCTTCAGGGAGGCGATTCCCAATTGATAGGCTACCCAACCGCTACCGAAACCGGCGGCTAACATGGCTACCATCAAAAGGAGTCCTAACTGCAAGGAGGTGCTGATTGCAAATTTTTTCATCTTGGTGGGGCTGAATTTTCACGTTCAGAGTAATTACCGATCTATAATGAGTTAATAGTATAACCCAGGGTTGGCCGAGCGGTTGAGGCAACGAACTCATAATTCGTGCTAGGCAGGTTCAACTCCTGCACCCTGGATAGTTTTGATCGCTTCAGGCGATCGGGTTTGACTGCACTAGAGTAAGTTATAAGTTAATCTTGTTCTTGTTAGTGCAGAATAGTTACTAATTCTGTACGCAAATATTGCATCTAGAATTAGCTTTGTACGCTTTGACCCGTACTGGGTTAACTACGAACCTCTCTATCGGATTCCCGCTAAAGGCGGCCTCTCCGACTACCTTTCTTCCAATATTTAAGGAACCATTAATATCTGCTCCATAGAAATAACCCGACGAGCTTCTGAATAGTCCTCTTTTAATTCTCTTGCCTAAATAGCTTTTTTGCTTTTGAATAGACTCTAAGTCCAAGAAACTACATTTAGAGGTATAGCTTTCATTAGTTGTTTTGACCTCTATTCCTACTAAATTTGCTTTATAGGTAAGTTGTTCGATAAACCTTGAATGAGGAATATTTACGAATGACTGGTTATTTCTATCTCCAATATTAATGTTTTGTTTCCAGCCTTGATTATGACCAATAACTAAAAGGTTAATTTGATGAGCTAGTAATTTATCAATAATATATTCACTAGCGGTGTGGAGGTAATAATCCACCTGGCAATTACGCTTTAAAGTTAAACCTTGTATTCTTTTACTGGTCTTCTGGAGACTGGGTAATTCCGATTTGAGTTTAGCTAGTGTCTTGTTGTACTTTTGATTGCAGGATTTTAAGGCTTTTCCACATACTAAAGTTGGCTGAAATTCGGGAATATTAGAGGTAACAGCAGCTAGGTTATTTAAGCCTAAATCGATAAAAGCATATCTTTCTCCCTCTTGACTTGATGAGGATGGTTGTTCATAGACAATCTCTAAACAATAAGCACCCAATTTAGGAATAATCCTGACCTCTAAGACTTTCTTTAAATTAGTTTTAAATTCTAAATTAGTCCCTGATAGCTTGATTAAACCTTGCTTCAACGCTTTTTTAGAAATGGCTTGATAGTTATAAGTTAAAACGTTTCTACCTTTTTCCTTGTCTTTGTATCTTGGCAACTTAGGCTCTCCTGTAAATTTATCTGGCGATTTTTTGTATTGTTCTTTCGCTTTTTGGTAGGATTTAAAGGTTTTTTCTACTTGCTTTAATACTAACTGACTTACTTTGGCGGGTAAGGCTTGATAATCTGGACTCATTTTTAAGGCATGATGTAACTCAGTCATTGTTAAAAATGGTTGATGTGAAAAGAAAACTTGACGGTTTAAATAAACAGCACAATTATACAGATTCTTCGATAAAAATCCTAATTTATCAATTACTGAATAATTTTTGTGATTAAATTTAATTAGATGTTTTTGAACTAATTTCATCATTCTCCTCAAGGCATTTAATTAAACATTCTGTCTTTCTATTTCGTCGTCTTAATGAGTATAATCGAGCGCAAAATGAGGTAATTATGCTCACGAAGTCTTCCATTAAATCGTCTTTTCTTTCTTCTGCTAGATTCACGACCTCTATATCTCTATTTGTTTGAGTTAAAAGAACTTTCAGATAATTAAACCCTACTCTGCTTAAACGATCTTTATGTTCTACGACAATCAAATTATAATCAGTTTGTTCTAGAAGTTTTAATAATAGCTTTCGATGATCATTGACTCCACTTCCTACTTCTTTAACTACTCGAACAATTTGATAGCCTTTCGCAATACAATAAGCTTCCAATCTTTTTGCCTGAGTCTCTAAGTCAGATTGATTTTCTGAACTAGAAACTCGCGCATAAATAGCTACTTTATTTTCACCGCAAGAACGGTCATCTTCAAAAATAATAATTGTTCCTGTAGGAAGACGTTCTCCTTGTAACTGCCCTCGATTCCACATTCTCCAAGCAGTGTCATAACTGATCCCTTTTTTCTTAGCATAATCTGATAGTTTCATGTGAACTGCAATGTAAACTTGTACTAACCATATTAGCAGTTGTTTGCAGTCATTTGCATATATTTTTTACAAAACTTTACAATACAATCTTTTTAGGCTGCCGCATACTGATGAGCCTTTCTTTGTCAACTCTTGAGGTTGATGCTTTTCATTTTTGAATTGGCACTTTCTTGCGTCAGGCTTTGGCCTCTGTCCATCACCCCTTGAATAGGGTTGTCTCTCTTATCCCCACTGCTGATTTTTCTCTCTTTGTCAACCCCTAGACCTGAATAGCAGCAATTCTCAGTTTTAGACACAGCAAGCCTTTTAGGGATTTAAAGAACATTTTAAAGGGGGATTTTTGGCGCAACTTTGGGTGTACTATCACGTCAAAAGCCCGAAGACTCGTCAAATGAAATTCGCCATCCCATTGAATTTCACCCCGTATTATGCGAACTAACTCCCAAAAGCCTTGCTACAGGGCAAATTTAGAATTGCTGCCTGAATAGTTACTCTCAATTTAAGTCGATGGGGATACACCAGGCAAGCGTTTATATTTCAAGTAATAGGCAAAAACTGTTATTACAACAATAATTATTGTGCCGATACCCAAATAGTTAGGAACCCAAAAAGCCGCGCCAATGGTGTTAATTTCTCCCGGTTTTAAATGCCAAATTAACTGATTGTCAACTTGTTCTACTGGGGGATTTAATCCTGAGTCATCTTCAATATTTTGACCAGCTAAGGGAGTCTTTAAAGCGAAGTCGATATCAACTAAGGAACCGGGGCTAATGATAATATTTCCCTGTTCGGAAAGTACACCCAAAGCCCGCAAATCAACGGTTAATTTTAAGTTTTTCTGGGTCAAAAAGAACCAATCTTGTTCTGTAACTGCCAGTTTTGAATCCAGTTGCAGTAACTTTATATCATCAGTATTAGCGGAATTTTTAATTTTAAAGGAAGAACTAGGATCAAAAAATTGATTGAATTTTTCCTCTAATTCCTGACTATTACTAAAGGGAATAGTGACAATTATTTCTCGTTCGGAAATATGATCGGTTTTCCCCTTAAGTAATTTTGCCCTCTGTTCGATACTATTTAACCATTTAGTGGCTTCGGTTTGACTGAGACTGGTTAAGCGTTGTCCGAGGGTGATATGTTGAATAATTTCCCCGTGGTGTTGGTGGGGAAAATTAATGCCCACATCGTAACGGACACAGCCAGTTAAAAAGAGAAAAATACCGCATAAAAAGGGCAGAATAAAGCGGTTTTTCCCGATTTTTTCGGTGGTTAATTGATTCATAATTGATCTTCTTCTAAGTCGTCATAACTTGCTGAACTGCCACCGCTAACCGTAACTAGATCGATTTGCTGACGATAATAGTCTACATCTTTTATCTCCACTTCTACCTCATCACCGAGACGATAGGCAACGCGATTTTTCCGTCCTACCAAACAGCTATGACGAGCGCGATATTCGTACCAATCATCCTTGAGAGAAGAAACATGGACCAACCCTTCCACTAATAAATCGGAAATTTCCACGAAGAAACCATAGGATTGTACACCAGTAATTAAGCCGCGAAAAACTTGACCCATTCTTTCTTTCATTTTCTCGGCTTTTTTCAATCCTTCTAGGTCTTTTTCCGCATCTTCAGCAATTTTTGAGCGATCATTGAGATGGGAAACAATTAGGTGGCTTTCTTCTTCCAACTCCTCCTGAATTTGACTTGGGAGAATATTCCAATGAATCTGTCCATGACAGCTATTACTGCCCAAATTAACCCCGACTTTGACGATTTTGCTGCGGCGATCTTTCCCCTCGGTTAATAGGAGTTTTAACACTCGTTGTACCCAAAGATCCGCATATCTTTGTAGGGGTGAGAGACAGTGGGTATAATTGCTAGGATAGGCCAAACCAAAATGGGGCAGAGGATGACTACTATATCTAACTAATTTGAGAGTTTCTTGCAGGAGATAATTGAGGACTTTCACCGATGAGGAAGCGGAAAAAGTGCGGGTGAGATTTTGATAGTCATTGGGTTTAATCTCCTCCTCGGCAGTTAAATTTAATTCTGCCCCTAAATTATTGGCCAATTTGAGTAAATCCTCCAATTCATCCCAATCTGGTTCCGATTGTCCACAGTAGATACAGGGCAATTTTAAGGCCTGTAAATGTTCAGCGACGACTTTGCCGGCTAAAATTGCCACTTCTGTCAGTAAAGAACGGGCAGGTAAATTATTAGAAGCGAGAACAGTCCCCCCCCGTCCTTCGTCTTTGTAGGGGGAGATTTTGTCTAATTGAATATCAAAACTACCCCGCTGCAGACGTTGGGATTTTAGGGTGGGGCAAACGCTGAAAAATAAGTCTTTCAGGGTTTCAACGGTATCGGTGGGGGCAGCTGCGCTATCTTCTTCACTGAGCAGATCGCGCACCTGTTGATAGGTAAAATGTTGATCCACTTGGATGAGGCTGCGGGTGATTTCGTACTCCACTAGCTCCCCCTTGTCATCGAGGGTGACGAGGATAGAAATAGCGGGGCGCTGTTCTTGGGGTGACAGGGAACAACGACTGGCAAGGGCAGCCGGGACTAATGGCAGCACTTTTTCGCCTAAATAGACGGCTGTTCCCCGTTTTTTGGCAACTTTATCCAATAATCCGCCCCGTTCAATGTAACGGGTGACATCGCTGATATGAATGGCGACTTGCCAGCGATTTTGGTTGATTTTCTCTAAAGAAAAGGCATTTTCAATGATTGGGGGATAATCTAGAGGGGTGTCATCTTCGATGGTAAAGGTGAAGAGTGGGGTTAAATCTCGCAGTTGTTCTTTTTCGCCACTATCGAAGAAATCCGCTAAATTATCGGCAATTTCGAGGGCTTCTGGCGGAAAATTATGGGGTAGATCGTGTTTACAGGAGACGATATCCGTGTCGGCAGCGGCCTCGGCCGTGGAACCGAGAACGCGAGTAACTTTACCGATGGGAGGCATTTCCCCTAGGGGATAACGGAGGACGGAAACATGAACGAGGTGATCGATGTTTTCTAGGAGATTTTGACCATTTTCGAGGAGATTAAGGGTAAATTTCAGACGATCATCGAGGGGAACCGCCACAAACTGCTCATTTTCCTGTTTTACTTGCGCTAGAAGCGAAGGATTAGCTCGTTCGAGAATTAATCTCACCTCTCCTTCTGGGGAACGACGACGGGTTCCCTCGCGGATGATTTTGACTAAAACTCGATCGCCATTCCAAGCGTTACTGAGATGATTTTTCGAGACGTAGATGTCATCAGCATCTTCGATATCTTGGATAGCAAAGCAAAATTCTTTACTGGAACAGCGCAGCTTTGCTTCTACGATATTTTCCTCGATCACACGACGATAGCGCCCCCGTTCTTTGACAACCATTCCCAGACGTTCCAAAGCATCGAGAATCACTTGCAATTTTTCGCAGCTTTCGGGATCGTCTTCGCAGCCTAATTTTTTTTCGAGAAGTTTACCCGTAGCTAATTTATCATCACTAAGATGAGAGAGGAGTGTGGCGATCGAGAAGTCCATCTAACAATAATCCTTACTTACAAGACACTGACGGAATGGTGGACAATTAAGTTTAAATACTTATATAATGAGAGGATTGATTTAAACCATTGACTCGAGAGATTATCTCTATCGGGCTAATTGCGATCGCTGGTGGTGACAGTGAAGGTAAACTGACCAAGCATCGAACACCCGAACCTACCCTGAGAATTATCGAAGCCTTCGTTAGTATAAGCCAATAGCGAACACTGGCAAACCTTTTGGCGATCGCTCATCTTGCTGGCAGAAGCTTCAGCCTAGTAGAATCTTGTTACTGTGGGCAAGGCTAATCCTAGTACTGAAAATTTTATCTAATCTTTAATCCTAGCAAGAACTTGCTACATTTTTCCATAATTACGATAGAGTATTTTAGTATAAGTACAAAAGAACTCGAAAAAGTCACCATGTTGCAAAAGTTACGCCAACGTTACCCCCAAGTTGCCCTGATTAGCGAGTTAGTTCAAATCGATCACGGCAAGTATATTGTGAGAGCGATCATCGAAATTGAGGGAAAAACGGTCGTTACAGGTTTAGCAGCGGCAGATACGGTGGAAATCGCCGAAGATAGAGCCAGAGAACGAGCTTTACTGCTTTTAGAGGCTGAAAACACCCCCGATCTCCAGCTTGTGGAAAAAGTCAGCCCCAATAATATTTCTCTACCGTCCGATTTACCTAAAACCGTCCCTAGTACCAAAAAATCGACTAAAACGGCTAAAGTCACTGAAATACCTCGTCCTGAAGCTAAAATTGAACCGGAATTACCCCAAGTTCAGGATATTCCCCCGGCTAAAATTGAACCGGAATTACCCCAAGTTCAGGATATTCCCCCGGCTAAAATTGAACTGGAATTACCCCAAGTTCAGGATATTCCCCCGGCTAAAATTGAACTGGAATTACCCCAAGTTCAGGATATTCCCCCGGCTAAAATTGAACCGGAATTACCCCAAGTTAAGGATATTCCTTTACCGGAACCAGAGCCTTTATTATTAGAAACGGAAACCGATAATTACTCCTTATTATCAGAATTGCCAGAAGAAGCGAGTTTAACTGAAGAAGAACCCCCGGCACCGGAACCAGTTGTTGTTATTCCCGAAGAAATCGATTATTCAGTGCTTAAAACTAAAATTGATGTGGAGATGAAACGATTAGCTTGGACTACAGAAAAAGGTCGAGAATACCTGATTTCTACCTATGGCAAAAAGTCCCGTTTACTGCTAACTAACGAGGAGTTATTAGAATTCTATAACTACTTATCTAGTATCAGTGCCTAATCACTAAACCTGCTGCATAAATTAAAAATCTTCCGTTAAGTGAGGAGTCTCCAAGCCAGTATTCTCCGAGTCAGGAGAAGCGGAAAGAAATAGATTATTTTCTAGCAATAGAAAAGCGATCTTTTTCTGGAAAATGCGATTAAAAACTCACTTTTGCGGGAGATATAATAAAAAAGGAAGCTATTAGCTGCCAGTCTTTTTCTCCCTATCTCACTGATAACTGATAACTGATAACTGATAACTGATAACTGATAACTGAATTAATTTCTTACTGCTTCTGTTTCCGCTTCTTTGGGAACAACAACTGGCACTCCGCTGACTGTTTCAATTTGATAAACAACGCGACTTAATTGGGAAGGACAACAGAGAGGATCCGTATCTTTATAGCGATTAAAAACCACAATAATTCGAGCGCTATTTTGTAAAACAATTCTCTGAGATGCACCATCAGTGCGGGAATCCATCGGTCGCGGGGAAAGAGTGCCAGCGAATTTACCATCGACAAAAACAAAGTCTTGATAACCCATTGGTCGGCACATTCCATCCACTCCACTCATGGCCGAAATAACGCTAGTTTTGCCATAGGTTTGCACGGCCCCGTAGAGTAACCATCCTGCTTTATTAAGTGCTTGATCATTGGCAGTAATTGCTGGACGAACCTGTTCACGACACTGGTTATCGATCACGGTTTTAACGGGAGATTTGGGGATAGGGGACTTGGCTTTATTCCAATTAGTTAACGGTCGATCAAACCAAGCTCGCGGAGTCTCTTTTTCTGGGGTTTGGCTAATAACTTCTAATAGCTTCCATGTTTCGGAATTTTGATTAGTAGCTGGATTGGAGACGGTTTCAACGCTAACTTTAATTTGATAGAAAAATCCTGGTTTATAATCAAATCCCTCGATACTATTAGGGAACAATCTCCAGTTTTCCTCGGGTTTTTCTCGCATCTGTAAACAGTCTTTGGTTGTGCCTTGGCCACAGGGTTGTTTCCGAGAATGGATATAAATGGTCTTTTCCGTGCGCGTAGTGGTCGGTGCGGGGGTAAAAGTGAGTATTCCTAAACCTTCGGGAGTACGATAAAATAATTGTAAATCGCCTTTAGCTGTCACTTGGAATTGTTCCACTCCTTGCAAGGCAGCAAGATATTGATTTTCTTGTTTCATCTGCGGTTCCGGACAGGCTTTTTTGGTAGTAGCGATCGCTTGATTGATCTGAAGCGTGTCATCATTGACTTGATAGCCAGTATTATACTGGTTGCATCCGGCCGAACCACTGAGGATATTTTTCTGGAAAGCGGCGGTAATTTCCGTTTCTTTCACCAAACTTCCGGCTGTCCACCCCCTTAGTTTCCATCGAGTCCCCTCCAAAGGGGAAATATTAGCGATCGCCGCTTTCCCCGCTAAAGCACAACTTAGGGCAATTGTCAAGAAAATTCCCGTTTTTTTGGCGTTCAAAATTGCTATTCTCCTCGTCAAAGCAACAATTCTATTATGGCTTGGGGCGGTTGCCCAGCGGCCCGGGATGAAGGGTAGAAAAAGACTTTTCCCCATTCCTTGACTCCTTCCCTTGCCTTGATTCTATCAGAGGCAAAAGCCGATGGTCGTCCCCCGATTGCAGAGCTTTGATCGTCCTCCAATGGCCAAAAGTTGACCCCAGTTCACCTTAAGCAGTACAATAAAAACCTTGAGTGACCCCTTAAACAAAAAAAACATCATGGCACAAGGACAAGGATTCGGATTCGGTCTCGGTAAGATTAAAGAACTACAAGACGCTTTCCAAAAAGCGCAACAGGTGCAACAAGGGGCCAAAGTTCTGCAAGAAGAACTGGAAACTATGGAAATTCCTGGCCAGAGTGAAAATGGCTTGGTGACAGTCTATCTCAGTGGCAACCAAGAACCCCGGGGGATTGAAATCGACCCTTCTCTCCTCTCCCAAGATCTGGAGATTGTGGCTGGGTCTATTCTAGAAGCCATGAAAGCCGCCTATGATGCCTCCACGGAAACTATGCGCAGCAAAATGGAAGAACTGACCATGGGTTTAAATATCTCCAGTATGTAATCGCTTTTGACCGCAATGGTAAGATGGAAAGTTGGACTAACAAACAAGGAGGTTCAACTTTGCTGACTTTGGGTGTCAATATCGACCATGTGGCCACAATTCGCCAAGCGCGTCGTACCGTGGAACCGGATCCCGTGGCGGCGGCAGTTTTGGCTGAAATCGGCGGTGCTGATGGCATTACCGTTCACTTGCGCGAGGATCGTCGTCATATCCAGGATCGCGATGTGCGGCTCCTCCGGCAAACGGTGCGGACTCATCTGAATCTGGAAATGGCCCCGACGGAGGAAATGATCGCCATTGCTCTCGATATTAAACCTGATTATGTCACCCTTGTCCCCGAAAAGCGCGAGGAAGTGACCACGGAAGGGGGGATCGATATGCTGGGCAATTTTGACCGTTTTTGTCGGGTTGTCGAGCGCCTACAATCGGCTAATATCCCCGTTAGTTGGTTTATTGATGCCGATTTTGCCCAAATTCAAGCGGCCGCTAATACGGGGGCGAAATTTATCGAACTCCATACTGGTCAATACGCCGAAGCACAACAGGAGAGCGATCGTCAAGCAGCATTAACAATTCTTAAAGAAGGTTGTGAATACGCTTCCTCTCTGGGTTTGCGGGTGAATGCTGGTCACGGTTTGACCTATTGGAATGTTTATGCCGTCGCCTGTTTGCCCAATATGGAAGAATTGAACATTGGTCACACAATTATCAGTCGTGCGGTTTTGGTCGGGTTGGAACGGGCTGTTAGGGAAATGAAATTGGCTATGCGTGGGCAATTGTAAAGGCTATCAGCTATCAGCTAATCTCCCGACTAGGGAACAATTACACTGAAAAATTAAAGGAAAAATGATGACAACTTATTATTATTTGGTAGCCAGTCAAAAGTTTTTAGAAGAAGAAGCGATCGAAAAGGAAGTTTTGAAGGAAAGAATCAGGAATTATCAAGAAAAAGGTCAAGAAATTGATTTTTGGTTAATTGCCAATCCAGCTTTTTTAGATACCCCCGCTTTTGCCGATATCAAAAAGAAAACTCCCCAACCAGCAGCGGCAATTGTTTCTCTCAACCAACAGTTTATTACCTGGCTAAAATTGCGTCTAGAATACGTGATCACTGGACAGTTTGAGGCTCCTTCCGATAGTATTCCCGATCCGTTAAAATAGTCCCTTTTGGACTGGGGCCAAAAATACAGACGAGACAATCATCACCAGCTAACTTTGCCTTGCAGCTTGTTAATTTTTCCCTTACCGATTCCCGACACTCGATCCAAATCTTCTAGGGAAGTAAAGGGTTTTTCTTGCCGGGCTGCGATAATTTTTTCGGCTAATTTGCCACTGACACCGGGTAAAGTATCTAATTCTTCTTTGGTGGCGGTGTTTAAATTAATTAAGCGATCGCTTTTAATTATTACAGATTGGGGGCAGTTTTTTCTATCCCGTTCGATCCGATTTTTAATAGTTTCCGGCAGTCCTAATTTAGCGGTACGGTAAAGATATTGAAATTCTCGATCGAAATGAGCGGCAACGGTGGGATTATCGATAATAACTAAAGCTTCATCGTTTTGATGGTTAGCAGCTGCTGACCAATTATGAGAACCAGTGATCACAATTTTATCATCGATTAAACCGAATTTATGGTGTAACTTATCTCCCGCCGCTAGAGCGGGAACTCCTAGGGTATTAATTGGGTTTTGCCAAGGCTGATTATCTGGTTCATAACGACATTTATTACTGAGAGCAACTCCTAATAAATCTAATCCTTCGCTATAGTATCGGAAGGCAAAACTAGGATCAATTAAAGCTTTAATTTCTATCCCTTTTTGATGTCGTTGATCGAGAATATTAGCTAAAGGCTGTTCCGTAAGGACAAACAGGGCTAAATCCACGGATTTTTTAGCTTTATTTAAAGTTTCACCAATGAGACCATTGCTAGTAATTGCCCAAGGATAAGCGGTAGAATCGGGGGAAAATTTTACCGTCAGACTACTATTACCGATAGTAATTGTTTGTGGTTTTCTCTGGGGTTTATCTAACCCAAATCTAGGACGATCTTCCCTTCCCCACATCAGATTAAATTCTTTTTGAAAAACTCTAGCTAGTGGGGGATTAGTAATTACTAATAAGTGATTGGCATTCCCGACAGTTTGGGGATTAGAAAAGTCTCCATGAATATCACTTAAGGTATAGTTAGCTGAACTGATTAAAGTAGTGTGATGATCAATAACCATGAATTTATGGTGCATTAAACCACTACCTTTTGAGCGATCTGCACTATCATCAATTAGGGGAATACCAGCTTTTTTGAGGATAGTAATTGCATCTCTTTGGGCGATTTCCTCCGCACTTAATTTACCATCTCGATTTAGATCAACTAAATCAAAAAGGTTTTGATAACGTTCCTGTTCTCGATCGCTTAATTGTTCTTGGTTTTTGGCTAAACTATGAATAGGTTGATTGTAAATATTTTCGAGGATAACCCTAACTTTAATTCCCTGCTGCTGACGAGCAACTAAAGCTTGAGCGATGGCGGGTAAACGTAACTCTTGCACCGCTAGATCGATCGAACTTTTTGCCGAGTTAATATTATCAATAATAATCTGTTCTAAATTATCCCCTGGACGATTAATTTGGCGATAGGGATCGGTATAATTTGAACCCTGGGCCTGATTATAATTAAAATAGACTTGAATATATTGATCTTGGGGCAAGGGTTGGGGACGATTTTGGATAGCATTGAGAGAATGACAGCCACCCAAAAGAAAAACTGTTCCTAACAAAAATCCTAACTGTCTCATCGGCTGAATTTTTTTTAATCTCAATTTATCTATTGCCATTTTTGCCCACATAATTATCATTGTACTAGGATTGAGGAGGAGTCAGGAGAGAATTTTTACCTAAGGAGGTTCTCGGCAATCAGTATGTACTAAATTGATTATAAGTAGTCGGACATAAATTCTGTTGTCTATCTTAAGAAATGTAAATTGCCGCAATTCTTACTGACTACTGACTCCTTACCCCACAGTTAACTTTACTTTTGTCCAACTACTTAATCAATCCTGATTCTAGATTGAAGACGATGACTTTGTCCTTGATTGCTTAAATCGCCGACCAAAGATCTGACATCTAGTTAGTGAATTTTGTTATAATCTGGGAAACAATAGCACTGTTCTTCTAGATCTGGGTTTTACCATGACTGAACTTTTACCCCAATGCAGTAATCTGGCTGGTAATGTTAACAGTATAATTGAACTATTAAAAGGCGAATCCTCTCTCCGCAATCAACAGGATACCAGCAAGATAGAAATCGCCCTACAAAAAGCCATTTCTCCCAAATTTGAAATCGTTTTCGCTGGTGCTTTTAGTGCGGGGAAATCAATGTTAATCAATGCACTTTTAGAGCGAGAATTGCTGTATAGTGCCGAAGGACACGCAACGGGTACAGAATGTTATATTGAGTACGCAGAAGCTGATGAGGAAAGAGTGGTTTTAACCTTTCTCAGCGAAGTAGAAATTCGTACTTTAGTCGATACCGTCTGTCAAAATCTGCAATTAACCAATCCCAGTAACATTAATTCCCCGGAATACTGTAGTCAGTTAAACCAATACTGTCAAAAAATTATCGAACAGGAAGGGGGAGAAGGCAAATCCGAGCGAGCTAAACAAGCTCAGGGTTTAAAATTATTAATTGAAGGATTTACTCAAAATCGTGAGCGAATCCATACCCTGCATAATGCCACCTATTCCATGGAACAATTTCACTTTTCTAATTTAGCAGAAGCGGCCAGTTTTGCCCGTCGTGGTAGTAATAGTGCCGTCTTAAAACGTCTAGAATATTACTGTCATCATCCTCTCCTTAAAGATGGTAACGTTTTGGTAGATTTGCCCGGTATTGATGCCCCAGTCAAAAAAGATGCCGCCTTAGCCTATCGTAAAATAGAGCATCCTGATACTTCGGCAGTGGTTTGTGTTTTAAAGGCTGCTTCTGCGGGAGAATTAGCCACAGAAGAAACGGAATTACTCGAAAAAATTCGCTCTAATGCTGGTATTCGTGATCGAGTTTTTTATGTTTTTAACCGCATTGATGAAACCTGGTACGCAGCCCAACTAAAACAACGTTTAGAAAACCTGATTCAAACGCAATTTCGTGATACTTCCCGCCTCTACAAAACCAGCGGACTTTTAGGATTTTATGGGTATCAGGTGAAAAATCAAACCAATATTAATCAGCGTTATGGTTTAGATTCTATCTTTGCCGAAAGTGTCAAAAATTTAGGAGGACAAGAAGAAACACCGCAATTTGTCAGCGAGTTTAATAACTATTGTGCCAACTCCGGTAAATTACTGGCAACTCCCTTTAAAGTTTCCATCCACGGTTATGAAACTCCCAATAAAAATTATTTCCGAGTTTTAAGTGAGTGGGGAACTCCTTTACTAGAGCAGTTAATTGCTGATAGCGGTATCGCAGAATTTCGCACGGCAATTACTCGTTATCTCACCGAAGAAAAACGTCCGCAATTGTTTGCTAATTTAGCCGATGATTTACAATCTCTCTGCATTACTCTGAAAAATCATTATCAAGGGATTTATCGTGATTTAGAAAGTCAACCACGAGAAATTGAGGCGATGAAAGCTCTGGAGTTAAATCACCTCAATCAAGAGTTAAAAGAAGTGGGAGAGAAATTAACTAAACATATCGATGGTTATGTCAATGCTATCGTGGTTAATAGCGATGAAAACTTTGAGGAAGACTTTAAGAAACTGAAAGCGAGAATGGTATCAAGATTGGATGAGTTATTAAATACTTTTTCTGTCAAAAATGCTTACTCACAAGCGACTTTAACCCATCCCCGCAATGCTACAGCACCTTTATTAGCAGTATTGGTAGAAGCTTTTTATTATCTGTCTAACCAGCTAGAAGATGTGTTGATTGAGGAGTCAACAAGTTTAATTAGTCGCTTTTGTCAGCGTCTTTTAGATGCGGTAAGGCAAGGTGATTATTATCGGCAAATTTATCGTTTATTGGGTAACGATAGTGGCATAGAAAATCAGCTAAAACAGCTAGAAGATCAGTTAATTCATGCCTTAGTTTCCGAAGCGAGAACAGAGTGCGATCGCTATGTAAGAGAAAATCACAATTTTTACAACGAAGGCACTTTTTCTATCTTTCAATTTCGGCAAACTGTCCAACAAACTGCCCAAGGTTATGACTGTGAAAGTATTCTTGATGCTGAACCTGCTATTCGTCAATTACTTAAGTTAGATTTTGAGCCAAAAGTATCAGCGACAATTCAGAAAAACTTCCGTCAAACTATTAATAATACTCTGAAAAATCAATTGATACCAATGGCAAAAAAACAAGCCGATACTATTCTACAACAGTTCAATCAAGCTCGTTCTTATCTAGAACAAACCTTAGAACAGGAAGCGGCAGAAAAAATTGCGAATAATGCCCACAAACAGGAAGAAATTAACCAAAAAATTGAGAATTATAACCAAGCGATAAATTCTCTCAATACTTGTTTAACTGCTATGGGTTTACAGAAAAATCATTTACCTGTCATTGGTGAACAAGAATTAGAGATTGCCCCTGAAGTTGTTAATCACTCCAGCAATTAATATGGGGAAATTATCGGCATGAAGCACCAATTCCAGTGTGAATTGGCGTTGTCTTTGAGTAAAAAATGTAAGTTATACTGGCTCTTCGTTACTTGTTATGGTTCGATAGGGGGGCATAGATCGACTAAATCCTTATCTGGCAAGAGACTTAATTGATTAGTTCGCTCTAGATAAAAAACAATTGACAAAAATCGCTAAATGACTTTCTATATAAGGGTTCCATCCCTTATAACCCCCGTCCATTGCATAACACAAACCGAAGAGCCATAATCAATCCCGATTCTAGGCAGTAATCTGGCTGGTCATGTTAACAGTATAACTGAATTATGTCGTCCTTTGTATCCGGTAGAAGAATGTGCGGTTAGGCAGTTTTGATCATTACCCTTAATTAGGGTTTGATCAATAAATGTGAAATGTAGGCAAGGTAAGGGTTTTGTGGCTTTTCTGGCGAAACAGGTGCCAGATTTTGAGAGAATCGTGCTTCAAAACCTTGCGTCTTCATCGGCCCGCGTCCCGTAGGGGCGAAGCATTCGGGCAATAACCTATCGGTGAAACCGGAGATTTTCTATCCGAATGCTTCGCCCGTACTTTTTCAGCAGACCCTAATTAGAACTTAAAGTTTATGCTAGATTGAATTCGACCCCTAAAACCAGAATCACTATGACCCAGATAAGCTTCTATGGAGAGCAAAGATGAAGGATTATTGTATTTGATTACCAAGCCATAGTTAGGATCTTCAAATTGGTTATCAAAACCCCGAGTAGCGACGGAATAGTTACTATAATAAAATCCTAGTCTCGTACTACCAAGTTTTTGATCTTTAATAATGGGATAAGTTGCCTCAACAGAATAAAAAACTTTATCGCCAAACGAAATAGGAAAAATGATATTTAATCCTGAAGACTCGGAAAAATTAAGAGAACTAAAATAGGAAATATTCCCAAGACTAGACCTGGGAGCTGCCGCATTTAATTCTTGAGGGCTGAAGCTAAAGTTACTAAACCAAGTCAGATTCCAATTTTGTCTCACGAACTGAAAAACATTACCAAAATTGGCACTGGAAATATTCAAACGATTAGGACTACTATTCCAACTAAAATTGACAAATGGCGAATTACTAATAATTGTCTCCCATTGTTTGTTCTTATTATACCAAATGTTATTAAAATTCCACCTTAAGTTAATACTGGAAAATATTCCAACTGTTTTTTCCTGGAGATCGGAAATATTTTCATCAATTTGAGGAGAAGATTGAGGATATAAATTTGTCCAAGCTCCCAGGGATAAACTATAGCTGAAACCCTTGCTTGTACCGGAGAGTATAAACTCCAAAGCGGGTAAATACAAATAACCGATGTAGGACGTATCTTCAAATTCTCTTTGACGAAATCGACTAATTTCTATTCTGCCAAATTCTATGTCGGCGGCTTTCCCAGGACCGACAATCGGAAGAGCAGTAAAAGCTTCGGATTGTACTGCCAATTGTTGCTCGAACAATACATCTCCCTGGCTATTTTGAACTTTTGTAAAAGCAAAACTTGTACGATTCAAAGGTTCTATATTCGTAAATTCAATGGGGACATTAACACCAGTATAGGCTAAGGGTCCAAAATCATTGGGAGATATTACAGAAAAGAATAGAGGACTTTCCGGAGTCCATTCACCAATTTCTCGACTAAAAAATTGAACCGACCTTTGATAAGTACCAGTACGCAATTGAAAAAGCAGAGAACTATTGGGAGTAACATGATCTGTGATTGTATAACTACCAGATACTTGATTTAATTGACTAACAAGGTTTGCATTCTGAAGACTATTATTTAATCTTAGGTTCATTGCTCTTCTATCAGCCGAGGTGGATTGAGTAGAAAAAGACTCGGGAGCTTGATTCTCTTCATACTTTTGTCTGGCTGTGGTTAGAGCGCCATTAATATCATTCGGGTTGAGTAAGTAAAATAGCCCCCCCAAAGCTAAACCCAAAGTAGCATTCACCATTTGTCTCTCATCTACATCACTCAAAAAGGGAGATACGGTTAGGGAAACGCCAGGATTAGCAAAGACATTTGTATAACTTAATTCAACTTTTTCAGGGTGATATTTTAGAAGAGTTCGATTCTGGGAATAATTGAAAATATAACGATACCAATTATGAGTTTCTGGCTCAAAAGAACGAGTCGTAATTTCGGGCGCTCGTTGACCGCCACTATACCAGATAAGAGAATTCAGGTAATGAAAATCTCGCTGCTCTTGAGTTAAAAAAGGATTGCTCATCAAAGCGACAATATCATTAT
The DNA here is from genome assembly GCF_050500245.1 of Microcystis ichthyoblabe FBCC-A1114. Lineage (NCBI taxonomy): Bacteria > Bacillati > Cyanobacteriota > Cyanophyceae > Chroococcales > Microcystaceae > Microcystis > Microcystis ichthyoblabe. Next base: position 2,969,088 of record NZ_CP191408.1, on the reverse strand, counting down.
TCTGCAATTGTGAACTATCAAGATTTAAGGCACTAGCATAAATTCGAGACAATTGATCCTCAAATCCTTTGTCAAATTGTAAGGTTTTTACCCCGGGTAAGGAACTGAAAGACTGATTGAAGTTAAACCCCGCCGTTGTGAAAAAATCTCCTACTGTAACCCCGATTTTGGCTAAATTTTCTAGGGGAATTCTTTGGCCAATTTGCAATCTGACTTTATTGTCTAATAAACCTTGAAAGTTAATAGTAGGAAACCCTTGTAAAAATTTGGGAGCATTTTCTGCATCTAAGTTACCGAAATAAGAACCTCCCCCCTGTTCGGTAAAAGTTGAAGCTTTACGAGTGTCATCCAAACTAACAACCTCAATCTCTCCGTTAATATTAAAAACTACTTGAGGAACACCTGGCACACCTTGAGGAGAAACAACCTCAACAGCACCGCTAGTAATATTTAAGTTGTTATTATCTTTTTCAAAACCCCTAGCACTTTCAAATGCTTGAGGTAGGGCAAAGACTGTCTGAACTCCGAAAAATGGGATCGTGGAAATTGCCGTCTGTCGAGATTTTTGAGTAATAACGTTTCCCTGATAATTGATGTTGCCATGAAAGCCATTTGTTTCAATCACGACATTGTTATCATAAAGCCAATAAAATTGCTGATTATTTGGATAGTAAGAAAAATTAAAGTTTTTAAGTACAGGATCATTAAAATCTTTAAAATTTAATTGATTACCCAGGGAATATTGATCTAAATCAAAAGTAAGATTAACATAAAAATTAAGAATAGTTGGCCTATATTCGTAGGGGTTTATTGTAAGTAAGTCATTGGTATTAACAATAAAAGGATAGCGTACCGCAACACTTTCCAGAAAACTCTTGACGGCAATATCTTTAATTTTCAATTGTTCCTCAGTTAACGGGGATTGACTGGGAACTTCTTCCTCTGGTTTAATAATTTCTGGAACTGGAGGAACTGGAACAGTGGGTACATCTTTGGGAATAAAAAAATCTGAGGTTCCAGTTTGTGCTAAATTTAGTTGGCTAATTTCTTTGTATGTAACTATACCAAAAACAGGTGCGTTAATGATATTTTGATTTAATTCTAAGTCATTCAATATATCAATTATTGCCGGCGTAGCAGGAATAGTAAAGGGAGCTAACTGAGTATCTGCCGATAAAAATTCTTGAGCGGGAATCTGAGCTATCGACCTATCGCCGGAAGAATCAATCTCCAGTTTGATGGTGGTGGTGGGAATTTCCCAGGTATCAATTATTGCCGGCGTAGCAGGAATAGTAAAGGGAGCTAACTGAGTATCTGCCGATAAAAATTCTTGAGCGGGAATCTGAGCTATCGACCTATCGCCGGAAGAATCAATCTCCAGTTTGATGGTGGTGGTGGGAATTTCCCAGGTATCAATTATTGCCGGCGTAGCAGGAATAGTAAAGGGAGCTAAACGAGTATTTGGTAAGAAAAATTCTTGAGCGGGAATCTGAGTAATGACCTTCGGTGAGGAAGAACTAATAGTTACAGTTGCAGCCGACTCTTGATCCGTTTCGGCCCGACGGTGATATTGCCCCTGGGTGAGGAACTGACGCAAATCTGAGTCATCCTCCACTGACGGTTGATCAGATAGATTCAGAGACCCGGTTGAAGCAGAATTTGGAGAATGGGGCAGAGACTGATCCAGGGTTTGACTGTCCAACGGCATTAAATCTGACGCTTTTCCCGAGAGATTCTCCCCAGAAAAAGCTTGAGTTATCAATACCGACTCCGTGGAGGGCTGCTCGGAGCGTTTAGAGAGACTCTCTGAAAGGTTCGGGGAGGAGGAACCAGTAGTTACAGTCATAGCCGACTCTTGATCCGTTTTGGACTGACGGTGATATTGCCCCTGGGTGAGGAACTGACGCAAATCTGAGTCATCCTCCACTGACGGTTGATCGGACGGATTCAGAGACCGGGTTGAAGGGGAATTTGGAGAATGGGGCAGAGACTGATCCAGGGTTTGACTGTCCACTGGCATTAAATCTGACGCTTTTCCCGAGAGATTCTCCCCGGAAAAAGCTTGAGTTATCAATACCGACTCCGTGGAGGGCTGCTCGGAGCGTTTAGAGAGACTCTCTGAAAGGTTCGGGGAGGAGGAGCCAATAGTTACAATCACAGCCGACTCTTGATCCGTTTCAGCCCGACGGTGATATTGTCCCCGGGTCAGGAACTCAAATAAATCTGACTCATCTTTGGCTGACGCTTGATCAGACAGATTCAGAGACCCAGCTGACGCAGAAGAAACGGTTTTTTCTGTTTCAGCGACTTGAATGGTCTCTTGACGAGATTGGGTTTCTCGGTTCGCCGATGCTTCCGCAATCGTAAGAGACACGCCCTTAACATCGAGGATTTGTTCGGACGATCGATCGAGTAAGATTTGCCCCGAATCAGAAGTCAGAGCCTGATTTTGGGCAGAACACAAAGAAGGATAAAACCATTGCAACAGTTTAGCTTCTATGGCTTGCCAGTTAACCAATGGGAGCGGGTCAAATTTGTCAAACAAACGATCGCTTGATTGGTAGCGATGATCAACATACAGTATAATTGAACTAAAGCGTTTGACCTGCCCGTTAACCAATAACGATTCATGAGCATCATAAAACAACAAAATGAAGGGGGTTGAGCTAATAGCTAAACCCGACAAAATCACAAAAACAAAGAGGTGATTCGGAGACTCATTCGATCGCCTTGTCATCGAGATTCAGAAAGATAAATATTTTAGGCACTCCATACCGGATAAGCAATACGGCTCACCACTACTACCAAATCATCATCGAAAATGTTATCTAGAAGAGGGCGTGTGTTTTATGCCCCTACATAAAACGGATTTGCTCCACATTTGTGGGCGCAAAGAACCTGCGCCCAAAATGTAATACACTAGAACGTTTCCGCCCGTGATATTGCGAAAGCCATTGGGCTTACTTACTTATCACCGGTCATCCTAGTCTAAAACCGGAGGCGTGAAATTAACAGTTAAAGTTGATGACTGAATTGTAAATGGGTTGGAAGGATTGCTGAATGAATTGTTAAAACTAGAAGTTATCCCCGTCGCTTTTTGACTAGATGGAAAAACTACATTAACTGTAGATACCGTGACAAGCTGATCATTGACTGCTGTTGGTTGTGGAATAGTAATACTTGTGCTGCCAACTCCGGTCGTTTCGTTTGTCACTCCATTATTGTTAATAACAGAAAGAAAACTAGGTTCTGTATTACCTTGGTTTCCCGTGACGGAAAAAGTAAGGGGTTTTAACTCAGGAACAGCAGTAGGAACACCCTTATCATCAAATGTGACATTTACTGTCGGAATTACCGGAGTGGGAGAATTGATTAGGGAAGTAGATGGGATATTATTTGTTGTTGTTACGTTTACCGTCGGAATGATCGGTTGAGATCTGAGGCTGGTAGCAGGAATATTATTTGTTGTTGTTACGTTTACCGTCGGAATGATCGGTTGAGATCTGAGACTGGTGGCAGGAATATTATTTGTTGTTGTTACGTTTACCGTCGGAATTGCTACATTTGGGGTTATTACGGGAATAACAGGAGTAGCAAGACCTGGAATAGAAATTCGGGGAATTGACTGGGCAATTACCCGATGATTAACGAGAAAAATTTGTGAAACAATAACTAAGACAGTTAGTGCTGATTCTTTGGAGTTGAGTCTGCTGAGAGTTTTCATTTTGTTAGCCTCATTTTTAATTGTTGACAAGGGAATCACGCTGTCACTTGTTTGGATTGTAAACAGCAATTAAATTTAACTGACTGTTGAGCTGGTTGGCATCGGTGACAGGAACTAACTCCTGGATATAGGGGCGGTAACTGTAAACCTGATAACCCTTTGCTTGGATGTATTGCATTATAGCACCATTGCTACCGTGGGCTCCAGCAATATTTTCATAGATAATATTGGGCTTAAATTCTGTCAATAAACGTTCTGCTCCCTGTAGAACTTTTATTTCATGTCCCTCGGCATCTATTTTTAACCAGTCAACCCTCGTCAGGTTTTCTGTTTCAATTAAACTATCAAGGGTTAAACATTGAATAGTTACAGTATTAGCCAAATCATAATTAGGGGAATTATCGCTGATAACTTCATTTAACTCACTGGCATTATGGAGAGATAGTTTCGCCGAACCACAATGATCACTGGCCGCCGCTTCGTAAATTTTAACCCAAGGGAGTTGATTGATACGGCTTGTTTCTTGTAAGCAGTTGACACAAGCTTTAAATGGTTCGATAGCGATGACTTTCCCTGTTTCTCCCACCCTTTGAGCAGCACTAAAGGTATAAACTCCCACATTTGCCCCCACATCAATAACGGTCATATCAGGACGGATTTGGGTACGCCATAATTCCATTTCCGCTTCAAACCAATCTCCTTGGGCGAGTAAAACAGCAGTGGTAATACTTTTTAAGTTAGCTTCCACTGTCAGAATGAGATTATCATAGGGAACATAAGTAAAAGGATTTTCCGGTCTGGCTTGGGTCCAAATCCACTCTCCCACATCGGGAGAGTTGGGGTTAAAATGAGTGACCCCTTGCTGAAGCCAATATTCTGCCGCTTTTGCTTCCGGTAAGTTACGATAAGCCAAATAAAGAGCTTGTATTGAGGGTGCGTAATTGGGATTAATCTGATGGGCTTTGAGCAGGTAAAAAATACCATCCCATTTTTGCCCACAAAAACGAGCAATTCCCAGTTGTAACTGTACGATGGGAGATGTTGCAAGGGATTGAGAGATTAATTGTAGGGTATCTTGCCCAGAAGCGTTGTAAAAGTAGGGTTGAGATAGATTAAGAACTTCGGCACATAAAAATAATATTTGCTCGTAGCAGTTTTCGGCTGCTAGAATTTTCTCTAAATATTCAGCTTTGTTTAATAAAGTACGGGCGGTGGAAGGTAAATAGACAAGTCCTTTGTTTGAAGCGGTTTTCCTAAAAGCCGGATCAAGAATACCGACAAAAACAGAATAAGCTAAAACATAGGCTTTGCTGTAATCGCCTATTAGACTATAAATCAGCGCTAAATGGACGGCGGCTAAGGGATGGGCTTTTCCCTGCTCCAAAACCGCTATCGCATTGTTTAATAGTTGTTTGCGAAAGGCAATATCTTGTGTCTCTTCTGCCTCAATAAGCATAATAACTGCTACATTGTTCCATTCTCTGAGCGTAGTGGGTTGATTCCAGTTAGTATTATCAGCAAAAGCTAAAAGTTGATCACACGCTTCTGAGGTCATTTGAGGGCAATTTTTCTGCACATATTGACTGTAATAATTGAGGGGACTTTGCGTCTCTGTTTGAGAGCGCATTGCGCTTATTTGTTGATCACCAGACTCTAATGGTTGTATTTTTTCCTGTTCTAGTTTTTTCCACATCTGTTGATAAGCATTTTCTAAGGCTAGAGTTAAACCTTCTACATCTCCTAGTTGAGATTTTTGAAAACGCTCTCTTAAGCTAGTTCGTAATTGAGCGATCGCCTCTAGATCCTGGGCAAAAGTAATGGCTTTGTTAACGTACTCTTCGGGACTATGAGCGATCCAATCCTCTAAGCCGATCGCCTGTAGGAGACTATTTCCCATCCGTTGAATTTTACGATCGCCAGCAAGGGTTAAAACCGGAACCCCCATCCACAAAGCATCGCAAGTGGTAGTACAACCATTGTAAGGAAAAGTATCAAGGTGAATATCGATACGATGATACAAGGCGAAATAATCCTCAGCCAATGTCGGTGAGTCAATTAATTCAACTTGTTCGAGATTCAAGCCCTGTTCTTGCAGGAATAATTCAACACTTTGTTTTTCTTCGGTATCGTCTAAATTATGATAGTGGCTTTTGAGGATGAGACGGGACTGGGGTAATGCCTGAAGGATTTTTGCCCAGAGGGATAAAAGGAAAGGATTAAGTTTAGAAAAATTGTTCAAACAACCAAAAGTAATATATTCTGAACTTAAAGCGGGCAGGGGATTGACTTCTAGGGCTTCCGGGGAAGGTTGATAAGCCACATAGCATCTGGGGAGTCGCCAAATCGTCTCGCTGGTTTTTTCTTCCGTATCTACGGGGTGTAAATGATGATCGGTAATCCAATAATCGATGGTAGGGATACCTGTCGTGGCAAAATAGCCCAAGTAGGAAGCTTGAATAGGGGCAGGTTTGCTAAAAAAGATCGGCAAGCGATTATCGTCTGTATGACCCGCTAGATCAATTAGGATGTCAATCTGATCCTGTTTAATTTGCTCGATTATTTCAGCATCGGTAAGTCCGAGGGTCGATCGCCAATGATCGCAAGAAGCTTTAATTTCTTCCGTTATTTCATCAACTTTTTTGATTTCCCCATAACAATAAATCTCAAATTTTTGATGATCGTGATGTTTAATAATTGGGGCAATAAACTTGCCCACGGGATGACGTTTAAAGTCAGGGGACACATAACCAATTTTGAGTTTGTGTTGGGCAGCAGACCCTTGGTTAGGGATATTTGATTGGGGGATAGTCAATTCTGCAATATTATTACTTGTATTTCCCCTGAGGATCGATAGGCCAATATTAATTACTTCTGTGAAATTATATTGAGGATTAGAACCATAATTGACGGTGAGATATTCCAGTAATTCTAAAGCATAATCAGGAAAGTACAATATGTCCGCGATACAAGCCTGTTTTAATAGTTTTTCCGGGGATACAGAGCTAGGTTGACTAAGTAAATCTTGAAAGTAAAAGGCATCAGACCACAACAGTTGTCCCGAAAGATACTGAGGAATACCCGCTTTAATCTCAACAGGAAAAGATTTTTTGGAAATACAATGTAATCCTTTAAAACCTTGAAGAAAAAAACCTTGCTGCCGTAAATGATTATCTACGTCAGCAAAAAGCGGTTGATTTTTATAGATAGGGGCAAATTCAACTTCGGTTTGAATAGCCAAGGTGCTGTTTTTGATGATCTGTTGCGCCCCTTGAAAAATGTTTAATTCTGCCCCTTGTACATCTACTTGCAGAAAATCAATGGTATCAATTAATTCACTAGCACAAAAACTATCCAGAGTGGTTGTTTCTATTTCTGATACATAATCTAGGGTAAGAAATTCGGGGAGAAAATTGGGAAAACGAGATACATAGCTGTGATTTGGTTCATAAAGAGAACTACACATTTTCTCTTTAGTAACGTATAGTTGGGATTTGCCTTGAGTGTTACTAAGGGCGATGGGAATATGTTTTTCTTGATGCCTGATATTTCTTTCCTTTAAATTCTGATTCATGCGCTTACATTCATCAGCATCGGCCTCAAATCCATAGATAGTTAAGTTAGGGGCAAAAATTCCCCACGATTGACTACTATAATCATCGGCCCCGGATAATTTTCGAGAACCTATCTGGGCGATGGTAATATGAATGTTATCTAAAAAATGTTGAGCTTTTAGCGTTTGTAAGAAGATAGTCATGGTAGTAAATTTAATGATTATAGAAACAACTGTAACTATTGACAATATTTAAGTTTGGATTTTGTTCCGATACCAACGAGAAGAAGCATCGTAAATTTCCTCGGAACTAACTTCTTTAATACCACTCAGCGCAAAAAGAAGTGCTGTATGGGCTAATTTATTTGCGGGATCACAGCGGAGGGACTGACGAAAACAATCAACCGCTTTCTTCTCATCAGGTTGACAGCTATAAACCACTCCCAGATTGTAATAGGCCATCGCATAGTCGGGATCTAACTCGATCGCTTTTTCAAAACAACTTTTTGCCTTGGTTAACAATTTTTGCTGCTTATAACTGATTCCTAAGTGTAAATAGGCGATCGCATCTTGGGGTTTGGCTTGAATAATTTTTTGGAAGCAACTGACTGCTTTATCAAACTTTTCCTGTTCGTAGAGAACGACTCCCAAGTTATAGCGCAATTCTAAGTTATGGGGTTGCAGCAGTAAGGCACAACGGTAGTATTTTTCAGCCTTGGCATAGTTTTCTTGGCGATCATACAGTTGCGCCAGGGATTTATAAACCTCCACATTAGTGGAATCTAACTGTACACTATGGGAATAACAAGCGATGGCTTTTTCTGTCTCTTCTAACTGTTCATAAACCAAGCCGAGATTATAAAAAGCGGTGGGATAATCAGGTTGAGATTCAATCGCTTGTTGATAATAACTAATCGCCTGCTGTAATTGTCCTTGTTGTGCGGCTAAAAAGCCCAGATTATGATAGGACTTGGCATAGGTGGCATCTACTTTTATCGCTTGCAGATAGAAGTTTTTGGCTGACTCCAATTCTCCCGTAAGGGTTTTTTCCCTTCCAAGTTGGTGATAATATGCCGCACTGTTCTCCTCTGGGACTACGGGAAGGGGAGGAGAATTAACCTTATTTTGTTCCTCTAAATAAATTTGCCACATTTGTCGATAAGCCTCCTCCATCGCCGCTGCCATTCCCTCGGCATCTAACAATTCCGATTGAGCTAGGCGATCGCGCATCGTGGCTCGTAAATTGGCTAAATAGACAGTATCTTGAGCAAATTGTACCGCCTTCTGCACATAATCTTCGGGAGTATCCGCAATCCACTCGTCTAAACCCACTGCTTTTAAGAGGGTGACACTCAAACGCTCCATATTACGTCCCCCGGCTAAAGTCAGGGTGGGAACTCCCATCCACAGGGCCTCGCAGGTGGTAGTACACCCCCCATAGGGAAACGGATCAAGATGAATGTCCACATTATTGTAGGACGAAAAATGTGCTTGATCGCCTAATAATGCCCCTTGAATAAACAGTCGATCAGCACTGATTCCCCGTTGGGTAAAGTCATTGATGATGTTCTCTTGAACCCTAGGATCAACCCCCGCCTGATTAATTGCTTTTAGGAAAAGACGGGAGTTAGGAACGGCTTTCAGTATTTGGCACCAAACATCAAGGGTTTCAGGGGTTAATTTTCTGGTGTTGTTCAAAGAACCGAAGGTAATTAAACCCGTTTTTTGACAAGGTAGGGGGGAAACCGCTGGGGTGTCGAGATAGTTGTTATAGGTTAGATAACAACGGGGTAAACGCCAAATTGTCTCACTGGTTAATTCGGGAGTATCTAAAGGATGTAAGGCCTCATCGGTAATCCAATAATCAATGGTGGGTAAACCCGTGGTGGCAAAATAACCTAAATAGGTCGCCTGAATGGGGGCGGGTTTTATTCCCAGTACCTTGAGGCGATTCCCCGTCGTGTGACCGGCTAAATCTACCAAAATATCGATTTGATCTGCTTGGATTAACGCCGCTACTTCTAGATCCGATAAACCCACAGTACAGCGCCAGTGATCGCAGGTCGCTTGGATTTTTTCAGTAATCTGATCTCCTTTTTCCACTTCGGCGTAGGCAAATATTTCAAATTGATCGTGATGATGATTTTCTAGTAAAGGTTTAATAAAAAAACTACAGGAGTGACGACGAAAATCAGGAGAAATATAGCCGATACGCAAGCGGTGATCGGGGTCTGGTTGTCTCCAGTGGCGTTTGAGGGTAGGAAGGCCCTGTTTAACAACGTGGTAGATATACCAGAGATAGGAACTATCGAGAATCTCCTGGGGAGAAACAATCGTCAATGCGCCAAAACACCACAACAAAAATGAGTGGTTAATAGAATCATGCGGCTCTAATTGCATGATTTTATGACTATAATCGACCGCATTGGCTATTTTGCCGAGTTTTTCAGCACAGGAGGCTAAACTTTTCAGGGCCGAAAGATTGTCACTGTCTATGGTTAAGACTTTTTGATAATAGGCGATCGCCTCGTGAATATAACCAATTTTTTCTAAAACCATGCCACAATTTTGTAGCGCGGGAATGTAATTAGGGTCAAGGGTTAAGACTTGGCGATAATAGGCGATCGCCTCGGGTAGTTTGTCCTGTTGTTGAAAGATGAGAGCCAGATTAAATAAGGGTTCAATGGCCGAAGGTTCAAACTCCAACGCCATCTCATAACAGTTTTGCGCTTGAAGGAATTTTCCCCGTCGCTCCCATTGATTACCCGTATTAATTAAATAGGCAACAAAATCTGGCAATAACTCCCATTCTTTCGCTGTTAAAAGACTTTTTGCTTTTGCCGATTCTCCTTGATCTTGCCAAAATTTAGCCAATTGAAACTTGATACTAGGATGATTGGGGTCAAGATTTAAAACCTGAGTCAAGCATTCGCCTATTTCCAGGGTGATTGCTTGCTTTTTCTCGTCTTCGAGGTTTTCTCTCTGGTTAATTAATTGCTGTTTGAGATTTAAGCCTAAACGATAGTAGGCTTTAGCGTATTGAGGATTCAACCTAATCCCTTGACGATAATAGTCGATGGCCGATTGCCATTGTTGTTGTTTTTCATTGACAACCCCCAAATTGTAATAGGATTGGTAACGCTCAGGCTCTAACTCGATCGCCTTGAGATACCAAGACTGAGCCAAAGCAAAATGACCCTGCTGGGTGAATTGATTGCCCAGATAGTGGGCGATTTCCGCACCTTGATTTTCTAAACCGCAATCGGCAAAGGAATCGATCAAAGAATTTTTTATTGCTTGATAAACTAGCTCCCGCTGCTCGGGTAATATTTTCCAAACGTCTTTTTGTAGGGTTGCTAATAAATCCAGCCAAGTTGGCCAATTTATTTCTTTAACCAAATTTAAAAATATTTCCCTGAAGGTTTCGCCGGTTTCATCTCCGCCGAATAGCAGCAAGGGTTTAAAGAGACAGTGGATTAATAACTGCTCTTCCTTGGTGAAATATTCCTGCCAAGGCGCAGACTCGGTTGGAAAATCTAATAAATTCTCGATCGGATAATCTTGGCTATTAAACCTTAACCCAACGGACTGGGCTAGAGCCTCTATCTGCCCTAGGGGTGTTTGCCTGATGTCCTTTTCTTTTAACCAAATAACTCGATGGGCTAAGGGCAGCCAAATATGGGGCTGACATTGCAACTGTTTGGCCACGGCTTGGGTAACGGTCTCTTGACTACCCGTGATGGCGTTGCCCAAGGACTGACGCGGATCCGCGTGGCTATAGACCACTAACGCCCCCTCCCGTTGAATCTCCTGAAGGGCATCTTGCCCCAACACCTCAAACTGCAATAAAAGGGGGATAGCTTCTCCCTGCCGTAACCTTAAATAACGGTCAAGAGACACCGCATCTGGAAATACCCCCGCCTGAAAATCGAGGCCCGATTGAGTGTACAGTTCACCCAATACTCGGTAACTCCAAGCGGTTTGATAGTAGGGAATACGATTACAGAATATGATCATTACAACGACTGCATCCGCAGAGCTAGAAAGATTCAGGTTATTGGCACCACTCAGAAGACGTTTGGGGAGTGACATCAGTAAAAAATTCTCCCCCTACCCTTCGGCTTTGCCCAGGGTAACAATTCCCTCACTGAAGCGCCGACTTTAAAAAGGGGACTTGTTGCTAATCTAAGACGGAAGTAACAGCAGTCCAAGCCCGGACGATACCAGACACATCCCCAAATGGACCCTTGCCAGAAGCTGCCGATATAGCGGCGGCAGTGGCACGCTCAACTGAACCCTGACCTGCGTTTGACCCGTTAACGGCACTAAGCGTTGCAGACTCAATAGCAACAACAGTTTGAGCATTAATATTCTGGGTAGCGTAACTCACTGTTACCGTAACCGTACCAGTAAATACATAGTCAGCAGCAGGCAAAACCTGCTCAACGGCAAAGCTATTGGTGGCTGCAGTGTTGCCATCGGTGAGAATGCTAGTGGTGGCACCGGACACTCGGGATTGGGATGCTGTACCGATAAATTGGGCTTGGGCGCTTTCGCCAACGGACAATACACCCGCAGCGGCAAGACCACCGGCTAGAATAGCTCCTCTGGCGATTCCTTGGTAATTAGAGGCCTTCATTGTTTGTCTCCTTTGTTAAGGGGCCAATGATTTTGAGGTCATGAGGCAGACTATTGCTCAGTTCGTCGTCTCGATAAGCTGTTGACTATCTCAATTACTCGTTAAGATTGCGGGGGAGCGGGCTTCGTCCGTGAGCTTAACCGAAAGGGAGCGGGGAGAGGCAGTTTGAGCATTTGTACCAAAATTTCCGATAGCGCAGTTTAAATTCAGTACAGCTTACCCGCGTTTTCTTGGTATGGATCGTTACAGACTCGACCGTCATCAGCTATAGATAACTGCGGTTGGCCACTGTCAAGGTTTACCACCCAGAACTCTTGGCTCTGTCAATCACCTATTGGACTTATCCCTTGCGATTGATCGATTAAAAAGAGGCCACCCAGGGCAATCCTGGGGGGCAACTGCACCACTTTTCTACTAGCGAAAAAAAACAGCAAGAGTTAATTCGGGTAGTATGTGGCTACAAAGTGGTATTTTTCACCCGGGTTGAGACGGGTTGCCCACTTCAACTAATCTAAGACGGAAGTACCAGCAGTCCAAGCCCGGACGATACCGGACACATCCCCAAACTGACCCGCACCAGAAGCTGTCGATATAGCATTGGCAGTGGCACGCTCAACTGAACCCTGACCTGCGTTTGACCCGTTAGCCGCACTAAGCTGTCCTGAAGTAATAGCAACAACAGTTTGAGCATTAATATTCTGGGTAGCGTAACTCACTGTTACCGTAACCGCACCAGTAAATACATAGTCAGCAGCAGGCACTACTTGCTCAACGGCAAAGCTATTGGTAGCCGCGGCGTTGCCATCGGTGAGAATGCTAGTGACGGCGGCGGACACTCGGGATTGGGATGCTGTACCGATAAATTGGGCTTGGGCGCTTTCGCCAACGGACAATACACCAGCTGCGGCGAGACCACCAGCTAGAATAGCGGCTTTGGCGATTTCTTGGTAGTTAGAAGCTTTCATCGTTTGTTTCCTTCCTTAGAGGGGTTATATGGTTCTGAGGTCATGAGGCGGCTTATGAACTGTTTGGTCGTCTCAATGCCCTCGTTTTTTTTGGTATGGATTGTTACAGAATCCAACCTCTTTTAGTATATATCGCTAGGAGGCTCTACTGTCAAGATCGACTACACAAAACTTTAGTTTTGTAAATGATCTATTGGACGTATCTTTTGTGATCGATGAATTAGAGGCAACTTGGGGCAATTCCGTGCCTAGTTATCCATTTTTCTAATTTTCTAGTAAGGAAAAAAACAGCAAGAGTTAATTCGGGTAATCGATCGAAGTCTTGTTATTCTTATAACTGGTAGGTTTCGAGATTTTTCTAGGCTCGCAGCTTAACCCGATCGACTGATAACTGATAGAGGGGTGCAGAATGGGAGAATGGTTGGATTTTATCGATGAAGTGGTCACTGTTAATGGCAAAGGTGAGAAAATTAAACGGGAAAAAGTCACTAATCGAGGTTATAAATATTTTTTAAGCAAAAAAACCTTTTTAGAAATGATTTTTATCCCTAGCGGTCAATACCTCATCGGTGCGCCCAAAAGCGAGTTAGGCTGGAAATTGAGTCAAAGTCCCCAATCTCTGGTTAATATTCAGGCTTTTTGTCTAAGTCGCTACCCAATCACCCAACGACAATGGCGCGAGGTGGCAAAATTAGAAGCAGTAAATATTGAACTTAATCCCTATCCGGCCCATTTTGAAGGTTATGATCGCCCCGTAGAACAAATTAACTGGTGGGAAGCGGTGGAATTTTGCGATCGCCTATCCCGTCTCACCGGACTGAATTATCGTTTACCCGCAGAAAAAGAATGGGAATACGCTTGTCGGGGAGGTACATCCACCCCCTTCCACTTCGGCCCGACAATTTCCACGGATTTAGCCAACTATTCCGGGGTGGACTGGGATTATGGCGGCAAAGTGTGCAGTTCTGGTCGTTATGGGGAAGGTTCCCTAGGCTGCGATCGCAGGGAAACCACACCGGTGGGAATGTTTGCCGTCGCTAACCCTTTCGGACTCTACGATTTGCACGGAAATGTCAGGGAATGGTGTGCAGATTACTGGCGCGATAACTACGAAGCAGCCACAATAGAAGATAGGGACAGACGAGTTTTACGCGGGGGTTCCTGGAATGATGGCCCTAACAAATGTCGCTCGGCCTACCGAGTCAAATTTATGGCTACTGCTGGACTCTATGATATTGGTTTTCGTGTGGTTAGCGATAATTCTCCTTAAATCTGAAAACCGATCACTGATTACTGGTGACAGGGAGGTGAAAAAATTGAAAATAGAACTACCCCAGCAAATAATCAGCGAATTTTGTCAGAAATGGCAGATATCTGAAATGTGTTTATTCGGATCGGTTTTGCGGGAAGATTTTCGTCCAGATAGCGATATTGATATACTGGTCAGTTTCCAAGATAGTGTTTCTTGGGGACTTCTGGAGTTTTCGAGGATGAAACGGGAATTAGAGAATTTATTGGGACGGAAAGTTGATTTGCTAACGAAAAAATCGATCGAGCAGAGTCATAATTGGATTCGTCAACGAGAGATTTTAGGGACAGCGCAAGTGATTTATGTGGCGGGATAAGGCTTTTTTACTAGATATTGTCCGAGCAGGTCAATTAGCTCAACAATTTGCCGAGCAACTGGATCGGGAACTACTAGAATCGGATTTACGCACCCAATCCGCAATTCTCTATCAAATTACTATTATGGGAGAAGCTACCAAGCGCCTATCCCCTGGATTTCGTAAACAACATCCAGAAATTCCTTGGGACGACATCGCCGGTATGCGAGATATTATCGCCCATCAATATGATCGGATCGATCTTGATATCGTCTGGCAGGTTATTCGACGCAATATTCCTGAACTATTGAACTTGTTAATACCTTTATTGCCCACACAAGATACTTGATTAGTGATATCTTTGATAAGGTTCGGTAAAATGAAAGAGAAATACTAACTTTAAATCAGACTTCTGGTCAAATTTTAAAAATGTACCGCTCCTCGATCGAGAGTTAGAATTGATTTTAGAGACAATAAAGGTGATTTAACCAAATGATTGCTAACTTTGACCATAACTATCTTTCCCCAGAAGATTATTTAGCAACGGAGAGAATAGCCAAGGATAAACACGAATACATTCGCGGTCAAACCTACGCCATGGCTGGTGCAAGTAAAGCCCATGGTATGATTATTATCAACTTAGCCACACTTTTAAAAAACCGGCTGCGGGGTAGTGGTTGTCTTGTCTATGCCACAGATATGAAAGTTCGTCTAGAAATAGCTAATAGTTATTTTTATCCCGATCTTGTGGTCACTTGCGACTCGCGAGATAATCAGTCTTTCTCGGAAGATTTTATCCGTTATCCGCGCTTGATTGTAGAAGTATTATCCCCCACTACGGCTGCCTTTGACCAGGGCGATAAATTTGCCGACTATCGTTCCCTTGAAACTTTAGAAGAATACGTTCTTATCAGTCAAGAACGCATCAGTGTGGATTGTTTTCGTCGCAATGATGAAGGATTCTGGGTTCTTTATCCCTACAGCAAAGGAGCAGATATTTATCTAGCTAGTATCGATTTTCACTGTGCGATCGCATCTTTATATGAAGATATAACAGAAATCCGTTAAAAAATCAGATCAGTTTTTTTCTATGTACTATTTACTTTTTACTTGATTAATGCTTGTCATCCTCTCCGCTATTATTCCAGTGGGTTTTATTATCCTCATCGGTGTGATAGCAGGAAAAGTTCTCACTGTTGAAGTGCATTCCCTTTCCCAAATCACGGTGTATATTCTTGCTCCCGCTTTGGTGATTGATGGACTCTATCGCACCACTTTATCCGGCAGCAATATCGGTTTAATTCTCCTAGGCTTTGCTCTTATCTCACTGGTAATGGCGATTGTCGTCGAAATTATGGCCTATTGTCTCAGTCTCGATGCCGATACCCGCAAAAGCCTCATGGCTGCCGCTGTGATGCCCAATAACGGTAATATGGGTTTACCGGTGGCTAGTTTTGCCCTGGGTGCGGCCGGACTGGAAAGAGCGATAATCTATATGATTGGCTCTAGTATTCTTTTATTTGGTATTAGTCCCGCTTATTTGCGAGGAAAAAGCTTTCTTTCAGGATTTCGCCTAGTTTTTCGCTTGCCCTTAATCTGGTCAATTTTTATCGGCATTAGCTTTCAAACTTTCTCTTTTCATCTTCCCCTGCAATTAGATAAAAGTATTAGCTATCTAGGAGAAGCGGCAATTCCTTTGGCTTTAATTATCCTAGGTATCCAATTATCTCAGCAAAAATTAGCGATCGGTAAATTAGAATTATTAGGGGCCGGTTTGCGTCTTTTAGTCGCGCCTCTTTTGGCATTTGCGATCGGCAATAGTTTAGGATTAACTGGTATGGATCTAAAAATTCTTATCCTACAGAGTGCCATGCCCACCGCCGTTAATACTGTCATTTTAGTCACAGAATTCGGTGGTTCGGCCGCTTTGATGGCCCGCACAGTTGTGGTCACTACCCTTGCTAGTTTTCTGACTATTCCTTTCTTTCTTTGGTTATTAAAAGTCTATTTATAGCAGTTATCTTAATGGTGAGGTGCGAAGTTTTCGTTTTGGGGAGCCAGTATTCAGTTATCAGTATTCAGGGGGTGCATCTCATTTTGGTAAATCTACTAATTTGGGATTTTTAAGGGGAAACTTTCTCCTAAAATTGGGCATTACTTTCGGTTTTATCACTCAATCCAAGCTTTTGGGGGGTTCTACCCCCCAAACCCCCCGCGCATTAGGTTAACTGTGAGATGCTTACACGCGATTGTTAATATTTTTGTACTAATTTAAGAGTCACTGATAATTGCTGATTGTTGGTATTTCTGCAAGTGTGGGATGCACCCTTATTCAGGAGATTATTTTATTTATTCTCCCCTCTCCCCAATTCCCCAATTCCCCAATTCCCCACTTCCCCACTTCCCCACTTCCCCACTTCCCCACTTCCCCACTTCCCCACTTCCCACACCCCACACCCCACACCCTACACCCCACACCCTACACCCCACTTCTCACTTCATAATTCATAATTTAACCTTTGACTGACACCAGCAATGGCAGCCAAGAGAAGCCAAACAATAGTATTAATCTTGACATCGGAGAGGGTGACATCGACGAGATTAAATAAAACGCAAGCACCAAAGGCCACCAGATAGGTAAAGATAATTAACTCCCCCCCGGCTTTTTGTTGCCGTAGAAAGATAAATAAACGCACCCCTTGGGCATAAATCCAACCCACCCAAACAGACAACAAAATTAAGCCGATAATTCCCGTTTCTGCCATTAACATCAAATATAAATTATGGGGATGACCTAACCATAATCCCTGACTTTTTTCGTAGAGAGGTGTAAAACTGCGTAATCCCCAACCGAATAGGGGTCTTTCTTGGGTCATTTCTAGAGTAAAACGCCATTGAGTTGATCTGAGAGTAGCTAGAGGGCGATTGGGGAACATTTCATCGGATAATCGCGCCCAAATCGCCCTAGGAACCCAAAAACGCAGACTATCCCTGAAAGGATTTGGTCCCCAAGAAGCAAGGGAAATCATCCCTCCCAAGAGGACAAAACCAGCGACTAAGGCATTCCAACCCAGATAAAGGGCAAAAATTAGGCAACCTAAAAAGGCTAAGGCCCAAGCATTGCGAGAATTGCTTAAAAATAGCCCTACACTGTCGATAAATATGGTTAAAGTTAAAAACCCGACTTTGAGATTTAAAAGGTTATTTCTTTGTCTGTGCCACTGCCGCCAAGTTAGAATTAATAAACCGATCGCTAAAATCACAGTTATGAGTAAATAAGCCCCCAGAAGATTAGCATACATAAAAACCGAAGACATCCGCCCCAAAGGTTCGCCCCCCGCTCCGTAGGGCCAGGTAAAAATCCCTTTTAATGCTTCCGGTTTTTGCCAACCGAGAAAAATTTGTCCCCATCCCATCACCACTACCCAAACCGACGGAATAACCATCACCCAAGCTAGTTGACGCAATTGAGAGGGTTTTTTAATTAATTGCCGAATATTGCTAAAAAAGAAGAAAAAAGGCAGAAAATTTCCTAAACCAATCCAAGCATCCCCCGGAGTTGGGGAAAGACTGGCACTAATCATTAACCAAAGAGTGACGATACCGAGACCTTGATTGAGACGTGACTGGATAATTGCCCGAAAATTGCCAGTAAAAACCCTTATTAAGACGATAATAATGCCGATACCCGCCAACTCCGGCAGGACCATGGCAATAAAAACTGAAAAAAGTATTAAATTCCACTCCCACCCTTGACAAAAAATCTTTTTCATCGGAAATTTTGGGTCTGAAACCCCGCCGTTCTAGGTTAGCTTTACGTTAGAATTAAAAGGCCAGTCTCGAAAACCAAGTGGACGGCGCAGCACCTTGAAAACTCGGCTTAGGGGGTTCCGACCAGAAAAGCTTGGCCGGGTAAAAAGTCGCGCGCAACAAGTACAAGAAGCTATAGGCGGTCAACGTACCGTGGGACACACGGAATCGGGCTTCTGAAATGGGGCGAAAGTCTGTGGACTCTGTGTAAGACAGTACATGGTTTTTTAACTGTGGTATGCGACGGTGGTGGAAGCAGAAACTTAAATCGTGAGGTTTAGGAATCGCCGCACTTTTAGGGCGGCGAGGATGTCAAGCTAGGCAGGTTGCCAACAATCCTCACGAGTCAGACGAATTTGGGCAAGAGCAAAAATAGTCGGGATAATCCGGCCGTAATCAGTGGCGATCGCCTTCCAACCGAGATCAGCAATAAACCAACCCCATAGAGCCGGTCCTACCAAACTTAACACGGTTCTGACGGCTCCGTAGCGGGCTGCCGCTCTAGTCATGCCCTGTTTAGCCGTTTGTAGGGCGATTTGATTAACAATTGCCCCACCCTGGACTAGGGCAGTTTTTGCCCCTTGATAGCGGGCAAAATGGAGAGCGAACTGCCCAGCGATATGTTTGAGCAGAATCGGTTTCAGGATAGAATTAACGGCGATGACGCTGCCGCCTTTGAGGACTATATCGAGGGGATTGTGTTGTAGGTGAACGGGTAAGGGTTGGGGAGTGTGGGAATCCGCGAGTGCTTTTTGAATTTGAATCGAGAGGGATTTTTGTTCCGATGGGGGGAGACGTTTCCAAGCTTTGTTAACGAGGTGAAGATAGATTTCCGCTTCAATTTCCGTTGTCGGCATTTTTTGGGAGTAGGGAACCTTGAGGAAATGACAGACACGGACGAGAATTTGACGATAACTAACTTTTTCGGTTTGACCTTTTAATACTGTCACACCGTCGGCAGCCAAATAACGAAAACGATCCTCGACGCTATCTAACCAACTATCCCAATCTTGACTTTGAACGGCGATTGCGTCCGGCGCTCGTAGATAATCGAGAGGGTTAAAACGACGGCAAAAGAGGATGTTAGTGATTTGCTGTAGTTCCTCCTCGGTGGCTAACTCCAAAGCTGTGCGTAGTTCGTCCAATGTGGTTTCTCCTCCTCAGCCCCAATAATCAACTTAGTTTCGCTAGTGCTGATTAATACTAATATTAACTCAAGGGTTGACGGGGTTAGGAAGGCTAGTGACAAATTTTTCGATTAAGGTTGGGATCATTGGTGCGGGTTTAGCCGGGTTAACCTGCGCTCGTCAGTTGTGCGATCGAGGTTATACTGTTAAGCTATTTGATAAGTCTAGAGGCATTGGTGGTCGTTTAGCCACGCGACGGGTTAATCGAGCTAATCAAGAGATGGCTGTGGATCATGGCTTGCCTTTTTTGACTATTCAGGGGGAAAAAACGGCGGCTTTAATTGATAATCTACTGAGAGAGAATATAGTTACTTCTTGGTTTGATTCTAGCTATGTTGCTCCTTCTGGCATGAATAGCGTGGCGAAATTTTTAGCTCAAGGGTTAGAAATTGACCGAGATTTTCTGGTTACTCGTCTGGAAAATCGTCAAGGAAAATGGGTTTTAAACAATAACGGTCAAATTCGGGGGGAGTTTTCGGCGATTGTCCTGGCTATTCCCGCCCCGCAAGCAGCGTTATTGTTAGAAAACTCTCATATAACTACTATGCCAGAATTGCGATCAATCGTTTACGATCCCTGTTTAACGGTAATGGCGGGTTATGGCGATTCTTTACCCGCAGTTGCTCCCTCCACCGATATCGCTTGGTTAGGACTTGATAGCAGTAAACGGCAATCATCCCCTGATTATGTCTTTGTTGTGCATAGTAGTGCCGATTTTGCGGTTAAATATCTCGATAGCGAGGATTTAGAAGCAGTTAAGCTAGATTTGCTCTCTCGTGCTTCTTTGCCTCTCCCGGATTGGTCTCAGCTGCACCGTTGGCGTTATGCTTTAGTCCGTCAGGGTTTAGCTGTACCCTGTTTAAGTGTTAATAGTCCTTTACCTCTAGTTGCCTGTGGTGATTGGTGTCAAGGGGGAGATTTATCGAGAAATTCTTCCCTAGAAACGGCCTTAACTTCTGGGATAGCGGCGGCTAATCAAGTTCAGCAGCTACTCTCTTAAGAATCTAGGGACAGGTTTAAATTCTTAGGTTAAGGTTGGGTTAACAAAAGGTTAAACATATAATAATGTAGGTATCCTATACTGGGGGTCGGTAACAATGGAAAAATTCAATTCTAAAGATAACTTTCTCTACCCTAAAACCAGCTACAGGGGTTTATTCACGCCACAAAATTTAGTTTTTAACGCTAATTTGCAGGAATTCGCCCTGAGAGTCTCTTTTATCGCTGGTTTACACAGTGGGGGAAAGCTTACCTCCACGGAAGCTTACGAGAAAATTAACCAGCTTTGGCAAAAGTTGAATACCAGTCAAAAATTCCTGTTAGCTAATCATTTTGAGGATGACGGAGATTGAGAGAAGGGGGTTTTTCAGTGACCAGTAAACAGCATCTAGACTGCCACAGTAACAAAAGTGGGTCAAGTAGTTCTTAGTTATGTCAGAGCTTTCTGACCATAGCTGGCTTTCATCTTCTAGATAAAAATGTTATCAAAAGACAAAAGCGGGTAATTCTGCCGCTACAATATGATAGCGAGTTGTCAAGAGAACAGTAAAAGAACTGCCAATTGGATCTAGATGCCTCAATATACTACTAAACAAGCAACGGAAAACCCTGTTGTGTCCGACCAGTCCGCCAATAATCCCTTTTCACTATTTGGTCAATTTTGGGAAAGCCTAAAAATTGTCGCTCAACCCTATTGGTATCCAACGGAGTTAAATGGACGTGCCTTTGGAGATGTGATCATTTCTTGGGGAATGTCAGCTTTGATCCTTTTAAGTATCTTGGCAACAGTCGGGGTAGAAGCTTTTAGTAGCTACTGGAATCGTTATGTACTCGATATTATTATTGAAGATAGAGATCTTTCTAAATATCTAAATACGCTTTGGTTATCCAGTTTGTTGATTATAGGAACAACGGGGTTATTTGCTTTTTCTCAATTTATTCGTCGCAAAGTGGCATTGGATTGGTATAAGTGGTTAACCAAACAAACCGTTAAAAAATATCTCAATGATCGCGCTTATTATAACATTGATTTTACCTCAGCTTTAAAAAATCCCGATCAAAGATTATCTCAAGAAATTGAACCAATTACGACCATGACCCTAAGGTTGTTAATTACCTTCGTGGAAAAAGGGTTGCAAATGATTACTTTTGCGATTATTCTTTGGACAATTTCTCGGCAAATTGCGGTTTATCTAATAATTTATACAATCGCAGGAAATTTCATAGCAATTTATCTAACTCAAGAATTAAACAAAATTAATCAATCGGAGCTTAATAATAAAGCTGATTATAATTATGCTTTAACCCATGTGCGTAACCACGCCGAATCAATTGCTTTTTTTCAGGGAGAAGAGCAGGAAGAAAAAATCATTGAAGACCGTTTTCAACGGGTTATTCAAAGCTCGGAAAAACTGATCAATTGGGAACGGTTTAATAATCTTTTTAATCGAGGTTATCAGTCAGCGATTAGTGTATTTTCAATGTTTATTTTGACCCCGATGTTTATTAAAAACGAAATCGATTATGGGGAAATAAGTCAAGCGAGTTTATGCTGTTTCCTTTTTTCTAATGCCTTGGGACAATTAATTACTGAATGGGGAACATCGGGTAAAGTTTCAAGTTATATTGAACGGTTAGCTACCTTGACAGATGCCTTAAAAGTTGCCAGTGAAGAGCCGAAAAACTTAAGTCGTATTACCACCCTGGAAGATAATCGTCTAGCTTTTGAAAATTTTACCCTACAAACTCCCGATTATGAAAAGGTAATCGTGGAGAATTTATCGGTTTCTGTCCCTTTGGGAGAAAGCTTACTGATTATTGGCCCCAGTGGTCGAGGAAAAAGTTCCTTGTTACGAGCAATCGCCGGTTTATGGAAAGCAGGTAGTGGTCGTTTAGTTCGTCCTCCTTTAGCTAAAATGTTATTTTTACCCCAACGTCCTTATATTATCCTTGGCACTTTACGCCAGCAATTACTTTATCCCCATACCAATGAGCAGGTGAGCGATGAAGAATTAGAAAACATCTTAAAAAAAGTCAACCTGCAACATTTATTAACTGACAAAAATACCTTGGATAAACAAGTCAATTGGGAACAGATTTTATCCCTCGGAGAACAACAAAGATTAGCTTTTGCTCGACTATTAATCACTAAACCTACCTTTACTATCTTAGATGAAGCAACCAGCGCTTTAGATTTGGCCAATGAAGCCAGCTTATATCAGCAATTACAGGAAAGTGAAACCACCTTTATTAGTGTTGGTCATCGGGAAAGTTTATTTAATTATCATCGATGGGTCTTAGAGTTAACAGAAAATTCCCATTGGCAGCTGTCAACTGTAGAAGATTATCAGCGCAAAAAAGTGAATAACCTAGTGATGATGTCAAAAAAATCAGAAAATTTTTCGTCGGTAAAAATAGAGACTTTGTCTGAGGTTAAAACTGAGCATGATGCGGAAATTGCCGGAGTTTCTGAAATAGCCGAAGGTTTGTCCCATCAACAAATGCAGTCCCTAACTGATTATTCTTTAAGTAACGTCCGGAGTCGTGCCAGTTTAGGTAAAATTATTACTGCCAAAGATGGTTTTAATTATCGTTACGATAAAGACCCAAAAACCTTAAAATGGGTGAGAATATAGCTAATGGGGTGACAAACAGATTGAAATTGAGACAGAGTATTCAGACTTTCCCCTCTCAGGAGAACTAGAGAATCAGGTTTTTGCTGGGTAAGTTGATTAACAAGCTACTAACTGATAACTGGTATAGGAATTTTATCAAATGAAAGCACTGGAAAAACTGGTGACGGAACGATTATATTTAGTCCCCTTAAAGCTTGAACTTCTCAAGGCCGCAATTATAGGTATCGATGAATTAGCAACAATTTTGGGGATAAAAGTTGCAGCTGACTGGGCCGAACAAGAATTGATTCAAGCTTTCCCTGATATTGCGAATATTTTGCTGCAATTCCCCTTACAAAATGAGTGGGGGTGGGGGAGTTTAATTATTCATCAAACAGAAAATACCCTTATTGGTCATGTGATGATCAAAATTATTCCTGATGTCACAGGTTTACCCACAGATGCTGTAGAAATTGGCTATCAAGTAGCGCCGTTATATCGACGACAAGGCTACGCATCTGAGGCGACAAAAGCAATGATGGACTGGACACTTTCTCAACCTGGTATGCAAACAGTGACCGCTGGCTGCGCTCCCGATAATATAGCTTCAAAGCGAGTTTTAGAAAAAATAGGCATGGATCTGATAGAAGCACGAGAGAAAGTCTTGGTCTGGAAATTAAGTAGGGTTTGCTGAAAAAGTTTGTTGGTGGGGTTAACGGATGGCCGTATTACTTCCCACTTGATCACTCAATCCAAGCTTTTGGGGGGTTCTACCCCCCAAACCCCCCGTTGGGGGCGTGGCGCCGCCCCCAAACCCCCCGCGCATTAGTTTTTCGGTGGGATGCTTACACGCAGCCGCTGACGCATCTGTAATAATTTAAGAGTCACTCCCCTTGTAGGAGTATCTCTCCTGATATTTAGCCTATACTCAACGGATTTAGTATGTTGCGTTATTTCAGCCTCTATTTTCAAGTCAGTAGTCGGGGGGGAAATCTGGAGTCAGAGCCTCGTCGATGCGATAAAATACTCTGGCTCTGTATTTGTTGGTTTATGAGTTAACTAGGATTTCAGCGATCGCCTGGGAGATGGGAAAATAAGGAGGATAAAGTTCTAGCCAGAAAAACTCGCCAACGGGATTAATTTCTAAAAAGATATAACGTTCATCTGGTGTGACAATCATATCAATTGCACCATAATTGAGACCGAAATATTTCACTAATTCTAGTAGTTGTTTTTCAATAGTTTTCGGTAAATCGTAGGGTTGCCATTGTTGATGGAGCGCTCTTCCCTCTTTTCGCCAATCGTAGATAGCACCGTCTAATTGTTGGGAATTAATCGCCGCCGTAAATATTTGTTCACCGACGATAGTGATGCGTAATTCCAAAGCTTTAGGAATGTTTTCCTGAAAAGTCATTGGACAAAATTGCAAACCTTCCAAATTATCTAGGTCTTCCTTAGTAACAGGACTGGTAAAAACAACCATTTCCTCTTGCTTGTCTCCATAAATAGCAAATTGAGAAAGCATTTTAGTCACAATTCCCGTTGCTTCAAACTCCTGAGCAAATTGCTTGACAGCTTCAGGATTATTAGAAGTTAAAGTCCCCGGAATTAATAAACCTAATTGTCGCGCTACTTGTAACTGCAATTGTTTATGATTGGCATGATCTACCTTAGCAATTGGATCAAGATGAAAGCCAGATAAACTAGCAATCATTCCTCGAATACTTAACCGACATTCCTTAAGAGAAGCTTCGCGAAATTGACTATCCATCCCATCGGGTAATTTTAGTCCGTATCTCATGCGTCGATACCAGACAGCAGAAACTTCTTTTAGCTCTAATTTTTGGTCTCCATCGGTAATAATTCCGCCTTTTTGACCGCCTGAGTAAAGATCAACTTTCACCTCTGTAGGGAAGCGATCGGTATCAAAACGGAAGGCTTTTTTCCCCATCGTTTCTATGGCTTTGATTACCAGAGGAATACTTTCATTATCGTGGCTAAAAGTAACAATTAAAACGGTCATAGATTTCCTTGATGATTTGGGATTGAGAATCCTGATTAGATTTTGGATTGAGAATCTTGATAATCCTAAAATCCTCAAAATCCTGATTAGGTTTTGGTTTGATTTTTAGCATACTAAAAAATCAGCGATCGCATTAGAAATAGGTAAATCTAAATCCCGTTCTAACATTCCCCACTCACCACAGGGATTAACTTCTAAAAAAACGTATTCTCCCCCAGGAGTTAAGATAAAATCAAACGCCCCAAAATTCAACCCTAAATTAGCCATAAAAATCTGAAGTTGCTGCAATAGTGAATCGGGTAAAGTATGATGTTGCCAAGCACCAGGATCAATACCCGGTCTTCGCCAATCTACGGCAGAATTATTATACTGAGAAGAATCTAAAGCACCCACAAATGTCTGTCCATTAACCACGACAACTCTCAATTCTAATTGTTTGGGAATTTCCGCTTGAAAAACCATAGGACAATAACGTAAAGATTCCGCTTCCTCAAGGTCTTCTGCTTTCACCCTACTGGTATAAAGAAAAAATTCCGGCGATTCCATACTGCGGGCGATCGCAGTTAACAATTTACTCACCATTCTTCCCTGAACCTGGGAAAAAAACTTCCGGGCAGCATCAGGATTATTGGTAACTAAAGTGGGGGGAATAATCAAGCCAACTTCTGAGGCCAAACGAAGTTGTAATAACTTATTTTTAGCCCTCTCAATTTGCGCTAAATTATCTAACCAACGCGCTGACCTTAAACTATCCCAAAAACCAGCCAAAGTCGTCTGGGATTCTCGCACACAAACCTCCCGAAACTGAGGATCTAAATCCCCTGTTAGTTCAGGCTGCCAAATACGTCTTGTCCAAACAGATTGCACCTGTTGACTATCAATAGATTGATGGTTATAGGTTAATTGATAAAAACTTTTTTTCCCATTAAATTGGGCTGCTAATTGAACCTCTAAGGGAAATTTATCGGTATCTAAGCGAAAAGGTGTGGCTCCTTTTTTTTCTATCGCCTCAGCCACGCGGTCAATCGTGAAAAAATCGCCGCTATGGGTCAACAATAAAACAACTTTAGGCGATTCTTTCATGTCAATTGCAAGTCCTTACATTTTAACCCATCTTAAGGCTTTTGGGTCGGTCTTTATTGATCCTAATCTCAAGAAAATGCTGCAAAAAGTCTTGCTTTTGCTTGACTTATTGCAGTATTGGTTTTTTCTTGAGTAATTACTAAATTTAGTTGACAGCACTTCTCAGGATCTCAACGTATAGTTTTTTGGCTGCGAGCCTTGCTTAGTGGAGCTTTTAGCTTTTTGTCTGTACGGTGTAATCAAGAAAAGTGCTGTAATTACTCAAGTGATCTGAGTTTAATACTCTTCCCAGTCAGAAGGGTATTTGAGTGTTTCACGTCCTTCCTCAGGAGACTTGATGGAAGATTCCTCTTTGCTTACGGACAAGAAACGAGCAAAGAAAGGAAGTGCTTTACCTTGTTGATCGTTAGGATATGCCATTGTTATTCCTCTGGTAATTTCGAGTGAATAGGTTTGATAACTCAGACAAAACTAACCACCTGCAATAACCCCTGAAAGCTTTGCTGTGCATGGCTTTCAGAATTGGGATTGTGCAAATAATTTGCCTTTGTTTGGGTGATGGAAAACATCATAAGCACTAATCCGGCCAATGTCAAGCATCTAAGAAAAATTTAAGAAAAATTTCCGCTAAATCATACTAAATCCTTTGCTCCCTGCTCTCCTAAGCCCAATCGTGTTAGACTAACGTAGTTTTTGCCGAGAGAGTAGGTGACTTTAAAAGTGGAGAGACAATTGATAGTTCACGACACAAAAACAACTTTAGGCGATTCTTTCATGTCAGTGGGAAATTCCTGTATTTAAATTTCTTTTTGTCTCTTTTAAGTGGCGACTAATTCCGGTTTAGTGGTCAGAATCGAATATTCGCAAGACCGGGGATTGTCCATCCGCTCTTGAGCATTGAGGATTTCTAACCCCACCACGTTCCCCCACTGGTCATAGTCGAGAATCACCCCCGGACTCTGCTCGTCGCTTTCTGCAATTGGCACATTACTTAAGGTGATTTTGAGAGCATCAACGACCGGATCATAGGTCACTTTCATGGCGTTCTCCAATATTTGCTGAACTACCTACACTTTTCTTGCGGGTAAGTGTAGGTTTTCTACCCAACAGATAGCGGAATCGTGGATTTCTTGCGTCCTCTCCTACCCTATCCGATTTCCAGTTGGCTGTCGTTATTATCGATCTGACTGTCTAACAGTATTTGCGTAGGTTTCCATTCCCCATCCATTGTTTGACAAGTGCATACCAACCATACGGATTGGTCTCCATCCCCGAACTCAAGGTGACAATCTTGGCAGGTTTCTTGGAAGTTTTGATCCCCGAACTGCAATTCCCCATCTATATTACCGATATGGTCACTAAGCCTCAGTTCGGTGGGCATCCATTCTCCATCGCGAGCTTGGCACTCAGCACTCAGGATTGTGCTGTTAGGGTCGTAGTTAATACTGCTGCAAGTGTGCGAAAAATTGGGCATGACAACTCTGTGTGTTAAAAAACAATATGATTCAGCATAGTGCCTTAACAGCCGACATTCCGCACATCTTCATATACTTTTATATATTTTTACATTCCCCAAGATGTTTTAACGAAAAACCTTGATTGTAGAAACTACTATTGAGAACATTTTCAATAATTGATTTTTTCTGAGAAAAAAATTTACAATTCTTCACCTTGATCAAAATCCATCATTGTAGCTATAATCCTTACTGGACAAGGATTGTAAGCAATATATTGGTAAAAATTATTAATTGAATGTTAAGAAGTGCGGAAAGTGGGATTTAATACTCCACACTTAAAACTCAAATCTGATAACTGATAACTGATCACTGATAACTGATATCTGTACAACTACTTAGTACAAACGCTTACGGGGGCGATAATTAGCCACGGATTCCACTAAACCCAAGGCGATAAAATTGGTTAATAAAGATGAACGTCCATAACTTAACCAAGGTAAAGGAATCCCTGTAATCGGGGCTAATCCCACGGTCATGCTAATATTAAGAATTGCCTGAAAAGCGATCATCGAGAGAACACCGATCGCTATTAAAGAACCAAAGTTTTCTTTGGCAGTATTAGCAATGACTAACAAACGCCAACAAACTAACCAGAAAGCTATTAAAACTAGAATACTGCCGACAAAACCGAGTTCTTCCCCGACTACCGAGAAGATAAAATCGGTGTGTTGTTCGGGAATAAAATTTAATTGGGTTTGGGTGCCTTGGTGTAATCCCCGTCCCAATAATTCTCCGGATCCGATGGCAATGCGGGATTGAATTAATTGATAACCTCCCCCCAAAGGATTCTTTTCTGGGTGAAGAAATAGGGTTAAACGATCTTTTTGATATTCTTTTAATAAACCCCAAAAAACCTCGCCTAATTTACCCACTGCCAGATTAGTTGCCACCACGATGAAAGTAGATAAAAAACGGTAGGGAAGGGTAAACCAAGCAAGCACAGCGATGATAATTGCTAAAACAATCCAAGCAGGAAAAAGTAAATTAAACAGAAAAACCGATGCGATGGGAGATAACAGGATAATCATCCAAGGCAGTTTCGCATTAGCCCAGTAAATCATGCCTAGGGTAATTGCCCCAAAGACTAATCCTGTCCCCAGGTCCGGCTGCGCCATAATTAACACCCAGGGGATGGCAGTGACGGCAAAAACACGAGCGATCGCAAAAAGATTATCGGCGGGACGATGATGTAGGAGGGCTGCTAGGGTGATAATTAAACCTACCTTGGCAAATTCCGACGGTTGCACGTTAAAACTGCCGATATTAATCCAACTTTGCGCCCCATTCGCCGTCACCCCTAGGACAATTACCGCAATTAGGGAGAGATTGGTGAGAAGATAGGTTAACCAGTGCCATTTGAGCAGACTTTCGTAACGACAACGGGCCAGAAATAAAGCGATCGTCACTCCCACGCATCCGAATAACCAGTGTTGCCACCAATCGAGAGCAGTGGTATGTCTTTCGGCACTACGAATCATTAAACCACCGAAAACGGTTAAACCCGTCACCAAAACGAACAAAAGCCGATCCATTTGGGCTATATCCCGGAAAATGAAGCTAAACTGCTCACTAAAACCGCTTAGTTTCCTACTAACAAGGGACTGTCTTCTCACCATTTCTCTCCCCAAATTTACTAACTAACTAGGGTTTGCTCAATAAATCTAAAAACATTGTTCGATAAGACTTTTAGACCTTTTTGAAATCCAAAAGCACCGGACATTGGAGTGATCGGGGGGAAAATTTAGGGACTTTTTCCCTGAAAATGGGTAAAACCCTACACCCTACACCCCACACCCTGCCCCTAGGGAAAACTTTTTGCCGCAAACCCTAACTATAGGCTGCTAGGGATACTTTCGCCGCCACCTGACGAGCGATCGCTATCAGGGCTTTAGCTGAGGCCGATTCTGGTTGCCCTAAAACTACTGGTACACCAGTATCACCGCCCTCCCGTAGGGCTATCTCCAGAGGTACACATCCCAGTAAAGGAATGCCCAATTCTTGCGAGGTTTTTTCCCCACCACCGGACCCAAATAGATCATAGGAGCGATCGGGCTGATCGGGAGGGATAAAATAACTCATATTTTCCACGATACCCAAAACCCGCGCCCCTAGCTGTTGGAACATTTTTAAACCCCGACGCGCATCAATTAAAGAAACCGTCTGGGGAGTGGTGACAATCACCGCACCGGCTAGGGGGACCGATTGAATTAAAGTTAATTGTGCATCCCCGGTACCGGGAGGCATATCGACGATTAAATAGTCTAAATCGCCCCAGTTGACTTGATAGAGAAACTGACGGATAATGCCGTTTAACATCGGACCGCGCCAGATTACCGGTTGATCGGGGTTGATCAAAAAGCCCATGGAAACCATTTTGATGCCATGGTTGAAAGCGGGTTCCAATATCTCGCCATTTGCGCCCTGTACGGTCACTTGTGCGTCATTTAAGCCCAACATTGTCGGGGCGTTGGGGCCGTAGATGTCCGCGTCTAATAGCCCCACTTTTGCCCCTAAATGAGCCAAGGCGACGGCGATATTGACAGCCACGGTACTTTTTCCCACACCGCCCTTACCACTGGAAACGGCGATAATATTTTTAACCCCCTCCACACCTTGGCGATCGGGTAAAGCTTTTTGTTGCGGGGTTTCGGCAGTTACCTCCACGGCGACACTTTCCACCCCGGGCAGCTGTTTAACGGCTTTTTGGCAGTCTTCCACGATAAATTCGCGCAAAGGACAGGCAGGAGTGGTCAAAACTAGGGTAAAGCTAACTTTTCCGCCATCGATCGCCACATTGCGGATCATGTTCAATTCCACTAGGCTTTTTTGCAGTTCTGGATCTTGAACGGGACGTAATACTTCTAAAATCGATGCGGTATCAAGGGGCATGGTTTCAGTGTCTCTAGTCAAGTATTGTTCTTATGGTTATTTATCTTAACCTTGTGGGGGTTGGGTGTTGGGGTTTTAGGGTTTTAGTTGAAATTCCCCCATTCCCCTATCCCCCTAGATATCTAGATTACGGTAATAGGATCGCCGACTTTAATTGTACCTGTCTTTTCGGGGATGACATTTTCTCCGAACATAATGCCCCCGGGGAAACGGCGAAAAGTGCTTAAGGTTTTTAAAGGTTCTTGCTGGGGATTTCTCCTACCTGTTTCTTGATCGGTGGTGGTGATAATACAGCGACTACAGGGTTTAACTAGGGCATAATTTATCTCTCCAATTGTGATCTTTTGCCAACTACTTTCGCTAAAAGCTCGATCGCTACTAATAACAATATTAGGCCGAAAACGATTCATCGGCACCGGTGCAACTAAACGCCGATTTAAGTCCTCTAAAGAAGCAGTATTAGTCAATAAAATTGGATAACCATCGGCAAAACTGACGGGAGTATGATCGTTCCCTGCATAGCGAGGATTCGCAGGACGTGGATAATCGGGAGATTGTCGCACTAAACGACAAGGAATGTCGAGAATTTTCTCAAACCATTCGGCGATTTCATCTCCTTGATCCATGGCTATGGTTTGGGATTCCCAGATTTGAACCGCTCTTTTTTCTCCTGTGAAATTAGGCTGAAAAGTCAGGGAATCTTGAGATGTTTTCAGAGAAAAGTTATCCTCTGTTATGGTGACAGAAACGGTGGCTAATTGCGGATATTCCCTTTGGGTGATAAATTTACCCTTACCATCCACTAACATCATTTCTCGATCCCAGAGTAACCCTTTAGAAGTCACTTCAGCTTGGGATAATTGAATACCTCGACAGGATTTAATCGGGTAGATATAGAGATCAGTAACCTGCATTTTCTTTCAGTAGTTCTACATATTTTTTAGCCACATCTTCCCACGTCCAGAAATTAATTTTATTGGGGATATCTTCGGGTAACAAGCGAGGAATTGGATTGAGGATAAATTGTTCTAAACAATTGGCTAAACTGTCCGCATCTCCCCTAGGATAGAATTGCACTCTTTCGGGACAATTATATAATTCTACCTGTTCTTGAAACACTTCTAAATCGGAAGCAATAACGGGAATACCTTGTAAAATGGCTTCCGCTATTGCTAATCCAAAACCTTCGTATTTTGAGGGAAATACCACACAGGAACAGGTTTGATAATAAAACTGCAATGTTTCATAGTCTTGATAACCTAATCCCTTGATGTGACTCTCGAAAATTTCTTTATTTTCCTGATAAAGTCGGGTACATTCTTTGAGATAGTCTTGGTATTCTTGGGTTTGGGACTGTTGAGACAATTGCAGATTTCCATTAACTAGATTATCGGTTTCTTTACCAATAAAAACTATTTGAAATTTTAAACCTTTTTTTGCTAGTGTAATGGATGCTTTAAGCAAAGTTGTATGATCTTTGTAGATACCAAAAGAGGAGGGAAAATAAAAAGTAACTAGCTCACTTTTGACTAAATCGCTCTTGGGATTAGACTGCTCGACAAATCCTGCTAAAGGTACAGCTTTTAATTTACTAGCATAGGTAACATTAGGAAAAATTTTTAAAACATCTTCTTTAGTTTTTTGGGAAATTGTGAACAGTAGATCAGCCCGATCTAACCATTCTTTTAACGCTTCATTGTAGGGTTCTTGATAAGATTCTGAGTAAGTTAAGGGAGCAAATTGCCAAAAAACATCATAAATAATGCCACTTAAAGTAACCTTGACATTAGGAGGAGAAATCCGATTAGTCATTCCATACAAACAGTGATCAGCTTGGTAACGCTTGATAATCTGATTAATTCTTGCTTCGATGCGTAAAAGTCCAATTCTACGAGAGAAAATATGATGAATAGAAGTTAGTCTTAGGGTTTTATAAAAATTCGCTAGAAGACCATAAACATAGATTAATTTTGTTTCAAAACTATGGGGATAAAAATCAAAATTTTCGTAGATAAGTTTATCGGAATCGGGCATTAAATATCTAAAATATTCAATTTCCTTACGAGGGAGGACGATAATAATCTGTTCGACATATTCTAATAAGCTAGGTATCAAAGAGATAATGACTCTTTCTACTCCTCCTTTGCTATAAAATAGGATCGGGATGACAATTTTCATAGATTTCCTTGCAGATAGATGGCAATAAAAAGATTGATTCTTGACTCGAACCTAATTATATTATAGGCTCGAATTGTTCTAATGAGTCGAGAAATCGAGTTAAATTCAAAAAAATAAGACCCTATCAACCATTGAAAAGTAGTCTCCGAGCCAGTAGTCAGCATTCAGAGAAGAAAAAACGAATAGATTGTTTACTTAGACTAGAAAAATGACCTTTTTGCCTATATGTCCTTAAATTAGGGATTTTAGGATTGAGTGCGCCCTTAATATCTCACTTATGCGGGATATCTATGAGCATTTCCTCTAAAACCCTGGCTACCCTTAGGATTAAGTCTTCGCGATCGGGTGCGGCGATGATTTGCAAACCTAAAGGTAGCTGGGATGGACGTTTAATCGGCAAAGAAAGGGCAGGTAAACCGATAAAAGAAAAAGGTTGGGTGAATCTGCCTAAATTGGGTCTAATTAATAGCTCTTGCCCGTCAATAATCATTTTTTCTACTCCTAATGGTGGCGCAATACAGGGAATCGTCGGGGTGAGAATAATATCGACTTCGGCGAAAATCTCTCGCAGACGATCGCGATACCAACGGCGAAAACGTTGAGCCTGTAAATACCAGCTAGAGGGAATTAATGCCCCTGCCAAGAAGCGATCCCGGGTTGCGGGGTCAAAATCCTCTAATCTGGTCTGTAAACGCGGTAAATGCCAATTTGCGCCCTCGGAAGCGGTAATTATATAGGCGGCTGCCCTGGCGCGGGCGGTTTCGGGAATGGTGATTTTTTTGGTAACTCCTAAACGTTCGGCGATCGCTGTCACCGCCTCGATTACTTCCAGTTCGGCTCCCTGCTGAAAATAATCGTCGGCAAGGGCTATTTTTACGCCCTCTAAGCCATTTAAAGGAGCTTTAAGGTTATTTTTGGCAAAAAGACTCCAAATAGCCGCCATATCCGCCACATTGTCGCTAAAAAATCCCGGATGGTCTAAACTACTGACGAACAAAAATAGGCCCTGACGGGATACGCGCCCAAAGGTGGGTTTTAGCCCCACCACGCCACAGCAAGCGGCGGGAACCCTCACGGAACCATTAGTGTCGGAACCGAGGGCGAGAGGCACTAAATTAGCGGCAACGGCAGCGGCGGAACCGCCAGAGGATCCCCCCGATATACGACTAGGATCGCGGGGGTTGGGAGTGGCTCGATAATGGGCATTTTCGGTGACAAAACCGTAGGCGTACTCATCCATATTGGTCGCCCCCACCAAAACTGCCCCGGCTGCTTCTAGGGTTTGAATAGCGATCGCATCTTGTCCGGCGGCAGGGTGATCTCGATTGATTTTGGAACCAGCAAGGGTGACAATACCCTTGATATCAAAGAGATTTTTGACGGCGAAGGGGACTCCTGCTAAGACACCGACGGGTTCCCCATTGGCGATCGCTAGATCGATTTTTTGGGCTTGAGCGAGCGCTCTAGGCTGTAAAATGTCGGTAAAGCAATTTAAATGGGGATTTTTTGCCTCTATCTCCGCGAGAGTCTGGCTAATAACTTCTAAGGCTCTAGTTTGACGATTTTGGATCGATCGAGCTAAATTGCACACAGAAATAGTCATGGTTCAAAGCTGAGGGCGCTTTCCCCGTCATCCTCTAAGGGAAATTCTGTCACTAAACTGGCGATTTCTTGCAAGCGTTGCCAGTTTTCAACCACAGAATTTAAATAGCGATCGGGAATGGTTAAATCTAGGATTTTCGCCATGATTATAACGTATTCTTCCGGATTATTCATAGATTTCGTTCTGGTTGGGGTTAAGGAGATCAATCGACACCTAGTTAAGCTGTGAAAATTGCTAGGATATAAGAAAAAATCTCCTGTAAATACAATAGCTATCCCTAGGGAGGAAGTATAACTTGAATTTGTTCTTGACCACCGACTCCCCAGCATCATAACCTGAGATATGATCCTAGAACTGTATATTGAGATATTTTCCCCTCCTTCACCTCCAGATTAAATGAAACTTATATATGACCAAAAACAAGAGGTAATAAGCCTCCCCTTTCAAGAGAATGAAAATTAAAAGCTACTGAAGACTACTGGTAGTCACTGATAACTGATAACTGATAACTGAAATGACCATCTTACAAGACGAAAAACTCCTCTTTACTCCCGCAATACCCCACAGTGATGCCCTTAGAACTATTTTTGCCTTTCCTAATCAGTATTCTGTGGGTATAACCAGTTTAGGTTATCAAATTGTTTGGGCAACTTTAGCCCTGCGATCGGATATACAAGTTAGTCGTTTATTTACGGATTTTCAAGAATCTTTACCCCGTTATCCCGAATTAGTCGGCTTTTCCTTTTCCTGGGAATTAGACTATGTTAATATCCTCTCGCTGTTAGAATCTTTAGAAATTCCTTGTCACAGTCATCAACGGCAAGATCAGCAGGCGATAATTTTTGGGGGTGGACCAGTTTTAACCGCTAATCCCGAACCTTTTGCCGCTTTTTTTGATGTAATTTTATTGGGAGATGGTGAAAATTTAATTGCTGATTTTATTAATGCCTATCAAGAGGTTAGAAACGCCGATCGACCGACAAAACTCCGTCATTTAGCCCAGGTTCCGGGGGTGTATGTTCCTAGTTTATATACCGTTAATTATGATAGTTCTGAAGGTGAAATTACGGCAATTCTACCCATAGATAATAATGTTCCTACCTTTGTTAGTAAACAAACCTATCGCAGTAATACCCTTTCAGCTTCTACGGTGGTAACAAAACAAGCGGCATGGGAGAATATTTATATGGTAGAGGTGGTGCGAAGTTGTCCAGAAATGTGCCGTTTTTGTTTAGCTAGTTATCTAACTTTACCCTTTCGTACCGCTAGTTTAGAATCCCTGATTCCCGCCATTGAAAAAGGTTTAAAAGTGACCGATCGCTTGGGTTTATTAGGTGCTTCTGTCAGCCAACATCCTGAATTTGAAACCTTACTTGATTATCTTTTTCAACCAAAATTTGAGGGAGTTAGACTCTCGATCGCTTCAGTTAGAACTAATACTGTCACAGAAAAATTAGCTAGAATTTTATCCCTAAGAGACAGCAAATCAATTACTATTGCCGTAGAAAGTGGGTCTGATCGCTTGCGGGAAATTATCAACAAAAAGTTAGCCAATGATGAAATTATCCAAGCTGCCATTAATGCTAAAGCGGGCGGTTTAAAAGGGATAAAACTCTATGGTATGGTGGGAATACCGGGAGAAGAAATCGAAGATATTGCGGCGACTGTGGAAATGTTAATAGCCTTAAAAAAAGCCGCCTCTGGACTGCGAATTTCTTTCGGTTGCAGCACCTTTGTGCCTAAATCCCATACTCCTTTTCAGTGGTTTGGAGTTAATAAAATGGCCGAAAAAAGATTAAAATATCTAGAAAAACAATTGGGTAAACAGGGCATAGAATTTCGACCAGAGAGTTATAATTGGTCAGTGATTCAAGCCCTATTATCTAGAGGCGATCGCCGCTTAACTTCCCTGTTAGAATTAACTCGTGGCTACGGTGATTCTTTAGGCAGTTATAAACGCGCTTTTAAGGAACTAAAAGGACAAATTCCCCCGCTAGATTATTATGTTCATCAACAATGGCGTTTAGAACAGGTTTTACCCTGGAGTCATTTACACGGTACTTTATCCTCAAATGTTTTAATAAAACATTTAGAAGATTCCCAAACAAAAAGGTAAAATATTGCTAATAAGCTAAGACACATTTAAACAATGTCTTGACTATCAGACCCCAAATGAGGTATTCTATCAAGGTAGATCGGATATTGGTGCAATTCAGAATTGAATTGGTGCTTTTATTAACTATCAATCTCGATTAAACCATTAATTTAATCTTAGTTATCAGCCCATGAGCCAGAAAAATGATACAGTTACCCTGCTTTTATCCCTGCTGATTACCCTAATATTTTTTGGGGCTGGTAGTTGGTGGTTATACAATCGTTTTCAAGGATCAAATAACCCAACCAATCTTTCTGAAATCGAGAAAATATCACCAGAGCAAAAATCGGTATTGCCACAGGCAAGATTTAGTCAAGGTGAAAACTTATTAATAGTTGAAGGGGCTGCTTCTGACAAACAAGCTGCTATACAGGCACTCGGAAAAGGAGACTTTCAGCAAGCAGTTTACCTCCTAGAAAAATCCCTGCGAGCTAATCAAAATGATCCCGAAGCTCTCATCTACTTAAATAACGCCCGTATTGGTGAAGCTAAGTCCTATACTATCGCCGTTTCCGTGCCAATTGGTAGCAATGTCAACACCGCCCTAGAAGTTTTACGAGGAGTTGCCCAATCTCAAAATCAAATCAATCAAAGCGGAGGAATTAATGGCATTCCTTTAAAAGTTCTCATTGCTGATGATGCTGATAATCCCGAAATTGCCGCTCAAATTGCCCAAAAATTAGCGGCTGATAACAGCATTTTAGGAGTAGTAGGACACACTAGCAGTGACACCTCTTTAGCGGCGGCTGCTATCTATCAAAAAGCGGGATTAGTAATGATTTCCCCCATCAGTACCTCAGTTAAACTCTCCAATTTTGGTGACTATATCTTTCGTTCTGTTCCCAGTGATTTTGTGGCAGCACGAGCATTAGCCGAATCTAGTTTGCAAAAAATTCCTAACGTCAAGGCAGTGGTATTTTTTAACTCCCAAAGTGGTTATAGTCAATCCCTAAAATCTGAATTTACCACCGCTTTAGGATTAGGAGGAGGTCAAGTGGTGAGTGAATTTGATCTATCTTCCCTCACTTTTACCCCTTCTAAAAGCCTCCAACAAGCTCAACAGGAGGGAGCAAATCTCATCGCCCTTCTTGGGGATAGTGGTACCCTAGATAAGGCTTTGCAGGTGGTTCAAATCAATGGCCAAAAATTACCGATTGTGGCGGGTGATGACGTTTATAGCCCCAAAACTCTGGATGTAGGCGGAAAAAATGCCTTGGGCATGGTTGTCGCTATCTCTTGGCATTTAGGGGCTAATCCGAACAGTCCTTTTGTGAATAATTCCCGCCAATTGTGGCAAGGAGACGTAAATTGGCGCACTGCTACCGCCTATGACGCTACCCAGGCTTTAATCGCTGGCATTAAGGCAGAATCTAGCCGCGAGGGAGTTCAACAGGCGTTAAGAAGCAGTAATTTTTCTGTGCCTGGGGCGACTAATCCAGTGCGATTTTTACCGTCTGGCGATCGCAATCAATCGGTGCAATTAGTGGTAGTTAAACCCGGTTCTCGTTCTAGTTTTGGGGTAGATTTTGTGCCAATTTCTCGATAAAATGACAACTAAATCAAGATGAATTATATGTTAGAAACTCCCCCTAAATATTCTGTTCTCGGTTTACCAGTTCATCTTCTCGATAACTACAGTCGTTGGTTAATTGATCGCCTCTATCAAGGTTTTGGTTCCCACGTTGTCACTCTTAATGCAGAAATGGCAATGTTAGGGGAAAATGATGCTAAAGTTGCCCAAGTTATTCGAGAAGCAGATTTAGTTATTCCCGACGGCGCCGGGATTGTTATTTACTTAAAATTAAGGGGAAAAAAACAAACCCGCTGCCCCGGTATTGAATTATCAGAATCCTTAATTACTGAGTTAGGAATGCAGGGAGAAAGTTTTCCTATTGCTTTTTTTGGTGGTAAACCGGGGATTACTGAACAAGCGGCAAGTAATTGGCAAAAAAAGATACCTAATATCCGTATTCTGACTAACCACGGTTATCTATCCTCCCAGGAAATGTCCGATTGGATCGAGGTATTAAAAGATCAACAACCGCGGTTAATTTTAGTTGGTTTAGGAGTACCCCGACAAGAATATTGGATTAGGGAACATCGCCATCTCTGTCCCCAAGCTATCTGGGTAGGTGTGGGGGGCAGTTTTGATATCTGGTCCGGGACAAAAATCCGCGCCCCTCGCTTTTTCTGTGACAATAATTTAGAGTGGTTGTATCGACTTTATCAGGAACCTTGGCGCTGGAAAAGAATGTTAGCTTTACCTAAGTTTTTCTGGCGCTCTCTTTTTTATTCCTAGTAATAGCTTAGTATAAATTCTTTTCGATAAAGGCAATCACTCGCTCTAATCCTTCCCGTGTTTTTAAGTTGGTGAAGATAAAGGGTTTATCCCCGCGCATCTTTTTGGCATCTCTATCCATCACCCCTAAATCTGCCCCCACCATCGGGGCTAAATCTATTTTATTAATTACCAATAAATCCGATTTGGTGATACCCGGTCCACCCTTGCGAGGGATTTTATCCCCGGCTGCCACGTCAATCACATAGATGGTTAAATCTACTAATTCCGGGCTAAAGGTTGCCGCTAAATTGTCACCACCACTTTCCAGAAAAATTAGCTTTAAGTTAGCAAATTTTCTCTCTAACTGTTCAATGGCAACTAAGTTAATTGAGGCATCCTCGCGAATAGCTGTATGGGGACATCCTCCCGTTTCTACTCCTAAAATTCTTTCCGGAGCTAAAGCTTGCGATCGCACTAAAAATTGGGCATCTTCTTGAGTATAAATGTCATTGGTGACTACGGCGATCGGATATTGATCCCGCAAATTTTTACACAGGGCATCGAGCAGGGCTGTTTTTCCTGAACCCACCGGACCGGCAATTCCCACGCGCAAGCAAGACATAGTTTTTTCGGGAAAAAGTGAAAAGGAAAGGGTTAAAAATTTTGGGGCTATCGGATAGAAAAAAGAGGGGTTCGCAGGGCGACACGGATTCCCACTATAATAAAAAGTTAACACAAATCTGAGAATTTGTCAAGCCCTTTTGCCAATAAATTTGGGGAAATTATCGGCAAAAAGATCACCAAAAGTCAGTGATTTGGTAGCCAAAATCCGTTAACATCTGCCTAAACAGGGGCAAGCTTAAACCGATAACATTACTGTGACATCCCTCTAATCTTTCCACGAATAGACCCCCCTTTCCTTCTAAGGCAAAACAGCCGGCACATTTGAGGGGTTCTTCGGTGTCAACGTAGGCAATAATTGTTTCATCGCTGATATTGGCAAAGTGAACTTTAGTGATCCCACAACGAGTCAAAGTTTGATTATTAACTCGATCGATTAAAGCATGACCTGTATAGAGTGTACCCACCAGACCGCGCATTTTTTGCCAACGATTGATCGCTTCTGATTTATCCTTGGGTTTGCCATAGACTTCCCCCGCTACTTCTAAGACGGAATCACAACCAAGAATTAATCCTGTATCAAATTGGGGGGCGATCGTTTGCGCTTTACATTGGGCTAAAGTTTGGACAAGATGGAGAGTATCATCGGCATTAATTGTCGATTCATCAAAGTTACTCACTCGCACAATCGGATCGATTCCCACCATTTGTAATAGTTTTTTACGCGCAGGAGAAGCGGAAGCAAGAATTAAGGGAATAGACATAAGTTTTTTCAGTAAACAAGATAGGAGATAGTTAGGTAGGGTGGGTTAGGCAATGACAAATTATTAGAATTAATTATTAATTGATCTATTGGCCGTAACCCACCATCAGTTATCAGTTTTTTAGCTATTTATGCTAAGAATTGGCAGGATTTTCGGGGGGAAAATAACGATCTAAAATCTCAACCATGCGGGATTGTCTTCCTTCATTGTCAAATCGATTGTAAAAATCTGACTGAACCTCATAAAAATCCGACATCGATCGAGTTAATTGTCCTAGCAGTTGATCAAGTCCCCGTCTGTCTTTTTCCCATTCTTTTTTAGACTCAGCAAGACTATTAGTTAACGCTTCGATCGATTTAGCGTTATAATTAGCGATCACTCTAGTTTCTTTTAATCCCTGATTGGTTTCCTGTAGTCCTAATTTAATCTCCTGTAATCCTAATCTAATCTCCTGTAGTCCTGATTTAATCTCCCGTAGTTCTGTTAGGGTATTTTCAGCAAGAGATTCGAGTCTATCTAGTCTATTTTCTTCCGAGTTACTCATATTCAGTTATCAGTTATCAGTTATCAGTTATCAGTTATCAGTTACCACTTTCTTACTGATTACTATTTACTGATTCAGTAAGTAATCTCAATTAATTGTTAGATAGTGGGACAGGCTTCTGGTTCTTTATATGTTATCTTTAATTATAACCGGCTACCTAGTTGATGATAGGTGGTGCGTTACGACGGATTGTTACCTTTAAGTCAAAACAGGAATTTTTGCCGTCTAACGCACCCTACATTTTACTGAAAATTTCCTATCCTCTGACATTTAACTAACCGAGAAAGAATCAACGATAGTTTCAAAGAGTTCTTGAATTTGCGTCCAACGTTTTTGGGAAGTGGAAAGATTAAAAGAATAGAGTTTATGATTATTAACCGTGACGCTGGCCAGATTATGACGTTCTTGGCCGTTGACTAATTTAACTTGATATTCGAGGATATAATAATCTTGGCCGTCAATTTGATGGGATTCTGAGCGAATTAATTCTACTTCCTTATCAAGATTGGGGTTAAGACTGTTATTTTTTAGGAGACGATAGCCAACTTCCGAGGGGGTCCCTAAATCTGTTAAAGTTTTATTGTCGGGGACGGGATTGATAATAACGCTTAAATTTTCGCTCGTTTCGATCAGGTCATGAAAAACCACATCTACTCCTGCAACTTTTTTCACATCCACCTGCGTCCAACCCTTAGGATATAAAAATTGATAGCCTTGGCTGCCACTGGTGTATCCTTGCAGTCCAGCGATGGGAGTTGCACAACCGGTGAAGAGGAGGGTGGTAATTAGGAGGAAAGTCGCCAAAAGAGATTTAATCATGATATTTTGACCTGTGAGTAGGGCTGTTTAATTTTACCTTGAATTGTTTAGGTGAAGGGATTATGAAAATTAAGAAAAAATTGACAATTATTATGGCTATAGCGACTTTTTTACTGACTATCTCTCCCCTAGTCTCTCAAACTACCGCTAACCCCGTGAAGGCTGTAGAATTTTATAATCGGGGGGTGGATCGTTTAACCGCAGGGGATTACTCAGGGGCGATCGCAGATTTTACTCAAGCTCTACAATTAGAACCGAAGGATGCCGATGCTTATTATAATCGCGGCTATGCGGAATTAGTTCTCGGCCAGTACGAGCGAGCGATCGCAGATTACACCCAGGCCTTGACAATCAACCCCAATTATGTTAATGCTCTCGGTAATCGTTGTTATGTGCATTATCTGACGAAAAAATACGAGGCAGCGGTGGAAGATTGCACAAAAGCGATCGCTTTAAACGGAAATTTTGCTGATTTCTTTATTTATCGCGGTAATGCTAAGGATGACTTGGGAAGACACCTAGAAGCGATCGAGGATTACACAAAAGCTTTGAGTTTACAGGGAACTAGAGGACAGGATCGCATTTTCTATAATCGCGCCCTGTCCTATAACCGAGCCGGACAGCAGGAAATGGCTTTAAGGGACTATAATGAGAGTCTGAAAATTAATGCTAATTTTGCCGAAGCGTACCACAATCGGGGTTTGACCTATTATAAATTGGGAAACAGGGAAAAAGCGATCGCTGATTTAGAGGAGGCGGCCCGTCTAGCGTTATCTCAGGGTAAACAGGGGACTGCGGCTAAGTCTCAGTCAGCAGTGGCATTAATTCAGGGTCAAAAGCCTTAAAATAGGGAGTAGTTGTGATATTAGCGGTAAAGAGGAGTGAAAGGGGCTAAATCGCAACTACGAGGGACTAAATTTTAGCCAGCTTGAGATGCGTAAAAAGCGACGGCTAACAGTCCACCGACAAGTGTGATCGCAGCAACACCCCAGAAAAGATAATTACGTTGTTGCGATTTAGTGGGGGGATCCGCTTGATAAACTTTCGGTTCGGCGGCGAAATTATTTAAGCGTCCACCTTCTTCATTTGTATAAGGCATAATCAAAACCTCAAATATGACAATTTTTCAGGAAAAAAATCCTCTTATTACAATCCTACAACATATCAGCAACCGAGTCGGGTATGTTGGAAATTCCCACGGGGATAACAATTCTTAGTCTTGGGGTAACTGCCGGACTCTGCTACTTTTATTGGCGATCGCATTTTCAAGGATTGAAACTGCGAAAACAAGTTTAAAAAGGCTAATCATACTAAATCCGTTTTTAATACTATGATTAACTCCCAAGTTATGGATTGTTTTTCCCTGCTCCCTGATCCAGCGTTCCCCACTCTCCTATACCTTTTAAACAGAATTTAGTATTAGGTGTTGGGATAGGGGGAGGTGGTTGCGTTAATATTAGTTACTGTATCCAATAACGCCGGAAAAAAACTATAGATGAATTCTCCCTATGCAGATTTCTCTCCTAGTAATTGGTTATCTATCACCCAACGACTTGTGGAAAGACATCCCCTATCTACCGATGCAATTGTTGATGTTGTTTTAACATCTTGGCAATCAATTTTTAATTCTCAGTTAGGTACAAAAGGTTTTAGAATTGGTAGGGATATCTTCCCTAAACCTCAAATTATGGGTTTTCTATTCATCAATTAATTCCTTTAGAACTAAAAGCAAAATATCCCGATTTCTGGAGAGGAGATATCAGTATATCTGATAAAGATATTGTCTATATACCTGATGACTTTTTTTCAATTGAAGTCAAAACCTCCTCTGATCCTAGACATATATATGGCAATAGAAGCTATGCTCAAAATTCTAATAACAGCAAAAAAGGTAAGTCTGGATACTATTTAGCAGTTAACTTTGAGAAGTTTTCTAATACTACTAATCCTCAGATTAAACTAATTCGTTTCGGTTGGATTGATTCTGGGGATTGGATTGGGCAAAAGGCAGCTACAGGTCAACAATCGCGTCTTTCCTCTGACGTAGAAAACTATAAATTGCTCCAATTGTATCGAAAAATCTAGAATAATGAGCCTTGGATATAAGTATTGCTTCTTT
The DNA here is from genome assembly GCF_050500245.1 of Microcystis ichthyoblabe FBCC-A1114. Taxonomy (NCBI): domain Bacteria; kingdom Bacillati; phylum Cyanobacteriota; class Cyanophyceae; order Chroococcales; family Microcystaceae; genus Microcystis; species Microcystis ichthyoblabe. The sequence goes on along the minus strand of NZ_CP191408.1, from coordinate 2,925,399 downwards.
CTTTTTTAAATCTTTTAAATCTCTCTGCAGCTATCTCGCAATAGTCTGGTCGAATTTCAAAACCCACAAAAATTCTTCCTAATCCCAAGGCCGCTATTCCTGTAGAACAAGAACCGGCAAAGGGATCAAGAATTATTTCTACCGGATTAGATGAAGCTTGTATAATTCTCTCGACAATTGCTAAAGGAAATTGTGCGGGATGTCCGGTTCTTTCCTTAGAACTGCGCTTTTCTCCTGTAGTGACTTTAGAAACTTCCCACACATCAGAAGGATTTTTACCGAGGGGATTACAACGATATTTACCATTTTTCTTTTGATTGGGATACTTAACGTTAGGGTCACGAATATTGTCTAAGTTAAAAGTATATTCTTGGCAATTTTTGAGATAAAAAAGCCATTTTTCATTGCGAGGACTAAGACGATTTTTTGTAGAAACACCTGCCCCATATTTCCAGACAATTTCTTGTAAAAGATAAAAGGGAGACTTATCCCAAAGAAGATAGGGAATCGGAACACATAATCCCTTTTCTGGTACTTCTAAATAACCAACATTTAGCCACAAAGCGCCGTTATCTTGAGTAATCTGATAAATTTGCCGCAGCCAATTAGCACACCAATCAACATAGTCATTGATTGAAAGAACTCGTTCATATTCTTTGCCAATATTATAAGGTGGTGATGTAACAGTGAGGTCAATTTTTATGTGACTATGAGATAGTTTAGACAAAAAGTTTGTAGCATCTCCTTGATAAAGAATAAAGCCGTTGTCCGAGTAAAAAGGTTGACCAAGATGACTAACCAGAATTTCTTTAAGAAAATTAAATTTGTTGGCTCTATCTTTTTCTAACTCTGGAGAAAATGGCTGTAGTAAGGAGGAAGGAGCAATCTGAGTTGATTGATGATCAACAATTCCCTCTGCTAGATAAGAGTTTTGTTCCTTGCTGGCAATTGGACGAGACTCATCTTCCCTAGACGATAGTTTTTTTTGTTTCCGCTGGGACTCTACAACCATAATCTCAAAGGACAGGTAAGTATTTTGATAGTTTTAATTATGCCCTTATTTTACCAAAATATCACTGGAGTTGTGCTTAATTTAATAACTTTTGTAATCATTCTCCTTCCCTTACCCTGGATGGGGGGGGTAAAACCCCACCAAGAGTTAAAGATTGACTGATAAAGCAGCGAGTTTTCCTTGAAAAATCTCAACTGAGTAGATTGGATAATTATCAGATGCACCCGAAAATTATCCCTAAAATGGTGGTAAATAACCCATGGCATTTTTGACTCGATCGAGAGTTTGATTGGCTACCGCTTCTGCTTTGAGACGACCTTGCCGTAAAACTGTAGCTAAATAATCTTTATCCTCTCTAATTTCGGTGTATTTTTCCTGAATAGGTTGCAGAGATTCTATGGTGACTTCTGTTAACATCGGTTTAAATTGTCCCCAACCTAAATCTGCACATTCTGCTGCGACCACCTCTTGACTTTTTCCCGATAAAATGCTATAGAGAGTTAATAAATTATAGCATTCGGGACGTTCTGGATCATCGAAAGTTAAACCCTTAACTAGATCGGTTTTACAGCGTTTAATTTTCTTGGCAATGACATCGGGACTATCGAGAATATTAATCCGACTCATCTCGGAAGGATCGGATTTAGACATTTTATTCCGGCCATCGGTTAAACTCATCACCCGCGCTCCTTCCTTGCGGATCATCGGATCAGGAAGTTTTAAAATTGGTTGTTTCGGTTGCCCAAAAAGATGATTAATTCTAACAGCTATATCGCGGGTTAATTCTAAATGTTGTTTTTGATCTTCTCCCACAGGTACTTTATCGGCATCGTAGAGTAGAATATCGGCAGCCATTAGTACGGGATAATCGAGTAACCCCGTGCCAACATTTTCCCCCTGTTTAATTGCTTTTTCTTTAAATTGAATCATATCGGTTAACCAATTTAAAGGGGTGATACAATTCAATAACCAAGTTAATTCTGTATGAGCTTTAACGTGGGATTGGACAAAGATAGTCGCGTATTCTAAATCAATTCCGCAGGCTAAATATAAAGCGGCAATTGCTAAAGTATCCTCCGCAAGAGTGGCGGGATTATGGGGAACGGTGATCGCGTGTAAATCGACCACACAAAAGAAATTATCGTAGTCTTGTTGTCCCTCCACCCAATTGCGGATCGCACCTAGATAATTGCCTAAATGTAAATTGCCAGTTGGTTGCACACCAGATAAGATTCTTTGTTTACCCATAACTCATGCGATCGCTTTTTATCATGATTTTATTGTATCAGTTTTTGGTGCTAATTTCATCCTAAATCCAATTGGGAAAAATCATTCTCAGATAATAATCCCGCACTGACAGGGGAATGCCTAAATAAATTGGTAGCCAATGAATAAAAGCAAAAGTTATCAAAATTATCAGCGAGCGCGAGCCATTTTTATAAATAGGACTGGAACTTTCTAAACCATCGGCTAAGAGCCAAGCTAGAGCAATCCAAGTGAAACTATAGGCAGCCATATAATGATAGAGAAAGGTACAGCGACTAATTTTTAACCAGGGCAGCAGATTAGCAATATAGTTACAGATAAGATAGGCAGAAATTACTCGCTCTTTTCGGTTAAATAATCGACTAAAAACCACTAGAATCGCTATCGTAGAAAACCACCATAACAACGGATTTCCCATCGCGTGAACATCATAAATTTTATCACCTACTCTCTTAAAATAATAAGCCACAGGTCGCCCCATTACTAACCAACTATACCAAGGAGAACAATAGGGATGAACATCAGATTGATTACCCTTGATTCTCTGATGAAATGACCAAATTTCTTGATGTACTTGCCAAAAATTATATTGATGGTTGACGAGAAGATGAGGTATCCACAGCAAACTATAGGTAATAAGAGGAAAGACAATTAAGGCGATAAAAATGTCCTCTAATCTCAGGTTAGTTGCCTTTGTCCAAAGATGATCTTTTGACTGCTCTTGATTAAATAATTTTATTAACCAAGCAATACCGATAAAAATAAATATTCCCAGTAAAAATCCTAAGCCATTCCATTTAATATTTGCCGCTAAACCGAAAGAAACTCCTGATAATAATAGCCAATTAAGTTTCTGATTTTTCTGGAGTGCTAATAAAAAAAATAATTGTCCAGATAAACCGAATAAAATTAAGTAAATATTATTGAGAGCGTAGCGGGATTCCACCAGAAATAATCCGTCTAAACTGGCGAGAAAAGTTGTGATTAAAAATACAGTTTTTCTCTGGGTTAATTGATAAGCAATTGCGCCGATAATGAGGGGAATAAAAGAACCAGTCAAAGCATTTAACCAGCGATAACTAAAAGTTGAGCGCAGGGAACCCGTTAAATTATTAATGGTTTCAGGATCGGCAGGAAAATGGGAACCAATCCAGATACTAATAGCAATTAAATATTGACTTAACGGTGGGTGCGACTGGAAAAATTCTTTACCGATTAGATATTCATTGCCGTATTTAGCATAGTAAACTTCATCGAAAACAAGAGTATTAAACTGACTGAGATTCCAGAATCTTATTCCTAGGGAAAATACAAATATCCCTAGGATAGATAGGTTAAATTTTACTTGAGAATTCATGGAAAGATAATAGTTATGATAACTGGGAATTTTCTGTTAAACACAAGCGAAATTCTTTGACAGCAAGACGGGGATTAGGATGGTTGACGTATTCGGCTAATAATTCTAAATTTAAATCCGGTAATAAAGCACTTTTAGGGATTAAAATATATTCGCCATTCTCTTGCAAAGAATAAATTTTTAACTGATTATCTTGCCAAAACCAAACCTCTTGAGTTCCTAATCTTTGATAAACTTCTAAAACTTTCAGGCTGCCACTGGTTAAGATGATTTCAATCGCCAAATCAGGAAACTCTTTTTCTGTAAATAAACAAAAACATTCATCTGGTTCTTTTCCCGCTTCTTTTTCCTGTTTTCGCAAAGTGGTGGAACCTAATCCCCAGAAATCAATTTCAGCATATTCTAAATAAACTTCTACCAATCTACCGATATTTTTTTTGCTAACTTCGTGACGACGACTAGGAGCCATAATTTCTACCATTCCATCTAGGTAAGTAATGCGATAACTGGAACTATCTTCTAAATGTTTTAAGAGGGTTTCGTACTGTTGCCAATTAACCCCAGAAATAAACATCCTTTGTTCAGGATCATTAGCTTTTAACTCGAAACCTTCTAATCCTTGCAACCGAATCGTAGTCATCATAAAATTAATTACCTCATCTATTTTACTTAATTACTCAGGAAGACTTATTTTGATTTCTTCTGGCGTTAATTTTAGCGCGTAAAATCCTAACTTTATAGGGATCGGCATCTTTTCGCCACAGAATTTGATGGCCTTTGATTGTAGCACAATGCTCCTCTAAACATTTTTGCCAACCCTGTAAACGTTCGATCGCTTTTCGATCTTCTAACAATCCCCAATCCTTTTCTAATTGAGTTAAGCGAACCAATTTATCATAGTTGGGATAATCAGCCGTTACTAAAAGCTCTTTTTCGTGTAAAATTGGCGGATTAGGACTATCCCGATAATCGCGAAAACTAAAATCAGCGGAACCTAAATATACATCCATGCTAGTGGCTAAAATCGGATGGATTTCTGTATCAAAATCGGGATAATAGAGATAGGAAATTTTGGGTTGACGAAAGGATAAACGAATAACATTAGCATTTTCTAACCGTCCGATAGTTTGACTGGCACAACCTTCATATAAGCGTAATAACATCGGTAATTTTTCCAGAACGCTAATATGAATAGTTAGGGAATAACGGGAAAGTTTGCCTAAAGAACTATTTTCACAAGTACGAGCGATCGCTGGCAGATTTCCCGCACTTATTAACACTTCTTCTGCTAAAGCGCAAGCATTGCGATAACTGCCAAATAAAGCTTTAAAATCGGCACGGGTAGCGGGGGATAATTCCCGTACTTTCGGACAGTGGCTAAATTGACTTAAAGCTAAATAAAGTAAAAGATCGGCGCGTCTTTTGTCGGCAATTATCTCCCATTCTTCCCCTTCTGTTACTTGTAAAATCACTTGAAAAGCGCGTCTAAAAGTGCCAAATTCTGCCTTAATTTCTTCCTCTTGTAATAATTCTCCTGCGACGGGTAAACGTCCCTGCTGGGTATAAAATTCCATCAGTGGAGTTAATAAATCTTCGTAATCTTCAAAGCGTTTGAGATGGGTTTTAATTTTAGGTGTGGTAGCGCGGGAACGACATCTGGATAAACGAAAAGTTTCGGCTTTTTCCTCCTCTCGAAAAACCAGATAAATTCCCAAAGTTATTGGAATAGAATCAACCCCCAAAGTGCTATCAATATACTGTTTTAGTTCTTCCTGTTGATAGTATTTTTGAAAAGTATTGCGACGGGTTATAATTCCATCTTCATAGGCCATTAAACCCCGTTCACTATCATCAATTAGAATCTGTGCTGAAACAATTAAAACTTGACGGGTTAATTGCCAAGCTTTTAATAAAGCTTCTTGCCTTTCTTCGGCGGATTCAATAACATTAATTACATAGCCTAAATTAACAATATCAGATTCAATTAAAGGACTATCGGGACGATAATAAGGATCCCAACCTTCACTTTGATAACCCTGTTCAGCTATGCGTTCTATATCACCTCCATAACCACAACCGTAATCAAAAAAAGTGGTTTCAGGAAGGAATAATCCCGCCGCTAATGCTAATCTTGCTGGACGAGAAAGGGTTTTGCGAACAAGAGCGGCTTTGTGGCGATCAATTATTATCGATTTTTCCTTTTGTCCCTCTAGATTACAAACTAAATAATCTCCTGCAAAATCAAGGTGATGCTTTCTTAAAAGTCGTTGCCATTCCTGTTTAGTACCGATGGGATAAGAACTGTTTAAAAGTCCTAAAGCACTCTCGATTTTTGTGAGATGCTCGAATTGTTCATAAAAAGGATAGTCCCTAGTAACAAAAGTTTCTTTTCGGTGTAAAATAGGCGGATTATCAGCATTTTGATAATTCCATTCACTTAAGATTAATGTCCCCAGATCTACCACTAAACTTTTAGTTAAAACTGGGTGAGGTTCCCGATCAAAATCGGGATAAAAAAGATAGGATATTTTCGGTTTATCGGTGCTAAATTTAATTATTGTTGCCTCAGATAAATGCTGATTAATTCTTGCTTGTTGTTCGTAATTCTGGAGGATAGGATCCAGTTGATGTAATGCTTCTCGATGAACATAAAGCGCCCCCGGTAATAGTTTACCGATGGGACTAACTTGACACAGTTGCACGATTAAGGCGAAATTCTCAGCCATGACAATTAATCTGTCTAATAACAAATTCTAGAGACAGAAAAAACTAAATAAATCTGGTTAAATGAACCCGATAGCGCTCTTTTTTGGTCACAGTAACCTCACCCACTTCTAAACGACCTTTTCCCCGAAAAGAAATCAAATCACCGGTTTTAACGTTATAACTAGATTGACTGATATCTTTCCAGTTAACTCGCACATCCCCAGCGCTAATTGCCTCGGCCATTTTACTGCGAGAAATGCCAAAACCCGCCGATGCGATCGCATCCAAACGTAAGGAAGCTTCCACGGTATTAATTTCTTTTTTTTGCGGTGGTCTAACTTTTAATTCCGTCAAAGGAATCAGGCTAGTTTTCACTGGAACCGAACGCACTTGTAGTAAATTAGCAGATAAAAAATCTGCCAATTCAGGCACTACAATCGCCTGCGCTCCTCGCTCACCTAAAACGATTATATCGCCGACTTTTTCCCGAACGATACCCGTCCCCAACATCGCCCCTAAAAAATCCCGGTGGTTAGCGGTATCAAAAAGAAAATTACCGGCAATATCAAGGGCAGATAGGGGAATATCTGTTACTGTCAAAGGTAGATCAACTCTAGCAATACCGAGGCGCTGTCTTTCTGCTTGGGGATAACCGCCCCATTTTTGCATTGACACATCAGTTAAACGCTGAAAAACTCGTTCCACTTCCGCTAAAACCGCAGGAGAAAGAAAGTCTGTAGTCGTCACTTCCCAAGTCTTAATCGCTTGTTCGGCTTTATCAATAACTTTCGCTATCTCCTCGCGGTTTTCAACACCCTTTAGTAATTCTTCTCTTGGTAACATTGTTTTCTGGTAATTAATCAAAAATTCTTAGGAAAAAATCAAATGACCGATAACTTATTCCCGATAACCGTTCACCGTTCTAGGGCGTATCCTTGCAGATTTTCGGGGTTAAATTGACGCAGGATAAGAGTCGCTTGATTTTTCAGGTTTTCCGAACCCTGCACGATAATAATATATTTTCCCGCACCGAGACGATTGCGATAAGGAAGTGCATCGCCACTGCCGGACGATAAACCCACGCCACCACCGACAAAAATACTGCCCATCGCCCCCCCCATCGCCCCAGCAATGCCGCCGACGATATGATTGCCCGGTTCTCCGGCCCAATCAAAGGTATGCAATCCCGTAATCAGGTTAAAAAGGTAGCCGCCGGCAAAACCGAAGGGAATTAACCAAAAAGCCATGAGAGTAGCCCGTTTTTTGGCCTGTTGGAAGGGATCGATCAAACCGAACTCATCAGCACTTTTATAGCCGCGACCGAGAATGGTCACTTGAGATTGGGGAATTCCCGCCTTTTCCAGGGCAACGGAAGCTTCTTCTGCTTGTATGCGATCAGCTAACACGGCAATGAGATAATTCATATTCTCCAACTTTTCAGGTTATCTTCATCTCCTATTGTAAGGATTTTGGGGACTGAAAAGCCGCTCGATCAAGAAAATATTCAAGGGGATGCGTTAGTCAATCTTGGATAGGATTGATTAATGTGGAATTATTAGCAATTCAAGAAATTGCTCTATCTTGGTTATTTCTGGCACTAATTAACCATAAAGAAAGATAGTTAAATGATTATTAACAAGAAGTTTTTTAGGACTATTACCATTGGGATTAGACTGTAAAGTTTGACTCACTCCTGTCATTATTTGAATGTTTTCATCGGCTACATCTGAGGTAAAAACTAAAAGAGAGATTAGATTTTTGGTAATCATATCTAGTCTTAAGTAATTCACTTGTACGCCAATTGAATTTATGAAAAAAAGAGAAATAAATAGCGCAGATCCAGCCTTCTCTTATAGATATAGACCAATTTAGATGCGCGGCAGCTTATTAGTTAAAACCGACTTGACTGCTGAAATAGGGAATTGATTCCCTGACCGAAGATTGACTTCTCTCTTGTGTTTAGTTGTGGCGCTGGGATTCCTAACCGTTGTATGATGGAACAATGCGAAGACTCACAATCACTCGACCCGACGACTGGCACCTTCATCTCCGCGACGGTGCGGCACTGAAAGCGGTTCTACCCCATACGGTGCGTCAGTTTGCCCGTGCCATTATCATGCCGAATTTAAAGCCCCCAGTGCGCTCCGTGGCCGATGCCGCCGCCTACCGCGATCGCATTCTGGCAGCAGTTCCAGAGGGTCAACAGTTCGAGCCATTGATGACCCTCTATCTCACCGATAATACCAGTCCCGAAGAAATTATGGCGGCAAAAGCCTCCCAGTTTGTCAAAGCGGTGAAATACTACCCGGCCGGTGCCACAACTAATTCCGACTTGGGGGTGACGGACCTTCGTAGGTGCGATCGCGTTTTGGCAGCGATGGAGCAGCTGGATCTGCCGCTACTACTGCACGGAGAAGTTACCGATGGTGATATTGATGTGTTCGATCGCGAGAAAGTGTTCATTGAGAAGCAATTAATCCCACTGATAACCAGATTTCCGAAACTGCGGGTCGTCTTTGAACACATTACCACTGCCGATGCGGTCAAGTTTGTTCTATCTGCTAACAACAACGTCGCCGCCACAATTACGCCCCAACATTTATTGTTTAGCCGAAACATTCTCTTTACCGGTGGCATTCGTCCCCATTTTTATTGCCTGCCGATTTTGAAACGAGAGGATCATCGTTTGGCACTTTTGCAAGCGGCAACATCGGGCAATCCCAAGTTTTTTCTAGGGACCGATAGTGCGCCCCATTCTCGCTACAGCAAAGAAAGTTCCTGTGGCTGCGCGGGTTGTTATTCGGCTCTGCACGCCCTAGAGTTGTACGCAGAAGCATTTGAGAGCGTCGATGCGCTTGAGCAACTGGAAGGGTTCGCCAGCTTTCACGGGCCAGATTTTTATCAACTCCCCCGGAATACGGAACAAATCACATTAAACAAAACCCCTTGGCGCATTCCCGATGAATTGCCCTTTCCCGAATCTGGACTGGTGCCGTTACGAGCGGGTGAAGAGATAACCTGGCAATTAGGGCAATAAAAACCGCCAGTCTTGATAGTTGCGGTCAAGAATTCACGATTTATTAAAGACTGATTATTTATTCCCCCTCTTGCCCCTTGCATGAGTGCCTGCCCTGATATGTAGCCTATACTCAAGGGATTTAGTATCACATCTGAAAACCCTAAGTTAAATAAGCGATAGTTACCCCCGAACCCCCCTCATTTTGGGGTGCTAATTGAAAGCGTTTTACCTGGGGATGACGGGATAGGAAATCGTGAACACCTTGACGCAATTTCCCCGTACCTTTACCGTGAATAATCCATAATATACCCGATGGGGTAGCCCTGATGATCGCCTGTTCGATATCCGTTTCTGACTCTGCCACCCTAGAACCGCGAATATCGACGGTATTATTAGCAGTACGAATTAAAGGAGTCTCCTGGGGTTTTGTGGGAGTTTGTGGCAAATTTTTGGCAGGTTTTGGCGCAGTTTCCACTTTTTGACCATCCAAAGACTCAATCTGATCTAAGGGTAGGGTCATCTTCATCATACCGAAACGCAGGGAAATCTCGTCTGATTCCGGTGAAATTGCTAAAACTTCGGCAGTTTGTCCCAAATTGGGCAAGCGGACTCTTTCCCCCACTTGCGGACGATAATTAACCTTAGTTTTTTCCGTTTTTGGTAATAACCTTTCTGCGATCGCAGTTAATTCCTCTGTGGCTTTTTGGGCATCTCTACCGGTTTTTGTTCCTGCTTGCAATCGGCGAATAACGTCATTAATCTCTGCTTTTGCCGATAATAAAGCCTTTTGTATCTCCTGCTCCTGATAACGCTTTAATTCTCGCTCTCTCTCCTGTAGAGAATTAGCCCGTGTAGAAACTTCTGTATAAAATTTCTCCGTTTGTTGGAGTAATTGACTAGCTTCCTTAGCTTTTGACTCCTGTTCCCGTCTTTGCGCTTCCAAACCAGCAATTACTTGATTTATCTCCTCCGATAACCCCCCCAGATGATTTCTCGCTTCGGCCACAATTTCGGCACTTAATCCCAAACGCTGGGCAATAGTTAAAGCATTAGAACGGCCCGGAATGCCCCATAATAGTCGATAAGTGGGGGAAAGGGTGCGATCATCAAACTCTACCGAGGCATTTTCAAAGCGAGAATCTCGATACTTTAACGCTTTTAATTCCCCGTAGTGAGTGGTAGCCACCGTCAGTAAACTATGATCGGCGAGGTATTGTAAAATAGCGATCGCTAAAGGACTTCCCTCGGCCGGATCCGTACCGGCTCCCACCTCATCGAGTAAAACCAAGGAACGAGAATTTAAAGCCGCTAAAATGCGGACAATCCGGCGAATGTGACCCGAAAAAGTTGATAAACTCTGTTGCAAAGACTGTTCATCGCCGATATCGGCTAAAACCTGATCGAACCAGGGTATCTCTACCGGTTCCCGCGCTGGAATAAACAAGCCCGCTTTCGCCATTAAAGCCGCTAATCCGAGGGTTTTTAAAGTAACGGTTTTTCCGCCGGTATTTGGTCCGGTGATGGCAACAACGCGAATTTCTGGGCTAATCTGCACATTTATTGGTATGACCTCCCCCCCCTGTTCATGGTGTTTTTGCCACCAGAGCAAAGGATGACGCAAATTCCGTAAAGTAATCGTTTCCGAACCATCGATAAAGTGGGGGGGATTACCCTCTAACCATAAACTGTAACGGGCCCTGGCGGTGGCCAGATCGAGCCTAGTAGCGATCGCTAGTAAATATTCTAAGTCTTCAAAAGCTTCGGCGATCAGATTACTTAACTGTCGCAGGATTTTTTCTTCTTCGATTTGTTCCAGACGACGATATTGCCGTAGTTGATTGCCTTGGTCAACGATAGAGTGAGGTTCAATGTAAAAAGTCGCCCCTGTGCTGGAAGTATCGTGAATTATCCCCGGTATTTGCTCTTTTTGCGATGCTTTGACGGGAATCACCCAGCGCTCGCTTCTTTGGGTAATGACTGCTTCTTGGATAGCACCGCCCTGTTTTTGCATGATATCCTGTAATTTGCGGTAAATTCGCTCTCTAATCACCTTCATTTGTCCCCGAATTTCGCGTAATTGGGGACTAGCGCGATCGGATATCCGGCCATCTTCATCGATACAACGGTGTATTTCCTGTTCTATCTCTGGATAGGTGCGAATTTCCGCTACTAACTCTTTTAAAACCGGTATATCTTCCTGTTCGTCAATTAAACGCCGTAAACGTCGCACTCCGGCTAAAGTCGTGGCAATATTTAAAAGTTCCTGTCCCGATAATAAACCCCCCAGATGCGCCCTTTCTAGGGCATCACCGATGTCGCTAATCCCATCAAAGGAAAGACGACTATCTAATTTTTGTTCTAAGCTATAAACTTCTTTGGTTTGGCAGAGTAGGTTTAAACTTTCCTCTTTGCTTTCTGGTAAGGGCAATTGACGAATCGCGATCGCACCTAGTTTAGTCGCTGCAAAAGTAGCTAGGTGTTGACATAGCCGCGGCCATTCCAATAATTCTAGGGTTTCGTCTTGAATCAATTTTGTAGTTTTTTATAATACGCTTTGTATTTCTAGTCTAACCGGATTTGGTCTGATTTTTACAGGAGTCATTTCAGTCAACAGTAATCAGTCATCAGTCATCAGGGAAAAGACAGCACTGTTACTCGCACCTAATACCTGTCACTTAACAATCCCACCAATCTGTTGACTATCTAAATTACTCGTTAAGACTGCACTGGAGTGCCGGAGTTGGAAGCAGGGAGAGGAAGTTCGAGCATTTGTACTAAAATTTCTAATACGCAGTTTAAATTCAGTACAGCTTATAATATTCGGTCGAGTTTGATAACTGGTAACTGATAACTGATAACTGATAACTGTATTTAAATTCCTTTCTGGAGAGAGAATTGCACCTGTTTAAATTCTTGTTTTAAACGTTGTTTGAGTTTGTCGGGGATGGGACGGGAACCGTAGGCGGTATAATAACCTGCCAGAGAGTTTAAGGCTGTTTGCATTGTAGTGAAAGAACGCAAACCCCCGGATTTTTTATCTCGTCGGTAGAGGGAGATGTAATCGTTGATTTGTTCCTTTGCTTGCGACTCAACTGCCGCTTTATTCGGGTCATCTTTGACCACATCAAGGGCTGTGGTTAAAGTTTCAATCACCGTCAGGGTATCCTGTCCATAATTGCCCGTTAACCCTGAACTACTAGAACAACCCATCAATCCGATGACCAGGACGAGAACCAAAGCTAATAAGCGAGAAATGTAAGGTTTTAGAGACATATTTTCAACACCATAAGTTAATCCCAAGTCACCTTATCCTATCAGGAAACCGTGACCAGTTCCCCAGGAGAGTCAACCTGCTGCAAAAATCAGGGGTCAACTGGGGGGGAAATAGCGAAAATATAGGCTTTTTGGGCGGTAAAAGCCCTATTTTTGCCTAAAATTTCGATGCCATCAACCCGGAGTGAGTTGATTCTGGACTAATTCCAGCTGCGATAAAAATTCTCCGTTGCTTTCGTCCCATTTCGGAAGAAAGAAAGTTAAATTTTGTAATCTTTGGGCCGCTCAAGCTGGAACTAGGGTGAAATGGGCAGTTTGACGGTAAAGCTTGTTCCCTTATCCACTTGGCTATCTAGGGCGATTTCGCCACGGTGGAGTTCGACGCATTTTTTAACCACTGCTAACCCCAATCCCGTGCCGATAATATTTTCCACATTCTGACCCCGATAAAAGGGTTCATAGATCTTGCCTCTATCTTCCTCGGCAATGCCGATCCCGTGATCCCGGACTTGAAAAACAATGCGATCGCTATCTTTCCACAAAATCAAACTAATCCCTGCTCCTGTGGGGGAATATTTAATCGCATTTAAGAGTAAATTACTTAAAATCGAGTAGAGCAGTTTCTCATCTAGATAGGGACGGATCATCAATCCCTGACTGACAAATTTAATCGGGGTATTATTTTTATTGATAAATTGAAAATCCTCGACTAAATTTAAACAAAAAGCTTCAATATCGAGCGGCTCTAGCCGACAACTGAGATTACCAGATTCTGCCCTTGTTAAAATCAAAATATCTGTTAAAAATTGATTCATTAGTTTGACAGAAGACTGGATTCTATATAGGTTTTTTCTGCTCGACTGATCTGCATCTTTTAAGCCATTTTCTAATAACTGCGAGGCGGAAAGAATCACGGTTAAAGGAGTTCGGAACTCATGGGATATCATAGAAAAAAGCTGAATTTTTAGATCGGAAAGTTCTTTTTCCTGTAGTAATAACCGGTGAATTTCATCACTTTTTTGTCGCCGTTTCTCTTGCCAAAAAACTAAAAAATAAACTCCGCAAATAATCCCAAAGCTAGTAAAAGTTCCCAGTAAACCCAACAGAGAATTTTCGCTAATACTATCCCTAGAACTAGCGATGCTACTTCTTAAATTCCTTTTCTGACTAGCTTGTAAATAGGTAAGAAGATTTTGAAACTTATCCCGGACTTCGACACTTTTAACCGTGATTGCATCTTGAGAAATATCATCGGATCGATCGAATTTATAGGTAGCGATCGATTGATTAAATAGAGCAATTCGCCGATACATTAAATCCCCGATCTGAGTCACCATTTCCCGCTCGAAATCCGTGCCGTTTTCTAATTGTTTAGCCAAGAGTTGCCAGTTAGATTGCATCAAAGCGATCGCCCGACGATGACGGCCTAATTCACTGGGGCTGCCAGTTTTGATATAACCCCGTCTTCCCGATTCGGCCACCGCCATGTTAGCGTAAAGATTAGCGAGATTATCGATGATCTCGTAGGTAACTTCCACCTCAGCAGCGCGCTGACGCAGAGCGAGGGTATTGCGATAGGAAACTAGGCTAATAGTTCCCATCAGTAAAACAGTTAGCCCGAAACCTCCCGCAATCCATTTTCCTTGTTTGAGCCAATTCATCAGGAGTTAACCGACGCTATTTCCAGCTTACTCTATCTAAATGGAGCAAGAGGACTCCCGTTAAATTTCTCCTTAATTAAAAATATACCAGAAATTAACGGGAGATGAATTGCCCCCAGAATCTAAACTAACGCGACAGCGTTTCCTAATAAGGAAAGGCTTGATTCTCAAGGTATGTATGAGCTTGACATATTTAAGCGGTAAGTGTTATACTGAAAAGATAGCACAGATGGGGTCAGGCTGATGTTAAATGTTTTAAAAGTGAGAATATACCCAAACAAAAAACAGGAACTAGCCTTAGCTAAAAACTTTGGTTGCGTCCGTTTTGTTTGGAATTACTACTTAAATAAAACTAACAATCAGTACCTAGAGACTGGTAAAGGAATGACCTACTGTGACATGGCAAAAGACCTTACCCAACTCAAGAAACAACTGGATTTTGAATGGTTAGCTGAGGCTACTGCCGCTACCTTGCAGCAATCATTGAAAAACTTAGAATCTGCTTTTAAGAACTTCTTCTCAAAAAGAACAAAATTCCCTAAATTTAAAAGTAAGCACAAAAAACAATCAATCCGTTATCCTGAAAGTTGTTCAATTAGAAATAAGGGAATTAAGCTACCTAAATTAGGGGTTGTAAAAGCTAAGATTTCTCAAGTAATAAATGGTAAGATTAAATCCGTAACTGTTTCTAAAACCAGTACAGATAAATATTTTGCTGCCATCTTGTTTGAGATGGATGACTCAACAACCATTGAAAAACTAAAAATATCAGGGATAGACCTAGGTTTATCTTCTTTAGTTACGGTTTTTGATGGTGAAACAACCTACAAGATTGACCCAATCAAACCTACCAGAAAATATGCTAAACGTTTAAAGCGGAGACAACAAGCATTGTCTCGTAAAGCCAAGGGGTCTAATAATCGCCAAAAAGCCATTAAGGAGGTAGCCAAGGTTCACGAAAAGATAGCAAATACTAGACAGGATTTTCTTCATAAACTCTCCAGAAAGTTATGCGATGAAAACCAAATCGTTGTAGCCGAGAATCTGAATATTAAAGGGTTAGCAAGGACTAAATTAGCTAAATCAATACATGACGCTGGTTTTGGTATGTTGCTTAATTTCTTGGATTACAAGCTAGAAAGAGAGGGAGGAAAACTTGTAGAAGTTGACAGGTTTTATCCGAGTACAAAGCTCTGTTCTTGCTGTGGATTTAAAAATGATTTGTTGACTCTCAGTATTCGTGAATGGATTTGTCCAGAATGTAAGACGCAGCACGATAGAGATGAAAACGCCGCCAAGAATTTAAGGGAAGAAGGTATGAGAATACTGTCAACAAATACCGATGGACAGTCGGAATTTCAAGCTTGGGGAGAAACTGTAAGACTCGTTGGTACTTGTACCGAAAAGCGGGTTTCTGTGAATCAAGAATCCCCCGTCACAGCGTCAGCTTAACGGCGGGAGTGTCAACTCTAGACCATGCGAATTTTAGTAGTAGAAGATGATATGCAACTAGCCGAGATTTTGCGAGAGGCTTTGAGCGAGCGACAATACGTTGTCGATGTGGCTAGAGACGGAGAAGAAGGCTGGAATTGGCTAGAATTAGGCAAATATGACCTTTTAGTTCTCGATGTCACCCTGCCAAAATTAAGCGGAACTTTGCTCTGTCAACGTCTGCGACGAGCGGAATCCCATCATCCCGTCTTTGCTAATGCCACCGTTCCCGTCCTATTATTAACCGCAAGGGATACGGTAATCGATAAAATCGACGGATTAGACGCAGGGGCCGATGATTATGTCACTAAACCCTTCGATTTGGGCGAATTAATGGCGCGGATTCGGGCCTTGATTCGACGTGGTAGCAGTACCAGCAGTGTTTTATTATCTTGGGGGGGTTTGCAGTTAAATCCCAGTACCCACGAGGCCAGTTATAACGGTCAACTTCTTTCCCTCACCCCCAAGGAATTCGCTCTCTTAGAATTACTTGTTACCCATGGGCGCCGGGTCTTAAGTCGATCGGGTATTATTGAGCGAGTTTGGTCTTTGGACGATTCTCCGGCCGAGGAAACCGTTACTTCCCATATTCGCGGTCTTCGTCAGAAGCTAAAATCCCTGGGCGCACCGGAAGACTTTATTGAAACCGTTCACGGTCTTGGTTATCGTTTGAAGTAATATCTGCCTTTAGACAGTGGACAAAATCATTTCTGCACGAAATCTGCACGAAGTTTGCAGCGGGTTTCCATAATCACCCGTTAAATTAGAAAGTTAGACAGGTGCAGGGCTTCTAGACAATCAGAGCGGTCAAACCTGTGACTTTCCTCTCCTAAAAGGGGCTGCTTGAAATGATTTACACGCGATTTGACTATCACGGTTGGCAGATTGAATTGAGCGCAGAAATGCAGGGTTATTCTTTTCAATGTTGGCGAGTGGATGGCAGGGAAGGAATTAGCAATCGCCTAGTTTATGCCACCTCTGAACAAGCTTTAGCGGCTGCCCGACACCGGGCGGATCTAGAGTCCGCTTGTCTTGCCCTACTGCGGTTTCTTAATGATATCGGCGGCCAGAATTATTATCTCACCCGCGATGATCGCGATGCTCTTAGCCAGTCAATTTTAGAATACGCCCGTCTGGGTGGTGTTTCCTAATTTCTTCCCCGGAAGTTTTCCCCTGATTATGAACAGGATCATCATTCAAACGCTTAATCAAGTATCCATTTTCTCAGCGTCTTGACTTTTTTCTGATTCATTTTGATAACTACGCATATTATTTGAGGTAGGGATGGCAAGATTGAAATGAATAACAATTTGTTTATTTTCATAATTAATATTAGTAATATTAACAACGCTTTGTTCAGGTAATACATTATTAATGGGAATTTCAGCAGAAGGATGTTTATAACCTGCTTCTTCTAACCATTGGGTAATATTACGCCAATTATCAATACGTCCGTTATTCTTATCCAGTAAATTCTTAACATAACGATACACCGTAGCACAAAGATCCGTCTCTACCCCGTTAGGGTTTTTATGGAGTTTTTCAGCGATTTCTGAGGGACTACAGCCACACAGTAGGCCACGCAGATGAGTTTTTTCCACAGGGGTTAGGGGTTTTCCTTTGGCGAAGGTGAGATCAGCGTAGAGGGTTTGTAAGTCCCACTGTTGCGCTGCTTGAGTAAATGGCTCATTGTGCATTGTTGTTACATCCTGATAAACTCCTGATAGCATCTTAGTAAAAAATCTGATATTTGTTAGCATTTACCCTGATGTTTTTCTGAAATCATGGAGTAGTATATCGGTATAGGCACTGAATAAAATCAGTAAACAGCCTATATTTCTCAGTGTTCTTAGAGTATATGGAATGGACTGATGTATCTCTACCGCCAGATGAACGATATTCCCGACATGGCCTAATCGATTGGTGGAATCAAGATAAACTTACCCGTGCAAACGTATTAGTTGTTGGGGCGGGTGCTTTAGGGAATGAGGTACTGAAAAATCTGGCTTTAATTGGCGTTGGTCACATCACTGTCATTGATTTTGATACTGTATCAATTACTAATTTGACTCGTTCTGTTTTATTTAGAGAGTCAGACGTAAATCAGCCTAAAGTCGAAGTTGCCCGTCGCATGATACTAGAGATTAATCCCGACATATCAGTGAGAGCAATTCAGGGAGATTTAGAGTTTGATCTTGGTGTCGGGAATGTGCGGGAACATGACATTATTATTGGTTGTTTAGACAGTATTAATGCTCGTTGGGCAATTAATAACATGGCCTATCGTGCGGGGATTCCGTGGATTAATGGGGGAATTGGTGTGGTTAATGGAGAAATCAGTTTCTTCGATCCTAACACCGATGCTGCTTGTTATGAATGTACCATTACAGATCGGATGTGGAAACGCCGAAACCAGCGATATTCTTGTCAAGGTTTAAAACGGGATCTCCCAGAGAAATCAATACCCACAACTGCGACAATTACTTCCATTATTGCGGCAATGGAAGTTCAACAGGCTTTACTTTATTTACACCAAAAAGAGGGGGTATTAGAAGCAGGAGAAAAGCTTTTTCTGAACTTAAATCCTTGGAATGCCTTTAAGGTCAAAATTCCTCGTCAAGAGTATTGTTTAGCCCATGATTTAACCCTTGAACCGAGTATTAAGTTAACTTATTCACCAAGTTTAACGGTTGAGGAAATTCTTAAACAGTTAGATGTGTCTGGATTTTCTGATTCGGTGCTTTGGCTACGAAATGAAGTCATTGATAGGATGCAATGCTTAAATTGTGGTGATCAAGAACCGATCAACATTCCTCGTTCTCAGTTTGCTGAAAGAGATATTGTCTGTCCTAACTGTCAACAAGAAAGACAGATTCAGATATTAGATAAATTCTCTTTAGCAACTACCCAAAACCCTATTAACCTTGAACAATTATGTCTTCCTCATAACGAGATTCTACATTGCGAGACATCCCAAGGTCGAATATCAATTCAATTTTGCCCAACATAGGAGGAACTATGAGCGATTTATCTGTTACCGTTCGTATGGCAGATGGAACCCGTAAAGCTGCTGTAACTTTACCTGCCACTTTGACAGTAGATCAAATTGTTTCTACTACTCAATCCAAATGGAATTTACCTGCTAATGTTGATTATGCAGTGCGTTTACAGAGTACAGGTCAACAATTAGAAGGAGCAACCAGTTTAGCTTCAGCAGGGGTTCAAAATGGCGATCTTTTAGAAGTTTATCCTATCTTAGAGGCGGGTTAATTATGGGTGTTAGAGAAACAAGGCTAACCAATGATTTACGACAAGTCTCAGAATTAATTGCGAATTCTGGCGGTAGTTTAAAACTGATTTCTCAAACAGGAAATCCCCCCTATGAATATATCATCGAATACCGATGTAAGGGGATAGAACAAGTTAATGGTAATAATCCTGTTTATCGCAATACTCATCAGGTAAAAATCATACTAGGAACTAATTATCCTAGAGAAAAACCCGATGCACAGTTTTTAACGCCCATTTTTCATCCTAATGTTTTTTCTAACCAAAATGTCTGTCTAGGAAATTATTGGACACCGGGAGAAACCGTAACCGAGTTAATTTTGAGAATTGGCAAAATTATTCAATACTCTAAAGATGTCCTAAATTTAGACAGTCCTGCTAATAGTACAGCAAAAACTTGGGCTAGTAATAATATGTCAAGGTTCCCCGTTGATACCCAAACCTTCAAAGTTAATATTGGTTGGACTGATATCAGTTGGACTGATGTTTAGATAGTAAAAGAATGGGCAATTTTCTTAGATGATTGCCCTCAATGTCCGTAAAAACTTTTTTGCTCACTATTCCATAGGTAAATTATCATGTCTAACCGAGAAGAAATAAATATCGTCTGGCAAGAAAGCGATGATGTTTATAAACCAATTCCTAAAAATCTCAGTGATTTTATGGGACAAAAAGGTATTAATCGTCAACCTGAAGGAAGCGTACATAGAGTATATATTAATGCCGATGCTCTAAGCAATCTAAAAGCTCATTTAAAATCTAACCTAAGAGTTGAACAAGGGGGAATTCTTTTCGGAAATGCCTATGAAGATACTGAGTTAGGAATCTATGTTGATATTACCGCAGCCGTAGCTGCCCCTGCTACTGTTGGCACAGGCGCACATTTAGATTTTACCCCTAATTCTTGGACAGGAATTATGGACTATGCTAAGGCACAACATCCAGACGATAATATTGTGGGTTGGTATCACTCTCATCCTAATCTGAGTGCTTTTATGTCTGGGACAGATATGAACACGCAACAGGCATTTTTTTATCATCCTTGGTGCTTATCTATTGTTTATGATCCCTGTCGTGAAGACATGAAATTTTTTCTGGGAAGAACGGCTCAACAAATTAAACCTAAAATTTATGGAAATGTTGGTGCTAATTTACGAAAAGAACGTGAAGCAAGAGCATTAGATAGACCTGACTCAGATAATTATTATCGGAGAAGTGACTATCCCGAAAGAAAAAGAAATGATAATGTTAATATATCCTCTGAAAATTTAGCCATAACTTGGCAAGATAGATCATCAAAAAATCGAAGAATACCTAGAAAAAAAATAGATATAATTCAATTTCTGATGTTCTTGGGAATTGTTGTTATTGTCCTACTCCTACTTGCTAATTTACTAGGTTTAGGGAATATCTTTAACAGTCAACAACATAACTCTCCGTTTGAATTTTACATAGAAGAAATGTCATCAAAAGATTTTCAAAACCTAAGGGAGTTAAGCGATAGCCACCCAGAATATCTTAAGTCTTCTGTTCTTAAAAGTGGGGATAAGCTTGGTAGTGGTGGAAGAGTTAAACTGCTTGTCGCTAAACCCTCACAAAAACAGTCAATTCAATCGGTTAATTTAAAATATCAAGAAATTGATTTATCTCGGAAAATGGATAACGTCGATGCTCGATCTATTTTTGATCCTCATTTTGATATTTACTTTCAAGGAAAGAATATCCAAGATAGAAGTATTCCTATATCAGTCGGCGAGAATGCTGATAAAGGCTTTATTTTCTTTATGTATAGCTACAATTCAAATCCCAATCAAGAAGATTTAGGAAAAAGTGGAGAAAGTGTAGATAGCGTTATTTACATACCAAATCGTATTGAATATCTAACTAAAAACACTTCTCATCTACAAAGAATCAGGGAGGGATTATAAAGAATCAGGAAGGGGTTATTATGAGTAACAATAACAGTAATTCTGGATGTTCTGGTTGGCTTGGTATCATATATCTTCTAGCTTTAATTGCATGGTTTCCGATTGGGTGGATAATCCTTGCTATATTAATCGTAATAGGTGCTATTAGCAATAATAGCTCTAGTAGGAACAGTAGCAATTCTCAGTCGTCACCATCAACTTCATCTTCTTTGGCTAACAAAAATGTTGTTCCTATACCTGATGATCTTAATAATATTCTGATTGATATAAGTCAGGGAGAAATTAGAGATATGATTAGTCAAGAACCCTTTCGGCCTGGAGAAAAAGTTTATCTATGTTCAGTCCACCGATTAGCTTACCATGAAGATAGTTGGCAATATAATAATTGTCAATGCAGTTCTTGTGGTCATGGAAACAGCACTAAAGCTTATACTGTGCCTAGTCCCATTGATTTAAGACAAATTAAATGGGAAGATCGTGGATAATTAATAGGTTATCTCTATGTTTTGGTTAGTTGCTGTTGGATGTATTTTTATTGCTGGAATTATTATTTATTGTTTTAATAAAGCCAACGGTTCGAGACTACCTTCCCACCCCTCCTCAATTAGATGGCGAGATATTTCCACATCATCATCTAATCGACCTACTCCCACACCTGATCAATCTTCAATAGTATGGCGGGATATTCCTCCCGAATTATCTAATTCTAACCCACAAGAATTTACTTTACCTGAGTTTGAATTAGTTGAAGTATGGGAATCAAACGATTTTTTAGAAGATTCATCTAATGATCATTCTACGAATAACAATACTGCCTTTTTAGATACTGACTATAATTACACCATTCAAGAATTATTAAAATCAGTCATTGGGACAAAAGATCTCTTAACTCAAGAAGAATTTCGACCTAGGCAACAGGTTTATTTCTGTAGTAACTGTACTCTAGCTCATCGTCAAGATAGTTGGCAAGAAAGTGGAAATAGGTGTAATCAATGTGGAAGTAGTGAACACACTCGATTATATACTTTACCTGATAATAATTAATTTAATTTGACTTAAAAAAGGAACCCAAAAATGAAGGAAATTTACGGAATTGAACCTGATTTATGTATTCACAATCCAGCGTTAATCCTAGATTTCGGTAAAGATATTATTTTACCTCAATATTTCTATGATCAACTTAAACATCTTCAAGCGGGTAATTATTATCAAGCAACCGAATCAGCTAATCAAATTTTTCAATCTTTACAACCCATTGAAGAATTAGACAATATTCTTGCTTTTAAAACACCTCAAAACGGGTTCATTTACTTTCTAAATCAAGAAATTAGTGTAAACAACACTGAATTTACCGAAGATCAATTTGATCTTAGCAACCCCTTACATCGATATTTATTAAGTTTATTGAGTTTTTCCCGATTATTAGAAACTTCCACTACTTTTTTGATCAATTCATCTGCACTAATCTCAAAATGTACTCTGTTAAAATTTGGCTTAGTTAATGTTAGCGATTTTTCCCATTACAGTGAGTCATGGCTAAACGCAGACCTGCTTTTATCAATTGAATCTAAACTTACTGCGGTAACTCCCAGAAGAGAAATTACAGAAATTGAATGGACTGATGATCCGGAGATAATCGGTCAGTTTATTCCTAATATTTCTTGGCAAGATTTGTAAAGTGGCGTTGTCAGATCAGAATATGAAAGATTCAATGCAATCCTTGCTATCAAAGTAATTTGAGTTCCCATCTGATTCGGATCATCTTTCAATTTGACAACGCCCCGTTTTTGATCTTCTCTGTTTGGAGAAATTGCGATAAAATTAACGATCATAGCGATCAATAAAAAAATTTTATGGTTGTCACTGTTAATAATTCCCTGACAATAAGGGAATTTCTGCAATTACCAGAAACTAAACCCCGCAAGGAATTTATTGACGGTCAAATTATTCCTAAACCGATGCCCCAGGGTAAACATAGCACTATTCAAGGTGATTTAGTTCCAGCTATTAACGCTAGTCTAAAACCCCAACGAATTGCCCGTGCCTATCCTGAATTGCGTTGTACTTTTGGCAGTCGTTCTCTAGTTCCTGATGTTTCAGTTTTTCTCTGGGAAAATATTCCTCGCGATAGCGAGGGAAAAGTATTAAATACTTTTGCGATCGCTCCTGACTGGCTAATTGAAATTCTCTCTCCAGATCAAAATCAGACTAAAGTTGTTAAAAATATCCTTTATTGTCTGGATCACGGCACTCAAATGGGTTGGTTAATCGACCCTGAAGAAGAAATTATCTTTGTTTATTTTAGTGATCGAACTATCGCTATTTTTGAATCAGAAAATGCTCTTTTACCCGTCCCCGCTTTTGCGACGAATTTTCAAATCACCCTCGGTCAATTATTTGACTGGTTAAGAGGTTAACGGATTATCAGTTATCAGTTACCAGTTATCAGATATGAGTTTTTAGTTTCCACATTTGGGTTATCATTTCACTGATTACTGTTTGCTGATTACTGATTACTGATCACTGATTACTGATCACTGATTACTGATTACTGTTTAGCCGACACTTTGAAACAATTGTGACCAATCGAGATTGGGAGCATCTGAGGGAGCAACAATTTCGATAATTTTATTGTTAGCGGCGGGATAAAATAGGGATTCTACGCAAACCGAGGCCACTTTCGTGCGGGGAATACTGCCCTCAGAAAGGGTATCGGCGGATGACATTTTAATGGCATTAAGATTATCATCGTTTTTAAGGCCTCCGGGGCGCACAATCGTGTAGGTTAGTCCACTATTGATTAAATAGTCTTCCGCTTGTTTTTTCCAGAATAAAATTAACCAAAAGAGATTGAGGGGATGGAAAAAGTTCGACACACAGAGGGAAGTAACGAGAACAAAATGTTCGATTCCTTTCTTTTTGGCGGCATCGATGAGATTTTTAGTTCCCAAGTAGTCCACTAACAAAGGTTCCGTGGGATTAAAGCTCGGTCTGGCTCCCGTGGCGCATAACAAAACGCTACAATCAGCGATTAGTGCCTCTAACTTATCGGCCTGTTGGACATCTCCGACGACGATTTCCACCCCTGCTGGCAAAATTTCCGCCGCTTTCTCGCGGTTTCTCACCAAAGCACGCACGGGAATCTGACGTTCGACTAATTGGGCAACGATTCGCCGTCCCGTTTCCCCTGTGGCTCCTGCTACAAATGCTTTCATCGCTTCTTAACCAAATAGTTTTTAACAATACGTTACACTAATCTCAATTCTACAAATTTCCCCGATCCTTTGGCGGTTAATCCCCAAATTTTTCTAACACTATCATTTGCCAGGTTTATAAGTCATGCAGTGTCCCCCCATTAACTCCCTAGCTCGCGAATCTGTAGAAGTCAAAGAAGACAATCAATTTCTCGGTTTTCAAACCCGTTTTGCCGGCTCTATGGATATGTATAGCAATCAGGACACGGTTGCCGATTATCTGGGCGCTCACGAAGGTTGGTTTTGTCGTTGTGCCGAACCGATGAAAACTCTGCCCTTCGGTGACAATGGTTATATCATCACCATCGGTAAATATGGAGCTTTTGGCTATGAACTGGAGCCGAAAATCGCTGTGGTTCTCGATCTGCCCGTCAATGGAGTCTATCATACTCGCAGTGTCCCCATTCCCGATCAACCGTTTTTGGGCTATCTAGTGGATTATCAGGCAATTATGAAACTAGAGGAAATGCCGCTATCTTCTCCTAGTCAGGAAATTGAGGCAATTTTTCGGCAACAGGGACGGGATATTCCGGCGGTTATCACCCAAGTCACCTGGGAACTGCGTATGGATGTTATGGTTAAGTTTCCCAAGTTTATTCATAAAATTCCCCGTTCCATTCTCCAAAAAACCGGTGATAAACTGTTGACACAAATTGTTCGCCAAGTTTCCCCCCGCTTAACCCACAAAGTTCAAGAGGATTTTCACTCTAGCTTCAATTTACCCCTACCCCCTGCCTCCAGTTGTCTTTTCTATCGTCTCGACTCCTACGAGGGTGGGTTGCTTGCCTAGGGTTTGGGGAGTCTGTCAACAGTAATCAGTAGAGCTTGCTGATGGGAAACCAAGGAAAAATAAAGATTTGCTAACGGTGCTGGTCAGTCTAAGCTAGAATTATTAAGAAATGTTTACTCGTAAAAATAAACCTAAGACTACTTCAATATTTTATGTCTCTGCCTATCCGTAACGTTGCTATCATTGCTCACGTTGACCACGGGAAAACCACCCTCGTCGATGCACTCCTCAAACAGTCGGGAATCTTTCGAGAAGGGGAAGATGTACCCACCTGCGTCATGGATTCCAATGACCTGGAAAGAGAGCGCGGTATCACCATTCTGGCCAAAAACACCGCCGTTCGTTACCAAGACACCCTGATTAACATCGTCGATACTCCCGGTCACGCCGACTTTGGTGGCGAAGTGGAACGGGTTTTAGGTATGGTGGACGGTTGTATCCTGATTGTCGATGCTAACGAGGGGCCGATGCCCCAAACCCGTTTTGTGCTGAAAAAAGCCCTAGAAAAGGGATTAAGACCGATTGTCGTGGTTAATAAAATCGATCGCCCTAACGTGGATCCTAACCTAGCCGTGGACAAAGTTTTCGATCTGTTTGTGGAACTGGGTGCTGATGACGACCAATGTGATTTTACTACTCTGTTCGCTTCCGGGATGCAAGGATTCGCCAAAGAAAGCCTCGAAGACGAAGACAAAGATATGCAGCCCCTGTTTGAGGCGATTTTACACCACGTTCCACCACCAGCCGGGGACATTAACAAACCTCTACAGTTGCAAGTAACCACCCTCGATTATTCGGAATACTTAGGACGCATCGTTATCGGCCGCATCCATAACGGCGTAATTAAAGCTGGTCAACAGGCCGCTTTAGTAAAGGATACGGGCGCAATTGTCAAGGGTAAAATAACAAAACTTCTTGGTTTTGAAGGCCTCAAACGGGTGGAATTAAACGAGTCCAGCGCCGGTAATATCGTCGCTGTGGCTGGTTTTGCCGACGCTAACATCGGGGAAACCGTAACTTTAGCCGATGACCCGCAAGCTTTACCCCTAATTAAAGTCGATGAACCGACCCTACAAATGACCTTCTCGGTGAACGATTCTCCCTTTGCCGGTCAGGAAGGCACTTTTGTCACCTCGCGGCAAATTCGCGATCGTCTCATGCGAGAATTAGAAACTAACGTCGCCCTACGGGTGGAAGAAAGTGATTCTGCCGAGAAATTCCTGGTTTCGGGCCGGGGAGAACTACATTTAGGCATTCTCATCGAAACCATGCGTCGGGAAGGCTACGAATTCCAAGTATCGCAGCCGCAGGTTATCTATCGGGAAATTAACGGTCAACCCTGCGAACCCTACGAATACCTCGTTTTAGATGTACCCGAAGAAGCGGTGGGTTCCAGTATCGAACGTCTCGGCCAACGGAAAGGGGAAATGCAGGATATGCAGACGGGCAGCAATGGCCGTACTCAATTGGAATTCGTGATTCCGGCCCGGGGTTTAATCGGTTTCCGGGGGGAATTTATCCGTCTGAGTCGCGGTGAGGGGATTATGAACCATAGTTTTCTCGAATATCGTCCTTTCTCCGGGGAATTAGCCACCCGTTACAATGGTGTGATTACTGCCTTTGAGGAAGGAGTGGCCACTTTCTACGCCCTCAAAAACGCCGAAGACCGGGGGGTATTCTTTATTACTCCGGGGACAAAAGTGTATAAAAACATGATTATCGGCGAAAGTAACCGGCCTCAAGACGTGGAGATCAATATCTGCAAAACTAAACAGTTAACTAACCATCGTTCCGCCACCGGGGATGAATTGGTTCAGTTACAGTCCCCCGTGGATATGAGTCTCGAACGCGCCCTCGAATACATTGGACCAGATGAGTTGGTGGAAATTACCCCGAAATCGATCCGTCTGCGTAAATTACCGGTGAAAAAGTTAGCCAAACGTTAATCGGTTTTGACAAAATCCGGCGGCAATTTTGCCATGGCCGTTGCTGCTAAAAGGGGCTGCAACGGCTCGAAAATGATCGGTAATTGGTTATGATTGAGATCTAACAAAGAAATCCACTCAGATTTTCAACAAAACTGAGATGATAGAAAAAAGTGCCTTGAGTTTGAGGGTAAAGAATCTGCTGTGAGCTATTCTGCTACTTTGATGCGACATCCGATGTTTCCCGCCGCGTCGGACAGCAATCGTCTGCGTCTCTTTTCGGGATCCGCTAATGTATCTCTCGCCCAAGAGGTGGCCCGTTATCTGGGTATGGATGTGGGGCCGATGATTCGTAAACGTTTCGCCGATGGTGAATTGTACATCCAGATTCAGGAATCGATCCGCGGCTGTGATGTCTATTTAATTCAACCCTGTTGCAATCCCGTCAACGATCATTTGATGGAATTGTTGATCATGATTGATGCCTGTCGTCGTGCTTCTGCCCGACAAATTACCGCCGTAATTCCCTATTATGGTTATGCTCGCGCCGATCGCAAAACCGCCGGCCGGGAATCGATCGCCGCTAAACTGGTGGCTAATCTGATCACGGAAGCGGGGGCAAGTCGCGTGTTGGCCATGGATTTGCATTCGTCCCAAATTCAAGGTTATTTCGATATTCCCTTCGATCACGTTTACGGTTCCCCAGTGGTGGTGGACTATCTTCTCAGTAAAAAATTACCCGATATCGTGGTGGTTTCTCCCGATGTGGGTGGGGTGGCCAGGGCGCGGGCTTTTGCCAAAAAACTCAGTGATGCGCCCCTAGCAATTATTGATAAACGCCGGCAAACCCATAATGTGGCGGAAGTGATGAACTTGATCGGCGATGTTAAGGATAAAACGGCGGTTTTAGTCGATGATATGATCGATACGGCTGGTACGATCGCTCAAGGGGCGCAGTTACTGAAAGCCAAAGGGGCGCGGCAGGTTTATGCTTGTGCCACCCATCCGGTTTTTTCCGGTCCTGCGATCGAGCGTTTATCCAGTGGCATAGTCGAGGAGGTGATCGTTACTAACACGATTCCCGTCCCACAAGACCATTTTTTCCCGCAACTGAAAGTCTTGCCGGTTGCCCCGATTCTGGGTGAGGCAATATGGCGCATCCATGAGGACAATTCCGTGAGTAATATGTTCAAATAGATGCTCGAATCCCCCTAAAACTAGGGGGAATTTTTATATTTATTTTGTTGACATTAATTCTGATTTATGGCAGCGTCGGGGTTGTCAAGTCCTCCCAGACGATTGAAGGGCCAAAAACGCACCACGGCGCGACCGATTAAGTTTTCCCGGGGAACGAAGCCCCAAGCGTGGGAATCATAACTATTATTGCGATTATCGCCCAAAACCAGATATTGATCGGGGGGAACTGTCACCGGTCCGTAAGTATAATTAGGTTCTTCGGCGATATACTTTTCCGCTAAAACTTTACCGTTGACGTAAACTAAACCGTTTTTGACTTGCACCTTATCCCCCGGCAGTCCAATCACCCGTTTAATAAAAGCATCCTGAAAATTTTGAGCTTTGAGAGCGGCTGTCGGACTAAAAACCACTATATCACCCCGTTCTGGCTTCTGAAAATGATAGCTAACTTTCTCGATAATTAGGCGATCGTTAATCTGGAGAGTGGGTTCCATGGAAGAAGAGGGAATATAACGGGCCTCAGCCACAAAAGTGCGGATGCCAAAGGCCAAAATTCCAGCCGTGACAATGGTTTTAACTGCTTCTAGCCAAGGATTTTCTTGGGGTACGGGAGGGGGGGAAGGTTTTTCGGATTTATGGTTCAAGCTTTCAGCCATAGAATTTTAACTTTTGAGAAGGATTAAGCCAATGCGCTCTTTAATTTTCTAGTTTAGTGATAGTAGCAGCGTAGATAATATTTTAAGACAATTTTCCCACATATACCGGATCACTGTTAATTTGTCAAGGTCGCATTCTGCTGCCGGAAGGGGAATTTCCTCGGGGGTAGAAAACGGTAAGATTAGTCTATCAAAAAGAAGAGTTTTTCGCCACTATTAAAGTAAAAGCTTGAGAATTCGAGGATTAGACTGGTATCTCCCTTAAAAGTCGCTTCTACATCACTACTTAGACCAAATTTCTAAATTCCTGACAGACATAGAGCTTCTAAAATCCAAGACCATCCCGTTAAATACCCGATAGTGTCATTGGATAAACGATTTAAAAGAGCATCGAGTTTATCTCTTAAAGCATCAAGAGATTCAAAAGTTTCCCATGCCAGAAAATTTTTCAGGTACAGCCAAACTCTCTGTTGCGGGGTTAACTTCAGGACAACAAGAAGGTTGATAAAACAAGATAATATTGTCGGGAATTTCTAAGTGTCCCGCCATATGTGCAGGAGCGTTATCTACTTGTAAAATATGTAATTCATTGGGAAAAGCTTGCGATAGTTGTAATAGATGTTCTCCGAAATAATCCCCATCTAGAGGGGAGAATTCATAGAAGAAGCTTCTGCCCTGTCGAGGCTCTACAGCCCCGTACAGCCAAAAGCATTGGAAGTTATATTGAAAATTACCAATCGGCTTAACTCCGAAAAGAGTTATTTTATTCCGAGCAATAGTGTGACAACCAAATCTACTGTCATCCTCGCACCAAAAACTTACTTTCTCGTAACGCTTTACTTTCTCGCTTTCCCTGTCTAGTAAAGCTTTTAGTCGTTTAGATAAGTTCGCTTTCAACTCATCTACTTCGCCAGGCAATTGTCTCGGATTTCCTGGTCTAGGTACTTTTAATTGAGCTTCCTAATTCCTGTCTAACGAGACGATAAACTGTTGTATAGCTGACGGAAATTTCTCGAATGACCGAGAGCCAAAAATAAATCTCTTTATAGCTGGTAAAACCCACTGGGTCTTTTAATTCGTTTTGTAAAAGAGCGACTTCTTCTACCAAAATCTTTTTCGGTCTTCCTGGTGGGTTTCCTTCAGATAATAATCGCTCGATTCCTCCTTTTTTTGTAGAAACTTACTTAACCAGCGATGGATTGTTCTTTCCCCTCGTCCCATTAATACCGCTAAATGGCGAACCGTCTCTACCTCCCCCATCTTCAAAAAATATAAGGACTGTACTTTAGCGTAGGCTAAACTACTTTTTTGTTGTTTCATTAATTCTTTTAAATCTTCTACTGACTCAACAATATCAATTTTGGGTACGACCAGCATCGCCAATTTATCCACTTAATCATCTTTTCTATAAGTATGCCATAGTTTTTGAAATTTGGTATGAGTCCAAAAACGATTTAAATCGCGACTAGCGGCGACTAAAAGGCTATTTTCGCCGATAAAAGATAATGCTCCCACGGGACTAGATAAAATTGGTGCTTGGTCATCCTGTCCTAAGACCCCAATTAAGGCCGAACGCGCACCCTTTTCAAATCCTATAGTAATCATAGCAATTACCGTCGGTTGGATTGACCCAAGGAAACCCCACAAAAAGCCATGAGAAGCGATCGCTCATTCAGACGGATTGAGGTGTTGGCTGTTGGGTTTCGTTTTCCCCCTAAAATTGAGAGGTTTTCTTTAACCTATTGATTCGCTCAACCCAAGAAAAAGGACTAGACCGCGCCTAATTGCCGCAGGACTTCCATAACCTTTTCATAGGCCGCAGCGTTTCCTTGCTGGCGGAACAGTTCGGCGGCTTGTCGGAAATCTCTTACCAAGAGTTGGCTGAATATCGATGTAAGTTCTGCTAGAAAATGGTTTTGGGCTTTTTTTGCCCAAAAAGTGACAGAAACAATTGCGAAGAGTTCTGCTTCACAGTGTAAGAGGTTATTCTGTTATTCTGAGTTGCCCTGCTGACGACCGACTCCTAACCCCATCAACAAAATTTTTCAGCAAATCCTATGTAACAAATTGTTTCAGTTTAGTATTTATACTTAGTAGCCGAGCCTAGAATGGTTGTAGGTCTAAACGCGGATAGTTTTAAAACTCCTTGTGGATGACTTGCTTGAGTTAATTGTTGGATTATATATCTGGATTGACTCAAAATTGGTGGCGCAAAAAATCTCAGATACTTTCATCATCTTCTTGGTAGCGAGGTGAGGTACTGACTAGAAGAAGGGCAAAGGGGGAGTGAGTGTTTTCGTTTTTTTGTCTCTCTATACAAATTGAGGATAGATTTATATGGATACTAAAATATTATTTCTTAATCTCTCTAACGATGATGATAACTTTAGCAAATATCGTCAAGAAATGTTGGGAACGATAAAAAAATTATTAAACAATGATAAATCAATCGAACTCGAAATATACGAAAAAGATCAGGCTAAGGAAAAACTATCTTCTACTAATCTGAGTGATATCGATCTTTTGATTTTATGGGTTGATAGCGAACATTGTAATGACTGGATTTACTTTAGCGAAAAGATAGAGAAACAGAACCAGATTTTGGGATTTTTTGTCATTTTTGGAATTGAAGAAGACCAGATAAAAGATAATATGGAAAAAGCGATGATGAGGAACATATATCCTTTCATTTGTCCAATAAATTATACGAATTTTAAAGCATATCTACAGGCAGTTGTATCGGAAATAAAATATAAAAAATCTCTGGAAAAATTTAAGCAGGATATATGGAGAACTGATAACTTAGATTCTTTGGTCAATAGGGCTTTTGAATATTTAAAAAGGGATCCAGTCGGGTATGATAGGGCTAGTATCTCATTAGTTGATAACCGAACTGAAGAAGGTAATCGATATTTATTTAGGTATGATCCTCAACCGGGTTACGATCAACAAAGTGGAGCCAGTTATCGTGCCGATCGAAACCTTCAGAAAAGTATCGAAAAAGACAGGCTAATCAAAAATGTTGATAGAAACACAGTATTAATCATAGATAAGATTCAAAGCAAAACCAAAGAAGAACTAGGTGAATTGGGTTGGACGAAAGAGGCTGCAACAGAGGATATTATTTCTTGGATTGGATTAGCGGCCAAGTATCAAAATAGGACAATAGCTATTATTACTCTCGATCAAATACAGGGAAAACCTTATGAACCGTCAGACTACAGACTTAGAGAATTTCTTAAAGATTTTGGTAGAATTTTTGCCCAAGCGATCGTAGAATTTTTCAAAAAAAGAAATCAAGAAGTCTTTGAAGAAATTATTAATGAAATGGGAGATGACTTAAAAAGCGAAGTTCTGATTACACAAATACTGCAAAAATTGAAAGATAAGCTCGATTGCAATAACTGCAATTATTTTTCGGTAGCTTATGACTCTGACAAAAAGGAAATATTTCTTAAAGAATATGCTTCTGCTAAAGGTATTTTTCCAAAAAAAACAGAAAAAAGTACACATCCATTTAAAAAAGGTGTCGGGATTGTCGGTGCTGTGTTAGAGGATGGTAAAAGTAGAATTGTTCCTCACGCTTTTGAAGATAAAAATTTTGTTCCAACCCTCAAACACCCCGGTGATAAACTTTCTTTATTAGCGGTTCCAGTGATACCAATCAATAACAAAAATAAACCTAATCGTATAATTGGGGTGATTTGTTGCTATAAGAAAAAACCAGATTATTTTACTGTTTACGATCGAGACTTGATCGAAAGTATTGCTCTCAGTGCCGCTACAGTTATTGAGCGCACACAAACTTTAGAATTCTCGAACGAGATTAGTTCAGAAATGGCTAAATTGGTGGTCAATCCAGACAAAACAGCATTACTTCGCCAAATTTGTGATTATGCGTTACAAGTTACAAGTGCAGGTTCGGCTAGTATTCATCTGCTTCAACATTTAGGTAATAATCAATATCGAGCTACGGGAGAACATTATACTTATCCACCTGGAAAAGAATCACCCCCTCGCTTAGAAGGAGAAAATACTGGTACTACTTTTCAAGCGATAAAGCTAAACAAAACTCTAGAATTTTCTAGAGAGAATGATAAGTTAGTTCTAGTATCTTCAGAGCAACCAGATAAGATAAGTGTTACTCCCGCTCCAGAACATCCGGATGTCAAATATAAGCTAGTTGTTCCCCTGAAAATCGCTGATGAAAAACAAAAAGAATGCCTTGTGGGAGTATTATACTTGAATAAATATTCGGAAGAACCATTTTCTAAAGTTGAAAAATTTGCCGTGGAGCTATTCGCTAGTCAAGCGGCCAGCATTATCAACGACCAGAACATTTTATTGGAAAATACCTTCAGATCTAAGGCTCTCGAAGATTTTGCTGAAGCTATTCAAAACATAGCTACAACAGATAATACAGATAAATTGTTAAAAGATGTAGCTGAATATTCCTACTCACTGGTAAAAGATGATCTTAGATTTTTAGGCTATCCAAGTTGTTCTAATCTTGAGAAACAACAGGAAACTGAACAACAATGGAATAATTATGTATCAATACTATCTGAATTATTTAGCTATGTGGTAATCCGTAATACTAAAGGAGAGTGGCAACTCAAAGCCAATTGGCCTATGTATTCTTTCACGGGATATTTTGACTCAAATAAATCAGAAGGCATCTCGAAAGAAATTGAATACAGGAAATCTAATATTTTTACCTATGATGATCGTGAAGTTCAAGGTAAAAAACAGAATGATCGTGATATTTTGAAAAAATACGCCTTAAAAGATACCTCTCATTCGCTTTTAGCCGTACCCATAAAAGACAAGGACGAAAGGATAATTGGTGTGATTTGTCTCGAACATTCTCAACCTTATGCTTTCAAGGAATTACATCAGGAGGTTATTGAACATTTTGCTCGACAGGTGGCCATTGCTTTTCAAAAGAAAAACTTTGTGAATCTTTTAAGTAATCACAACAAAATTCTCGAAAGTCTTCACACATCTCTCGATAAAATAGTCCGAGAGTCTCCTAAAAATATGCTATATAAAGCAGTTTCTGAGACTCGTGAAGCTTTAAAAGCTGAATCGGTTATTGTAATTCCATATAAGAAAAATATGATTGGCCAAGCATCTTTTTCCATAGATATAGATGAGGTTGTACCTACTCCAGATGAAGATTTACGCAGTTTCATCGAAGATACTAAAATAACATCTTTGGATGTGTACAATAAGCAATCTGGAGAATGGTTAGATTCAGATAAAATCCTAACCGAGCAACAAAAACTTTTCAACAAGTTATCTATATCCCATGGACTATGCCTACCATTTTCCGCTGGTTCTAGTAATAAAATAGGAGTTATGTGGATACTATTCTCTAAATCTCTTGATCGAGATCAAAGCGAGAAAGAGACTTACACATATACACTGTATGCTAATCAGATCGCTTTAGCCTATGCTGACCCTATGAAATTTGAAGAATTAAAATATAAAAGTGAAAAAGACCTATCGAAAGAGATAGATGAGGATCACAAACGTGTAAGATGGCAAGCGGGAGCATGGTTTTTAGGATCAATACTAGCTTCAATTGCTGGATTTTCTTTGATTGGTTTTGGTATCTACGATTTGTCGAAAAATAATCCGGGCTTTCTAAGTAGTGGAAGTGCGGCTATTTTTAGTGGTATAGTTCTAGAAGCCGTGACAGTGTTAACTTTTAATCAAGGTAAAGCTGCTAATGAGCGTTTGGATCATTATCATAAAGAGCTTTACAACACTGGTCAGTTAAATATTTTACTATCAGCGACGGAACAACTGGAACCAGAGATTGCCTTAGAAGAAAAACGAAAAATTATTCAGTCTGTTGCTAATTCTTGGTTAAAATCACCCGATGAAACTAATAACAGTGAAAAAAACTCAAGAGGTTAAGAGCGAGAATACACAAAATAAAACATGATCAAGGGATGTGGGTTATAGCGGATAATCCGATTAAGCGATGATTTGCAGACGTGATGATCACCTAACCCCTCCTCAACTTACGATTTCACTCCCAGATTAAAGAAAATCGTTCCCCGACGCACAGAATTTTCGCTACCTTGGCTGCTAATAGTAAGAGAACGCAGATTATTAAATAAAGGCTTAATCGATAATTCTAACACCCGCACGATCGGGAATTTTGCCTCGATTACCGGTTGCAATTGTCGCCAATCGACGTAAAAATAACCATCATTTTCTGCGGGTAAAGCAGTAATCGCCTGTCGAAACTTACCACTACTTAAGATGGGGTTTTTCTGTGCAGATAAAGCTAAACCCATCGCTTCCACAGAACTAGCGATAATTTCATAATTATCGACCCTAGTATGCACTCCCGTCACGATCGTCTCTAGTTGCGCTTTTCCTCCCGGGAACGCCGTGGTTAACTTTGTCCAAGCTGTCATCCTTGTAACCACATTATAGCCGCGACTGCGGGCCAACTCAGCCAAATTAGCGATCGCACTGTCCACCTCTACCCCCATCACCCGTTCCCCTACAAAAACACTATCGGGTTCCATCCCCTTTAAACTAGGCACGAGAGCGAGGCTATATTCGCCTCTAACCTAGCTAAAAACGTCTTCAGGCAAATTTAAACCTAAAGGCGACTAGAAGCGGTTTAAGACCTGTGTTATTAATTCCTGTAGGGGGTGGTGATTCGGTAGTAGTGATGGTGGCTTAATCCTTTGCTTTGCTGTGCATTGTAGTCATGGATAAAATACCAAAGGGTTCCCCAAGGTGATTATCCATTTTTTTAGAGAAAGATAGACTCCCTCTCACCAGTCGAGAAATCCTTTGTCAGGTAATTATTTTTATTAGTCAATATTCTACACAACTCAGGCTAGATAAGCAAGATAGCTTACCGCTACTATCGGATCACTACCTAGCGGCTAATTCATCGGCAATAAGAGACTCCCCCGCTCTTTGAAGGCTTGAAATAGCCAAATCTTGAAGCCTTTGTCAAAACTGGGCCTATTTTTTAGAGAAATTACTGCATTTTTAACATCCATTCTACCGCACGTTCATACAGTTCTAAATTACCAGTTTTTATCAAGGCATTAGCGGCTTTTTGCAAATAGTTAAGGCTCCCTACTCGACTACTAGGATTTGTATCATCGTAGGTGGCAAGCGCCAAATTATAATAAGCTTCGCCATAATTTGGCTGATAAGTAATTGCTAATTGATAATCAGCGATTGCTTCCTTCCTATCGCCCATTTTTTCCTTAACTAAACCTCGATTATAGTAAGCTTCAGCATAGTTAGACTGGAGAGCAATAGCCATATTTAAATCCTCCAAAGCACCAGTATTATTTCCCAAATCAAAGCGAATAACTCCCCGGTTATTATAGGGGATTGGGTTATTGGAATTCAAGCTGATTGCCCTATCTAAATCCTCTAAAGCACCCTCTTTATCACCAGTTTGTCGTCGAATAATACCACGATTATTATAGGCGATCGGATTCTCCGATATTCTCGGTGTTACTTGTACATTATCGGGAATAGTAGCGGTATCCGTGCGTGCATTTCCCCGATTACTATACACTGTCACATCGATAGGACTAATGCTCAAAGATTGCAGATAATCTGTAATCGCTCCTTGATCATCTCCCACGTCAGCGCTACTATTACCACGACTATAGAAAATTCTCGCATCGCGGACTTTTTGTAGAAATACATTATAATCCTCGATCGCTCCCTGTTTATCCCCTTTTTCAAAACGCGCATTGGCCCGTTTATGATACCCTTCTGGATCGTTAGGATGGGCAACTATATAAGTAGTATAATCTCTTTCGGCTGCGGCAAAATTTTTCAAAGCAAAATAAGCATCTCCCCGGGCTTGAGCATGACAAGAGACGTTATAATTAGGACGAAAATCGGTTTCTCTGGAGTTATAAAAATAATTTTTGTCGGCAGATTCTTGGATATTTTCGCTACAGACAGAGCGAGAAGTAAAACTAGGTGTATTAATCCGATCATCTTGGGCTAAGGCAATATTATAATTATCTACAGCCTCCTGATAACGCCCCAATTTATACAGCACTAACCCCCGATGATAGTGAGCGGCTGCATCATGACGATTTCGTGCCACTGCCGCAGTAAAATCCTCTAAAGCTCCTGCGTATTCTTGATATTTATTGGCTCGCATTAACCCACGATATACATAGGCTTTTGCGTCTTGGGGTTGCAGATAAATTGCTTGGTTATAATCTTGAATTGCCCCTTGATTATTGTTGAGTCTTAGGTGAGCATAACCCCGTTTAAGAAATGCTCTAGCATGGGGAACTTTATCGTAGTTGGGATTAATACGGATGACAAGTGCTAAGTCTTTGATGGCTCCATTATAATACTCGATCGCTGTTTGATATCCTTCGGGGGAATTATTCGATAAATTGGCTAATTCTACTTCCTCGTCAGCCATTTCAATTTGTACTCTGGCGCGGTTTTGATAACTGCTAGGAGCATTCTTGGCTAAAAATAAGTTAGGTGAGCATTTTAAAACGATTTTATAATCCTTAAAAGCCTCTCTTTTGCCGCCTATTTTTTCTAAAGCTATGGCCCGATTATAATAGCCTTCAATTAGATCGGGTTTGTATGAAATGGCCAGATTATAATCTTTGATAGCCGCCGCATAATTGCCTAAGTGAGAGTAAAGGTTTCCTCGATGATAATAGCCGCGATAATTCTCAGTTTCATAACCGATGAAACGCTGGTAATAATCTAAAGCTAAGGATTGATGATTGAGCAAAGAGGCAATAATTGCTAGGTTAAAGTAAACTTCGCTTTTATTGGGATTATATTTAAAGGCTTGCTGAAAATCTGAGCGGGCAGCTTCTAATAATTTTAGCTGATGCTGATCCTTGGCCATGGCTAACTTTAACACACCTCTTTGGTAATAGGCTTCAGCTAGTAACTGTCTATCTTTGAAGGCGGGAGCATGATAATTACTATACCAAATGTATTGACTAAAATCATCGATCGCACCGTTTTGATCGTTGATTTTTTCTCGGGCCATTCCCCGTTGAAGATAAAGTTTAATCGTACCCAGATCGCTAGGATAGACTCGCAGAGTGGCCGAATAATTAGCAATTTCTCTTTGGAGAGCATTAGTATCAACCTCTTCCCTAGAAATGACGGGACATTGTAGGTTTTCTACTGCTCTCACCGAGCTAACTTCTAAACCAAATAATTCCCAAAACAACAGGGGAGACAATAAGAATATTTTTCTAAAAAGCTTGACATTTAAACTATTTTGTGCTAGGGGATTGGGGATGGCTTGCTCTGTCGGGGTTTTAGGGATTAAGGATTGTTGTGGCATGATGATTAAAAAAATTTGCAGTAAACTCAAATCTGAATTGCATCACTATCCGATCGTATTTGATAAAATACCTCAAAGGGGGTTCGATAGTCAAGACATTTTCGGGAATGATTGTTAATTAACTCCACAACTTTTGCAGCATCCTTCCGTTGGCTCTCTAGACTGGTTATGGCAAATTAGTAGTTTGAATCAGCTTAGAAACTTAGATAGTATGGAATCGAACAAAGCAAAAATAGGCCCTCTTGGGTTTGCTGGGTACGAGCGAATAGAACGAACCATAAAGACACAAAGGACACAAAGATCGATCGCTCCTATATTAAGTTAAACTGATCAGACGAAGAATAAGAGAGTCAAAATTAATAGACCTCCCGCAAAAGTAAGTTCTCGAGCCGCTATCGGGTCAAAATATCTAAAAGCACAGATAAATTTGACATCATCTTCGGTTTTATGGGTAGGATAGTTGTCTCTTGTCTTTTTTCTCCTCCTGTCTCGGAGTTTCCTCACCTAACGGAAGATTTTTGATTTTTACAGGAGAGCTTTTGATCTCAAACAGCCAAACTAACTCGATAAAATAAAAATTAATGGCAGTAAGGAGATAAAATTTATGGCTGAGTCAAAAAACTGGGATTTTCAGAGATTTTGGCAAACTCTGGACTATTTTGATAGTATTCCCCTCTGGAGTTGTCTGCAAAAACTGCTCGGTTTCGGGGAAGATAAAAAAATTCAGCTAACAAATGAGCAAGGCATGAAGACTATTTTAGTCATTGGTGGTGAAAACGCGATCGGTAGAAAGGTAATCGCTCAACTACAGCAGCAAAACTATCAAATTCGCGCTTTAGTCGATAATATCGAGTCTGCACGTCAATTATTTGCTGAAAATGTCGATTTATTCACTCTGGAAACCCCGCAATTGTTCATGGGGATTGATGAGATTATCTACTGTCAAGGGGAGAATAACCGCCATAGTTTAGCTAATTTACTTGATTTACTGAAAAATGCCGGTATAACCGCCGAAAAAACCCTCTTTGACTTTAGCAATCCCAGCAGTGATATAAAAGAAATCTGGGGTGCGGTGGATGATGTGGTAATGGGAGGAGTGAGCGAGAGTCAGATAACCCTAACCAGAGGACGCGCTCTCTTTTCTGGTATCGTTAGAACTGAAAATAACGGCGGTTTTGCCTCAGTTCGTACCAGAAACCTGAATCCTCCCCTAAATTTATCTAACTACGAGGGAATAGAATTACAGGTACAAGGGGACGGAAAACGCTATAAATTAATTCTGCGTTGTGAAGGACGTTGGGACGGCATCGGTTACTGTTATTCTTTTGATACACTTGATCGCACTTGGCAAACGATTTCTATTCCTTTTGGCGATTTAATCCCAGTGCTGCGGGCCAAAACCCTGCGGGAGGCAGCACCCTTTGATAGCAGTAGCGTCTATGCTTTGCAGTTAATGCAGAGCAAATTCGAGTACGATGGGGCCTTAAATCCCCGTTTCTCCCCAGGATTATTTGCTTTAGAAATTGTCACAATTAAGGCCTACGGGGGTAAAAACCGCTTAATTATCGTTAAGGAAGGAGAAATCGCCGAAAAAAGCCTTTTAGATGCCAGTGGTTATCCCTACGAAGCGATCGATTCTAGCCAGATTTTCGCTAAACTTAATTAATTTAAATAAGCTTGCATCTCAAGTTAAACTACAGAACATCGGGTTAAGATCATGACTATCGGGAGCATAATTAAGGAGGTATGTTCATGAGTGAACAGAATCCCTACGAACAACTTGGGGTTACTGAAGAATCCTCTTTTGAAGAAATTCAAGAGGCCAAACAAAGACTGGTGCAACAGTATCAGAATGATAGCAAAATTGTCGAATCGATCGAGGCGGCCTACGATTCTGTCCTCATGGATCGACTGCGGATGCGACAGGAAGGTAGGATTAAAGTACCCGATCGCATTCGTTTTCCCGAACGTCTGACGATTCCGGTGGAAAGTAAACCAGTTACTAGCAGTAAATCTCCTAACTGGTGGCGAAGCTCAATCGATACACCTTCTGCACAGGATATCGGTGTACCAGCAGTGATTTACGCTTGTTTAGGAGCAATAACGCTGTTAGTTCCCGATCCCAGTGGCTCCCTTTTACCGCTGCTCTTAGCTTTTGGCGTTTTCGTTAATATCTATTTTTTCAACCGCAAAGAAAAACGTTTTGGCCGCGCCTTACTATTCACTCTCGCTGGTTTAGTGCTAGGAGTCGCTCTGGGAGCAGGATTAGCCAGTTTAGCGGCCAAGGCTGATTTGAATATTTTCGGTGATCGCCAAATTTATGCGCTCATCACTTTTCTGATCTTTTGGGTGATTAGTAGTTTTTTCCGTTAACCGAACGCTCGTAGGGATCCTAAGATCACGTCCACTGCTTCCCCAAGGTTATTGACGATATAATCAGGCTCGTAGCTCTCTAAACGGGAACGGCTGCGAATCCCCGATAATACGCCAATAACCTTGATATTTTGGCTCTTAGCGGCGGCAATATCCGCTTCCGTATCCCCCACCATCCAAGTATCGGCAGCCGCCGGCAGTTCTTTAGCGGCCTTAGCCATAAGCAGGGTTTTGTCGCGCACGTCGTTGGTTTTGGTGTAATTGTTATTTAGACAATAACGACGATTAGCGGCGAAAAAACGACCGATATCGTGGCGATTAAAGGCATGATCTAGCTCAGATACCCGCCGCATCGTCATCACGACTAAATCGATCTTTAACTCTTGGATTTTCTGGAGAGTTTCCAAAGAACCAACCACCGGGCGATCGTGGACAAGATAGGGTAAAGTATGAACAGTTTGACGACGAAGATGGGCAAATTTACGCGCTTGATCTTCATCTAATCCTGACATTTCCCCGATACGCTTCTCAGAAACCTGATCCCGTTTTAACTGCCAGAACTCCGCTTTCGATAATTCCCCGATAATTTGACCTTTATAGGCGGTTTTCTGTAAACAGTATTGATAAACTTGGTAATATCGCTCCGATACGTCCATTATCGGGCCGTCAAAGTCGCTAATTAGTCTCAACATCGTTCTAATACTTCTCGCTTTATTAATTTTTATATACAAGTTACCCTAGAGTCTTGACAATGACAAGGGTTTTGTCAGGAAAAAAATTAGGGATGAGGGAAGTGGGGTGTGGGGTGTAGGGTGTGGGGTGTGGGGTGTGGGGTGTGGGGTGTGGGGGGAGATGGGGAAATTTCAACTAATACCCCAAAACCCCAACCTCCAACCCCTCACTGTTTACTGATCACTGATCACTGATGCTTCCCCTTCCCTAGTCTGGACGGTTAGCTTAAAATAAATGTAAGGATATGTAAACTTTCGTAACTATCTCGCCAATTGGCTAACCAATGATCCCAACAACTTCTTTATTCGCACCCGTTGACGATGATCTCCGTCTTTTGACCGATAACTTAAAAAATCTCGTCGGCGCTCGTCATCCCATTTTAGCGGCGGCAGCAGAACATTTGTTCGAGGCCGGTGGTAAACGCGTTCGACCGGCGATCGTGTTGCTGGTATCTCGCGCTACCATGTTAGACCGGGATATCACTCCCCGTCATCGTCGATTAGCGGAAATCACGGAGATGATTCACACTGCCAGTCTTGTCCATGATGATGTGGTAGATGAGGCAGAATTGCGGCGCAGTGTTCCCACCGTTAACAGTTTATTTGACAATCGCGTGGCGGTTTTAGCGGGGGATTTTCTCTTCGCTCAATCCTCTTGGTATCTAGCTAATTTAGATAATTTAGAAGTGGTAAAATTGCTCTCAGAAGTGATTCGCGATTTTGCTGAAGGGGAAATTCAACAGGGAATTAATCGCTTTGATACCAGTATCTCCCTGGAAGCTTATCTAGAAAAAAGTTACTACAAAACAGCTTCTTTAATTGCCAATAGTGCCAAAGCCGCTGGGGTATTAAGCGAGCAATCGGCTGAAGTTAATCATCATTTATATAATTATGGTCGCAATTTAGGATTAGCTTTTCAAATCGTCGATGATATTCTCGATTTTACCTCCCCCACGGAAGTATTAGGAAAACCCTCTGGCTCCGATTTGATCAGTGGTAATATCACTGCTCCCGCTCTCTTTGCTATGGAGGAAAATCCCTATATAGAAGTGTTAATCGAACGGGAATTTAGTCAGGAAGGAGACATCGAAAAAGCTCTTGATTTTATTCACTCTAGCCAAGGGATTCCTCGCTCAAAAGAGTTAGCCAATCAATACGGTCAAAGTGCCTTAAAACACCTTGACTGTTTAGCTTCTTCTCCATCAAAAGAGGTGTTAATCGAGCTAGTGGATTACGTTTTGAGCCGAATTTATTAGGGAATCATAGTTCTCGCCGTAGCAATAGTCCACCCATCGACTAATAATAAAAATAGGGTGAGAATAAAAAGAATTCCATACATCCAAGGCTGAGAAAGGGGGCGAATATCAGTCATATCCAAGTTAGTTTTTTCCTCGATTATTTTGACCATGCGATTAAATCCCACCACTCGCATCGGCAATAAATAGGCTTTTTCTGCGGAGCGATCAAGGAAATAATAAACTAAACCACCCTGTCCTGTACTGCGACATTTAAGTTCTTTTATATCTGTCCAATTTAACCACCAACCAGAGCGAAGAAAAGCAGGAAACCATTGGGGATAGGTAACTTGTATCCCTGTCTCTGATAAAATGACTCTTTCACTTAAAGCTCCGTATAAAGCGATTAATCCTAAGCTGATTCCTAACCAAAGAAAATTGGGATTAACGGGGGAATTAGTGACTTTTGCTAAAAAGGGTAAAGGGATGGTTAACGCCACATATAAACTTAATAAAGTTACCCGAATTATTGGTGATATCCGAAAAGTTATTGTCTCGTTCATTTGATAACCTTAATCAGTAAACAGTAAACAGTGAACAGTAAACAGTAAACAGTAATCATTAATCAGTGAAAAGAAGGCTCCGAACTTGCCACTTAATACTTTAACACTTTAACACTTAATACTGCTCACTGATCACTGATAACTGATCACTGATCACTGAGTCTCCTTGTCCCCAAAAACCATCGTATTTAGTCACTTCAATATCACCAAAAACTTTGACTTGACAAGCAAGACGACGGTTATTATTGGGGTTATGGGGAGGTAAAGAAAAACGAGCTTTTTCCTGCCAATTGATAGCAGAAACTTCGCCCACAATTGCCACCGCACAGGTTCCACAGCTGCCGATGCCGCGACAATTGATTAACTTGGAACCGCCATTATACAAAGAAATGTCATGTTTTAATAATATACGACGGAGATTTTCACCTCGATCGCAGGTGATTGTTTGACCGTAAACTGTTATTCTAGGCATTAGGGGCGTGATTTTAAGTCGCTACAGTTATTAATTAATATTAACACCTATTGACTATTTCTATGAACAATGGTAAGCGCATTTGGGTCTATGACACTACTCTCCGGGATGGGGCCCAGCGAGAAGGTATTTCCCTCTCCCTAGAAGACAAAATTAAAATCGCTAGGGAATTAGATCGGATGGGTATTCCTTTTATCGAAGGCGGTTGGCCGGGCGCAAACCCTAGAGACGGTCAATTTTTCTGGAAAATGCACGAAAAACCCCTAAAACAAGCGGAATTAGTCGCTTTTTGTTCCACTCGTCGCCCCCATGTCGAAGCCCGAGAAGATCCGATGTTAACCGCCATTCTCGCAGCTAGAACCCGTTGGGTGACAATTTTCGGC
This sequence comes from Microcystis ichthyoblabe FBCC-A1114, assembly GCF_050500245.1. Taxonomy (NCBI): domain Bacteria; kingdom Bacillati; phylum Cyanobacteriota; class Cyanophyceae; order Chroococcales; family Microcystaceae; genus Microcystis; species Microcystis ichthyoblabe. The sequence goes on along the minus strand of NZ_CP191408.1, from coordinate 2,881,476 downwards.
AAATCTTGGGATCTGCACGTCACAGAGGGCTTAAAAACCAGTTTGGAGGAGAATTTAGCCATGATAGGAGATACGATCGAGTATCTACGCTGTCAGGGAAGACGAGTCATTTATGATGCCGAACATTGGTTTGATGGTTACAAAAATAACCCCGAATACGCCCTTTTAACCCTCAAAACCGCCAGGGATGCCGGGGCCGAATGGTTAGTTTTCTGTGATACCAACGGTGGCACTTTACCCCAAGAAATCGCCCCTATTGTGGAGAAAGTGCGGGAGCAATTGGGTATCGATCCTGATGAGGAAAATGCGCCTCAATTAGGCATTCATGCTCATAATGATGCAGGAACCGCCGTAGCTAACTCTTTAGCGGCAGTTAACGAGGGCGCACGCATGATTCAAGGCACAATTAACGGTTATGGGGAACGCTGCGGCAATGCCAATTTATGTACTTTAATTCCCAATCTTCAGTTAAAAATGGGCTTTTCTTGCCTAGAAGAAAATCAATTAGGCCGATTGACGGGAACTAGCCGAAAAATCAGCGAAATGGTCAATTTAGCCCCGGATGATCATGCTCCCTTCGTCGGACGTTCCGCTTTTGCCCATAAAGGCGGTATTCACGTTTCTGCGGTGGCGAAAAATCCCCTCACCTACGAACATATTAATCCAGAAGCGATCGGGAATCAGCGCCGCATCGTCATTTCTGACCAATCGGGATTAAGTAATGTCTTAGCGAAAGCGCGCAGTTTTGGCATCGATTTAAATAAAGATGATCCCACCTGTCGGCAAATATTGGAACGTTTAAAAATCTTAGAAAGTCAGGGTTATCAATTTGAGGCAGCCGAAGCTAGTTTTGAGTTATTAATGCGGGAAGCTTTGGGACAGAGAAGTCACCTTTTTGAATTAAAAGGATTCCAAGTTTATTGTGATATGCTCCGGGATAGTGGTAATGCGATTGCGACAATTAAAGTACAGGTAAAAGAGGAAGATTTATTAGAAGTGGCCGAAGGTAACGGTCCAGTGGCTGCTTTAGATCGGGCTTTAAGAAAGGCTTTAGTCAAATTCTATCCCGAAATTGCTAACTTTCACCTGACCGATTATAAAGTGAGAATTCTCGATAGTGGTTCGGGGACGGCAGCGAAAACTAGGGTTTTAATCGAGTCCAGTAACGGTCAACAAAGATGGACTACTGTGGGAGTGTCTAGTAATATTTTAGAAGCTTCCTATCAAGCAGTAGTAGAAGGAATTGAGTACGGTTTATATCTGCTGCAAAACAATAAACTAGAATTATCGGGTCAATTTTGTCCTTTAGGGACAATTTAGGGAACAGTAATCAGTTATCGGTTATCAGTTATCAGTTATCAAATTTGAGTTTTCACTGAACAGTTAACTACTGACTCCTATCTCCTGTCTCCTATCTCCCCTCTCCCCTGCTCCCTTCTCCCCTGTACCTTATACCTTTTAAACAGGATTTAGTACAATCTCGCCTTGACAGAGTTTAAACACTGATATATTATCAGAAAGAATCCATAATTCTTCCAACAAGAGAAAGCAAGCTTAACTAGGTAGGCTCTTCGTTACTTTTTATGGTTCGATAGGGTGGCATAAATAAACTAAATCCTTATCTGGCAAGAGATTTAATTGATTAGTTCGCTCTAGATCAAAAACAATTGACAAAAATCGCCAAACGTTTTTCTCTATAAGGGTTCCGTCCCTTATAACCCCCGTACATTGCATAACAGAAACCGAAGAACCACTAGGTAATTCAATTGCTCAGCCTGTTGAAGCTGTAAATTTCACATAAAATATTTATTTATGACTACACAAGCTATAGGAAAATCAATGACGTTATTGAATAATAAATCATTGAAAATTACTACATTTTTAACCATTGCATTGATTACTTGGATCGCCCACTTTTGGTATTTTAATCACTTGGGTCTATACGAAGATGATTACGCTTTCATCGGTAACATACTCACCATGGACTTTTCCAGATTTGTTGACTCTGTTAAGAACATGAATTTAGCATTTTTTCAAGGTAGAGTTGTCGGCTTTAACATCCTCTTCTTCTCTGCATACTTTGCTGGAAAATTGGGAGGATTGCCGCTTATTTATATAAGTGCCTATCTATTGGCATTAACCAATAATATCCTCTTTTATCTATTTCTCCAACGTCTCTGGAATCAACCTATTTTTGTCCTGACGGGTACCCTTGCATTTACTTTATTTCCTGCCGATAACACTAGGGCTTTTCTCACTCATATTCACATTTTGCCCGCCTTAACCTTTCTTTTACTAGCTTTTTTAAGTTATCTAAACGATAAAAAATTTTGGTCTTACCTATTGATTACTGCTTCTTTTCTTAGTTATGAGACCTGTTTTTTGCTGTTCATCACCGCACCTTTTCTAACCAAAAAGCCTCAGTCGGAGATATTTAAAGAATTAATTAAACATCTATTCATCTTAGGTACGATTTTCCTAGTGGTTTTAATTCTCAGAAAGTTGACTGGTGATGGCCGGGTTGGAGACTTAGATATAGCAACCGCTATTTCTACTCCGATTCGTCAAATAATTACCGGACCATTTGTCTGTTTAGGAACATTTGTCTATCGTCCTTGGCAAACTTTGCATAATCTCAGGGGAGAATTGTTAATTTTTGTGTCTCTTTCATTACTTATGTTGCTATGGCTATTCTTACAAAATTCTCGTTTTTCGGGACTGAATAGTGGGGAAAATTGGCCGATAATTAAACAGTTGAGCCTTTTGGGGATAAGTCTCTTATTCTTGGCCTATCCCTTAACTTTTACCGTTCCTGCTACCCTCATTAGTGGACGTGATTCCCGTGTTCATGCGGCTGCCGTGGTTGGAGCTTCTATTCTTGGGGGAATTCTTGGCTATTTGATTGTTTATTTAGCCAATAGTTATCGGCAAAAAAATCTTGCGGCTCTCCTCTTAGCGACTTATTTTTCTTTGTTGATTGGATTTGGAATTATCGTGCAACAGCAAAATAAACTAAGTTGGAAATATCAGCAAGCTTTTTGGGCTGATGTTATACAATTAGCCCCCGATCTGAACGATGGACAAGTTATTTTAGTCGATGCTCCTAGTCTACCTTGGGGAAGTCAGTTGTATCCTTTTGCTTGGTCTATGCCCAGTGTAGTCGGTCAACTTTATCAATTTCCTTGGCAATGGAAAAACGTTCCTAAACTATATAAACTCAATCCTGATTGGCAGCTAAAAATCGCTGCCAATGGAGAAATAGCTTTAAATAACGACAATGGATTATTGTTCTTTTATTATCCCTGGGAACCCGCTCGCCAAGTTAAAACTTCGGAAATTATTTTGTTACAGGAAAAAGATGGGAAACTTGTCCGCACAACTACCCCAATTGTTGCAGGAGCTAAGAAATTTTCCTTTAAACCCCTGACTAATTCAACTATAGATTCTTTCGATAAAGTATATCTGTACGATTATTTAATCGCTCCTAACAATAAAAAATCTGTCAATTATTTTCAACCTTTTTAAGGTTAGTCAATGTCGAGTAAAATTTAGCCTTTCTGATTAAGTTTTTGCCGTCTTTAATCACTCTTTTATACCAATTCTCTCTAGGCAAATTACAGATTGAATCTAAGTCCCTCTTAAAAAGGAAAATTTAGAGGAAGCAAATTTTTGTAGTCAGACTTTGGAGCAGTTAAATAACCCTAGGATAATAATCTAGTAACAAAAGAATTTTGCCAACGACGGGCTAAGGCCCGTAGATACATATTAACGGGAAACTGATAATATTCGATAATTAACCAGAGTAAACAAATAGCATGGCAAATAAAGGTTAAAATCGACCAAAATAGAGGCACCCATGACAAAGGACTCCCCTCGACTGGAGGAAAAAGATAGGCTCCCGTAGCCACAATTGCTGTGGGAAAAATCACAAATCCTAAACCGATAATTAAGTAAAAACCTGCCATCTCGATTCCTTCTCTCGGTAAACCCTGCCAATACTTACCATTCCAATACCAAGTTAAGGGTAATTGACTATCGGCCATTTTTAAAAGCTGTCTTTCTAAATTAGCAGTAAAAATGTGTTGACAAAAGTTACAAGCATAGGCTTCCATTAGGGGTAAAGTGGCAATTTTACCATGGCGACAGACGGGACAAGAATAGGTATCGTGATAGTTTAATCGGGTTGGCTCGGTCATGGTAATCTGAGTAAGAGTAAAAAAGGCCATTGCAGATAATTAACTTTTCCCTATTGATAACGATTGAGTTATGCGGCGCTCGCCAACACTATGGCTCATTAGTATCAAACGGGTTCAAATCTTGTGGATGAGTTAGGGTAATACTTGATATACCCGCTAAATCACTGGGATTAAAGGTCAACAGATGTGTCATTTCATTGGCAAGCATAGCCGCAACGAGACGAACATCATGAGTGCGTTTACCCATCACTCTGTTAGTTGTGACTAAGTTCAGCCAATTTGTAAAAATCTGCCGAGATTCTGCCAAGACTGGAAAACGAGCGAGAAGTTGATCTATCATGCTTCTGGTTTGTTCTACAGACCAACCCAAACCATTGACTTCAGTTGGTCTGGTGGCAACAACCCAAAACTCAATTATTACTTGTGTCGCAAGGAAACATTCATCTGATTGCATGAGCAGACGAGAAACTGCATTGGTTGCCAGCTTATGCTGTAGGTCGGAACAATTGCACAATCGCATAACAATATTAGTGTCAAGTAAATATCTCGTCATCATTCGTAAATACTATCGCGACTAAAGGCTTCATCTCCTAGACTCGGACTATCTTTGGGAAGTTGTAACACCCATTCACGCAATTCCCTAGCTCTCTGGGATGGTGTTGCTCTTTGCCAAAGCGGAACAGACGATGGGACTTGTCCAGACTGAAACTCAAGGTCGGCTATGAAATCAGCAATCTTTTTCAGTTGATCATCGTTTAGTTTATCTAATTCTTTCTTAAGATCTTCTCGCAGCATAGGTCGGTTTTGAGAAAATAGACACTCTCTATAGTAACCGATATGCTCCTAGCCGTTTGGCTCAGGTGCTTGTTTATACGATCGGCTCTAAATAATCTCCCTGATTAGGCTAGACTCAAGTTGCCAGCTTAAAAAGTCTCTGGTGGTAATGCTAAATCTCGTTATTACAGACTGATTATCTATTTCTCCTTTTGCCTATTGCAAGAGTGCCTATTGCCTCTCCTGATATGTAGCCTATACTCAACGGATTTAGTATGACATCTAATTCGCCTTGATTAAGGATAACTAATTAAGCAAGATTGGCAGGAATTGTCCCCAGTTTTTGTAGTTGTTTTTCAATATTAGCCTTTAATTGGATCCGGGAGATTTCTTTTCCTGTTTGAGCGGTGTGTGCATTTTCCAGAAAAATAATACTATCTACTTTTTCTACGGCAAATAATTGGAATAAAAGATGGGTTACAGGAATCAGGAGCGTTGATAGGGGTGAATTAGCAGTATTTTGGGCAGATATGGCCATTTTTTCCGTAGCAAAAGCATAGATCACCCTTTTTTCCTGTTCTGGCTGCTGCCGATGAGCTAAGGTGGTTAGTAACCAATCACCTTGGCTATTCTGAACTACATAGTATTGTAAATGTTTTAACTGTCTAGCAAAAGCTGCAAGGACGGGATTAACCGCTTCGTCCATGACCACGGTTGCCAGTCCGTAATTGACCGCTTCTCGACTTAAAATATGCAGTTGGGCCTTTAATTTCATGGCTAATCATCTCTATAAACTAATCGATGGCGATGACATTCGGCAACCCCATTTAAAATTGTCGTCGTGAAAAGATGAGGATGGAGATACCCAATAATAGACCAGTATAAACGAGACTGTAGAGGGCATTAGCGATTAAGACATCAGCACTAGGGAGCAAACCATAAACGGCCTCATTTCTAAAATTTAATCTTTCCAAATCTGGGAGAATTAGATAAATATTTTTGGTGATAGCGAGAATATTGGGATTTTTGCTGATTATACCCAATTGGATCAGGTCTTTGCTGATGTGACCCATTAGATAGACCCCAAAAGTCATTAGCGTGGCTAAAATCGAACTGGTAAATACCCCAAAAGCGATCGCCACGGCTGCGATCAGAATTAATTCCAAACCGAGATAGAAAACCGAGACAATCAGGGGTAAAGCTTGAAAAGATACTTTCATCCCCAGCAACATCAGCAGGTAAATCACCAACATTACCCCCAACATCACCGCTAAAACCCCGGACAAACCCAAGTGTTTACCAAGGATAAATTCGGCCCGACTCAGGGGTTTAGGAATCAAAACTAAAATAGTTCTCTTGTCAATTTCCTGATTAATTAGCCCTGTACCCACAAAAACCGCGACAATTACCCCTAATAGTCCGATAGCGGCTAATCCCAAGTCAAGAAAGATTTTCTGATGGGTTCCCACCGCAATTTCTGGTAATAAACGCCAAGCGAAGGCCATCAACAAGGCAAAAAACCCGATAAAGTAAAGAATGCGATCGCGAATAACCTCGCGAAAACTGTTAGCTGCGATTGCCCAGATTCTCAGGATGCTGATACCCATAGCCTTTCATCAAAAGAACTCTTGCCAATTAATTATATGTTATGGTCATGGGTTAACTAATTTTCCCCAAAAAATTAGTTAGTTCATTTGTTATGAATGAAAACCTGAAGTTTAACTTTTAACCCAAAACTCTTTAGATATGCTTTAATTTGGTTGTCAAAACCTCTTTATTTAGGGTTTGCTGAAAAAGTTTGTTGGTGGGGTTAGGAGTGAGTAGCCGGTCGTCAGGAGTCGGGAGTTTCAGGCTTTGTTGCCCTGCTTCTTTGTACCAGTTTATCTACTAAAAAAAGAATAAGGCCAGGTTTTTGAATGTCCCAATCCGATTTTCGCAGCATGAACATTGGATTTTAACAGGTCAAAAGTCTTATTTTAAAAGGGTTTTACTATTATTCAGCCAACCCTAATTAGTAGCGTATGTAAGTGTATGTTAACAAAACGTTAGCTAATTGTCAACCTCCCGCAATCCTAAACCGAGGACTGTTCCTAAACCAGGTCTTTCGGCATTAGGAATCTCTTGAGTTGTATCTAAGTTCAGTGATGTGATGGGATCGATTACCGTGGTGGGGACGTTGAGACGTTGAGTAAAATATTCGTCTAGTTGCGCTAAACCGCCCCCGGGACCGGCTAAAAGTAACTGGACAATTTCCATTTCCAGTTCATCACTTTGGTTAAGATAGAAATTAATCGATCGCCGCAATTCATCGGTTAATTCCCCTAAAACCCGCATCAGTGCCGCAATCCCGGCGGTAGTAAAGGTTCTGGAAGCACCGGTATTGGTGTCAAGACTATCAAAGGCAGTGATCGGGATTGTCATCCCCAAAAGAATCTCAGGACTGCGGGGGGTGGGCAAATTCATCGCCCTGGAAATGGCGTTTTGTAGCTGGAAAGTGCCGATGGGGACAGTGCGGGAAAATTGGGGAACGCCGTCCACCACGATGGCAATTTCCGTGTTATCAAATTCTATATCGACAATAACGGTAGCTTCATTGGAACTAAACTGTCGCAACTGATCGCGAATCGTCCGAATTAGGGAAAAACTATTAATTTCTAGCACATCTACCTGTAATCCTGCCCGTTGCAGGGTCTCCAGATAGGCATCGGTGATCTCCCGACGAGTAGCTACCAGCAAAACCTGCACCTTTTCGATGCCGTCTTCATCCTGAAAGTAGCCCAGTTTTTGGTAGTCGATATCCACTTCCTCCCGCGGATAGGGAAGGTATAAATTAGCTTCATGATTTAAGACCAGATCGCGCAATTCCTCCTCGTCCAATTCCGAGGGAATAGGGATAATCCGGATAATTGACTCGCGCATGGGGACAGCAGTAGCGACTCGTTTGCTGTTAATTTTATTTTCCTTGAGGACTTCTTGGATTAATTCCGCTAAAGCGACGGAATCGACGATTTTTCCCTCCTCAAAGATGCCTTCTGGGATATCCGACGAACAACATTTAACTAATTTATAATTTTGTTTCTGTTTGGCGATCTGAACCACGTTAAGGCGCTCTGGGGTAATCTCTAACCCAATACCTTGAGTTTTTTTTGTCAATAGCTTCTTAAAAAAACTTACCATAGATTTTCTGGGGCAGGTCTAAGGGAATTGGTGATCAACAAAGCCAATAATCTTGATCTTTTCACCTGATTTTATTTAGTATCGATCAAGGCAGTAAATCAGTCTATAAACGATCCTAACTGGGTAATTTACCCAGAACAGGTGAAAATCGAGGGGGAGAGAAGCTATTTCTGCACTAATATTAACCTGATTATCTGTGTTCAGACCGAGGTTAATCCTAACTGGATAGGAGCAGAGGAAGCAGCTATTGATGATGATATTGTAATCAATTTTGGTGAAAGAACCAAGTCCAAGCTAAAAATTGGCCATTATCCCCCCCTTCTGCTCCACTAGATCAAGTCAGCTTTCCCTAGTTAGAGTACCCAAATATCTCGAGAAAATTTGAATTTTCTCGACACTATTTTTTCTTGACTCCTAGAAATAGGCGATCAAATGCTTCTGACGGGCGTGATTTTCGCGTATAATTAGGAGTTTGCACAGTGACAAAAAAATTTAAGGAGCGAGTTCGATGGCACGAATGTACTATGATGAGGATGCCAATTTAGACTTATTAGCGGGGAAAACGATCGCTATTATTGGTTATGGTTCCCAGGGTCATGCCCACGCATTAAATCTCAAGGATAGTGGCGTTAATGTGATTGTTGGTCTATATCCCGGCAGTAAATCGGCCATCAAAGCCAAAGAAGCCGGTATTCCGGTTTATGATGTGGCCGAAGCCGCTAAAATTGCCGACTGGATCATGATCCTCTTACCAGATGAAGTGCAGAAAACGATTTATCTCCACGAAATTGCCCCGAATTTAAGCGCAGGCAAGGTGTTATCTTTTGCCCACGGCTTTAATATTCATTTCGGTCAAGTGGTTCCCCCGGATAATGTCGATGTGGTTATGGTTGCCCCCAAAGGACCGGGCCATCTCGTCCGTCGCACCTACGAACAAGGTCAAGGAGTCCCCTGTTTATTCGCCGTCTATCAAGATGCTACCGGCCAAGCACGCGATCGGGCAATGGCCTACGCTAAAGGTATTGGTGGCACTCGGGCCGGGGTTTTGGAAACCACTTTCCGCGAGGAGACAGAAACCGACCTTTTTGGCGAACAAGCAGTATTATGCGGCGGTTTAAGTGCTTTAATTAAAGCTGGCTTTGAAACCCTCGTAGAAGCCGGTTATCAGCCCGAATTAGCCTATTTTGAGTGTTTACACGAGGTAAAACTGATCGTCGATCTGATCGTCGAGGGCGGTTTAGCCAAAATGCGCGATAGTATTTCCAATACAGCCGAGTACGGTGACTACACTCGCGGTCCGCGGGTGGTGACGGAAGCAACTAAGGCCGAAATGCGGAAAATCCTCCTGGAAATTCAATCGGGACAATTTGCCAGAGAGTTTGTCCTCGAAAATCAAGCTGGTAAACCGGGTTTCACCGCTATGCGTCGTCAAGAAGCAGAACATTCGATCGAAGAAGTCGGCCAAGATCTGCGGGCGATGATGAGTTGGCTAAAACGCTAGTTCTCTTTTTTTTCGGTGTCGGGTTGGACGCGACCCCAGAATTCTTACCGTTGTGTCCGCCCCGACACCCTACTCCCCACTCCCCAAAGGGAAAACTTCCATTTTAGTAGATCGCCTCTCTTGATTTAACCAGACCGATCGCCCGTAAACCGGCAATGACACCACAACCGATCACCATACCGACGAGGGAACGAATCAGATTTTCTATGGGAACGATCCCAATTAAAGCGATCCAGACTTCTTCTGGCCAGTTAAAAATCGAGTAGGTAATGGCGACGGCTCCTAAATGGGAGAGGCCGCTGGCGGTCCAGGTACCCCCAAAAATTCCCGCCGCTACTAGGGCTAAATTGCTACCTTTGATCCAATGGGGAAAAAGAGTCCGGGTCGGTAGGATAAATAATACCAAAGCCGACCAATCGACGAAAGCGCCAGCAATAAAGACTTGTGGCGAAATGCCGTTCAGTCCGATCGCCCGGTTAGCGTAGATAAACAGGGGAATCAGAAAAATTAACGTCAATCCTAACCACCAATAACGGCGTTTTTTGCCTAAAACCATCGTTCCCGCCACAAAACTGGCTATAATTGCCCCAAAGACCGAAATAGCGGGAATTCCTGCCGTGTAGGGGGCAAGAAAAGCCCCAATTAAGGACCCAATGCCACTAGCGATCGCCCCAGCGATCGGGCCGAGTAACCAACCCAAAAGGGGAAAAACCGCTTGACTGAGGGGCATACTACCGCCGGAAGCGAGGACAATGGAGAAGGGAATAAAAGAAAGGGTAGTGACAATGGCCGCTAAGACGACAATATAGGCGATCGGCGCCCCATCAATAGCGGCACTACTGACAGCTTCTACTTTGCGTTCTTCCCCTTCGGGGATAATATCTAGGGTCATAGATGAAAGGGTAATTCTAACTTTTCTATCATCCTCTGGTTTTATCCGCTTCGGGCAGTTAATGGTCAACGTTATAGCACGGGATTTGAGCAAGCGGAAAGGAGGCAGTCGCTGCATCCATACCGGTGTACGCTCCTGTGGGGAATTCCTCTGCTATATTTTTCTTAACCAAGAATCTTAATGATATTTTAAGATTTTTTAAAAAACCGCCCCTAGCTGAGATGAACGTATATCCTAGAGGGGAGCGAGTATAAATTCTTATTCCCGTTCGATCGCCCCCCAATTCTCTGGAGATCAGCACCCATGCTTACTTTGCTCCGTTCTCTGCTATTTTCCACCCTATTAAGTTTTGTTGCTCCCGTCCTCCTGGTGGGTTCGATTTTAACTGCTTTATTCGCCACCAGTCACGTCCCCGGCTTTACTTGGGTTTCTCAGACTGTTTTTAGCCAAATTCTGCAATTTTTAACCATTTTCGGTGACGGTTATCCCCTACAAGGAATGTTAACCATCGCTGTTACTTTTGCTTTTGTTGGCAGTTTATTCGATTTATTTAACTTTTACGTCTATCAAACCAATCGGGGACAGTAACAGACAAAGGGTGATAGACAATGTCTAGAATAAGAATGAGGTTTTTATGGGATCGAATCGTCTATGCGCCTTATTTTCTCCCGTTTTTGGCTATTAACAATAATTTCTCTGCTGCTCAGCCTGAGTATCGGGATTATCAATCCCCAAAACAGTTCCGCGCTCTCGTGGATGGATTTACTTTTTCGGGGTGTGCAAGTTATTCAACTCTCCACTATTTCTCCTCAGCAGGAAGTCGCCATCGGTAGGCAGATTAATCAAGGTTTATTAGAATCAGGTAAGGTGAAACTGTCCAAAGATGCCAGAATTAACCAATATGTCCAAGAAATCGGGCAGCAATTAGCGGCAACTAGCGATCGCCCTGACCTTCCCTACACTTTTCAAGTGGTGCGCGACAATAGCATTAACGCCTTCGCAACTATGGGCGGATTTGTCTATTTACACACGGGATTGATTAAAACTACTGATAATGAGGCCGAATTAGCCAGCGTGATTGCCCATGAAATCGGCCATATCGTTGGTCGTCATTCTATCACCCAATTACGCAATACTGCCCTCGCCCAAGGACTTCTCAGTGCGGCGGGATTAGAGACAAAAACTTGGGTACAATTGGCGGTTAATCTCGCCTATAATCTGCCCAATAGTCGCAAGGATGAATTAGAAGCGGACCGACTGGGTTTAACAAATTTGGCCAGGGCTGGTTATGAACCCACGGCGATGATCTCCTTTATGCAAAAATTAACACAACAGGGGGGTTCTACCCCGACAATTCTCAGCACCCATCCGGCTACAAGCGATCGCATTGTGGCACTGCAAAAACAGCTTAATTCGGTTAATAACTGAACTTCCCCCAGACATTATTCTTCTCCCGAATGGCGATCGCTATTCCCCTGCTCTCATGACTTTTTGTTGGGTTTCCTTGGGTCAACCCAACCGGTTTAGCGGTGGACGTTCCACAGAGGCTAAGATCGATATATTTCTCCACGAAAATTTAGTTAGGACTTGCTGAATAAATCTAAAAACCTTGCTGGGTAAGACTTTTAGACTTTTTGTCAATCAAAAAGTACCAAATATGGGAGTGATCGGGGGGAAAATTCAGGGACTTTTTCCCTGAAAATTAGGTAATTGACCCCCTCAAAATCGGTAAAACCCTATACCCCACACCCCACACCCCACACCCTACCCCCACGAAAAACTTTTTGCCGCAAACCCTAGTTAGAGATGCAATTAAAGTCGTTTCTGATAATTCCTATGTGCAGTCTCACCTAATTTGGCGGATAATGGATGCGGCTGCTACCGTCGATCCTAACTGGTTGATCGATCATGTACGTCCTGCTGCGGAAAAGATACTCGACGAAAAAAGGGCTGATCCCTAGGAAGAAGCAATTAAATGGCTGATTATATGTCGGGAAGACGGGAAGAATGGCAAACTTATCGGGAAAGTTTAATTAAGGAACATGGACGCAAATCGAAATTTATGGGGTTATTTAAACATCAGGATTTACAATAATTTAAGCTTCTAGCCGTCAGTTATCGGCTAAAACCGGGCTGTTTTTAGCTTGTAGAACGGGAATTGTCCTAATCTTAGGCCTAGTGACATTTCGGGGCAAAGTGGAGTATAATGGAAGATTGGTCTAAACTTATCTCCAGACTACTTATACTGAATATTCATTGTCAAAAAATATGACTGAAACTATTCGCTTTTTGATGTGTTCTCCCGATCATTACGATGTGGATTATGTGATTAATCCTTGGATGGAGGGCAACATTCACAAATCTTCCCAGGAAAAAGCTAGGCAACAATGGCAGCAGCTTTATCATGTTCTCAAAGATCGGGCGCTCGTGGATTTAGTCCCACCAGAAAAAGGCTGGCCCGACATGGTTTTTACCGCTAATGCAGGTTTAGTTCTGGAAAAAATAGTCGTTCTCAGTCGCTTTTTACACAAAGAAAGACAGGGAGAAGAACCCTATTTTAAACAGTGGTTTGAAGATAACGGTTTTACAGTTCACGAACTGCCCAAAGATTTACCCTTTGAAGGTGCAGGAGACGCATTATTAGATCGGGAAGGACGTTGGTTATGGGCAGGATATGGCTTCAGAACTGAGTTAGATTCCCACCCTTTAATCGCTAAATGGCTCGATATCGAGGTTTTATCCCTACGTTTAATCGATGAACGTTTCTATCACCTTGATACCTGTTTTTGTCCCCTTAGTGGCGGTTATCTACTCTACTATCCCGATGCTTTTGATGCCTATTCTAATCGGTTAATTGAGTTAAAAATTCCCGAAGAAAAACGCATTATCGTTGAAGAAGCCGATGCGGTTAACTTTGCTTGTAATGCAGTAAATATTGGTCAAGTAATCGTCATGAATAAAATTAGTGACGATTTACAACATAAGTTAGCGTCAAAAAGCTTTGAAGTGGTACAAACTCCCCTGACGGAGTTCTTAAAAGCAGGAGGAGCCGCCAAATGTTTAACCCTGCGTACCACCGAACCCTTAATTCCAGACCATCACGCTAATGTCACCATTGAAAGTCGCATTCTCCAGCTAGAAGGTCATCTGCTCGACGCGGGAATTATGAATAAAGCTCTCGATGTTGTGGTGGGAAATGGGGGCAGCTTCAAGGTTTTAAACTTCACCTTAGGGATTGAGCGCCAAAGTACCTCCTCGGCCGAAGTGCGCGTTTCTGCACCCTCTCACGAGGTAATGGAGGAGATCATGGTACAATTGATCGACCTCGGTGCGGCCGCTCGTCCCCAAGAAATCTGTGATGTCAATACCGCCATTGTCGCTCAAGATGGGGTCGCTCCCGATGATTTTTATGTCAGCACCATCTATCCCACGGAAGTGCGGGTTAACTGTGAATGGGTGCGGGTGGAAAATCAACGCATGGATGCAGCCATCGTCGTCACTGAAAGTCCGGAAGGCAAAACGGCGAAATGTACTCTGCTGCGGGATTTAAAAGCTGGCGATCGCGTTATGGTGGGAGTTGAGGGCATCCGTACTATCCGACAGGCGGAATCCAGGGAACAACGCAACAGCACCCAGGAATTTACCTTTATGGGTGCGGGGGTTTCCAGCGAGCGCCGAGTCGAGTTAACCGTGGAGCAGATTGCCTGGGAAATGCGTAAAATTCGCGACCAGGGCGGTAAAGTGGTAGTAACGGCAGGTCCCGTGGTCATTCACACTGGAGGAGCGCAACATCTCTCCCGTTTAATCCGCGATGGTTACGTTCACGCTTTACTGGGGGGAAATGCGATCGCAGTTCACGACATGGAACAGGCGATCATGGGTACTTCTTTAGGGGTAGATATGCAGAAAGGCATCCCCGTGCGCGGTGGCCATCGTCACCACCTCAAGATTATCAACCTCATCCGTCGCCACGGCAGCATCGCCAAAGCTGTATCGGCCGGGGTATTGACAAAAGGTGTAATGTATGAATGCGTCAAGAATAATGTCCCCTTCAGTCTAGCTGGTTCAATTCGCGATGATGGTCCGCTTCCGGATACGGAGATGGATTTAATTAAAGCACAGGAAGAATATTCGCGCTTAATTCAAGGTGCAGACATGATTCTCATGCTCTCTAGTATGCTCCATTCCATCGGTGTGGGCAATATGACACCGGCGGGGGTGAAAATGGTCTGTGTTGATATTAACCCGGCCGTGGTGACAAAATTAAGCGATCGAGGTTCTGTAGAATCCGTGGGTATCGTCACCGATGTGGGTTTATTCCTGAGTCTGTTAACCCAACAGTTGGATAAGTTAACCCGTCCCTTGGTAGAAACGGTTTAAAACCGCAAATAGATATCGGGTGGGTTACGCTTTGCTAACTCACCTATTTTTATCGATATTTTCAACCAATTATCAGAGAAAATTTGCCCACTAGAGTCGCCCTAGCTTGCTTTCTTTTTGTATAATAGGGCTTATCTTCCCATACTTGTCAAACAGCCATGAGTCTCTGTCTCAATCCCGATTGTTCGCACCAAAACACCCCCACGGATAAATTCTGTCATAAGATAGAGCCTCGTAGGTTGGGTTGAGCGAAACAATACTGGGTCGAAAATGGCTTAATTCGACTGAAAAAGCGAAACCCAACCACCCCAAAGGTTACTCTTTGTTGGGTTTCCTTGCGTCAACCCAACCTACAATAATTGCTACCTGTCACCTCTTTTTCTATAATAAGTGTTAATCTTTCCATACTTGTCAAACGGCTATGAGTCTCTGTCTCAATCCCGATTGTTCGCACAAAAACACCCCCACGGATAAATTCTGTCATAAGATAGAGCCTCGTAGGTTGGGTTGAGCGAAACAATACTGGGTCGAAAATGGCTTAATTCGACTGAAAAAGCGAAACCCAACCACCCCAAAGGTTACTCTATAATAAGTGTTAATCTTCCCATACTTGTCAAACGGCTATGAGTCTCTGTCTCAATCCCGATTGTTCGCACAAAAACACCCCCACGGATAAATTCTGTCATAAGATAGAGCCTCGTAGGTTGGGTTGAGCGAAACAATACTGGGTCGAAAATGGCTTAATTCGACTGAAAAAGCGAAACCCAACCACCCCAAAGGTTACTCTTTGTTGGGTTTCCTTGCGTCAACCCAACCTACAATAATTGCTACCTGTCACCTCTTTTTCTATAATAAGTGTTAATCTTCCCATACTTGTCAAACGGCTATGAGTCTCTGTCTCAATCCCGATTGTTCGCACAAAAACACCCCCACGGATAAATTCTGTCATAAGTGCGGTTCTCAATTACTGCTCAGAGAACGTTATCGAGCGCTAAAATTAATCGGTCAAGGGGGTTTTGGTAAAACATTTCAAGCGATAGATGAGGATAAACCTTCAAAACCCTATTGTGTGATTAAACAATTTTTCCCGTCAGCACAGGGAACAGGAACTTTACAAAAAGCAGCAGAATTATTTAAAGAAGAAGCGATTCGTTTAGATAGTTTGGGAAGATACCCACAAATCCCCGAACTTTACGCCTATTTTACCGCTAATGACGGGCGACAATATCTCGTTCAGGAATATATCGAAGGACAAAATCTCGAACAAGAATTAAAAGAGGAAGGAGTATTTAACGAAGCCAAAATTAAACATCTTTTGTCAGAGATTTTACCGATTCTAGAATTTATTCATAGTAAACAAGTAATTCATCGCGACATTAAACCCGAAAATATTATTCGCAGAAAAAGCGATAATAAATTGATTTTAGTGGACTTTGGCGCAGCAAAATTTGTCAGTCCTTTAAATCGTTCCATGACGGGAACAATTATCGGTTCTGCGGAATACATCGCACCAGAACAGGGAAATGGTAAGGCAGTTAATGCCAGTGATTTGTATAGTTTGGGTGTAACTTGCATTTATTTATTAACTGGAATATCTCCCTTTGATTTATTCGATGGGGGGGAACACCAATGGGTATGGCGACAGTGGTTGGTTAATAATCCTGTTAGTAATGATTCAGGGAATATTCTGGATAAATTAATCGAGTTTGGCACGAAAAAACGCTATCAATCCGCTTCGGAAGTGTTGCAAGCTTTGCAGATAAAAACATCGGTTTCTATACCCCAGACAACTATTCAAAAACCCGTTAATCCCGTTATTTCCGTTCCCCAAACTCCCCCATCTATTCAGCTTAAAAGTGCCAAAGGAATCGATTATCGGAAATTAGAAGATTTACTGAAACGGCAGCAATGGAAAGAAGCGGACGAGGAAACTGCAAGAGTGATGCTACAGGTAGCTAACCGAACAAAAGAGGGATGGCTACGGGTAGAAGATATCGATAATTTTCCCTGCGAGGATTTGCGAACCATTGACCAATTATGGGTTAAATATAGTGGCGGTCGCTTTGGTTTTTCCGTGCAGGCGAAAATCTACCGCGAACTCGGTGGGACGCGGGAGTATAATGAAAGAGTTTGGGACGCTTTCGGAGATAGAGTAGGCTGGCGAGTGAATGATAGCTGGATATCACTGGAGGATGTTACTTTTGACCTAAAAGCACCCCTAGGACACCTCCCTGCGGGTGTTTTTGCTGGAGGGGTGTTTTGCTGGGTGCTGGGGGGGGAAGGAGTATTTCTTCTCTCGCGTCGAGACTTTTAAAATGTAACATATAAAGGTTACAGCCAATTTTTAAGAATCAGATATAACATGAAAGTTAGAGATGTAATTAGATTACTAGAACAAGATGGATGGTATTTATCGAGAACAAGGGGAAGCCACCGACAATTCAAACATTTTCTGAAATCAGGTTTAGTTACTGTTCCGGGTAAGCTGTCCGATGATTTAGCGATTAAGACTTTACGGAGTATTTTCAAACAAGCTCAATTGAATAAATATCTAGAAGAAGGAGACAATAACTAATGCGTTACGCGATTATTATCGAAAAAGCTGAAAATAACTATTCCGCTTATGTTCCCGATTTACCCGGTTGTGTTACTACAGGTAAAACCCTAGAGGAAATCGCAGAAAATATGAAAGAAGCAATTCAATTTCATCTAGATGGATTACAAGAGGAAGGGCTGCCAATTCCCCAACCAGCCACCTATTGCCAGTATATCGAAGCGTAACCGATCACCTGCATCCTGTCCGCAACTTTTATCTGTTAACATGGAACTGTAAACATATTGCCAACGCTCAAATTCAGATCTTGTAGGTGGGGTGGAACGAAACAATACTGGATCGAAAATGGCTCAGTTATGAGAAATTTGCACGGTGAATAGATAGCTTTATGAGAAAATGGAAAGGTAATGCAATCCTCTAAGCCAGATGACTATAGCAGAGCTATTCCCTACTTTGAGAAGTCTGCCTCGTGCAGACAAGTTGAAGGTGATGCAATTTCTGATAGCAGAACTAAGTAAGGACGAGGAGCCAAGCCTACAGCCAGGAGCAACATATTTACTCTCGTCGCCGCTTAATTCACACGCAGCGGCGCAGAAACTTGCTCAACTCCTAGATTCGGAACAAGCAACGCACAATGCGTAACGCCCAACGATTTAACTTTACCGAAGGATTCGATGGGTTTGGTGTCCCCGATGCCTTGCCTCAACTACCTATATCTCTGACATACCAAGATAGCTCGGTAGAGTTTTCAGCACTGTTAGACACGGGTGCAAGTGTTAATGTCTTACCGTACAGCGCTGGAGTTCAACTTGGTGCGATTTGGGAAGAGCAGACAACCTCTGTCATCTTAGCTGGTAATTTGGCTTCGATGGAGGCGCGAGGTTTACTGGTTTCGGCACAGATTGGTAATTTCAACCCAGTTCGGCTGGTTTTTGCTTGGAGCTTGTCTGATAATACACCTTTACTACTGGGTCGGATGAATTTTTTTCTAGAATTTGATGTCTGCTTCTATCGTTCACAACTTGTTTTTGAAATCTGCCCTAAATCCTAAAATACACTGCGATCGCCGATTTTGTAGGGTGCGCCCGATGGCGTAACGCACCTGAGATTAATTCTGATTAATTGCCAATTCATTGCCAACACAAGAGTTAAAGCGATAACAATTCATTGCTGTATGTAACAATATAAGAGGAGTTTATCTCAGGAGTTCCACAGTGATTAAAGAGCTAGACCGTATTACCGTTAATCCACAAATATGTCTTGGACAGCCAACGATTCGAGGAATGCGTATCACTGTGGGATTTGTTCTGAAACTGTTGGCTAGTCAGTTATCTATTCAGGAAGTCTTAGAGGCTTATCCAGAGTTAGAGGAGGAAGATATTCGTCAGGCTCTTAATTATGCAGCTTGGGCTGTATCCGATTATATCGTTAGCTTCACTTCGGCATGAGTAGTCTGCGTTTACTGGCTGATGTTCATATCTCCCCTTTGACAGTTGCGGCTTTAAGGTTACAGGGCTACGACATAGTACGCACTACAGACTTTTTACCTGCCACTGCTGCCGACGCGGAGATTTTGGAACTTGCCAGAGTGGAAGGTCAAGTTATTTTAACACAAGACTTAGACTTTTCCCTGCTGGTAGCCCTCAATAATTATGGACTGCCTAGCTTGATTACATTACGGTTATCTTCTGCCAGACCTGATGTAGTTGCTCAAAGGCTTCTAGATGTTTTACTGACTGTGGAAACGGAACTGACAGAAGGTGCGGCAATTACTATCAGCGATGACTCTGTGCGTGTTCGTAAACTTCCAATTCGATGAACCCGCACCTCAAACGATGTCAGACAAAGAAGTAGAAACGATTTTCAAGGAAAAATTAAATCAAATAATTGAGTAATAGAAATCGTGCGTTATGCGATTATTATCGAAAAAATTGATAGGGTTTCGATGCCTGTCACAGGTTGCCGATATAATATTGGTTGGATAAATGAAAGAAGTTCGATTTAGTGAGCATTCTAGAATCAAATTGAATTTGCTATCCGCTCGTGGAATTTTTATCACTCCTGAATTTATCCTCGAAACTGTACAATTTCCTGACAAAATAGAAATCTCTGAAGACAACAAGCGAATCGCACAAAAAAAGTTCAATGATAATTTAGTGATTCGAGTAGTTTATCGAGAATTCAGTGCTTTTTTCTTAATCATCACCCTTTACCCTGGTAGGATATCCCGATATGAACAAGATACACTATAGCCCAGATGTGGATGCTTTATTAATTGAGTTAAACAATAATCCAATTGCTTACGCAGAGGAGGAAGGGAAAACAATATTACATTATTCCGAGGACGATCAGTTAGTTTTAATCGAGATTCTAGATTTTGGTTGTTCTCTATCGGAAGATGCTAGACAAGAACTGGCAAAATCCATATCTTCTCGTGAATCGATTAAAATATAGTTATCGATTAATATCCATCTCACAACAATTTAAATCATGAAAGGTATTCAGTATATTGTCGATGAAACAGGAGAAAAAACAGCAGTTGTTATCGATATAAAAGAATGGGGTCAACTGTGGAATGAGTTTTATCAAAATTTACTCGATCGCTCTCCTGTAAATGAAGACTGGATAAATTGATCGCCTTTTCGAGAAAAATTAGATCAAGCTCTGGCATGGAATGCTAATCATCCACCGCAGTTATCAAATCTAGAATCCCTAGCCGATTGCTGTTCAGATTCCCATTGCTGAATTTGAAAAAATCGAAGAAATCCTAGAGGATTACGGACTAGGAAAACTCATCGAAGAAGTTGAAAATGATCAAATCCTAGACAAAGAAAAAGCCTGGCAATACTGCCCGCATATACTGTAAAATCTATTTTATAGAAGTCTATAAAGAAATTGGCTAAATTACAATATAAATGCCTTATTTAAATCCCAATGCGACAATCCCACCAGCTAAATTAACCCGGTATTTGCTAGTTTTACAACCCAAAGATGATAAATCAGGCTTTCTGGCACAAGCAGGATATAATTTAGA
Organism: Microcystis ichthyoblabe FBCC-A1114; assembly: GCF_050500245.1. Classification (NCBI taxonomy): domain Bacteria; kingdom Bacillati; phylum Cyanobacteriota; class Cyanophyceae; order Chroococcales; family Microcystaceae; genus Microcystis; species Microcystis ichthyoblabe. The sequence continues at coordinate 2,860,968 of NZ_CP191408.1, read as the reverse complement.
CAACTGGCAGGTATTGGAACAAGATTTAAGACGTATTCTTCTCAACGAGGCCACCTTAAATAAACAAACAAAGTTCGGTGATATTTATGAAATTAAAGGACTTTTACAAGGGGTGAACGGGATAAACTTACGAGTCTCTACCTATTGGATTATCGACTCACTTACGAAAGAAACAAGATTTGTGACTTTATTACCAGATTAAAAGAGTTAGACTATGAAATTTGATATGTTTTCCGAAGTTCAATTAACCGAAGATTTGCCAGAATCTAATTTGTCTCGTGGCACTCACGCGATTATCGTGGATTATTGTCCTCGACCCGAAGGCCAAGAGGATGGCTATGTTTTAGAAGTGTTAAATAATCAGGGAAAAGCCTATACAGTTATCGCTGTAGAAGTTTCCAAGATTGAATCAATTCAAAATCTTAAACAGGATGAATTTCAAATTATATAATTCTGTTATTCTTCGCTGTGATTTCCTAGAAAACTGAGGTTCAAGAAGCTTAACCCACCATCATTTTTTTGTGTATGTCTCCAGGGATGACGACTGTTTTCAGTTTGTTACTCTCAAGCGCCAATGAAATATTTACCGTCCGCTCTTTGGTGAAATTTGAATAAGTTAAAATCAAAGATAATATCCCTATCGCTACAATCTCAACTATCGATGAATCTCCTGAAAGATAGTAAAAAAATTCGTTTTATTGACCTCTTTTGTGGTTTGGGAGGGTTTCGAGTGGCGATTGAACAAGTTTGTCGCCAAAAAAACTTAGAATCTGATTGTGTTTTTTCCTGTGATATAGATAAAGATGCTCAGGCAATTTATCAGGCTAATTTTGGCGACCAACCCCGGGGAGATATTACCGAAATCGCTGCCCTAGATATTCCCAATCATGATATTTTAATGGCGGGATTTCCCTGTCAACCCTTTAGTATTTGTGGTAATTTAAAGGGATTTGAAGATACCAGAGGCACGCTATTTTTTGAGATTGCTCGCATTTTAAAAGCCAAACAACCCGCAGCATTTATTCTGGAAAATGTCAAGCAATTGCAGGGACATCAACAGGGAAAAACCTTGCAAGTTATTCTCGATACTTTACAAGATTTAGATTACTATACCGATTATCGGGTTTTGAATGCGCTTAATTTTGGTTTACCGCAAAAACGGGAACGGATTTTTATCGTTGGTTTCCGAGAAACTAGGGGTTTTATCTGGCCAAAACCAGCTTTATCTAGAACAAGTTTAACAGAAATCTTAGAGGAAAATGTTTCGGATTTTTATTATGCTTCCGAAAAAATTCAAAAAAGTCGCCTGCTGAAAAGAGAGGGAAAAAAACCTTATAGTGAACCGACTATCTGGCACGAAAATAAAGGAGGAAATGTCAGCGCTTATCCCTATTCCTGTGCCTTGCGAGCAGGAGCATCCTATAATTATTTGTTAGTGGATGGGAAAAGACGCTTAACAGCAAGAGAAATGCTCCGTTTACAAGGTTTTCCCGATGATTATCAAATTGTCGGCAGTTATCAAACTATGCGAAAATTAACCGGTAATAGTGTAGCGATTTCCTGCGTAGCTGCTGTGGTTAATTCTGTAATCGAGTCTTGGTTAGATATTGAGCAAGCATCAACTAATTCATTCTCGTTCAATCGACACCTTAATTAAGTTTATTTTTGACTTAGGAGTTTTAGATAGTGGTAATTATTCAAGACGCTTTTAATTCCCTATATAGACAGTAAAATACTAGGAGATTATAGCTTGTTTGAGTCCTAATTTATATCTCTAAAATTAGCTGACCCATTGCCTTGAGAATTTGGAGCAGATTAATTGCTGATTCAGGATACATTAAATTAAGTTCTGGCATTATCTGATAAGTGGGGTTAGTTTCTTGTCTGAGATAGACGAACATATATTGTAAGCCATTAGTCGCTAATCCCCAAACTGAGGGTTGTCTTTCTAAGCTATTGTAGGCATAAGTCAATAATTGAGGTAATCCCTGACGCACTTCGATTCCACTCTCTTTAGCTTCAATGACTAAAATCCAAAAAGGGATATCATTGACAGTTGCTATCGAATTATTCACCGTGACAATATCAAACCATCCGCTAATAGTTTTATCTTCATCCACAAGGATAATATTATCAATCCCTTCTTCAACCCTAATCTTAATCGGATAACGATAAAAACCCGCTAACCACAATAGGGGAAATAGGGTTAAAACTTTAACTTGTCCTTCTGATGCTTTATCTTCCATCAAATAGGGTCGAAAATCGTTGCGGATTTGAACAAGTTCTAATTTTTCTGCGTCGCTGACGGTTTCCAATGTTAAAAGCTCTGTAAATGAAACATCCTCAAGCTTTTCTTGGAAATGGAGATGACGTTGAACATCCGCAAGGGTTAGTTTACTCGTTTTGAGGGTCAGCATTGATTGAGCAAGCAGTACAGCGCTGTTCCGATTGTAGCGGAAAATAGGTTTCTCGGCTGTTCTTGCTAACAAAATAAGCCAAGACAGAAACATAAATTTAACAATAAAGTTGCTGGGTGGGGTGCGGATTGTTAATGTTGGTTTTTTAAAAGAATTGGTTGCCTTCTAACGCACTTTACACTCGTCGGCCTTTTTTGGGACTATTAACCCCTATCTCTATAGGTGAGTTAGCAATGGGTAACTAGAATAATAAAGGAGAACCATTGCCGAAAAACGAGAACGCTATGCCAGAAGAAACCATTTGGATTATCACCGCAGAAGATACCCCCGTCACCCCCGATAAAGATGCCAAAGGAAACGACACCTATGACAATCCCTGGGACACGAGGAAAATTATCACCGAAGCTGCGACTCGCGGCGTAAAAGTGAGCATAGAGAAGCTAGAGACAGAACTCTCCCATTTTCTCCAGCTTATCGGCAAAGTCTTCAATCAAGCACAGAAACAGGTCAACCAACAAACCGGTTTTAAACTCGATGAAGTAGAGCTTTGCGTAGAGATTACCGGAGAAGGTGAAGTAAAATTGTTAGGGACGGGGATTAAGACTGGCACCAAAGGCGGATTAACCTTAAAATTCAAGCGAGACGAGAAAAACACACCGACTGCAGACTAATGGCGAACTGGGGATTATTTATCGGGATAAATCAATACAAGCGCTTGAAACCGCTCAAATGTGCCAAGCAGGACGCGGTAGAGATGGCGCGTTATTGTCGTGACGAAATTAATTTTGACGAAGTTTTCCTGTTTACCGATGAGTCTGACCCAATAACCGCGCCGAATGGTTCCCAACAGGAGACAAAACCGACGTACACAAACCTAATGGCTTTCCTGCAAGACTTTTTCGAGTCGCAACGCTTAGAAACCGGCGATAATTTCTGGTTTTTCTTCAGTGGTCACGGATTACGCCATCAGGGACAGGATTACCTCGTTCCCAGCGAGGGACACCCGACCTTAATCGAACAGACGACCATTCCCCTCAATTACGTTACCCAACGTTTACGGAGATGCGGTGCAGATAATATCATTCTCTTTCTCGATGCCTGTCGCAACGAGAACGATTTTAGCAATAAATCCGTAGGCTGGCAAAAGCAACAGGGAGTGATAACCATCGCTTCCTGTAGTCCGACGGAGGAATCCTACGAAATTCCCGAACTACAACAGGGTTCCTTTACCTATTCACTTCTAGAGGCTTTACGAATCCAAGGGGAAAATAACTGCGCTACAGTAGAAAGACTCTGTAATCGTCTCCGCGAAAGGATTCCAGAAATCAACCGACAACACAACAAACCCCCGCAAACTCTCCATTCTATTGTCGAACCGCATTATAAAAATCATCTGATTCTGTTACCGAAACAGGCAAAGACTCCCGATATAGAGTTATTGCGAGTGGAAGCTTTAGAGTTGGAAGTGGAGGGAAAGCTAGAGGAAGCGCGACAGTTGATGAGACGAGTTCTGGCTTTGGATACAACCAGACCTAAATACTGGCAAGATTACGACAGAATTAATCGAAAATTAGCACAACAACCCGTCCCACCTTCCCCTAAAACGGAACCGATAAATGGCGAGTCGGCGAAAACGATAACAGAAACCCCGAAACCCGCAGCACCGCCAGAAATCGAACTTAAAAGCGCCAAAGGAATCGATTATCGGAACTTAGAAGATTTATTAAAACGGCAGCAATGGAAGCAAGCGGACGAAGAAACCGTAACAGTGATGCTACAGGCTGCCAACCGAACAAAAGAAGGATGGCTACGGGTAGAGGATATCGATAATTTTCCCTGCGAGGATTTGCGAACCATTGACCAATTATGGGTTAAATATAGTGGCGGTCGCTTTGGTTTTTCCGTGCAGGCGAAAATCTACCGCGAACTCGGTGGGACGCGGGAGTATAATGAAAGAGTTTGGGACGCTTTCGGAGATAGGGTAGGCTGGCGAGTGAATAATATCTGGATATACTACAAAGATGTTACTTTTGACCTAAAAGCACCCCTAGGACACCTCCCGGTTTTGTGGTTTAGGGAGATTTTGATGGGGTTGGTTTTTGTTGTGGTAAGGGGGGTATTCTTCTCTCGCGTCGAGACTTGTAAAATGTAACATATAAAGGTTACAGCCAATTTTTAAGAATCAGATATAACATGAAAGTTAGAGATGTAATTAGATTACTAGAACAAGATGGATGGTATTTATCGAGAACAAGGGGAAGCCACCGACAATTCAAACATTCTCTGAAATCAGGTTTAGTTACTGTTCCGGGTAAGCTGTCCGATGATTTAGCGATTAAGACTTTACGGAGTATTTTCAAACAAGCTCAATTGAATAAATATCTAGAAGAAGGAGACAATAACTAATGCGTTATGCGATTATTATCGAAAAAGCTGAAAATAACTATTCTGCTTATGTTCCTGATTTACCCGGTTGTGTTACTACCGGTAAAACCCTAGAGGAAATCGCAGAAAATATGAAAGAAGCAATTCAATTTCATCTGGATGGATTACAAGAGGAAGGTCTGCCAATTCCGCAACCAGCCACCTATTGCGAGTATATTGAAGCGTAACCGATCACCTGCATCCTGTCCGCGACTTTTATCTGTTAACATGGAACTGTAAACATATTACTAATGCTCAAATTCAGAAAAAACTTCTCAATATATGCGCGGATTTCGGCTACAAATTACCGCTAATCTGTACACCTTACGAGTTAATGGGAGAATGAGCTATGTGGGAAGATGAAATACTCGAAGAAATTCATAAGATTAGAGAAGAACACGCCAAGTCTTTCAACTACGATATAAAAGCGATTTGCGCCGATTGGAGGGAGAGACAAGCGAAAAGTGGTAGAAAATTAGTTCGGTTAAATACCGCCCAAAACATGACAAAAAATAGCGAAAATGATACTATTGAGAGAACCAAATGCTAGAAATTAACAAAAGCTATGTATTAGACAAAGATCAAAAGCCGATTGCCGTTCAAATTCCCATTGCTGAATTTGAAAAAATCGAAGAAATCCTAGAGGATTACGGACTAGGAAAACTCATCGAAGAAGTTGAAAATGATCAAATCCTAGACAAAGAAAAAGCCTTACAATATTTAGAATTGCTTAAAAATAAAAATGTAGAAGGTTGAATACAACAAGAGATTTTTAAAAGAATTAACCTCTTTGCCAAAGCACATACAATCTCGTATTGAGTTGATCGTATTTTACCAGTTAGAAACTGACAATCCTTTTGAATTAGACTATCTCGATAAAATGAAAGGACATAAAGATAAATATAAAATTAGAGTTGCAGATTATAGGATTGGCCTGACTATTGATAAACCCAATCAAACCATCATCTGTCAACGAGTCGCACATCGTAGAGAAATTTACAAAACTTTTCCTTGATAGAAAAATACCGCTATCTTTATCTGTCAATTACTTTCTAATCATTTTAATCGATGAACAGGGAAATTGGAACTTTGAATTATGAAAAAATCACCTTCAGAAATGACTAACGCAGAACTCCGTCAGTATCTTTCGGAACATCGAAACGAAGAAGCTATTTTTAGTGAAGCACTGGAAGTATTATTAAGCCGAAAAAAAGACGGGTTTAACTATCCCGCACCTCAAACGATGTCCTATAAAGAAATAGAAACGATTTTCAAGGAAAAATTAAATCAAATAATTGAGGAATAGAAATCGTGCGTTATGCGATTATTATCGAAAAATTGCGATCGCTGATCTTGTAGGGTGCGTTAACGTAGTGTAACGCACCGCTAACTTTAATCATCGTGGGTTATCAATCAAGATAGATTATGATCTGAAATAGCAAACAGTACAAACCCTTGAATTTCCCATGACATTGACAACTGAGGATACTCAAGACAACCAACAACAGATACTCACTGAGTTACGAGAATTAAAAAAGTAACTTGAGCAATTTAACTAAAAATTCGATAACTATCAAAAAGCTACACAATGGGTAGTTCAGTTAGCATTTAGCTTAATTGCAGCCGCTACTGTAACTGTGATTGTCTCAACTGTGCTAGGTAATACTAAATCCGTTGAGTATAGGCTACATATCAGGATAGGCAAGAGGAGGAATAAATAATCAGTCTTTAATAACCGGATTTAGTAAGTACCTAAGCAAAATTAATTATGCAAGAACTCTAGTAATCAGTGGACATCTTCAATAATTAAGATTTTAGCTTGGTTGAGAGTTTGAACATTTGTACTAAAATTTCCAAGACGCAGTTTAAATCCCTGACAGCTTATAAACTTGAAACTTTAGCCGCTTAAATCGCACCATTGAGGGGAAATCCCCCTTAACTAGGTACGGTAAGCCCCTAGGAGCCGACGAACTGGTCAATCTAGAATAATCTCTAGAGTATAAAAGTAATCTCTTATAGAAAATGCAGCCAACCAATCCACAACAATTTACAGAAAAAGCTTGGGAGGCAATCGTCAAAACGCCGGACATTGCCAAACAGAACAGCCAGCAACAAATCGAAAGCGAACATCTAATGAAAGCCCTTCTTGAACAGGAGGGATTAGCGGGCAGTGTCTTTAGTAAAGCTAATATTAGTCTAGCCCGTTTGCGGGATCGAACCGATGACTTTATCCGTCGTCAACCGAAAATCTCTAACCCCGGCGACTCGATTTATTTAGGTCGTAGTTTAGATAGTTTACTCGATCGAGCGGAAAATTATCGCCGAGAATTTGGAGATGACTTTATCTCGATCGAGCATTTAATTTTAGGTTACGCTAAAGATGATCGCTTCGGGAAAAATATTTTTCAAGAATTCGGACTTACCGAAAACAAACTCAAAGAAATTATTCAACAAGTCAGAGGTAGTCAAAAAGTGACCGATCAGAATCCAGAAGGCAAATACGAAGCCCTAGAAAAATACGGACGGGATCTAACCCAATTGGCACGGGAAGGTAAATTAGACCCAGTAATTGGACGAGATGACGAAATCCGTCGCACCATTCAGATTCTCTCGCGTCGGACTAAAAATAACCCGGTTTTAATCGGGGAACCGGGAGTAGGAAAAACCGCCATTGTCGAAGGATTAGCCCAGCGGATTATTAACCGTGATGTACCAGAATCTCTGTTAGATCGGACTCTCATTTCTCTTGATTTAGGCGGCTTAATTGCGGGAGCAAAATATCGCGGAGAGTTTGAGGAAAGATTAAAAGCTGTCCTCAAGGAAGTCACCGATTCCCAAGGCAATATCATCATGTTTATTGACGAAATTCATACCGTTGTCGGTGCGGGAGCCACTCAAGGGGCAATGGATGCGGGCAATTTATTAAAACCAATGTTAGCCCGGGGTGAATTGCGTTGTATTGGGGCCACTACCCTCGATGAATACCGCAAATATATCGAAAAAGATGCGGCGTTAGAAAGACGCTTCCAAGAGGTTTTAGTAGATGAACCAAATGTGGTCGATACTATTTCGATTCTTCGCGGTCTTAAAGAACGTTATGAGGTGCATCATGGCGTAAAAATTGCTGATAATGCTTTAGTGGCAGCGGCACTGCTTTCTAATCGTTATATTAGCGATCGCTTTTTGCCCGATAAGGCCATTGATTTAGTTGATGAAGCAGCGGCCAAATTGAAAATGGAAATCACTTCTAAACCGGAAGAACTCGATGAAATTGATCGCAAAATTCTCCAGTTAGAAATGGAAAGACTTTCCCTACAACGGGAGTACGATCCAGCTTCGCGAGAACGGTTAGAAAAGTTAGAAAAAGAACTGGCTAACCTCAAGGAAGAACAATCGGGATTAAATGCCCAATGGCAAGGAGAAAAAGAGATTATCGATAGAGTTCGTGGAGTTAAAGAAGCGATCGAACAAGTTAATCTAGAAATTCAACAGGCCGAACGAGATTATGACTATAATCGTGCCGCCGAATTAAAGTTCGGAAAATTAACCGATCTGCAGCGGCAAATGTCCGCCCTAGAAACCCAATTGGCCGACAAACAAACCACTGGTAAAAGTTTATTAAGGGAAGAAGTTCTCGAATCGGATATCGCCGAAATTATCTCGAAATGGACGGGAATTCCTCTCAATAAATTAATCGAATCGGAAAAAGAAAAACTCCTCAATCTGGAAGACGAATTACACGAAAGTGTCATCGGTCAAGAAGAAGCGGTCACAGCCGTAGCCGAAGCGATTCAACGTTCCCGCGCTGGTTTATCAGATCCCAACCGTCCCACGGCCAGCTTTATTTTTCTCGGTCCGACGGGTGTTGGTAAGACAGAATTAGCGAAAGCTCTAGCACGCAATCTCTTTGACACGGAAGAGGCTCTAGTTCGCATCGATATGTCGGAATACATGGAAAAACACAGCGTTTCCCGTCTCATGGGTGCGCCTCCGGGATACGTCGGCTACGATGAAGGAGGCCAATTAACCGAGGCAATCCGGCGTCGTCCCTACTCTGTCATCCTCTTTGATGAGATTGAAAAAGCCCATCCCGACGTTTTTAACGTTATGTTACAAATCCTTGACGATGGGCGCTTAACCGACTCTCAAGGTCATCTGGTTGATTTCAAAAATACCATCATTATTATGACCAGTAATATCGGTTCTCAATACATTTTAGACGTGGCTGGTGATGAGTCTCGTTACGAGGAAATGCAGGCACGAGTGATGGAAGCAATGCGGAATAGTTTCCGTCCCGAATTTCTCAATCGTATCGATGAAACGATCATTTTCCATAGTTTACAAAAAGCGCAACTGCGATCGATTGTCAAACTACAGACAGCCAATCTCAGCGACCGCTTGATGGAACAAAAATTAGCCCTGAAACTTGCCGATATTGCCCTCGATTATCTAGCAGAAATTGGTTACGATCCAGTGTACGGTGCGCGACCCCTAAAACGGGCAGTACAAAGATATGTGGAAACTCCGATCGCTAAGGCAATTCTGCGCGGCGAATTTAAAGGGGGAGACACGATTTTTGTCGATGTGGCCGATGAAAGATTGACCTTTAAACGGTTAGCTTCCCCGGTAGTAACTGCTTAATTAAGTAGGGTTGGCTGAATCTTATTGGAAGCCTTACTAGAAAACGGTTTTGGGACTTTTTTAGTCAAAAAAGTCCCAGAGACAAACGTTGAGAAATCGATCCGAGGGACTTTAAAACCTTGCACTTTCCGGAGGCGAACGCAAAGCGCTCGCCAGATGAAATTGAGAAACTAAGCCACGAAACTACCATTTTGCCAACTGTGTGGCTTCTAAATTCCCCCTGGGGACTTTTTCAGCAAACCCTAGATCGTGATATTGGCCTCTTTCAGTTTACAGGCAGCGATCATCGGAAATTTTGGGTCTGAAACCCCGCCGTTCTAGGTTGGCTTTACGTTAGAATTAAAAGGCCAGTCTCGAAAACCAAGTGGACGGCGCAGCACCTTGAAAACTCGGCTTAGGGGGTTCCGACCAGAAAAGCTTGGCCGGGTAAAAAGTCGCGCGCAACAAGTACAAGAAGCTATAGGCGGTCAACGTACCGTGGGACACACGGAATCGGGCTTCTGAAATGGGGCGAAAGTCTGTGGACTCTGTGTAAGACAGTACATGGTTTTTTAACTGTGGTATGCGACGGTGGTGGAAGCAGAAACTTAAATCGTGAGGTTTAGGAATCGCCGCACTTTTAGGGCGGCGAGGATGTCAAGGCTTCAGCCCTACCGCGTTCACTTAAGGGAACATCGACCCATGCAGTGAATTTATTGGCCGCATTCCAAAGACTTTGGCCGTGACGAATTAATACAAGTTTTGACATGGGTTTTCTTGGGAAGTGGGGTTTGGGGAAGTGGGGAAGTGGGGTGTGGGGTGTGGGGTTTGGGGAAGTGGGGAGAATAAATAGAAATAATCTCCTGTCTCCTGTCTCCTGTGTCCTGACTCCTGACTCCTAGAACTTAGGGAATCCTGTGAATTTTGAGGAAATTAGTGCCTTTAGTTTTCTGCATGGGAATTCCCGCCATAATCAGGATTTTATCGCCGGATTGGGCTAGATTTTTCTGAAGCAGAATTGATTCCGTTTGCTTTAACACATCCTCAAAGACGGACACCTGATGATCAAGAAGAATCGGGATCACACCCCAGACTAGATTGAGACGGTGATAGACTCGTTTGTTGGGAGTCATGGCAATGACAGGAACCGAGGGACGTTCCTTAGAAGCCAGTAGCGAAGTGTAGCCAGAGGTGGTAAAAGTGACAATATAACGGAGATCAAGGGTTTGATCGATCGCCACTAAAGCCTCACTGAGAGCGTGAGTTTCATCGGACTGATTGGGGGGAGCATTATCAAACTTCACATCCGCTTCCACATCATGGGCGATTTTGGCCAACATAGCCACAGCTTTGACGGGAAAATCTCCCACTGCTGATTCCCCCGATAACATCACCGCATCGGTTCCATCGATAATCGCATTAGCCACATCACTAGCCTCGGCCCGAGTCGGTCGGGGATTGTGAATCATGCTTTCTAACATCTGGGTGGCAGTGATGACGGGAATAGTTTTCATGTTGCAGAGTTTGATAATGCGTTTTTGCAACATGGGGACTTTTTCGGGACTTAATTCTACCCCCAAATCGCCCCGGGCCACCATAATTCCGTCACATTCCTCGATAATTGACTCCAAATTTTCGATCGCTTGCGGTTTTTCAATTTTAGCCATCACTGGCACATCCCCATGATTTCTCTCGGCTAAAAATGCCTTAATCGCCTTGATATCTTCTCCTTTACGAACAAAACTAAGGGAAACCCAATCAACCCCCTGAGCAAGACCAAATTCTAGGTCTTGTTTGTCTTTTTCGGTCATGGAAGGTAAGCGCAAATTGAGACGGGGTAGATTAACTCCCTTGCGACTCTTGAGAATTCCTCCCTCCAATACTTGACATTTTAGGTTTTTTCCGTTAATTTCAACGATTTTTAGCTCTAATAAGCCATCATCAAGGAGAATTTGCTCACCTAACTTGGCTTCCTCGGCCAGATAGGGATAATCGATCGAAACGGTGTTCGCTTCTCCCCGATACTCATCCATGGGGACAAGGGTGAGATAATCGCCGTCGTTGATGGTAATCGAACCATTGGGGAGATTACCGACGCGAATTTTCGGCCCTTGTAAATCTTGCAGGAGAGTGATAGGATTGTCTAATTCTTGAGAAATTTGCCGTAAAAGGCTAACAACTCTCGCATGATCTTCGTAGCTACCGTGGGAAAAGTTTAGCCGCGCTACATTCATCCCCGCACCGATCATTTCCTTGAGGACTTCTGGCGAATTACTGGCAGGGCCGATCGTGGCTACGATCTTAGTTCTATGGGTAATAATTGACATGGAACCCTTACTAATCGATCTTGGGACGATTACATGATATTCACTTTAGGTTAACTAACGGTGAAGCGAAAAACAAATTAAGCTTTTCCACAGACTTGCCATCGCTCCCGGTCCTCTCCTGAGCAGTCAGGAGTCAGCTATCAGCAGCAACCGTTGAGAGCTTTCACGGTAGGATAAACTAATAACCATCTCCGCTCGTTTAGATTTCCTTATGACCAACACATTAGACGATAAAGCCATAGTCAAGGACTATTTTAACGCCACGGGATTCGATCGCTGGCGCCGGATTTATGGGGATGGCGAAGTTAACAAAGTACAAAAAGATATTCGCATCGGTCATCAACAGACGATCGATACCGTTATCGGTTGGTTAGAAAGTGATGACAATTTGCCTAATCTCTCGATCTGTGATGCTGGTTGTGGAGTCGGTAGTCTTAGTATTCCCCTTACTAAAGCGGGCGCAACTATTTTCGCCAGTGATATTTCTGAGAAAATGGTGACAGAAGCCAAGGAAAGAGCGTCCAAAGAGTTAGCAGATACCGGTAAACTCACCTTTGCCGTTCAAGATTTAGAAGCATTAACCGGCCAATATCACACAGTCATCTGTCTTGATGTTCTCATTCACTATCCCACAGAAGAAGCCTTAGGCATGATTAAACACTTGGGATCCCTAGCTCAATCCCGTTTAATCCTCAGTTTTGCCCCTAAAACCTGTTTATTAACCATTCTCAAGAAAATTGGTCAATTTTTCCCCGGTCCGAGTAAAACCACTCGCGCTTATCAACACAAGGAAAAAACTATTATCGCCGCTTTAAACGAAAATGGCTTTAAAATTGAACGGACGAGTATGACTAGCACTCGTTTCTATTTTTCCCGTATCCTCGAAGCTGTCCGCAGTGAATAAATAATGACAGTCACCACCAGCAAATTAATCGAGTGGAAACAGCAAAAACGCGCGATTGTCACCCTCACAGCTTGGGATTATCCGATCGCGCGACTGCTCGATCGGGCAGGAATTGATATTATCTTGGTAGGTGATTCCTTAGCTATGACCGCTTTGGGCTATCCTACCACTTTACCGATCACCCTAGAGGCGATGATTCACCACGCGGCGGCCGTGTCTCGCGGGGTAAAACAAGCTTTAGTTGTCTGTGATTTGCCTTTTCTCAGCTATCAGGAAAGTGTCAGTCAGGCAATTCACTCGGCGGGAAGGATGTTAAAGGAAGCGGGAGTGCAAGGGGTAAAATTAGAGGGAGGTTATCCCGCTATGATCGAGACTATTAGCCGTTTAACCGAGATAGGCATCCCTGTTATGGGTCATATCGGATTAACTCCCCAGTCGGTCCATCGGTTAGGATACCGTCAGCAGGGAAAAACTCCATCGGAGGCACAAAGATTAATTGAGGAAGCTTTAGCCTTGGAGAAAGCGGGAGTATTTGCCCTGGTTTTGGAACATATTCCCGCCAATTTAGCCGCTACTATTACCGATAAATTGACTATCCCGACGATTGGTATCGGTGCGGGGGAAGATTGTGATGGTCAGGTGTTAGTAACGGCGGATATCCTAGGATTAACCGAAAAAGCTCCCCCTTTTGCCAAAGTTTATGCTAATTTAAGCGAGACAATTACAAAAGCAGTGGTAGAATTTGCCAAGGATGTGAGGAGAAATGAATAGCGGCGAAAAAGCCACCTTTGGGGCCGGCTGTTTTTGGAAAACCGAGGACGCATTTCGGCGTTTACCTGGTGTTTTAGCCACTTCTGTGGGTTATATGGGGGGAAATTTTCCCAATCCTAGTTATCTCGATGTCTTATCGCGAATTACCGGTCATGCGGAAGTGGCACAAATTGCCTATAATCCCCAAGAGATAAGCTACGAGGCGTTATTAGCCGTTTTTTGGTCAATTCATGATCCGACTCAGTTAAATCGCCAAGGACCGGACAGAGGAGAACAATATCGATCGATTATTTTTTATCACACCCCGGAACAAAAGTTAATCGCCACTGCTTCCAAGCGTCAACTACAACTATCGGGAAAGTTTCAGCAGGATATCGTTACTTTGATCGAACCCGCAGGAGATTATTATCTGGCCGATCAGTCCCATCAACAGTATTTGGAGAAAAAACAGGCTCGATCGGTCGCGGATTTCCAGAAGAAAATATAAATACAGGTTCGGGGTATAATGTAAAGTTGCTTTCGCAGGAGATCAGGAAAAATGCCCGAGGCGGTCGGAGTCATTCAAACGTTGGGTTTTCCCCCCGTTTTAGCGGCGGCGGATGCCATGGTTAAAGGGGGACGAGTCACCCTAGTTTATTTTGATCTAGCGGAAAGGGGCGAATTTTTGGTGGCGATTCGCGGTCCGATTTCCGAGGTTAAACCAGCAGTAGAGGCAGGATTAGCGGCAGCGATGACCGCTTTTGGTGGCAATGTGGTCAGTCATTACATCGTACCGAATCCTCCAGAAAATGTCCTGGCGGTTTTACCAGTGCAGCATACGCCTAAGTCGGACCGTTTTCGCAGTTAATTTCCCTAGCGATTAGCCCCAAACTAGACTATAGTTAAAGACTGGAAAATAGATTGGATTCTATCAATTGAACTTATCTGATTTTTGTTATTAGGAGTTAATTTATGACAGCCCAACCCGCGGTGGGATCGATCGAGACAAAAGGTTTCCCCGGTATTCTAGCGGCCGCCGATGCGATGGTAAAAGCAGGACGGATCACGATTGTTGGTTATTTAAGGGCAGGAAGCGCCCGTTTTACCCTCAATATTCGTGGGGATGTACAGGAGGTAAAAACCGCTATGGCTGCCGGCATTGAAGCCGTCAATAAAACCGAGGGGGCAGCTTTAGAAACCTGGGTAATTATTCCCCGTCCTCATGATAACGTGGTGGCTATTTTACCGATCGATTATAGCGAGGCAGTGGAACCTTTTCGCGCCGCCGCCGACGGTGCGATGGCACCAATCCGTCGTTAATCTTCAAGGTCAATTTTTTGTTACTGGTTGGAACTTGTCTAGTTCCAACTTAGTTTTTAGGGATGATTTAAGTTTTAGTCAGAAAACCGAATTTGATAATTGCTGCAACAGTTGCACCGATAACAGTGACTATCAAAGCCCATATTTGAGCCGTTGCCCTTTCTTTCAAGTCTTTGACATCTTCTTTGAGTTGGGAAACTTCGGCCTCTATTTTCGGTAATACTTCTAGTTTTGTTTCGATTCGCTCTAACCGATTGTCAAGTTTAGCGAGAATATCTTTTAAGTCAGTTTCAATGATAATAGGGTTACTCATGGGGAGATTCTTCTTTTGGGGACTAGGGGGGATTAATTTGTGTTAACAGTTCCTCTGCTAGATCAATAAACAAGTCTTTTTTGCCAATTTTAAGACTTAAGGGATCATCGGTAACTATCCAGCCATCTTTGATTAGGGCGTGTTTTACACAATCATGGAAAATATCTTTGGCAGGCATTTTTTTATGGTTCGGCGATCGCGTTATTTAGCCAGTGACCAATAGTCTCGATTAGGTTGGGACGGATAGAGGGGAATTTTTCTGACTTGAAGCAACGTGCTAGTTGATTGATTCTTAAAAAATCAGTATCTTGAGTAAAAATCACGCGACCATTGGATAAAGCAAATTGCAATTGTATTTCATCGGACATTCAATTGTTTCATTTAAAAGAGCAAGCTTTAGGAAAATTGTCTGAGCAATTTTTTGATAATTGACCACTGTTACATTTGGTAAATCGAGGAGTTGATCAAAATTTATCCACATAACCCACCTCCTGTTCTGTTTTACTATTATATACCATGCTCACACAGAACCTAGAAGAGCCATGATTGGTTATCTGCTATGAATAATAAGCTGTCCGTGTATTTAAACTGCTTGTTGAGATGAGACAAGGGGCAATAGTAAAGGGATTGGGGGAGATTGTTGCTAATCTAAGGATAGGCGGTTAAAATGCGTCTTAGCTTATAATGTCCAACTGGCAAAGCATTAAACCACCATCACTGCTACCGAATCACCAGCGCCTTTGTTGAGTATTCGACCCAATTACCCTAAAAATTCTATTCACCCCTAAATTCTGACTTTTAAATGAGGCTGAGGTGGATTTTTTAAGCATTATTGACCTTCTCACCTCTAAGAGCCGAAAATAAACAGAGACGACCTAAACCCAAGATTGCTGGTGAGAAGTTTTCCTGACTGGGTGCCTCTAGATGGCAGCCAGCAAATTCTTGCTGAATTTCTGTTAGAAAATAGGGCCAAATGGTTAAGAAAAAATTACCGCTAAAAATTATTTGATCGATATCTTTAAGACTTTTTTGCTGTTTTTCTAACAAATCATTAACTTTTTGTCTTAAATTATCTAGATATGGCATAATGACCTTCTTATTTAAATCCAGGCGACTGACCGTCCAAGTATGACCAGCTAGAGAGGAGGTAAATTCGCTTTCTTCTTGCAGGATTAATTTAGTTAATCTAGCGGCTGCCAGTAAAGATTTTTTAAAGGGATTAGTATCGGTGAGATCGGAGAGCGAAAGGGGTAAAAAAGAACGCCAGAGAGGATAAATTAACTGAGAGAGTATGGCCTGTTCATAGGTGTTTTCCCCGTAGTTAAAATGGCTTAGAGCGATCGCTTGACGGGATAAAGAGCAAGTTTGCCGTGGTACTTCCAGCAGCGCTAAAGTGGTAGTCTCTCGTTTACCTTCGATCACCAGTAGGGTTTGGGGTTGGGGTTGGTCGCTAGTGGGAATATAGGCCAGAGCAGTAGCGATCGCTGTTTCCAGACTAGAGAGGCGATCGGGGGGTATTAGTTGCGCTGTGAGAAGGGCTTTTTTTAGGTCATCCGTGGGGGTTTCCCCGTCATCGGTAATAATAATAGCTTCTAATCGCTCTAGGGCTTCCCAGAGCCAAGAATCGGTGCTAAAATCCCGATTAGATAGCCAGTTAATTAGATATTCTTCCACCTGAGAGCAGGGTAAGAGATCGCTTGTTCCCGTTGCCAGACTCCAAGAAAGAGGATAAAAATCGATCAATCCTTGGCTTTCCCGAAAAAAGACGATTTTCACCCCTGGTGGTTGTACCTCCATTCCCAGAGACCAACGGACAACTTCAGGGGTTCGATCGGGGGATAATAAAGGAAAAAGAAGCGCTTTGGCCGATTCTAAATGTTGACGAGTGGCGATAATTGTCTCGGAAGTAACTTCTTGCGGGTTAACTAGAGATGAAATCACCTTGGCAAGAATCCGATCGATCTCGGTCAGTAGAGAGGAAAAATCCTGTTTATCGGTCACTAGATAAATAAAAATACCCACAACTGTCTATTGTAGAATCACTCACTTGAAACGAACAAAATTTAAATATTAAACTATGGAAGAAAAACGCTATCCTGCCGAAAAATCGGCAGAGATTCAAAAATTATTGGATACAGCCACCTTATTGGTCG
This sequence comes from Microcystis ichthyoblabe FBCC-A1114, assembly GCF_050500245.1. Lineage (NCBI taxonomy): Bacteria > Bacillati > Cyanobacteriota > Cyanophyceae > Chroococcales > Microcystaceae > Microcystis > Microcystis ichthyoblabe. The sequence continues at coordinate 2,843,740 of NZ_CP191408.1, read as the reverse complement.
GTTTACCCCCTGAAACCATCGATAAAGTTACTTCTCATGTTGTCACCCGCACTCATCCCCCTAATCGGGCGATTTTATTAGAAAATGATTGGGGGGGGTCAGTTTACTTTATTCTGGATGGTTGGGTGAAAATTCGTACTTACAATATGGATGGCAAAGAAGTCACCTTAAATATCCTCGGTAAAGGGGAAATAGTCGGAGAAATGGCCGCTTTAGAAGAATCTACCCGCTCCACCGATGCTATCACCTTAACCACGGCCACAATTAGCAGTATTCCCGCCCAAGATTTTGTTAATCTGCTCAAATCGGAGCCTTTAGCGGGAATTCGTCTTTCTCAGTTAATGGCCAAGCGTTTGCGTCAAGTTAACCAGCGTTTACGTTTGCGCGAGGCCGATAGTCTCTCCAGAGTCGCCGATACTTTACTCTTTTTAGCCGAAGGTCAAGGAGAAAAAAGCGGTCAGGGTGCGATAATTCCTAATTTACCTCACCGGGAATTGAGTGGTATTAGTGGACTGGCCCGGGAAACCGTGACCCGATCCTTGACTAAATTGGAGAAAAAAGGCCTGATTCAACGAGAGCAGGAATCTCTCTGTATTCCCGATCTGGCCGCTTTAGAAAAAGCGATCGCCTAAATTCAGTTATCAGTTATCAGTTATCAGTTATCAGTTATCAGTTATCGGTTATCCTACTAAAATCTGGTTATTAAAGACTGATTATCTATTCCTCCTATTGCCTGTTGCCTGTTGCCTTTTGCATGAGTGCCTATCTTCACTAGGAAATTTATTTTGCACGACTACTTATGACTGAAAAATTAACCGGTTTTGGAGTGGTGCTGGTGACAACGGCCAGCGAAACGGAAGCGGAACACCTAGCGATCGCCTTACTTAACGAGCGCCTGGCCGCTTGTGTCAGTATTTACCCGATGCGTTCCATTTATCGTTGGCAGGGACAGATTGAAAACGAGCGCGAATGGCAATTAGTGATTAAAACCGATTTAAAGCAGTTTGAGCAGTTATCGGCGAAGATACAGGAACTTCATAGCTATGCCGTCCCAGAAATCATCGCTTTACCGATTGTGGCGGGTTCTCAGACCTATTTAGACTGGTTAGCCTCCCATACCAGTGGGGTGTCAGAATAGACCAATCGGCAACTTGAGCGAAAAAAATCTATATAATTCTTAATAAACTATCTCAGGAAGCGCAAAAAGTTTTAATCTAGATGCTGATTAAATGTTTAAACATCTGGTTTTAAGACCGATCGCCTCCACGATTGGAGAACTCAGCACATCGTCAAGGGAGATAGTTAAAATCCAATGAGTCTTAAGGCAAGCGGTGGCAGCTCCTTAGCGCGTCCCCAACTCTATCAAACCGTCCCGGTATCTGCCATTACCCAAGCAGAACAACAAGACCGCTTTCTCGATAAACCCGAACTCAACGAACTGATCGCCTACTTCCAATCGGGGAGCAAGCGTTTAGATATTGCCCAAACGCTCACCCGGAACTCCGATTTGATCGTCTCGCGGGCAGCTAACCGGATTTTTACCGGTGGTTCCCCCATGGCCTACCTAGAAAAACCCCCCGTGGAAGAATTGGCCCTGGTGGGTGCGGGTAAAATGATCAACGTCCAGGAAGGGATGAAATTAGGAACCGTTACCTACGCTGAAAGCGGGTCTGGTGGCGGTGGTGGTTTCCTTGGTGGTTTAAAAGGGATTTTCGCCTCTAGCGGCCCGATTCCCCCCGGATTCCGACCGATTAACGTCTCTCGTTACGGTCCGAGCAATATGCAGAAGTCCCTCCGGGATTTATCCTGGTTCCTGCGTTATATTACATACGCGATCGTGGCCGGTGATACCAGTATCCTGATCGTTAATACCCGCGGTTTAAGGGAAGTTCTCGAAAATGCCTGTTCTATTGATGCCACCATCGTGGCCCTACAGGAAATGCGGGCCGCTTCGATCGAGTATTTCCAAAGAGACAAGGATGCGGCCACTTTAATCAGTGACTATTTCAATATCCTACTGGGGGAATTAAAGGCCCCCACCCCCTCTAATAAACTGCGTCAGCGTCCCAGTAGTGACCAACAGGGTTTAAGTCTTCCCCAAAGCTACTACAATGGCGCCGAAAAACGGCAAAAGTTTGTCATGAAAACCGGTTTATCGGAGTCGGAAAAATCTTCGATTATTAAGGCAGCCTACAGACAAATTTTTGAACGGGACATCACCCGCGCCTATAGTCAGTCCATTTCTGACCTAGAATCGAAGGTGAAAAACGGCGACATCTCGATGAAAGAATTCGTCCGTCGTCTCGGTAAATCGCCTCTCTATCGTAAACAGTTCTTTGAACCTTTTATCAATAGTCGCGCTCTAGAATTGGCTTTCCGTCATTTCCTCGGTCGCGGTCCTTCCTCCCGGGAAGAAGTGCAGAAATACTTCTCGATCGTCTCTAGCGGCGGTTTAGGGGCGTTAATCGATGCTTTAGTCGATTCTCAGGAGTATTCCGACTATTTCGGCGAAGAAACCGTTCCCTATCTCCGGGGTTTGGGTGCAGAAGCACAGGAATGTCGTAACTGGGGGATGCAGATCGACCTGTTTAACTACAGCGCACCTTTCCGCAAAGTTCCCCAATTTATCACCACCTTTGCTAAATACGATCGCCCCTTACCGGATCAGCACGTTTACGGTTCCGGAAATGACCCCCTAGAAATCCAATTTGGGGCAATTTTCCCGAAAGAAACCCGCGAACCTAGTTCTAGTCCCGCTCCCTTCAGTAAGGATACCAAACGTATCCTCATCCACCGCGGACCGGCGACTAATAACCAAAATAGCAACCCCGGCGCCCGAGGTGAATTCCCCGGTACTTTGGGACCGAAAGTTTTCCGTCTCAATAACGAGTTACCCGGTTCTAGCAATGGGGTAAGCGTTAAATTTGGCGAAAGTTCCACCCAAAGAGTCATTTTAGCGGCTTATCGTCAGGTTTTCGGTCGAATGCCCTACGAAGGTCAGCGTTTATCCGTGGCCGAGATTAAGTTAGAAAATGGCGATATTACTCTGCGCGAGTTTATCAAAACCCTAGCTAAATCGGAGGCTTTCCGGAAAATCTACTGGACTCCTCTCTATGTGGTGAAAGCGATCGAATATATTCACCGTCGTCTGCTCGGTCGTCCCACCTACGGTCGTCAGGAAATGAATCAATACTTCGATCTTTGCTCGAAAAAAGGCTTCTATGCTTTAATCGATGCCATTATCGACAGTCCTGAATATACGGAAGCTTTTGGCGAAGATACGGTTCCCTACGAGCGCTATCTAACTCCCCAAGGGATGCAGTTACGGATGGTGCGTTTGGGCAATCTCCGCGAAGATATCGGCCAAAGAGTTGATAAAGAGGAAACCCCGCGCTTTATTGAATTGGGTACACCGTCGAGTTCGATTCGCACTGAACCGGATATTCAATCTCGTGTCGGTCAAGGTGTCACGGTTCAACGGGAACAAACTAAGATCTTTAAACTGTTAACTAATCTGGATAAAGTTGCCGTACAAAATACTGTTCGCGCTGCCTATCGTCAGATTTTTGAACGGGATCTCGAACCCTATATCATCAATGCCGAATTTACCGCTTTAGAGAGTAAATTAAGCAATGCTGAGATCACGGTGAAAGAGTTTATTGAGGGTTTAGGTGGTTCGGATCTTTACCTGAAAGAATTCTATGCTCCCTATCCGAATACGAAAGTAATTGAATTGGGAACCAAGCACTTCTTAGGTCGCGCTCCCTTGAATCAAAAGGAAATCCAGAAATATAACCAAATTCTGGCAACTAAGGGATTAAAGGCCTTTATTGGTGCCATGGTTAATAGCATGGAATACCTACAATTATTTGGTGAAGATACGGTTCCCTATCGTCGTTTCCCAACTCTACCGGCTGCTAATTTCCCCAATACGGAACGCTTATACAATAAGCTGACTAAACAGGATAGTGAACTGGTTGTTCCCAGTTTTAAACCAGTAGTTAAGGTCGGTGGTTAGTTAGTCCTTGAAGTTAGTTAATTTAGCTCGTGTTTAACACGAGCTTTTTTTCAGGACAAATTACTGGCCAAAATTTATCATCGTCAATCAAGGGGATAACAATGAGCCAAATTAAAGTTAAAAACTTCGGTCCAATTAAGGCGGGTTTAGTAGAAAATGATGGTTTTATCGACGTTCGGAAAGTAACGATTTTTATCGGTAATCAAGGAACTGGAAAAAGTAGCATTGCTAAATTAATATCAACATTAAGCTGGTTGGAAAAAGCTCTATATCGTGGAAATTTAGAGGAAAAATATGTGACTAAATATAATCGTTTTGTTAAATCTTTTTGTCAATACCAAAATTTAACCAATTACTTTTTACCCGAAACCCAAATTGAATACAATGGAGATGTTTATCGAATTAGTTTTGAAAATGCTAAATTATCGATCGAGCGTACTGATAATTCAAAGTATCGAGTACCAAAAATTATTTATGTACCAGCAGAGCGAAACTTTTTGAGTGCAGTAAGATGGCCAGAAAAACTCAAAGGACTGCCAGAATCATTATATACTTTCTGGGAAGAATTGGATCGCTCACAACAGGAATTATCTGGCAGTTTGACTTTGCCAGTAGGTGAGGTCAAATTGGAATTTGATAAACTCAATAGACTGGCCAAGATTGTGGGTAGTGATTATCAACTAAATCTATCAGAAGCTTCCAGTGGTTTTCAGTCTTTTGTTCCTTTATTTCTCGTTTCTCGAAATATTGCTTTATCGATTAATCGAACTCAAGAAACTTCCGGCAATGAACTCAGTGGAGAGGAGCAAAAAAGATTAAAAATGGAAATCGAGAAAATTATCTCTAATGATAATCTTTCCGATGACCTAAAAAGGGCAGCACTAGAAGTGTTATCTTCTAAATACCGCAACGAGTGTTTTGTAAATATTGTGGAAGAAATCGAGCAGAATCTATTTCCTCAATCGCAGAAAAAGATTTTATATAAATTATTTGAATTTGCCAATTTAACCCAGGGAAATAAACTAATTTTAACTACTCATAGTCCTTATATTATCAACGATCTAACCCTAGCTATCAAAGCGGATAAAGTTATCAAAAAAATCCTATCATCAGCGATTTCTAACGCCGATTATCTCCAAGAAAAGCTCAACCAAATTGTCCCGAAAGCCTCTTGTATAGCGGCAGAAGATGCTATTGTATATGAATTAACAGAGCAAGGAAAAATCCGAGAACTTGCTACATATAATGGTTTACCTTCTGATGAAAATTATCTCAATCTTTCCCTGGGAGAGACAAATCAGCTTTTTGATGATTTACTGGAAATCGAAGAACAGTTATGAAGATAAATTTCTTTGATAAAAAATGTCAGAGTCAAACCCCTCGGCATAAATTTGGAATTTGTGATCAGCCACCTCCCCCAGAAACTCCCGCTTATTTAGATACAGAAAATCCCAGGGATTGGATTGCTATTGTGGAAAACTCTCAAGAAATTGAAGTGACATTTACCGCTATTGATAAATGTATTGAAATTAGAAAAGTCGATGGTAGTGGTATGGATAAACGCTGTGATGGAATGCTGACCTATGCCAATTGTTTGATTTTTGTAGAATTAAAAGAACGAAAGGGGAAAAATTCGGGGTGGGTAGGAGACGGAGAAGAGCAACTAAGAAACACAATTCGGGTATTTATTGAAAATCATGGTATAGAGGATTATTCATCTAGAAAAGCCTACATTGCCAATAACAAAAAGCCTACCTTTCAGACTTCACAAACAGAGAGGATGGAAAAATTTCGCCAAGAAACTGGGTTTAGATTAATCATTCAAAATATCATCAAAATTGACTGATTTAATTCTCTTTGATTCGGTGGCTCTGAAGATATTGATTTTCTAGAGTGTAGAGATATCCTAGTTTGATGTTGAATCTCACCCTGCCGACCGCCTTCGTTATCTCAATATCCCAAAGCTAACCCATCGGACCGAGGTTCGCAATTTGCCGGATAATTTGACCCTTGCCAAAATGGGAGGAATCTGCGATCGCTACCTGATGGCCTCTGGGGGTTAATCCGGGCAGTAATTCGGGGGCTGCACCCCTTTCTAAAAGTACGCTGTTTCCCCGTAAAAATCGCCATCTAGGGGCATCAAGGGCGGTTTGAGGATTGAAATGATGGTTAACCATGTTTACCGCCATTTATCGGGGGCCTTGGGGTTGCATCGGCGCACCCATCAAAATTGCCATCATCCCAACGGAGAAAACTGGGGATAATCAGATGAAAAGGGCGTTTAGCGGGGGTAATGGGGTTAGGATGACCCAATTCGAGGGTAAAACCACTAGCAAGATTATGTAGGGCGATTCCCGTCTGGGGGACTAAAATAGCAATGGCAAAACCATCAAAATTGGATTGAAACTTTACAATACCGGAAAATCTCGATCGCTTGTGGCCAGATAGACGGTTCCCTTCTGGGGTTTTTGGTAGAATTAATGGTGCGAACAAGTGTATTAATCGAGAATTTCTCACCTTCCCCCATGGAAGTTGGAAGCATTAAGTCTCGGTGACTTCTAAACTGTCCACAATTGTCCGAAAGCTTTCTAATCCAGCTTCGAGGTTTTCCATAATCTCCAAAGCCAACACATCGGGGTCAGGCAGGTTGTCAAGGTCGGTTAAACTTTTATCTTTCAGCCAAAATATATCGAGGCTGGTTTTATCCCTGGCGATAATCTCATTATAGGTGAATTTTCGCCAACGTCCTTCGGGATTCTGTTCTGAATAGGTTTCGCTGCGTTGATGACGATTTTGGGGATGATAACAGGTGATGAAGTCCTGTAAATCGTCGGGTTTTAAGGGGTTTTTCTTGAGGGTAAAGTGAATATTGGTGCGAAAGTCATAAAACCAGATAGCTTTTGTCCAAGGGTCTTTAGCGGCGGGTTTATTATCAAAAAAGATGACGTTGGCTTTCACTCCCTGTTTATAAAATACGCCGGTGGGTAATCTGAGGATAGTATGCAGGTCGGTGGTTGATAATAGTTGTTTGCGGACGGTTTCCCCGGCGCCACCCTCGAAAAGGACGTTATCGGGGACAACCACGGCAGCTTGTCCTGTGCTTTTGAGCATGGAACGAATATGCTGGACGAAGTTGAGTTGTTTATTAGAAGTGGTTGCCCAAAAATCCTGACGATTATAGGTTAAGTCTTCCTGGTCCTGTTCCCCGTCTTCATTAGTGAAAGTTAGGCTGCTTTTTTTGCCGAAAGGGGGATTAGCAAGGACATAATCGACGCTAAGGGGAGAAGGAGCAATCAGAGCATCGGTGGAGGCGATAAAGCATTGCTCATCGTTAATATCGCCGATATTATGCAGAAACATATTCATCAATGCCAGGCGTCTTGTATTGGCGACGATTTCATTACCGTGAAAGGTGCTTTTTTTGAGAAATTCTTTCTGTTCTCGGTCTAAGGGATGATTTTTGACCAAAAAGTTATAGGCTGCCAGAAAAAAGCCGCCGGTTCCACAGGCAGGGTCAGCAATAGTTGCCATGGGTTGGGGACGCAAGCATTCTACCATGGCCCAAATCAAGGGCCGGGGGGTGAAGTATTGGCCGGCACCGCTTTTGGTGTCTTCGGCGTTTTTTTCTAGAAGTCCTTCGTATATGTCGCCTTTGACATCCGTTTCCATCATCACCCAGTTTTCTTCATCTATCATGGTGATGATTTTGAGCAGTTTGGCAGGGTCTTGGATTTTATTTTGAGCTTTGGTGAAGATTTGCCCTAATAAGCCTTTTTTTTGCCCTAATTCGCGTAATATGCCGAGGTAATGAGCTTCGAGGTCGGCCCCTCGTTTGCTCCGCAGACTTTGCCAGTCGTATTCAAAGGGGATGCCGATTTTGGGATTATAGGGCGGTTTGGCGTATTCATCAGCCATTTTCAGGAATAGGAGGTAGGTGAGTTGTTCAAGGTAGTCCCCATAACTGACCCCATCATCCCGCAGGGTGTTACAAAAACTCCAAACTTTTGAGACAATTGAGGCGGTATTCATGACATTGGTTTGTTTATTAGGGTTTTATTGGCGTTTTTTGGCTTTTTCATAAGCAGGGTCATGTTCAGCAAAGCTTAGAATAACCACTCGTTTAGGAGAAGGTTTGTCATGGATGCGATAAACAAGACGGTAGGGGGTTCCATTCCAATCGATTTCTAAGGCACGACATCCTTTGAGTTTTCCTGTTAAGTTATGACTAGGAAATCCTAACGTTTGATAGGGGTCTAAGGCGAGTATTTTTTGATAGTTTTGCCATTTTTGTTGCAGTTTTGGCGGTAATTGCGAGATGTCATTTTGTAATTCTTTGACGCTTTGAACAATATAAGGATTTTTAGCTTTGCTCATTGGCAACCCACTGTTTTAGCTCATCTTCGTCAATTTCTTGGTCTGCTTGGATAAGAGTAATTAATTGACTGGGATTATCTAATTGGGGCAGTCTTTCTATAGCTAAAGCTTCGGCTGACAGGGTTTGAGGATTGTCTTCGAGGATGACAATAACTTCGACTTTTGCCCCTTGGGGAAGTTGGGGGGTGTCGATTTTTATTGTTCCATCGGATTGAACGAAGGTGGTTTGACGAATTGCTTGTGCCATTTCTGTACTATATTTTGTGTGATTTTTTGATTGGCTATGATTAGATTTTGCTACAAGTATCAGATTTTTTGACCACTTTATCACCCCATCAATCCGTACTGTGATTTATGTGATTTTTTGATTGGCTATGATTAGATTTTACTACGAATATCAAAAGTTTTTGAATTGAGCATCCCATCAATCCCTCAATCATAGTCCTCATTTAATCATTCCTAATCATAGTTTTGGTTTTGGTTTCATGACTCGTTTAAATTCTAAGCTTCTTGAGCCAAAGTTAATTAGTAAACCGATGGGAAGTCTATAAATTTCTATATAATTAATGGCTTGTGCGAGGTGAACATCTTCAAGTTTAATGACGGCTTTGATTTCTAACATTATCCTTCCTTCTACGAAAAAATCAACTCGTCTTGTGCCGATATGTGTTCCTTTATAAATGATATTCATTTCGTGTTCTTGACTAAAGGAAATTCCTTGATATGTCATTTCTATGGCTAAGGCGCGCTGATAGATTTTTTCCTGAAAGCCGTTTCCTAGTATGCGGTGTACTTCCATGGCACAACCGATTATTTTACCTGTTAATTCGCTGTCTGGATATTGAGAAGAAACGTAACTCATGCTATTGACTTGATACGATTTTTTGATTGGCTATGATTAGATTTTACTACGGGTCGCATAATTTTTCTAACCACCCGTACTGTGATTTATGTGATTTTTTGATTGGCTATGATTAGATTTTACTACAAGTATCAGATTTTTTGACCACTTTATCACCCCATCAATCCCTCAATCATAGTCCTCATTTAATCATTCCTAATCATAGTACGAGTTTCCCCTCAAAGGCCCGTTTTAAGATGCTTTGGCGCAATGCCTCTGCTTTGTCTAAGTTCTCGGTGAGGGTGGCTTCTAATTGGTCACATACTGATAATCTTGACTCGATTTCTTGCACAATTTGCGTTTGTTCTTGGAGGGAAATATAAGGAAAAGGATAGTTACATAATTTTTCACCATTAATATTGGATTGATTTACCCCATCGGTTTTTACTTTATTACCATGATTCTTGGCTATTGTGCTGTTAAGAAAATAAGTCAAGTATTTAGCATTTACAATAGAGTTAATTTGATTAATTCTAATTAAATATCCAGCAAAAATAGCAGGTACTTTTCCTGAGTATATAGCTGTCTTTCCTACTAATTCAGGACTATTTGTTCGGTTAAATAGAACATCATTCTCCTGAAGAAGGTACTGTCTAATTTCGTCTTCATTACTTGTAAAAACAAGGTCAGACCAATCTATAATTCCGTTTTGGATGTTACCCATTCTAAGAACAGGAATTTTTCCTTCTTTTTGTGATTTTGATGATGTTCCATATTCCGTTCCTATCGTCATGTAACCCAATTTCACCCACATCCAACCATTAGGTAAACTGGGTAAATTGCTTAATTCTTCTTTGGTGAGGGGAGGTAAATCTTTTGGCTGTTGGGGTTTGGTGGGTTTTTTGGTTTCCTTGCCGTTATTTTCCCATTCTTTAAGCGCTTGTTTCCAGTCTTCTAATTGTTGCTGATAATGGCGTTTTCTTTCAGCTTTAATCTGTTCTAATAGGGTATCACCATCCTCTAGACTGTCTTGATGTGTGTTGCGCCATTTTTCGGTTAATTTGCCCTCAAATGCCCATTTTAACACCGCTTGACGGTAGGTTTTTAGTTGTTCTAGCGCTTTTTTCAGGGATGCAACCCCGTTATCTAATTCCGAGAATAATTCTTCAATTTTCTCGACAATTCGATGTTGTTCAGGTAGGGGAGGGAGGGGAACAAGTAAATGAGAAGCATTTTGAACGGTTACTTGAGGCTGTGCAGTTCCAGTAACAAGCTTTGTTTTATCAATGGACTGAAGGCTATAATAGAGATACTTTTTATAAGTATCTCTATTAATTATGTCCAAAACTAGAGAGTTATTAGTAATAAAGCACTTAGGAGGTGAATAATTAATTGTTCCACTGTAAGCACCTCTACAGGATATTAATACCTGTTCAGTTTCATAGTGATAAACATTATAATAGCCGATAATTCCATTAGCTCCAAATACTGGATGTTTTCCATTCTCTAATAAACTTTTAATTGCTAAATTCTTCCCATATTTAATATTGGCGATATCATTTAATGTTACCCACTTCCATCCTTGGGGTAAATCTGAATAATTTGAGTTTGAATCAGTCATAATTAATAAAAATCACTCCTCTTGATGATTAATAATAGTTGTCATTTTTGCAATTAAATCAGGGATATTGTCTTGGGATGTTTGCCAAAGCGTGATTAATCTAACCTCTGAATAGTCATGAATAATTTTATCTCGCATTCCTGCCATTTTCCGCCATTCTATTTGTGGATAGAGACAGGGAAACTCATCAGGAATATTTTTACTCGCTTCCCCAATAATTGCCAAAGCCATCATCACTGATAAAACTCTCTCCTCATTTTGTTCAAATTCCTCAAAAGATAAATTTATGGTTTGTTCTTGGATTATTTTAGCATATTTTAAAATATCCTCTAGATAATTTTTGACAATCCTTTTCATAGATAAACTGTCTCATTGAGAATCTGTTCACGAAGGGCAGCTTTTAAGGATTTTTTATCAATTAAATCCACAGGAAGACCAAGTTTATCACTAATTAAATACTCAACTTCTACTAAATCAAATAAGGTGGGGACTTGGGAAAACTCTACTAAAATATCCACATCACTATCTTTAGTTTGTTCTCCCCTGACATAGGAACCAAAAAGTCCTAATTCAAGGATTTTAAACCTCTCTATTAAAAAGGGCTTATAAAGGATTAAAATTGCTTTGATTTCCTCTAAAGTTTTCGGTTTAACTTCTTCGGGTTTCAGTTCAGAGGAAAGCTGTTCAACGAGGCATTTTTTATCCATCGGCGATAATTGCTTGGCTAATTCCATCACATCTTGTAAGGTCATATTTACTCCTTAATTTGTAGGAAATAATTCCTCAATAACTGACAAATATTCAGTAATTGCGTCTTGAATGTTGCTTAACCCTTCTTTCTCTGTCTCTCCCTGGGACCAACAACCGGGCAACCCCGGACAACAGACGATGCAGCCTTCTTCGGATTGATAGAGAATGATTTTATGTTTCATGATTTAGGAGTCCTTTTGATTTCGTATTTTATGCCACTAAAGCGGTGTTTAATTCCTCGATAATAGCCTCCATCTCATCGCCAAAAAGCTGATGGAGTTTACCGATTCCCCCCATACTATCAAAAGGGGTATAGTCCAAATCCTCTCGCTCTAAGGCAAAAGAACTGATAATATGTTCCTTGATGGCCCGTAGCCATTGCATCTGTTCTTGATTGAATTTTACTGATGCGCCCGCCTGTTTTTGAAAAACCCAAGTTTGAAAAGCTTTATCGATGCGTTTTTCATGGGGGGTTAAAACCTCATCTAAGCCAATAACACGCCGGATTAGGGCAATTAACGCCGTTAACTCACTGGTGGGATTGCTTGGCACCGCTTCTATCTGTTGATAGGCTGCCCATACCCTCACCGGCGCTAGGTTGGGGCGGTCTTTTTTGAGAATATCTAAGACTTCCTTGACCATTTTATAGGTGACGGGACGCTGTTGATAGGGCAGGTTATAGAGGATACGCAGGGCGGTGATTTCGTCCTTATTTGCCTCAATAAAGGCTGTAAAGTCATTTATTAGGGCTTGATTGTCTATCCGTTGCGCTTCACTCCATCCTGAGAATGTCACCCTATCCAGATTCTGAGTATCTATGTACTGTTCGTGTACTTTCCGCACATTCTCAAGGTAATGACTCAATTCCCCAGTCAAATAGCCAGCAGCTGCACGAGTAAGGGCTTTTTCCGCCGCTTTTAACTGTTCTGGGGTCGGATTTGTGGTTTGATAGGTTTCTTTGGCCCTATCCTCAATATTATCGGGGTCTGTGGCATTAAGCAGGGCTTTGGCCATATCTCCCAAAGTTGCCCCTCCGGTGATTTCTTTTATCTTTTCAGCTTCTTTTGGCGTGATTTGTCGTTCTAATCGCGCAAAACGACAGGCTAGGGAGATATAGGCATCGCTATCGTCTGTTCCCATCATAATGCCCATCATCAGGTCTTTTAAGGGGACACTGGATTTTCTTTCCAGAGGCCGGCTATCGGTTTTGGCTGATTGTTCCACACCGACAGCATCGATGATAATAAAGTGAGTTTTGGCAGAAAGGGCCGATTGAGAGACTTTTTTGAGACCATCATGGTCAAGGGTGCGTGTACCTCGTCCTTTCATCTGTTCGTAGTAGTTTCGAGATTTGACATCCCGCATAAAAATTAAACACTCAAGGGGTTTAACATCGGTTCCCGTGGCAATCATATCGACTGTGACGGTGATACGGGGATTAAAATAATTTCTGAACTGAGAAAGCACAGATTTCGGGTCTTCTGGCGATTTATAGGTAACTTTTTTGCAAAAATCGTTCCCTTCGCTAAATTCTTCCCGGACTATCTGAATAATATCGTCAGCATGGCTGTCATCCTTGGCAAAAATCAGGGTTTTCGGGACTTCTTGGCGATGGGGAAATAATTCTGGCAGTTTATCGCGAAAGGTGCGGATAATTTGGCGTATTTGGCTGGGATTGACCACATCTCGGTCAAGTTGCTTGCCGGTATAGACAATATCCTCGTCCGGTTGTACCCAGCGTTTTTCACGGGTTAATTTTTCCCTTTTTTCGATGTATTCCCTGAGAATACGCCCGCCATTCTTGGTTATCTCCGTTTCAATAATATAGACTTGATAATCTACGTTTACGCCGTCCATTACCGCTTGTTTGTAGCTGTATTCACTAACCACATTTTCATGGAAAAAGGCAAATGTCCGCACGTCGGGAGTGGCGGTTAAACCAATCAGAAAAGCGTCGAAATATAATAAAACCTGTTGCCAAACGTTGTAAATCGAGCGATGACACTCATCGATGACGATAAAATCGAAGAATTCAAGAGGAACTTTCGGATTATAGACCACGGAGACGGGTTGTTTCCCTTGTACTAATTCATTTGGGTTGGTTTGTTCGGCAGCCTCATCGAGACTTTCGCCTTTAAGGATAGAATACAGTCTTTGAATGGTTGAGATGCAGACCTGAGCATCTTTGGCCAGATAACTGGAGGATAATCGCTGAACGTTGTAAAGTTCGGTAAATTTTCGGTTATCATCATTAGGAACAAAATTCATAAACTCCCCTTCAGCTTGTTCTCCTAAGTTTTTGGTATCGACTAGAAATAACACCCGTTTGGCATCGGCAAACTTTAGGAGGCGATAAATAGCGGTAATAGCGGTGAAGGTTTTGCCGCTTCCCGTGGCCATCTGCAGCAAGGCCCGGGGAAAATTTCGCTTAAAGGAGGCTTCTAAGTTGGTAATAGCTTTAATTTGACATTCTCTCAGTCCATTCGGGTCAAGGGGGGGAATATCTTGCAGTTTATCCCGCAAGCTTTTGGGTTTATCTTGCCATTCTTGCAGGGTTTCCGGTCGGTGAAAGGAAAAAACAAGACGGGAACGAGGTTTCGGGTCGCGGCGATTGGTAAAGCGCGTCAGCTTGCCTGTGCTTTCGTAAATAAAGTTAAGGGGCCGGTTATTGATATATTTCAGCCTACTATTAGCGTATTTGTTTGATTGTTCCTCCGCCACCGTTAAACAGAAGCCTTTTTCCTCTCGTTTGGCCTCAATAATACCGACGGGTTCTCTATCCACAAACAGGACATAATCAGCGAATCCAGTATCGGTTCGATATTCCCTGATAGCCACCCCTAAACTGGTATTGAAGTGGATTTCTTTTTTATCTTGGACAGACCATCCCGCTTGACGCAATTTTTCGTCAATCAGTTCACGCGATTGGTTTTCTGGGGTTTGATTGCTGGAAGGCATGGTTAGCAAATTTGGCGCGATAAGCTGACTAATTTAACGGCAAATGTCAATATTTATCTTTATCTAAGCAGATTTTAGAAAGTTTTTTTCTATCTTAATGTTAATTATCAGTGGTCGGAGATAAGATATTAAGAAATGTCAATTATCGCTATTCTTACTGACCCTCAATAAATTAAAATCAGATCATAAATGCGATCGCTTGCTCAATTCTCGATGATTAATCTAGAGGCTAAAATCAGCAACTGAGACAATTAACCTTTTTCCAGCTACCGAGTTTAGGTGGTAAGCTGTTGACTATCTAAATTACTCGTTAAGACTGTCTATGAGCAGGGAGAGGCAGTTAGAGCATTTGTACTAAATTTTCAATACGCAGTTTAAATTCAGTGCAGCTTAGTCCGCTAAACGGTAGTGAACTTGACAATGTAGTTGATATTGTTACCGAACAGGGACGAAAAGATAGAATCAGAGAGCGCATACTTAAGGCCGGCTAAATAAATCTAAAAACCTTGTTGGGTAAGAATTTTAGACTTTTTGTCAATCAAAAAATACCAGAGCTGGGAGTGAGCAGGGGGAAAATTCAGGTACTTTTTCCCTGAAAATTAGGATTGACCCTAAATAGCTGGGCAAAAAATTGAGAAAAACAGCAAAAAAGCGCAGTTACCCCCTTGACAAATAGCCAAAACTAGGCATTAGTTAAATTTAATGATTTTTTAATAAAAACCGCCTTCTATCACCAGAAAAAGCTATCGGTAGATTTTTATCCGAGTAATGTAATCATCTTTACAACTATCGGGGATCAAAGGATGTTAGGGTGAAGGAGCGATGACAAATCCACTTTAAGATCACCTCAATTGCTATGGCACAGATTCTCGATCCCCTCCCCAACGGCAAGAAAAATAGTATTCTTTGTTGCTATGTCAATGCGACCAATCATATTCAAATTGTTCGCATCACCAATATTGCTAACTGGTATTTTGAAAGGGTGGTTTTCCCCGGGCAGCGTTTAGTATTTGAGACCCTAGCGGATGCTTTCTTAGAGATTCATACCGGGATGATGGCCAGTGCCATCCTTTCCGATAATATCCCCTGTGAACGCCTTTATATCAGCGATGGGGATGACGATGACTCCGACGGTCAACTAGAGGGGGAAATATTCTACCCCCATTCCCTAGGGGAAAGTCAAGGGGCGAAAATTGACAATACCGTACCCTTCGGTTTAACTTTAGCTTCCGCCTAGCTAATAACCTAATCTGATAATTCCCCTCGCACGAGAATCACAGTGCAATTAACCGCACGGGCAATCGTCGAGGGGATATTGCCATTTAATAACTGATTGAGCAAACTTTCCCTAGATGCACCCAAAAGCACCAAAGAACAGTCTTCCGATTCCACCAGATTAATTATTGCCTCAGCTGGAGAGGCCGAAGGAATCGGTAAAGGCACAATCGGCTGTGCGATCGCTTTCTGTAAAGATGCTTGTAAAACTTCCAAAATAGACAGATCTGGCAGTAACTCCGTCGGAGAATAGATTTTACATAACCAAAGTTTGGGATAATCCGAAGACTCGGACAAGGACAGCAAACTAGGCAATAATGCTAAGGCGCGTTCGGCATTGGGACCGCCGGCGGTGGGAATCAGCCAAATCCTTTCCCGGTTAGGATCATTGGGAAAACAATCCTTTGTACCCAATTTTACCAAAATGGTTTCACAGGGAGCTTGGGCGATCAAAGTATCGACTAAAAACCCAAAAATCGCCCCAGTGGTGGATCTTTCCCCCGTCCAACCCATAATTAATAAATTGCTGTGTCGTTCGCGAATCGTGGCTAAAATCCCGTCGGCGATATCCTGAGCCACCGAAATTTGTGTATGAACAGAGATATTCTGCTGTCGCGCTAATCTTTCCAGACGATGAAGTAATTTGCGTCCTTCCCGCGTATCTACCCGGACTTCCGCCGGAGAACTAAGACGAGGTACAGTAATCACATAGAGACAATCTATCTCATAATTGCGTTCACGGGCGACAGCAGCGGCAATTTTAAACAAAGCGGTAGCGGTGTCGGGATTGGCAATAGGTAACAAAATCCGGCCTATTCCCACAGCCGGAGAACGAGTTTGATAAACCACATAGGAAGGGGTAGTGGGTTGAGGCAGTTGACAAACCCCCCCCAATTGATCGGCTTCCACCCGGATAATATCGGTGCGGGTGATGATCCCCACCAGTTTTTGACCATCGGTAACGGGTAAACGGGAAAGCTGATAGCGATTTAACAGAAATAAAACATCGCTTAAAGCTGCTTGGGGAGCTACAGTAATCGGATTGGGAGTCATGATCTCCCGCAGGACAGTTTGACTGTTTTTTGATCGCCATTTATCCAGATCACTTTGGGTAAAAATCCCCAATAGTCGCCCCTGTTCCACCACGGGAAAACCGCGATGATGGGAACGGGACATAATTTTCACCACTTCCCCTAGGGGTAAATCCGCCGGCAGAATTTCCACCTGCGATTGCATCACATCTATAGCCGACAGATGGGCCAACACATCATTAGCAGGGGTTTCCTCGTTGAGAATAATACCACTAGCGGAAAGTAAATGCTGATAGAGAGAACCGGGTAGAATGCTTTCGGCAGTGATATAAGAAACGGCACAGGTCAACATCAGGGGCAGCACAACATTAAAATTGTGATGCAGTTCAAAGACAATCACGATCGCCGTTACCGGAACCCTGACTACTCCCGTAAAAAAGGCCCCCATACCGGCTAAAGCATAACTAGGTTCGCTGCCGAAACCCATAATTTTCGTCTCGATTCCCCCCACCAGAAACCCCAAACAGGAGCCCAACACCAAAGCAGGGGCGAGCAGTCCTCCCGGTGCGCCGGAACTATAGGAAATCATCGTCAGGAAAAAATAGACCACAAAAGCGAGGGCGGTATTCTGCCAACTTAATTCCCCTGCCAGCAAAAATTCGCGTAAACCGGTATTATCTCGAAAAAAGTCGGGTAAAAAAGCCACTACCGTTCCCGATAAGCAACTGACCAGACCGATGCGCCAAGCTAAAGATAACCGCCAACGCCGCTGCATCTGGCTACAAAAAAGGATGCCTTGATTGAATAAAGCCCCCAATAAGCCCGCTAAAACCCCCAAAAGGCAATAAATGGGTATTTCTTGGGCAGAGAAGCTAATATTGGCATATTCAGTGATGATCGAGGGGGTATTCTGCAGCATCATCGAAACCACGGCCCCGGTAAAGGAAGCCACGATCGCCGTTTCTAGGGTCATACTGGAAACATCGCGCATTAATTCCTCGATCACAAACAGGACCCCGGCGATGGGAGTAGTAAAACCGGCCGCTAACCCGGCGGCTGCCCCGGCTGCGATCATCTGACGACGGTGATCGGGACTGGTGGGCAGCCAGACGCTTAATTGGGCCGCCAGGGCTGCCCCGATGTGTACCGTGGGGGCCCGACGACCAAGGGTTAAACCACCGCCAAGGATCAGGATCGCCCCGATCATTTTTACGACGGCGACGCGCCAAGACAGGGGCAAAGGGTATTTAGCTAGGGCTGCTTTTACTTGGGGAATACCCCCCCCGGCGGCTGCGGGGGAGAAGTGTTCCACAATCCAGCCGGCGCTATAACCAAGCAGAAAACCGCCGAGGGGCAAAACTAGGAAAGGAGAGGAATTGGCTACTAGATGCACCCGCCAACCACCTAACCAACCGATGCCCAATTTCAGGATAATAGCGGCAAGGGCGGAGAGAATTCCGATTAAACAGGCGACCAGTAAAGCATAACGACTATCGGTGGCGCTACGTCCGAAGTGTTGGGATTTAAACCACTGACGGAGGTTTTGGTAACGGGCAAAAAGTCCCATAATTATCAGGGAGAATCAAGGCAATGGCAGGGCGAGGATTTATTTCGGGTTGGCTGAATAAATCTAAAAACCTTGTGGGATAAGACTTTTAGACCTTTTTGAAATCCAAAAGTGCCGAGACCGGGAGTACTCAGGGGGAAAATTCCAGGACTTTTCCCCTGAAAATTAGGTAATTGACTACCTGAAAATCGGTAAAACCCTACACCCTACACCCTACACCCTACACCCTGCTCCCACCAACAAACTTTTTCAGCAAACCCTAATTATGTTAATTTGGCTCAAGTGCCGAAGCTCGTATCATATTTTTTAGCTAATGTCAATAAAGTTATGAAACGATTCCTGTTATTATTTTGTGTTCTCGTCAGTTTTTTGCTATTTATCAGCCTTAAAATCGATTTTTCCTTGTCCGCACTAGCTCTAACTCGACAACAGCTAGAAGGACCGGGGCAGCTGTTGTATCAATCCCGTCATAGTTTGCGCGATGATGTCGGTAGTCCTTGGCAGGTGGTGTTATTCAAACGAGTTAAAGATGGGGAAACGGTAGAAATTAGTTTGCGCTTGGTGGGATTTCCAGAGGGGATTGAGTTTCTTCACCCGGAAAGATTAACGATAACCACTGCTAAAGGTCAAATTTTAGCGGCTGAGGATGCTTTTGCCCAAGAATCACCCGCAGCTAACGTTGGTCAATACAAGATGCAGGATATCTTAACGCAGCTACCCGTTACCGAAGCGATCGAGCTTTCCCTACCCCTAGACAATCCCCGCGCTCTCACTATCCCGACTCCTGTACTTTTGGAATGGCAAAGTCTGCTTTTTTCCGTAAATGGAGGAAATCCCAATCACTGAGCTACAATAAAATCACTACCATCAGGATTTACTCTCAGAAAATTTCAATTATCTGACTACAGTTCTAAAGCTTCGTAGATGTATAATTTATTCAAAAAACCGACGCTGCTGAATTGATAACTAGGTAAAGGGGGAGGGAACGATAATTCTGTTTGATAAACGCTGAAAATGAGAAAATTCTTTCTAGTGGTGTTAGTGGCGATCGCTTCTTGTAAAAAAGGATGACCCGTATCCACCAACATTTTACAGTAACCGCGTAAGAGAGCTTGCACTTCGGGGGAAGCTTGCGCCCGAGCGCAGACATTATCCTTAAGATAGCTAGTTAACCTCTGGGAAGCGTATTGTTCGTAATCTTGACGATTAGGGTTAGTTGTCAGCAATATACCCGCAATTACCCCTAAAACCACTCCTAACACCATTCCCCCTAACCGCGCCAATTTCATAAGCTCTCAAATCATCACTCACTTACCCTAACCATAGCCTGAATTAGGATAAAAAACCTCTTGTCAACCATTCGTCTTGTGTTATACTTGGAAAAGTGTACGGCGAGCGTAGCCAAGTGGTTAAGGCAGTGGATTGTGGTTCCACCACTCGGGGGTTCGAGTCCCCTCGTTCGCCCTCTTTTCAAAGATCGCTAATTGTTCTTTTCCTATATCTTCCCTATCGACAAAGGATTTCTCGGCTAGTGAGAGAGAGTCTATCTTTCTCTAGAAAAGTCGCATTTCATCCATTGCTTAAAAAGACAATGGCTTTCATGCTCCCGTGTTATTTCGGTAAAATAAAAGTCCATCTTCCTCAGCACAATGACGAGAAAAGAACGGCCCCACTCGTGGTTCTCAAGAAAACCCTTGACCTGGCAACAATCGCGGGCCATGTGGCGCGATTTATGGTTAGAAGCGTCCCTCGATTTTCCCTATCTAGCTTTGATTGTTAGTTCTTGTGCGATCGCTACCTTTGGCTTAGTTGCCAATAGTGCAGCCGTGATTATTGGAGCGATGATTATTGCCCCTTTGATGTTGCCGATTCGTAGTCTGGCTTTTGGTGGTTTAATTGGTAGTTGGCGATTAATTCGTAAGTCAGCCCTGGCGATTTTAGTTGGTACGATTATCGCTTTAGCGATAGCTTGGTTGCTAGGATTATTAATCGGAATTTCTGAATTTGGTAGTGAAATTCAAGCCCGTTCTCAACCGAATCTTTTAGATTTAGGAGTGGCAATTACGGCAGGGGCAATCAGTGGTTATGCCAAAATAGAACCGAAAATTTCAGGTACTTTAGCGGGAACAGCAATCGCCGTGGCTTTAATGCCACCAGTTTGCACGATTGGTTTAGGATTATCCCAAGGCAATTGGATCCTAAGTTTGGGGGCGACTCTGTTATATATTACCAATTTATTAGGCATTGCTCTCGCCTGTTTGTTGGTCTTTTTGCTGGCAGGTTATTCTAGTTTTCATCGGGCGCGTAACGCTCTAATTTTGACTTCTATCCTGACAGCGGTTTTGCTAATTCCCTTAGGAATAAGTTTTGCAACTCTGGCTAATCAAGCTCGCTTAGAAAGGCTGATCAAAAAAGCTTTATTACAACGAACGATTACTTTTCAACGGGCAGAATTATTGGAATCTTCGATTAATTGGCTCAAGCAGCCTCCCCGGGTGAGATTAGTCGTAAGAACTGCGGAAAGTATTACCCCCAGACAGGTAGAATTGTTGGAAGAATTTATTACTAAGGAAATGGGGCGACCTTTTCAATTAAATGTCTTGGTTTCTAAGGTTAATGAAGTCACTTCCCCGGAATAGCGTCGAGAAAATTGGCTGAAGTAATGACAAACAAGGATTAATTCGCTATCTTAATGTTTGATATTTAATCTATAGGTAGGGTTCAGGTGAGTGGCGGCAATCGACCAGAAAGCACGGCTTATGTGCGGATAATTAAGCAATCTTGGCAAACGGGGAAATTAGAGGGAGAAGTGCGGACGGAACAATATCAATGGCGTTTTCAGTGGCATTTTCTTCAAGGCAAGTTATTAGTACAACCTTCCCTAGGTAGGGCTTTGATTTTTGAACCCTTGAATCGGTTTTTAGAACGCTACGATTATCAATTAGAACCGGGAGGAGATTATGAATTTACGGTGCGCTCAAAATTTTAAATATGGGGGATTGAATTACAGCCTTTCTCCTAAGGATGAAGTTTAACTTAATTTGGCATCATAAAAGGAAAACCTTGTACCTCATCATTAAGATAACTGCCTATTGATCAAAAGAAATTGACGGTTTATGGACAACCCGGCCGAGATACTAGGTTTTTAAAGGAAGTTTTTTGATTTAAATCCTGCCGGTTAGGCTAAAATTCAGCCATACTAAAGCGTTATATTAACGATCAGAATTTTTAGGAACAAGGGAAATGACGCAAGAACAGAAGGTTTCAGTGGGTATTGTCGGCGCTTCCGGATATGGTGGCGTACAGTTGGTACGTTTGCTCAAAGAACATCCCTTCGTAGAATTAGCCTATCTGGGGGGCGATAGTAGCGCCGGAAAACCCTACAGTGATTTATATCCCCATCTCGGTCATAGCATTAATCTTAATGTGGAGGCGATCGATTTAGAGATAATTGCCTCCCGTTGTCAAGTGGTTTTCTTGGGTTTACCCAATGGTTTAGCCTGTGATTTAGCCCCTCCTTTGCTCGCTAAAGGGTGTAAAGTTTTGGATCTGTCGGCAGATTATCGTTTTACTAGCCTAGAAACCTATAGTAAATGGTATGGCAAGGAACGTCAGGATCAAGCGATCGCATCTACGGCTGTGTACGGTTTGCCGGAACTTTATCGGGAAGAGATTAAAAATGCCTCTTTGATCGGTTGCCCCGGATGTTATCCTACTGCTAGTTTAATGGCGATTTCTCCCCTGTTAAAACAGGGTTTAATTCTCCCGGAAACCACGATTATTGATGCCAAATCGGGAACTTCGGGAGGGGGAAGACAAGCTAAGATTAATATGTTATTGGCAGAAGCAGATAATTCGATCGGGGCTTATAATGTAGCGGGAAAACACCGTCATACTCCCGAAATTGAGCAGATTTGCAGCGATTTAGCTGGTCATGAGGTGCGCGTTCAGTTTACTCCCCATTTAATGCCCATGGTTCGGGGTATCCTGTCCACAGTCTATGCAACATTGCGGGATCCCAATCTGGTGCGGGATGATTTAATCACTATCTACAATGCTTTTTATCGCACTTCTCCCTTTGTCAAAATCCTACCAGGGGGAGTCTATCCACAAACTAAGTGGGCCTGTGGTACTAATTTATGTTATCTCGGTATTGAAGTGGATCCGAGAACCGATCGAGTGATAGTGATGTCAGCGATCGATAATTTAGTTAAGGGACAATCGGGACAAGCGGTACAATGTCTCAATCTCATGATGGGTTGGGAAGAATCCCTTGGTTTACCGCAAATGTGTTTTTATCCTTAAAAATTCGGCTTGGGCGCAAGCTTTGCGCCCCTACATTGCAGCCAGTATGATTGGTGAGAACCCATAGTGTACGCCCTCCCTTCGATCAGATTCGCTCATCACCATAACCTCTTAGCCAATCAATTCTAGAAACCTTGACTTATTCGACTGGGATCACCTAGAAAGGCCCTTGCAGAAATCGATCCTTGAGTCGCTTCTGGGAGAATTTGCCAGTGTTGATCTAAAGCTTGTAACACCCGATCCTGCTGATTTCTGAATCCCTCGATATTGCTACTACCGGCATTCATAATTACAAACCAAACTTTACCCCTTTCTTGGGTGGGAATTTCTCCAGCTAAGGCGCTAACTTGGGCTAAAGTTCCAGTTTTAATCATCACTCCTTTAGGAATGGCCCGCCACTGCATAGTTCCTTTGGTATCGCGTCCCCCCACCGGAAATAAATCAGCGACTTTGATCGGTTGATTGGCTAACTTGCGATCCAATGCTTTCAGAATCTCAATAACTGCCCGGGGAGACAAGCGATTTTCTACACCCAATCCCGAACCATTAATTAATTGAATTTCTTCCGCTCCTACCCCAGTAATTTTAGTATTAATTGCGTCCACTGCCGCCGGGCCACCGAGCAGCTCCGCTAACATTTCTGACATGACGTTGTTACTATAAATATTCATTTGACGCAACAGTTCCGTTAAAGTTAAGGACTGATGACGCAATAATAATCGGGCATTTTCGGGGCGAATTTGACTGGCTCGAACCATGCCCAAAATCTTCACCTGTGGGGCTTGTGTGCCGCTAGGAAGACTCTGAAAAGCTTTTTGGGTTTCTTTTGACCATTTCGATTGATCAAGCCCAATTTTTAGCAATTCTCCCGCTTTGAGGGGATCGGTTTGAAAATTCATGGCGAATTGACCCGTAATGATCAGATCGCCTTTGACCTGACGGATGCCTAATTGATCGAGGCCATTGCCCACTGCGATCGCTTCTTCCCAGACAAAAAGCGGATCCCCTTCCCCTTCAATAATTAAATCTCCCTCTAACACCCCGTTTTTTACCTCTCCCGTGCTGTAAAAACGAGTAGCAAAACGATGATCGAGAGACCAAGTTTCCACGGCCGCGAGAGTAGTGGCGATTTTAGTCAACGAAGCCCCCGAAGCGGGTAGATTACCCTGATGATCGGCTAAATCAGCCCATTCCGTCTCAATTAAGACCCGTTGTTGACGAGAGTTTAAACCTTTTTTAGTCAAGTCTTGCAAATAATCGGCCACGATCGCCGCCACCCGGGGATCGGGAGCGGTGGGAAGGTCAAAAATAGGCTGATTTTGCCAAGAAATTAGGGGAATATTGGCGATAGGTTGGGATTGCCCCCCCAGCCAACCCAAGAGAAAGCCGAAAACTGCCAAATTAAAAACTGAGAACATCTTTTCCTTAATCGCAATGATGCCTTATTGTATAGAAATGATTGGTAATTTTTAACAATTGCTCGATCAGAAAACACTAATCCTCGATCGGCCAGCTTTTCTCAAGAGCTGCCGCTCAACTTATTAAAGATTTCTATCCCACTGACTCAATGGCAGAAACGGCATTAAATCGGGCAAGAATCGCGGTAGATGCGATGGGAGGTGACTACGCTCCCAACGAGATTATCGCGGGATCGATGCGAGCTTCCGAAGAATTAGATGTAGAAGTATTATTAGTCGGCGATTCTGAACGGATTGAGGCTTATTTCCAGCATCATCCCCGTCCCAAGAATCTCACGATCGTCCACGCGGAGGAAGTGGTGGCTATGGACGAAGAGCCGATCACCGCTATCCGTCGTAAACCGGCGGCCTCGATTAATGTGGCCATGGATTTAGTCAAACAAAATCGCGCCGATGCGGTGGTGGCCGCCGGTCACTCCGGGGCAGCCATGGCGGCAGCGTTACTGCGTTTAGGTCGTTTAAAAGGAATCGATCGCCCGGCGATCGGTGCGGTGCTGCCGACGATGTTGGCAGGTAAATCGGTGATTATCCTCGATGTCGGGGCGAACGTGGACTGTAAACCCAAATATTTAGAGCAGTTTGCCCTAATGGGGACAATTTACAGTAAATACGTTATGGGGGTTGAAGATCCGAAAGTCGGTTTACTCAATATCGGCGAAGAAGCCAGCAAAGGTAACGATCTCGCCCTAAAAACCTACGAATTATTGGAAAATAACCAGCAAATTCCCTTTATCGGCAATGCTGAAGGCCGGGATGTGCTATCGGGACAATTTGATGTGATCGTCTGCGATGGTTTTGTCGGCAATGTCCTGTTAAAATTTGCCGAAGCGGTGGGAGGAGTTATCCTACAAATTCTCAAAGAGGAATTACCTAGGGGGATACAGGGTAAAGTCGGGACGGCTTTAATTAAACCCAATCTTAAACAGATTAAACAACGCATGGATCACGCGGAACACGGTGGTGCGCTGTTATTTGGAGTCGATGGGGTCTGCGTGATCAGTCACGGCAGTTCCCAAGCGCCTTCGATTTTTAACGCCATCCGACAGGCGAAAAATGCCGTCGATAATCGCGTTTCTGAGCGCATTCAAGCCTACAATGACCACCATCATCAATTAAAAAAGTTGTCGGTGAACGGTGAAGATTAAGCTGTCATCCTTTTGCTGTTATCAGTAATCAGTAATCAGTGAAAAGACGGTGGGAAACTGCTATTTAATACTGCTTACCTAATACTCAAATCTGGTCACTGATAACTGACCCACTGATAACTGACCCACTGATAACTGATAACTGATCACTGATAACTGAAAAAGGGGGAATATTTTGAACGGATTCGGGGCAGCAGTCGTCATTACTGGTTGTGGATCGGCCACACCAAGGCAATTTCTCAGTAATGAAGAACTCAGCCAAATTGTCGAGACTTCCGATGAGTGGATTAAAAGTCGTACCGGCATCGGTAAACGCCATTTAGCGGATCAATCGGTGTCTTTAAGCCAATTAGCGTCCCAAGCGGCGATTAAGGCTCTGGAAATGGCTCAGGTGTCCTCTAGTGAGGTCGATCTGATTCTTTTGGCTACTTCTACCCCCGATGATCTGTTCGGTAGTGCGGCCCAAGTGCAAAGTCGGATCGGGGCCAATCGGGCGATCGCTTTTGATCTCACCGCCGCCTGTTCGGGTTTTCTGGTGGCATTAGTCACCGCCACCCAGTTTATCCGTACTGGTACTTACCGCAATGTCTTGGTTATCGGGGCCGATGTTCTCTCCCGTTGGGTGGATTGGAACGATCGCGCTACCTGTGTCCTTTTTGGTGATGGGGCAGGGGCGGTTCTTTGTCAAGCAAATGATACAAAAGATAACATTCTCGGTTTTGAACTCCATAGCGACGGCAGCCAGAATGGTTCTCTTAATCTCGCCTATCAGGGGGAAGAATTGCCCCTTAAGGAGGGGGTAAGGGTTCAAAAAGGGACCTATAAGCCTCTAACGATGAACGGACGGGAAGTCTATCGTTTTGCCGTGGCGAAAGTGCCAGAGGTCATCGAAAAAGCCCTCTATCGGGCTAATTTAACCACCAGTGACATCGATTGGTTAGTTCTGCACCAAGCTAACCAAAGAATTATGGACGCGGTGAGCGATCGCCTGAAACTGTCTCCCGAAAAAGTGATCAGCAATCTCAGCGAGTATGGCAACACTTCCGCGGCATCGATTCCTCTAGCCCTCGATGAAGCTGTCAGGAGTGGTAAGGTCAAAAAAGGTGATATTATTGCTTCTTCCGGCTTTGGTGCCGGTTTAACTTGGGGTGGGATTATCTTCCGTTGGGGAGATTAATTCAGTAACCAGTAACCAGTAACCAGTAAACTAAAAACTCACATCTGATAACTGATAACTGATAACTGATAACTGACCAAAACACAACTATCTATCTATTTTAAGAACTTATGAAAACAGCGTGGATATTCCCGGGACAAGGATCGCAAGCGTTAGGAATGATTGGAGATTTAGCGGAAAGCGCACTTGGCCAAGAGAGATTAGAAAGAGCAGCAAAAATCCTTGGTTGGTCGGTTTTAGAAAAATGTCAAGGGGATGAAGAAACCCTATCTCGTACTCTTTATACTCAACCTTGTTTATTTGTGGTGGAGAGTATTTTAGCGGATTTGTTGCAAGAAAAAGGTCATTTTCCCGATCTAGTTGCTGGTCATAGTCTCGGTGAATATTCCGCTTTATATGCGGCCAGGGTGTTTAATTTTGAAACAGGATTAAATCTAGTTCAAAACCGTTCCCGTTTGATGGATGCGGCCGAAGGTGGTAAAATGGCCGCCTTAATGAAATTTGATCGCACCAGTCTAGAGACAGTGATTAATCAGACGGAAAATGTAGTTATTGCTAATGATAATAGTGCTGAACAAGTGGTGATTTCTGGGACTCCTGAAGCGGTGGATTTAGTATTAGGTCAAGTGAAAGTTAAGCGGGTTATCCAGTTAAAAGTATCCGGTGCTTTTCACTCTCCCTTGATGGAAAATGCCGCTATTCAATTTCAGCAAATTTTAGAATTAGTTAATTTTCGGTCTGCAAAAGTTCCTGTGATTTCTAATGTCGATCCCAGCCATCCTACCCAGGACGGGGAAGAATTAAAAAAATATCTGATCCGGCAGATGACTAGCTCGGTTCGCTGGCGAGAAATTATGTTAAGATTGCCAGATGTGGGTGTGAAGAAAGCGATCGAAGTGGGTCCAGGTAAGGTTTTAACTGGTTTAATTAAACGAACTGCTCCCGCAATTGAGTTAGAAAATATTAGTCAATTAGCTGATATATCCAAGAATAGCGACGATGTTATATTCCAGGGTTCATTAATTGGTGTTGGTTAAATTATCTGGCAATATTTTCGATGAAATAAATTGATCGATCCTATGTAGGGTTTGCGGCAAAAAGCTTTTCCTAGGGGCAGGGTGTGGGGTGTGGGGTTTTACCTATTTTGAGGTAGCCAGTTACCTAATTTTCAGGGAAAAAGTACCTGAATTTTCCCCCCGATCCCCGCAACGGCTGGCACTTTTTGAGGTCAAAAAAGTCTAAAAGTCTGATCCAACAAGGTTTTTAGATTTATTCAGCAAGCCCTATGTAAGTTAAACTTATCACACAGAACCTAGAAGAGCCAAAATAAGTACCCAAGCAAAATTAATTACACATATCTAACCCCGCTCTTGCCTCTTGCCTATCTTCACTAGGAAATTAATTTTGCACGACTACTTAGGGACTTGCGTAGGAATAATATCCCAGCCAGAAATCGCTCTGTAGAAGAACCAGACCAGCCAGATGGCACATTATCAAAGCGCAAGTCCCTAACACCTCGAAGGCTCTCCCCCTACTTAAGGTGATCAGCAAACCTGAGCGATCGGAGGGCGCAAGCATTGCGCCCCTACAGTAACGGATTTTGTCCACAATGTAGGAGCGAACTGCCTTCGCCCAAAAGGTACATTATCAAAGCGCAAGTCCCTAGTACAAAAGTACCTAATGCTCATCCCTATCACCGGCTACAGGTATCTGCTATCTGATTAGGTAAAAACCGAGGATTTTTTGCAAGCGTAGCAAAGAAATTGAGCGATTCCCTTGCCAAGCGCACCTCTTTCTCTGACAATAGATGAGAGACTGATGAGAAACTATCAGTTGTAGTGAGACAGCCTTAGCAAACCAGTCAAAGACTCATAAATTCACTCTGAGCTGCCACAAATTGCCGTCATACCAACTTCTAGGACAAAAATAGGAATGCGAGTAACCTTTACCGAAAATCAGGGTTTTAGAAAGGAATTGAATAAACGGGTTGATGCTTATTTTACTGAAAACGGCATCCCCACCAGAGATAATTTGGCCATGTACCTGAAGACAATCACGATTTTAACTTGGGTAATTGCCGCTTGGTTATTTGTGCTTTTTGGTCCGGATATCTGGTGGCTAAAAATCATCGGTTGTCTGGTTTTAGGAGCAGGATTAGCAGGGATTGGTTTTAGCGTTGGTCATGATGCCAACCATGGTGGCTATTCTAGTAAAAAATGGGTTAATTCTTTCATTGGCACGACCTACGATTACATCATCGGTGCTTCCAGTTATCTCTGGCGTTTTCGTCATAACTATCTCCATCATACCTACACCAATGTTTTAGGCTACGATGTGGAAATTCACGGCGATGGTATCGTGCGAATGACTCCCCATGCCGAGCATAAATGGTATCATCGATATCAACATTTATTTATCCCGATTCTCTACGCTATAATTCCTATCTATTGGTCATTCTCTGATGTGCGCTCTATCCTCTTTCGTCATCGTTTTGGCGAGATTAAACTTCCCAATCCTAAAGCGATCGATCTATTTGTTTTATTGAGCGGAAAAGTTGTTTATCTCTTTTGGTTTATTGGCATTCCTCTCTTAGTTGGTTATAGTCCCCTAGAAATAGCGATCGGTTTTCTCATTGTTTTTATGACCTATGGAGTGCTTGCCTGTCATGTATTTATGTTAGCTCACGTTTTGGAACCCGCCGAATTTATTCAACCCTCGGCAGCTAATCAAATCGAAGACGAATGGGCAATTTTTCAAGTGCGAACTACCGTAGATTTTGCCCCTAAAAATATCTTTTTAAATTGGTATTTAGGGGGATTAAATTATCAAGTTGTTCATCATCTTTTCCCACAAATTTGTCATATTCACTACCCCAAAATTGCCCCAATTTTAGCAGAAGTTTGCCAAGAATTTGGCGTTAATTATGCCGTTTATCCCACCTGCTGGGGTGCTTTAACTTATAATTATCGTTGGCTCAGGCAATTAGGCAATAAACAAAGTAATTTCGATCTCAAATTAGCCAGCTAAAATCAGTAATCAGTTATCAGTTATCAGTTATCAGTTTTGGCTCTTCTAGGTTCTGTGTGATAAGTTTAACTTACTATATGATCGATCTTTGTGTCCTTTGTGTCTTTGTGGTTCCTTCCACTTGCTCGCCAGCAGGACTGTATCTTAGAATACATTTTGCCCACCAAACCTAAGAGAGCTTGATTACTGATCACTGATTACTGTTTACTGATCACTGAAAAATGAACCTACCCAACTCGATTACCCTATCGCGACTCTTGGGACTGCCATTAATTTTATACTGGTTGCATCAAGGCACAGAAATCGATCGCTGGTTAAGTTTAATTATCTTTCTGATTGCTGCCAGTACCGATTGGCTCGATGGTTATCTAGCGCGAAAATTCAATCAAATCACCGAATTAGGGAAATTTCTCGATCCTTTGGTCGATAAATTACTGGTTCTCGCTCCTCTTTTAGCTCTCATTGAAATGGATGTAATTGCCGCTTGGGGAGTATTTTTGATTCTTGCTCGCGAATTAGCGATCGCTGGTTGGCGCATTAATCCCAATTTAACGGGAAATAGCGACATAAAAGGGGCTAATTGGTGGGGAAAAAGCAAAACAGTCAGCCAAATTATCGCTATCGCTCTCTTAATCGCTCCCTTGCCTTCTGAATATAATTTAATTGCTCAGGGGGCTTTTTGGCTATCGGTAACATTAACCTTAATTTCTGGGGTGATTTATATCATACCCAGCCAAAAATTAACCTAGAATTGATAGAAACTTAACCATTAGCAATAATACAGGAAACAAGCCTAGAAAACAGGGTTGTATTTTTTTTCTCGGTATATAATAATCGGGAGGAAGACTATCAAACTCTTCACATTCAAACATATCATTACAAAGGAAAAACCATGGCCACTATAACCACATCATTCGTCACCCTCACCGGTCCCACTGGTGCTAATTTCAGTCCTCTTACCACTACGTCAGTTGCCGCTTTCCTAAACACCTTTAATGATATCCTCATTCATGTATCAGGATCAGAGCTTAACATTACCAGCGATAATCTCACTTCCGAGCGCACTTTGAGTCCCAGCGGCCATACAGCTTGGAGAATAACCAACTTCGGCCCTGCTGCTAATGTAAACCTTTCCCGGTACCGTGGAGGCTTTTCTCAGGACTTTTCCCTGCTAGCAGATAGCTTTACCTTTGTTAGAGGTGGGGCTCCCGGCACTTATCAACTAAGCGGTGATACTGATAACACGATACCGAAAGCGACGAATCCTCTGACTCCAAATCGGATTCGGGATTTCAGCGCCGGCGATTCCTATAACATTGTAGGCAGTAATTTCAATGATACCCTAAGCGGTGGCAGTGTAGCGGATACCCTATTTGGTGGCGACGGAAACGATAGCCTAAATGGTAGCGGCGGCGCGGATACTCTACACGGTGACAACGGAAACGACACCCTACTTGGTGGCAACGGAAGCGATAGCCTAGATGGGGACGCGGGAAACGATAGCCTAGATGGTGGCGCCGGCTTTGATACCCTATTTGGTGGCACGGGAGACGACACCCTATTTGGTGACTCGGAAAACGATAGCCTACTTGGTGGCTCGGGAAACGATAGCCTACTTGGTGGCGACGAGGACGATGCCCTAATCGGTGGCGACGGAAACGACACCCTAACTGGTGGTTTGGGTGTTGACCGGTTTGTTTACAACAATTCTAACGAAGGCCCTGACAGCATCACCGATTTTGGTTTTGCTGGTTTTCCAGATGCTATCGTACTTTCTTCCGGTGGTTTCGGCGGACTGACTACCATTAACAGTACTTTAACTCCTAGCCTATTCTCGGCAACTGAAAATGGCACTGCCAAAATTATCTATAGTGGCGGTGTTTTATCATTTGACCAAGACCTATCGAATATTGGTGGTCTGGTTACAATCGCAACCCTTGCTGGTTCGCCGATCCTCAATGCAGGCAATATTCAGGTGATTGCCTAATCTATCCCTGTCCCTCCCCTGCGGTGGGTTGGGCAGTTGTTGATTTTTGGGGTAAAACCAAGCCACCAGAAATAATATTTGCGGGTGTGTTAGCTAGGACTAGGACACCCTTATTATGTAGGAAGTCTCTGGTTTGAGGGAACTCTGGAACAGGCAACGGCAACGGTAGCTAGTCCTAAGTAGGGTTTGCTGAATAAGTACGGGCGAAGCATTCGGATAGAAAATCTACCTTTTCACCGATAGGTTATTGTCCGAATGCTTCGCCCCTACAGGACGCGGGCCGATGAAGACGCAAGGTTTTGAACGACGATTCTCTCAAAATCTTGCACCTGTGGGAGCGAGAAAAGCCCCAAAACCTTTACTTTGCCTACATTTCAAATTTATTCAGCAAACCCTAAGTACCTAAGCAAAATTAATTACACATATCTAACCACCTCTTGCCTCTTGCCTCTTGCCTCTTGCCTATCTTCACTAGGAAATTAATTTTGCACGACTACTTATTGGGATTAATTTTGTGTAGTGATTAACTGACGGTGATAATCGCCCCATAACCGGGCTGCCTGTTGACTACTGCCGGAAGTGGGAGAATTGTTATCATTCCCTAACCAAATGCCTGTCACCCAGTGGCGACGGGGAAGATAACCGATAAACCAGAGGTCCACATAATTATTAGTAGTTCCCGTTTTACCCGCTTCTCCCATGCCAATACTGGCAGCGCCTCCTGTACCATTAGTTATCACCCCCCGCAATAGGCTATTCATCGTTTCGGCGGTTTTAGGGGAGATTACCTGCTGATTTCTCTCGCTATCCTCGCCATAGTCATAAATAACCCGACAGGTACTCAAATCCTCCACATTTTCACAGTCGGAAGCGTCGAGAATGCGTTTAATGGCGTGGGGACGATTCCAGCGTCCACCATGGTCAAAAACCCCATAAGCGCCGGTCATTTCCAAGACATTTACCTCGCTTTGTCCTAAAATTAGCCCCGGTACAGCATTTAAAGATGATTTTACCCCCAAACGTTCCGCTACATTGACCACATTGCTTAATCCTGCCTCACGAGCAATGCGAAGGGCGACACTATTTTCCGATCGCGCTAAACTTTGAAACATATTGATGGCCCCGCTACTGCGTTCACAGGGAGAATAGGCCTGTCCTTGCCAAGAGAGTCCAGCGCAGGTATAGGTTTTATAGGGCGATATTCCCTTTTCTAGGGCGGCAGTATAAGCAAATACCTTAAAAGTGGAACCGGGTTGACGTTTAGCTTGGATAGCGCGGTTAAATTGGCTTTTTTGATAATCAACTCCCCCGACTAAAGCGAGAATTTCCCCAGTTTGACTGTTTAGGGTAACTAAAGCCCCTTGGGAGTATCGATAGCGAGGGCCTTGGTTTAAAATATGAGTTTTTAAGCTTTTTTCTGCGATCGCTTGCAGCCGGCGGTCTAAACTGGTTTCAACGATAAAATTGCCCTCTTTCGCTACTTCTTCCCCTAAAAGATCCTGTAATTCCTCGAAAACGTAACTATAAAAATATGGTGCAATCGTACTAGATAGGGATTTTTTGGCTTGGGGACTGATTTCAATGCGGGATCTGCGAGCGCTGGCCGCCTCTTCTGGGGAAATCATGCCTAATTGGGCCATGCGATCGATGACACGATTGCGTAATTGTACGGAAGTGTCGTAATCTTGAATGGGATTAAATCGATTCGGAGCGGGTAACATAGCCACAAGGGTGGCAGCCTCGGAGATATCTAAATCCCTAGCGGATTTATCGAAATAAAAGCGGGCCGCATCTTCAAAACCGTAACCGGCCAGACCGAGATAAACTCGATTGAGATAGGTTTTGAGAATTGTATCCTTACTATACACCGCCTCTAATTGTAAAGCGACCACAGCCTCCCGGATTTTGCGACCCGCAGTATTTTGGCGACCGACTTCGGGGAATAAACTACGCGCTAACTGTTGAGTCAGGGTGCTGGCCCCCTGATGAATGCCTTGACGTTCCCGATTAATCATAACAGCCCGGACAATCCCCAAAGGATCAACGCCAAAATGCCAGTAAAAACGACTATCTTCGGAAGCGACAAGCGCCTTGGGCAAATAGGGAGAAAAATCGCCCAGATTATCTAATTCTTGGTGAGTTTCCTGTCGAATGGGATTGAGGGGAGTTTGACCATCCCTAGGGTAAACCACCACCGGACCGCTCACCCCGGAAGGGAGTGGATAAACATTAACTCTGCGACTTTCCCAGATAATCCCTAGAACCAATAAACTGAAAATACCCCCCGCACCGTAGAAACCATAGCGCAAAAGTCGCGCCCACAGGGGAGGGGGACAGTAATAGGAGATGGTGACACAATTGGCTAAGTCTGGGGGGGCCAGGGTAAAGGTATCACCATGACGCAGGGAAACGCTTTTCAGACGACGTTTACCCATATAAACCCCGTTGGTGGAGTTTTCGTCTGTGAGCAGGAAATGATGGGGATTTTTCGGGTCCCGCTGCAGGGAACAGTGAATCTGACTCACCACATTATTACGGATAGTAATATCACAGGAACTGGAACTACGGCCTAACAAATAGCGATCGCCAATGAGGGGATATTTGCTTTCCCCGCTGCCATTCTCGTTTTTAAGGCGTAATTCGGGAACTCTCGCCCCTTTTTTGAGATTTACCGCCTGAAAATTTACCTTTCCTTGCAATTTCTGCACGGCAACGGTGACAAGTTGACTAATTTGGGTTTTCGGCGACTGGTTAGACATAGTTTTTATCAGCTTCTGAAGGCAATAGGGGAAGCGGGGAAGTGGGGAATTTCAACTAAAACCCTAACACCCTAACACCCCAATTCATCCCCAATATCCCTAAATTGACATTTTAGCCTCTAAAGCTTTCAGGTATTCCGTATTGACTCCCGACTCGCGAATCAGAGCAATTTTACCGGTACGCGCCACCTCGCGAACGCCAAATTTATTCAGCATTTGCATAATCGCCACCATTTTACCCGGATCCCCCACCACTTCGATGGTCAGGGTTTCCTCAGAAATATCCACAATTCGCGCTCGGAATACCTGCGCTAATTCGATCACTTCTGCTCGGCGCTCGGCGGTAGCATTAACTTTAATCAGCATTAATTCCCTTTCCACGCAAGGGGTTTGGGTGATATCCTGCACCTTGAGGACGTTAATTAATTTGTAAAGTTGTTTGGTTAACTGTTCGATGCTGTCCTCGTCCCCTGGCACTACCATCGTAATGCGAGAAACTCCCATTTGTTCAGCAGGACCGACGGCTAGACTTTCAATATTAAAGCCGCGACGGGCGAATAATCCAGCAATACGGGTTAAAACTCCCGCTTCATCTTCAACTAATACGGATAATGTGTGTTTCATGGCGATTTATCTACACAACCTATATTTAACTATTGTAAGACAGGAGGCAAGGCCAGAACAGTTTGTTTTCGCCTCACGACGATAAGAAATTTTAACAGATAAAACCCCCTACCAGCATGGCGAGGCAGGGACCAAAAGCTGACGGCTGACTCATGATTAATTATCGGGATTTTTTGGCGATTGTCCAGAAGGGAAAAGTTTGACTGGGATTGATGATAACTCCCGTGATGCCATGGCGAGCAAAAGCATATTCTTTGGTTTGCCAAAGGGGAATATAGGGAACTTCATCGGCGAGAATTTCTTGAATTTTACCAAAAATCTGCTTTCTTTTGGCTGGGTTACTTTCCTGACGGGATTGGGCGATTAATTGATTCATTTCTTGACTATAAAAAAATGAGCCTTGACTTTGTGATCCTCCCTCTTCGCAGCCAGTTTCTGGGGAACCTTTAGCACAATCCAAAAAGGGATAAATATAGTTATCTGCATCCAAAAAATCGGGATACCAATTGGATAGAGCAGTGGTATAAAGTCCCCGGCTAATATTACGGAAAAAGGCTGCTCCTAGGATACTATTGGGTTCAAATTGAATCATATTATCTAAATCCCGTTTTGCTAGAGCTTTCATCACTGCCGCCACGCTGCTGGAAGTGATCGATCCCGAGGAGTGCCAAACTTCTACAATTGCTGGTTTTTCTGGACTATAACCAGCAGTTTTTAGTAATTGTTTGGCTTGTTCTATATTATGGTTGCCATAGCGCTCTTTAAACACCGGTTGTGACTCGGAAAAAGTAGTAGGAATGAGACTAAAAAGAGGGATGCCTTGACCTTGTAAAATGCGATCATTAAGTAAATCTCGATCGACTAGAGAAGCAATTGCTTGTCGCACTAAAATATTATCGGTGGGTTCACTTTTGAGATTGACGCTCATAAAGTTAATTGCTGCCCCAGAAGATTCGATCGCTTGCCATTTTCCTTGGACTGCTTCTGTGCGTAATTTTCTCACTTGAGGAGGCAGTAAAGATTGATAGGCAATATCCACCGCACCTGTTTGAAAACCGTTAAATAAATTGGCAGGATTCGAGAGATAAATTTGCACATTAACTCCCTTATTTTTGGCCGGTTCTCCCCAATAGCGATCGAAGGCTTCTAAACTAAAAGAATCGCTGGTAACTGCTTTTAATCGATAATGTCCTGTGCCGATAAATTCTTCGGGTTTAAATTTACCTTCGCCAATTTGATAAAATTTGGGTGAAACCGCACAGGCTCCGGGATAAGCTAAAAGAGCGGGAAAAGCGGCAAAAGGTCTGGTTAATTTAATAGTAATTTCGTCCTCTTTGGTAGCGGTGATTTTATCAATTGTATCCCGGAGAAGAAAGGAAGGTTCCCCACCATTTTTGATAAATCTTTCTAGAGAAAACTTCATCGCCTCTGCGTTAAAAACCGTGCCATCATGAAAGATAACTCCTCGACGTACTGGGATAGTATAAGTCAAACCATCGGGGCTAATTTGCGGCAATTCCGTGGCTAGGAGAGGCTTTAAATTAGTGGTTCCTTCGGCGTAGGTGTAGAGAGTTTCACCGAGATTATAAATAATAAAAAGTCCCGCTAACTCATAACTATCGGCAGGATCGATCGAGCGTGGTTTTAGGGTTGTCCCAATTATCAGGCGATCGCTATTCCCCTGGGGTAAATTGGAATTAGTGGACTGACAGCCCACGGTCAGAAGAAGACAGAGGCAAAATAAACTTAAATAGCGGTAAAGTTGGCGTAAAGATCTCATCGAGGGCGATTAACGGCAGCTAGGTATCGATCAATCCTATCATTTTTGAGGATAATCTTTTCTACTAGGTTCTCTTAAGGAACTGGGTTGATTGCTTAATTGGTTGGGTAAAATTCTTCAATAACTGCACTGATTACCCAGACAATTAAACTAAATTTTCTGGTGGAGAATGGCAAAAACTTGACCAATTTGGCCAAGAGGAAGACTTAGGGTAGAAAAGGGGTTAAATGGTTCAGAATAGCTGGAGCTATGGAGGTAGATAGCAACCGATTAGAAACTCATCTTCTTTTATCTATCAGCCATTTAGGTTAATCCTGTCCCTTCCAAACAAGCTCGATCGAAAATTGCCCCCGTGGTTACTGCCGAGGCTAAACTAGCACAAAGAAGATTGGCATCAGTAAAATTTGTTCCGCGTAAAATCGCCCCGAAAAAAATTGCTTCCTCTAAATCGGTAGCCGACAGATCTGCCCCGGACAGATTAGCGCTAGTAAAATCCGCTTGGGTTAAAATCGCCCCGACAAAACTCACTCCCCGGCCATCGACACCGCGAAAATCCGCCCCGGACAAATCTAGATGATTAAAAACCGCCCCGGCTAAAAAAGCGCCGGCCAAACTTGCCCCAGTCACGATCGCATCGAGGAGAATTGCCCCGCGTAAATCGGCATTACGAAAATCTGCTCCCCTTAAATTTGCCCCTGTGAGGTCAGCACCGCGTAAATTTGCGCGTAAATTCGCCCCTGCTAGGTCTGCACCCGCTAAATCAGCCCCTGCCAAGTTCATGCCCGCTAAATCTTTTATCTCACCCTGACGAATTGCTAATAAATCAATACTGGGAAAAGTCATGTTCAGCCACGGTTAAATACTGTAAAAATATCTTAGAATATTCGTAAACCTTTGTTAAGAAAGCGCTCCATGTCCCTAGAGCTATTATCCCTAGAAAATATTGAAGAAATCGCCCACCAATACGGATACTGGGCAGTATTTATCGGCATCACCCTGGAAAATACGGGGATTCCCATCCCGGGAGAAACCATCACCATTGTCGGCGGCTTCCTTGCCGGTAGCGGTGATTTAAACTATTGGTTAGTTTTAGTCAGCGCAATTACAGGAGCAGTTTTGGGCGATAATTTTGGCTATTGGCTCGGTCGCGCTGGAGGTTGGCCGTTTTTGTTAAAAGTTGGCAAATTCTTTCGGATTCCGCCTCAAAAACTAGAATTAGCCAAGGATCAATTTAGTAAAAATGCACCCCGGGCGGTCTTTTTCGGTCGCTTCGTGGCTTTGTTAAGAATCTTTGCCGGTCCCATGGCGGGAATTGCCCGAATGCCCTACGGTCGCTTTTTCCTCTGTAATCTCGGTGGGGCGACGGTGTGGGCGACGATTATGGTGACATTGTCTTTCTTTTTAGGCCGTTTGTTCCCCTTGCACCAGTTAGTCAGTTCTATGGCTCGTTTTGGTATCTTGGCTTTAATTATCGTCCTAGCCTGGACAATTATTCACCCCATCCTTGAGTCACGGAAAACGGCGGTTTAAGGCCATGACGGGGAGCTGGTGCGTTTGTTGCGTCGGAATATCGATTGGTTGTGGCAGATTCCCCAACTACCTAGGGTTTGCTGAAAAAGTACTAGGCTGGGGTCAGGAGTCGGTCGTCAGTAGCCGGTCGTCGGGAGGGGAAGTCAGAATAACAGAATGACCTCGCACGTCTGCAAGTGGAACCCTTCCCAATCGAAGAGCGAAAGTGCAAGGGTTTTGAGTCCCCATTCCCATTTCTCAACGTTCGTTTCTGGGACTTTTTTAGCCAAAAAAGTCCCAAAACCATTTTATAGCAAGGCTTAAACTGATATTCAGCCAACCCTATTTAGGGTTGGCTGAATAAATCTAAAAACCTTGTTGGGTAAGACTTTTAGACTTTTTGTCAATCCAAAAGTACCAAATATGGGAGTGATCGGGGGGAAAATTCAGGGACTTTTTCCCTGAAAATTAGGTAATTGACCCCCTCAAAATCGGTAAAACCCTACACCCCACACCCCACACCCTACCCCCACGAAAAACTTTTTGCCGCAAACCCTAAATAGGGTTTGGTTCTGTATTTACCCCCGACACATCGGATATTCACAGGCAATTTACGGGTACAGACGAACGGATATCTTTGCGTCTGTTAGCCTTTTTTCGTCAAAACGATGAAATGTCCGTATCGAGTATCTGGAATCATGTACTCATAGACCTTTTCCCGATC
Organism: Microcystis ichthyoblabe FBCC-A1114; assembly: GCF_050500245.1. Taxonomy (NCBI): domain Bacteria; kingdom Bacillati; phylum Cyanobacteriota; class Cyanophyceae; order Chroococcales; family Microcystaceae; genus Microcystis; species Microcystis ichthyoblabe. The sequence goes on along the minus strand of NZ_CP191408.1, from coordinate 2,804,790 downwards.
ATTTTTATCTTGAATAAATTCATCTACAGCCGTCTTTGGGCCCGAAGAAAAGAAACCGTAGTCATCGACGATGATAATCGCTCCGGGGGGGGTGATCGGGTGGAGAAACTCTAGTACCTGTTTGATTGGTTCGTACAGATCGAAATCCACATAGGCGAAAGAAACCCTCGCTGGTAAATTTTCCCCTCGCTCGAGGATTCGATCAAAAAATCCTTTGTGAATTACATAGCGATGTTCGGGAAAAGAAATCTTCCGTAATCGCTCTAGAACCATTCCCTCACGGCATCGCATTTTTCCCCTATAGGCTTCCATATTCCCCAAATCGAAAATATCGTGGAGCAAGTGATCTTTTTCCGAGGGGGCGGGCAAACCTTGAAAGGAATCGAATAGATGTAAGGTCTTGTCCGTTCCGGCGATTTCATTGGCGATCAGTGCGGAGGTTTCTCCCTGCGCCACACCAAACTCGCACACATCGCCCTCTACCTCCCGACACCGGGCTAAACCCTGCACGAGATAATAGGCCTCTGAAGGAGGCGTGCCGAGCAATGTGGTTAATAGATGCAGACGAAGATCGTTAGGCTCTATTACGGGATCGGACTCGTTGAGCTTTCCCTCGTAGGCCTGTGCCAGATTAGCGAAATTATCGAACCAGATCGGCAGCTCCGATGTGCGGTGGAGTGGTTCATCCTCGATCAAGGACGAGGTCAGAGCAATGGATTGATCATTCATAGCTGTTACCCATTTAAAATGGGTATTAGGATGTTAGAAAACAAACGCAGATTTATTAATTATCGATAAGAAAGCGGTTATCAGAAATAACCGCTTCTGGAATTTTCCAAGAATCTGTTTAACGTTCCCGGCGCCCGAAGTTTTTGCGCTCACCACCGCCACCACCGCCAAAATTATCTTCTTTGGGACGAGCTTTGTTGACTTTCATCTGTCGTCCCATCCATTCGGCCCCGTCAAGAGTTTCGATCGCTTTTGCTTCTTCCTCATCGGAGGACATTTCCACAAAACCAAAACCGCGCATTTTACCCGTTTCCCGATCTACGGGCAAGTAAACGCGACTAACCGTGCCGTATTCAGCGAATACCTCTTTCAAGTCATCTGTCGTGACGTCATAAACCAGATTACCAACGTAAATCGTCATGGATTGTCTCCCAATATCACAGCCATTTCGAGAAGGAGATCGGACACAACCCAGTCAAGGCCATCAGGGAAAAACCACTTCTGTTTGAAACCAATGCTGCTACCGAACCTAACTACTCTCTCTAAACTAGCATAGCTTATCAGTGATCAGTTATCAGTAGGAGTAGGGAGTATTAAGTGAGCAGTATTATAGGGCAGTTTTCTGCTTTCTTTTCACTGATTACTGTTTACTGTTTACTGCTCACTGATTAGGGTAGCCAAGGATATTGACTAAAATCGGGGGGACGTTTTTCGAGGAAAGCCTGTTTACCTTCAGCCCCTTCGGCGGTCATATAGTAGAGTAAAGTGGCATTACCCGCTAACTCCTGTAAACCCGCTTGACCATCACAATCAGCATTAAAAGCCGATTTTAGGCAGCGAATCGCCAAGGGACTTTTTTCGAGAATTTCTAAGGACCATTTAATCCCTTCCTGCTCTAATTCCTCTACTGGGACGACATGGTTAACCAAACCCATTGCTAACGCTTGTTGGGCGTTATACTGCCGACAGAGAAACCAAATCTCGCGAGCTTTTTTTTGACCCACTACCCGGGCCAGATAACTAGAGCCAAAACCGCCGTCAAAACTGCCCACTTTCGGACCGGTCTGGCCAAAAATGGCGTTATCCGCTGCTAAGGTTAAATCACAAACCAAGTGTAAAACATGACCGCCCCCGACCGCATAACCTGCCACCAGCGCGATAACTACCTTGGGGATGGAGCGAATTAATTTCTGTAAATCCAGCACATTGAGCCGGGGTACGCCATCATCGCCAATATAACCCGCCTGACCGCGCACCGTCTGATCGCCGCCGGAACAAAAAGCATATTTGCCATCGCTGTGGGGACCTGCACCCGTGAGCAATACCACCCCAATGCGCGCATCCTCGCGAGCATCACAGAAAGCGTCGTAAAGCTCAAAAACTGTCTTCGGACGGAAGGCATTACGCTTATGGGGGCGATTGATGGTAATTTTGGCGATTCCCCCCCATTTATGGTAAAGAATATCCTCGTAGGTTTTGACGGATTGCCATTCAACGCTCATAGTCTCGGTTATAGGCACAGCTTTTTTACCTTACCTCATTTTGTCCCCCACGTTGAAGCGGGGAGCGCCAGAATAGGGGAATGGATAGTTGACGGACAAGGTTTAAACCTGACTCCCTTCTTGATGTTTTCTGGGTATTTACTCAAAATATATTGATCCTAGTCGTGTAGATATCAGCGAGCGACCAGCAATTGCTGACCATAAAACCGAAATCGGTTATTGGGAAAGTGACACAATGATTGGAGGAAATTATCGAGGAATTATCGTTACATATATGGACAAAGCCTCGAAATTTTTAGTAGCAGGATTAGCCAAAAACAAAACCGCATCGGAAATCAAACCTTGTCACAGAAAAACTTTCCCAAGAGATTCACCCTGACCAAAGAAAAACCTTTACTTGTGACAAGGTTAAAGAATTTTGTGGACATCAAGAGTTGAGTCATACCAATTCTCCAAAGTCTGACTACAGAAGTTTAATCCCCCTAAATCCCCCTTAAAAAAGGGAACTTAAAGGGGGATTTAAATTCGATGTGTAGTTTTCATTTAGAGAAATGGTATCAGAAACTAGGAGCAGATTTTTATTTTACTACTTCTTATCATTCGTGGGAGAGGGGATTAAACGAGCATACCAATGGACTATTGAGACAATTTTTTGCCAAAAGAACGAATTTGAAAATCCTTAAACCAGAGCAGGTAGAAAGAGCGGTTTCTAGTCGCAGATATAAACAAGCTGCTTATCCTCAATCAGATGGGAAAGATGCTCTTTGGTCTCCTAGTTATTTTGTTTCTTCTGTGGGAGGTGTGCCATTGGCAGTTCTTAAGTGCTATATTAGAGATCAAGAAAAGCTGTCGTGAAACGAAGGGGTTTTAAACCCAAATTTTCGCTAATCAGATAGCCATTATCTCAAAAACTATCACCATGACGATCGATCCGCAACAACTCATCGAACTGGCTCTCAAATCGGGAGCAGTGGCAGCCGAAGTTTATCAATCTTCCTCCCTTTCCCATCCCGTTTTTTTTGAGGCTAATCGTCTCAAACAGCTAGAAAGTTCCGAATCTGTGGGAACTGCCTTAAGATTATGGCGCGAGGGTTGTCCGGGGTTAGCGGTGGGTTATGGTGATGTGGAACCGGAAATTTTAGTAGAAACAGCGTTAAATTTATCCTATCTCAATGCCCCCGAAGAAATCGAATTTTCGGCACCACGACAGGCAATTTATGACCCGATTGGCCAGGATGTGGCGGTAGAATCTTTAATCGAGATGGGTAATCAAATGATTGGCCAAATTCGCCAAGTTTATCCTGAGGTTATTTGTAGTGGTGAATGGGAATGTGAACGGGAAATCACCCGTTTAGTTAATTCCCAGGGTTTATATTGTCAATATACCGATACAGCTTTGAGTTATTATCTGGGGATTGAATGGGTGCGGGGGGAGGATTTTCTCGCGGTTTATGATGGGGAATATACTCGCAGTACACCTCATCCCGAAACCGTAATTAAACAGTTATTGCAGCGACTACAATGGGCCGCCAATAATGTGGATAGTCCCACAGGTAAATTACCAATTTTATTGACTGCTAATGCAGTTACCCTGTTATGGGGTACGGTGGCGATGGCTTTAAATGGTAAACAGATCTTAGAAAAATCCTCGCCCTGGAGTGATAAAATCGGTCAATTGGTTATGTCAGAACAGTTGACTTTATCTCAACAACCGGAGCGAGAACCCTATAGTTGTCCCTTTGATGATGAGGGAACTCCCACCAAATTTTTATCTTTAATTGAACGAGGTAGAGTTAAAGAATTCTATAGCGATCGTACCACAGCCAGACTATTAAAAACTACTCCGACGGGAAACGGTTTTCGTCCCGGGTTAGGGGTTTATCCTATGCCAGATTTAGTTAATCTAATCGTGGCACCGGGAGAGGGAACTTTAGAGGATTTAATCTCGCAAATAGATGAAGGTCTAGTTATTGACCAAATTTTAGGTCATGGGGCCGATATTTCGGGCGATTTTTCTGTCAATATCGATCTGGGTTATCGCATAGAAAAGGGCAAAATCACCGGACGAGTTAAAGATACAATGGTGACGGGAAATGTTTATACCGCTTTGCAGAATTTAATCGCTTTGGGGTCCGATAATCAATGGAATGGTTCCTGTTATACCCCCTCGCTAATTGTTGATAGTTTATCGGTGGTGGGTTAAATCAGTTATCAGTTATCAGTTATCAGTTGACCGATTACTGTTCACTGTTTACTGACCACTGAAATTACTAGGTGTAGGGCTAATTCCAGAATTAGCCCTACAATAGGCGTTGTCAAATTGAAAGATGCTCCGAATCAGCACCGGAACTAAAATTACTGTGATAGCTAAGGATTGCACTGCATCTTTCCTATTCTGATCTAACAATGCTTAATTTTTTGGGGCTTTATTTGACCTGAAAATAAGGGGTTCGCAGGTAGGCACGGATTCCCATTCTATAAGAAATTATCTGTCAAGTCGTGGGGTTTTGTCAAGCTTTTTTGGAAAAAAATTTAACCGATGTGAGTCGGTATTTTTCAGCTTGGCATTAACGCTTTAGTTGCCGAGGCACCAAGGCGATTTAATTGCCGATTAATTTGCCATCCGAGGAGGGTTAAACCCAACCACTGACCGAAGATTGCCAAAGCGAAAGAGGGAAGTGTAGCGTATTGAGTAGCGGCAATGGGAAGAAAAGTAAAAAACCATAAAAGCGGAGATTGACTGGGATCAACTCGCAGGACAGCGAAACAGAGGAAGGGGAAAATAATCAAAATGCCGATGCTAGTGGCTGCCAGCAAAGCGCGTTTATTTGTGCTGCCTAACATCAATAATTGGGCGATAGCGGCATAGACTAAAATCATGTTCATTGCCAAGAGAAACCCGGCTGCAGTGGCTAGTTTATATTGATGGAGAGGGGCGATAAAAATAGCGGGAAGGATGAATAAAATGGCAATGGCGACGTTAACAGCCATGGCTAGGGTAGAAGGGCTTTTTTCGCCAAAGATTAGAGCTTTCCCCAGACTAATGCCCGTTTTTCCTTGCAGATGACGATAGCGCGCCCAATCTTGGAGAGTTTGACGGGGGGGAGTGAGGGCAAAAAGGATTAACAAGCCAAAAATTGCCACAAAAACGCTAAGAATGACAAAATTATCGAAAAGATAGCTCGGTTCCAGAGTTTGGAAGACAAAACCTAGGCTAATGGCGCTAAAACAGCCCATCATCCAGTAACTTTGGGGTTTACTAATAAGAGTAACGAGGGGATTATGGAAGCGACGCTGGATAATTCTGGTTAAACCGTAGGTACAGAGGGCGAAATTGAGCAAAATTAAGCCAATACCCATTATAACCGATTGCCAGAGAGATTGACCGTACCAACGCAGATCGAAGATTTGTGAGATTCCTAGATAGCGTACCGCATCGGGGGGGAGAAAGGTAGATTTAACTAGATAGGGAAGGAAAAAACTAGGATTAAAGAGAATTAACCAATCAAAGGGGGTACGGGAACCGCCATAGCCCGATAAAGTAAAAATACTGCTATAAAACACAAAGATTAAGACTGTAGCACTGCCTAACCAGGGTTGAAATCCTCCTAACCATGGCGTGGCTAAAGCGAAACTAAGGGCAGCATGATAGAAAAAGGCACAACTAGCGATCAGAACCGCGTAGAAGGCTAAAATTAACGACAAGGGAATACCTGCTAATAAACCCGCCCCCAAGTGAAAGGGTAAAGCGAGAAGACAGACGAGATAGAGGAGAATGGGAACCCCGAAAATTTTGCCGATAAAAATCGTTTTGGCGGGTTGGGGACTCAGACGGATAAAATTAAGTGTACCTCGGCGCTCTTCCCCAGAAAGATCGGCAATTAATTGATAGGTTCCCACCACTAAAAGAGCGAAAATGCCGGTAATACTCAGAAAAGTGAAGATATCTAACCACCATAACCGGGAGATAATCATCCATTGACCATTTAAGTCTTGGATACAGTATTTAAGCCCACTATAGGGATAATAGTCGTTGTTATTGGGGGGATTAGCGGTACAGTAACGACTAAATCCCGCTCCTACTGGCAAGAGATTTTGATAGTACAAGTAAACTAATAATTGACCAACAAGGGAGATAATCGAGGCGATCGAGATATTTTTCGGGGTTAATCTTCCTTGCCATTCTCGCATAATTTGCGGGTTGGTTTCCGTAAGGCGATCGATTATTGTCAGTATCATATTTCTGTCCTCTCTACAGCCGTCAACAGGAGCTAATCCTAGATTAACCCGGTAACTTCTCGATCGGTTTGGGGATGAAGAAATCCCTCGATATGCAGCTAAGTAGCTGGTTATAATTAAATTAAAAAGGGATTTTAGGTTCGATCCCTCCTGAAATCCGCTCTTGATCAGGGGGGTGCCGATCTACCCTGCTAAGATAGCGTTGGGCGAGGATGCGAAGTAAGTCCTTGAATTGATCAGAGAAAAGGAGTTTAAAGGATGAAAATGACTTATCTGGAAGCTACTGCCAAATTTTACAGCGAAGTAGCCCAAGCTCCCGAAGTGGGGCTATGTTGTGTTCAAAGCAGTCCTTTGCAACTGCCGGGGTTAAAAATCCCCGCCATTATGCAGGAGATGAACTATGGTTGTGGCACGACGGTGCAGGTTAATGAATTGGGCAATTCTCCCAGGGTTTTGTATGTGGGTGTGGGTGGTGGTTTAGAAGCACTGCAATTCGCCTATTTTTCCCGTCGTCCGGGGGGAGTCATTGCGGTGGATCCAGTGCCGGAAATGCGTTGGGCAGCCCAAAGAAATCTCGGCGAAGCACTGCCAGAAAATCCCTGGTTTAGTCTCGATTTTGTGGAAATTAAAGATGGTTCCGCTTTTGAATTGCCGGTGGAGGATGCCTCCGTCGATGTAGTGGCGCAGAATTGTCTTTTTAATATCTTTAAACCAGCCGATTTACAGTTAGCTTTACGCGAGGCTTTTCGCGTCTTAAAACCGGGAGGACGTTTACTGATGAGTGATCCGATCGCCCCTCGTCCAATTCCTGAACATTTGCAAGAAGATCAGCGTTTAAGGGCTATGTGTCTATCGGGGGCCTTGACCTACGATGATTATATTCAACAGTTGATTGCTGCTGGTTTTGGTCAGGTAGAAATTCGGGCCCGTCGTCCCTATCGTTTACTGGACTGTCAGAGTTATAATTTAGCCAAGCCGCTCCTCTTAGAAAGTTTGGATTCCGTTGCTTTTAAAGTAGCTATTCCCGAAGATGGGGCCTGTATTTTTACCGGCAAAACTGCTATTTATACTGGTACGGAGGCAATTTTTGATGATGGTGCTGGGCATATTTTAGCCAAAGGATTACCAGTGGCCGTCTGTGATAAAACTGCGAGCAACTTAGCTCGTTTGTCTCCCCAAGATATCCTCATCACCGAGTCCACTTGGCACTATAATGGGGGCGGTTGCTGTTAAAAAAGTACGGTCGAGGCAAGTTCGATCCCTCAGTTATCAGTTATCAGTTATCAGTTATCAGTTATCAGTTACCAGTTACCAGTTTTCAGTTACCAGTTACCAGTTTTCAGTTTTCAGTTACCAGTTATCAGTTATCAGATGTGAGTTTTCAGTTCACTGATTACTGTTTACTGTTCACTGGACGGCTACGCCGTGCCTTTGGCAACACTGAAAAAAACTAGCCTTGCACTACCTGTTTAAGGGTGGTAAAGGTTTCTAGGTTGATTAACCCCCGGCGCTGGCCTTTTTGGTTGGAAATGCCCAAAAATACCGATTCTCCCTGTTTGGGATTGCGATCAAATCGGGGTGAAGAATTGATATAAACTAAAGCACTATCGGACTCCATGGCGAATTGACGACTTTCTCGATAGGATTCGGTGACAATACAATCCGCATGACCGCTACTATACTTATTAATCCAAGCGATCGCATCAGTGAGGGTATCCACTAACCTAAAGGCCACCGTTTTTTCTAAATAGGGTCTTTGCCAATCATTATCGGTAGTAATAGTTAAATGTTCGGGAAAATCCGCCGCTAATCGGGTATCTCCCCGCAATTTAAAGCCTTTTTCCTGCAAACTTTTAAACAAACGACTTAAAGTTGAAGAATTGTGATGGGGACTAATTAAAACTTTTTCGATCGCGTTAACCGGATCTGGTATGCTGCCATGACTATCGATAATTACCTGACGAGCTAACTCCAAGTCGCCACTAGGAGACCAGTACAAATAACAGTTTCCCATGGCCGCACGCAAAACGGGAACGGTAGCCAATTGACTCACGCGACCGATTAAACTAGGGCGACCGTAGGGAATAATCAAATTAACATAATTTTCCTGGGTCAGCAACTCCTCTAGGGAGGGACTAGAATCACAGGGTAAACCACTCACACAATCCACGGGTAAACCCACATCTTCCAATGCTTCTTGGATAATTTCCGTAATCACCTCATCGGAATGACTAGAGGCATTGGAACCGCGAATAATCAAACTATTGCCACTTTTTAGGGAAAATCCCGCCGCTACCATCGCTAATTCCGGAAAACCTTCATAGACGAAGGCAATCACTCCTAAAGGCATCCTTTGGCAATAGGTTTGGGAAGGATTGAGTTGATAGGCTGCGTTAATTACCTGTTGCAGCGGATCCGATGCTTCCGCTAGTTGTTGTAATACCTCCACCGTCGTCTCTAAACGTTCGGGAGTTAACCGTAGCCAGCGAATCATTTGTTCTGAGACAGCCATCTCTCGACTGACTTCTAAATCGAGGGTATTGGCTTCTAAAATACGATCAAAGCCAGTTTTAATGGCATTAGCGATCGCAATTACTCCGCGATTTCTTTCATTGCCATTAAATTGACCTAGAGCCAGAAAAGCATTGTATGCTTGCTTAAAGATCGTCAGGGGGGGGATGGAGGAACTTTCGATCATAGATTCTTGTCTAGCGTCGATAGGCTAACCAAAAGATTAACGCGGGCAAAATAACTAATAGCATAACTAGAATTGCCCCAAAAATCACGCTTACCCCTGGCGGTGATTTTAAAATTAAGGGTAGCCAGACGACCGATAATAACAGAATTATCCCCACCATCAGGGGTAATACCTCTTGTGCAAGGCGCCGATTCGTACTCACCCAACGAAATCCCGTCCAGCGCCAACTGCGTTTATAGGGATAGTGGGGGGCTAATTGTTCGATAATTTGGCCGTTTTCCTGTACCACAAATATCTGTTGACAGCGATCGCAGCCAAAGGCATCGGTCAATAAAATCGGGCATAATGTCCCTTTCCGACGACAGGGACAAGGATAGTCTTGGTGTAGGTCGATTTTGGTATATTTATGCGGTCGCACAAGCTAAATTTTTGTTTATAAACGGTTGTTTTTAGTCGCTCGTGGTCAATAGCTCAGGGATTCAATGGTTGCCCAAAATCCTCAACCCTATTGCTCACGGATAATTCCCATCTTAAGGGATATCCCTAAATTATTCCTACTAATCTTAAGAGCTATTTCAAGATTTTTTCAAGCGGGCAACGCGATTCGAACGCGCGACATTCACCTTGGCAAGGTGACGCTCTACCACTGAGCTATGCCCGCAAGCCGTTTTTTTACACTTCCCTAAGCATCCCAAATCTCAGAGCATTTGTCAAGTGGTTTGGAGCATTTTTTTACAATAATTCATCTTCTGGCCAATCCCCCAAACCGGTAATAGCTTCGAGAACCACTTCTATCTTAGCCTGTAGTCGGTTGAACTGATGTTGCAAGCGATCAAAGCACTTGTCAATGGCGGCGAATTTTTCAGTGATAGGGCGTTCCATAGCCTCAAAAGCTGCCGTAATCGGCCCCTCTGGTTCTAAATCTAATTCCAGAGTCTTGATTCTCTCGACAGCGGGGAGTGGGGACAACTAAAACCCTAAATGCTGGGGGAATTTTCTTAGCCTTCCATCAGTGCCTGTGGGGGATTATTTTCCAATAATTCTAGGGGTTTATCTTCATCCCGGGGGCGCAATTGACGCATGAGACTAGCCATTTCTAGGGCAGATAGGCCATAATTCCAGCCCAAATTACTTTTAATCCCGGCCCGTTCGAGGGCCTGTTGTAGAGTATCAGTGGTGAGAATACCGAAGACAACGGGAACACCTGTCTGAAAAGCGGCCGCAGCGATGCCTTTAGCAGCCTCGGCAGCAACGTAGTCAAAATGGGGCGTTTGTCCGCGAATAATTGCCCCTAGACAAATAACGGCATCGTAACGGTGGGAAAGAGCGACTTGACGGGCTACCATTGGCACTTCAAAGCTACCCGGTACCCAGATATAATCGACTTGGGTGCCATCGGGATTGACATCAACCCCGTGACGCTTGAGACAGTCTTGACAGCCTGATAACAGTTTATCAGTGACCAGATCATTAAAACGACCAATCACGATCGCAAAGTGCAAGGACGATATATCCTCTGTAAAATTTCCCTCAAAAACAGTCATAGGTAAAAGGGGTTAGGGGTTGGGGAGAAGTGGGGTGTGGGGTGTGGGGTGTGGGGAGAATACTGACTCCTGACGACTGACTCCTGACGACTGGCTCCTGACTCCTGTCCCCCGTCCCCCTGATCAAGACTAAATCACTAAAAAGTTTAAAATAGCGACGGCAACGACTAAAATCGCCCAAATTGCCGAACCCACATAGAGAAGGGGTTTCGATTGATCCCAGTTTTGGGGGGAAGCATAGGCAACGGGGACACCAATCACCATCAGCAAGGAAAATAAAACTAAGGCAATGAGAAAAAATTGAAAAACAATAGACATGATTGGGTTCTCCTAAAGCAGTTGATCTTTATCTAGATAATTCTCCCAGATTTGATACTTGTATGGAAGAGCCTCGCTTCCACTCAACTTAACTGGACGATCCTTTCTCTAAGTCCTCCCTGAATCAGGGTTTCCCAGGAGATATCCCTGTCAGACTGAATCCACGAGCATTTTAATTTTACTGCCAGTGACTACCCAGCCCCAGCGGGGCTGAAAACTTTTTTCCAGTGTCTATCCTTGTCAAAAGCAGCATGGCAAGGGTTAGGTGGGGGAATTGACTCTCTGTGATACCCTGCTCAGATTACAGTATTTTCGCGTTTTCGCCAAAGCTGCCCTAGAAAGATGTCCAGACTGCTGAACTGCTAAAAGCTAATGGTCAAGGCCTCCCAAACGGATGCCAGCGCCAAAAATGACGAACAATACTGCTAGAGTGGTGACGGCGACTATGTGCAGGGCGAGGAAATTTAAGTTTTCCTCGCTCAGTTTAGGAATGAGAAAAAAGCGGGAATGAAGGGCCAAGATGAGAGTTAATAACAGTAAAGCTAACTTAATTCCTATATAAACCGATAAAAAACTATCAAATGACCAAAAATCACGAAATCCGGGCAAATAAATCCAAGTCAGTCCCAGGCCTGTTATTACCTGCAACAATAGCGCAGATAACCCAAAACTTTCAAAATATTGCTCAAATTGACGAATTCGGTCTGGTTCTCGGTTTTTGAGGGCCTGGGGTAGAACGGTGACTGCCAACAATAAATGCCCACCGGCCCAGACGGTCGCCCCTAGGGTGTGGAGAATTACTAAAATTTTGAACAACATCGGTTTCTCTCAGTCATCGAAAATTTGGGTCTGAAACCCCGTCGTTCTACGACGGCTTTACTGTTAAATATTAGAACATTTACGAAATATATGCTAAAATGTGAGGTATGGAAAAAGCCTATTCTTACCGATTTTACCCCACACCGGAACAAGAGTCGCTATTGCGGCGCACATTGGGCTGTGTAAGATTAGTTTACAACAAAGCTCTCCATCTCAGAACACAAGCTTGGTATGAAAGACAAGAAAGAGTAGGATATGTTCAAACTTCTTCAATGCTAACCGAGTGGAAAAAACAAGAAGAATTAAACTTTCTCAACGAAGTTAGCTGTGTACCCTTACAACAAGGGTTAAGACATTTACAAACAGCTTTTACTAATTTCTTTGCTGGTCGTACTAAGTATCCTAACTTTAAGAAAAAACATCAAGGAGGAAGTGCCGAATTTACTAAGTCTGCTTTTAAATTTAAAGACAAACAAATCTATTTAGCCAAATGCACGGAACCTTTACCTATTCGATGGTCAAGACAAATACCAGAAAGCTGTGAACCAAGCACAGTAACAGTCAGATTACATCCTTCTGGACGTTGGCATATTTCAATTAGATTTGATGACCTAACAATTAAGCCATTACCAGTAACAGATAAAGCCATCGGAATTGACTTAGGAATTAGTAGCATTGTGATTACCAGCGATGGCGATAAAGTATCTAATCCTAAGCACTTTAAAAAGCATTATCGGAGACTGCGAAAGGCACAAAAAAGCCTTTCTAGAAAACAGAAAGGGTCAAAAAATCGGGAAAAAGCGAGAATCAAAGTAGCCAGAATTCACGCCCAAATTACTGATAACAGAAAAGACCATTTACATAAGCTAACCACTCAATTAGTTCGTGAAAACCAAACGATTGTAGTTGAAAACTTAGCCGTCAAGAATATGGTCAAAAAACCCAAGTTATCTCAGGCAATATCTGACGTTAGTTGGGGAGAAATCACCCGACAATTAGCCTATAAATGCCGTTGGTATGGGAGAAACTACATCGAAATAGATAGATGGTTTCCCAGTTCTAAAAGGTGTAGTAATTGCGGGTATATTGCTGAGAAAATGCCGTTAAATGTTCGACAGTGGGACTGTCCAATCTGTGGGATTCACCATGACCGAGATATTAACGCAAGTAAAAATATTTTGGCCGCAGGGCTTGCGGTGTCAGTCTGTAGAGCGACCATAAGACCAGAACAGAGTAAATCTGTTAAGTAAGGCAGGTGCGAAAAATCCTTCGGGAAAGAAGCAGAAACCCAAATCGTGAGGTTTGGGAATCGCCGTCCGTTTTACGGCGGCGAGGATGTCAAGATTTGCTAACTTATAGTTCTTGACCCGGTTATTGCCGAGCATTTAGTAACAATAGATACAGAAAAAATCCCGATAACTTCTCCTTACTAAAAAATATGGATTTAATTTTATGTCATCAAACGGCGGATTTTGACGCTTTGGGGGCAGCGGTGGGTTTATCGTTGCTGAAAGCGGGTAGTCGCATTGTGTTAACGGGGGGAGCGCACCCAACAGTAAGGGAATTTTTAGCCCTGCATCGGGATGAATTCGCTTTAATTGAAATGCGTAGTGTCAATCCGTCCCAGATTCGCTCTTTAATTATCGTTGATAATCAGTGGCGAGAGCGTCTGGGAAAAGCCTCCCAGTGGCTCGATTTAGGGCATTTACAGGCGATCGAATTGTATGATCATCATTTGGATAGTGAAAGTGATATTCATGCCTCTAGCGTCCATTTAGAAGCGGTGGGAGCCACCACGACTTTAATTGTCGAAGCTTTACAAAAAGCCCAGATTAAACCAAACTCGATGGCAGCGACGGTAATGGCACTCGGTATTCACGTTGACACGGGTTCCCTGACTTTTGCCAGTAGTACCCCCAGGGATGCCTATGCTTTGGCTTGGTTAATGACCTGTGCTGCTAACATTAAAACGATCGCCCAATACTGTCAACCGAGTTTTTCCCCGCGCTTACAGGAGTTATTTAGCCTTGCTTGGGAAAATCTAGAGATTAAAACGATCCATGACCGTAAAATCGCCCACGTTCTTCTCCATACTGCCGATTTTATCCCCGGTTTGTCTAGTGTGGCCGAGCGCCTACTGGAATTATCCGATAGTGATGCGCTACTTTTTGGTCATAGTTATAGTAAAGACGAGGAAGATAAGTCCCGACAGCGTTTAACTGTGATTGGTCGCTCTAGAATCGATGGAGTGAATCTATATCAGCTTTTTTCCCCCTATAACGGCGGTGGTCATGCTCAGGCCGCTTCGGTGAGTTTTCGCGATGTTCAGCCAGTTCAACAGTTAAACCAACTGCTGGGGGACTTAATTGCCCAAATTCCCCCTTCTCCCACCGCTAGGGATTTAATGTCTTCTCCGGTGCGGACAATTCGTCCCGATACTTCCATATCTCAAGCCGAGCGCATCCTTTTCCGTTACGGCCATTCGGGGTTATCGGTGGTAGATGAGCAGGATCGCTTAGTTGGGGTGATTTCTCGTCGTGACCTCGATTTAGCTCTCCATCACGGCTTTTCTCGCTCTCCTGTGAAGGGATACATGACTTGTAATCCGAAAACTATTACCCCCGACACTTCCCTTCAGGAAATCGAGTCACTGATGGTAACGTACGATTTGGGGCGTTTACCTGTACTAGAAAACGGGCAGTTAGTCGGTATCGTCACTCGTACAGATGTATTAAGACAGATTCATCAAAATGAGCGGGTGCGTTTTGAAGGGTTTGCTTTGGTTTCCTGTCTTTTACCGACGATTAAAGAGCGTTTAGAGTCGATTTTATGGTCATTCCTGCAAGCTGCCGCCGCTGCCGCTCAAAAACGCGGTTGGCATCTCTATCTGGTTGGGGGTGCGGTGCGGGATTTATTGTTAGCCACAGAAAGGGATACTTTATTGTTACAGGATATCGATTTAGTGGTGGATGGCTGCCATCGCGCCGCCGGTGTGGGTGCGGGGGTAGAATTGGCTAATTGTTTACGCGAAATTTATCCGGAGGCCCGGTTATCGATTCACGGGGAATTTCAGACGGCGGCTTTGTTATGGCACAAAGATGAGCGTTTTGGCTCGTTATGGGTGGATATCGCTACGGCACGCACGGAATTCTATCCCTATCCTGCCAGTAATCCCCAAGTGGAGGCTAGTTCGATTCGACAGGATTTGTATAGAAGGGATTTTACAATTAATGCTCTGGCAATTCGCCTAACTTCGCCGAAAGAGGGGGAATTACTCGACTTTTTTGGCGGTATGTTGGATTTACGCGCCCAAAATATCCGGGTTTTACACGCTAATAGTTTTATCGAGGATCCGACGCGCATCTATCGAGCGGTGCGTTTTGCCACTCGGTTAGGATTTGTTATTGAACCCTTGACAGAAAGCTATATTAGGTATGCGATCGAAAGTGGAGTTTATGATCGCTCACGGCAACAAAATCAGAATGCACCCGCTTTACAGTCCCGTTTAAAAGCGGAGTTGAATTATATTTTAGAGGCGGATTACTGGGAAAGTGCCTTAGCAAAGTTGGCCGAGTTGGGGGCTTTGCACTGTTTACACGGGGATTTAAGTTTAAATCGGGCTTTATGGCGACAATTGCGCTGTCTCAGTCGTTGGTTAGATTGTTTAAGTCTGGAATTGCCAGTGAATGCTTGGTTAATGCGGTTGGAATTATTAATCGCTTCTCTGGCTGTGGGGGAAAGAATAGCGATCGCTAATAATTTACAATTGCCTAAAGATACTGTGGAGCGTTTACAAAAACTAGAAGTTATGGAAAGGGAGATTAGCAATAATTTTGCTTATGATCGACCCGTTAGTCAAATTGTCAGCTTTTTCAATGGTTATCAGGTTCCTAGTTTGTTATTGGTGGCGGTGAGGAGTCAGACTAGGATTCGGGGTTTAATCTGGCAATATTTAACTAAATGGTCGCAGATTGAGGCTCCTATCGACGGCAATGACCTTAAAGCTTTGGGTTATCAACCAGGTCCCGGGTTTAAATCGTTACTTGCGGCGGTGTTGGGGGCAACTTTAGATGGAATAGTCAGCAATAAAAGCGAAGCCAGGGCTTTTATTGCTAGATTAACTAAGTCAGCAGATTAGGTATCGGCTGCCCCTTCATTTTCCGAAGATTGTCTTTGATCGCTGGAATAACCGCCTCTACCTCCTCTGGTGGTGGTACGATTAGAAGCAGCCCGGAATTGACGAGCGTAGGCGCGGTTGCGTTCAGCTTTTTCTTTTTTCAAATTACGACGTTTAGCCACAAGAATCTCCTTGGGATATTAGATAGACAAGCGGGGAAACGAGCGATCGCTTCCCCTGTTGACAATGAAAAGAAGTTAGGTAATCATAGCCTAGAATGGTTACGATTGGGGATTAGTAGCGACGATCTCGATTGCGATTGCCACCACCGAAGGAAGATTTGGGTTCTCTTTCACGAGCTTGATTGACTTTTAATTCTCGCCCCATCCATTGAGCGCCGTCAAGAGCGGCAATAGCCTTCGTTTCTTCCTCTGGGGTTTCCATTTCCACGAAAGCGAACCCGCGTTTTTTTCCCGTTTCCCGATCCATGGGGAGGTGAACGCGCTTAATTTTACCGTATTCTTTAAAAACCTCAACTACGTCGTCTTGGTCAACCTCGAAGGGGAGATTACCAACATAAATTGACATAAAACCTATCCTTGCACAGATAAAAACAACAGATTTGTAGAGAACGAAGATTTCGGGAACTAGCTGAACCAATACTAAACAGAAACGCTTTGACCATTAATACTGACAACGAGCCGCAGTGCCGACTTTTATTCTCAACTTCCATCCTAGCACATAGCTATTAGCTTTGATCGATGCTGCCGCTCCCGCCACCGGAGCAGATAAACTAGACTAGAATGCTGCCCTATAAAATGCCCTAATTATGAGTTTATCCCCCCATCCGATCGAAACTGCCCTAAAAACCCTGGCAGGGAAAGCGGAAAATTCCATCGAACAAACAACAACCCTAGAAGACTTAGAACAGCTAAGGGTGAATTATCTCGGTAAGAAAGGAGAATTATCGCAGATTTTACGCGAAATGGGCAAATTAAGCCCCGAAGAGAGACCGCGCCTCGGTGCGATCGCTAATGAGGTAAAAGAATTAGTACAATCGCTGCTGGAATCCCAGCGAGAAAGTCTCCAGAATGCCCAAATTAAGGCGAAATTAGCGGCGGAAACCCTCGATGTCACCCTACCTGCTCTTAGCCGTCCTTTAGGGCGAATTCACCCCTTAAATAGCACAGTTGATCGCATGATCGATATTTTCGTCGGTCTGGGTTACAGCATCGCCACTGGGCCGCAGGTAGAAAGCGATTATTATAATTTTGAGGCTTTAAATATCCCTGCTGACCATCCGGCCCGGGATATGCAGGATACTTTTTTCTTGAGGGATGGTCGTTTATTGCGGACCCATACCTCCCCGGTGCAGATTCGCTACATGGAAAGTCACGAACCCCCGATTCGGATTGTGGCCCCGGGCCGGGTTTATCGTCGCGATACCGTGGATGCAACCCATTCCGCGGTTTTCCATCAAGTGGAATTATTAGCGGTGGACCGGGGATTAACTTTTACGGATTTGAAAGGAACAATTAAAGAATTTCTTAAGCAAATGTTTGGGGCCGATTTACCAGTTAAATTCCGCGCTTCCTACTTCCCTTTTACTGAACCCTCGGCCGAGGTAGATGTGCAGTGGAAAGGCAAATGGTTGGAGGTGATGGGCTGTGGTATGGTGGATCCCAATGTCTTAAAAGCAGTCGGTTATGACCCCCAAATCTATACGGGTTTTGCTGCTGGTTTTGGCGTGGAAAGATTTGCTATGGTATTACATGAGATAGACGATATTCGCCGTTGTTATAATAGCGATATCCGCTTTCTCCGCCAATTTTAGGGGGATAAACCCGATGGTCAAGAGTGAAGATTTAACCAAAAAAAGACTCCTATCCGTGGCTTGTCATCGAAAATTTGGGTCGGAAACCCCGCCGTTTTACGACGGCTTTACCGTTAAATATTAGCGCATTTACACGATATATGCTAAAATGTGAGACATGGAAAAAGCCTATTCTTACCGATTTTACCCAACACCCGAACAAGAGTCGCTATTGCGGCGCACTTTGGGATGTGTAAGATTAGTTTACAATAAGGCTCTCCATCTCAGAACACAAGCATGGTACGAAAAGCAAGAAAGAGTAGGCTACGCTCAAACTTCTTCAATGCTAACCGATTGGAAAAAACAAGAAGAATTAGAGTTTTTAAACGAAGTTAGCTGTGTACCCTTACAACAAGGGTTAAGACACCTACAAACAGCTTTTACTAATTTCTTTGCTGGTCGTACTAAGTATCCTAACTTTAAGAAAAAACATCAGGGAGGAAGTGCCGAATTTACCAAGTCAGCCTTTAAATTTAAAGACAGACAAATCTATTTAGCTAAATGCACAGAACCTTTACCTATTCGATGGTCAAGACAAATCCCAGAAAGCTGTGAACCAAGTACAGTAACAGTCAGATTACATCCTTGTGGACGTTGGCATATCTCAATAAGATTTGATGACCCAACAATTAAGCCATTACCAGTAACAGATAAAGCCATTGGAATTGACTTAGGAATTAGTAGCCTCGTGATTACCAGCGATGGCGATAAAGTATCTAATCCCAAGCATTTTAAGAAACATTATCGGAGACTGCGAAAGGCCCAAAAAAGCCTTTCTAGAAAACAGAAAGGGTCAAAAAATCGGGAAAAAGCGAGAATCAAAGTAGCCAAGATTCACGCTCAAATCACCGATAGCAGAAAAGACCATTTACATAAGCTAACCACTCAATTAGTTCGGGAAAACCAAACGATTGTGGTTGAGAATTTAGCCGTCAAGAATATGGTCAAAAACCCCAAGTTATCTCAGGCAATATCTGACGTTAGTTGGGGAGAAATCACTCGACAATTAGCCTATAAATGCCGTTGGTATGGCAGAAATTACATCGAAATAGATAGATGGTTTCCTAGCTCTAAAAGGTGTAGTAATTGCGGGTATATTGCTGAGAAAATGCCGTTAAATGTTCGAGAATGGGATTGTCCAGACTGTGGGACACACCATGACCGAGATATTAACGCCAGTAAAAATATTTTGGCCGCAGGGCTTGCGGTGTCAGTCTGTAGAGCGACCATAAGACCAGAACAGAGTAAATCTGTTAAGGCAGGTGCGAAAAATCCTTCGGGAAAGAAGCAGAAACTCAAATCGTGAGGTTTGGGAATCGCCGTCCGTTTACGGCGGTGAGGATGTCAATTCTGATGATGGAACGGTGAAGGAAAACGCCAAAGAAGCTTTAAACTTTCACCTGAATATGTGGTTATACTACCTAATTGCTGGGATTCTGGTTTGGGTTTTAATCGGTTATTTGCTCTTACCGATTCTTGCTGTGGTGAATATTGTTCTTCCCATTCTTGCTATCCTGCAAGTCTGGAAAGATGCTTATAAGGTTTTCCGTTATCCTTTTATTTTCCGGGTTCTGTAATTAATTATCGGGGTTGAAACCTGTTCAACCCTTTTTTAGTCCTATTCCCACTAGAAAAATAGCCTCTGGAGTTTATGACTAAAATTGTCATCATCGGTGCGGGGATAGTGGGGGCTACCATTGCCTACGAATTAAGCGCCATCGAAGGATTAGAAATTACCCTCATCGATGAAAAAAAACCGGGACAAGGAGCAACCGGGGCAGCTTTAGGGATTTTAATGGGGATTATCAGCCATAAAACTAAAGGTAGAGCCTGGAAACTGCGGCAAGAAAGTTTAAAACGTTACGAAACCCTCCTTCCTGAGCTAGAATCCCTCACCGGACTGACTATTCCCTGTAACCGTGATGGTATTGTCCTACTGCGATCGAGTGCCGAAGACGAAGAAAATTGGCGCAAGTTAGCCCAAATACGCCAAGAACAGGGATATTGTCTAGAAATCTGGGATAAAGAGACTTTAAACCAAAAATGTCCCCAAGTGGCCAGCGATCATCTCCAGGGTGCTATCTATTCTCCCAGTGATCATCAAATTAACCCAGTCCTGCTCACGGAGGCTCTCGTCACTGCTGCGGCAAGAAGGGGGGTTAAATGTCAATTTGGGGTAAAAGTTGAAAATTTTGGGAAGACAGAGCTTCATGGCTCTAATTTGAGGCAATGCACCCACGTTTATAGTTTTAATGGTATAGAGGAAAGCGACTTTTTGATTCTTTCTGCGGGAATCGGTTCCACTGCTTTAACTGAAACTCTTACCCATCCAGTGGAGATCCGACCGGTTTTAGGGCAAGCTTTACAGATAAAATTGACGCAAACCTTAGAAAGTTCCGATTTTAAGCCGATTTTAACGGGAAATGACCTGCATATTCTGCCTTTGGCCGGAGCAGAATACTGGATTGGAGCAACGGTGGAATTTATGGACGAAAAGGGCGAAATTATCGCCGATACTGCCCTATTAGAGCAAGTGTATCAACAGGCGATCACTTTTTGTCCCTCTTTGGCTGCGGGTGCGATCGTGCGTACTTGGTCCGGTAAGCGACCGCGACCGGAGAAAAAATCCGCTCCCATCATCGAATATTTGCCCGGATACGATAACGTTATTCTGGCCACGGGACACTACCGCAACGGGGTTTTATTGGCCCCTGCTACCGCTAAAATCGTCAGGGAAATGTTAAGTGATAAGTTAGGGTTGGCTGAAAAAGTTTGTTGATGGGGTTAGGAGTCGGTCGTCAGTATTCTCCGAGTCAGGGGATTATTTTTATTTATTCTCCCCTCTCCCCTCTCTACAATAATTACTCGCAGCCAGAAATACGTTGGGTTAATATCATACTTTGTGCTTTTTGTCAAAAAAACTTTTTTTTTGCAATAAAACTACATAAAAAAAAGATCATCGTTGTGGGTGAAATTGACTGATTTACCCGTCTTGATTAGGATCACCTTCTAGGTATGGCAAGGGTTTCAACCACTGCTGCCCAAAAAAGCACAGAAAAACCCATTATGAAATTCTATCAAATCGCTGTAACCTTGATAACATCGTTGTTAAATAAAAATCTTTCTCAATTAATTCTTAAGAATTTATAAATATTGCGGAATGTTAATTTAAATATTCTCAAGTTTTTGCAGTCAATAAATAATTTTTGCTTATCTTTGTCGGAAAATAGAACTCTCGCAACAATCCAACATCTACCATTGGGTTAGGAGTCAGTTATCAGTTATCAGTTATCAGTTCACTGAGAAAACTCCCCACACCCTACACCCTAAACCCTACACCCCACACCCCACTTCCACAATTCCCCAATTCCCCACTCCCTGCTATCGGCAGCCGATGACCCTATCTGAACAAGAAAGACAACAACTCTGTGACACTGCTCGGGAAGTGGCGAAACTTTCCTATTCTCCCTATTCCCGTTTTCGGGTGGGGGCGGCGGTCTTGACAAATAAAAAGATTTATGCTGGTACTAATGTGGAGAACGCTAGTTATGGCTTGAGTTTGTGCGCGGAAAGGGCAACTTTAGCGCAAATAATCGCAGCGGGCGATCGAGAAGTACGGGCGATCGCTATAGCCTGTATCGATGGGAAGAATGATATTAGTCAGTTAACTCCCTGCGGAGCCTGTCGTCAATGGATAGCCGAATTAGCACCGCAAGCAGAGATTATTGTCTGTGGAACCCAGCAAAATTATTGTTTTAATCTCTCGGATTTACTGCCTTTTTCCTTTCGTTTTTAACTGTGGGTAAAGTATAGGGTTCAAGGTACTACAACAACGGCTAAGATAACTGGTATAAGAGCCATGATCTGACAAAACATTAGTATCTAGTAAATACTTGAGAGTCATAAATGAACATCTCTCCCCGTTGACTTGTCCCGTAAATTATCAAAAGTATCATCATCAAGACTTGCCAAATCTACCCTTTGCCTAAAATCTTGCAAGGCTGACCAAAAATCATTAACCTCTCTAATTTCTACTAATATCTCTTCATTATCGGGAAAATCAACTTCCTCTAATAACTCAATAATTTTGCCTTTTTTAATTCCTTTAACTAACATAATATCAACTCCTTCTAAATGATCTGTATCGTAGAATTCAACATAGAGAGAATCATCAAAAATAGTTTTTGCTTCCTCAATTGAGACTTCGTGCTTTGATAGATTGCGTTCTGCCTTATTTTTATCCCAGTCAAACTGCATAAAGCCATTATACTGCTACTCACTGAAACTGATGGCACATTTTTGATATATTTTGTCTATTACTTGAACGTAATATATTCAACTGTATTGAACCATAGATCTGGTTCAGAAGCACAAGTAAATTTCCAGTGGGGCTAAAGCTGACAAATATTACTAAAATCTCGCTAACTTGAAGATATGCTACTTGTCTTAGGCTGCTTTATCTCCAACAATTAAGGGGCTAATAACTAGATTTTATCTCCTCCCGTAGCGACATTTTTAAATCTTTCTTGGGCAGCAGAAAAAGCCTCTTTCATCACCCTTTGAATCCTCTTAGGATCGGGTTTTTTACCCCCCATTAAATCGCCAAAATAGACACAAGCGCCCTCTCCTAGGGCCCAGGTATAGGCAGCAGACCAAGAAGCGGCGATGACACTGCCAAAACCGGGGATAAATTTCACTAATTCCCGACCGATGGCCTGGGCCAAAAAGCCGCCAGCGATCGCACTGACGACTCCGCCGGCTTGGGATGGGGTTAAGACTTGACCGTATAATTTGCCTAAAACCCCCACCATTGACACTTGTAGGGCGGTTAACACGGGCATAGTCGCTAAGGGTAAGGGAATCGCCGCCAAGGTTCCCGCTATCACGGAAAAGGCTAACATATAGCGTCGGGCCACGTCCCGATAGAGATGGCCTAATTTATCGCTGGTTTCCCGATCTAAAAGTTGGTGGATGGTGTTAGCCTCAGCTTTTGGCAATAAATCAGCTAAATTGTCTCTAAATGCCTCTAAACCGTAAAAAACAGGGTTGTAACCGTCTTCCTCTAGGGTAAAATCTATTAGCACAGAATTGTCATATAAATCCTTAAAAATTTCTTTAATTTCTTGATAGGCGCGATTGATATCCTCGAAATCGGGAGGATAAGGGGGATGATCGGCGATATTAGGAGGATAAAGCTGATGAAGGCAGGTTACAGCCAGTAAACAGGGGATTTTAGGATATTTTTGCCGCAGTTGTTTGGTAATTTCCAGAAGGCTATCGGTGGCAAAATCATCAATTTTTACCGTCACGATAAAAACCTGGGCGCGTCCCGTATTTTCAGCTAAATCTGCCAATAATTCCGCGATTATCGTCTCTGTGTGTTGATAGGCATCTCCTAACCCCACCGTATCGGTAAAAATCAACAGGGGTAAATCTTCTGCGGGGTAGGTGTAGCGCTGGGTGTTTTGGGTGTGGGGACGGAAACCTTGCCCGACGATTTCCGCCGAAACTCCCGTTATTCCCCGAATAATCGAACTTTTTCCCGTTTGCGGTTTACCGATTAACAGCGCCTCGGTGGTGGGTAATTCTTGACGGACTTTTTCTAAAATTTCCGCTACTTGACTATCACTGACACTAAACCACTGGAGGACAGTATTAGTCAACTGGTCGATGGGGAGTCTTTTCATCACTTCCCCCGTGAGACTATTCCAAGTATTGACCAAAGAATCAATGGGCAGTTTATCAGTCATGGGGATTAGAAGGGTTTATGATAACTAAAATAGAGATTTTCAGCGATAGAATCAGACGATGACAAAAGCCGCAATAACCCCGCAAGACTTATCATGGCCTTTCTGGCCAATTGTACCACTTTATCCCTACGGTCAAAGACGGACAATTCGCCAAGAAGTGGTGAAAGATACGCTCTGGACATTTGAGCAATTGCAGGGTATTTTCTATGTGGTTGTGCCGATTCGCATGACGGTAATTAGGTTAGCATCCGGGGGTTTATTTGTTTATGCACCTGTGGCCCCGACTCCGGAATGTATTCGCTTAATGCGTGAGTTGGAAAGTGAACACGGGGAAGTTAAATATATTATTTTGCCTACGATTTCTGGGATTGAACATAAGGTTTTTGTTGGTCCTTTTGCCCGTTATTTTCCTAAGGCTATAGTTTATGTTGCTCCTAATCAATGGAGTTTTCCTCTTAATTTACCTTTGAGTTGGTTGGGTTTACCGGCAAAACGAACGGAAATTTTACCTGCTGACTCGACAACTACTCCTTTAGGAAAAGATTTTAGTTATGAAATTTTACCCGCAATTGATCTGAATGTGGGGTACTTCTCGGAAGTGGCTTTTTTTCATCACTACTCTCAAACTCTGCTGCTAACCGATGGCATTATTTCTATCCCAGAAAATCCTCCCGCTATTTTAGAATTAGACCCCTATCCGCTGCTGTTTCACGCTAAAAATACGGCTAAGGATCTGGTGGAGGATACCCCAGAAAATCGCCGTCGGGGTTGGCAAAGAATTTGTCTTTTTGCTCTTTATTTTCAACCTCCTGTTTTAGCTGTTCCCAATTGGATTAAGGTCTTTCTAGATGCTTTTACTGCTAAGGAAAAGAGTAAAAAAGCCTATTTTGGTTTATTCCCTTTTCAATGGGGGGATGATTGGCAAAAGACTTTTTTAAATTTGCGTCGCGAGGGTAGGTTAATAGTCGCGCCAATTTTGCAAACTTTGATTCTTAATCGCAATACTGACGAGGTTAGTCAATGGGTTGATAGAATTGCCCAATGGCCGATTAAACAGGTTATTCCTTGTCATTTTGCTAGTCCAATTCAAGCTGATAGGCAAGAGTTTCGCCAGGCTTTTTCTTTCTTGTTAAAAGATTCTTATTTACCTAAAGATGACTTGGAATGTTTAGAAAGTATTGATAGTTTTTTAGTGCGCTGGCGATTGACTCCTCCTCCTGATAAAAAATTGTAATTTATGGCTAAGAACTGCTATAATGTATGCGGTTGTTAGTTGATTGCTAATCAAGGTCATGCAAATTCCCGAAAATCCCAGTAATGATGACATCAGAGAAGCGTTGATTCAATTGCGAGAAGAACTTGGTCAAAAAGTTGACCGCTTAGAATATAAATTTGATGCCTATCAAAAAGGTACAGATGGTATGGTGAGAATGGCTACTACTATCATCATTGCCACCGCTTCTGTGGTGGTTTTATCTAGTCTTAGTCCTGCGGTGACAGCAATTATCACCGCTTTATATTCTGCTAATGCTCATTAATTAATTTATCGCTAAATTCTGGTGCATTAGGCTACCTTTCTTGAATTTTTACCCGTTTGTTTAATTGATTCATAGTCAAGGAAATCACCAGATTAAAGAATAAATAGGTGGCCATAACTACTATTAACATCTCTACAGCTTTTCCTGTCTGATTAGCGATGGTACTAGAGATAGCATAAATATCATTATAACCGATAGCGATCGCTAAACTAGAGTTTTTAACCAGATTTAAACATTCATTAGTTAAAGGAGGAATAATCACCGGCAAAGCTTGGGGAAAAATCACTAATCTCATTACTAATAAAGGTTTTAATCCCAAGGCTTTAGCTGCTTCCCATTGTCCCCGATTAACCGATTGAATCCCTCCCCGTACCGTTTCCGCAATAAAGGCAGCTGTATAAACAGTTAAACCGATTAGGAGAGTAGCAAACTCGGAAGAAAGATGTAAACCGAAGTCAATATTTTGATTAAGAGGATTAACTTGGGGACTTTGCCATTGTAAACCCCAAATTAGGGGAATTATAACTAGGATTAGTAGGCTAGTTAGGCATAAACTAAGTTTATTTTTTAGGTATAAAAATACTGAGATAATTATTCCTAAAATAATGATAGCTAAGGCTAACCATGTCCTGAAACTATTAGCGGGAAAAGGTAAATAGACTCCTGAGTTATTTAAAAATACCCTGCCAAAAAACTCTAAAGATTCCTCAATTTTCGGCAGTTTCAAAAATACAGCAAAATACCAGAAAAATAATTGTAATAATAGGGGAGTATTGCGAATAGTTTCCACATAAATTGTTGCTAACTGACGAATTAACCAATTATCCGACAAGCGACCTAACCCGATGACTATTCCCAGACTAATCGCCAAAAATATGCCAGTAATCATAATGCGGAGGGAATTAACTAATCCCACCAAAAGAGCGCGAAAATAGGTATCGGTGGGACTGTAGGCAATAGGAGAGTCACCAATAGCAAAAGAGGCTGGTCGGTCAGTATCAAAGAGAAAGCCAAAGCCAAAACTTAAGCGTAAGCGTTGGAAATTAATCACTAAATTGCGACCCAAAAACCAGAAAATTAGGCAGACAATTAGCAGGATAATTACCTGTAAAAAAATCTTCTGAAATCGCTCATCGTACCAAAAAGAGTTTTTTTGAGGTAAGGTCATAATGGGTTCATCTCAATTTTGTCGAAATATCTATATTACATTTGGACGCACGCGATGCGCCCCTACCATTGGCACGATAATATTATTGTAGGCGCGAATGGCATTCGCCCTCTTTTAATAACTTCTGCTGCTAACCTATATGTGAGAGAAAGTCACAAAGATAAGATGCACCCAGTCATATTGATTGGATAATTGTTAATTTTTCACAAAAGAAATCGGTGACTTTTGGCCACCGATTGAGAAAATCAAAAAATATTTAGATAACCCCCAGACGGGAGAGACCGAGGATGACACCGGCGCCGAGGACATGACCAAAACTGGTAGTACCCAGTAAAGCGCCTAATCCCATACCACCGAATAAAGCGGGGGAAGGTAAAGCAGGACCGACATTTTGTTGTTTAATAGTCGCTTTACCGAAAGCAATAGCGAGAATATTGCAGATAATCATGACAATCGCCACTTTGGGACTCCATTCGCTGGAACCTTGCACGGCGGTGGCGGCCATTAATAGGGTTGAGTACATTGAAATTCTCCTGAACAGGTCGTTTTAAGTTTTTAATCTTAAAGGTAGTTTTCACCCCACATCACGCCCTGTTGCAATACTTAATAATCAAAAGCAGAGGAGTCAACCATACAGCCGATTCGTTTCCACTTCCGAACTACTCGCTTAGTACAAATTCAAGTTTAAGCCTACTTCTCTAGCGAAGACGGCTAATCCTTTCTTTTCAATGGTTTTGATAGCTTTGGTGGAGATGCGTAGTTTTACCCAACGGTTGCCTTCCGACCACCAAACTCTTTTCCATTGTAGGTTAGCTTCTTGTAATTTTTTGGTGCGACGGTGGGAGTGGGACACCGCATAGGCGTTATTGGCCTTTTTCCCCGTCATAGTACAGACTCTAGACATAATTTACTCCTGTGCGATCGATGTTTGTCAATAGTCAACCTTTCTAGTTTAACTCAAATCTCGCCAGAAGTCCCCCCCTTCCCCTGGGTGAAGTGAACGGAGATAAATTTAACAGCAAGTGGGGGGATTAAGAAGTTGATTAAACCGGTTCACTGCTCAGACAATTTCGACAATTGCCTCAAAGGTAATGGTGAGAATATTGTCAACAAATTTAGCTGTAATTTTTTACTGAATAAAAAATATTTTAATAAGTTTTACATAGTTTCTAGTATTCTGGTTAATTCATTTTTATTTTTCCACAATTTTACTTGAAAATCTTGGTATATTTTGGCGATAAAAGGGGCTTGATTACCTTGAACTATTTTTTCGATTTTATCGATTGTTTCGACAAAAATATTAATCATGGTTTGACGAGGTAAGTTGCCAGAAACTAGAACAAATACTTGAGCCTGATAACGGGCTATCTGTTGAACTTCTAAAATATTTCTACCAATGTTTACATCTTTAGTTAATACTATCCATCCTCTTTGACTAACAATAGGTAGCCACTCCGTATCCGGTGCATCTGGCGCAAAATGGGCATGATGAAATTCAATTTTAACCCCTATTTCTTGCAAAGCTTCACCGATAGACTTTCCTAAAGCGCGGTCGATAAAATAGGTGTATTGATAGGTCATGCCGCTTGCCAATTGGACTCGAATAAAATCGCTTTTTCAATTTGCCAAGGTTGACAATTATAATCATTGGCAATATCTTCTATAGAGTCCCCCGCATCATAAAGTTCTGTGACAACTTTAGTGGGAATTCCTGTTCCTGTGATCACGGGGTTTCCGAAGGAAATATTAGGATCTATCTTTAGGACTTTATTGCTGAAGTCTTCCCCATTTATGTCGATAGTGGGAAAAAGCCGTGTGGCGATATCTTGTTCATCCCATTCAATACGAGTTAAGAGATTATTTAAGAATTGTTTCATCGTCAATTGTCCCGAACGGGAGGCATTAATTAAATGTTCAAATTGTTCAATAAAAAGGTCAATTCCATCGGTACTAAATTGTTTTTGAACTAGAGGATGATCGGTGTTAAATTGTTCACTAATATAGTCTAGGGCCAGTCTAACTTTATCGAGAGGGATGTTATGAATTTTGCGAATAACTCTTAAAACGTGCGCTTCCACTAAGTTAGTAAAGGAAAGTTGCGGAATATTCAGATTAGGTCGTTGAATGAGGGGTAAAAACTCTTTTTGTCCTTTTTTTGTGGGGTAGGTGCGTCCTCGTACCCACGTTCTCAGAGTGGGCAAAGGAATATGGAGATAGCGCGCAGTATCGGCTATAGTGTAGGTGGGAACATGATAGAGATGCTCTAGAGATAAGGGAGATGATGCTTTGACCATCGTTAATATTTTGGTGAAGTTGTTGAGATGAGATTATCGCCTATTATTTCATTCTAGCTAATTTTGGTATCCTTGAGGATAGGGATAAAGCAGGATGAGGGCATCTCAGTGGACATTGGGGGCAAATGAGGTTATATTTTATCTAGAGAAGAACGTTTGTATGCAACACTGATAATGAGTAACTCACTGCCAAAATATCTAGAGGAAATCACAGGCATTTATCAACAGGGTAAGGCCACAGAACACAGTTATCGTCCTGCTTTAAAAAAATTAATTGAATCCCTAAATAATAACCTACAAGCTCTCAATGAACCCAAAAGGATTGCTTGTGGCGCTCCAGATTTTGTGATTAATCAGGGTATAGTAGAAATTGGCCATCTGGAAGCAAAAGATATCGGAACTTCTCTCAAAAAGGTTGAAAATACTCCCCAAATAAAACGTTATTTACAGGCTTTGGGTAATTTAATTATCACCGATCATTTAGAATTTCGTTGGTATGTATCGGGAGAATTGCGTCTATCAGCTGCCGTGGCAAGTCTTAATCAAAAAAAGCAAATTAAACCTGATTCCCAGGGTATTTTACAAGTAGAACAATTGTTCTGTCAGTTTTTCCTCTCAAAAGTTATTCAGATAACAACACCGCGAGAATTAGCGAAAAAAATGGCCGCTTTAGCGCAGTTAATTAGAGACGCAATCGGCCAAGCTTTAAAAGATCAAGATTGCGGGGGAATGTTGCGGCAACAATTGCAATCTTTTCAACGAGTTTTAATTAGTGATCTCAATGAAGCGCAGTTTGCGGATATGTATGCACAAACAATCTGTTATGGTTTATTCGCAGCACGCTGTAATACGGATCAAATAAGTTCTTTTTCCAGGGAAACGGCAGCATTTCGACTACCGAAAACTAACCCTTTTTTGCGGGGAATTTTTCATCAAATTGCTGGTACAGAATTAGATGAGCGGATTACTTGGGCCGTGGATACTCTAGCCACTATTTTACAACAAACCGACATGGATGGTATTCTTAGCAGCTTTGGAAAACGCACGCGCAAGCAGGATCCTGTGGTTCACTTTTATGAGACTTTTTTAGCAGAATACGATAGCAAAATGCGTGAGTCTAGGGGGGTTTATTATACCCCTGAACCCGTGGTTTCTTACATGGTTCGCAGTGTGGACTATATTCTAAAAAATAAGTTTCAGATTCCTAAAGGTTTGGCCGATGCTAAAAAAATTACGATTAAAAATCCTAATAATAGCCAAGAAACTCAGGAAGTTCACCAAGTTTTGATTCTCGATCCTGCTGTGGGAACTGGCACTTTTTTACACTCTGTTATCGACCATATCTATGATAGTTTTCGTCAACAGAAAGGGATGTGGTCTAGTTATGTCAGTAAACATTTATTACCCCGTCTCTTTGGGTTTGAATTACTGATGGCTCCCTACACCGTGGCACACATGAAATTAGGTTTACAACTTCAGGAATTAGGCTATGATTTTAGTGCCGATGAACGCTTGGGAATCTATCTCACTAACACCCTACAGGAAGCTTTTCAAATTCCCCCTGCTGACGGTTTTTTAAATCGCATTCGCGATGAAGCAGAGTCAGCGCAAGGTGTTAAGCAAGAACATCCTGTTATGGTGATTATTGGTAATCCTCCCTACTCTGGACATTCCGTAAATACAGGAGAATGGATTAAGGAATTATTGAAGGGAAAAGATATTATTTCTGGAGAAAAAACTGCTAGTTATTTTGAAGTAGATGAGCAACCTTTAGGCGAAAAAAATCCCAAATGGTTAAATGATGATTATGTCAAATTTATTCGCTTTAGTCAATGGCGCATCGAGAAAACTGGTTACGGAATTTTAGCTTTTGTTACTAATCATGGTTATTTGGATAACCCAACTTTTCGGGGAATGCGTCAAAGTTTATTAAAAACTTTTGATGATATTTATATCCTCGATTTACACGGCAACAGTAAGAAAAAAGAAATCTGTCCCGACGGTTCACCCGATCAAAATGTGTTTGATATTCAGCAAGGTGTAGCTATTGGTATTTTTATTAAATATCACAATATTTCTTCAAATTTAGCTAAAGTTTATCATGCTGATTTATGGGGCAAAAGAGAGATGATTGAGAATCAAGTTATTGTCGGTGGTAAGTATCATTGGTTAGATGAAAATGATCTTTATTCTACTTCTTGGCAAGAATTACAACCTGATTCTCCTTTTTATCTATTTAAACCTCAGAATATTAATCTGCGCTCGGAATATGATCAATTTTGGAAGATTACTGAAATTATGCCAGTTAATAGTGTTGGTATCGTCACAGCTAGAGATAGTTTAACAATTCAATGGAGTGAAAAAGAAATTTGGGATATAATCAATGATTTTGTCAATCTCAGTCCAGAAGAAGCTAGAATTAAGTATAATTTAGGTAAAGATTCTCAAGATTGGAAGATAGATTTAGCACAGAAAGATGTTAAGCAATCAAATTTATCTAAAGATAACCTCTTACCCATTTCATATAGACCTTTTGATCAAAGATATACCTATTATACAGGTAATTCAGGTGGGTTTCACTGTAGAGCAAGAATTGATACTATGCGTCACCTAAAAGAAAATAATTTAGGATTTCATATATGCAGACAAATAGTCAGTGAAACTTGGCAACATATTTTAATTACTAATCAGCTTACAGACGATTCCTATGTTTCAAACAAAAGTAGAGAAAGAGGATACACTATGCCATTATATTGTTATCCTGAAACTCAGGCAGAGAAAGACATGGGAATGTCTCGCCGTCCCAATCTAGCGCCAGAATTTATTAAGGAACTTTCGGCAAAACTTGACTTAGAATTTATCAGTGATGGCAAAGGAGACGAAAAGAAAACCTTTGGACCAGAAGACATTTTTAACTATATCTATGCGGTCTTTCACTCTCCCCAATATCGCCAACGTTACGCCGAATTTTTAAAAATAGACTTTCCTCGTGTTCCTCTCACCAGTAATCAAGAATTATTCTGGGAATTAGTCAAAAAAGGTGACAGATTAGTACAGTTACACCTGATGAAAGCAACGGGAAAAGAAATTAGTAGCTATCCCGTGGCGGGTTCTAATCTAGTCGAACAGGTGAAATACGACGAAAATAAACAACAAATTTCGATTAATTCTGACCAGTATTTTGCGGGGATTCCGCCCCAAATTTGGAACTTTTATATCGGCGGTTATCAAGTGTGTCAGAAGTGGCTAAAAGACCGCAAAGGTCGCCACCTTAGCTACGACGACCTAGAACATTATCAACAAATTATCTCCATTTTGGGCGAATCGATCGCAATTATGGAAACTATAGATATAATTATCAATAAATATGGTGGTTTCCCCTTTAGTTAAGCCACCAGTGAGAGAAGATTAATACTAAATCCGTTGACTGTAGGCTACATATTGGGAGAGGTAAAAGGGAGAATAAATAATCAGTACAGGTGCAAGATTTTGAGAGAATCGTGCTTCAAAACCTTGGGTTTTCATCGGCCCGCGTCCTGTAGGGGCGAAGCATTCGGGCAATAACCTATCGGTGAAACCGTAGATTTTCTATCCGAATGCTTCGCCCCTACTTTTTGCCGCAAACCCTAGATTGATATTTTATCGCAGGTTTCAACCACAGATAAAGCGTCTTCTAGGTTATATTTATTAGGGTTTCTCTTCCTTTTTTGTTGCGGTTGCCTTTTAAATTTATATTGAAATGTCTCAAAAATTTTGGCGTTGTCAAATTGAAAGATGCTCCGAATCAGCACCGGAACTGAAATTACTTTGATAGGAAAGATTACATGGCATCTTGACAATTAGTGTTTAATGAACGAATAGTGCCGATAGTTGGGCTTAAGTGGGGAACAAGAGTCGCTCGATTTAGCAGTGGAATTAGCCCTACAATCGGCGTAGGGCTAATTCATGAATTAGCCCTACAATCGGCGTTGTCAAATTGAAAGATGCTCCGAATCAGTTGGGAGCATTGCATCTTTCCTCTTCTGAATCTGACAACGCCGTCCCTGTTCACCGATAAATGATTCTCCACTCCCAACGAGAGTGATACAATTGTTAACACCACAGACCAAGAGCCAATCGAAGCGAGAGAATAAAAACTGCTATGTTAAAAGCCCTACTCGGAGATCCCAACGCCCGCAAAATTAAAAAATTTCAGCCCCTCGTCACCGAAATCAACCTGCTGGAAGAAGACATTAAAAACCTATCCGATGAGGAATTAAGGGGCAAAACCAGCGAATTTAAGGAAAGATTAGACAAAGCGAGAAATTATGACGAAAGAGAGGAGATTCTCGAGGAAATCCTCCCCGAAGCTTTCGCCATTGTCCGGGAAGCGGGAATCCGAGTCTTAGGGATGCGTCACTTTGACGTGCAGTTATTGGGGGGAATGGTACTGCACAAAGGACAAATCGCCGAGATGAAAACCGGGGAAGGAAAAACCCTGGTTGCCACACTCCCCGCTTATTTGAATGGATTGACCGGAAAAGGGGTTCACGTCGTCACCGTTAACGATTATCTCGCCCGTCGTGACGCGGAATGGATGGGGCAGGTACACCGCTTTTTAGGGTTAAGTGTGGGACTAATTCAAGCCGGCATGAGTCCAGAAGAAAGAAAGAAAAATTATGCCTGTGACATCACCTACACCACTAACAGCGAACTCGGCTTCGATTATCTGCGCGATAACATGGCTACAGTGATGGGGGAAGTTGTCCAAAGACCCTTTAACTACTGCGTTATCGACGAAGTGGACTCCATTCTTATCGATGAGGCCAGAACTCCATTAATTATATCAGGACCGATCGATCGACCCACAGAAAAATATATTCTCGCCGCCGAAATCGCCAAGCAATTAGTGCGCCAAGAAGTAGAAGACGGACCGGGAGACTACGAAGTTAACGAAAAAGACCGTAACGTTTTAATGACCGATGAAGGCTTTAAAAGAGCGGAAGAACTATTAGAAGTCACCGATTTATACGACCAAGAAAATCCCTGGGCGCACTATATTTCTAACGCTATTCGTGCCAAAGAACTCCAGAAAAAAGACGTTAACTATATCGTTCGCAGTGGTGAAATTGTTATCGTTGATGAGTTCACGGGACGGGTATTACCGGGCCGACGTTGGGGCGATGGTTTACATCAGGCAGTGGAAGCTAAGGAAGGGGTAGAAATTCAACAGGAAACCCAAACCTTAGCCACGATTACCTATCAAAACTTTTTCCTACTCTATCCGAAATTATCCGGCATGACCGGGACGGCCAAAACCGAAGAAACGGAACTAGAAAAAGTCTATAACCTGCAAGTAACAATTATTCCCACTAACCGCGTTTCTCGTCGGCAAGATTTAGCCGATGTGGTCTATAAAAATGAACAGGCAAAATGGAACGCCGTCGCTGAAGAATGTCAACAAATGCACGAACAGGGTCGCCCGGTTTTAGTCGGTACCACCAGTGTGGAAAAATCGGAAGTGCTTTCGCTTTTATTACAGGGAAGAAAGATTCCCCATAACTTACTTAATGCTCGTCCGGAAAACGTGGAAAGGGAATCGGAAATCGTCGCCCAAGCAGGCCGGGCCGGAGCCGTAACTATTGCCACGAACATGGCGGGACGGGGAACCGATATCATTCTCGGTGGTAACTCCGACTATATGGCCCGATTGAAAATTCGCGAGTATTTAATGCCCAAATTAGTTATGCCCGAGGATGACAATTTGGCCTTTAGTTTACCCAGTTTAGGAGAACGCAATCGCCCGCAAGGATTCGCCCCGGGTAAGAAGAAAAAAAACTGGCGCGCCTCGGCGGAAATTTTTCCCACCGAGTTACCGAAAGAGGTAGAAAATGCCCTGAAAGAAGCGGTTAAATTTGCCGTTGATACCCACGGAACTCAAAGTTTACTCGAATTAGAAGCAGAAGAAAAAATCGCTATCGCAGCCGAAAAAGCTCCCACGGATGACCCGGTTATTCAAAAGTTACGCGAAGTCTATAAATTAATTCGCAAAAGTTATGAAGATTACACAGGCAAAGAACACGATGAAGTAGTAGAAAGGGGCGGACTGCACGTTATCGGGACGGAACGCCACGAATCCCGCCGTATTGACAACCAATTGCGAGGCCGGGCGGGCAGACAGGGCGACCCCGGTTCTACACGCTTCTTTTTAAGTCTAGAAGACAATTTATTGCGGATTTTTGGGGGCGACCGCGTGGCGGGTTTAATGGATGCCTTCCGGGTGGAAGAAGATATGCCCATTGAGTCGGGAATGTTAACTCGTTCCCTGGAAGGAGCGCAAAGAAAAGTGGAAACCTTCTATTATGATGCCAGGAAACAGGTGTTTGAATACGACGAGGTGATGAATAATCAACGGCGCGCTATTTATGCCGAACGTCGTCGGGTTTTGGAGGGGATGGACCTAAAAGAACAGGTGCTGCAATACGCCGAAAAAACCATGGATGAAATCGTCATGGCTTATATTAATCCTGAACTGCCGGCAGAAGAATGGGATTTAGAAAAACTGATTAGTAAATCTCAGGAATTCGTCTATCTGTTGGCAGATATTACCGCTAAAGATATCGAGGATATGAGTGTTAATGATATCAAGATGTTCCTACACGAAGAAGTTCGCAAAGCCTACGAAATTAAGGAACGTCAAGTGGATAATATTCGCGCCGGTTTCATGCGCGATGCCGAACGTTATTTTATCCTGCAACAAATCGATATGTTATGGCGCGAACACCTGCAAGCTATGGAAGCTTTACGCGAGTCGATTGGTTTACGCGGTTACGGTCAAAAAGACCCCCTAATTGAGTATAAACAGGAAGGCTACGAGATGTTTTTAGAAATGATGATTGATATCCGTCGTAACGTGGTTTATTCTCTGTTCCAATTCCAACCGCAAGGACAACCCCAAGCAGTGGCTAGTGAGTGAACAGTAAAAATTAAAGGTTGGTTTAAATTGGGGAGAATTGGCTAAGGCTGATTCTCTCATTTTTTTCTACCGAGAAATCAGTCACCTACAATCCACACTAGGACTAAAATTATCAGTCCCATTACTCCATAGGACAGCAACGACCCCAAAGAATTGAGGATTTGTATGGGAAAATGAATCAAAACTTGGTAAGTAAAATCCGTAACTGCCAGCAAGGCAGTGAAAAATATAGTCACAAGTGTTATCATATTTAATATCTTCTCAATCTGATAGAATAAATGGCTATCCTTTGCGGGAATCGGCAGTGGATAGTCAGAAGTTAGGAGATTATCCCCAAGAAAATTCTACCGCAATTTGGGTGCATCTCACATTTGCAGAAACACCGACAATGAGGACTGCTCTATGAATATTCGTATTGGTAACGGCTACGATATCCACCGATTGGTAACAGGAAGACCTTTAATTTTAGGAGGAGTAGAAATTGCCCATACTGTGGGTTTATTGGGTCACAGTGATGCCGATGTCTTAACCCACGCTATTATGGATGCCATGCTGGGTGCGCTTAGTTTAGGCGATATCGGTCATTATTTTCCCCCCACAGACCCACAATGGCAAGGGGCGAATAGTTTAAAATTATTAGAACAAGTTAATCAATTAATTATCGATAAAGGTTGGCAGATTAATAATATTGATTCGGTAATTGTTGCCGAAAAACCGAAAATGAAACCCCACCTTAATGCGATGCGAGCCAAATTAGCAGAAACTCTCAAGATTAATCCAGAACAGGTGGGAATTAAAGCCACTACTAACGAACAATTAGGACCTGTGGGACGAGAAGAAGGTATCGCAGTTTATGCCGTGGTTTTATTGGTTAAGGAATAAGTAATTAGTAAAAATTTGCTGAGATTAAGTATCCATAACTTATGAATATAGACACAAAAATCTTAGAAACTGTCGAAACAATGCCAGAGTTCTTAAAAATAGAGCTGCTTCACTATGCTGAATATTTGATGGCCAATTATCAATCAGATGTTATTATAGAGAAACCTTCTCTTAGAAAACGTCGTTCAGGAATTTTACAAGGTACATTTACCTTACCTTTGTCTGATGATTTTGATGAGTCTTTGGAAGATTTTCAGGAATATATGTGATGACATCTTTTCTTCTGGACACCCATACTTTCATCTGGTTAACTGAAAACGATTCTAACTTGCCTAATAATCTTCGGGAGGAAATTGATTTTGCTCCTGAAGTTTATGTCAGTATTGTTAGTCTCTGGGAAATCGCGATTAAGTTAAATTTAGGTAAGTTAGCCCTACAAAAAAGTTATGAAACCATTGAAACTAAACTAGAAGCATCAGATATAACCTTACTGTCTATATCATTTTCTGATACTCTAAAAATTTGTACTTTACCCTTGCATCACCGTGATCCATTTGATAGAATGCCAATTGCTCAGTCTCTAAACAGATCGCTAATTCTAATTAGTAAAGATACTAAATTTGATGCTTATAATGTACCAAGAAAATGGACATAATACCCCGTCCGGCTCAATTCTATTCAAGATGAGAGCAAGATAAATTTCCTAATTCCCCATAGACTTCTAACATTCATTGCTAAATTCTCTCTATGACTGCCATTATCCAACAAATAAAAGAGCGTTTTTCCCAATCCCTAGTTAAATCCTTTGGGGAAAACTTTGCCGCTACCGATCCTCTAATTGTCGCCGCTAGTAACCCCCGTTTTGGCGATTATCAATGTAATATTTCCCTCTCTTTAGCCAAAGAATTAAAACAAAAACCGCGGGAAGTGGCGACAACTTTACTAAAAAATCTAGAGATAGATGATCTCTGTCAACCCCCCGAAATTGCCGGACCTGGTTTTATCAATCTTACCCTTAAACCCAGTTATCTAGAAACCCAATTAAAAGACCTAATTACTGACAACCGTTTAGGAGTTGCCACTGCTAACCCCAGTCAAAAAATTATTGTCGATTTTTCCAGTCCCAATATTGCTAAAGAAATGCACGTCGGTCACTTGCGATCGACTATAATTGGTGATTGTATTGCTCGGATTTTGGAATTTCGTCATCATCAAGTAATTCGTCTTAATCACGTCGGGGATTGGGGTACTCAATTCGGGATGTTAATCACCTATCTACAAGAAGCTTATCCTAGCGCTTTAACCCAAGCAGATGCTCTTGATTTAGGGGATTTAGTTAGCTTTTATAAAAAGGCTAAAATTCGTTTTGATGAAGACGAAAACTTTAAAGAAACTGCCCGTCAAGCCGTAGTAAAATTACAGTCAGGTGATCCTCAAAGTCGTCAAGCATGGCAGTTACTTTGTCAACAATCACGACGGGAATTTCAGAAAATCTATGATATTCTCGATATAAAACTGACGGAAAGGGGGGAATCTTTTTATAATCCCTACCTTGAGACAGTAATCAGAGAATTAGATCAACAGGGATTGCTAATAGAAGACAATGGCGCTTTATGCGTCTTTCTCGATGGTTTTACCAACAAAGAGGGGGATCCTCTGCCCCTAATTGTCAAGAAATCCGACGGCGGTTATAATTACGCTACCACCGATTTAGCGGCAATTTGTTATCGAGTGCGTGAAGATAAGGCCGAAAGAATAATTTATGTTACCGATGCTGGACAAGCTAACCATTTTGCCCAAGTATTTCAGGTGGCTAAAAAAGCGGGATTTTTACCCGATAATGTGGCAGTGGTTCACGTCGCTTTTGGATTAGTTTTAGGGGAAGATGGTAAAAAATTAAAAACTCGTTCCGGGGAGACGGTAAAATTACAAGAATTACTCGATCAAGCGATCGCCTATTCCCTAGCTGACTTAGAAAAAAGACTGGCAAGCGAGGAAAGAGAAGAAACTGGCGATTTTATCGCTAAGACTGCCGAAACTGTCGGTTTAAGTGCCGTTAAATACGCCGATCTCAGCCAAAATCGCAATAGTAACTACGTTTTCAGTTACGACAAAATGCTCAATCTGCAAGGCAACACCGCCCCTTATATGCTGTACGCTTACGCTAGGGTCCAGAGTATCAGTCGCGAAGGTGGTATTAATTTTCAGGATTTAAGTGCCAATTCACCGCTAATTCTCAAGGATGAAAGCGAATTAATTCTGGCTAAACAATTACTGCAACTGCCGGAAGTAATTAGTGCAGTGGAAGAGGATTTATTACCCAATCGTTTATGTGATTATCTTTATGAACTCAGTAAAAAGTATAATCGTTTCTACGAAAATTGTCCCGTTCTGAAAGCAGCAGAACCGATTAAAACCTCTCGTTTAGTTTTGTGTGATTTAACGGCAAGAACCCTAAAATTAGGCTTATCTCTCCTGGGAATTCCCGTTTTGGAAAGAATGTAAATCAGTTATCAGTTATCAGTTATCAGTTATCAGTTATCAGTTATCAGTTATCAGTTATCAGTTGACAGCAAAAAACGACCCAATTCATAATTGATAATTCATAATTGATAATTGATAATTCATAATTGATAATTCATAATTCCCACACCCCACACCCTACACCCTACACCCTACACCCTACACCCTACACCCCTTGCATTGCGTATCCTTGACAAAACTGGGTGCTATTTTATACCCAGAAAAAGTGTACTATGCTGACGTGAAAAAACCCGACTTTTTGCTAACCTAGATATAGCTCTAATCAGAGCCAATATCTTTGGGGGAAGCTTAGAGATTAATCTAGTTAAACTGACTCATGACGTTATCTTATTGTCGTCTGTTGCCTATTAGCTTTCAGGTGATAACTCGGAGATCGGGAATTAGTACAAAAGTTCAGATTTCCTCTCCGCAGCCCCAGCGTTCCTGTGTAGTCTTAACGAGTAATTTTATCCCAGAGATGTTATCGTTAAAGCGGTCAAATGTCCGAACGTCCTAGAGGATTTTCGGGAAAGAGCATTTGCCCTGTCGTAATCTCAGATAGAACCTTATGAGTCAATCAATTGAAGATAAAGCTATGGCCGATGCTGATGTATCAGATTATACCACAAATAAAATAATTGTCTCTAATTGGATCGCCCCTTGGTCGAAAGGCAATCGGAAAAATCCGTCACCGCAACCAAAATGGGATTTATGGCAACCCCTGCGGCAACGAATTGATCGCCTAGAAATCAATACACCTGAACTAGCTCACAGGATTTGTCGT
The DNA here is from genome assembly GCF_050500245.1 of Microcystis ichthyoblabe FBCC-A1114. Taxonomy (NCBI): domain Bacteria; kingdom Bacillati; phylum Cyanobacteriota; class Cyanophyceae; order Chroococcales; family Microcystaceae; genus Microcystis; species Microcystis ichthyoblabe. Next base: position 2,765,057 of record NZ_CP191408.1, on the reverse strand, counting down.
CTAATTCCGGCTCAATGTCCCTTTGCGCGGAAAATTAACCTATTTAGCTGGACAATTCTAGAGATTCCCCCCCTTTGCAAGCTAAATCCCCTCTACGAAAACCTGATGATGTTAAGATTTCGCGCTCTTTCTTACCTGGCCGATGAATGTGGAGAGGATATCGGTGCTTACTGCTAAAATAGGAGAGTGTCTTTAATCGCCACACCTATGGCCATCATCGCTCTGAAAGCTTGGTATCTGGACAAATACGAACCTATCCGCGAGGTTGTCAAACGTCCCCACGACTTGCGCTTAAGTCGCAATAGTCTCTTAAAATCGGGTTTAAGAGCCGATTTTCTCGATGATAGTCTGACAATACAGGGTTCTGTCTGGTTCCAACGCTATTTAGAAGGGGAAAGGGTGGAATTTTACCTCGAAGGTAGTGGCGGTTACGTCATCTCGAATATTGACCTGATTTCCCAAGAAATTTACTTTACTAAACAGGACCTCAGCGCTTGGTTGGATCCCGTCATTTATTTTAGCTCCCAAAGCCAATTTAAGGACTCTAGCACCGCTTTAAAAACAGTTTTGACCGAAACCGTCGAAAATCTCAATAAACGCTCCCGTTTGCCCTTAACTATGGAAGAAACGCCTCGAACTGAGGGCAATGTCACCCGGTTGAGTGATAGTCAATTACGCAAAATTCGCAAAAGTTTATTATTTATTGCCGATGCTACGGCGATTAGCCAAAAGGAAACGGAATTACTGCCCAGTCCCCTAGTGGGTGTAGAATTAGGTTATGCGATCGCTTGTAAACAGGGCGGACAAATTCTGCTAACCTATCAAAATCGGGCGGAATTAAAGGGTAAACTAGCTTTTGACCTGCCAAGCTACCAAAAATTAATCTTCTCGGATCTGAGCGAATTGCGTCTCACTTTTCCGCCTTTAATGGCAACTTTATTACAAAAATTCAATCTGATTAGTTAAAAAAATGAGTAGAAAAGCTGACGAGTACGCTGTACATTTGTTCTTGAGCAGTGGACATCGCGAGGAAGTCCGTTTTTTGACTATCCAAGAATTTCAAAAGTGGTACAGTAACGAATTAGTTCCGAAAGCCGATTCCAGGGATTTTATCAATGTTCCGATCAGAAATATTCAAGGGGAATATATGGTTTTACGTCCAGCTAGTATCGTTGCTATTCGCGTGGAACCCGTCTTTTTTGGCAGTGTGGAAAGAATCTAATTTGTCGTTATCCCTAAAAAAGATAGTTAGATAGGGAGAATTTTAGAGATTATTGATAATTCTCTCAATGTCAGCTTGGATTTGATTGCTGACTTTGCCTTGCCAGCGTTCTTTTAATTCCCTTAATCCCACTTCTGCGTATTGACAGATCTTATCTAAAATTTCTTTGCCATCGCTGGGTTGAGGATAGGAATTCTTTTTACAGATAATATAAATTCCGGCAGTTAAAGCTAAAATAACTTCTGGCTCGATTTGGCTAATATTAATTAAATCTTGTCGATTGCTCAAAGTGGTTCCGTAGATACTGAAGTCTTGTTTAATGGCAAAAGCAGCGGCGAATAAATAAGCATCTACCATGCGCTCAAAGGTTTTATTATCTTTTAGTACCTGTAGATAATTTCTGGAAGTTTCCGAGGCATAAATCTTCAAACTGGAATCGATTCTCTGCATTAGTAACTCTCCATCACTTCAATCACGGAAGCATCTTTATCGGCAGCTAAACGGTGTATTTTAAAAATATCAGTAGTGTAGGGGAGCAGCAGATTTAAAAGTGGATCGGGAAGATCGCGATCGGTAGCTAGAATAATCACTTGGGAGTTTAAATTAGGGAGAGAGTTAATAATATTTTTTTGATGTTCTTTGTCTAAATGGCCAAAAGGTGTATCCATAATTAGGGGAACACAATTATCGGTTATTTGATTTAAACCAGTGATAAAAGCAAAAGCTAAAGCTTCCTTTTCTCCCGCACTTAAGACATCGGGATTTAATAATTTTCCCGTGATGGTACGGATTCCTAAAGTATATTCGGGAGTGATTTCTACTCCTTTATATTCCTCTGGTTTGTTGGTTACTTGTAAATAGCGATCGCTGGTTACTTGATTAATCATTTTTTGAGAATTATCGATATGCCATTCGATTAATTCGTTAGTGGCATTTTTTAAACCTCTGGCCATTTTAACCTGATTAGATAACATCAGTGTGGTTTGATTTTCACTAGCTAAAATTTCCACTTCTTTGCGTAAATTTTCTAATTGCTTTTCTTTGATTTCAATGTCCTTTTGCAAGCGTTCGATCTTTTCTTCAATCTCCTTAACTTTTTGTTCCGATTCGTCAACTTTTCGCCAAATATCCCTAACCGAGTCTTGATTTATTCCCGTGGTTTCCTGTTTTAGCTGTCTCATATCTTGATTAATTTCTTCGATTTCTTCTTCTAAAAGATCTCTTTGCAAAAGCAATTGACTATAATTGCTAAATTTGGCATTATCTCGGATAATTCCCTGTAAATCAATTCTAATTTGATCTTTTTCTATTCTGGTGGTGTTGTCCACTTCTAAGGACTCTAGTTCGGCAATTTGTTGAAGTATAAAATCACGAGAACTTTTATCTAAACAACGACCACATAGACAGCTTTCGTCGTCAAGTATTGCTTTAAAAATTGCTGTAGAATTAGTTTTATAGTTGCTTTTTAAGCTAGTAACTTGCAAATCATCGGCCATTTCCTGCACAAAGTTAATCAGCAAAGGTATCGAAGCTTTTTTTAACCAAGAATCAATAGACTTTTGTAGGTTATTTAACTGAGTTTGTAACCCGATACGCTTTTTCTCTAAGTTATGAATTTCCTCTAGTTTTTCTCGTAAACTTTCAATCTGAGCGGCCTTGTCTTGAGCATCATGATGGATAATTTTAGCATTTTTTTCCTCATCTTTAGCATTTTTACGCTGACCTTGTTGCAGATCAATTTCTTCTTCTAATTCTCGCAATTGTTGCAGCTTATCTTTAAAAGTTTGACTGGTTCCCTTGGCTTTATTTAAACGGGTTTCTAAGTCTTGTAAGGCTTTTTCTGTATCATCGCGCAGGTTTCTTAATTCCGGGATACCTAAAACTTTTTCAATTGCTTCTTTTGCTTCTTTAGTTTGAGTTATCTGGGTATATTGTTCAATTTTTAAGCCATCAAAACAGAAAAAATCTCGAATAGATTTAGGAAGCAATGCTTCGATATATTCCCTAGAGTTACTTCTTATGGTTCCATCTTCATAAAATAATGCTTCCTCTAAGCTGAGAGAAGAAGTGCTACCATTAACGTTTAATTTCGCTGTGCGACTGATAAAGTAATTTTTCTCGTTTCTAGTAAAATTTAATTCTACCCGCATTTCTCTTGCCGGTGAAGAATCATCCTTACCTCTATAAAAATAGGTTTTCAGAGTCTCTTTAGATACAATATCTACCCCATAGAGACACCATAAAATCGCTGTCATCAGAGAAGTTTTACCGTGGCCATTATTACCAAAAATAATCTGAATTTTTCTGTCGGGATGCAGGTTAAAAGTAATATTTTGACTAGGGTAACATTTCCAATTAGTTAAGCGAATTTGTTTCAGTCTCAAAGTCATAGAGTTTATTTATTGTGAGGAGTCGGTATATTTTTCGATAAGTTCGACAATTTTAGGTGATAGCCGCCGATTTTTTAGAGTAATTTTTCCTACTTCTAAAGCCATGGCTTCCTTTAGCAGTTGGGGAGGTATCTCATATTTTTGTGCCAGTTCTTCAATTTTAGCAGTTATGTCCATGAATTTTTTGTGGGTTGGGGAGTGGGTATTGTCAAGTCTTAATTCCTATTGGCCAATAGATACCTTGATGAGGAGAAATTTTATAACAGATCTGAGTAGGTAAGACCATAGTAACTTAATTCTTGGACTAATCTGTTAATAACTGTAGCTTGATTGCTGGCTGCCCGGGCAAAATCAATAACTCTTTTGATCTCCGATGTAATTAATTTTACCTCACTATCGCTCCAAGGGTTAAGACATCGATTCAAGTTGCTTTTTTCTTGGCCACCAGCTGCCGGGATAATTTTGCTGCGACGTTGAATAAATTGACGAGGAGAAGCATCAGCAGCGAGGATAATTCCTGGACTGACTTGTGTTATATCAACTCTCTCATCAATACATTTTACTGTCACTAATGCGTCAGTATTTCCCGAAGACAACTGTGATAATAACACAACTCGATCGCTGTCTAAGGAACTAGAGCGAGCGATTCTTTTTCCCTGACGCACCAATCGGGTACCAATCTAAACAAGGTAGATAAAAATCGGCAATGAGATTATGGCGATCACTACGGTATTCTTCTAATAAGTCTAATTGTTGTAGTGGCAATTTAAATTCCTCCTCGATCTCGTTTTAGATCATAAATAACTTTTTCATAACACCAGCTTTTACTACGTTGGGGATTTCTCAATCTAATACTTAAAAGTAATCGAGTCGCTAAAGCTTTATCTCCATTCACGAGGGTTAAAAGTTCTCTTTCTAAGTAGAAAAGTTGCTGCTGACTGATTGGCAAATTTTGACGATTATTTTTAGAAGTAGCTCTTTTCGGTTTAGTGGGGGATAAAGATAGGGTATCGACCAACCACCAGATAGCTACAGCTAACCCCAACAAAAGCACCCCAGTAAAAGAGTATAAAACGATGCCTAGTAAATTCATTAATCAATTCCCGTGTTTGTTAATGATCAAGGTTTTAGGCTAATCTACCCTACACAAAAACACCACAAAAGCTAAAATAGATAGCTGACAGTGATTCTGAACATGATAGCAATATAGAATAAACCGCCTTGTATTACCGTCTTCTTCTTGATTTTAACACCCTAGAAAACGGGTTAATTGCCTTAACACCCGAACAAAGTCATTATCTTAAAAAAGTTGTTCGTTTAAAATCCCATGACCGTTTTATTGCCCTAAATGGACAAGGACAAGCGTGGTTAGCGGAAATAATTGATAATTCTGCCCATCTTTTAGAAGCGATAAACGAAACTAGCGAACTACCAGTACAAGTGAATTTAATGGTAGCAATTCCCAAAAATGGCTTTGATGATATCGTTCGCGCTGCCACCGAATTAGGAGTTTATCGGATTATCCCGCTGCTGACAGAACGCGGTTTAGTCAATCCTAGTCCTCAAAAAATTGACCGTTGGCGAAAAATTGCCCGGGAAGCTGTAGAACAATCAGAAAGACAGATTATTCCCATAATCGAAGAACCACAGCCATTTTTAGCCATCCTTAAGCGGGGAGCTAACCCACAGACAACTTGTTATATTGGTGTTACGCGTAGAACAGTGGCCCCGCTACTTTCTCAATTACAAACATCAACCGAGATAACCATGGCCATCGGACCGGAAGGGGGATGGACGGAGGCAGAAATAGAACAAGCAATCGCCGCTGATTTTCTACCTGTATCACTGGGAAAACGCATTTTGAGAACAATTACCGCTCCCTTAGTGGCTCTCGCTATCATTAACGCCTATTTAGACAGCTAATTGACTACAGTTTTTATGACCAAGACTAGCAATCGAGATAACTGAAATCCTTTCGCTTCTTACCCAAAGCAAGAACTAGCAGCAGTTCCCCGGTGGTCAGATTTTCCCTTTTTTGTCGAAACCACCCTGGTCAATTCCCATTAAAGACACCGACTGGGATACCGCCTTGCAACCCGATAGCACCCTCATATTCCTCGAAAAAACTCGCCCTAGCGCAACTTTATGACCTCTAGTAGCCCTTCTAACCCCTCTTTTGACTGGTTTAACCCCTCGCCCCAGCAAGACAGCGATTTACTGGCACAAATCGGCTTTATCCCCGGTGTCAAAGAATTTCTCACCCTGCGACAGGTTCACGCCTTGGAACACGCCACCGTCTGGGTATTAAGCGAAATGGCTGCCCGTCGTCAATCGCCTTTTGACCATTCCCCCGCAGATAACGAGGCCCTGGGGGGACTGTCCACCGATAGGGGTTTTTATCTCTACGGACAGATTAATACAAATGAACTGCAAATTGCGGCCAAACAGGCGCTCCGTCGTCTCAAAAATGGCGAGGGGCAATTGGCATTACATCCGCGTTGTGGCACCAATTTATCGGTAACTTTAGCCTTAACCGCCGGCTTAGTCTTAGGAACTCATCTTATCTTCCCCAGAGGTCCGATTTCTCAGTTATTAGGCTTAGGTTTAGCCACTGCCACCGCTTTTCAAATCGGGCCAGATGTGGGAATGTCGGCCCAAAAATACCTGACTACGGCTATTCCCTTTAACTTAACAATCGTTAACATTGCACCAAAGGCAGACCTATGGGGACGTTCGGGGCATTTCGTGGCAGTGGAGTGGCAAGATTTGCAATAAAACTTAAAGTAAAAACCCTTTCGGCAAACTCGCTCTGATTGTAACCTGTTAACTAAACCCTAAAAAAAAACAACAGCTATGCCTGGAATCGAACGCGGAGCCGAAGTTAGAGTCAAACGGAAAGAGTCTTACTGGTACAACGATGTAGGAACCGTAGCCAGTGTTGACAAAAGTGGTATCCTCTATCCCGTTATCGTCCGTTTTAAAACTGTTAACTACCACGGTTTTAGTGGTAGCGCTGGTGGACTGAATACCAATAACTTCGCTGAAAGTGAATTGGAACTCGTTAAGGCTGCCCCCGCTAAGAAATAAAGCTGACTAAAATTCAGCCTATCATCACCGACTGACTGACAGGAATTCTCTCTTGTTGGTCGGTTTTTTTATAGCTATCAGTAATCAGTTATCAGTAATCAGTTATCAGTGAACAGTAAACAGTTTACTGATATTACATTTTGGGCGCATCGCTTGCGCCCCAACCATATAAAAACTGACTAATAAATTATCTAAAAGTCGCTTGAACCTTTAGCCAACAAGAGTGAATTAGTTTAATTGTCCTAGATAAGTTTTTAAATACTTGACAAAATATATCAAATAATTTATAATATTAGATAACCAAAAATCATGATAATGTGCTATCAACATAATCGGGTTTGAGGTGTTTAAAAATTAGTTTTTCAGTCATGAAATCTGGAATTTATGAGCATTTTAGAACTGATAGAAAAAAGACTAGAAGAGAACTTTGCCCTCCACGAACAATACCTAAACCCCCAGATGGTTAGGGTACTAAAAACGATCGGCTACGATCGCCACTACGTTAAAGCTGAAGGTCCGTACCTATTCGACAATCAGGGGGAAAAGTATCTGGACTTACTGAGTGGTTTTGGTGTTTTCGCTCTCGGACGCAATCACCCCAAGATCGTGCAAACTTTACAAGAAGTATTGACGGCAGCATTGCCCAATTTAGTCCAATTGGATGCTTCTATCCTAGCGGGATTGCTGGCGGAACGGTTAGCAGCGATCGCCCCTCCCGGATTAGAACGAGTTTTCTTTGCTAATTCCGGCACAGAAACCGTCGAGGCCGCCATTAAATTCAGCCGCTACGCCACCGGACGCAGCCAAATTGTTTACTGTCAGGGAGGCTACCACGGGTTAACCATGGGTTCCCTTTCCGCCACCGGCGATCCCCATTATCGCCAGGGATTTGGGCCTTTTGTCGCCGATTTTAAGGAAATACCCTTCGGCGATCTGACCGCACTCGAAAAAGCTCTAATTAACCAAGACGTAGCGGCTTTTATTACCGAACCGATCCAAGGTCACGGGGTGAGAATTCCCGAACCGAACTATCTCCCGGCGGCGGCGGCCCTTTGTCGTCGTTATGGCACTCTTTTTGTAGCCGATGAAGTGCAGACCGGTTTGGGCCGGACCGGCAAAATTTGGGCAGTGGAACATTGGGGGGTAGAACCGGACATTTTATGTGTTGCCAAGGCTCTTTCGGGTGGTTTTGTGCCAGTGGGAGCGGTTCTCTGTCGTCGCTGGATCTTTGATAAAGTATTCGATCGCATGGATCGTTCTGTGGTTCACGGTAGCACTTTTGGTAAAAATAATCTGGCCATGGCCGCCGGTATTGCCACTTTACAGGTGATTGAGGAGGAAAAATTAGTCGAGCGATCGGCTTTGATCGGTCAACAAATTATCGCAGAACTGCAGCCCCTCGTAGATCAGTACGAATGTTTGCAGGAAGTGCGGGGATTGGGTATGATGATCGCCTTGGAATTTGCCGAGCCGAGCAGTTGGTCACTAAAAGCCGCCTGGAAAATGCTAGAAACCGCCAATAAAGGGCTATTTTCCCAGTTAATCGTCGTTCCCCTCTTTACCCGTCATCAAATCCTCTCCCAGGTTTCCGGCCACGGCATGAATATCATCAAGTTTATCCCCCCCCTCACCCTCTCCGATGAGGATTGCCGTTGGCTTGTCACCGCCGTTAAAGATGTGGTCGCTGATGCACATCGCTTCCCAGGGGCCGCTTGGGAATTCGGCAAAACCTTGGCCAGTCAAGCTATCCGCCAAAAAACCGCCAAAAAATAGTTAATATGTCCAGTTTGTTTCATCCCCTCTGCGGTAGTAATCTTAGTACCCTATTACGTTTATTTTTGACTAATGGCGGCATCGATCGCCCCAATTTGGCCCCAGCAACCCTGGCGCTGACAGTTACCCTAGCGCGACTGCCTTTTTCTACCCTAGAACGAATTTTAATGACAGGGTTTTATGAGCGCCGCGTGCAGGTAAAAGCACCCATTTTTATTGTCGGCTATTGGCGCAGCGGCACGACCCATCTGCACAATTTACTCGGTCAATCGGAGCATTTTGGCTATATTTCACCCCTAGCGGTGGGATTACCCTGGGATATCCTCGGTATCGTCCGCTTATTTCAACCGCTGCTAGAATTGGCCCTACCTAGCGATCGCCATGTGGATAACGTCGCTGTTACTCCCGATTCCCCCCAAGAAGACTCGATCGCCCTGGCCAGTATGATCCCCCTTTCCTACTACCATGGTTTATACTTTCCCCAACGTTTTCAGTATCATTTCGATCGAGGGGTTTTTTTTCAAGGCTGCAGCGAGAAAGAAATCGCCACTTGGCAGCGTTGGCATACTCATCTATTAAAAAAAGTTTCCATCCACCAAAAAGGCAAACAATTACTACTCAAAAACCCCGTTTATACGGCACACATCGCCAGATTGCGAGCTATCTGGCCCGATGCTAAATTTATTCATATCTACCGCAATCCCTATCTAGTTTTTCCCTCAACCCGCCACTTTTTCACCCGCATCCTACCGGAACTAGCACTGCAACCCTACGATAATTTATCTATTGATGTCATCGAGCAAGCGATTCTGAAAAGTTATCCCCCAATGATCAATTCTCTCCTGCGAGATAGTGCCGATTTACCCGCCGATAGTTTTGTAGAAATTCGTTTTGAAGATTTAGAAAAAGACCCCCTAGCACAAATCGAGAAAATTTACGATCAACTGCAACTTCCCGACTTAAAAATAGCTATGCCTCGCTTTGAGAAATATATCGCCAGTCTGCAAGGATATAAAAAAAATAATTATCCCCCAGATGCAAAAGCGATCGAGTTAGTCGAATCCCATTGGCTGCCATTTATTCAACGTTGGAATTATTTTTAGTTATCAGCTTTTTCAGTTATCAGTTATCAGTTATCAGTCATAACTCATAACTCATAATTTAATATGAAATATCTTAAATTTATCTTTCTGGGTTTAGGTTTTGTTTTACTAGGGGTAATTTTGCGCCAAACAAATCTGCAAGAAGTTTGGCAACAAATCACCCTAGTCGGTTGGTGGGGAATGACATTAGTGATTATTTTTTACTTCCTAGAATTTCTCACCGATGTTTTTACTTGGCAACTAACTTTTAAAAGTATTCCTATCCAACCTAGATGGACAATTCGCCTATTATTAATTTACATGGTAGGGGCAGCCTTTAATCGCGTGACTCCCTTCGCTTCGTTGGGAGGAGAAGGTTTTAAAGCAGTGATGTTAAAAACTCACTATCAGATTAGCTATAAAGAAACCAGTGCCTCGATTATTCTGACAAAAACGTTAAATACTGTTTCCCTTGTCTTCTTTGCAATTATCGGTTTTTTTCTGCTCCTAGCTTCCCCAAAATTTTCTAATTCTTTTAAAACTTTTACTGGATTAAGTCTCGCTATATTCTCCAGTTGTATTCTGATATTTTTCTTGATTCAGCGATTCCGTTTATCCTCCCGAATAGTTAATCGATTAGGTCATTCTTTTTTAGGCGATCGCCTAGCCAAACCTTTAGAAAATCTTCGCAGTGTCGATGATCGTTTAGGAGAATTTTACCGGAATCTGCCCCTATTTAGAAATGGCTTGATCGTCGGTTTTCTCAATTGGCCCCTCGGAGTTTTAGAAATCTATGTTTTAATGCAGTTTCTCCAACATCCGATCAGTTTTGCCGATGCTTGGTTATTTGATTCTGTTGCCCAATTGGTACGCGCTGGAACCTTTTTTATTCCCGCTAATATCGGTACTTTAGAAGGTTCTTTAGTGCTGCTGAGTGCTTCCTTAACCGGCAGTCTAGAATTAGGTTTAGCGATTTCTGTAATTCGCCGGGTTAAAGATATTCTCTGGATTATATTAGGTTTATTGATCTGGTGGTTATTTTCCCTAAGACCGACTTTACCCGATCGCTCTTCAAAATAATCTCCATCAGTCAACTCCCGATTATTCATCCTGTAATTTTTCGCGTACATTGCGAACAATCCGCGATAATTCAGTCTTTTCATCGACGCTAATTTTAGTCGGAGAACCACTAATAATCCGCTCGTAATTGCGGAAAGAATCCTTGATATCCGCCCCATCCTGACTGATAGTATATTCACGAATGCCTTTATCGTGCCAAGAACCGCGCATCTTAAAGACGTTAATCGCTCGCGACATTTCGCCACGAATTTCCACATACTGCAACATTAAAATCGTGTCGGTAATCGTAGAAATATGGGATTCAGTGATCGAGTGCGCTCCCATAAATTGGTCGGTGGTATTGGTGAAAAATCCCGTAATTTCCTCCTGTTTGGCGTATCCCGTCACCCCGATCACAAATTGCCGAAAAGCATTATTTGTCACCCCGCGAGCGAGCGCCGATAGAGAATCGATGGCAATGCGGGAGGGTTTAAATTCCGAGATTTCTGACTTAATCATCTGTAAATGGTCTTCCAATCCCGCCGATTCCGGGTAAGAACACAACAATTTTAATAATCCCTTGCGTTCCATCTCCTCAAAATCGATCCCCCAAGAAGAAGCATTTCGGGACAATTGAGCGCGAGATTCTTCATAAGCGAACAAAATCGCCCGCTCACCGCGCCTACAGCCTTCTTCCAGAAATTTACTGACTAAGAGAGTTTTACCCGTACCTGTTGCTCCTGTGGCCAAAATAATCGAATCCTTGAAAAAACCGCCTCCACACATATCATCAAGGGTTTTTACTCCCGAAGAAATGCGGACATTAGAAGAGCGCTGAGTTAAACGCATCGCACCGAGGGGGAAGATATTAATGCCATCATTGGTGATAGTAAAGGGATATTCCCCCTTCATGTGGGTTGTTCCCCGTAATTTGAGGATTTCTGCGGTTCTGCGTCGCCTTTCTCCCTCTAGCACGTTCCGCATAATTACCACATTATCAGAGACAAATTCCTCTACACCAAAACGGGCCACCGCTCCGTATTCTTCGATACGTTCCGTGGTCATAATTGAAGTCACTTCTAATAATTTTAACCGGGCCACGAGCCGAAAAATTTCTCGCCGCACCACTGATGCCGCTTCGTACTGCTGAAAAACGGCAGTTACAGAGTCAATTGATACCAGTTTGGCTTTATATTTGGTAATTGCGTATTGAATGCGCTCGATTAAGGCCGAAAGATCAAAACTACCCACCACCTCTTGACCTTCCGGATCCGGGGAAGCATCGAGAATAAATAATTTACCCTGGTCAATTAATTCTTCTAAATCCCAACCAAAACTATAGGCATTTTGGATAATATCGGTGGGAGATTCTTCAAAAGTAACAAACAGGCCCGGATAGTCAAAATACTTGATCCCATGGTAGAGAAATTGCACAGCAAGCAGGGTTTTTCCCGTGCCAGAAGTGCCACTAACTAAGGTAGTTCTCCCCATGGGTAAACCACCGTGAGTGATCTCATCAAAACCTTCAATTAGGGTTCTAATTTTGCGAACACCTTTCGGTTTAATCGGTGGATTCGATTGGCTATTAGAGTTAGATTGAGTCATTATTTATCCAGCGAGTATTTAAAGAGTAGGATTTTTATCTAATTTTTCCACAGAAACATATCAAGCCTGACTAAACACTTTACACTATCTCGATTTCCATTGACTCTTGACTTTCCCATAGAGGTACTATATTAAGCCCCGATCATTTCTTCTTCAATCAATATAACCCGTCTAATCAACTATGGACAAAGACCTAGCTATCATTTTCTCGTTCACGAATTTCCTCGTATAGTAAGTCTAAACCGATCAGAACCTTCTCTCGATCGGACAAATCACCGATAATTTTCCGCACCGGGGGAGGGAGGACTTTCGCAAGGGTAGGAGTAGCGAGAATCTTGTCTTCCTCCGCTAGTTGCGGGTTTTTCAGCACGTCAATCACCTTGAGCGCATACACTCCCTGAAATTCCTCTTCTAGGATATTTTTCAGGGTTTTTAAGGCACGCACGGAGTTGGGGGTATTGCCGGCGACGTACAGTTTTAAAACATAGGTTTTTTTAAAGACGCTCATAGGTTAAGATCAAAGGGGCTGGGGATACGAGTTTATTGTTATTTATGGGGGAGATTTTAGTCTATTCCCAATAATAAATCATAAGGGATATCCTCGCGAGGTATGGAACGACGGTACATTTCCCCCAAGTGAGCAAGGATATCAATGAGAGCGAGACGATAATCTAGGAGAATTTCCTCACTTCTGCCTTCTAATTTTAACTGTTGGGAAAATTCGTCCATTAACTCCATGTGAATTTCCAGAATTTGCGACACTGAGAGATCGGTAAAAAAGACATTATTAACCAACTCATCGATCGCTTGATTAATCGGATAATCCTGTTGGAAGTAATTTAAAATAATCTCCCGATAATCTCTTCTTAATTCCCGCAGTAATTCTTTTTTTTCCTCCGGGGCAAGATTGCGATAGAATAGCTGCGGGTTGCGTTTGTAGTAAACACCTAAATAGCCGAGTCTTTCTTTTAATTTTTCTGCTAAACGGCGCTGTTGTAGGAGGAGAAAACTGTGATTATTTTCCACGGGATTCGGTTGGTTAACAATCGTAGTACGCTCGGAAAAAGAGCAATTAGGAGCTAAATGGAGAAATCGAGCGATCGCTTGGTCGATGACCGAGGTGATGCTGTCTAATTCCTTGACGGTGATTTGTAATTCGGCACTATGATAGAGACAGGTGGGAGAGTCATTCATCTCAGGAGCGATGTTCTTGTCAGCGACAATGATCACTACTGGCAGTAAAATCCCCCCTTCGTAGAGTTGATTAAAAGTCGGCTGTAGGGAAGGATGAAAGACCACCAGCAAACAATCGATTTTTTCCTTCTCTGCCTCGATATTAGCCAATAGTTCGCTAGAAGATGACCCCAGGGTTAGATTATACCGTTCATTAGCCAATAAAGCCGTCAAAGAATTAACCAGCCCCAGAGGTGAACTCACCCCCGTTAAGGGTGAGTCCGTTGGGACAAAAGCATAAATAGTCAGTCTCGGAGGCAACGTTTTCTCACCCGCAAGGTAGATAGAAATTGACAAACAATAGGTTAGGCTTTCTCTGTTGAGAAGACAACCCCCCGCCATCAGCTAAGGGAAGTTAAAGGTTAACTTTGCTTTTTGGCAGTGGGTATCGTAGTTAATTGTAATCAATGGAGCGGTTCTCTAGATGAGCGAGCGTCATAATCAAGATAAATTCAAGTTCTAGGACGACTAATAGTTTGGCCATCAGTTTGTTAATTATGCCCTAAAGTTACCGCCACCGCCCCTCCAATTATCCCCATGCCTAGCGTTACCCTCAGTCTCCATCACTTTAATCAATCCGTCACTGCCTGTGAATTAATTATTGACAGGGCTAGTCTTTTAGATTTAATTAACATCGGCAATCCGGAAGTGATCGTGGTGGTGGATGAGAGGTATTGTCCCCTAGGACTGATTGAGAGTCAAGCCCTGATCGCTTACCTCCTCTATCAACAGCAGTACCCCGAAACCAGAAACCCCTCCCCCAACTGTCTGGATCTGAGCGGTTGGCTGCGTCCAATTATCCCTCTTAACTCGCGCATGGCCGTGAGTGAATTTCTGGCCACCCTGACGGGAGAAGCGATCGCAAAAGCCCCTATTTTAGTCGATGCTCAGGGGAAACTGTTAGGACGCTTAGACACGGGCAAACTTCTCCAATTTTGTCTCGGGCGTTCGATTCTCGATGATCCCCCCCCGCGGCTCCGCATCAGCGATCGCATTACCCCCCCCCGCAGCGATCATCCTCTGGAATTTCTGGAACAATTACCGCTGCCGGTGCTGCTCTACAGTCCAGAAGCAGGGATTTTATACCAAAATCAGGCTTGGTGTCAACAAATCGGGGCAGCTTTCCCCGCTAATATTGATAAATCTCCCTTTGCTTTGGTTAATGACCCCCTAACCCTCCCATCCCCCACTCCCCCCCTGTTTCCCCAGCGTCTAGAAACAGTGACATCGGGTTTAACCAAGACTTGGCGCCTGTTGTCCGTGCCGTTAAATTTAACGGATAATTATCCTTTGATCGAGAAAGCTTCAGAACTGTGGTTACTGTTAGCCACCGATATCACCGAACAACAGCAATATTGTCAGGAATTAGCGGTTAAAAATGCCGATCTAGTCCATTTAAATCGTCTTAAGGATGAATTTCTCGCCTGTGTTAGCCATGAGTTTAAATCGCCCCTCACCGCCGTTATCGGTCTCTCCAGTCTGCTCCGGGAACAAAAAATCGGTGAACTTAACCCCCGACAGTCCAAATATGCCGATTTAATCTATCGCAGCGGTCGCCAGTTGATGGCTCTGGTCAATGATCTCCTCGATTTAACCCGCCTAGAGACAGGACAACTACAATTAACTTTATCTAGAGTCAAAATCAATCGCCTCTGTCAACGGGTGTACGATATCATCGTCGATAAGTATCCCCAACGTCTTGATCTCCCCAGCAGCTATCGTCTTGACATCGAATCGGGGTTAGATTATGTCCTGGCCGATGAAACCCGTTTACAACAGATGTTAGTGCATTTGTTAGATAATGCGGTAAAATTTACCGTTGATGGCGGTAATTTGGGCATTAAAGTCAATCGTTGGGAAAATTGGCTGGCTTTTACCGTCTGGGAAACGGGGATCGGTATTCCGGAAGAATCCCAGCATCTGATTTTTCAGAAATTCCAACAGCTAGAAAGTCCTTTCACCCGTCAATTTGAGGGCGCAGGTTTAGGTTTAGTCCTCAGCCAAAAATTAGCACGCTGTCACGGTGGCGATCTATCCTTTGTCTCCAGGGCCCGGGAAGGTAGTGAATTTACTTTACTACTGCCGGTTCATCCCCAAGGTGCCGAGCAGGAGTCCGCTACTCCCCAGCGTCTGGTGTTGGTGGTGGAAGCTAATCCCCAAGTGATCGAACAGTTTGTCGATCGCTTGAGTGAATTGGGATTAAAAGCCATTATCGCCCGTAGCGGCACTGAGGCGATCGAAAAAGCCCGGCAGTTAAAACCCCGTTGTGTTTTTCTCAATCCCAATCTACCCCTCTTGTCCGGTTGGGATGTGTTAACGCTGCTGAAATCCCATCCCCAAACCAAAGATATAAAAGTTATTGTCACCGCCGCCGATTCCGAGCGCAACCGCAGTCAACAGCAAGGGGCCGATAGTTTTCTGGTTCCGCCGATCACCTCGGCTGCGCTGCAAGCTTGCTTAAATCTGACCGTTTCCCCCGTTCCTAGCCGCAAACGGCGCACTGCTCCGACTCTGCTGCGTTTACACGGTCATTATGCCCCCAATTTCTCCGATTTATCTTCCTTTAGCTGGATTTGGAATAATCAATTAGTTCGGGAGAATTATCGTTTTATCGAGGCCGATAGTTGCGAACAGGCGGAACTTTTAGCTACTGTCTGGGAGGTGGACGCTATCTTAATTGATAGTTCGATCGCAGAAGATTTATACTCTTATCTGCAAACCTTGAGCGAGTCGGAAACCCTCGCTAATTTACCCCTAGTCACCCTTGATGTGGCTGTCACCGAGGTAGCCAATCAAATCCCCGGTTTAGCCGTTTTTCCCTGTTTGGCCCCCCCAACGGAAAACCGCGTCGAACAGCTATTAAAGGTGATCGAGACTGCTGATCTGGCTTTTTCTCGCCACAAAGAACAGTAAAGGCAAGTCAGGCAAGTCTTGGGAATACAAGCAATGTCGATGCTCTAGCCCGATTTTCCCCAGAAGTTGGCGCTAAAGCGTAACTACAAACCTTAACTCAACCTAGAGATTATTAACTCAATTTTCTCAAAAAAATCGACCAGCCGTTAGGTGAGAAAAAGAGAAGAACCGAGAACATTAACGCACCCTACAAATTAAGATGGTGCGTCACGGCGCGATCATAATTTAATTATTAACAAATTTCCTTTAAATACGCGCCTAACACACCCTAGAAGCTGATTTAAGAGAAGTAGAATCCTTTATTTAGTCAATAAGTTAACATATAATTGAGTTAAGACATTCTCATTCAACGATTTTCCCTATGCCACAAGCTCAGGAACCGAACGATAAAAATTATGAAGTGGAGCGTCAATTGAGGAGTCTTAATCGGCGCCTGGAGCGTCTGGAAGATACCCAAGTGACAGGAAGAGAGCTAAACCGGAGTTTTGATCGGATCTATGAGGAAATTGATCATCTTGAAGATAAAGTTGATCGGCTTCAATCGAATTTTGAAGAGTTTCGTGATGAGATTAACCAAAAATTAGATACGATTTTACAACATATTACGGGGATCAATTAAATGGTGATTACCAGATTGACAAAGATTGCTGCGGGGGTTATTGGTTGAGAGATGAAGATTAACGATGGTATCACTCCCTAGTAGTGACAGTATCGGTGCGAGTGCCGATTTAGCAGTGCGAGAGAAAATTGTTATAATAACTAAAAAAACTCACTACACCAGTCTCAAGGAGGAAAAGATGTCTCAACTCTCTATTCAATCAGATCTGGTCGAGGATAAAATTCAGGCTAGGCTCGTTCATCGCGTCGCCTCAATTATTGATTATTTTATCAAGAATGAGAGCTTATTAGAAGATTTAAATAGAGACGAAATGGTTGCGTATTTAATGAAGTTACTAAGCCAAAATTTTTCTTCTTCAGAATTAGAAATGATGTCCGATGAAAATCTAACTCAGAAAATTAGGGAAGTTTTGGGAGTACAAGCAATGGCGGGAATGCTGAAGGATTTAACTGCGGAACAAATGGCAGAGTTTGACGCAGTGATCGCAAGTTTTAGACAAAAATATTAAATAGTCGTGGGTTATCTACTCGATACTAACATCGTCACAGCTATTCTCAAAGACAACCAAGTAGTTGTTGAGAAATTAAGTGAAGTAAGACTACAAGGAAATGATGTTTTTATAAGCTGTATTACCTATTTAGAAACTGAGGCTGGATTATTAGCAGTTAAAGCAACGAATAAGTTAGCAAGATTTCAGGATTTGTGCCGCACTGATTTAAGAGTATTGTTATTAGATACAATGGAAATTGTCCATGAAGCCGCAGCAATTTGTGCTGATTTAAGGCGCAAAGGAACCCCCATACAAATGGCTGATATTCTCATTGCAGCAACAGCTATTAGCCATAATCTCATCCTCATTTCTGATGACTCAGATATGCTGAGAGTTCAGAGATTAACCGTAGAAAATTGGCTGCGATGATTTAGGGAGATAAGCTGTTCATCATTTAAATTGGTATTTGAGGTTGCGGGGGAGCAGGGAGAGAGTGAGTTTCGCAGTTTGCTTTATAACATCCTAATACCCAGTTTAAATGCGCTACAGCTTAATACTATTATATCCTTGATTTCCCCTCCTTGAGGAGGTGGAGCGGGTCGGGGAAATGTCAAATCTTATTACTGAAACAATTAGGCTGAAACTAATTCAAATTTAACCTTTATTTTTAGGGCTGTAGCGATGAGATTTAGCAACAAAAAAGAGTTTCCTTCATAGTCAGCATTTTCTAAGGCTTCAATAATAGATTCATCAGTATTAATTAATTCTGCTAAAGCTTTTGTTGAAAGATGATGTGTTTCCTTAATCTTAAATATTTTTCTGGCTACTTCGTCATCAATACGAGCCTTTTCTAATTCTAATTGACGTTCTGGATTATTAGCATAATAACGTTGGTAAAGAATTTGTAAGCCATCGGCTGTCGTTTGGTGTGTATTCATATCAACTCCTGAAAATAGGTGTGTAATTCGGGATTTTTTTCAAATTTAGCTTTGTTTTTAATTGCTTGCTCGATTTCCAGTGGTAGAACTTCTTTTTCTTTAATTATACCATGAGAAATGACCACAGCTTTGTTTTTATAAAAGAAATAAAGAATTCTATAATTTATTCCTTTAAAATTAACTCTCAATTCATAAATTTTGTCCCGCAAAAAGTCTGCTTCTGGTCTGCGTAATTCATATCCTAGTTCTGCCAGTCTTTGTAATTTGATAAAGCATTTGTTTTGAGCTTTGCCAGGAAGACTATCAAGCCATTCTATAATTGGTATATTACCTCTTTCATCTTGGTAAAAAATAAGTTGTATTTTTGGCATATTAAAGCTTTTATATATGTGAGGTTTCTAACAAATGATAAATTAAATAGTGTCAAGTATCGAGTTCCCCAAAAGCTGATGTTTCCGTGAGCAAAACCCCTAAAATTAGACTTGATAAAAGACCTGAGATCGTTATATTCTACAGGTAACAAGCTTTTAAACGAGAGAGCCACGCCCCACGCACCAATTATATCATTCATTCTACCTGAATATCAAACAGGAACTAGAAACCTGTTACTAGGGAGAGATTACTGCGGGGGGGATATTCGGTAGCAGTTAAATAATCATAATAAAAACCACTCCAGACACAGTGGCGGCTCTTGTCGGGTGCGTTAGTGATAGCGTAACACACCAATTTTCTTAAGATGGTGCGTTACGGCGCGGTAATAGTTTAATTATTAACAAATCTCCTTTAAATACGCGCAAACACGCACCCTACAAGCTACTAACAAGGCTCATTTTGACTCGTTGATTAAGGGCAGTGGCAATTTTTTGTAGCATTATTAGGGGATTGTCTTGATAGTCAGCGTCTTCTAGATCTTCAATAACGGATTGCTCAACATGGATTAGGTCGGCTAGTTGTTGTTGAGTTAATCCAGCATTCATACGAGCGTCATAAATCAATTGTGCGATTTCTGAGTTGAGGGATTCTAGGGCAATTTGTTCTTTGATTGTGGGATCGTCTGCAATCATTTGGTGAATGATTTTTACGGCATCTGTGGTTTTAGGCATTGTTTATTTCTCCTTGATAAGTATGAAGTTCTGGATTTTGTTTAAATTGTGCTTTTCTTTGGATAATTCTCTCGATGTCTTGTGAGGGAACGGCGGAAGTTTTTTTGATAAGAGCATGACCAATAATTGCTATATTTTGACCATGATAAAAATAGAGGATTCGATATTGTATGGTTCCCTGTTTGGCTCTAAGCTCTCAGATATCATTTCTGAGATAATCGGCAGCAGGGCGGTGCAGTTCATGACCTTGTGCGGCAAGTTGTTCGATTTTGGTTATACATTTGGCAAATCCTTTTTTATCAGTTTTGAGTAATTTCTGAAGCCACTCAACAACGGGTGAGATGCCTTCTGCTTCTTGATAAAAGATGATTTTTGTCTTTGGCACGTTTCTTTTGAAATAGTATGCGATGAAAAATCAATAAATGTAATCAGGTGATGGTGATGGGTATCGAATTGCTGGATAGCTCATAACCTCGTTGAAAAGAATTATGCGATCGCCCCTTGTTTATCTCCTAAATTAAACTTAGAAATTCCGCGATAATAGACATCAACATCGTTAAGTATCGAGTTCCCCAAAAGCTGATGTTTACGGGAGCAAAATCCCTAAAATTAGACTTGACAAAAAACCTGAGATCGTTATATTCTACAGGTAACAAGCTTTTAAACGAAAGAGCCACGCCCCACGCACCAATTATATCATTCATTCTACCTGAATATCAAACAGGAACTAGAAACCTGTTACTAGGGAGAGATTGCTACGGGGGGATATTCGGTAGCAGTTAAATAATCATAATAAAAACCACTCCAGACACAGAGGGCATAGTGGCGGCTCTTGTCGGGTGCGTTAGTGATAGCGTAACGCAGCAATTTTCTTAAGATGGTGCGTTACGGCGCAATCATAATTTAATTATTAACAAATTTCCTTTAAGTACTCGCAAACACGCACCCTACAAGCTATCAAAAGAGTCAGGCTTATCCAAAGAATGGACGATTTTATGGATTGGATTAGGGAAAAAATCTATAAACTTCTCTTCTGTGTAAGAATCGACTAAAGATCAGTTCATCGTTAATAATTGCAACACCAATGCGATAATCTCCTATTTTGATACGATAAAAACCCTGATAACCTTTAAGCTTTTTGAGGTTTTTTATATCATCCAGTGTTTGAGCTAATTTGCATTCATTGACAACAGTTTTGATCTCAGATAATAGTTTTTGATCTTTAATTTTTCTTAAGTCTTTGGAAAATTTAGCTACAAATTGAATTTTCATTCAGCTTCTCCATTGAGAATAGCAAAAACTTCTTCTTCTGGAACAAATTCACCATTTAATCCTTCCATAATAGCATTAGCTAAACCAATATCTTCTAAGGCTTCGATAACAATTTCATAAAATAGTTCCCGTTTGTTTTGCATCATTTCAATGAGGATTTCGGTTAGGATTTCTTTGGTTTTTTCTTCGGTAATGATCGATGACATTGCGGTTAGTCCTTTGAATTATGAATTATGAATGGGGAGCGAGGTAACAGGTAACAAGCCAGAAAATCGGCGTACTTCATGACTTTGAATACCGCTATATATATTACAGGTTACAGTAACCCACCATGTCAAGTTGGCTGGTGCGTTACATTAATATTAACGCACCTTACGAGATCGGTGATCGCTGCTTGTTTGAGTTGATCGATGAGAGCATTATCATTCACAGATTCACTATGTAATAAAACTAGGTTCGTTGTCGAGGCTCTAGCCCGATTTTCCCCAGAAGTTGGCGAATTCAGCGCAACTACGAACCTTAACTTAACCTACAGATTACTACCTCAATTTTTTCCAAAAAAATCGACCCGCCGCTAGGCGGGAAAAAGAGAAAAATTGAAAAAAGTAAAAAAGGGTAAAAAGGGTAAAAAGAAAATAAGGGTTACAGAGTCCTCCCAGCACCGCACACCACCCGAAAACCGTAGTAGTTGAAGAAGTCGTCGCGGCGGGCCTCCTTGAAGCGGTAAGCGGAACGGCAGCGATCTGGAATGGTGTACCCAGAACCGCCCCGCAGTATTCGATAATCATTATCATTTGTCAGCCAAGCACTGCCATCTTTTGGCGCATTCTCATAGCTATCATGCCCATTGTCTTCGCACCACTCCCAAACATTGCCACTCATGTCATACAGTCCCCAAGCATTGGGCTTTTTCTGGCCAACAGGATGAGTTGTCTGCCGAGAATTTCCTACATACCAAGCGTAATCTCCTAACTGATTAGCATCATCACCGAAATAATAGCGAGTAGTTGTCCCCGCACGACAAGCATATTCCCATTCCGCTTCTGTCGGTAGGCGATAGGTTTTCCCTGTTATTTGACTCAATTTCTGACAAAAGGCTTGAGCATCGTACCAACTAACCTTTTCTACCGGATTTTGGGGATTGTTTTGAAACCAAGAGGGATTTTTTCCCATTACTGCTTCATATTGTGCCTGAGTCACAGGATATTTGCCAATAGCAAAACTGTTTAATTTAACTTGGTGTTGAGGCTTTTCCCAACTTTCAGCATCGGGATCGCTGTCAGGAGATCCCATGAGAAATTGACCTGCTGGTAAGCCCACCATCTCCAGTGTTACTCCATTGGGTAGTTTCTCTGTAATCGGTTGAGGACGAAATTGAGTAATAGACTGACATGAAGAAACAACACTAGCGACACTCCCGGCTGTAACTAACCCCAACTGTCTTAAAACTTTACGGCGCGACCATCTTTTTGACATTTTTTCAAGCCTCCTAAATTTTTGAAGTAGGTGAACTATGGGAATCTTAAGAATTAGTAAAGTGTAGGGTGGATTAGGCGGTTACAAATCCCGTCAAAAAACCAAAATTAATAATCCGCCGTAACGCACCAATTATATGATTAATTCTACCTGAATATCAAACAGGAACCAGAAGCCTGTTCCGCGGCAGTGGGAGTTAGGGGTTGCTAACAGGGGGAACAGTGATGACAAAGCGGATAATAGTTCCGATAACTGCTGTTGCCAAGATGGTGATTAATGCCCAAATTTTGGCTTTCTGGGAGCCTTTAATCTCTTTTAAATCACCTTGTAAGGTGTTGAATTCTCCCTGTAATGCCTTGAGGTCTCCCTTGACTTCGGCCTTAAATCTGACTTGAACAATCTTCATGTCTGTGACATCTTTCTGGAGCGCGTCTAGCTTCTGATTGGTCTCTTTAAGATTCTGATTAATCTGGTCTAGGATTTTTCCTAAATCGGTTTCGATGGTGAGGCCGCTCATGGGTTAGACTCCTAATTAATTGGTGCTGTTGTTTCTGACTTAGATTTCAGTGTTTGAACAAATTGTAAAACTTTTTGTTGCTTTTCCGGTGTCAGTTCTCGCCATTGTTTAAGTATTTCTTCTTCTTTACCCATAAATACCTCGCTCTTGAATTATGAATTGTTTGGTTTTGAGCAAGGCTCATTAATAAAAACCACTCCAGACACAGAGGAAACAAAGATCATATCATTTTGGGTTTGCGGTGGACGTTGTAGAATAGAGAAAACCTACTACGCTGATAGATACCATGCCCTCTCCTGCTATTACCACGATCATCAAGATGGTTGAGTCTCTGCCTGATGAGCTTCAAGAGCAGTTAGTAGAGTATGTTCGAGCTTATATTGCAGAAATTGAAGAAGAAAAACGATGGGATCAGTCGTTTAAACAGACGAAGAATAATCTAGTCGCAGCAGCACGGAAAGCCAAAGAAGATATTGCGGCAGGATTGTCCGCACCGATGGATTATGAGCAGCTATGAATTCCGCGACATTGCCCTCATTTTGGCAGAAGTATCGCGACTTGAAACCAGCAGTCAAAGCCGGAGCCAAGAAAGCATATCGGTTATGGGTAGAGAATCCGTTTCATCCATCGTTACATTTTAAGTGTATTGACAGCGACGAAGATATTTGGTCAGTGCGTGTAACGAAGAGTCATCGAGCTTTGGGAGTGCTGTCAGGGGATACAGTGACCTGGTTTTGGATTGGCGATCATGATGAGTACGAAAAGTTTTATTCGTAAAACACAGGAACTACAAGCCTATCCCACTCGAACTTTAAAAACCCCCTTGCCACTCTCCTATACTTTTTAAACAGTATTTAGCATCACTCCCTCATAATGACATTCGATCAACTAGATAGCATAGCGACTTTTTTCGGAAGTATCAAAGTGAGCAAGCGTAATTTTTTTGGCGAGGATAGGAGTTTTTCGAGGCAAAAAAACAGAACGTTGCCGGAAATATTCGCCAAAATATTGACGATAGAGAGGACAACTGACTCGGCAAAACTTACCTTGACGGTGAATTAGTCCGAGACTTTCTAGGTGAAAAGCTGCCATTAAATCAATTTCTATGTCTTTTTCCGCCATCACCACCTTAGCAAAGATAGCCGCCAAATTGCCTTTTAAGTATTGCAGATGCGAAAGTAAACGTTTAAGATGATCTGCAAAAATATTATTTTCCTCGTTGATCGAATTAGCTAGAATGTTTTCTAGGGTACAATTACCCCGATCAAGATGATAGCAAGCAAGACGAATTAAATAGGGATTACCACCTAGAAATATCCGTAATTTTTCGGAGTCAAAATTCTGATCTAATCCCTGTCTTTGACTTAATTCTCGTACTTGTGCGCTGGTAAAATTAGGCAATTCGATCGGTAAACCAAGACTGAAAGGAGATTGATAGGTATCTGAGGTTTTATCAAGCTCCTGTGCAGGGGAATAGGCAACAATTAAACGTAATTTTTGCCAGAGAGGTTTGTTTTTGCCTTCCTCGTGCCAGAGGTGCAGAATACTAAAAAATTCTTCCCTTAGCTGTGGATAGGGGAAAAGATATTCAAGATCATCAAAGGCAAGCACTAAAGGGCGATCGAGATGGGAGAGAATATGCTTTTCTAGATAGATTTTACAGTTAATTTTACCCCCTAAGAATTCATCCCAATCCTCTGGGAGATGATTATCTAAATCTAACTGACGACTAATACTAACACAAAGCCAACGCATCCAGTGATTTAAATCTTGAAAAATTGAGCTTTCTGCTAACCGAAAACTGAAATAAATTGTATGGTATTGCTGTTGTTGTGCATAATTAATAATTCTGGTTATCAGGGAAGTTTTTCCCATTTTTCTGGCCGCATTAATCCGGATCAGACTGCCTCCGCGCAAGATCTCTTGATAACAAGTCTGTTCCAGATTGTTTCTGTTAATATAAAAGGGGGAATTGAGGGGGACTTGTCCCTCTGGTAACTCAGGCAATAGTTGAGGATTAATAGTATCAGTTTCTGGTAAGTTAGGACGATAATAATCGCTATTTTCTAGAGTTAAATTAAAAGCCTGAAAACAATGTTTTAGGGTTTGTTTATCCACTCCCGATTCACAAGCAAATACCTTCATCAAAGTATCTACCCCTAAAAGAATTTTCTCGCTGAGGACTTCTAGGGTGAAACGATGACCACAATTATCCCGATATTCCGCTTCTTGTTTAGCAGTAAGTAATTTTTCTAGTCCCGTGGGGGTGAGGATAATCCCGCGTCTGCGGCGCTGTTTTTCTGGTTTTTTCATGATAGTTTTTCCCTGTCCTGAACTCAAACTCTGCACCCCTAGAGGTTTTGAGTTTCCTATAGACTTCTCCTCAACAGGGAAACAATCGATTCCGTAATTTTTGCCGACATTCCGCACATCTTCATATACTTGTATATATTTTTACATTCCCCAAGATGTTTTAACGAAAAACCTTCATTGTAGAAACTACTATTGAGAACATTTTCAATAATTGGTTGTTTCTGGGAAAGAAGTTTACAATTCTTTACATTGATAAAAATCGATGATTGTAGCTATAATCCTTACTGGCAAAGGGTTGTAAGCAATATTTGAGTAAAATCATTAATTGAATGTTAAGAAGTGCGGAAAGTGGGTCACTGGTTTAGCGATGGAGAGGATCGGGACAATAACCAGGACTCTCTTGGATTTGGTGGGTAAAATGTATTCTAAGATACATTCCTCCTAGCGAGGGGGTGGAACGAACCACACAGACACAAAGGACACAAAGATCGATCGCTTCTATGGTAAGTTAAGCTGATCACACAGAACCTAGAAGAGCCTAACCAGACCACTTATTTTCTTCTCCGTCTGAGTTATTTCTGGGATAGGGGTAAATCTTAGCCTACTTGCTGACGATAGCTATTCATTTCTAGGCTATCTTCCCCATAAAGATCCTCAATGTGTTGATGACAGCAATCGATCGCAAATTGATCGAATTCTCCCGGTTCAATTTGATACATTTTGGCAAAAATATCGGGTTGAACACGACAAAATTCTGGTCTCTGGTCATAAATGGTACAGAGACGGGTTTGGTGATCAAAGTTTATGCACCAACCATCTTCCCCCACCATGCTGAGATATTGACTTAATTGTGCGGGAGTAAGATATTCTTCTAAGTCAGGACGCTCATCGGGATTTAGTTGACAACAAGCTCCACAATTTTTAATACATTTCCAATTGGCCATATAACCGGTGTGCCGCGATGAATTAATCCTAGTACCTACTGACTAGCTTACTAGCAAATAGTCCCTATTTCCCGTTCCAGCAGCAATTACCCTCAATAGTTTTAATCTCAACCTGCGATCGGGAGTGAGAGCTTGACGAGGCAAGAATCTAATAAAATGGGCGTTGTAAGGGTCGAACTTACGGCATCCTGCTTGTAAGGCAGGCGCTCTACCACTGAGCTAAACGCCCGAATCAATTTCGTATTTTCTCAGTATAACATATATTTTCAAAAAAGTATATTATTTTTTTGAGCGAGTTAATTTTTTTCCGATGCCCTCTGGTCGAACTCACGATCGCATTACCCTAATTCTGTTGCCACCGATTGCGGGGGCGAGTTTTTTGGTCAGTGGCAGTGGTAATTTAACCCTATTACTGTTGGCCAGTTATTTGTTTAGCGGATTCCTGTTTGGGCCAGATCTGGACATCCACTCGGTACAATACAAACGTTGGGGTTATCTGCGCTGGTTGTGGCTACCCTATCGTTCTATGATCCGTCATCGCGGTTGGTTATCCCACGGTTTACTGATCGGCACAATTTTTCGGTTATTTTATCTTGGTAGTTTTCTTTTACTAGCGGCGATCGTGATCATTCCGATCCTGCAAAGTTTCTGGGGTATAGACTGGGATTGGCGACTGTGGCCGCAGCAAGCGATCGCATTATGGCAACAGTATCCCCGGGTAGCGATCGCTATTTTCCTAGGTTTAGAATTAGGAGCGATGAGTCATAGTTGTAGTGATTGGATCGGATCTGCCTACAAAAGTTCTCGAAAAGTGGCTCAAAAACCGGTAAAAAAGAAAAAACGTTAATAATCCCCGGCCACAATTTCTAATTAGCCTTACTTTGATATTCTTGCCAAGTTTTTGGACTGATAAAGAGAGTTCCTTTTTCTAGCTGGTCGGGGAACTGGATATAGTTTTTCTCTAGATAATCCTTGAGTTTTGGTGATTGGAGAAATTCCTTTTCAAATCGATAGAGGAAAACCAAATCTGGCTGTCTTTTTTCAATAACTTCTAGGATAAAATACCCATCGAGATTCTGATTGAGAAATCTCTTTCTAGTGATGACAGCCGTTTCTGGGGGTGTTTTCAAGAAATATTTATATATGTAGTGAGGATTATCGGTTAACAGAAGTTTATCGGAGTTTTTAAATTTTTCAAACACAGCTTCTGCTAAAAGAGGTTTATACTTTTTATTATATTGAATGTAGGCATTAATTCCGGGATCACGATTGGTGATTATCCTCAAGGTATTAAAGAGAAATTGACCAGACAGGGGTAGAAAAATTAGCATTTTGAGAACTAATTTCTGGGTTATTTTTCGATTTTGCCTAAATTCTCCGAGGCTATCAGTAATTTTTAACTGTTCGACAAACAAGGCAATTATCCAAACGGCGGGAATAATTAAATGGATATAATAATGAGGCCAAATTGGGGCGACTGTAGCAAATCTGAACAGATTAGAACCTAACCAGACCAAGGGCGGTAAAAGTGGTATTATGTTGCGAGTAAAAACCATCGCTATAATAGCTATCGCTGTGACGATTAGATAAATTGGTTCGTACTGTAGGGCGCTTTGTAAGAGAGTCCATAAGGTGAGATTGTCTTGAGCGAAACTAGCGGCAACACTGACATGAGATTTAATAACATTTTCGTAGGAAAAAGGAAAAATAGTCAGGGAACCCAAGACAAAGACTAAAATAACAGCGACTGACCAAATAATAATATCAATGATTCTTTTAATAAAACTATTCTGTTGATTGAGAAAAATAATTAAAGCTACAGTTGGGATAATAGTAATCACCGAAAGTTTAATTTGCAGGGAAAAAACAAAAGCAATGGCACTGACTAAATAGAGTCCATACTTAAGCTTACCCATGGATTGAACGGCTTTAAAGATCATAAAAATACTTAAGATTGTAAAAAAAAGTGAGGGTAATTCCCGCAACATTGTCGTTGACAGGTTAATATACACTGGACAGGTTGAGAGAATGAATACTGATAAACAAGAGGCTAATATTCCGCAATTAACTCTCAGAATTAGATAAAAAATTCCTAACATAATTGTGGACAAAGAAAGCACCATAATGCGCGCCGCATGGATAGTAAATCCTGTCACGCTTAACCAACCATTTAGTAAAAGAGATAAACCCGATAAATGATCGTGCCAAACTTGTTCGTAGAGACGATAACCTTGTTTGGTGACGTAGGCAAGTACCAGAGCCACCGCTTCATCAAAATTAACTATATAGGGATAATCAAGCGGGACTTTCCAGAAAACGATCCCTAGGAAAAAAACAGCAATGGCAATTAATGCCATTAAATCAAAACGATCAGATTTCCTATTCATAACTTTTCTGGACAAGAATTGCTGCGTATCTTATCACAGATCGAGACATCAGTTAAGTAGATGGTTATAATTAAATTAAAAATGGATTTTAGGTTCGATCCCCCCTGCCCCCCTTAATCCCTATCCATTAGTCACATCTTTCTTAACATAAAATTTGACAAAAAGAGAAAAGTGTGCAAGATGGCTCAAGGGGGTTCTATGGGGGGACTAATTTGATGAGATAGTTTCCAAGTCTGGCTGATATCATGTAACCTTCGCAGTCCCAACCAAATAGTTTTAACACCTGGTTCACCGTCACCTTTTCTACCTAAAAACCCCCCAAGAGAAGCAATCATTCTGACCGCTTCTCGAAAGGAGGGCGGCTTTTCAGGTGGCGGACTCTTTTTATGAATAGTGGCACACAAAGATTGCCATTCATGTTCTTCCAAAAAACTTTCACAACTCTCCTCTCCGTGTAAGCGTGCTTGATAGGTTAACCAGAGTAATCTCCAAGCTACAATTGAATAGGTAGCTAAGGCCATCTCAATTCTACGACCCGTTTCTAATTGCAGTTTTTCTAATCCACAACCACTTTTTAAAACAAAATGATAGCGTTCTATTAACCAGCGATAACTATACCAGCGCACACAGGTTATCGCTGATTCAAAGCTACTAATGTCTAGGCTAGTTAAGAGGAGCCAACTGATAGGATTAACTCCAGGACGCGGATTTTCTTCTTCAGCTAAAATTACCTGTAATTTGACCGGTTGACGAGGGTTCGCTTTCGAGTGATGCTTAGGTACTTGTATTTCAAAACTGGCAAATCTAACTGTTAGTTTAGCTAGTCTAGCCTCGTGATTAGGATTGCGTTTTACTTGCACATCTAGGCTACCACAGGCTTTTATTTCTCTGATGGATTGATGTAAATATTTAGGCTCTGGATGCCCTGACTTTTGCTTGTCTTCGAGATAGTTAACTTTTCGGTTATGAGTTCCTCGGATTAATAAATGAGAGTTAGGACTTCTTGATTGGGCAAATAAATCAAATATGTCTGCCTCACAATCTCCGATTGTTACTACTTGAATATCTTCGGGTATTTGTTGTTGTGTTTCTGACAAAGAATCTAACCATCTTTGACTTTCTTTTTCTTCGGTTTCTCTTTTTTTTCTTTGCTTGGCAATCCCTAAATTCTTTTCTTCTCTTGCCCAGACATATTGATTAATCAGTCCTAAAGGTATTCCTTGCGCTGACACTCCTAAGGTGGTATGAACTTTGAGACCAAAGGATTTTTTATAATCTAGATAACCCATTCCTTTTTTTGCTTTTTGCGTCGTAAAGTCTAAACTTGTTGTGTCTTGCACTGCCAAAACTATTGGATGTTCTTTGATTCTTTCTACTGTACTTTTGGCTTGGGCGGCAATTATATCTGAGGGGTGAAAATAGGGGGAATTCCAAAAGTCGTAGGTGGCACTCGCTGCGGCTAGATTTCCCGAAGCTTGTGGCACACTTGTACTAGGTTGGCTGGCCAAGTTTTCTACGATACTGATTAACCTTTTCTTTCTTCTGGTGTCCCCCAGGTCTGCATATTGTAATTCTTGGGCTGCCCATTTCTCCATTTTTTTGCTTACCTCCACCTTAATTCCTTCTTTCAAAACTATACCTATCAATCGTTTCCCCTTTTTTTAAGTTTCTTCTCTTTTTGTTAAGAAAGATCCGACTAATGGATAGGGGGGGTGCCGATCCCCCCTTAGTCCCCCCTTGATAAGCTATCCCTTATAGGGATCTTTCTTAACAATTTTTGCAGTAAGCACTCCAACCCTTATCCTGACTTGATTTCAGTTTTTTCTTTGTCAGTAAGGGTGTCAACAAGGAATATTACAAATTGTTAACCGAGTCTTGAAAGCCTTGTGCTACAAAGGTTTGAAATGTTAAGAAAGATGTGACTAAAGGACAGCCTTGATAAGGGGGGTGTCTGATAATTTTTAACGCCTACCTAATTATGGGTTAAAAAAGATAAAAAGATTACTTTTCGGAACTACGCCCTAAATCTTTAGATCTATGATAGGCCGCCACTACTGCCTCGATAATAGTTGAGCGAAAAGAGCCTTTTTCTAATTGTCTCACCCCAGCAATCGTGGTTCCCCCAGGGCTAGTGACGCGATCCTTTAATTCCCCCGGATGTATGGCCGATTCTTTTAATATGGTTGCCGTCCCTAAAACTGTTTCTATGGCCAATTGAGAGGCGATCGCTCGCGGTAATCCGGCCGCCACACCACCATCGCTTAAAGCTTCCACCATTAGGGCCACAAATGCCGGGCCCGATCCCGATAATCCCGTTACCGCGTCCATCAAAGCTTCGGGAACTTCCACCACCGAACCGACCGCAGCAAAAATATCTCTAGCTACGGCCAGATGTTCCGGTTCCGCATGACGACCGGATGCGATCGCTGTAACCCCTTGTCCCACCGTAGCCGGGGTATTGGGCATCGTCCGGATTACGGGGCGATCGGGAAAGCCCATTTCTAAGCGATTGAGGGTAACTCCCGCTAAAATCGAGATAATTAGGGGTTTTTCGGGTATTCCTAGCAAACTATTCACTACTTGCTCTAAAGTTTGCGGTTTTACCGCTAAGATTAACACCTCAGTTGCCCTAGCAGCTTCCCGGTTATCCTCACTGACTTGCACTCCATAGGTATTAACCCAAAAGTTGCGCCGTTGGGACTGGGGTTCACTGACTAACACCGTTTCCGGACTATAAACATTTTTTTTTAATAAACGGCTGAGAATGGCCTCGGCCATCACTCCACCGCCAATAATTCCTAAACGAATAGACACAGTATTTTTTAAAGTAAAAAGTAAAAAAGAGAGATTTAGCTATCCTACCAAGAAAAAACGCATCCTCTCGATAAATTGATCGATTTCTAGCTTCGACAAACCTGACGAGAGGACTATGGAAAGATTCATTGAGCTAATCGACTGCTTTCGGCTGCCCAAGCAGGTGCGGAGGAAACGGGACGAGCCATTTTCGGGTTATCAGCGATATCGTGAATAGTTCCAGAAAGGGTGCTAACTTTAACGCAGCTGGGGGTAAACAGGAAAATACTCTCACCGATGCGTTCTTGATGACCATCAATTGCATAAGTGCCACCGGCGACAAAATCCACGGCTCTTTGTGCTTCTTCCGGGTCCATGACGTTGAGGTTTAAAACCACCGATTTGCGTTCTCTCAGGGTTTGGATAACTTGGGGCATTTCCTCGAAGGAATGGGGCTCGATCACGACCACTTCTGCATTATTGTTGTTAATACCTGGCATACCGATCACGTTGCTTCTGTTGAGTCCCATAGATGTGGCTGTATTGAGATTTAAAGGTTCGCGTTGACGACGATTAAGGGGTTCTTCTTCTTCGTTTTGATCCCTATCTTGGGGGGAAGACTTTTCCCAGTTCATTTCTTCGTAGTCGGTTTCATCTTCATCTTCCGGTTGTTCGGAGATACCGACAAAATCTTTGAGCTTGGTAAAAATGTTGTTCACAGTCTAATGTCCTTCAAAAGATTTTTTTTGGTGGTCTTGTCTAGAGTCGGGGTTATTTGGTGGCCTTTAACAATCTTTGCTCTCGCTTGGTACAGGGGAACTATTTTGTTAAGGGTTCGTCATTTTAGTCGTCTCGAAGCAGCAGTTAGTTCCCTCTTTTCAGTTATTAGTTATCAGGGGATAGTTTTCAGGGATTGGGAAAAAGTCAATTCCTCATTTCTAACCACCAGTTTCTAGACTAGACGCTGTAATTTTAAGATATATTATCACCAATGATTAAAATTTCTGGGGTTTTTTTCTGTGAATTTACGCAGATGGTTCAGTAAATGCGCTCGCCAAAAATGCCAGTTCCCACCCGGATCAAAGTGGCTCCGGCCTTGACGGCCAGAGGATAATCGTTAGACATCCCCATGGATAGATGAGGCAGGCATAAACTAGAGCTATTCTCGATGATTTGGGCTAAATCGCTGGTTTTTTCAAAGGCGGCTAACTTTTCCCCAGCCGATAATCCCTGGGGCAGAATTGTCATCAAACCCTGAATTTTTAGCTGTTGACAGTTGACTAAAGCGGGAAGATCTGCTATGAGTTCGGCCTTGTCCCAACCGAACTTATCGGGATCGGGGACAACTTTCACCTGTAGCAAAACTTGGGGATTAATCTCTAATTCTGAGGCCAGGCGATCGAGTCTTTGGGCTAATTTTAAACTATCGAGGGAATGGATTAAATCAAAAGATTCTAGGACTTTGCGCGCTTTATTTGCCTGTAGATGCCCAATAAAGTGCCAAGAAATATCTGGGAGGTCTTTTAGTTCTTGCTGCTTCGAGATTGCTTCCTGTAGCTTACTTTCGGCAAAATCTCTCACCCCTGCTCGGTAAGCTTGACGGATATAATCGCTTGATACCTGTTTACTGACGGCAATCAGACGCGTGCAGGGGGGTAGGGTAAGACGGATGGACTCGATACGACTAGCGATCGTCATGAACTAGACTGAAAAGGTTTGTTGATAAGTTTGGTTGAGACTGTTAAATTCTTGCACATTACTGCCCCGGCGCAAATTCCGCAGCCGGTTTTCCACTAAAAGACGAGCATCGGAACGACTAATCGGATCGAACGAGACTTTTTTGGGTCCCACCGTCACCAGAAAAAAAAGACGTTGGGCATAAAGAGTGGTGAATAATTCCCGATGTTCTTCTAATAGACACACTCTGTATAATAGACCGAAAGTAGGATGATTGAGATAGGTTTCGTTACTCATTCAAGCGATCGCTAAAGGAAAAGGATTGAGCGAACTAGAAAGTTTTTCCACAATAAAATCAAGCGGATGGCTCAAAAACAATTGATTTTTCGGGTGTTTCCCTAGCTTGATTTTACCAGAATCCTTCAATTACAACTAACGATGCCAGTCTATGTCATGATTTCCTGAGTTTTCACTTTTTCCCTGTTAACTTGGATACATTTCGGTGACAAGTTGTCACCATCAGAAATTAGCTCTGCTGCAAAAATCAAAGATTTTCCCTTTGCAGAGGAGACTCTGAGACAGGAGGATAAAAAAGACAAGAGACAACTATAATGCCCATAAAAGCTAAGATTATCTCAAATTTATCTGGTTTTTTAGAAATTTTAACCCGATAGCGGCGATCAGTGAACTGAAAACTGACACCGGATCAGTGATCACTGATAACTAATCACTGAATCGCTGATCAAATGCCCTAAGCTTGTATTAAGCCTTTTTTAACTTCAAATTCCTTTAACCTCAATCAATATGGATTTTTCTAGTCTTGTTGCCAGTCAGCTAAACGCCGGCGTTATCTGGCCCGAAGGAATCCTGATTATTACCCTGATGGTGATTTTAATCGGCGATTTAATTGTGGGACGGAGTGCCAGAAGTTGGCTGCCCTACGTTGCGATCGCTGGTCTGCTCGCTGCTGTGGTTGCTCTCTACTTTACTTGGGACAATCCGAAACCAGTGGCCTTTTTAGGGGCTTTTGAGGGCGATAATCTCAGTATCGTCTTTAGGGGGATTATTGCTCTTTCTACCGCCTCCACAGTGCTGATGTCTATCCGTTATGTGGAACAAGCGGGAACCTCCCTAGCGGAATTTTTAGCTATTATGCTCACCGCGACTATCGGGGGAATGTTCCTATCCGGCGCTAGTGAATTGGTAATGATCTTCATCTCCCTAGAAATGCTCAGTATTTCCTCCTATCTAATGACCGGTTACATGAAGCGGGATCCTCGATCGAACGAGGCCGCTTTAAAATACCTGTTAATTGGAGCTTCTAGCTCGGCGATTTTCCTCTATGGTGTTTCCCTTCTCTACGGTTTATCCGGAGGTGAAACCAGTTTAAGTGCCATTGCCCAAAAATTAACCGCTGTTAACGGTGGTCAGTCCCTGGCCTTAGCGATCGCATTAGTGTTTGTGATTGCCGGTATCGCCTTCAAAATTTCGGCGGTTCCCTTTCACCAGTGGACTCCTGATGTGTACGAAGGTTCACCCACTCCCGTGGTGGCTTTCCTCTCGGTAGGTTCCAAAGCGGCCGGTTTTGCCCTAGCAATTCGCCTATTAGTGACGGTTTTCGGTCTAGTGAGCGAACAATGGCGGTTTATCTTTATCGCTCTAGCAATTTTGAGTATGATCCTCGGCAACGTGGTCGCCTTGGCCCAAACTAGCATGAAACGGATGTTAGCCTATTCCTCGATCGGTCAGGCGGGTTTTGTCATGATTGGTTTAACCGCCGGTACTGACGCGGGTTACTCTAGCATGATTTTCTATCTGTTAATTTACCTGTTCATGAACCTAGGGGCTTTTGCCTGTGTGATTCTCTTTGCTCTGAGAACTGGAACCGATCAGATCGCTGAGTATTCGGGACTCTACCAGAAAGATCCGCTCCTAACCCTCTGTTTAAGCATCTGTCTCCTCTCTTTGGGGGGAATTCCGCCTCTAGCAGGCTTCTTTGGTAAGATTTATCTATTCTGGGCCGGTTGGCAAGCGGGACTTTATGCCCTCGTCCTCGTTGGTTTAGTCACCAGTGTGGCCTCGATTTACTACTATATCCGTGTGGTCAAAATGATGGTGGTCAAGGAACCCCAAGAGATGTCCGATGCGGTGAAAAATTACCCCGTTATCAATTGGACCCTTACCGGGATGCGTCCCCTACAGGTGGGTATTGTCCTCTCCCTAGTGGCGACTTCCCTGGCCGGTATCCTTTCCAATCCTCTCTTTACCCTAGCGACGGATTCCGTTACCACTACCCCCATCCTACAATCGGCGGCCCTGGTGACGCACATTTCCCGAGCAAATTGAGAATCTCTGTTGATTTATCCTAGCTATTCTAGTCCTGTCTTAAGGTTGGGATAAATCAACCACCTTAAGACCTTTTCTAAGCTTAACCTGCTTTTTGCTTTACTCAAATTGGCCAAGTAGAAGACTCATTTCGTTAACAACATTCTCACTTGCCTTTAACGCTTCTTTTCTAATTGCTTGAATTTCGGTCATACTTTTTGCGATTCTCTGCTGTTCAGATTGGGGTGGAATAGGCACTAAAACTTTAGACAAATCATCTACTAAAATAGTAGGAATAGCATGACCTGTCATGTACCTTTTAATCTGACGCAAAAAAAAGTCTGTTCGCATATATACTAATAAAAACAAAGGCTCGACTCCCTGAATATTTCTTAATACTGAAAATCCATTTGAGCAAATTGCTCCGTCTTCATCTTCCGTGATTAGGGCTGTTGCTTGGCGTGGTGTTCCCGTGCTTGCTCCTGAAATTGCTGTAATAATATCACCTTTGTACAATCTATAAGTTGCGCGAGATGGGGCCTCGTGTGCCTTGATTATTTGTTGGGAAACAACTTGCATTGTACGATAATCAACATCGGAAATAGCGATATATCTAATTTCACTGTCCCTAGCTAAACGAAAATCAGCCGCATCTCTCAAAATATCGGCAATTTCACCTAAAGGTTTCGCCCCAATAGATTTTAGATGTTCTAATAATTTTTGGTCATTGGGTAAATAATGTTCGGCATCCAGTCTCGAATTGAGCCGGGTGTTTTTAACTGTATAAATACAATCGCTGTTTTGTGCAAATTCCCCATTAATAAATGACCTAAAAGAGCGAGAAATATCATCTATATCATCGTCAACTATTGGCAAACCTGATTTTTTTCGGGCTATAACTCCCGACTCGTTGCGCTTATATATTGTTTGTCCTTTAACGTCATAGCCTATTTTTTTGATTTGTGCCATAAAACAAGAATCATTGTTTGCTGGTAATTTTTGAACTACTAAAAGTGATGTCTTGATTCCTGTACCGTATGGCACGAATGCTTCCGGCGGTATGGAAACAACACCTAATATTTTTGTTTGGGAGCGCAACCAATGCCGAATCGGTCCATTAGAGATATTTTGTAATAGACCATCGGGCAGAATAATCGCCATGCGTCCACCTGCCCGCAATAATTTTATAGATTTCTCAATAAATAAAATATCGGGCGACTGACCCGCTAAAACGGTTGGGGAAACTTCCCAACCATTGGACGCTGATTTATGCCATTTTCGGGCAAGAAGATATGATTGAAGAATTTTCTGGTCTTCTACTTTGCCTTTATTTCCGAAGGGAGGATTGGTCAAGATAACATCAAAGGAATTATTTAATTTTTCATCTTCGATAAGCGCATTAGTGCAGATAATTTCTGAACCTGTGCCACCTTCAAAAACTAAACGAATCATTCCCGAAAGGGCGACATCGGGATTAAATTCAATTCCTGTAATACTTTCTTGCACAAAACTTGCTATATCGAACTCTGGATTATTTTGTCGAACATGGTTTATTGCTTGAATTAAAAAACCACCACTTCCGCAAGCAGGATCTATAATTTTTTCGTTTGGTTTGGGGTCTATCATTTCAACCGCAAGGCGTACAATTGGGTGAGGGGTAAAAAATTCTCCCCTATCTCCACGCTGGTGTCTATTTACAAAAGTCTGGAAGGCTTCCCCTTTTATATCGCCAGATGTTTTAGTTAAATTAATGTACTGTAACCTGCCTACAATATAAGCAAGAGTCAAAGGTTTTAACTTGAATTTGTCATCGGTGAAAAATCCCCGATAATGATTCTTGATGGAGGTAAATAATTGACTGAGACGCGACATAAATTCATCGGACTTATTGGCGACGATGGCTTTATATTCACTTGCTGTAACGCCAAAATTTACAGATTGCTTGGCAGATTTTTCATCATGAAGTTTGATGATGATTAGTTTAACCATCTCGTGAAAAATCTTGTCTTTGAGCATTCCTTCGTTGGCGTAAATATAATTATGGCACTCTTCAAAAACTGCTGAAAGATTGTTAGAAGGTCGTAATTCCTGAATTTGGGGGAGTTTTTCAGGTAACAGGCTATCTTCGGAAAATAACAATCCTTGCTCTTTCATTTTTCGAGTTTGCTGCTGTCTTCTGTCCATTTGTTACAACTCTCCATTTGCTTCTTCTGTAATTAAATATCTATTATCAACCTGCATTTCGTCTTCTTTGACACTATCTTTCTCCTTCAATGTCTGGTAAACATCATTTAGATTTTCATACCAGTCATCAGTGATACTTAATCTTGCGTTGCCAGATTCATCAGTAAACACAAATCCCATGATGTAATTTTGCTTTAAGTGATTTTCATCGTCACCAGATGATTCTAGGTGTTGGGGGTTGGCAAAAAGAAATTTATGCTCTGAATACCGAAGAAAAATGTCAATCGAAATAACGTTAAATTCATCTTTTCGAGGCGTTGCTTGAGTTCTGTTGCTTGAAGCAGATTTGCCAGAAACAAAGTGAGTTTCCAAGACCCGAATCTTTGACATAACATAATTGAGGCGGCTGTCAAATAACGCATTTACTTCTTCTCTTGAAAGATGCTTCAATGCCTTTACTGCGCGTGATTTGGCCGTTTCTCGTTGTGGGTTGTAGTTTTGAATTTCTTCATATTCATAAATGGTTGTTGAAAATTCATCTTGAAACTTTGGCAATTCTCGATGTATCCATTCGATAACTTGTTCTTTGATGTTGCCCTTCTGGTCAATCCAATCAATTTTTCCAGAATGTGCAATGAGAAAATTTTTTAATTTCTCGAAGTTGTACAATTTATGCCACTTTTCAGAATTTGACTTTACGCCTTTAGATTCCACAACATACCAAAGATTAGATTCTGGTTTGCGAAAATAAAAATCTCCATGGTGATTTGGGTGCTTCCTACCTTCCCATTTTTCACGAATTCGTTTAACTTCAAATCCATATTCTTCTTCAAGTTTCTTTTTTAGCAACAACTCCGTGATTGAACCACTGACATATCCCTGTGCATTAGGGCTGTGCTTTAATGCTTCAAGAAAAATTTCTAAATTAGTCTTAAATACTCGGTGAACAAAATTAGTCAATCGTTCAAAAATGGTCATATTTT
The DNA here is from genome assembly GCF_050500245.1 of Microcystis ichthyoblabe FBCC-A1114. Classification (NCBI taxonomy): domain Bacteria; kingdom Bacillati; phylum Cyanobacteriota; class Cyanophyceae; order Chroococcales; family Microcystaceae; genus Microcystis; species Microcystis ichthyoblabe. The sequence goes on along the minus strand of NZ_CP191408.1, from coordinate 2,726,672 downwards.
CGTCTTGTATTGTTGAGAAAAACCTTCCCAGAGTTGAATAGATAGACTATTTTTAGCCTTGACTGTATTCCTAGCAAACCAGTCTTTTAGTGGACAGAGATAATCGCCATCTTGATTAAACAAGAACTTGCCCCTATACCTGATTATAGAATATAAATTAGAGGATGTCAAGAGATAAAAAATTCAGTTTAATGTTAACCAAAGTGATTGAAAAAAGCTGAGAGATTGTTTAGGGCAGAAATCTTGAGGGATTATATCAAAACATTGAGGAAGACTGAATTTATTCAGTCATGCTCTCCTGTTATTTTAGTAAAATTGTTTAGCCTTTTGATCAGGTGGGTGACACTCACCTGATTTATTTTTAGCTATACATTAAAACGGAATAGTAAAACATCACCCTCTTGAACAATGTATTCCTTGCCTTCACTTCTGACTAAACCTTTTTCTTTGGCTGCGCTCATCGTGCGACTATTAACTAAATCCTGATAAGACACAGTTTCTGCACGAATAAAACCCCGTTCAAAATCCGAGTGAATAACTCCGGCTGCTTGAGGTGCTTTCATACCGGCAATAATCGTCCATGCGCGGGTTTCTTGGGGACCAGTGGTGAGATAGGTACGCAGTCCTAATAACTCGTAGGTAGCTTTAATTAAAGATTTTAATCCCCCTTCTTCTACTCCTAAAGAACCAAGAAAATCTTTTCTTTCTTCCTCCGACAATTCCACTAATTCCGATTCTACTTGAGCAGAAACGATCACAACTTTTGCCTGTTCCTGTTGGGCAATTTGACGGACACTTTCTACCCAATCATTACCCGTGGCCAGATCATCTTCGCTCACATTAGCGGCATAAATAATCGGTTTACGACTCAATAAACCGAGATTTTTAATTAATTCTTCTTCCTCTTTGCTTAAATCCACTTTTCGCGCCGAAATACCGTCATTAAGACAAATTAGGATTTTTTCAAGGATAGCCAATTCTTCGGCGGCTTCCTTGCTATTTTTCGCCTGTTTGCGTAAACGTTCCACCCGCTTCTCCACCTGTCCCAAATCCGCTAGAGCTAACTCTAGATTAATCACCTCGATATCCCGGGCCGGATCCACAGAACCGGAAACATGAATAATATCATCATTATCAAAACAGCGCACCACATGAACGATCGCGTCCACTTCCCGGATATTAGCCAAAAATTGATTACCCAATCCTTCCCCCCGACTCGCACCCTTGACTAATCCGGCGATATCGACAAATTCAATCCGCGTCGGCACGATTTTCTCAGAATTAGAGATTTTAGCCAAAACCTCCAGACGTTCATCGGGGACGGATACCACACCCACATTCGGTTCAATGGTACAAAAGGGGAAATTAGCGGCCTCGGCCTTGGCATTAGCCACCAGAGCGTTAAATAGGGTCGATTTTCCCACATTTGGCAGTCCCACGATTCCAGCTTTTAACATAAAAATTGCTTGATAAACATCATCCCGACCTCTCACTATATCAGGCTGCCCCTCGTTTTTGTGAATCCGGTTGATGAGAAAGACTCTCGATAGTCAACAGCTTAGTTAACATTTATTCAAGTTCCTTAACTAAAAGTAGGCGAGATTTTACAAGAGATTGCGAGAATGGGATGTAATGCTTGAGACTGAGTTAGGGTGAAGAGTAGGAAAGAATACACCTGTAGCACTGGGCAAAATTATGGCAAGACAGGCCTTTCACTTCTAAATACGTCCTGAGAGTAATTTTCAGTGCTATGACAGTATATTTCCCAAGGGCGATCGAGTGTAAATATCGCCCAATCGCCGCAACTAATCACTAAATCATTCTTGGGGGTATCTGTATGAATCAAAGTATCGGAGCAAACACGCGTAATGTGGCCCTTGTCGGCCCCTACTCCAGTGGAAAAACCTCCTTACTGGAAAGTTTACTTTTCGTCACAGGAGCGATCACCAGAAAAGGTAAAATTAGCGATCGCAACACCGTTGGTGATAGTTCCACGCAAGCGCGGGATCGACAGATGAGTGTAGAAGTTTCCGTTGCCCATAGTCAATACCAAGACCTAAATTTTACCTTTCTCGATTGTCCCGGTTCGATCGAATTTGCCAGTGAAACCTATAATGCCCTCGTCGGGGCCGGTGCTGCTATTATCGTTTGTGAACCGGTGGTCGATCGAGTTCTCACCCTGGCTCCCTTGCTAAAATTCCTCGATGATTGGGAAATTCCCCATCTAATCTTCATCAACAAGATGGATCGCTGTAATAGTCACTTTAACGAAGTCCTACAAGCTCTCAAATCCGTTTCTAGTCGTCCCCTTGTTCCCCAGCAATATCCTATCCGTCAGAACAACGAAATTATCGGATTCATCGATTTAATCAACGAACAGGCTTATCATTACCATGCTAACAGTCCCGCCGACCCTGTAGCTTTACCCGACCACCTCAAGGAAGAAGAACAGATTGCTCGACAAGAAATGCTGGAAACGATCGCCGAATTTGACGATCATCTTTTAGAAGAACTCCTCGAAGATATTAACCCCTCCCGGGAAGAAATTCTCCAAGACTTAAAACAAGAACTGGGAGCCGATCAGATAGTACCCGTGTTCTTCGGTATGGCGGAACGGGACTATGGTGTGCGTCATCTCCTCACCGCTTTAGTGGAAGAAACACCGGCCCCGACAATTACTGCCAATCGTCGCGGTCTCGATCCCAGTGCGGATGGAGATGCAGTGGTACAAATCCTCAAAACCTATTTTACTCCCCAGGGCGGTCGCCTCTCCCTAGGGCGAGTCTGGCAGGGAACCCTTAGCGATGGCATGGCCTTGAACGGTGTGCGGATTGGTGGGATCTATCGTCTCATGGGACAACAACAACAACCCCTACAGCAGGCCCAAGCGGGGGAAATTATCGCTCTCGGTCGTTTGGAGGGAATCGGCACCGGAGACGTGGTGAGCAGCGGCAGTCAAAAACCCGACCTTCCCAAAGGATTACAGCTTAAACCCGTCTTTGCTCTCGCTATTGCCGCCGCAAATCGCAAGGATGAAGTTAAATTAAGTTCAGCTTTGACGAAACTGATCGAAGAAGATCCTTCCCTCTACTGGGAACAACACGGTGATACTAAAGAAGTGATTCTTTGGGGACAGGGAGAAATTCATCTGCAAGTGGCCCTCGATCGCCTAGCACGCAAGTATAATCTACCGATGACCACCCATTTACCCCAAGTTCCCTACAAGGAAACGATCAAAACCAGCACCAAATCCCACGGACGCTATAAACACCAAACCGGCGGCCACGGTGCTTTTGGTGATGTGTATCTCGATATTAAACCCTTGGCCCGGGGGGAAGGTTTCCACTTCCATGAAACCATTGTCGGTGGTGTTGTCCCCAAACAGTATATCCCCGGGGTGGAAACGGGAGTGCGGGAATATCTCGGTCATGGTCCTTTGGGTTTCCCCGTGGTGGATATTGATGTTACTCTCACCGATGGTTCCTATCACAGTGTCGATAGTTCCGAACAAGCTTTTAAACAAGCGGCCCGTCTAGCGATGACGGAAGGACTGCCTAAATGTCATCCAGTCTTATTAGAACCAATTCTATCGGTGACGGTTCTCGCTCCCTCAGAATACACCGCCAAGGTTTTACAGTTAATCAGTGGCAAACGCGGTCAAATTCAGGGTTTTGAAGCTTCTGCGGAGTGGAAAGGTTGGGATCAGGTGACGGCCTATCTCCCCCAAGCGGAAATGCACGATTTGATCGTTGAATTGCGTTCTTTGACTATGGGGGTTGGTTTCTTCCAGTGGGATGAGGATCACCTGCAAGAAGTGCCAGATAAACTACGCGATGCGGTTTTAGCTATGCAGGGTAATGGTAACAAGTAAAGTCTTCTTGGCTGTCAGTAAGGTAGAGCGATAAATTACCAAGAGATGGGCTTTTATTGGCTCATCTCTCCCTTTTCTGGCAAAAAATGACAGAAGGGTTCCATAAGATTATCCTAGTGCTATACTGCCCCAAATTAGTCTCGGAATTCTCAAACTAAGGGGATTAGAATCTTCTAGGGAAGGGATGAATCAATGGAAGATAATCTCAGGAGTGGAAATGGGCAGACCCAGCAGTTTACAATTAAAGTTTCAGAAAAACAACCGGTCAATCACGGAAGTTTCTCTGGGTGGTGCATCAGTTCTGGTCTGCCAAGGTAAGATGATAATTCCCGATGGGGAAACAAAAAGTGATATCAAAAGGTCATTGTGAGAGCAGTTGCCGAAGTCAGTAAAAAGGAGATGAACAATCTTAAAACATTAAGACCTGCAAGGATCAATCTCGGTTTTGTGGGATGGATGAGAATGAACTTGACAGGGTATATCGAAAAATATAAAATTTCTTGAGGGATAACCAAGAAAAAATACGGCAGTTATCTTAATGACGAGGCCGTAGGCGAAACGAGTTTATACCTTGTTTTTCAGAGAAAACCTGTCAGAGTCAATGAAATGTCTATAGCTAAAGCCTATTAAAATTAATCATTATGCTCACTTCTTATCAGGAACTACAAAAAGAACTTAGTTTGTCGTTACAAGACTTAAATAGTTTTGCCGACAAATTCCAAGAAAGTTATGATATTATAGTATCTTCAAACGAAATCAATGAGAATCACGGTGTCGGGGTTCTTTTAAAGAGAATTTTCCCTGATACCAGTGGGATAGTCTCCCTACGAACCACCAATCTCTACGGAGGAGATCAAGATTTTGGTGTCCAGAATTTTTGCCTAGATGTGCGCGGTTGTTCCTACGGGGAAATTTTAGTAAAAATTCAAAATTTATTTGTTTATTTAAAACCGAAAAGAGTCTTAGTAATTCCCTACTTTGTCGAAGATTTTTATGTAGCCACAGCGATTAAATCTCTCTTTCAAGTCCCCGTTTGTACCTACCTGATGGATGATCAGAATGTCTATGTTGATGGCGTTGACGATGAAGCAGTTCAGAAATTACTCGATAGCAGCGATTTAATTTTAGGCATTTCTAAGCCCCTTTGTCAAGCCTATAGCAAAAAATACGAAAGGAAAATTTGGTTTGTACCGCCTCTAGTGGAAAGTTATTTAATGCCACCAGAAATTACCGCACCCGATTCTATGGCAAGAGGGATTTTGATCGGTAATATCTGGTCTCAGACTTGGCTAGAAAATCTCAGGCAATTATGTCGAGAATCCCAGATCAAATTAGATTGGTATGGCAATCCTAACCGTCAATGGTTGCAATTCCAAGAAGCAGAGTTAGAACAAGATGGTATCTTCTTTAAAGGTTACTGCAGCCAAGATGCTCTCATCTACTACTTACGTCAAGCCCCTTTTGCAATCGTTCCCACCGCCAGTTCTGAAAACGAGCAAGAGCGTCCCGAATTCGCCTGTTTGAGTTTGCCATCCCGCATTCCCTTTATTACCGCCGTTGCTAATACTCCGATCATTATTGTTGGTCGTGAAGATAGTGCCGCCGCTCAGTTCGTCAAAGAATTCGACCTAGGAACTGTCTGTGATTATAAAGCTCAAAGCTTATTAGCAGAAATAGAGAAACTACGAATAGAAAGCAATCAACTGCGGCTCCGTTATTCCAGTCAAAAATTAGCCAAAAGCTTAAAAGCCGATCATTTTGATGATTGGCTCTGGAGATCGTTAGAACAGGGAAAACCCATCGATAATCGCTTTGAACAATTCGAGAAAAATAGCCTTAAGTGCGGTGTGATCGTTACCGCTAGTGAAGTCAATCAAAGTCACGGGACAGGAGCCTTGGTCAGAAGAATCTTTCCCGATGATAGCGAGATTATTTCCATCCGTTCCGATAATCACTATGGTGGTGAACAACAATTCGGGGTCTTGAGCTTCCATCTTGACCACAAGAAAATGTCGCGACCAGCGATATTTCAATCAATTCTACAAACTCTCGGACACCATCAAGTCCAAAAAGTTTTTTGTGTCCCTTATTACGCCAGCGATATTCTGACATCGATCGCTATTAAGGAATTATTTAACGTTCCCCTTGCCACCTACATCATGGACGATCAGAATATCTGCGTTCAGGAGATTCCCGATGATTTGATGAAAGAGTTTTTAGGCAAATGTTCCGTTCGTTTTGCCACCCATCCCGAACTCCGCGACGCTTACGAAAATAAGTACGGCTACAAATTTTGGCTCCTACCGGCGATCGTTCCTCACCGTCTCATTAATAGTGAAGTTGCCGAAGTTTCTCCCCAACGCTGTCAAGAAAAATGGGGAGCTTTATTAGGGAGCATTTGGAGTCCCCAATGGTTCCAATCTCTTTTAGAGAGTATTCAAGGAGCAGGAATTAAACTAGATTGGTATGGCAATTCTAACTATTATTGGCTCAAAGAATCTGCCGCAGAATTAGAAAAATGGGGACTTTATAGCCGAGGACTTTATCCCGAAGAAAAACTAGGACAACAACTACAAGCATATCCCTTTGTTATTGTTCCAACGGGGACCATGGACGAAAGAGATGATCGGACAGAATTATCTCGCCTTAGTTTACCCGGCCGGATTATTTTTAACCTCGCCACCGCTAACACCCCAGTAATTCTTTTAGGCAGTAATAAAACCTCGGCGGCTAACTTTATTAATCGCTTTCAAATTGGTGTGGTTTGTGATTATACACCTGAAAGTTTGGCAGCAGCCGTGGACTACGTTCTTAAACCAGAAAATCAGCAAAGAATGCGAGAAAATGCCGTTAAGGTAGCGGCAAAATTCTCCGATCAAGGTATTGATCAATGGGTGTGGCAGTCCCTAGAAAAAGAACAAGCAGCCGATGACAGATTTGAAGCGATTTTACCTCGATCGCCGATCGATTTGGTTCACTTTATTGAACCACCCGTTCCCGCAATTATTTATAAAGATTATGCTCAAGTATATCAAGTCATGCGACGTTTACGAGGGCAAAAATATCAGCCCGATTTTGTGGTTGATGTGGGAGCTTCCCACGGTATTTGGTCTCATACCGCTAGTCAATTATTCCCAGAAGCTCGCTTTATACTCATTGATCCGCTAATCTCAAAATACGAGCAATCGGCCAGAAATTACTATATCTGTAATATTCCTAAAGCGGAATTACTAGAAATTGCCATTTCTAATCAAGCTGGTCAGTTAAGTTTTCAAGTTTCCCCCGATTTGTACGGTAGTTCCTTGCTCACTCCCGCTGATTTTAGAAACTATGAAACGATTACAGTGGCAGTAAAAACCCTCGATCAGGTGGCGACAGATGAGCAAATTTCTGGCAGAGGAATATTAAAATTAGACGTGCAATGTGCCGAGCATATCGTCTTAGAAGGAGCGAAAGAATTTATCGCTCAGGTAGATTTAGTCGTTGCTGAACTCTCCTTTATTCGCTATGATCAGGACGCTCTCGTTTTCAATGAAATGCTTAATCTTTTGGATCAGCTTGGTTTCCGTTATTATGACGAAACCGGCGAATGGAGATCCCCCATTGATGGCACACTTCTCCAAAAAGAAGTGGTCTTTATTCGTCAAGATTTGTTAGTTCCTGAAACTAGCCGTAAAATTGAAAATTCTCCCAGTCAAGCTTAAGACAATTTACCCAATTACTAGCCAAAATGATCAAACAATTATTAGCCAAAAATAAAATAGTTCAGCGAGTTAAAGCAGTCAAAGATTTATTTCTAGAAAAACTTGATTCACTCAGTCGTGTCCAATTTGACCAACTCCAAAAACTGGAGAAACTGGAGAAACTGGAGAAACTTAATCAGCTTGATCCCTTAGATTTTAAGGTTGAGCAACTTAATAACTCCACGGAGCAAATCCGACAAGAAAATGCAGAAGCCAAGCGAAAGGCTGATTTATCACTGGAAAATCAAGCCTTCTTGCTCAAATTTTCCGTAGATATAATTAAAAATATTCAAGTCTTGACGGAAAAACTCCAGACAAATCACAGCCAATCTCAAAAACAGCACGAATCAACTCTCGACACTTTCCAAAAAATAGCCAGCCAATCTCAAAAACAGCACGAATTAACTCTGGACACTTTCCAAAAAATAGCCAGCGATGTGCGATTAGACTCCCAAAAACATAGTGATACAATTATCGATTCTTTCCAGAGAATTTATGAAGCTTACCAACAGCAAAGCGATGCTGTTTTTGGAACCATACAAAAAATACAAGAAAATCTCCAGCAAATTAGCGAAGATAACCGCCAAATCTTTGAAGATATTCACTCTCAAAAATACAAAGTCATTATCGATCAAAAATATTTTCAAGATTTAGACATCGAATTAATGACTTATTTATATTCCTATCTTCCCCATCGTCTTGCAGTAGATATTGGTGCTAATCGGGGCGATGTTTCTAGTCGTCTCCTACAAGTTGGTTATCAAGTTTATGCCTTTGAACCTTTTCCTGCTGTAATCGATAAGCTCAAAAATCGCCTCGGTGATCATCCTAACTTTCGGCTTTTTCCCTTTGCTCTCGGTTCCGAAAATCAAACCCAAGAACTCCATATAGCCACCGATGAAACCCCAGACAACACCTATCAAGATGCCAGCTTTTATAACAGCTTAACTAAGCATTCTCTCTCGGAAGGTTTAGTATTTACCGATACTATTCCCGTTACTGTTAAAACCCTAGCTAGTCTCCACGATGGTGAGGAATTACCTAAAGATATTGGTTTAGTTAAAATTGACACAGAAGGCTTTGATTTAGAAGTAATCAAAGGTATGGGTAACTATCGTTATCCCGTGGTAGTCGCGGAATTTTGGGATCAAAATTTCCCCTTTGGACGTTCGGGAGCGATGAATCAATTACCAGATTTAGTCAATGCTATGAAAGCAAGAGATTATCACTGGCATCTAGTTATCTATCGTATTTGGGGCAGTTCCGACGTTAGTTATTACTGTAATTCTGCCTATTCCCTCGATAATTCTTGGGGCAATGTTTTCTTTTTCCAAGATTATCATGTCTTCCATCAAGCCTTACTTTGGTCTGCTTCCGTTATGCCAGCTACTTATTTTTCAGCCTAGAAACTTAGGCATCAATCATTTTTTTCACAAACTAACTAACTAGGTGAGTAATGATTATGAAAAAAAATATTTCCTTAACCAGTGAAATTTTGATTCTCATCGGTTTGGGAATCGCTTTTTTGCTAGTAGGCATATTCTTTGGACCTAGATTACAACCCGTGTGGATAGATGAAGTAGTATTGGCAGAACCAGCAGCTAATCTAGCTTTATACGACAGTTTTACCTCGGCTGCTTGGTATCATCAAAATGCTCAGGAATTCCATGTTAGCACTTCTTTTCTTTATACGGTTTTGCTGGCTTTATGGATAAAAGTTTTGGGATTTAGTATTGAAAAAGTTAGGCTTTTTAATTATGTGTTAATGCTTCTTAGCATCACTGTAATCTGGTTATTCATCAAGAAATTGCCTTTAATTAAGTTTTCTTGGCTAAGAATTATCCTAGTGGTTAGTTGTCTTTTGCCAGCAGGAATTACCTTTATTTATACATCGGGAAGGTACGACACTTCCTGCATTTTCTTATCAGCACTGGTTTTGGGGGCTTTTTTAATAAAAGATGCTAAAATTCGATGGTTTACTATGACAATTATTGGATTTTTCTTTCCCCTTTCTGGATTGTCAGCAGTGGTCTTTGCGACAATTTTTGGCGTTATCCTACTCCTTTTCAACTTTCAGAGATTTTGGCGGGAATTTGTCGCTCTAAGTGGGGGATTTATTTTAGGAATATTATTTCTTTATGCACTTTACTCAACCAATGGTGTTTGGGATGATTTTGTTAGTCTGACTTTGGGTCATAGTGTTGCCAATGCCAACCTTAACAGAAGTGTCATTGATATAATATTTTCCAGAGTGAGCAAACTTTTTGACCAGAAAGATTATCTGTGTGGTGGCTGCTTGCATCCGTCTTTTCCACCACTGTCACTACTGCTGATCATCTTGATATTTTATGAACTATTGACCAAATCTTTCCGGTGGCGTTCTCCTTCCTTTTTTGCTTTGATCACCGTTATTACCATACCAACTACTATGTGTTTTCTGGGGAAATATCCACTTTATTATAGTTGGATGTCGATGTTTCCCTTAATCATTTGTATCTGCTGGAGTTTTAATAATATTTTAGAAAAAAATAAGGGCAAAATTCAGACGACAATTATTAGTATAGCTTTTTTAGTTTTATTATTGTATGCCAACTTACTAGGACTACCTTCCCTAGCGCAAATTACCTTACAAAAATGGGAGAACAATGACTATACTAAAGTACAAAACTTTCTCGATAACAAAATTAATCCTCAGGATCACATCTATGCTGATTTTCAAACATTCTACGCCCTCAAGTCTCGGGCTAAACGAGTTTATTTCCCCCTTTATAATGGGCAGATGACACCAGAGGATAGGGATAATCTTTCATTAATTGTCATTGATCCTAGGGCCAGTGCTAGAGCATCTTGGAATCCCGGATTAGCAGAAATTGTTGGCGACTCACTCCCCCAGTGGTACGATACAGGAGAACAGTTAGATACGGGCACTTATGGGATGAAATTGTACCGAAAAAGATAAACCTGGAGAAATTCAAAGGATATGAACTCTGAAAAACTGCAATTAAGGTCTGATTACCAAAAAATGCTTGATGACTTAGATCCTCAAGTCCTCCAATTGGATCGACAGGTATTTAAACGGTTACAAAACCTAGGTTATCCCCCGAGGGTGATCTTTGATGTGGGTGCTTCTAATAGTGGCTGGTCCTACTAAGTACCTAAGCAAAATTAATTACACATTTCGATAAAGCTTTTGCCTCTTGCCTATTGCCTCTTGCCTGTCTTCACTAGGAAATTTATTTTGCATGACTACTTATATCAAACAGGTGCTGCAGGAAGCTGAATTTTATCTCTTTGAACCCCTCATCGACTACAGCAGCGACTATCGGGAATTAATCTCAGAAATCCTGCGAGTCTATCCCTCCTTTCATCTGTATAAATACGCCCTCGGTGAAACCTCCGGCGAGGTGACGATGAATGTTTCCACGGACGTGGTGAGCAGTAGTCTCTTGCAGACTGGTGATGAGAGTCAGCCCACCACTCCCATCTCGGTGCAAATGTTAACAATTGATGACGCAATTGCCCGACTTGGTTTACCCCATCCCCAAGTGATCAAAATTGATACCTAAGGCTCGGAGTTGTCTATACTTAGAGGAGCCGTCAAAACCCTAGCTAAAGTCGATGTTCTCTTTCTCGAATGCTGGCTCTATCGGGGCTATAGCAAAAAAACTCCCCATATTGAAAAAGTTTATGGATTATCTCAACTATTTTGCTAACGATTGCCTAAGATATATACCCAGCCACAAGCTAAGGGACAAAAAAGTTTTAGTGGTGGGTTGTAACAATGGCAGGGATTGCCGCTTTTTTCTAGAAGCGGCCGTCGTTCACGGTCTTGATGTTTGCGAAGATATCGGCCAAGGCTTAACTCATGAAAAAGTTTCCTACTTTCAAGAATCAGTCGAATCGACGACAAGACCCGATAACTACTACGATCTAGTTTTTTCCGCCGCTACTATGGAACATATTCCCAATATTGAAGCGGCTTTTTCGGAAATATGGCGAGTGACAAAACCAGGAGGATTAATTTACTGTGTGGCTGCGCCTCTGTGGAATTCCTACGAAGGTCATCATCAATACGGTTTATTTGCCGATTATCCTTGGATTCATTTAAGACTATCAAAAGATGACATATTTCTCTATCTGCAAAAACATAAACAATTAGAAAATTTAAAACCTCTGGTAGCTATACTAGAGCAAGAAGGATTGTTATTAACTTCTTTAGAATCAGAAAACCAGGACATTTATGCTAAGAATCTAGCAGATTTTATGTTCTCTGACTACTTTAATTTTCTACCTTCAAATCGGTATATAGAAACGGCTCTTTCCCTTGATGTTTCCTATGTTATTCGCAATGATATTTGGCAAGATGGAGAACAATATCTCACCGATGCTATTCTGGCAGAATTAAACAGTAAAGGCTATAGTAAAGATGAAGTTCTATCTGTATCTCATACTTATGTAGCCATTAAATAAAACTGAAAAAACTCATAAAAATTTCTCCATTAGCTGGTATGAATGATAACCCAGTCCAAATTAACCAAAATTATCAAGAAGTATTAGAAAAGTTGAGTGACGAGCGAGTCCTCAAAGAGATTCGTCAGGTTTTTCAACGATTGTCCAATCTCGGTTACCATCCCCAAGTTATCTTTGATATTGGCGCTTCTAATAGTGGGTGGTCTTGTTATATTAAAAAAGTCCTTCCACTAGCCGAATTTTACTTATTTGAACCTCTAATTGATTACTGCTCTGAATATCGAGAATTTATCGAAAAAACTTTGGTAATGTATCCTTCTTTTCATTTGCATAAAATTGCCCTTAGTGAAAAAAGTGGTGATACAACTATCAATGTCTTTGCCGATAGCGTCGTCAGTAGCACTGCCCTAGATATGACCAGCACGGGAATCAAAACTATACCAGTTCCCGTGCCAATGTTTACCCTAGATGAAGCGATAACTTCCTTAAATTTGCCCATACCCCAGGTAATCAAAATTGACACCCAAGGCAGTGAGCTATCGATCCTGAAGGGAGCGCAAAAAACCCTCGCCAGTGTTGATATTTTAGTCTTAGAATGTTGGCTGTATCGGGGCTACGGACCAGATACACCTCTGTTAACGGAAATTGCTGATTGGCTACTACCCTTTAATTTTCGACTTTGGGATGTGGTCGAACCCTACCGTAACGAACAGGGTGTTTTAGCCACTCTAGACTGTGTTTTTGTTAACACAAAATCTGTAATAACTCCCGACTGGCACTATGCTTAATTATACTCAAGGATAATTATGGAAGCTACCAATTATAAATCCGTGGGGGAAACTTATAAAACCACAGCCAAATTGGCCCAATTAGCTCTAGACGTATTTCAAAGACTGAAAAACTTGGGCTACCAACCGCAAGTCAACTTTGATATTGGTGCTTCTAATGGCTCTTAGTCAAAGGACAGCCATGAAGTGCTTCCCACGGCGGAATTTCATCTATTTGAGCCTCTAATCAACTATGATACCACCTATCGAGCGATTATCCCAAAAAATCTCCGTTTATACCTTGCTTTAGGCGAAAAAAGTGGCGAAGTCACCATGAATATCTTCCCCCATATGGTGGCCAGTAGTGCTTTAGATTTAAGTGACCCCGATGCTACCCTTAGCGCCCTAGACTGTGTTGTTGTCAACAACACTCGTTTAGAACTAATCCCTAACTGATACTACCAGAGCCACCCATGACGAATTCTGCCTACAAGTCCGTTGCCGATACCTATAAAACGAGGGAAAAGTTTGCTCAGTTAGACCTAGAAATTTTCCAGCGTTTGCAAGCTAAAGGGCTATCCCCCCAGGTTATTTATGATGTAGGGGCCTCGGATGGTTCCTGGTCTAGGGATATTGTTGAGGTGTTTCCCCAGTCTCAGTTTTATCTATTTGAGCCGTTAGTGAACCACGCGCCGGCTTATCAGCAGTTTATGACCGAAAGTTTAAAGCTTCATGACAATTTTCACCTCTATGGGGTGGCATTAGGAGAACGGGAGGGAACTGTAACCCTTAATGTTTTTCCTAATCTGGTGGCCAGCACCGCTCTCCCGATGGAGGGGTCAGGTTTAGCACTATCAACCGTGACGGTGCCGGTTCTCACCCTAGATGGTTTAGTGGAGCGGGGAGAGTTACCAATCCCCCAAATCATCAAGATAGATACCCAGGGATACGAGTGGTCTATTCTCAAGGGAGCAGTCCAGATCCTCCCCCAGGTTTCAGTCTTATTGTTAGAGTGTTGGTTATACCGAGGCTATGGACCCCAGACACCTCTGTTAACGGAATTGGCCAATTGGCTACTAGGCTTCGGTTTTCATCTTTGGGACCTAGGGGATGAGTACCGGGACGAGGGAGGGGGGTTGGCGACGGTGGACTGTCTCTTTCTTAATGTGGCCTCAGAGCTCTGTCCCGCTTGGCACTATTAGTCTTTTTCGTGCAAACAAATCGAATAGGGTTAAGGCAAATCGTCACATAATGTTAAATTTGACCGCCTATCTCTCAAATCTGCAATTCCGTGCGCTATGCTAGTAATGGTTTTTTAATGAGTTAGCAAGCATTTCTAGCACCGGTATCTTCGGTAACACGAAAAAAAGTGGATTTAACTCTACCTCCCATTGCTATAGCTCTGCTTGACAAAATGATAATGCCTCTCCTATGATTAGTTGTGATACTTCAGAGACGTTTTCAGCTTCTTTGATTTTTGACCTCGTTTCCTAGTGTGAGGAGTTTTAGGTAACAAAATTATGGCTATTCCCCAATCTTCAATCATTGCTCTGTCCTTGATGTACACCAAGCTGCCCCCGTCAGCTTCTGACCTTACCTATTGGGCGAGTCCCGAAGGTCAGTCAGTTTCTTGGAATCAGGCGGTGCAGGCATTTTCTACCTCTAGTGCAGCCAAGGCAGCCTATCCGATGTTAGCATCCCCTACGGTGCTGTCTCAGAATGCGGCCGCTCGTCGTCAGTATGTCACCCAAGCTTTCGAAAATCTCTACGGGATTGCAGCGGCTGACATTCCGGCGGCAGAATTAACCTACTGGGCTGATACCTATCTTGTGTCCTCCCCCCAGGCGGTTTTTGATTTTCCGGTCGTTTTAAATCAGTATTCCCCCGCCTCACGGCAACAGGCTTTGACGAACCGCGCTCAGGTATCGGAAAACTTCGCGATTGCCATGGCGGCTGCTGGCTCGTCCACCTTTACCTCAGCCCAGTATAGTGCTGGCTGGGCCATTGTGAATACGGTCACTGCCAATGCCGCTACCGTAACGGCGGCTAACGCACAAATTGCTGAATATGTCGCTGGTGGTGGCGGTACGGGAATTACCTTTACCTTGTTAGAAACAGGAGCCGTTTTAACGAACGAAGCTTCCACCCATGTTTCCCCTGCCGATAAGTTTCTCTCCAACTCTAACGATAAGATCAACGGTACAGTTTTCTTGGATGGCAGTGTTATCCAAGACTCCAGTACCTCCGATAATGATGTCTTATCGGCGACCATCGTGCCCGTTACCAATTTCTTGGGTATAGTAACCATCCCCTTTATCAGTAAGATCGAGGACATCAAGCTCACGGGTTCCCCCGGTGCGGCTATCCAGATTGCCAACATCAGCGATGTCAAGAATTTAGAAGTTGTTACAGGTAATCTCCAGGTTAACACCTCTGAAAAGCACACCCTGAATCTAGCGAAAGACTACAGCGGAACCTTGACCTTAAGCCAGGCCAATGCTAACAACAAAACCACTATTAACCTAAATGGTACGGTAGCGGGGACGACAATTGTTGACCTTAACAACGCCAGTGATATCAACCTAGTGGTCAAGGCCGATAGTGTCCTCAAAGCTGGTGACACTACTGCTAACCCCACTATTTCTGATAGCGCTGGTAATACTAATTTCGTCATCAGTGGCGACAAAAACCTCACCATTGAGGGTGCCGTTCGAATGGCTATTGGCTCCTCCCCCGCTCAATTAGATGCCAGTGCTTTAACCGGTAAGCTGACCCTCGATCTAGCTAACATCGGTGTAATCATTGACGGTAAGAGTGTCAAACAGATTGTCGGTGGTAAGTCCGATGACACCTTCATCTTGACGGCAATTCCCGACCAGTTAGTTGGTGTTGCTATCAACGGCGGTGACGGTAAAGATACCATAACTGCAAGTTTAGGAGGCGGTGGTCTTTTTGCTCTGGATAAGGTAACGAATGTAGAAACGGTTGTTCTCAAGCAAGTGTCTTTTGTGAATACGCTTGTTGTACCCAATGACTCCTTCGTTGCCAGTGGCAAATCTGCCACCGTCGATGCCTCCTCTTTCACGGTTTCAACACTTAAATACGATGGCGGCTTCGAAACCAATGGTACCTTGAATATCATCGGTGGAGCTTTAAAAGACAATATCATAGGTGGTGCCAAGAATGACACCCTGACTGGTGGTGGTTCTGCCGACATCTTAAATGGAGGTCTTGGCACTGGCAATGATACCTTCGTGTATAAGAGTATTGCTGACTCGAACTTTGATAGTGCCGTTGCCTTCGATACCATCAACAATTTTCAGGAGGCGGGTGATGTCCTCGACCTGACGGCAGTTGGCTTTACTTCTACCCAGTTCTTGGGCGATGTGACTCCCTTTATTATTCTCCCTGTTGATATTCTAGATGCAGCACAACAGGCCTCTGTAGAGATCGGTAAAAACGCACTGGCTTCCTTTAAGTTTGGTGGCAACACCTACGTTCTGGGAACAAATAACTCTAACGTAAACGTAGTCGATGCTGGTGATTTGTTTATCGAACTCACTGGTAGCTTGACGCTGACCTCGATTAACTTTGCTTAGACCCCGATTGGTTTTAAGTTAAGAGTTTAGAGAAAGGCCACCCAGAAAAAGGGTGGTCTTTTTTCGTTTATTCTCCAAGGAAACCCTCCCTTCCCCCCTTGATAACTATCCCTTATAGGGATCTTTCTTAACAATTTTTGCAGTAAGCACTCCAACCCTTATCCTGACTTGATTTCAGTTTTTTCTTTGTCAGTAAGGGTGTCAACAAGGAATATTACAAATTGTTAACCGAGTCTTGAAAGCCTTGTGCTACAAAGGTTTGAAATGTTAAGAAAGATGTGACTAAAGGACAGCCCCCTTGATAAGGGGGGTAATAGCTTCAATTTCCTCGCGACTTTTCCGGGGGAAATCGCTTTAAGAGTTCCTGCTTGGAATACTGTAGGAGTAAAGGGGTAAATTCTTCCGGGGACAATTGTAAAATCCGGCTGATAATAGCTTGAATTTCTGGGTCTAACTCACCAAAACGGACTCGGAGCAGGTTTTCCACCACCAGACGTTCCCCCTCTTGCAGACCTTGTTCTAGACCCCGTTCTAGACCCCGTTCTAGACCCCGTTCTAGACCTTCTTGCAGACCACGTTCTAGACCTTGTTTTTCTCCTTCGGCCAGTGCCTCTTGATAGACTCTCGTTTGTTTTAAATCACTTAGTTCAAACATAGCTTCAATTTCCTCGCGACTTTTCTGGGGGAAGTAGTAGGGTTAATTCATGAATTAACCCTACCCTTGATAAGGGTGGTAATAGCTTCAATTTCCTCGCGACTTTTCTGGGGGAAATCGCTTTAAGAGTTCCTGCTTGGAATACTGTAGGAGTAAAGGAGTAAATTCTTCTGGGGACAGTTGTAAAATCCGGCTGATAATAGCTTGAATTTCTGGGTCTAACTCACCAAAACGGACTCGGAGCAGGTTTTCCACCACCAGACGTTCCCCCTCTTGCAGACCCCGTTCTAGACCCCGTTCTAAACCCCGTTCTAGACCCCGTTCTAGACCCCGTTCTTCTCCTTCGGCCAGTGCCTCTTGATAGACTCTCGTTTGTTTTAAATCACTTAGTCCAAACATAGCTTCAATTTCCTCGCGACTTTTCTGGGGTAATTTGTAAATGATGATACTTTCGATTAGGTCAATTAACTGCCGTTGACTGGACTGGTCGGTGATTTCTTCTCTAGTCCGCTCGATTAGGGTTTGAGCAGTCCTCACCGCTGCCGTTTCCGACTCTAAGTACCTAGGCAAAATTAATTACATACTCGCCTCCAAAATTGTCCAGCACTTTTTTAACGTAAGCGAGGAGGCTCTTTCGGTCTTTATAGGCGCTAAATTCAATCCATTCATATTTTAAAAATCTCCATAATATTTCAATTAAATTTAAATGAGGTGAATAAGTGGGCAACCAAAATATTTTCAAATTTTTCTTTTCCCATTCCTCAAGTTTCTCCATAAATGCCTCGCTGGTATGAATGGAAGCTTGGTCAATTATTATGACAGTTTTTTTCTGTATATTTTGGCAATATTTATCCAGAAAATTAATAACTATCTCGCTAGTAACCGTTCCGACCTGTGTCTCATAAAATAATTGATTATCTCGTTTCATTATTCCTAAAATATTTAGTCTTTTACCTTCAATTGGTGGTAACTTTATCGTGGTTTTTTCTTCTTGCCAAGCGTAAGGAATACAAGGCTTTGAATCCCATCCCATTTCATCCAAATATCCTATCTCAATCTCTCCTCTTTTTTCCTGTTTTTTTAGTTCTTCTAAAATAGGTAGTTTGACCTCAAGCTCCCACTCATCAGGGGTTTTGGCGACCCCTCTTCTCACCCTTTTCCACCTCATGTTGATTTTTTTTATGAGTCTTTTTATCGTGTCTTTGCTTACGGTTAATTTCCATTCTTCTACAATTTTTATCTGGATTTTTTTTAAGCTTTTCGGTTCTTCTTTTACCCAGTCAATAACTTGTTGACCTTGTGCTTCTGTCAATTTAGGTTTTCTCCCTCTTCCTCGACGATTATAGAAACCAATTAGTTTTCTATCTTCCCAGGCCGTCAACCAATTATAGATGGTCTTTCTCGTAACTCCAAATATTCCGCTCAATTCTTCTATCGTGGTTCCCTGAAAACTTAAGAGTATACATTTCGCTCGCTCTCTTACTTGATGATGTTTACTAGCTCGATAAATTCTCTCTAGCATTTTCTGGCTCTCGGGGTTTAGGTCTCTAATCAATCTCATTGTATTTTCCTGCTGCTTCGTTTTTTTATGTATTATACTTCTTAATTTTTTATTTGGGTAATTAATTTTGCATGACTACTTACTACTAATTTAATCACACCGATTCCTAAGGAGGGATGGGACACCTGGGGCAATTCATCGAGATAAATGCGTCTGACGCTCGATAAATTGAGGATTTCGCCAAAATGCAGGGATTGTTCCCGTTCCACCCGACGATGGGGATAAATGACGACAATTTGCCAGGGGTGAGGTGGTTGATATTGTTTTAAAAATAGGAACAATTCCGCAAAAAGTCGATAGTAGAGGGTGTCGTCCGCTTGGAACTGCACTTCCACTAGGTAGAGGGGTTGCTGAATATCTTCTCTGAGTGGTATAAATAAGCCATCGAGACGGAAAGAGAGTTGTTTCACCTCTTGGGAGGTGAATTGATAGTTTGCTGCTCCCGGTTGCGTTTGTCCGATTAAGTCAAAGAAACTGTCCGGAAAACGCAGGAATATTTGGTAAAAGAGACTGTCAGTTTTCACGAGAAATCTCGCTTCTAGGGTTTATTGGCAGTTGCCGAATCATTTGGCTAAACGGTTAATACTCTAGTATTAATAGACGTTGTATAATTTTTTCTCCTTGCTGTCACCAACAAAAATCTAGGGCTCTTCTAGGTTCTGTGTGATAAGTTTAACTTACTATATGATCGGTCAATCTTTGTGCCCTTTGTGTCTTTGTGGTTCCCTCCACTCCCTCGCCAGCAGGACTGTATCTCAGAATACATTTTACCCACCAAATCCAAAAGAGCCAATCTAGGGGACATGGCTCTTTTCCTGTATAATCAAGTCTTAATTTTAGGAATTGTCATTATATTTGAGGAAAATCTATGAGTTGGACAGAAGGATATGTATCGGAAGTTAACTACACTAGCGGCTTTTACGGCGAGTTAAGTCCCCTAAAATTAGGTTTAGCCACTCTGATTAAATCCATTCACCCCCCCGATTCCAGCCAAGAATTTACCTATTGTGAATTGGCCTGTGGTCAGGGTTTTACCACGAATATTCTAGCGGCAACCTATCCCCACGCCCAATTTTATGCCAATGATTTCAATCCTAGCCATATCGCCACAGCTAGAGATTTAGCGGCCAAGGCGGGAATGAAGAATATTCTTTTCTTTGATGATAGTTTTGAGGAATTTTTAGAGAGAGATTTACCTCAATTTGACTTCATCAGTCTGCACGGAATTTATAGCTGGATTAGTGCCAAAAACCGCCAAGCAATAGTTGATTTTATGCGCCGCAATCTCAAGGTGGGGGGATTAGTTTATATCTCCTATAATGCCCTGCCGGGTTGGTCAGCAGCGATGCCGATGCAAGCTTTAATGTTACGTCATGGTCAACACAGTTCCGAACCAATTTTAACCCGCATTGAACAGGCACTTAATTTTACAGGAGAATTATTAGAGGCTAATGCTAGTTATTTTGCCCAAAATCCAATTTTAAAAAATCGTTACGAGCGCCTAAAGGAACAAAATCGTTATTATTTAGCTCACGAGTATTTCAATCAGGAATGGAATTCTTTTTACTTCGATGAAGTGGCGAAAGAATTAGAGGATGCTAAACTTAAATATGTGGGTTCCGCCCATATTAATGACCATATTGATATGGTCAATCTCTCACCAGCAGCCCAAGAGAAATTAGCCAAAATCAGCGACCCAATCTATCGAGAAGTGGTGCGAGATTTCTTTGTTAATAGTCAATTCCGTCGTGATATTTTTAGTCGAGGCTCCTTAAGTTTAACCAACCAAGAACAGCTTAAACAACTACAAGAAACCCGGTTTGCTCTGATTGTTAATCCCGCAATTATCAAGTTCGAGCAGCAGTTTCCCGTGGGAGAAGTTAAGTTACAGGAGGCAATTTATCAGCCAATTTGTGAAGTTTTGGCAGAATCTCCCCAAACTTTACAGCAACTGCAAAATCATCCCAAAACCTCAAATATTAACTTAAATGGTCTTTACCAAGCTCTCGTGATTTTAACTGGTATTGGCTATATTCATCCTGCTGTGAATGAGCAAACTTGCCAACAACGGAAACCATCTACTGATGCTTTTAATAATGCAGTGAAAGCGAAAGCAGTCTATAGTGAGGAATTAAGCTTTTTAGCTTCTCCTTTGATTGGGACTGGAGTAGTGGTCAATCGTTTAGAACAATTATTCCTCTTGGCTAAATCCTCTAACCAAGATGCAGTACAATTTGTCTGGCAAATTTTGGCAAGTCAAGGCAAAAAAGTGGTTAAAGATGGGAAAACTTTGGAAACAGAGGAGGAAAATATTGCTCATCTGAAAACAGTGTACGAGCAGTTTAGTAAAGAACGTTTACTAACATTGCAAAAACTAGGTGTTTAGTAAATAAACTAAGATGTAAGTAGCTGGTTATAATTAAATTAAAAATGGATTTTAGGTTCGATCCCCCCTTAATCCCCCCTTGATAAGGGGGGCGCTGATCCCCTCTTAATCCCCCCTTGATAAGGGGGGCGCTGATCCCCCCTTAATCCCCCCTTGATAAGGGGGCTCTCTTGGGTTTGGTGGGTAAAATGTATTATAGGATACATTCCTGCTGGCAATCAACTGGAACGAACCACAAAGACACAAAGGACACAAAGATTGATCGCTTCTAGATAATCTAAACTTATCACACAAAGAATAAGAGAGCCATAAGGGGGGTATCTGACAATTTTTAACGCCTACCTACTTATTTAGGGCTTGCTGAATAATGGTAAAACCCTTTTAAAATAAGGCTTTTGACCTGTTAAAATCCGATGTTAGTGCAAGAATAGAACTCTTGCAAATTAATTATATGTTATAATGATGGGTTAACTAATTTTCCCCAAAAAAATAGTTAATCAGTACATTCGTCCTGAATGAAAACTTGAAGTTTAACTGGCTCTTCGGGAATTGTTATGCAAATAATTAACTTAAAATAAAATTCGATGAGAGCAACTACGCTCAAAAGTAGCTGAAATTCATACAGGAAAGGACTTAAGGCACAAATAGGTTAATACCAAAAGATAGACAATCGAGTTAAGATTTGATATAATAGCCAAAAACGAGATTATTTTACTTATGATACTTGACAAATTTTTGAACCTACAAGAAACCTGTATTCAAGGCTATCGACACCTAGAAAATATCGGTATAGTTTTCCAAATCGAATCGAAAAATAAAAAAGCAGCCTGTCCTCGTTGTGGGTTAGAGAGCGATAAACTTCACCAAAATCATCGACATTTAGTCAAAGATTTACCGCTCTCAGGTCAACCAGTGTACCTACAAGTTAATCGTCGTCAATTTAAGTGCGGTAATTGTCAGAAACCCTTTAGCGAAGAGTTAGATTTTGTCGCCAAGAAACGAACCTATACGAAAAGACTAGCCGAGAATATACTCGAACAATTAAAAGAAGGAGATATTTTAAATGTTAGCCGAAGAAATGACGTAACGGAAGAAGAGATTCAAAGAATGATAGAGGACATAGCTGAAGAAATTACAGAGACAGACCTATCGAAATTAAAAAGACTAGGAATTGATGAAATCGCTCTAGTCAAAGGACAAAAAAATTACTGTGCGGTTTTAGTAAATTTAGATACGGGAAAACTAATAGCTATTCTAGAGAAGCGAACACAAGAAGAATTGAGGGAAACGCTTACAGGGTGGGGAAAAGAGGTGTTAGAGCAAATTGAAGAAGTCAGCATAGACCTTTGGTTGCCCTATAAAAATTTGGTGAAAGAATTGATGCCATCGGCCGAGGTAGTCGCCGATAGATTCCATGTAATGAAACAAATTAATCAAGAGTTAGACGAACAAAGAAAAGCAGAAAAAAGAGCCGTAGAAGCGCAGAGAAATAAAAAACAGAAAGCGGAAAAAGAAGCGAAGCTAGAAGTTTTAAAGCGAAGTAAATATAGCTTGTTAAAAAATGAAAAAGATTTAACGGAAACCCAAAAAATCAAACTAGAAGCTATCAAAGAAAATTTCCCAAATTTGAAAAAGATGCACGAGTTAAAGGAAGAATTTAGAAAGATTTATGAAACCTCAGAGAATCCGACAGAAGGACTGCTATCCATCTCGGACTGGTTGGCAAAATCCTCCAGTGTTTTTACCAAGAGTTGTCAAACAATCCGAAACTGGTTTGGAGAAATCATTAGTTATTTCGAGCGAAGGACAACTAATGGGGTGGTCGAGGGAATCAACAATAAACTTAAACTAATAAAACGGAGAGGCTATGGCTTTAGAAACTTTCGGAATTTTTGGGTTAGAAGTATGTTGTCTTGGCATCTTGTCTGTTGATTTAGCATAAAGGGTAACGAAGAGCCGTTTAACTTTTAACTCAAAACTCTTTAGAGCTGCTTTAATTTGGTTATCAAAACCTCTTTATTTAAGCGGCACAAACTATCTCAATTATAAAAATTGAGAATAAATTCTCCTTGACTTGATTAATCTTTAGGCAACTTTTAAGAAGCTGCTGATACCTATCCCTAACTCACAGTTATAAATAGCCGCCAACAAGTTAACTCTTAAACTATATCTTCGACGACGATTCCGATATTTACAGGATAAGATTTTAAAGATTTTGAGTTTCCTATTTATATGTTCAATGATAATCCTTTCTTTGGCTAAAGCCTTGTTATACTCTTTTTCTAACTCTGTTAATTTTCTATTTTTCGATTTCTTTTTCGGTGTATAACTATTACTATGGTATGCAGCTATTCCCTGATAACCACTGTCTTCTATGCTGGTAGTTAAAGGATGAAAACGAACTCGACTTTTTTTAAATAAACTAAAATCATGACCTCTACCTTTCCCACAAAAAACACAGATAATTTCCTCTGTATTTTGATCAGCTACTAATTGGGATTTTAAAGTATGATAACCTCTTTTACCCGAAAAAAAATCTTTCTGTTTCTTTTGGGGGCGTTCAATGGGAGTTTCCGTTACATCCATTACCGTTATGACCGGTATCTCTGCTTGATTGAGTAAAGCTTTTTTTCCTTTTAAACGGAAGTTTCCCGATTGTAAAAGCATTTTTTCCGTCTTATTTACAATCCGACATATAGTTGATTCTGATAGTTCCCAGCTTGTACCAATGTGAAAATATGTTCTATATTCTCGCCAATATTCTAACGTTACTAAAACTTGTTCTTCTATAGATAGTTTAGGTTTCGGTCCCCTTTTAGATGGTGAATTAGAGTCGGCTTCAACACTTTTTACTGATTCTACCATCTTTCTATATGTTTGTTTGTACACACCGAAACGGCGTTTGAATTGTTCATCTGATAAGTTTTGATAATCCATAATTTTGCTAATAAACATAGCAAAACTATAGATGATTTCCTGACCTAAGATCACATTTTATTCTTTTTTCCACTTCAATCTAAGAATTGAGAAAAAAGCAAAACCTTATATTATACCATAAAAAAATTATGCAAGAGGTCTAGAATAGTATTAGGATCCTCAAAAACCTTGCATTATCCTTCTTTTAGTACATAAACTGGTACAAAAAAAGAGGGCAACAAAGCCTGAAACGACCGGCTCCTGACTCATTACACAAAATAAGCATCTTGTCAAGGGGTCTGCAAAAATTATTTTCCAACCAGCGGAAGAAGGGTCAGACGGTGGTAAAGCGATGATTGCGGCGGTAGTCGTCAAAAATCGGAATATGGAGTCAACTATTAGCTATACTTTGCACGGTTATAACTTGCATTTTTTACTCAAAGACAATAATATAGTTCAAGAGTCATAATTAGAAGCAAAGCACTCATTAAAAACATGATTAACCTAGAATTCACGGAAGAAGAAAAGAACTCACTGTATTATGAAAGATTTCATCATCCTCATCCCCGGGTTCAACTGAAGATGGAAGTTCTCTGGTTAAAAAGCCAAAAGATACCGCACAAAAAAATTTGTCAGTTAGCAGGAATCTCGCCAAATACCTTATTAACCTATCTTCGAGATTATCAAGAGGGCGGAATAGAAAAATTAAAAGAAATCAACTTCTATCGCCCTAAAAGTGAATTAGAGTCTCAAAGAGAAACACTCAAAAAATATTTCGAGAAAAATCCACCAGCCACAATAAATGAAGCTGTATATAGAATAGAAGAATTGACAGGGATAAAACGAAGTCCTACCCAAGTGAGGAAATTCTTAAAATCCTTGGGAATGAAATGTTTAAAAATAGGTTCTCTTCCTTCTAAAGCTGACCCAGATGAACAAGAAGACTACAAAGAAAAAAAGCTAGAACCCAGACTAAATGAGGCTAAAGAAGGAAAAAGGGCTGTTTTTTTTGTTGATGCCGCTCACTTCGTCATGGGAGCATTTCTCGGTTTTGTTTGGTGTTTTGAGAGACTTTTTGTTAAGTCACCGAGCGGGCGTAAACGCTTCAATGTTTTAGGAGCATTAAATGCAATAACTCATGAAGTTATTCTAGTTACTAATGACACTTATATTACGGCAACTCAAGTCTGTGAACTTCTTGAAAAAATAGCTGCTTTAGGACTAATGATTCCCATCACTCTAGTCTTAGATAATGCCCGCTATCAGAAATGTAAAATTGTTGAAGAATTGGCTCTTTCTTTGTCAATAGAGCTACTCTATCTGCCGTCTTATTCGCCTAATCTAAATTTAATTGAAAGGCTGTGGAAATTTGTCAAAAAGAAATGTTTACATGGTAAATATTATGAAAACTTTTCTGACTTTTCTTCAGCCATTTATGAATGTCTGAATGATGCCCATCTGAAACATAAAAAAGAACTGGATTCCTTGCTGACTCTACGATTTCAGAAGTTTAATAAATCTCAGATTATGAACGTCTAAAGTATATTTTGCCTCCTATTCACCGATAATAGCAAGTCTGACAATTTATCTGATCCTCACCCGGCCACGGCTGAACCCTCGTAGAAGTTGGACAAGGGGCAAAGTTTAATAGGGAATCACTGAATAGGCCGCCAGCTTGTTAGAGTATTGGGAGTAATTTTGAGCGAGCGATGATACTACAGCCTTTCCTTTCTTCCGCTTGGAGTCCTAATCTTACCCTGTTAGCCTCGGCAGCTACGGCCGAAACTGCCGATAGTGCCTTAGTTTTAGCCTGCGTGCTGCTGAGTTTGACCGTTATTTATTTCGCCTGTAAACTGGGGGGAGAAATATGCGTCCGATTCAACTTGCCTCCCGTGTTAGGAGAATTAGTCGGTGGCGTGATTATCGGAGTTTCTGCCCTAAAATTACTGGTTTTTCCAGAAGGAGGAGCGGGATTCGAGGATTCTCTCCTCATTCATTTCCTAGAATCCACCTCATCCCTCACCCCGGAGCAATCTCCCGCCGTTTTTAGTGCTGCCAGTGAGGTGATTTCCGTCCTCTCGGAATTGGGGGTAATTATCCTGCTGTTCGAGATTGGTTTAGAGTCAGACTTGCAGGAATTAATTCGCGTCGGTCCCCAGGCAGCTGCTGTGGCAGTGGTGGGGGTTGCGGTTCCCTTTTTGGTGGGTACTTTGGGTTTAATCTACATTTTCCATCTGGCCACCATTCCCGCTATTTTTGCCGGGGCAGCTCTAACCGCTACCAGTATCGGCATTACCGCCAAGGTTTTAGCAGAAATAGGGCAGTTATCGGCGAAAGAAGGTCAAATTATCATCGGGGCAGCGGTTCTCGATGATATTCTCGGTATTATCGTCCTCGCTGTCGTTGCTTCTTTGGTGAAGACTGGAGAAGTGCAGATTAGCAAGGTAATTTATCTAGTTATTAGTTCTAGCACTTTTGTGATCGGGGCGATCCTGATCGGTCGTTTTTTAAGCCCTTTTTACGTTCAATTAGTTAATAGAATGAAAACTAGGGGACAATTGCTCTTAGTTTCCCTGATTTTCGCCTTTATTCTTGCCTATATTGCCCAAGTTATCCAACTAGAAGCGATTCTCGGTTCCTTTGCTGCCGGCCTAGTCCTAGGGGAAACGGAAAAGCGATCGGAATTGGCAGAGCAAGTGTTCCCGATCGCCGATTTATTTGTACCGATATTTTTCGTCTGTGTGGGGGCAAAAACCGATTTAAGTGTGCTTAATCCCACTATTCCCAGCAATCGAGAAGGATTAGTCTTAGCGGCTTTCCTAATTGTCGTCGCGATTTTGGGTAAAGTGGTGACGGGGTTGGCCGTTTTCAGTAAGGAAAAACTCAATCGCTTGGCGATCGGAGTTGGCATGATTCCCCGGGGTGAAGTGGGTTTAGTCTTTGCTGGAGTCGGGGCTGCTAGTGGTGCTTTGTCCCCCGCTGCCGACGCGGCGATTATTATGATGGTGATCTTGACTACCTTTATCGCTCCGCCCCTGTTAAGGTTAGTATTTAAAGAACCTACCGCCAGCCCTCAATCAGTGATCAGTGAGCAGTGAGCAGTTACCAGTGGTAGTGTTAAGTGAGCAGTATTAAGTGGCACTAACAGTGCCGTCTTTTCATTGATAACAAGGGCCGAATCCAAATCCTAATTTGTTAAGCTAAAAGCTTTGATGTACTTAGTTTCTAACCTTATTTTTAGGTAGGAGAATTGCCAGATTCTTTTTTGGAGCCTCTTGCCTCTTACCTTCAGAAGCTGATAACTGATGACTGATGACTGATAACTGATCAGAAACATAGCAGACCATGCCAACGTCCCATAAGCTTGTTTTTATTGATAGTTATTCTCAGAGCATTAACGGAGCTATGGATGGCAAAAAATCAACAAAATAGTCCATTTTTACCGAAAAAAGGTAATTGATAACTGAGCAACGGGAGCATCGATCGTGAGATTTCATTGGTTATTCCTAAGCGCATTAACTTGGTTGCTGGTGGCGGCCCCTGCTTGGGCTGGCAAGCTCGTCTTTTGGCGATTCGACACCAATGAGAATCGTCTGGTGTTCACTACCGACAATCGAGTGCAACCGCGAGCGCAAATGATCACTAACCCCACCAGGATCGTGATCGATCTGCCCGGGATCAAGTTAGGGCAACCCAATATTAACCGGCCCATTGGCAATATCGTCAGAAGTGTCCGTATCGGTCAATTTGATGCGGAAACTACCCGTTTAGTGATTGAATTAGCCCCCGGCTACACTGTCGATCCTCAACAGGTAAAAATTCGCGGAATTTCGCCCACCCAATGGACAGTGGAATTGCCAGATCCCCAACCGATTAGGGAGGAAACGCAACCACCCGTTACCCCTGACCCCACACCTCCCCCCGATCGCGGTTCCACCCGTCCCACTCCCCCACCTCCAGTTAGCCAGACGGACAACAACGATGATTTTCAAGTCACTCGCAATGGTCTTTTTGTCCGTTTAGAGCAGAATGGTGATGAGCGATCGATTCGCAGTCAACGCAGCCGGGACGGCAAAAAAATCGAATTTGAATTACCCGGGGCCACTTTACCCAGCAGTCTCACCGGTCAAACTATCCCCGTCAATCGCTATGGGGTCGGCGATATTCAATTCAGTCAGACTGCCAATCAACGGGCCAAGATTTCCCTAAGTGTTAATAGAGATAGTCCCGATTGGCAAGCTCTCTATAGTCGTTTTGGTGGCTTGGTTTTACTGCCTAGGGGCGGTCTGGGTGCCGTGGATAATATCTCCTCACCTCCCCCCACTAGAGCGACCAATCCCAATCCTCGTCCCAATAATCCCCCCCCGAAAACTGCCAATAATCCCCCTTCTAGCAATCGTTTGGCGACGATCTCCTCGATCGATCTGGCGGGTAATAACGATCGCCTGTTAATTCGTGGGGATTCACCCCTGAAAGCTAACGGCAGTGTTAACCGGGATGGGGTCTATGAACTACGCATCGAAAATGCTAAGTTAGCCGAGTCTTTTCGCGGTCCGCGCTTTGGTCGCTCTAGTCCCATCTATCAATTACGGGTACGTCAGGAAAGTGTCAATAAGGTGCTGATTTTGGTACAGACCGCGGCAGGATTTCAATTCGGTCGCCTCAATCAGTCGGAAGGTCAAACCCTAGTCCTAGAATTGCTTTCCTCCCGCAATTCTGGCCCCGTTTCTCAGGTTCCTGACTCCACCACTATACCTGTCCCTTTACCCCCAGATACGGGGCAATTTAACCCACCGCCGCGCCCCTCTAACCCCACTCCTAATAATCCTCGACAACGCAATGGCCGCTTTTTAGTGGTGATCGATCCGGGCCACGGTGGTAAGGATCCGGGGGCGATCGGAATTGGTGGCCTTCAGGAAAAAAACGTAATTCTGCCCATTTCCCTAGAAGTTACCCGCATTCTGCAACAACAGGGCATCGATGTGCGTCTAACTAGGGATAGCGACTTTTTTGTCACCCTGCAAGGTCGCACGGATCTGGCTAACCAGATCGATGCCGATCTATTTGTCAGTATCCACGCTAACTCTATGGGGAAAGCACGACCGGATGTCAACGGCATAGAGGTGTACTACTTCGGCGATCGCCGTTTGTCGGACACCATCCATCGCAATATTGTCCGCAGTGTCGATATGCGCGATCGAGGGGTGCGTCGGGCCCGTTTCTATGTGCTGAGAACCTCGAAAATGCCCTCTACCCTCGTGGAAGTGGGTTTCGTTACTGGCGCTGAGGATGCTGCTAAATTAGCCAATGCCAACTTTCAACGACAAATGGCGGCGGCGATCGCAGGAGGGATTATTGAATATATTCAACGAAATCTCCGTTAATGATTAAATCATTGGAGCATTAGTTTACCAATCAAAAAATCCGTGTTTTAATATCATCAAATAAAGCTACTTTAGATCAGCGTTTTCCTCGATATCTATGAGAGAATCACAATTTAGTCCGATTGGTGTGTTTGATAGTGGTGTGGGTGGACTGACAGTTTTAAGGGAGTTGTATAAACAGCTGCCCCAAGAATCGATTCTCTATTTCGCCGATACCGCTAGACTTCCCTACGGAACCCGTTCTAAAGGGGAAATTATCGAATTTGTCCGGGAAATTCTCACTTGGATGGGCGAGCACCGGGTGAAAATGGTGATTATGGCCTGTAATACCAGTTCCGCCTTGGCTTTAGAAGAAGTACGGGCCGAATTTAAAGATTTACCAATTTTGGGGGTAATTTTACCCGGTGCCAAAACTGCCGTTAAACAAGGAAAGCGCATAGGGGTGATTTCTACCCCGGCTACGGCTAAAAGTAATGCCTATAAACAAGCAATTCAAGAAATCGATCCTACTGCCCAAGTTTGGCAAATTCCTTGTCCTGAGTTTGTCCCTTTGATCGAGGCTAACCGCATTTTTGACCCCTATACCACACAAGTGGCTAGGGAATATCTTCAGCCTTTACTGGCGGAAAATATTGATACTCTGGTCTATGGTTGTACCCATTATCGTCATCTTTCCCCAGTTTTACGTCGTCTTTTACCTAGTTCCGTGCGCTTGGTAGATCCCGCCGCTGCCGTTGTCCGAGCGGCGGAAAAAGAACTAGAATTATTAGGTCTCAAAAACCCCGAAACATCCCTACCTACTAACTTCGCAGTTAGCGGTGATCCTGACACTTTTGCTCGTTTATCTCGTCAATGGCTAGGTTTTTCTCCTACGGTAGAAAAGGTTTATTTACCCGTCCCCGTTTTATAACCGTTAGCCTTTTCAGTGAGCAGTTATCAGTGAGCAGTTATCAGCTGCCTTTTGCCTGTCCTGATATGTATCCTATACTCAACGGATTTAGTATCAAAGGGTTGGGTGAGGTGCAATCGTCTTATTCTAGGACGGTGAGGAAGATTAACGTGAAGGGGCAGAAGGACAATATGATGGAGGTGACGATAGTACCAGAAACAACTGACCAGTAACTAACATTGCGTTTAGCTGTAGCAGGTTCACAAGACATAAATATGAATTTTTGTAATAGCCAAGGCAGATTTGAAATTTCCCGATAAAGGATAGCGCTTTTCACGTTACTGAGGTATCGACAAGTTTTGCCAACAAAGGGTTTAAGCTCCTTGCCCATACCTCATTCTGATGAAAACTGCTATAGTCGAGAAGATAAGTACCTAAGCAAAATTAATTACACATTTCGATCAAGCTTTTGCCTCTTGCCTCTTGCCTGTCTTCACTAGGAAATTTATTTTGCATGACTACTTACTACAACCTACATTCCGCACTTCAATTTGTAGCATAAAAGAATTTGCGTCGAAACATCACTAGACTTAAGCTGAGGACAAATTCCCGCTTTACAAGCTAAAAAAAGCCTCCTTTTAGCCGATAACTGACGGCTACAAGCTTAAATTATTGTAAATCCTGATATTTGAATAACCCCATAAATTTTGATTTGCGTCCGTGTTCCTTAATTAAACTTTCCCGATAAGTTTGCCATTCTTCCCGTCTTCCCGACATATAAAAGGCATTACGAGCTTTTTTCAGCCATTTAATCGCTTCTTCGTAGCGATCTGCCTTTTTTTCGTCCAGTATCTTTTCCGCAGGAGGACGAGCGTGATCGATCACCCAGTCAGGATCGACGGTAGCAGCCGCATCCATTATCCGCCAAATTAGGTGAGACTGCACATAGGAATTATCAGAAACGACTTTAATTGCATCTCTAACTAAATTTTCGTGGAGAAATATATCGATTTTAGCCTCTGTGGAACGTCCACCGCTAAACTCGCGCAAGTAATCTAACAAGTCTAGTTTTAAATCGGGCCAATCTTCCCCCGCTAAAGACTCAATTTTTTGGTAATGGGAAAAGGAAGGTTGGTCTTGAAATGCCTTAATTCTAGCAGCTAAAGCTGTATCTATATCCCCTAAAGATTGCGCTAGTTCACTTGTCCAGAGAGCTAATTGATAATAATAATTTCCAGGGAAATTTAGACCACCCCTGGCAATTATGAGAGCGGATTCTGGTGCGGATTCATCGCGTAAAGCTTTGGCAAAAAAGAAGGCTTCATCGTTTTTAGTTATCATGTTTTTTGCCGCTGCCATCGCTTCCTCAATGCGATCAAGATAGACTAACTTAGTTAGGTATTCTACCACTTGTCCTGAAGCTAAAGCTAGATTCAAATACTCCTGATCTTTTTCCTGTTGCTCGAAAATTTCTAAGCGAATAGAAGTTAATGCTTGGGCATAATAGGGGATATTTCCTGACCACATTTCTGAAAAATTAGCCGATTCTCCCCGTAAAATCTTCTCTAAAACTGGATCGTCCCATCCCTGTTGTAAGGCTGCTAAACTCATCTCAAAATCGGCACTCCATTCATGCTGCCATTGCTCGATTTTTTCCCTTAAATCTTGCTTTTCTTGGGGATTAAATTCTTTGCTTAAAATTGCTGCCGTTAGAACTCGATCGATTCTAGCACTTAAATCATCATTAACAGCACCGTAATCTTCTAAATCATCCCATTCCTCGATACAGGCGCTAATAATTGCTTCTAAAATAGCGATCGCATTATCTGGTTCTCCCTTTTGATAATAATCTTTGGCCTCATCCACTAGGGCATAAATTTCATTAGAAATTGGATCTTCTTCGTAGTAATCTTCCTCGATCGCTCGTAGGGATTGCCGCAGTTCATTACGGACAGTATTACGATAAGCTTTGACATTAACAGTTATCTTCCCTACCGCTTTATTAAGTGGGGTAGCTGGCACTAAAAACTTATCAATTGTCTCGATAACTTCTGGGTGTTTAGCCACTAAATGATTAAGCAATTTTCTTAATTTACTTTCATCGATCGGTGTCAATAACTCCTCTAGAGAGGCTTTTTTAATAATTAATTCTGGTTGACGAGAACAGGTTAATAAAACCGCCACAATATGCTTACACCAACCCTCATAATCGTAGGGACAGGAACAGGAGACATTCTCAAGATTTTCTTGGTTAAAATCTATGGCAACTCGATAGGGTTTAACCTCACTACCACTCACTAAAGCTTGTAGATTTTGCCCCCGTTGCCAAAGAGAAATAACTGCACCGCTATCGTAATAATATTGACCGCGCTGATAGGAAGCATTGGTGCTATTTTGCCGGATAATTTTTTCATTGATAGGAGGAATAGTCATAGTCAGAAAAGGAGAGGATTGGGTGATAGAATCTTGTCTGTGGCCAGAAAACTGCCAGTAGGGAGCCAGACCACTGCATCAGCAACCGAGTTAACTTATCTTCAGTTTAGCCTAAATGTGCTATAGTGAAGACACTATGGAAATTAAAAATATTCCTCTGTCCCAAATTCGTCGTCCTTTACCGCGACAAACCGATCCCGAAAAAGTTAATCAGTTGATGCAATCGATCGCTGAGGAGGGATTACGAGAACCGATCGATGTTTTGGAGGTGGATGGTAACTACTACGGGTTTTCTGGTTGCCATCGCTTTGCAGCTCATCAGCGTCTCGGTAAAGAAACAATTCTCTGTCGAGTTCGTCGCGCTCCTAAATCCGTTTTAGCTAAACACATCGCTTAAGCTGAGAAGTCCCATGAATGAGTCCTTATATAAATATCATCGGCAAAAATTAGAGCAGTTAATGGCAGAAATTGGCTGTAAAAATCTGGAAGAATTGAGTCAGTTATCGGATCTATCTTCTTGGCAATTGCAGAGAGTTTGCCATGGTTTAATCGCTAAATTATCCTCTGAATCTTTGGTTAAATTAGCTAATGGGCTGCAGCTGCCAGTTAGCGATCTCCTCGCTCATTTTCAAATTCCGACGATGGGGCCAGAGGATCATTCAGGGGAATTAAAAATTCTCGAACAAGAGTATCAAAATTTACAGCAAAAATTAGACCAGCAAAAAGAAGAATTAGCCGCAGAATTTCAACGTCAAAGCATCGAAGCGATCGAATCTTGGTTAGTTCAATGGCCCACGGCCGAGGCCGTTGCCCGCAAAAATCCCGACCTAGCAGCCGTCAAAATCCTCTCCCTAGTTAAACCGATTATGCAGTTACTGGATCGCTGGGGAGTGCAACCAATTGACAGTGTCGGTGATCATGTTAGTTATGATCCGCAAATCCATCAATTGATCGATGGTCAAGCGGAAACAGGTACACCTGTTCTAGTGCGTTATCGGGGCTATCGTCATGGGGAAAAACTACTTTATCGTGCTAAAGTGAGTTTAATTAAAGTAGAAATGCCAGAAATTCAACCAGTAGAAACAGAAAATGTCACCGCTTAAAGTGATAATTCTTGCAGAGCTTTGGTGATGCGAAAAATTCCCCCGTGGTCTGCTTTTATCGAAAAAATCGGGTCTAAAACCTCGCCTTAAGGCGAAAAGTTTTTGGAGCGGGGCATAAATCCCCATTACAAAACTAATGGCGGCTTGATAACCGCCCCCTGAACGGTTAAAATGAGATTATGAGTGATTCGGAGAAAAAAATATGTCATACTACGATGACTGTTTTGACCACATTACTGATCCTGTTCAACGGAATTCTGTTCGCCAGCAATGGTTACAGATGCTTGACGGAGGTTTATCTGTTGCCGATGTTAGGATGCTCCTAGATAAGTACCCAGATTTTCGGTTTGCGGTCGAGGAGTTTGTGGAACGACATGGATTACTATTAATACATCAAAATGGTTTAACTGAGGTCATTAATGCTTTGCCGGAGTTTAAAAAAATTGTCTATACAGAATTAGCGAATGTCTCAATGTCTCGGGACGAGCTAACCGAAATCGCACATACCTTTCCCGACTTAAATTTTATAGTCAAACCGAAACTAGAGAAACTCGACAAACAAGAACAAAGAGAAAAACAAGAAGCTGAGCGTCGCCGTCAAGAAGCTGAGCGTCGCCGTAGAGATATTAACGAAATGTATGATAAATTCTATCCAGAAATAGAACAATATATTTCACGGCAAGTTGACGAGATATTAGAAAGGGTATCCGGAAAGGAGGGATGGACGGCAATAGATAATTTAGAATATAAATTATACTACAGTTGGTTAAATTTCCCAAGAGATTATACCGATAGCCGCACAGGAAAAAAATTTTTTCTAGATGAAGAAGCAGGTAAATTTTTTTATGAAAAGCTAAAAGGAAAGTTCAAGGATAGACTGGGTGGACAGGGTTTTCTTCATGGTATTGATGTCGTGGCAAACATCTTCTCTCTTTCCCATGAAATCAAGGAGAGGATTAGGAAGGACATAGCTTACAATGAAAGCTTGATGAGAGGAGTATCCATCGGAGACTCTTATACTGAAAACATCGCACACTAGCCTCGCCTGTAGCGACTGTCTTGATTGTCAAGTTTGCCATGTTCTGGCAAGCCGTAGATTGGGTTGAGCAATAATAACTCTTGTCTGTCAAACGTTAGCGACGCTTAAGCGAAACCCAACCACACCAATATCGTCAAGAATGTTGGGTTTCGCTCAAACCATTGAATTGAGCAGTTTTCTCCTTTCTCCTTTTCTCCTTTCTCCTCTCCTAAGTATTAAATCGCTCAACCCAACCTACAAGCTGAAGAATAATAATTCAATTTGTATTTGTGCTACTTTAAAAATATGAAAGCAACGATCCGAAACGTTAAAATTAGCGAAATCCCCACAGCGATCGAGCAGTTAGGCTTGTCCGCTCATGCGTGTGTCGATTTCACCATCGAGAATCATGAGATGACGGGGAACGAACAGGACGAAACCACCCAAACCTTGATGGAAGTGGTGAATGAAATTCGTGCTTATGCCAAGAGTCAGGGATTGACTGATGAGAAGTTGGAAGAGCTTTTAGTAGATGAATCGTGAACCCATAGTTATCGATACGAACGTCTTTATAAGCTTCGCCTTAAGCAGTACGACAACACCAGCTTTGGCTGTAGAATACGCGATTAATAACTTTATTATTCTGCAAAGTCCCGCAACCATAGGCGAGTTGGTCACAAAACTTCTTCTCTCAAAGTTCGAGAGGCACATTACACTGGAGCAGCGCCGACAACTGCTAGTAAGAATTTTGGAAATTTCGCTGCTGATTAGACCTACTCATTAAGAAAGGCTATCACCAGCGATGGTATATTTTGGCCATAGTATAGCTCGCTAGTTTAGATTTGTTCAATTGGAGAAATAAGATTAGATAAAATTTCGTTCCATTTTAATTTATGAATAGTTTGTAATTCCGAATCTATTTCAATCAGATGGGAATAGCTATTGACAAATTCTTCTGGAGATGATATCAGTCTCAGATAATATTTAATTGTCGGTATAATACCATTGGTAATTATTTGACAACCATGATTGTTTTTGATAGTTTGAATCTCAGACATGATTAACTCCACTTCTGGGGGTTTAACATCAAACGATGATAGGATATAATATCTTCTCGGATTAAATTTGATAATTTTATCTTTGGCAATTCGGAGAATTTGTAAATCAATGTACTTACCATGCTTAATTTCAATAACTTCTACTAATTGTTTATTTTTATCAAAAATCTCAATATCTCCTGCACTACCAGAAGTTAGATCATAAGCTGTGTGACTGCCTAGGGGTTTTAATGTGCAGGATTTGTATCTTTCTACTTCTATAATTAACCTTTGATAAATTGCATATAGTGCTAAAACAGGTAATTTGGAAGCTCCGCGAGTTTGATAATTGAAACTAAAATGATTTTCTAGGCAACTGCTCAAAGTGTTGATATCAAAAGGTTCAGGATTATCTATCTTCAAAATTTTTTAATCTTTTGGGTCTGGATAATCTGATTAACTTGATGAAGTAAAAGCCTTAAAATAACTTCAGCTTGTTGAGGATTAGTTTCAATAAAATTAATTAAACCCAGAAAAGCATCTTTGGTTTTTTGATTACTAATTTTACCTTGATAATCTAAAGTATAGGGAAAGGGTTGTTCTAAAGAACGAGTTAGCCAGCCACTTTCTGCCATAGCTGGTAATCCCAATTGTTTCAAGGTGGGAGTAATATACTGAGTATCAATAGTTCTTCCTGAAAATCCTCCAGGTAAATTAGTTTGATGGTATCTAATATCTTGATTAGGATAGAGAATTTTATGAACTAATAAAGTTATTAAAACCGTATAAACTCCCTTTTGTTTTGAGCAATTAGTAGCAATTTGTTGGATATAGTTTTGATAGAGTTGAGGGGGCAGTGGTTGCCGATCATCTAAATTTAAGGATTGGTCATAAATGTCTAATAACTTTTCTTTATGGTTCATAAAATCTAATCCGATAATTTCCAATTGAATATTCTGACGAGAAAAAGAAAACTCCTTTAAGGATACTCTAGAATTGTTTTCAAAAATATGTCTCTTAATGGCAATAGCCAACTCTTGAATCATGGGAATACAAACCGAATTACCCACCTGTTTATAAGACTCAGCTAAGTTAGGATGAATTTGAAAGCTATCGGGGAACTTCATCAGTCGATAGCATTCTTGGATAGTTAATTTACGCACCTGATCTTGTTCGGGTATATAAATAAAAAAACGTCCAGATGTTTCCTGAGATGGTATAGTAGGATGTACTCCATCGATCGAATAAATTCGGTTAGGTTGATGATGAACCCGGGATAAATGTTCTGTATTTGGTCTGATACCTTTTTTCCAGATAGTTTTATTGCGATAACCGACAAAAATTAATCCTGATGGTTGTAAGGTAGGATTATCAATGAGAGTATATTCTTTTTTATCTAAGTATTCAAAATTGCCTTGAGGAGACAGAAAATCGCGTAACTTAGGTATTGGTGAAGTATATTTTAATGAGTTGAAATTAAATTTTTTATTTTGGGTAGCAATAATAATAATTCTTTCTCGATTTTGCGGCACACCAAAATCCTTGGCATTTAAGAGCTTATAATCAACTAAATAAGTACCTAAGCAAAATTAATTACACATTTCGATAAAGCTTTTGCCTCTTGCCTATTGCCTCTTGCCTGTCTTCACTAGGAAATTTATTTTGCATGACTACTTAACCCAGTTCTTCCAAAGAATGCAAAATAATATCTAAGTTTTTGCCTTTGTCGAGGTGAATTAGGTGTTTAACATTTTCCAGAAGAATTATTTTCGGCTTTTTTAATTCTACTATTTCGCAGATGTGAAAAAATAGAGTTCCCCTTGTATCTCTAAATCCAGCTCGTTTTCCAGAAATGCTAAAGGGTTGACAGGGAAATCCTGCTGTCAACACTTCAAAATCAGGCAGGTCATGAATAGCAATTTTTCTAATATCTTGATCGGGAATTTCTTGAAAATTATTGAAATATACTTTTCGACAGTTTTCGTCTATTTCACAAGAATATACACAGTCATAACCAACGCTCTCAAAAGCTAATCTAAACCCTCCAATACCAGCAAAAAGATCGATAAATCTGAGTTTTTCGTTTGTCATTGCCAAATTATGACATCAAAGAAATTAATCAATGGGTGCGTTAACCAAGAGTAACGCACCCCAAAGAAATTACACCGAAGTTAAGGTTTTCTCCGCGCTAATTTGCGCTTCGGGACTATCCGCTTCCGAGGGAGGGACCACTTGCCAGAATTGACCGAGATAGCTATCCCAATTAGCTAAAATTAACTTACCTTTGGGGCTATTAGTGCGTTCTATATGGGCCTCAATTAAAGATTTTAACTGTTCCGCACCGGCAACCGTGCCAACCCGTTGAATCTTGACAATTTCGGGGTTAAGTTTCTCCGGTAGGGACGGATCAAGAATATAAGCTAATCCTCCCGTCATCCCAGCGCCGACGTTGCGACCGACGGAACCAAGCACGACAATTACCCCACCGGTCATATATTCACAGAGGTGATCCCCGGCCCCTTCGATAACCGCTTTCGCAGTGGAATTGCGGACAGCAAAGCGTTCACCAGCGCGACCATTAGCGTATAATACCCCACCGGTGGCCCCGTAGAGACAGGTATTACCGATAATAGCGTTATCTTCGGGCTGATAATTGGCGTTTTGGGGCGGTAAGATGACAATTTCGCCGCCGTAGATGCCTTTACCCACATAATCGTTAGCTTCTCCCTCTAAATGGAGATTGACACCGGGTAAATTAAATGCTCCGAAACTTTGACCGGCCGCACCCTGGAAATTGAGCTTAATTTCGCCTTCAAAGCCGTCATTCCCGTATTTTTGGGCAATTACCCCCGCAATTCTCGCCCCGACGGAGCGATCGGTATTGACAATCCTGTAGGTTTTGCTGACGGTTCCCTGTTGCTCGATCGCCTGTTTAATCTCGCTATCGGCTAGAATATCGTCATCGAGGACAGCACCGTTACTATGTACTTCCTCGTGCTGCAACCAAGAGCGATCGCTACGGCCATCGGGTAAATTCAACAAACAATCGAGATTGAGGGATTCTGTCTTAGTTAAACGAGCATCGGAGCGCACTTTTAACAGATCTGCCCGGCCAATCACCTCATTTAAACTGTGATAGCCTAATTTCGCTAATAATTGCCGCGTTTCCTCGGCCACCAAAGTAAAGAAATTGACCACATGAGCGGGAATTCCTGGAAAACGAGTGCGGAGACGTTCCTGCTGGGTAGCGACTCCCACAGGGCAATTATTCGTGTGACAGACGCGGGCCATGATGCACCCCTCGGCAATCATGGAAATGGAACCAAAACCGAATTCCTCCGCACCCATCACGGCAGCCATGAGGATATCCCAACCGGTTTTCAGTCCCCCATCCGCACGCAAAATCACCCGATGACGCAGTTGATTTTCCATTAACATCCGATGCACTTCCGTCACTCCCAATTCCCAGGGACTACCCGCGTGTTTGATCGAACTTAGGGGTGATGCACCTGTACCACCATCGTGACCGGAAATCTGGATAATATCAGCGTTAGCTTTGGCAACTCCGGCCGCAATTGTGCCGATACCGATCTCGGCCACTAATTTGACGGAAACTTTGGCCCGGGGGTTAATTTGGTGTAAATCGTAGATTAATTGTGCTAAATCTTCGATCGAGTAGATATCGTGGTGAGGAGGGGGAGAAATCAAAGTTACTCCCGGTTTCGATCGCCGTAACATGGCAATATAGGAACTGACTTTTTTCCCGGGTAATTGACCTCCTTCTCCCGGTTTTGCTCCCTGGGCCATTTTAATCTCTAGCTGTTTTCCACTCATTAAGTATTCGGGAGTGACTCCAAAACGACCCGAAGCTATCTGTTTAATGGCAGAATTGGCTGTATCACCGTTTTTTAAGCCGTTTAGATGGGGCATGGTCACGGAATGTCCTTCTGCATCCACATCGTTTAAGCTGGTGTAACGGATCGGATCTTCTCCCCCTTCTCCAGAATTGGACTTACCTCCGATACGATTCATGGCGATCGCTAGGGTTTCGTGTGCTTCCCGGCCCAAGGCACCGAGGGACATTCCCCCTGTGCAGAAGCGTTGCAGGATACTTTCGATCGATTCTACTGCTTCGATGGCAATTGAGGCTCGATCGCTGTTAAATTCTAATAGATCGCGCAATGCAGTAACGGGTCTTTGCTGCAAGATTTGACGATAGGTTTCGTAATGGTCATATCCTTCACCTTGGGAGTGAGCGGCCACGGCTTTATGGAGTGCTTTCGCCATTTCCGGGGAATTCATGTGGTATTCTCCCCCTGGACGGTAGTTGACAAAACCGTAGTTTTCTAGTTTTTTAGCGGTAAGATTGGGGAAAGCTTTACTGTGGAATGCGATCGCTTCTTGGGCCACTTCCGCAATGCTTAAACCCCCGACGCGACTGGTAGTACCGTTAAAAGCTAGTTTAACTAAATCTGCCGATAATCCGATCGCCTCGAAAATTTGCGCCCCATGGTAGGAAGATAGGAGAGAAATACCCATTTTCGAGAGAATTTTCAGTAATCCTGCTTCTACGGATTTGCGGTAATTAATTAGGGCTTTTTCGAGGCTAATAGCTTCTAATTTGCCATTTTCCATCAATTTCTGAGTTTTTGGCTCGATCCACCACTGGGCGATCGTTTCTAGGGCCAGATAGGGACAGACTGCGGAAGCACCATAACCAATTAGACAAGCGAAGTGATGGGTACTCCAACACTGGGCCGTATCGATCACAATCGAAGCTTTTAAACGCAAGTGTGAGCGAATCAGGTGATGATGGACGGCACCAACAGCTAATAAAGGGGGAATATAGCTAGTTTTTTCGTCAATAGAAGCAGTCCTGTCACTGAGAATTAAAATTTCTGCTCCCGATGCTACTTTCTTGGCGGCCTCAGCGCACAAATTAGCGATCGCGGTTTCTAATCCCCGGGGGCCGGTGGTCAGATCATAAAGGGTAGAAAGTTCGGCTGTTTTGTAGCTAGAGGTTTTAACTTTGACTAATTCCGCATTATTGAGCAGAGGAGAGTCTAATTTCAGTAAATGTGCGTCATCAACCCCTAATTTAAGAATATTGCCCCGTCGTCCTAGATACATAGTCAAGGACATGACTAAACTTTCCCGTAAGGGATCGATGGGGGGGTTAGTAACTTGGGCAAAACGTTGTTTAAAGTAATCGTAGAGAAGATGGGGTTTACTGGAGAGGACCGCTAGGGGAGTGTCATCACCCATACAGAAAGTCGGTTCTTTTCCCTGCTCTGCCATGGGGACGATAATCAGATCCACATCTTCGGCAGTATAACCGAAAGCGGTTTGCAGGGGAAGGAGATGACTAGGAGCGGGAATGTCTATCGCTGTTTCTTTGTCAATAAAGGTGCGTTGGGATTTCACCCATGCACCGTAGGGATTAGCTCGGGCAATTTCCTGTTTAATCGGCCAATTACGCTTAATTTCGCCTTTTTCTAGGTCCACTGCGATCATTTGACCGGGGCCGAGACGACCTTTTTCGATAATGGTGGTTTCATCGAGGGGAATAGTTCCCGCTTCCGAGGAAACGACGATATAACCGTTGTTAGTAATGCTATAACGGGCCGGTCGCAAACCGTTGCGGTCCAAACAAGCGCCGACGATTCCCCCGTCACTGAAGACCAGTAAAGCCGGACCGTCCCAGGGTTCCTGTAAACCGCTATAGTATTCGTAGAAGTCGATAATTTC
Organism: Microcystis ichthyoblabe FBCC-A1114; assembly: GCF_050500245.1. Classification (NCBI taxonomy): domain Bacteria; kingdom Bacillati; phylum Cyanobacteriota; class Cyanophyceae; order Chroococcales; family Microcystaceae; genus Microcystis; species Microcystis ichthyoblabe. The sequence goes on along the minus strand of NZ_CP191408.1, from coordinate 2,685,092 downwards.
GGGATAATTCTGTAAATCCGGCTGATTATTGTAGGCCTCCGGCACTAGGATCATAGCCGCTTCTAGGGGACTGCGACCGGTTCTCACCAATAATTCTAGGGCGCTATCGAGGTTATAGGAGTCGCTGTTAGCGGGGTTAACAATGGGGGTCAGGGATTGTAATTCTTCGTGGGTCCAACCTTGGGTTTCTAAAGCGGGTTCCCGGGCCGACATCCAGTTAATATTGCCCAAAAGGGTGTTAATTTCGCCGTTATGACCCAATAAGCGCATCGGTTGAGCGAGGGGCCATTTGGGTTGGGTATTGGTGCTAAAACGTCGGTGATAAATGGCAAATTGACTGCTATAGGCGGTATTTTGCAGGTCTAGATAAAATTCTCGCAGGATTTCGCCCCGTACCATGCCTTTATAGACAAGGGTGCGACAGGAAAAGGAGCAGAAATAGAAATCATCGGCCAGTTGCTTACCCACTTCAGAACGGGCAATATAGAGTAGGCGATCGAATTGAGAACCAGCTAAATCGGGGGAAGTCACCAGAATTTGCTCGACGTAGGGTTGATTTTCCCTTGCTTGTCTTCCGAGGACTTGGGGACGGACGGGAACAGCACGCCAACCTAAAATCTTAATATTATATTTATTGACAATTTCTTCGATGTGTGCCTTAGCGTCGGCGCGTTCTTGGTCCGCTTGGGGAAGAAAGACCATCCCCACTCCTAGTCGCTCAGATTCTGGCATATTTAAGCCATTTTCGGCGAACCAAGGAGCGAGGACATCTCTGGGGATAGCGGTCATCATACCAGAACCGTCACCGGAATCCTGATCGGCGCTGCAGCCTCCCCGGTGTTCCAAACAACCTAAGGCTAAAAGTGCCTGTTCAATCAGTTGATGGCTGCCGGAACCGCGCACATCGGCAATAAAACCGACTCCGCAAGCGTCCCGTTCCTCTACGAGCCATGGGAGACCCCAATAGGGATCGATTTGGTGTATATTGTCGGTTTTTAGGTTATTTTGTTGCGCCATAGAAGTTATCCTTAGGGTCGTTGTCTAGAAGGGTGGGATAGTTGGTCTGCTGAAAGGGTCAATCTAGAATAGAATTTTTTTTGATCTTGCCGTTTCGATTGTCGCTGATTTTTCCTAATTTTTGCCTGTTGCCGTCTTTATCTTGGCCGGTCTGAGGAATCACAGGTGATCTACCATGATATAGTAGCTCTCAGGAATTGTCATCGAAAATCCCCTGGATGGGGTGAAACATCCTGTTAGGTGCTTATTTTGACAGAATATTGTCTGATTATAAATATTATTGGAGCAATGGGGTCAAATTCAGGACAAGACTTTAGCTAAAGAGGCAGGTAAATCGGCTAATTTTTCTACCACTGTCACCCCAGCTTCTTGAAAATGACGTAAGCTATCTTTTCTGGTATTCTTAGCGGCAACAGAGTAGGAAAGTTGGTTAGAAATAATTGTTTCTGTATCGCCGAAATTGGTTTCAATCGCTGCATTTAACCCGACAAGATAGGCAATCACTGGTTTTTCAATTGCCGAGGCAATATATTTGGCTGCCTCGATTTCGGCCTTTCCCCCCACCTGACTGACGAGGAGAATTGCCTCGGTATTGTCATCTTCCTCAAAAACCTGCAACCATTGGGACAAATTGGAGCCAATAATGCCGTCAGTCCCCAAATTTACCGCCATAGATTCACCATACCCGGCTGCTGTTAAAGTTTTCGCCACTTCATCTCCTATGCGATCGCCGCGGGTGATCAGACCGATTGTCCCCGATTGATAAAAATTCGGTTCACAAATACCCAACCAAAGATAATTGGGAATAATCACACCCTGGCTGCCGGGGCCGAGAATTAATGTTCCGGTGGTACTAGCTATCTTTAATAATTCCACCAGATCTAAGGGGGGAACTCCGGGGGTGACGATAATTAATTGGGGGATGGCTGCTGCGATCGCTTCTAAGGCCGCATCTAGGACTTGATTGGGGGGGACTAAAATTAAACTGGTCTTGATTTCTCCGGCTTCAGCAACGGCCTCAGCCACTAGATCAAACACTGGTATCTCTGCGATTATCTCACCACCGTGGCCACTAGCCACCCCGGCTACTAAACAGGTTCCCTGAGCTTTCAATCGTGCCGCATAATATTTGCCTAGGGGTCGATCGATCCCTTGCATAATTATCTGATCTTTATCTGTCCATTTCATATATTAAGTGTTGGGAGTTGTTTCAGTAATCAGTAAACAATAATCAGTGATCAGTAAACAGTAATCAGTGAACAGTAATCCGCTTCTGAAGGCAAGAGTCAAAGGTTTTAGATTCGTCCCTTGTGAACTGAAAACTCACATCTGATAACTGATCACTGATCACTGATTCTAGGCTAATTTAATGGCTGCAGTGACTACCTCTTCTAAAGACTCTAACCAATGAAAGTTAACATCAGCTAAACTCTGACTGAGATCGATCGCTTTGCTGTCAGCTAGGACGCGAAAAATTATTTGTGGTAGGGTGGGATTGAGAAAAGATCGGGGTTCCAAGGTTTGTCTTTCCTGTCGGGTGGCCCGGATCATTCGTTCACCACTGCCCCGGCTGGGTGATAATGGGCTATAACTGCGGTAGTAATGGCTAATAGTCTCGATCGCTTTTTGGCCAAAGTCGGGATAACTGACAATATCAACGATAACCACTTTTAAATCGGCCAATAGTTGGAATTGTTGCAGACCGGCCTCTATTTGCTCGTTTAATTGCTCTAATTCTAGTCTTTCCTCCAGTATAAGCCAGGCTGCTAGTTTTGCCCCTTTGCCTGCCAAGGCATCCCAGACAGTGGACATCAAACCCTGGCCATTACTGATCACGGCTATTTGGCCAGTTTGATCAATTATCGACCAAGGGGATTGTAATTGGGGTGGGGTCAGGGCCAGAAGATCGAGATGTCTAGCTAAAGCGGCATCATTAACACTTATTTTGCCATCTAGGGCCATCACTTCCCCAGTTTCGTTGATACCCAAGGGATTAATCTCGATGATATCGAGATCTTTGCTGACAAAGAGACTATACATTTTTTCGAGAATTTGACTGATAGACTCGATCAAAGACCCTCTTAAACCCATAGATACGGCTAATTGCCGACAGAGATAGGGGGAAAATCTCTCTTCAATGACCACTTTTTGCATGGTTGCCAGTAAACTGTCCACATCCATCCCCCCTTGACTCGCACCGAGTAAAACCGGTCTTTGCAGATGATAATCGAGTAAAATGGCTAAAAATATCTCCTGTTGCGGATTATACCTGGCTTCTGCTAAGATTACCTCTGGATATTCTCCGGCGATCGGTAAATGAAAGATAGCATGGGCAGCAGCGATCGCATCAATGGTATTAGCGACAAATTTTACTCCTCCTGCTTTTCCCCGTCCTCCCGCTCGTACCTGGGACTTTAGCACGACCGGATAGGGAATGTTTAATCTTTTTAGTCCCCCCGGTTCGTGGATTGGTTGGGAAGGTAAAATGGGGATGCCGACTTGAGCAAATATTTCCTTGGCTTGGTATTCGAGTAAATCCATAATTGATTAGTTGATAAAGTGGCGGTTCTCTCTTTGCTCGTTTCGGTAGCTTGGGGACTATTAACTATCATAAGTTTGTGCAGTACCACAATGATAACAATAAGGTAAATTTTTATAAGTTAACTCATGGCAATGATGACATTCTACATATTGATAATAACCGCAATGGGGACAATGAGCATCTTGATTTTTAATCGTTTTAGCGCAGTTAATACATTGTGATTTTTGTACTCGTTTTGCTGCTTGAGACTTGGTATTAAAAACAAACTTTTGCAAAAATTTAATAACAGCAAAACCGAACAAAGGGATTAACAGAATATAAACATATTGAACTAAAAATACTAAACCTCCAAAGATAGAACCGATAATATCAAAAATGAATTGTGCAATAATACCAATTTGCAAAAATTCAAAAGCTTTGAAAATTAAAGGAATGAAGAAAATAACTAATAAATGCCAACTAATTAACGCTATTAAACCATAGCCGCGACTTTGGGCATACTGATTCACTAATAACGCAATAATTATTAATGGTGCTAAAAATAAAACCTGAAAACCTAATTGAATGCTAGGATACCAAAAAGACGCATTTTTATAACCAGCTTCCACATCATTAAATTTACTTTCATTTCTCATGAAAGCAAGTAAATTTTGACTCGATGGTTTTTGTAGTAGTTCATTTTTTAGCTTAACAATTTCTTCTTTGATTTTTGATATTTTTTTATTATTTTCCTCTAGTTTCTGTTTTGCCTCTTCCGCTTTTACCCAGTTTATCGAATTGTTGGCAGACTGTCCAGCAATTTTCTCTAATAGGGTAGAATCATATTGACTTCTAATAATTCTATTATTATTTTCTAGTATATTAATATTATCTTGTTTTGTTTGTATTTTACTTAATAAAGTTTTATTTTCTTTATTATTTAACTTATTTTTAATATCAGCATATTGCAAACAAATTGGAGAAACTTTACCTAAATGTCCTATTTCTTCATCTTGATAATTATTTTTATAATCAACTAAAAAAGTTGTAATTAAATCATAATCTCTATCTGGACTATTATTTTTCTTGTAACTTTGCCATGCGCTGTAACAAGGATATACTTGTTGGGGGCTTAAATGCCACCTACTAATATCATCTAATCCTGTAAAAACATTAACTAAGATGAAAATATCAACAATTATTATTACCAATAAACTTACTTTATTTAATGGTTTATCATTAATCCTTCTTGATCTCCTGAAAAACTGATTCCACAAATTATTAAGTTTAGTAAACATAATCTACTCCTAAGTACAGGACAAAAAGGATGATATTTGGAAACTTCCCGCGCTCTCCCCTATGAAGATTATTTTAGCAACAGCATCCGGTTCGCGGGTGATGGGGGAGAATATTTTTGGCTTACTTGATCGCAAAACTTAAAGTTAATTGTGTCATTATGGGGTTAGAGGCGAGACTTTTTTAGCTATCCACCTCTGTGAGTCTAGCAATCTTTCACTCTCTCTATTTCTATCTTTAGTTGGCTTATTTCTCATCTTTCTGAGGTAGGGTGGCCGATGTGTGATTTGGCTCATAGGCATTGGGGGTGGTTCGGGTTTATGAGCAAGGTTATCTACAAGAGGAGCTTATGGATAAATTTATTGGTTTGAGTATGCTGATTTTTGGGTTTGTAATGATGGCCTTTAATCCAGCAGTTGGGGTGCTAGTGGCTCTTTTTGGGTTGATCGTGACTTGGAATAGCGAGAGAACTGTTTCTGTTCGATCACAGGACAGGGATAGGGTTCCTTGTCCTCATTGTGCTGAGTTAATTCAACCGAAAGCGAAGGTGTGCCGTTTCTGTGGGGCCAGGTTTAGATGACCCCTTGTCCTGAGTTTGGGATCGGTGGCAACCCGATCAGAGGTTTCTTCAGTTTTTTGTCACAATTGTTACATTTTTTCACAGATTCTAATTCGATCGGGTGATTTTTTTTGATAGGATTGAACCTATAATCCTATCATAAATAGTTCTTGTTCTCCATTAACCGTGCCAAACTAAGAACTGCGGACAAATCAAGAGTTTTGGCGTTCCAATAGACCAAATAAACTAATAACTAGCAATTAGTAGAAAATATCGGCTATTTTTTGCTAAGATTCCCCTTTTTACCTCATTTTCTTGCTTGGAAACAAACTTTTTTCCGCTTTCGTCTCTATCTTTAACTCGCTCCCACTAGGAAACTCAAGGGTAAGATGCTAAATTTTCAAAAGCAGGGTCGTCATCATCCTCTGACCCTATTAACAATGCTTTTAAGTGCTTCTTTCGTTGTGGTCTCCCTTTCCTTGACTCCTGCGATCGCACGTCAATTCGCCCCGATTAACCAGATTAAACCGATTCCTTTGGGGAATGATCGATTAATTCCTGCTGGCACAGATATCCCTGTAAAATACGAGCAAGGGGAAAAAATTCTTTTAACCAAACAGGAAACTTTTTCTTTATCTCTGACCGTAACCGATAATATTAAAAACTCCCAAGGACAGACAATTATTCCCGATGGTAGTCAGATTATCGGAGAAATTAAACCTGACGGTCAAGGTTCCCGTTTTCTATCCCAAAAAATCTTTTTAAAAACCCGTCAACCCCAAGAAAAATCTATTGATGCTATTTCGGCAGTTTTCACCCGTCTAGAAAGACTAATTAAAGGAGTTAACCCCGATAAAATTATTCAGGGTGCAGTATTAGGAAAATCCGCCGCTTCTGTCCTCGCTTCCTTTACTTCTGACCAACCGGTTAGCGAGATTATACGAGGAGGAGGATTAGAAGTATTAGCCGGTTGGTTATTACGAGGAGAATCGGTGGAATTATTGTCAATTAACCCCAAGGAAGATTTAAAATTAACCCTTCGTTCTGATTTTACCGGTCAGTAAGCTTAAAAAAATCTGGTGTGTTAGTTATTAATCTAACACACCAGCTATCGAGACTAGGCGGCGTTTTGCCGATACCATTCAATGGTTTTTTGCAAACCTTCTTTAAATTCCATTTGAGCAACAAAACCGAATTTTTCCTGAGCGCGGGTTGTATCTAAACAGCGTCGCGGTTGACCATTCGGTTTATCTATTTCCCAAACAATTTCGCCATCAAAACCCATTAAATCACAGATTAATTCGACTAAATCTTTGATAGAAATCTCATAATTTGTACCAAGATTAACCGGGTCTGATTCATTATAGAATTGACTGGCCATGACAATGCCTCGCGCTGCATCGGTGGAGTAGAGAAACTCCCGGGTTGGACTACCATCTCCCCAGACAGGAAGTTGTTTATCCCCCCGTTGTTGTGCCTCATAAACCTTGCGAATTAAAGCAGGAATTACATGGGAACTACCCGGATCAAAATTATCCTCCGGCCCGTATAAATTCACCGGTAAAAGATAAATTCCGTTGAAACCATACTGCAAACGATAGGACTCTAATTGTACCAATAAAGCCTTTTTAGCGATACCATAAGGCGCATTGGTTTCTTCGGGATATCCTGACCATAAATCGTCTTCACGGAAAGGTACTGGAGTAAATTTTGGATAGGCACAAATTGTCCCCACACAGACAAATTTTTGCACTCCTGCTAGATAGGCAGCGTGAATTAATTGGGTTCCCATCATCAAATTATCATAGAATAATTCGGCGGGTTTTTCCCGATTAAGACCGATACCTCCCACATGGGCAGCCAAATGGATAATTAAATCTTCTTCGTTAGCTAAACGTTGACAGTTTTCCCAAACTCTTAAATCACAATCTTTAGACCGAGGAATGGTAATTTTTTCGGGATTTGCCCCCGCTGCAATTAATTGATTAACTACTTGCCGACCTAAAAATCCAGCCCCCCCGGTGACAACGATTCTTTGTTCGCTTAAATTCAGCATATTTTTACCTCTTTAATCCACAGTTGTCATCGAACGATTGCGAAGATAAGCCAAATCTTTTAATAACTGTCCGCTATCACCACCGTTATTAAGATTAATCCCCAAAGCCGCTAAATCCGCATCTACCATTAATTTTACCAGTCCCTCGAACGTCACCGACGGCTGCCAACCTAATTTCTCTCTGGCTTTTGTAGAATCTCCTATCAATAAATCCACTTCCGCTGGACGCAAATAACGTTGATCAAACTCCACATAATCCTGCCAATTTAAATTAACGTATTGGAAAGAAATATCGAGAAACTCCCGGATAGAATAGGTTTCATTGGTCGCCACTACATAATCATCCGGTTCTTGCTGTTGTAACATTAACCACATCGCCCGCACATAATCCTTAGCATAACCCCAATCCCTTTTAGAATCGAGATTTCCTAGATAGAGTTTTTTCTGTTGTCCGGCAATAATTCGGGCCAAGGCGCGGGTAATTTTGCGCGTGACAAAAGTTTCTCCCCGACGGGGGGATTCATGGTTAAATAAAATGCCGTTACAGGCAAATAAGTCGTAGGATTCCCGATAGTTGATTGTTTGCCAGTGACCGTAAACTTTGGCGCAAGCGTAGGGACTGCGAGGATAAAATGGCGTGGTTTCTTTTTGGGGAACTTCCATGACTTTCCCGAACATTTCCGAGGAACCTGCTTGATAGAAACGCACTTCGATGCCGGTTCTTTTTTGGTAATCCCGAATTGCTTCTAGTAATCTTAAAACTCCCACCCCCACAGCATCAACGGTGTATTCTGGAGCATCAAAACTAACTCGCACATGGGATTGGGCCCCTAAATTATACACTTCTACCGGTTGCACTTGTTCGAGGATACGCCGCAGGGTTGTCCCATCGGTGAGGTCGCCATAATGAAGAAATAATTTAGTATCGGGCTGGTGGGGGTCAGTGTAGATATGATCAATGCGATCGGTGTTAAAAGTTGAAGTACGACGGATGATACCGTGGACTTCATAGCCTTTTTCTAATAATAATTCGCTTAGATAGGAACCATCTTGACCGGTGATGCCGGTAATTAGGGCGCGTTTAGCTTCAGTCATCAGTAATTTACCTAATCGGAAAGAATAAAGACCATATAAAGAGTCTGACTGCTTATAGCACACTTTAGTCACTGGGGACAAGTTTGGCTAGGTTGACAGGGGACAAAAAGATGAATTGATTTTTTATCCAGGCTGCATAGATTCTAAATGGTTCTGACAATTTTCTCGGAATTTTCTGACTTGAAATTCCTTGACTTTGGTTAATTGATAATTATCCTTTCCCATGGCCAAGTAAAATTTCGCTTCGGTGTCATCAAGTAAATTTTGGGGTACAGCTTTCCACTGTTCTTTCGTTTGCCAATGGACAACGATAATTAATTGTTCCTCAATGGCGGGATTAATCCAAATTTCCTTACCTAAAAAACCAGGTTGTTTTGCTAAAAACTTTGTCCAAATTTCTTGATCTTTTTGGATAAATTTTTCCCTAGCTTCGGGTTTAACTTGAAATTCTAACCACTCGATGACCATAGTAATTATCTCCTATTTTTTGGTTTTGATCAAGAATTCTTCTGTGAGTTTCATAAAAGCTTTAGAACCACTAGAAGAGGGCATGGCTGCCACCGCAGGCACGAACATATCCACAGCTTTAGCTACATTAACATCCATAGGAATCGCATTAGCAAAAATTTGATGGGCTTGAAAATCCTGTTGTACCCGGCGCATGACTTGATTATAGTAGCGACTGAGTAAACCACCACCGGAAAGAATAAAAACTATACCGAGTAAACCGGGGTTAATAGGGTCAGTTTCTTGATGACTAGCTTTCAGTTTAACTATTCTTCTTTCTAATAGCTGAATGCCAACAATTGATAAAGGTTCGGGACGGGCGGGTAGTAAATAAAAATGACTGCTACATAGACCACTACGAGTTAAAAGATTATAGCCCGGAGCGCAATCCATGATAATATAATCATAACGGTCTTGAATGGGGTCAATGATTTTTTGAATTAGGATTCTTTCTAGGTTGTTCCAAGCATGATCAAAGCCTAAGTCTTCCTGTAAAATTGCTTGATGGTGCAGGGTTTCTGAGACGACATATTCATCATAAAGCTCGATGTCTCCCGGCAGTAGATCTAAGCCTTGAATTTCACAGACTGAGGGTACAATAATATCATCAATAGTTAATTTATTGTAGGGATTGGGTTTGATAATTGCTTCTAATAAATAGCTTAAAGTGCGTTTTTTGCGACGCAGTTGAGCAAATTCATGGGGGGACATTAAACTAAGAGTCGCACTGATTTGAGCATCTAAATCGAGGACAAGGACTCGTTTTTGCTGAAATTTAGCTAAACAGGTGGCAAGATTGACGGTAAGGGTAGTTTTTCCTACTCCTCCTTTCATATTAACGGTGCTGATGACAGTGGCCATTATGGGAATTCCTTTCTAGTTAACCGATGGAATATCTCGACGTAAAACTTGCCCATTGGGAGCCATAATCAGAGGAGGTAAACTGGTAATATCGATCGCTTCTTGGGTTTTCATGTCGTAGGTAGTGTAAACTGTCTCCTGTTGATGGGGATTAATATCGACAATTGTTAGGGTTTTTCTGGGTGCTTGTTCACTCTTCAATAACCGTCGCGGTCCACTGCCTAAAGCTCCTGCGTGTAATAATTGTAACTGCCCCCGTTTACCCGGATAGTAAGCGTGAGCATGGCCACTAATATAAGTATGCACCTGATGAGCCTCTAAAAACGCTCTTAATTGCTCGGCATCGGCTAAATAATCCCCCGGTCGATTTCTGCCCACGGCAATACCGTAGAGGGGTAAATGACCGATTACTAGCCGCATTTTAGCATTTTTAGCGTCGCTACTACTCAAGTTTTTTGCCGCCCAATTTAGTTGTTTCCGAGAGATTAAATGAGTGGAGGCATCCCAAACTAGATAGAATATACCATTTTGAGTGAAAGTATAATAAAAAGGAAAGCCAGTTTTATCGATAAAATTTAAACTTGTATTATGTTGGGGGTTTTGCCAATAATCTTGGGCTAGTTTTCTCTCCTTAGCATAGATAAATTTTCCTGCGGATAAAGCTCCAGAAGCGTCATGATTACCGATGGTAAAACCAAAGGGTATTTTAGCAGCTCGCAGGGGCGCGGCGATATGGTGATCAAAGGCCGACCACATAGCGTTAATTGCTGCCTCTGTCAAGCTGCTTTTTTGTCCTGCCACCATGTCGCCACCACAGAGAACCAGATCGGGTTTATGATTGATAATTAAAGGGATAGCTCGATCGATTTCGGGATCGTAAGTAGTGGAACCGTATTGACTATTAAGGTCACTAATCACGATTATCTTGACTTTTTTCGCCTTTTGTGCTTGTTTAACAGCCGACTCAGGGGGATTTTTGGAAGTAACAGGCTGTAAAATCTGATGAGCGCAAGCTGCCAAGCTAAAACCGCCTAAACTGCCACTAATAAGCAAAAATTTACGGCGTTGCATAGAATATCAATCTCGTCTTTAATTGAGGTCATGTCAGTTAGTGTAGCAATTTTTGTCCCTTCGATCGCTTTTTTGTTGTAACCCTAAGGAGATAACTTGACAATTCTCTTAACTTCTTTTGCACCTTGGTTATGCCATCACCAGAGTAATTCCTCCGATGATTTGTTAGTATCTATTCAAGATAATTGTCCAAAAAATCTTTTATTTTTGCGTCAACTTCCCGTTAATACTCATCGAGCCAGTGAACGAGTTATCAAAGCTATTCAAGACAAAAAAACCGATTTAGTTATTTGTTGTGGCATGGCGGAAAGTCGTTATCGTTTAAGTTTAGAATCTCAGGCTAAGAGTAGTACAAAAAAGTTATTGACACCAATTCCCTTGCCAGATTTAATTAAAAACCTTAACTATAGTTATATCAGCGATAATGCCGGTCAGTTTGTCTGCGAAGAATTATATTTTCAAGTCTTAAAATATCATCCAAGGGCTTTATTCGTTCATGTCCCGCTTTTAACTGATAAAAATTTTGCTATTATTCAAAGGGATTTTCAGAAAATTATCACCCTTAGTCGTTAGCTCATATAATTCGAGAGTAAGTTTCAAGGGAAAAAGGAAAAAGGATATACTGGTATTTTGCCATAATTGCCCTCCTCGACTTGAGAGCGCACCTAAGTCTAATAAATCTCATTGCCACGTCGAGCAAATTCTTCTTTGCTGTACTGGGGTGATCCCACTATCATTGGCTTGACCCAGTTGCAACTTTTGCCCCTATATTTTAAACTAAACATTGGGAATCTTCACTAACATTCCTCAACGACGCGATTAGTTAATTGTCGATTGGCTAAAGCTTGATCGCCTAGGTAGGGTAGGGGACTACAAATATTGAGAAAGCTAGTTTTAATAATCGGTTCTAAAGTGATATTTTTCTGACGGGTTAATTCCTGTAATAAATCATGATATTCTTGATAAATATGAGCAATTTCTTGCCAAACTCCCCAGCGCAAAAGTATTAACAAAATCAGATAATTACTGTATAACTTTAGGGTTGGGGTTAGACAAATTTCTCGGAATTGATAGGCAGTTATCAAAGAATTATCAAAGTCTTCTGCTAAAATATAGAGGTTAACCAATTGTTCCAAAAGACTCAGATCATTTGGTCTTAATTGCAGACAAAGTTTAATAATTTCCACTCCAAAAGTGGGACTTTGTTGCTCGTTGGTGACTCGTGCTGCTATCTGAAAAGCTTGCGGGATAAAACTATCGGCTAATTCCTCCAGGTAGGGTAAACTTGCTTGAGCTAAATCTAAAGTTAATTCATGGGGATATAAAAGACTTTTGAGAACTACATTTAAAAGCAATTCTCGATCGGGATTAGATCTGAGATTGTCTTGAATAGGATAATTAAGTAGTTCTTCTGGATCGAATATTTCTAAATCTAAAGCTAAGTCGAATAAAGCTAATAAATTATTAATTGACTTGGGAACAATTTCCTGTAGATGATAGCGAAAATATTCTACAGCTGCCAGATCACCTTTTCTTTGTTGTCGTCGCGCTTCTGTATCTAAAACTGCTTCTAATTCTGCTTGCTATTGCTTGACTTTTTCTGGATTACCTCCTCTTAAAACATTTTGCCACATTACCTGCGCTTCTGCTTCTAAATTTTGCAAAAGATAGGCAACTCCCAAGTACCAATAGTCAGAAATATTTTCGGGATTGTTATCGATTAGTTCCTCGTAGATTGCCGCAACTTGAGGATAATCTTCGGCAATTAAAGCTTGATAAGCGTCAGGATGCCACATAAATCAGTTATCAGTTTTTTGAGATAATATTTTCAGAAAATCTTGATGTTCTTGACTGGCTAAACCTTGCTGTAAAACAGTCAAAACCTGTCCCAAGTTACCCGCTAATAAAGCATTAACATCTAACCAAAGACCGGGGAAAACCTGCGAGTAAATTATCCCTCGACTATCGGGTTCAAGTTTAATATATTCTCCAGCATTTAATCGGAACCAATCTAATTGACGTTCATAAACTCGCCAAACAAGATATTCTTGCACTTGATTACGACGATAAACTCGCCATTTATTGTGGAGATCATAGGAAGCAGTAGAAGCGGCGATTTCTACGATTAATTCCGGCGCACCTTCGATATAATCATCGTCACTAATAGTTGATTGTCCAGCAATTTTAATTCTTAGTAAAGCATCCGGTTGTACCTCATTATCTGCGTCCAGACGCACTGTAGTATTATCCGCAGACATTACCCCAATTGTGGCGGCTTTATAGACCCCTAACCAAGTTAAAATATCAGAATGAGGTTCTCCATGACTCTGCACTCGTACAGGAGAAGACATATAAACTATTCCTTCAATTAATTCGGCTTTTTTTATTTCAGAAAGGTTCTGATAACGGCGCTCAAATTCCTGGCGACTTAGTTGATCACCATTTTCTAAAGGAGGGGTTTTAGGGAGAGAATAAATAGGTTCAGAAGTGATCATTTTATTTGCCCCGAACAACAGTAGATTTATCCTCCCCTAGTCCAGTGAAAAGGTGACAGTTAGGGGGGATAAAGCTCAAAAAGAATTGACTCATAACTGGAAACTGTCAACTTAAAACTTACATCTGATAACTGATAACTGATAACTGATAACTGAAATTAAACCACTTTAGCGATGGCTGCTTCCAGCTTATCCATCGCCTCATCTACTTCTGTTTCCGAGACAATTAAAGGAGGTACAAAACGGAGAACTTTCGGACCTGCGGGAGCAATTAATAAACCCTCTGCCAAGGCTGCATTAACAATAGTAGATGAAACCAACTCACTTTCTGAATTAATTTCCAGACCATTAATTAAACCCCAACCGCGCACATCGACAAATAGATGGGGATATTGAGAAGCAATCACGCGTAAACGGCTGCGTAACTGTTCCCCTCGCTGCTGGACATTTTCGAGAAGATGATCCCGTTCAATGGTTTGTAATACTGTTAAAGCTGAGGCACAAGCGAAAGGATTACCTCCAAAGGTACTCGCATGACTACCCGGTTCAAACACATCACAGAATTTTCTGCACATCATCGCACCGATGGGAATACCACCCGCTAAACCCTTAGCAGAAGTGAAAATATCCGGTTCCACTCCTAAATTCTCATAACCCCAGAGTTTACCGGTTCTTCCGACTCCCACCTGTACCTCATCAAAGACAAGCAAAATGTTATTTTCGTCGCAAATTTGCCGTAAACGTTGGAAATATTCGATATCCCCCGGACGAACTCCCCCTTCACCCTGCAGCGGTTCCAACATAATCGCAGCCACCCGACGATTACCCTCATCGAGATCAGCGATCGCATTTTCCACCGCTTCGATATCATTATAGGGAATATAGGCAAACCCCGGCATCAGGGGTTCAAAGTCTTTTTGGTACTTCGGTTGACCGGTTGCGGTGATGGTAGCTAAAGTGCGGCCGTGAAAACTAGCGTGAGCGGTTAGAATAACCGGCTGTTCGAGGAAATCTAGCACCGTATGGGCATATTTTCGTACTAATTTAATCGCCGCTTCGTTCGCTTCCGCACCAGAATTACAGAAAAAGACTTTATCAGCGCAGGAATGATCGACAATCCATTTAGCTAGTTCTCCTTGTTCGGGAATATAGTATAAATTCGAGACATGATGGAGTTTTTGGATTTGCTGACTAACCACTTCAATTAAAGCAGGGTGCGCGTGACCGAGGGTACAGGTGGCAATTCCCGCGACAAAATCAAGGTATTGTTTCCCGGAAGTATCCCAGAGGAGACAGCCTAACCCTTTTGCGATCGCAATGGGAAAACGACCATAAGTATTCATCACATAGCTGTTAAAACTATCTGGATCGAAGGGTTGATTCGGGTTTAAATTGGGAGTGGGATCAACTAGGGTTGGTTCTAAAAGGGTTTTTGGACTCACTGGGGAACTCCTGCGCGATTAGACATAGGGGAAATTATAATCAAATCCGTCTGAGAAGGACGGGTTATTTAGATTAAAAACTGATTTCATTGTAAGTTACTAGACAGTGTTAGGGGTGAATTTTGCTTGTCTATCAGTGAAGATAAATATCGTCGTCTGCGTCAGGAATTAATCGGGGGAATTTTTGCCCTGGTCGTGGTGTTTTTGCTGGGTACGTTTTGGTATCATCTGATCGAGGGTTGGAGTTTGCTAGATTCGGCCTATATGACGATTAGTACCCTCGCTACCGTCGGTTTTGGCGAAATTAATCCCCTAGGTGAACGGGGACGACTATTCACGATGGTTTTGATTATCATGGGAGTAGTCAGCATCGGTTATATTGTTAATCGCTTGACCGAAGCTTTAATTCAAGGCTATTTTCAAGAGGGACTCAAACAGAGACAGGAGAAACGCTTGATCGATCGACTATCGGAACATTATATCATCTGTGGTTTGGGTCGCACAGGCAGACAGGTAGCGATCGAATTTTACGCAGAAAATATTCCTTTTGTAGTTATTGATACAGACCCCCTACAGGTAAATCGGGCCAAAGAATTAAATTATATTGTTGTTCAAGGAGATGCCACCTTAGATAAATCTTTACAAATGGCAGGAATTGAACGCGCTATTTGTATTGTGGCCGCTTTAACTTCCGATGCGGAGAATTTATATACAGTTTTGTCTGCTAAAACTCTTAATCCGAAAATTCGTGCTATTGCTAGGGCCAGTACCGAGGAAGCAGTACAAAAATTACAACGGGCCGGGGCCGATGCGGTAGTATCTCCCTATATTACCGGCGGCAGAAGATTAGCAGCCGCAGCCCTACGACCGCAGGTGATGGATTTTGTCGATGGTATTTTAACTGGAACCGATCGATCGTTTTATATGGAGGAATTTTTAATCGATCCGAGGACTTGTCCCTGTGTGGGTTTAAGTCTTAGTCAAGCACATTTAAGATCTCGATCGGGGGCGTTAGTTTTGGCAATACGTCGCGCTGATGGTACGCTAATCGGGGGACCCACTGGCGATACGGAATTAATGGCCGGGGATTTATTAATTTGTATGGGAACGGCCGAACAATTACGCAGTTTAACTCAGATTTTAATCCCTATGCGATCGGATGGTTTACGTTTACCGAAGCATTAGTTAAAGAATCGATAAAAAATCGGCTGGTACCATTGCGGGAACAGGGGAAGCGGCAAAATCTCTTAGGTTTCGCGTTATGATTATTTCTAGCTTTTCTGATTCAGCAACGGCACTGGTAACGGCATCTTCAAAATCTTTCATCTGACTTGTCAATGCTTGCCTAATTATTGCATCTGTCACCCTAGCAACTTGCAAATTCTCTAGAAGACTTATCACCAATTTTCTTGAGCTTTCCCTTCCGTTTTGTTTAGACAAAATATAATAAATATTAGTGACGGCATGACCAGAAATATATCCTTGAGTTTTACCTGTCTTAACTGTATTTAATGCTTGTACAGATGCTTGAAAATGTGGTTCACGCTTACACAAAACATCTAGCAATACATCACTATCGAATAGGACTCGTTTCACCGATACTTCTCCACTAAATAATCAATATACGATTCTTTTGGGTCTTCTGATCCTAAATCGACAACCCCCACTAAGTCTCTTGTCCAAGGATCAAGATCGCTTAAATCATCTGTTAGGGAATGAGAGGTATTTTCTGAGGATACATTACTAGGATTAAATCGCTCTTTAATTCTGAAAATTATTAAACTATAATAGGCTCTCAGTTGGGTGACTAAAGATTTGTCAGTATCTTGGAAATATTCGGTTATAGTACGATTAGAAACCGATAGAGCATTTTTAGCTCCCTGGTAAATTTGCTCTAATTCTGAATCGGCAAACATATCAATAAACACATCTATCGTTTCCGAGAGAAGGAGTGAACCTTCCACCACTCTGATTAAATCGGCTTTTTCTTCACCCGTCTTTCCCTCATTGATCTGAGCAAGGCTGATAAATAATTTAGCATAGGCAGTTACTCTATCGGTAAATTCATTGATAATCTCAATCAAATTTATTGCCGAAACCTCATTCTTATATTGTTCCCATACCTGAAACCATAGTTGATTAATTTGATAAAATATATCGGCTCTTGCTTGATAAGTTTTAGAGTTATCTTTAACTTGCTCAACTAAAATCTTAGTTTCTTGTAGTAAATTATCCAGTATTATCCGATCAGAATCGGTGACAATTTGATCGAGTTTATCTGTAATATCTTGCAGATTTTCTAACAAAAATTGTCCTAAATTTTCCCGTTCGACTGAAGTTTGCAGACTATTCATCGTATTTACCTCTCCTAAGACTGACGATCAAACAGAAATGAGTAGTCAAAATTACCAGCCCTAAACCTCCATTGTAACAATTTTGGGGTCTGAAAGGGTGATTATAGTTACTATAGCCTCTGAGGGAGATAGATTAATTACCGTTCACTCTTAATTCCCCTGACTCGGAGACTACTGACTCCCGACTCCTCAATCTAATACCAATTCTCCAAAGTCTGACTACAGAAGTTTAATCCCCCTAAATCCCCCTTAAAAAGGGGAACTTAAAGGGGGATTTAAATTCGATGTGTAGTTTTCATTTAGAGAAATGGTATAACATCTGTGGGGAATTGAGAAATTGAGGATGAGATGTTAGTACAATCGGGGAATAGTAAAGGAAAAACCCCTATTTACCATGAGTCAAAATCCCAATTCTTCCTCGCGATCACTGCAGCCGCTGCCGGTTCCCTCCATCCCGATACCTCCCTCGGAGTTAATCAAGGGAACCAAACCAGAGATAAATCAAGAAATGAGCCAAAAGGTGGCGATGCAGTCCAAAAAAGTGCCTAATATGCCACAAAATAGTCAAATATCGCCACCACGTTCTCCCCAAAGTCGCGCTTCCAATCAACCCACCTTAGAGTATTTGGTTCGGATTGCCTTTGAGCGGGGTTATTCGGACGTTCACCTCGGGGTTGGAGAACAACCCCGGATGCGGGATCGTGGCGAAATGATTATTCTCGACTATCCTGAAATTGACATCAACACTTTTTATAGTTGGTTACGCGAAATCCTCGGTGAAGAAGAAATCCTTCGCTTTAAAAAAGACCTAGAATTTGACGGTGCGACTCAGTACCAATTCGCTAGAGCGCGGATTAATATCTTTGAAAGTCTGCGCGGTCCGGGGATGGTTTTGCGTCTGATTCCCATGAAAATCCCCACGATGGAACAATTGGGCCTACCGATAGTGTTTCGGGATGTGTGCGATGTGCAGAAGGGATTGATTTTAATCACCGGTCCGACGGGTTCAGGGAAATCCACCACCCTAGCAGCCATGATCGATTACATCAATAAAGAACACGCCAAACATATTATCACCATCGAAGACCCGCTCGAATTTGTCCATAAAAGTCGTCGCAGTTTGATCAAACAACGGGAAGTGGGAATACACACCCATGAGTTCGATAATGCCCTAAAAGCCTGTTTGCGGGAAGACCCAGATATTATTCTGGTGGGGGAGATGCGGGACAAAGCCACCGTTAATACTGCCCTGAAAGCTGCCCAAACCGGTCACTTAGTCCTGGGAACCCTGCACACCAACAGCGCTGTAAAAACCCTTGACCGGATTTTAACTCTTTATAGCGCCGAGGAACGGGAATCGACGCGGGTGGCGATCGCAGAATCCCTAGTTTGTATTATTTCCCAGGGTTTATGTCGTACCACCGACGGTAAACGGACGGCTTTTCACGATATTCTCGTCAACACAGAAACCGTCAAAGATTACATTTGCAGCGGCAAAAATGACGAAATTATCGAATTAATGAGAGACGGCGAATACCACGGCATGATTACCACTAATCAATCTCTGTTTAACCTCTATCAAGAGGGACGGATTAGCGATGAGGTCGCCCTGGAAATGTCCCCGGTTCCCAATGAAATGGCCATGATGCTGCGGGGTAGAATCTAGAAAAACCCTGAAGGAAATCCTTGAGGGATCAAGAGTTTAGTAGGCTAGAAAAATAGAAGCTCCTACTTATTCTCTAGGGGAACCCCTCAAGTGATCACTTCCACGATTGTGTTGCCCGATATTTTTAAAGGCATCGCCCTGTTTACCCCCGGGGGCGATCTAATTTACTGTATCGATCCTGATAAACAAACTCATTGGCATCTGAATCTCTGCGCTGCTCTCCAGTCCGCTTTAGGGTTGCCAGAACCCCCCCATTTTTTAGTTCCTAGTTTTACTGCTACCATCGATCGCTGGCGAGATCCCTACAGTCACCGTATTCATACTAGAGCCGAAGTCTATCCCCTTGTCCGTCGCTATCAGCCTTTATTAAATGCTATTTTCGCCACGGACGATCGAGCTTGGTTTACTGTACCCTGGCAGGAACAATCCTCTAATCCCACTATCTTAGAAACCTATCGTCAGCAGTTTCCCCAACTTTGGCAATCCCACGATCTGATTCTCCGTTATCAGGAGCGCCCCCCAACGACTTCGGGGATTAGTGCTGACTCTGACTATACCAATCCTAGTCCCAAGGGTTATGTTTTGCGGTTATTTGTCTCCGGTAATAATGCCAATACTAAACACACCCTAGAATCGATCCATCAGCTTCTAGAACGAGAATTACACCATCCCTATACCCTGAAAGTGATCGATATCTCTAAGCATCCAGAACAAGCGGAATCTAATCATGTCTCTGCTATTCCCACTTTAGTCCGGGTTTGGCCGCAACCGGTGAAACGCATCATCGGCGAATTTGAGGATTTACCGCGAGTATTACAGATTATCGCCACCGCTTAGGGTTTAAAGACTTCTGACTCGATTCCTCGCCACCATTCGCCCAATTTCATTAAGTCTTGCTGAATATCATCCAATTCTTGGATATATTCCTGTTGGGAAAGACTGGCGCGACGTTCTTGCAGTTTTTTGAGACGCAATTGCACCAACAGCCAAGGCTTGGAAATACCGTTAGTTTCTTCAATATAGCGAGCAATATCTTGACTATCCATAGTTTTTACTGTTATCATCCTATATTTTGTCAAATTAACCCAAGACTCCTTTTTTTAGTTGCAGAAGATTATGTTTGATTTTAGCCACTATTACCCCTACACCGAATTAGTTTCTTTCCTGAAAAACCTAGCTTCATCCTATCCTAATTTAATTAGCCTCACCTCGATCGGTAAAAGCTACGAAAATCGAGATATCTGGTTAACTACCCTAACAAATCAAGCCACAGGCCCCTATTTAGAAAAACCTGCCTATTGGATTGATGCTAACACCCACGCGGGGGAAGTAACAGGCTCTGCCGTCGCTCTCTACACTATCGCTCATCTTTTGCGCCAATACGGTCATAATTCCCAAATTACCAGACTTCTTGACCATTACACTGTCTATATTTTGCCGCGATTAGCCGTGGATGGAGCGGAAAAATATCTCACCACTCCCTATATGTTACGATCGAGTATTCGCCCCTATCCCCACACGGATGAGAAACCGGGGCTATATCCTGAAGATATTAACGGCGATGGTTTAATCCTACAAATGCGCCAAAAAGACACCTGTGGCGCTTGGAAAATTTCCGAACAAGATCCTCGCATTATGGTGCGTCGCGAACCGGAGGAATTTGAGGGAACTTTTTACACTTTGCTCACCGAAGGTTTAATCCGCGATTACGATGGCTATAATTTTACCACTGCCCCCACCCTAGAGGGACTGGATTTTAACCGCAATTATCCCGTTTATTGGGTTCCTGAAGGGGAACAAAAGGGGGCCGGAGATTTTCCCTTTTCGGAGCCAGAAACCCGTGCGGAAGCCGAATTTTGGGCAAATAACACCAATATTAATGGCTTCGTTACCTATCATACCTATTCAGCAGTCATGTTGCGTCCCTATAGCACCCATCCCGATGAATATTTCCCCGTGGAAGACTTAGAAATGTATAAATATATTGCCGATAAGGGAAAAGCAATGACTGGTTATGAATGCGTTTCTGTCTATCACGATTTTCGTTATCATCCCAAAGAAGTGACTAACGGTGCCATGGATGATTACGGTTACGATCACTTTGGTTGGTATGGTTTTACGGTGGAGTTATGGGATGCACCCACCCAAGCAGGAGTGAAAAAAGATGATTATATTCAATGGTTTCGCTGGCATCCTTTTGAAGATGAATTGAAATTACAGCATTGGAATGATGAGAATTTGGCGGGAAAGGGTTTTATTAATTGGCAAAGTTTTGATCATCCCCAATTGGGAGAGGTGGAAATTGGCGGTTGGGACTTTAAAAATGTCTGGCAAAATGCCCCAGAAAAGTATTTACCAGATTTATGTGAAAAACAATGTCAGTTTACTATTGCCCATGCTTTAATGTCACCTCTTTTAGCTATCTCTCGTCTTGATCTTAAGTCGGAGGGAAATGGTATTTATCATATGGTTTTACAGTTAGAAAATCAGGGATTTTTACCCACTTATACCAGTAAAAAGGCACTGGAAAGAAAGATCGTTCGTCCCATTCAAGTCAAGTTAAATTTGGCCGATGAGGTGAGTTTAATAGTGGGAAAATTAGAGCAGGAAATCGGTCACTTAGAAGGGCGATCAAATAAAGTATATAGTAGCCTCGCTCACGGTTTAGATTATCGCTGTACGGTGGAATGGGTAATTAAGGGAGTTTCTGGTCAAGAAATCGAGATTATCGCTATAGCTGAAAGAGCCGGAACAGTCAGACAAAAAGTGATTTTATAGAGCTATTTGGTTCGATAAAATTGTTAAATAAGTCTCGTGGGATTCCGTGGGTAAAACTCGCAATTTTTGGCTACGAAGATCCGGTTCTAATCCCAAAGCTTCTAAAGGAATTACTCCTAATAAATTGTTTTGACCTCCGGGTAATTCCAAACATTCAAAAGTCCCTTCTCGTCCCGCAATAATCAAGGTAGCATCGCGAAAAATTCTCGCTTTTCCTATCCCTTTAGCCGTAGCCACATCTACTTCTTTTAAAAGCTGTAAACCCAAGCGGGAGATTACTTCCGGCACCAGACAAACAGTAGTTGCTCCCGTATCCACCAAGACATTTTCTAGGGTAAGAGAGCGAATTTGTTCCGGCGCGATCATACCATCCTCTGCACGAATTTGATCGGCGCGATTGATAACTGTAATGCTGGTGTAGATTTTGCCCATATCTTCTGTAATAATTGCTGGATCAACCATAATACTACCCTCAATTCTACCCCTAAATTATACCAGAATAACTGCTAAAAAAATTGTCTAGTAATTTCAATTATTAATCCGGCCATCCGGCATAATTGCACCGCAGAAGTTAACTCCCATCAGATTAGCACTCATTAACTCGGCACCAGTTAGATTGGCATTACTTAAATCAGCACTGGTGAGATTTGCTCTAGCAAAGAAAGCATCGATTAAATCCGCTTCCCTAAGATTAACTCCTGAAAGATTAGCCTTTCTTAAGTCAGCATAATTCATTCTTGCCGCTTGAAAATTAGCTTGACTAAGATTAGCTCGATACGATCATTTTCTCAACATTTTTTATAGGCGGCAAACATTAATTTTTGCATTCTCTCCGCCTCTAGATGATTTTCTAGGCTATTAACCACCCGTCTTAAGGAATTATCTTCCTCGTTGTTGACAGCATTATTAACGGCGGTAAACCTAGGATTAACTGCTGGTTCTAATGGTGATAATTGGGTGTCATAGGCGGCAGCAATATCACTATATAATTTACTGATTTGCTCAATAATAACCGTGGCTACTCCCGCATAAACTTCAGGACGATTTAGGGTTTTAACTAATTTATAAACAGAAAAAGTTAATTGTTCCTTACTGGTTTTAATTTGCAGCAACTCCTCCAACAAGTCGGCTCTCCTAGGTTTGGTGGGTAAAATGTATTCTAAGATACATTTCTCAAGAGCGAGGGGGTGGAACGAACCACAAAGACACAAAGGACACAAAGATCGATCGATCATATTGTAAGTTAAACTGATCACACAGAACCTAGAAGAGCCACAAGTCTTCCATCGCCACACCGTCTAATACTAAATCCGTTGAGGATAGGTAACATATCAGGATAGGCAATAGGCAAAAGGCAAAAGTGGGGATAGATAATCAGAGTTTTTAATAACTGGATTTAGTCTAAAATATTAGGGTAATGATTCGGTAGTAGTGGCGTAGCTCTCTTGCTTACCTGGTATGAATTGTGTAAAATATTTATGAATAAAAATACTTGGAACCCGATCAGTCTTTAAACCTCTAGCTTGATCATGACTTTTCTGATAAATATCTTTTTCTGGCTTCTGTCTGGCTTACTGAAATATCAGTCTAGCACCGAACAAAATCCTCCCCCTAGTTCACCTCTATTCCCCTGTCCTAATTGTGGTTCTCATTATATGATTAAGAATGGTTCTATTCATAATGGAAAACCCAAACGTCAATGTAAAGAATGTGGTCGTCAGTTTGTGATCAATCCCACTAATAAAACCGTCTCTGACGAAACCAAACAATTAATTGATAAACTCTTGCTCGAACGAATTTCCTTGCGAGGAATTGCTAGAGTAACAGGGGTAAGTTGGTCATGGTTACAAAATTATGTCAACAATAAACTGGCGGCTGTCCCCGGTCAAATAAAGGTTTCGGACAAACCAAAAGGTAAATTGGTTATAGAATGTGATGAGATGTGGTCTTTTGTTTTTTCTAAGACGATAAAGGTTTATATTTGGCGGTTAATTGATAGAAATACAAGGGAAATTATTGGCTGCTATGCGCGGAGATAGGAGTCGTCAATCAGCCAAAAAACTTTGGGGCCAGTTTACCAGGCGTTTACCGACAATGTGCAGTTGCTTACACAGACTTTTGGGAGTCATATAAGACAGTAATTCCCAGTAAACGTCATCGACCAGTCGGGAAAGAAACTGGTCAAACTAATCCTATTGAAAGATTAAATAATACCTTTCGACAAAGGATTTCGGCCAATTCAAGTCTGAATTGCATCACTGTCTGATCTACCTTTATAGAATACCTCATTCGGGGTACGATAGTCAAGACATTTTCGAGGACGATTGTTAATCAAGTTTACGGCTCTTTCCACCTCCTCTGGCTTAACGATTTTAAAATTCGTTCCCTTGGGGAAAAATTGTCTTAACAGTCCATTGGTATGCTCGTTTAATCCCCTCTCCCACGAATGATAAGGAGTAGCAAAATAAAAATCTGCTCCTAGTTTCTGACTCAACTCTTGATGTCCACAAAATTCTTTGCCGTTGTCACAAGTAAAGGTTTTTCTTTTGTCAGGGTGAATCTCTTGAAAAAGTTTTTCTGTGACTCTATTGATTTCCGATGCGGTTTTGTTTTTGGCTAATCCTGCTACTAAAAATTTCGAGGCTTTATCTACATGAGTAACGAGAACTCCTAGATGATTGCGGCTCTTCGGGAATTGTTATGCAAATAATTAACTTAAAATAAAATTCGATGAGAGCAACTACGCTCAAAAGTAGCTGAAATTCATACAGGAAAGGACTTAAGGCACAAATAGGTTAATACCAAAAGATAGACAATCGAGTTAAGATTTGATATAATAGCCAAAAACGAGATTATTTTACTTATGATACTTGACAAATTTTTGAACCTACAAGGAACCTGTATTCAAGGCTATCGACACCTAGAAAATATCGGTATAGTTTTCCAAATCGAATCGAAAAATAAAAAAGCAGCCTGTCCTCGTTGTGGGTTAGAGAGCGATAAACTTCACCAAAATCATCGACATTTAGTCAAAGATTTACCGCTCTCAGGTCAACCAGTGTACCTACAAGTTAATCGTCGTCAATTTAAGTGCGGTAATTGTCAGAAACCCTTTAGCGAAGAGTTAGATTTTGTCGCCAAGAAACAAACCTATACGAAAAGACTAGCCGAGAATATACTCGAACAATTAAAAGAAGGAGATATTTTAAATGTTAGCCGAAGAAATGACGTAACGGAAGAAGAGATTCAAAGAATGATAGAGGACATAGCTGAAGAAATTACAGAGACAGACCTATCGAAATTAAAAAGACTAGGAATTGATGAAATCGCTCTAGTCAAAGGACAAAAAAATTACTGTGCGGTTTTAGTAAATTTAGATACGGGAAAACTAATAGCTATTCTAGAGAAGCGAACACAAGAAGAATTGAGGGAAACGCTTACAGGGTGGGGAAAAGAGGTGTTAGAGCAAATTGAAGAAGTCAGCATAGACCTTTGGTTGCCCTATAAAAATTTGGTGAAAGAATTGATGCCATCGGCCGAGGTAGTCGCCGATAGATTCCATGTAATGAAACAAATTAATCAAGAGTTAGACGAACAAAGAAAAGCAGAAAAAAGAGCCGTAGAAGCGCAGAGAAATAAAAAACAGAAAGCGGAAAAAGAAGCGAAGCTAGAAGTTTTAAAGCGAAGTAAATATAGCTTGTTAAAAAATGAAAAAGATTTAACGGAAACCCAAAAAATCAAACTAGAAGCTATCAAAGAAAATTTCCCAAATTTGAAAAAGATGCACGAGTTAAAGGAAGAATTTAGAAAGATTTATGAAACCTCAGAGAATCCGACAGAAGGACTGCTATCCATCTCGGACTGGTTGGCAAAATCCTCCAGTGTTTTTACCAAGAGTTGTCAAACAATCCGAAACTGGTTTGGAGAAATCATTAGTTATTTCGAGCGAAGGACAACTAATGGGGTGGTCGAGGGAATCAACAATAAACTTAAACTAATAAAACGGAGAGGCTATGGCTTTAGAAACTTTCGGAATTTTTGGGTTAGAAGTATGTTGTCTTGGCATCTTGTCTGTTGATTTAGCATAAAGGGTAACGAAGAGCCATGATTGCCTCCAATCATTGTGTCACTTTCCCAATGACCGATTTCAGTTTTCTGGTCAGCAATTACTGGTCGCTCGCTGATATCTACACGCCCTGGAATCCCTCCACGCTTACTTTTTGCTCCGCCTCGACTCTTTCTTTGACAAAGCCCCCGGCGTAAATATTTCTGGTACTCTCCACATCCGTGATAGTTCTGATAGATCATTTGATAGATGGTTTCGTGACTGAGAGATTCTTGACTGGCTCTTTTCAGACGACCTGCTATTTGTTCGGGACTATGATAATCTTTCAATCCTTCTTTGACCAACTCTAAGGCTGACTCGCTGACATTTTTAAAGGGTTGTTTGGCATTTTTTCGCCTTGTCTCGCTTTCAGCTTGTGCTGTGTCAGGTAGATAGCAGCCAAGAGAACTTTGATTCCTTTTTAATTCCCGTGATATTGTGCTTTGATGACATCCGAGCCAGACGGCCATTTGCCGTTGAGATAAATTTCCCTCCTGACTAAGTTGGTAGAGCAAGTTTCTTTGTTCTATGTTAAGATGTTGGTGGCTCATTTTGGGTCTGATTTGTTTTTGTTAATGATCAGACAGTACCTGATGAGCCTTTCTTTGTCAACTCGTGAGGTTGATGCGTTTCATTTTTGAATTGGCGTTCTCGCCTGGTGAGAGAGAGTCTATCTTTCTCTAAAAAAATGGAGAATCACGTTGGGGAACCCTTTGGTATTTTATCCATGACTACAATGCACAGCAAAGCAAAGGATTAAGCCGCCATCACTACTACCGAATCACCACCGGGTTTGAGAGGGTCACAAGCATTGTAGAATCGATCGTAATCTAGCTCTCTGTTTCCGCCCCAGTTCTCGCTCTGATTTTGATTCATAAATAACGCTTCTACAAAAATAGATTATCCGTATCATAGATCGACGCAACTTGATAGGGAACAAATATTTTTATTCTTGACGGAAATTTTATCCCCTAATTGCTAAAACGACTTTTTCTATTGCTTCTTTCATGACCTTCTCAAACAATCTTAACATTAGTTCTCTTGACAAACGCCTCATCATAGGATTGTTTTAATTTCACAGAACTACACAGCAGTGGAATTATTTCCCACCGATTATTTAAAGACTTTAAGGACTAAATCAGATAAATTGGGCTATTATCAAGCCCAGATGCCAGATAAATCAGTTTTAACTGCTTTATTTAGTTTTTTCTTCTTCAATCTCCCGCTGCATTTGGGCGATTTCTTCGGGAGTCATCGCTTCCAGACGTTTTTTAAAGACGGCATCTTCGTAATCCTTGCGCTGTTGGCCGTAGGTCATATTATCGGTGGCGACTCGAAACAGATAGGTAAAAATCCAACCGATGACACCACCCACCAACACCGCTTGACTCCAAATTCCCGCCGAAGCACTATCTAAACCGGTTTTTTGCAGGATAATGTAGAGGATGCCGCCCACAGCAAACATCCCTATACCGATCCCGATGACATCAATGCGTCTCATGGGTTTTTTTGGGTTGATAACTTAAGCTTTGAGGGTACGACGTTGGGGACGGAAGTTAAGGAAAGGACTTAACAACAGCATCCCGGGAAAGAAAAAGCTCATCAGAAAGTACATAAACCCTCTTTCCCAAGAAGATGCCACATACCAGCGCGTATTGAGGTAGTAGTAGATAACGGCGGGAATGACGAGCAAATACAAGACACTGAGAGATAGGTAGATCAGGGCGATGATAATGGTTTCTTGCGTCAGAATTGATTGCATAAGGATTGATTTTTATCAATGGCTGTCGGTGAACTGCAATTCACCTGCTGATTATTTTACCCTGTCTTTCCCCCTTTGCGGCGATCGAATTGGCGGACTAAAATAATTTACTGAAAATACTCTTGCCAATTAAATTATTTGTGATATGATAAAAAATTGTCGGTTAAATAACGGGGGCGTGGCGGAATGGTAGACGCTACGGACTTAAAATCCGTTGAGCCTTATAAGCTCGTGAGAGTTCGAGTCTCTCCGCCCCCATCGATCGAAGTCTATATTTAAACTGAGTATTGGGTATTTTAGTACAAATGCCCTACCCCCCAGGAAAAACTTTTTCAGCCAGCCCTATCTAAAATATCCAATAATTCTAGGGGATGGTGAATGAGATGATCGGGGTTAAATTGGGTGAGAATTTGAGGGGAATTAAAGCCCCAAGCGACGGCCACCACTTGCACTCGACTTTTTTGGGCAGCAGTAATATCTCTGGTTTCATCGCCGACATAAATCATTTCATCGGGACAGAATTTATTTTGTCGGATCAGGCGATCGATAATTTTGTGTTTGCCGAATAAAGGCGTTCCCGAACAGATAAAATCAAATAAATTTAAGAGTTGATTATTACCTAAAAATATGGTGACATTTTCTTTGGTATTAGAAGTGATTATTCCTAATCTATAGCCTCTTTCTTTAAGAGTAGCAAGGCAGGGATGCCAGCCATGAAAGGGTTTCAGGCAGTCAATTTGTTTATTTAATTCCCGTTTAACTCGATAGAGTAAAAAAGGGATTTTAACGGGAGAAACTTGGGATTGTTTAATAATTTCTTGGGAACTAAGGTTTTTTAGTCTGGCCAAATCTTCCTCATTGACGGGTTGATAACCAAAATTTTTAGCCAAACGATTGACAATCTCCACGAAAGTATCGTGGGTATCGGCGATAGTACCATCAAAATCGAACACTACTACTTTAATTGTCATCTTGTGGGGGGTGAGGGGAATGGGCTAAATTAGCTTGGGCATTACGTCGCCACTGCTGGGGTTTAATTCGACGTAGGGCTGACGAGATAAAACGACGATCCCACTCCTCTATAGTTAGATTAGCTAATTCCTCCAACTTTGGCGAGAGGTTTTCCGGACGAGGTTGAAAATCCTCCACGTCGGTAACTTGGGCAAAACGTTGATTCCAAGGACAGACATCTTGACAGATATCGCAGCCAGCGACCCAACCCTGTAAATTCTTGGCAATTTCTGTAGGCAAAGTTACAGCACGATTTTCGATGGTATGGTATGCAATACAGCGATTAGCATCCACCACAGAGGGACTAACTATTGCTTGGGTGGGACAAGCACTTAAACAACGGCTACAGGTGCCACAATGGGCGCTATGGGGTCGATCGGGTTCTAAAGGTAAATTAGTTAATATTTCCCCTAAAAAGACCCAACTGCCGTAATTACGGGTAATTAAGTTACCATTCTTGGCAATCCAGCCGATCCCTGCTCTTTGCGCCCAAACCTTATCCTGTACTGGTCCAGTGTCCACATAGTAACGGGTTTGAATTTGCTCCCCCTGACTTTCTAACCATTGACTGAGGGCTTTTAATTTTTTACTTAATACTTTGTGATAATCCCGTCCCCAAGCATAACGGGAAATTTTGCCATGGTTTTGTTCCTGACTGTGTTGCTGGGGGGTGTAGTAGTTAAGGGCGAGACAAATTAGCGATCGCACTTCCGGCCAAAGAGTTTTGATATCCTGTCGTTTCGGGTTAGTCATCCAATCCATATCAGCGTGATAACCCCGCTCTAACCAGCTTTTTAGATGGGATACCGCCAAGTCTTGACTATCCACAGAAGCAATACCGACCCCATGGAAACCTAACTCTAGCGCTTTTTCTTTGATCTGTGTTTCTGTCACCATAGAAATATCTTAAGTCAAGTATTTGTAACAATTATTTACAATGATCAATTTATTGAGCCAAATCCCAGGCTCAACAGTTAGAAACCATGATCAACGAAGAAACTGTGGTTCCCGTCCCCGCTATATCGTCCTCATACTAAATCCAGTTATTAAAAACTGATTATTTATTCTCCGTTTTGCCTTTTGCATGAGTAGAAAACGGGTTTCTCGGAGAAACCCGTTTTCTGTGCGTTACTCAACGGATTTAGTATAACTATTGACTTGATCAATTAACACCCGTCCCTAAAATGACTTGTACTTTGCTAGTACAATTATAGTAAAATAAGAAAGATTAAAACAAATAACCATGTCTCAACCGATTACCATCGAAGATATCTATAAACTTTTTGAGAAAACTAACGAAAAGTTTGAACAATCACGCCAAGAATACGATCGCCGGGCTGCCGAAGCCAAGGACGAAGCCGATCGCCGGGCTGCCGAAGCCGATCGCCGGGCTGCCGAAGCCGATCGCCGGGCCGCTGAATACGATCGCCGGGCTGCTGAAGCCAAGGCCGAAGCCGATCGCCGGGCCGCTGAATACGATCGCCGGGCCGCTGAAGCTAAGGCCGAAGCAGATCGCCGTTTGGCCGAGCTAGAGAAAACAGTGACTAATACCAGTCGTGCTGTGGATAGTTTAACCACTCGCTGGGGAAGATTTGTCGAGGAATTAGTCGAACCTGCTGTTATTGGCCTATTTCGTAGCAAAGGTATCGATGTTAAAGAAACCTACAGTCGTGCCAGGGTAAAACGGCAAGGAATAGCCATGGAGATTGACATTTTAGCCGTCGATGAAACCGAGGTAGTTTTAGTAGAATGTAAGTCTCGTTTATCGAAAGATGATGTCAACGATTTTTTAGAAAAATTAAGTCGATTTAAACAAGCATTTCCCCATTATAAGAACTATCAGGCTTATGGTGCAGTGGCAGGAATAGAAATAGACGAAGGAGTAGATCGTTATGCCTATAAACAGGGTTTATTTGTGATTAAACCATCGGGAGACACGGTAGAAATTATTAATGATTCTGGTTTCGAGCCTAAATTATGGTAGGAGAAAGATGGGTCTTTCATCTGGCAAAGTATTGGCAGCAGGTTTAATTTTTCCAACTTAGGACTAGACTAACCTATGGATACGATGCAGAATTAGTATTCATATCTTGCTTCAGTAACCTCTTACCTAACTAATTTTTGAGGATGCAAAAACGGCAAAAATGAACTACCCCGCCGCAAGCGGACGGGGTATCAGAATCAAAATAGACTCAATTGCAGATTTTGGTGTAGCTGCAGGTATTTTTTATCTTGTTCTTTTACATATCTCGCTATCATACCTTCATCCCCATGCTTTCCTACCGTACTTGCGTAATATCCATCACTCCAAAACTCTCCTCCCCACAACTGCTTTTTCACTTGAGGACACTTTTTGAAAATTTCTCTCGCCTTTATACTTTTAATCATTGTCACTATCCTTGTCACACCATAGGTCGGTACTGATTGCACCAGAAAATGCACAGGATCTTTATCCACTCCAATTTCTACAAACTTGATCTCCTATCGTTTTTCCATCTCTAGACAGACTTCTTTCAACAAGCTATCTACCTGTTCGTCGAAAACGGCTTTAGGATATTTGGCTGGGAACACTAAATGACATAGTAAAACACTTACATTATGGCTCTTATGGATGTATTCACTCATTTTTCTATTATACGCCGCGAGCGGCGGGGAATTAGACCAGAAGAGATTAAACGTCATCTAGCGACGGATAGTCTTGGGTTTCCGTTTTTCGCTCATTGTATTCCCGCCAACCTATCTGATGACCAAGTATTGATTGAGTTGTTAACTCGAGGTATTGACTATTTCAAGTTAAAACCGTCGGAACTGCCTAAGATGACTATTCTTCTAGCCCACATTCCGCACCCTAGTCGTTGAAATCAACAGTTGCTCTAGCTCTTGTATAGTAAGACTTTTAGCGATTACTAAGAATTATTAAGTGTCACACCCTAGTCAGCGATCGCTGGCTTAATGAGAGTTTATCTCAATAATTTGGTATTAGAGCTATCAGATTTTTAGGGCTAATTGTGCATCTGCTGGGCAAACAAATTAGCCTGTAATTCAGAGCCGGCAATCGTTTTGACGATTTAGATAAAATTTTCAATTTGATACTTTATTTACAAGAATATTGAATTATCCCGTCTTTTTTTGTGGATTGAGAGTTCCATTTTGGACACCAGGCATTTAGATTTACAACAAAAGAACCTCTCCGCCATGTGGGTGGAGCGTTCATAGACCTCTTATCTATCTCTGTAAGAGTGTTTTCTATTGTAGGTAGGGCTTTTTGTGCATCTTGTTCCGTATAAAATAGCAAAACACTTCTAAAACTTCCTCGACGAAGAAATAAAGCTGCTTTTGACTTGTACGGTCTAAAGGATGGAGGTATTTTTGACTGATCAGAGTCATTAAACCTGAGAATTTCACGTCGAGCATCCTCAAACTCAGCATCTGAACCATATACTAACCCCCATTTAGGTAAAGACTGAGAAGAAACAGCTGTAATGTGAAAAGCCAAATATGACACCGTTAAAAACGAACGAAACACTCTTTTCATTAACATACCTCAAAAAGGAAAAAAAGCAGAATTAAAAACTGGAATATTTTTGGACTCAAGCAAGTTTTTTTAATTTTCTTCTCCTGTGTCTATAGCGTAGTATGTACTAAACCGACTAATAGGAATTTTGTTCATTCCTCTATTGCCAAATAACAATATAGGACTAGGGGGTGTCAAGTTACTGTCTGGACAAATTGCCGGACTGGATCGTTCATTAATGCGAACCCTATAGCTATTATCTGGAAACTTTTTACTTTGATCTTTTTTGAATGATTTTATTAAGTTTAAGTCAGATGAAATCAGAAGAGTTCGTTTCTCTAAATAATCATGGCCTGGACAAATATTTACCTCGTTCACAGTATTAAGATTCGTTAATTTGAGATTTTTTGTGTTGTTAATATGCACTGGAAATATACTGTCGGAAATAGAACATAAGCCATTTTGATAGGCACATTCATTTCTAATTTTAACAAGAATAGGGTGAAGTACATTGCCTTCATCATTTTTGTCATTTCCTTTAATGATTTCAAACTCGTTACTAAGATTAATTTTGCCCGCGAATATCCTAGTATTACCTCCATTTTCATTTACTGAGCTTTTAGGAACTAAATAAATGTAAGTAGGATCATTTGTCCCTTTGTCAATACTCAGCTCAGTGTCTCTTCGCTGTAACTCTTTATATAAGGCAAAGTAAGCGAATCCTGAGAATAGAGTAAAAACAGCAACTGCTCCAGTTAACTGAGCTACTATTTTTACTCTGGGTGAAGTAAAAACACCATCGAGCTTATTTTGTACAGTATCTGTTTCCATAACTCCAAAAAGAAATGATGTGACAGCCGCACCAAAAGGTAAGGAAACAACTAGAGGAGGCCAATAATAATAGAAAAGAAGTAGTCCTAAAGAGAAAGTTCCCAGAGAACCAAACAGATAAGATAGCATTTTCAAAGATAGAAAATATTTTTCCTTCTTATCTTCAGAATCTGAAGATAATGGGGGTTGCTCCATGTTATTATTTTGCATGATTTAGAGTTTCCTGTTACTTGCTATCATTTGATCGGGTTACACAAATCGACTAAATCCTTATCCAGCAAGAGAATTAATTGATTGGTTCGTTCTAGCTCCCTGAGTGTCATCCCTTTGAACCCAATTTTAGATTAACTTTTGGCTTTCTTCACCTTGACAATCATTAAAAATGTCTTAAGAAGCAGTTGAGGATTAAGGGAGATTCTCATCGGGACTCTTCTGGTTTCTATGTGGAAACGGGGTCTGCACTGATAGTTTCTTCAGCAAAATAGTCCTAAAAGTCTTTCCCAGTAGACATTTCACGATTCTATTCTATAAGCAAAAATTATCACACAAAATCGAGAAGAGCCGGATGCACCCGACGTTTTGTCCTAAAATTGCCAATACCCAGTTTCAATGCACGAGAACCTAATAGCTAAAAACTGGCTCCAGTTTTTGACCGGGATAGCACAGCTTGATCGCAGTGGATCGTAAAATGAGATAATGCTAACTTTGAGAGTCAGAGAGACTATGAGTGAATTCGACTACGATTTAATTATTATCGGTGCTGGAGTTGGTGGCCACGGAGCAGCCCTACACGCGGTCAAATGTGGGCTAAAAACGGCTATTATCGAAGCCAAAGATATGGGAGGAACCTGTGTTAATCGAGGTTGTATTCCCTCTAAAGCTTTACTGGCAGCCTCGGGACGAGTGCGCGAATTGGCCGATAGGGACCATCTGAAAAGTCTAGGTATTGCCATCGGTGGCGTTAATTTTGACCGTCCGACCATTGCCGATCATGCTAACAACCTTGTCAGTAAAATTAGAGGCGATCTCACTAATAGTCTTAAACGTCTCAAGGTTGATACTATCCACGGTTGGGGAAAAATCGCCGGCCCGCAAAAAGTTAGCGTCATCGGTGATAGTGGCGAAAAAATCTACACCGCTAAGGATATTATGCTCTGTCCGGGGTCGGTTCCCTTTGTCCCACCGGGGATCGAGATCGATCATAAAACGGTTTTTACCAGCGATGAGGCCGTTAGATTAGAAACTTTACCCAAGTGGATTGCAATTATCGGTAGTGGTTATATCGGTCTAGAATTTTCGGATATATACACCGCTTTGGGTTGTGAAGTGACGATGATCGAAGCTTTAGATAGTCTCATGCCTGGATTTGACCCAGAAATCTCGAAAATCGCGGAAAGAGTTCTGATTAAACCTAGAGACATCGAGACTTATGTGGGAGTTTTGGCAAAAAGTATTAAACCGGGGAATCCTGTGGCCATTGAACTGGTGGACGCAAAAAGCAAAGAAGCGATCGAAATTTTAGAAGTAGATGCTTGTTTAGTCGCTACAGGGAGAATCCCAGCGACAAAGAATCTCGGACTGGAATTTGTCGGGGTAGAACTGGATAAACGCGGTTTTATTGCGGTTAATGACAAAATGCAGGTAATTCAGGACGGTGAACCGATTCCCCATCTCTGGGCTGTGGGCGATGCTACGGGTAAAATGATGTTAGCTCACGCTGCTTCGGGTCAAGGGGTAATAGCCATTGAAAATATCTGTAATCGCCCAAAAACCATCGATTATCGCAGTATTCCCGCCGCCGCTTTTACCCACCCCGAAATTAGTTATGTGGGTTTAACGGAACCGCAAGCAGAAGTTTTGGCACAGCAAGAAGGGTATAAGGTTGCTTCTGTCAAGACCTATTTTAAGGGAAATTCCAAAGCTTTAGCGGAAGGAGAAACGGAAGGCATCGCTAAAGTCGTTTATCGTCAGGATACGGGGGAATTACTCGGTGTTCATATTATCGGTATCCACGCATCGGATTTAATTCAAGAAGCGGCCAATGCGATCGCTGAACGTAAATCTGTCCATGAACTCGCTTTCCGCATCCACACCCATCCAACTCTCTCAGAAGTCCTCGACGAAGCTTATAAACGAGCAGAAGTAGCAGCATAGAGTCAGTTATCAGTTATCAGTTATCACCGTTAAGTTTCCGACTCCTGAATTCTGACTCCTTTCTCTTTTTTTACTTTTTACTTTAAAGATTATGTTTGGATTAGGTTGGCCAGAAATAGTAATTATTGCTGTCGTTGTTCTCCTGATATTTGGACCGAAAAAAATACCCGAATTTGGGGCAGCTTTGGGGAAAACTTTACGGGGATTTAAGGAAGAAATCAATCAAGATGAGCAAGAAATTGAAGACAGTGACGAGAAAATGAGATAGATTTCGGCTCTCAGGGCGAATGCAATTCGCCCCTACAATAATATTATTGCGCCAATGGTAGGGGCGCACCGCGTGCGCCCAAAAATTGAGATGCCCCCCCCTAATTTGTTAAGCTAAAGGTTTTAATGTACTTAGTTTCTAACCTTCTTTTTAGGTAGGAGAATTGCCAGATTCTTTCTTGGAGCCTCTTGCCCTCAGAAGCTGATTACTGTTTACTGATCACTGTTCACTAAATATCTGCTTCTCCCCCCACCACCACATCGCGGATACGGAGACTGGGGCCACCGCAGCCGACGGGTAAACCACTTTGACCCCCTTTTCCGCAGCCTCCCGACTCATCCCAGTGGAAATCATCAGCAATTGCCTCAATATTGGCTAGGGTTTTAAAGACATTACCGGAGAGAGTCACATCTTTAACGGGTTCAGCAATTTCTCCATCGCGAATCATCCAAGCTTCCCCGGCGCTAAAAGTGAACATTTCGCCGTTGGTCATGCCTCCCTGCCAATTTTGGGCATAAACTCCCGTTTTTATCCCCGAAAATAACTCTTTAACGGGAGTGGTTCCCCGTTCAATCCAAGTGTTGGTCATGCGGACAATGGGCGGATAATGATAATTGAGACAACGGGCGTTACCGGTCGGTTTTTCGCCTAATTTGCCCGCCGTTTCCCGCGAATGCAGTCTTCCCACCAAAACCCCATCTTTAATTAACTGAGTCGTGGTCGCTGGTGTTCCCTCATCGTCATAAAAATAACTGCCCCGATGACCTTCCGGATGGGCCCCGTCAAAGATTTGCAGGTTATCCGGTCCGAAACGTTTGCCCATACTCATCACTTCCAAAAGGTCAGGATTTTCGTATAACATATCTGCCTCGGAAAGGTGTCCAAAAGCCTCATGGACGAACAGACCGGTTAAAATGGGATCGATGACGATGGTGTAGGTATCGCCCTTGACAGGGGGCAAAACTAGGGCTTGTACGGCCCGTTTAGCCGACCCTTGCACCTGTTCTTCTAAATTGACCAGATCCTCGAAAGCTTTTCGGGATCCTGTGGTTTCCCGGCCCGTTTGTACGCTGTCCCCATCCCTAGCGGTGGCCGAAAAACGCATTTCTAAGTCTGACCATTTTTGTTCGATTAAAGTCCCGTCAGAAGTGCCTAAAAGAATATGTTGACTACTATCGCTGTAACGGACGGAAGTGGTGGCAATACTGGCATGGTGCTGACGCAATAGGTTATTATAGCGATCGCAGAGGGCTTTTTTATCGGCTAATGGCACTAAACGGGGATCCGTTCCCGTTAAAGGCAATTCACAGGAGATAATTACAGGTTCTACCGGAGCAATCAGGGTTTCTTCTTCCCCAATTAAACGGGCAGCAGCGATCGCATCTTCTAATCGTTCCTGTAAACTGGATAATTGATTAAAGCTGGCAAATCCCCAACCTCCTTTATAACAAGCGCGTACCTGACCACCGATAGCAATACCTTCGCTCAGGGTTTCCACTCGTTCGGAACGTAGTAGAATATTCGTCCCCCGCGCTTCTTCCAGACGAATTGTCAGGAAATCGACGCGGTTTTTATAACGGTTAATCAGTTCACTAATTAGGTTTTTATAATCGTTTAGAGTATCGGTCATGGGAATTAGGAAGTGGGGTGTGGGGTGTGGGGTGATGGGAGATTTTTTGCTGTGATCAGTAAACAGTAAACAGTAAAGAGTGAACTGATAACTGCTCACTGATAACTGCTCACTGATAACTGATAACTGATAACTGATTACTGATAACTGAAATTAGGCGAGATAATCCTGTAAAGCTTTCACCTCTAAAGGTTGAGATTGCAGGGATTTTAAGGCCGCTACCGTCGCTTTTGCCCCGGCGATAGTGGTGATAATTGGTAACTTATAATCGAGGGCAGTACGGCGAATTTTTCGGCCATCGTTTTGGGATTCTTCACCACTGGGAGTATTGACAATAAACTGAATCCAGTCATTTTTGATCCAATCGACAACGTCGGGACGGCCTTCGTGAATCTTTAGCACTAAATCGATATTTTCGCAACCGTTTTCTAACAAAACTTTACGAGTTCCGGAAGTGGCGACGACGCGAAAACCGAGGGATTGCAGATCCTTAACTACGGGGACCATGGGGGTTTTATCGCGATCATTCATCGAGACAAAAACGGTCCCACTGGTGGCTAAGATCACGCCGGCGGCCATTTCTGCTTTAGCGAAAGCTTTGCCAAAATCGCTGTCAATCCCCATTACTTCGCCTGTAGAACGCATTTCTGGTCCCAGGAGAGTATCAGCACCGGGGAACTTCTGGAAGGGTAAAACCGCTTCTTTCACGGCAATATGACGGGGAATTGCTTCGCTGATGATACCCAATTCCGTCAGGGTTTTGCCCGACATGACGAGGGAGGCAACTTTTGCTAAAGGAACTCCCGTTGCTTTGGAAACGTAGGGAACAGTACGACTAGCGCGGGGATTCGCTTCTAAGATATAAACTGTCTCTCCCTGTACCGCATACTGGATATTCATCAAACCGATTACTTTTAACGCTTTCGCTAGTTCCACCGTCCATTGTCGAATTGTGGTTAAAACCGAGGCGCTCAGGGACGTATGGGGGATAGAACAGGCAGAATCGCCCGAATGTACGCCCGCTTGTTCGATATGTTCCATTAATCCCCCGATAACGACTGTTCCCGTGGCATCTGAGAGGGCATCCACATCCACTTCGATGGCATTTTCGAGGAATTTATCGATTAAAATCGGGTGATCCGGTTCTATCTGTACCGCATACTTCATATAGCGTTCCAATTCGCTATCGGAATAGACGATTTCCATTGCCCGACCGCCTAAAACGTAGGACGGACGTACTACTACAGGATAACCGATGCGTTGAGCCACTGCTTGGGATTCTTGGAAATTGCGGGCAATACCGTTGAGGGGTTGTCGGATATCTAATTGTCGGAGGATTTGTTCAAAACGTTCCCGATCTTCGGCGGCATCGATCGAATCGGGTGAAGTTCCCCAAATTTTGGTATTTACGGGACAATTAGGCGATTCTAAATATTTTTGCAGGGGAACCGCCAGTTTTAAGGGAGTTTGCCCACCGAATTGAATAATTAAACCCTCTGGTTGTTCCGCTTCGATGATATTTAAGACATCTTCTTTAGTCAGGGGTTCAAAGTAAAGGCGATCGCTGGTATCGTAATCGGTGGAGACAGTTTCCGGGTTAGAGTTGACCATAATCGTCTCAAAACCGGCTTGACTGAGGGAAAAAGCGGCATGACAACAACAGTAGTCAAATTCTATCCCCTGACCGATGCGATTGGGACCACCACCGAGGATCATCACTTTGCGTTTATCGGAGGGTAAAACTTCCGATTCTACCTGTTCGTAGGTGGAATAATAGTAGGGTGTCAGGGCCTCAAATTCCGCCGCGCAGGTATCCACCATTTTATAGACGGGAACAATACCCAAACCCTTGCGATAACTTCTTACTTCGTCCTCGCTGCTGTTGGTGGCGAAGGCGATTTGGCGATCGCTAAAACCCTGTTGTTTAATAGCGAATAGGTTCTCTTGGCTGAGACTTTTCAGGGGAGTTCGTTTGAGAAACTTCTCGGTTTCCATCAAATCAGCCAATTTATCGAGGAACCAGGGATCAATCCCGGTTAGTTCGTGGAT
Source organism: Microcystis ichthyoblabe FBCC-A1114 (assembly GCF_050500245.1). NCBI lineage: Bacteria > Bacillati > Cyanobacteriota > Cyanophyceae > Chroococcales > Microcystaceae > Microcystis > Microcystis ichthyoblabe. The sequence goes on along the minus strand of NZ_CP191408.1, from coordinate 2,646,050 downwards.
TTCCTCCCCATTCATGCCCAATTTAAAAGCATGATAGATACTATAAACCCGTTCGGGGTTAGGTGTCCGCAAACTGGCCCGCACTTCCGAGAGGGGGGGGAGAGTTTCGACTTTATCGCAACCAAAGCCAAAACGTCCCGTTTCTAGGGAGCGCAGGGCTTTTTGAAAGGATTCTTGGAAAGTTCGACCGATAGCCATAGCTTCCCCGACGGATTTCATCTGGGTGGTTAGAATCGGTTGGGAGCCGGGGAATTTCTCGAAGGCAAAGCGAGGAATTTTGGTGACGACGTAATCGATAGTCGGTTCAAAGGAAGCCGGGGTTTTTTTGGTGATATCGTTGGGAATTTCGTCTAAAGTGTAGCCTACTGCTAGTTTAGCGGCAAATTTAGCGATCGGGAATCCCGTGGCTTTTGATGCCAGGGCCGAAGAACGGGATACCCGGGGATTCATCTCGATCACGATTACGTCGCCGTTAGTGGGATTAACGGAGAATTGGATGTTCGATCCGCCGGTTTCTACGCCAATTTCCCGAATAATTGCCTTAGAATAGTCCCGGAGGCGTTGGTATTCTTTATCGGTTAGGGTTTGGGCGGGCGCAACCGTAATCGAGTCGCCGGTATGAACCCCCATCGGGTCAAAGTTTTCGATCGAACAGATGATCACCACGTTATCGGCTAGATCGCGCATAACCTCTAATTCGTATTCTTTCCAGCCAATTAGGGATTTTTCGACGAGAATTTGCGATGTAGGCGAACAATCTAGACCATACTGGGCCATCGGTTCAAATTCTTCTTGGTTATAGGCAATACCGCCCCCCGTTCCCCCTAAAGTGAAGGCCGGCCGGATAATGAGAGGATAGGAACCGATCTGATAACCGATCGCTTTTGCCTCCTCTAAATTGTTGGCAATCCCCGAAGGACAAACGGGAACACCGATTTTCTCCATCGCTTTTTTGAATAGTTCCCTATCTTCGGCTTTTTCAATAGCGGGAAGTTTTGCCCCGATCAGTTCCACGTTATATTTTTCTAAAACGCCGCTTTTGGCCAAAGCTACCGCAGTATTGAGGGCAGTTTGACCACCCATAGTCGGTAGAATCGCATCAGGACGTTCTTTAGCGATAATTTTCTCGACAATTTCCGGCAGAATTGGTTCAATGTAGGTGCGATCGGCCATTTCTGGATCGGTCATGATCGAGGCGGGGTTAGAATTGACTAAAATTACCTCATAACCTTCTTCTCGCAGAGCTTTACAGGCTTGAGTTCCCGAATAGTCGAATTCACAGGCTTGTCCGATGACAATCGGGCCAGCGCCCAAGATTAGGATTTTCTTTAAGTCATCACGGCGTGGCATAGGCTTAGGGTTGCTTGACGATAAACCCCAATCATTGTATATGTTGTCACCCTCGATCCCGCAAAGCTTTATTTAGGTTTAATGACCTTGTTTGCTTGAGCAGGCAGCAGGCAGCTTTTTTCTCCCCATTTCCCTGATAATTGATCACTGTTTACTGATCACTGATATCGCGTACAATGATAAGATTGTTTTCAAAGATACAATAGGCCTTTGTCTTTGCTAGAGAGTTTATGAAAGTTGGCGATCGAGTTCGTGTAATTGAGTCCGTGGTAGTTTATCATCATCCTGAACACAAATCGGATCCTTTTGACGTGAAAGGATTAGAGGGAGGGGTGAAAGCTTTTGTCACCGAATGGCGTGGCAGACCGGTTAGCGCCAATCTACCTGTCCTCGTCGAGTTCAGTAAAAAGTTTAAAGCCCATTTTCGAGATTTTGAGTTAGAAATCGTGGAAAAAGCCGCCGAATAGGGACTTTTTCGCTTATTTAAGCTACAAAGCGAATAAATTTATTTTTGCCCACCTGTAGGACTTTTCCGGCTAAAGCTTCGGCTGTCTCAAAACTTTTGTCCACATCGGTGATTTTCTCGCTATCGATTCTGACTGCACCCCCCTGAATCTGTCTTCTCCCTTCGCCGCTACTTTTACATAAGCCGGTGGCCGAGAGAAGATAGAATAGTTTTAGGGGAAAAGTGACCGCTGCTAGGGAAAATTCGGGGACAGAGGCCGCAGCTGCCGTATTTCCCTGTAGAACTATCTCCTGCGCCGTTTTTTGTGCCTTTAATGCCTCCTCTGTCCCGTGAAACTGGGCAACTACCTCGATCGCCAGTTGTTTTTGTGCCTCCCGCGGATTGCTTGGGATAGCATCTAAAGGCAAATTTGTCAATAGTTCGTAATAATCTTTTAACAAAGCGTCGGGGGTTTTTTCCAGTTTCGAGTACATGGACAGGGCCGATTCCCGCAATCCCACATAATTATTCAGGGATTTGGACATTTTTTGACTGCCATCGGTTCCGATTAAAATCGGTAAAAGTAACCCGAATTGCGGTTTTTTGCCGAAATATTTCTGTAAATCGCGACCGACGGCAATATTAAATTTTTGATCGGTTCCTCCCAATTCGACATCGGCCTCAACAGCTACGGAATCATAACCCTGCATTAAGGGATAGAGAAATTCATGGAGAAAAATCGGGTTTTCCTTGTCGTAGCGTTCGGAAAAGCCTTCTTTTGCCAACATTTGCCCCACAGTCATGGTGGAGAGAAGTTCGAGAATTTGCGAGAGGTCTAATTTCCCCAACCATTCCGAGTTATAGCGAATTTCTAGGCGATTAGGGGTGTTAAAATCTAAGATTGGGCGTAATTGTGCCAGATAATTCTCGGCATTAGTTCTCACTTCTTCGCTCGTCAATTGTTTTCTAACTTCCGATTTTCCCGTCGGATCGCCAATTCTAGCGGTAAAATCACCAATAATCACCACTGCTACATGACCGGCATCCTGGAAAGCACGCAGTTTCCGAAAAGGGATACTATGACCTAGGTGAATATCGCTGCCGGTGGGGTCAATACCTAGTTTAATTCTTAAAGGGCGATCGGTAGTTTGCAGTAGTTGGGTTAAATTTTCTCTAGGATCTGGGGAGTCGGGTTGATGGGGGAATAAATCACTGGTTCCACGGGTTAACCAGTCTAGGGAGGAAGATACGGTCATTGTTGCTCATTTTCCACAGCCTTCCCATTATAGTTTTTTATTATGTCAAGTAACAAGCAAAAGGTAAATAAACTGGTATCTTCAGTAAAAGTCGATAACACCTTGACAATTCTCCCGATCGAATATAGAGTCTTAAAATCTTCTTTTTCAAAATTATCAAAAAATTTTCTGTCTTGAATTGCGATCAGATAAGCCAATGAATCCTAGTTGGAATAACTCTATACCAGTGCAGAGGATCAAAGTTTCTGTAATTGTTTCTACCTATAAATCAGCAGAGTTTATCCAGGGTTGTCTAGAGGATTTAGTTACTCAAAATCTTTATGAAAAGGGAGAAGTAGAAATTATTATTATCGATAGTGCTTCTCCAGAGAATGAAGCGGAGATTATCCAAGAGTTTCAAGAAAATTATCCTAATATTATTTACCAGAGAACTCAAGAACGAGAAACCCTCTACTGCGCTTGGAATCGCGCTATTAAACTAGCTAGGGGTTCCTATATCACCAATGGGAACACTGATGATCGTCGCTGTTTTAATGCTCTGGAAATTATGGCTAATTATCTAGATAACAATAGAGAGATTAGTTTAGTTTATGCCGATCAATTAATTACCACCCTCAAAAATGATACTTTTGCCACCACCCCAGCTTTAAAACATTGGAATTGGCCAAATTACTCCTATCAACAGATGCGTCAAGGTTGTTGTGTGGGTTCTCAACCAATGTGGCGAAAAATGCTGCACGATAAGTATGGTTATTTTCAGGAAAGTTTTCACTGTGCTGGTGATTACGAATTTTGGTTAAGAATCGGCAGTCAAGGGGAAAAAATGGCTTTGATTCCCGAGATTTTAGGGTTATATTATTTAAATCTCCAAGGTTTAGAACATGGCAGTAATGGTCAAGCATTAGAGGAACATTATCAAGTGTGTAAAATCTACGAAATTCCTCACCCAGAAATTAAGGAGCTAGAAATTAACCCCAATCTAGTTAAGATGGAAGATTTAGGCATAATTTTAAATAAGGATGAGCGAGAAAAATTACAAACAATTCAAGCTATCTCCCAGAATAAAACTCCAATTATTGTTATTGATGGCGTAATTTTTCAAATTGATCAAGGAAAATTAGCCAGGGTTTGGTCTTCAATTCTAGAGCATTGGAGTCAATTAGAATTTAGTCAACACATTGTTATTTTAGATAGAAATAACACCGCACCACGATGGGAAAAATTTAAATATTGGCCCGCAGAATCCTACGATTATAATTGTACGGGAAAGGATGCCAGAAAAATCCAAACTATTTGCGATCGCCTACAGGCTAATTTATTTATTTCCACTTTTTATACCAGTCCCTTAACCACTCCTTCTCTACTTTTGCTTGCTTCTGATTTCCCAGAAGAAAACGGCAATTTACCAGTAGATTTAGAAAAACACTATGCCATTTTATCCGCTTCTAGAATCATCGCTTTTTCCTCTGATATCGCCCAAAATTTAAGAAGGTTATATCCGAAAATTACCCCCGAAAAAATTGATATTATCGAGTTTTTTGAAGTTAATCAAAAACTGGCGGAAGAAATCAGTAATTTTCTCTGGTATGCGCTCAGTGAACGGAACGAATCAAGTCAGAATCAAGTCTGGTTAGAGTTAAGAAAATTACAGGAAGCACAACAGACAATGTATCTGAAACAACAGCAAGATTATGATACTATGCAAGAGATGGAAATATCACTAAGAGAATTAGAAAATAACCATAATAATCTTCAAACAAATAATCATAAATTACAGGAAGAAATTAACTACTTGTCCTCCCGTAAGGGAATAGTAAAAACCCTAGCGAAAACTTCTATTTTACTTCTTGCTAAGATCAAGAAAAAACTCCCAATATTTTAGGGAATTAAGAGAAAGTTTCCTAACAATGATTCCAATCCCGGCACGGCAGCGCCTAAAAGTGGTAAAGTAATGTTAAGAATTAGAGGAGAAAACACTGTGCCACATTCGATCGTCACTGGAATTTGTGAAGGGGTTGCCGATTGCGTTTCCGCTTGTCCTGTTGCTTGTATCCATCCGGGACCTGGTAAAAATGTTAAAGGAACCGATTGGTATTGGATTGATTTTGCCACTTGTATCGACTGTGGTATCTGTTTACAAGTATGTCCCGTCGAAGGTGCAATTCTGCCAGAAGAACGTCCCGATTTACAAAAAACTCCCTAATTTATCAGTTATCAGTTATCAGTTATCAGATGTAAGTTTTCAGTTTACTGTTTACTGAAAATGCTTCCCACTTCCCCATTCATAATTCATATTACTCTCTCCTATCTCCTTTTTACCTTACCATGGATTATCTTTTAGAAGTTGAACAAGTTTATGCTGGTTATGTGCAGGATTTATACATATTGCAAGGGGTTAACTTTCGCATTGCACCGGGGGAATTAGTCACGGTTATCGGTCCCAATGGTGCGGGAAAATCCACCCTCGCTAAGGCAATTTTTGGTTTATTAAAACCCAGTGCTGGAACTATCACTTTTAAGGGAAAAAATATCACTGGTTGGAAATCTAATCAAATCGTTCCCCTCGGTATGGGTTATGTTCCCCAAATTGCTAATGTTTTTCCATCCCTGAGCATCGAGGAAAATCTAGAAATGGGGGCTTTTACCAGTAAAAAAGCGATTAAACCCCTAAAAGAGCGCATTTATGCCATGTTTCCGCGTTTGGACGAGCGCCGTCGTCAGAAAGCTGGCACTTTATCCGGAGGAGAAAGACAGATGTTAGCCATGGGAAGAGCGCTGATGTTGCAACCGGATTTATTAATTCTCGATGAACCTTCGGCAGCTTTATCTCCTATCTTAGTAACCAGTGTTTTTGAACAGATAAAAGCGATTAATCAGACGGGAACTGCAATTATTTTAGTGGAACAGAATGCCAAAAAAGCCCTAATGATGTCCGATCGAGGTTATGTTTTAGAAAGTGGTCAAGATCGTTTTCAGGGATCGGGTCAAGATTTACTCAATAACCCGAAAGTAGGGGAATTATACCTCGGGGCGGCTTATCATGGTGCCAAACGAGATGATTAGGAATTTGTTAAGGATTTAGGGGGATTTTGATTTCTTCCCAGAATTTAGCGATAGGATAGTAATTGAGTACAAATCTCTACGGCCCTGATGTCAAGGTGGATAAGCCAGCAGACCCTAAATATATCTGTGGATATTTATTCATCGATCAAGACAATTGTGCTACTGCATTGAGAGCATAACTTTTAGTAATAAAAGGAGAAGTCATGGCTGTTAAAAGTCCTCCGTAATCAAGATTAAAACTGACTTCGCTTCCTACTTTTAACCTCTTGTTATGACTATCAAGAACTAGATGATCGCTACTAGAACCTAATATTTTTATCTCCTGACTTGTTTGTAATCCAGAGATAAGAATATCCTGTCTTCCTAATGCAATAATAACTCGACGGTGAATGCCTTGGTCGATAAAGCTGGGAACATTACCAAAAGCATCTCGACCAATTTCTCCAGAGGGTAGAGATGGTTTATCTTTGGATTCGATTACTTCAGCAATTAACCGAAAAGCATCGGTATATAAGCCAGGTATCACTTGTCGATTAACTGTTTCACAACCTAATAAAATTGATTCTCCTAAACGCAGATTATTAATCCGACCAACTTCGCTACTTTTTTGATACCATTGATAGTTAGCAGAATTGCCTCCTGAAATAATCGGTAATTTTATTAAAAATTCCTGCTCAATTGTATCTGTTAACACAGATAATTTGCTCATATTATGGCTATCAGGTTTAATCCCTCCATAACAAGCCAAATTACAACCCAGTCCAACAATTTTGATAAAGGGAAAAGCGAGGGTTTTTTTGATGAACTTGACGAGATCTTTCGGCAGTACACCTTCGCGTAAATCCCCTAACTCCGTCATGATAATAATGCGGTGTATTTTTTGCTTTTCTTGAGCATAATAGGAAAGTTCCTGAATTGTTGCTAATTCGGTATTTAAGCTGATATCTGCAATGTTAACCACTGATTCTGCTTGACTCAAGGCAGTACGCAACAGAACAAAAGTTGTCACTATTCCTGCTTGTTTCATTTTGAGAATATTTTCGATTCGAGAGTCAGCGATAAAGTTGACTCCACCTTGAATCATCGCCAAGGCGATCGAGGGATCACCCAAAATCGCTTTGGAAACTCCCATCACAGAAAGTCCCTTGCTGCCGTATAATTGGCAGAGTAAACGAGCATTATGGCGTATTTTCGGGAGAGAAATCTCGATTCTGGGCAAAAGGTCTTTCATCAGCCTATTTGCTCCCAATTGCCGGAATTGCAGCTAAAATTTCCCCTTTGATTTTCCGGTTTAATTTCGGAAAGCGATCGCATAAAGCTTGGACTAATTTCTCACATCCGTGTAACAAAACATCAGTAGTCGGTAACTGAAAATCTCGCTCATATTTGGCAATAATACGCTCAGTGGCTGCTGCGGTGAGATTTTCGTGATTAATCGCAATAGCGATAACTTTAGTGGGAGAAATTGCCTCAATTAGTGAAATTTCTTCCTGTAATTTTGGCATGGCTAAATGAGGAAAATCACAGCGAAATTTTCGGGCTGGTGGATGTTGTAAAATAATCCCATCGGGCCTACTTCCTTTCAAAATTCCCACGGAACTCATAAAAGCAGGATGACTCAGAGAACTTTGTCCTTCCACTAAAATAATATCGGGTTTTTCTTGCTCAAAAGCTTGAACTACAGCATTTTCAATTTCACCGATGACAAATTGAGAAACCAAAGCATCGATCGAAACCCCATATCTTGCTCCCTGCATCAAGCTAGTTTGTCCAGTAGCGACTAAGACAGACTTAATACCCAAGCCTTGGAGAGTTTGATTAACTGCCACCGCAGTGGTCATTTTTCCGCAAGCACAATCGGTTCCTAAAAAGGCAATAACGGGTATATTTACTTGGGAAATTTGCCCAGTAAATACATGAAGATCAGCTAATTCTGGTGGTTTACGAATGTCTGTAATTTGTACACCATACTGACTAGCTTGCTCCCTAAATTCTAAATCCTCGGAGAAGAATTGATGCAAACCATTAATAATATCCATTCCTGCTGCCATTGCTTCTAAAATTAGCAGCCTTTCTAGGGGGGGAATAAACGCTTCTAAGGGTGCTTTGCCGTAGATATAACAATTGGGAACATCTCTAAGTTTTTCTAAGGCTGTTTGTAAATTGGCAAAAATGGGAATATGATTTTTTTTGTCTCCTAATGCTTCTCCCGCATCTTTTCCTGTTAAGGAACTATCCAGCACACCAACAATTGTATATATTTCTGATTGTCTGATCAAGCCAGCTGCCGTTTTTCCATCCACACGTCCAAACTGATTTTCACAGTAAATTAAAGCCGTTTTTTTCGTTGATACCACTTTCTTAATCTCCTGAATATTAGATAATTGAAATTTCACTCCTAACTCCCAGTAAGTAGGGAGGCACAATTATTTGTAGGATGGTTTAGCGGTAGCGTAACATGAGCGGGCGTTGGTTTTCATGCTTCAACCCAACCTACGTTCATCTTATATTTAATTCCACCCACCTACTTAAGACTATTTATTCTTCTTCTTCTTCTTCTTCTTCTATAGCATAATTATCTGGATCGATAATATCGTCTAATTCTTCTAAAATTTGCGAATCGGGATGAGCATCAGATTGACGTAATTTTAATCTTCCTGTCCGTTCTAACCAATAGAGAAGGGTTTCTTTGGAAGTTATCTGCATAACAGGAATTGCCTGATAGCGAGGTTCTTGACTAAGAGAAGGATTAAATTTCATACCTGTTGAATTTCCTTTGAGAAGTTATCTCTATTGGTGGTTCTATTGTTGATCACGAAGCAACCCACAAAAAACTGAAAAAAATTGTCAAGTTTAGCAAAGTAAAAAAGTTCAGCTGTCAGATTTACTATTTGGACAGATAGATAGAGTCGGTTCCAATATATGCTCCCGATACTTGGGATGCAGACTCTATGGTGTAAATTAAAGTTTTCCTGTCTCGCTCAACTTAAATGTCAATCCTACGGTTTTTATCTAGCTAACGGAAAAGGTGATTAATAACACCAAAGCAACCAACAAAACCGCCCCTACTCCTTGCAAAATATACCATTTTTGCTGTTCTAAAGATGGGGATTTTGATAGATAAATCTTGGGTTCGCTACCATAGTTATTGATGATTCCTTCATCATCTACTGTATAGCCCTCTGGGAGAGGTATATTAAGTGATTGATAGTTTTGCCCGTTTATATCTAGTTTAACCTCAGCAGGAATTAATTCACTTCCATCGCTTGGGGAATAGACTGTCGCACCTGTCTCTTGATTAGATTTAGTAGAGTAGTGCATAATCATCTCTCTTCAAAATCTGAGTATAACACAGAATAAGGCGAAATGGTTTTTAGGCTAATTTTTTCCTAGGGCTTTAATCAGCAAATTTGGCTAATGTCGGCAAATTAAAGCAAAAAATATGATTTTATAACTTGACAAAGCTAGATAAAAACATTTAGTCAACTCGCTATTCACTTTTTAGCATACCAGCGCCATAAAACTCGGGCTAAACGTTGGGGATCGTGACGAACTTTGGCAGTAACTTCATCTTCTGCCATTACATTCGCTAAAACAATGCGATAACCCATTTTTCCCACCTCCTCGCGATCTAAAAAGACAGGATGACTATGCTCTTGGGCGTATAATTGTAGAGATTGGGGCGATGGCGCAGTTCTTTGGGCTAAAACCGCATCAAAGACGCGTTCTTCGCAGACTCCTTCGATCGCTCGCAAATGATCTGCCACCGAATAATTATCCGTTTCCCCCGGCTGGGTCATAATATTACAAACATAGACGCGGGGGACTGTCACCTGTGCCAGGGCCTGACGAATTGCGGGAACCAACAAATTAGGGATAATACTGGTATAAAGACTACCCGGCCCGATGATAATATAATCTGCTTCCTTAATTGCCGCTAAAGCAGCCGGTAAAGCGACTGGATCGGCAGGATGACAGCCAATCTGACGAATTTGCCCCATAGCTTCGGTTATCTTTGATTCTCCCTCAATAGTGCGCCCATCGGCTAACTTAGCCCAAAGACTAACATCGGTAAGGGTAGCAGGTAGCACTTTACCGCGAATGGCCAAAACTTTGGCACTAGCATCGATCGCCTGTTCCAGATCGCCGGTAATCTCGGTCATAGCGCTGATAAATAAATTACCAAAACTGTGGCCCGATAAACCATCCCCGGTATGAAAGCGATATTGAAACAATTCCGTTAATAACTTTTCCTCATCGGCTAAAGCGGCGATACAATTGCGAATATCCCCCGGGGGTAAAATGCCCATTTCCCGACGTAATCGGCCCGAAGAACCGCCATCATCAGCTACGGTGACAATAGCGGTGATATTGGAACTATACTGTTTTAAACCGCGTAAAAGCGTCGATAAACCCGTACCGCCACCGATCGCCACAATTTTTGGGCCGCGATGGAGACGACGATGGGCCCGTAGGCGATCGACTAATTCCTCCGATGCGTCTGGTTGTAGTGCTTCTGTAATCGTTTCGACGGTGCGACTCTGACCCCAGAATAACAAAAAGACACCCAGCAAAACCGCCAGCGGCCCGGAAACAGAATTGGGGACTAAACGTGCGGTCGTTTCTAATGCTTGGGAAACAAACTCTAAAAAGCGATTAACTGGGGTTAATTTTACCCAAATAGCTAAACCGAAGGAGGTGAGAAAAACGCCGGCTAAACTGATTAAAAGCCAGCGTTTGACAAAAAGACCTGGAGAAAGCCATTTAAACCAACGATTAACCCGTTTAGGCGTTTTTCTGCCCACAGAAGCGGCTATTTTCCCCTTCTGAGCGTTGAGTTCCCGTAGCGTCTGTTTAAATGGACTCATAGATGTGGCCTGGCAGCGAACGCATTGATTCTGGAGAGACTGTAGCCGAAAAAGGGGACAAACTCAAGCTAACCTAACCTCCCACTTGGGAATAGGCTGCCTCAGAAATTGTGGGAATATCGGCGTATTTACCGATAAACGACTGTATAATGCTGTAAACACAGGCGGCAAATGCTCCCAAAAAGACGACGTTAAAAAGAGTTTCTAGCACAAAATTCGCCCCTAAACCCCTAGCGACGAAATCTAAGACCAATCGCAATAAAGACACCAAAATATCGATTAAAATCGCCTGCATGGTGTTAAACCGGATAAAATGACTGATGCGGGGATTGCGTACCACGGCGAAAAAGAGGACAAAAAAGATAATTAAACTGCCAAAGCTTCCCAGAGAACTATAGAGAAAAGCTAAGGGATATAAGGCTATTGCTAAGGCCGCTCCTAAAAAAGGAATTTGCTGGAAGATAGAGTCACCGAAGGCAAAAGCGGAATATAAGGGTAAAAGATACACTAAAGCTGCAAAAATGCGATCTTTTGTATCGGTTGAGCCGCGCCAAGTCATAATCTATTGTCTCCTGAGACTACTGCTAACTCTCTCCAAGATAACCCGGCAGCCCACCAGACTTCGCGTAACCGAAGAAATTGATCGAGGCCGAAGATTCTTGGACCTCGATCGAGTTATTCTCAAACAGAGACGGGGTGCTTGATTTCCTGTAACAGAGCCAGATATTCCTCCTTAAAATACTTTAGGGTACTTAAAATCGGATTGGGAGCGCTTTGACCAAGACCACAAAGACTGGTTTCTTTGACCATCTGACAGAGATGTTCTAGGTTTTCGAGGTCGTGAATATCGGCCTTTCGAGCGATAATTTTGGCCAATAATTCAAACATTTGTACTGTTCCCGTGCGACAGGGGATACATTTACCACAGGACTCCTCGCGACAGAATTCCATATAGAATTTCGCCACTTCCACCATGCTGGTGGTATCGTCCATAACCACCATACCCCCGGATCCCATCATCGAACCGAGTTTGGCTAAGGATTCGTAATCCACGGGAGTATCGAGTAAATTAGCGGGAATACAACCCCCAGAGGGGCCGCCGGTTTGTACCGCTTTCACCTGACCATCGGGAACACCCCCCCCCATCTCCTCGACAATTTCCCGGAGACTAATACCCATCGGCACTTCAATCAGCCCATTATTGCGGATTTTTCCCGTTAAAGCGAAGATTTTTGTGCCTTTACTGCTGGCAGTACCGATATTGGCATACCAAGCGGCTCCCTCGCGGATAATAGCGGCGATATTAGCGTAGGACTCCACGTTATTAATCAGGGTGGGACAACCATCGAGACCCGATTGGGCCGGATAGGGGGGACGGGTGCGGGGAGTGCCGCGGCCGCCTTCGATAGAATGGATGAGAGCGGTTTCCTCTCCACAGACAAAAGCTCCCGCTCCGATGCGGATATCCACCTTAAAATCGAAAGTGGACTCGAATACTTGGGAACCCATTAAACCGAATTTTTTGGCCTGATTAATCGCTTTTTGCAGACGATCGATCGCTAGGGGATATTCGGCTCTAACATAGATATAACCATGATCAGCCCCCACGGCATAGGCAGCGATCGCCATTCCTTCTAGGACTAAATGGGGGTCACTTTCCAAGACACTACGGTCCATAAACGCCCCGGGGTCGCCTTCATCAGCATTACAGATAACGTATTTTTGTTTACCCGGTTGTTTAGCTACCGTCGCCCATTTTAAACCGGTGGGATAACCCGCACCGCCCCGGCCGCGCAAACCGCTTTTGGTGATTTCCTCCACCACCTGGGCCGGAGTCATCTCATAGAGGGCCTTGTAGAGAGATTGATAACCCCCGACGGCGATATATTCCTCAATGCGATCGGGATCGATTTTACCGCTATTTTCCCGGACAATTTTGACTTGATGGGAGAAAAAGGGATGTTTTGAGTCCCCTAATTGCACCTCGGTTTTGCCGCCGTTTAAGACCGCAATAATGCTGGCCGCAGTTTCCGGGGTGACTTCTTCGTATAGGAGATCCTGGGGATCCACTTCCACCAACGGACCGCGACCACAAAAACCCATACAACCGACCCCCACCACTTCGACTGTATCCTCTAGGTGTGCCTCTTTGACGGCAGTGGCGAGGTTTTTTTCGATTTGGAGGGAGTTAGCAGCCTGGCAACCGGTGGAAGTGCAACAATGCACCCGGATGCTTTTTTGTCTAGCTTTTTCTTTTGCGGCCACTGCCAATAATTCTTGTAAGTCCATATTCTTCTCAATCCACTAAAGTGAAAAATTACTGGGAGAAACTCTGTAGTTTCGCCAAGACAGTTTCCGAATCTTGTTTCGGGGCCACGACTCCATCGAAGACCACGGCCGGTGCAATCCCACAGGCCCCGATACAACGGGCCGACACTAGGGAAATTTCTCCATCGGCGGTGGTTTCTCCCACTTTGACATCAAAGCTGTTTTCGATGTCTTCGAGGATTTTGCCGCTGCCTTTGACATAACAAGCAGTCCCCATACAGACGATACAGGTGTGTTTTCCCGCCGGTTTCAGGGAAAAGAGATGATAGAAGGTTGCTACCCCATAGACGCGACTGAGGGGCAGTTTTAGCGCCCGGGCAACGTAGAGGAGAACATCTTCTTCTAGGAATCCGAAGGCCTCTTGGGCTTTGTGCAGGACTTCAATCAGGGCTGATTGATTATATCCTGCTCGCTTCATGGTGATGTCGAGGACTTTGAAGCGTTTATCGCCACTGGGATGCTCTTTTTTCTCCGTTTGAGGAGGATTGGCAGTTTGCATAAATCTTAACCAAATAAATTTTAGGGGCGATGACGGGAAAAAGATGGAGAGTTGTCGGTTTTCCTTGGTCATCTCCCTGCTTTTATTCTGACACTGGCTCCGGAGGGCGATCGATAACTTTATCTTTCCTTTAGTTATTGGGGGATATTCAGTTATCAGTGACCAGTTATCAGTTATCAGTCAGGGATTAGGAGATGGGGTAAAAGCTGCACTTGTCTCAACACTATAACACCCTGAAGCAATGGTTTTTTTGCGGGAAGCATCCCCCTCTCCTCGTAGGTTAAAGGGATGAGGTCATAACAATATGTTGCCAAAGGCGACTTTTCAGAATACAATAGATAAGAGTAGTCATTCATCGCTCAGATTAGTTAAGATGACATTACATGACTAATAATATTGACCATGATCGCTTATTTAAGGAGTTAATCTCCACCTTTTTTCTCGAATTTATCGAGTTATTTTTTTCTGAATTGATGGATTATTTAGATAGAGACTCGATTACTTTTTTAGACAAAGAAGTATTTACCGATGTCACGGAAGGAGAAAGGTATGAAAGCGATTTAGTCGCACAGGTTAAGTTTCGAGGAAAAGAATCTTTTTTTCTGATTCATCTGGAGGCGCAGGAAAGTTCCCGCAAGTGGTTTAATCGGCGAATGTTTACTTATTTTGCTCGCTTTCATGAGAAATTTGTCTTACCGATTTATCCCATTGTAATTTTTTCTTATTCAAAGCCAAAAAGAGAAGCAATTAGTCAATATGTAGTCGATTTTCCCGATTTTAAAGTCTTAGAATTTAACTATCAGGTAGTGCAGTTAAATCGATTAAATTGGCGAGATTTTCTCAATCAACCGAATCCGGTTGCTTCAGCTTTGATGGCTAAGATGAACATTGCCGAGAAAGAGCGAGCCAAGGTAAAAGCGGAATGTCTGCGCTTGTTAATTACTTTAAGGTTAGATGCGGCGAGAATGCAATTAATTTCTGGATTTATTGATACATATCTCAATCTAAATCCAGTGGAAGAGATACAATTCCAAGAAGAGATTAGCACATTTAGTCAACCCGTACAGGAGGGAGTTATGCAAATTACCACCAGTTGGATGCGTCAAGGTATCGAACAAGGTATCGAACAAGGTATCGAACAAGGTATCGAACAAGGTATTGAACGCGGTATTGAACGCGGTATCGAACGGGAAAAGACATTGATTCTTCGTCAACTTAAACGAAAGTTAGGGGAGATTAATCCTTTATTAGAAACTCAAATTATGGAGTTAAGTATTGATGATGTCGAAGTATTAGGAGAAGCTTTATTCGACTTCTCTACGGTTGAAGATTTAATCAATTGGTTAAATACTTTAACTGCCTAGTTTTGACGTTAGCGATCGCCTTCTGACAACAACCCACTAAAATTGTCATAATGAACCAAACAACCGCTAATTATGATGAACCCTGGAAAGAAGCATTAAGCGAGTATTTTGAAGCGTTTTTAAGCTTCTTTTTTCCCGAAGTTCACCAATTAATTGATTGGACAAAAACTCCCGAATCCCTAGAAAAAGAACTTAAACGGATTACCGCTTCAGCAAAGACAAAAAAACGTTTCGCTGACAAACTCTATAAAGTTTGGTTACTCAGGGGTGAAGAAGTCTGGATTTTGATTCATATTGAAATTCAAAGTCAATACGAAGAAAATTTCCCTCAGAGGATGTATATTTATAACTATCGGGCCTTTGATTTGTATCAGAAACCGGTTATCAGTCTCGCTATATTAGGAGATGAACGAGTAAATTGGCGACCAGATTCCTATAATTATACTATCGCCGGCTGTGAAGTGAGTTTGAAATTCCCAACGGTTAAATTACTGGACTATGAGGAAAGATGGTCAGAACTAGAAGCAAGTAGCAATCCCTTTGCTATAATAGTCATGGCACACCTGAAAACAAAAGCGACTACTGGGAAGCTGCCAGAACGGGAACAGTGGAAGTGGAGGTTAATCAGGGGATTATATGAAAAGGAGTTCGAGAGGGAACAGATAATTAAACTGTTTGAAATCATCGACAATATGATGACTTTATCCCCTGAATTGCAGTCAAGTTTAGAAAGTAAAATCAAACAATTTGAGGAGGAAAAAACCATGCCTTTAGTAAGTAATATGGAGTTACGAGGAATGGAACGTGGTAAGGAAATAGGCAAGGAAATTGGTAAGGAAATTGGAGCGTTAGAAAATGCTCGTAACTATATTAAAACGGTGCTGAAAACGCGATTGGGTGACATTCCAATAGACATTGAGCAAGCTGTGGATAAAATTGTTGTCTTATCGATTTTAGACGAGTTACTGAAATCGGCATTAACCGTTAATTCTTTTGATGAGTTGCATCAACTTTTAGAACAATAGTCTCAGTAATTTTCTTCTCCAATGAACCTAACAACCGCTAATTATGATGAACCCTGGAAAGAAGCATTAAGCGAGTATTTTGAAGCGTTTTTAAGCTTCTTTTTTCCCGAAGTTCACCAATTGATTGATTGGACAAAAATTCCCGAATCCCTAGAAAAAGAACTCAAACGGATTACCGCTTCAGCAAAGACAAAAAAACGTTTCGCTGACAAACTCTATTCAGTTATCAGTTACCAGTTATCAGTTATCAGTGACTAATTGGAAGCAAGTAGCAATCCCTTTGCTATAATGGCCATGGCACACCTGAAAACAAAAGCGACTACTGGGAAGCTGCCAGAACGGGAACAGTGGAAGTGGAGGTTAATCAGGGGATTATATGAAAAGGAGTTCAAGAGGGAACAGATAATTAAACTGTTTGAAATCATCGACAATATGATGACTTTATCCCCTGAATTGCAGTCAAGTTTAGAAAGTAAAATCAAACAATTTGAGGAGGAAAAAACCATGCCTTTAGTAAGTAATATGGAGTTACGAGGAATGGAACGTGGTAAGGAAATAGGCAAGGAAATTGGTAAGGAAATAGGCAAGGAAATTGGTAAGGAAATTGGCGCGTTAGAAAATGCTCGTGATTTTGTCAAAACAGTTTTGCAAGCTCGCTTAGGTGAAGTTCCTTTAGATGTGGAACAATACCTGAATAAAGTTTCGGTACTATCTACATTACAAGAGATTGTTAAATTAGCAGCTACCGCTAATTCTCTCGCAGAATTTAAGCAGTCTTTGGCAAGAATCCAATAATCTTATCCTAATATCTAGAAAACGGGTTCCTTCGAGAAACCCGTTTTCTTGTAATAAATGTTAATTTCTGTTAAAGGGGTCTTGAAAAATTGGCAATTGTTATGCTAAAACTGTTAGCAATAAACTTTTGCTGTTACTGTCATGACTCTCTCTCTTTTGTCGATTATTCCTGTTGTTGACGATGTTTTGTTCAATTTCGCTCAATCTGATGGCTTTTGGGCGAATTTGGCCATCGCTTTTGGGTCAAGTTATGATGTGGTTAAGGCGACGGAATTACGACAACAGTGGCAAAGCCGAAATTTTAGTCAAATTCCCCCAATTGAGGTACTCAGTGATGAAGTTTTGGGGACGGCGAATGGTGCTTATGCCAGCAGTACCAATAAGATTTATCTATCAGCATCTTTTTTAAATACGGCCTCGTCAGCATCGATAGTTAATGTAATTTTAGAAGAAATTGGGCATTATGTGGATGCTCAAATTAATCAGACAGATAGCGCGGGAGATGAGGGAGCAATTTTTGCGGAGTTGGTGCAAGGTAATAGTCTGGATGCGGCAACCTTAGACGCTTTACGAGGAGAGAATGACCAGACAACAATTATAGTCAATGGGGAAATTATTCAAGTAGAACAGGCGGATTTTACGGGGACTAATGGGAATGATAATATTACGGGAACTTCTGACAGTGATAATATTTCTGGGTTAGATGGCAATGATACTTTAAGTGGTTTGGGGGGAAACGACAGTATTTATGGGGGTAATGGTAATGACTCTCTTAACGGTGGGGATGGAAGTGATTACTTTACCAACGATGCAGGTAATGACACGATAAATGGTGGTAGTGGGACTGATCGCTATGAGGTTGACTACAGTAGTGCTAGTAGCGGTTTAACCATGACCTACAATACCACTACCGGGAGTGGGACGATTACTGTTGGTACGGAAACTGATACCTTTACTTCGATTGAGAGTTTTGAAGGGTTTAAGGGAACTGAGTATAATGATGTCATTTTTGGCGGTACAGCAAGTGAATATTGGGGCGCTCTCTCAGGTGGAAGTGGTAACGATACTATTTCAGGTAATGCTGGTGATGACAGAATTTATGGAGAGGATGGAAATGATGTCCTCAATGGTGGTGCTGATAATGACGAAATTTATGGTGGTAGTGGGAATGATCTCCTCAATGGTGATGCAGGAGATGATTACTTTACCAATGAGGACGGTAATGACACGATAAATGGTGGTAGTGGGATTGATCGCTATCATGCTGACTACAGCTATGCTAGTAGCGGTTTAACCATGACCTACGACACTGCTACCGGGAGTGGGACGATTACTGTTGGTACAGAAACTGATACCTTTACTTCGATTGAGAATTTTAACGGGTTTAAGGGAACTGAATATAATGATGTCATTTTTGGCGGTACAGCTGTTGAGGAACTCAAAGGTGGAGGTGGTAACGATACTATTTCAGGTAATGCTGGTGATGACTACATTTATGGAGAAGATGGGAATGATGTCCTCAATGGGGGTGTAGGTAATGATGACATTTATGGTGGTAATGGTAATGATCTCCTCAATGGTGATTCAGGACATGATTACTTTACCGGCGATGAAGGCAATAATGACACGATAAATGGTGGTGCTGGTAGTGATAGCTATCATGCTGACTACAGCTATGGTAGTAGTGGTTTAACCATGACCTACGACACCGCTGGGAGTGGAACGATTACTGTCGGTACGGAAACTGATACCTTTACTTCGATTGAGAGTTTTAACGGGTTTAAGGGAACTGATTATAATGATGTCATTTTTGGCGGTACAGCAGTAGGTTACGGTTACTATGAATATTTGTATGGTAGAGAGGGTAACGATACTATTTCAGGTAATGCTGGTGCTGACATCATTGATGGAGAGAATGGGAATGATGTCCTCAATGGGGGTGCTGATAATGATCAGCTTTATGGTGGTAATGGGAATGACACCCTACAAGGAACAGATGGCGGTACAGGAGAATCTGATTATTTAGTAGGAGGTTCAGGAAACGATCGCTTTATCCTTGCAGATACGACAAAGACCTTCTATGATGATGGTTTGACAGCTACTGAAGGTACTAGCGACTACGCGGAAATTGCCGACTTTAGCACCATTGATGATACAATTCAACTACGAGGTGCAAGTATTGACTATCTCTTAACAGTTTCTGGTTCCATTACTAATCTCTACATCAACAAACCAGGAAACGAAGCAGATGAACTGATTGCTTATATCAGTAATCAAACAGCATTAAGTCTAACTGCTAGTTATTTTAGCTATGTTTCTAGTCCGACTCTTCCCAGTATTACCCTTGCAGTTTCTCCCGCAAGTGTGACTGAAGATGGGACAACAAATCTGGTTTATACCTTCACCCGTAGCGGTTCCACCACTAATCCTTTAACAGTTAACTATACAGTTAGTGGGACAGCAACCAATGGAACCGATTACGCTTCTATTATTCCCACCAGTGTCACCTTTGCTGCTGGTTCAGCGACCGCGACGGTAATCGTTGACCCCACTGCTGATACTACAGTTGAAAGTAACGAAACTGTTATTTTAACCCTCGCTGCGGGGACAGGTTATACAATAGGTACGACCACCCCAGTGACGGGAACAATTAATAATGATGACAGTGCCTCTATTTCAATCAATGACGTAACTGTTAGCGAAGGAAATAGCGGGACTACCAATGCAGTCTTTACCGTCACCCTTTCCAATCCAGTTGATACATCTGTCACCCTCAATTACGCTACAGCCAATGGAACCGCTACCACAGCAGATAATGATTATACAGCGATTGCTACTACTCCCTTAACCTTCAATGTTGGGGAGACTTCTAAGACGATTACTGTTGCTGTCAATGGCGATACTAAAGTTGAAAATAACGAGACTTTCTTCGTCAATCTGAGTAACTTACAAGCCAATGGTCGTAATGTTACGATAACCGATAATCAAGGACAAGGTACGATTAATGATGACGATAGCACTGTCACCTCGCAACTCTCCATCAATGACATCACCGTGGTGGAAGGTCAAAATAGTAATGCAATCCTCACCGTCACTGTAAATAATCCAAGTACACAACCAATTAGCGTCAACTATACCACTGCACCCATTAACGCTACCGCCAATGTAGATTACACTAGCAAAACTGGAACTATCACCATTGCACCTAATACTGCCACCGCTACTATTAGCATTCCCATCCTCAATGATAACCTCAATGAACCTGATGAAGCTTTTACAGTAACCCTGTCAAATGCGGTTAATGCTACCATCAATCCCGACGAAGCAATTGGACAGGTAATTATTACTGACACCCTACAAAGCAGCATTACTCGAACCTTACCCAATAATGTGGAAAACCTCAGACTAATTGGCAGTAATAATATTAATGGTACGGGTAACGCTGCTAACAATAAAATTACCGGAAATAGCGGTAACAATATCCTCGCTGGTGCTAATGGTAACGATATTTACTGTTTCAATGCTTCAACCCAATTAGCAAGCGATACCATCCAAGAAACTACCACCGGCGGTATCGATACCCTCGACTTTACTGGGACAAATACCGCAGTAAGAGTTAACTTGGGGACTACTGCTGTCCAAACCGCCGTCACCAATAATCTAAGATTGACTTTTTCGGCAAATAACACCATCGAAAATATTATTAGCGATAGCGGTAATGACCGACTAACCGGGAATAGCCTTAATAATACTCTAACTGGTGGTGGTGGCAACGATCAATTAACCGGTCAAGACGGAAACGATAGCTTAATTGGTGGTTTTGGTGATGATTTAATTACTGGTGGTAATGGTAGCGATAACTTTATCTTCAATAGTAGTAATTTAGGCATCGATGCCATCAGCGATTTCACCCCCGGCAGCGATAAAATAGTATTAAGTAAAGCCATCTTTACTGCCTTACAAAGTAGCATTGGCAATGGCTTCAGTCAACCGGCTGAATTTGCCAGCGTCGCTGACGATGATTTAGTCGCCACTAGCAGCGCTTTTATCGTTTACAGTAACAGCAGTGGCAGTATTTACTACAATCAAAATGGTAGTGCTGCTGGTTTAGGAAGTGGCTCTGAATTTGCCAATTTGTTGACTGTTCCTACCCTGATAGCGGCTGATTTCACACTGATAAATTAACCTGGCCACACAGAGAAAAAGGGTTTCTTGAAGAAACCCTTTTTCTGGACTTGTGTTAAGGGTTACAGGTTCACCCATAGACTGACATCGAAAACAAAACACCCCAAGAGAGCGAGAGAGCAAAAACGAGGAAAATATTAAGAATTGTGTAAAAAGCTTGACAAATAGGCAAAAGTGCAGTAGGTAAAACCGAGGACTAAGCTAACCGGTGGATAGGATGCACAATCAGCATTCAGGTCTTGATTCGGTAGGGCCAGCACTCAAATTAATATCCGCAACCATAGAGAAAAGGTTATATAAATCTAACTAATCATTGACTTGAGTAATTGGTATTTTACAAATCCCTGAAAGCAAGTCACCATAGGAATTAAGCAAATGCAGTTCCGCATCAAATCCTGTGGGAGATAGAAATTATGGTTGCTTTAATCACCCCAAAACCGGCTAAAACCAGCCGTTTAACCACACAAATCCAAGAAATCGCCGAAAATACTTTTACCCTGCGCTGTTTGGATTGGGACCGCGATCGCTTTGATATCGAATTTGGTTTAGAAAACGGTACCACTTATAACTCTTTTGTTATTCAAGGGGAAAAAACCGCTCTCATTGATACATCTCACCGCAAATTCGATCGCCTTTATCTGGAGGAATTAACTAAACTAATCAACATCAATCATCTTGATTATTTAATTATCAGTCACACCGAACCTGACCACAGTGGTTTAGTCAAAGAAGTTTTAGAATTAGTCCCAGAAGTTACCGTGGTGGGGGCAAAAGTTGCCATGCAATTCCTCGAAAACATGGTACACAGACCCTTTAAACAGTTAATAGTTAAAAGTGGTGATACTTTAGATTTAGGTAATGGCCATGTCTTAGAATTTGTTGCGGCCCCTAATCTTCATTGGCCTGATACTATCTTCACTTTTGATGCTAAAACTGCCACCCTTTTTACCTGTGATGCCTTCGGAATGCACTTTTGTGATGATCAAACCTATGATCGAGAAAAAGACCTGCTAGAAGGCGATTTTCAAACCTATTATGACTGTCTGATGCGACCGAATGCTCGTTCAGTTTTAGGGGCAATTAAAAGAATCGAGAAATTTGAAATTAATCTCATTGCCACCGGTCACGGTCCCCTATTAAAACACCATATTTCTGATTGGGTGGGACGCTATCAAACTTGGAGTCAAGAACAAACTTCTGCTGATACTTTAGTAGCTGTATTTTTTACCCAAGATTACGGACAAAGCGAACATTTAGCTACTATGATCAGTCAGGGTTTGAATAAAAATGATGTGGTGACAGAATTAGTCGATATGAATAATGCTGATCCCCACGAAGTCAGAGAATTGATCAATCAATCTAAGGGAGTTATCATCGGAATGCCTCCCCAATCTTCCTCGATTAACCAGACGATTTTAAGCACGATTATTGCTTCAATTAATGGCAAACAAGCGGTGGGATTATTTGAGTCAGGAGGTGGGGAAGATGAACCAATTTTCCCCTTAAGAAATAAATTACAGGAAATCGGGGCGATCGAAGCTTTTCCTCCTCTTTTAGTTAAAGACAATTCCCATCAATCCCTCGATTTAATTGCCGATGAAGCAGGAACCGACCTCGGCCAATGGTTAAGCCGAGAAAAAACGATTAAACAAATTAAATCGATTAATAACGACTTAGAAAAGGCTCTAGGACGTATTAGCACCGGATTGTACTTAATTACTTCCCAAAAAGCTGATTTATCTAGTGCCATGATTGCCTCTTGGGTGACACAAGCAAGTTTAAATCCTTTAGGTGTGGCGATTGCAGTGGCTAAAGATCGGGCAATGGTATCCTTTTTACAGCCTAGCGATACCTTTGTTTTAAATGTTTTGGCTGAGGATAATTACCAGAAATTAATGAAACATTTCCTCAAGCGTTTCTCTCCCGGTGCCAATCGTTTTGAAGGCATTAAAACCTATACTGCCAATAATGGATCACCAATTTTAGCCGATGCCTTAGCTTATATAGAATGTGAAGTCACCAGTCGTTTAGATTGCGGCGATCATTGGGTAGTTTATTGTACCGTTAATAGTGGACGAGTTGCCCGTTTAGATGTCTTAACTGCTGTCCATCATCGCAAAGTTGGCAATCATTATTAACAGTTATCAGTTATCAGTTATCAGTGAAAAAGGCTCCCCAATTCATAATTCATAATTCACAATTCCCTAACAGCTAACATCCAATTCTATCAATTTTAGGAGCAATAAAATGTACGAACCAATTAAAAAACCTTCCCCAATGATGGTGAGAGTAGTACAAGTCTTAGAAATGATTCAAGATTTAATTGTCATTTCTCTCTGTATTGGTTTATTTAGCTTCATGGTGTTAGAAGTCAGAGAAATGTTTATGTCTCTGCTGCCACCGATTCAATTTCGGATTATTACCGCCGATATTTTATTCCTCTTAATTCTAGTAGAATTGTTCCGATTGTTAATTATTTATTTGCAAGAAAAACGAGTTTCTATCGGTGTTGCTGTGGAAGTTTCTATCGTCTCGGTTTTGCGAGAATTAATTGTCAGAGGAGTCCTAGAAACTAATTGGACACA
The DNA here is from genome assembly GCF_050500245.1 of Microcystis ichthyoblabe FBCC-A1114. NCBI lineage: Bacteria > Bacillati > Cyanobacteriota > Cyanophyceae > Chroococcales > Microcystaceae > Microcystis > Microcystis ichthyoblabe. The sequence goes on along the minus strand of NZ_CP191408.1, from coordinate 2,622,287 downwards.
AGTATTAGCCGCCTGTGCTTTTCTAATAGTTCTCGGCACATTAATGGTGTTAAGAGTTTGGCTTCCTCCCACCTTTGAAGGTATCGATCCCGAACAAAAAGTTTCTGAGCGTTATCGTCAACATTTAGTTAAAGACTTAACTGAAATAAACAACAAAATTTAGTCAGTTATCAGTTATCAGTTATCAGTTATCAGTTATCAGTTATCAGTTATCAGTTATCAGTGAGAAGGGGATAGGAAAATGGGGTAATAGGGTAATGGGGAGATAGAGTAATTTCCCCTAAAACCCTACTCCCCCAACACCCCACACCCCACACCCAACACCCCACACCCAACACCCCACACCCAAATTAACAACTATGACCACTACTACCTTAATTGCTAATACTGCTATCAATAATCGCCCCCGCGATGTTCAAACCGCCGAAATTGCCGATCAAACTTGGGTTTTTCGCTCGCGTACTTGGGACAGATTAAAATTTGAAATAGAATATGCTCGTCAACGGGGAACCACCGCTAATTCCTATCTTATCCGGGGCGATAAAACCGCCTTAATCGATCCTCCCGGAGAATCCTTCACCGAAATTTATTTAGAAGAAATTCGTCAATATATCCTCTTACATCGTCTCGATTATCTAATTCTCAGTCACGTTAATCCCAACCGTATCGTCACTTTAAAGGCATTATTAGCCGAAACCCATCAAATCACCATCCTCTGTTCTAAAGCTGCCGTCAATACCCTGAAAAATGCCTTGCCTGATGCCAAAATTTTGGGCATACGAACCGATGAAATCCTTGATTTGGGGCAGGGTCATCAACTCAGTTTTATTAATGTCCCTACCCCCCGCTGGCCTGATGGAATCTGCACTTTTGACCAAAAAACCCAAATTTTATACAGCGATAAATTCTTTAGTGTGCATCTGTGCAGTGACGATATTTGGGATAAAAATTGGAAAGAATTAGACGCAGATCGTCGTTATTATTTTGATTGTCTCCATGCCGTGCAATCTAAAACAGTAGAAACAGCCCTCGACAAAATTAAAGAATTTCCCGCCCAATATTATGCACCTGCCCACGGTCCGATAATTCGTTATAGTCTTAGTCGTCTTGCCCACGATTATCGCTATTGGTGTCAAGAACAAAAAACTCGACCCCTACAAGTGGCTTTATTATATGCTTCTGCCTACGGAAATACTGCCACCCTCGCCCGCTCGATCGAACGAGGATTATTAGAAAATGATCTGGCCGTAGAATCAATAAATTGTGAGTTTGCCACCCCCACCGAAATTAGTCAAGCGATCGAAAATTGTGACGGATTTATTATCGGTTCTCCCACCTTAGCTGGTCACGCTCCTACCCAAATTCAAACCGCTTTAGGAATCGTTCTTTCCACGGCAGCAAAAACTAAATTAGCTGGGGTTTTTGGTTCCTACGGTTGGAGTGGGGAAGCGGTAGATTTAATTGAAACTAAACTCAAAGATGCCAATTATCGCCTCGGTTTTGAGTCTTTGCGCGTGCGTTTTAGCCCCACAGAAAGCAGTTTACAAGCAGGTTATTCAGCCGGAGAAACCTTCGCCCAGACCTTGAAAAAAACCAAAAAATTGCGGGTTCCCCAACAGGGAATGACCGAAACACAAATCGATCGCACTGCCCAGGCCGTTGGTCGGATCGTCGGTTCCCTTTCTGTTCTCACCACTCGTCAGGGCGAGGATCATGCTGGTTTCTTGACCTCTTGGGTATCCCAAGCCAGTTTTAACCCCCCGGGGCTAATTATCGCCGTTGCTGACGAACAAGCCGCCGATCGCCTAATTAACTCCGGAACCGCCTTTACCTTGAATATTCTCAAGGAAGGGCGCAATTTACGCCGCCATTTTTCCAATTGCATCAAATCCGGCAGCGATGTCTTTACGGAATTAGAAACCCAAGTCGGGGAAAATGGCTGTCTGATTTTAAGCGAAAGTCTCGCCTATCTAGAGTGTACGGTCAAAGAGCGACAACTCTGCGGCGATCGCTGGTTAGTCTATGCCACGGTCGAGCGGGGTCAAGTTTTGGATGGTAACGGTGTCACCGCCATCGGTCATCGCAAATCCGGTAGTCAGTATTAAAACTGGACTAACGGGGCAAAGTTCCTGACTTTCCCCGTGTAATCAGCCTAGATTTCTGGGAAACGAATGTTATGTTATTATCTAAGGCTGTCCGACCGGGCCATTTTGTCTTTGTTTCCCCATGAAAAAATTGCCGCTAATCCTATCGGTGGGGAGTGTCGCTTTATTGTTGGTGGGATGTCCAGCTTCTGACCAAGCTAATCAATCCCCACCGATTACCCAAGAAACCCCCACCCCCTCTCCCAGTCCCCCGGCTGCCCAACCACCCGCCTTTAGCAATCCTAGGCAACCGGCTACCGAACCAGCCACCCTCAGGATACCTGGATTGATTCCCGCCACCGATCCCGACCAAAAACGGGCAGAAATTAATCGCGGTCGCAGGGATCCCTTTGCCCCCTTTCCCGTACAACCAAATATTACAATCACAGTGGCGGAAGAACCCCCGGCTGGGACTCCGGTGGGTACCGCACCCGCACCAATGGGCAATCCTCCCACCCCCAGACCACCGATAGTGAAAGGGCCGCCACCACCACCGCAACCGACGGAAGCGGAAGAAGTGCAAGTATCGGGCATTCTCCGGTTGCCTACCACCCCTATGGCGATCGTGAAAGCCCCCGGAGAAGCCACGGAACGTCGAGTTATCCCCGGTTCTACCCTCTCTAATGGTTTAATTTTAGTTAAAGCGATCAATACTAATCCCGATAACCCCTCTATTGTCTTAGAACAATACGGTCAAACTATTACCCGTCGCCTAGGGGATGGTGTCCCCGAACCCGCCACCGCACCGCAGGCCTCGATCAGTTATAATATTCCCGAATCAGGAGAATAAAACCCGTGCGATCGATTGCTATTCAACAAAAACAAACTATTATTTATCCGCGAATGCCCTTGGCTATCTATCGAGAATTAGCCAGCCATTTACAACAGGTTCAAGGTGTGGAAACCCATCTCACCCCCCAGCAGTTCCAACAATTCGATTATCACCAAAGTCAGATCAGTAGTCTAGAAATTAACTATACCGAGACTTTTCAGGAAAGCGATCGCCCTCTGGTCACGGCAATTCTCGGTTATTATGCCCAACGTCACGGCTCCTATCAACTTTCCTAAGCTTTCTCTCCTCACCTTTTCCCCGATTACCGACTTTCTTCTTAAAAACTAAAGGTATTTTATAGGATTTATCTTAATGCTGGGGATGATGCCAGATATCGTCATACTTCATCTAAACTTAAGTAGGGTTTGCGGCAAAAAGTACGGGCGAAGCATTCGGATAGAAAATCTACGGTTTCACCGATAGGTTATTGCCCGAATGCTTCGCCCCTACAGGACGTAGGGTTCATTCATGAATCAACCCTACCTTTTATAAAAATTAAAATCTTTCTGATTTTAAGCCAGCGACGACCAGAGGTAATCACTGATAACTGCTCACTGATAACTGCTCACTGATAACTGCTCACTGATAACTGCTCACTGATAACTGAAATGACCCTACCCAATTCCCTAGAAGAAACGATCCTGCAAGCGAAAGCCGCCACCCAACTGGCTCTAGAATCGGGAGCTAGACGCATACAAGTGGAATTAGTTATTCCAGAAATTGCTCTACAAGCGCAAGCTTTAGCCCTTGATTTTACCTCTATTTTTGACGGTTATGGTTCTGGTTTAAGGGTAATTTTTCCCGATACTGGAGCCGCCATGTTAGCTCGACGGGATTGGGGAGAAACAGTTTTTCAATTGGGAGATTTAGGTAGTCGTTTTATTCCCATCGAAAACAAAATTAAGCCCGAAGATGAAGCTTTTTTAGTTGTTTGTCCCTCCTCGGTTGAGATTAATTCCGTAGAAAAACTCTGTTACCTTGCCGAAGATCGTCCCGTAGTTCTTCTAATTCCTCAATTAGAAGATGTATCGGTAGTGGGTATCGGTTACGCAGCCCGACAATTGCGAGAAAGATTTTTAAGTATCCTAGAAAGTTGTTATTATTTTCGTCCCTTGGAATCAGCGATCGTTTATCGCTCCTATCCTTCCTTGTGGCAAGTTTGGCTAGAAAAAGAAGACGGTTACGAGTTAATTTCCGAACAGTCCACTAAACCCATGGGCGAAGCTTTAGAAAATCTGATTCTGAAAGCTTCTAGCAATAATCCCGATGATAGTTCTAATCCTGCTAACAAAGCCAAAAAGTCGGGTTTATTTGCCACGATGGGACGCTTTTTAAAAGCATTGCAACAGTGACATACTCCCCCCGTCACAGCGTAACTTAACGGGGGATTTTTTCCCCATTGCTGTTAGAAATTCTTGGCTTCGACAGATTGACCTCGATTGCAACTTTTGTTCTTTTATTTTAACCGATCATTTGGCAATGCTATAATAAGATTAGTCGGTAGTTTCCCTAGAGGTAAACTTTTATGATCATCAATAAGCGAGAACTCAAACAAGCCTTAAATCGGGTGTACTTGAAAATTAAGCCTGATACTGAAACAATTCAGGTTTTTCAAGCTAATTTGACGCGCTTGTTGGAGCAATGTGACAGCAAAAAGTCCGAAGAGTTTAATAAAAATTTGCTGATAGATTTTTTAAAAAATACCTATTATACCGATCGCTATTTTATCAATACAAAAGAGCGCATTGATCTGGTGATTCATAATAACCAGGATGTTAAAAGTCCAGTGGGGGTCATTTTTGAGACGAAGAAACCTACTCGGACAATAAATGCAGAAATGCCAAGACTGGATAATCTCAACACTAAGGCTTTTCAGCAGTTAGTTTTATATTTTCTCCGCGAAAGGGTGACGGATAAAAATCTTGAGATTAAACACTTGATCGTGACAAATATTTATGAGTGGTTTATTTTCGATGCGAAGATTTTTGAGGAGTTGTTTTTTGCTAATAAGGCTCTAGTTAACCAGTTTTGCGATTTTGAAGAAGGGAGACTGAGTAGTACAAAAACGGATTTTTTCTATCAACAAATTGCCGAGCCAGCAATCACTAAAGTTATTGAGCAAATTAAATTTACTCATTTTGATCTGCGAGAACTGGAAAATTTAGATTTGCTTGATATTTACAAGATTCTTTCGCCAGAACATTTACTTAAGTTACCTTTTGTTAATGATAGCAATACTTTAAATAAGCCTTTTTATAATGAGCTTTTGTATATTATCGGTTTGACGGAAATTAAGGGTAAAGGGAAGAAGTTAATCGGACAAATGAAAGAAGGCGATCGCTGTGATGGTTCCCTAATTGAAAATGCGATTAGTCGGTTGGATAGTTTGGATAAAATTGCACAATTAAAAAATCCTGAAGAGTTTGGAACTACGGATGAGGATCGGCTTTATAATGTGGCGTTGCGGTTATCAATTAATTGGATTAATCGGGTTTTGTTTCTCAAATTATTGGAAGCGCAGTTAATTAAATATCATCAAGGTGATCGAGATTTTGCTTTTCTCAATTTGGCGAAAGTTCCCAGTTATGATGATCTCGATAGTTTGTTTTTTGATGTGTTAGCTAGGGAGACAAATAAGCGCGAGGCTAAGGTTAAAACGACTTTTGCTCATGTACCTTATTTAAATAGTTCGCTATTTGAACCAACGGAGACGGAACAGCAAACGATTTTTATTGGCAATTTGCGGGAGCGAACTTTACCCATTTTTACAGCGACGGTGCTAAAAGATAATCAGGGTAATAAGCGAGTAGGTGAGTTAAATGCGTTGGCTTATTTGTTTGAGTTTTTGGATGCTTATAAATTCGATCGAGATGAGTTAGAAAATCCTCAAGAAGATAGCGAAAAGTTAATTAATGCTTCGGTGTTGGGGTTAATTTTTGAAAAGATTAATGGTTATAAGGACGGTTCTTTTTATACACCGAGTTTTATTACTATGTATATGTGTCGGGAAACGATACGAAGAGCGATCGTGCAGAAGTTTAATGAAGTAAAAGGCTGGAATTGTCAAACTTTAGATGATTTATATGAACGAATTGAGGACAAAAGAGAGGCAAATGTTATTATTAATAGCCTGAAGATTTGTGATCCGGCGGTGGGTTCGGGACATTTTTTAGTTTCAGCTTTGAATGAGATAATCGCGATTAAGAGTGAGTTACGGGTTTTATTAGATACTTCGGGTAAGTCGCTAAAAGATTATCGGGTAGAGGTGCGAAACGATAAGTTATTGGTTTACGATGATGAGGGGACTTTATTTGCTTATCATCCGAATAATAAAGAAAAGCAACGGGTACAGCAAGCCTTATTTCATGAGAAACAGACGATTATTGAAGGGTGTTTATTTGGGGTGGATATTAATCCTAATTCCGTGACAATTTGTCAGTTGCGGTTATGGATTGAGCTTTTAAAAAATGCTTATTATCGAGAGGATGGCAATTTAGAAACTTTGCCAAATATTGATATTAATATCAAGTGTGGTAATTCTTTGATTAGTCGCTTTGCTTTGGATGTGGATGTTAAACAGGTTTTACAGAAGCAGAAGTTTAGTATTGAGGAATATCGCAATGCGGTACAGACTTATCGCAATGCGGAAAATAAGGAACAAAAGCGGCAGATGGAAACGCTGATTGCTAAGATTAAGGCTGGTTTTAGTTCCAATTTATTAATCGGTAATCCTAAGAAGGTGAAGTTACGTCAATTACAAGGGGAACTTTATAATCTGGAAAATCAGGGTTTATTGTTTGAGGAGACTAAGACGGAGCAAAAAGCGCGGGAGAAAAAAGTAACTAAGTTAAATAATGAGATTGACAAGCTAACTGCTGAAATTGCAGATATTGAAAGCGGTAGGCTGTATAATAATGCTTTAGAATGGCGGTTTGAGTTTCCTGAAGTGTTGAATGATGACGGGGATTTTGTCGGGTTTGATGTTGTAATTGGTAATCCTCCTTATGGGGCTATCTTATGCGATATCGAAAAAGAGTTTATGAAACTTGAATATTCAGATTGTCACACTAGATGGACAGATACTTTTAATTACTTTATCGGAAAAACTTTGCTAATCGCAAAAGAAAATTCATGTAACTGTTTAATTATACCAAATAATTTTTTGTTTCAGAATGAGTATGAAAAATCGCGAAGAAACCTTCTTGCTTTATCTTCAATTGATTTAGTAATAAACTTAGGCGATAATGTTTTTGATGATGCAGAGGTTCCTACTACAATTCTTTTATTTAAGAAAGAAGTCAATCCTAATTATTTTATTGAATATGCAGATTTAAGATCATTTAAAAAATCTAATATTCTATTTCAACAAACTGAATTTTCTAAATACTCAAAAATTGATGTATTAGACACTCCATCTTCAGTTTTTGGAGTTAATAGATTGTTAGCCTCTATTAACGATAGAAATTCTAGCAGTATAAAATTAATTGATGAAATTGCTCTTGAGGTTGCAAACGGTATTCAACCTACTGGTGATAAAATATTCAGAATTCATTCTTCTGAAGCAAATGAGCTTGGAATAGAACCATCTATATTAAAAAATGTATTAGTAGGAAGCAATTTCAATAAATACGTCACATATGAAAGTGATTTTAAAGTCATATATACTACAAAATCAGTCAATATCAATGACTATCCAAATTGCTTGTCATATTTGGAAAAATACAAGGATAAATTGGAAAGTAAACGGGAAACAAAAAAAGGAATTTTACCTTGGTGGTGTTTGCATTGGGCGCGATACAAAGAACTTTTTGAAGAAGATAAAATTATTATTAGACAGACTGCGGATCGTGTAATTGCGACTATTGATACTGATTCATACTACGCTATGAATAATGTAATCATATTGAAGATTAAAGAAGAATATAAAATAGATTTTGATTACAAATTTCTTGTTGGCATTTTAAATTCAAAGTTAATTGATTATATTTATAAACAGTTAACTCAAGAAGAAAATAGAACTTTTGCCGAAGTTAAACCAATTAATATTAGAAAGCTACCTATTATAGCTACAGATTTACATCAAAAAAATATAATTATTGACATTGTTGACAAAATTCTCGCCGCTAAAAAAGACGATCCTAACGCTAACACAAGCGAATTAGAAAAGCAGATTGATCACTTAGTTTACAAACTCTATCAACTCACCTATAATGAAGTAAAAATCATTGATCCAGAATTTGCCCTAACAGAACAAGAATATCTGGACTTCCCCCAAGCAAAAATACTAAAAAATTAACCAAACCCTAATTAGGGTTTGCTGAAAAAGTACGGGCGAAGCATTCGGATAGAAAATCTACGGTTTCACCGATAGGTTATTGCCCGAATGCTTCGCCCCTACAGGACGCGGGCCGATGAAGACGCAAGGTTTGGAAGCACAATTCTCTCAAAATCTTGCACCTGTGGGAGCGAGAAAAGCCACAAAAACCTTACCTTGCCTACATTTCACATTTATTCAGCCAACCCTATTTATAATCAGCTACTTAACACAAGAAAAACTAAGTTCAGTTCAAAGAGGCGCGATCGCCCCTTTGTTAGAGTCATTTAAAGTTAAGTTCTGAGCCACTTTAATATCTGAGGATTTTTGTCATAAAGGTAGGTAAAACCATCCTTGGCTGTAATCACCTTCCCTCGACTGGCTTTACTCCGAATGCTAGAGAGTGATAGGTCTGTTAATAGTTTCATTTCCTGATGGGAAAATCCTTCAAGAGAATAGACTATTTCTGGTTCTGATCCATTATCGATAGTAATATCGGGTGTTATGGAATTGTTACTCGGAGCATTAGTAAACATTTCTCGCGCTTTTTTAAGGCGATAATCTTGAACACTTAAGAGTTCCCAACTAGAGTCAGCAGAAAGTTCTAAAACCCATTGATGGTAATTAAACAAACTTTCTCGATGACCCACACTAATAAAGGTTGTCTTGCGAGTTTGTAATTGCTCGTATAAAATGCCCTCATTTGTTAAATCTAAGGCACTGGTCGCCTCATCTAAAATGGTAAAACTCGGAGAATTCACTAACAATCGAGCAAAGGCTAGGCGTTGTTGTTCACCGAGGGAGAGAATGTTTTCCCAGGGTTTTTCGGAGTCAAAGTCATCCACCCGATTTAGCACATTTTGCAAATTGACTTGTTGTAATACTGCTTGAAGTTCGGTATTGCTCATCTCACTATTGGTTAGAGGATACAGCAATTGTTCGCGTAAGGTTCCCAAAATAATGTAGGGACGTTGGGGCAAAAAGAGAATTTCTTCTAGGGGAGGACGCACTAAACGCCCAGTGCCAGCATTCCATAAACCGGCGATCGCCCTTAATAAAGAACTTTTACCTCGACCACTGGGCCCGACAATCAATAATCCTTCACCTTTTTGAACAGTAAGAGATAAATCCTCAACAATCACCTTTTCATAGTCAGGGGTTTCTAGGGTGACGTGTTCAAAGGCAAAATGATTTTCTTCTATGGTTGTAATTGTGCTGGCATTATCGGCTTGTTTAGTCACAGTTTCTAAGGCATTAGAAAATTCATTTAAACGTTCTACATAACTAGAAAAACGTCCTGAAGTACCAAATTCTGTAATTAATTCTCCCAGGGCCGATGCAAACATAAAACTAGCTAATGAAGCTTGCTCAACTTGTCCATAATCAATTTCTCCTTTAATATATAAAGGGCCAAGGACTAAAAAGGGAAAAAACTGAATGACGGAACGATAGCCCCGACTAAAAATTTCATTCCCTTTTTCCCAGTTAATTTTATTTTTCGTATCATTGATAACTTCCTGAAAACGCCGCTGAATAATATTTTGTTCCTCTTTTTCTCCCCGAAAAAAAGCAATAGATTCCGCATGAGTCCGAACATGGGTCAAGGCATAGTTATAATCTGCTTTTGATTGCAGTTGTGCCTGATTGATCTTGCTTAATTCTTGATTTAGATAGGCGGCAATAAAATTACCGATAATCGTGTAAAACAGTAGCGGAATAGCAATCTGTCGAGAAATTGACCAAACTACCGCTAAAAAAGTTAGCATTTCCAAACTTTTTTCCAAAAAAGTGGCCGAGAAACTAATGGCGTTTGTGGCGATCGGTTCAATTTCCTGGGCTAGACGTTGATCGGGGTTATCAATGTCAGATTGAAAGTTAATTTTATAATAGGCACGATTACTAAAATATTTCTCTACAATCTGGGTGTTTAACCATTGATACCAATCTAGGGCAATTTTTTTGCGAATATCTTTAGTGAACCCTGCCAGCAGCGTTACACAGATTAATCCGATCGCATAGACAGTTAATGTACTGGCAAATTGAGACGCATCTTTTTCTTGAATAATGACATCAATTAAACGACGATTAACAAAACTGTTAAAAGCCGTGACGGCGACTAATCCCACAATCAAAAAGATAAGCAGTGATAGCATTCCCCAGGAACGAATAACCTCAGAAAAGCTTCTTTTATTTGATACAGTGGGATACCAATAGGGTTGGGCGATCGCCTTTACATCCCTTAAAAATTGGTTAAAGGAAGCAAGGGCATTGGCACTAGAAGCTGTTTGGGTTGTCATACTTGTCCTCTGACCGGTGAACGATCATTCATTTTAAACAATAATCAGGTCTTTTTGAAAGTTTTAGGCTAGGTAGCTATTGAGTTTTTCAGCGAGGACTGGATTTTTAATTAAACCGTAGTGATCGCCGCTAATCCATTGAGATTGCAAGTCATTGATTACTTGATGCCAACCAGGATTTTTAATAGAACTGTCTTCCGCTCCTAAGAAAACACTTCTACCCAGATACATCTTGGGAGAATAGCTGCTCAAAGCTTGGTGATTAATCTGGAAAACTTTAAACCAGTTTTTAATCTGCTGCTTCCCAAAATCTGACGGTAAAAGATTCGTCTCTTGACTCCAAGTAATAAACTTGTCTAGTAATTCGTCTGATGTAAAATGAGCAAGTTCACTCCCAGAGAAAGAGATTTCTTGATTAAATATACTTGCTAAATCTCTGATGAAAGAATAGGCAATATTGATATCTTCATTAAATTCTTCTGTCAGGGAATTAGCAGAATGTTTCTCCCTATTAACTGAATTAAGTAAACTGGGAGAATAACTATCTATTAAAGCCAGTAAAGCAACTTCTTGACCTTGGGTCAATAATTGTTGGGCGATTTCAAAGGCAATTACTCCTCCCATTGACCAACCTCCTAAATAGTAGGGACCAGAGGCTTGAACAGTTTGTATTGCTTCAACATAAATCATTGCCATTTCTTCAATAGAGGCTACAGTTTTTTCTAATTCATTTAGCCCTAATGATTGTAATCCATAAAACGGCTGTTTCGTTCCTAAATTACGAGCTAAATCAGCATAACACAGCACATTACCACCAATGGGATGAACAGCAAAAAATGGAGTTTTATCACCTTGAGACTGGATAGCAATCAACGGTGAAGAGGCTGGCTGAGTTGTTTCTTGCGCTAGTAATTGAGCTAGACTTGCTATGGTTCCATTTTGAAAAAGACTGGTTAAAGGCAAACTTTTATTTAACTTTTGTTCGATACGGTTGATCAGACTGACTGCTAATAAAGAATGACCGCCTAATTCAAAGAAGTTGTCCTGAATACCAATATTATTAATGCCTAAAATCTCTGACCAGATTTGAGCTAATTGTAATTCCACTAAATTACGCGGGCCAATTTTAGGAATATTTTTTCTGGTCTGATCATCGGGTATAGGTAAGGAACGGCGATCGCATTTACCATTGGGAGTTAAGGGCAAATCATCTAAAATAACAAAGGTATTGGGAACGAGATAGGCGGGTAATTGATTAGCCAAGAATTGACGCAGTTCGCTAGTAGTTATCTGGGAGTTGGAAGTAAGAACCACATAGGCAACTAAGCGCTTATCGCCAGGAGTATCTTCACGGACAATCACCGCCGTATTTTGCACATCGGGACATTGACTCAGAACCGCTTCAATTTCTCCTAACTCAATGCGAAAACCGCGAATTTTTACCTGATTGTCAATGCGTCCTAAATATTCAATATTGCCATCGGGTAAATAACGAGCTAAATCTCCCGTTTTATACAACTTTGATGATATTTCTTTATCATTATCCAGGTTTTCTCCAAATTTATCTCCCCCCTTATCAAGGGGGGTTAGGGGGGGATCAAACGGATTAAAAATAAATCTTTCCGCCGTTAATTCAGGACGATTTAGATAACCCCTCGCAACTCCGACTCCACCAATGTATAATTCCCCTGGTACTCCGATGGGTACTGGTTGTAAAAAGGCATCCAAAATATAAATTTGGACATTAGCGATCGCCTTACCAATCGTGACCTTTAAATCATCTTGATAACATTGTCCAATCGTGGCACAAACACTCGTTTCTGTCGGGCCATAGGCATTGAAAAAGTTTCTACCGACTGACCATTGTTTGACTAAATCCAGAGGACAAGCCTCACCCGCCACAATTAAAGTTTGTAAGTTGGGTAACGGTTTTTTTGGTAAAACAGCTAAAGCTGAAGGGGGTAAAGTAACATGGGTAATTTTATTCTTTTCTAACCTTTCCATTAATGGCTGACCTGGCAATAAATCATTTTTTTGAGCAAGATAAAGAGTCGCTCCAGAACCAAAGGTCATCAAAATTTCTGAAATACAAGCATCAAAACTAAAGGAAGCAAATTGCAGTACACGACTGTTATTTTTGACTGCAAAAGATTGAATTTGAGAACTCGCTAAGTTAACTAAGCCCCGATGTTCAACCATCACCCCTTTAGGCTTACCCGTAGAGCCAGAGGTGTAAATAACGTTAGCCAAATTGGAAGGAGTTAACTCACTTTGAAGATTATCTTGAGAATATTGAGAAATCTGCTCTTGGATGTGATCTAAACAAATAAGAGTTGCTTGAGAAGCAGGCAATTTTTCTAATAAAGAACTGTGGGTAATCAAAAAAGAAGCTTGACTATCTTCTAACATAAATAGAAGACGTTCAGGGGGATAGTCAGGATCAAGAGGGAGATAAGCACCGCCAGCCTTGAGAATGGCTAATAAGCCGATAATCATTTCTAAAGAACGTTCTAGGCAAATACCGACTAAAACTTCTGCTCCCACGCCTAAAGTTCGTAAATAATGGGCTAACTGATTAGCTTGATGATTTAATTCACGGTAAGTTAATTGTTGGGTTTCAAAGACGATAGCGATCGCCTTGGGAGTCCGTTCAACTTGCGCTTCAAATAATTGATGAATGCACTGCTCTTGAGGATAATCAGTCTTGGTATTATTCCAAGATATTAATAATTGCTCACGTTCCTTGGGTTCTAATAAAGGAATTTCTTTAACTTTAGCTTGTGGATTGAGTATGATTGCCTGAAGTAGGTTTTGAAAATGTTCTCCCATTCTTGCAATTGTTGCAGTGTCAAATAAATCTCTGCTGTAAGTCCAATCTATTACTAAACCTTCTAAATTTTGCCAGCAGTTTACTTCTAGATCAAATCTGACGGTTTCTTCCACTGATAAAGATAAACTTTCAATACTTAAACCCGAAAGATTCCAAGTATCTTGAGAGATATTTTGTAGCGCAAACATAACTTGTACTAAAGGATTTCTGCTCAAATCACGATCAGGTTGTAGTTTTTCTACCAACATCTCGAAGGGGAGGTCTTGGTGAGCATAACCCTCTAAAGTTGTCTGTTTGACTTGTTTTAATAATTCTAAAAAACTGGGATTTTCCGATAAGTTAACTCTTAAAGCCAAAGTGTTAGCAAAAAAGCCAATTAAAGGTTCGATCGCTGCTTGATTACGGTTGGCGATCGGAGAACCTACCAGCAGATCTGATTGACCACTATAACGAGATAGCAAAACGCCGAAAGCGGCCAACAACGTCATAAAGAGGGTTGCAACCTGATCTTGACCTAACTTTTTAAGAGTTTGAGTGACATTTTGATCCAGTTGAAAACGCTCAACTCCTCCCTGAAAAGTTTGTATCGCCGGACGGGGTCTATCCGTTGGTAAAGTAAGAACAGGAGAGACTGTTGCTAACTGTTCTTGCCAATAATTGAGTTGTTTATCTAAGACCTCACCTGAGAGATATTGACGTTGCCAAACCGCAAAATCTGCATACTGAATAGACAACGCAGGGAGAGGATTGGCTAAGTTCTTTAAAAATGCTTCGTATAGAGCCGATAATTCCCGAATCAGAATCCCAAAAGACCAACCGTCATAGATAATATGGTGCATTTTCAACAGCAGCACCGACTTCTGGGGACTCAATTGCAATAGCTTAAACTGAATCAGTGGCCCCACCGTTAAATCAAAAGCTTGTCCTGCTTCCAATTCTGCTACTTGTTGAATTTTGGTTGATTGTTCATTTGGGGATAAATCTTGATAATTGTCAACTTTTAAGCGAAAAGAACTAGGCATCGCGATCGCCTGAATAGGTTCCCCTGAAACAGTAGGGAATGTTGTTCTAAAAATTTCATGGCGGTTAATTAATTCCCCCAAACTCTGCTCTAGCACAGTCAGATTGAGATTCCCCTCAATTTGCAATATTTCCAGGGTATTGTAGGAACGACTATCAGGAGAAAGATAATGTAAAAACCATAAACGCTGTTGAGCAAAAGAGAGAGGTAAATGGCCGTCTCTAGCAACAGGTTGAATGGGCAAATAATCGGTACTTTTAGACTGTTTAGCCTGTTGTAAAAATTGTAGTAATTCGGGTTTGCGATCGCCAATTTCTTGACGGAGGGTAGCAGTTAAAACACCTTCAGGAGCCTGAGCGCGGAGGCGGTTTTCATCGGCTTCTAGGGTAATGCCTAAGCTTTGTAAGTAGCAAACAAATTCAACAATTGTTTTTGTCATAACTTAGAACTCCACTACCTCAGTATTTTCATGATTTAACTTTCTCTCTGAGCTATCCTGGGCAGCCCATTCCACGGCCTGAATATAGCTTGCAATGCCCGCGATTGTGGGGGATTCAAACATAATTTGTACGGAAAGATCAAGTCCAAAGGCTGAATTAATTCTTGATAAAACCTGGGTAGCCAAGAGAGAATGTCCTCCCAATTCAAAAAAGTTGTCCTTTACACCGATGCGTTCCAGTCCCAAAACTTCACTCCAAATTTGAGTAAGTTGGGCTTCAATCGGATTGCGGGGTAAGACAAAACTGTTAGCTAAATTACGAGTCGCCGCATCAGGAGAAGGCAATGCTTTACGATCCACCTTGCCATTGGGAGTCAAAGGAAGGGAATCCAGCAACACAAACGCCTGGGGAACCATATAACTGGGTAGCTTTTCTTGCAGAAATTCTCGTACTTTAGGAATTAACTTTTGGACTAACTTACCACGCAGAGGATTATTGGTGTAATCAGTCCAGGGTTTTGTTTTAAGGGCTTTTTCATCCCAAAAAGCAAGCTTTGAAACGGCTTCTGACCCTGAATCACGCTGAAAAATGACATCAAAGGAACCCTCTTGACTACTTTCCCACCAACTAAGGTGAGCGGTGTAACCTAAAGACTCAGCTAACTGCCAAACCTGTTCAGGATTAATACCAGTATCTACTTGTTCTTTGAGCAGTTTTTTAAGTTGTTCAACCGTTTCAACATCAGGGGCATTTTCCACCCATTCCCAAATTTTGAGAGCCTGTTCAACTCGCTGATTAGGAATACCACGAATTCCCCAAAATTCAGGTTTGTCTGTCAATAATTTATCTTTAATTTGTGTTAAAGACAATTGGTCAAGTTGCCAATTTAACCAAGTAATTACCGTTGGATTGCCGCTCAATAATGGTTGATTATTGATAGGCTCTAAATGGAGAGTGACATCATAGCGAAATTGGGTTAACTCATTGTGAGCTACACCCCGTTTCGGTTGAATTTCTACCCAGCTAATTTGAGGAAAATGTTGTTTTAAAGCCAGGAAAAATGTGGGATCAATGACCAGTTCTTCTTCACCTGCTACACTTTGACGCACCTGTTGTTGCCATTGTTCAACGGTTTTGGAATCAGAAGCTTGGGCTAATTGCACAGCCCCATGATATGGCTCTAATAGCGGTAAACTCCGCACATCCCCGACAAAAATCTGACCTCGCTCGCCAATGACGTTGATCGCCCCTTCAAGCACCTGTAACAGATAATCCACACTGGGAAAATACTGAATAATCGAATTTAAGACGACGGTATCAAATTGACGCGGGGGAATGCCCTCAAAATTATCCGCCGTTTGACAGACTAACTTAACCTGTTCTAAACCTTCAACGGCATTGCAAACCTGTTCAACATAATTTATCGCCCCCTGGGAATAATCCGTTGCCCAATATTCAAGACAATGCTTTGCTACCCTGGAGAGCAACAAACCTGTACCACAACCAATTTCTAAACTGCGTTCTGGTTGCAAGGCTAGGATGCGACTGACAGTGTTTTCGACCCACTCTCGCATTTCTGAAGCAGGAAGGGGTTGGCGGGTATAACTGCTATTCCAACCCGTGATATTAAAAGTGAGATCAGCTAGGCTGTCTTGCCCTTGACTATAGGTTCTTTCATAGAGACTTTGCCAATCACTAATATATTCACTTTGCCATTGGGCTAATTGCTCTGGTAGGGCCTCATTTTGCAGGGCAGGAACCAGGTAAGCAACGAGACGTTTATTCCCAGCATTATCTTCCCTGGCAACGACGACATTTTCCGCTAAGAGGAAATATTGACTTAAAACAGCCTCTATTTCCCCCGTTTCAATGCGAAAGCCCCGAATTTTTACCTGATTGTCAATACGTCCCAAAAATTCTACATTGCCATCGGGTAAATAACGGGCTAAGTCTCCCGTTTTATAGAGTTTTGAGGGTTCTTCTCCCCCCTTATCAAGGGGGGTTAGGGGGGGATCAAAAGGATTAAAAATAAATCTTTCCGCCGTTAATTCAGGACGATTTAGATAACCCCTCGCAACTCCGACTCCACCAATGTATAATTCCCCTGGTACTCCGATGGGTACTGGTTGTAAAAAGGCATCCAAAATATAAATCTGTACATTAGCGATCGCCTTACCAATCGTGACCTTTAAATCATCTTGATAACATTGTCCAATCGTGGCACAAACACTTGCTTCCGTTGGCCCATAGGCATTAAAAAAGTTTCTACCGACTGACCATTGTTTCACCAAATCAAGAGGACAAGCTTCACCCGCCACAATTAAGGTTTGTAAGTTGGGTAATGATTCCTTGGGTAAAACCACTAAAGCTGAAGGCGGCAAAGTCACATGAGTAATTCCATTCTTTACTAACCGTTCAATTAATGGCTGACCTGGCAACAAAGCATCTTTTTGAGCAAGATAAAGCGTCGCTCCAGAACCAAAGGTCATCAAAATTTCTGAAATACAAGCATCAAAACTAAAAGAAGCAAATTGCAGCACACGACTGTTATGGTTGACTGCAAAAGATTGAATTTGAGAACTCGCTAAGTTAACTAAGCCCCGATGTTCAACCATCACCCCTTTAGGTTTACCCGTAGAGCCAGAGGTGTAAATAACGTTAGCTAAATTGGAAGGAGTTAACTCACTTTGAAGATTATCGGGAGAATATTGAGAAATCTGCTTTTGGATGTGATCTAAACAAATAAGAGTCGCTTGAGAGGGAGGCAATTTTGCTAATAAAGAACTGTGGGTAATCAAAAAAAGAACTTGACTGTCTTCTAACATGAACTGAAGACGCTCGGTAGGATAGTCAGGATCAAGAGGGAGATAAGCACCACCGGCCTTGAGAATGGCTAATAAGCCAATAATCATTTCCAAAGAACGTTCTAGGGAAATACCGACTAAGACCTCTGGCCGGACTCCTAAAGTTTGTAAATAATGGGCTAACTGATTAGCGCGACAATTTAATTCACTGTAGGTTAATGATTGCTCCTCAAAGACTACGGCGATCGCATCGGGAGTTCGTTCAACTTGCGCTTCAAATAACTGATGAATGCACTGATCTTGGGGATAATCGGCTTGGGTTTGATTCCAATCAACTAAAAGTTGCTTTTGTTCCTGTTCTGACAATAAAGGTAACGAGCTTACCGATTCTTGAGGGTTGGCAATAATCGCCCAGAGAATATTCTGAAAATGTTCCAATAGACGGGCGATCGTTGAGCCATCAAATAAATCCCTGTTATAAGAGCAAAAACCCCCCAGTCCTTCGGGTGTATCCCACAGGTGAATTTCTAGATCAAGCCGTACCGAATCCCGTCCCGCTGGTATATCCTCAATTTTTATCCCAGGCAAGTCCCAGGGAGAACTAGGAGCATTCTGAAGGGCAAAAACTATCTGTATTAAAGGATTACGATCTAAATGCCGCTCAATTTGTAATTTTTCGACTAACATCTCGAAGGGTAAATCTTGATGGTCGTAGGCGTTTTGGGTAACTTCTCGTACCTGGAACAGAAAATCCTCAAAAGAGGGTTCCTGGGACAGATCGAGCCTCAATACCAAATTATTCACAAAAAAGCCGATTAAACCCTCAATTTCCGTGCGGTTACGATTGGCAATGGGTGAACCAATTACCACATCTGTTTGTTGACTATAACGAGATAGTAACACAGTAAAACCCGCTAGTAATGTCATAAAAAGAGTGCTACCAGACTCTTGACTGAGTTTTTTCAATTGTTGTGTTAGTTGATTATCTAGTCGCAGTAGCTCCGTCCCACCCCGAAAACTCTGTACGGCTGGGCGGGGGCGGTCTGTGGGAAGTTGGTGCAGTAGAGGTGCGTCCGTTAACTGTTGTGTCCAGTAGCTTAATTGATGTTCTAAAACCTCATTTGTTAACCATTGACGCTGCCACATCGCAAAGTCAGCATACTGTATCGGTAGAGCGAGTAAATCTGCTTTTGTTCCTGTGGAGAAACTTCGATAATAGACCGATAATTCGTCAATTAAAACACCTATTGACCAACCATCCGCCGCAATATGGTGAATAGCCAATAATAGTACATATTCGTCTGTCTTCAATTGCCATAATTTGACTCGTAATACCGAACCTGATTCGAGATCAAAGGGTTCGGATGCTGATTCTACTAACAGGTGTTTTACCTGTGACTCAGGATGACTCAGGTTTTGCAAATTGACAACTGGTAAGGTGAAAGTTACATTAGGCGCGATTACCTGGATCGGCTTATTATCCTTGAGCTTAAACTGAGTTCGTAAAGGTTCATGGCGTTGCACAATTGCCTGAAAAGCTTGCTCTAGGGCTTTAACGTTGAGATTGCCTAGTAAACGCATAGTAAAATCAATGGTATATGCCCCACTTTCTCCTTCCAATTGATTGACAAACCACAGACGTTCCTGCGCCCAGGATAGGGGGATGTCCCCATCACGGTTAACTGGTACAATCCCTGGCAGCTTTAGCCCTGAGCCAGTTTGTAGTTCCCTTAAAATCACTGCACTTAACTGAGCAATAGTTGGTGATTCAAACAGATAACGTAGGAGTAAAGAAATTTCAAAGGCTTGTTGGCAGCGAGAGATAACTTGAGTGGCTAACAGGGAATGCCCCCCCAATTCAAAAAAGTTATCCTTAACACCAATACGTTCCAGTCCCAAAACTTCACTCCAAATTTGAGTAAGTTGAGCTTCAATCGGATTGCGGGGTAAGACAAAACTGTTAGCCAAATTACGAGTCGTCGCATCAGGAGAAGGCAATGCTTTACGATCCACCTTGCCATTGGGAGTCAAAGGAAGGGAATCCAGCAACACAAAGGCCTGGGGAACCATATAACTGGGTAGCTTTTCTTGCAGAAATTCTCGTACTTTAGGAATTAACTTTTGGACTAACTTACCACGCAGAGGATTATTGGTGTAATCAGTCCAGGGTTTTGTTTTAAGGGCTTTTTCATCCCAAAAAGCAAGCTTTGAAACGGCTTCTGACCCTGAATCACGCTGAAAAATGACATCAAAGGAACCCTCTTGACTACTTTCCCACCAACTAAGGTGAGCGGTGTAACCTAAAGACTCAGCTAACTGCCAAACCTGTTCAGGATTAATACCAGTATCTACTTGTTCTTTGAGCAGTTTTTTAAGTTGTTCAACCGTTTCAACATCAGGGGCATTTTCCACCCATTCCCAAATTTTGAGAGCCTGTTCAACTCGCTGATTCGGAATACCACGAATTCCCAATAATTCAGGTTTTTCTGTCAACAATTGCTCTTGAATTTGAGCTAAAGAAAGTTGATCAAGTTGCCAATTTAACCAGGTAATTACCGTTGGATTACTGCTCAATAATGATTGATTATTGATAGGCTCTAAATGGAGAGTGACATCATAGCGAAATTGAGTTAACTCATTGTGAGCTACACCCCGTTTCGGTTGAATTTCTACCCAGCTAATTTGAGGAAAATGTTGTTTTAAAGCCAGGAAAAATGTGGGATCAATGACCAGTTCTTCTTCACCTGCTACACTTTGACGCACCTGTTGTTGCCATTGTTCAACGGTTTTGGAATCAGAAGCTTGGGCTAATTGCACAGCCGCATGATATGGCTCTAATAGCGGTAAACTCCGCACATCCCCGACAAAAATCTGACCTCGCTCGCCAATGACGTTGATCGCCCCTTCAAGCACCTGTAACAGATAATCCACACTGGGAAAATACTGAATAATCGAATTTAAGACGACGGTATCAAATTGACGCGGGGGAATGCCCTCAAAATTATCCGCCGTTTGACAGACTAACTTAACCTGTTCTAAACCTTCAACGGCATTGCAAACCTGTTCAACATAATTTATCGCCCCCTGGGAATAATCCGTTGCCCAATATTCAAGACAATGCTTTGCTACCCTGGAGAGCAACAAACCTGTACCACAACCAATTTCTAAACTGCGTTCTGGTTGCAAGGCTAGGATGCGACTGACAGTGTTTTCGACCCACTCTCGCATTTCTGAAGCAGGAAGGGGTTGACGAGTATAACTGCTATTCCAACCCGTGATATTAAAAGTGAGATCAGCTAGGCTGTCTTGCCCTTGACTATAGGTTCTTTCGTGAAGACTCTGCCAATCACTAATGTATTCACTTTGCCATTGGGCTAATTGCTCTGGTAGGGCGACCTTTTGCAAGGCAGGAACCAGGTAAGCAACGAGACGTTTATCCCCAGTATTATCTTCCCTGGCAACGACGACATTTCCCGCTAATAGGAAATATTGACTTAAAACGGCTTCGATTTCCCCAGTTTCGATGCGAAAACCCCGAATTTTTACCTGATTGTCAATACGTCCCAAAAATTCTACATTGCCATCGGGTAAATAACGGGCTAAGTCTCCCGTTTTATAGAGTTTTGAGGGTTCTTCTCCCCCCTTATCAAGGGGGGTTAGGGGGGGATCAAAGGGATTGGCAATAAATTTTTCAGCCGTTAACTCAGGGCGATTGAGATAACCTCGTGCTAACCCTGCTCCACCAATATGTAATTCTCCGACTACACCAATCGGTACAGGTTGGAGATAGCTATCTAGAATGTAAACCTGTGTGTTGGAGATTGGACGACCAATGGGGATTGACTTTATTGTTGCCTCTAGTTGTTTAGGAATAGGATAGCAACAGGTAAAAGTTGTACTTTCTGTTGGCCCATATCCATTAGTAATTTGTGTCAATGGCAAAGCAGCCAGTGCTTTATGAACATGAGCAACTGAAAGTGCTTCTCCACCAATTAGTAGCTGTTTAATTCCTGATAAAGCTTGGGAATTATCGTCAATAATCTTATTGAACAAAGCAGCCGTTAGCCATAAAACAGTAATGCCATTTTTGTCTATTGCATTTTGTAAACTTGTAGAGGTAGGAATATTTTCCGTAAAAATCACACATCTCCCACCATGCAATAACGCCCCCCAAATCTCAAAGGTAGAAGCGTCAAAAGCAATGGGAGCCATTTGTAAAAATCTTTGCGTTGCATCTAGATGTACATAATTTACACCAAACAAAAGACGATTAACGCTACGATGAGTAACGGCAACACCCTTGGGAGTGCCTGTAGAACCAGAAGTATAAATAATGTAGGCTAAATTATCCGCAGAAACTGTGCTGTTAAGATTTTCCTGACTTGCTTGATTAATTTGTTGCCAATCTTTATCTAAGCAGACAACAATGGACTGATGATTTGGCAGAGAAGTCTGTAAAGATTCACAGGTTAATATTACTTTAACCTGTGAATCTTGGAGCATAAAGCTAATGCGTTCTTGGGGATAATCTGGGTCAATAGGAACATAAGCTCCGCCGACTTTAAGAATAGCCAATAATCCTACAATCATGTCTAAAGAACGTTCTAGACAAATCCCTACTAATTCATCTGGTTTTACTCCTGATTTTTGTAAATAATGGGCTAACTGATTGGCTCGACCATTTAATTCACCGTAAGTTAATGATTGCTCTTCAAAGACTACGGCGATCGCATCAGGAGTCCGTTCAACTTGTGATTCAAATAATTGATGAATGCACTGCTCTTGGGGATAATCAGTTTTGGTTTGATTCCAATCAACTAAAAGTTGCTTTTGTTCCTGTTCTGACAATAAAGGTAATAGGCTTACCGACTCTTGAGGATTAACAATAATCGCCCTGAGAAGATTCTGAAAATGTTCCAATAGACGGGCGATCGTTGAGCCATCAAATAAGTCAATGTTGTAGCAACAGAATCCAGCTATGCCGTCGTTAACTTCTGATACATGAATCTCTAAGTCAAAACGGGCAGAATCAAGCTCCCAAGACACTTCTTCAATAGCCAACCCAGGTAAATTCCAGGTTTCATTAGCAGCATTTTGAAGGGCAAACATCACCTGTACCAAAGGATTACGGTCTAATTTGCGCTCTAGCTGTAATTCTTCTACTAACATCTCAAAGGGCAAATCTTGATGCTCATAGGCATCCTGAGTGACCGCCTGTACTTGTTTTAAGAAAGCGGCAAAGCTAGGTTTTTCTGATAAATCTAACCTCAACGCCAAAGTGTTAACAAAAAAGCCAATTAACCCCTCAATTTCTCGACGATTACGGTTGGCGATCGCTGAACCAATGACTATATCAGTCTGGTTACTATAACGGGATAGAACTACCCCAAAAGCGGCCAACAAAGTCATAAATAAGGTGCAACCCGACTGTTGACTTAATGCCTTTAATTCTTGGGTCAGTTTCCTATCTAGCTCAAATCTTTCTGTCTTGCCTTGAAAGGTTTGGATTGCGGGACGAGGGCGATCAGTCGGCAGTTCCAGCAGAGGAGGAGCATCTGCCAATTGTCGCTTCCAATATTCCAATTGAGCCGCTAAAACCTTACCCTGTAACCACTCTCGCTGCCAAACGGCAAAATCCGCATACTGAATTGGTAAAATCGGTAAAGTTGGTTCTTTACCCGCAACAAAAGCCCCATAGAGATGGGACAATTCACGAACAAAAACACCGATTGACCAGCCATCAGAAATAGTATGGTGCATATTAATTAATAAAATATGCTTTTCTGGCTGCAATTTGAGGAGCGTTACCCTCAGTAAAGGACTCTTGGTTAAATCAAAGGGCGTTTGGGCTTCCGCATAAGCTAATTTTTCTGCTGCTGCTTCCTTTCCTTCCAAATTAACCATAGTCAATTCCCAAATAGGCTTGGGATCAATCACCTGCACTGGAACACCGTCAACCGTCTGGAAACTGGTACGCAATGACTCGTGACGTTGGATTATTGCTCCTAGAGCTTGTTTGAGGGCTTCTACTTGCAGAGACCCGCTTAAACTTAAGGCCCCTGTCATGTTATAGGTTCCCGTGGCTCCTTCTAATTGATACAGAAACCAAAGTCGCGCCTGGGCAAAGGAGAGGGGTAATTGGGTATCACGGGCAGTCGGAAGAATGGTTCTAGAGCTAACCTGCTCCTCTGAACCCAGTTGCTCAAGAAATTGAATGATTTCTGCTTTACGGTTTTTCAGTTCTGTTTGAATCTCTGGGGTCAATAGGCCCTGGGGAGCATTACAACGCAGGCGATCGCCGTCCATCCAGAGTTTAATATCTTGATTGGCTAAATCTGACAAAAAGGTTTCAATGGATTTCATATTTCGATCTCCTGGCGATCGCCTGATAAATCATCAATAGGGGTTTGTAATTTTTGTAAAGTGGCATGAATGTCCGTTACGGCTAAAGCCAAATCCGCCACAGTCGGTTGTTCAAATAGGCGACGCAGGGGCAACTCTAGGGCAAAACTTTCTCGTAACCTTGAAATAACTTGAGTGGCTTGCAAAGAATTACCGCCGATCTCAAAAAAGTTATCATAAATTCCCACTTTTTCCAGTTTTAAAACTTGACCAAAAATAGCGGCGATCGCCTCCTGGGTAGGATTTTTGGGAGCCACATAGTCTATCGAACGATTTAACTCTGGATTAGGTAACGGTAAAGCCCGACGATCAATTTTGCCATTGCTGGTTAACGGTAATTTTTCTAGCACAAGCCAATAAGCTGGAATCATATAGTCGGGAAGCTGCCGTTTAACAAACTCTCGTAATGATTGAGTCGTACAAGCAGGATCATTAGGGACAATATAAGCGACCAAAGCCCGATTTTCAGAGCGATCGCTTTCATTCACCAAAACCACCGCTTCTCGTACCTGGGGATGGGAAAGCAAAACAGCCTCAATTTCTCCCAACTCAATCCGAAAACCGCGAATTTTGACTTGATTATCAATGCGTCCCAGATATTCAATATCACCATCGGGTAAATAACGAGCTAAATCTCCGGTTTTATAGAGCCGAGCATCTGGGTCATTACTAAAAGGATTAGCAATAAATTTTTCTTGGGTTAATTCAGGACGATTTAAATAGCCCCTTGCCACCCCAAATCCACCAATATGTAATTCTCCGACTACACCAATCGGTACAGGTTGGAGATAGCTATCTAGAATGTAAACCTGTGTGTTGGAGATTGGACGACCAATGGGGATTGACTTTATTGCTGCCTCTAGTTGTTTAGGAATAGGATAGCAACAGGTAAAAGTTGTACTTTCCGTTGGTCCATATCCATTAGTAATTTGTGTCAATGGCAAAGCAGCCAGTGCTTTATGAACATGAGCAACTGAAAGTGCTTCTCCACCAATTAGTAGCTGTTTAATTCCTGATAAAGCTTGGGAATTATCGTCAATAATCTTATTGAACAAAGCAGCCGTTAGCCATAAAACAGTAATGCCATTTTTGTCTATTGCATTTTGTAAACTTGTAGAGGTAGGAATATTTTCCGTAAAAATCACACATCTCGCACCATGTAATAAAGCACCCCAAATCTCAAAGGTAGAAGCGTCAAAAGCAATGGGAGCCATTTGTAAAAATCTTTGCGTTGCATCTAGATGTACATAGTTTACACCAAACAAAAGACGATTAACGCTACGATGAGTAATCTCAACGCCTTTAGGTTTACCTGTAGAACCAGAAGTATAAATAATGTAGGCTAAATTATCCGCAGAAACTGTGCTGTTCAGATTCTCCTGACTTGCTTGATTAATTGGTTGCCAATCTTTATCTAAACAGACAACAATGGACTGATGATTTGGCAGAGAAGTCTGTAAAGATTCGCAGGTTAACAGTATTTTAACCTGGGTATCTTGGAGCATAAAGCTAATGCGTTCTTGAGGATAATCTGGGTCAATAGGAACATAAGCTCCGCCGACTTTAAGAATAGCCAATAATCCTACAATCATGTCTAAAGAACGTTCTAGACAAATCCCTACTAATTCATCTGGTTTTACTCCTAATTTTTGTAAATAATGTGCTAACTGATTGGCTCGACAATTTAATTCACCGTAGGTTAATGATTGCCCCTCAAATACCACCGCAATCGCATCGGGAGTCCGTTCAACTTGCGCTTCAAATAATTGATGAATACACTGATCTTGGGGATAGTCGGTCTTGGTTTGATTCCAATCTACTAATAACTGTTTTTGTTCAGCAGAATTTAATAAAGGTAATTCCCGTAGATTTTGTTGCGGATCATTAATAACTGCCTCAAGTAAGGTTTGGAAATAACCCAACCAACGCTGAATCGTTTCATCCTCAAATAAATCCGTATTGTAGTCACAGTCAACCAGAGCTTCTCCGCCTATTTCTGTCACATTCAAATGCAAATCTCGATCCCTAAAACTAACCTTTTGAGGCAGTAAACTAATCTCTAATCCTTTCATTTTGGGTAAATTAATGGCTGGTTCTAAATTGAAACTGACATCAATTAAAGGAGAGCGACTGGTATTACGCGGTAAATCTAACTGATTGAGCAAAAGAGCAAAGGGATAGTCCTGATGTTCATAGGCCGACAACAGAACCCCCCGCATTTGTTTGAGATAATCAGCAAAAGTGGGATTACCCGCTAACTGACTGCAAATTGGTAAAAAATGAGTGCAATAACCCACCATTCCTTCACTATCTAAAAGGCCACGTCCAGACGCTGGCAGACCCACCAGAATATCATCCTGTCCCGTCAAACGATGAATGAGAATGTTATAAACTGATAACAGTGTCATTAGAAAAGTACAGCCCTGTTTACGACTAAATTGCTTTAGTTTTTCTGTAAATTGGCTATCTAAAGTTAGACTTTGACGATTGGCTTGGTAACTGGGTAAAGCTGGACGAGGTTTGTCAGTGGGTAAATTCAAAACGGTCGGATTGACAAGCGTTGTTAACCAATAGGCCTGCTGTTTTTTCAGTTCTTCCCCTTGGCTTGGCTGGCTTTGCCATTCAATCAATTCTCGAAACTGTTTTGGGGTTTTAAGATTAGCTGTAACCCCCTGACATTTGGCTGAATATAACTCTCCTAATTCCCGAAGGATTACTCCCATTGACCAACCGTCACTGATAATGTGATGGGCCGTTAATACTAACAAATGTAATTCTGGTTCTAATTTGAGTATATACCAACGCACGAGAGAACCCTGGCTCAAATCAAAGGGTTTTTCACTTTCTTCCTTTAACCATTGTTCTGCTTGCTGTTGGGCCGAAGCTTGGTCAAGACTGAAGTCTAAGATAGGGCAGTTAATTTCGACCTGGGGCAGGATTTCTTGACTATCTCCCTGGGCATTAATTTTGGTTCGTAACGCTTCATGGCGATCGCTGATTCGTTGAATAGCTTGGGTCATCGCAACGAGATTTAAGGGGCCACTTAATTGCAATGTCACTGATTGGTTATAGGCAGTCGAGCCGTTGTCTCCTAATTGAGCCAAAATCCACAGTTGTCGTTGGGCTTCGGTGAGAGGGACTTGATCACCCCCTAACCCCCCTTGATAAGGGGATTGATCCCCCCCTAACCCCCCTTGATAAGGGGATTGATCCCCCCCTAACCCCCCTTGATAAGGGGATTGATCCCCCCCTAACTCCCCTTGATAAGGGGATTGATCCCCCCCTAACCCCCCTTGATAAGGGGGGAGATGAGGTTGATATAAGTCTTTTAGGGACTGGAGATAGGGTAAATTGGCCAAAACTGTTTGTTCATCTACCCCAAAATCAATAAAACAAGCCACTTCATCCACACCGATGGACTGCAAATGATCAATAATTTGACGGCAGGTTTCGGGTGTGCCAATTAAGGCACTGGTTTCTGTATAGCGTTTATAGGCAGAAGCGAGGAGAAAGTCCCGATCTTCGTCTCTTAATTGTTCAAAATCCACTTTCATGCCCTGGCTCTTGACCATGTTCTGCAAGAGTCCGACAGAGGAGGTGAGGTATTGCCCAAAGGGTTGGCGAGCCTGTTCTCGAACTTGCTCTAAATCATTGCCAACAAAAGTATGCAGGAGAACTGTCACCGTTCCCGACGCGGGATCATAACCATGCTCTGCCAAAGATTGACGATATAGCGCAATATTACGGGCTAAATCTTCCACGCTTTGCCCCATCAGATTGGTAAGGATATTAGCACCGATCGCCCCTGCTCTGATATAGGTATCGGGATTATTGACAATAGTAATCCAGCTGGGTAACTGGGACTGCATTGGTTGGGGATAGGTTTTTACCTCTACCCTTTGACCCTTTCCGTCTGGCACGGTGATCGCTTCCCCTCGCCAAAGTTTCTGGACGGTTTCAATTTCTTGGAACATCAATTCCCGATGTTGGCCAAAGGACTGGGGAGCCAAGACAAAATCCTGGGGATGCCAACCCGATGCAAAAGCAATACCGACACGGCCCTGGGAAAGATTGTCCACCACTGCCCATTCTTCGGCGACTCGGATGGAATTATGTAGCGGTAAAACCACACTGCCTGATCGCAGTTGAATCTGTTTGGTTTCCCGTGCTAAAGCCGCCGCCAAAACCGAAGGATTGGGAGAAAAACCACCAAAAGCGTGGAAATGACGTTCAGGAATCCAAAGGGCCGTAAAACCAGCGCGATCGCCAAATTTAGCCCCTTCAAACAGCAAGTTATATTTATTCGGGTTAAATTCCGCTTCATAGCTACCAAAGTAGTAGAGGCTAAACTGTATCGTTTTTTGGTCTTGAGACCCGCTCCCTTTCCCTAACTTACTGTCCCTAACAGAACGAGAATTTCCTCCCTTATCAAGGGTGACATCAACATCTCCCCCCTTATCAAGGGGGGTTAGGGGGGGATCAATCCCCTTATCAAGGGGGGTTAGGGGGGGATCAATCCCCTTATCAAGGGAGGTTAGGGGGGGATCAGTTTGAGGCCTTTGCATTGACCAGGAAGGCTTTTTTGCGGGGATAAAACCTCCCTGACGCAATTCTGTGACGCTATCTTTAACCGCTTGGACAAATTGGGCAAGATCGGCTTCCGTATGGGCGGTTGAAAGAAAATGTTTACGCCATTCCCAGACATAAATACCTTTTTCTACCATGTGATAGAAAAGTAAATCCAAATTGCCAGAGAGGGCAAACCGGAAGAAAGAACTAAACTGTTCGATTTTAATGGGAACTTCTTCGGCTTGAAAATAATGATTCAGTGTATCGGCTAAGGCCGCAGTGCGTTCAGTTAATTGTTGTTGCAGACCTGGCCCCTGCTCCTTTAAATGGGTCAGGACAGCCCTAGCCGCTACCATTGCTAACGGATGCTGATTAAAGGTTCCCCCAAAAAAGGTTCTGTCCACCCCAGGATAGGATTTATCGCCATAACGCCACATTCCCCCGTCAATGCTGTCCAGATAATGGGCCTTACCTGCAATAACTCCAATGGGCATTCCTCCCGCAACTACTTTGCCATAGGTGGCAATATCCGCCCGTACTCCAAATAAAGCTTGCGCTCCCCCTGGGTGCGATCGAAAACCCGTAATCATTTCATCAAAAATCAGGGCAATGCCCATTTGACTGGTAATTTGCCGCAGACTTTGGAGAAATTGCTTGGGTTGTAGTAAAGGATTACCACTTTGAATCGGTTCTACTAAGACCGCCGCTAAATCCTGTCCCTGGGTTTGTAAATAGTTCAGAGCTTCCGCACTGCCATAGTCCAATACCACCACATCGGAACTAAGGCTGGGGGGAACGCCTAGAGCTAGGGGAAAAGAGTGGAGTTGGTTATCAATAATTTGGTTCCTAAAAAGGGTTCCGTCCGCATGGCCATGATAGGAGCCTTCAAAGATGGCAATTTTACTCCGACCTGTTGTTGCCCTGGCGATACGAATAGCGGCCATTACGGCTTCGGTTCCAGAGTTGCAAAAACAAGCTCGTTCGGCTCCTGTTAGTTCACAAATTAAGGCGGCCACTTCTCCCACAATTGGCGATCGCGGATTGAGATGAATGCCTTCAGTGAGTTGGCTTTGTAGGGCCGACATAATGAAGTCTGGTTGATGCCCAAACAGCGTTACCCCTTGCCCCATCGTCATATCAATATATTCATTACCGTCCACATCCCAAATTCTTGATCCTTGAGAACGTTGGGCCACAATGGGATAGAGCATCTCTTTAATGGACATACGGAATCCGACCGAGGCTCGACTATCTGCTAAACGCGGGCGATCACGTTGCACAATTTGCTTAGAGGTTTTGGTACGTTCCGTAAAGCGAGCAATTAATGCCTCTAGATGTTGCTGTTGTTGGGGAGTTAATCCACCTGTGGGTGGTTTTTTCGGCCCCCAGGGAGTGGCTGTTACTGTCGGTTTAGGAGCAGAAGCTTGATTGCTGGTTTGACGGGTGCGACTGGCTATTGGCCCTAGGTTCGCCGCTAATTGCTGGGGGGGAATTAACTGTTGTGTAAGTCCGTTTGACCTATTTTGACTGACGGAAGATGGGGAATTTTCTGTGGTTCGGGGAGTCGTCGGGGCAAAATTGGCCGTTTGCAAGACTTCTAACTGTTTGGCCATCAGTTGTAACTGTTGACCCATAATGTTTTCCAGGGCAGAACTAGAAACGGTTGAACCTGAGGCTGTTACCGCACTGGTTTGTGGCACAGAAACTTGAGGCACTTCAACTCCTCCCATTCCCCCTGCTCCTCCCATTCCTGCAAGGGCGGCGATCGCCGAAACCTTTGGAGAAGCTGTTTGACGTTGAAAGCCGTTGCTATTAGAACTCAGCACGACATTGGGCGATCGGTTATTTGAGCAGGCAATGGGCGCAGAAAACACCTCGGTATTAACTTGAGTATTCTGGAAATCATTAGCCAGATTTTGAGCCAAATAAATAGCTAAAGCATCTAAATTTGATAACTCCTCAAATAACTGACGCATAGCAATTTTAACGTTATAGGTATTCTCAATCCGTCTGACCGCCTCAACCATGACAATGGAATCTGCCCCCATCTCCAGGAAAGGTGTATGAACATTGACATCAGCAGGGGACAATTGCAGTAAATTTCCCACTAGGGTTTGCAATGTGATTAGAATCTCCTGTTGTTTTTGATTGCTGGAGATAGCTTGGACATTAGTGGCATTGGTCGTCATGGTTGTTTCTTCAGAAGTCGGTTTAATGGTTTCAAGCCAATAGCGTTGACGTTGAAAAGGATAGGTCGGTAAGGCCAGTAAATTTTGTGAATAGTTTACATGAAAACCTTCCCAGTTTATTTTTGCCCCTTGGCAATCATAGAGAATCGCCAAACTATTTAGCAGGCTTTGTTCTTCTTCTTGAGGAGGGGCGAGGGAAAATAGCCAGGTAGCTGATCTTTCTGGACAACATTGTTGACCCAATCGAGATAAAGTCGGTTTCGGACTGACTTCCAAAAAAAGACTGAATTTCTGCTCGATCAGCGTTTGGATACTGGCATAAAATTGTACAGGGTTGCGTGCATGATTTCGCCAGTAACGAGCGTCAATTGTTGCTCCTTCTGGTAGAACTTCCCCCGTTAAATTAGCAACTAAGGGAATTTGCAGAGGTCGGAAGGATATTGCAACAGCTTCCTGTTCTAAAGAATCCAAAATCGGTTCCATCAAAGGCGAGTGAAAAGCATGGGAAACTTTCAAAGGACGGACTTCTATTGCTTCTGCGGTTAAATGAACGATAATTTCTTCAATAGCCGTCGCTTTTCCTGAAATAACAAAATTTTCTGGTCCATTAACAGCAGCGATCGCTACATCAGTCCTATAAGGCTCAATAACAGCTTTAACCCGCTCTTCTGAGGCAAAGACAGCAACCATTGCCCCATCCTTGGCAAGAGATTGCATCAGTTTTGCCCGTTTGGCAATTAGCGTTAATCCGTCTTCTAAGCTTAAGGCTCCGGCAACGGTGGCCGCCACATATTCACCGACACTGTGACCAATTACTGCCGCCGGTTCTATTCCCCAGGAACGCCATAACTGTGCTAGGGCATACTCGAATGCGAATAAAGTGGGTTGGGTATAGGCAGTCTGCTCTAGGTAAAAACTCGCTGTTTCGGCTTCTGGGTCAGCAGGATAAAGAATTTCTAAGAGGGGTTGATCTAAATGGGGTCGCAGGATTTCAGCACAGCGATCCAAGGTTTGGCGAAAGATGGGTTGGGTTTCGTACAGTTGACGACCCATACCTACATATTGAGAACCTTGACCGGCAAATAGAAAAACAATTTTAGGTTTTTTCTTTTTGTTAATACTCTTCGGTTCTCTCATCCTTTCTTGGTTACTAAAGTTCTCTAACTTCTGCAACATTTCTAAGCGATCTCTAGCCACTACTCCTAAACGATGATTAAAGTGCGATCGCCGACTATTGGCCGTAAAACAAACATCAGCGAGAGGAATTTCATGATGATCAGCTAAATACTTTTGATAACAATGGACTAAGGCTTTTAAGGCTTCTTCATTCTTGGCAGATAAAGTCAGCAAATGCCAGGGACGTTCCATCAACTTCTGCCCATTTTGTTGATTGTTTTTAACGGTGACAGGGGCTTCGCTGAGAATCACATGGGAATTTGTCCCCCCAAACCCAAAGGAACTGAGTCCTGCTAAACGTCGTTCGACACCGTTTTCACCAGACTTAGGGGGTTTGGTCCGCCAGGGTTGAGCCTGAGTGGGAATCGCAAAAGCTGTGTCAGCTAGGGAAATATAGGGATTAAGGGTTTGAAAGTGGAGATTAGGGGGAATTTCTTGGTGTTGTAGGCAGAGAACGACTTTAATCAGACCCGCCATTCCCGCCGCCGCTTCTAAATGACCAATGTTGGTTTTCACAGAACCGAGCCAACAGGTTTGATCGAGCGATCGCTTTTCACCCAAAACCGCTTTCAGAGATTTAACTTCGATCGGATCCCCCAATTCTGTCCCCGTGCCATGGGCTTCGACATAGCTAATCTGGGCCGGTTTTACCTGGGCATTTGCCAGGGCCTGACGAATCACCGCCTGTTGAGCAGGGCCATTAGGGGCCGTGAGTCCATTACTTAAACCATCCTGATTCACCGCGGAACCTTCAATCACTGCTAAAACGCGATCGCCGTCCTGAATGGCATCCCTAAGACGTTTAAGTACGACTACTCCACAGCCTTCCGAGCGCACATAACCATCGGCCCTCGCGTCAAAGGTTTTACAACGACTGTCGGGGGCGATCATTCTCGCTTGGGAAAAAACAACGGTTGTCTCTGGCGACAAAATGAGATTAACTCCCCCCACTAAGCAGAGGTTCGATTCTTGATTTTGCAAACTCTGACAGGCCAAGTGAACGGCGACGAGGGAAGAAGAGCAAGCGGTATCTACGGCCAAACTGGGGCCACGCAAATCAAACAGATATGATAAACGGTTAGCCGCAATACTGGTGCTGTTTCCTGTACCCACATAGGCCGTCAAGTTAGTAGGACTTTGATAAGCCAAACGATGATAATCCACATCACTGATGCCAATAAAAACCCCTGATTGGCTACCAGCTAAGGTTTCAGGCACAATGGCAGCATTTTCTAAGGCTTCCCAGGTGACTTCCAGTAGCAGTCTTTGTTGAGGGTCTAGATAGGTGGCTTCTAGGGGAGAAATTCGGAAAAATTGAGGGTCAAATTGATCGACATTTTTTAGAAAACCGCCCTGGCGACTATACATCTTCTTGGCAGTGGCAGGTGTGGGATCGTAGAAACGCTCAATATCCCAACGTTCAGGAGGAATATCGGCGATCGCATCCACCCCATTTCGCATGAGTTGCCAGAAAGCTTCTGGATTGTCAGCCCCTGGAAAGCGGCAAGCAAGACCAATAATTGCGATGGGTTCCATTCAAATTCCTCACTGCGGTTTTTCTAATTTAATACGGTTACAGTTTCTTTAAATTGAAGAAAAGCTTTAATGTTATTGGTGATCGCCCGTTCAATTGACCCCCCAGCTTTCATGAGCCGCATTTCACGGTTAACTGGCCATAGATAATCCAAACTATCGGTCAAACGTAACATATTCTTCAGCATTTTTTGATGATACTTAACTTGTACATCGAAGCCCTGATGCTCTTGACATAAACATCTTTCTAGCCAATATAGAGACTCCTCTGCTGACATTCCAAACAAAGGAGAACGCAAAATCTTATCATAATAGGATATTACTCAGTTTGAGAGGTCTTGGAATTGACTGATTTAAGATTGAGTAATTTTCGGTCTTGGCATCTTGAATTGTATTCATGGCTTGTGTGGTTTCAGAGAATAAGGTAAGTTGGATTTTTTTTAGCAGAATTTAAGCTGAATGGGTTGTTTTATGCCCAATAACAAAACAAACTGAAGGACAAGGAATGTTTGTCAAAGGACGTTGTTCAAGCCAGGGCATCGCATCAAGAACAGTTAGTTCACAAGCATCAGCCAACAATTCAACTTCAGGCTTGAAAAGATAGCGCTGAGGATGTGTTTCCCGTGAATTCTCTAGAAGTTGATTTTCTTGATTTGTTACCCATAAATTGTGAGTAACTTCCACTATATTTTCATGGGTTAAAAAATTTAGTTCACTAATATAGGTTACTTCGTTACCATTGGAATTATCCTCTAAACGCAATATTGATGCTGTAGGCCGACTCTTAAATTCCCCCAGTCCGTAAGGCCCATAGGACACATCACAAATAAAAATCCCCCCAGCTTTTAAATGGTTTTTAACCGTTGCAAACGTTGCCAGTAAATTTTGATTGGTCGTTTGATAGTTAACCACATGAAATAGAGCAAGAACAACATTAAACTGACGATTTAAACGGATTTCACAAATATTTCCTTGAGAAAAACTCAGATTAGAAGCTATTGTTTCATCTTCAATGCGAGTTTTAGCCTGCTCTAACATTTCAGCACTGAGATCAACACCATGTACAGAATACCCTTTCTGTGCTAAAAGAGCGGCATGATAACCCGTACCACAGCCCAAGTCTAGGATAGATTTGGCTTCAGTTGTGTAAGTCTCAACTAAATTGTGAATGAATTCTACTTCAGTGGCGTAATCTTTGTTATAACCTTTATGTCCTACCACTAGATCATAGTAATGAGACATAGATTTGCCATAATTTGTCATTTTAGAACTTCCTCAAAATTTTTAAGCACAAACTTTATAAAAATGTCAGGGTTCACTAACCTGTTTAGCCAACTTTTCTAGAGTTGGATAATCGTAGATCAGGGTGCGATCTAAATCTCGTCCTAACCAATCCTCTAGATCAGCGATCAAAGCAACTGCCATAGAAGAATCGAGACCATATTCATCAAAGGGAACGCTTAGATCAATCTCATCTTCGTCCACTTCCATCATCTCTGTCATGTAAGCTACTAACCAGTTTTGAATTTCCGTTAGGGTCGGTTGTTTTTTGTCGTTTGGGATTTCTGTGGACATTAGACTCAGGTTGCTTTCTTTAGAAATGTAGCTAATTTTTAAGGAATTTCCAAGTCTAGGGACGTGGACTTAAGGGGAGAGAAAGAATTGCTCGAAGTTTCAATCGATATACGAATTTAACACATTAAGTGCCGATCAAGAAATTTTCTTAGCCCAAAATTTCCAGGCTTCCCTCTAAAAATTTGGCCCGACAGCCACGACGCTGAATTTTACCGCTAGAGGTTTTTGGTAAACTACCAGTCCTGATCAGCGCGATCGCATAAACCTGTAAATCATATTCCTGGACAACAGCTTTACGAATGGCTCTTTTTACCTCATCTATATCTACCTTACGGAGCCAGGTGCGCTCCACTTCCTGAACGACCACGAGCTTTTCTTCGCCCTTATTTTCAACGGTAAAAGCAGCCCCACAACTGGGACGCAGAGCGGGATGACTATTTTGGACGGTTAATTCAATATCCTGGGGATAATTATTGCGTCCTCGAATCAGAATAATTTCCTTGAGCCGACCTGTGACAAATAATTCACCGTCTTTGATAAAGCCCAAGTCTCCTGTTCGCAGAAAAGGCCCGGCTCCTGTATCTGCCAAATAAGCTTGAAAGGTTTCCTGAGTCTCTTGAGGTTTTCCCCAATAGCCTTGGGCGATTGTTGAACCTGATACCCAAATTTCGCCGACAATTTCAGGGGAGCAAGGTTTCAGGGTTTCAGGATTGACAATGACGATTTGAGTATCAATCGTTGTCCAGCCGCAGCCCACGAGGGTCTGCACATTGGTATCCGTTTCAGTGGCTCCCACAATCTTATTTTTTTCTAAAGCATTAGCCTGAACGGGATAAAAGTAAGGGGGACTGTCATAACTAACCGCCGTAACTTTCAGGGTGGCTTCTGCTAAACCGTAGCCAGGACAAAGGGCTGTGGCTTTGAAACCAGAAACTTGAAAAGCCTCCGCAAACTTTTTAAGTACCTCCGCTCTGACGGGTTCGGCCCCATTTAAGGCCATGCACCAATGGCTTAAGTCTAACGTAGCCCGTTTTTCAGGGGGAATTTTCCGTACACAGAGATCGTAGGCAAAGTTGGGGGCCGCACTATGGGTTGCTTTTTTATCAGAAAGGGCCTGTAACCAACGTAACGGTCGTTCCATAAAGCTGGCAGGGGACATCATGTAACAAAGAAATCCTTTGTACAAAGGCTGAATAACCCCATAAATCAGACCCATATCATGGAAGGTCGGTAGCCAAGTGACCATTACGCTATCTTGATCATGGCCCCAACCACGATCTAAATCGGCTGAATTAATCAACAAATTATGGTGACTGACCATTACTCCCTTTGGAGTTCCCGTTGAACCAGAGGTGTATTGTAGAAAAGCGAGACTGTTTTTTTCGAGGGTTGGTTCTAGCCAATCCTCCCTGAGGTGATGGTCAATTTCATCGGTAACAATCCACTGCATTGCGCCTAATTCAGAGTCTTTAGCCCATTGGTTTTTTAAACTGGGAAATAAAGCGGCATTGGTGAAGGTAAATCGGGCTTGAGAATCGGCAATAATCGCCTGTAAACGCAAAAGGTTTTGATTCCGTCGGGGTGGATAGGCGGGAATGGCGACGACTCCCGCATATAAACAACCAAAAAAAGCTGAAATAAAATCTAGTCCTGGGGGATAGAGCAGTAAACCCCTTTCGCCCTTGGCTTCTAAGGATTGTAGATAAGCGGCGATCGCCCTAGCCTTTTGATCCAGTTCCCTATAGGTTAAACGAGCTTCTTCGATTTCTCCGTCTCGCAGAA
This sequence comes from Microcystis ichthyoblabe FBCC-A1114, assembly GCF_050500245.1. Lineage (NCBI taxonomy): Bacteria > Bacillati > Cyanobacteriota > Cyanophyceae > Chroococcales > Microcystaceae > Microcystis > Microcystis ichthyoblabe. Next base: position 2,585,379 of record NZ_CP191408.1, on the reverse strand, counting down.
AAATATAGGCGAGGCGTTCCGGTTGACTGCTTGCCCGATAACGGAGTAATTCAACTAGGGTTGAGAATTTATTCAAGGGTTCTTGCAGATCACCATAGTTAATAGTCATCTAAGTACAGGAGGAAAAACTTGAAAAGTAGGCGGGAGTAGGGTTTTATGAGAAATAGCACTAATCTCGAAACCCCCGTGAACCAGTATAAGGGAGCATCTCACCTTTGTAACCCCTAAATCAGGTTTTATGTCAAGCTATTTTAAAAGCCTTGCCAGAAACCAGTTTTAGGGACAAGTATAATTACTCACTTGCATAAATGAGATGCTCCCCAGTATAACGCCTTGAAACAAGCTCTCAAACCTCCTAAAGGGATGGCACGGAGCAAGACTCTCTTTACTCGCTCCATTGAAATAGCTCCCATTGTAGTCCAGTGGCTCCCTATCCCTCAACCCTGGCTATTGAGTATTGACCGCACCAATTGGTCATTTGGTAGTCATACCCATTCTCTGGTGATGCTCAAGAAGAAAAAAGGCAACTCAAACAGCGATGAACGGATGCGTTTTATTAAACCTCTTGCATAATTAATTTTTGAGGGTTCAAAAACGGCAAAAATAAGAACTAAACTGCCTAAAATCTGTAAATAGACTATTTAGTTAATTATTATTCATTCTTAATTCTCTTGACTACTGGCTACTGACTCCTAACCCTAACAACAATTTTTAGTTTTCACAAGAGGTCTAATGTGCGGCTAACTAATTGACGAATCCATCCCTCTAGCTCCCATTGTCCCGAAATTCTGCTCGTATTTGCCGATTTTTGCCATAATTTTTCAAGAATTTTCATAAGACTTTGTATTTTTGCCAAAGAACTTAAACTTTTCCAAATAAATATATATTTTTATCAGAAATAATATATATTTAACAAATATCTCTTGACAAAAATTCCAAAATCTGGTACGGTTTCCTGCTCTAGATAATTTCTGGCCAACTAGCTACCACCGAGGCCAATTTATCCAAATCCCGACGATCTTCGATAAAGGGAAAAACACCTAAAACCGGACAATTAGTCAAGGATTGAATTAAATCGATCGGTGTTAACTGCTCTATTTCCGTCTCCGTGCGCGGTTCGAGACAATTAAGGATAATTCCGCCCAAATTGACCTTTTTTTGCTCTGCTAGGGCAATATTAGCCACCGTTTGGGAAATCGCCCCCAATTTCACCGGCACCACCAAAAGCGTTTTTAACCGCCATTGAGCCGCTAAATCCGCCAAAGTTAGCTCGTGGGTGACAGGACAACCTAAACCCCCCAAACCCTCAATTAAAACCAAATCTTGGCTTTTTTGTAGGTTCAGCAGAGCTTGCCACACTGTCCCTAAAGGAATATCTCGACCTTCCAAATCAGCAGCCACAGGAGGCGCTAAGGGTGCTTGATATTGCAGCGGTGTGATCATTTCTAATTGACCCTGAAATAAGCCCTCATACCATTCTCGATCGCCTTGACCCGTTTGCATTAATTTCATCAGCCCCAAGGCCTTGGATGGATAGTATTTTTGCCAATAAGCCACTAAAGCAGTGGTGACAACGGTTTTACCCGCATCGGTATCCGTAGCCGCAATCAAAAGACTATTCATAAAACTCCCAGGCTCAGTCAAGATCAGGTGAAATCACCAATATTTATTATCTTATCTCCCCTCTTACCCATCACCCCACACCCCACACCCCACACCCCACTTCCCAGATATTGCATGGGTAAGATGCAAAAAGAAAAAAAACTGCAGCCAAAAAGGTGAGATGGAATACACTAAAAGTATAAGGTTATCAATTTTGCTATTTTTCAAGTTGCATCCTAGGCAACAGAATTGCAATTATCCCTCTAGTTAGAAATTGGACGGTTTGCCCTGTGGTTTCATCACTTCCCAAGCCCAATAACTCTTTAACAACGGTTCCCCAGCGTTGTTCTGGTGCTTATGCCTTGATGGACAGTCTCAAACGTCATGGCGTTAAGCACATCTTCGGTTATCCCGGAGGTGCGATCCTGCCCATCTATGACGAACTCTACCGCTTTGAAGAGCGGGGAGAATTACAACATATTTTAGTGCGCCACGAACAAGCGGCCGCCCATGCCGCCGATGCCTACGCTAGGGCCACCGGCAAAGTCGGGGTCTGTTTCGGTACTTCCGGCCCCGGGGCGACCAATTTGGTGACAGGCATCGCTAACGCACACATGGACTCCATCCCGATGGTAATTATCACCGGTCAGGTCAGCCGGGCGGCCATCGGTTCCGATGCTTTCCAAGAAACCGATATTTATGGTATTACTCTACCGATTGTTAAACATTCCTATGTGGCTAGAAATGCCCGGGAAGTAGCGAGAATCGTCGCTGAAGCCTTCCACATCGCCAGTACAGGACGACCGGGACCGGTTTTAGTCGATATTCCCAAAGATGTCGGTTTAGAACTATGCGATTATATCCCCGTCGAACCGGGAGATGTGAAACTAACCGGTTATCGTCCCACGGTTAAGGGTAATCGCCGTCAAATCGAGGCCGCTTTGCACCTCTTGGAAACCGCCGAAAAACCCTTACTTTACGTTGGCGGAGGTGCGATCGCAGCTAATGCCCACGCCCAAATTGCCGAGTTTGCCGAGCGTTTTCAGTTACCCGTTACCACCACGTTAATGGGTATCGGTGCTTTTGATGAACATCATCCCCTCTCGGTGGGAATGTTAGGAATGCACGGCACTGCCTACGCTAATTTTGCCGTGACCGGGTGTGATTTATTAATTGCCGTCGGCGCTCGTTTTGATGACCGAGTAACGGGGAAATTGGACGAATTCGCCTCAAAAGCTAAGGTAATTCATGTGGACATCGACCCGGCGGAAGTGGGCAAAAATCGCGCCCCTGACGTGCCGATTGTCGGGGATGTGCGGGTAGTTTTAGAACAAATACTCCAAAAAGCCAGAGAATTTGATTATCCCACTAATTCCGATCGCACCCAAGCTTGGTTAGCCCAGATCGAGCGCTGGCGCCAAGATTATCCCCTGCAAGTCCCCCTACCAGAAGGCAGACTTTCCCCCCAAGAAGTAATCGTTGAGGTGGGCCGTCAGGCACCCCACGCCTACTATACCACCGATGTGGGCCAGCATCAGATGTGGGCGGCCCAATTCCTCAAAAATGGCCCCCGACGTTGGATTTCTAGCGCGGGATTGGGGACGATGGGTTTCGGTTTACCTGCTGCGATGGGGGTAAAGGTGGCTATTCCCGATGAGGAGGTCATCTGTATTAGTGGTGATTCCAGTTTCCAAATGAATCTACAGGAATTGGCCACCCTAACCCAATTTAATATTCATGCCAAGACGATTATTATTAATAATGGTTGGCAGGGTATGGTACGTCAATGGCAAGAAGCTTTCTATGGGGAACGTTATTCTAATTCCAATATGGAAGCGGGAATGCCAAATGTGGAACTGTTAGCCCAAGCTTACGGCATTAAAGGGATTACTATTCGCCATCGAGATGAATTAGCCGCAAAAATTGCCGAAATGTTGGCCCATGATGGTCCAGTTTTGGTCAATGCGATCGTGACTAAAGACGAAAATTGTTATCCCATGGTTGCCCCCGGCCAAAGTAATGCCCGTATGATTGGTTTACCGAAAATTGTCACCGGGGGTTGTGAAATGCACAATTGTCCCAGTTGTGGCGCGGTTAACAGTTGGAATAATAAATTCTGTCCTGAATGTGGGGCGAAATTGTAGCTGAAAATTGTTAATTAATTAACCAGCCTCCGTTAAGTATAACGGAGGTTTTTGGCTTTTTCTCTACTGTGTGAACATCATAAGTAGGTAGGCGTTAAAAATTATCAGAAACCCCCCTTATCAAGGGGGGCAGGGGGGATCGAACTTAAAATCCATTTTTAATTTAATCATAACCAGCTACTTAGAAATTTTCAAATAGAAGCAATGACAGCCCTAGAAAAAGCCTTAGAAAAAGGAGCGAAAAACTTGATCGCCACCGTGATTAAATTAGGCATATCTCAGTGACAACGGCAAGAGCCTGACATCAACCCCATGGACGACAATTAAGAATAACAACCTAAAATCTTTTCGCTAATTTTGCCATAGACTGCACCCTTTGCTTCTAAAATGGGCTATTGCGGCTAGATACCAATATTGGTCTAGCATTTGCCCGTAGACTGAAAAAAGCACGTTATAAAGATTATGGCCAAAGTTCTGGTATCCGATTCGATCGATCCGGTAGGAGTAGAAATTCTGTCACAGGTTGCCCAAGTGGACGTGAAAACAGGACTATCCGCTGAGGAAATCATTCAAATTATCCCCGAATACGACGCACTGATGCTCCGTTCCAGTACCCGCGTCACCAAAGAAATCGTCGAAGCGGGCAGCAAACTGCAAATTATCGGCCGCGCGGGGGTAGGAGTCGATAATATCGATGTTCCTGCGGCCACTCGTCAGGGTATTATTGTCGTTAACTCTCCCGAAGGTAACACGATCGCCGCTGCCGAACACGCCTTGGCCATGATGTTATCCCTTTCCCGTCATATTCCCAATGCCAATCAGTCGGTAAAAGCGAATAAATGGGAAAGAAATCGCTTTATCGGCACAGAAGTTTATAAAAAGAACCTAGGAGTCGTCGGTTTAGGTAAAATTGGCTCCCATGTCGCCACCGTTGCTAGATCCCTAGGCATGAAAATTCTCGCCTACGATCCCTTTATTTCCAAAGAACGCGCCGATCAACTCGGTTGCACCTTGGTGGATCTAGAATTACTCTTTGCCGAGTCCGATTTTATCACTCTCCACGTCCCGAAAACTGCCGAAACCCAGCATCTCATCGGTCGGGAAACCATCGCTAAGATGAAACCCACAGTCCGCATCATTAACTGTTCCAGAGGCGGCATTATCGATGAGTTGGCTTTAATTGAAGCCCTCGAATCCGGTAGAATCGCCGGGGCAGCCTTGGATGTATTTGAACAGGAACCTTTAGGCGAATCTAGATTAAGAGAATTATCTAACGTCATCCTCACTCCCCACCTAGGTGCATCGACTACGGAAGCACAGGTGGGTGTAGCTGTTGATGTGGCCGAACAAATTCGCGATGTCCTCCTCGGTTTGCCAGCGCGTTCGGCCGTTAATATCCCCGGACTAACTCCCGATGTTATGGAAAAACTGCGCCCTTACCTGCAATTAGCGGAAACTATGGGTAATCTCGTCAGTCAGTTGGCAGGAGGTCGCTGTGACTCGTTAAATGTCCGTTTACAGGGAGAATTGGCCACTAAAGACAGTCAACCTCTGGTGGTAGCGGCAATTAAGGGCTTACTTTCCCAAGCCCTCCGGGAACGGGTAAACTATGTTAATGCGGCGATCGAAGCTAAGGAACGCGGTATCCGGGTAATCGAAACCCGGGATGCTTCCACCCGCGACTATTCGGGATCGATTCATTTGGAAGCTAATGGTTCCATGGGGACCCATTCCGTCACCGGAGCGCTGTTAAGTACGGGAGAAATCCGCATTACTGACCTCGATGAGTTCCCCATTAACGTGCCACCGAGTAATCATATGTTATTTACCCTTCACCAAGATATGCCCGGTATTATCGGCAAAATTGGCGCACTTTTAGGCAGTTTTAATGTCAATATCGCCAGTATGCAGGTAGGACGCAAAATTATTCGCGGTGATGCAGTTATGGCCCTGAGTCTCGATGATCCTCTACCGGAAGGTCTTCTCTCGGAAATTACTAAAGTCCCCGGTATCCGCGATGCTTACACAGTGAAACTCTAGATTAAATCAGTTATCAGTAAACAGTCAACAGTAATCAGTGAAAGGAAAGCTCTGCACTTGCCACTTAATACTGTTGACTGAAAACCCAAATCTGATAACTGATAACTGATAACAAGGGCCGAATCTCAGACCTAATTGGTTAAGCTAAAAGCTTTGATGTGCTTAGTTTCTAACCTTCTTTTTAGGTAGGAGAATTGTCAGATTCTGTCTTTTGCCTCTTGCCTGTTGCCTCTTGCCTTCAGAAGCTGATAACTGATATATGTCTAATAGTTGGTGGGAAATTACGGTTTTGTGCGAACCTAGTCTCGAAGAAACGGTTTTCTGGAGACTGGAAGATTTTGGCTGTTCGGGAACGGCCACTGCTAAAAAACAATCCTCTTTAGAGGTTAAGGCCTATATACCAGAAATTAAAGCGCAATTGCCCGATTTAGAGGCACTAAGCCTCTGGTTAAAGCAGGATGCTTTGATTTTAGGTTTTTCTGAACCTGTCAGCTATTGGCAGTTAATGGACGAGGAAGACTGGGCCAGCAGTTGGAAACAACATTGGCAAATTAGCGAGATCGGCGATCGCTTTTTGATCTGTCCTGCTTGGTTAAATCCTCCGGAAAATAACCAGAGATTGGTGATTAAAATTGACCCCGGTTCCGCTTTCGGCACGGGAACGCACCCCACCACGCAATTATGTTTAGAATCCCTAGAAATGCGTTTAAGTAGCCATCCAGAGCCTAAAATTATCGCCGATATCGGTTGTGGTTCTGGCATACTGGCGATCGGGGCGATTTTATTGGGGGCTAAAAAAGTTTATGCTGTCGATATAGATCCCCTGGCGGTGAATGCGACGTACAGTAATCGCCATCTCAACGGGATTAACCCCGAAAATTTAGCTGTTAATCAGGGTAGTGTCGAGGAGTTATTAGAATTAATTCCCGATGGTGTTGATGGCATCGTTTGTAATATTTTAGCCGAGACAATTATCGCTTTAATGCCCGAAATCACCCGTCTGGCAAAACCCACCACCTGGGGAATTTTAAGCGGCATTCTTGTCACCCAAGCACAAGCAGTTACAGATATTTTAGAACCCCAAGGCTGGACAGTGGCTGCTCTGTGGAAACGTCAAGAATGGTGCTGTATCGAAATTCGCCGCACCCTGGATTAATATAGCTGTCAGCCTGGAATCAGTTATCAGTTATCAGTTATCAGTGAGCAGTTATCAGATTTGAGTTTTCAGTGAGCAGTATCAAGTGAGGAGTATTAAATGGCATTAACAGTGCTGTCTTGTCACTTCACTGATTACTAAGTAGGTAGGCGTTAAAAATTATCAGATGCCCCCCTTATCAAGGGGGGATTAAGGGGGGATCCCCCCGCCTATCGGCACCCCCCTTATCAAGGGGGGCAGGGGGGATCGAACCTAAAATCCATTTTTAATTTAATTATAACCAGCTACTTATTTACTATTTACTATTTACTGAAAAAAGCATCCATGACGCTAGATAATTTTCGCATCAGTTTTGCTCCTTTATCTTTGCAGGAAGTATATCAATTAGCCGATGATGGGGCTAATGGGGCTATTGTACTAATGAGTGGTACTGTACGGGAGCAAACCGACGGTAAACCGGTTATTTATCTTGATTATCAGGCCTACGAACCCATGGCGATGGAGGTTTTCCGGCAAATTGCTCGGCAAATTCGGCAAACCTGGCCCGATACCAATCGAGTTGTCATTCACCATCGCACTGGTAAGCTCAAAATCGGTGAAATTAGCGTCTTAGTAGCGGTGGGTTGTCCCCATCGAGGGGAAGCTTTCGCAGCCTGTCGTTATGCTATTGATACTCTCAAGCATAATGCCCCCATCTGGAAAAAAGAATACTGGTCTGATGGTTCTAGTCAATGGGTTAGTATTGGGGCCTGTGAAACGGAGTGTTAGGTCTAATAACGTAAAATCAAGGCAATTTTTTGGTAATCGTTCAAGGAATCCTCCTCGACTAAAGCTACACGTCCTCCCTTGGCCAATACCACTTCGATAATTTCATCCACTGCGTCATCGATTACCTCCGTACCACCGACGTTTTCCACCAGTATCAAGTCACCATTTTCGCTTAAAACTGCGGGTACATGGTAATTTTTCTCCACTAATAACAATTTTCCTCGACCTTCCTGCGCTAAACGCCACACTTCTCCCAGGGTAGAGATAACTTTTTGAGCGCTGACTGCCGCGTCCAAAGCTTGCAGGGCTTCAGTTTTTTGAGTCTGACGCACTGAATGCATAATCGGCAATACTTGTGGAATTAATTCTGGCAGTGAGGTTTTGTCAAAATTGCCGGTTAAAGTGCCAACAATTGCTGATGTGTACTGTGAAACTTCTTGAAAGAAGGAAATTTGACGAACCACTCCACCCACAATCAAAGGGGAAGAATCATCAATGTCAATGTATTCACCCAGAGCATTATCTACCTGTTGGAAAAATCGCCGGATTCTATCATCTAGATAACTGGTATCGGCATCAAAGGGCAGTGGTGCGGTGGCCCCCGGTCCAGTCATTTCTAGGGGAAAATTCTGATCGCGAATTTCTTCGAGAGTTTCTCCTGTAGCTGAGATTAAACGAGTAGAACCCTGACTTAATAGTAACAGCCAATAGGGTTGTTCTCGATGTAATCCATAAACTAAATCCCGTGTGGCAAAGGTTTTATCGATGACAACTCTTGCCTGGACAGAAAAAGGCAGGTTATAAAGCTTGGCAATATCCGGACCAATATAGAGAGCTAATCCATCTAGAGTATAAGGATAATCTATTTCAGCTACTAGACTATCGAGGCGATCGAACAAAGGTTCGATTTCACGTTTAGAGAATTCTTCCGATAATCGGCGCTTTGCTTCATCGACCAAATTTTTAACGAGAATAGGGTCTTGTTTAGACCTCTTGCATAAATCCGAAAACAAACGATAGAAACAATAATGGGAGGGACTTTCAGTTAATTATTTATTAGTAGTTGATAATCTTCAAAAATGTTGCTGTACAAGGATCGACTTAAGACTTTTGCAAGAGGTCTTTTGTTATCCGGTGAGGTGCGATGGGTAGGTAAGAGAATGGAAAGGGCGGGTATTTGAGTTAGGGATTGTAGTTTCTTAAGTTCTTGACGAGTAATCATTGATTTTAGCTTGATTGATAGGGTTAAGGAGCTAAAAATACTGGCTTTATCCAGATTTTCTCGATTTATTCAGTATTCCAGCTAACATTTTAGGGAAAAAATGTAATTATATCTAGAAAATTAAGAAATTATACTGAATTGCTTTGGCAGAGATTGAGGGAATTTTTAACCGGAAAACTAGGAATATTATTGATTTATCGATCGCCCACCATCAGGACAGAAAATGTTCAGGATGGGTTATTTACCCATCCTCGGAATAATTAGGCCGCTATGGCGGTTTTTTCCGATGTTAATGCCTCTTGGCGTTGAAATTCGGCTAATTGTGCCGTAATTTCATCCCGAACAATCTGACGGTATTCCAGGAAATGCTCGTTGTGGGCGCAGACAGTGATATAGTGTTCGGCGTTGGCGGGATTATGGCGCAAAATACCGAATAAATTCTGCCAGAATTTCCAGCGAGTGGAACGTTTAAAGCCCTGTCGCCAGATAATTACCGCTAGGGCATAGAGATCGGCCCGACGAGGCAGTTTAAAGGCAGGTTTAGCTTTAGGTGCGCCTAATTTCAGGAAACAGCGATAGGTGCGATCAAGAAATACCTCTGGATCGTACAATTTCCAGAAGGCTTCAATATATTCTGTGGCAATATCTTCGATCGGCCGGGTGGGAACGAAATTCATTAGGGTACTTTGGTTAATGTCCTGTTTCCCCGTTAATCGTAGTCGTCCTTCTTTTTCCAAGCGAGTCCATAGGGCGGTATTCGGTAAAGCTTGTAACATTCCGAAGAGAGCCGTGGGAATGGCCGCTTCTTCGACAAAATTAATAATGCGATCGGCCGCTCCTTTTTTCTCGCCATCAAAACCGATGATAAATCCCGCCATGGGGCGCAATCCGGCTTTAATAATCTTTTCTACCGTCTCGGTTAACGAACTACGGGTATTTTGGAATTTTTTGGTTAATTGTAAACTTTCTTCGTCGGGGGTTTCAATCCCTAAAAAGACCGCGTCAAAGTAACAATCAACCATCATTTCCATTAATTCGGGATCGGCGGCTAAATCCACCGACGCTTCCGTGTTAAACCGGAAAGGGTACTGGTGTTCTTCTTGCCAAACTTTTAATTCTTTGAGAAGTAATTTAACGTTGCGCTTGTTGCCAATAAAATTATCATCCACCATGAACACGCCCCGGCGCCAACCTAACTCGTAGAGATAATCTAATTCTTTTAATAATTGTGCGGGGGTTTTGGTGCGGGGTTTACGACCGTAGAGAACGATAATATCGCAAAATTCGCACTGGAAGGGACATCCCCGCGAAAACTGCACCGACATGGAATCATAAGCTTCAAAATCGAGCAGATCGTAGCGGGGGATCGGGGTAATTGTCACATCGGGTTTTTCTGTGGTGCGGAAAACACCTTTAGTTTCTCCTTTTGCCAATGCTTCCACAAACATCGGGATGGTGATTTCTCCCTCATCGAGAATCAGAAAATCGGCCTCGGCCACTTCGTGGGGGATAGAAGTGGGATAGGGACCCCCCACGGCCACCAGTTTACCCCGTTGCTTGGCTTCGTGAATTTGCTCGATTAAATCTTGACGTTGGACGATCATACCCGAAAGAATGACTATTTCGGCCCAGTCCCATTCTGCTTCTGTCACTGCCCGAATATTGCGATCAACCAGTTTAAATTCCCATTCCTGGGGTAAAATCGCCGCCACCGTCACCATACCCAGGGGAGGAAGTAAGACTTTGCGATCGACTAATTCCAGAATTTTGTTATAAGACCAGAAAGTCGGCGGAAAAACGGGATAAATCAGTAAGGCACGCATATTCACTCCTCGCTCGACGGCGATCGATTCTTGACCTTTCGCTTGATTGTAATCTTTTTCGGTCAGGGATGGGAAAACCGTTATTTAGTCTGAGAACTAGGATCAGGCTTGATTTTCGGCCGCCATTGCCCACCCTTGACCCTACCCCCATAAAAGTTTATGGCCAACATCAATAAAATTTATGTAAAGAAATGTTGCATAGTCTGGAAAGTTATGTTACATTAAATATCAAGCACTTGACTTAAACGCAATTTTCTTATAGGAAGGCAATTCACCATGGATAAGCAAGAAAACAAACTCGGTTTCACCGCTTTCGCTGAAAACTGGAATGGTCGTTTAGCCATGCTCGGTTTCGTTATTGGCGTAGCTACGGAATACTTAACCCACAAAGGCATCCTTGCTCAGTTAGGCTTAATGTAATTTCGGCCTCGACTGCTGTGCATCTACAATCATCTTGAATAAATCCTTAAAAAAAGGGGAAGAGCATAGCTCTTCCCCTTTTTAAGTGGGAGGTTGGAGAGATTTTTCAGTGATCAGTCAACAATAATCACTCATGGTGAAGCTAAGAGGTTTTAGATACCAGATGATAGAGTTGATTAAAACTCAGTTTTTGGGAGTTTTCAAAGAAATATTGGCGATAATGGTAGTTAGCTAGATTGAACAAATTTTTTGACAAGAAGGCATAATGGTCGATTTCTGACCATAAGGGATGGTTTTGACTGATAATATGACGTTCAACTAGCTTCATATCTTGATTATACCTGATAACGTTCTTAAAATCTATCGGTGGCCAAAGTTACTTATTTTAGTTATCTAGCTACAGAAATGAGTAACTTTAAAAGGCTTTAGGTAGGTTTTTGGTTTCTGTGGTTAACCCAAATTATCCCTATTCTTTTTCCTTCCAGACAAACACCAGAAGAGCTAACTCTTGGGGTTGATGCTTTTCGTTTTTGAATTGGCGCACTGATAACTGATAACTGATTAAGACATTTCTAACATTCTTTGAATCGGCAACAGTGCCTTAACTCTTAAATCTTCAAAAATAGTAATTTCTGGAGTTTTATCTCGCATACAGAGATACAATTTTTCGAGAGTGTTCAGTCTCATATAGGGACACTCATTACAAGCACAGTTATTTAAAGCTGGTGCGGGTATAAATGCTTTCTCTGGCGCGGATTTTTGCATCTGGTGAATAATCCCCGGTTCTGTGACGACAATAAAGGTTTTTTCGGAACTTTTCAGGGAATAATTTAATAGTGCCGTCGTGGAACCAATATAATCGGCATGGCGTAAAACCGATGATTCACACTCAGGATGGGCGATAATTTTTGCTTCTGGATGGGCAACTTTTAATTCTATTATCTTGCGTTCGGAAAAAGTTTCATGGACAATACAACTACCCTGCCAGAGAAATAAATCTCTGCCAGTTTGCTGACTGACATAACGGCCTAAATTGCGATCAGGAGCGAAGATAATCGGTTGATGGACAGGGATTTGATTCACTATTTTGACTGCGTTGGAACTGGTGCAGATAATATCACTCATGGCCTTAATTTCTGCACTGCAATTGATATAGGAAATCACGATATGATCGGGATATTGGGCTTTAAAACGAGCAAAATCTTCAGGATGACAACTATCAGCTAAAGAACATCCCGCATCTAAATCCGGCAGCAATACCAACTTATCCGGATTTAAGATTTTAGCTGTCTCTCCCATGAAGTGAACCCCCGCAAATACGATTACATCTGCTGGCGTTTGGGCAGCCTGCTGGGATAAACCTAGAGAATCACCAATATAATCAGCTATATCCTGTATGTCAGAATTTTGATAGTAGTGAGCCAGAATAACGGCGTTTAATTCCCTTTTAAGCTCTTTAATTGCCGTAAATAGGTCATCAGGTAAGCTCGATCGATTTGCGGGTTGAACAGTTGTGAACACGGTGAGATTTATGGTTATTTTTACCAAATACTAAACAAGTCTCTACATCATAGCAAATTTTTCCAAGGAGAGACCACAAACAAAAAAAGCTTGATGCAACAGCGCTCAAACGACTGACAACCAAGCCCCGATAATACCATTTTTCAAAAAGTATATAGCGTGTTCTATTCGCACGAGGTACATTATTGATGTTCAAAAGCTTAATCAGCAAAGGTTTAAATGTGCCGTACAGGTACGAGAACCGCTATAGTTTATTTTTGGGAAATCCCTAAACGCTGATATTCTATCTGGATACAAGCATCCATAATCACATTTAAACCCGCCTCGATCGCCCTTTTTTCCGCAACTGGGTGATAAATTTTCAATTGTGTCCAAAGGGTAGCAGCCTGAATAGCAATAGCTGACTCGACAATTTCAGGTAGATAATCAGGATGACGAAAAACGTTAACAATATCCACGGGTTCAGGGATAGCCTCTAGAGAAGGATAGCACCTTTGACCATCAATTTGCTTGACCATCGGATTGACAGGATAGACTCGATAACCCACCGCTTGCAGAAATTTGGCTACCTGATAGCTGGCGCGACTCGATTTCTCAGAATGCCCCACCACTGCGATAATTTTACTATTGCTGAAAATGGTTTTGAGCGCACCATCGTCTCCTTTAATATTCGGCATTGTCCCACCTATCTTAGAACAGAGTTTCGTTTCCCATAAAGATGAAGTGTAACCTAGTTTGGTATCAACTTTTAACTGCAGCTTTAGCCCCTCTGGAGAACTGGCAGCAATGTTTAACTTTTATATCGGAAAAACAGTTAAGTAGGTAGGTGTTAAAAGTTGTCAGACACCCCCCTTATCAAGGGGGGATTAAGGGGGGATCCCCCCGCCTATCGGCACCCCCCTTATTAAGGGGGGCAGGGGGGATCAGAGGCAAAATCTATCTTCTATTTAATTATAACTACTTACTTATTACCAATCCCAATCAATTCCTCGGTATCTGTAGGAAAATTTACCCGATGGTTGCCCCTAAATCCTCTGACTTTAGTTAGTACAAAACCTCATGAATTATCTTAGTATTATCATTCCGACTCTTAATGAGGAGTTAAGAATTGCAGCAACGTTAAAACAGATAGGTGAAGGAGTAGAAATTATTGTTGTCGATGGGGGAAGTATAGATAAAACCAGAGAAATAGCTGAAAAATTGGGAGCAAAAGTAATTATTTCACCGAGTAAAGGTCGTGCATTTCAGATGAATTTAGGAGCCAAAATAGCGAAAGGAAATATTTTGTTATTTCTGCATGGAGATACTTTACTTCCCCAGGAATTTCAAGAACAAATTATCAATACTTTATCCCAATCTGGGATAGTAGCGGGGGCTTTTGAATTAAAAATTGATGGAGAGGAAAAAACCCTGCGTTTAGTGGAAAAATTAGTTAATTGGCGTTCTCACTGGTTTTCTCTTCCCTACGGAGATCAAGGAATATTTTTAAAAGCCTCAATATTGACCGATTTAGGGGGGTTTCCTGAGTTGCCAATTATGGAAGATTTTGAATTAATACAAAGATTGAAAAAAAGGGGTAAAATAGCCATAGTTTCTACTGCGGTGATTACCTCGGCAAGACGTTGGCAAAAATTAGGAGTTGGCAAAACTACCTTAGTTAATCAATTAATAATTATTGGTTATTATCTAAAAATTCCGCCACATTTGTTGAAAAATTTTTATCGTTTATGGTAATTAGGGAGAACTGCCACTAGATTCTGATTACTTCTGGGAGTCTGTCGATAAAAATTTTTGTCTCCCGAAGTACCGATCGATAGGATAATTGATCATTGGAACATCTGCTCTGAGAATATGTCTCTCGATCGCCGTCAATTTCTTTATCTTTTAGGTGCTACCCTTGGCACAGCCACTCTTGCCGGTTTTAACCGTCCCGCTTTTGCTGCTACTGGTCCCTATGGTCTTATCGCCCTACCCTATAGCTATGATGCCCTAGAACCTTATATCGATAAGGAAACGATGCAATTTCATCACGATAAACACCATGCAGCCTACGTTAATAATCTCAACACGGCAGTGGCAAAATATCCAGAATTGCAGAAAAAAACAGTAGTAGAATTAATTAAAAATCTTGACTCTTTACCCGCCGATCTTCGCATCACTATCCGCAATAATGGCGGCGGCGATCTTAATCATACGATGTTTTGGCAGATTATGTCCCCCGATGGCGGTGGCGAACCAACAGGAGAAATAGGAGCGGCAATAATCGCTAAATTTGGCAGTTTCGAGGAATTTAAAAACGCTTTCAACCAAGCAGGTACTAAACTTTTTGGTAGTGGTTGGACATGGTTGGTGTTAAATAAGTCAGGACAACTAGAAATTACCAGCACTGCTAACCAAGATAGCCCCCTAATGATGGGATTACAGCCAATTATGGGCAATGATGTTTGGGAACACGCCTATTACTTAAAATATCGTAATCAACGGGCTGAGTATTTAAAACAGTGGTGGAATGTGGTTAACTGGGAGGAGGTAAATCGCCGCTATCTTCAGGCAAAAGCTTAACCATGACAACTTTTACGGTAACAGTTCCCGCTACCACTGCTAATATTGGGCCCGGCTTCGATTGTCTCGGAGCGGCCTTAACCCTATATAATCAGTTTACTTTTACCCTGCTGCCGGCAACGACAGCTAACCCTGTCAGCATTAGTGTCAAGGGAAATGAATCAGCTAAAGTTAGCCAAGGGGCTGATAATTTAATCTACACTTCTTTTTTGCAAGTTTATCAAAAAATAGGACAGAATCCGCCCCCTATCGCCATCGAGATCGGTTTAGGGGTTCCTCTGGCTAGAGGTTTAGGTAGTTCTGCCACTGCTATTGTCGGTGGGTTATTGGCCGCCAATCAATGCGCGGGCAATCCTTTATCTATGGGGGAAATCGAAGCATTAGCGATCGCATTGGAGGGCCATCCAGATAATGTGGTGCCAGCTTTGCGGGGCAACTGTCAGCTATCGGCAGGTGATAGCACAAATTGGGCTATTTGTCAAGTATTTTGGCAAAAAAATCTCATTCCCGTCCTAGGGATTCCCGATTTTGAACTGGCTACGGCAAAAGCTCGGGCGGTTTTACCCGAAAAAATTAGCCGTCAGGAGGCTATTTTCAATATTTCCCGCTTGGGTTTATTATTGCGGGGATTAGAGACGGGTAACGGCGATTGGCTGAGAATTGCCCTAGAGGATAAACTGCATCAACCCTATCGCCAATCTTTGATCCCGGGTTACGAAAAGGTGAAAAAAGCCGCCATTAACGCGGGTGCTTACGGGATGGTAATTAGTGGCGCAGGTCCGAGCCTATTAGCTTTAACTAACCCTGAAAATGCCCAAAAAACAGCCACAGAGATGACCAATGCTTGGGAGGAAGTGGGGATTAACTCCAGTGCCAAAATTTTGGCTTTAGATACCCTAGGGGCCCAAGTAAACTGTTAAGCCTCCAATTTACCTGTTAAGAGTCCCTGACATTTGAGATAAAATTAAGTAAAAAGCTATGAGGAGTCAGTCATCAGTCATCAGTAATCAGGAGTCAGAAGTCAGGAGATTATTTTTATTTATTCTCCCCACTCCCCACTCCCCACTCCCCACTCCCCCTAATCTTGCCACTTATGACCGTAGGATCCAGCTTACAACAGTTAAAAATAGCTTCATCGGGAAGATTACCCAGCAGTTACGGGGTCTATTTTAAGAATACCCTGGTGGCCCTCTGTCATGCTCTTGAAGATCATATCTTGCAAACTAGCAGCCCAGACAGTACAAATAAACCACTGGTCTTAGTCACCTTTCAACAGGGAAAATGGTATTTACAGGAAGCTGAGCGCTATTTAGATATTGCTCGCTCTTCTCGTCATATTGCGATCGCTGCCGTGGCCGATAGTGGTTTTTCTGAGCATAAAACCGGCAGTTTAGAGAATGTTTCGCTAGTGAACTTAGATAATAGCGATAGTTTGGTGAATGAGTGGAATTTAATCATTCTTTCCCCCGATTACGCCTCCATGGTACTCTGTCATGAGTTATCCCCAGAAGAATACCGGTCCGATAGTCAACCCCAAATAGACACGGAGCGAAAATTCTACGGTTTATGGACATTCGATCGCGATTTAGTTGAAAAAGCCGCTAGGATCTTAATTGAGCGTCTGCATCCCTATAATCCCAGTCTAGCGGCCGATTTAAGCAGACAACAGCAGGAAATTAGTCAAAATATTAATCCCATTCCCACGGATTTAACCGGAGTAGTCTCTCGCATTGTCACCTATCTGCAAACCAGTCAACAGCAGTTAGTCACCGTCAGCAGACAAGCGCGAGAATTAAGCGACTTAGAAGGACAAGCATCCCGTTTAAATAAAAATTTAGCCGCTAATAAACTGCAAGCTTTTCTAAGAATGGCTCAAAAAGTCGATGAAAGAGATATTGATAATCCCCTTGCTTCCCTACAGGTGGCCGCTTTAGCAGAAATGTTGGGACAATTGCTCGATTTACCCACCCTGAGATTACGACGCTTACGATTAGCTGGTTTATTATACCGCATCGGTCTAGCGGAGGCTCCGATCGAAGTTTTTAGACAGCGTGCCAGTCAGTTAGAGGGAGCAAATGCGTTATTTTGGCGGGATCGATCGGTGTTAGGCGCACAATTACTCGCCACTATGCCCGAATTAGCCCCAATTCAACAGATTATTTACCATGAGTTTGAATACTGGGATGGTAGCGGGGTTCCCAACGGTTTAAAAGGGGAAGAAATCAGCCTAGAGTCGCGAATTTTAGGATTATCAGCCTATTTTCAGGAATTAACTCAACCGCGAGGCGACCGACTAGCTCTAGATTTGGGAGAGGCCCTAGAGCGCTGTCAAAATTATAGCGGGATTCGTTTCGATCCCGCTTTGGTAGAAAAATTAAGTTCGGTAATTCGTCTGTGCGAAATGGGGTGGATGCAATTACCCGATCGCCCTAGTCAAGTCCCCGCCGTCTGGTTAGAATCAGTTTAGGATTAGACTCCGATTAAACTCTGCATGGCACGTCCCATATTAGCCGGTTTAAAAGCTGCCATGGCCGCGGTCGGTTCATAGCCGCAATGTACCATACAATCGGCACATTGAGGATTGCCACTGGCCCGACCGTAGTTATCCCAATTGGTTTCTGCTAAAAGTTCCCGAAAGCTTTTGTAATGACCTTCGTTAAGCAGATAACAGGGTTTTTGCCATCCTAAAAGACTATAGCTAGGACTACCCCAAGGGGTGCATTCATAGTCCTGTTCACCGATGAGAAAATCGAGAAAGAGAGGATTATGGTTAAAATTCCACTTTTTCTGACCTGATTTCCAGGGTGAGAGAATTTCTCGGAATAAAGCTCTAGTTTGCTCCCGTTTCAAGAAACTATCTTGATCCGGGGCCCACTCATAACTGTAACCGGGGGAAATCATCATGCCATCGATGCCCAAAGTAGCAAGAAAATCGAAAAATTCCTGCATTTCTCGCGGATCTGTGCCTTCAAAAACCGTGGTATTAGTAGTAACCCGAAAACCTCTCGCTTTCGCCGCTTTAATCCCTTTTACTGCCTTATCGAATACTCCCTCTCGATCCACACAGCGATCGTGATGTTCTTTGAGACCATCCAGATGGACACTAAAGGTAAGATAGGGTGAAGGAGTAAATTTATCTAGGCTTTTTTCCAATAACAGGGCATTGGTACACAGATAGACGAATTTTTTTCTGTCCACTAACCCCTTGACAATTTCATCGATTTGTGGATGTAAAAGCGGCTCACCCCCGGGGATGGAAACCACGGGAACCCCGCATTCTTCCACCGCTGCGAAACATTCTGCCGGGGTAAGATGATTGCGGAGGATTTCCGGGGGATGTTGAATCTTACCGCAGCCAGTACAGGCTAAATTACAGCGAAATAGGGGTTCTAGCATTAAAACTAAGGGAAAACGCTTTTTTCCTGCTAGACGCTGTTTCAAGATATAGGAAGCAACCACTAAAGCTTGTTGTAGTTGGACAGCCATTTGCTCACACCAATAGGATTCTAAGTCATTATAGACTGTTAACAGGACATCAAGGCATAGAACCCTAGAAAATGGCAAGATAAATAAAAGCTGGTGGCTTTTTTGGCTGTTTACTTGATTATCACCTTGATCTAGCTGATGGCTTCAAGACTACTGACTTGAAAGTGGGAAGTGGGAATTGGGAAGAATAAATAAAAAAAAGTCTCCTGTCTCCTGACGACCGACTCCTAACCTTAACGACAATTTTTGATTTTTACCAGAGGTCTATTATGGGTTCTTTAGGCGATCGCTTCAAGAAATTTGCGGGAAAAACTCGCTATGTGGTCTGTCGCTTATTTTTGCATCTCTACGGCCAAGAAATCGCACCGCTGATCGGTATTCTTAATCGTGCCGGCCGGGAGGCGATCGATTCCGAAGGCGATTTAGAGGTCATGGGAGAGGGTTTAGTAGAAATTTGTCAAAATCTGCTGCAGATGAACCTCTATTGGTTTTCTGTGGCTAATGAGGGCGATGTTTTTTGGCATGAGGGGGAAGCGGGAGACTACGTTAACGAACTGTTTACCGATTCTGCGGGGAGATACCTAAGTGAATCGGTGTCTTCACAAGTGGGGGAAAAGGAACCCTTAACTTTACCCGTCACCGATAACTTAGTTGTTATGATCACAATAGCATTCGAGGGTGAGAGTGCTGCTTTAGAAACTAGCCTAGCCGATCGAGAGGCCCTGGAAGATGGTTTAAAATCAATAATTAACCTTCACTACCAAGGTCGGCTGCGTGCGATTCAGGTACATTTTTCTCCTGCTCAATTGGGAGATGAATTGACCAATGAGCAACTATTACTCAATTTCCCCGAATTGCTGCCTTTATAGTCTTAATTTTGCCCTTATGCTGCGCCAAGTAACGACAATCTTTTTAATTCTTACCCTTTGTTGCACAACGGTGGCCTGTGGTTCCTCGTCAAATCAAACTCAGTCACCGTCAGCTAGTAACAGTAGTGTAAGACGAGAATCCAATCAGGTTAGTAGCGGTCGCTACGAGGTGCAACAAGCTACCTACGATGACGGAGATGGCACTTATACCTTAATGCTGTTAAACACCCCCGGGGGGACTTCACCCCTCTTTCGCACCACTAACCTGCAAATGGCTAGATTAACCGAGGAGGACATTGCTAAAGGGGAAAAAACCGCAGTAGAAATCAACGGCGATCAGGCTACCCTGTACATGACCGAAGATTTTAAAATCGAGTATGTCCATAATGTCACGGAAGTGCGGAACAATCCCCAAACCGGACAACAAGAAACCGTGGTGATTCGACAAGAATCGAGTTTTTGGAGTCCTTTTTTCGGTGCTGTTGCTGGTCAAGCTTTGGGTAGTTTGCTCTTTCGTCCTCAATACTACGTTCCTCCCCTCTATACTCCGGGGGGTGTAATGACCGGTTTTGGTGGTTACGGTTCCACCTATAATCAGGCAGTGGATCAATACCGGACTAAACATAATAGTCCACCTCCGGCGGTCAAAAACCGGCAAACTCTCCGTTCTACTGGCAATTTACGTCGTTATCCCAGCAATACTCCCTCTAGTCCCAATCGCAGCACCACCACCACCACAAAACCCAGTGGTTCTGGTTATGGTTCCAGTACCCTGAAGAATTCGGGTAAATCTGATAATGTCAAACGTTCTCCTAGTTTCGGTTCCTCTGGTTCCCGTCGTACCCCTAGTCGCAGTGGTTTCGGCAGCAGCAGACGCGGCCGACGTTAGGAGGATTTGACTGGAGTGGTGGAAGATTAATCCTGTCTTCCCCACCTCAGAGATTGGGGATGGCAGCTACTTAAGAAGCAACCATTTTGCGAATTTCCGAATAGAAAACCGTTTGGCGATCACCATTGGCCGACTGAATAATACTGGTACGCAATCTCAGATTAGGACTAGCAAACCAGATTCTTTCCTCGATACGATGGTGATTGTCCTCGATGGTTAAAGTTAAAGCTTGATCGCTTCTGAGATGATATTCTCCCAGCGCTGCCGATTTACCGACCGCTGTGATTAATTTTCCTTGCCAAGAATTTTCTGAGGGTAGCCAAACTAAATAGCTAGAACCGATTTTTTTCGGTTGTCCATAGTCCACGGAATTATCCCAAGTCGTTTTCCATCCCCCTAGACTGGTGTGGGACTGACAGTTATTTCCTAAACATAATTGCACCACATCGGCAGCATCGGCAGCCAGCAAATCGATGGTGATTTCTGCTTTATTATTGGCAACTTTTTGGGCAGCTAATTGATAACTGGTGCGCTGAGAAAACCATTTACCCGCACAGAGATTAATAAATTCTTGAATGTCCATGAATGGCTGTAGGCAAAGATCGATCGCTCTGGAAGAATAGATTATTTATTCTATCCTATCCCTAGACGTTGGCCAATTTTTGCAAAGATAAACGGGCTGCTTCCCGCACTTGTGGATGTTCGTCCTTGACCAAAAATTTTAAGGCTGCGATCGTTTTTTCCGCCGGAAGCTGGCCTAAAGCTTCCGCTAATCGCTGCCGGATTAACCAGTCATCGGAGTTAACAAAGGTTAAAAGCTTCTCGACGGTTTCCACTGCTTTGATTTCCCCAAGAGCGGCAATAGCGGCCTGTTGAATAACCGCTTCGTTACTATCGAGAGCCGATAATAACACCTGTTTAGCCCGAATATCGCGTAAATTGCCCAAAGCGACGGCAGCACTGAAGCGGACTAACCATTGCGTATCTTCGTAAAAAGCTCGTTGTAGGGGTTCAAAAGCGCGAATATCTTCTAAATAACCTAAGGCCCCCGCAGCATCGGCGCGAATGCCATAATCGGCATCATTGGCTAACAAATCCACCAGAATAGGAAAGCATTCCTCGGTTTGTTTGACTCCCAAGGCAAAGACAGCCATCGATCGCACCGGCAGCATTTCATCATAAAGGACTTTTTTGATCAAGGGTACAGCCTCCTCCGGGGCCACTTCTCGCAGGGATGCCAAGGCCAGCAGACGATCTTTAGAGTTGCTGCTTTCTAACTGCAGGGCAATGGTTTCTATATCAGGCTTGCTCATTTTTGTCAATCACTTGTAATATTTCTTTAATTCTAACGCAATTTTTTCTAAGTCAGCAGCCCTAGTGGACTGAAACAGCTAATTTCTGTCTGTTACAGTGTTTCTCATAAAGATGAAGTGTAATCTAATTTGGTATGGAAGACCGACTCCCGAAAACGAAAACTTCGTACCTGCTCATTAAGATATACTTTAGACGTTCATAATCTGAGATTTATTAAACTTCTGAAATCGTAGAGTCAGCAAGGAATCCAGTTCTTTTTTATGTTTCAGATGGGCATCATTCAGACATTCATAAATGGCTGAAGAAAAGTCAGAAAAGTTTTCATAATATTTACCATGTAAACATTTCTTTTTGACAAATTTCCACAGCCTTTCAATTAAATTTAGATTAGGCGAATAAGACGGCAGATAGAGTAGCTCTATTGACAAAGAAAGAGCCAATTCTTCAACAATTTTACATTTCTGATAGCGGGCATTATCTAAGACTAGAGTGATGGGAATCATTAGTCCTAAAGCAGCTATTTTTTCAAGAAGTTCACAGACTTGAGTTGCCGTAATATAAGTGTCATTAGTAACTAGAATAACTTCATGAGTTATTGCATTTAATGCTCCTAAAACATTGAAGCGTTTACGCCCGCTCGGTGACTTAACAAAAAGTCTCTCAAAACACCAAACAAAACCGAGAAATGCTCCCATGACGAAGTGAGCGGCATCAACAAAAAAAACAGCCCTTTTTCCTTCTTTAGCCTCATTTAGTCTGGGTTCTAGCTTTTTTTCTTTGTAGTCTTCTTGTTCATCTGGGTCAGCTTTAGAAGGAAGAGAACCTATTTTTAAACATTTCATTCCCAAGGATTTTAAGAATTTCCTCACTTGGGTAGGACTTCGTTTTATCCCTGTCAATTCTTCTATTCTATATACAGCTTCATTTATTGTGGCTGGTGGATTTTTCTCGAAATATTTTTTGAGTGTTTCTCTTTGAGACTCTAATTCACTTTTAGGGCGATAGAAGTTGATTTCTTTTAATTTTTCTATTCCGCCCTCTTGATAATCTCGAAGATAGGTTAATAAGGTATTTGGCGAGATTCCTGCTAACTGACAAATTTTTTTGTGCGGTATCTTTTGGCTTTTTAACCAGAGAACTTCCATCTTCAGTTGAACCCGGGGATGAGGATGATGAAATCTTTCATAATACAGTGAGTTCTTTTCTTCTTCCGTGAATTCTAGGTTAATCATGTTTTTAATGAGTGCTTTGCTTCTAATTATGACTCTTGAACTATATTATTGTCTTTGAGTAAAAAATGCAAGTTATAACCGTGCAAAGTATAACTGCTCTAACTAATATCCTTAACAATAGGATTAATTTAGCTTAAACCTCCTGTAAAAGTAAGTTTTCGAGGTGCTATCGGCTCAAAATATCGAAAACCTCAGATAAATTTGACATAATCTTGGGTTTTATGGACGGGATAGTTGTTTCTTGTCTTTTTTCTCCTCCTCTGGACTGTCTCGGAGTCTCCTCACGGAAGATTTTTGATTTTTGCAGGAACTCTCTTAAACAAGTTGGGGAAGTGGTTCTACAAAAATTAACTTTATTTATGTTTAAAATGCTATCATGAAGCTTGCATCGTAGATTTCAGTATATATTGAGAAAACCATGACTATTTCTGGCAATAAAATTACAGAAAGCATTATTAACAAGCTACAGGAAATTCCTCTAGATAAACAAAAACAAATCTTAGAATATGTAGAAGCTCTCACGGAGGAAAAGGAGCCTTTATCTTCCCCTAAAAAACGAGTCTTTGGGTTGCATCAGGGAAAAATTTGGATGAGTGATGATTTCAATCAACCCTTACCCGATAATTTCTGGAATTTTGACTCATGAATATTCTCTTAGATAGTCACACTTTAATCTAATTTTCCCAGAATTCTCCTCAGCTTTCCTCATCAGCAATTAAGATACTAGAAGATAGAAATAATCTTCTTTTCTTGAGTTTGGTCAGTGTCTGGGAAATACAGATCAAAGTACAGTTAGGCAAATTAAATTTAGATATTTCTCTCTCGGAAATAGTTAAAGATCAAACTAAAATTAATGATGTGCAGATTTTACCCCTGAAATTATCTCATATTTGGACATTAGACACCTTACCTTATTATCACAAAGATCCGTTTGATCGTTTATTAATTTCTCAAGCAATTACAGAAAACCTAATTATCCTGGGTGTTGATTCTGTTTTCGATTCTTATCCTGTACAAAAAATATGGTAAAAAATGTCGTTTGTTTTCTTTTTATTACTGGTTACAAAATTTCTAAAATCTCAAAAATAAAGCTCATAATTGAGATTATATAGTTATGCTAAAAACCACCAGAAGTCTGGTTAAAATTTCCTCTATTAATGCTAATAGAAGATAGTGATCAAATGCTCGAATCAAAGGAGAAGGGAGATGGAGTTTTAGACTTTGTAATAAAATTAACAATAGGCAGTTAATATAACTTCGGTTGACGGAATTGATAAACATCAGCGATCGCCTGTACCCAACCATTAGCAACAGATTCTAATAATCGATCGCCTTTTTCTTTACTTGCATTAGTAGCATCTCCCATCACTCCACTTTTAGTTAATTCCTTAGTTAACCAAGCAAAGGGTAATTTTCCTTCCATAGTTAATAAACTATTTTCTGGCAAACCCTGGGGATATTCTCGGACAGCCCGCTCAATTTTGACCTGTTCTGGCAGTAATGATAACATAATGCTAGTTTCCACATCTCCTGCATGAATACCGTATTCTAATTCATATTCCGAGAATAATTCAGCCGCATTGTGGGGAACTCGCCAAGTGAAAAAAGGAAATACTAAAAAATCGGGATATTGTTGGTGAATATCTCTAGCGGCAATTTCCATAACTTGCGGTTGTCCGCCGTGAGAGTTCATTAATACTAACTTGCGAAACCCCGAACGATAGAGACTTTCAGCTATCTCTTGAATGAGGGTTAATAAGGTGGCTGCCGAGAGGGTAATCGTGCCGGGGAAAGACCAATGTTCGTTAGATTTTCCGTAGTAGAGACAGGGTAAAGCAAAGGCGGGAACATTTGTATTTAATTTCTCGAAAGCTTTGCCTAAAACCCCTAAACTAATGGCAGCATCGACGGCAATAGGGAGATGGGGTCCGTGTTGTTCGATCGCACCGATGGGTTGAATAATTACCACATTTTCCTTATCCAGCATTGAATCTATATCGGTCCAAGTAAGATAGGGAAAATAACGATGAGGGGGAATAAAACCGTGCATCATAATCCTATTGGGGGTGAGGGATTAGGGTTAAGTAGTCGTGCAAAATTAATTTCCTAGTCGAGACAGGAGACAGGAGACGGGAGATGGGAGACGGGATAAAGCTATTAGGGATCGGATTTGAGTTTTCAGTTCACTGTTTACTCACAGCAGAAGTCTGACGGAGTAGTGGCTTAGATGTGTAATTAATTGTGCTTAGATACTTATGGAAAAAATTACTGTTTATTTGGTAATTGTACCACTAATTCCTGGCAAGGTTGCCAATCATCTTCATCGGTAATGGTTGGACAAAACGAATCCCTATAGCAACAAAACCTGTTTCATTAATTATAATCTGCAATATCGTCGGCTCTTCTCGACCTTGTGTGATAAGTTTAAATTATATAAGAGCGATCGATCTTTGTGTCCTTTGTGTCTTTGTGGTTCGTTTCACTCGCTCGCCCGCAGGACTGTATCTTAGAATACATTTTACCCACCAAACCCAAGAGAGCCTATCGTCGGGCAAAAACACCAGGAGCGACTTGTTTTTTTACCCTTGTTACTGATCATCTTTAAGCCTTTTCTTTAAGTATTGTTGTTAATGTAGCTTATTATAGCAGTTCTCACACCTGTGTGGCACATTTAAACCTTTGCTAATTAAGCTTTTCAACATCGATAATGTACCTCTTGCGAACAGGAAACGCTATAAGATCAGCGACCGCACTTAAACTCACAGCTTCAATGAATGTGCAGGGTGCGTTCCCAAAAATCTATCGGTGGAGTAGTATGAGCCATCTTAGGGAGCGCACCCTACGGCTAAAAGGAAAAGGCGCTTCATGGTTTTTGGGTGGTATTGCCGTCCATTTTAAGGTGGTGAGGATGTCAACAGCAAAATTTCCGTAAAGAGGGTGATTCCCATTGATTAATATGTCAAGTTCCCTGCCGTAAAGAATCGATAGATACTTGAGGCAATGATGATTACAGAATTAAATACCCGGTTAGAGGCTCCCGAAAAAACAACCGATGAGATAAGACAACGCAAGGAAGTGATCGATCGGCAATCGGCCGAGTTTAACCAGTGGATGACCAGAATCAAAGCAAGACTAGATGCGATCGCTGGTAAGATCGAACGGGACAAGCGATCGCATCCGGCTTAAAACAAAAGGTGCTTCATAGTTCATTGTCGGTAGTGCGACCAACTAACCTAACATAACCTCAGCTTATCAATGGTATAAGTAACAATATTGTCAAACCCCTTTACAAACCGTTACAAACTCCTTAAGATAGAGACATCATCAATCAATCGTACCTCGATAACTTAATAGGAATCATAAACCAATGACCACAACTCTACAACAGCGCGAGAGCGCTTCCCTGTGGGAGCAGTTCTGCCAGTGGATCACCAGCACCAACAACCGTCTTTATGTCGGCTGGTTCGGTGTTATCATGATCCCCACCCTGCTCACCGCCACCACCTGCTTCATCATCGCCTTTATCGCCGCTCCTCCCGTAGATATCGACGGTATCCGCGAGCCTGTAGCTGGTTCTCTACTCTACGGAAACAACATCATCTCTGGTGCGGTTGTTCCCTCTTCCAACGCGATTGGACTCCACTTCTACCCCATCTGGGAAGCTGCTTCCTTAGATGAGTGGTTATACAACGGTGGTCCCTACCAGTTAGTCATTTTCCACTTCTTACTAGGTGTCTTCTGCTACCTCGGTCGTCAGTGGGAACTGTCTTTCCGTTTAGGAATGCGTCCTTGGATCTGTGTTGCTTACTCGGCACCTGTATCCGCCGCTACTGCTGTATTCTTAATCTACCCCATCGGACAAGGTTCTTTCTCTGATGGTATGCCTTTAGGAATCTCTGGAACCTTCAACTTTATGTTCGTGTTCCAAGCAGAACATAACATTCTGATGCACCCCTTCCATATGTTAGGTGTTGCCGGTGTGTTCGGCGGTTCCTTGTTCTCCGCGATGCACGGTTCTCTAGTAACTTCTTCCTTAGTGCGTGAAACCACTGAAATCGAATCTCAGAACTACGGTTACAAATTCGGTCAAGAGGAAGAAACCTACAATATCGTTGCCGCTCACGGTTACTTCGGACGTTTAATCTTCCAATACGCTTCTTTCAACAATAGCCGCTCCCTGCACTTCTTCTTGGGTGCATGGCCGGTAATCGGTATCTGGTTTACGGCAATGGGTGTTAGCACCATGGCGTTCAACCTCAACGGTTTCAACTTCAACCAGTCGATTCTCGATTCTCAAGGTCGTGTAATCGGTACCTGGGCCGATGTGTTAAACCGCGCTGGTATCGGGATGGAAGTAATGCACGAGCGTAATGCTCACAACTTCCCCTTAGACTTAGCTAGTGGTGAACAGGCTCCTGTAGCTCTGACTGCTCCCGCTATCAATGGTTAATTCCTAGTCTGAACGAAAAGGCACTCCCGCGAGGGGGTGCTTTTTTGTTGTTAGAATTATGATATAGCTCAATGTTAAATGGAGTTAATTTTATGATATCCCCTCAAATTATTGAACTGGAACAAAAGTTACGAGACTGTTCTCTTGAAGATAAAAAATGGTTATTAGAACAGTTACATCAACAATTAGGATTGAATGATCAAAAAACAACTAAACAACGATTAATAGATAGTTGGAATGAAGCT
Organism: Microcystis ichthyoblabe FBCC-A1114; assembly: GCF_050500245.1. Classification (NCBI taxonomy): domain Bacteria; kingdom Bacillati; phylum Cyanobacteriota; class Cyanophyceae; order Chroococcales; family Microcystaceae; genus Microcystis; species Microcystis ichthyoblabe. Next base: position 2,557,636 of record NZ_CP191408.1, on the reverse strand, counting down.
TATAGTGATGGATTGGACGAATCAGAAACTTTGATGTTAGAGGGAATACGCCATCATCAACGCCAATTATCTGAGTAAATATGACGATTTTTCAAGGTGATATTTATTGGATTGATTTAGGAGAACCACAAGGAAAAAAATCAAATTAATTATTCAGGGAATTAAGTTGGTTATTGAACCTCAAGAACTCGAATAATAGGGATTATAAAAGGATTTAAAGAATCCATTAGCATAAAAAAGCATACAGCATCGCCGCTCACGGTTACTTCGGATGTTTAATACTAAATCCGTTGAGTATAGGCTACATATCAGGATAGCCGAACAGCAAAATGGGAATAGATAATCAGTCTTTAATAACCGAATTTAGTACCAGACGCTTAACTAATTAGAAGTAAAAAAATTGTAGGGTTAATTCATGAATTAACCCTACACATCGTTTCCATTCAGACGCTTCACGAATTTGCTAGAGTCATAAACTCTAGTTAACAAAAGTCCAGCGTCCTTCCACTTGACCGTCAAGAAGTTGATGAGTACTTAAATATTCTTCAAGAACACCTTGGCTTGAAGTAGTAACAACTTTAGCGTTAGCTATTTCTTCAGGCGTGAGATTCAAACTCTTCAGTGAATTTTGATAATGATAATCTTGCACGCAGATTACATATAAACGATCAGCCTCTACAGGTTGTTCATTAATACTGAAAGATTCAATTGCTTTCTTAGTATTGTTATAAACTACTCGAACACCTTTGCTGATTTGATAACATTGACTTTCCCCAGGCTTTCTGTTTTCTGGGCGCAGAAAATGGGTAAATACCTTTGTCAGTTGCGCTCCAGTAACTTTAATTTTATAAAGAGAACCATCATAGGGATAAACCTTCTTAAGATCTTCAAGAGTGACCACAGGCCCTAATTCTTTACCTCGTATGGAACCACTACCGACAAGCACGACATCAATCGTATCTATTTCTAAGAAGATATCAGCGATTAAATTACCTAACTCAGTTTCTTGTTCGCGCACGGGATGAGTCAATTGACGATTTAAACGGCTAACAATACGATTGTACTTGCGATCTACTTGTTCTTTGTAGGTATTGATAAAATTTTGCAAATCTACGTCAGGACTAGCTACCTGATCATTAATAGGAATAAGCTCCCATTTCCATTCGACAATGCTGTTCGTATCGTCGTCTACTGTAATATCGAAACGTCCGATCTGATCAGTCCCAACGGCGGCCTGGGTGATTAAAATGTTGTTTACTTGGGCAGGCTGTTCTAAAAGTGTATGAGAATGTCCACCAATGATCATGTCCACCCCCCACTCAGGGTCTAACATAGCCGCTAACTTTTGATCCTCTTCAAAACCAATGTGAGTTAGGAGTATTGTCAAATCAATATCTTCATTTTTGTAGGTATTACAGATCTTACCAACTTCAGCCGCCGCATCTTCTAGTCCAACAAATGTACCAATGCTTTTGTCCAGCTTTAAGGCACTAAGAACCTCTTCGGTGACAATACCAATGAACATAACATCAAATCCATCTACATTGAGGATGATATAGGGGTTCATCAACCTTTTACCGTACTTTTTAATGTACAAGTTGGCATTAACAATAGGAAAGTTTGCCATTTTTTCTAAGAAGAGCAAATGAGGAAAGCCATAGTCTAATTCGTGGTTTCCTAAAGTCACTACATTAGGTGCTAGGTAATTCATAATTTACATGGTTGATAAGCCTTTAAATTCGGTATCAATCATCGAACCTTGAAGCATATCACCTGAAATAACATAAAGTGTATTTTTTTCCGTTTGACGCACTTGATTGATATAACCAGAAAGCAATGATAACCCGCCGATCAAACCACCTTGTCCAGTTTTAGCCTCCGCTAAAAAGTCGCCGTGCATATCATTGGAATGTAAAATCGTAAACTTTTTGAGTTTGTTTGTAGTTTCAACCATGAGTCTCTCCAGTAGTTTGAGTTGATTAAATGAAAGAGATAGTTTGATTTGGGTACTGCGAACGGTTTTAAGCTTGGCTTTCTGAATACCGTCAGAAGCTTGGTCTGTGATTTCTTCTAGCCGATCCAGAAAAAGTTCAGCTTTTAGCAGTTTAGGCTCTTCGGTTTGTGTTATGCAATGGAGGGGGGTTATAAAGGATAAAACCCTTACACAGAAAGACATTGCTTCGATTTATGCCCCCTGATCGAATCATGCCAAGTAACGAAAAGCCTAAGCTTATAGTATAGCATAACTCGCGCCAATCAGGATGAGAGCATCTCAAAAGCTATTGACAATTGGCCAATTTTGTGATCCTCATGGGCATTTCAGGTGATACAAGTCAATCAAAATAGTTACGAAATCTTAACATTTGGTCGATTTTTGCTTAACAATTGAGATGGCCAATTCTCCTCAAATATGCCTAAATCGCCGACTGGGTAAGCAACTCAGACAAAGTTGATTTTGTCAAAAATTGTTAAGATGCGCCACCTTGTCCTGTACTTAGATTGTGTCTAGCTACTTACAATCGGAAACAATACTTAAACAAAATGGCAATGCTTCAACAGAGCGCTTTTCAATAGGAGATGATATTCTTTTTCGGGGATAGTATAGGACCCAAATCTAGCCAGATGGGGATTTTGCATTTGGGCATCAAATAGACAGAAATCCCGTTCTCTGAGGTGTTCAACTAACTTGACCATGGCTACCTTAGAACCATCGGGAATTTTATAAAACATCGATTCTCCGATAAAAACCCCGCGAATTGCTAAACCTAAAATCCCTCCCGCTAATTGATCCCCTTGCCAAGTCTCGAAACTGTAGGCCCAACCGGCTTGGTGTAATTGCTGATAGATTTGGATTAACTCCGGGGAAATCCAAGTCAGCGAGCGATCGGCACAACCGGCACAAACCCCAGCAAAATCGCGGTTAATAGCCACGGTAAAGCGATTTTGATTCAAAACTCGTTTTAGGGACTTGGGATACCTAAAACGCCGATCTAGAGGAATAAGAGCGCGATTTTTACTAGAATACCAATCCAATCGCCCCCCCTCATCAGCCATGAGAAAGTAACCGCGTGCGTATCCTTGTATAATAGAGGCGGTATCCACAACTCCCCCCAAGAATTCAGTCTCGTAGCCTGATCATTCTCTAATTATGCCCGATCATCCCGCACCAATTCCGCCTATTACTTTACCACCGATCGAAAACCCCCAACAGGAACAAACTTGGCTGCGCACCGCTTTGCATCGTTGGTTAGATGCGGAATTTATTCCCGAAGCTATTAACGATACTATCGCTGAACGTGCTAGTCAAATTTTTCTGCGTCAGCGTTTGGAAGGGGAAAACGATCTCGGTAACTTGGTGATTGCGATCGTTACCGAGATGCAAGCTTTTGATTTCCGCGAAAGTTTTTATAGTGAATTTGCCATCGCTAACGCCGTTAGTGATTTAATTTTAGATAGTTTAGGGATCGATCGCTGTTGTGGGCAAAGTTAGACAGTTTTTCTCTGCTATTGGAGTTTAATTTCTATTAGCTGCTCTGCTAATTTTTTTGTACGAATGGGGTAAGCTGCACTGCCTATTAGAAATTTTAGGACAAATGATCAAACCCTCTCTTCTCGATCATAGACGGTCTTAACCAGTAATTTAGATAGTCAACAGCTTATTGCTTATTTAAGAAGTTAACAAAATCTTTAATCGACAAGAATTAATTGATAGTTGTTGGGAAGGTTTAATTAATTTCCAACCCAGCGATCTCAGCGATTGTATAGGCTGGTCTGCCTTTAACTTCTTCGTAAATTCGCCCGACGTATTCCCCTAATATGCCAATACTGATCAATTGTACCGAACCCAAGAAAAACACAGCGATCAAGATAGTAGCTAAACCAGTAACAGGAGAGTCGGGTTGCTGTAAGCGCCAGTAGAGAACCAGTAAAGCCATCAACAGGGCAATTAAAGCAGAAAATAAGCCTAAATAAGTGGAAATACGCAGGGGAATCTTAGAAAAAGACACCAAGCTATTAACCGCTAAAGCTAGGGATTTTTTAAAAGTGTATTTGACTTCGCCAGCAAACCGGGGATCCCGCTCAAATTTAACAGCAGTTTGTCGGAAACCAATCCAAGCGCGCAAACCGCGAATATAACGATTCCGTTCTGGCATAGAATTTAATACTTCCACCACCTGACGATCCATCAGACAAAAATCCCCCGTGTCCGCAGGGATATCCACGTCGGCTAATTGTCGCAGCAATCTATAGAAAACGTAGGCAGTTAGGCGTTTAAACCAACTTTCTTTTTTCCGTTTTGTTCTCTGGGCGTAAACCACATGATAACCTGCTTGCCAAGACTCAATCATTTTGGGAATCAATTCCGGTGGATCTTGCAAGTCGGCATCGAGGACAACAATAACTTGACCCCTAGCAAAATTAAGTCCTGCCGTTACTGCTGCCTGATGGCCAAAGTTACGAGCAAAGCTAATGTAACAGACCCTAGCATCTCTTTCCTGTAGTTCCCGCATTAAATTTAAGGAACAGTCCCGACTGCCATCATTAATCAGAATTAGTTCCACAGAATCATCTAAACTATCCATGACGGCACTGACACGGCGATAGAGTTCTGGAATGGTTTCTTCCTCGTTATAAATCGGGATAATTAGCGAATATTTCGGCATTTTCGAGAGGTTGAACGGACAAAAGCCGTATTTTTATGGCGGCCGCTACGCTCTAAATATTCTGCTAAAGTATCCCTTTTGTCAACTTAATAGATTACTGCTAGACAGTGCCTTTGAACTACTCTCAAGGTCGTTGAGAGCTTCCTATTTCACGGGGGACTGCCTTAAGACGAACTTACGCCCAGCTTTTGGTCTTACATCCCCTCCAGAAGTTTTTATGGTGAATTTGCGATCGCTAACATCGTCAGGGATTTAATTTTAGATAGGGTTTGCTGAATAAATTTGAAATGTAGGCAAAGTAAAGGTTTTGGGGCTTTTCTCGCGAAACAGGTGCAAGATTTTGAGAGAATCGTCGTTCAAAACCTTGCGTCTTCATCGGCCCGCGTCCTGTAGGGGCGAAGCATTCGGACAATAACCTATCGGTGAAAAGGTAGATTTTCTATCCGAATGCTTCGCCCGTACTTATTCAGCAAACCCTAGATAGTTGAGGGATTAATCGCTATTGTGGGCAAAGTTGGACAGTTTTTCTTTGCTATTGGATTAAATAGCCAAGGAATGATCGACCATTGCTTGCCGACGTAAACAATTCCAGTAGGCTGCATAGAGATCCGTCTGTTGACCGCGCAGGGAAGCGATCGCAGGTGCGGCAGGAAAAGGCCAGAGACGATCAAAAACCACTTCCCGATGAGCCAAACGAAACTGTAGCAAATAAACAGAAGCAGGAGCCTGTAAATTATCCAGTAATTGCGCTGCCAGCCGATATAAAGACTTAAGACTCTCTCTTTCTAGACTAATCGGCTGACTGTAGGCGTTAGGGATCATACCCTCCCCGATTACCTCACCGTATTCTAAACCCTTAGATGTCACCGTGATCGGCAACCAAAGATCCCCAAAAGAAGAATCTCCCTGACTGGTTTTATAGTGCAGGGTATGGGCAACCCAAGCGCGTCTTTCCTCGATATCTCGACAAGCTTGATAAACTTTTTTACCCGGAAAATTCACCCAATTGGGTAATTGAATTGTTAAGGGACACCAGATTAAATTATTTTGGCCGGTTTTACCCGACTCCATTTTTGACCACAAGGAAGCCGTCCCCGTCACCTCCACCGCCAAGGATTTAGGAACCGCATTTTTTAAGGCAATCACCATTTTTTCGGTAACGGGCGATAGCCGAGACATCTGACCACTGGCTTGAGCTTCGGCATTAACGAGAATGATAACTTTGTCCATTTCTTCTTGTGGGTTGGGTAAACTTGAACGATCAGCGGTGAGGTTGGTTAAGAATGCGAACTGACTGGGGTTCAATGCTTCTGTAGTCGCCATGGCAAAAGCTATTTCTCTGGATTTTAGCGAATTATACAAGAACGCAACGATTTTTTACAGATTTTTTCAACAACAACCATATTGAAGGGGGCATTTTTCTTCTCCCCCTCATAGAATACCTGAAGTAATCAGTCATCAGTAATCAGTTATCAGTGAACTGAAAACTCAAATCTGAATAACTGCTAACTGATCACTGAAATTACTCGTCTTCGGCGAAAATAAAGCGAGTTAGTTCACTAGGATCGGGTTCGGGGCTAGATTCGGCAAATTTAACCGCTGCCTCGATTTCAGCTTGAATTTTCTCCTCGATTTCTTTTAATTCTTCTCTCGTGGCCAGATCTCGCTCGTAGAGGTAGGCGGCAAAGCGAGTGATCGGATCTCTTTCGCCCCAGAATTGTTTCTCGTCAGCACTGCGTAACTCGTCGGGATCTGCTAGAGAGTGACCCCGGAAACGATAGGTTAAGGCCTCAATCAAAGTCGGCCCCTCACCGGCGCGGGCGCGGGCCACGGCTTCTCTGGCGGCGGCATGAACGGCGACCACATCCATACCGTCCACTTCCACACCGACCATACTAAAAACACTGGCTTTTTTATAGATTTCCGGTTGAGAAGTGGCTCGATCGTGGGCCATTCCGATCGCCCACTTATTATTTTCCACCACATAGATAATCGGCAACTTCCAGAGGGCGGCCATATTCAGACACTCAAAAAACTGGCCATTATTACTCGCCCCATCCCCAAAGAAACAGACCGTTACCTGATCGGCACTGGCATCACCCATGGCTTCCCGACGGTATTTACTCTGAAAAGCCGCCCCGGTAGCGACGGGAATCCCCTCGGCCACAAAAGCATAACCCCCTAAAAGCTTATGTTCGGCGGAAAACATATGCATGGAGCCGCCCCGTCCTTTACTACAACCGGTAGCTTTGCCGAATAACTCCGCCATCACCTCTTGAGCGGGAACTCCGGCACTAAGGGCGTGGACGTGATCGCGATAGGTGCTAGAAACGTAATCTTCTCCCTGACGCAAGGCTTTAATAATACCGCTAGATATGGCTTCCTGACCGTTGTAGAGATGGACAAAACCGAACATTTTGCCCCGATAATACATTTCGGCACATTTATCTTCAAACATCCGCCCCAAAACCATATCCTCGTATAGGCGAAGACCTTCAGCTTTGGTGATAATGATGGAAGCAGGATTAAAGGTTGGTAAAGTACGTTCGGAAATCATAGGGTCTGTAGTATCATTTAGACAACAAAAAGGCAAGGGGAGAGGAAGCGGTAGATTTTTCGAGAATTCTGGCAGTGAATTTTTTGGTCTTAAACCAAGGGGTTCTTGGTATTTTCTCTCTCAAATCTAATCTTAGTCAGTCAGAGATTGGCTAGGATAAGATGGTATCTTGTTATTTTACTCGCTCCGCTCTCACTTACATCATTTAATTCACTAAGGACTCTCCAGAGTTGAGGTACAGCTAACCGTGCGAATTCCTCTTGACTACTACAGGATATTGGGAATCCCTTTTCAGGTGAATGCCGAGCAGATTGATTTGGCCCACGCCGATCGGGGACGGCAATTGCCACGTCAAGAATACAGTCAAACAGCGATCGTTGCCCGTCAGCACTTGTTAGATGAAGCTTACCAAGTGTTAAGTGATCCGGATCGCCGTCGTGATTACGATGCCCAATTTTTCGCTCCCAATCCCCTGCTTCTCAACCCAGATAGCAGCGCCGAAAACCTCGATTCTCAGGGTGGGGAGGTGGCCGCCGCTTCCTCAGAATATCCCACTCCCCAGATTACCATTGCCCCCGCCGATCTGGTGGGAGCTTTGCTCATCCTGCAAGAGTTGGGAGAATACGAGTTAGTGATTCGTTTGGCTGAAACTTATCTAGATTTGGAGCCAACTACTCGCCCAGATATGATCTTAACCTTGGCTTTGGCCTACGGGGAATTAAGTCGGGAATATTGGCAGGATAAAAATTATGAACAGGCGGCCAGCACCGCAGCCAAGGCCTTGATCTGCTTGGAACAAGAACAAATGTTCCCGCAAGTGGCTGGCGAGATTCGTCATGATTGCGATCGCTTGCGTCCCTACCAGGTTCTGGAATTGTTATCCCAAGAAAAAAACCCCGGTCTTGCCCGTCAGCGGGGCTTAAATCTCTTGGAGGATATGTTGGCCGCTCGCGGTGGCATCGATGGCCAGGGCGACGATCGCTCTGGGTTGGGGGTGGATAATTTTTTACGCTTTATTCAACAGTTACGGGTTTATTTGACTCAGGCCGAACAGGAGAAAATCTGGGCAAAAGAGGCAGAACGCCCCTCGGCGGTGGGTAATTATCTGCTGGTTTATGCCTTGATTGCCCGCGGTTTCGCCCAAAAACAACCCGCCGCTATTGTGGCAGCCAGCGATCGCCTGCAGCAATTACAAAAACATCAGGATGTTTCCATCGAGCGATCGATCTGCGCCCTGCTGCTCGGTCAAACCGAACAAGCAAGCACAATTTTAGAAAAAAGTCAAGAGCAAGAAATATTAAATTATATTAAGGAACAATCTGGGCAATCTCCCGATCTTCTACCTGGGTTATGTCGTTACGGTGAGCGTTGGTTACAAACAGAAGTTTTCTGCCATTTTAGGGATTTAGTCGAGCGGAAAGCCTCACTCAAAGAGTATTTTGCCGAGGAAGAGGTACAAAATTATTTGGAAGAATTGTCAGGTTTTCCTGACGAAAAAGTTCCCGTGTCAGTTCAAGAAAAGGTTGGGGAACCTTTAGAATCGGAAGTAAATGTTCTCAAAACCCACACCCCCCCCACCCATTTAAACCCAGTGCCAGGAGCGACACCGATGAGGGAATCTGCTTATTCTTCCCATTCTCGTCCCCAAAAACCGTCTTTAGCTAGAGCTAACGGTGAGCGGACAGGCACTGCTGTACCTGCCCTGAGAGCCACCCCTCAGCAGGAAACTTTCACCCCCTATACTCAGGGCAGTGTGGTGGTGACAGCAGCCGATCGTCAACCAGCACTTAATCCCCCCCGTCGTCGTCCTAGTCGCTCGCGCCACCCAGCAGCGGGCAACTCCGGGCCAGCAGCCGTAGAAACGGTAAAAACTGCCCTAGTCGCACCGAAACGGAGACGACCAGTCCGCAGAAAACTACGACTCGATCGAGTGGCGATATTGGGAGTAGGATTAGTGGGAACGCTCGTGGTTTTGTCCTTGGGGGTAAAGGCAATTGTCGATAGTCAATCTCCTTTGGCAGCCTTGCAAGGGGAACAGTTACCGATTTCTTTAAATACTCCCATACTAGAAATTCCTTCGGCTAACGCGGAGGTGATGGAAGGGAATCCCTTAGACAAGGAAAAGGCCAAGGAGACGATTCAAGCTTGGTTAGCAGCAAAATCGGCGGCTTTTGGCAGTGAACACCAAAAAGAGCCATTGAAAGAGGTTTTAACGGGTTCAGCTTTGGAAATTTGGCAAAAACGGGCGGCGGCTTTACAGGGAAATAACTATTGGCGCTACGATCATCAAGTGGATGTGCGATCGGTCACTAATAATGCGAAAAATCCTAATTTAGCCACGGTGGAAGCGATAGTCAACGAAAAGGCCATGTATTTCCATAATGGCAAGGAAATTGTCAATCGTTCCTATAATGAGTCCTTGAAGGTGCGCTATGATTTGGTACGGCAAGGAGATAAATGGTTGATCGAAAAAACCCAAGTCTTACCCTAATTTTTTCCGATTAAATCCCCAAAAACTAGGCTTTAGGCTGCCTGCACACCCAATAAAGGCTGCATGGCAGCCTTTTCAGTGGGAAGTGGGGAAGTGGGGAGAAGGGAGCAGGGAGAAAAAAGCTGATAACTGATAACTGATAACTGATAACTGAAGACCGACTCCTGCAAAAGCAACCTTTGTACCTCACTATTAAGATAACTTCTATATCTTTAGACTGATAAATGCTCGATTCTCTTAATATTTTTTAACATAAAATCTGCTCTTTGATTGCTGTAATTGGTTCCCTAGAAGTCAAGCTAATGAGTTATAATCGTAGGTAGGGATCCATAGTTCTTAGAGGAAAAAAGCGGGGCAATCTCAATGTTTTGCTCACCCACAAGACCATGATTTTGATCTTTTAAAAATCTCGCATAAGTCTTTAAGAACTTTTAAAATCAGCATTCACACAGGAGGGATATTATGACAGGTAAGAGTAAACGCGGTTTTGCCTCTATGGATCAAGCTAAACAAAGGGAAATCGCTAGTAAAGGTGGTAAAGCTGCTCATCAAAAAGGGACAGCCCACGAATTTACCTCCGAAGAAGCTCGCGAAGCGGGACGAAAAGGTGGTGAAGCGGTTAGCCGAGATCGGTCCCACATGGCAGCTATTGGACGGGAAGGGGGCAAAAATTCTCACAAAGGCAGTCGCAAAAACTTAAACTCCGGGGAAAATTCCCCAGTCAACGAGTCTATAGGTGAAAATTCCTCAGATTTTGGCAACTCGGAAGCAAATAGTTGACTTTGGTTGACTTTTTCTGGGACTGAAAGGGTTTTGGGGTGTTGGGGTTTTTAGCTAAATTCCCCATTCCCCCATTTCCCCATCCCCAATAGGGACTTGCGTAAAAATAAGATGCCAGCTAGGAGGGCAGAACCGTCACATCCCATTTGGGCAAAGTTTCAGAACGCTGCCAGAAAGGTTGCAATTGTTCTAGTTCTTTAGCCAAAGGTGGTGATTCGGTAGGAAATTCGTTCGAGCAAGAGTTTATCAATTAATTGTTTGGTTTCGTCAGATACGGTTTTATTAGTGGGATTGATCACAAACTGACGACCACATTCTTTACACTGACGTTTCGGCTTGCCATGATGTGTAGAACCATTTTTGATGGTATGATAAGAACCACATTTAGGACAACAAGATGTTGAAGTTTGTGAATCTTTTGTCAGAAGACAATGTTCTAAATCTTCATCGTAATTTAACCAAAGTTTAATTATCCAAGAGAAGATATTGATAAAAATAGCAATCATAAAAAGCAAATCCCCAACATTTATCAAGCAATTATTTTTATTAGTAAATATTCTACACAACTCAGTCCAGATAAGCAAGATGGCTTACCACTACTACCGAATCACTACCCAACATACCTTCGATACCCACAATGGGAGATTTACTCGAAGGAGGGGCAGAATCCCAGTCTAAGTTCTGACACGGAAGTAATGTCTTCGGCTCTGGTTCTTTTTCGATACTGGCTGAGTTTTGACAGCTTCTCGCAACGGGTTCATTATGTCCTCTATTGTAATTTCTTTATAACCCAAATCTGCCAATAAATCTTCAACGACTTTGTAATTAAGTTGAACTACTAAAGATCGCATTGATTCGGACTCTAAGAATCTTTTAAATCCATCACTGCCCAGTTCTTTTTCTAGGACTTCTCACACTTTCCTGCATTCGCGATTGCTTGTACCACTCGAGAATGCATTTTCTGGCGTTGGGTGTAACCACGAAATTGAGCCAGTCTAGACTTGGGTGACTATTCTTGCTGGTGACAATTTCTACGAAATCCCCATTTTCCAGGGGGTAGTCCAAAGTTGTCCAACGCCCATTAACCTTAGCACCTTTCACGCGATGTCCCACCTCGGTGTGGATGCAGTAAGCGAAATCCACTGGAGTTGAACCTTGAGCTAGGAAGATGACATCCCCTTGGAGATTAAACACATAGACATCGTCGTCAAATAGATTGTTCAGGCTGTTCACGTATTTCCAGTATTCCTGGATATCCTTAAATTCCTTCCGCCAATCTAGCCGTTGTCTCAGCAACTGAAACTTTTTTTTATCATCAGAGGTTAGTTCACTCCCATCCCCATATTCAGCAAAATGGTGCATTTCTAGGGTGCGAATCTGTACCTCTAGGGGGCGGGCATTTAAACCAACAACGGTGGTATGGAGAGATTGATAACGGTTAGCTTTTGGTAAACCGATATAGTCTTTAAAACGGTTGGGAATCGGAGTAAATTGGTCGTGAACTACGGCTAAACAACGATAACATTCCTCTTTAGTTTCGACGATAATGCGGACGGCGGCGATATCATAAATCTGCTCGAATTCTTTGCCTTGATTGTGCATTTTATGATAAATGCCGTAGAGATGTTTGGGGCGACCCTGTAAATCAAGAACTTTTATGCCAATTTCTTGCAATTTTTCCCGCAATGTGTTAACAACTGTTTCGATGCGGGCCTCTCGATCGATACGTTTTTCCGATACCAATAACTGCACGGTGCGATAAGCATCGGGTTCGAGGTATTTAAAGCATAAATCCTCTAATTCCCATTTAAATCGCTCAATCCCTAAACAGTTAGCCAGAGGAGCAAAGATTTCTCTAGTTTCGAGGGCGATGCGTTGCTGTTGTTGCGGGTTAAGGTATTCGAGGGTTTGCATATTGTGCAGGCGTTCGGCTAATTTGACCACGATGACGCGGATATCTTGAGCCATCGCCAGGAACATTCGGCGAAAATTCTCCGCTTGCCGTTCAGTTTTGCTAGAAAAGTTGAATTTGGAGAGTTTTGTCACCGCTTCCACCAAATTACGCACCTCGACACCGAATCTAGCCTCGATTTCTTCTGGAGTTACTTCTGTATCTTCCACCACATCGTGCAGGAATCCCGCCGCAATGATAGTGCTACTCCCACCTAAATCTCGCAACAGGCCAGCAACGGCGATGGGATGAGTGATGTAAGGTTTTCCTGACTTACAGTATTGACCTCTGTGCAATTGATAGGCAAAGTTGAAGGCGCGACAGATTAGATCATTGTCTTCACTTTTATCTTGCCCAGAATCAGATTGATAAGCACTCAAGCATTCTTGAAGCCAAGCAGGCAATTCTAAAGAGAACAAATCTTTGAATTTTTCTTCTCTGCTTTCACGACTAATTCCCAATTGCCTAAGAACGCTTGGGGCTAACTGTCTTAACTCTTCTTCCCTTATTTCTCCCTCGGCTTGCTCTTGCTGAATTTTTTCTTTGAGTTTCTGTTCATCTCCATAAAAAATTTCTGATAAAACTTTTGAGTTGTTAGTTAAGTATTGATATTCTTCGTGATAATTTGTTCTCTCAAGGGGTTCGGCTAATAGTTCTATTGTATTAGTAACTTGGATTTGCTCTGAAAGTCCTAAGATATGATTTTCTTCAGATAAACTTGACTCTAATAAGTGAGTCATTTCTTGAACAACTAAATCAGGATTTAGATAAGCCTGAGCGATCCACCGTTGGGTTTGAATGATTTGTGGACGTAGCTTCAATATAGACTTGCGAGCCAAATAACTGGACTTCCCCGTTGACAAAAGGCCATAACCTATGCTGTAGGAGGGATTAAGAGAATTTCCGCCGCCCCGTTACTGGGTACAAATCAGGGAAACTCCCAATAAATCTAACGCTTTTTGTTGCAGTTGGGTCGGTCGAGTTATCTTAGAAAAACGATAACTTCCCTCCCTAATCGTACATTCCACTGTATTCAAGCAAATTGTCCCCAGGTCTTCCAACAAAGTCCGAAAGCTATGCACAGGGAGGTTCTCTTGATTCCGTTTTTTTCTCTCTTTAGACTGAGCGGATTCACTGCGACTCGCTTTAATCACATTCAGAGAACCATCATCAATTTCTTCATCCTCAAATAACAAAGGAGCCAAGCACTGTTTTAAATGCCATTCCACATAATAAGCCAACATACATAAAAAGATATGAGCTTTGACTCTATCACCCTTATAATGATATATAGGACGTACCTTTAAATCAATTGACTTATAACAGCGAAATGCCTCCTCCACTTGAGACAAACTTTTATAAGCTTTAACCGTCGTCGCTGCATCCATCAAGGTTGACTCCAGAGAAGTTCTTAACACATACACACCATCCAAAGCCGTTTCTTGAGCGATTAATTCCCGCTGACGCTGATAAGAAAAGCCTTCCTCTGTTATCTCTAAGTTATAGTATTTATTGACCTTAAACTGATTAAGAACCTTGCCCACTCTCAAAGCTATCTTATCTTGACCCTTTAAAGCTCTTTTCTCCCTTTGAGTCGCCTGAACAATCAAATCTAGTTCCTTCTCTACCGCTTCTAATAATGCCTCTCTTTGTAGTTGATTTTTCTGGGCAATGAAGGGATTCCGACAAGCAATTAATCTTTCATCGGGATAATCTTCACTCTCAAATTCCACCAAGTTTACCTGATCAAATAATCCTAATTGAATCACTTCTACCTCAGCCAGTTTCCGAATTTGAGGCTTAGTTAAACCAGTAATATAGTCTAATCCTTCTATGGGTTTTACTAATTCGTTGATTTTCGAGTTGGTTAAAATTCCTCTATCGCTTACCCAGACAACATTCTCAATCACCCAACCCTTTCTGACTTTCTCAATTTGTCCGCTTAAAGTAGCACCGTCTGAAGTGTTTCCTGCAAATACTTCTACCGCTATCGGACAACCCTTAGCTGAACAGAGCAGACCAAAAACTATCTGAGTTTTCCCTTTCTTTTTATCTCGGTTATAACCATATTTTCCCAGTTCACAACCATTTCCTTCTAGGTAGGTAGAAGTGACATCATACAAGACTAATGTTCCTGATTCTAAGTGTTTAATTGCTAGGTGCTTCTCAATTTTCTCTTGTTTTTCTAATAACCAATCTAAGGCGTTATATAATTCGTCTTCATCGGCTTTCTCTAAGTCTAACAATTGTCCTAAACTCTGACTACAAGTCTCGCTATTAAACCCTCTCGCTGTGGCTAGTTTCGATTTAGGATTGATGATTCTTGCCACAATCATCGCCACCACTAAGTTTCTGATTCGTGAGGATTTTTCACTGATTATTTTATCTAAACCTAATTTTTTAATCGTCTCTAAAATAGCCATTACATGACCATGAGGAAGACTTCTAATCACTTCAAAATGATTGGGAATGCCTTCAGTCATGGACAGTGTTGCCCCTTTGAGAGCCAGTTTCAGATTGTCGATAATATCATCGGGTAATTTTGAGAGATTGGCCAGGGTTCTTTTTTTGACTTGATCTCCTTCTCGGTAGGACTCCCGAAGAAGAACGGCGGGGGGGGAATTACGGTTAGGAACTTTTTCTATATACATGGCTATCATTCTAGCAAATAGAGAGAATTCTTGTCCATTAAGAAATGTTACAAATTACATGGGTACATTAAGAAAAGTTAAGGGGCGTATCCATTGATGGATAAGGGTTTTCGGCTATTATAGTATATATGTATGGGGGAAGTTCAGCTATATTGCCCATGCCAAAATCGGGGTTAATGCTCTATTTATTTCAAAATGAGAATTGCTGCCCCTACAGTAACGGATTTTGTCCACAATGTAGGGGCGAACTGCGTTCGCCCAAAAGGTACATTATCAAAGCGCAAGTCCCATAAATAGTTTAAGGTTCAATACTGACAATCCAAGTACCGACGTAGAGACGGACGGGAATATTGCCAGAGGCAGTCACATCACAGGTAAAGTAATAAGTGCCTAATTCAGGATTTCTGACATTAGACATGACGATTTCAACTTTGCTGGTGGGATCGATCGCTTGTTCGGGGACAATTTGAATAACGCGACTATCCTTATCCCAAACCACTTCCTTTAAAGGTAAAGATTTGCCGTTGATGCGTACCTCGATTTTATTGGTGTCAAACTGGCCGTTAAAATAATCGGGATAGGAAATAAAAAAAGCTGAAGCCCCTTGGGAGAGTTTTTTCGCGGGAATATAGAGTTTATAACGATCCATTTGCTTGGGACGACCGCCAAATTGCAAAAAATAATCTAAGATATCCTTGCGATCGACTCCACTAAAAATTGTTAGGCCGGGGTTGCCATTGGCTAAAGTTGTTTTTGGTAAAATAATTCCCGCACCCACCCCTAAGGATAGAGCGATCAAAGCGGGTGTCCTAGCATATTTAATTACTTTTGTCAAGAGTTTTAACATAAATTTCAATCCAAGGTGAGGGGGATGGTGATGGCTGCAAGGAGCCGAATACAGTTCAACTCTAACAAAACTCGCTCGTTTCTTACCTAGACCTTTGCCAGTCCGATAAGTGTCTTGGTTAACGCTTCATCGCTCGTGCCATATCCCGTTGATCCTGACGACGTTTTAAATCTTCGCGTTTATCGTGTAATTTCTTGCCTCTACCGAGGCCAATGCTGATTTTTACCCAACTACCTTTAAAATACATCTTCAAAGGCACAAGAGTTAAGCCTTTCTGTTCCACTTGACCGATGAGTTTGCTGATTTCCTTTTTGTGCATCAACAATTTTCTCGTCCGGCGCGGGTCGTGATTAAAATATTCGCTACTCTGTTCGTAGGGGGAAATATGAACATTAATTAACACCGCTTCACCATTGCGGACTAAAACGTAACCATCCCGCAGGTTTACCTTACCAGCGCGCACAGATTTAACCTCGGTCCCCAGCAACTGCACCCCCGCTTCAAAAGTCTCTAAAATCTCGTAGAGATGGCGTGCTTGCCGGTTATCAGTGATAATTTTGATTTTGTCGTCTTGATTGGCCATATAGTCAAGTGAAAAGTGAAAAGTAAAAAAGCGATTGGTAGAGGCAGTATCGGCTAATTATCTCGATTTTTCCATGTCCTTATCTTTATATCTTACTCGTTCTTTTGCTCTCTGGGGACTGACTGCTGGTGGCTCTTTGGTGATCACCGGCCTTGTCAGGGGGAACGAGAAGGGGGAAAATGAGAGCAGTGTTAAATTTTTATGAAGTTTGGTTCTGTGGACAAAATTCGTACTGTTTCCGATAGTAAGCGTGATTTTTATACTCGCCACACCCGCCCCATCAATTCGGTGTATCGGCGCGTGGTTGAGGAATTATTAGTCGAGATGCACCTGCTCTCTGTTAATGTAGATTTCCATTATGATCCAATTTATGCCCTTGGTGTGGTTACTTCTTTCGAGAAGTTCATGGAAGGCTATCGTCCGGGGGAAGATAAACCGAATATTTTTAATGCTTTGTGCCAAGCGGTTAACGGTAATCCCGAAGTCTATCGTCATGATGCCGAAAATATGATCGCTATTGCCAAAGAAACTAATATTGATTCCTTGCTTTCCCAACTGCAAAACCCTGCCCTAGGTGGTAACAATCAGTTGTCTGATAGTTTAGTTTCGGTGATTAATGCGCCCAAGTTTAAGTATAGTCGCCTGTTTGCCATCGGTCTTTATACTATTTTAGCCGAAGCACAACCAGACATAATCAAGGAAAAAGAAAAACGCGAACCAATTTTGCAAAAATTCTCAGAAATTCTGCATCTCTCCAGCGAAAAACTGCAAAAAGACCTCGATGTTTATCGCGGTAATCTCGATAAAATGGATCAGCTGCTCAAGGTTATCGAAGATGCTCTAGAAGCGGAAAAGAAAAAACGTCAACAAAAAGAACAGGAAAAACAAACCACCCTGCAATAAAGGCTCTCAACCGGAAATTACCGCGTGCAGACAAGGGAATAGGGAACAGAAAAAGGATTAAATCGGCTCTCTTTCTTTACTGTTCCTTCTGACCTCGTTCTACAATTAGGATCGGCAACCCTCAATATTTATTTCCCGTGACTAACTCCTCCATCACCGCACCCGTAACCGATATTTTGGCAAAAGCGCGGTCAGGGGCAAATTTATCGGCAAAAGAAGCGATTATCTTGCTAGAAACTACCGATAACCGTTTAATTGCCCAGATTCGGGAAACGGCCGACTTTTTGCGTCGTCAACAGGTGGGAGATACCGTCACCTACGTGATCAATCGCAACATTAATTTTAGTAACATTTGTGAGCAGCATTGCAGTTTTTGTGCATTCAGACGCGATGAAAATGAAGAAGGGGCCTTCTGGCTTAATTTAGAGGAAATTATCGCTAAAGCGGCGGATGCTGTCCATCGTGGGGCGACGGAAATTTGTATGCAGGGAGGATTAAACCCAAAAGCCAAGATTAAGGGCAATTCCTTAGACTATTACCTAGAAATTGTTAAAAACCTGAAACAAGCCTTTCCCAACCTGCATTTACACGCTTTTTCGCCCCAAGAAGTCCAATTTATCGCTAGAGAAGACGGTTTAAGTTACGAAAAAGTTATCGCTTCCCTGCAAGAAGCAGGAGTGAATTCTCTACCGGGGACGGCTGCCGAGGTGTTAGTCGATGAGGTAAGACGGGTAATTTGTCCAGAAAAAATCGATGCCGCCACTTGGTTAGAAATAGTCGGTATTGCCCATCGCTTGGGGTTACATACCACCAGTACCATGCTCTGCGGTCATATTGAAACCCCTAGTCAACAGGTGCAGCACCTTGAAAAAATTAGAAAACAGCAAGAAATCGCCCTAGCAAATAATTATCCGGCTAAAATCACCGAATTTATTTTATTGCCTTTTGTGGGACAATCGGCCCCCAAACCCCTGAGAAATCGAGTCGGACGGGATCAACCAATTTTAGCCGATACATTAAAATTAACAGCAGTGGCGCGGATTTATCTGGGCAATAGCATTAAAAATCATCAACCCAGTTGGGTAAAATTGGGCTTACAGGGGGCGACAGAAGCCTTAAACTGGGGTTGCAACGATCTCGGTGGTACTCTCATGGAAGAACATATTACCACTATGGCCGGGGCCCTGGGCGGTACCTGTTTGACCGTCGAGGAGTTAGAAACGGCGATTAAATCCCTCGATCGCCCCGCCCGTCAACGGGATACAATCTATTAGAGTCTATTTAACCCGAATCCTGGATTAGCTGAAAGCTTGATCCTGTCCCGGGTTAAAACTTTCCTTCTCCCGTCCGAGTCCTGAGAAAATTCCCCTAACCCGAACTGACGTTATTAAGAGGAACTATTTCTTTTCAAGGCAATTGCTAATTGTCTCAGTCGTTCACTAACTTCTAAATTAAATTCTTGAGATTTCAAATTAGCGGGTAATTCTGCTACAAGCTGAGGATTCTCCTTATACCATTCGTTTTGGGCGACACCTGCCCATGTTCCTTCTTTTTCTCGAAAAATATCCACTAATCCTCTTAATTCTTGAATACAGTAGGACTCAAATCCTGCAGCTTCAAAAATACCATGGCGTAGATATTCTTCAAAAGCGTTAATATCATTAGTTACTTCAAAGGTAACAACGTCTCTGGGTGGGGTTAATTGGTCAGCCAAATCGATCCAATTAACCCCAACTGTATCTACCGTCATTCCGATAACGTTTTTGGCAATTTCTGTTACACCTAACACCTGTTGACGAAGATTAGGATCAAAGAGTAAATCAGAACCATACTTAACGTATTTTTTTAAGACTCTAAAAGCAGGTTCATCTCCTTGATAATAGTTATCAATCAGTTCCACATCAGCTCCTAAGGATTTGACAATTTGGCTGCGGGTATCACTGTTAACAGGACCGCGAATTAATGCTTCAGCAACGGGACGAGCAAATCTTAAAAATAACACTGATAAGCTATTTTCTAAGCGAGTTAAAAACTCCTGTTCTGAATAACCAATTAATCGTTCTTTTACTTGAGAACTTCCCCATAATAAAGAGGACATATAATCGACTAATTTTAAAGCTTCATCTTTTAATTCTGCCGCTAATTGTCGAGCAAGGGCATCCAAAAATTTTCTAACATCCCCATACAAGTCATCCCGCCAAGCATAATTAGCTTTTGCCTTGTCGAAGTCTGGAAAAGAATTTGCATCAAAAATAATTTCTTTTTTTCTTAAAGTTTCTTGTCTTAATTTTGCCATTTCACTGGCTAACAGTTGCCCATAGCGTTCTTTAAACTTTTCGATACTACTAGAAGATTCGTTATTAACTTTTTCTAAGGGTTTGTTAATGGCAGATGTTTCATAAAAGTTTTGTAAATCAGCTTTTATCTGTTCCCATTTTCTATGCCACCATTCTGAAAAATCAATTCTTCTTCTTTCCTCTTCAAAGCGTTGTGCTTCTTCAGGATTTTCGGGAAATCTTTGACTGACAAAATGGTGAATATCTTCTGAGGTGCTGACAATTTTATCAATGGAAGCTTCACAGCGTTTCTTGAGAATTGCTACTCGCTCAGTATTAATATAATTAAAGATTTTTTGTTTAATTTCAGGGATTCCTGTCGCTTGAGTTCTTAACATTTCATCATCTATAATTCCAGTCAAAGTTTTTAATTTATCTTGAATATTGCTGGCTTTTCCGATTTCTAATTGAGTATGTTCTTCCGCCAGATTATTTAAGATTAAATAAGCTCCTGCTGAACCAGAAACAATGCGATTAACCGGTAAATTAGCGCGTTTTGACCAATCCTGAGAGGCTTCTGTAATATGAGTTTTAAGGGCTTCTGGGCTACCAAGAGAGTCAATATGACTTAAAAAGACAAATAACTTATCAGCAATGGTGACATTCTTATCACCTTGTTCGGTAAATTTAATAATTTCTAATTCGGCTTCTCTAATACTGCGAAAACGCTGAATCACGATGACTGCATCACAGTCTGATAACATTTGTTGTGCTTCATCAACGTGCTTGGCTAACCCAGAATCTGAACCAGGAACATCATAAAAGACGATTCCTTCTGCTTGAGCGAGTTTATTAGTATAAAGTCGTGCTTCTAGGACCGCATGGGCGTATTTTTCATCAGCAACGTATTTTTTTAGTTGTTCTCGGATGTCTTCTAGTCGAGTAAAAGGAATAACTAAATTACCTTCTCGTCTGACTTGTTTTAGGGTGATTTCGTTTTCTCTAATGGTGTTTAAGTCTTCTTTTGCGCCAACGGTTTCTAATTCTTTGAGAAGATGAATAAATTGTTCTTCGCTGCGGGTTTGCACTTCTAATCTTTGTTCAGATTCGCTTTTAACGGAATAAATTTGCGTGGTGGTAAAGGTACATCTTCCTCCTTTGGCAGGAAGTAAATCACATTCTAACCATGCGTTAATAAAGGTACTTTTTCCCGCCTTTTCTAAGCCAACCACAGCAATACGAAATTCTCTTTTTCTCAGTCTTTCGAGTTGACGGTTAGCAGGTATTGCCTCTTGCAGGAGGATTTCTGTTAATTTAGAGGGAACTTCAGCTTGGGGAAGTTTGGCTAAGTCAACGGCAAAATGTTGGATATTTAAGACATCACTGAGACGGGTTTCATAGTAGGATGAGGCCGATTTCCAATCCATTAAATTAACTCCTTAAATACGGTTGAATTCTCTGAGAATAGAGACATTTTTGAGAAACCCTATCTGTATAACTTTTCCTGTTACATTAAGTGGAAGTTCTCGCTTCATTCCATACTGAGTTTCTTTACCAATGATATTACCTCCATTTTTGAGATTAATTCTAACGTAGAATTTTAATCGACTTTCAGGAGAGCGTCCTTCCTCCGGTATAGTCTCTACAGATATTTTTTTATACTCTGGCACACATAAAAATTCTGTAGCACAATCAATTAATCTTACAACATCATCTCTATTAAGATCATACCCTTCATGTAAATTATAAACTTCTGATGCAGGAACAGCTAGACATAAAGAAGCTGTCGGACTAATTTCATTTTTAGAACGAGTCCTTTGTAGATATTTAAAACAAGTAAATGCCCCTACCATTAAACAAGCTACTGTAATAATTAATTCCATTTGGCGTTCTTCCTTTGATTGATTTGATTTTGTTAGATCAACGTTATCTAAGATATCACTTATGCCAGTTGCAAGATTTGTTGAATTAAAGTCCCCGAATTTAAGCCTTTCTACATAAACGAGCTTTGTTACATCATTAAGAAATTCACCAGACAACCTTTTATCTTCATCTAAACAAGAGGATTGATTAATTCCAAAATAACGACATAGATCATCTCTCTGAGATTCTTCTCTTTCAAGAATAATACTTAAAACATGATAGAGTACACCTCCTTTTTTAGATTTTATTTTTGGATACACAATTGCAAAAACATCTTTACAAATACTCGAAAAATATTTATTATTCACTAATTCACCTCCTCTTTTTCAAAATTTTCTAATTCCGCAAGGCTTTGTTCTAAAAATTTAGCTCTTTCTTGGATAGGTTTCCATATAATTTGTGTTTCCTCGTAGTTAGTAGTTATTTCCTGTTGAGCTTTTTCTAGGCTGGCTAAATAGCTATTAAAAATGTCATGGGTTTTATGATCTACATTTTTTTTTAAATTATCAATCTGTTCTAATAGCCATTCAAACATTGAACATAACATTTCAGGTTCGCCCTGTTGCTGGAATTGATGAATCCAATTCTGTAAAAGAGTTTCAGTGCTTGGAATTTCTGCAATCATGCTTTCCTTTTTTTTCATCCATAGCCAGTGTTTAAAACTTCTGTAAGTACCAGAACTGATTTCAATATCAGACTCCAAATTAAAGTCAAATTCCAGTTTTCTAGTAAATGTATTAAGTTCAGATTGTGGAAATTTTATAACAAAATTTGGTGCTTTTTCTTCAGCACCCTTTTCTATATGTTTAATATGAAATCTAAACAATTCAGCTACAGATTCCTCTATTCTGTTAATCTCCTGAGCAGACACTCTCTTTAATATTTGCGATAATATGATAGTTAGATTAATTGATAAATTATTTAACTCTTTTTTAATTATTTGAAGACTTAATTTCTCTTTATCCCTTTTTGCTGTGATTAATAAAACATTTCTTGCATCTGAACCTGTATAGCCCAATTGAATCAGGATATCCAAGTTGTTTTTTAGCATATTAACCTGATTAACATTGGCATTTTTAAAGTTGATATTGTCCAAATCAACTCTGCCATTATCTAAAGATTTAACTACTGCTTCTAAGACGTTTCTAATAACAGTCTTTAGTGCCTCTCTCCACTCAACTAAGGGAACTAATTTCTCTTGAATTTGGTCATAAGGGGGAGTAAATTGAAGTTCATTGATAGCCTCTCTTAAACTAGCTACTAAATTATCGGCTGTTTTGGTATCAATATCTAATTTTTCAAAAACGGCTAGGGGCTGTCTTAATTTGGCATCACTAGCTTGGAGAAAAGAATCAAGATTTTCTTTTGTTTGTGATAACAATTCAGATTCTTGCTGATAATTTTCTTCCGAACTGTTAAGAATTGCCGTAGTAGTTTGTACTGCCCATTGTGCAATACTATTTCCCGCCGCTACATTAAATTTTTCTATAGCTTGGGGAATAACTAATTTAGGAAAATGTTCTGCTATGTGCTTGCTTAGTTTCTTTTCAAATTCTTCTGCATAGGATTGTTTGAATAACTCTTTGGCAATTTGTTCTTGTTGAGAGATAGTCCATTGTTTAGCATCAAGACTTAAGTTTCCTCGCTTCATGATTTCCTTAATTAAAACTTGAAAGTTATCTATGGCTTGCTCATAGGGTTTTAATACTTTCTCAAGTCTAGTTTGATCATGCTCTGACCAATTTTCCTCTCTTGTAGGTAATTCCTCTAACAGATCCTGAAGCAATTTCTTATTATCCTGAATTTGTAAAGCCAATAAAGCTGGCCATGTACTCAGTTTTACAATTCTCAAATTTTCAATATCTTTTGTATATTCTCTTAAATTCTCGATCAGTTTTTCCTTAATGTTTTCAGTCGTTTCTTCAACAAACTCACTTTCACTTTCTTGCCAATCATCATCTGATCTGAATATATCAATCCGATTTAAAATAAATAGCATTCGTGCAGGAGAGCCGCCTAAATCTTTAACTTGATCAACAACTTCTGATAACAGATTATCAACTTTATAAGGATCTGTTTCTGCGCTGTTATATGTTACTAAACATAAAGATTCACGACATTGTTTGATAATCCCAATATTTCCCTCATCTCCTACATAAGATAACCCGGGTAAATCTAATAATTTAACTCTAACCCCTTTAGGCAATTCTAAGAAACTTTCATCTTTAACCAGTCTAAAAGGATAATAAATAATAGATCGAGGATAAGCTAAATCAGGTTGTTTTTTTCTGGCTTTAATATAAGCCTTCATTAACTGTTTTAAGCGACTATAAATATCTTCGTCGCTAATCTTTTCCCATTTCCCGCATTCCCACAACGCCCCCGGTGTTTTTTCAATAATTAAAGTCTTTTCTTCGCTATACTCAATGGTAACTGTTCCTGCACTCATTTCTCGCTGTGCCATCGGCACAATATCAGCACCACAGAGGAAATTAACTAGGGTACTCTTCCCACTGCTCGTCGTGCCAGTCGTCGCTAAAATCAGGGTAGGATGGCGCAATTCATTGATTAACACTTCTAAAGCTTTCTCTAGGTTACTAGAAAGTTCGTGGATTTCACCATGATAGGATTCAGGCAAATGCTGAATAATCTCCGTTTTGAAGTCACCCCAATAACCCGCTAGAAGGTTAGCTTTATTTTCCACTGCTTGGAAAACTGCGTAAGATTTTTGACCCATAATACTCTATCGCTGACAGAATAAGCTGATTCAAGAATAAGCCACAACTTCATTATAACGATAATTTTCTTTCTTGCCTTTAATTCTCCTATTCTAAACTGGTAAAAAATCAAAATCTATAATTTCTGCAAAGGTATAAGGACAAACTTGCGGAAACGTATCAACAGATAAACCAGTTTTTTTGATCACCGATCGCTTGGCTTTATCATAAATTATATCTAGCCTAGAAGCCCCATAATTGTAGAGGGTTTTTGACTGGAATAAAATTTCTAGTTCTAGACGAAAATTATCGATTTCATCGGCCCATCCCCAGCCACAATTACCTTTTTCAGTCAGCCAATACTGATACATTAATAAATGTTTAACGGTTTGAATTAGATAGCTTTCCACTTGGTTTCTTTGTTCTCGCCCCAAATCTTCTATCTCCGTTAAAAGATGTTCCCAATCTAAATTTTTCATCTCCCCGCGTCGAATTTGTTCGGTGGTTCGCTCAATCCACAAAACAAAGTCCTGATCATAAAGCTGTTTTAATTCTTCCCACTGCATAGATTTTTGAGATTGAGCCGCGCTTTTATGATCAATCATAAACAAAAAACCCCCCACCAATGGGCGGGGGGTTTTTTAGTCACCTAATTCAAGGTTTAGCCGAACTTGCCAGCAGTGGAAGCGATCAAGAAGGCGGCGTAGGTGAAGATATAGCCAACGGTGAAGTGAGCTAAACCAACCAAACGAGCCTGAACGATCGAGAGAGCCACGGGTTTGTCTTTCCAACGAACGAGGTTCGCCAGAGGAGTGCGTTCGTGGGCCCAAACGATAGTTTCGATCAACTCTTGCCAGTAACCACGCCAAGAGATCAGGAACATGAAACCGGTTGCCCAAACGAGGTGTCCAAAGAGGAACATCCAGGCCCAGACAGAAAGGTTATTAACACCGTAGGGGTTGTAACCGTTGATTAACTGAGCCGAGTTAGCCCAGAGGTAATCGCGGAACCAGCCCATCAGGTAGGTGGAGTTTTCGTTAAACTGAGCCACGTTACCCGACCAGACACCGAGGTGTTTCCAGTGCCAGTAGAAGGTTAACCAACCCAAGGTGTTCAACATCCAGAACATGGCTAGGTAGAAGGAATCCCAAGCAGAGATGTCGCAAGTACCGCCACGGCCAGGACCGTCGC
This sequence comes from Microcystis ichthyoblabe FBCC-A1114, assembly GCF_050500245.1. Lineage (NCBI taxonomy): Bacteria > Bacillati > Cyanobacteriota > Cyanophyceae > Chroococcales > Microcystaceae > Microcystis > Microcystis ichthyoblabe. Next base: position 2,532,102 of record NZ_CP191408.1, on the reverse strand, counting down.
AAGGGAAGGAATACCCGAAGTCTTTTTTATCGGGCATTAATTTGGAACCACGAGCGTCTAAAGCACCTTTAACCAGGATTAGAACGGTGGTGTGTAAACCAAGAGCGATCGCATGGTGAACGAGGAAGTCGCCAGGACCGATGGTTAAGAATAAGGAGTTAGTGCCGCTATTGATCGCGTCTAGCCAACCGGGTAACCAAACATCACCGTAGTTGGGATAGGCGGTGTAAGCGATACTATCGGGGTTAGACAACAGTACGTTCATGCCGTACAGGGTTTTACCCGAAGCTGCTTGCACGAATTGAGCGAACACAGGTTCGATCAGGATTTGTTTTTCGGGAGTACCGAAAGCGACGACCACATCGTTATGAACGTAGAGGCCGAGGGTGTGGAAACCTAAGAAAAGGGAAACCCAGCTTAGGTGAGAGATGATCGCTTCTTTATGCTCCAGCATCCGCGCTAGGACGTTATCTTTGTTCGCTTCGGGATCATAGTCACGCACGAAGAAGATAGCACCGTGAGCGAAAGCACCCACCGCTAGGAAACCAGCGATGTATTGGTGGTGCGTATAAAGAGCCGCTTGGGTAGTGTAGTCCTTAGCGATAAAGGCATAAGGGGGTAGCGCGTACATATGCTGCGCCACCAGAGAGGTGATCACGCCTAAAGAAGCGAGAGCCAAACCGAGTTGGAAGTGGAGAGAGTTGTTAACCGTGTCATAAAGATTTTTGTGACCGGCTCCTAACTTACCACTGGGGGGTCTGTGTGCATTGAGGATGTCCTTGATGCTGTGACCGATGCCCCAGTTGGTGCGGTACATATGACCAGCCACAATGAAGATCACAGCGATCGCCAAGTGGTGGTGAGCCATATCGGTTAACCAGAGGGACTCGGTTTGGGGATGGAAACCACCTAAGAAGGTGAGGATCGCAGTTCCCGCGCCTTGGGCAGTACCGAAAATGTGGTTAGCAGTATCGGGGTTTTCCGCATACACACTCCAGTCACCGGTGAAGAAGGGTAGTAAACCCGCCGGGTGGGGGGGAGTGGAGAGGAAGTTGTCCCAACCAACGTGCTGACCGCGGGATTCGGGGATAGCAACGTGAACGAGGTGTCCGGTCCAAGCCAGAGAGCTAACACCGAACAGAGCGGCGAGGTGGTGGTTCAGGCGAGATTCAGCGTTTTTGAACCAAGCGAGGCTAGGACGGAACTTAGGTTGTAAGTGTAACCAGCCAGCAAAGAGGAAAATCGCCGAGAGAATCAGCAGGAACACCGCACCTTGGTATAGGTCTTGGTTGGAGGTCATACCGATGGTGTAGAACCAGTGGTAAACCCCGGAATAGGCGATGTTAACAGGGTTAGAAGCGCCAGCTTGGGTGAAGGCATCTACAGCGCCTTTACCGAACTGGGGATCCCAAATCGCGTGGGCGATGGGACGGATGTTTAAGGGATCTTTGATCCACTGCTCGAAGTTACCTTGCCAAGCGACGTGGAATATAGTGCCGGAAGTCCACAGGAAAATGATTGCAATGTGGCCGAAGTGCGACGCGAAAATCTTTTGGTAGAGATTCTCTTCCGTCATGCCATCATGACTTTCAAAATCGTGGGCTGTGGCGATCCCGTACCAAATCCGACGGGTGGTCGGATCTTGGGCTAGATCTTGGCTAAATTTAGGGAATTTAGTTGCCATAGCTGTTTAGGAAATTCTCCTCTCTAAATAACTGAGGCTCTTACACGAGTGCTGGTTATTTCCTTTTTTCAATTCACCTACTGTAATAGGAAACGCTTACAGAGGTATCGGTCAATCGACGCTGGTTCAGCCTAGTCTTGCCAATCCCCGGGGGACTGGCAAGCCCTTATAGGCAAGTTTAGCCAATCGAGAGACTTCTGGCCAAGAAGAATGCCCAAGTGGTGACAATACCGCCTAAGAGGTAGTGAGCCACACCAACGGCACGACCTTGAATGATGCTCAGGGCGCGAGGTTGGATAGCGGGGGCAACTCTTAACTTGTTGTGCGCCCAGACGATCGACTCGATTAATTCTTGCCAGTAGCCGCGACCACTGAACAGGAACATCAAGCTAAACGCGAAGACGAAGTGACCGGCTAGGAACATGATTCCGTAGGCAGACAGAGCAGAGCCATAGGAATTAATGACTTGCGCTGCTTGCGCCCAGAGGAAATCGCGTAACCAACCGTTGATGGTGATGGCACTTTGGGCGAAGTTACCGAGGGTAACGTGGGTGACAGTGCCATCGGGGGCGACGGTTCCCCAGACATCGGACTGCATTTTCCAGCTAAAGTGGAAGATTACGACCGAGATGGAGTTGTACATCCAGAACAGGCCGAGGAAGACGTGATCCCAACCCGAAACTTGGCAGGTACCGCCGCGACCGGGACCATCGCAGGGGAAACGGAAACCGAGATTCGCTTTATCGGGAATCAGACGGGAACCACGAGCGTAGAGAACCCCTTTGAGGAGAATCAACACGGTGACATGGATGGTGAAGGCGTGGATGTGATGCACGAGGAAATCGGCAGTACCGAGAGTAATCGGCATCATGGCCACTTTGCCACCCACTGCTACCACGTCGCCACCGAAAGCATAACTAGCGGTAGTGAGAGCGTTAGGAGCGGTGTTGCCGGGGGCTAGGGTGTGGAGACTTTGTACCCATTGGGCAAAGATGGGTTGTAGTTGAATTCCCGTATCCGAGAACATATCTTGGGGACGACCAAAAGCCCGCATGGTGTCGTTGTGAATGTATAAACCGAAGCTATGGAAGCCGAGGAAAATACATACCCAGTTCAGGTGGGAGATAATTGCGTCGCGATGACGGATCACCCGATCGAGCAGGTTATCCACGTTTTTGGCTGGATCGTAGTCGCGCACCATGAAGATCGCTCCGTGCGCTCCCGCACCGACGATTAAGAAGCCACCGATCCAAGTGTGGTGAGTGAACAAGGATAGTTGGGTGGCGTAGTCCGTCGCCTGATAGGGATAGGGCGGCATGGCGTACATATGGTGGGCCACGATGATGGTTAGCGAACCTAAGAGAGCAAGGTTAATCGCTAACTGGGCGTGCCAAGAGGTGGTCAGGATTTCGTACAGTCCTTTGTGACCTTGACCGGTGAAGGGACCTTTGTGGTTTTCAAGGATTTCCTTCATGCTGTGACCGATACCCCAGTTGGTACGGTACATATGACCAGCAATGATGAACAATACAGCGATCGCCAAGTGATGGTGAGCGGTATCGGAAAGCCAGAGACCACCAGTCACGGGGTTCAAGCCACCTTTGAAGGTGAGGAAATCCGAGTAAGCACCCCAGTTAAGGGTAAAGAAGGGGGTCAAACCCTGGGCGAAACTGGGATATAAATCCGCCATCTTGCTCGGTTCGAGAATGAACTCGTGGGGCAAGGGGATGTCTTGGGGAGCGACTCCCGCATCGAGGAGTTTGTTCACCGGTAAAGAAACGTGAATCTGATGACCGGCCCAACCTAGGGAACCTAAGCCGAGTAAACCCGCCAAGTGGTGGTTCATCATCGATTCCACGTTTTGGAACCATTCCAGTTTCGGTGCGCTTTTGTGGTAATGGAACCAACCAGCAAACAGCATCAGGCCCGCCATCACTAAACCACCGATAGCGGTGCAGTATAGCTGATAGCTGTTGGTGAAACCAGAAGCCCGCCAGAGGTAGAACAGACCAGAGGTGATCTGAATACCGTGGAAACCGCCGCCCACATCGCCGTTGAGGATGCCTTGACCGACGATCGGCCAGACCACTTGGGCGCTGGGTTTGATGGCGAGCGGGTTGGTTAACCAAGCTTCATAGTTAGAAAATTTCGCGCCGTGGAAGTACATTCCACTTAGCCAAACGAAGACAACGGCGAGATGTCCGAAGTGGGCGCTGAAGATTTTCCGAGAAATATCTTCTAGATCGCTGGTTTGACTATCAAAATCGTGGACGTTGGCGTGTAGGTTCCAAATCCAGGTAGTGGTTTTGGGTCCTTTGGCTAAAGTGCGATCAAAATGCCCCGGTTGACCCCACTTCTCAAAGGAAGTAGGTACTGGGTCTTTATCTACAATCACTTTAGCTACCGCCTCTTTGGGGGGGAGTGCCATGAGGATTCTCCTCTCTCGACAATAGACTTAGCGTTTTATTTGAGGATAGATTTTTTAACCTAAAAAAGGCAAGTTGAAATCTGACCCACCTTTTGTTAATGTCGCTTGACTTTCCTCTTGGGTGAGATTTCAGTCGAAAGCATCAATAGTAGATGATAAGTCTTTGTTCTCTCCTCTGTTCGTTGTGCTTAACAATAATTAAAATTCTCTCAATCCTTGATAGGAGAGACATTTTCTGCTATGGACGGTCTTAGTCAGGGTCAGACCGGTAATTTTTCTTTACAAAAGTTTATTAATTGTCGCCCCAGAAGCCGATTTCACCTTTTTCTCCCTCACCAGACCATATAGAAAATTCAATAGATAGATTCTCAAAAAACAATCAAACAATTCTGTAAAATTGAGGCCATGACCTCATCTTCTCGCGCTTTTGCTGACACCAGAGCATTCAATGACTCTAGCAAAAATCAATGGTTTGTATAGATTTTGGCCTTGGCTCTAGGAGGAACGTGCTATCCCTACTACATAAATTAATCCCAGTCAAAACCCTTCATATATGTCTTGTGATCGGTTTACTGACCACTCTGTTAAACGCCTGTGGCGATCGCTTGACAGCCACCAATCTCCCCACTTCCGAAACCTCTAATCTTCCCGTCGTCCAAGGCCGCATTTCTGAGGTTGCTCCCCCGGCCCTAATTCAGGAACTGCGCCCCAGTTTAGAGCGTTACGCCCCCCAAGTAACGATTCTCAGCCCTCTGGCCGAACAGGTTTTCGATGACACCCAGGTGATAGTTAAACTACAAGTGTCAGATCTGCCAATTTTCCAAGACGATACCCTGAAATTAGGACCCCACTTGAGTCTAATTGTCGATAATGAACCAGCAGCAGCTATTTACGACCTCAAGCAACCGATTATCCTAGAAAATCTTGCCCCAGGTACTCATACCCTGCGCGTCTTGGCCCTGCGTCCTTGGCAGGAAAGTTTTAAAAATGATGGGGCATTTGCTGAAACAACCTTTCATATTCTGACAAAAACAGGCAAAAATGCCCCTGATCATAACTTACCCCTGTTAACCTACAGTAGTCCGCAAGGAATCTACGGTGCGGAACCGATCCTGCTCGATTTTTATCTGAGTAATGCTCCTCTACGTCTGTCCAATACTGCCAACGGGGATAATAATCTTCAAGATTGGCGCATTCGTGTCACTGTCAACGGTGACAGTTTTCTGCTTGATACTTGGGAACCGATTTATCTCAAGGGTTTTGCCAAGGGCAATAACTGGGTACAACTAGAATTCATCGATGGTCAGGGAAATAAAGTCGAAAACGAGTTTAATACCAGCGTGCGCGTGATTAGCTTTGATCCCTCTTACCAAGACGGCCTCAGTCAATTAGTCCGCGGCGATTTATCCCCTACAATTGCCCGTAGCATCGTTGATCCCAACTATCAAACTATTCCCAGTCCAGAGGAAGAAACCCCTGTTATCGAACCAGAAACCTCTATAGTTGAGGAAGAAAACCCTGTAGTTGAGGAAACCCCTGTTATTGAGCCAGAAAGCCCCATAGTTGAGGAAAACCCTGTTATTGAGCCAGAAAGCCCCATAGTTGAGGAAAACCCTGTTATTGAGCCAGAAAGCCCAATCGTGGAAGAAAAACCAGTAGAGACAGAAACAGTCGAAAAGCTAGAGGAAACCCCTGAAGCGATCGAATCTCCCCTAACCACCATACCAGAGACAAAGGAGATTAACGAACCGGCCCCTGGGATTCAGCCTCCGCTAGAAGTGGAACCTATTCCCGAACCCCAGAACAATAGCGAGCAAAAAATCACCATTTTTGATCGCGTTCAACAAACCTTAAACCGCTTCCAGTTGGCCTCTTCCCCAGCAGAAAAAGATATCGAACTACCCACCCTCGATCCTGAATTATTCAGCAATGTCGAGCGGTCTTAGAGCCTAGCTTAATCCAGTTTTCAGGGGAAGTGGGGGGGTGGGGGTTTTTCAGTGAGCAGTAAACAGTAATCAGTAATCAGTGAAAAGAAAGCTCCCAAGTTTGGTTATATTGGAGTTAAAGTGATAAGCTTATCTTATCGAAAAAACGGCATAAGCCTTATGTCCCTACCATTAACATCGTGCCGGCTGTAGGGGCGCAAGGTGGTCAGTGAGTTTATCGAACTGCTTGCGCCCATTATGTGACATAGTGAACATTTTTCACCTGATGTCCAGAAGACACCGAAGTTTTCACCCAACACTGTCTACTTAAAACTGCAATCTGATAACTGATAACTGAAACCTCCAACCGCTCGATCGAGAAATTATTAAACTAATATTTCGCAATATAGACAAAATTGGGAACTAGGTTATAATCTAAAACGTCTATAGACAATTTACTAACTTTTTGCTTGAGGTAATTGTGTTTAACAAAATTTCCCTTGTCGCTGGTTTTGCCGGTTTAGTTGCCCTAACTACCGTTGGTGCTGTACCCGTACAAGCAGAACCGCAAAATAACGAAATCCTGATCAGTCAACTGCGCGGCCATGACACCTACAGAGGTGAGCCGCAACTCAACCCCGGTGACTATATACTCGGTCGCGTCCGGGGAACCGTGGGTGGCATTATGTCCATCCAATTGATCAGACTTGTAACAGTGGATGGCAAAGAAATTTTCAACGGCGACTTTGCTGACGGAACCACCACTCGTATTGTTGGGGATGCCATGGGTGGTGATGACGTGATTTTGCAAGTGGTAGATGGCAAATTAGTTTATGTGGGTAAAGCTCATCCCTATTGGGTTTCCCGCTTGAAACTAAAATCAGAAATCGCCGTCAGTAGCACTCGCTCGCAACTTTTAAGAGAAATCAACGAAAAACAACCCGCTTGGGGACTTCCCGCTTTACCCCCGGAAACCAGAACCTTTACTGAAGTTGCTCCCCAACCTGCTCCCGAGCCTAGTGTATCTCCTATCCGCGGACTTTGGTAGTGGGAAGACATCAGCAGAAAATCTCTTGTCTTGAGACTGAGAAGGGTGAAAACTTTCCTCACAATCTAACCAATTTGGACTAAATATAGCGTTTCTGATTCACAAGAGGTACATTCCCGATCCTGAACAGCTTAATCAGCAAAGGTTTAAGTGTGCCGCCCAGATGCGAGAACCGCTATAAATCCCTCTTTTTCAGATAAAAGGGGGATTATTCTGGCTCTTCGGGACTTGGCATGGTTCGATATGGGGGCATAAATCGACTAAATCCTTATCTGGCAAGAGATTTAATTGATTAGTTCGTCCAGATCGCCAACAATTGACAAAAATTGCGGCAATGTCTGTCTCTATAAGGGTTTCATTCCTTATAGAGACAGACATTGCATAAGACAAACCGAAGAACCATTATTATTAGACATTTCCATAATATTAATGCTCTTCTGGAATTTTCAGAAATCCCTGACCGAATCCAGATAGGGAAATTTTTCGATATTCACAGACCAATTCGACTCGCGTTAAGTTTTAAGGCTTGGTTGTAGCGCGAACGTATAGGTCGATCAGGTTGTTCGGCTCGTCATAGGCGATGCGCTTGCCTGCCATCAGATCGCTACGCAACAGGGCGCGCATACGATTTGCAGTCGCGTCGTCAAGTTCCGTGCCGGGCCGCACTTCGTTCAAACGATTGCGCAATACTGCATTGTCGCTGCTCATTGTGATGCGCCAGCCTGGTTTGGCACCTATGGCTTCTGGGGCCAAATCCATTTTTTGATTCTTGTCTTGCATGAAAAACGTATGGATTGTCCGGTAGGCATTCCTGCCGATAATCGGAACATCGGGTTGGGTCTGTTCTCCAGTGTTGATTTTGGTCATTTCGTGGGCGATGGGAACCATTTGCTTGAAAGCATACTTTTTCTCCACTATTTGGTTGCCGAGTCGGCGCAGATTCGCCAACAGCTCGGAACTTGGCGCATGACCATTGGTTGCTGCCTCGCGTGTGAAACCAGCCCAAATGCCATCGGCTCCGTTTAACAAAGCTTCCATGATTGACGCATTTTCCATACCATTTCCCGCATGCATATGCACTAGCAATTTGATATTGGGCGGCATAAGTCCTTTGATCATGGCGGTCAATGTGGCGATCTGGAAAGGTAGCGCCGTTCCTTTTCCATCCTCGTAGAGAATGGCGGCGATGGGTTGAGTCGCTAGAAACTTCGTAACCCTTGCCACCCATTCCCAATCCTCGAAAAACGCATCTACACCATCCTGGTAGTTGATATACACGCGGGGAGCGCCTCCGTTATCACCGCGTATATTTTCATGAGTCCATTTAATGGTGGCGGCAAGTTCCCGTAGGTAATTGTCGCGGTCTTCTACGCGGACGTAGGCCTTAGTGATGTCAAGATCAAAGATAGCGTTAGGGATTTTATATTTTTTCAGCTTCTCCATGCTGATGTCTGCATTAAACACCTTTTGGTCAGCGGAAAACTTCCCGGGCGAGGCGAATCCAAAAGTACCTGTCAGGTCTTCTTTCCTTTCGTTGAGTAATTTGCAGAAGGCATCGTCAACTTGCTCAATCTCTGGCATCGACACATTGAAAGTTGCCAGTAAAATCTCCTTAAAGCCGAATTTTCTCGCCAGGCTTAAAAGGGCGAGTTTGTTTTCAAGAACATGGCCTATGGGGGAACCTACAGCAGGCTCGCGAATCGAAAGATCCAACACCATCGGGTCAAGGTTGCGGAGAGCCTGTTCTTTGCTTTCCATTGCTTTGAGTAAAGATGAAAGTTTAAGCCGTTCTTCAGGGGTTAAAACACTTACTTTGAGTAAAAATGAAATTTGAAGCCGTTCTTCAGGGGTTAAAACACTTTTGTCGCTGGGTTGCATTTGATTTTTTTTCTGTGGTAATAGTGATGTGGATTGAACGGTTGCGTTGACATCCTCACCGCCTTGATCGGACGGTGATTCCGGGCAGATCAAACAAACTTAATTGAACGATCTTCAGGTCTGTTGACGCTTCACTGGATGCCGCTACCTTAGCGGTAGTCTTACGCCTTCCTCCAGGTCCGTTTCAAGTCTCCTGAAAACATTTTAGCACAAAGCCGTCGTCAGCTGTCCTGCATTTAAATTAGGTATAAGATGTAGTAGTGCGGGCATCTTTAACTATCTAATGCGCTTAATTTCAGCCAAGGGCGATTCATGCAATAATGGCGACTATTTTCTAGGGGAATCACCTCATCGGCACGACCAGGAATAATCAGGGTAGGCAGCTGCCTGATCAACTTTTCTAGGGGATAATTGGCTAAATCCTCGATCAACTTGTAATCAATTGGCAGATAACGGCGATAACCGTAGTGATAAACCGATAAACTCCCAGATTTTTGCCAATTGGCTAGGGTTTCTGCTCCCAATTGTCCTAACCAAATCGGCCCGAAATTAAAAGCGGGAGCTAATAAAACGAGCCTTTGCACCTGAAAATAAGTTTCTGCCAGCCAAGCTGCCGTTAAACCGCCAAAACTGGAACCAATCAGTGTAACGGGAAACTGAGATTGTTCAATCAATTGGCCGACTTGAACAATCTGACGAGTGAGAGTTAAGCTAGAAAAGTCATCACCGTTAAGATCGGGAATTTCCATTGCTAAACCCCTCTTTTGCCAACAATGTCTCAAAAATTGCGCTTTTGTTGATTGGGGGCCAGAAGCAAAACCGTGTAGATAAATATATCTGTTTTCAAGGACTGCCATTCTAGAACCAATTAGGGTCTGCTGAAAAAGTTTGCTGGTGGGGGCAGGGTGTGGGGTGTGGGGTGCAGGGTTTTACCGATTTTGAGGAGGTCAATTACCTAATTTTCGGGGAAAAAGCACCTGAATTTTCCCCCTGATCACTCTCTTGCCTAGCACTTTTGGATTTCAAAAAGGTCTCAAAGTCTTACCCAACAAGATTTTTAGATTTATTCAGCCAACCCCAATTAGATTTCTTCATCTTGCTCTTTGGTAGCACTGGGAGAAGAATTATAAATAGCATCTAACTGTTGACGAGCATCTTCGACAGTGAGAGAACGAATCACTAACAGAGGTTCATTAATCGGTTGTCCGGCCTCGTCCAAAAGTTCTGGATGGGAAGTCATGGGATAACCGTAGGGATTATAGGAATTAGCCGATTTAGCAGGACGTTTCTGGGAATCCATGCTGACAGTAATCAGACTCCGAATTAAATTATTAATGGTCAAAAAAGCGATAACTGTGAAGGCGAGGATATAGAGCAGATGTAACATTGGCCGAGTCTCCCATGAATTATGTGTGAATATTCCTAATTGCCAAAACTTTATGCTAAAAATTCGCTCAATTCTCTAGCTTACCAAAAAAGTTTCAGGTTAAGCGTCAGTTTGAGGAGATTGATATTCTCCCCAACCCTGTAATCGACGACGACGACTGCTGACCCCCCAACACTCTGCCACCAGCTGGTGCCAAGGCAACAACATCTTGGCCTCGATACCCACCTGACCACCTGTGGTTTTAAAGAGTAAATGAGCCGTGGCTACCTCCTGTTGGGCGTTTTTGACTCTTGCTAATAAATCGTTTTGTTCCTCGAGGCTGAGAAAGGATAATCTCTCGGATTCGAGGAGAAGACGGGAACGGGAAAACCAATAGGTGAAATCCTCTAGTAGAGGTTCCAAGATGGTTTTCAGGAGTTCGTTTTCGGCGGGTTGCGAAGGGAACATTATTTTTATAATGACGATTTTGCTTACCTTAATCTTAGCGTCATTTATATTTCTTAACATTGTGACGGAAAAATTTTAAGATTTGCCCCAGCTGCAGGCGGCACTAAAGAAATCCAGTTCACAACTAAGGGCATAACGATAGGATAAAGAGATATTTTCGGTCATCAGGGTGTATTTATCCGCCAATTCCTCTAACTGGCTTGCTAAAGCTTCAAATTCATCCCCACTATAACTATCAATCCAAGCTTGATAGGGATTCTCAGAAATTGGTTCTAAGGCTAATTGTTGACCCAGATAAGCATAAAGACGCATACAGGGACTCATCGCCACAGCAATCGCACCGATGTCACCCATCCAAGCGGTAGCGAGAAGAAAATCCGTATAGCGACGGGTGGCATTAGCGGGCTGAACCTTTCTCAGGTCAACTCCCCACTGTAAAGCATAATTTTCATGTAATTCTAACTCCTTTAATACCCCCGCCGCTAACCGATGAAAGCTAGTAAATCCCTGCCAATCGGGAGCTTTAGCGGCGGCGATACTGTAAGCACGGGCGAAAGATTCCAGAAAAAAAGCATCCTGACCGACATAAAAAGCGAAACAATCCCGTTTAAGCTCTCCTGTGGCGATACCTCGCACAAAAGGGTGTTCTAGACAAGCTTGTACTAGATCTTGATGGCTGTGCCAAAGTTGCTGACTAAGCATGGGAAAATACTAATTAGGTGGACAAGGTTGGTTAACTAGAGTTCAGCATTCCTTAATCCAAACTGACGTTAAACCTGTTACAATAAAAAATATAACTGACTAAATTGGAATTAAAAACTATGCGACTTAAGCGATGGGAGTCCCCCCGCCGTCAGGGACGTAACGACAAAGGCAAGGGCGGTTCGGCCCGACAGCGACAACTGAAAAAACAATTTAAAATGTTGTCGAAAAAACTAAAAGGGGGAGAGAGTAACATCTCTCCTCTTTTTTTGTCCCCAGCAATCGCCGCTAAAAAATCTTCCTCTGGGAAACTCTCAGTCTCCTAAAACAGTCCCAGACTTGAGCCACTTTCAGATTAGGGAAAAAAATGAAGCGTACACTTGCCGTCATGACGATGACAGTAGCTTTAACCGTCACCAGTAACCATTCTAGCCTTGCGGGAGCAATCTTCGATCGCATTCAAAAAACTGGGGTAATTATTGCCGGCGCTCGTAAAGATGCTATTCCCTTTGGTTTTGTCAACTCCCAGGGCAAGTGGGTGGGTTACAGCCTTGATATGTTAGAGTTAATTCGCAAGGAAACCGAACGGAAGTTAGGAAAACCAATTAAGTTAAAAATTGTTGAGATTAATCCCCAAAATCGTTTTGAAAAGTTGAAAACAGGGGTTATCGATATCGAATGTGGCTCCACTACTTTTACTTGGAAAAGAGAAAATGAAGTGGATTTTTCCGTTAGTTACTTTGCCGGTGGTACTCAATTGCTCACCCGCAAAGGTAGTAATCTCGATGACATCGGTAGCCTGGCAGGCAGACGCATTGGAGTGATTGCCAATACTACTAATGAATCGGTAATTAAAACCCAACAACCCGCCGCTATTTTGGTCAAAGTTAAAAATCGTGGCGAGGGTTTACAAAAACTAGAAGCGGGAGAAATTGATGGTTTTGCCAGTGATGGCATTACCCTAGAAGGTTTAAGGAAAAGTGCTAAAAATCCTAATAATTTAGCCATAGTTCCCTCCTATCCCTACGCCTACGAATCCTATGCCTGTACTTTACCCGAAAATGATTCTAAATGGCGCGATACAGTGAATTACACCTTATTAAAATTCATGGAAGGGATCGTTAGCGACCAACAACAAGCGGTGACAATTTATGAACGTTGGTTTGGTGAAGATGGTGTTGTTCCCTATTCCAGAGAAACTATTAATGATTATTTTCAAGGCATTGTCAACACCTACGAATGGATTCCTTTAACTGTATTTCCCTAAAATTAAGACCTTTTCAGGGACAGATTGAAAAAGGCGGTAATGATTCGGTAGTAGTGGCGTAGCTCTGTTGCTTACCTGGTATGAATTGTGTAAAATATTTATTAATAAAAATAATTGGAACCCGATCAGTCTTCGCCAATTCAAAAATGAAACGCATCAACCTCAAGAGTTGACAAAGAAAGGCTCATCAGGTACTGTCTGATCATTAACAAAAACAAATCAGACCCAAAATGAGCCACCAACATCTTAACATAGAACAAAGAAACTTGCTCTACCAACTTAGTCAGGAGGGAAATTTATCTCAACGGCAAATGGCCGTCTGGCTCGGATGTCATCAAAGCACAATATCACGGGAATTAAAAAGGAATCAAAGTTCTCTTGGCTGCTATCTACCTGACACAGCACAAGCTGAAAGCGAGACAAGGCGAAAAAATGCCAAACAACCCTTTAAAAATGTCAGCGAGTCAGCCTTAGAGTTGGTCAAAGAAGGATTGAAAGATTATCATAGTCCCGAACAAATAGCAGGTCGTCTGAAAAGAGCCAGTCAAGAATCTCTCAGTCACGAAACCATCTATCAAATGATCTATCAGAACTATCACGGATGTGGAGAGTACCAGAAATATTTACGCCGGGGGCTTTGTCAAAGAAAGAGTCGAGGCGGAGCAAAAAGTAAGCGTGGAGGGATTCCAGGGCGTGTAGATATCAGCGAGCGACCAGTAATTGCTGACCAGAAAACTGAAATCGGTCATTGGGAAAGTGACACAATGATTGGAGGCAATCATCTAGGAGTTCTCGTTACTCATGTAGATAAAGCCTCGAAATTTTTAGTAGCAGGATTAGCCAAAAACAAAACCGCATCGGAAATCAATAGAGTCACAGAAAAACTTTTTCAAGAGATTCACCCTGACAAAAGAAAAACCTTTACTTGTGACAAGGTTAAAGAATTTTGTGGACATCAAGAGTTGAGTCAGAAACTAGGAGCAGATTTTTATTTTGCTACTCCTTATCATTCGTGGGAGAGGGGATTAAACGAGCATACCAATGGACTGTTAAGACAATTTTTCCCTAAGGGAACGAATTTTAAAATCGTTAAGCCAGAGGAGGTGGAAAGAGCCGTAAACTTGATTAACAATCGTCCTCGAAAATGTCTTGACTATCGTACCCCGAATGAGGTATTCTATAAAGGTAGATCAGACAGTGATGCAATTCAGACTTGAATTGGCCAATTTTAGATGAAATAGAGCGAATAAATCATGCTTTATTTGATGCTGAAGGTCGTCTCGATTATTCATTAGCGAAACTGCCTATCTTACAAAAAGAATTACTAGAGGCTTTAATGGCTCATATTGATGATTGCTACCGTATTCTTAAGGTTCTCCATCCTTATGATAGTTCCAATCAAGTCAAATATAATGATAAGTGGCTAGATAAGGCTAAAAATCCTGCAAAAAAAGACTTTGAAAATAATAATGAACTACCCCGCCGCAAGCGGACGGGGTATCAGAATCAAAATAGACTCAATTGTAGATTTTGGTGTAGCTGCAGGTATTCTTTATCTTGTTCTTTTACATATCTCGCTATCATACCTTCATCCCCATGCTTTCCTACCGTACTTGCGTAATATCCATCACTCCAAAACTCTCCTCCCCACAACTGCTTTTTCACTTGAGGACACTTTTTGAAAATTTCTCTCGCCGTTATACTTTTAATCATTGTCACGATCCTTGTCACACTATAAGTCGGTACTGATTGCACCAGAAAATGCACATGATCTTTATCCACTCCAATTTCTACAAACTTGATCTCGTATCGTTTTTCCATCTCTAGACAGACTTCTTTCAACAAGCTATCTACCTGTTCGTCGAAAACGGCTTTACGATATTTGGCTGGGAACACTAAATGATATAGCAAAACACTTACATTATGGCTCTTATGGATGTATTCACTCATTTTTCTATTATACGCCGCGAGCGGCGGGGAATTAGACCCGAAGAGATTAAAGATTATAAAAACTTATTGTCCCCTATTGTTAATAAAATCAAGCATAATGGCGGTCAATTACGTTCTATCGTAATTTACTCACGGGATCGCAGAATAGTCACAAAGCCGATCAGGAAAAAAATTCAAATTTTTCCCAGAGATGCTCGTATCGTAGGATATTTCTTGGAAGGAGTTCATCCTAATGGCAATATCGGACCCGATATCGAAATTCATCCGAATGGAAAATCGGCTATTTCTTTAAACCGTGATTTGCGTTATCATTTTGCCAATTTATATCGAATCGGTCGTCATTTAAAGAAAGCTATCGTAAAAACCGTACATCACGTCGAGACAATAGACTTGCCGTATCCAGGTTCGATTCGACATACAAGTTGTCAATATGATCTAGAGTCAATTGCAGAGAAAATAAGTAATTTGCCATCTTTGTTTTATCAAAATGAATTTGACAAGGAAACTCCTAATATCCAATTCTATCGCAATCCTAAAGATACGGAGTTAATTCTAGAAACGCCTGGCTCTCGATACATGAATTGGGAGGGAGAAGTAGCAATCTTTTGTCAAATGCAGGTAGATCCTGTTTCTCGTACATATCAACTACCTTATTGGTAAAATCAGAGTAACTCCAGATCAGTAATGCGATAACTATCACCTACGAGGGACAAGCGGCAATCATCAGCACAGAGGGAAGATTAACGATTTCCTGTTCTCATATTACGATCGGTGATCAGCTAGTCCGCATTCAAGTTCTAGTTGAGACAAGGTAAAACGAATATCAAATTCAGATGCACAACAGCTTACCCAATCCGCTTTTAACAGTAGGATTGACTCCTGACTCCTGACTCCTGACTCCTATCTCCCTGACTCCTTTAAACATTTCTTTTTTTCTCAAACCATGTTTGTAATAATTCCCCGGATTCCTTGGCTAAAATTCCCGCGATTACCAGTAAACGATGGTTAGAAAAAGGACTATCCATAAAATTAGCCACAGTGCGGATAACTCCTGTTTTGGGATCGTCAGCACCGTACACTAATAATCCTAATCTAGCCTGAATGATTGCTCCAGCACACATGGGACAGGGTTCGAGGGTGACGTAGAGGGTACAATCATTTAAGTGCCAATTGCCTAACACTTGACTAGCGGCACGAATCGCCAGAATTTCAGCGTGAGCGGTGGGATCATGGTGTTTTTCCTTGCAATTAGCCCCTTGAGCGATTAAATTGCTCTGTTTATCCACGATAACCGCTCCCACAGGTACATCACCCCTGTCCCCCGCAGTTGCCGCTAAATTTAAAGCTAACTGCATCCATTGCCGATGTTTCTCATAGGCTTTTTCGTCAATAGACTTTAGATAGTCCCACATTTAGCCAATAAATTATCTAATTTTTTCTGACCATCCAAAGCATACAAATCATCACAACCACCGATATGTTCATTATTGATAAAAATCTGTGGTACACTGCGTTTACCGTTGGACCGTTCGGCCATGGCTTGACGAGCGCTTTCATCCCCATCAATCTTGTATTCGGTGTATTTTACCCCTTTCCAACCCAGCAACCATTTAGCACGAATACAGTAGGGACAAGTTGCCCACGTGTAAATTTCCACATTGGCCTTGATATTCTCGTTATAACGCCCAAAAAGCGAGTTAAATAGATTTAGCATCGTTCTTACTAAGTAGTTAGGTGTTAAAAACTGTCCGATGCCCCCCTTATTAAGGCTATCCCTTATAGGGATCTTTCTTAACAATTTTTGCAGTAAGCACTCCAACCCTTATCCTGACTTGATTTCAGTTTTTTCTTTGTCAGTAAGGGTGTCAACAAGGAATATTACAAATTGTTAACCGAGTCTTGAAAGCCTTGTGCTACAAAGGTTTGAAATGTTAAGAAAGATGTGACTAAAGGATAGCTTATTAAGGGGGGATTAAGGGGGGATCGACACCCCCCTTATTAAGCTATCCCTTATAGGGATCTTTCTTAACAATTTTTGCAGTAAGCACTCCAACCCTTATCCTGACTTGATTTCAGTTTTTTCTTTGTCAGTAAGGGTGTCAACAAGGAATATTACAAATTGTTAACCGAGTCTTGAAAGCCTTGTGCTACAAAGGTTTGAAATGTTAAGAAAGATGTGACTAAAGGACAGCTTATTAAGGGGGGATTAAGGGGGGATACATCTTCAATTTAATTATAACCAGCTACTTACTCTCCTATTTATCTTTATTTTATGGATTCTGCTACCAAAAAAGCCCAATTACGCAAACAACTAATTGCCCAAAGACGATCGCTTCCTAAGCATATTTGGCAAGAAAATAGTCAGCAACTTTGCAAAAATTTACAATCTTTACCCCTCTTTCAACACGCTAAAACCATTCTCGCTTACTTCAGTTATCGTCAAGAGCCGGATTTAAGTTCCTTATTTTGTCAACACCATCGCTGGGGTTTTCCCCGTTGTGACGGAGATAGCCTGACTTGGCACTGTTGGACTGCCGACGATCCCCTAGAATTAAATCGTTATGGCATCTATGAACCAACAGCGATCGCTCCTCTCATTTTACCGACCGAAGTGGACTTACTGTTAATTCCCGCCGTCGCTTGCGATCGCCAAGGTTATCGCTTAGGTTACGGGGGAGGTTATTTTGATCGTCTCCTACATTCCCCCGAATGGCAAGCTATCCCCTCGATCGGGATTGTCTTTGACTTTGCCTATCTCGATACCCTTCCCCTCGATACTTGGGACCAAAAATTACAGGCAATCTGTACCGAATCAAGAACCGAAATTTTTTAACAATTATTTCCTTTTGTGTGATCGGTTTAACTTATATAGGAGCGATCGATCTTTGTGTCCTTTGTGTCTTTGTGGTTCGTTCTGGTCGTTCGCTGGCACTGTATCTTAGAATACATTTTACCCACCGACTACTCATATATTAAGTTTTATTGAATCCGATCGACCCTTAAGATAGCTTTGCTAGGATGAAGTTCGCATCAAGAGATGTTTAAAGTAATCACCAGAAAAAGTCAACAGGGAAGCAATGAAACACTTTCACGAACCATGGATTCAAGAATGGTGTCAAGAAAACGGCTGGACAGAGCTATTTCTCGAACGCTACAGTAATTATTGGGCATTCCCTCCCAATGCCGTCATGCCAGAACCAATTCCCACCAAAGTGTTACAAAATATTAAGCGTCAAAAAGGTCTATCCCCTGCCGAAAAACTTTGGTTAGGAATGGCGATTGGATTGACTGTGACAGCTTTAATTCTCTGTGTCATCCTCGCTTGTCCTATGCCTATAGTTCTCGCTTTCGCTTTTGATGCTGTCACCGCAGCGCGATTGGAAGTGGAATATTAACCGGGCAAAAATTGAGCAGCAAAAACCTAAACAGGGGGAGATTTTTCCGAAAGTCTTCCCCTTGACTGCGTTTTTCCAGACAGGGACGATCGATCTGTCTTGAATCAGTAATCGGTGATTAGTGGTCAGTAGGAGAATAGAATATTAAGTGAGCAGTATTCAATGGCAGTTTTCTGCTGTCTTTTCACTGATTACTGTTTACTGTTTACTGATCACTGAAAAGTCCCCATGTCCGAATCTCGTCGCTTACAGTTTACCCCCGATCTGGAAATTTGTCGTATTTTGAACGGAATGTGGCAAGTTTCAGGCACCCATGGTTCGATCGCACCCCAAAAAGCGATCCCTAGTATGTTCTCCTATCTAGATGCCGGTTTCACCACTTGGGATCTGGCCGATCATTACGGTCCGGCTGAAGATTTTATCGGTGAATTTCGTCGTCAATTAGTCGCTCAAAGGGGTATTGATGCTTTAAATAATCTGCAAGCTTTCACTAAATGGGTTCCCCGTCCGGGTAAAATGACTAAGGAAATAGTCGCAAAAAATATCGCTATTTCCCTGCGTCGCATGGATGTGGATAGTCTCGATTTATTGCAGTTTCACTGGTGGGATTATCGCGATAAAAATTATCTAGATGCCTTATATTTTTTAGGGGAATTACAACAGGAAGGCAAAATTAAACACCTAGCCTTGACTAATTTCGACACGGAACATTTAAAAATTATTCTCAGCGCCGGGATTACAATAGTCTCCAATCAAGTCCAGTTTTCCCTGATTGATCGCCGTCCCCTCGTCAAAATGGCGCAGTTTTGCCAAGAACATAACATCTATCTCCTGGCCTATGGTACTCTAGCAGGAGGCTTATTAGGAGCTAAATATCTCGGTCATCCTGAACCCAATGCCATGAGTCTCAATACCGCTAGTTTACGGAAATATAAAAACATGATCGATGCTTGGGGAAACTGGCAATTATTCCAAGAATTATTAACTGTTCTTAAAGCGATCGCTGATTCCTATCATGTCACCATTCCTAATGTGGCAGTGCGTTACGTTCTTGAACAAAAAGCCGTAGCTGGGGCAATTATCGGGGTGCGTTTGGGTGTTGCTGAACATATCCAAGAAAATGCCCGTATTTTCGATTTTCAATTATCCCCCCAAGACTATCAAAAAATTGATCATGTCTTGCAAAAATCCCAGGATTTATTGCAGTTAATCGGTGATTGCGGTGATGAGTACCGTCGATAAGTAGGTAGGTGTTAAAAATTGTCAGCTTTCCCCCCTTATTAAGGGGGATCCCCCCGCCTATCGGCACCCCCCTTATCAAGGGGGGCAGGGGGGATCGGCACCCCCCTTATTAAGGACTGATAACGGATAACTGATAACTGATGACTGATAACTGATAACTGATAACTGATAACTGAAAAGAGGCTAATGATGAGATTTGAACAAGCAATACCCGATGATCCCGCTAATCAATGGCGCTATCAATTAGATCAATTTGTGCAAGAAAATCAACAGGAATTAGCCGGTTTAATGTGGGGTTTACTCTCGGAATGGGGAGAAGATGCTCAAGAAACCCTAGGCATCGATCTTAAACCTCAGCCTCATTTTGTCTGTTGTTCTAGGGAGTCCCTAGAGAAATTAAATCGCAAGGTTAATTGTAAAATTCAAGAGATGCTTGGGATTATTTATCGCTATAATCCCAGCGAAGAAGTGGCTATAGTCGCTATCGGTGATGGTCAGGTAAAATTGATTTATTTTCAACCCGATCTTTCTCCTCCTGAATGTTTTGATCGCCTCGAAGTCGATCTTGATACCCTCATTCAACAGTTAGAGTCCAAAATGCTGACGGAAATCCAATCTTTCCCAATTTGATGCCGATTGCCAGCGCAAAAAGTTGGCAGGTTGTCCCACTGATAAACCCGCTAATCCGATCGCTTTTCTGGGGGATTCTGTCGCTAGAAGAATTGCCGTTTCTAAATCACATATTCCCCAGTTAACTAAATTGGCTACTCCTTGTAATAAGGGTAATGTTGTTCCCGCTAAAGTACCGTCAAAAAGTCTTGCTGTTCCCTGTTTGACTTCAATTTCTCTCTCGTCCCAAGGATAGACACCATCCCCTAAACCAATCGGTGCTAAAGCATCACTAACTAAGAAAATTCCTTGATGATAATTACTGGCTTTTAGTAATAATTCTATCATGGTTGGATGGATGTGTTGACCATCGGCAATTAACCCACAATACACCTCGCGATTGATAATTGCTTCCCCTAATAAACCTGGTTGACGATGATGTAAAGGAGGCATGGCATTAAAGGCATGAGTAACCATTTTTGCCCCTTGCAAAAAGGCTTTTTTGGCTATTTCTTGACTCGCTTGCGAATGTCCTAAACTGACGGTAATTCCTCGATCGCTTAGGTATTTAATCACCGTACCGCTACTATCTAATTCTGGTGCTAGAGTGATAATTTTTACAATCGATAAGTAGTCCCCAAAAATTTTATCTACTGTTTCTATACTTGGGTTTAAAAGATATTGTCCCGGATGCGCTCCCCTTTTTTCATAGTTTAAAAATGGTCCCTCTAAATGTACTCCTAAAACCTGGGCGCTCGATCGATTTTCCTGTTGCTGTTTTTCGATATATTTGGCAATTACTGAGAGTGATTTTTGAAATTTCTCCACGGACGTGGTGACTAGGGTGGGAAGATAACCATCAATTCCTTGATTCCCCAGATAATCGCTAATCTTATCTAATTTTTCTAGATCTGTTATTTCTAAGTCAGGAAATGCTAATCCTAATCCTCCATTGATCTGTAAATCTACTCCTCCTAAGGATAGCCAATCCCCTTCCATATCGATAATCTTTTCCCCTTTTTTCCTTCCCCCCATCTCCGTGATTCTCTCGATCTTTCCCGCAGCATTTATCTCTATTTGTTGTCGATCCTGATGGGCGGGAATTCTAGCGTTAATTAGGGTTATCATAGCAGCAGAAAACTAATTTTTTTTTATTATAATCTCAAAAAAAAACTTTTTTTTTGATGATGCTTGACAAGGGAGCATTTTTTTGAGATACTTTTTTATACAATGGGAATCTTTGCGTTTACCTATGAGTGCTGATGTCCAATTATATAAAAACTGATCATAAAAAAATAGTACCATAACCCGACCGCTCTCTGTCCAGAGATTGTAAAAATACTTTACAAAATAATTACAGCCTTTCTCTGGCGGTTCTTAGGAGGGAGTGACTGTCAAAGGGAAAAGCTTGTCCTATAATAAAATTAAGACTATATAAAAACTACTTTTTTAGCAATAAAAGAGTAGCAATCTCAGGGATTAGGGAGGGGTGTATGTTTTTTAGAAACATAGGGAAACAAACTCAAGAACCGCGTCGTATTATTATCGGAGATGTGCATGGCAATTTTCAGGCACTTTTGCGACTATTAAACCGAGTTGCTCCTGATAGTGAGGATGAGGTTTATTTTCTGGGGGATTTAATTGATCGAGGAGAGCAGAGCTTAGAAGTGGTGGATTTTGTCATCAAAAATAACTACCAGTGTCTCCTAGGAAATCATGAATATATGCTCTTAAAAGCTTTAGCAGGAAAAGAAGTTTCTGAAAGATGGTTAAACGGTTGGATCGAGAGTGGCGGGGCGGCGACACTACTAAGTTATAATAACAATATACCCGCCGAGCATATCAATTGGTTCCAATCCCTACCCGCTTATTTAGACCTAGGAGATATTTGGTTAGTTCATGCGGGAGTACACCCAGAATATCCCCTTGAACAGCAAACAAACGAGGAGTTTTGTTGGATTAGAAACGAATTTCATACCATGACCCAACCCTATTTCAAGGATAAACTAATCATCACAGGTCATACTTTAACCTTTACCTTTCCCGATGTCAAGCCGGGGCAACTAGCTCGCGGCAGCGGTTGGCTAGACATTGAAACTGGGGTTTATCATCCCCAAAGTGGTTGGTTAACTGCTTTAGATTGGACAAATCAATTAGTTTATCAAGTGCAGGATCAATCTAAAAATTGTCGCACGATCCCTTTAGAAAAAGCGGTGGTTAATCTAGACCTTGACAAGATTTCTCGTTACTCCTCCGGGGAAAGCTCATCTAAAGCGCTGAATCTTTAATAGTGATCAGAAAAGAGAAGCGATAAAACCAGAAGGATCGGTTAAAATAGTTGATAATCTGATTAATACCCTTTTCTAATGACCCTTGAACTCTTATACCAGGCCTTCATCGAAACAATTCAACATCCTGATCATGAGATAAATCTAGCTCGGGCAGCTCTACAAATAGCCAATTTTGAATATCCCCGTCTCAAGATTGATCACTATTTAAATAGGATAAACTTAATGGCTGACGAGGTAAAAAAACGCCTACCCGATAGATTATATCCTTTAAAAATAGTCAAGGTTATCAATCAATATTTGTTTGAAGATTTACAATTTACCGGTAATACCCAAGAATACTATGACCCCCGCAACAGCTACTTAAATGACGTAATTGATCGCCGCACTGGTATTCCGCTCACTCTCTCGATTATCTATTTAGAGATTGCCAAACAGATCGATTTTCCTATGGTAGGAATTGGTATGCCAGGGCATTTTATTATCCGTCCCGATTTCGAGGAAGTGGAAATTTTTGTCGATCCCTTTCACGGTGGTGAAATCCTATTTAAACAGGACTGTCAAGAAAGATTAAGTCAAATTTATCAACAGTCAGTTAAATTAGAAGAACATTTTCTCAATATTGCTACCAATCAGCAAATTTTATTACGTTTGTTGACTAATTTAAAATATATTTACCTGAATCGTCAACAATGGTCTCAGACAATTCGGACAATAGATCTACTACTTTTGCTCATTCCTAATCATCCCCTAGAGCTGCGCGATCGAGGTTTAGTTTACTATCAAATTGGACAACTCAGCCAAGCGCAACAGGATTTAGGCTTCTATCTCGCTCTCCTACCCAACGCTCAAGATGCCGAATCCATTCGACAATTATTGCAAAAAATTAACTCTTAAGTCGCCAATCAGTTATCAGTTATCAGTTAACGGTATTAAATGAGGAGTATTAAATGACATTAATAGTGCTGTCTTTTCACTGATTACTGATTACTGTCCACTGAAAAATCCCCCAATCCTTTACTGATAAATGATAACTAAAATGACTATTAGCCCTTTCGTAACTGCGAAAAAACTCAAAATCGGTCAACTGCGAAAAGTTCATCATATCGCTTTCAACGTCAAAGATATGGATGCCTCTCGTCATTTTTATGGGGAAATATTAGGATTAGAGGAATTAGTGGGGGAAAAAATTCCCAGTACCTTAAAAGAATTAGTTGCCCAGGGAAAAGTGGCCAATTTTATCACCCCCGATGGTACAGTAATTGACCTATTTTGGGAACCAGATTTAAACCCTCCCGACGACAATCCCGAAATCGCTTTTACCCGTGCCAACCATTTAGCCTTCGATATTGCCCCGGAATGCTTCGATTTTGCCCTAGAAGTGCTACAAAGTCAGGGAATTACTATTGCTAGTGGACCCGTAACCCGGCCGACTGGGAGAGGGGTTTACTTCTACGATCCCGATGGCTTTATCGTCGAAATTCGCTGTGATCCCGCATTTTAACGACTCAGAGGGCGAAAATTGCCACGAAAAACCAGAAAAGTTAGGGTAATCGCTAATATAATCGCTGTTATCGCAATTAGAGGCAGAGAAATCTGTTTAACAGCGATCGCCAAAAAAGCCCAGATAAACACCCCGATAAAAGCCCGATCTTTTCTTTTTAAACCGACTAAAATCGCGATTATCGCCCCGATAAGCAGAATTATTACCGTCCAGATCTGGTCAGTTAGACCCCATCGCTGCCAGTCGATCCAATCTAGCACCGAAGCGACATTGACAATCGTGGCCACGCTAATCCAAGCGAAATAAATACTAATAGGAGCATTAACTAATAAACCCTGTTTACGATTCACAATCAAGCGATTAATTTCTAAGCGAAGATAAAGCCGGATGAGAGGGATTAAAATGCCTAGCATTGCCAGTAAAGACAGGGTAAAAAAACGCAATTGAAAGAGAACTACCCAGAGAATCTGACAAGCACTAGCAATGGCTAATTCGTAGCCTAACCGACGCAAACGTGGTTCAGTTTTATTAAAAGCCAAAGCTTGGTAAATTCCCAGACTAATTAAACCCAGATAAATTAATCCCCAGATCGCAAAAGCATAATTAGCGGGAACAATTAAGACATCTTGAAAAACTGTATTCGAGATAGCCCCGATATTTTCGCCCTTAAGAGGAAAAATATTAGCGAAAATATTGGTAATAAAAGCCCCTAGAATAGCAAATAAATTTAGTTCTTGTCGGAGACGATCTCGATCAAAATTCATAGGTCAATCAAAGACAGAAAACATCATTTCACCCTGGGCGGCCAATTGCCCATCGACTCTTGCTTCCCCTTGCATTTTAGCAATTTTATTCATCTTGAAGGATAATAATTCCACCGTCATAATTAATTGATCTCCCGGCACCACAGGACGACGAAAACGGGTTTTATCAATGCCAGCGAAGGCAAAAAATTTCCCTTTCATCCCGGGTAATTGGGTCAAAATCACTCCCCCCACTTGGGCCATGGATTCAACAATTAACACCCCCGGCATCAAGGGACGACTGGGAATATGACCGGGGAAAAAAGGCTCGTTGATCGTGACATTTTTTAGGCCAACGGCTTTTTTACCTGGTACATAGTCAATAATGCGATCAACTAGGGCAAAGGGATAACGATGGGGCAGTAGTTGGCGAATTTCCTCAACGGTAAAGGTAGTTTTTATGACTGGTTCCAACTCGGTTAAGGCTTCGGTAACGATGGTCATGCAAGTCAAAAATTACAAGTGAGATTAGACATTATCTCACAATCAGTTATCAGTTATCAGTGATCAGTTTACTGGAAATGGCTGACAGCCTTTTTAATTGGGCATTTCAGTCAAACGAGCATTTTGATAATAATGGCTGAGAATGCGGTCATAAGTCACCCCTTGGTCAGCGAGGGAAAAAGCGCCCCATTGACTTAAACCGATCCCATGACCGAAACCGCGACCATTAATGGCAAAAGTACCGTTATTAGCTGAAATCGTGAATAGGGTACTCCGCAGCTCCAGGAATCGCCGTAATTGGGTATCAGAGATCAATTTAGAGCCTTGATCGCCCACTATACGCATTCTAATCACCCGTCCGTGGGGAGTGGTTCTTTCGGGAGATAGCGATCGCACACGACCAACACCACCAATTAAACGGCCTAATTCCCCGGCGCTAAAGTTTTTTGACCACTGGAATACCGGGGCGACTTGGTCGTAATCGACGACACCGCGCAGGTAGGGTAAGGGGGAATTCCAAACATCTTCGACATTTTCCGTATGACCCCCGGAGGAGGAGTGAAACACCGCTAAAATCGGTTTGCCGTTGAAACTCATAATTTGTCCGGCGGTGGCATTAACCGCCTCGTGGGTGCTAGTAAACTCGCTTTCTAGACCCTTATAAACTTGGGTGCGGGTGGTAGTATCGAGATCGTAGATGCGATTACCAGAAGTATTCATTTGGTAGAGAGCATAGGTACGCGCCGCCACAGATTGGGCTTTTAGGGCCTCTTGCGGCCAGGAGGGAATCGCCTCCGCACCGACGACACTATAGAGATATTCCTCTAAATCGACTAAATTTAGGGCTGTCACCCCAGAACCTTGCCGAATGATCCTTGTGCGTCCTCGATACCAGCGATCATTAATCCAGACGTAACCATCATTCTCCGGTTCGATGATCAATTGACTGGCCTGCCAATCGGCCAAACCCACCGCTTTTCCTCTGGGATTAGCATTGAGGGCATTCATGGCGGTTAATTCTCCTAGGACTCTCCCGGCCCCATCTTTCACCACAGCATCGGTGGAACTACCCACGGAGACGGCGCTAACACCTTTACTGATGGCAATGCGTAATTCGACAGCAGCTTGGACTGGAGCGATAATCAAAGCCCAAAAAACTAGGATGAGCCAGCTATGAGCAGGCAGGCGCTGCAGGTAACTACCCAGCAGCCTTGCTGTGTGTTTATTGGTCATGGGGGTCGGACTCCTCACACAATCGATCGATAATCAATTTTAACCGGACTGGGATTTTTTGGCTACTCCAGTCTAGAAAAATTTTTCCCCTGTCACTTTTTCCCGATGGTCTGACAATTTTTCTCTCCTCTGGCCCATGAATGGGCAAATTTCCCTATTTTGTCCGATTAATCGGGATTTATTAGGTTTAGTCGATTATTCTAACTAGGTAGGTGTTAAAAACTATCAGATGCCCCCCTTATCAAGGGGGGATTAAGGGGGGATCGGCATCCCCCTTATCAAGGGGGGATTAAGGGGGGATCGGCACTCCCCTTATCAAGGGGGGATTAAGGGGGGATCGGCACCCCCCTTATCAAGGGGGGATTAAGGGGGGATCGGCACTCCCCTTATCAAGGGGGGATTAAGGGGGGATCGGCACTCCCCTTATCAAGGGGGGGATTAAAGGTAGGGTTGATTCATAAATCAATTCTAGGAAAGTGGGGAAAAAATCCATAACTGGGTTTTTGAAGTTCGATCGAGAGTTAGTCGTAATATTAAAAGCGGATTCGGTATAACATCTTGTCAATAAGTATTGTTATAATAATGACATCAATTAAGCTATAGTCGCCTATGTCTGAACAATTGATCGCTAGGCTTGCTAATGCCTTTAAACCAGTTCCTTTACCTGCCGATAGTCCCTTTTATGTGGATCTAAACGCAGTGAGAGCGGATGCTGATGTTTGTCAAGATTTAGGCAGAAAAATTATTCGTTCGCTGCCAACAGACTACACCCATCAACTCTACACAGGACATCGAGGAGGGGGGAAATCCACGGAATTATTGCGGCTGAAAAAATATCTAGAGCAAAAAAATTGTTTTGTTGTTTATTTTGCGGCAGATGAAGACGATATCGATCCAGAAGATGCTCAATATACAGATATTCTCATTGCCTGTACGCGCCATTTATTAGAACAACTAAAACAGGCTAATTCAACCCCATTAAAAAACTGGATAAAATCCCGTTGGCAGGATTTAATTGATTTAGCTTTAACAGAGATTAAAGTGGAAGATGTCAAATTAGAAACGGGAGAATTGATTAAATATTTTGGTAAAATGTCTGCGGCGATTCGGGCAATTCCCAGTCAAAGACAAGAAATAAGAAATAAAATCAATCCTCATACTGTTACGCTGTTAACAGCACTAAATGAGTTTATTGATAATAGCAAAACTGTCTTAGATGATTCAACAAAATTAGTGGTAATTGTTGATAACTTAGATCGCATTGTACCGATATATCGGCGAGATCATAAAACTAATCATGATGAGATTTTTTTAGATCGAGCTAATCAATTAAAGGGGTTAAATTGTCATTTGATTTATACTATACCTATTTCAATGGCCTATTCTAATCGGGCCAATGATCTACGCGATATTTATGATAATGACCCGATGGTTTTACCGATGATTATGCTTCGTAATCTTGATCGTACTATTAATCCTGATGGTATGGCAAAAATTAAGGCTATCATTGAGAAAAGAACGCAGCAATTTTTACCGACGAAAAAGCTAGAAACAGATATTTTTGAAAGTCAAGAAGTTCTGGAGCGATTATGTTTAATGACTGGAGGTCATGTACGAAACCTAATTTTATTAATGCAAACCGCTTTAGATCATGTGGATGCTTTACCTATTACCGCAAAAGCTGCTCAAAGAGCAATAACCCAAGCTAGAGATGTCTATCAGAGAACAGTAGAACATGAGCAGTGGAAAATTCTGGCTAAGGTATATCGTACCAACGAAATTCAAAATGATGAAGCTCATCGTAAATTATTATTCAATCGTTGTATTTTACAATATGCTTATTTTGATGCAGATGCAGAGTTGAAAAGTTGGTATGATGTGCATCCTTTAATTACCAAAATTAAGGAGTTTAATGATGAATTATGAATGATGAATTATGAATGATGAATGGGGAGCGGGAAACAGGGAACAGGTGAGAAAATTAGTGTACCTCATAAATCTGAATACAGCTATATATAATAATGACAAACCCAAAAGTAAAACCCTTAACTAACTTTCAGGAGTCGGATTTTGAAGGATTGCGAGAAGAGCAACCCCTAACAGCAGCAGAATCCTATCAATCATTACTGCGATCGCTGAGACGAAAAAATGGCTTTAATTTACTCTTTGTTCGCTGTTCTCCCGTGCAAGCTGATGAGATTATTCGGAGAGTCAGTCAAGATTTACCTAATAAAAATATTCAAGTCCTGCAGCTTGATTCAGAAACCGATAATTTGTATGAGAAAATTGTCGATCTACCAAATTATACAAATCTAAACATTCTTTTTGTGCGCGGTTTAGAAAATGCACTACTGCGCTACGAAGAAGCGGAAAGTGAAGGCTATTTCTTGTCGAGTCAAAGTCCGGTTTATGGGGGAACCTGGGCCGGAGTTCCTAAGATTTTAGGCTATTTAAACCTATCCCGTGAGCGATTTGAGCGGCAATTTCCCTTTACTTTAGTATTCCTATTGCCGGAATTTGCCTTGCGGTA
This sequence comes from Microcystis ichthyoblabe FBCC-A1114, assembly GCF_050500245.1. Taxonomy (NCBI): domain Bacteria; kingdom Bacillati; phylum Cyanobacteriota; class Cyanophyceae; order Chroococcales; family Microcystaceae; genus Microcystis; species Microcystis ichthyoblabe. Next base: position 2,503,338 of record NZ_CP191408.1, on the reverse strand, counting down.
TTTTATTCGTCGTGCGTCGGATTTTTTTGATTGGTATTCGGGAGTTTATGAATTTCCGACGGATAAGGACATATTGGAAAGAGAAATTGAAAGACTGGTTTATTTAGACGGCGATCTCGATACCTATCAACAATTCACTCCCCAACAACGACAGGAAAAGTTAGCCGAAATTAAAGCCTATTTAAGCGATTCCCCATCTCTCGATCCTGTTCAAGCATCTGAATTGTGGCATGAAAAAGGCTTAATTCATCAAATGGGAAAAGAATACGAACAAGCGATCGCATCCTGGGATCGAGCTTTAGAATTTAAACCCGATTTCCATGAAGCTTGGAACAACCGAGGGAATGCGTTAGATGATTTAGGCAGATTAGAACAAGCGATCGCATCCTATGATCGAGCTTTAGAAATTAAACCCGATTACCATGATGCTTGGTACAACCGAGGGAATGCGTTAGATGATTTAGGCAGATTTGAACAAGCGATCGCATCCTATGATCGAGCTTTAGAAATTAAACCCGATTACCATGAAGCTTGGAACAACCGAGGGAATGCGTTAGGTAATTTAGGCAGATTTGCAGAAGCGATCGCATCCTACGATCAAGCTTTAGAAATTAAACCCGATGACCCTTATGCTTGGAACAACCGAGGGATTGCCTTAGATAATTTACGCAGATTTGAACAAGCGATCGCATCCTACGATCGAGCTTTAGAAATTAAACCCGATTACCATCAAGCTTGGAACAACCGAGGGATTGCGTTAAGGAATTTACGCAGATTTGAACAAGCGATCGCAGCCTTCGATCGAGCTTTAGAATTTAAACCCGATTACCATAAAGCTTGGAACAACCGAGGGATTGCGTTAAGGAATTTACGCAGATTTGAACAAGCGATCGCAGCCTTCGATCAAGCTATTAAAATTAATTCAAATGATGCTGATGCTTACTACAATAAAGCTTGCTGTTATGGCTTACAAAATAATGTGGAATTAGCTATCGAAAACTTACAAAGCGCCATCAATCTTGATGTCGAATATCAGGATATGGCGAAAACAGATAAGGATTTTGAGCAGATTCGGGGAGATGAGCGGTTTCAATCATTGCTAAGTTAAATAAATAACAAAAGAGATAACTATCTATGTTGAAAGCAATCCTATCATCAGAGTTAGGGTATAATAACTCTTAAGTCACAACTTTCGATCCTAATCAGGAGAACAATTGCTATGACACTGGCAAACACCCACCAACAAACCATTTTAGAAAAACTGCAAACCCTCAACCCACAACAACAACAAGTAATAGAGTTTATTGAATTTTTGCAACTTAAAGCAGATAAGACAGCAATTCATGAGGGAGAAAGAGAAATTTCTGCTTTAGAATCAGCCGGAGACTTAGTGGGGTGTTTAGACAGTGGTAAAGGAGATTTATCCCTAAAAAAGAGGGAATTTAAAAAGAAGCATCTAGTCTAATATGCTTAAAAGAGTAATTCTAGATACGGGGGTCTTAGTCGCCGTTCTCGACCGGAGTGATAATTATCACAATTGGGCAATTCAGCAATGGGAAAAAGTTGCCAAACCTTTATTAACTTGTGAGGCAGTTATCACTGAATCCTGTTTTATTTTGTGAAGTAAATAAAGAGAGAAAATTATTCATGTCAAACAAAACTATTGATCTCAATCAAGTACAGTTAACTTTACAAGAACTACTTGCCTTAATAAAGGTAGATACTGAAATTATTATAACCGAAGGAAACAAGCCTGTAGCTCGTCTAATTCCTTGGGGAGATACTGAAAAAACAACGTCTGAAACTCCTTCTCCTAAGTTACGACAACCAGGACTACACGCTGGAAAAATTAGGACTAGCGAAGATTTTGATGAGCCACTTCCTGAAGAATTTTGGACAGGTGAATCATGAAATTTCTTTTAGATACCCATACATTTATTTGGTGGGATAGCGAACCAGAAAAACTCTCTCAAAGAGCTTTAGAACTGTGTAGAGATCCTAGTAATACGCTATTACTTAGTATTACAAGTATTTGGGAAATGCAAATCAAACTACAACTAGGTAAACTATCACTCAAGATACCTTTAGCAGAAATGATTAATACTCAGCAGGAAACTAACCAAATTGGCCTTTTATCAATTACAGTCAGCCATGTTTTAGCTTTAAATACTTTACCTAACATCCATAAAGATCCATTTGACCGCTTGTTAGTTGCTCAAGCTAATCTTGAAAATGCTAGACTGATTAGCCATGATTCAATATTAGCAAAATATCCTGTTCAGATAGATTGGTAGATAGGGCTTGCTGAATAAATGTGAAATATAGACGAGGTAAGAGTTTTAGGGTTCTGTTTTGCTCTCACAGGTGCAAGATTTTGAGAGAATCGTCGTTCAAAACCTTGCGTCTTCATCGGCCCGCGTCCTGTAGGGGCGAAGCATTCGGACAATAACCTATCGGTGAAACCGTAGATTTTCTATCCGAATGCTTCGCCCGTACTTTTTCAGCAAGTCCTAGCCATTCTTGGTGGTTTAACCCCCAATTAAATAAAAGATCTGCGATTCCAAGACATACGGAAATTAGGGATATTCTCGCTAATAAAATCTGCAAAGATCTCGGAATACCACTAATAAAATAAATCGTTCATCAGTCTTGATGTCAAATATCAGGATCTGGCGAAAACAGATAAAGATTTTGAGTAGATTCGGCGAGATAATCGGTTAAGTTAAGTAAATAACAAAAGAGATAACTATCTATGTCGAAAGCAATCCCATCATCACAGTTAGGCGATAATAACTTTTAAGTTCCAACTTTCTATCCTAATCAGGAGACCGATTGCTATGACACTGGCAACCACCCACCTAAAAATCGAAAATCTCGCTCATTATATCATAAAAATCACCAAAAATACTTAATTTACTTAAGACAACTAAATAATTGTTTAATCAGTAATTCTTGAGGAAATCTAAAATCAGAACCCAACTGGCAAAAAAAGTGAGAGAATAAAAACATAGTTCAGAGAGTAGAGGCTGTCAAGACAAGCTTTCCAGTCGTAAAATCCATAATTCCTGCCGGGTGAAGGCCGATAACTAACTTTCAAAAAAGCAGAATTCAATTTAGTAGAAAAAAATCGCAACAATCTGTCAATCTACTGAAAAAAAGAGAGAAAACTTATGTTTTGTGAACAATGCGAACAAACCGCTAGTGGTAATGGTTGTCATCAGTGGGGAGCCTGTGGAAAAAGTCCCGAAGTCAACGCCGTTCAAGACTTATTAGTTTATTGTCTGCGGGGATTAGCATCGGTGGTTTTAAAAGCCAAAGAAGCGGCAATATCTACTCGCGAAGCCGATATTTTTACCTGCGAGTCGCTTTTCGCCACCATGACCAATGTGAACTTCGATCAAAGACGTTTTACCGATTATATTCAGCGTTGTTTAGAGATTCGGGAAAATTTAAAAGCACAATTGGGATCGCTGGACTGGTCTGCACTTGCTAACTATCAGCCTAATTTTAATGAGAGTCTAGTCAGCCAAGGTCAAGAAGTATCCTTAGAACTAATTGAAAAAGTACAAGACCTCGATATTTTTTCCCTAAAGTTAACCGCTATCTACGGAGTTAAAGGTCTTGCTTCCTATACTTTCCACGCTCAGGAATTAGGTCAAGAGGATGACTCAGTTTATCAGGTTATCCAAGAGACTTTAGCGGCGATTGACCGCAGTGATTTAAACCTGAATGATTGGGTGGCAATCTGTCTAAAAGTTGGGGCAGCAAACCTGCGGGCCATGGAATTATTAGATCAAGGTCATACCGAAACCTACGGTCATCCCATACCGACAAATGTTCCCTTAAATCCGCGTCTAGGTAAAGCCATTTTAGTCTCCGGCCATGATATTAAACAATTAGCGGCTTTACTGGCACAAACTGCCAATACTGGGATAACAGTCTACACCCACGGAGAATTATTACCCGCCCACGGTTATCCAAAACTCAAAGAAAAATATCCCCATCTCTACGGTCATTATGGCACCGCCTGGCAAAATCAAACTAAAGAGTTTGCTAAGTTTCCGGGGGCAATAGTTTTAACTACTAATTGTCTCATGCCCCCCCACGAAAACTATGAAAGTAAACTCTTTACCCTCGGACCTGTGGGTTATGCCCATATTAACCGCTTAGAAACAGTGGACGGTGCGATCGATTTTAGTCCCGTGATTGCTAAAGCGCAATCATTGCCCGGATTTACTGAAATAAGCGAACCTCGGCAGGTAATGGTGGGATTTGCCCACAATACCGTTCTCAGTGTCGCTGATACGCTGGTTAATGCCCTTAAACAGGGTAAAATCCGTCACTTCTTCCTAGTTGGGGGCTGCGATGGGGCAAAACCCGATCGCAATTACTACACCGAATTCGTGGAACAAGTCCCCGAAGATTGCATCGTTTTAACCCTTGCCTGTGGAAAATTCCGCTTTTTCGACAAACAATTAGGTAGCATCGAAGGATTACCCCGGCTGATGGACGTGGGACAATGTAACGATGCCTATAGTGCCATCAAAATCGCCCTAGGATTAGCCAACGCTTTTAACGTTAGCGTCAACGAGATTCCCCTCTCCCTAATTATCTCTTGGTACGAACAAAAAGCGATCGCTGTACTGCTCACCCTGCTGCATCTAGGTATTCAAAATATCCGTCTGGGACCAACTTTACCGGCATTTATCTCCCCTAACGTCCTCAAATTCCTCTCCGATACCTATCATCTGCAGCCGATTACCACCCCCGCAAAAGACTTAGCCGCTTGTCTAGGTTAAAACTTTCTGTAAAAATCCCACCCTCGGCCACAAATTGTGGCCTATGGGAAGGAGAGGGATATTATCCTCAAGGAGAATAATTTTTATGTCCGTAATCACTTTAAGCATTGATGGCAAAGATGTAGCGATCGAAGCAGGTTCGCGAGTTCTCGCAGCCGCTAGTCAGGTAGGAATAAAAATTCCCGCCCTCTGTCATCTCGATGGGGTTTCCGAAGTGGCTGCCTGTCGCTTATGTTTGGTAGAAATTGAAGGTATTAATAAATTATTACCTGCCTGTGTAACGGAAGTGGCGGAAGGAATGGTGGTTCATACCGATACCCCAAAACTAAAAGAATATCGCCGCATGACAGTGGAATTATTATTCGCTGAAGGTAATCACGTTTGTGCAGTTTGTGTGGCTAATGGTAACTGTGAATTGCAAGATTTAGCCATCGAAGTGGGTATGGATCATAGTCGTTTTCCCTACCGTTTTCCCAAGCGAGAAGTAGATATTTCCCATCATCTTTTTGGTATCGATCATAATCGTTGTGTTCTCTGTACCCGTTGTGTACGAGTCTGTGATGAAATTGAAGGGGCGCACGTTTGGGATCTGGCTTATCGCGGCGAAAAAGATAAAATTATTGCGGGAATGGATCAGCCTTGGGGCAGCGTTTCCGCCTGTACTTCCTGCGGCAAATGTGTTGCCGCTTGTCCAACCGGGGCGATATTCCGCAAGGGTTCCGCCGTTTCTGAAAAAGAGGAAGATCGATCGAAGTTGGAATTTTTAGTTAATGCTAGGACTCAACACCAATGGACGCGTTAGCGAAAAATGGTAGATTCTCAAAACCCTCGTTGGGGACATCTAGGTATTTATGCCAAGTATCTGCGGGCGGAAATGGCTCTGTATGACGAGATTATGGGGATGAATGAAGATATTCCCTTGATTTCCGATTACTGCGGTATTTCTGCTCGGGAAACTCAACGAGCAAAGGACTACGCTTTCGGTAGCGGTGTCAGTCAGTATGAATTTTGGCCTAGTATTGATATGGCAAAGGCGTGGTTGAGGATGGCGCGAGGACAGGGAACGGCGATCGATCGTGTCTTTTTACAACACGAAATCTTAGAATCGGATTTAGTGATTAATCAGGGTATGAATCAGCCTTCTGCTCACGAAATCGCTCAAGCTCAATATGGTTGGTCTGTCCTACTGCGTCAAGGGAATCAATAATGTTATGAATGATACAAATCTCGAACAGATCTTTCTGCAAGCCTTGGATCGCTGTCTATCCCTGCTGGATTATCAATCTCAACCAACCAATTTAGCTTGGTCTGCGATCGAACTTTTCGCCGAAGTTGGGCGATTTCCCCAGATGCTTCGCCAATTCTGTGATCAATACCGAGAGCTTGTGGCGGCGGCAGATCGGGCGATCGAGGATTACGCCAGTAGTGTGGATAATTGGACAGTCAAGGGGACTATTTTCGGGGCGCAGGATCAATGTAATATCTTGCATTTTTTTCTCAATGTCCACACGAAAAATTTTAAGTTTTTTAGAGGTGAAAATTGGACACCACAGCTAATCTGTGAATTTTTGCAAGAATGGAAGGGGATCGATCTTTTTTCTTTAATTGCAGATAATCAGGAACTTGTCGAGACAGGCAAAAACCCGCCCCTCGGTAAACAGCCGCTTTTCTATTAGCTAGTAATCACTATTGCCAAAACCTAACAAACAAGGAATTAAAATTATGTCTAAAATTCGCTTCGCTACTGTCTGGTTAGCCGGTTGTTCGGGATGCCATATGTCCTTCCTCGATTTGGACGAATGGCTGTTAGAATTAGCCGAAAAAGTTGACGTGGTATATAGTCCCGTCGGCTGCGATCTGAAAACCTATCCAGAAAATGTCGATGTCTGTTTAGTGGAAGGAGCGATCGCTAATCAGGATAATTTAGAACTAATTCATCTAGTCCGTCAAAATACCAAAACCGTCGTTTCTTTTGGTGATTGCGCCGTGACTGCTAACGTTCCCGCTATGCGGAATATGTTAGGAACTGCCGATCCCGTGCTAAAAAGGGCTTATTTAGAGTTAGGAGATAACACCCCTCAACTACCAGAAGAACCCGGTATCGTTCCCGAATTATTAGATCAAGTGCTGCCAGTCCATCAAGTCATTCCCATCGATATTTTTATGCCGGGATGCCCCCCCGATGCGGACAGAATTCGCGAGACATTAATTCCGATTTTAAAAGGGGAATTACCGGTGATGGTAGGACGAGAAATGATTAAATTTGGTTAATTGAATCAGTTATCAGTTATCAGTTATCAGTTATCAGTTATAAGATTTGAGTTTTAAGTTTTGAATGAGCAGTATGTATTAGGTGAGCCTCATCAAATGCCAGTTTGCTGCTGTCTTTTCGCTGATTATTGATTACTGTTTACTGATTACTGATCACTGTTTACTGATTGGGTGCATCTCACATTTGTAGAAATACCGACAATCAGCAATTATCAGTGACTCCTAAATTATTACAGATGAGTCAGCGGCTGCGTGTAAGCATCCCACCGAAAAACTAATGCGCGGGGGGTTTGGGGGCGGCGCCACGCCCCCAACGGGGGGTTTGGGGGGTTCTACCCCCCAAAGGCTTGGATTGAGTGATAAAATCGAAAGTAATACGGCCATCCGTTGAGTATGGGCTACATATCAAGAGAGGCACTCCTGCAAAACGGAGAATAAATAATCAGTTTTTAATAACTGGATTTAGTATTACTGTTTACTGATCACTGAACATCTAAATCAAGTTAAAATATCCGCTCCTAACATCCGTTGATATTTAGCTTCTAAAGCTTGTTTCAAATTGGGCAAAGTGATTAAATGGGGATCATCTAACATAATTTTTTCGGCGGCATCTCTTGCCAAAACTAACACCTCTTGATCCTCGACTAAACTAGCGAGGGCAAAATCTGGTAAACCCGATTGTCGTTGTCCTAAAACTTCTCCTGGACCGCGAAATCGCATATCCATTTCCGAGATAAAAAAGCCGTCTTGGGATTGTTCCAAAACCGTCAATCTTTGACGGGAATTAGCACTATTACTGCCACTTAAAAGTAAACAATAGGATTGATGGGAACCTCTGCCGACGCGCCCCCGTAATTGATGCAATTGTGAAAGGCCAAAACGTTCGGCATTTTCAATTAACATCACCGTGGCATTGGGAACATCCACCCCCACTTCAATAACCGTAGTTGAGACAATAATTTGTAGAATATTATCGCGAAAAGCTGTTAAGATTTCCTCTTTTTCGGCGGAACTCATGCGACCATGGAGTAAACCGATATTAAAATTGGGAAAAATCTTTTCTGATAAACTTTGATATTCTTCCACCGCAGCCCTCACATCTAATTTTTCCGATTCTTCAATCAAGGGAAAAATCACATAAGCTTGTCTGCCTTGGGCAATTTCACGGCGAATTAAATCATAGGCAGCCCTTCTTTGATTCCCATTTAAAGCGGTGGTTTGAATCGGTTGTCTGCCGGGGGGTAATTCGTCAATTTGACTCACATCTAAATCCCCATGTAGGGTTAAAGCTAAAGTACGGGGAATCGGTGTTGCTGTCATGGTTAAAACGTGGGGAGACTCTCCTTTGCTTAATAATCTTGCCCTTTGTTGTACCCCAAAGCGATGCTGTTCATCAATAACAACTAAACCTAATTTGCGGAAATTAACTGCATCTTGAATTAGGGCATGAGTTCCCACTAAAAGTGGTAACTCTCCTGTCTCTAATTGGGCGTGAATTTCTCGCCGTTTAGCGGTTTTTGTGGAACCAGTTAATAATTCTACGGGTAAATGTAAGAGATTAAACCAGCTAACTAACTTACGATAATGTTGTTCTGCTAAAACTTCCGTGGGAGCCATTAATGCTGCTTGATAACCGGATTGTAGGGCTGCTAAAATGGCATAAACTCCGACAATTGTTTTGCCAGAACCCACATCCCCCTGCACAAGACGATTCATCGGGGTGCTAGAATCTAAATCCTCTAAAATTTCCTCAATAACTCGTTTTTGAGCATTGGTTAATTGAAAGGGAATTATCTGATTAAATTGATCAATTAATTGACCCCTAGCACTAAAAATAGCACTTTTCTGTGTCTGACGATACTGTTGCCGCCGCCGCAGAAAACCTAATTGTAAAAAGAAGAATTCATCAAAGACTAATCGCCGTCGCGCTTGACTGAGAATCTCGGAATTATTGGGAAAATGAATGTTAGTAATTGCTGTTTTTAAATCGATTAATCCGTATTGTTTTCTTAGACCGAAAGGTAGGGGGTCTTTTATCGCCTCTACTGCCCCAAAAGCGGCGACTACAGCCTTCCTAATTAGGTCGGCGGGTACTCCATCGGTGAGGGGATAAACCGGCAGGATACGCCCGATTTTTAAGGACTCAATACTTGCCCCAGAACTGTCTAATAATTCAAATTCAGGATTTTCTAAAGTTAACCCATATTTTCCCGCTTTGACTAAACCACTAACCGCCACCACAGAACCGACGGGATAGAGTTTTTTTTGTCCTTCTTGCCAAGCACGATTATTATAGCGAGTTCCCGCATAAAAACGGTTTAATTTTATCTGTCCAGTACGATCCTGTAAGAGCAATTCAAAGATAGCTAACTTGGTATTTTTGGGGCTATTAAAACAATTACAGCGCTTGACATTCCCCACTAAAGTTACCGTTTCTCCCTCGGTTAAATTAGCGATATTAACTTGACGACTGTAATCCACATGATCCCGGGGATAATAATATAATAAATCTTCAACTTTGTGGAGGTTTAATCTTTCTAAAAGACTGGCTTTTCTCTCTCCCACTTCCGCTAGATATTTCAAGGGTTGTTCCAGGGTGACTTGCCGTGGAGAATTAGCCTTTGCCGTGATGGGAGTGGTATTAATAATTTTCGCCGCAGCTGGTTCTTTTGGGGTCGGGGTTGCTTCTAAAGTTTGCCGTAATTGTTGCAAAAAATTGCGAGTTTCGGCGACTAATTGTTGTCTTTGTCTGGGATTAAATTGGGAATATTGGGCAAATTTTTGGGCTAATTCTCGCCAGCGATTTCTCTCACTGGTGGCAATTCCCACGGGAGGATTATCCCCGAAACTAAGACACAAAAACTCGCTAAAACGGTACTGATTTCCCTGAAGATCGGGATAACCTTTTTCCGCTTCTACAGATAAGGCTTTTTGTAATCTCACCCAGTCGGGTATTTCCCCTTTCATAATTGCCTCTTGATTCCAAATTTCCCAGTATTATGTTTCCCTAATAAGCTAAGACACATTTTAACCGCCTATCCTTAGATTGGCTAAATCTCCCCAAATCCCTTTACTATTGCCTCTTGCCTCTTGCCTCATCTCAACAAGCAATTTAAATTCTTAATAGCTTACCTCTGTTTAATTATAACTGATTAATCATACCAACTACTGCGCCACGCCGCTTCCGCTTGAGCAATAGTATATTCTTTGCGAAGGTGATAATATTGTTTACCTAGACGATTTAATTGTTCCCAAAGGGAGCGAATTTGATTTCTTTCGACACTTAAGCGCGCATCGGCAAATTCAAGTTCAGCCATTCGTAGATGAATCGCCGTTACTTTAGTGACTTTGCCACTTGAAAAATCATGATCATCCCCATCCCCATCATCTTCATCTTCATCTTTTTCTTCCTCTGGTTCAGGGGTTTTAGCTTCCACTAGAATGTTTAACATATTATTTCCTCCACCTAGGGATTGTCCCTCTTCTCCCGCTTGAATTGCCATATCGATAATTTGACTGGGTAGATAAGGGGGAAGAATATAAGCTTTTTGTAGTTGCTGATTAATTTGTTTAGAGAGATGATTGAGAATCTCGATACAGTTTTTTTCCAGCACTCGACAACAATGGAGTAAAATATCGGGGTTATTAATCTCTCCAGTTGCGGCTAGATTTTCCGGTTTGTTTAGAAAAAGTTTTAAGAAATCTGGGGTATTTTTCGTCTCTGCTGGACTTTTAGAGAATCCTCCCCCTGAAAATGTCCCTCGATCGAAGCTCTGCTCGCCCAATTGCTGTAAACTGGCTTTAGCCTCTTGTCCTAGAGCTTTGATCTCCTCTTGTAGTTTCTGACGATTGCTGTGGGAGAGAGCCAGAAATTCCCCCCCATAGTAACGGGTACAGATATAATACACTGCTCCGATCGCCTGTTTATAGAGAGATTCACCGAGTAAATCAAGATAAATTCGGTATTTTTCCCGCATTCTTTCGGCTAAATTTGCCACTTCCGTTTCTATGTTCTTTAAATCTTGTTGTAGCTTGTTCAGTCTTCCAGTCATAGAAATTTTACCGAGGGAGAAGTTAGCGATCGGCGAATTCTATTATAGCGACTCATTGTCAGCTATAGCACCCTGACCAGGGGGAGATGCTCAGACTTGATCGATTGTCAGTTATTTTAGCGATTAAGTAAGTAGTTATAATTAAATTGAAGATAGATTTTGCCTCTGATCCCCCCTGCCCCCCTTGATAAGGGGGGTGCCGATAGGTGGGGGGATCCCCCCTGCCCCCTTGATAAGGGGGGTATCTGACAACTTTTAACACCTACCTACTTAGCTTTTCCCGGATCGGCTTTTAGCATTGGTTTTGGCAAAGATAACTGCTATAATCAGGCTAATTAGTAGGAAAACTCTCTATCTCTACATTTTTGCATAGTTTACACCACAAGTCCGGGCATGAAAACCGACAGTATTTTTTATGATCTTTTTCAATCTTATCCGTCAATTTTCTTTGAATTAATCAACCTTTCTCCCAGAGAAGCAGAGAATTACCGCTTTGATTCCGTCGAAATCAAGCAACTAGCTTTTCGTATTGATGGCGTATTTTTGCCCAATATTACCAATCCTAGCATTCCTATTTATTTCTGCGAGGTGCAATTTCAAGATGATCAGAATTTTTATGGCCGTTTCTTTGCTGAAATCTTCCTATATCTCAGTAAAACTGCTTTTAACAATGATTGGCGCGGGGTGGTCATTTATCCCCATCGTCGGGTAGAATCAGATAAGATTGTACGTTATCAAGACTTATTGACATCTGGGAGAGTGACGCGAATCTATTTAGATGAACTAGATGATATTAATCAAGATTCCCTGGGTATTGCCACCATAAAATTAATTATTGCTAAAGAAAATCAAGCAGTGGCAACAGCCAAACAACTTATTACACGAGTGCGAACTGAATTTACCCAACCGCAAAACCTCCTACAATTAATAGAAACGATCCTTATTTATAAATTACCACGTCTAAGTCGCCGGGAGATAGAAGCTATGTTTAGTTTAGATGAACTGAAACAAACCCGTTATTTTCAAGACGTTCGAGAAGAAGGTAAACTGGAAGGTAAACTGGAAGGTAAACTGGAAGGTAAACTAGAATCTGTGCCGCGTTTATTGGCTTTAGGTTTAACGGTAGAACAAATTGCTCAAGCCTTGGACTTAACTGTAGAAAAAGTGCGAGAAATACCAGAAACCCATTAAGCTAATCTAGCAGTAAGCTATGACACCGTTTCCGATCAAGATAAAGTGTAACCTAATTTGCTATCGACCAGCGACTCGCCAAAATGAAAACTTCCTACCTCACCTATGACTAGCACTCCTTCAGCTTCTTTAAAATTAAAAAAAACAAAAATTACCGACACAAATATCACTCTCTCCCATGGCAGCGGTGGCAGAGCAATGCGGGATTTAATTAATGAGATATTTGTTAATAATTTTGATAATAACCTACTGGCAACCCTTGAAGATCAAGCCCGATTTGAAATTAAAGATTTGGCTAAAATAGGCGATCGCTTGGCATTTACCACCGATTCCTATGTGGTTTCTCCCCTATTCTTTCCGGGGGGTGATATTGGCAGTTTAGCAGTCAATGGAACCGTTAATGATTTGGCTGTCGGTGGGGCAATTCCTCTCTATCTCAGTTGTAGTTTTATCCTCGAAGAAGGTTTATCTATCGACACCCTAAAAACCATCGTTACCAACATGAAAATAGCCGCCGAAAAAGCAGCGGTAAAAATCGTCACCGGGGATACAAAAGTCGTTCCCAAGGGACAAGGGGATCAAATATTTATTAATACCTCTGGAGTGGGAGTAATTCCAGCCGGAATCAATTCTGGGGCGAATAATTTACAAGTTGGCGATCGCATTTTGCTTAACGGTTTTCTGGGGGATCACGGCGCCGCCATTCTGATTGCCAGGGGCGAATTAGACCTACAATGCACAATCGAAAGCGATTGTCAAGCCCTGAATTCTTTAATTTCTGCAATTCTGGCCGTTTGCCCACAAGTTAAAGCGATGCGGGATGCCACTAGAGGCGGATTAGCCACGGTTTTAAACGAATTTGCCCAAAGTTCAGGGGTGGGAATAGAGGTGCAGGAAACGGCGATCCCCATCCGGGAAGAAGTGCGAGGAATGTGCGAATTATTGGGCTTAGAACCGCTTTATCTGGCAAACGAGGGCAAATTAGTCCTTGTCGTGCCTCCGGAGGCAGAAAATCGCGTTTTAGCAGTGATGCGTTCCCATCCTGACGGTAAAAATGCCGCTTGTATCGGGGAAGTCGTCGCTTCTCCCCCCAATTTAGTTTACTTAAAAACCGCTTTCGGCACTAAAAGGATTCTCGATATGTTAGTCGGTGAACAATTACCGAGAATATGTTAATTAGACAGGAGACAGTTTTAAAGGAAAAAGTGAAAACTAAAAAAACAGATAGTTGGAGTTTTGGGGTTTTGGGGTTTTGGGGTTTTGGGGTTTTAGTTGAAATTTCCCTGTTCCCTGTTCCCTGTTCCCTGTTCCCTGATAACTGATAACTGATAACTGATAACTGAAAATGCACGAACTAGGAATCACCCAAAATATTATCGAACTTGCCTTAGAACATTCCCGAGGAATGAAAGTTAAGCGCGTGGTGTTAGAAATTGGTAAACTAACGGCAATTATGCCAGAATCGATCGCTTTCTGTTTTGATACCTGTTGTCAAGGTACTAATATAGAGGGGGCAATGTTAGAGATTCTGGAAATTTCCGGTTTAGGACAGTGCCAAGATTGCGGAAATGAGCTAGAACTAGAATATCCCTACCGAATCTGCGATCGATGTGGTAGTCGCAATATAATCATTTTACAGGGTCAAGAATTAAATCTTAAATCGTTGGAGACAGAATCCTTATGTGTATAACCTGTGGTTGCTCTGATAACTCGGAAGTAACGGTAACTAATCCGCAAACGGGAACCCATGAACATATTTTAGCCGATGGTACTGTTATTAGTCATAGCCATCATGCTCACGATCATGCTCACGCTCACGATCATGCTCACGCTCACGCTCACGATCATGAGCATCCCCATCATCCTGCGGAAATTCACGCTCAAATTCATGGTAATATTCTCCAAGTTGAGCAAAATCTGCTGGCAAAAAATAATCTATTAGCGGCACAAAATCGCGGTTGGTTGAAGGGTAGAAAAACTGTTGCTCTTAATCTGGTTTCTTCCCCCGGTTCGGGAAAAACTACCCTGTTAACTCGCACAATTGCCGATTTAAAAACCGCTATTCCTATCAGTGTGATTGAGGGAGATCAAGCTACAGCTAATGATGCTCAAAAAATTAGTGAAACCGGTTGTCAGGTTATCCAAATTAACACCGGAACAGGTTGTCATTTAGAAGCATCAATGGTAGAGAGAGGATTAATCGAACTCGATCCACCGATGAATTCTTTAGTCATGATCGAAAATGTCGGTAATCTAGTTTGTCCTGCTTTATTTGATTTAGGAGAAAATGCCAAAGTCGTCATTCTTTCCGTCACCGAAGGGGAAGATAAACCGATTAAATATCCCTATATGTTCCACGCTTCTCAAGTCATGATCTTGACAAAAATAGACCTACTGCCCTATGTTAATTTTAACCTCGATCGCTGTTTAGATTACGCCTATCAGGTTAATCCCAATCTGAAAGTTTTTCAAGTTTCCGCTACCACAGGAGAAGGTTTAGATGCTTGGTACGGTTGGTTAAAATCGCTGGTTTAAGTTAAGTAGTAACACACCCAAAAAGTTCAGTCTAACCGAAAGAAAAATGACTCTAGCACTTGATGACAATATTTATAATCAACTGTTGACTAAATTTCAACCCAAGATTATTGAAAATGAAGAAGAATATGAGCAAGTGCGTCATCTTCTCCTTAATCTAATTAGTAAACAGGAGCGACTACCAGAAGAAACCGCGATGGTTAAATTAATGGCGACAATTATTAAGGATTTTGATGCCAAACAACCTCAACCCGAACCAGCTTCACCCCAGGAAGTATTATTACACTTAATGTCAGCTAACAACAGGAAACAAGCTGATTTAGTTGGTAAAATTGGTTCTAAGGGTGTGGTTTCAGAAATTGTTAATGGCAAGCGATCGATTAGTAAAGCTCAAGGTAAAATTTTAGGAGAGATTTTCAATGTTTCCCCCAGTGTATTCATTTAATTATCTATTAGTTGTTAATGAAAACAACCGTCATTGTTCCCCCGATTAAATGTCAAGGTATCAAAACTAAACTGGTATCATCGACCAAAAGTTTAGCAGATCAGCAAAACTTTGATCGCTGGATAGAACCCTTTTGTGGACTGGAGTTGGTAGCTTTTAATTTACAACTCAAAAAGGCCTTATACTAAATCTAGTTATAGCGTTTCCTAAGCTAGTGAGGTACACTTGTTTTTCTTCCCTTTTGCCTTTTGTCTCTTGCCTTTTGCCTAAAACCCATAACTTTTGTACCTCAGCAGACTGAAAAACGCTATATTAAAAGCTGATACTAAATCCAGTTACTAAAGACTGATTATCTATTCCCCCTTTTGCCTCTTGCCTCTTGCATGAGTGCCTATGCTTATAAGTAGCCTATACTCAACGGATTTAGTATTATTTGCATAAGACCTCTTGCATAAATCCGAAAACAAACGATAGAAACAATAATGGGAGGGACTTTCAGTTAATTATTTATTAGTAGTTGATAATCTTCAAAAATGTTGCTGTACAAGGATCGACTTAAGACTTTTGCAAGAGGTCTATAAGACTCCTAAGGGTGTGTAGGGACATGATGCGAAGCTACCAGCAGCCGTGTGCATTCATGACCCTACACCTATTAGGACCTTTAATGTTGACGATTTTATTCGAGTCAGGTGCTAACAATAAGGCTGACTTTTAGGCAAAAACGCGAGCATCCCGAGGACGAACATAAACTTGCTCCCCGACTTTGAGATGCAGTTGAGCCAGTTGTTCTCGATTCAGATGGGCAATCAGGAGAGAGCGATCCGGTAGAATTAATTCCACATCGATGGCCCAACCCAGATGGATAATGCGCTCGACTTTTGCCTCAATGCTAGACCCATTGGGAGAAGAGAGAATTTCCAGGTCGTGGGGACGAATAAAAATCTTGACTCCGTTAGTACCCCCCCCAAGCTGCTCGAACAGTGCAGCCGAGGTTGGTGGTACAACATTCACCCGGCCGATAAAACTCATCACAAAAGCAGAGGCAGGATGATCGTACACTCGATCGGGAGTTCCCACCTGTTCGATTTTACCCTCATTGAAAATTACGATCTCGTCGGCCACTTCCATGGCTTCCTCTTGGTCGTGGGTGACGAAAACACTGGTGACATGGACTTCCTCGTGTAACTGTCGCAACCAAATCCGTAGCTCTTTTCTAACTTTGGCATCCAGGGCCCCAAAAGGCTCATCTAATAATAATACTTCCGGTTCCACCGCTAAGGCCCGGGCCAGGGCAACCCGTTGACGTTGACCCCCGGATAGTTGGGCCGGATAGCGATCGCCTAATCCCTGCAATTGAATTAAACTCAAGAGATTGTCCACTCGTTTTTGAATGTAGTTCGGGGTAGCTTTGCGAATATTTAAACCGAAAGCGATATTCTGACGCACCGTCAGGTGTTTAAAAAGCGCATAATGCTGAAAAACAAAGCCAATATTCCTTTTTCTGACGTTTAAATGGGTTGTGTCTTTGCCGTTGATGATAATTTTGCCTGTGTCGGGGGGTTCTAATCCTGCGATCGCTCTCAGGAGAGTAGTTTTTCCTGAACCAGACGGCCCCAGCAGTGCCACCAGACGATTCGATTTGATCTCTAGATTGATGTTGTCTAAAGCGGTAAAGGTGCCGAATTTTTTCGATACTTGCTCGATGATGATACTCACGGTGGCTAATCCTCTGGCAAAAAATGTATAGGGTTTGACCGTATTTTAACCATGATTTAATCGCAGTCGTATTAAAATACAATTACATTTTACAAGATAGCAAGAAAATTAAGTTTCGATTCGGGAGATTACTGGTTATAAACGGAGACTAAAAAGATTAAACAGCGATAAAAGCTTACTATTACTCTTTTTTACTTTTTTAAAGGCTTAATTAACTAATTTTGTCCATTAACGACCAGAAACGCACTAGAGAAGAGAGACGACTGAGGCAAAAATGGACTATTCTTTATTGGCAATATTTAGCTTTTTTATCGGAATTATCGTGGGATTAACGGGAATTGGTGGTTCATCCTTGATTACACCCCTATTGATCTTTGTATTTCAGGTTCCCGCTACCACCGCAGTGGGTTCCGATGTGGTGGCGGCCGGGTTGATGAAAGTGGTCGGCACCGTTCGTCACTGGCAACAGCAAACGATCGAGTTAGAGGTGGTAAAATGGCTGGTAATTGGCAGTGTACCCGGTTCTCTGTTAGGATTAGTCGGTTTTCGCTATTTTCAGCAGAATAGCTCCCTCAATCTCGATCAATGGTTGCCCCATATCATCGGTCTTGTCTTGATGATCGTGACTGTCCTAGCGGCCCTAGAACTACTAATCTCCTTGTTTTTTCCCGATTTGTCCCCTTGGTCCTGGCCAAAATTAGATTTAACCACTCGCTCCGGTCAGATAAAAACAACGATATTAGGGGCAGTTTTAGGCTATTTGGTCGGTTTAACCAGTATTTCCAGTGGTTCCTTGTTTGCATTGGTCTTGATGACCTTTTTTCACCTTGATTCTCGCAAATTAGTCGGTACAGATCTATCGCAAGCGTCCATCCTCTTAACCTGTACTTCCATCGGTCATCTGGGATTAGGAACGGTAGATTGGAATCTGGTACTTCCCATCTGGTTAGGTGGGATACCGGGGGTGGTAGTGGGAGCAAGATTATCGGAATATTTGCCCAAAAATGCCCTAAAAATACTGCTTTATACGGTTCTAGTCACGGTCAGTTGGCGCTTACTCCAACCCACCTAATCCCCAGAGTTTACTCGAAAGTCATCATACTACCGATCAACAGATCGGGACTGGTGGCGACAAAATAGATAATTCCCGCACCGAGAATGACGATCGCTAAACTAAATAGTACCACCCATCGATCGGCTGGTTCGTAGGTATCTTCATCTATATCTCGTCTGACTGTAAAATAATGTGCTGTGGTCAAAAATACGGTCAATAAACCCACTAAAGCAAACATTAAGCCTAATTTCCAGCCATAACCGGGCCGGGGAACCAGAGGAGGATGAAAGGCCCGTAAACGCAGGATAACCATACCAAAACCCATTAATGCGATCGCCGTTCGCATCCAAGACAGATAGGTGCGTTCATTGGCCAGATGATCGCGGACTCGATTGGGATTGACTTTTTTCGGTTTAATGCTGGTCTTGCTTTCCGTCACTGGTGATTTGAGAAAAAATAACATGATCGAGATGACTGGGGGTCCGTTTCAAGGGGAGCACTTGAGAAGATGATGTTATTCTATGGCACTTGAGTTATAGATGGTATGGAAAAAATCTAAAATCTCTTTTTAAATGTATTTGTATTGAATCAAAAATTAAATAGATTCTGCTTGCTGCTGGAAAAGCGCCCATCCATAGCTTAAGGATAGGGCCAAGAAAGCGAGGGGAAGACTTTCCTTGATTATAAATACACCCAAACCGATCAACACACAGGGGACAAAGTGGCTGCCGTGACTGGTAATTAAATTAGCGATCGCCGGTAATTTAGTCAACTGATGAGCAGTAAAACACCAAACACCCACCAAGATGAGAAAAACGCTGACGATAGTGACTAAATTTGGCCAGGTATTACTAGCGAACAGCGGCAGATAAATGCCGATATTATCACTACCATTGGCGATGGTAATTGCCGCCACAGCGCCGGTTTGAGGGGAAAACCAGGCCGCCAAAGGAGAAGAAGGTGCTGATTCTACAGTCACCTCCAGAGGATTATCCGTCTCGGTTTCCTCTCGCTGCCAGAGACTCCGAATCCCGAAAATCACGGGTAACAGACCGAGAAAACGAATCCACTGAGCCGGAATTAAGAAACTCCCGAAAAAGCCGGTTAAACTCGCCAAAATCAGCAGGATAAAGCCTAAATACTGACCGATAACGATATGACGACGGCGAAAAAGTTTATTGACCTGGGTAAAAAGAATCGTCAAAATCAGGATGTCATCGAGATTAGTGGCAATAAAGGCCGCTATTGCTGTAGATATGGCAGTAATCATGGTAGTCATAGGATTTTTTTCTTAATCGGCTCTTCTGGTCTCGATCGCCCTACTTCCACTCTAGAAAGAGCTATTAATAAAATCAAATATTCTTTCTTGTTGATTTAATAAATTAAAATGATGGAAAGACCAATAGAGACGGAAAAACTCCTTGCCATGGCCAGAATGACCCTAGATCAACTGGAAATCTTTCTAGCGACTGCCGAACATCTCCACTTCACCAAAGCAGCAGAAGCTTTATATATCACCCAACCGGCCGTCAGTGCCGCCATTGCCTCCCTAGAAAGTGAATACGGGGTGAAATTATTCCATCGCGTCGGTCGTCATATCGAGATCACGGAAACAGGACGTTTACTGCAATTAGAAGCGCAACGCATTCTTACCCAGGTAACTTTGACAGAAAGGGGATTGGCGGAATTTAACGACTTGCAACGGGGAGAACTACAATTAGGATCGAGTTTGACTATTGGTAACTATTGGCTGCCGGCAAAAATTAGCGATTTTCAGGAGCGCTATCCGGCAATTAAGATCAACTGCACCCTAGCTAATACGGAAGAAATCTGTCTGGGTACGGCTAACGGACGTTTTGACCTAGCATTAATCGAGGGAGAAGTCAAGAGTGATTTAACAAATTGTTTAGAACAGGAGATCGTCAGCAGCGATCGCCTATTAATTATTGTCGGACGTTCTCATCCCTGGTATAAAAGAGAAGCGATCGAATTGCCGGAATTAGTGGAAACCCCTTGGGTAATGCGAGAATCGGGATCGGGAACTCAACAAAGATTCGAGGAAGCGCTACGGAATTGGAGTATCGATTTACGCACATTAAAGGTGACTTTGCTGTTAAATACTGGAGAAATGGTGAAAGCGATTATCGAGAATAGTTCGGCAGCTGCCGGCATTTCCGAATTGATGGTTCAAAAGGAATTACAATTAGGCACATTGCGATCAATTCGAGTCATCGATACTTCCGGTTTATCCCCTCGCTATCTCGAATTTACGCGCCCTTTTTTAAAAATAAAACACCGTCAGCGCTTTCAACCCCGCATCTGTCAAGTTTTCGAGCAGATGTTGTAATCTGATAGCAATCACCAAAAATTAACCTGAGCAAAAATAAAGCTATGTAGGGGAAATTATTTTTTGTTAAAAAAGAGAGATTATAAGTAAGTAGTTATAATTAAATTAAAGATAGATTTTGCCTCTGATCCCCCCTTAGTCCCCCCTTAATAAGCTATCCATTAGTCAGATCTTTCTTAACAAAAAGAGAAGAAACTTAAAAAAAGGGGAAACGATTGATAGGTATAGTTTTGAAAGAAGGAATTAAGGTGGAGGTAAGCAAAAAAATGGAGAAATGGGCAGCCCAAGAATTACAGTATGCAGACCTAGGGGACACCAGAAGAAAGAAAAGGTTAATCAGTATCGTAGAAAACTTGGCCAGTCAACCTAGTACAAGTGTGCCACAAGCTTCGGGAAATCTAGCCGCAGCGAGTGCCACCTACGACTTTTGGAATTCCCCCTATTTTCACCCCTCAGATATAATTGCCGCCCAAGCCAAAAGTACAGTAGAAAGAATCAAAGAACATCCAATAGTTTTGGCAGTGCAAGACACAACAAGTTTAGACTTTACGACGCAAAAAGCAAAAAAAGGAATGGGTTATCTAGATTATAAAAAATCCTTTGGTCTCAAAGTTCATACCACCTTAGGAGTGTCACCGCAAGGAATACCTTTAGGACTGATTAATCAATATGTCTGGGCAAGAGAAGAAAAGAATTTAGGGATTGCCAAGCAACGCAAAAAAAGAGAAACCGAAGAAAAAGAAAGTCAAAGATGGTTAGATTCTTTGTCAGAAACACAACAACAAATACCCGAAGAAATTCAAGTAGTAACAATCGGAGATTGTGAGGCAGACATATTTGATTTATTTGCCCAATCAAGAAGTCCTAACTCTCATTTATTAATCCGAGGAACTCATAACCGAAAAGTTAACTATCTCGAAGACAAGCAAAAGTCAGGGCATCCAGAGCCTAAATATTTACATCAATCCATCAGAGAAATAAAAGCCTGTGGTAGCCTAGATGTGCAAGTAAAACGCAATCCTAATCACGAGGCTAGACTAGCTAAACTAACAGTTAGATTTGCCAGTTTTGAAATACAAGTACCTAAGCATCACTCGAAAGCGAACCCTCGTCAACCGGTCAAATTACAGGTAATTTTAGCTGAAGAAGAAAATCCGCGTCCTGGAGTTAATCCTATCAGTTGGCTCCTCTTAACTAGCCTAGACATTAGTAGCTTTGAATCAGCGATAACCTGTGTGCGCTGGTATAGTTATCGCTGGTTAATAGAACGCTATCATTTTGTTTTAAAAAGTGGTTGTGGATTAGAAAAACTGCAATTAGAAACGGGTCGTAGAATTGAGATGGCCTTAGCTACCTATTCAATTGTAGCTTGGAGATTACTTTGGTTAACCTATCAAGCACGCTTACACGGAGAGGAGAGTTGTGAAAGTTTTTTGGAAGAACATGAATGGCAATCTTTGTGTGCCACTATTCATAAAAAGAGTCCGCCACCTGAAAAGCCGCCCTCCTTTCGAGAAGCGGTCAGAATGATTGCTTCTCTTGGGGGGTTTTTAGGTAGAAAAGGTGACGGTGAACCAGGTGTTAAAACTATTTGGTTGGGACTGCGAAGGTTACATGATATCAGCCAGACTTGGAAACTATCTCATCAAATTAGTCCCCCCATAGAACCCCCTTGAGCCATCTTGCACACTTTTCTCTTTTTGTCAAATTTTATGTTAAGAAAGATGTGACTAATGGATAGATCAAGGGGGGCAGGGGGGATCGAACCTAAAATCCATTTTTAATTTAATTATAACCAGCTACTTAACTGCTGCTGCCCACATATATGTGAGGGAAAGTCACAAATAGGAGATGCAGCCGATAATTTTGGTTCTTCGGTTTGTATTATGCAACGTACAGGATTATAAGAAATGAAACTCTTATAGAGAAAAACATTTGGCGATTTTTGTCAATTGTTTTCGATTAAATCTATTGCCAGATAAGGATTTACTCGATTTATGCCACCCAATCGAACCATACCAAGTAACGAAGAACCATAATTTTCTGGCAATATAGTCTTTAAAGCCTTGTCTAGCAAGACTCCTACGAATGATAAGCACTGATTATCACACAAAGTCGAGGAGAGCCAGCAGTCTCCTAGATCATTATATCTCCGCCCTGAACGGTTAAAACTAAGAATTTGTTAAAAAATCGGGGCGGGGCGGATAATCGGTAATTATGATTAAGGACGGCTGGCGGATTAAAGGTAAAAGTCAAGGAAACTTTTCTGAATAATCCGTAGTTATCCCGGAACCCAAAGGCCGATTAGGCGAGATGGCCGGGGATAGTGCGGTCATCGTTTTTGTTTTGTCGGATCTGTAAACCAACTAACTAAAAAGACACTTATGCACCTACTCAAAGACAAACTACAACATATTAGTACGATTACCCACGAGAGCAAGATAGTGGTGTTCGCCACCGATGCCGAGGGGAAAATTTCCTACACAGTCAAGCAAGATGGGTTTGAAGATAGCTACCTCAACACCCCCGCCGATGAAAGAACCGGCTGGGAAAACTGGCAAACACTAGAATTTCCCGATGAAGCTGATGACCAGTCGGTAGTTGAGAAAGAAAAAGCCGAACTGACTCACCAACAAAATACCAGTCAATATCTCCTCAAATCCCTTTACAAAACCGAAAATATAACCGTAGTTGCGCCAGTACAAGTCATTGCCGCACTGGAACATATTTACGTTTTTCGTCAGTCCAAATCTAACACGCTATTAGTGGACCGATTTGTGTTAGATGGCATGACCAATAAGCTGAACCGCAAGCTAGAAGTTCGGTTTAAGCGAAGGTTCAACTGCGGCTTTAACTAAGTTAGTTTCCTTGTCTTCAAAAGAACTCTTGCAAATTAATTATATGTTATAATAATGGGTTAACTAATTTTCCCCAAAAAATTAGTTAATCAGTACATTCGTCCTGAATGAAAACTTGAAGTTTAACTTTTAACTCAAAACTCTTTAGAGCTGCTTTAATTTGGTTATCAAAACCTCTTTATTTAAGCGGCACAAACTATCTCAATTATAAAAATTGAGAATAAATTCTCCTTGACTTGATTAATCTTTAGGCAACTTTTAAGAAGCTGCTATACCTATCCCTAACTCACAGTTATAAATAGCCGCCAACAAGTTAACTCTTAAACTATATCTTCGACGACGATTCCGATATTTACAGGATAAGATTTTAAAGATTTTGAGTTTCCTATTTATAGGTTCAATGATAATCCTTTCTTTGGCTAAAGCCTTGTTATACTCTTTTTCTAACTCTGTTAATTTTCTATTTTTCGATTTCTTTTTCGGTGTATAACTATTACTATGGTATGCAGCTATTCCCTGATAACCACTGTCTTCTATGCTGGTAGTTAAAGGATGAAAACGAACTCGACTTTTTTTAAATAAACTAAAATCATGACCTCTACCTTTCCCACAGAAGACACAGATAATTTCCTCTGTATTTTGATCAGCTACTAATTGGGATTTTAAAGTATGATAACCTCTTTTACCCGAAAAAAAATCTTTCTGTTTCTTTTGGGGGCGTTCAATGGGAGTTTCCGTTACATCCATTACCGTTATGACCGGTATCTCTGCTTGATTGAGTAAAGCTTTTTTTCCTTTTAAACGGAAGTTTCCCGATTGTAAAAGCATTTTTTCCGTCTTATTTACAATCCGACATATAGTTGATTCTGATAGTTCCCAGCTTGTACCAATGTGAAAATATGTTCTATATTCTCGCCAATATTCTAACGTTACTAAAACTTGTTCTTCTATAGATAGTTTAGGTTTCGGTCCCCTTTTAGATGGTGAATTAGAGTCGGCTTCAACACTTTTTACTGATTCTACCATCTTTCTATATGTTTGTTTGTACACACCGAAACGGCGTTTGAATTGTTCATCTGATAAGTTTTGATAATCCATAATTTTGCTAATAAACATAGCAAAATTATAGATGATTTCCTGACCTAAGATCACATTTTATTCTTTTTTCCACTTCAATCTAAGAATTGAGAAAAAAGCAAAACCTTACATTATACCATAAAAAAATTATGCAAGAGGTCTAAAGGAAATAAGTGAAGAGTTAAGGTCATCAGCGTGTAGATTGTTAATCGAAATTCTAGCCATTGAAATTGTCCTCTTAATCAAAGAAAAAGTAGTTAACTTGAGATTGAGTTTACCTTACTCACCTATTTTTATATAATGCTTTTTAAAGCAGATGGCAACCCTCTTGAAGGATTATTTTTGAACATAAATAAGGAAATAAAGCAGAGCCTTAGATATGGCGTTCTGAGGCAGAGCATTGGAGCAAGAGTTATTAATCTCTCCCTGAACAGTTACCTAAAAATATCTGGAATTGGTGATTGCTTTTCCTAGAAAAGCAATCACTTTTTACTTAAATTTCAACTTTAGTTACCTTCGTAATCTTACCGTTCTTGTCGTACTCCGTTATTGTGATTGTTATTCCGCCCATGATATTTCGGTAATCGTATTCTGTAATATCTTGAACTTGATCGTATTCTGAATTGACAAGAACCAAATCAGTAATTTGAAGTTGGGACATTGGAATTATACTCCTAATTAAGAAAAAAGTAGTTGGCTTGAGATTGGGTTTACCTCACTCATCTGTTCCTAGATTAATCGCTCTCCCAGCAGATGACAACCCCCTGGAAGGATGATTTTTGAACATAATTCTAGTATTTTATGTTCAATTTTCAAGGACAGTCCCCAACGAGAAAATAAGGGTTTCCTGTTATTTCGCCAGCAACTTTGAGATGAAAACTGAGTTTTGCCCCCTAAATCCTGAACATAAATCAACTATTTATGTGTTTCCATTCAATTAATTTCTAAGCGCGAGACCACGGTGCGCCCCTACCATTGGCGCGATAATATGATTGTAGGGGCGAATTGCATTCGCCCTCTTCAAAAACCTGGTATTTTTATTGGCGATCGCAAAGCTCTTATTCATCGGCCCGCGTCCTGTAGGGGCGAAGCATTCGGGCATAAGGGACTTGCGCTTTGATAATGTACCTTTTGGGCGAACGCAGTTCGCCCCTAGATTGTGGACAAAATCCGTTACTGTAGGGGCGCAAGGAACCTGCGCCCTCCGAGCGCTCAGGTTTGCTGATCACCCTAATTAAGCGATTAAATCGATTAACTTTTGTTTTAAAGTTTCCAATCCGAGGCGACGAATAGCCGAGATAAAAACAGCTTGGGGATATTTTTCCTTAGCTATTTCCAAATCGTCGCTTTTTACCTGATCCAACTTATTAAACACCATTAACATCGGACCGGTTTGAATCGGCATCTCCGAGAGGATTTTTAACACCGAGGCAATCTGACTTTCCCAAGCTGGATGGGAGAGATCCACCAGATGGAGTAATGCCTCTGCTTCCGTTACTTCCTCTAAAGTTGCCCGAAAAGCATCCACCAGCGAGGGGGGTAATTCGTGGATAAAACCCACCGTATCGGTTAGTAACAGGGTGTGAGAGACCTGGGTGAGGGGATCGGTAATAGTTAAGCGTCGGGTGGTGGGATCGAGGGTAGCAAACAGTTGATCGGCGGTATAAACTTCGGCAGCGGTGAGAGCATTAATTAAAGTAGATTTTCCCGCATTGGTGTAACCGATGATCGCCACACTGGCTACATCTTGTTTTTGCCGTTGTTTGCGTAAACGGGAACGATGAGCTTGCAGTTGATCCACCTCATCCTGGAGACGGGATAAACGACGTTGAATAGTTCGGCGTTCTGTTTCTAATTTTGTCTCCCCCGGTCCGCGAGTGCCAATTCCTCCCCCTAATCTCGACATGGCTAATCCGCGCCCGGTGAGACGCGGTAAAGTGTATTCTAATTGGGCTAATTCTACCTGTAGTTTACCCGCTTGCGATTGGGCCCGTTGGGCGAAAATGTCCAGGATAACCTCGGTGCGATCGACCACTCTCACCCCGATTTGGTTCTCTAGATTGCGAATTTGGGCGGGAGAAAGGTCGCGATTGAATACAACTAAGTTAGCTCCCGAAGTTTGCACCTGTAGGGCGATTTCTGCCACTTTTCCCGAACCGATCACTGTTTGAGGATGGGGATGATCCCGTTTTTGTCGGGTGACTTGCAAAACTTTACCCCCGGCGGTATCAACTAAACGCTCTAATTCGCTTAAACCGTCCTCAAACTGGCGATCGCTCATATCGTCGGTCATTAAACCAACCAATAGCACCCGATCTTCGGCTGTATCAACGGTTATAGCGGTAAATTCTCGCTGAAACTCCGCCTCTAGTCCTTCCACTAACTCTAAAAAGTCCTGTTTGCTTAAATCCTCTAGATTTAAGGGCGGGGAGACAGACCAGTATATATTACTATTGACATTTGTTTGACTTTGTGGTATGAGATGCGCCAGATAGACTTGCTCCACATAACCGGTCGCCCCACCACCGCGACGGATCATGCCTGTGCCAGTTAGGGTTAAGATCACCAGTGCGTCTAATCTTTGCAAAGCCATGGCGGTTAGACTGGATTCTTTTGGCGGTTCTTGCTTGAGTTCCGTGGCGATGCAACGAATTCCGCAAAGACGTTCGGAACCGTAGCGGGGTAGTTCCAAGAGAGAAAATTGCGTTTGTCGGGGGGTTCCCACTCCCACTCGAATTACCTGGCCGCGACGGTTGATATAGGTGCAGAGGGGTTGATGGATATCGGTACTGATGGCCGCCAGTCTTTGGGCGAATTCTGGGGTGGTGAGGGTATCAATAGGCAAGCGTTCATGGTACAGCCTTTGTAGCTGTTTCATCTGACTAGCTTTTAGTCCCTGGGTATTGCCGAAGATGGTATCGATAGGCTTTCCTCGCAATTAGGATTTTATCTATATATTGTAGCGATTTTGACACTCGCTGCTCTTTCCTTTTTTGGCACGTCGCCAATGAGAACAGACAAGTCTGGGCATTTTCAGGAACAGGGAATAGACAGTGCTTCCTTCTCCAGCAAACCCAGGATATGAATCTTTATTAGCGAAAAATATGGCAAAATTTTCCACCGTCGTCAAGGATTTTTACATTTCATATTTTGCAATTTTTATAGCCAAACTCAAGTATTTACTCAATAGTAACCTTTCCTTATATTAATAAAGCAAGAATAACAAAAAGGGAGAAAATAAAAAATACAAGCATTAAAGAAACTCCCTTAGATGAATAATAACATTCTGGAACTTCAAAAATTTAGAACAGAGACCTATAACTTGATTGGACGTGCCAAAAATGTAACTTTTGAGTTAATGGACGCAGTTTTAATCACAAAAACAGCATACTGTTGGGCAGATTTTTCTCTTTCTCCTCTTAAAAAATGTGGTTCTGCCTCAACCGTAATAGATATTCCCCTAGAGGTATATCTATTAACCATTGATTTTACTTAATCTTACCATTGACTTTAATAAATCTTAAAAATACTCTAAGTTACTTATAAAAATAAAGGTACGTTAGCGACAGCGTAACACGCCCTACTTATACAACTTTTGCCAGAGGTCTAAGGCAAAGTCGTCCTAATACTAAATCTGGTTATTAAAGACTGATTATTTATTCCCCTTTTTGCCGTTCGGCTGAGCTCACGGCCGAAGCCTTTTGCCTGAGCAGAAAACGGGTTTATCCGAGAAACCCGTTTTCTGTGCGTTACTCAACGGATTTAGTATAAAAGGACAGGATTTCAAACCCAGGATTTGCGGTGATACAATAAAGTTAGGCAAAATGCGATCGCAAGAGATAAAGCATGGTTCAAGCACCCATCGAACCCCAACTTTTCTATCCTGATTCCGACGGTAAACCTATGGCCGACAACACAGTTCAATATCGCTGGATTGTTCGCTTGGTTGCCAATCTCAGGTATTTATTTAAAGAGCAAACCGTCTTTGTCGCCGGAGATTTGCTCTGGTATCCCCAGCAGGTAACTGTACCACCCGCTCCCCGTCAAGCTCCCGATGCCATGGTAGTTTTCGGCCGTCCACCGGGTGAGCGCGGCAGCTATAAACAATGGGAAGAAGACAATATTGCTCCCCAGGTAGTGTTTGAAATCCTCTCTCCGAGCAATAGTGCCAGGGAAATGCTCAAAAAGCAGTCTTTCTATCGGGAGTATGGGGTATTAGAAATGTTTTTCTATGACCCAGACTCCCATGATTTCTGGGGATTGGTGCGGGCCAATCAGCAAGAGGATTTTTTCCCAGTAACGGCCTTGAATTTTCCTTGGACTTCCCCAATCCTAGGAATTCGGTTTGAGATGTTTGAAGAGGGTTTAGAGGTCTTTTATCCCAATGGGGAACGATTTAAAGACCCTGAAACCCTCTTTGAGGAACGCAACCAAGCACAACAAGAGCGCAACCAAGCACAACAAGAACGCAACCAAGCACAACAAGAACGTGACCTCGCTTTTGCCCGATTACGCGAATTGGGCATTGATCCGACACAGTTGTGACTATAGCGTTTTTCAGTCTGCTGAGGTACAAAAGTTATGGGTTTTAGGCAAAAGGCAAGAGGCAAAAGGCAAAGGGGAAGAAAAACAGGTGTACCTCACTAGCTTAGGGAACGCTATATAATTAATCTTCCTCGGAGATGCCGTCCTCTTCCACCACCGCTTCGGTGATAGGAGAGGGGGGAATTTCCGTTAAGGGAGATAAATCGGCAGGGGGGGGCCACCACGCGATCGAGTTTTAGGGTTAAATAACGAATAACCTCATCACTTAAACCCATGGCCCGTTCCATGGGGCGACTTGTTGCTGAACGACTTCGTGAGACTCAAAAAGAAGCTCTACAAAATATCAAAGAGGCCATTGACTTATGTTGAGAAGTTAGAAAAGAAAAAGACCTACCTTTGACAATTATAAAATAGCAGGTTGGGCCTTGCTATTGCTCAACCCAACCCCTATTTTTCTATAAGTAGGTAGGTGTTAAAAACTGTCAGATATCCCCCTTATTCAGGGAAGATTAAGGGGGGATAAACCCCAAAGTTCTCAACTTAATTGTCCTGTTTTGACTTCTTCCCTTGAGATAGTTTGCGCTGGCAGAAAGCACCAAATCCCAATAAACCTAAGCCTAAAATTGTGCTAGGTTCAGGAACAGTTTCAATGTCAGTGTTATACGTTACATTATCCATTACAATGTATCCAACACTAGCCAGGGAAACACGCACCTCATCCACCAACCCAGTGTAGCCCGAGGCGAGAAAAGTTGGTGTTGAGGAAGGTATAAGTGTCCCAGATGTTGCTACTAACGAACCACTGTTATACAGTTGGAAGGTAGCAGTAGAAAAGTCAAGACCAGCAAAATAGGCACCATCAAACCGTACAAGTGATGGAAAGTAGAAGGGAACACTGGCGGAACTAACAGGCCATTTACCGAAATTTGGGTACACACGATTGGGGGTGGACTCTGGAGTGTATTGAAACTGGTCGAATCCATAGTAAATCCAGTTACTGTCCCAATTAATTCCACCGTATCCATCGGGTACAAGAATATTGTCGCCAACAAGGTCGTCAAAGTCAACAATAACTTGCGCAGCTTGCGCTATGCCTGCTGTCGCAAGACTGATAAGTATTACCCCCCCGATGGATTGTTTGATAAGTTTCGCTAATAACATAAGCACATACCTCTTAAAAAATGTGGTTCTGTCTGATTTATAATGTTTAATTCTGTAGATTTGAAAGTCTTGCCGTTAAATTTATCAAATCTTAAAAATACTCTAAGTTACTTATAAAAATAAAGGTGTATTAGCGACGGCGTAGCAAACCCTACTTATACAACTTTGGCCAGAGGTCTAAGACAAAGTCGTCCTAAAAGGACAGGGTTTCAAACCAAGGATTTGCGATGATACAATAAAGCTAGGCCAAAATGCGATCGCAAGAGATAAAGCATGGTTCAAGCACCCATCGAACTCCAACTTTTCTATCCTGATTCCGACGGTAAACCTATGGCCGACAACACAGTTCAATATCGCTGGATTGTTCGCTTGGTTGCCAATCTCAGGTATTTATTTAAAGAGCAAACCGTCTTTGTCGCCGGAGATTTGCTCTGGTATCCCCAGCAGGTAACTGTACCACCCGCTCCCCGTCAAGCTCCCGATGCCATGGTGGTTTTCGGCCGTCCACCGGGTGAGCGCGGCAGCTATAAACAATGGGAAGAAGACAATATTGCTCCCCAGGTAGTGTTTGAAATCCTCTCTCCGAGCAATAGTGCCAGGGAAATGCTCAAAAAGCAGTCTTTCTATCGGGAGTATGGGGTATTAGAAATGTTTTTCTATGACCCAGACTCCCATGATTTCTGGGGATTGGTGCGGGCCAATCAGCAAGAGGATTTTTTCCCAGTAACGGCCTTGAATTTTCCTTGGACTTCCCCAATCCTAGGAATTCGGTTTGAGATGTTTGAAGAGGGTTTAGAGGTCTTTTATCCCAATGGGGAACGATTTAAAGACCCTGAAACCCTCTTTGAGGAGCGCAACCAAGCACAACAAGAACGCGACCAAGCACAACAAGAACGAGATCGCGCTTTTGCCCGATTACGCGAATTGGGCATTGATCCGACACAGTTGTGACTATAATTAATCTTCAGCGGAGATGCCGTCCTCTTCCACCACCGCTTCGGTGATAGGAGAGGGGGGAATTTCCGTTAAGGGAGATAAATCCGCAGGGGGGGGCATCACGCGATCGAGTTTTAGGGTTAAATAACGAATAACCTCATCACTTAAACGCATGGCCCGTTCCATGGGGGCGACTTGTTTGCCGCTGGCCTGATAATTCATCTGCACATAGACACCATCATTGAGTTTTTTGATGGGATAGGCCAGACGTTTTTTACCCCACACCTTAACCTCAATGTCTGTGGCGCTGTGTTCGGTAATCAGAGTCCGATAACGTTCCACTTGTTGCTGAACGACTTCTTCCCCTAAATCGGGACGGAGAATGTAAAGAGTTTCGTAGTTATTGCTCATCTCAGAATCCTTATGGACTAGAAGGCTTCTTTGTCAAGGCCAGGAGTTAATTGATTTTCATAACTCTCTAGCTTTTAATAAAGAAGCAAGGATATATGATCATACTACTATCCGAGAGTCGATCGCTAGTCATTCCCAGAAAAATATGGCGCAACGCTATGTACGAGTGAAACATCGTCAAGGACAAATCTTCTACGGACTGTTACAGCTAAACCGTAGCGTTGCCGTCTTTGATGCCCCTCCCTGGCAAGGAGGGCAACTAACCAAGCTAGAATTAGAACCTGATAGCTACCAACTATTAGCCCCCTGTTTCCCGTCGAAAATTATTGCCGTGGGCAAAAATTACCGCGCCCACGCCGCCGAGATGGGAACACCTGTACCGGAAGAACCGCTTTTATTTCTCAAGCCACCGACGACAATTATCGCCG
Source organism: Microcystis ichthyoblabe FBCC-A1114 (assembly GCF_050500245.1). Taxonomy (NCBI): domain Bacteria; kingdom Bacillati; phylum Cyanobacteriota; class Cyanophyceae; order Chroococcales; family Microcystaceae; genus Microcystis; species Microcystis ichthyoblabe. The sequence goes on along the minus strand of NZ_CP191408.1, from coordinate 2,471,512 downwards.
ATGGTGAAACGATTTTTTATCCGCCCCAATCGGAAAGAGTAGATTATGAGGGAGAATTGGCATTAATTATGGGAGAAACCGCCAAAAACTGCACGACAGCCCAGGCCAGAAGTAAAATCTGGGGTTATACCATTGCTAACGATGTCACCGCTAGGGATTTACAGAAAAAAGATAGCCAATGGACGCGGGCGAAAGGATTTGACAGTTTTTGTCCCCTCGGCCCCTGGATTGTCCGGGAATTGAGTATCGGGGCGCAATTAACCACTTTTCTCAATGATGGCAGCGAACCCAAACAAAGCAGTTATCTTAGTGATATGGTCTTTCCCCCCGATGTCTTGGTGGCTTATATCTCCCAAGTGATGACCCTGCTGCCGGGGGATGTGATTTTAACGGGAACTCCCGAAGGAATCGGACCGCTGCAGGTGGGGGATAAGGTTCGGGTGGAAATAGAAGGCATCGGGGTTTTGGAAAATAGCGTCATGGCAGCAGAAATCAATTAACGATAATTAACAATCCTAGCGAATACGGTGGGGTCTAGACTCGCCCCACCGACTAAAGCCCCGTTTATCTGCGATTGAGCCATAATTTCATCGATATTATCGGGTTTTACCGAACCACCGTACTGAATGGTTACGTCGGGATTGTCTAATTGTTGTCGAATCAAACCGATAACGCGGTTCGCTTCCTCGCTTTCGCAGGTTTCCCCCGTGCCAATCGCCCAGATGGGTTCGTAGGCGATAACGAGGTTTTTTTGGTCAACATTGACTAAACCCCCTTGAATTTGCTTGATAATTACCTTTTCCGTTTCTCCAGCATCTCTTTGGGCTTTACTTTCTCCCACACAGATAATCGGGATTAAACCTTGTTTTTGGGCAGATATAACCCTTAAATTGACGGTTTCATCAGTTTCGCCGAAATATTGCCGGCGTTCACTGTGACCGATAACCACATAGTGAACCCCAATTTCGGTTAACATATCCGCCGAGATTTCGCCCGTATAAGCCCCCGATTTTTCCCAGTGGACATTTTGCGCCCCCAAGCGAATACGACCGCCGTGGAGGGTTTTAGAGAGGACAGCTAAAGCTGTGAAAGGGGCGCAAAGAACCACTTCTCGGTCGTCGGGGGTTTCATCTAGATGGGATTTAAAATCTTGCAAAAACTCCAAAGCTTCTCTCTGGGTTTTGTGCATTTTCCAGTTACCTGCAATAACAACTTTCGGCACAGCTTAATTAATTTAGTAGATTTGATAATTTATGGTACATTTTACTGTAAGCCTTTTTGTTACCCTAAGCAAGATCACCGATAATCGCTGTCTGTCGTGAACAGATTTCTTTAATACTTTTACCTGTACCTAGGGTTTGCTGAATAAATCTAAAAACTTTGTTTGATAAGGCTTTTAGACTTTTTTGACCTCAAAAAGTGCCTACCATTGGAGGGATCGGGGGTAAAATTCCTGGACTTTTTCCCTGAAAATTAGGTAACTGACCACCTCAAAATCGGTAAAACCCTACACCCTACACCCCACACCCCACACCCTGCCCCCACGAAAAACTTTTTGCCGCAAACCCTACCTATGCCCTAATCCCCTACTAAATCCTCATGCGAACCTTAGCGATCGGCGATATTCATGGTTGCTCGAAAGCTCTAGATCACTTGCTAGAGATCGTCAACCCCAAACCGCAAGATACTTTAATCACCCTCGGTGATTACGTTAATAAGGGCAGAGACTCGAAAGGGGTGATCGATCGCCTGATTTCCCTACATAAACAGGGAAATTTGATTCCCCTCAAAGGTAATCACGAGATTATCATGCTGCAAGCCCGTCATAACCCCCTTAAACAGCGTCTCTGGTTAGAAAAAGGCGGTAAAGCCACCCTCAAATCCTATAGTGAAGGCCACCTGATTAAAATTCCTGAATCTCACTGGGATTTTTTAGGAAAAGTCTGTATAAATAGCTACGAAACTGCAAATCATTTATTTGTTCACGCTAGTCTCGATCCCCATCTACCCCTAGCCAGACAACCAGAATACAAGCTCTTTTGGGAGAAATTTCAATATCCCGCCGCCCATAGTTCGGGAAAAACCATGATTTGCGGCCATACCAGCCAAAAAAGCGGGAAACCGATTAATCTCGGCCATGCCATTTGTATTGATACTTGGGCCTACGGCCAAGGCTGGTTAAGTTGTTTAGATGTGGAAACGGGGAAATTGTGGCAGGTTAACCAGCGAGGAAATTTTCGCATTAGCCAGATTCAAGATTATTATCTTCCATCCTCTCTACGTCAGGACATTAAGGACGGTTCGCCGATTTTTGGCCGTTCACTCTTGTCAAGAGCGGCAGCAATAACATTTAAGGGCAAATAACTGGGGTAAACTCCCTCGCGAGCGCGTTCAATATCCGTTTCCTCTAGGGGAATTTGGTATTTAATCGCAATTGCCTTGAGGATATCGCCGCGATCGATCACTCCCGCTACGGCGGAGGCTGGTGTTAACACCGTGATCATGCGGTCCTGGATGGTTTCCAGTTTCTGCACCACCGTCACTAAGGGGGTTTTTTCCTCAACAGTGGCAATTTCCCCGAGGGGATGGGCAATATCAAGCAGTTGTTTTTCTGACCAGAAACTCCGCTCGATCGCCTGTAAATCTGCCACCCGAATTAATCCCCGATAACGCCCCTCGGAAGCGGCAAAATAAGCAGTATTGGCAGCCGCTCGGTCTAAAACGTATTCTTGGGCGAATTCCTCTAGGGTTTGATGGGCGTTTAAAACCCGCAAATGTCTGCTCATCACCTCTCCCGCTGTGAAATTGAGGAGACTTTCCTGTAAATTAGTTAAATTATCGTAGGCGCGGGCATTTCTGAGGATAAACCAGCCCATTAATCCTAACCAGGCACCCCCCACATCTGCCGTCAAGAGAACCAAGAAAATCCCTAAAATAATCCCTAACCAACCGATGAATTGACCACTGATCGCAGCCCAATGTAAACCTTTCCAGCGATCGCCAGTTGCTTGCCAGACCATTGCTTTGAAAATTTGACCCCCATCGAGGGGTAAACCGGGGATAAGATTAAATAGAGCCAAAAACAGGTTAATTATCGCTAAATGCCCGCATATATAGGTTAAATTGGCGTTTAAATAGGGTAAGTGACTGGCTAGGGAGAGGAGACAAAACAGGAGAAAACTGACGAGGGGTCCAGCGATCGCTACTTGCAGGGCCTCGGGAGGAGTCCGAGATTCTCGCTCGATCGAGGCCATACCCCCAAAGAGAAACAGGGTAATGGAATTGACCTGGATGCCTTGGGAGCGAGCCATGAAACTATGACCTAATTCGTGGAGTAAAACCGAGATAAACAGCAATAAAGCGATGATTAAACCAAGTAACCACGCTAAAACAGCACTATGGGCGGCCAGAGACTGAATTTCTGCATCGGTGGCATTGATCAAGGTGACAAAAGCCAGAATCAAAAACCACGAGGAATCAATATAGAGAGGAATGCCCAATAAAGAGCCAATTCGCCAATTTGTACGCATAATTTTCAGTGGGGAAATGGGGAAGTGGGGAAGTGGGAAGTGGGGAAATGGGAAATTTAGCTGAAATTTCCCCATCACCCTAAATCCCTAACCCCTAACCTTTTTTAAGACATTTGGAAAATAAAAGTCATTTTGTCCCCTTTACCGAGGGAAATGCGATCGCCAGCCCGGAGACGATGACGATTGCCGGGGGGTAGGGGATTGTGATTAACGTAGGTTCCGTTAGCGCTGCCCGTGTCTTCAAGGTAATAGATGCCCCCTTCGACGCGGATATCGCCATGAACCCGGGAGACGATGTCAGAATCGGGAAAACCGGAAACATCGATATCGGGGGGAATGCGATCGTTAGGTTTGCCGATATGAATTACCGATAGATGTAGGGGTAATTCAATTTTGCTATCGGTTTGTAGGTGCTGGAGACTGGCCATTTCCGTCTGCAAGCGGGTGGCGGCCGGAACCGGTGGGGGGGCAACAGGAGGAGGTGCGATCGAGGCGCCGGTGGCTGTAGGGACCGGTGGGACGGGTTCAGGTTCCGATTCGGGTTGGGCTGCCACCATGGGAACGGAATTAGGCTGTAAATTGTACCCACACTGACCGCAAAAGGTGGCATCAGTTTGGATGGTTGCCCCACAACTAGGACAGGAAGACATCCGCGGCAAGGGAGTGTAACAGGCCTCGCATTGAGTGGCCTCATCGGGGTTAATATGTTCGCAATTAGGACAAACGATCATTTTTAAGGAAAAAGTAAAAAGGAAAAAGTAAAAAGTAAAAAAGCAGATTAGGGGTTGGGGTGTTGGGGTGTTGGGGTGTTGGGGTGTTGGGGTGTTGGGGTTTTAGTTGAATTACCCCATTTCCCTATTCCCCTATTCCCCTATTCTCTAGACAAAAGAGGAACCAGCGGCCGCATCGAGCAACCAATATAATTCCCCGGCCGGGGGGTGGATGAGACGGGAAGGATAGGAGAAAGAGTCACCATAGGCAGAGAAAATCTGATGTAGAGCGGGGCGTTTACTTTCGCCGGCAGCGATAAAGATCACACAACGGGCCTGATTGATCAGGGGAACGGTAAAAGTCAAGCGGGGATTGCCGTCTTTCTCGCCGACGGTGATACAGCGATCGCTCACCGTTAAAGCTGCCGTGTGGGGAAAGAGAGAGGCGGTGTGACCATCATCGCCCATTCCCAATAAAATCAGGTCAAAAACGGGAAAATCGGGAGAATTGACCCCAAACCATTGGCGGAGATGATCATCGTATTTTTGGGCGGCCAGCTGGGGATCGGGTTCATCCGTGGGCATGGGATGAATATTAGCGGCTGGGATCGGTATGCGATCGAGCCATGCTAACCGGGCCATGCGTTGATTACTGTCAGGATGATCGGGACTAACGTAGCGCTCATCTCCCCAGAAAACGTGAATTTTTGACCAGTCGAGGGGTTGAGAGGATAAAGCCTCGTAGAGAGGTTTCGGGGTACTACCGCCGGACAGAGCGATGGTAAAATAGTCCTGTTGGTCGAGGCTGGTTGTGATTTTTTCCAGAACCAGCGCCAGAGATTTTGCGATCAGAGCTTGTTTATCAGCTAAAACTTCCACCAATTTCTGCATGGGTTTTGTTATCAACTCAGGGGGGCTGTCTTTACTATAGGCTAACCATTGAGGACTCATCTGAGAGCTTGGGAAAATTTTATTCTTTGACAGTCTCTGTCTTAGGGAAGAGATCTGGGGAAAACCCAGTCTGAGAGCTTGGGAAAATTTTATTCTTTGACAGGGATAGGTTTACCGATGCCATATTGAGGTAATATTTCTAGAGTCGATTCTCGAAAGAGGTTGACAAGCAGAACGATTTAGCGTAGGGTTTAGCGGGAGGTTGAGCAAAAGTTAATTAGAAATTGCAGTTTGTCAGATTGCCTCTCGGCAAAATCCGTCTGGGAACCCCCAGCGAGAACTTTTAAACAGACTAATGAATCTATTCATTGACATACCATTACAGAAACAGCGATGAACAGTTTTACTTCTTTGTCCCTGAAATTAACGGGATTGGTTTTCATTCTTTCCTTCCTTTTGGATGCGTTTATCCTGCCGCTGCCCTATCAATTCAGTCAATCCCAATGGCAGGTAGGGTTCGTCACCACCTTTGTCGATCGAGGAATTGTTCCTCTTCTGGGTATCGTTCTCGTTTTAATCGCTTACTGGATTGACGATAACAATAAAAATTTCACTACTAGGAAATACCACTTTGAATTGCGTTGGCCGATCTTTATTCTTTCCACACTGTTAGGCTTAGTTTTTCTGTTGATGATTCCTGTTCATATCAATAATATCAACCAGATTAAAAACGACGCTTTGACTCAAATTGAACAGGGTGTTGACCAAGGGGAGGGACAAATTCAAGCTTTCTTAGCCCAGTTAAATACTCTATCGCAAAATCCCCAACTATTAGACCAGCAGATCTCTCAGAGAACTCAAGTGATTGAAACTGGTCGTGTCCAAGGACAACCGATCAGCACAGAACAGTTACAAACCCTTCGCCAACAAAGAGAGCAATTAACTAATTTACGCGATTTATCCAAAAGCCCGAGGGAATTTAAACAGCGATTAGATGAGATCAAAAATCAGCTACAAACTCAGCTGCAAGAGCGGCGAAAACAGGCAGAAAGCCAAGCTAACTTGGAGGCTTTGAAACAGTGGTTAAGAATTGGTAATCAAAGTATGTTGCTATCGATTTGCTATAGTTTGATCGGTTGGTTAGGCATTCGAGAACTAAGTAGTATGAAACAACCCATCGCCTAAGTAGGGGATTTATCTTAAATGATGAAGTCTAAAGTTTTCGTTTTCGGGAGCCAAAATTCGGGCTTCGGCCAGGAGCTCAGCGTTCGACAAAAGCTCACGCCGAGTTCCGAATGGACTCAGCAGACGAGCGCGGACAACAGCATACTTAATCCTTAGGATCAAATCTGTAACTACTTAGATATTCAGCCACAAAGGGTATCATTTGCCGATGCTCTTTTTTTTATTAAACCTCTTGCATAATTAATTTTTGCTGATTCAAAAGCGTCCTACAATACTAAATCCTGTTTGAAAGGCATAGGGGAGCAGGGAGTGGGGATAAGGGAGAATAAATAAAAATAATCTCCTGACTACTGACTGCCGACTGCTGACTCCACCAAGAAACTTTTTCAGTAAACCCTAATTAGAGATTTTTTAGTACAAAGGCTCTAGAATGGCCCGTGCCAGTTATTGACCCGAAGACTTGTTTTTTCAGTCTTGTGGCTTTATCATGGGTACTGTGTGGTGTGTGTGATGTGAAGGAGTAAGATGACTGCTAATAGCCAACTTATCTCCGTCAAGGCTCTACAAGCTTTGATGAAGCGAGGGTTCAAACCTTCGGTCTCTGGTAGACGGCATCAAAAATCTTGGTTAATAGCTTTAGACGGCGATACCTCAAAACGATTATTCGATATCGTTTTCTCCCTATCGGTTCTAATTTTCTTTTCGCCGCTTTATTTGATCTTAGCCTTATTGATCGCGATTAGTTCCCCCGGTCCGGTCTTCTATATGCAGAAGCGCGTCGGTCAAAACTTCCAGCATTTCAACTGTATCAAGTTCCGTACTATGGTAATGGACGCGGATAAGGTGTTAGAGAGACTGATGGAAGACTCCCCCCAACTGCGGGCGGAATTCGAGGATAATTTCAAGCTCAAGGACGATCCCCGCATAACTTGGATTGGCAAGTTTCTCCGCTTAACCAGTTTGGACGAGTTTCCCCAATTCTGGAACGTCCTGCGAGGAGATATGAGCGTCGTCGGTCCGCGGCCTTTAGTTCCCGAAGAATTGCAGAAATATGGCAATCGCATCGACAAGGTCTTAACTATTCGCCCCGGTTTAACTGGTTTATGGCAAGTTTCTGGACGTAATGACATCCCCTATCCCATGCGGGTGCAGATGGATGTGTATTACGTTAATTCGCGTAACTGGTTAACCGATATCTGGGTAATCTTCAGAACTATCGGTGTTGTGGTTTTTCCCAAAAATAACGGTGCTTACTAAAGCGGTGAATAGTAGTTCAAGATTACTGGCTACTGTTCCAATGTAATTAATCGCTAGACTGGAGGAGAGAAAGGCAGAACTTGCTTTTTTCTCCTCTTTTTTTGAGAAGAAATATTATGATATAGCGTTTTTCAGTCTGCTGAGGTACAAAAGTTATGGGTTTTAGGCAAAAGGCAAAAGGGAAGAAAATAGGTGTACCTCACTAGCTTAGGAAACGCTATAGTAATTAGGGCTTGCTAGATAATGGTAGAACCCTTTTAAAATAAGACTTTTGACCTTTTAAGAGCCGATGTTCATGCTGCGAAAATAGATTGAGACCTTCAAAAACCTTGCATTATCCTTTTTGTGGTACGCAAACTGGTAAAAAAAAGGGGAGCAACAAAGCCTTAAACTCCTGTCTTCTGCCTGACCCCATCCTAGGCCTTTTCCAGCAAACCCTACTTAGCAGTTATCTTAAGGGTGAGGTACGAAGTCTCTGATTTTAGGAAACACTGGAACTAGAAATGATGCTAAATCCCGTCATTTCGTCCCTACCACAATTTAGGCATTTTGTCAAAAAAATTTTGACTTTGCAACAAAACTACACAAAAATTAGATCAACGTTGTTAGGGAAAAAAGGGAGAATTAGCGGAAGTGTTTGGTTTGGCTAAAAGGAAAAGTCTAGATTTAGCAATGGTTTCAAGGCAAGCTAGAACTTGAGAACTTCAAAAAAGCACAGAAAACTCCACCATAGCATAATGCGAAATTATACCAGAATCGCTGGAAGTATTGCCACCTCGTAAATAAATAGAAATTATTCTCAATAAATTCTTGAGTAAAAATAAATATTACTAATTGTAAATTGAAATATTTTTAAGTATTGAAGGTGTTTGTATATAAAATACTTATCATTTTGCCCCGATTGCCTCTAACTTTTCCCTCCCCACAGCAATCACCGGGTAAGTAGAAAATTTCTCATTCTTTCTCCTAAAGATGAAGTACAGATTAATCCTTACTCATCAAGTATTTTAGCAACAATAACTAACCTCATCTTTCTGAGAAAGGCTGTAACTGCCATAACCTCCTTTATAGGCTCTTCGTTATCCTTTATGCTAAATCAACAGACAAGATGCCAAGACAACATACTTCTAACCCAAAAATTTCGAAAGTTTCTAAAGCCATAGCCTCTCCGTTTTATTAGTTTAAGTTTATTGTTGATTCCCTCGACCACCCCATTAGTTGTCCTTCGCTCGAAATAACTAATGATTTCTCCAAACCAGTTTCGGATTGTTTGACAACTCTTGGTAAAAACACTGGAGGATTTTGCCAACCAGTCCGAGATAGATAGCAGTCCTTCTGTCGGATTCTCTGAGGTTTCATAAATCTTTCTAAATTCTTCCTTTAACTCGTGCATCTTTTTCAAATTTGGGAATTTTTCTTTGATAGCTTCTAGTTTGATTTTTTGAGTTTCCGTTAAATCTTCTTCATTTTTTAACAGACTATATTTACTTCGCTTTAAAACTTCTAGCTTTGCTTCTTTTTCCGTTTTCTGTTTTTTATTTTTCTGCGCTTCTACGGCTCTTTTTTCCGCTCTTCTCTGTTCGTCTAACTCTTGATTAATTTGTTTCATTACATGAAATCTATCGGCGACTACCTCGGCCGATGGCATCAATTCTTTCACCAAATTTTTATAGGGCAACCAAAGGTCTATGCTGACTTCTTCAATTTGCTCTAACACCTCTTTTCCCCACCCCGTAAGCGTTTCCCTCAATTCTTCTTGTGTTCGCTTCTCTAGAATAGCTATTAGTTTTACCGTATCTAAATTTACTAAAACTGCACAGTAATTTTTTTGTCCTTTGACTAGAGCGATTTCGTCAATTCCTAGTCTTTTTAATTCCGATAGGTCTGGCTCTGTAATTTCTTCGGCGATGTCCTCTATCATTCTTTGAATCTCTTCTTCCGTTACGTCATTTCTTCGGCTAAGATTTAAAATATCTCCTTCTTTTAATTGTTCGAGTATATTCTCGGCTAGTCTTTTCGTATAGGTTCGTTTCTTGGCGACAAAATCTAACTCTTCGCTAAAGGATTTCTGACAATTACCGCACTTAAATTGACGACGATTAACTTGTAGGTACACTGGTTGACCTGAGAGCGGTAAATCTTTGACTAAATGTCGATGATTTTGGTGGAGTTTATCGCTCTCTAACCCACAACGAGGACAGGCTGCTTTTTTATTTTTCGATTCGACTGGTTAAACTATACCGATATTTTCTAGGTGTCGATAGCCTTGAATACAGGTTCCTTGTAGGTTCAAAAATTTGTCAAGTATTATAAGTAAAATAATCTCGTTTTTGGCTATTATATTAAATCTTAACTCGATTGTCTATCTTTTGGTATTAACCTATTTGTGCCTTAAGTCTTTTCCTGTATGAATTTCAGCTACTTTTGAGCGTAGTTGCTCTCATCGAATTTTATTTTAAGTTAATTATTTGCATAACAATTCCCGAAGAGCCCCTTTATATTGTAAAAATAGTCAAGTTCTTAATTGTCGGTCTTACCGAGAATATCGTCTTATGAGGGGAGAATTATTAGTAGCCTGGGCAGCACAACAAAAATCCTTCGATAGCAATTCTGCTGTGAACAGCCAAACGGTGGGAGACATTCCTGAACTGGTTCTTGTCTTGATCCTGCTGCTACTGATTGCCACTGCTGTGGCCCTAGTAACCCAGCGATTACGCATTTCCTATGTGGCAGGTTTAGTGTTAGCAGGATTACCGATTACCGATCTGTTATCTCGTCGTATTGGCTTAGATCCGTTTTTAGTGCTTAACCTTTTTCTGCCGATTCTGATTTTTGAAGCGGCGATTAATACGGATATCAGCCGTCTTCGCAGCACCTTTAAACCGATCGCACTGCTCGCAGGACCTGGTTCGGTTTTTTCTGCGGCGGTTATTGCAGTTTTGGTAAAATTTGGCCTGGGGCTAGATTGGATTCCCGCCTTATTGGTGGGAGTGATTCTAGCAAACACCGATACTGTCTCAATCATTGCCGTCTTTAGAGAAATTCGGGTTCCCTCTAGACTCTCCACTATTGTGGAAGGGGAAACACTATTTAATGATGCAGCCGCACTCGTCACCTTCAATTTGCTCTTGGTGATTTACGCCACTGGAACCATCAGCACTACACAAGTCATCAAGGAAGTGTTGATCGTTGCTCTGGGTGGGGGATTAGTGGGCGCTGTCCTAGGCTACCTGTGTCTGCCCATCTATGTGCGCTTACGGGAGCCGCTGAGTAGCCTGTTGCTTACGGTTGCGCTTGCCTTGGGAGCTTTTCAACTCGGGCAGTTTTTGGGTGTATCGGGAGCGGTAGCGGTAGTTATTGCCGGACTTGTCTTTGGTAACTTGGGGCTGCCTCGCAGCGCCTCTGCATCCGATCGCATTACCCTGATCAGTTTTTGGGAATATGCCGGTTTTATCGTCAATACCTTTATTTTTCTGCTTATTGGTATTGAAATCAACCCCTTGACCCTATGGCAAACCTTGCCATCGATTGTGCTGGTCATTTTGGCTTATCAATTGGGGCGTATTCTGTCAGTGTATTCTTTACTATGGGTACTTCGCTGGATTGATCGACCGATCCCCTTGCGCTGGCAACATATTCTGATTTTGGGCAACATCAAGGGTTCCCTCTCCATGGCCCTAGCGGTTGCTATTCCTTTGACTCTAACAGGGAGGGAATTGATCATCGAGCTAGTCTTTGGCTCTGTGTTATTTTCTCTGGTTATCCAAGGATTAGCCTTACCTTGGCTAATTAAAAAGCTCAATATTAGTCAGGTTTCGGCAGTAACCCAGGAGATTGGCCAGTTGCAGCTGCAGTTGATCGCGTCGAAAGCGGCACAAGATGAGTTAGCCAATTTACTGAAATCTGGCGTTTTACCGAAAGCAGTGTACGAAGAACTGTGGGCATCTTATCAGGCAAAAGTGGCGGTATCGGAACGGCTGCTGCGGGATGCTTATAATCAGTCTCGATCGGGGCAAATGGAGCCTAACAACAGTCAGTTAGATGCCATTCGACGACGATTGTTCCTCGCTGAGAAAGCAGCCTTGAGCGATGCACTTCGCAAACGCATTGTACCGGAAGACTTGGTACAATCCTACGTTAAAGGTTTGGATGAGAAACTTCTATCGTTGGACGATGATTAGTTTGAATGCCGAGGTAATCGATCATAGGTTTGACGAATTCCGGACGAGTGACCACCAGAATAGTTGAGTCTGCTTCTAGGACGGTATTCCCGTTGGGAATCTCTAAACTGGCAGAAGCGTGACACTGATAGCCAATAATCAGCGAACCAGTCGGAAAGTTGGCATCTTGAGCGATTTGGGCAACGGTACGCCCAGCTACATAACAATCCTTGGGGACGGGCAGCTTTAGCACCTCCACTTGTCCCTGTTCAAAGTGCATCATCGATTCTACTTCGGGGTATTCGATCGCATTGGCCATGGTGACAACAGCTAAATCAATCGTGCTGATGATGTGACTAGCTCTAGCAAGACGATAGGCCTCGAGAAATTCGCGATCGCACATTCTCACCACAATATGGGAAATGCCATAACTTCTGGACAAGGTAACTAGGGCTAGATTCATCGCATCGTCCCTCAATGCGGCAACAACCGCGTTAGCTTGTCGAATCCCCGCCTCTAGCAGAACTTTCGTACTGACAGCACTCCCCTCAAAGGCCATGACACCAATTTTTTCCCGGGCAAACCGACAAGCTAAAGGATCCACATCAACGATGGCGACGGTGTGTCCCAAGTCTAAAAGTTGTTGGGCTAAACCTAGCCCCACCATTCCCGCCCCACCAATTAAAACGTACATAGCGGCTCTTTACTTAACAAAATACTACCCAATTAAGTGGTTTCAATTAGATTATAACCAGCTACTTACCCCAAAAATCTCCACAGACAACATCAAATAAATTTATTTTTATCAATTCAAATACAAGAAAAAACAACTCTCTTGATTCTCAATCGATCAATATTTCGGGAAATAGTCAGGTATTTATCCTCCAATCGGATAATTCTCGCAACTTGCTCAGGATTTGGCGAGTTATAGGAGTTGGTTTCGCTCTAGGACGCGTTATGTTGACAAAATCTCGATCTCGCGCTCGATTACGGTGATAATTTGTAAAATATTTCTAGATTCGCCAGGTTGAACGTTTAACTCATCTCCTACATGGACATGATCGGGAAAATTCGGTAAATCGGGAAAATGTTCCACGTTATCCCAGCGTTTTCTTAACTTCTGTTTGCTTGCGTCCATCCATTGATAGCGATAGCTTATCGTAACGATGCGTTGATCGATCGAGGTAAAAGCCTCCGCAATTTCTAAAAAATCTCCGTTCGTTAAAAGGACTCTCGCTCGGAAATAGCCTCGATCGAATAAAATTCTTTCATCGACAATCGTGAAAGAGTTCACAATCGAACTCTCAGATAATTTCCGTTTAACCTTGCGAATATAATCGGCTATCTCCATCTAATTTGATCGTAAACTTATCTCTTTTCTAGCTGCCAATAGCATTTCATAATAAACATTCCACTCGAAATAATCGATAGCGTCCCCTAGCTCACCAGAACGAAATCTAGGAGAGAATTCTTCCGAACTCATGCGATATTGATTTTCGTATTGCTTGACACGGGTTTCTAAATCCAAAATTTGAGCGTTAATCTGCAAATTTTCCCGTTGTTCGCTCTCAATTTTCCGATTCAGTAACTCTCTTTCTTCCTCGGAGAGAGAGAGAATAATTCGCGCGAGAGAATCAATCAGTTGGGTGTTCATTGTCGTTAAAATCCGAGATAGGATTATTTCCCCTGAGAACTGTAGCAGATTCGATCGAGAACCGCTGCCATGACTTCTAGGAAATAATGGGTGGATGAGGCTGTACCTATCCACCCTAGATATCTAAATCTGCGGGGCTAAATTTCTTGTTAATCTGAGGAAAACCTAACTGTTTAATCACTTGATGTTTGCGTTCTTCCTCAAGAGATGACAACTGATTATAATTAACCCAGTGAATACAGTTAACCGGACAAGTCTCGATCGCTTCTTGAATAATTTCTTCTTCGTCACCGTCCTGATTATAGACACGAGAGCGACCGTATTCGCCTTCAATAAAAAAGGTATTGGGGGCAACGTGGGCGCAGTGTTTACAACCGATACAAGTGACCTCATCGACGTAAACCGCTTTCTGGCGCAGTAAACCGCCCAATTCTGGTTCAAAACCGGTGCGATCAGGGGAATCTCTTAGGAATCCCCCTAACTCTGGTTCAAAACCAGAGCGTTCGGGAGAAAAATCAGCCATTAGGCACTCCAACGTTGTACCACTAGACGAATAGAACCATCAGTATTTTTTTCCTGTGCTGCCACCTGAAAACCCTGTTTAGCAGTTTCTGCCAGGATGGTGTGGTAAGCATAACCTTGATTTACTTTTCTTAAAAATCCCTCTACGGTTAGAGGTTGTTGCCAGTATTGTAAATCGGCAACTAACTCGTACTCGTTGCCATTCCAGCGAAAACCGATATCGTAATTGTTATCCTGCTCGATTACCACCTCTGCGCTTAAAGTTTGACCTTGATAACCTTTGACGGGGTGGGAACCCTCTTTCCATTCCATCCCCATATCGCTCAGGGCGGCTTTTAGGTAGGATAGATCGCGGATTTTGGTTTTGATATTGCTAAAGTGTGACATGGCTTTTCAGTGGCTTAAATAAAGGGATTGGGAAAAATGAAAAATTACCAGTCGCTAAAAGTGGCTGCGTTGCTGACTTTCTCTGACTGGCTGACGGTTTGATGGTAATAATCCGAGGTTTTCTCTTGAGACATCAGCTGCCCGAGTTGTGCCTCGATCGCCGCCGTCACCTCTTGACAAGATGAACCGACTATGCCTGTCACCTTTTCCATGACGCGACCATCGGGATAGATAATAAACTCTAGGCTTTCCATGCTCATAGGTCTTCTCGGCGTAATCTGGGGTTTGCAAAGCTCCCTATCGTTTTAATTTACGATAGTTTGCTAATCGTAGCAATCTGGTTAAAATTTTAGCAAAACTTTATATTACGTCACCTAACCACTTTCATTTTTTGTAAGTTTCGCGTAACTTTTCTTTATCGTCAACGGCGAACCTATCCCCGGAGGGCATAATTTAACAAAACTACACAAAAAAGACGACCTGAAGCGATAAATTGAAAATAAAGGAGATGCAACGGCGAACCACGACCGCCGAGATCATAGAATTTTGTCTATAGGAATCAGAACAAATATGAATAAACAAATAGCCAGCGATCGCCTTCGGATCGGTGTTTTAGGTTTTGGTGGTTTGGGACAGGCTGCCGCTAGAATTCTCGCCCCCAAACAGGAAATGCTCTGGACTGCCGCCGCCGATAAAGCCGGTTTTGCATACCACAAAGACGGTCTAGATGTCAATACCTGTAACAAAATTTATCATGACCGGGGTTCGATTGGTTATCTGGAAAATTACGGCAGTCTCAGCCAGAACAGTATCGAGGAATTAATCAAAACTGCCGACGTAGAGGGCTATTTTCTCGCCTTACCGAATTTACCTAACAATTTCATGGCCGATATCGCTAAAACTTTCATTCGCTTAGGTTGGCGCGGGGTTTTAGTCGATGCTCTCAAACGTACCAGCGCCATGGCACAAATCTTAGCACTACAAGCAGACCTAGAAGCCGCCGGCATCACCTACATGACCGGCTGCGGTGCTACCCCCGGACTGTTAACTGCGGCCGCTGCCCTAGCTGCCCAGAGTTATGCAGAGATTCATAGCGTTAAAATTACCTTTGGCGTGGGAATTGCCAACTGGGAGGCTTATCGTGCCACTATTCGCGAAGATATCGCCCATTTACCCGGTTACAACCCAGAAACAGCCCACCAGATGAGTGATGCGGAAGTGGAAATGCTGTTAAATAAAACCAATGGCATTCTTAGCCTCGAAAATATGGAACACGCGGACGATATTATGCTGGAATTGGCTGGAATTTGTGGACGCGATCGCGTTTCCGTCGGGGGTGTGGTGGATACGCGCAACCCGAAAAAGCCTTTAAGTACCAATGTTAAAGTCACGGGGCGGACTTTTGAAGGCAAAATTTCCACCCATACCTTCACTTTAGGTGATGAAACCAGTATGGCGGCCAATGTCTGTGGGCCCGCTTTCGGTTATCTGAAAGCAGGGGTTTCCCTGCATCGTCGCGGTATCTACGGATTATGGACAGCAGCGGAGATTATGCCGCAATTTGTGCGCTAGGGGTTTCTCTGGCGTAAAATAGCTAAAACTTTCGGGAAAATAGCGGGTAAGGGAGCGATCGCTTCTAGGCTCTCTCCCGTGACCGGATGTATTAAAATTAAACGATAGGCGTGGAGTAATTGTCCGGGTAGATTAATTCCGATGGAACGACCGGAACTATAGAGGGGATCCCCAAGAATCGGATGACCGATGTGGCTGCTATGAACGCGAATTTGATGAGTTCTGCCAGTTTCTAGGCGAAATTCCATTAAGGTGTAGTTGCCTAGTCTTTCCTTGACTTGCCAGTGGGTGACGGCATTTCTACCTCCTTTTTCCACGGCAATAATAGCCATCTTTTGGCGATCGCTACGGTGACGACCGATCGGCAGATCAATTGTACCTGTTTCGCTTTTAGGGACACCGTGGACAAGGGCCATATATTCCCGGCGTGCAGTTTTGGTTTTTAATTGTGCCTGTAGGTGTTGATGGGCCTGGTCGGTTTTGGCAATAACGATCGCACCCGTGGTATCCTTATCTAAGCGGTGGACTATGCCGGGGCGTTGAATTCCACCAATTCCAGCTAAATTTGGGCAGTGATGCAGTAAAGCGTTGACCAAGGTTCCCGATTCGTGACCGGGGGCCGGATGAACCACTAAATCGGCAGGTTTATTGATAATAATCAGATATTCGTCTTCGTAAAGAATATCAAGCTCGATCGCCTCGGCGCTTAATTCGAGGGGTTGACTGTCGGGAATGGTAATCTTTAAGCGATCGCCTTGACCAACTTTAGTATTTTTATTGGTGCAAATTTGACCATTTAACTGTATATATCCCTGTTCTATCAGTTTTTGCAGCCTAGATCTCGATAAATCGGGCAATTGTGACCCCATCCAAGCATCTAAACGTTCTTTTTTTCCCGCAACTTCTAAGTTTAATTGGTTCATCGATTTTTAGTGATCAGGGTGTAAGGTTTAGGAGAATCGAGAAAAACTGACTTGAGATTATTTAAACTTAGCTCAACAATTCCAGTTATTTTAACAGTAATTGAACTTGCTCTGGCTGCTTGAGATAGAAATCTTGGGATTAAATTTTCCTGATTTTTAACGACAAAAGCCAAAGCAAATCAGTAGAGATTTACTCATACCCAAAAAAATAGAGAGACGTTGATTATAGCAACGTCTCTAGATCAGAAATTAATCAATCAGAGTAAGCCAAGCTGTTTTAAACAAGCGAATTTTGCCCACTTTAGTCACTGAAAATGCTATTTAAAACTCCTGAAACGATCGAAACCACGATCGAACCGAATAAAGCAGCAAAGAATGATTCTACCTGAAAACCAGGGATAAAATAGGAGGCTAAAGAAAAGGAAATGGCATTGACCACAAAAATAAATAACCCTAGGGTCAAAATAGTTAAAGGCAGGGTAAAAAGAATCAACAGGGGTCTAACAATAGCATTAATTAAACCCAAGACGACAGCAGCTATCAAAGCCACGGTAAAATTTTTAATTTCTATACCTGGTACTATTTGCGCTGTAATCAATAAAGAGACGGCGGTAATCAACCAACGGAGGAAAAAAGATAACATAAGTCCATCCATCTAAGATAGTTCATCCTCATCTATTCTAATCGCCATCGCCCCTTAAAAAGACGGAAGTTTTCAGGAGATGACAACGAAAACCGACATTGACTGCTGCCGCTGCTCGAAAACCAGAGCGGGAACATAAGTAGCTGGTTATAATTAAATTAAAAATGGATTTTAGGTTCGATCCCCCCTGCCCCCCTTGATAAGGGGGGTGCCGATAGGCGGGGGGATCTGACACTGATGATAAACAGGAAAATTTGCTCAGACTATCACCCCCTGGAAAGAGGCAGCACTAAATATGATATCTAGAAAAAATTTTAGCCAAAGCCAGCAAGTACCAATCGGTAAAACGAGAATTATTCAGGGAGCAACTGGCACTTTAATGCTAATGACTCTGCTTTCTCTCCTCTTAGTGCCACCCAGTTTAGCATCTCCTGAGCCACCTAATTCGGTCATCGCCGCTACCCGTCAAGATTTGAGTCGGAAAACTAAGATATCCGTTAATCGCTTGCAAATTCAAGCAGCACAACCACAAACCTGGCCCGATGGTTGTTTAGGATTAGCTAAACCGGGAGAATTCTGTACTCAAGCACTGGTGCAAGGATGGCGAATTATTCTGACTTATAAGCACAAAACTTGGGTTTATCGCACCAATAGCAGCGGCACTAATCTCCGCTTAGAAAAGTGAATTTCTTTGGCTCTTTTCCGGCTGCTTTTTCGGCATCCCCAAGGCAGCGCTGTCCTGTCCGTTGGGTGATGAAAATCGGCTGAGAATGGCTCTAGGGTTTGTTTCAAGAATCTAGTCGTCTCTGGCAACGCTATTTAATTAATAATCCCAGTTTTTTGCTTTTTTTGCCCTATAACTCCTGCGAGGCTGGGAAAAGTACACAGTAATCCAGTCAACAGTCCTCAACTATCGTTAAGATGGATAGGAGAAGGTAAAGTTTTATATGTCCCCTTCAACTGCGTTTAGGAGTTCCTGCTAAAGATGACACAAGCTACTCAGATTCAAGGAAAAGGAATTTTACTCAGTGAGGCTGCCCTCAAACACCTTACCACGCTCAAAGAGCAACAGGGCAAGGATTTATGTCTGCGCGTGGGTGTGCGTCAGGGGGGTTGTTCGGGAATGTCCTATATGATGGATTTTGAGCATCCTAGCAATATTGGCCCCCAAGATGAGGTTTTCGATTACGATGGCTTTAAAATTGTCTCTGATAAAAAAAGTCTGCTCTATCTCTACGGTCTCATGTTAGATTACAGCAACGCGATGATCGGCGGCGGTTTCCAATTCACTAATCCCAACGCCAGTCAAACCTGTGGCTGTGGTAAGTCTTTTGGCGTTTAATTATTTCTCTGGGGTGATACCTTTCACCCCCGCCTCCCAGAGGCAATTTTTTTTTGGCCAAAACTCTTGACAAAATCGGAGACTTGACATATACTTTTTGTATAATGGGAATCCGTGCCTGCCTGCGAACCCTTCATTTTTAGGCTAGATACCCTCAATGTTAGGATAATCGGCCATGTCAGGACAAACGGGCAATAAACCACTTTTTTCTCAACACTATCTTGAGCATCGGCTGCCGGATTCTGGGGAATGGCAAGAGGATGTATCCGTGGTATTTTGCCGCTTAGAGAGTCTTTATCAACAAAAAAAGGCGATTTTGCCGACTCTTAACGAAGCGCAAACGGAAGCAGAATTAATACAACCGATTCTAGAAATTCTCGGTTTTAGTTATATACCGCAGGTAAGCAGTAGGGGAAAAGGAAGGTCAGAAAGGCCAGATTATGCCCTATTTGCCACAGAAAATGACCGTTATCAGGCCTATGCTCTCCAGAATAATGAAAGAGCCTTTTATAGTCAAGTTTTAGCGATCGCTGAGGCCAAATACTGGCAACGTTCTCTTAGTGACGTTTCTAAGAATGATCAGCGAGATATCTGGAAAAATAGTAATCCTTCCTTTCAGATCACCAATTATCTCACGGGGACGGGAGTAGATTGGGGTATTCTCACTAATGGTCGAGAATGGCGCTTATATTATCGTCAAGCGTCCTCCACAGCCACGGAATTTTATCTAGTGGACTTGATGGAACTATTAGAGGGGGGAGACCGGCAAAAATTTCCGTATTTCTGGTTATTTTTCCGTCAAGAGGCTTTTATTAAGGATATTCACGGTCAGAATTTCCTTGAACGGGTCCGGGAGGGAAGTACCACCTATGCCACCAGAGTGGGTAACGAGTTAAAAGAGTTAGTCTTTGATCGCATTTTTCCCGATATTTCTAAGGGTTTTGTATCATTAAATACAGACATACAGCCAGATTTATTGTACGAGGCGAGTTTATCCCTGCTGTATAAATTATTATTTCTACTCTACGCAGAAGCGCGGGACTTGCTGCCGGTGAGGGGAGACTATCGCGATTACAGCTTATTGCAAAAGACGCGAGAAATTGCCGTTAAAATCGATCGTCAGCAGGCCTTTAGTGGCACCTCGACGGGAATATACGATGCTCTCCTCAGTTTATTTCGCATTGTCGATCGAGGGGATGCTAATTTAGCCGTACCTCGTTACAACGGGGGTTTATTTGACATGGAAGAAGGCCGGGTGAATTGTTTTCTCGGTCAATACAAGTTATCCGATGCGGTTTTAGCGCCCATCCTAGACAAGTTAGCACGTTTTGAGGGACAGCCGATCGACTATAGTTTTTTAGGTGTGCGACAGTTAGGATCAATTTACGAAGGATTACTGGAATATCGCATCGTGATTGAGGGGGAATCGGTGCATCTGGAAAATGATCGGGGAGAAAGAAAAGCCACCGGTTCCTATTACACTCCCGATTATATTGTTAAATATATTGTCAGTCATACCCTCAAACCAATTTTAGAGCAAAGAGCGCGACAGTTCGGGGATGTGATGACAGAAATCGCCACCCGAAGACAAGAAAGCAGCGATAGACGTTTAGGAAATCTCAGTCAGCAGGGATTAGAAAAAGAGCTACAACGCTTAGAAAAAAAAGCGATCACCACCTTACTTGATCTTAAACTCTGTGACCCCGCCATGGGAAGCGGACATTTTTTAGTAGAAGCAGTGGACTATCTCACCGATGAGTTAATCCAGATTCTCAATCTTTATCCCGAAGATAATCCCGTTTTAACCATGTTGGAAACCACCCGACAAAATATTATCGACAATCTCCGACAACAGGGAATTATTCTCGATTCTCCCACCCTTGAACCAACGCAATTATTACAGAGAGTGGTGATGAAGCGCTGTATTTATGGGGTAGATATCAATCCGATGGCTGTAGAATTGGCCAAAGTTAGTCTCTGGTTACATTCTTTCACAGTGGGCGCACCTTTGAGTTTTTTGGATCATCATTTACGTTGTGGTAATTCTCTGATCGGAACTACCGCCAAGGACGCAGAAGCCGCTATGATCGAGGAAGAAAGTGGTCAATTAACTCTTTTAACTGGCCCTTTTGTTGGGTTACTTCGGGCAGCAGAAATTATGCGGGGAATTAGTACCCTCAGCGATGCGACTTTTGCTGAAGTGGAAGCAAGCGAACAGTTATTCCGTGATTTTGATAGTCAAGCTAAACCCTACAAGCGTTTATTAGATGTTTTCCTCTCTCGCTTTTTTGGGGTTAAAACTGCTATCGAGTTTTTGCAGCGCTACGGTGGCAATATATCGGCAATTAATTGGGATAAGTTACCCCGTTCAGATCAAGGAATTTTAGACCAAGCAGCTAGTTTATATAAAAGTAAGCGCTTTTTTCATTGGGATCTGGAATTTCCTGAAGTTTTTATCGATCTTGATTCCGCTTCTTGGAAGGATAACCCCGGTTTTGATGCTGTAATCGGTAATCCTCCTTATGTTCGACAAGAAGGATTAAAAGATATTAAACCCTTTCTAAAAGAAAATTATCAATCTTTTCATGGAGTTGCCGATTTATACGTTTATTTTGTCGAAATGGGGTTACTATCCTTACAGCAAGGAGGTCACTTGGGTTTGATTATATCAAATAAATTTATGCGTGCTAATTATGGAACGAAATTAAGACAATTTCTCACCCAGCAAACAACTATAAAAGAAATTATCGATTTTGGAGAATTGCCTGTTTTTTCGGAAGCGGCAACTTTTCCATCTATTCTACTGATTGAAAATAATATTGTAGGTCAACAAAATGTTTTAGTATCAAAGATTAAGTCTCTCAAATTCAATAGTTTAATTGATGTGATTAATGATCTGTCATATTATGTATGTGAAAATAGCTTGTCTGTGGAAGGTTGGTCGTTAGCTAAAAATCAGATTGCAAAAATTATTAATAAATTAAATAAGGACAATATTTCTCTAGCTCAATATATACAGCTTCAAATATTTTATGGGATAAAAACTGGATGCAATGAAGCATTTTTTATTGATCAATATACCCGTAGTAAATTAATTGAATCTGATCCAAAGTCAGCAGAAATAATTAAACCGTTAGTAGTAGGTGACGACATTAGAAAATATGAAATTAATTATCAAGAAAATTTTTTGATATTTACTCGGCGTGGTATTAACATTAATGAATATCCAACTATCAAAAAACATTTAGAAAAATTTAAAAGTAAATTAGAACCTAAACCAGAACTACATTCAGGAAGTTGGCAAGGAAGAAAAGCTGGTAATTATAAGTGGTATGAGATACAAGACACTGTAGATTATTGGACTTTTTTTGAGCATCCTAAAATTATATATCCAGATATTGCTAAAGAATCGCGCTTTACTTTAGATAATAATGGCTTTTACTCAATCAATACTACCTATTTAATTCCTAGCCAAAGTTATTATTTACTAGCTCTTTTAAATTCCAGCTTAATTTTCTTTTATATGTCTCAAAACAGTGCTGTATTGGGGGATACAGAGAAGCAAGGTAGATTAAGATTTTTTGGTCAATACATGGAGAATATCCCCATCCGAAAAATATCTTTTAACACCAATAGCGATCGCCGTCAACAGTGTTTAGAGAAACTTATCAAAAGTTATCAAGAAAAGCAAGAAATATTAAAAGAAATCGAGGAACATATTAGGAGAGAGGAAACCGATATAGTCCATGATATTCTCGCCTACTTAGCAGAACAAATGATCGAGATAAATCGGGAAAAACAAAAAGAAATCAAAAGCTTTTTAAGATATTTAGAGAGAATAATCGGCAGTGCGATCGATAATTTAACCAACAAATCAAAAATCCAAAACTATCTCGGTGACTACCAAAAAAGCGAACCTCATCTTAGCTGCGATCAACTGTGGGAGATACTGAAAAAGAACAAAAAGAAAATTACCGTTAACTTACTCGATCGTCAAATACAGGAAACCCTAGAAAAAGAATATCAAACCAGTCTAGATAAACTTTTGCCCCTAAAACAACAATTAAGCGCCACCGACGAATTAATCGATCTAATTGTTTATAAACTCTATGGATTAAGCGAGGAAGAAATTAAAATTATTGAAGGGAGAGAGTGAAAAAAGAATCAGCTGCCTGCGTATTTAAATTACTTGTTGAGATACAGATACCCGTTGAGGCGGTATAACCGTTAAATTTACGGCCAATCCTGACTCGTATCGCAGAGGAAATGGTCGGCCATGATGTTCTCGAAGGTGAAGGGACAGTGAGAGGGAAAAGTCCGTATCGGTAAATCCGTGTCCCGCAAAGCCAAATCCACTCCGGCCTCGAAAGCATCGGATAAAGCCGTCGGTATCTGGGATTTTAAACTAGGATTACCCTCTAGATGCCGTCTGATCCCTCGTCTCTGTTCTCTAATCGTCAAAAACCAACTACGAGAACGTTTATCTGGCTGATATTCCCATTTGAGAAGATGTCCTACCAAAACGGTTAGACGGCTCACCAGTTCTCGATATTCTTGTTTACCCAAGGAAATGATTTCCTCCCGTAAGTTTTGCCAGTCCAGAGCTTCTACCTGTCGGTTGGCCAGAGCTTTCGCTTGTAGCTCTGTCCACCCGTAGAAGTCCGATTCATACAGGGAATTGGCTTGATCTTTCATATTGGAACTTTTATTGGAACTTTACCTATAATGTCGGCTGGAAGGAACCCTAGAGATGACAGGTTCCGCCAGTATAGAACAGCGAAGCACGATCAAAACGACAGCAGTTTGGCGATATTTGAATAGGCGTACTGACTCCGCACCGGATAGTGAACACCTACCGTAGCCGTGATGTTGACGTTGGACTGACGCTCGAATACCATCACGATGTCGGAGCCGCCGAAGAGGAAAGTCGAGATCATCTCGCCCTTCGACACCGTTTTTCCCACCACCTCCTGGCGTACCTTCTCGTTGATCAGTGCCACCTGCTCATCATAAGATCGCCCCTTCTTTTCCTGTTGGGTAAGACGGATAAGTTCCTGCGTCCCTGGTTTGACGAAGACAACGGAGGATACTTGTGCCATTCCAATGGGCAGCACGGCGATCTTGCCGATAGCGGTTTCCAGGACAAAAAGCCCACGGCACTGCACAAACTGATAGTCTGTGGCATCCTGTGCATCCAGATAACGGTGCGGCATGGCCACGTTGGCCAAGGATGAGTTTTCATCGGCACGTCCCTCAGCATCGAGTAGGTCAAGTTGGACATCCAGGTAAACCTGTCCTGGGATAAATTTGGCCTCAATTATCCTGCCCGCTGCCGGGGCGTGCTGCCGGTGATAGTCAAAGACATTGAGAAAGCTGTGGACGAAAATGCCGCCCTCGAAATCCTGGGCATACTTGGAACCCTTTAACAGTTCCGGGATAGGCCATTCGACGTGCTTGACCACGATTGAGGACTCTGCGGGCATCGGCTCGCCCACCCGAGTGGTGATAGTCCATTGGCCGACAAAAGTGGACTCGGCTGGGAAGACGATAATCCGAGGATCGTCTGGCTGGGCGACTGGGCGCTGTCGATCGATATCCTTGAAAGTTCTGGAAAACCACTCGTTGAATGTCTTGTAGTTCTCGATCCCGTTTTCGCCCCCATTGTAGTCCTGGTAGGTATATTCCGGCCCGAACTTATAGGTTACGAGATGGTTGGCCGATTCGGGTGTGTCGAGAAATTCGCCCCATTCGACCGCAAATTCCCGAAGCCAGAGGGATAGCGGTGTGAGAGCCTCGCCGGTAAAGGGAGCGATCGGGCTTTGCAGGGAGACGAGTTCGGGTTGGTTGAAGTAGTAATAGAACTGCGTCAGGTGCAGATAATCTGTGCGTTCGTGGTAAATGTCGCCCTGCCATTCCCAGACCCGCAACCCGGGGATCCACGTTACCAGGGCATCGATGTAATAGTAAAATTGGTAGAGGTTGTGTATCCGATCGAGTTCGGGGATGCGCTGTTGTCTTATCTTCAAGATCGCGCTCTGGAAGGCTCCCCCATAGGCGTAATCGTCGATGAGCTTTTTAAGTTTCTTTGTGATCGGCTGCTTCGGCTCGTACACTGCGCTATCGGGGGGTAGCTCTTTAAGGAATTTCGGCCCCTGGGGGATTGACGATGAAACTCCCTGCTCGTTCAGGTGCTGGGCCTCCCGCGCCGACACCGCTTTCCATTTCAACCGGCCATAACTCTGGTTGTGATTTGTGTTCATGCCATTTTCCCCTTGTTGAATATCAAACTATCTATCTAAAATCTCCACAGACAGGGCCGACATTCCGCACATCTTCATATACTTTTATATATTTTTACATTCCCCAAGATGTTTTGACAAAAAACCTTCATTGTATAAACTACTATTAAGAACATTTTCAATAATTGATTTTTTCTGAGAAAAAAATTTACAATTCTTCACCTTAATAAAAAATCCATCATTGTAGCTATAATCCTGATTGGCAAAGGTTTGTCAGCAATAGATTAGTAAAAATTATCAATTGAATGTTAAGAAGTGCAGAAAGTGGGTCTAATTGCCTGAGATAATATTAGGTCGATGTCTATACCTAATACTAAATCCGTTGAGTATAGGCTACATATCAGGATAGGCACTCATGCAAAAGGAAGAATAAATAATCAGTTTTTAATAACCAAATTTAGGAAGTAGGTAGGTGTTAAAAGTTGTCAGACACCCCCCTTAATAAGCTATCCATTAGTCAGATCTTTCTGGTTCTTCGGTTTGTGTTATGCAATGGACGGGGGTTATAAGGGATGAAACCCTTATAGAAACAGACATTACCGCAATTTTTGTCAATTGTTTGCGATCTGGAGCGAACTAATCAATTAAATCTCTTGCCAGATAAGGATTTAGTCGATTTATGCCCCCCTATCGAACCATACCAAGTAACGAAGAACCATCTTTCTTAACAAAAAGAGAAGAAACTTAAAAAAAGGGGAAACGATTGATAGGTATAGTTTTGAAAGAAGGAATTAAGGTGGAGGTGAGCAAAAAAATGGAGAAATGGGCAGCCCAAGAATTACAGTATGCAGACCTAGGGGACACCAGAAGAAAGAAAAGGTTAATCAGTATCGTAGAAAACTTGGCCAGCCAACCTAGTACAAGTGTGCCACAAGCTTCGGGAAATCTAGCCGCAGCGAGTGCCACCTACGACTTTTGGAATTCCCCCTATTTTCACCCCTCAGATATAATTGCCGCCCAAGCCAAAAGTACA
Organism: Microcystis ichthyoblabe FBCC-A1114; assembly: GCF_050500245.1. Classification (NCBI taxonomy): domain Bacteria; kingdom Bacillati; phylum Cyanobacteriota; class Cyanophyceae; order Chroococcales; family Microcystaceae; genus Microcystis; species Microcystis ichthyoblabe. The sequence continues at coordinate 2,445,464 of NZ_CP191408.1, read as the reverse complement.
GTAGAAAGAATCAAAGAACATCCAATAGTTTTGGCAGTGCAAGACACAACAAGTTTAGACTTTACGACGCAAAAAGCCAAAAAAGGAATGGGTTATCTAGATTATAAAAAATCCTTTGGTCTCAAAGTTCATACCACCTTAGGAGTGTCAGCGCAAGGAATACCTTTAGGACTGATTAATCAATATGTCTGGGCAAGAGAAGAAAAGAATTTAGGGATTGCCAAGCAAAGAAAAAAAAGAGAAACCGAAGAAAAAGAAAGTCAAAGATGGTTAGATTCTTTGTCAGAAACACAACAACAAATACCCGAAGAAATTCAAGTAGTAACAATCGGAGATTGTGAGGCAGACATATTTGATTTATTTGCCCAATCAAGAAGTCCTAACTCTCATTTATTAATCCGAGGAACTCATAACCGAAAAGTTAACTATCTCGAAGACAAGCAAAAGTCAGGGCATCCAGAGCCTAAATATTTACATCAATCCATCAGAGAAATAAAAGCCTGTGGTAGCCTAGATGTGCAAGTAAAACGCAATCCTAATCACGAGGCTAGACTAGCTAAACTAACAGTTAGATTTGCCAGTTTTGAAATACAAGTACCTAAGCATCACTCGAAAGCGAACCCTCGTCAACCGGTCAAATTACAGGTAATTTTAGCTGAAGAAGAAAATCCGCGTCCTGGAGTTAATCCTATCAGTTGGCTCCTCTTAACTAGCCTAGACATTAGTAGCTTTGAATCAGCGATAACCTGTGTGCGCTGGTATAGTTATCGCTGGTTAATAGAACGCTATCATTTTGTTTTAAAAAGTGGTTGTGGATTAGAAAAACTGCAATTAGAAACGGGTCGTAGAATTGAGATGGCCTTAGCTACCTATTCAATTGTAGCTTGGAGATATTAGGGGTCGAGAAGGTCGTCACCGACCTCCCCTCCCATTCAGAACCGTGCGTGAGACTTTCACCTCACACGGCTCCTAGTTTGACTGTTCCCTTGTTAAGGATACAGCTTGACTTCCTTTGGTTAACCTTGTATTATCTAGGTTGACTGTTGATGTCAAACCAGATGATTTTAGGCTTCCATCAGATGCCGATTTATCATCGTGACAGTGGCGGTGTAGTAATTGAAGGTTTTTATATTCATCCTTTCCGCCTAAGCTGAGAGGGTGAATGTGGTCAACTTCAATTAAATCCGATGGTGTGAAATACTGCCCACATCGGCTACACTTGCCTTGTTGCTTCTTAAGTAGTTTGGCTACTCTTGTCGGTGTGTCGATTGCTTGTCCTCGTCTGGTCGCCCAGTAAGTCCAATTTCCGTCGTAAGGTGAAGTTTCGGGGCGTACTAGGGTATGTCTGACAATTGGTGTCCAATTATGTTGCCATAAATGAAGACCATCTTTGGTCTTAAATAACCAAGATTCTTGCCTTTCTTTCCCATTGCTGAGTTTAACTGTACCCGGTCTAAAGTAGTTTCTCAGCTTTTCGTGGTTTGATTTACCGCATCTTGATACTGTCCATGCCCTTAACATTAACCAGATTGTATTGTCTAGTTTATTGAAGGTATCTGTGGATACTACTCCTGAGTAGTAGTTAGCCCAACCTCTAATGATTGGGTTTAAGTGACTAATCAGGGCTGATTGAGGTGCTGTTTTGTGTTTTTTGATTACACCTTTAATCGCTTCTGTGTGGGCTTTAACTGCTTTTTGGCTAGGTTTAATATGTGTTAGAAATGTTTTGGGTATTCCTTTATATATTTTCCCAGATTTGTACTTTCCTGTTGGATATTGTCTGATATTGAATCCTAGAAAATCAAAACCGGGTTCTTCAGTTTTCCCATTGTACTCAATGGGGTTGAGTGTATGAGACACTCTGGTTTTTTCTGGTTTGAGTTCTAATCCAATTGGTTTTAACCATTCAGAAATGGCAGTTTGGCACTGTTCAATGATTTCGAGTGATGGTGAAATCACCACAAAGTCATCGGCGTATCTTATTAGAACAGCTTGAGTTTTACTACCCTTTTTGGGGAATAGTGTTTCAATTAATCTTGCCATTCCATCCAGTGCGATGTTGGCTAGTAGTGGACTTATTACCCCTCCTTGGGGTGTCCCTGTTTCTGTTTCTTCAAATACGCCATTATCCAATACTCCTGCTTTGAGCCATTGTTTAATGTCTCTTTTCAAGGCAGTGGGACAATGAATTTTTGACAGTAGGAAGTTGTGATTAATTCGGTCAAAACACTTGGCAATATCAGCATCTAATACGAAGTAGCTACTTTTATTGATGCTAAGGTATATCCTCGATATTGCATCATGGGCAGACCTTCCGGGTCGAAAACCGTAGCTGGTTTCTTCCATTTTTGACTCCCATTCTGGTTCGAGTGCCGATTTAATCAACGCTTGTCTAGCTCTGTCTTTGATGGTTGGTATTCCTAGTGGACGTTTTTCATCCCTGCCGGGTTTAGGAATCCATACCCTTTTTAACGGTTTTGCTTTAAGTTTTCCCTTGATTTCTTCGGTTAGATTTAGCCTTTGCTCTGGGGATATTGCTATCACTCCATCGACTCCTGCTGTTTTCTTTCCTTGATTATCTTGGGTTACTTTGCGGCCTGCTAATAGACGAGCGTAGTATGATTTCACCAATAGACGTTGCAACCTTCTAACCTTTGCATCCTGTCCCGATTTAGCCGCTTGGTATATCCTCTTTTGGAGCTTGAAAACATATCTTTGGATTTTACCCCAATTGATAGCTTTCCATACATTCGTAGTCTTAGTGGTTTTCGGTTTCCCGAACCCTTTACCTTCTCAAGGGTTTCGTCATATAGACTCCTACTAGACTCTATCCTTACAATCAAACCGTAACCTGTGAGCATATCCCGACTATTACCGTCAGGCGTTGGCTTTTGGTTACATCTCACACCCTTGAAGGCTTGCGCTTACACTTGTCACTACTGAGTATTTCGACCGATACTCAGAGCCTGAAAGGGCTTATCACGTTCCGTTTATATGGGCATTCCATCTTTAGATTTGTCCTATCCATCGGGGTACTTTTAAAGGTCTGTGTAAGTGAGTTAGTAAATTCCTTACTTTTCCCCTTGTTCTTTTGAACGCAGTGTATCAACCTATTTCACTACTAGCTATACTTTGCACGGTTATAACTTGCATTTTTTACTCAAAGACAATAATATAGTTCAAGAGTCATAATTAGAAGCAAAGCACTCATTAAAAACATGATTAACCTAGAATTCACGGAAGAAGAAAAGAACTCACTGTATTATGAAAGATTTCATCATCCTCATCCCCGGGTTCAACTGAAGATGGAAGTTCTCTGGTTAAAAAGCCAAAAGATACCGCACAAAAAAATTTGTCAGTTAGCAGGAATCTCGCCAAATACCTTATTAACCTATCTTCGAGATTATCAAGAGGGCGGAATAGAAAAATTAAAAGAAATCAACTTCTATCGCCCTAAAAGTGAATTAGAGTCTCAAAGAGAAACACTCAAAAAATATTTCGAGAAAAATCCACCAGCCACAATAAATGAAGCTGTATATAGAATAGAAGAATTGACAGGGATAAAACGAAGTCCTACCCAAGTGAGGAAATTCTTAAAATCCTTGGGAATGAAATGTTTAAAAATAGGTTCTCTTCCTTCTAAAGCTGACCCAGATGAACAAGAAGACTACAAAGAAAAAAAGCTAGAACCCAGACTAAATGAGGCTAAAGAAGGAAAAAGGGCTGTTTTTTTTGTTGATGCCGCTCACTTCGTCATGGGAGCATTTCTCGGTTTTGTTTGGTGTTTTGAGAGACTTTTTGTTAAGTCACCGAGCGGGCGTAAACGCTTCAATGTTTTAGGAGCATTAAATGCAATAACTCATGAAGTTATTCTAGTTACTAATGACACTTATATTACGGCAACTCAAGTCTGTGAACTTCTTGAAAAATAGCTGCTTTAGGACTAATGATTCCCATCACTCTAGTCTTAGATAATGCCCGCTATCAGAAATGTAAAATTGTTGAAGAATTGGCTCTTTCTTTGTCAATAGAGCTACTCTATCTGCCGTCTTATTCGCCTAATCTAAATTTAATTGAAAGGCTGTGGAAATTTGTCAAAAAGAAATGTTTACATGGTAAATATTATGAAAACTTTTCTGACTTTTCTTCAGCCATTTATGAATGTCTGAATGATGCCCATCTGAAACATAAAAAAGAACTGGATTCCTTGCTGACTCTACGATTTCAGAAGTTTAATAAATCTCAGATTATGAACGTCTAAAGTATAATTACGATGGTTCAGGTCGGACATTCGGTTCACACCTAATCATGGATGGTTGGCAGTGGTCTCGATTCTGGTGTTAGGTTACACCTCGGAGCCTTCCGTTCCCCGCTTCAGTCCCAGAATTGTGATTTCTGAATCTGGGGGTGGCTATCGCCGTTACTCTCACCTTTGTAACAATTTGTGAATAATTGTTACAAAGTGTATTGACCTTGAGTCCCTTTGCCTAGTTTGGTATCGCATTGATACTAAACGTCGGGACATATAAACAGTTATAAGGCTGGTCTGGGTTGACCTCTTAGATTCAGTCAGGGGACTGAAGACCTTACTAGGCGGTTATTTCGGGCATTTCAGCTCTATTTCATGCCTAAACGTTTCGCACTACTTTGGTTAACCTATCAAGCACGCTTACACGGAGAGGAGAGTTGTGAAAGTTTTTTGGAAGAACATGAATGGCAATCTTTGTGTGCCACTATTCATAAAAAGAGTCCGCCACCTGAAAAGCCGCCCTCCTTTCGAGAAGCGGTCAGAATGATTGCTTCTCTTGGGGGGTTTTTAGGTAGAAAAGGTGACGGTGAACCAAGTGTTAAAACTATTTGGTTGGGACTGCGAAGGTTACATGATATCAGCCAGACTTGGAAACTATCTCATCAAATTAGTCCCCCCATAGAACCCCCTTGAGCCATCTTGCACACTTTTCTCTTTTTGTCAAATTTTATGTTAAGAAAGATGTGACTAATGGATAGCCTTATCAAGGGGAGGAATCTGACAATTTTTAACACCTACCTACTTAATTCATAATTCATAATTCATAATTCCCACTGATAACTTAGGAACTATGCAAACAATCTTTCAGCGCGTAGGCTACCTGTTGTTGTTCCTCGCAGCTTAAATCGGGGAACATAGGCAAAGATAACACTTTTTCACTGGCCAATTCAGCCATGGGTAAATCACCTTTTTTATAGCCTAAATACTGATAAACCGGCTGTAAATGTAGGGGAATCGGATAATAAACCATGGATAGGACATCTTTTTCCTGCAAAGCTGCCCGAATTTGGTCACGATTTTCCGTTAGGATTGTGTACTGATTCCAAACGTGCTTACCTCCGGCTAAAGCGGTAGGTAAAGTGATATTAGGCAAAGGTTGCAGTAATTCCCGATAACGTTGGGCAATCTCGATCCGTTGATTATTCCAAAAATCGAGATATTTTAGCTTAATTTGCAAAATAACCGCTTGAATGGCATCTAAGCGGCTATTGACACCGATTACCTCATGAAAATAACGCACCTTGCTCCCATGTTCTTTAACCATGCGAATTTGTGCCGCTAACTCGGGGTTATTGGTGGTAATTGCGCCACCATCGCCACAACCGCCTAAATTTTTGGTGGGAAAGAAGCTAAAACAGCCAATATCGCCGATACTCCCCACTTTCTGCCCATGCCATTCTGCTCCCGTTGCCTGCGCGCAATCCTCGATTACAAATAAATTATGGGAACGAGCGAAATTTACTACCTCAGACATATTGACAGATTGCCCAAAAAGGTGTACTGGGATAATCGCTTTAGTCTGGGGAGTAAGCGCTTTTTCCAACAGTGCCACATCGAGGTTAAAAGTATTAATATCGATATCGACAAAAACCGGCACTGCCCCGACTAAATTAATCGCTTCGGCGGTGGCAATAAACGAAAAAGTGGAAGTAATTACTTCATCCCCCGCTTGAATACCGAGGGAGCGCAGTGCCAGATAAAGGGCATCGGTTCCCGAATTACAGGCGACACAATCGCTAACACCATGATAGAGGGCAAATTGTCGTTCTAATTCGCTCACAGCTTCACCGCCAATATAGCGCCCAGAACGGAGGATTTCTAACACGGCATGGTTAGCTTCTTCGCTGATGACTTGGTATTGACGGGATAAATCGACGGGGGGAATTGTACTCACGCGCTTTCACTCAAAATTAGAGACTAATCGGGATTTGTTGGGGAAAAGAAGGAATAATTAGTCAAAAATAATTATAAACTTGCTATTTATAGATTAAGTATTGTTGTAATTTGTTTCTTTTATTTTTATGGATGGATTAGTAGAACTAAATCTGGTGGATTTGGGTTGGGCTTTGGGGATGATGGGTATTTGTTTAATCCTCTCCCGTTGGTCAAATTTAGCTCTAGAGGGCCAATTATTATTGGCGACTGGTCGATCGATCCTGCAATTATTAGTGGTAGGCTACGTTATCGCCTTTATTTTTTCCCTGGATAATCCTCTAGCCGTGCTGGGGATTTTGGCAGTAATGATGACTATCGCGACTATTGTTGCTAAAAATCGCATTGATAGCCGAGATAAAGGCTTATTACCCCTAGTTTTTGGCTCTTTATTGATTAGTAGCTGTCTAACTTTAGGTTATGCAATCGCTTTAATTATTCAACCAGAACAATGGTACTCACCCCAATACTTGATTCCCTTGACGGGGATGGTGTTAGGCAATGCCATGAATAGTGCCTCTTTAGCCGGGGAAAGATTAAGCAGTGCCATTAAAAGTCACCGTTTGGAAATCGAAACCCATCTTTGTTTAGGGGCAACCCCTCAACAAGCGATCGCATCTTACCAAAAAGCAGCGATTCGAGCTAGTTTAATACCCACCCTCAATCAGATGATGGTGGTGGGTTTAGTCAGTTTACCCGGAATGTTCACCGGACAGGTATTGGCAGGAAGTGAACCTTTAAACGCCGCTTCCTACCAGATACTGATCCTGTTTATGATTGCCCTAGCTAACCTAATCACCGCTCAATTGGTGACAGAGGGAATCTATCGGCGCTTTTTCGGTGAGAATTTATCACTTATCAGTTAACAGTTATCAGTTAGTCAGTTATCACTAACCACTCCTGACTCCTAATTAACGCCCACTGTTCACCGATTACAGTTGACTGATCACTGATTTAGCCTTTCCACTTGCTGGCAACGACTTCAGCGAGATCAACCACCCGTTGGGAGTAACCCCATTCGTTATCGTACCAAGCGATAACTTTCACCATATCGCCACCCATCACCATGGTGAGACTAGCATCAATGATCGAGGAGGCATCAACACCGCGATAATCAGAGGAAACGAGGGGTAAATCATTATATTCGAGAATTCCTTTTAAAGAATTTTCCGAAGCTTCTTTGAGGACTTCGTTTACCTGTTCCGCGATCGTGCTTTTTTCCACTTGCGCCACTAAATCCACCACAGAAACGTTAGGAGTGGGTACACGCAGAGCGATACCGTTAAGTTTCCCTTTCATGTCCGGGATAACTAAGGCTACAGCTTTAGCGGCACCGGTGGAGGTGGGAACGATGTTAACGGCGGCGGCGCGAGCGCGACGCAGATCCCGGTGACTAGCATCCAGAATCCGTTGATCACCAGTGTAACTGTGGGTGGTGGTCATCGTCCCTTTGATGATACCGAAGTTTTCGTGAATCACTTTGACGACAGGAGCAAGACAGTTAGTCGTACAACTGGCATTGCTGATGACATTGTATTTATCGTGTTCGTATTCGTGAGCGTTGACACCAACTACATAGGTTCCCACTCCCGAACCTTTACCCGGTGCGGTAATGAGGACTTTTTTAGCTCCTGCGACAATATGCTTAGAAGCGCCCTCTTCATCAACGAAAACACCGGTAGCTTCGATCACTAAATCTACACCCCATTCTGCCCAGGGCAGATTGAGGGGATTGCGATCGGAATAACATTTAATGGTTTTACCGTTAACAATTAAAGAATTATCATCGGCATCGATATTAGCGTTAAGTTTGCCTAACATCGAGTCATACTTGAGCAGGTGAGCGTTACTCCGGGGATCTGATGTATCATTGATCCCCACTACTTCTAAGCCACTATTAGTCCGTCCTAACCAACATCTTAGGAAATTACGTCCAATCCGTCCGAAACCATTGATCGCTACTCTAATCACTGCTGCTTGCCCTCTACGTTCTAGTGCAATACATAAAAAAATAATTAATGTTCCCAATCATACCTTAAAGGTTGAACTTTACGATCCTGATCGAAAATAATTTATTACCTCAGCAATCCTATCGGGTTTAAATGAGAAAATTTAATTGATTAAAGCGATTTAAAGCCAAAATTAGCCTAAATAACCCCTAAAAGATTCTCATAACCCCATTCCCTCCTTAGCTGTCCGCCTTTTCGGTAATCAGATGTGAGTTTTCAGTTTACTGATTACTGATCACTTAAAGGTCCCCGCTCCTCTTATCCTCAAAAAAAACTCGTTTACTTTTCCGTAAACGAGTTCACTTTCCATGATACGATTAATAGTCCTTTGAGTTATTTGGCAACTGCTACCGGTGCTTTGACGGGCTGAGGCTGGGGCTGCAGATCGCGCAAGCTTGGGAAAAGGAAGTGGTTTTCCTCCACATATTGCGCTCCAAACAGTCCTTTTTCAGCCCAGAAATAGCGATCGGTTGTATGCTCGTTACGCTTAACAACCAATAAAGCTGGTGGGCTAATGCCTATAGCTTGAATATACTTACGCGCCGCAGTTACGGGTTTATCTTCGCCACTTTCAATACTATACTGGGGTACAAGTTCAAGTATCTTACGTCCTTCTTGACGACGGCGACTCTTACGTTTCCGTTTTCTGGCCAACCCAATTACCTCCTGTTTTGGCTAATCGTTGTAATGATAGTTACAAAAGCCGTAGCGATTATATCCCTTCTAGATCGAGAAATCAAGTGTCCCTTAGAAAGCCAATTACGGACAAGTTTGACCGGAAGCTAGACTGGGACTATGTTTAAGTTTTTCTGACAAAAACACAGCCCCAAATCCCGATACAAAACTTATTATTTTTAAACTTTTTTTAATATATACCGTGATCCACCCCGAAAACAGTGACCAAACCCTTATCCTAATTGCTTTTTACTGGCTGCACCCGACCCAAGGAGAGAGTCATTCTCTCCCCTGTCAACTGGGAAATAAAACTCGTAACCCTAGCTTTATCAAGGTTTTCTGATTTTTTACTTTTTACTTTCTTAGTATGCCCTTCTCCTCCCCCTCCCGGACTCCCCTGAGTGATGATTTTATTGCCCTGTGTCAGACACAGATGGAACTTTTGCGAGAGCAAATGGAAACGGACAGAAGTGCGGTTTATTTAACTGAACCTTTATCGAGTAATTTAATTCCAGTCGTTGTTTATCCGCCTTTTAATCCCCCTTCTCCCCAAAAAAAGCGGCTTTCCTTACAACCGGGGCAACCGGCGGCTGACTTGTTAACTGCGGTTAAGTTAGAAGATTTATCCCACCTCTGGAGTAATCAGGAGACCGTCAGCGGTCATCGCTTGTTTTTACCCTTAATGTATGAAGAGGGCATGATCGGATTATTGGTGACAACCAGAGAAAAACGACCTTGGCAAAGTTGGGAATTAACCCAGATGGCAAAAATCACCCAAACCCTCGCTTTAGCCTGTGTACTCGATCGCCAATTGGGAGAAGAACGTTATTATCGACAATGGCAACGTCAGCGCCTCGATACTTTTCTCCATCAAATCCGCAATCCCCTTACCGCTTTAAAAACCTTTGGTAAACTTCTACTCAAAAGGCTTTTAGCCGAAGAAGGTAACGATCCTGCCATTACCGGTATATTGAGGGAAAGCGATCGAGTTCGGGACTTAATTGCCGAATTTGAGGCACAAATTCAGCAAGAAAGCGAAAATTACCCCACCGTCGATATTCCTCTCCTGCAAGCGCAATCTTCCCCCACCACCTTTCTCTTACCTGCTGGCAGCAGCCAACTAACTCCGATCGATCTCCATGATATTCTCGATCCGCTGCTCCTTTCGGCCCAGGCTGTAGCCAAAGAGAGAAATCTCAGTCTAGAAACGATTCACGGGGAAGACATACCACTTATTCGGGCCAATATCCCCGGTTTGCGGGAAGTATTCAGCAATTTAATTGATAATGCTCTCAAATATACTCCTGCTGGCGGAAAAGTCACCGTCGAGGTAAAAAATGTTAAGAATAGTGTAGAAATTGTTTTTAAAGACACGGGTTATGGTATAGCGAGGAGTGATCAAGAAAGAATTTTTCAACGTCACTACCGGGGAGTGCAAGCAGGGGGAGATATACCTGGTACGGGATTGGGTTTAGCGATCGCCAAAGAATTAATTACCAGCATGGGGGGGACGATTGAATTTATCAGTCCTAATCCCGATCCAACAAGTTCCCCTTACCCCGGCACGGTTTTTCGGGTTAGTATGCCAGTTATAGCCGATGATCACCTCAGTAGAGAAAGCTGATCTAGCCGTAAAATCTGCCTATTTTCTTGATCGGGAGATTATGGGGGCGTTCGGTTAAAATATAGGGAAAATATCATTTTTACTGGTAACTTGGCTGTGAACCAAAGAATTGACTAATTATGCCGACGATCGAACAATTAGAACCCGCTAATAAGGCTGATGTGTTAGTATATATGCCCTACTATGCCAAGGACAAACATAGTATCTTGCCCTATGCGATCGCTTTGTATCAAGGAGGATCTTTAGAAGGTCGTCGTCACATAGAAAATAGCGAAGGGATTCCCTTTGTGGCCTCTTGGTATGTATCAAAATTGCCCTCGGAATTGACCCGTTGTCGTTTACAATTTGAAGGACAGGCCGACCTAAGCTATGAAATGACGATTCTTAACGCCGAGTTGATCGAGTATCTCATCGGTGCAATTAAAACCTTTAAGCAGCTAGGTTCGGCCGACTTTTCGCAGGGATTTTATCGGAAACTGCTGCAATTTGAATGATAAAAGTCGGGATTTTACGGGTTAAAAGGAGCAAATCGTGGCCAAATCAGCCAAATCTATACTTATCTCTTCCCTGGAACCCCTCAGTGGTAAATCGGGAACTGTCGTCGGGTTAGCGCATCTCTTGCGACAAAAAGGACTAGAGATAAGTTACGGCAAACCAGTGGGCAATTGTCCGGGATACGTCGATGGGCAATTGGTCGATGAGGATGTAGAATTTATTCGGCAATTATTAGAATTATCCCCGGAGCAGCTGCGTTTACCCCTGATCTACACTGATGCGGATTCCGTTGCTAAACGTTTACAAGGTGTAGATCAACAGGACTACGGCAATATTCTTGCTGGTTATCTCGATCGAGTTAACAGTGATATTATCCTCCTCGAAGGGCCGGGGACTCTCTGGGAAGGCAGTATTTTTCAGTTATCGATGGGGGAGATGGCCAAAATTCTCCAGACTCCAATCCTATTGGTGGCCCGCTATAGTTCTCCCCTAATTGCCGAGAGTCTGCTGAAAGCAAGAGAGGAATTAAATAATCAGCTGCTGGGGGTAGTGATTAGTGATATCCCGGAAGATGATTGGGAGGAAGTACAATCTCTCCTGAAACCCTATTTGTCCCGCCAAGGAGTGGAAGTTTTAGGACTGTTACCTGCTAGTAAATTATTGCGTAGTATTAGTGTTCGGGAAATTGTCCATCTTTTGGGGGCCAAAGTATTATGTCGTCCCGATCGTTTAGATTGGATGGTAGAAAGTTTAGCGATCGGGGCGATGAATGTCAACGCCGCTTTAGAATATTTTCGCAAGGGGGAAAATATGGCCGTGATCACGGGCGGCGATCGCACAGACCTCCAGTTAGCTGCCCTAGAAACTTCTACCACCTGTTTGATCTTAACTGGTTCTATCTCTCCAGATCCCCTAATTTTGGGACGGGCCGAGGATTTAGAAGTACCGATTCTCTCGGTAAATTTAGATACTCTCAGTACCGTGGAAATCGTCGATCAGGCCTTCGGGAAAATTCGCTTACAGGAACAGGTAAAAGTCGCTTGTATTCGCGAATTAATGGGGGAACATTTCCAAATCGATCGCCTGTTAGAAAAGTTAACAATAGGGGCGTAATTTCTCCCCTGCTGCCCAGAATTTCATGGGAAATCACTTCATGAGTCTATCATCCTCCCCTGTGTCATCTCCGGTCAAAGAAAATGACTGGAGCTTATTATTAAGATTACTTCCCTACGCAAAAAAGCAAAAAGCCCTGCTATTTTGGTCATTAATACTTCTTTTTCCCCTATCTCTGACGGGGGCGATCCAACCCTTAATTATCGGTCAAGCGGTTTCCCTTTTGCAAAAGGAACAAACCTGGGGGTTTTTGTCTCAAATGCCCTTAACAGCAGCCATTAATACCCTAATTATTATCCTGTCGGTTTCGATTATTTTACGACTGATTTTAGGGACAACACAAGGTTATCTAGTGCAGAAAGTCGGTCAGTCAATTACTGCTAATGTCCGGGAAGATTTATTTAGTCATGTTACTTCCCTTTCCTCTAGTTTTTTTGATCGCTCTCCCGTGGGACGTTTAGTCACTCGTTTAACCAGCGATGTGGAAGCATTAGGAGAAGTTTTTGCTAGTGGGGCGATCGGAGTTGTCAGTGATCTGGTCAATATTTTAGTTATTATCCTCACCATGTTTACCCTGCAATGGCAATTAGCTCTATTGTTGGTGTTGATGTTATTTCCTGTCACTGCTTTAATTATCTTTTTTCAAAAACAATACCGTAGGGCTAACTATCAGGTACGCGAGCAATTATCAAAACTTAATGCCCAATTACAGGAAAATGTAGTCGGAGTTAATATTGTTCAATTATTTCGCCGCGAACGCTTTAACGCTGAAATGTTTCGCGCTACCAATACTCAGTATCGTCGCTCCCTAGATAAAACAATTTTTTATGATTCGGCCGTCTCAGCTACGTTGGAATGGATCGGATTAATTGCCGTGGCAGGAGTATTATGGTTAGGGGGTATTTTTATTCTCCAAAAAACCATTGATTTTGGGGTTTTATCGGCTTTTATTTTATTCTCCCAACGTCTCTTTAATCCCCTGCGTCAGTTTGCCGAAAAATTTACCATGTTTCAATCGGGTTTTACTGCTATTGAACGCATTGGGGAATTAATGAGTATTCCCATTGAAATTACTGATTCTAACAATTATAAAGAGATTTCTTTCCCAGCAAAACTTAAAACTGGCGAGATTATTTTTGAAAATGTTTGGTTTGGTTATAAACCAGATGAATATATTATCAAAGGTCTCAATTTTACCATTAATCCGGGGGAAAAAGTCGCTTTAGTCGGTCCCACTGGTGCGGGAAAAAGTTCGATTATTCGTCTTCTCTGTCGTCTTTACGAACCAAGTAAGGGCAGAATTCTAGTGGATGGTATCGATATCCGTTATCTTCCCCAAGCGGAATTAAGACGTTATATCGGTGTGATTCTCCAAGAAACTTTTCTCTTTGCTGGAGATGTGACTCGCAATATTACTTTAGGAGAAAATTATGATTTTGAGCAGGTGAAGGCAGCGGCTAAATTAACTAATATCGATCACTTTATCGAGGAGTTACCGGATGGTTATCATACTCTTTTACGCGAACGGGGCGCAAATTTGTCGGGAGGACAAAAACAATTACTCGCTTTTGCGAGAGTCGCTATTCGTAACCCTGAAATTTTAGTTTTAGATGAAGCTACTGCTAGTTTAGACGTGGGGACAGAAGTATTAATTCAAGAAGCTTTAGAACAGATTGTAGTCGATCGTACTGCTATTATTATCGCCCATCGTCTCTCCACTATTCGCAATGTCGATCGAATTCTTGTCCTGAAACGCGGGGAATTAGTCGAATCGGGAACCCATGAAGATTTATTAACTAAAGACGGCCTCTACGCTAGTTTATCGAAAATTTGGGTTTAAAAGCCCGAAGTTCCAGCATTTGTCTTAAATTTTCCCATTCTTTTGCAAATAATCGACTAATGCCCATAATCCTAAGCGATAACTTTCGGCCCCAAAACCGCTAATCTGTCCGATAGCTATATCGGCAATGTAGGAATGATGACGAAAAGACTCGCGTTTGTAAATATTGCTTAAGTGTACTTCCACACAGGCGATTTTTGTGCCTAAGAGTGCGTCGCGGATGGCGATACTGGTATGAGTATAAGCTGCTGCATTAATCAAAATACCGTTATGCTGACCCCATGCTTGCTGAATCCAGTCCACTAATTGCCCTTCCTGATTGGACTGGTGCGCGGTTAAATTCACCCCTAAACGGGTAGCTTCTTCGCTTAAAAACTGGTTAATCGCTTCTAAATTGATGTTACCGTAGAGATTCGGCTCTCTTTTCCCCAATAGGTTTAAATTCGGTCCGTGTAAAACCAGAATGCTTAGTTTATTCACCACTGTCTTCCCTATCATCACCAGAATTAATCTTATCTCGATCAGGGATTATTGCCTATCAACAGCATTTTTGCCGTTAGGGTAATCAGACTAAATCCAGTTATTATAGCGTTTTTCAGTCTGCTGAGGTACAAAAGTTATGGGTTTTAGGCACTCATGCAAGAGGCAAAAGGCTAAGGGGAAGAAAAACAGGTGTACCTCACTAGCTTAGGAAACGCTATAAAAACTGATTATTTATTCTCCGTTTTGCAGGAGTGCCTCTCCTGATATGTAGCCCATACTCAACGGATTTAGTATTGCTTGCGATTCTATCACTCAATCCAAGCTTTTGGGGGGTGGAACCCCCCAAACCCCGAAGCGCATTAGTTTTTCGGTGGGATGCTTACACGCAGCTGCTGATACATCTGTAATAATTTGAGAGTCATTCCCCTTGCAGCAGTGCCTTTCCTGATATGTAATACCATTTCTCTAAATGAAAACTACACATCGAATTTAAGTCACCCTTTTTAAGGGGGATTTAGGGGGATTAAATTTCTGTAGTCAGACTTTGGAGAATTGGTATAAGTTAAACTTATCACACAGAACCTAGAAGAGCCCAGAGAGGGGAGAGGAGAATAAATAAAAATAATCTCCTGAATCCCGACTCCTGAATCCTGATAACTGATTAAATGCCGTGACTTTTGCCGATTACCCAATGACGCCGGAAGAAGCGAGCGAGCGAAGTTTCTTCTAAGGATAAGTAAATCGGTCTTCCGTGGGGACAAGTGCGGGGATTACGAGTATTTTGCCAATCATCGAGTAAATTCTGCATTTCTTCTAAACTTAAAGCTGTACCGTTGCGGATCGCACTACGGCAAGCGGTAGCAACCTGAGCGGTTTGTAAATCGCCCCCTAAACTTAATTCTAGTAAAGCATCAGCCCGATCCTCCCGTTCTTTTAGTAGAACAGGAATACTACGAATTGCCCAAGAGCGATCGCCAAAACTAGCAACTTCTAATCCTAAACGTTGTAATTGTTCGATTTGTCGAGTAGTTAACTGATTTAAGATGATCGGAGTATCTAACGGCACGATTTCCCAGTTATCCTCTAAACGTTCGTACAAAACCCGCTCATGGGCAATATGTTGTTCCACTAACCATAATCCGTTAGGATGTTCGGCAACTATATAAGTTTGGTGAATTTGAGCTAATGCCTTTAATTCCAGCCGATTTTTCCTGGATTTCTCCCCTATTATATAGGTGCTTTTTTCTTCGGCAGCCTTGAGAATTTGACTGACGCGCTGATTTTGCGCTTTTTCGGGTATATGTTCGGGATTTAGTCCTAAAGCCTTGTCTATGGCTGAAATTATCTGTTCTTGCCAAAAAACGAGGTTATGCAGGTATATTTCCGCTTTAGCTGGGTGACGATTCCAATCGATCGAACGAGGGTTAAGATGTAGATGGAGAAAACAAACGGGATAGCGATCTTTAGGGACTGTACGAGCGAAAGCTTGAAATATTGCCTGTTCTAACTCGGATGAGCGCACCATTCGCCCATTAACAGCAATTTTAACCCAATTCGGTTGATGGCGAGAAATGCGATCGGGCAAACCAATGACTAATTCAATTTGGGCAGATTCTGCGTCAGGAGTCGTTAAGTCAAGTTTTAGGGCTGCTAAATCGTTAAAATGCAGAGATTTAACTAATTGCGGTAATATTTGACTGGCATCCTTACCCGGACTAATGCGTAACCAATCTTGATGATCTTGGAAAACCTGCCAAGTAATTTGGGGATGACAGAGAGCAAAATTATGAATTAAAGTCTGTATATCCTTTAATTGTTTGTTAATTGACGGTAAAGCTTGACGACGCACAGGAAAGTTACCAAAGAGATTTTCTACCGTGACGATAGTGCCGATAGCTATAGGAATCGTTTCTAAATTATCCGGCTCACCCTGGTGATTGTAAAGACAATAACAACCTAAATCACCGTCATGGCGACTGGCAACCCGCAGACGCGCCACCTGTGCGATACTGTGCAAAGCTTCACCACGGAATCCGAGACTGGTAATCTGCCAAAGATCCTCCCGTTGGCGGATTTTGCTGGTACTGTGGGCATAGCTACACAGTTGCAAATCTTCTCTAGACATTCCCCTACCGTTATCCGATACTTGTATTCGCCAATTTTGGGGAGATATATCGATGGTAATCCTATCTGCCCCCGCATCAATGGCATTTTCGACTAATTCCCGCACCACAGCGCCTAAAGAGTCGATTACCTCTCCTGCGGCAATTAAATCGATTACGTCTTGGGGTAAAACTTGTATGGGCAAGGTCATCAATTAATGGTTTTAGCCAAGGGCAAACTCGATATATTGTCGCACAGGGGGTGCATGATTAAGGACTCCGCTCCCTAGCAATTTATCGGCGATCGCTGCTTCCTTGCCATCCCGCTGCACCGATCAAATATAGCGATAGTCCTGGAGCAAGTCCAATGAGTTATACCAATTCTCCAAAGTCTGACTACAGAAGTTTAATCCCCCTAAATCCCCCTTAAAAAGGGGAACTTAAAGGGGGATTTAAATTCGATGTGTAGTTTTCATTTAGAGAAATGGTATTAGGTTGACGTCAGGAAACCCAACAATAGACCCAAGGAAACCCAACAAAAAGATTCAGACGGATTTAGGTGTTGGGTGTTGGGTTTCGTTCCGACGATCCAACCTAGAAAACGAGGCGATCGCTCTATTCATAGCCAATCGGCGCCGGAAAGATGATTTCTTCATTTGCGCCCCAGTCAATCTGATAGATTTCTGGCTCTTCTGGTTTCTGTGTGGAAACGAGGTCTATACTGATAGTTTCTTCGACAAAATAGTCCTAAAAGTGTTACCCGATAAGCATTTCACGATTCCATAAGCAAAAATTATCACACAAAGTCGAGAAGAGCCGATTTCTTGTTGAACATAACGGTGAAAACTGGAATATTCCCAAGCTGAAGGAGCATTAACTAATCGATGTTTTACGGGATTATAATGAATGTAATCTACATGAAAAATGAAATCTTGCTCGTTTTTTATTAAGTGTTCCCAGAACCGTCTTTGCCAGATAGTTTGTTCTTTTTTATTCTCTCTCGAAGTAGTCATGTTTCCGTAATATTGTGAATCGCAGTTACGACTAAAATAGCTTTTTATTAAACGCCAACGAGTGGAAAAATTGGCATCACCTTCGGGTAAAGTCCAAATGCAGTGCAGGTGGTCGGGTAAAATGAAAATGGCATCGATTGTGAATGGGTGACGTTGCATAACGTAGCGAAATGCTTCTCGCAAGAGGGAGATATTTTCTGGTTCGCACAAGAATTTTTTACGCTTGTGAGTGACAAGAGTAAAAAAGTAAGTTCCTCCCTCAATTTTTGCCCTTCGATACTGCATAATAAATATTGATTATTCTGGCGCATAATCCCCCTTGTCGGTTGGATTGACCAAAGGAAAACCCAACAAAGCATAACTGGTGGATTTGTTGGGTTTCCTTGCGTCAACCCAACCTACAAAATTAGACTTTGATTAAGTATTGACTGATTCTAGATGCCTTAAAATCTGTTCTCTTAAATTATCCAAATAATTCTCTACCACATCCCAAACTGTATTAAGGTCAATTCCTCCTAAATAATCATGTACTAAAATATTCCTAAAACCAGAAATATTACGCCAGTCAACATCGGGAATATTTGCCTTTAATTCCTCCGAAAGCCGTTGAGTTGATTCTGCCAAGGTTTGTAAGCGTCTAATGATGGCATCGCTGATCATTGAATTAGCAAAAAACTCCTGTTTTCCTCCTTGGGAATACTCCTTAATTTTATCAATACAGTCTAAAATGTATCCAAGATAAACTTGATCGGCTCTTCTGGTTTCTGTGTGGAAACGAAGCCTATACTGATAGTTTCTTCGGCAAAATAGTCGTAAAAGTCTTTCTCCGTCAACATTTCACGATTCCATAAGCAAAAATTATCACACAAAGTCGAGAAGAGCCCTTGATCTTCATTCATAACTTAATTGCCTCCTTTAAAATTCGCTGTTTAATTAGATGATGAAGGCTTTTTTCAGTTACTACATCCACTTTACACCCTAAGAGATCCTCTAAATCAACTAATAATCCACCGGGAAACCAAGGGGATGTTTTAGCTAAATCATAATCAATTAAAAAATCAATATCACTATTTTCGGTTTCCTCACCTCTAGCAACGGAACCAAATACACGCACATTAAAAGCACCATGTTTGGTGGCAATTTTGGCTCTTCGGGAATTGTTATGCAAATAATTAACTTAAAATAAAATTCGATGAGAGTACCTAAGCTCAAAAGTAGCTGAAATCCATACAGGGAAGGACTTAAGGCACAAACAGGTTAATGCCAAAAGATAGACAATTGAGTTAAGATTTGATATAATTGCCAAAAACGAGATTATTTTACTTATGATACTTGACAAATTTTTGAACCTACAAGGAACCTGTATTCAAGGCTATCGACACCTAGAAAATATCGGTATAGTTTGACCAGTCGAATCGAAAAATCAAAAAGCAATCTGTCCTCGTTGTGGGTTAGAGAGCGATAAACTCCACCAAAATCATCGACATTTAGTCAAAGATTTACCAATCTCAGGTCAACCAGTGTACCTACAAGTTAATCGTCGTCAATTTAAGTGCGGTAATTGTCAGAAACCCTTTAGCGAAGAGTTAGATTTTGTCGCCAAGAAACGAACCTATACGAAAAGACTAGCCGAGAATATACTCGAACAATTAAAAGAAGGAGATATTTTAAATGTTAGCCGAAGAAATGACGTAACGGAAGAAGAGATTCAAAGAATGATAGAGGACATAGCTGAAGAAATTACAGAGACAGACCTATCGAAATTAAAAAGACTAGGAATTGATGAAATCGCTCTAGTCAAAGGACAAAAAAATTACTGTGCGGTTTTAGTAAATTTAGATACGGGAAAACTAATAGCTATTCTAGAGAAGCGAACACAAGAAGAATTGAGGGAAACGCTTACAGGGTGGGGAAAAGAGGTGTTAGAGCAAATTGAAGAAGTCAGCATAGACCTTTGGTTGCCCTATAAAAATTTGGTGAAAGAATTGATGCCATCGGCCGAGGTAGTCGCCGATAGATTCCATGTAATGAAACAAATTAATCAAGAGTTAGACGAACAAAGAAAAGCAGAAAAAAGAGCCGTATAAGCGCAGAGAAATAAAAAACAGAAAGCGGAAAAAGAAGCGAAGCTAGAAGTTTTAAAGCGAAGTAAATATAGCTTGTTAAAAAATGAAAAAGATTTAACGGAAACCCAAAAAATCAAACTAGAAGCTATCAAAGAAAATTTCCCAAATTTGAAAAAGATGCACGAGTTAAAGGAAGAATTTAGAAAGATTTATGAAACCTCAGAGAATCCGACAGAAGGACTGCTATCCATCTCGGACTGGTTGGCAAAATCCTCCAGTGTTTTTACCAAGAGTTGTCAAACAATCCGAAACTGGTTTGGAGAAATCATTAGTTATTTCGAGCGAAGGACAACGAATGGGATGGTCGAGGGAATCAACAATAAACTTAAACTAATAAAACGGAGAGCCTATGGCTTTAGAAACTTTCGGAATTTTTGGGTTAGAAGTATGTTGTCTTGGCATCTTGTATGTTGATTTAGCATAAAGAGTAACGAAGAGCCGCAATTTTTAGGATATCCTCTCGTTTGTCTTGTATGAGTTGTTTTAGGGTCATAAAATAACATCCATCGCGAAGGTTTTTAATGAACAATTAACAGACTAGACTAGAAAAAACTAAATACTGATAACAATTATCCTAGGTTGAATTGACCCAAGGAAACCCCACAAAAAGCCATGAGAAGCGATCGCCTATTCAGACGGATTGAGGTGTTGGATGTTGGGTTTCGCTCTCCCCTAAAATTGAGAGGTTTTCTTTAACCTATTGATTCGCTCAACCCAAGAAAAAGGACTAGACCGCGCCTAATAGCCGTAGGGCTTCCATAATCTCTTCATATAACGCCGTGTTTCCTTGCTGGCGGAACAGTTCGGCGGCTTGTCGGAAATCTCTGATCGCTTTTTCCGTTTCTTGTCGAGAGTAATAAAGAACCCCCCGATTGGCGTAAGCCAGGGCCAATTGGGGATTAATGTTGATCGCCTGATTGTAATCGGACAGGGCGAGGTCAGGTTTCCCCTGTTGTTGGTAAAGATTCCCCCGATTGATGTAAGCTTCGGCCAATCGGGGATTAATGTTGAGCGCCTGATTGAAATCGGACAGGGCGAGGTCTGGTTTCCCCTGTTCTTTGTCAAGAAGCCCGCGATTGTTGTAAGCCTGGGCATCTCGGGGATTAATGTTGATTGCCTGATTGAAATCGGACAGGGCGAGGTCGGGTTTCCCCTGTATGGCGTACAGAACCCCCCGATTCAGATAACCATCGGCATCTCGGGGATTAATGTTGAGCGCCTGATTGAAATCGGACAGGGCGAGGTCGGGTTTCCCCTGTTCGCCGTAAAGAAGCCCCCGATTGACGTAAGCACGGGTGTCCCGGGGATTAATGTTGATCGCCTGATTGTAATCGGATAGGGCGAGGTCGGGTTTCCCCTGTCCGGCGTAAAGAAACCCGCGATTGTTGTAAGCCAGGGCCAATCGGGGATTAATGTTGATCGCCTGATTGTAATCGGACAGGGCGAGGTCAGGTTTCCCCTGTTGTTGGTAAAGAAGCCCGCGATTGAGGTAAGCCTCGGCGTATCGGGGATTAATGTTAATCGCCTGATTGTAATCGGATAGGGCGAGGTCGGGTTTCCCCTGTCCGGCGTAAAGAAACCCGCGATTGTTGTAAGCCAGGGCCAATCGGGGATTAATGTTGATCGCCTGATTGTAATCGGACAGGGCGAGGTCAGGTTTCCCCTGTTGTTGGTAAAGAAGCCCGCGATTGAGGTAAGCCTCGGCGTATCGGGGATTGATGTTGATCGCCTGATTGTAATCGGACAGGGCGAGGTCGGGTTTCCCCTGTCCGGCGTAAAGAAACCCGCGATTGTTGTAAGCCTCGGTATAGTTAGGATCGAGTTCGATCGCTTTGGTGAGTTCAGCGAGGGCGAGATCGTATTTTTCCTGTTGGATGTAGTCAACTCCCCGGTTATAGTGGCCGATCGCGTCTTGATTGTTCCCTTGAGCGATCCCGGTTTCGGCTGGTTGTCGGCTCTCTAGCGCCATGACGGGGCGAACAGTCGCGAGGGTGGAAAGGCTGATTAGGCTAAGGGTGGTAAGAAGGGCAAAGGATTTCATGGCTAGTTCCTCACTGGGGATGATTTTAAATTCTACTTAGGGTTGGCTAAAAAAGTTTTTACTGGGGGCAGGGTGTGGGGTGTAGATCACGCCAAGGGTTGGCAGTTTTTGATTGCAAAAAAGCCTAAAAATATTATCCAACAAGGTTTTTAGATTTATTCAGCCAGCCCTACTTATACTAAATCTGGTTATTAAAAACTGATGATTTATTCTCCGTTTTGCCTCTTGCCTCTTGCTTCATCTCAATAAGCAATTTAAATGCGCGGGCAGTTTACCTAGCAGCAGTCAAAGGCAATCAACCAACTCTTAACGATAAGATTCAAGCTCTAAGTATAGAGGACAATTTTAAAATAAGTATTGAAAACAAGGACAGCAAAAAACTTGAACAACAAAAACTAGAACAGTAAGGGATGGGTTAGTCCCCATCCCCAAACTAGACAATTATGCTATTCTTTTTTATACATCACCTCCACCACGGTATGAACGTTACCTCTGGGATGAAAATCCCCTTTAACTTTCATCTGCAAGGGTTCGCAAGCGGCCACCAAATCATCTAAAATTTGGTTAATTGCTTCTTCGTGGGAAATATAACGATCGCGATAACTATTAATATAAAGTTTAATCGCCTTTAATTCCATCACCTTTTGATCGGGAACGTAGCTAAGATAAATAGTGGCAAAATCGGGATAACCGGAAAAGGGACACTTACAGGTATATTCTGGCAGAGTGATCTGAATATCATAATTTCTGCCGGGGCGTGGATTAGGGAAAGTAATTAATGTTCCTTCAGCAATTTCTCTTTCCCCGTACTTAACTTCAATTTTTTCGGAAGACTGAACCATGTTTTTTTCCTAACTAGACACTGTTTCCTATCATAGCTGGAATATTCTCTCAAGAGGTGTTACCGAATCAAGAGATGAATAGTAACTCCTGCATCCTCTTGACAAATTAGCTTAGTCCCGGGTTGAAAGAGTGCCGAGAAGACAGTTGAGACTGAAAATCAGCCAGACCCAACTTTTCAGGTAAAAAATGCTCTATGATTAACCCTAAAGATACTGTAAAACTGGTTTCATGCTCTCCGAGATTAAAAACATAGCCGAGAGTCTCGCACCCCGATTAGTGGAGATTCGCCGCCACATTCACGCGAATCCAGAGTTAAGCGGGCAAGAATATCAAACTGCCGCCTATATTGCCGGGGTTTTGTCTTCCTGTGGTCTATCGGTGCAGGAAGCGGTGGGAAAAACGGGAGTTAAGGGAGAATTGGCGGGAAAAGGCAGTGATCGAAGGATTTTAGCCATCCGGGCCGATATGGATGCCCTACCGATCCAAGAAAAGACCGATTTAGACTTTGCTTCGCGTAAACCGGGGATTATGCACGCCTGCGGTCACGATGTTCATGCTACCGTCGGTTTAGGGGCGGCGATGGTGCTTTCCCGTCTCTCGGAACCTTTGCAGGGAAAAATACGCTTTCTCTTTCAACCAGCAGAGGAAATCGCCCAGGGGGCCAATTGGATGATCCGGGAGGGGGTGATGCGGGATGTCAGCGCCGTTTTCGGGCTGCACGTTTTCCCCTCGATTCCGGCCCGATCGATCGGGGTTCGTTACGGGGCCTTAACTGCGGCTGCCGACGATCTGGAGATTTTTATTCAAGGGGAATCCGGCCACGGGGCCCGGCCCCACGAGGCGATCGATGCTATCTGGATCGCTTCGCAAGTAATCACCACTTTGCAACAGGCAATTAGTCGGACTCAAAACCCTTTGCGTCCCATTGTCCTCACCATCGGCCAGATTAGCGGTGGTCGCGCCCCCAACGTCATCGCCGATCAGGTACGCATGGCAGGAACAGTGCGATCGCTGCACCCAGAAACCCACGCCCATCTCCCAGAATGGATCGAGAGTTTGGTCACGAATGTCTGTAGCACATATAACGCTAAATGTCAAGTAAATTATCGTCGGGGTGTGCCATCGGTACAAAATGACCAATTTTTAACTCGTTTGGTGGAAGAAGCTGGTTTAGAAGCTTGGGGACGGGATCGGGTTTTAATTCTCTCGGAACCCTCCATGGGGGCCGAGGATTTTTCCCTTTATTTGCAACAGGCCCCGGGGACAATGTTCCGTCTGGGAGTGGGTTCTCCTCACCTCCTCAATCCCCCCCTTCACCATCCGGAATTTTTAGTGGATGAGTCGGCAATTCTGACGGGAGTGATTACTTTAGCCTACGCGGCCTATAAATATTGGCAAAGGGAAGATTAAACCGGTTTTTCAAGATAATTTTATGGAAATTTGGCAAGATTTAGCTATTATAGCTTGGACAGAATTGCTGCTGGATAATTATGAACGGTTAATCGGGCGATCGCTTTTACCCCGGATCGGTACTGGCAAAGAACAGAGTAAAATGCTCTTTTATGCCCCTTTTGTGCTGGTTTCCCACGGTACGCAAACTAATCCGATCTTCAATTATGGTAATCGCGGTGCCCTCGATCTCTGGGGTTTAACTTGGCCAGAATTATTAACAACTCCTTCGCGAGCGACGGTAGAGGGAGAGGAAATCGCCCAAGAACGCCAAAAAATGCTGGATTTAGTCAAAAAACAGGGCTATATCAACGATTATCACGGGGTAAGGATCACGAAAAACGGTCAACTATTTCGCATCGAAAAAGCGATCGTTTGGAATATCATCGATCGTGATGGCATTTATTGCGGACAGGCTGCCACTTTTGCCGATTGGATTTTTCTCTGATTTATCGCCCCAATATGACCAACTCAGACCGAATTATTGTTCCTCTTGATGTGCCGGATTTAGAATCAGCGATCGCACTGCTCGATCTGTTGCCAGAAGTCAGTTTTTGGAAAGTGGGACTAGAATTATTTGTTAGTAGCGGTGCAGAAATTCTAGGGATTCTGCAAGAAAGACAAAAAAAGAGCTTTCTCGATCTTAAATTCCATGATATTCCCAATACGGTCGCTGGGGCCTGTCGTTCCGCCAGTCGCTATCGAGTGGATTTACTCACCCTCCACGCAACAGCCGGACGGCAAGCAATGACGGCGGCTAAGGCGGCCATCTCTGACCTGCTATCGCCGCCAAAACTTCTCGCTATCACCGTTTTAACCAGCCTTAACGCCCGCGAATTAGCCCTCGACCTCAAAATTCCCCTAGAACTATCGGAATATGCCTTAAATCTGGCATTATTGGGCAAAGAATCGGGAATTGATGGGGCGGTTTGTTCTCCCCAAGAAGTGGCGCAATTGCGTCGCGTCTGTGGAGAGGATTTTCTCTTAGTTTGCCCCGGAGTTCGTCCCTCCTGGTCAATCAAAGGGGATCAAAGTCGGGTGATGACTCCGGCCCAAGCGCTTAAAGCTGGGGCTGATTATCTAGTAATTGGACGACCGATCACTGGTGCTGAGGAGCCAAAAGTAGCATGGGCAAAAATTTGTCACGAATTAGCCGATATTTAGGGTTATTACTGGTTATGTTCGGGATTAACTCGCCAGTAGTTAGTCTTCCTCTTTCTAGCTGTCCGGAGGATTTAAATCTTTTAGTCGATCGCCTCTTGTCAGATTTACCCGGTTATGCTAATCGAGTTATTACCCGTTCCCAAATCGATCAAGAATTATCTACACCGGTTTTTGTGATTATTGCCGGTCGTCCCGAATTTGCACCCCTACCTTTAAGTGCTAATCAATATTCCGGTCAAATTGCCGATGACACTCAACAGGTTTTTTTTACGACTTTAGAGCGTCAGTATAGCAAAAATCGCTCTGTCAGCCTCCAGAATTATCACTGGTTATTTTTAACTAAAACTGGGGAAGGATGGCGATTAGTGACGGTTTACAGTCAATTAGCTTCCCTTGAACCTGCTCAAGTCCCCTTACCTCCCCTAGAAACCAGTCAAGGGACCATCGGCCAAGCGGTGCGTCTCTGGCTGCGGGACTGCGAAGCGGCTGCATTGCGCTAAATTCGCTCGGCCAAAACAAAGCGATCGAAACCTGCTAGGTCGTTAATAATCTGAATTTGTCGATAATTGCCCTGATTTTCCAGCATTTGCGCTACTTTTTCCCCTTGACCGGCTCTCATTTCCACTAGCCAAAGGCCTCCCGATCGCAGATAATCGGGAGCAGTGGCCACTAGATAGCGCAGCGCAGTCAATCCGTCTTCACCTCCATCGAGGGCCAAACGGGGTTCATGTTCCCGCACTTCAATTTGTAGGTCGAGGATTTCTGCACTGGGAATATAGGGAGGATTGGACACCATACCGCTAATCTGTCCTTTCCACTTCTCTAGGGGTGTCCACCAAGAACCCTGTTTTAAGATAATTCTGTCGGCAAAACCCGTCTTGATGATATTTTCTTTGGCGATCGCTAAAGCCGTTTGACTGTAATCAATAGCATAGATCTCTGCTTTTGTCAAGATACTGGCTAAACCAATAGCGATCGCACCGCTACCGGTTCCCAGATCTACCCAGATTCCCCCGTCGTCTCCTCTGACGGTTTCTCCAACGATATCGATTAATAACTCGGTTTCGGGACGAGGAATTAAGACCCCTGGGGAGACTTTCAGGGTAAAATCACGCCAGACCACCGATTCGAGCAAATACTGCAAGGGAACCCTTGCTTGAAGGCGTTTTTGCCAGCGTTTAGTAATTTCCGACCAAGAATAACTCAAGGGGATTTTTTCTCGTTCGCGAAAGGATTGTAAGCGCAGGGAAAGAGTATCTAAATCTGTCACTGCTTGCAGAAATATATCCACTTCCTTCGGAGATAGTTGCGCTTGCGCTAAATCCGCGATCGCCTGTTGGCGCCATTGACTTAATTCTTGACCGGAAATACTAGCAGACACAAGGCTTAACGATTGGGGGCGGGGGGATTATTGGTATTATTATTAGGGCGTGGCTGATTTGCTGGGGGTTGGTTGGGAGCATTTTGGTTACTATTTGCTCGGATAAAATCAATCGTTTCTTGGCTAGGATAGAGGAGAATTTTAGTTAAAGCTTCATCGTTACTTTGTTGTAGGGTGGCAATGACACTTTCTAAGGGAATAACATCAATTTTCACCGTGGCTGCTTCGGCGGGATTAGCTTTTTTATATTGTTCTACCATTTGCAAAGCGGCGGCTTTTTCAAAGAAGAAAGGAATAAAATCCTGATTATTGCGATTGACCACCAGAAAATTACTCTCTTTTCCTGCTTTCGGCACAAATAAAGGTACACCACCTTGATACTGTTGACCTCTTTCACTGAGCAGTTTTTTCGCCGATTCTACTTCCGACTCTTTGGGAACAAAATCGATAATTAAACGATTTTGATCGGTTTGACTGGTTTGCATTTTATAGACTTGTGCCAAGGAAACAGCCTGAACTTTAACTTTGCTGGCCACTTCAGGATTCTCTTTTTTCAGTTGTTCAAAAAAGTTTTGTGCGTCCTGCTTACTGATAAAAACCCCAGTGAATTTCTGTTCTTTTTCTACGGCAATTAAGGGAACTCCTTGATCATCGGCAATAGCGAAGACAGGTACAGACTGCAAGGTTTTGACGATTTGTTCTTCCGGTAAAGCGAGTGCTTTAGAATAGCTGCCCAGCAGCGAAGTCAACATTGTCGTTCCTACTAAACCAAGAGTTGCCGTCCAACGAATGAGAGATTTCATCAAAATAATTACCTCGTTATTACTATTAACCAATATTTGCCGTTAATCTGAACTATATCGTCTGCTTAACTCCTCCGATTAGGAGTTTTCTGATGAATAACCAGCCCCAAAAGTTCCCTTTATTGGCTTGGTTCTGAACTATCATAGCTAAAAAGATCCGCACTTGGTGAGATGAGGTGGCAGCGTCAGCCCGGAAACAGGAACAATTTACGGGCTGATCTGGGAAATAATAGGGATTAATTAGATTTTTTAAGTTAAATTCTCAGAAAAAATCCCTTTAGCTCTGGTTTAAGCTGGCTTTTACCCTAATAAGCCCCAACTTGAGCTCAAAAGGCATCCTTTTGTCTGAATCAGTTAGTCAACGGGCCACCTTTTGATCTTGGCACTACTAATGACTTTCCGAGAGATGGTGCGGATGGGCGATCGCTAACCGCAGCCATTGATAGGAAACTAGATTTAAAATCAGTCCGATGATCAATAAAATTGCCATGAGAGCAATTTGATACCAGGCGATCGGTCTAACCAAAAGATCGGCGATCAGATGGGCTAAATTCAAGACAGAATAGAGAATTGTCAGCCAGAAATGGACTTTTCGCAAGGAGCGACTTTCGCTAAAATTGACCCCGATAATCGCTAACATTGGCAGCAAAAAAAAGAGCAACATTCCCCAGAAAATCGGATCGAGATTGCTGGTTTGATGACTCTCGACGATCGATTGACCATGGAAGAGTGGCATTAACCCCAGTTGGGTGTGAAATAGAGTTCCCAAGAGGAATGTTGTCCAGAGAGCGGCAATTTTTTCGGGATATTTCGCTGTTTTCACGGTAATTATCCTCGGAATTAGTTAAATAAAAGCTCGGGCTAGGTGAGAAAGTATTCTTAAATTGTTCCTAATCACTACATTTCAGAAAAAGTTGCTGTATTTAAAAGGTCAATTTAAGTCTGAATGGCATCACTATCTGATCCATCGAAGTCTCACTCCGAAGTCTCACGGCCGAAACCTGATTCCTCACCTAACGGAAGATTTTTGATTTTTGCAAGAGGTCTAATGTTCATTTGACTTAGACTAATAGGCAACCATATATATTATATCCCATGCGGCAATTTCTCTATATTTAATAAATCTTGACATTTCTCTCCCTAACTAGCGATTCAGATTTTGGAGTTTTTGGGGACTTCCAGGGTTTTGATCTCTCGAATGATAGGAGCGAGTGCTGCTAAATCAGCGACTGCTTAGGGTGTAATAGCAAATCTATTTTTAATAGTTTGATAACTCCCAATCTAACTTTAACTTCCCACTATCCTATAACTTATTAAACAGGATTTAGTATTGGCTGATTTTACCTTCGATCTCCCCTGCCACCCTTAATAAAGGAAGTGCCGATCCCCCCCTTAATCTCCCCTTGATAAAGGGGGGAAATCTGACAACTTTTAACATCTACCTACTTACTAGGTTGATTTTGCCCGGGCCAGCCAATGGAGGTTAAAGATTGCTTGATAGATGGGATTATGGACCCGCAGCTGGCCCTGATCTTTGATCACTAACCCTGATAAAAGTAACTCTTTTTCTGGGGGGCTATCCTCGGCAATCACCTCTTTTTCCCTTAAAATCCGTTCATAGAGTCTCAGGAGCAACTGGGAGCGATGACTGTTGAGAAGCCGATCGCGAATAGTCCGCAGATGTTCCGGTTCATCCTGAGCCTCCCAATTGCCAATGATCTTCTTCTGTACTAAGTCCTCAATCCAGGAGGCCTCACTATTGGGGGGAATCGGCGAGGTGGCGGTGCGAATTAACTGACAGAGTTTTTGGGTCAGAAAAGGTTGACCGTTTGTCCAGGCAAAGACTTCTTTTAAGACAGTTTGCGGGTTACTAAATTTCTCGGCCAATCCGCGCAGTAAAGGCTGGGCTTCGTGTTCCTTAAAACCCTCCAATTGAATCGAATGACCGATATTAAAAGGAGTGATTTGGTGGTCGGTAATTAAATCGGAGGGGGTGACAACACCGAAGAAAGCGAAGGTCAAACGCCGATAGAGCGGGTTAAAACCGCGCTGGTTATAGCAGGAACGAATCAGGGCAAAAAAGTCATTAACCGCAAAATTTAAGCCCAAAACGCTATCGATTTCATCGATAAAAATCGCAATCGGTTTCGGGGGAGAACCTTCCACTATCCCCACTTCCAGCAATAACACCTCTTCGATAAATTCCCCCAAGCGCTGCACTGCCGAGACATCTTCCCGTTCTTGCCACCAAGCTTTCAGATTGACCCTTTTGAGCAGGCCAAAACGTCGTCCTAACTCGAAGGCTATCCCCTTGTACCATTGGTCGGGAGTGACATTTTCGCTGCCGATGCGGGTTAAATCAATGGGAGCGCAACAGATGCCCTCGTGTTGGAGGTGATCGATCATGCGTACCATTAAACTAGACTTACCCATTTGACGGGGATTGAGAACATAGCAAAAATCGCCGCGTTTGAGGGCTTTATAGAGATAACGGTCGGCGGCGCGGACCACGTAGGTGGGGGCATCCATGGGCAAACTGCCCCCCACTTGGTAGTCAAAGGTGCTAGATTCTTCGGTACTTCTGAGCAGTTCATTTTCAAACAGTAATTCTGCTTGGGTGGCCTTGAGAATTTCTAGGGTTTGGCTGAGTTCCAGGGTGCGCTCCCGCACTTTCTGTTCTAGGGTGCGGCTATACTCGGCTAATTCTTGGGTAAAGCGAATCCGTTCCGCTTCCGCCTGTTTTCGTTCGCTAATATCGGTAAAAGCGGTGATCGCATAGATAATTTCTCCTTTTTCGTCAAAAACGGGCGTGGCATACACTTCTAGGGGGATAATCTTCTCTCCTTGGTGAACTTCTATATCATCCACCGTGTTTTTTTCCCCCCTTAAAGCTCGGACAATCGGATGGTATTCTGTGGGATACAATCGATCGGTTCCAGCTTGATATAACTGATAGGTTTCCCCCAACTGATTAGCCGTGGTGATATTAACTATCTCTTTTCCTAAAATCTCCTGGGCAGTTTGATTGGCGTAGTAGGGTTGACTGTCGGCATCGAGGACAAATACCCCCACTGGCATGGCTTCTAAAAATTGCGCTAGTTGTCTCTGTTTAGCTTTGATTTCGGCGTAGAGTTTGGCGTTAGTAATTGCGATGGCAGCTTGGCTAGAGAGCAGTTGCAGCACTTCCAATCTTTCTTGGGTAAAAGCCCCGACGGTGAGATTATTTTCTAGATAGACAATTCCCCGCAGTTGTCCTTGGTCGAGTAGGGGTGTGCAAAGCAGCGATTTGGTTTGATGGATTTTAATATAGGGATCGTTGCTAAAATTGCCCTGATGGGCAGCATCGTTATTAAGAACGGTTTGACCGCTCCGGGCCACATAGTTAATAATTGAGACGGGAAGATGTTCTTCGATCGCATTAGATTTAAAGACTGTCACCCTATCTTCCTGCACTGAACCGGAGGCTTCGATCGATAGTTGTCCGCCGCTTTCTAGGATAAGATAGCCCAGCTGCGCCCCAGCATTTTCGATGAGAATTTTCATCAGGGTGGCGAGTAATTGATCTAAAACTATCTCACTAGAAATGGCTTGGGATGCTTTCATAATCGTGGCTAAATCTAACAGTTCTCCCGCATGACTAACTGAATTTTTTCTGGTGGTAGTTCTCGTGGTTTCGGTCAGGGAATTGGAACCATAATTATTGACCATTAACTGAGAATAGCGGCTTTCTATATCTTTGACTTTAGCTGTTGCTCCCCAAAGAGAATAGAGATAGGCAGCTTCATTGATGTAGGTTTTGGCAATTTTTACTTTACCCCAATCGAGATAGAATTTCGCCGCTAGTTCGTTAGCCAGTGCTTCTTCATTAATGTATTCATTTTCCCTGGCTTTAGCGATGGCTAGATCGTAGTTTTCTATGGCTTCTAGATAGGATTCCTGCACTCGATCCTTTTCCGCTGCCACTAAATAAAATTTATGAAGATAGTTAGAGGGGGCTTGATTAGCCCATTCCTGTTGCTTTTTCTGATTATTCGTCACTCGTTCTAATACTTGCTTTTTTTGGTCATTGTCCAGATGATTATAAATAGCTAAATGGGCGAGAGAATCATAGAAGTTATGTAGAGAAATCAATAAAGTAGCGGTGGCTCCTCCTAGATATTGTTGGGCTTGGTTAGCATTTTTAATAGCTTGTTCGTACTGTCCAAATAGATAACAAAGGTATAATTTATTGACAAATAAAGCACAGAGACCATAGAGATCATTAGCCTCTAGATGGTACGGTAACATAAGAGTTTCTTGATAGTATTTTCCTTCTAAACGGCTGGGATTTTCCGAGCGCCCCAGCAGATTTAAAACTGTTTGTCCGTAGATTTTTAGATAGTTGCGGGTGTTTTCTTGTTTGAGCTTAACAAAAGCCAGATCATAGTTAGCTATTTCTCGGTCTAATTCGGTTAATTCCTGTCCGATAAAGGCGGAATGAAAACAGTAAAGATAGGCGCAGGTTGTTCCGTAGTAGAGATCGCCCATTTCTAAACCGGTTTGATAGGAAGATTTTAACAAAGACAGGGAATTTTTAATCGGTTCTTTCCAGATACTAATAGTGGTAGAAAAGACGGCAATTATTTTCGGCATCAGGGCTTTGGCATGAAATTTATCGGCAATGTTTAAAGCCAATTTTCCAAATTGATAACCCGTTTCCCAATCTTCTAAAAGACCGCAAAGAATTAAGCCATAATTAACATAAGTAAAAGCCGCTAGATAACTATTGCCGTACTGAATTGATAAGTTAACCTGTTTTGATACTAGGACAGGTAAGAGATGCGGGGCGGCAATAAAAACAGGAGAAAATATGGCAGCCGCTATCTTCATTACTGCTAATTTTTCTTCTTCATTTATCTGCGGTAAATTAATTAAATCTTCGATATTTTTACCCGCTAATTTTTGTCGAGTTTTAGTGAGTTCTTCCTGGATAGCTGATGATTGTAAGGATTCAGGAATCTCGAAATCTAAGCTTTTGAGGACAGATAAGCCAATTTGTACCGCTTTTAGTTCGTGATTTTGGGCGTGATAGGCTTCGATGATGACTTCATAAACTTTTACTTTATCTAGGGTGGTTTTTGCCTGTTTTAACACGAGATTAGCCCAGCACTGCATCTGCTCAAAATCCCCACTTAAATAGGCGATTTCTGTGGCTTCAGAATAAATATCTAAAGTCAGTTGATAGTTATTCTTCCAGCTTGCTTTTTTGAGAAGTTTTTGAGCGATTTTAATATATTTTAAGGCTCCAGTTTGGGCATTAGCGGCTTTAGCTTTTTGGGATGCTAGTAAATTCAAGTTAGCCACTGACTCTCGTTCTTTTTCCTCGCTAATTAGTTGATAACCAAGATTGAGATGATCGACTATTTTAAAAATCTTTTCCGATAATTCGTTGACAGAACTATGCTCCCAAAGTAGGCGACCAATTTTTAGGTGAATTAAAGATTTTTGGCTGTCTTCGATGAGAGCGTAAGCTCCTTGTTGAATGCGATCATGAGCAAATTTATATTCTTGAATCAGTAATTGTTCATCTAATTCTGATAATTCTGAGAGGGGAATAATTAAACCAGCTTCACTACTATAAGTTAAAATTGGTAAAAGTTCTGGGGGTGATTTTTCAGAGATTAATGCTAGAATATTTAAATTAAACTCTGCCCCAAGACAGGCCGCTAAACTTAAAATTTCCTGAGTTTCGGGAGGTAATTTCTGCATTTTGCCCATCATAAATTGAATCAGATTATCGGTACTGTCAATCCTTTGAATTTGCCCGAGATGCCATTGCCAATAGCCCCTATTATTATCGGTTTTAGTGGTTGTTTGCTGCCCCGATTGGAAAAATAGCAAATTTTCCCAGTAGATAGTTTTGAGAAATTCATTGACAAAAAAGGGATTTCCGTGGG
Source organism: Microcystis ichthyoblabe FBCC-A1114 (assembly GCF_050500245.1). Classification (NCBI taxonomy): domain Bacteria; kingdom Bacillati; phylum Cyanobacteriota; class Cyanophyceae; order Chroococcales; family Microcystaceae; genus Microcystis; species Microcystis ichthyoblabe. The sequence continues at coordinate 2,412,126 of NZ_CP191408.1, read as the reverse complement.
TTTTTTGCCAGACTAAAGCGGACAAGGATTGCACATATTCTGGTGAATGGTTTAAGGTGTCAGCAATTAACTGATTGACCTGTTCAAGACCCAGAGGTTTTAAAATAACTTGATTGATAATTATGCCCCCCTGCTCTAATTTATCGAGAGTAGCACTTAGGGGATGGGTGGAATTAGTTTCGTTACTGCGATAGGAACCAATTAAAAATAAATAGTCCATATCGCCATCGAGCATAATTAATTCTATTAACTGGAGACTAGCCAAGTCTGCCCATTGTAAATCATCGAGAAAGATGACTAAGGGATGTTCTGGGGAACAAAAGACCCGAATAAAATTTTTAAAGACTAAATTAAAGCGATTTTGAGTAGCGATCGCTCCTAATTGTAACACCTCTGGTTGTGGACCGATAATTAATTCTAGTTCAGGAATCACATCAATAATAACCCGTGCATTCGCCCCCAAAGACTTTAAGAGTTTTTGTCGCCATAGTTGCAGTTGTGGCTGACTTTCCCCCAAAAGTTGCTTGACAAGATGAGTCAAAGCGCTAACCACGGCAGCGTAGGGAGTATCGCGCTGAAATTGGTCAAATTTACCGGAGATAAAAAAGCCGCGTTTTTCAGTAATTGGCTGATAAATTTCCCTAACTAGGGTGGTTTTACCCATGCCAGAATAACCCGTAACTAGCATCAGTTCGGTGTGAGAGGAGTTTTTAGCCGCCGTGGCTACCCGTTGAAAAGCAGTGAGGAGAGTGGCGATTTCTGTCTCCCTACCGTAGAGTTTTTGGGGAATTTGGAACTGATTGGCTAGATCTTGCCCAGCGATGACAAAATCCTCAATTTTACCCGTTGTTTCTAGTTGTCTTAAACATTCTTCTAAATCTGCCCGAATACCATAGGCACTTTGGTATCGTTCCTCGGGGGTTTTAGCCATCAGTTTCCTGATGATTGCCTCCACCACCGGGGGAATTTCTTCCCTGACGAGACTATTAATCTCCAAAGGTTGTTTTGCCAGATGACAGTGAACTAATTCCAAAGCATCGTTAGCCCGAAAAGGTAATTGTCCGGTGAGCAGTTCATAGAAGCTAACGCCCAAGGAATAAAAATCTGTACGGTAATCGAGACTGCGATTCATCCGTCCGGTTTGTTCGGGAGAAATATAGGCTAAAGTCCCCTCGAGGACGTTGGGATTTTTTAGCCCCGGATTTTCCCGCTGCAGGACGCTGGCAATGCCAAAATCGATGATTTTAATCTGTCCGGTTTCGGGGTTAAGAACTATATTGGCAGGATTAATATCTTTGTGAATAACCTTGGCGTTGTGAATTTTCTCTAAATTAGCCACTATTCGGGGTGCAAGACTTAAAAAGTCCCTTAAGGCTAGAGTTTTTTTGCCCTCTAGCCATTTTTTTAAGGATACACCCCCGAAATCTTCCAAAATAATCACGGGAGTTCTGCGGTAGGTTTCTAAACCATAGGCTTTAATCGCCTCCTCGAAGTTCAGGCCGCAGATGGTTTTATACTCCTGTTTGTAATGGGTTAGTTCTTGTGCGGTTGGATATTCTTGCTTGAGGATTTTGAGCATAACCGGTTGATTATCGACGGTGCGAATGGCCCGATAGACTTCCGAGTTAACGCTTTCGTAAACCTGGGCAAGAATGTCGTATCCTTTGAGAACAATCATTTTTTTACTCGGCGATTGTAAACGGCTGCGGGTCTCCCCAAGAAAAATTCTACGGGAACTAAAACAAGACTCCGCAAGGCTGACAGGACTCGATTTACCTGTGAGACGGAAGGACGGGGAGAAGGCAACACTTGCTCGAAATACTCGGAATGCAAGGTCAAACCAAAGTGAACATCTTCAGGCAAACTCAGTTTAGCAATCGGTCCGTCCTTGAGATTGTCAGGGTTAAATAACCAAGCTTCTAATACTTTGGTCGGGGTTAAAACCGTCGTCAATAGATAGGCCTGTTCTTGGGGAATAAACTGAATGCTATCTAAAATATAGCCATCGGGACAAACATAAAAATCCAGTAGTCCCCGACCTAAATGTGATACATGAGTATCACTGGCATTTTTTTCTTGGCTAATCTGTTCAGTTAACTGATTCCAATCCTTATCGAAGGGAACCTTGGCTAATACCGAGGGCAAGTCATGACAGGGAAGTTCGGCATCGCTGAGGATGCGATTGCTTTGGTCGCGACAATCCATATACTGACGACGACAAATTAATTCGCGCACATAACCGAGATAAATTTGATAAACGGCACTGTATCCCTGTTCCGATTCCCGGGGGTCGGCGGTGTAGAGACTGGTACAGAACCAACCCGGATGGATGAAAGCTTGTTCGCTCATCACCCTGGCATCTTCGATAACCACTTTGCGCAGCACTCCGGGGTCAAAGGAAAACATCCAGGGGATGCCGTGGTATTCGGGGGGATAACTCTGACCGGTAAAATGTTGGATATCGTCTTTTTCGATCGCTTCGGTTAAACTAATAGTGGCATTTTGGATGGCCACAATCTGAATTTGACCGTTGGTACTATAGTAACTACAAAGGAAGTGATAACTGTCGCCATTGAAGGTAATTAATCGCGAGGGAACGGTGGTTTCTTCTTCCTTGAGATCTTGACGTTTAACCAGATAAATTTGAGTTTTCGGATAGGTTTCTTCAGGCTTAATTCTGATACCTAATAGTTTGGCTACTCCCATCTGAAAGGGCATATCGGGAATCATGATATAATCTTCGGTGACGATGACCGAATGGGGGCTACCATCGAGGGTAGTTCCCTGTAGTTTCCAGGGTTTAAGTTGTTTTTGTTGATCCCAAAGAACAATATACACCGATTTATCTAAATCTTTTAACATACCTCCCGATATAAGTTTTAGCTTTAATTCACAGGTGATAAATTCTTGGGTCTTTTTGTCGTAGAAGGGGTGAGCGGTATTTTCTAGGACTGGGAAAATAGACAAAGGCACGGAAACAATATGTTGGTCAAAATAACCAATCGGAGTGATAGTATCCAGGGAAACCGGATCCACTTCCCAGTAACGTCCCGCATCGGCAGTGAGAATTAATCGGGTTTCTTCTAGTTGTTGCTCTTCGGCAACTTTTTCTAGTTTAACCATAGCAGTATTCGCTATTTCTGAACAACCCAAAATGCTGACCACGGCAGGAAAAGTGGCTTGACTAATATTAAATATCGGTAAAACTTTTCGCCAAAAACTATCCCAAGTTTTTAGTTTTTTACTGTAAACGTTAACTTGATTATTTTTACCTTGCAAGTCCCATTTAATAATTACACCTTCGCCAGAGAACAAATGACGGTCATTTTTTCTATGAAAAGGACAGACGATAAAAACGTATCCCGACAGATTTTCCGGCCAATGTCCCTCGGTAATTGTGGCGACTGCCTTATATAAATTGTTCTCATCCGGTTGACCGAGTTGCGAGCGACTAAAATTGCTAACGTTGACAGTATTTTGGACAGTATCTTTGTTTGACATATTCATAAGTAGAGTTTGCGGCAAAAAGTTTGTTGGTGGGGTTAGTAGCCGGTCGTCAGGAGATAGGAGTCAGGAGATAGGAGCCGGTCGTCAGGAGATTATTTTATTTATTCCCCCCACACCCTACACCCTACACCCCACACCCTACACCCTCACTGATAACTGATTACTGTTTACTGATAACTGATAGAGGATTTCACCTCTAAAAAATAGCGTCGATACAATTCATAGCCTGGTACTACTTTATCTCCTGATTGTTTGAGTAGTCCCATACTGCTGAGTTTGTAAGCGAGAATTGGGTCTAATTGTACGGGTTCCACCGCGCTCATCACCCGGTCGAGGGCTTTTGCTAGTTCCGGCTGTTGTTCTAATACCGCCCAATGGCGCCGCAGGTGATGGGCATAAATCCCGGTGACAGAGGTGGCACTGGTTAATATTTGTGTCATGGTTATTTCCTCCCGACTGAGATAGTAGAGGGCAGTTTGTACCAAAGCTGGATGTCCTCCCACTAACTCCATTAGTTGTTGGACTTTTTCCTGATTTTCCCAGGTGAGTTGATAACGTTGGGCTAATTGCAATACCTCCTCCAGACTAAAATGACTTAACTGTGCGGGGAATCCCACGTTAAAGGGGGATTGATTGAGCTGCAGGGGAACATAAATTTCTGTGGAATGGACGACGATAAGACGGAGTTTTTGCCAGATAGGTAGGGTTTTGGATTCTTCGTACCAAGAACGCAGCAGCGGTAAAAAATCTTTGGCCACTTGGGGATGTTCAAAAATCTGATTCAGTTCATCGAGAGCGAGGACAATGGGGGCGGTAATCGATTCCAGGAGATAGTCTTGAATGTAAACCGTACAGCTAATCTTGCTACCTAAATCCTCATCCCAATACTCATCTAATTGTGGTTTTAACTGTAGTTGACGGGCGGCATTGGCACACAACCAGCGCAAAAATTGGTTTAAATCAGCCAAAATCGTCTGGTCCACCTGTTCTAAGTTCAAACTCACCGTGCGGTAGCCTTGCTGTTTAGCAAAATCGAGCATTCTCAAAAGTAGGGAGGTTTTGCCCATTTCTTTGGGAGCTTTTATCCGCACTAAAGCCCCCGGTTTCTTGATTTCCTGCCTTATCTGTTCTTCGAGGGGAAGACGTTCTAAATAAAATGGGGAACCAAGGGGAACAGCCCCATTAGGATAGGGGGGCAATGTCTCCAATTTTTCGCTCTTGGCTGCCGAATTAACCGGAATTTTGTCTTGAGGGGGTGTTTTTAGCTGAAAATTCAGGGCGGCTATTTCTTGCCAGTCGAGGCATAATCGACGACAAATTTGTTCAAAAGTGGCTTGTTCTACCGGTTTACCAGTCAGGAAGTTGCTGACAGTAGCCAGACTAAATTCAGCTTCTTTGGCTAAGGAGCGCTGACTGCTAAAGCCCTGCTTTCTCACGGCTAATTTAACTTGATTGAGGCAGTGTTGTTGTACTCTTAGACAGCTCGATAGGGAATCTCTCATAAGAATTAGGGGTGTGGGGGAATGGGGAGGTGGGGGAATGGGGAAGTGAGGGAATTGAACTAAAACCCCAAAACCCCAACCCCCAACACCTAAAACCTGTCTCCTGACTGACTTGAAAATGACAATGTGGTCACAAAACCACGGCAGTAGATGGCTGAAGTCAGGAAAAGGCGACAGCACAACTGGGAAATATTCTAGACCAATTTAAGAGACAACCGGAACAGGCTCAAAAGTAACTTGATAACCAAGCTTCTCTAAACGTTTAACCAGACGTTTTTTCACAAATTTCTCGGTCAAACTGGGCAATCGTCTCGTCAATACTGTCAATCAGACTTAGTAACTGGGCGAGAATAAATTGCTGACCGGGACGCACCCGACCGGAGAGTGCTTCTGCCAGCAAATCCTGTTTTTGCCGCAGTCTTCCTTGGGCTAAGGCGGCCATCACTATACTCCCAACACAGTTAAGGCTATTTGTGGGGAACAGTAGTCTGTCCTCTGGGGATGATGCCAAATCCCGTCATATTTCATTTTATTGCCAGCCGACACTCGACGAGCGATAACTAATTTTTGATAAGCTAAGAGACAGTAGTGCGAAACGTTTAGGCATGAAATAGGGCTGAAATGCCAAAAATAACCGCCTAGTAAGGTCTTCAGTCCCCTGACTGAATCTAACAGGTCAACCCAGACCAGCCTTATAACTGTTTATATGTCCCGACGTTTAGTATCAAAGTGATACCAAACTAGGCAAAGGGACTCAAGGTCAATACACTTTGTAACAATTATTCACAAATTGTTACAAAGGTGAGAGTAACGGCGATAGCCACCCCCAGATTCAGAAATCACAATTCTGGGACTGAAGCGGGGAACGGAAGGCTCCGAGGTGTAACCTAACACCAGAATCGAGACCACTGCCAACCATCCATGATTAGGTGTGAACCGAATGTCCGACCTGAACCATCGTAATTAGCTAGTAGTGAAATAGGTTGATACACTGCGTTCAAAAGAACAAGGGGAAAAGTAAGGAATTTACTAACTCACTTACACAGACCTTTAAAAGTACCCCGATGGATAGGACAAATCTAAAGATGGAATGCCCATATAAACGGAACGTGATAAGCCCTTTCAGGCTCTGAGTATCGGTCGAAATACTCAGTAGTGACAAGTGTAAGCGCAAGCCTTCAAGGGTGTGAGATGTAACCAAAAGCCAACGCCTGACGGTAATAGTCGGGATATGCTCACAGGTTACGGTTTGATTGTAAGGATAGAGTCTAGTAGGAGTCTATATGACGAAATCGAGAGAAGGTAAAGGGTTCGGGAAACCGAAAACCACTAAGACTACGAATGTATGGAAAGCTATCAATTGGGGTAAAATCCAAAGATATGTTTTCAAGCTCCAAAAGAGGATATACCAAGCGGCTAAATCGGGACAGGATGCAAAGGTTAGAAGGTTGCAACGTCTATTGGTGAAATCATACTACGCTCGTCTATTAGCAGTCCGCAAAGTAACCCAAGATAATCAAGGAAAGAAAACAGCAGGAGTCGATGGAGTGATAGCAATATCCCCAGAACAAAGGCTAAATCTAACCGAAGAAATCAAGGGAAAACTTAAAGCAAAACCGTTAAGAAGGGTATGGATTCCTAAACCCGGCAGGGATGAAAAACGTCCACTAGGAATACCAACCATCAAAGACAGAGCTAGACAAGCGTTGATTAAATCGGCACTCGAACCAGAATGGGAGTCAAAAATGGAAGAAACCAGCTACGGTTTTCGACCCGGAAGGTCTGCCCATGATGCAATATCGAGGATATACCTTAGCATCAATAAAAGTAGCTACTTCGTATTAGATGCTGATATTGCCAAGTGTTTTGACCGAATTAATCACAACTTCCTACTGTCAAAAATTCATTGTCCCACTGCCTTGAAAAGAGACATTAAACAATGGCTCAAAGCAGGAGTATTGGATAATGGCGTATTTGAAGAAACAGAAACAGGGACACCCCAAGGAGGGGTAATAAGTCCACTACTAGCCAACATCGCACTGGATGGAATGGCAAGATTAATTGAAACACTATTCCCCAAAAAGGGTAGTAAAACTCAAGCTGTTCTAATAAGATACGCCGATGACTTTGTGGTGATTTCACCATCACTCGAAATCATTGAACAGTGCCAAACTGCCATTTCTGAATGGTTAAAACCAATTGGATTAGAACTCAAACCAGAAAAAACCAGAGTGTCTCATACACTCAACCCCATTGAGTACAATGGGAAAACTGAAGAACCCGGTTTTGATTTTCTAGGATTCAATATCAGACAATATCCAACAGGAAAGTACAAATCTGGGAAAACAGGAGGGAGAGGAAGCCAATTAATTGGTCACAAAACCCACATCAAACCCAACCAAAAAGCAGTTAAAGCCCACACAGAAGCGATTAAAGGTGTAATCAAAAAACACAAAACAGCACCTCAATCAGCCCTGATTAGTCACTTAAACCCAATCATTAGAGGTTGGGCTAACTACTACTCAGGAGTAGTATCCACAGATACCTTCAATAAACTAGACAATACAATCTGGTTAATGTTAAGGGCATGGACAGTATCAAGATGCGGTAAATCAAACCACGAAAAGCTGAGAAACTACTTTAGACCGGGTACAGTTAAACTCAGCAATGGGAAAGAAAGGCAAGAATCTTGGTTATTTAAGACCAAAGATGGTCTTCATTTATGGCAACATAATTGGACACCAATTGTCAGACATACCCTAGTACGCCCCGAAACTTCACCTTACGACGGAAATTGGACTTACTGGGCGACCAGACGAGGACAAGCAATCGACACACCGACAAGAGTAGCCAAACTACTTAAGAAGCAACAAGGCAAGTGTAGCCGATGTGGGCAGTATTTCACACCATCGGATTTAATTGAAGTTGACCACATTCACCCTCTCAGCTTAGGCGGAAAGGATGAATATAAAAACCTTCAATTACTACACCGCCACTGTCACGATGATAAATCGGCATCTGATGGAAGCCTAAAATCATCTGGTTTGACATCAACAGTCAACCTAGATAATACAAGGTTAACCAAAGGAAGTCAAGCTGTATCCTTAACAAGGGAACAGTCAAACTAGGAGCCGTGTGAGGTGAAAGTCTCACGCACGGTTCTGAATGGGAGGGGAGGTCGGTGACGACCTTCTCGACCCCTAATAATATAATTTCGTCGTCAATCCTATGATTTTGCCAGGTAGTACCGTTCGAGTCACCAATCCCGATGATACCTACTATAAATTTGAAGGTTTAGCCCAGCGTTTAAGCGATGGGAAAGTGGCCGTTCTTTTTGAGGGGGGCAACTGGGATAAGTTAGTTACCTTTAATCTCTCGGAATTAGAAGAACTAATTATTGCCCCGGCTAAAGGCAAAAAATAACCATGCGTCCACCCTTACCGCAATTAGCCACGGATAACCGCCATCCCGATCATATCGCCGAAGTTATCGAGACGACGACCACCGAGTTCTTAGCGCAATGTTTGGAACCGGAGGAGTTAAACTTTCCTTTTATGCCCGCTTTTGGTAGTTGGGTAAAAGCCTACGATGAAGAAACGGGTAATAAGATTTTTGGGATTGTCACCTTTGCCACCACTGCCCCGATCGATTCGGTACATCGTGCTAGAGCTTTGGGGTTATCTTTGGCTGAATTGCGGGAACAACAGCCGCAGATTTTCGCTATGTTAAAAACGGAATTTCGGGCAACTATTGTCGGTTTTGAAACCCTATCAGGACAATTTAATGGCAATGGTTCCGGTCGAGGTTATATCTATCAATATATTCCTCCCCGCCCCCCACAAATTCATCAGGCAGTTTATCAATGTGAGTCGTTAGAAGTGGTTTATTTTAGTGAACAATTAGACTTTTTAAGAATTTTATTACAGGTCAAAAATACTCCCGTGGAAGCTTTGGCAGCCGCTTCTATCCGTCAGATGTATCAATTGCGTCAAGCCGATCGACAATGGTTAGTGAATGTGGGCAGACAGTTAAGTGTTTTACTTAAAGATGATTATGATCGCTTGCGTTATATTCTCAGTCAAATTCATATTAGTCCTTAGATGATTCGGCGTTGCTGATTTTAATTATGAATTGTCTTCTGAGCAATTCTTCAAACTCCAAACCAAGTTAACTTGTGGATACTTTGTACAATTAGCATTCATATCTGGATTGCTGCAAAACTGATACCTGATAAATGGACAACTCTTATTCTCAATTAACCGAAGACTTGCTGAAATTGGTGCAACATTTGCCCCACTTAAAAGATGGCAAATGGATTCAAAGATCTCTGGAAGCAATAGTCAGAATTGCCGAGGAGGAAATTGATCGCCTCGATTGGAAAATTCTAACCTATGCGATCGAAGATTTAGAAAAGGGATTTCAGGTATTTTACCCCTACCGTCACATTCGTAAACTGACCATTTTTGGCTCGGCACGCATCAAACCCGATAGCAGTGAATACCGTCTGGCAGTAGAGTTCGCACGCTGTATCAGTCAATACGGTTTTATGGTGTTAACCGGTGCTGGCGGCGGTATCATGCAGGCAGGGAATGAAGGCGCCGGACGGGAAAATTCCTTCGGATTAAATATTCAGCTACCCTTTGAACAGGGGGCTAATCCCTATATCATAAATGATGCCAAATTAATCGATTTTAAATATTTCTTTACCAGAAAACTATTTTTTCTGCGGGAAAGTGACGCAGTAGCTTTATTCCCCGGCGGTTTCGGCACCCAAGATGAAGCCTTTGAGACGCTTACCCTCTGTCAAACCGGTAAATACGGACCTGCACCCCTAGTATTAATTGATGAGCCTGATGGGGATTACTGGCAAACTTGGCAAGAACAAATTAGTGAAAATCTGCAAAAAAGAGGACTGATATCCGCCGAAGATCGGAATTTTTATACTATTACCAACGATCTAAACCACGCTTGTCAAACAATTCGCCACTTCTATCGGGTCTATCACTCCAGCCGTTTTGTGGGAGAATCCTTTGTTATTCGTCTTAATCACGAACTAAGCGAGGAACAGATCGAACAAATTAACCAAAACTTCGGCGATATCCTAGTTAAAGGGAAAATCGAACCCAGTCAAATTCTAGAACGAGAGAATCGGGATTCCAGCCACCATTTACCTCGTCTAGTTTTTTACTTCAACGGCAAGAGTTACGGACGCTTGTATCAATTAATTGATCACATCAACGATTTAAGTCCTGTAGTTGCCCTTGAAGAGCATCCCGAGAGAAAATAAATACTAGGCCAGAGTTTCTGGACAGTATCCTAAACCCTTAGTAAATTGTTGCCGAAAAGCCTCTATATCTTGCTGATCCGGGGTACCATGGGAGACGATCGCCACTTGGTAACGACGCATGACATCAATGGGGGATTGTCCCGTTTCCAAACTCCAAAAAACCATCTGGAGACGCATTTCCGGTTGATAGGGAATCCCTAACTCATTCATGTAGGCGCGAAAATCCCCGTGTTGGCAAGGAGTAAGCATTTGATTAAACTTTACCTTGACCACCCAACCGTTAATCTGATGAATAACCGTCATGACGGAGGAGGGTAGATGAGTCATCGATCGCAGGTATTCGGTGACTCGTAGCGTTAAACTAGCGTTAGCAAGAAAATAGAGATAGTCCATATTGGCCGCTGGGATGTTGGCTAACAGTCACGATTAGTGTTATATCTCTAGTCTGACGATAAACCGTTCCAGATACCAAGGGGAGAAATCCCCGATTTAGTGAAGTTCGCCTGGGTAGAATTACCCGACTTTTGCGAAGATCTTTATGATGATAACGACGATGATCCCTGACCAATCACTCTCCAGCTACGATTATCACCTTCCTCCGGAGTTAATTGCCCAAAATCCCGCAGAACCCCGAGACAGTTCCCGTCTTTTGGTGGTAGATTCTCCTAATAGTCATAATTTGGCTATTTTTCGGGATTTACCTACTTGGTTAGAGCCGGGGGATTTGTTGGTTCTCAACGATACCCGCGTGATTCCGGCCCGTTTATTTGGTCGTAAAACCACCGGCGCACCCATAGAAATATTACTATTGGAAGAACAAGATGACCATCGTTGGTTATCTCTAGTGAAACCGGGAAAACGCTTTAAAGTCGGTTCAGAAGTCCTTTTTTATCCGAAAACAGGGCGAACGGAAAACAAAGAAAAATTATGGTTAGCGAAAGTAATCGATCGAGATCTGAACACCAGTGGTCGTCTGCTGGAATTTCAACGTCATCCCGGACGCAGTTTTTGGGATATGTTGGAGGAGTACGGTCATATTCCTTTCCCCCCCTACGTCACCGAATCGGAGGCGGAAGAAGACCGTTATCAAACAGTTTACGGTTATAAACAGGGTTCTGTAGCCGCTCCCACGGCTGGATTACATTTTACTCCCGAATTATTCCATAAGCTCGCCCAGAAGGGTATAGATACCACCTATATCACCCTTCATGTGGGAGTGGGAACCTTTCGCCCCGTGGAAGTGGAAAATATTACAGAACACCTAATGCACCGGGAATTTTTAGAGATTTCCGCCGAAACTGCCGAAAAAATTGCCCAAACAAAGGCTAGAGGTGGCCGGGTTATCGCCGTAGGAACTACGGTAGCTCGCGCCTTGGAAGGGGCAATTAAAGAAACTAAGAGCGATAAAGTAACCGCTTTTCAGGGAAAAACGAATTTATTTGTCTATCCGGGTTATCAATGGCGAGTTATCGACGGCATGATCACTAATTTTCACCTACCCAAGTCCAGTTTGATGATGTTAGTCAGTGCCTTAGTCGGACGGGAAAGACTATTGGCATTGTATCAAGCAGCTATCCAAGAGCGTTTCCGTTTCTATTCCTTCGGTGACGCTATGTTAATCCTACCAAGCGCTTGCAGCAGTAATCGGTAAGTAGGGTTTGCGGCAAAAAGCTTTTCCTGGTGGCAGGGTGTGGGGTGTGGGGTGTGGGGTTTTACCGATTTTGAGGTAGTCAGTTACCTAATTTTCAGGGAAAAAGTCCCAGAATTTTCCCCCCGATCCCCGCAATGGCTGGCACTTTTTGAGGGAAAAAAAGTCTAAAAGTTTTGTCCAACAAGGTTTTTAGATTTATTCAGCAAACCCTAAGTAGTTGGACAAAATTACATCCACACCCCAGAAAGAAGGAGGGCTAGAACTGCGGAAAGGGCAACAGGAAAGGGGAAAAATATGTATAAGCAGCCCGCGCATCTAAATTGGTCTAGGTCGATTATCGAACCACCTCTAGCCTGTTGTCTATCCTAACCAAGAAATGAAAAGAAAAGACATTAAAATCGGTCGCCGCTATTCTAGCAAACCCCTGCAAATATTTTTAATTATTGCCTTCATCGTCGCCGCTCCCTTTGCTATTTTTTATCTGATTGCCTTGGCCTATCTCTGGCAAGGCGATCGACTTTTGGCCGCGGGGGAGAAGGAATCGGCTCTGTCTGCTTACCGAACAGTTTTATCTTTTGACGAAAATTCAGTCCAAGCCCATATAAAAATCGCTCAGGTCTTGCAAAGTCAAAAACGCTATTCTGAAGCCTTACAAGCCTATGATCGTGGCTTTATCGTTAATCATAAACCACCGATGGAACCCTCCCAAAGTAATTATTTAGTGGCTTTGGGGGATATCTTCGCGCAGGAGGAAAAATGGTCAGAGGCGATCGATGCTTACCAAAAAGCAATGATCATTAAACCAACTTTTAAAGCGCAATTTCAGCTAGGAAAAGCCCTTTATAGTTTACAACGTTGGGATGAGGCGGCGAAAGCTCTGCAAGCAGCGGTTTTTCTCGATCCTAGTCAGGGAAAAGCCTATTTTTATCTGGGAAAGGCCTACAGTGAACAGCAACTCTGGCCAGAGGCCAGTTATGCCTATCAGCAAGCTCTAGAATTGATACCTAATCAGGGTGAAACCTACAAAAAATTAGGAGAAACCCTAGCAAAACAGGGAAAATGGCAGGAAGCAGAGCAAATATATCGACAGGCTTTAATTTACGCTCCTAAAGATGGGGATATTTATAATTATCTGGGCAAAGCTTTAGCGGAACAGGGAAAACTAGGGGAAGCCATGGCAGTTTTTCAACAGGCGCGGCAAATTAGCCCCAAGAATGCTAATATTTACGAAAATCTCTGTTATATCTATATCAATAGCGGTCAGATCGATGAGGGTCTAAATTGGTGTCGGCAGGCCGTAGAAATTGATCCCAATTTATCAGAAGCTAGATTTATTTTACAGGAAATCCAACGGGGGCGATTAATTCACGACAATCCCGAATTATTAAAAATGCCAGAGATAATTCCCAGTGTTAAGAGTGATCCTCTGGTGAATTTAAAACGCTCAATTGTTAAAATTGTCATTCGCGGCAAAAATAAAAATGGTATCGGCACTGGTTGGTTATTAAAAAGAAATCAAGACACAGCTTGGATCTTGACTAACCGCCATGTGGTGACGAATTCCCGTCAAGAAATCGATGCAGAATCCCGCATTTTTGTGGAGTATTATAGCCAACCACCCCAAGGAAAAATCCGCAAGCGTTCAAAAGCTAAAATTCTCCACATTACCCCCCCTAACGACTGGCTCGATTTAGCAGTATTAGAGGTAAAAAATCCCCCCCCAGATTTAAAACCTTTAGCTTTAGCACCCCTACCAATTGCCCCTAATCAACCAGTAATCTTGATCGGTAATCCTTTTAATCAAAAAGATTGGACTGTCAGCAAAGGCACGGTTAATGATAATAACGAAAAATCCTTAAGTTTGTCCATGTTTGTCGTTTCTGGACAGTCGGGAAGTCCAGTTTTAAACGATAAAAATCAAGTGGTGGGAGTGATTTCCCAAGCGGGTTTATTTTGTCCCAATCCCTCTACTCCTAAACCCCTAGAAAATGCCGTTAAATTAGGCTGCGGTTTAGCAATTCCCATTGACAGAGTGCGAGAAAGGTTAAGGGAGTGGGGAACTTTTTCAGTTATCAGTAATCAGTAATCAGTGGATAGTGGATAGTGGATAGTAGTTAAGCTGTTCGTAATTTAAATTGCTTGTTGAGACGAGGCAAAAGGCAAGAGGCAAAAGGCAACAGTAAAGGGATTGGGGGAGGTTCGGCTAATCTAAGAATAAGCGGTTTAAATGCGTCTTAGCTTAGTGGATAGTGATCGATCACTGGTCACTGATAACTGATAACTGATAACTGGTCACTGATAACTGATAACTGCTATGCTACTCTAGGCAGAAAACCATTCGATCGAGAACACCGTGGCTAACCAAGAAGCAACTTCCCCCGCTATTCGTACCCCCTTATACAACTTAATTGCCCAACAAACCAGCAAATTTACCCCTTTTGCGGGTTGGGAGATGCCGATACAGTTTAGCGGCCTAAAAATCGAACATAATGCTGTCCGCAACGGTGTCGGGATGTTTGACATTTCCCACATGGGCAAATTTATCTTAACTGGAGATAATCTGGTTCAATCTCTCCAAACCCTAGTTCCTTCTAATTTAGCCCGTTTAAGGGCAGGAAAGGCACAGTATAGCGTTTTACTTAACCCAGACGGTGGCATAATCGATGATATTATCTTTTACTACCAAAGCGAAAGCCAAGGCGTATTAATTGTTAATGCCTCAACCACCGATAAAGATCGAGAATGGATTTTAGGCAATTTAGAGGGATCGGGGGTCAAATTAAAGGATTTATCCCGAGAAAGGGTCTTAATTGCCCTGCAAGGACCAAAGGCAGCGACAATTTTACAGCCCTTGATCGGGGAAAAATTAAGCGATTTTGGCCTATTTAATCACTGGGAAAGCCAGCTTTTCGGGGAAAAAGTTTTTATCGCTAGGACCGGTTACACGGGAGAAGATGGGTTTGAAATTATGGCCCCCCCTGAAATCGGGCAGCAACTTTGGACAGAATTCTTAAATTTAGGGGTGACTCCCTGCGGTTTGGGGGCCCGGGATACCCTGCGTTTAGAGGCAGCTTTAGCCCTTTATGGACAGGATATCGACGATAGCACGAGTCCCCTAGAGGCTGGCTTAAATTGGTTGGTTCATCTGCCAGAAAAAGGCGATTTTATCGGTCGCAATGTCCTTGAAGACCAAAAACTTAATGGTGTCAATCGGCGCTTGGTGGGATTGCAGATGTCCGGCAAACATATCGCCCGTCACGATTATCCGGTAGTATTCGCTGGGGAAGTGGTGGGTAAAGTCACCAGTGGCACTTTATCACCAACTTTAAACACAGCGATCGCTTTAGCCTATCTTCCCACACCTTTCGCCTCGATCGGACAGGCGATCGAAGTGGAAATCCGCGGCAGCACCCACCCCGCTACCGTAGTCAAAAAACCCTTTTATAAAAGTAAAAAGTAACGTAACTACCGAGGTCTTGACAAATTAGGAAAAAACCAGAACTTCCCCCTTGAGAACTTGAGTAAAAACTTGTTTGTTCCTTGTTCCTTCTTAAGTCCGTCTGTTGAGGAGGCTGAGAACTATTCTGAGTATTTAATCCCAGTCTCCTCTCCAGCTCGGCTATCTTTTCCCGCAGAGCTTGATTTTCCTTGTCTAATGCATAAATGAGATGCTCCCGAATTGACTCTTCAAAGCCTTGCCGTCGCCAAGACTCCTACGAATGATCAGCACTGATGATCACACAAAGTCGAGAAGAGCAGCTTATCTTCTTGCTTAACATCCTAAACTTCCAGAAGAGCCGCTTATCTTCTTGCTTAACATCCTAAACTTCGATTGTCACTGCCGAAACTTACCTATATACTTGTGAACAAGTTACAACTATAGAGTAAATGCTAAAGTTTTCCCTTTAACATTTCTCTGGAAAATACTTTGAATAATTGAATACCTTGGCTTATATACCGTGATTTTATCAAGGTTATTTTGAGTGCCAATAAGATAGTTGTAATTGCTAAATGACAATAAATCATAAGCTTTCGGGAAATACCGAAAAAAGACCTGGCTGGGTTCCGTCGCTCCTAGGATAACCAGATAGTTATCAAACACAATTATTGTCCTCAAAACAAGGAAAAAAATGCCGAAAACTCAAAGCGATAAAATCGCTCATCCTATAGCCGTTGTCGGAATGGGTTGCCATTACCCTGGTGCCAACCAATTAAGCGAACTTTGGGAGAACATTTTAGCGCGTCGTTGTCAATTTCGCCAGTTTCCCGATCAACGTTTACCACTCTCGGAATATTATGATCCCGATCCCGCCACTCCCGATAAAACCTACGGAACACGCGGGGCCTTCATTGATGGCTTTCAATTCGACTGGATTAATCGTCGAGTTCCCAAAAAAACGGTCGATGGAACCGACATCGTGCATTGGTTAGCCTTAGAAGTGGCCAACAAAGCGATCGAAGATGCTGGGTATCGTCGAGATACCGTTCCCACCCAGAAAACTGGAGTCATTCTCGGCAATTCCTTAACTGGAGAACATACTCGCTCGAATGTGATGCGGTTACGTTGGCCCTACGTACGAAGAGCCTTGCGGGCTGCTGCCGAAGTCAAAGGACTGTCTGGAACAATTGTGGAAGAACTTCTCGAAACAATGGAGAAATTCTATAAATCCGTTTTCCCACCCATTACCGAAGATACCCTAGCTGGGGGACTGTCCAACACCATAGCCGGACGAATCTGTAACTTTTTTAATTTTGACGGTGGTGGTTATACCGTCGATGGCGCTTGTTCCTCCTCCCTAATCGCCGTTGTCACTGCCGCCAACGCTTTAAGTAATGGCGATTTAGACATGGCCTTAGCCGGTGGCATTGATATCAGTCTCGATACCTTTGAATTAATTGGTTTCGCCAAAACCGGCGCACTGACGGCTCAGGATATGAAAGTGTATGATCGCCGAGCCAGTGGTTTTGTTCCAGGAGAAGGATGTGGTTTTGTTGTCCTCAAACGCTTAGCGGACGCACAGGCCGATGGCGACTACATTTATGCCCTGTTGGACGGCTGGGCGTTGTCCTCCGACGGCAAAGGAGGCATTACCGCACCCTCTAAGGTGGGACAGTCCAAAGCCCTATTAAGAGCTTACGAAAAAGCCGGTTATAGTCCCCAGTCTCTTCATTTTATTGAAGGACATGGAACCGGAACCCCCGTAGGCGATCGGGCTGAAATTGAAGGGGTAGCCCTAGCCATGAACGCCTCGAAACCTGCCCCCCCTCGTTCCTGTGGCATGACTTCTTTTAAATCCCTAGTTGGTCATACGAAAGCAGCGGCCGGGATCGGGGGTTTCATTAAAGCGGTCATGGCGGTTAATCAGCGGATCGTTCCCCCTACCGTTAACTGTCAAGAACCGAATCCCGTTTTCGAGGAGAGCGCCCAATGTTTATATCCAGTGCAACTAGGGGAAATCTACCCGGAAACGGAGATTTTACGGGCGGGAGTGTCGGCGATGGGTTTTGGAGGCATTAACTCCCATGTGACCCTTTCTTCTGGTGATGCACCCTCCCCCCGGTTAAAACCCAGTTTAGACCAGCGTTCGCTTTTAGTCTCCAACCAAGATAGCGAAATCTTTGTCTTCGGGGCTAATTCTCTTGCCCAACTGCTGGAATATCTGCAAATTTTCTCAGAACAAGCCAAAGGGATGAGTTTAGCAGATATGGTGGATTTAGCAGCGCAGAATGCTCAAACATTGTCCCCTCAGACTTCAATTCGCGCCGCCATTGTGGCAGAAAACCCCAGAGAATTACTGGAGCGCTTGGAGCATTTAATCAACATTCTTCACTCTCAACCCCCAGCCGCGGGAGAAACATATATATCCCAGCGAAAAGACATCTGGCTCGCCCATCAAGTGCAGCGTTCTCGAGTAGCTTTTCTCTTTCCAGGACAAGGTTCACAAAAGCTGAACATGGCCCGGACTTTGGTGGAGCGATATTCTTGGGCAAGAGAGTTAGTGCAACAGGCAGATTTATGGCTGATTGAATCTGGTTTTGAACCGATTAGTCCATTAATTTACCGTCCTCTTGACCGCGCTGTTAACCAACAACAAGTAGAACAATGGTTTAACGCTCTCACCGATGTTGCACCGCAAGCAATCTGCTTGACTTCACTACTGTGGAAGCATTACCTGAAAAGACTTGGACTGGAACCAGTGGCACTAGGGGGTCATAGTTTGGGCGAATTGACTGCTTTTGAAGCGGCTGGTGCTTATGATGAAAAAACCCTCCTTTGCTTTGCCGCAATGCGGGGAAAAGCAATGACAGTTAAGGGCGATTCTATCGGGACAATGGCGAGTTTAGCTTGCTCGGATGCCACCGCGCAAAAGCTCTTACAAGGGATTTCTGGTTATGTAACCGTTGCTAATATCAATAGTCCTCAACAGACGGTTATTTCTGGAGAAAAAACCAGTGTTGCTGCTGTTTGTGACCTGGCATTAGCCCAAGAAATTCAAGTCCGCCAACTTCCGGTAGCAAATGCTTTTCACTCCCAAATGGTGGCGAAAGCAGCTGAATATTTGCGAAAAGAAGCTCCCATTCCTGAGATTTTAGAACAGGTTTCTCTGCCTCTATTTACCAGTGTCAACGGCCAGATAGTTAATTCAGGACTCAACTTAAAAGAACACTTTGCTCATCAGATTGTTGCTCAGGTAAATTTTGTTTCTCTGGTCGAAAATCTGAAGAATAAATGTGACTTGATAGTTGAAGTTGGAACGGGAAAAGTGCTTTCTGGTTTAGTAGGAGCAATAGTTCCTTCTCCCCTCTGTTTTCCCCTAGAGTCAAAACCGGGTATCGCTCGCGATTTGAATACTTTTTTAGCCGCTTACTTTGTGCAAGGAGGTGAAGTCAACTGGCAAGCGTTGTATGAACAACGACTGGTTCGTCCTTTTGTCCCGGCTGCTGAGCGTCTGTTTGTTGATAATCCCTGCGAACGATCTTTTCCGGTATCTCTTGAAGAAATTGAGTCGAGTTCTGCCTTCTCTTGGAGAGAAATACAACAGTCATCACCAAATACGGCTCTCGCTCATTCCTCGAATTTTTCCCAACCAGAAAGTCTTTTTGCAGATGATGAACTAACAACAGTCTTAGCAAATTACCTGCTGGAACGTGGTTCTTTTCTCTCTGAGTTAATCAGTGCCGATATCCAAAGCTTACCCTTTGTAAACACTCACAATGCCTAGAGGACATTATGACTTATTCTTCTGACTCCAAACAAGCAGTTGGCAATCAAGAGATTGTTAAACTTCTCTCCCATTACTTCTCTAACCGAAGCCAGTTTTTGTCCCAAGTTATCAAAGCAGATCTTCAGTCTTATATTTTGCTTAAAAGTCCAGCAACTAATCTGATTCCCTTTCAGAGCAGTGTTCAGGTAAATAGCCCAGTTAATAGTAATGGTCATAGCACTGTTAATAGTAATGGTCATAGCCCAGTTAATAGTAATGGTCATAGCACTGTTAATAGTAATGGTCATAGCACTGTTAATAGCAATGGTCATAGCAATGGCAATAGCAAGCGAATCCCAGAAACAACAGTAATCCAAACCAATTTAACTGTTGAAAAACGTTTAATTGAGTTAGTTGCCGAAAAAACTGGCTATCCAGTAGCCAGCATTAATCTTGATGCCAAACTACTAGATGATTTGAATTTAGATTCCATCAAAGCTGGCGAGTTAGTAGCGACAGCCGCCAAAACCTTTGGTGTGAGCGGAAAAATTGATCCTTCTGCTTTAGCTAATGCTACTTTGCAAGAAGTAAAACAGGCTATTGATGCCGTTGTTTCTGTGGAAATGCTAACGGAAGTTCCTGAGCAAATAGAAGTTGCGCCTCTGGTTTTGCCGCCTTCAGATTCCCTTGATATTACCCAAAAATTACTGGAATTAGTCGAAGAAAAGACTGGGTTTCCTAAAGATACCCTCAGCCTCGATTTGCGTCTTCTTGATGATTTAAACCTCGATTCTATTAAAGCAGCCGAGCTAGTTGCTACAGCAGTCAAACAAGTGGGAGCAACGGGAAAACTAGATCCCTCAGCCTTAGCGAATGGAACTTTAGCGGATGTCATTGCGGCGCTGGAGAAGGTATCAAACCAACCCTCTGTCAAAACTGCCGCTTCAGAGAAAACACCAGTGCTGCAAGGGAGCCAAAATAATCCTCCCCCGGAAAGCAACTGGGTCCGTAACTACGCCATTGAGTATGTGCCTCAACCTCTGACTCCTCCGACAATTGCCACTGATTGGTCACAAGCTCAAGTCTTAATTGTCTCTGATGCTGCCACATCGATTGCTAAAATTCTTACCAAGCAATTAGAGCAATTGGGCGCTCAAGTCCAACAAAAGACCTACGCCGAAATCGCAGCGGCAGAACCCGCCAGTATCGGTTCATTCTCCCACTATCTAGGGATTTTACCCGGTGTTTCCCCCTTGCCATCGGAATTACCCCTCGCCGCCATGGTAACTCGCCTCAGCAGCGTTGCTACCATTAGCCACGCCAATCCCTCGGCAACTTTAGCTTATGTTCAATTTGGTGGGGGGCGTTTTGGCACCAGCGAGGGAGAATACCATCCCGCAGTCGCTTCAGCCGCGGCCTTTGCCCGCAGTGTTCATCTAGAGCGCCAAGAAGCACGAGTCCGGGTAATCGACCTAGCGGCAGCAATTGAACCAACCCAGGCCGGTAAATTAGTAATTCAGGAACTAGCCGGAGATGAGGGGATTACAACCGTTGGCTATGATGCGAGACAAGTAAGGCTAATCCCCCAAGCTCAGTTACAGCAGCCGATTGATTATACGCCCCGTTCCCTCACCTGGTCGGCCTCAGACGTAATTCTGGTGACAGGTGGAGCCAAGGGAATTACCGCCGAATGCGCTCTCGCTTTAGGACAAGAAACGGGAGTGAAAATGGCTTTGGTGGGGCGAGCAGCAGTGCCAGCAGCCGGAGATAGCAACAGCGAAATTGCCCAAACTCTCAAGCGCTTAGCAGCCCAAGGACTCACCGGTGCTTACTATCGCTGCAATATTGCCGACCCTACCGAGGTTCAGCAGTTAGTTGACCAAGTGACCCAGGAATTAGGACCCATCACGGGAGTAATTCACGGAGCCGGACTCAATCAACCCCGTCGCGTCGAACAAGTTAGACCCCAAGATGCTCAAACAGAAGTCTCACCCAAACTTTTGGGAGCTTACAACTTATTGCAGGCATTAGCCTCTAACCCACCCAAGCTCTTTATCGCTTTTAGTTCGATTATCGGCGTTACCGGAATGCCTGGTAATGCTTGGTATGCCTTTGCCAATGAATCCCTGTCGTTGCTGTTACAACAGTACCAACGGCAACACCCCCAAACCCAGGTGCTGGCGCTTGCTTATAGCGTTTGGGATGAAATCGGCATGGGAGCGCGTCTTGGCAGTGTCAAGCATCTAGAGCGCATGGGGATCAAGGCGATTTCTCCCCGTGAAGGAGTAAGCCGCTTTCTCCAGCTTTTCCAAACCGCACCAAGCACCTCACAGGTAGTGATTACCGCTCGTTTAGGTGGCTTAGATACCTGGTTACCAACCCCCTTACCCGCTCCCACCGGACTGCGCTTTATCGAAAATGTCCAATATGTGGAACCACAGGTAGCCTTGACTGTGCGGACTCATCTGAGTTTAGAGAAGGATCTCTATGTCAAGGATCACCTTTGGCGCGGTTCTTATTTATTCCCCACCGTGTTTGGGTTATGTGCCATGGCCCAAGCTGTAGCTTACCTGACAGGGACCTCAAACCCGCCAATTGTTCGCCTGGAAGATATTTCTCTGCGACGACCAATAGTCGTTAATCCAGAGACTGGGGTTGAGATTCAAATTGAAGCAGAAATTGCCGAGGCTACCAGCAATGGGGAACGTCGAGTTAAAGTGGGTATTTATACCGAGCAAACGGGCTTTTCTCTGGCTCATTTTTCTGCCAATCTCATTCTCGGAGAGTTGACTTCTGCTTTTCAGGAAAAACCCGAATTAGGCCAACCTCTCCCAATCGCTCCCAAAACCGATCTCTACGGGGATTTACTCTTCCAGGGAGAACGTTTTCAACGCCTAGGTGAAATTTACACCCTTAGTGAAAAACAGAGTGTCTTCCGTTCCCACGCTCAACTTTCTGGAGAAGATTTATCCAATCAAAGCTTTAGCAAAGGATTGAATCAGTCTTTAATCCTCGGCGATCCCTATTTTCGCGATGTCTTGCTCCAATCGGTACAGTTGACCATTCCCCAAGATATCTGTTTACCCGTGGAAATTGCCAAGATTGAGCGATTTAAACCGGCCAGCAGCGATCAAGGTCGCCGCCTTGTCACCGTTAACCTATTGGCGCGGGAAGATCGGGAGTATATTAGTGAAGTGATTGCTACCGATGAGCAGGGGAACCTAATTGAACGCTTGAGTGGATATCGCCTACGGATTCTCGAAGAACACCCAGAAAATCCGACGGCGGCTGAGTTAGTTAATCCTGAAATTCGCGATCGCCAACACCTGCGACAAGTGTTACAGACAACTTGCCAGGGATTAGAGATTCCACCGCCTACCGTTGCGCTTGGTTATGCGCCTAACCTGCAAGGGAAATCCTTAGAACAGCGCCGCCAACAGGAAAAACCCATTGTAGAACGCGCGCTGAAAACTAAGCTAGGACTCAAACCCGAGCAAAAACTTGTTTTCGAGCTTGAGTCTCTCCCCTCTGGTAAGCCTCAACTGAGCGGGACACAAGTTTCTGGGTTAAATGTTTCTTTATCTCACTGCGATCGCTATTGTCTCTGCACTGTGGCTGAAACTCCCCAAGGTTGTGATATCGAAGCAATTACCCCTCGCAGCACCGAGGACTGGGTCGCCCTCTTAAGTGATCGCCGCAGTCAACTGATGGAGCAATTAGTGCGCCAAGGAGACACCCAAGAGCGGGCCGGTATGAGGATTTGGTCAGCCACAGAAGCAGTTCGCAAAGCTTTTAATGGTAGTGATCCGCAATTTTGTCTAGTGGCGAAACAGGGAGATGGAGTCTTGTTATCCACCTCAACCCCGGAGGGCGAGTCTCAAGTGCTGACTGTCCCTGTTAAGTTAACCCGTCCACCGGAACGGATGGTGGCGATGGTGGTTTCCCACACCCCAGTGTCTGTACCCACAGAAGCTAATTTCCAGTCTCCTCAAGCAACGGAAGCGGCGATTATCCCAGCGACGCCTGGGAAAATTGACAGCCATAGCTCTCGCTACACCCATGATGGCCCGCAAGGACAATTAGTCTATGAGCAACGCTATCAAGTCAGTTTCAAAGATAGTGGTAGCATTAGCCGTCATGTTTACTTTGCCCAATATTTTCGCTGGATTGGCAAAATTCGGGAATTGCCGATGGAAAGTATTGCCCAGCAAATGTTAGCCGACTTCTTAACCGGAGATTGGGGCATGGTTACCAATTCCGTTAGCCTGCGAGTTGTGGGAGAAGCCACCTCCTATGATGTGATTCAAGCGCGAGCCTGGGTGGGCAATATTGTCGGCTCTTCCTTTGAGACTTACATCGAGTTTTGTAAGGTACTGCCCGATAATTCCCTAGAGCGTCTGGCGATTGCCGAAGTTAAAGCCACTTGGGTGCGGTTAGTCAGCTATGGAGTTCCTGCTCCCATGCCTTTCCCGCCCTATCTCCAAGACTATTTGGCTCGCTTTGCCGCTGACAAACCCGCCAGCCTTGATTTAAAACACCCAGAAACCCTGCCTCTGGCTCCCCTACCCGCCAGCCTTGCTTCCCTCAAGCCGGGGGCTGTCATTGATGACATTCCACAACAAGAAAGCCGCTATGGACGGTTATTGCGGTCTGAGGTCTTCCAAACCACCCTGGAAGAATCGAATTTGGTCGGTAATGTTTACTACGGCAATTATTTCATCTGGCAAGGACGCATTCTCGACCTGTTTCTTTACTCAGTTGCTCCCGAATATTTGCGGATTTCTAATCCCTGTGGGGAAATGGTCTGTCTCTATACCCGCATGGACTATCTACGCGAAGCGATGCCTTTTGACCGCATTCGCACCCTTCTCTATGTGCGTTCAGTGTCCGAGTGTGGCGCATCCTTCAACTTTGAGTTCTTCCGGGAACAGCCTGATGGCACTTTGGAAAAACTCCATGTCGGTCAACAAGATGTGGCTTGGGTGGAGCGGCGAAAAGATGGAACGGCTGTAGCCGCACCCTGGCCCGAGGCGGTGAAGCAATCTTTAGTCGCAAGGGCGACCACCAGGGAAGCCGCTCTGTTAATGGTCTAGAAAAACCTGCTCTCTAGGATGGGGGGGAAACCCATCCTCAGACCAACCTACTGACTAGATTCTGCTTTCTCACTTTTCTCTATCTATCTGCCCAGGAAAATTTGTCATGTACAAGCCGAATAAATCATTGAGAAGCCAACTCCGACTGATCCACATTTTGGCATCACTTCTGTTAGGGATTTTTATCTATTCCCCCTGGCGCAATCATCCAGGAATGCTGATAGCCGTCGGGATTGTTGTCTTTCCCCTCCTAAGCTTCACTGGACTTTGGATGTGGCAAGGGCGACGCATCGAAAAATGGTTAATGGAGAGCCGAACCATACTTTCCTCAGAGGATTCTCCCTCTTAATTGAACTAACTTAACGTAATTCTGGTTCTTCGGTGTGTGTTATGTAATAGACGGGGATTATACGCGATGAAAACCTTTGTGGTTGATCTAGAACGAACTAATCAATTAAGTCTCTTGTCAGATCAGGATTTAGTCGATTTATGCCCCCCGATCAAACCTTAGCAAGTAACGAAGAGCCGGATTGCATTGCATCTTTCATATTCTGATCTGACAACGCCGCAAGGATTGCATTGCATCTTTCATATTCTGATCTGACAACGCCAAATCCCGCGTTCCTTTTAAGCTGGATACCTTGGCACTGAAGGTAGCTACCCACACTGTTTTCGGTTTAGTTAAGTTGAGTTGAATTGAGGTTTTTCGCTCGCTTTCCCCTAATAATCCTCCCAGGTAATGTCTAAAGCCTGTTTTTTGGGCTTTGGTTTTGAGGCAACCATCGAAGCGTTGACACCAGTTGTCAAAGCAGGGGGGCATAGCCGATGGAGTGTTCTCTCTCATAGGGGCAGTCTCGATGTGAAACGTTAATCTGTCAATGATTATACCTTGATTGGCCTTTTGTTGTCGTTTAAGTCCCACTAACCCAGCTTAACTTCTTCTTAAAATCCTAAACATCTCTGGTCTTATCTCAAGAGTTTAGAGAAACTAAGACTCAGAGACATTCCAAAACTAAAACAACAAGTACAAGGAGAAACCAATCATGGAAGAATTTTTGATCAATTACGTCAACGGAACCCCAGGAAATGACCTCTTATTAGGCAGTACAGGTAATGATGCTATTGATGGGGATGCTGGCAATGATATTTTAGTTGCTGGTTTGGGTGATGATGCTCTTAACGGCGGCGATGGCAATGATGCTCTCTTTGGCGGTGCTGGCACTGATGTTCTCAATGGCGGTCCCGGTGAGGACACAATGTTCGGAGAGGAGGGACTTGATGCCATGTTTGGCGGTGATGGTAACGATGCCATGTTTGGCGGAGCCGGTCAGGATGCCATGTTTGGCGAAGATGGTAACGATGCCATGTTTGGTGGGAGTGGGATTAACTCCATGGATGGAGGTAATGGTAACGATGCACTCTTTGGCGGTCAAGACAACGATATTCTCAATGGAGGTGCTGGAGACGATGGCTTGTTTGGGAATAAAGGCGATGACGTTCTCTTCGGCGAACTGAACAACGATGTCATATTCGGCGGTGAGGGAAACGATCGTCTCAATGGAGGAGATAACAACGATGCGATGTATGGCGAAGCAGGAAACGACATCCTCATTGGTGGCAATCACAATGATATTCTGATCGGTGGAACAGGAGATGACATTTTGATTGGTGGTAATGGCACAGACGTTCTTACTGGTGGTAGTGGTGCTGATTTGTTTGGACTTTCTTCCGCAGGAGGAACTAAAATTACCGACTTTGTAGTCGCTGACGATACCCTCTTCGTTTCTGCTGCCGATCTCGGCGGTGGAATCTCCCCAGAAAATGTGGTGGCTGTCGCTCAGTTTGTCATTGGTACAACAGCTACTAATGCTAACGAACGCTTTATTTACGACAATACTAATGGGTCTCTTTACTTTGATGCTGATGGCATTGGTGCGACTCAGCAAATTCAGATAGCAAGTCTAGCCTCTGGTCTCACCTTGACTAACAATGACATCTTTGTTGTTGCCTAAAATAATCTTAACAGCAATAAGTTGTCGATTATTGCTGTTATTTTAGTACAATTCAAAACCACAAAGGAAATGGCAATGAAAATTTTCAGTCCGCGTGTGCATGGGTATCTAGACTATTTCGTAGTTATTGCTTTTTTGTTCGCCCCCATGCTTTTCAATTTTTCTGGCATACCAGCGAAGATGTCTTATGCAATTGCTGGCGTTCACCTATTGGTGACAATAAGCACGGATTTCCCCCTGGGATTAATCAAAGTAATTTCTTTCAAGTTACACAGCACCATTGAATTTATCGTGCCGTTCATTCTGATAGTCCTACCGTGGTTGCTTGGTTTTGCCTCTATTTCTTCAGCTCGTAATTTTTACTTGGCTGCTGGAATAACCATTTTTATAGTCTGGCTAATAACCGATTATAAAATTGCTAGATAGAACAAACTCGAAATACTCTAAGTCTTGATTAACCCCATCTCTCTCTCAAAGGAGTTTAAAATGTCCCGAACACAATCAAAATCTCTCGAATATGATGTAGTCATTATGGGTGCTGGTTTTGCTGGACTATGTCAAGCGCGACACCTGATGCTCAAGATTCCCAATATCAAAGTTGCTCTAGTGGATCCTCGTCCCGAACAACGCACAGATAAGGACTTAAAAATTGGCGAGTCCACCATTGAAATTGCCGCTCTTTTTCTCGCTAAAGAATTGGGACTACATGATTACCTAATTGAAAATCATGCTCCCAAACAAGGGCTTAACTTTCACTGGCCCAAAAATCCAGCAAAAACTGAAACAATCGACGACTACTATCATGCTGGCTCGAACCGACAAGTTCCCATTCCCTCTTTTCAAATCAACCGCTCCAAGTTTGAACAAGACTTGCTAAAAATGGATAAAGCCATGGGAATCAACTTCTATAACGGGCAAGTTGTTGATGTTGATTTAACTCCTGGCGATGCCATTAAAACAGTTAAAATCAAGGTAGGCGATGAAAGAATGGAACTGCAAGCCAAACACGTTATCGATGCAGCAGGACGCAAATTCATCATCGGACGCAAGACTGACAACCTCCTATTTGGTCCAGAAAACTTAATGGGATTAAACACGGGCTCTGCCTGGGTGCGAGTCAAAAATGTAGATCGTACCATCTTTCACAGTGGCTACGATCCTCTTAATGCCTCAACCAGCCATTATTACTCGACTAATCACTATTTTGGCGAAGGACATTGGCTGTGGATGATTCCGATTGACACCCAAACAATGGAATTATCTATTGGCGTGATTCATCACCATGATGTGATTAATTCTACTCAGGTAAACAGCCGGGAAAAATTCCATGATTTCCTGCGAAATAACCACCAAATTCTTGCCAATATTATTGACAGTGGAGAAGCAGTAGATTTCCACTATTGGCCGAGGATTTCTCACACAAGCAAAACCCTATTTTCTCCCGATAATTGGTATGTACTTGGCGACGCTGCTTACATCTTCGATGCTTTCTATTCCTACGGAACCACCACGATTGCTTTAGCCATTGAAGGGATAACGGAGATTGTGCGGGCCAAACTGGCAGGGGAAGAATCGGCGGAACAAAAACGGGCTGCTTACAATGAGTTTAACTTAGCCTACTCCCGTAGTGTCAACTGTCTCTATCGGGGACACGCCAAACAGTTAGGACAAGCCAGTGTGATGAGTTGGCGCATTTACTTTGAGTATATGTGGTGGTTTGGGGTGCAAGTTCCTATGTATGTAGGTAAATGGCATTTGGACCTCACCTATATTCCCATCTTTCTCAAAACTCTAAACAGCAATATTGATGGACTGTTTGCTGATTTAAATGAACAATTTACCGAACTAGCAGACAAGGATGTCAATATTGGCTTGATGGATTGTTACCGGGGCGATCAACTTTTCAAGGGTTATCACACTCTCAAACACTTTGATGACTTCCTAGAAAATACCAAGTTTGAACCGCGGCGGTGTAATGTCTTTGCTGGTTTAAAAGCTACCTGTTTTTATGCCGCCCTCTGGTATGCACTCTTTCAATGGAAAGGATTTGGTATTCAAGGTTGTCTCAATCCCCGCCATATTTACCATTTCTTGCGCCTATTAGGGTTATCAGGACAAGCAACTATCGGCGAGTTAATTTATAAGTTTAAAACCAAAGGACTGCCCGCCAACAGCGAAATTGAAGCGATGCGTCAAGAGTTTAAAACTTATCAATATCAACCAAAACTCCAGCCTTGGCTGGCAGAAGCTACCAATTCTTAAGGATTTTGACTTGCATCAAATTCAACGCTCTTCTCTCAATCATCTGTGAGTGTCAATTACCTCATCAACTATCAAGGAGTTAACCATGAATTATACCATTACTCAATCCCGAGAATACGATGTTGTCATTATGGGAGCAGGCTTTGCTGGACTGTGCCAAGCACGACATCTCATGCTCAACATCCCTAATATTCGGGTGGCACTAATCGATCCCCGTCCCGTTGAACGTACAGACAAAGATTTAAAAATCGGTGAGTCTTTAATCGAAGTTGCCGCTTTATTTCTCTGCAAAGAGTTGGGACTACATGATTATTTAATCGAAAACCACCCCCCCAAATCTGGTCTCAATTTCCACTGGCCAAAAGATCCAGCAAAAACAGAAACCCTTGATGATTATTATCATGTCTGGGCAAACCGTCAAACTCCAGTGGGGTCTTTTCACCTACAACGGGCTAAATTTGAGCAAGATTTACTGGTGATGAATTGTCAGATGGGAGCCGATTTTTACGAGGGACGGGTCAAAGATGTCGCTCTTACTTCAGGGGATGAGCTAAAAACAGTTTATTCCAAAGTTGGCGAGGAAAATATTACCCTTCAAGCCAAGCACGTCATCGATGCCGCAGGCAAGAATTTTATTATTGGACGCAAAACTGATAATGTGCTTTCTGATCCAGAGAATCTCCTGGGACTCAATAATGGTTCAGCGTGGCTGCGGGTGAAAAATATCGACCGCACGATTTTCCACAGTGGCTATCATCCCGAAGGCGCATCTACCAGCCATTATTATGCCACCAATCACTATTTTGGCCAGGGTCACTGGTTGTGGATGATTCCGATTGATAAGCACTCGATGGAACTATCTATTGGCATTATTCACCATCACGATGTTATTCCCGCCCAGAGCATAAATAACCTGGAGAAGTTTTCCAATTTTCTCAAGAGCAATCATACTATTCTCTCTCGATTGATTGAAAGTGGGGAAGTAGTTGATTTTCATTACTGGCCGAAAATTGCCCACAAAAGCAAAGTTCTTTTTTCTCCTGATAACTGGTACGTTATTGGGGATGCTGCCCATATTTTTGATGCTTTTTATTCCTATGGAACGACCATGATCGCTTTTGAGGTAGAAAGTGTTACAGAAATTATCCGTGCTAAATTGGCTGAGGAAGCAGCAGCAGAACAAAAACGATCCGCTTACAATGATTTCAACCTAGCTTATGCTCGTACTGTCAACTGTCTCTACCGAGATCATGCCTATCAACTCGGTCATGCTAGTGTTATGAGTTGGCGGATTTATTTCGAGTATATGTGGTGGTTTGGTGTCCATGTTCCCACCTATATTGGTAAATGGCATCTGGACTTAAATTTTATCCCCCGCTACGTGACAATTGCCGATGGCAATGTTAATGGAATTTTCGCTGATTTATGTCGGGAATTTCATCAATTAGTGTCACAGGGTGCTAATATTGGTTTAATGGATGCCTATCGGGCCGATCAATTGCTGGGTGGTTATGGAACCTTAAAACACTTCGACGATTTCTTAGAAAATACCAAGTTCGAGCCTCGGCGCTGTAATGTTTTTGCCAGCATGAAAGCCGCTTACTTCTACATTGCTATTTGGTATGCTCTCTTTCAATGGAAAGCTTTTGGCATCGCTGGTTGGTTAAATCCGAAACATTGGTATTACTTTGGTCGGATGTTGAAG
Source organism: Microcystis ichthyoblabe FBCC-A1114 (assembly GCF_050500245.1). Taxonomy (NCBI): domain Bacteria; kingdom Bacillati; phylum Cyanobacteriota; class Cyanophyceae; order Chroococcales; family Microcystaceae; genus Microcystis; species Microcystis ichthyoblabe. Next base: position 2,381,902 of record NZ_CP191408.1, on the reverse strand, counting down.
CTATCGATTCAAGCCACAATCGCCGAAGTAATTTATAAGCGCAAAACCCGAGGAATAGCTGATAACAGCCAAATTGAGAAGATGCGTGAGGAATTCAAAAACTATCACTATCAACCGCAGAAGAAATCGCCTTCTGTTGTTCAAAACGTGGTCGGTGAAAGAGTAACAATTGAGTCTTTTCCTGCTTAGTAGGAGCGAATAGCTGTCACTGGTGTCAACTTAAGCAAAGCCAAACTATAATCTGTCATGGCGAGACGGCATTTTTGTCAATCCCCCCCTCGCTATGACATTCAAAAAATCATCATTTTTACTTAATTTGAGACTAATGATCGCTGTTCACCCGTAAAATTCCTGCTCTTAGTTGAGGTAATTATCATGGAATTAGCCACCTTTGTCTCATCCCAATTCATCTTAGAGCCTAATGAATTGCGCCGGGGAATTAACCGCATTGGCTTGAATCTTTCCGAATCAGAATTCAATGCACTCGTGCAGGGGAACTCAGTTGACTTGGAAGGTAGAGGACTGAGTGAAATTGGCTCAATATTTATCATGGCAGCCGCTGTTGCTCCACTTAATTTAGGTAAGCCGAGAACGCTGCTTAAGTTTTCTGATTTACCGACTCTTGTTGAGCCAAACATTCCGCCTGAAAATGCTAGTTGTCCTGGAATTCCGATTTACTGTTGGCTCTCTGACTTAGACAAAAAACGTTGTGTTTATCTCACCTTAACCGATAGTAAACCAGTTCTCCAGATCGGGTCTTAGCAGAGAATTTTATCAGTTAACTAATGAATCATAGGGAAAAAAGATGAAATTTTGGCTACTCGGCGGAATACTTATTACTTTGGTGGCACTACTGGTACTTTTAGGACTGGTTTACCAGCAAGTTGCCACAATTAAAGACCTAAGTAAGTATCCACCACCTGGTCAATTGATAGATGTAGGGGGTTATCGCTTGCATCTCCACTGTAAAAGTCAAGGTAGTCCCACTGTGGTGATGGATTATGGACTAGGGGGAATATCTCCCCTCTGGCATTGGGTTCAATCGGAAGTGGCAAAGTTCACCTCTGTCTGTGTTTACGACCGCGCTGGCTACGGCTGGAGTGAACCCAGTCCCCATCCTCGCACCAGCCTGATTATGGTTCAAGAACTACACACTCTACTAACAAAAGGGGGAATAGCCGGGCCTTATTTACTGGTGGGTCATTCCTTGGGAGGGTTGAATATGCGCCTGTTTGCCAGCCAGTATCCTTCAGAAGTAGTGGGAGTGGTTTTAGTGGATGCGGTACCGGCAAATGTCTATAGCCGTCTGGGGAATGAATTTAGGAAAAATATGGCAGCAACGCGGCAAATGTTTCGCAGTTTATCCATCATTTCTCGCCTGGGAATCTTGCGCCTCCTGCTTCAACTCAAAGGCAGTGATGTCGCTCCCGAATTTGTCCAAAAATTGCCCCCGTCTGTACAATCTGTTGTTTTAGCAAAGTTCCTACCCCAAAGCTTTAATACTGCCTTAGCCGAAAGCGCATTAATGAAAAAAGATGCTGCATTGGTCAGTAAAACTTCCTTTCCCTCTCACTTACCCTTAGTCGTAATTTCTCACGGACTGAATATGTTTTCCGGGCAAAATGTAGAAGTGTCTGAGTCTATCTGGCGGCAATTACAGGCAGAAACCTCCCAGCTTTCGACTTCGGGAAGCTTACAAATCGCTCACAGCAGTGGTCATAATATTCATATTGATCAACCTGAATTAGTTGTTGATGCAATCAGGAAAATCTTACAACAGACTAACCTCAAGGAGAAGACAAATGAAAAACTCTAAAATTAAAATACTGCCCCTTGTTCCAAGCATTATAAGCTTAACAGTTTCCCTATTGCCAGGAGCAATCACTCCCGCCAATGCATCTTCTTTAAACTGTGGTTCAGGGAACAATTGGATTTCTAATTGCTCGAGCCAGATCTATAATTTTTTCAACACAGTTATCGTTAGTGCTAACTTTGGCTTTAGTCCAAATAATTTACCAGATTTTACCGCAATTCTTCAGGGAAACACCCAGATTTTATTAGGAAATCCCGTTGATGCCATTATTGGCGATCCTTTACTGGGTAATGTAGGCAGTGTTGATGGTATTGCCGACGTAGTTCAACTGGAAGTCTTCCACAATATATCTTCAGGTACTACTCCTTTTGTCCCCCTGATTACTGCCTTAGCTGGGGATGGAGTGCCGGATTTAGCTCCGACTCCTTCAGGGTCAACTTTACCCTATGTTTCCCTTTATTCTGCAGTAGCTATCAGCTGATAGATTTATCTATAACCGAGCTAACGCCACTTTATTCTTTGATGTCGATGGTGTAGGCGGAATCGCTCAAATTCAGATTGCTAAACTATCATCTGGACTTGATTTGACTAACAATAACATTTTTGTTAGTAATAACTTCGCAGTCTAAGCAGCGGCGTTCAACTTTTTATTTAAAGGCAAAAGTTTATGTTCAATTATCGCGGCAAAACAGCATTAATCACGGGAGCATCATCTGGGATTGGCGAGATATTCGCCCGCGAGCTTGCTAAACGTGGCATGAATCTCATTTTAGTAGCACGAACCGAAGAAAAACTACGCACAATAGCAACCGATCTTTATCAAGTTTACGGTGTCCGCACTGAAGTAATTGTTGTCGATCTCAGTCGTGAAAATGCTGCTCAGGACGTTTTCAGCGCTGTCGAGGAAAAGGCACTTACTGTAGATTTACTTGTTAATAATGCCGGGTTTCTTAACTATGCGCCCTTCGAGCAAATTCCCCTTGAGCAAGATCACGCACAGGTGATGGTTAACGTAGTGGCTTTAGTTGATTTAACCCATAAATTTATCCCAGGAATGCTGGCTAAAGGGGAAGGAGCGGTAATCAATTTATCCTCTAGTGGAGCCTTTCAGCCCATGCCTTACATGGCCGTTTATGGAGCGAGTAAGGCGTTCGTCCTCTCCTTGAGTGAAGCGCTTTGGGCTGAGTATCGCCATCGAGGACTAAGGGTTTTAGCACTCTGTCCTGGACCGACAGCAACACGATCTTTAGTTAAGATCTTTGATGATGAGAGTGCCACCTCTCCTCAGCGGGTGGTAGCAGTTGCTCTCAAAGCTCTTGAAGACGGGCGCAATTATGTCATTCCCGGACTAAAAAATTACTGGCTTGCTCACAGCGTTCCTCGCTTAATGCCACGCAGTATAACCGTGCAAATCTTGGAACGAATAACTCGACCGAGAAGAAAAGACCTCAATGAAACCAGATAATTAAAGAGAGTAAAGCTTCTTATGAAATCTCCACTTTTTGTCAAACCAACTAATTGGCTACTTATTACCTGTCTCACCACCGGGACTATGGCAAGTGGCGCTGTAGCGACTTATTCAATTTGGCGCTATCAATCTTTAAAAACAACATCCCCGGCTGTCGCTTCCACTACTCCGAGAAAGCTGAAAGCCGTGGCGGCTTTAGGCTATGTAGAACCGGCGGGAGAAACAATCAAGATTTCTGCTCCTGCTTTTATGGAAGGGTCTCGCATTAATCAACTGTTGGTAAAACGGGGGGACCAGGTTGAAGCTGGACAAGTTTTGGCTATCCTCGACAGTCGGGATAGACTGCAAGCAGCACTAAAACAAGCACAGGACGAAGTTCGCATCTCTCAATCCCTTTTAGCTCAGGTAAAAGCTGGCGCAAAACAGGGGGATATTATTGCCCAAAATGCCAGATTTGAAGGGACTCGCTCCGAATTAGAAGGGCAAATTATCACCCAAAAAGCTACTATTGCCAGTTTAACGGCTCAATTACAAGGGGAAAAAATGGCTCAGTATGCCACTATTGAGCGCATTAAAGCTGAGTTTCACAATGCTCAAAAAGATTGTCAGCGTTACCATACTCTATACCAAGAAGGTGCGGTCTCAGAGCAAGAACGCGATCGCTTCTGTCTGATGGCTCAAACTAGCCAAGAAAGTCTGCGAGAAGCCAACGCTAATTTAAGTCGAATTGTCACCACTCTAACCGCAAGAATTGATGAAGCTGAAGCTAATCTTCAGCGCACGGTAGCAACTCTAGATCAGAAAATCAAAGAAAATCAAGCGACCTTAGATGCGGTTGCGGAAGTCCGTCCCGTAGATGTTGAAGTTGCTCAATCCCAATTAATCGCCGCTAAAAGTGCTGTCCAAAAAGCAAAAGCTGATTTAGATTTAGCTTTTGTCAAAGCTCCCAAAGCGGGGCAAATTCTCAAAATTTATACTTGGCCTGGTGAATTAATTGGTGATAAAGGCATCCTCGATCTCGGTCAAACCAGTCAAATGTATGTCACTAGCGAAGTTTACGAAACCGATGTGAGTCGGGTTAAACTAGGACAACGGGCAAAAATTACCACCGATGGATTGATTGGGGAACTAAGGGGAACCGTCGCTGAAATTGGCTTACAAATTGGCAAAAAAGATGTCTTGGGTACCGATCCAGTTGCTGATGCAGATGCGCGAGTGGTGGAAGTCAAAATTCGTCTCGATCCATCTTCTAGTAAGAAAGTGGCTAACTTGACTAATTTACAAGTCAATGTGGTGATCGATACGAACAAAACTAATCTTTAAAAGAGCTATCGAAAAATTATAACCCAATCACAGCCTGCTTTTAGGTTGTGCGCTAACTAAATAGTTCTATATATGAAATGAATACCTATTTAGTTAAATTTCTTATCTAGAAAGACTTTTAGCCTTGAGATAATGTTAGGTCAAAGTCTTAAATAAGGAGTAGTATTTGTCAACAAGTCAGCCGCGAGCAATCTAGAATCTTTAGGAGGAGCAAAAGATGAAAATATTCCACGGGAAGTTACCGACAGCTTGGTTGCAATTACGCTACCAAAAAACCAGGTTACTGGTGGCTCTATCGGGGGTTATTTTTGCGGTTGTAATTGTCTTTATGCAATTGGGGATTCGGGATGCTTTGTTTGATAGTGCTGTTCGGCTTCACCAAGCTCTACAAGGGGACTGTTTTTTAATTAGTCCTCGTACCACTTCACTGATTGGCATGGAAAGTTTTCCTCAACGGCGATTACTCCAAACCTTGGCTTTTGAAGAAGTAGATTTTGTCAGCCCGATTTATTTAGATTTTGCTCAGTGGAAAAACCCTGAAACTCGTAATTATTGGCGTAATATATTCGTGATTGGATTTGATCTTAAACATTTGGCATTTGATTTACCCGGTCTCGCAGAAAATATGGATCTATTAAAACTTCCCGATCAAGTTTTATTTGATCAAGATTCTCGCTCTGAATTTGGTCCTATTGTTGCTGATTTTGAAAAAAAGGGATCGGTTATTACTGAGGTTAGCAATAAGGGTAACAACCGCAAAATAGAAGTCGCTGGCTTATTTAAACTGGGAACTTCTTTTGGTTCAGATGGTAATTTAATCATGAGCCATTTGAATTTTTTAAGAATTTTTAGCAACCGTTCTTATGGATTAATTAATATTGGCTTAATTCGTCTAAAACCAGGAACTAATATCAATAAATTTATCGAAGATATTCAAGCATATTTACCTAATGATATTAAAGTTTTATCAAAGCAACAGTTGATTCAATTTGAGAAGAATTATTGGCAAAGTAGTACGGCGATTGGTTTCATTTTTAATTTAGGTGTTATCCTGGGAATTATTGTTGGAATTGTCGTTGTCTATCAAATTCTCTATACAAATGTTTCGGAACATCTTTCAGAATACGCCACCCTAAAAGCGATGGGCTATCGTCATAGCTATCTCTTATCAATGGTTTTACAACAGGCTTTTTTAATTGCTGTTCTCGGATATATTCCAGGTTTTTTGATCGCTAATATTCAATATGAGTTGACTAAAAATGCCACCTTATTACCTGTCAATATGTCGCTTGATCGAGCGGTTTTTGTCTTTATCTTAACCTTAGTCATGGCCTTCGTTTCAGGAGCCACTGCTGTTAAAAAATTGCAAGATGCCGATCCAGCCGATATTTTTTAGAAAAAAGAAACAAATATCTATACCTCATCTCAAGGAAAGAGGCTGTCTATGGACGTTATTGATATTCAAAACCTCAATCACTATTTCGGTCAAGGAACGCTGAAAAAACAAGTTCTTTTTCAGATCAACTTAAAAATCACAGAGGGAGAGATCGTTATTTTAACTGGCCCCTCTGGTTCCGGAAAAACAACCTTACTATCCTTAATCGGTGGCCTACGCTCTGTTCAAGAAGGAAGCTTACAGCATTTTGAAAAAGAATTACGGGGGGCTAGTGAAGAACAATTAGTCCAAACCCGCCGTCAAATTGGTTATATTTTTCAAGCCCATAATTTGTTACCCTTTCTGACCGCAAGACAGAATGTACAAATGTCGATCGAGCTTCAGGAACATCTCGGCGGACGGGAAACAGAAGAACGCGCTGCTTTGATATTAGAAAAAGTCGGCTTAGGACATCGGATCGACTATTATCCAGATAGCTTATCCGGGGGACAAAAGCAAAGGGTAGCGATCGCGCGAGCTTTGGCCGGTAATCCCCCATTAGTTTTAGCCGATGAACCAACAGCCGCCCTCGATAGTAAAACGGGACGAGACGTGGTAAATTTGATGCAACGTTTAGCCAAAGAACAGCGCCGTACTATTGTACTCGTTACCCACGATAATCGGATTTTAGATATTGCTGATCGCATTGTTCACATGGAAGATGGACGCTTGTGCAGTTGCTAATAGCCATCTAGAGAAAACTCAGAAAAGGCACTCCTCAGCTTTTCGGCTAAGACTGGGATACCTCCACCGATAGATTCTGACACCAAATCTGTTTTTAATTGAGGAAACAACTTTTTTGTCTTAGCCTTAGTGGGAAGCTATTATATTTTCATGCTTGGCGGTGCCAACTTTGGCATCGAGAAGATTTCCTGAATCCTGAAAATGCAATCCCTAGACTTTACCACCCTCAGTGCCACTTGTGCCGAAATTGCCGCCCCTTGGCTGCCAGCCAGACTAGAACAAGTGTATCAAATTGATCGCCAAACCATCGCCCTCCATTTACGAACCTTCGATCGCAAGGGATGGTTAATTATTTCTTGGCATCCCCAAGGGGCGCGGCTGCATATTGGTGATCCACCGCCGAAAGTCCCTGATACCTTCACTTTCAGCGATCAATTGCGTCATCAACTCAATGGTTTTGCCCTGACAAAATTAGCATTTGTTGCCCCGTGGGAAAGAGTCATTGATCTGCAATTTGCCAAACGTCCCGATGATCCGGCGCTGTGGCATTTGTATATAGAAATTATGGGCAAATATAGCAATGTCATTTTAACTGCGGCTGACAATCAAATTGTCACCGTTGCCCATCAAGTCAATGCCACCCAGTCTAGTGTTCGCACCGTACAAACGGGACAAACCTATCAACTACCCCCCGTTTTATTGGCAACAGACCCCAGTTTAGAAGAATCCTTGAGCAGTTGGCAAGCGAAAGTTAGTTTAATCCCTAAAACTATCGAAAAACAGCTAGTTAGTACCTATCGTGGGGTTAGTCCCGTTATCGCTCGATCACTGTTACAAAAAGCCAAAATTAACCCAAAATTAAACACGGATCAGTTAGATAATAATGATTGGGAAAAGCTCTTTTCAGCTTGGCAAGAATGGTTAAAAATCCTTGAAAATAAAACCTTTCAACCGGGATGGACAAGCGAAGGTTATACAGTTATCGGTGGGGAGATGCTGGCAGCGGCTAAAAATGTCCAAGAATTATTAAACCGTTATTATAGCGACCAAATTAATCAAGAAAACTTTCGACAACTACAGCAAAAATTAAACCAAAAAATCACCTCTTTACTGACTAAACTGCAAACTAAAGCGGCAGGATTTCAAACAAGACTAGCAGAATCTGCTCATGCTGATCGCTATAAAGAGCAAGGGGATTTATTAATGGCAAATTTACAGCAAATACAGCAGGGAATGACTAGCATTACTTTGGCGGATTTCCAAATAGGAAAACCTGTCATTATTCCTCTCGATCCCGAAAGAAATCCCGTGCAGAATGCCCAATATTTGTATAAACAACATCAGAAATTAAAAAGGGCCCGGTTAGCGGTGGAACCTTTATTAGAGGAAGTGGTCAGTGAAATTAATTATCTCGAACAGGTGCGATCGAGTTTAAGTCAACTAGAAAATTATAGCAGCAGCGAAGATTTAGAGGCATTAGACGAGATACAAGAAGAATTAATTCAACAGAAGTATCTAGAAAGCAATTACCAGCGTAATCGGGCGAATAACAAAGAATCCGAACCCATGCGCTTTACTACTCCCTCTGGAGTCGAATTATGGATTGGCAGAAATAACCGTCAAAATGATCGGCTAACTTTTCGTAGTGCCAGCGATTACGATATCTGGTTTCATAGCCAAGAAATCCCTGGTAGTCACGTTTTACTCCGTTTAACCCCCGGTACAGTTCCAGAAGCCGCCGATCTGCAATTTGCCGCTGATTACGCCGCTTATTATAGCCGCGCGCGCCATAGTGAACAGGTTCCCGTTGTCTATACCCGTCCCAAATACGTCTATAAACCCAAGGGCGCAAAGCCCGGTATGGTGGTTTACAAACAGGAAACAGTAATCTGGGGCTGTCCTCAGAGGGTTGAGGATTACCGCAAAAAATAATTTTTTACCAAATCGTTTACTTTTTTTTACACAAAATGGGTATTGTCTGTTACAATTTTTACTAGAGAGATAAATGCAGTTCAGGCGCTTGGGAACGCAAGAACTATATTTCCTCAGATTACAACAACAAACAACAGCAAACCAGTGGTAGCAGCCGATAGTCGAGGGAAAGACACAAAAAACCGACTATTTAGGTGATATTAAAGCGACCACTGGTATTTTATCTTAACCTAACCGGTTCTGTAACTCCGTGATCGTCCCCGTCTCACATTTTGTAGTGGTGCAAAATTAATTTCCATTCAGCCAGAAGTATAACCTAAATTAGGGCTTGCTGAATAATGGTAAAACCCTTTTTAATCTTTCAATAGGATTAGTTTGATCGAACATTTGGGTACAAACCCTTCCTTTAGTGTAGGGTCGGGCAGCTTTAAATAAATATGTATTGTCAACTTAAGGAATTTTGTATTAAGATGTTGATACTCGGTCAAGCATTGTCAAAATGTTTGTACTAAAATACAAAGTTAAGCCAAAACCTAATCAGATAGAAGCCATTAACGAAGCAATACGGACAACCCAATTTGTTCGGAATAAAGTCCTGCGTTATTGGATGGATAATCCTGGTGTTGGCAAAACAGAGTTATTTCGGTACAACACAGCATTAAGAAAAGAGTTTAAATTTGTTGATGATTTAAACTCCCATGCTTGCCAGACTGCTGTAGAAAGAACCTTGCGGGCAATTACTCGTTTTTACGATAATTGCCAAAATAAAGTTAAAGTAAAGAAAGGCTACCCTAAGTTTAAAAAACATTCCCATTCCGTAACGGGCAGAAACTGCTGAACAACGAGGGCAAATGCTAGAGGCGAAATTGCGAGCCTTGCAGGTAGAATTAGATTAAATTAACCTAGTTTCTGGAGCGGACAAGATAACTTTTTTCGTCAAGCACAAAGACACAAAGTTATACTACAGCGTTTCTCTCACCATTAAGATAAATGCTATAATGTATTCGCCAACTCTAAGTGGTCGAACAAAATTAAAGTTAACCGTGAGGCAAGGGAATAACCCAGAGGCAATAGTCAAGGCTCTCAGCTTTATTAATGCTTCTTAATACAAACGTATTTGTTGAGAGGGTTTCCGAGCAAATATGAACTGTAAACTGATTAGGCATCGTCCCTGATTCCTGATCCTGACTGGGGATAACTGCCAGGGGTTCTACTACTTAGAAAAAATTACCAAGTTTGTGTTGATCACTCAAGGAGAAATTTTTATGGAAATATCTCGTCCTAATCAAGCAGAATTAACCACAGAAGAACAACAGGAACTAGAAAAGTTGCGCGCTATTATCGAACAGGCTAGTGTTGATGGCGTGATCACTCAAGGGGAAAGGGAAAGAATTGCTCTAGCTATGAGGTCTGATGGTAAAGTGACCCTACAAGAATTAGAGTTAGTCAGAACTTTAATTACCGAAAAAGTGAGCAAAGGGGAATTAGTTCTTGATTATCTTTAAACTCTGAAAAATCACATAAAAAAAGACGGGGTGAAAACCCCGTCCTATTTGTTAAGAATTATGACAAATCCTTGACTTGTGATACTAATTGTGATACCACATCTTGAGCGCTACCAAAGAGCATAAAAGTTTTAGGATTGTAGAATAATTCATTTTCTACCCCAGCAAAACCCGATCGCATACTGCGCTTAATCACGATCGTGTGCTGTGCCTTATCCACGTCCAGAATCGGCATTCCATAAATCGGACTAGCTTTATCATGACGGGCAGCGGGATTAACCACATCATTCGCCCCAATAATTAACGCCACATCGACGCGCTCAAACTCAGGATTAATATCATCCATATCGTAGAGCTGCGGATAGGGAACATTAGCTTCGGCCAGTAGTACATTCATGTGTCCTGGCATTCTTCCCGCCACGGGGTGAATAGCATATTTAACCTCAACGCCATTTTTTTCCAACTGTTCAGCCAATTCTCGCACTGCGTGTTGTGCTTGGGCCACTGCCATGCCGTAACCTGGTACAATCACCACAGAACGCGCATAACCGAGCATCATAGCCCCTTCTTCTGAATCAATAGCATGAACCGATTTATCGAGGCTAGAAGTGGCGCTCGCTTCGCCTCCGGCACTAGCACCTGTACCAAATGCCCCAAATAGTACACTAGCCAGCGATCGATTCATGGCTTTACACATGATCTGAGTTAGGATAATCCCCGACGCACCCACCAAAGCACCGGCGATGATCAACATACTATTCATCAGGATAAAACCGACTACGCTGGCGGCAAGTCCCGAAAAAGAGTTTAAGAGGGAGATAACCACGGGCATATCGCCGCCGCCGATGGGAAGCACGAATAAAGCCCCGAAAATTAGGGAAAGTCCCACCAAAGTCAGGAAAACATCGATCGAGGTGGGATTAAAAAAGAGATAGACACTACCCCCTAAAAAGGTGAGTAGTAAGAGAATGTTAAAGGGTTGCTGGAAAGGAAAAGTTACGGGTGCACCACTGATTAATTCCTGTAATTTGGCAAAAGCGAGGACACTACCGGTAAAAGTGACACCACCGATCAATATACCCAAAATAGCGATCAGTATCGAGTCAAAGGCAATATTTTCACCACTTTGCAGTAAACGCCAGTATTCGCCCATGGCAATTAAAGCACTGGCAGCACCGCCTAAACCGTTAAAAATCGCCACCATTTGGGGCATAGCTGTCATCGGGACTTTTTGCGCCGAAACTAGGCCGATAATTGAACCAATCACCAACGCTACGGCGATTAAACCATAGCTGAGGATTTCTTGATTGATTAAGGTGGCAATAACGGCGATTAGCATCCCGATGGCAGCCAGAAAATTGCCTTGACGGGCGGTAGCGGGGGAAGATAATTGTTTAAGACCGATGATAAATAAAATGGCGGCGAGTAGATAGGATAACTCGATCCCTGTGATCAGGGCATTATTCATGATTTAGCCTCTTTTTTCTTGAACATTTGCAGCATTCGATCGGTAACGACAAAACCACCGACCACGTTAACCATCGCCAAAATAACGGCAATTAACCCTAAAATTACGGTTAATTCGTGCCAATCCGTGCCTCCGGCGATGAGGAGCGCACCGACAACGGCGATACCTGAAATTGCATTGGCTCCCGACATCAGGGGTGTATGGAGAGTGGGAGGAACTTTATTGATCACCTCGAAACCGACAAAGGAAGCGAGGACAAATACCACTAAAGCGGTTAAAAGTTGGGCAGTCATTGGTTAAGTAAAAAGGGGATAGGGTTTGGGGATTGGGGTGTGGGGTGTGGGGTGTGGGGTGTGGGGTGTGGGGAGAACAAAGCTGCGCCTTCTGCCTTTTGCCTTTTGCCTTTTGCCTTTTGCCTCCTGAATCCTGATAGCTAAAAAGCGGATAACTGTTCACTGAGGGCGGATTTAATGCGTTGGTTGCGGATTTCGCCAGCGTGGGTGACACAGGCACTATCAATGATGTCATCGGCAAAATCGAGGTTTAAACTGCCCTCTTTGCTGACTAGAAGCTGTAGCAGCATTTGCAGGTTTTTGGCGTACATCTGGCTGGCATTGGTGGCCACTGTGGCAGGAAGATTAACGGCTCCGACGATTTTTACCCCATTAACGATGATTTCTCGTCCCGGTTGGGTGTAGGCGCAATTTCCGCCCTGTTCCGCCGCTAAATCAACGATTACCGACCCCGGTTTCATGGTGGCGATCATTTCTTTGGTGACTAGCAGCGGGGCCTGTTTCCCCGGTACTTGGGCTGTGGTGATCACCACATCAGCCCGCTTAATTGGTTCCGTTAGGGCTTGACAAATGCGCTCCTGTGTGCTAAGAGAAACCTCTTTGGCGTAACCGTTATCGGCGACGGTATCTTCTTCTAGGGGCATTTCAATAAATTTCGCCCCGACACTCTGCACTTCTTCTTTGACTTGGGGACGAATATCAAAAGCCTCCACCACTGCCCCCAAACGGCGGGCGGTGGCGCAAGCTTGCAATCCGGCAACTCCTGCCCCCAATACCAGCACTTTGGCTGGGGCGATCGTACCGGCGGCGGTAGTCATCATCGGGAACATTTTCGGCAGCTGCACGGCGGCGAGGAGTACCGCTTTGTAACCGGCGAGGTTAGCCTGAGAGGAGAGGGCATCCATGCTCTGGGCGCGACTACTGCGGGGAATTAATTCCATGCTCAAAGCGGTGATTCCGCGATCGGCTAATTTGGCAATGCGCCGGGGTTGCCGCAGGGGATCGAGAAAGCCGATGAGGATACCACCATTTTTCAGGCGATCGATCTCGCTATCGCTAGGAGGGACGACTTTGAGAATAATATCGGCAGTTTCATAGATATATTCGCCGTTTTCGCTCAGGGCGGCTCCCACGGCACTATAGGCACTATCGGCAAAGTTGGCACTAATTCCCGCCCCATTTTGGACAATTACCTCAAATCCCGCCTTGACTAAACGGGCGACGGTATCCGGCACTAGCGCCACCCGCGCCTCGCCTTGGTCACTTTCTTTGATTACGCCGATTTTCATGGCTGGGTTTCTCCTTAATAAGTCCTTCTCTTGTCTTATGCTGTTGGGGTAAGGGTTTCGTTAAATGCGATCGATCCCTTGGGATAATTTCGAGTCAAAATTGCTTTTCACTTCCATCCTAGCTATCCTCACCTTTCTGGCTCTTTTTCGGGCTGAATCTTAGGATTATCTTCAGAATTAAAGGGTTTTGAGCGGCATTGTTTGGGATTTTTTTCTAATGATGAGGTACAAAGTTTTCGTTCTGGGAAACGCCAAAACGGTTAACATTAGCTAGTCTTCGGTCTTAGATACCAGATTAGGCTATACTTCATATTGATGAGAAGGGCTGCAATACGTCTCGACAATCTCAAAGTTTTACAGTTCTTTTAACTTTGATCGCAATTCCTCTATTTCTGCATCTACTGCTGAATCCTTGAGGGTGGGTGGATGGGCAGTTTTACCCAGTAACATTCGTGCTTTTAGCAGTGCTAATTCATCATCCACATCGCTACTCGCTTCTAGTGAATCGATGTCAACCAATTCACCGTCAGCTTGACTACTGGCTTCTGACTGCATAAATTTTGCTTCCATGCGCTCAAAAGCTGAAGGGTAAATAGTATCTATACTGCCGATACTTTTTTCGTTAATCTTTCTTTCTAAAATTGGCAATTTTTCTTTCAGTTTATCAACTTGGATATTCAGTTTTTCCAGTTGATTTTTAATAATATTTGCGGTATTAATGTGATGTTTTTTCTTTATATTAGCTTCTCGTGCCAGAGACTCATCACCTTTATCTAGAGCGAGTTTAACTCTTTCTTCCCATTTTAAAACTTCAGCTTGTGCTTGGTTGTACTGTTGTTCGGCTCTTTTTTGTAAGGCAATTACTTCGATCCGACACTCCGCACTTCAAAATGTAGTATAAAGTAGCATAAACTCATTCAAGAAAAAATAAGTAAAAATACTCAGAGAATTAGTCCCAAAAAAGTGAGACAATCAAAAAGCTCAAAAATCTATTAAAGGTACAAAAATTGTCTCCTATCTCAGAGGTAAAAATTAAAAACCTAGATCACTTAGGAATAGTAGCCGGGCTAATTGACGAAATAGGAATAGTTGAAATAATCAACTCTAAATTAGGAATCGACCCCCGAGAAAAAATTTCAGCAGGAACAGTGGTCAAAGCTATTCTAATCAATGGATTAGGATTTGTTTCAAGACCTTTATACTTATTTAGTCAATTTTTTGAAGATAAAGGAATCGAAGAATTATTGGGAGAAGAAATAAAAACCGATTATATCAATGATGATAAAATTGGGAGAGTCATGGATGAATTATACAAACATGGACTGAATGATATCTTTATAGAAGTTGTCTTATCGGTCATCAAAAAATTTAAAATAGAGACAAAATATTCTCATCTAGATGCCACATCATTTCATCTAGATGGAGAATATAAAAGTGAAGAAAAAAAAGAGAAAGAAGAAGAGCTGCTCAAAGAAAGACCAATAATTATTACCAAAGGATATTCTCGTGACCATCGACCAGATTTGAAACAATGCGTCTTAGACTTAATAACAACCGAGGATGGAGACGTACCATTATTTGTGAGAGTCGGAGATGGAAATGAAGCGGACAAAGCTGTCTTTGGCAAAATCTTAGTAGAATTTAAAAAACAAATAAAATTTGACAGTATTATGGTCTGTGACAGTGCCTTATATAGTCAAGAGAATCTTCAACTAATTCAACATCTAAAATGGATAAGTAGAGTTCCCATGACGATAAAAAGAGCCAAAGAATTAGTCCAAAATTCAGAAATGGAAGAAATAGAGGCCAAGGAAAGAGAAAAAAGGGCAGAGCTAAATTTAGAAGGATATACCTGGAAAGAAGAAAAAGTGACTTATGGGGGAATCCAACAAATCTGGCTAATAGTAACCAGTGAAAAAAGACAAATAAGTGACTTAAAAAAACTAGAAAATAACCTGAAAAAAGAAAAAGACAAAGGGGAGAGAATTCTCAAGAGCTTGCAGAAAGAAGAGTTTGAAAATCCCCAACAAGCCCGATATAAATTAAGAGCAATTAATCAAAAATTAAACCTCGTTAAAATCCTAGAAATTGACCTAATTGCCAGTCAATCAAAAGACCATAAAACGATTTATAAAATTAGCGGCGTAGGGCAAGAAAAAACTGAAGAGATAGTCAGAAGAAGAAAGGAAGCAGGCAGATTTATTTTAGCAACTAACTTAGTTGATGAAGAAGACAAATTAGACTCAGCCGAAATGGTGACAACTTATAACTGGACTTCCCCGTTGACAAAAGGCCATAACCTATGCTGTAGGAGGGATTAAGAGAATTTCCGCCGCCCCGTTACTGGGTACAAATCAGGGAAACTCCCAATAAATCTAACGCTTTTTGTTGCAGTTGGGTCGGTCGAGTTATCTTAGAAAAACGATAACTTCCCTCCCTAATCGTACATTCCACTGTATTCAAGCAAATTGTCCCCAGGTCTTCCAACAAAGTCCGAAAGCTATGCACAGGGAGGTTCTCTTGATTCCGTTTTTTTCTCTCTTTAGACTGAGCGGATTCACTGCGACTCGCTTTAATCACATTCAGAGAACCATCATCAATTTCTTCATCCTCAAATAACAAAGGAGCCAAGCACTGTTTTAAATGCCATTCCACATAATAAGCCAACATACATAAAAAGATATGAGCTTTGACTCTATCACCCTTATAATGATATATAGGACGTACCTTTAAATCAATTGACTTATAACAGCGAAATGCCTCCTCCACTTGAGACAAACTTTTATAAGCTTTAACCGTCGTCGCTGCATCCATCAAAGTTGACTCCAGAGAAGTTCTTAACACATACACACCATCCAAAGCCGTTTCTTGAGCGATTAATTCCAGCTTACGCTGATAAGAAAAGCCTTCTTCTGTTATCTCTAAGTTATAGTATTTATTGACCTTAAACTGATTAAGAACCTTGCCCACTCTCAAAGCTATCTTATCTTGACCCTTTAAAGCTCTTTTCTCCCTTTGAGTCGCCTGAACAATCAAATCTAGTTCCTTCTCTACCGCTTCTAATAATGCCTCTCTTTGTAGTTGATTTTTCTGGGCGATTAAGGGATTCCGACAAGCAATTAATCTTTCATCGGGATAATCTTCACTCTCAAATTCCACCAAGTTTACCTGATCAAATAATCCTAATTGAATCACTTCTACCTCAGCCAGTTTCCGAATTTGAGGCTTAGTTAAACCAGTAATATAGTCTAATCCTTCTATGGGTTTTACTAATTCGTTGATTTTCGAGTTGGTTAAAATTCCTCTATCGCTTACCCAGACAACATTCTCAATCCCCCAACCCTTTCTGACTTTCTCAATTTGTCCGCTTAAAGTAGCACCGTCTGAAGTGTTTCCTTCAAATACTTCTACCGCTATCGGACAACCCTTGGCTGAACAGAGCAGACCAAAAACTATCTGAGTTTTCCCTTTCTTTTTATCTCGGTTATAACCATATTTTCCCAGTTCACAACCATTTCCTTCTAGGTAGGTAGAAGTGACATCATACAAGACTAATGTTCCTGATTCTAAGTGTTTAATTGCTAGGTGCTTCTCAATTTTCTCTTGTTTTTCTAATAACCAATCTAAGGCGTTATATAATTCGTCTTCATCGGCTTTCTCTAAGTCTAACAATTGTCCTAAACTCTGACTACAAGTCTCGCTATTAAACCCTCTCGCTGTGGCTAGTTTCGATTTAGGATTGATGATTCTTGCCACAATCATCGCCACCACTAAGTTTCTGATTCGTGAGGATTTTTCACTGATTATTTTATCTAAACCTAATTTTTTAATCGTCTCTAAAATAGCCATTACATGACCATGAGGAAGACTTCTAATCACTTCAAAATGATTGGGAATGCCTTCAGTCATGGACAGTGTTGCGCCTTTAAGAGCCAGTTTCAGATTGTCGATAATATCATCGGGTAATTTTGAGAGATTGGCCAGGGTTCTTTTTTTGACTTGATCTCCTTCTCGGTAGGACTCCCGAAGAAGAACGGCGGGGGGGGAATTACGGTTAGGAACTTTTTCTATATACATGGCTATCATTCTAGCAAATAGAGAGAATTCTTGTCCATTAAGAAATGTTACAAATTACATGGGTACATTAAGAAAAGTTAAGGGGCGTATCCATTGATGGATAAGGGTTTTCGGCTATTATAGTATATATGTATGGGGGAAGTTCAGTTATAAAAATCAACAGTCTTGTGAAAGAGGATTTAGATTTTTGAAAGAGCCTTTATTTTTTGCGGATAGTTTCTTTGTTAAAAAAACGGAAAGAATCGAGACAATGTTATTCTTGATGTCTTTCTGCTTGTTAGTCTATAACCTCGGACAAAGAGAACTAAGAAATAGCTTAAAAAGAGCAAAGGCTGGAGTCAAAAATCAAGTCAGTAAATTAACGAGTCGTCCCACAATGAGATGGATATTTCAATGTTTTCAGGGCATTCATATTTTTATTGTGAATGGGGTCAAGCAAATTGTCAATTTAACTGAAGAACGCCGTTTTATTTTAAATTTTCTGCCTTCATCTTGTCAAAAATATTATCTGTCATCGTTAGTCTAAATAACAAAGCAACAAAGTTGATAACAATTGAGTAATATGCTTATAGGAGAGTCACTACTCCTCGAATTGTTGTGACTTAGTTTAACTCTTCGAGCCGAAAAAATATTTGGCATTTTATGATTTCTCCTCAACATCTGATTGGTTGAGTATTTTTTTTGATTATTCTGATTTTTTTTCTTTGAAAAGACCTGTAGTTTTTTATACTTCAAAGTGAAGTGCGGAATATGGGTTCGATAATTGAGGAACGTAAATTAGATAAATCATCCCGCATAATAGTGATGGTTAATTATGACTAGCAATTAATATTCCCTATCTCAACAACAAAATTAATAAATAGAGACGTACCGTAGATAGTACGTCTCGACGCTCTCAAAGTTTTACAGTTCTTTTAACTTCGATCGCAATTCCTCTAATTCCGCATCCACTGCCGAATCCCTGACGGTGGTTGCTTGGGGTAAAGTGGGTTGACTAGAAGCTGTACCGGGTAATGTTCCCCCGGACATTTGTGCTTTCAGCATTGCTAATTCATCCTCCACATCGCTACCCGATTCTAGTCTAGCGAATTCCTGTTCGATGCCGACACCACCGATTTCAGCGATCGCTTGACCACGGGCTTCCGACTCGATAACTTTTGCTTCCATGCGCTCAAAAGCGGACATGGAACTACTGGTATCGATACTGCCGAGGGTTTTTTGGAGTTGTTCGTTAGCTTTTGCGGCTCTGGAGCGAGCTACTAACATATTTTTCTTGGTTTTTGCCTCAGAAATCTTACTTTCGAGCGCAATCAAGTTTTTTCTCAGACTATCTACCTGTACCGTTTGCTGATCCAGTTGATTTTTGAGAATGGCGGCGGTTTCCGTGAAATCTTTCTTGCGTTTAAGAGCTTCCCTGGCGAGATTTTCATCCCCTTTAGAAAGGGCTAATTTGGCTCTTTGTTCCCATTTATTGGCTTCTGACTGGTCTTTGCTGTATTTTTGTTCCGTTTGTCGCTGTTCAGCGATCGCTCTAGCAACCGCTTGACGTACCTGTACTAGATCCTCTTGCATATCACTGACAGCTTGCTCCAGCATTTTTTCTGGATCTTCAGCCTTGCTCACCATATCATTGAGGTTAGCTCGGACAACTCGGCTAAGGCGATCGAATAAACCCATGACGCTCTTGTTCCTCTCGGTGTGTACTAAATCAGTTAACTGTTCTTAAAATTTCCTATCTTGCCTAACGGCTTATTCTCTAATATAAACCACGAGAGCTAGGATAGGCGATAGGAGTTAGGAGTCAAGAGTCAGGAGACAGCTTTTTTCTCCCCACACCTCACACCCTACACCCCACACCCCACATCACTCATCCAAGTTTTCTTGTTTTAACTTGAGTAATTCCGCTTCAATTTGTTTTTGTCCCTCCAAATCTTGGAATTGTCGCTCTAAGGGGTCTTTATACCCGATTAAATCGGCTTGGGATTCGGCTTCTAGGACTTTTGCTTCTAATTTCTCGAAAATAGTACCCATCTGACTGCTGTTCAAACTGCCCATAATTTCTTGGGCTTTTTGACTGGCACTCGCTGATCGCAATCTGGCCAGATAAAGGCTTTTCTGTGCTTTCATCTCAGCATATTTGCGTTCAATTGTCAAGAGTTCTTTCTTTAACTTTTGTATAATAGCCGTCTGTTGTTGCAGGGAGGTTTGTAGGGGGGCGATCTGACTTTGATAGGTTTGCCATTGGCTGAGAGCTTGACGGGCGAGTTCTTCGTTACCGTGATGTAGGGCTAATTGGGCGCGTTCGTGCCAAGTTTGGGCGGCTTTTTCCTGTTGTTGTCGTTGGCGCTCGGTGCGTTTCTGGGTAGCGACGGCTGCCGCTAGGGCTTGTCGCATTTGGATCAATTCCCCTTCCATCGCCAAGATCGCTTTTTCCAGCAGTTTTTCCGGATCTTGATTTTCCTGAATCAGACTATTGACTTGGGCGCGAATTGCTTGGCCCATGCGCTCAAACAAACCCATTACCGTCCTCCCGATACCAACCCTAATAGTTTACCGAAGTGCCGCTCCTATCAATAATGATAGAACTAGGAACGGGGGACTGGGAGGGATCGGCTGTTTCTGGGGGTGCCGGACTACTGGGAGAGGGAGAAGGGGATGCTTGTAATTCTGGCGGTAACTGTTTCATTAACTCCGTGGCATCCTGTGGGTTTTGATTAGCCAGACGACGGGCTTTTTCCCGTTGAAAAAAGGGTAAATTAGCGGGTGATTCTTCTCTTTGGCGCAATTCCTCTAACATTCGTTCGTTAATGACCGCCGGAGAGGGGACGGGGGTGACTTGGGGCGGTGGTGGCGGTGGTGGGGAAACGAGGGAAGATACGGGCGGGGTATTGGGGTCCGGGGGGGCGACGGGTAAAGATTGCTGGATCTTACTGACGGGTAATGGATGGGCGGGTATGAGGGACGGTGGCGGATTCGGCGGTAAGAGAGTATTAGTCAGATTGATGGCGGTGGGGGGACTCTGAACCACTGGTGGAGCGGGAATGTTAGCGATCGGGCTAGTTTTAACGGGAGGAGCGGGAATATTAGCGATCGGACTGGTTTGAGGAGTTTTCTCTACTGGACGAGCGATCACTATCAATCGATCGAGGTGGCGGGAGTTATTTTTGTGCTGACCCAGCAGCGAAGTCTCAGCTTTCCTCGGGGTGGTGTTGGTTAACCATTGATTGAGACTGAGGAGACTATTAGCAATTAAAAAGATCACCATTGCCCGGATGCCCCAAGGGGTAAAAAAGACATCTTTAGCTGGGGGATAGACGTTAATGACAGTAGCTTCTAGGTATTCTGGTTCCTGAGCGGGATCAATGGCTGAACTGGGTTGATGGACGATCGAGAGGGGCAAATCTTGGGAGGATGGGGGTCGATCGGATTTCATGACGGTATTATAGGGTTATGCTGAAAAGTTAAGTAGGTAGGCGTTAAAAATTATCAGAAACCCCCCTTATCAAGGGGGGACTAAGGGGGGATCGGCACCCCCCTTATCAAGGGGGGCAGGGGGGATCGAACCTAAAATCCATTTTTAATTTAATTATAACCAGCTACTTAGGGGTTTTTTCGTCCTAGTCTAACGTGGTACTCTCTAGATTTTCCAGATGTCTTTACATTCTCTTGACAAAATTTTAGCGGTTATTACTCAACAGGCGGGTTGGGAAGAATATCGCCACTATGAGCAAGTGCTGCAATTATGGCCAAAAATTATTAATCCCCGTCTGTTGGAGCAAACTCGGCCTTTTTCCCTCAATCGCGGGGTTTTATCGGTGGCTACCAGTAGCGCCGCTTTAGCACAGGAATTGTCTTTACAACGCTATAGCTTATTAAAACGGCTTAATAGTCAGTTAGAGACTCCCTTGGGCGATATCCGCTTTTCTGCTGCCCGTTGGCAGCAAGATAGTCAGTTAATTCCTCCAGAAGCGATCGCACCTAAATCCCTGAGAGATCATCCTAGTTATGTCACCCCGGAAAAACCGCCAGAAAATCCCCGGCAACTGGACAGTTTAGAGAGTTGGAGCCAGAAAATAGTTCATAGAACCCGATCTTGGCCGATTTGTCCTCGTTGTCAGTCTCCCAGTCCCTCCGGAGAGCTTGAGCGTTGGCAATGTTGTGCTTTTTGTTTTGCCCAGTCGGGCGGGGTAAAAGATTCAATTTTTTTATAGTCTTGTGGAAAGAGTGCTTTTGAGTCGGGAATCAATTGGCCGATCTTTTCTGTCTTAATTGAACCTGTATTCATCAATTCTATTCGGCTAAGGCTTGATCCCCGCTTTGTTATCGCCGATACCAGAGCCGATAACCTCGGCCACAACTGAGTTTAACTCCTCTGTTTTGAGACAGTGCTGCTTTTTGCAAAGTAACTATTAAAAGATTCTAAAAACAAAATTTTTTTTGGGGATCACTAAAAACTATATGGCGTATCAGTCCTAGCTATGCTAGTCAGGAAAATACCCTTGGCACGGGGTAGGACAATATTACACAGAGCGAAAAGAGAGTCATCCCTTGAGTTCTTTATAATCATCTTCCTTTTAAAGCCAACCCATGCAAGCCGCAAACTTTCTTACTTCTTCCTGTCGATACTGCCGATACTATCAAACCCAAGGTCGGCGCGGTGGCACTTGTCAACAACTAGATGTTCCCGTCGAAGCTCATTGGAAAGCCTGCGCTCTAGCGATGCCTCCTTTTGGCACTGAATGGCAAGAACTCAATCGGGTGGTTAGTTTAGAACAGTCTCTAGAATTAACCTGTGCAGTGTCGCCCACTCCCGTAGTGGTTTCCCCTAGTCGTCATGCTCCCCGACAACCGATGGCGGTTTAGAATGTCTAGGGCCTAAACAGGAGCAAAAAATTGGCGTTGCCCATTAAAAATATGAATTCACCCTCCCACATCTTTCAGGGCGCTATTTTTGAGATAATAGATGAGTTGATTGCTAAGATAAAGCTGGGAAAAGCAAGAGGCAGTCGGCAAGAGTCAGGAGATTGTTTTTATTTATTCTCCCCGCACCCCGCACCCCACACCCCACTTCCCGATAATTAATGTCGCCAGAATGCCCCTGATGACTTCTCATCGTCCCTTAAAAATTGGTATAGTTGGCACAGGGTTCGCCGCTCAACGTCGCGCTGAAAGCTTGCAAGCCGACGATCGCGCCCAGCTTCTGTATTTTAGCGGTAATAGTCCCGAATCGATCGTTAATTTCTCGCAAAAATACCAAATTTCTGCCCTAGATTCGGCAATAAGCCTGGCCAGTCATCCTGATCTCGATCTGATTGTCATTGCCAACGTTAATCAGGCCCATGCCTCGATCGCCCGTACTGCCTTAAAATCTGGTAAGCACGTTATCGTCGAGTATCCTCTGGCTTTTCACCCGGCAGCGGCAGCAGAATTAATCACCCTAGCCGAAACCGAGAACAAATTACTGCACGTCGAACATATTGAACTTTTGGGGGGACTGCATCAAACCCAACAGCAGTATTTAGACAGCCTCGGCAATATCCACCTAGCCCGTTATACCACAATCGCCCCCGGCAGACCAGCACCCCGGCGCTGGACATTTCATCGGGATTTATTCGGGTTTCCTTTGATCGCTGCCCTTTCTCGTATCCATCGCTTTACTAATTTATTTGGGGAAGTGGAGTCCGTATCCTGTCATTGTCGTTATTGGAATGCCCCGGAATCCGATTATTTTCTGGCCTGTTTGTGTGAGGCGCAGTTATTATTTAAAAATGGCTTAATTGCCGAAGTTACCTACGGCAAAGGCGAAGTTTTTTGGCAAAATGAGCGAACTTTCACTATTCATGGTGAGGGGGGCAGCTTAATTTTTGAAGGGGAAAAAGGGCAGTTAATTAATAGTGAAGGTAGCCAAGTTTTAGAAGTGGAAACCCGTCGTGGTCTTTTTGCTAAAGATACCGCCATGGTGCTAGATTATCTGTTCGATCAGGTTCCTCTTTATGTTACTCCCCAAGCCAGTCTTTATGCCCTAGAAGTGGCCTACGCTGCCTATCAATCTTCTTTGTCAGGAAAAACAGTTTTTCTCTCGGGTAATTAAACCGACTTAGACTTTTTGAATTAACTTTCTGCCTAGTAAACCCTGGGGACGAACTAACAACATAATAAAGAGAATAGCAAAAGCGATCGCTTCTCGATAACCGGAATATTCTGCGGGAACAAAAGCTTCGGCAATACCCAATAATAAACCACCGATTACTGCTCCGGGGATACTTCCCAATCCCCCTAAAACAATCACTCCTAAACCTTTTAATCCGAAAGCAATACCGAAATATGGACCGGCAATACTAACACTAGAACCGACTAAAGTTCCTGCTAAACCTGCCAAGGCACCACTAATAAAAAAGGTAATCACGATAAATTTTTCGGGATTGATCCCCAACAAACTGGCCGTGGTGACATCTTCAGCTACTGCTTGTAAAGCTTTGCCCATTTTGGTAAAATTAACCCAATAAGTTAGTAAAGCAACCATAACTGCTGAAACCAGAAAAATAATAATCTGAATTGTGCGAATTGCCACGGGGCGATCGGCTGTACCAAAATTAATTGCGGGGGGAAGATTGCCATAAATATCATCGGGAAAAGTATAAATTTCTGCTCCGAATAAGTATTGAATAACATTGACAATTACCACGGCTGCCCCTAGGCTAGAAACCAAAGTTAAGAGAGAATCGGAACCCCGTACCCGGAGGGGTTTGAAGGCTAATCTTTCCAGAAGAACTGAGGTGAAACCTGAAAGGATACAGCCTAGTAAGAGGGCTAAAAAAAAGGGTAAGGAAAAGGGTAATTTGGCATTAGCTAATAGACCATTAAAACCGAAAACTCCCCCTGTTAGAGCGTAGGTAAAATAGGCACCGAGGGTAAAAATTGCGCCATGGGCAAAATTGATAATCCCTAAAATGGAAAAAATCAAAGTGTAACCAAGGGCAAAAATAGCATAGACACTACCGATCGATAAACCGTTTAAAACCTGTTGAAAAATTGTTACTAGATCCATTGTCAGGGTTAGCTAGGGTAACTTTTGATTATAACTGACGGTCGCCACCACATCCGGTAAAGGACGCTGGAGTTTATATAACCAGAATAAACCGAAAAGACCAACAGCGATCGCTCCTAAACTAATTATTTGCGCCATTTTCAAAAGCCCAAACATTAAACTATCGGTGCGTAGTCCTTCGATCCAGAATCTACCAAGACTGTAGGCGATAAAATAGACTAGGGTAAGGGTGCCAATTTTTAATTTACTAGGGTGTTTTAAACCCCAGAAAAATAGATAGATGAGTAGGGCAAAAACTCCCAGATTCCAGATAGATTCGTAGAGAAAGGTGGGGTGAAAATAATCGACGGTGATATATTTTAAAGGACGACTAGCGGGAGGAATAAACAACCTCCAAGGTAAATTAGTCGGACTGCCAAAAGCTTCCGAATTAAAAAAGTTACCCCAACGTCCGATCGCTTGACCGAGAATAACTGAAGGTGCCACCAGATCGAGTAATTGCCAAAGAGAAACCCGATTAATGCGAGCAAAGATTAGGGCTGCCAGCAAACCCCCGATAATTGCCCCGTGAATAGCGATACCTCCCTTCCAAATGGCGATAATATCGGCAGGATTTTGCGCGTATTCTTGCCACTGAAAGAGAACATAGTACAAACGGGCTGCAGGTATGGCCCCCACTACTAACCAAATGGCCAAATCAGCGATTAAATCGGGATCGATCGCTCTTTTTTGAGCTAGGTACTGGGAGAGGGTGACACCCAATAATACCGCCATAGCGATGAGAAATCCATACCAGCGCACCGAAATTGGTCCGATCTCCCAGAGGACGGGGCCGGGAGACTGAAAGACAAAACCTAAGAGCATAAAATTATTAAGAATAAAAAATTTTATCTTTCCTATAGTATCTTATGCTATGATTAGGTGCAGTGCTATATTTGCGGATGTGGCGGAATTGGTAGACGCGCTAGATTTAGGTTCTAGTATCTTTTCGATGTGTGGGTTCGAGTCCCTCCATCCGCATTAACCTTCGGGTCGATGAGGTGTAACCTGATTTGGTATTGACGACCGACGACCCAAAAGGGGAAACTTGTTAATTTCCATTTTTGAGACTCCGGTTCAGATTTATTTTTTCAGCTGACTTCTTACCCAATTCCGAAAGGGACTTGCGTGGGAATAATATCCCAGCCAGAAAATCGCTCTGTAGAAGAATCAGACCAGCCAGATGGCATATTATCAAAGCGCAAGTCCCTTAGCTGCGGGGGCTCTCGAAGGCTCTCGCCCTCCGATCGATCAGCAAACCTGATCGATCGGAGGGCGCAAGCTTTGCGCCCCTACAGTAACCGATTTTGTCCACAATGTAGGGGCGAACTGCGTTCGCCCAAAAGGTACATTATCAAAGCGCAAGTCCCAAATGCTTTTACTAACTCTAGGTAATCCAATGTCTCAGCTTGTTGTAAAAATATAGCAATCTCTGAAATAGGAATATTTATAAAAAATTGACTGGTTGGGGAGGTGATATAACTGCCATTTTGTAATTGTTGGATAACCAGAGATTCCCCATTATAAACCCAAACCTCTGCCACGCCTAGATATGCATAAACCTGAAGGCGATTTTGAGAACTGCTGGTGACATCAATTTCTATGACTAAATCCGGTGGTGGGTCTTCATTTAAGTCCAGTCGCTTTTTCCCCCGAACCGCCTCAATATTATCAATATAAAAACATTCATCGGGTTCTGCACCGCTTAATTGAGGGCGTTTAAAGGTGGTAGAACCGAGGGGATAAATCGGGACTGCTGATTCTTCCGCTAGGGTTTTGACAAAGCGACCGATGAGGGTTTTACTAAATTCGTGTCCGGTCGAAGGAGCCATGATTTCTAAATTGCCACGATTGTAGGTCAGCCGGAGACGGCGATCGCTCATTTCTGCGAGCAGCGTTTCGTAGGTTTTCCAGCTAATCCCGGACAGGTGAATTATTTCAGCCGGTGGTGCAAGCAGTGTTACAGTCATAGATTCAAGCAAAAATCCCCTGCTTCCATTTTAGAATAGTGATCAATATAGCGTGCCTCTCGTTTTGGCCGATCACTTATGGAGTAAAACTCATCTTAAAATAGAGGAGGAAAAACTACGGGTCTCAACTTAGTTGGGGTTTAAAGTTCAAGGTTTTATAGTTTTTGACAGCCATAAGCATTAATACTTGTTGCACAAGTGAGATGCTCCCCGCCTGTGGACCTGGGATGATGTAGTCACATAGTATGTGCAAGCGTTAGAATCTCTTGCCTAGGTTTCGGAAACGTTGTCAGAGAAATAATTATCTACAAATTGACTGATTTCCCTTTGAAATTTCTCTGATGAAAAAAGAGACTTTTGATGGGAGAGGGACATTAAAAGCTCTTCCTGTTTCTTTTCATTACTAATTACTGCAATAATCTTTTCTACTGCTTCTTCCATACTGTTAAATTGCAATTCTGTATTGTGCTTACCGACGATTTCAGTTTGACCTCCTATTTTCTGTACAAAGGGAATGATATCTGCTCTCACCATTTCGGCTACGGAGATACCAAACTGGTCTTTCTTGGGATGGATACCATACCTACATTTGTACAGTATATTACAATAATCTGCATAGGGAAGATCCTTATACAGTTGAATCCAGTCGGAATTTTCTGCTACCAATTGTTCAATATAGTGTTGATACTTTTTATTAAAAGCTCCCCCAGCTCCCCCAGTTATATGGAGTTTGATGGAAAATCCTCTCTCCCGCACTGCTTTTAAGACTTTAATGCCGAAATCTGGACTTTTATCTACTGTTAACCTACCGCTAATTACAAAAGCATTCTCTTTTTGCTCCGGAGCAATATCCTTAACGGGAATGACCACTGGGGGATAGATAACGGTACTATCAAGCCCGTAAACTTCTTTGACTGCTTTGGCTACATCAAAAGAGTTAGAAATAGACAGATTCTTTTTGAGGTTATCTACAGAAAAATTGGAGATATTTAGGTAGGGCATATTCTGGTGTATTTTACCACCTTCAAGGACTTTAACCCAATTGATATATTGGATTCCTGGTACGCCTAGATCGGCCGCATTACAAGCTGATATCACCAAGGAATAATTTTTGGCTCTTTCTTTTAAATAACGCAGGCTTAAATGAATGGATATCTGCCGAAAATGAGGATTATTACTGATGAGAAACTCTGAGATGCCTTGCCAACTTTTTGGTAATACAGAAACAACTTTAACTTCTTTGGGACTGAGGGATGTTTCATACAACTTATTTAGCTTTTCCCAGTCTGGATAGTAAAAGGTGAAAAGAGTTAAGTCATATTTTTCTTTTAAGGCTTCTAGTATCCAGAGAGCCACAGATTCAGCACCTCCTCCCATAAAATAGGGCATATAGACTCCAATAGTTTTTTTCAGCATTTTTTAACCACCAATATACGAAATACTTGTTTTAACAATTGCTTGGCTCTCTTGTTTATCCTGTACTCAGGAAAACACCTTCTGTCCCTACCGTCCCAGTTTTCGTCCTGATTTAGGAGCATTCATAGTTGCGGCTAATAGGCATCATATAGAACAATTTGCCAACAAAACCGAAGAGAACCATTGGCATTTAGGATACCACGAAATTAGAGAGCCAGTTAAGTAGATTCAGCTCGTACAGGATAACTTGTCTCGCTTCGGCGATCGCTTCTTTCGCTTCGTGCCAAGCATCCAAACTAGAAGTGACCTCTCGCAAATAATCAACTCCTTTTTGATCCAAACTGGGCAGGCGTAAGAAACTTTTCGGTGGCAATAGTTTCTCTGCATCCGCTCCACCGTAATAAATAGGTAGACACCAAGCTAATAGCGGATCCCAGAGCTTTTCGCTGATATACCACCTACTCTGTGCGTAGTTTTCTATGGCCAGATTGTAGTAGTAGGGAGCTAGGACATTCCATTTATTTTGTACCGAGCCTCTCGAACCCGTCCAGTCCGGCAAACCTCGCCCATAAAAATCGAAAGGAAGTTCGTTATCTTTGATTAGCTGCATAAAGGACAAACGGTGGCGATGATTGGCTGTGCGGGTAGTTCCAGAGGTAATCCAAGAGCAGAGGCGAATTTTTTCCGGACAGGGCAAATCGGCCAGATCTCGAAAGCTGTTGCTTATGTGCCAGTCGGCAGGCATATAGTATGGTTGAGGCGCGTAATCATCCGGACCTGATACATAGCCACAATACTCGCTGGCGATGCGGTAATTTTCCAGATTGGTCGATAACACTTCTGGTAAGGGCGGTTCTCTTAAGAGATAGATAATGCGTTCCTTGGGAACTCTCCCCAAAATAGATGGAAGTGCCTGCTGTGGCTTTGCTGGTTTTTTGAGCCAATTTTTCCAGCCGCCTTGCTCTTTCTTTGGTTCCGGAAAATCAAACTGATAAAGTAACAAGTAATCTGGCTCAGGAGCGTTAGCTTGCATGGAAATATTACCCCAAACTCCCATGGGATAAGGAGTTTGTTTCCATAGCCAATCTCCCTGATTTAAATTGGGATAGCTGCTGAGCATACCTACTATTTTTTCTGTCACAAATTAACCTCTTGTTATTAGTTAGAAAAAACTTTACGGGCTATTCTCTGTAATTTTTCCTTCATTCTTTTTCCTAAACTTTTAGGTTGATTGTACCAGACAGGACTGGATTTAAATTGAGGATAATTTTCAGGTTCGTAGAGATAGCGATAATATAAAAATAAACTGCGATAGGGAAAATCTATATTTTCTCCCTGGCAACATCTAGTAAAGAAACTGCTTGAAATCCCAATATAATGAAGGTAAATTAACCTATATCCTTTATCATACAATAAATTATCTTTTTCGACAAATTTGGGATCGGTAACGCAGTTACCTACTCTCTTTTCTGGAGGAGTATTCAAAGCATAATTGTATATAGAAGTACCTGTTCTCATCATCATGTAGTTTAGAAGAGGTTGGTCCACTGCCATGGGATAGATAATCTCTGACTCTCCTGAACGCAATTGTTCCAGAATCCAATTTCTCTTTTCTTCCTCAAATAAGTTTTTTTTAGAAGCATAGATTCCTGAACAGAAAATCTCTTTTTTGATCCGTTCTTCGGAGAATATTTTCAGTAACTTTGGCGAACTAACTTCATAGACGTGGGAGGGATCTTTATACTGATAATCGTAGATAACACAATCATAATCGTCTAGCTTTTCCCAGAAATAGTCTATGGGAGACAAAAGTAAGGTATCCGCGTCCATATAGACAAATCGGTCAAAGGGGCCGTCAAAGGCACAGTAGCGACGATGGGTACCAAAACGATGATAGCCATTGCTTCCCGCTTGCTGCCACCTGATGCGGGCTGTAGGATGGGAATCCCAGGCTGCTTTGGCAAAATTATCCCACCTCTCCATCGACTCCCGCTCGCGATACAGTTCAACTTGGGGGCGTTGAGCGATTAACTTGGCAATTTCCTCGGTTTGGTCATCGTAGGGGTAGACACAAACTGGTAAGTCTTTTCCCCCATTCGCCTCAATGCTATTCAGCAGAGCCACTAGCTGATCGTAAACCCGATCGTTAGCCAAAGTACAGATTCCGTTGCTCATAAGTTTTTACTGCTCCCATCTAAAAATATTTATATCACAGTTAACCGATTTAGAGACCGGCTCCGGCAAGACCTAGCAACGAATTAGGTTGAGATATTGCCTGTCCTTAGAGTCCTCGTGGCTTGAAAGGAGGGAACAGGAAAGGAACAAAATACTAACTTTATCCTTGGCGGTGAAATTGTTGTATCTTGACGGACTTGTAGCCCTGGCCACAATTTACTTGACCGTAAGCGTTGAGGATTTTCCTTTTCCCTGAGATTGACAAGAAAAGTTTCCCTGAGTAGAATAGCGGAAACTCGTTGATAAATCTTAACCCATGAAGACGCTTGGAAAAGTAGGTATATACTGTTTAGCTAATGATCAGGTTTTGGAATGGATGATTCCTTTCTTAGAAAGTCTCAGGACCTATGAGCCTGAATGCCCTCTATATGTTATACCTTTTAATGATAATATATCCCAACTAAGTAAAATTTCTCAGAAATACAATTTCAATTTTTATCGCGATATAAACTTGGAGCTATTAGATGGAGTGGGAGCAAAAGTAAGGGGTATCGACGATATACATAATCACAGATTTCGTATTTTTTCCATCTTCTGGGGACCCCTAGAGCATTTTATCTTTCTAGATTCTGACATTATTGTTTTAGATAGCTTGCAAGAGCTGTTCCGAACCTATATCAACTCTGAATTAGAATTTATGTACTACTATAGGGGTATATTCGATCAGGTCTATAAAGAGGGGGAGTTTAGAGATAAAATGATCCGAGAGCATAGGGCAAATGGTTTCAACGCAGGCTCTTTTATATCTTCCCGGGGAGCTTTTAGCCTAGATGATATTCAAGAGTTGGCTGAACAAGCAGCCACAATCAGACAGCATTTTGCTGATAATTGTATTGTCCAGCCTTTTGTCAACTACTGTGTGGATATTAAGGGGCTGAAAACCCAAGCCATTACTGAGGCTATCCCCGATCTAGGCTCCGAGTGGGCAAAATTCAAGATAGAGTTTGCCGATAATACTCACAAGGTAAATGGGAAAAGAATACTATATACCCACTGGGCAGGCTTTGGTCACGGGCCAAATATGCCCAATCGCGATCTGTTTCTTAAGTACAGGCTGAAGAATTTATCTTGGCCCTGGCGCTGGCAATATGTGATCCGCGATCACCTGACCACAATTTTCCGCACTTGGAAAAGTAGGCTAAGTAAAAAACTCAAAGGTTTATTAGGCAAACCCGAGACTAAACCCCTATGAGTGCAAGATATGCTAGAGAACGATCCCATTTTTGAGCTCGGCAAAGTTTCCGTATTAATTCCCTGTTATCAGCATGGACACTTACTTGCTCAAGCAGTGGAATCTGTTTTGAGACAATCTTATCAAAACTATGAGATAATTATTGTCAATGATGGCTCCACCGATAACACCCATCAGGTAGTCCAAGAATATGCCCAGAGATATCCCCAGCGGGTTAAGTACTTATATCAAGAACAACAGGGGCAAGTAGCGGCCAGGAAAAACGGCAGCGCTTTGATCAGGGGCGAATTTCTAATCACTTTAGATGCCGATGATCTGCTCGCTCCGTCAATGATGGCCAAGTGTGTAGAAAGCTTAAGCAAAAACCCTGAAGCAGCCGCTGTGGCCTCTAACGTTTGGATGATGGCGGAAGATGGCCAGACTATACTAGGCCAGCTCGATCAAAGTGAAGTTCCTAGCTGGCCCAATATTCTGGAACACAATACTTGGGGGGGGATTGCGGGCATTATGATCCGCTCCCAGTCTCTGCAAAAAGTAGGCTGGTTCAATTTCGATGGTACTGCGGGGGGTGAAGACTGGGATATCTGGATTCGCTTCGCCAGATCCCGTCAGAAATTGCTGCATATACCTGATTTTTTAGCTCAATACCGTCAGAATTGTAGCTCTCATAGTCGGCAAGGACTCAGGGTCTTAAAAGGGATATTACAGGTTTTGGATTGCTTAACCAAGGAAGATCCGCGCCTGATTCAGCTAGAAAACGTCCATCCCCCCATTGATATTTCTTACTACAATCAACTCCGTAATCGAGCCGTTTTTTTTAACTATGGTGTCGCCTTAGCGGCGGCAGAAGGTGAGGAGACTCTCCAAGATATCTTGCAATACTTTGTGCCATCTGATTTAGATTTAGAAACTCTAGCAACTGCCTATATTAAGGGGATCATTTTCGTCAGTCGAGTGCAAGGAAACCCTAACATTTTTTGTCCAGATTTTCAAGATGATGCCTTAGGCAATGCGCTAAGTTACCTAGAAAATAAAATCTCTGAAGATACGGCCAAGTTGTTGAGGATTAAGATAGCAGAAAATTTAATCACGCAAATTAAAATATCTACCAAAAATTCTAATCTATTCAAGAGTAAAATAAAAACTATCCTGATTAAAATTAAGCAAAAGTTATCAGCTCTGGCAAACCTAAATAAGACGTAAACAACTCCTCTGCCGATTCCTAAAGAGAGGGTATAAGAACTGACTTCAGGCTAAGGAAAACCCCTATAGATCAAATATTTTCTGACTTAATACCCACTGCTTGTAAATCTCTATTGTAGTCCGTCTTTAATCCTCCCCCTAAAAACAGCCTAACTTTCTCAGAAATCCTTGTCCACTTTACCGCTAAAGTAACCAAGACCACCTTGATCCGATCGCTTTGGTTGGGAATTCTGGCATCTTTGTAGATAGCCAGAAGATCGTTCAGGTTAGGCCAATCTCGCCAAATATCACCGATTAAGCCCCGGAAACGGTTTAAATTAGACCGATGGGGGTAACTGATTAAATTGATCTGATGCAATCCCCCCATGACCCTTATGGTTCTAGACCTTAAGGAAGGCCAAGTTTTGCGAGCAGGATGTTTGACTAGGGCTTTTGGGGCATAAACTACTTGATAACCTGCGCTACTAACTCGCCGTCCCCATTCTAAATCTCCTCCCGAGGGAAGAGAGAGATTGAAAAATCCTACGGTTTCAAAAATCTGTTTAAAAGTAAAAATATTAGCAGTTGCGCCAAATTTCATCTTCGTAACTAATTCTTCTTGGGGTAAAGCTGTAATCATCTCAAAAAGCTCAACCGCGTTGGCTTTGCCTTCGATTTCGGGAAAAACCTCAATATGACCTGCAACCAAACCACAATTAGGAGTATTGACCAAATCCTCTACCCCCTCTCTCAGCCAGTGGGCATCGGGAAGGCAGTCAGCATCAGTAAAAGCAATGATTTCACCCCGGCATTCCCTAATCCCCGTGTTGCGGGCAGCAAATTGCGTGGGGATGGTTTCTACCAGATAAGAGGCTCGAGGAAATCGAGCCACGCAATCTTTAATGCTATCATCGGGCCCGTTATCGACAACAACGATCTCCCAATCGTCCGTAGGATATATTTGTCGCTCAAGAGCTTCTAGGCAAGTTTTCAGACCCTCTACATCATTAAAAACAGGAATAATAATTGAGACAAAGGGGAAAGTCATAAAATACTTAGAGATCAATCGTCCCAGTTGGGCATCTTCTAAAAAATTACCTCACAAATCCCAGTCTTGTCAACTAACTCTATAAGACTAGGAACTGGGGTGGGGTTTAAACTGCCAAAAGGGGTAAAAAAGCTGTGAAGATGTTATAATAAGCCCCGTCCCGTATCTAAATGGTTAGAGGCAAGATTAATGGCATCTCCTACTTGTTCGCTTTGGTTTTTTGTAGCGCGGACTGACTTACCATTTATGATGCTTACTATCCCCCATATAGTTAAGATGTGTAATTTTCCCTTTCAAGAAAAAGTGTTAGCCATAGACACGGCTGCTTTAAGTGGGGAAAAAGTTGATCGTCCTGGTATTGGTACGATGGAAGACTTACGCCAATGTGCGCAAACTTTGCTGCACAAGGGTGTGGTTGACCGGATTGTAGATTTTAATTACGATTCCAGGTATCAAGAACGATTATATCTAAAACATTTCGGCAGTGCCATAAAACCTACTCATAACTATAAAGGCTATCCGATCCTTGGCTCGATTTTTAAGATAGAAGAATGTCAGAGTGACTATCTGCTGCATTTTGATAGCGATATGATGATGTACCAAGAGCCAGGCTACAAATGGATTGCTGAAGGAATTGATCTGATGGAAGCAAATCCTCGGATTATGTTTGTCCGTCCTATGACAGGACCGCCCACCTCTGATGGTAAGTTTTTTGAATCAGATACGGGCAAATTAAATCCTCAAGGTTTTTATGAATTTAAATATTTTGGAAGTCGCCTATATTTGCTCAAATGTAACCGGTTTGATGAGTTATTACCCCTGCCTATCATCTGGTATAATGAATATCGGCAGCAGTTTGTAAAAAATTGGCCAGAAGGGATGAAAACAGCCCTAAATATCTGGACTGGAAAGGGAAAATTAGATTCTTGGGAAATTATGGTTTCTGAGAAGCTCAAACAGACGGATTATCTGAGGATTAACCTCACCAACCCTAGAGCTTGGAGTCTACACCCGAAAGAGAGAAGCCCTGCTTTCATCGCAGCTTTACCATCAATTATTGCTAGGATAGAAAGGGGCGATTTTCCAGCCAAACAAGCGGGATTTTATGATTTAATTTTTGACCTGTGGGTTTAGCTCTGAATCATCCCAAGGCTATCAGAACATTAAATTGCGTTTCTTCGGTTTGTCTGATGCAATGTACAGGGTTATAAGGAATGAAACTCTTATAGAGAAAGGCATTTAGCGATTTTTGTCAATTGTTTTTTATCTAGAGGGAACTAATCAATTAAGTCTCTTGCCAGATAAGGATTTAGTCGATTTATGCCCCCCTATCGAACCATAACAAGTAACGAAGAGCCGAATAATTTGACGTGCTGTCACCCATTTTACCTTAGCTGACAATAAGTACCTAAGCAAAATTAATTACACACATCTAACCCCCCCTTGCCTTTTGCCTTTTGCCTTTCTTCACTAGGAAATTTATTTTGCACGACTACTTAATTATAAATTTTTATTTCCCTTGAATTCCCTATTCTAAAAACAGAACTATCTTCCTGAATTAACCCCGTTCGTTCTCAGCCAATCCCTTTGATTGCTTGAGTATTTATAATTAATTTGTCCCACCAGTTGTTTTTTTTGTGATCGCCTGTCCCTGAAAAATAGTCACTTTCTACTATATTTTGCCTTCCAAAATCGGGGTTAATGCTCTATTTATTTCAAAATGAGAATTGCTGGATATTCAGCCAATCCTACTTATCCTGACTTCCCACACCCCACGCTCCACGGAAAACTTTTTGCCGCAAACCCTAGATACAGATTTTGGGCGGTGGATTGGTTGTGATAGAAATATAAATATCGATCGCTTGCTATCAATCTTGATGAAAAGACGATATTTTCTGGCTTTTATCGGATCAATTGTCCTTAGTTGCTTATTATCTCTAGGAATAAACCTTTTTTCATCTACTATCGCCACCGCGCAAACCCAGACAATTCTAGTTTCTGCCGCCGCTAGTCTCAAAGATGCCCTAGAAGAAATCAAGCTGGGGTTTGAAAAAGCCCATAGTAACATTAAAGTTAACTATAACTTCGGTGCGTCGGGAGCTTTGCAACAGCAAATTACACAAGGTGCGCCAGTTGATGTTTTCCTCTCGGCTGCCACTAAGCAAATGGACGCTTTAGCAAAAGCTGGTTTAATCGATAGAAGTACCAGAAGAAACCTGCTCACTAATCGCCTAGTTTTAATCGTTCCCAAGAATTCCGCCCTAAAAATCAGCGATTTTCGTTCCCTGACTAACAGTAATGTCCAAAGAATTGCCGTGGGTGAACCGCGCAGCGTTCCCGTCGGTCAGTACAGTGAAGAAGTTCTGAAAAATCTCGGCATTTTAGAGCAAATAAAACCAAAACTGGTCTTTGCCAACTCTGTCCGTAATGTTCTCGCCGCCGTAGAGACTGGTAACGCCGATGCTGGCATTGTTTACATCACCGATGCCAAAATTTCCGACCAAGTAAAAGTAGTGGCTACGGCTGCCAATAATCTCCATTCTCCGATTATTTACCCGATGGCTGTGATAAAAGCCAGCAAAAACCCGCAAGCTGCCAAGACTTTCGCCCAATATCTCACCAGGACAGCCGCTAAAAACATTTTTGAAAAATTCGGCTTCGGAATACCCAGATAAACAATGCCAGACTTTTCCCCCCTATGGATATCCCTGAAAACCGCCACCATTGCCCTGATAATCATCTTTTTTCTCGGTATTGCCGCCGCTTATTGGATGTTAGGTTATCGTGGACGGTGGAAATCCCTAATCGAGGCAGTTTTCGTCGCACCCCTAATCTTGCCCCCGACGGTGCTAGGCTTCATTTTACTGCTCCTATTCGGCAAAAACGGATCCTTAGGACAGTTATTAGACCTATTTAACTTTCGCATCGTTTTTACTTGGTATGCCGCCGTTATCACCGCGACGGTGGTAGCTTTTCCCCTGATGTACAAAACCACCCTCGGCGCTTTTGAACAGGTGGATGCCAATCTTTTACAGGTTGCCCGCACCCTGGGGGCATCGGAAGGGAAAATATTCTGGCGCCTACTTTTGCCCCTCTCCTTCCCCGGGGTATTAGCAGGATTAACCCTAGCTTTTGCCCGCGCTTTGGGGGAATTTGGGGCGACTTTGATGTTAGCCGGTAATATTCCGGGGCAAACTCAAACTATCCCGATGGCGATTTTCTTCGCTGTGGAAGCAGGAGCGATGACTGAGGCTTGGATATGGGTGTTTATTATCATATTAATCTCCCTATCGGGTATTATCGCCGTTAATCTCTGGCAAAGTCAACGCAAGCAGCAATTAGGACGACCGGGAGAAAGCAAACCTAACGAGATGGAGGACTGGCTGCCACCCTGGGAGGGTCGCGATTTTGCCCTTTTAGCAGCTGAAAATCAGCATTATAGGGATAAAATAGGCTTATTTTTCGATATAGAGAAATATTTACCCGGTTTTAACCTCTCGGTCACTTTTAACTGCCAAAATCAGCCATTAGGACTATTAGGGGCTTCGGGTTCGGGAAAAAGCCTGATTTTGCGATCGCTGGCTGGGGTAGAAACGCCCTCAAGGGGCCGTATTGTCTTAAATGGTCGCATTCTCTTTGATTCCGAAAAGGGAATTAATCTCCCCAGTCGTCAGCGTCGTATCGGTTTTGTGGTGCAGAATTATGCTCTTTTTCCCCATCTCACCGTAGCAGAAAATATCGCTTTTGGTCTCTCGAAAAACTTATCTAAAAAAGTTATTAAACAGCAGATTGTCAACCAATTGGAATTAGTGCAGTTACTTGGCATGGAAAACCGTTATCCCCATCAATTATCGGGGGGACAACAGCAACGGGTCGCCATCGCTCGCGCTTTAGCTAGTCATCCGGAAGCTTTATTATTAGATGAGCCTTTTTCTGCCCTTGATACCCATCTACGCGCTCAATTAGAACGTCAGATGATCAAAACTTTAAGTAATTACGATGGCGTGACAATTTTTGTTACCCATAATATGGATGAAGCCTATCGAATATGTGAGAATTTATTAGTTATGGAAAAAGGGCGGGCAATTGCTAATAATTCTAAACAGAAAATTTTTGAGCGACCAGATAGCGTTAGTTTGGCAAAAATTACTGGCTGTAAAAATTTTTCCCGTGCTATTATCATCAATAATCAACAATTGGAGGCCATTGATTGGGATGTTAAATTACACACCATCCCCGGAATTACCGACTATTTAGCCTATACGGGAATTCGCGCCCATCAAATTATTTTTGGTCGAGATTTAGGCGATATTAATACTTTTCCCTGTTGGTTGGCTAATGCCATTGAAGGACCCCATCGGGTGACTCTCTATCTAAAACTTAATCAACCCTCCAACCACGACAGAGATTTTCAGATCCAAGCAGAGTTATATAAGGATAAATGGTTAGAGATTAAGGAGCAAGCTTTGCCTTGGACTGTTACTTTATCTCCCCAGCGTTTATTATTATTAAAATAAACAGAGATTTTGATGCTAAGTTGTCAAACACCCCCCTTATCAAGCTATCCATTAGTCGGATCTTTCTTAACAAAAAGAGAAGAAACTTAAAAAAAGGGGAAACGATTGATAGGTATAGTTTTGAAAGAAGGAATTAAGGTGGAGGTAAGCAAAAAAATGGAGAAATGGGCAGCCCAAGAATTACAATATGCAGACCTGGGGGACACCAGAAGAAAGAAAAGGTTAATCAGTATCGTAGAAAACTTGGCCAGCCAACCTAGTACAAGTGTGCCACAAGCTTCGGGAAATCTAGCCGCAGCGAGTGCCACCTACGACTTTTGGAATTCCCCCTATTTTCACCCCTCAGATATAATTGCCGCCCAAGCCAAAAGTACAGTAGAAAGAATCAAAGAACATCCAATAGTTTTGGCAGTGCAAGACACAACAAGTTTAGACTTTACGACGCAAAAAGCAAAAAAAGGAATGGGTTATCTAGATTATAAAAAATCCTTTGGTCTCAAAGTTCATACCACCTTAGGAGTGTCAGCGCAAGGAATACCTTTAGGACTGATTAATCAATATGTCTGGGCAAGAGAAGAAAAGAATTTAGGGATTGCCAAGCAAAGAAAAAAAAGAGAAACCGAAGAAAAAGAAAGTCAAAGATGGTTAGAGTCTGTATCAGAAACACAACAACAAATACCCGAAGATATTCAAGTAGTAACAATCGGAGATTGTGAGGCAGACATATTTGATTTATTTGCCCAATCAAGAAGTCCTAACTCTCATTTATTAATCCGAGGAACTCATAACCGAAAAGTTAACTATCTCGAAGACAAGCAAAGGTCAGGGCATCCAGAACCTAAATATTTACATCAATCCATCAGAGAAATAAAAGCCTGTGGTAGCCTAGATGTGCAAGTAAAACGCAATCCTAATCACGAGGCTAGACTAGCTAAACTAACAGTTAGATTTGCCAGTTTTGAAATACAAGTACCTAAGCATCACTCGAAAGCGAACCCTCGTCAACCGGTCAAATTACAGGTAATTTTAGCTGAAGAAGAAAATCCGCGTCCTGGAGTTAATCCTATCAGTTGGCTCCTCTTAACTAGCCTAGACATTAGTAGCTTTGAATCAGCGATAACCTGTGTGCGCTGGTACAGTTATCGCTGGTTGATAGAACGCTATCATTTTGTTTTAAAAAGTGGTTGTGGATTAGAAAAACTGCAATTAGAAACGGGTCGTAGAATTGAGATGGCCTTAGCTACCTATTCAATTGTAGCTTGGAGATTACTCTGGTTAACCTATCAAGCACGCTTACACGGAGAGGAGAGTTGTGAAAGTTTTTTGGAAGAACATGAATGGCAATCTTTGTGTGCCACTATTCATAAAAAGAGTCCGCCACCTGAAAAGCCGCCCTCCTTTCGAGAAGCGGTCAGAATGATTGCTTCTCTTGGGGGGTTTTTAGGTAGAAAAGGTGACGGTGAACCAGGTGTTAAAACTATTTGGTTGGGACTGCGAAGGTTACATGATATCAGCCAGACTTGGAAACTATCTCATCAAATTAGTCCCCCCATAGAACCCCCTTGAGCCATCTTGCACACTTTTCTCTTTTTGTCAAATTTTATGTTAAGAAAGATGTGACTAATGGATAGCTTATCAAGGGGGGCAGGGGGGATCGGCACCCCCTTATTAAGGCGGGATTAAGGGGGGATCGGCACAAGGGGGGATCAAGGCTGGATCGAACCCAAAATCTATCTTCAATAGAGTTCTAATATAATTAGAAGAGGTTGATCAAAGGGGGTTTATGGACGATAAAACCGCAAAGCTGGAAGCATCGGAATCTGAGGAGAAAAAAGAATCAGATTTTGACCAGGAAAAGGAACAGGCTCAAGTTTGGACGGGAAAAATCACTGCTTTTGTTGCCCATCAACTCCGAACCTCCGCTCCTTCCCTTCCAATTATCGGGGGTAGCATTACAGGCGGCTTAACTTGGCTTAGTCAACATGACGCGGTTAACGCAATTATTGTCGGGGGAGTCACCTTTATCGTCACGGGCTTTTTTACCTACGGATCAGCCTGGAGTAAAGCGTTTTTAGAAGTGGCAAGAACCAAAGGTAAAAATCATGGTAAAGGTACAGCTTTAAGCTTTTTTGTTTGGCTAGACAAAGGACTTGAAAAAATACGTTGGCAATTAGCTAATCCTGACGGGAAATATTTAATTAAATTACGGGATTCAGATTGTCGTTATGATGATATTGAAGGGATTGAAGATGCAATCTTTGGTTTTTCTACCCCAGAACTAGAAGAAATTTTTATTAATTTGGATCTGAGTCAATTAGAACTGCGCTCAGAAGAAGAGTCTAAAGGTACGGGGGATGATATTTGGGATTTGTTGCGACGGGCTAAAAAGAGGACAAATTTACGGTTGTTAATTCTGGCTCCTGGTGGACGAGGAAAAACAACTTTATTGCGTCATTTAGCCTATAACTACGCTCTAAAACAACCGAAACAAAATGCACCTTTTTTAATTCCTGTCTTTTTACGTTTACGGAGATGGCAGGAATTGATTACCACCACAGAAGGATTGGATTTACCAACCTTAATTGAGCGACATCTTAAACAAGATATTTCTCAAGAATTAGATTTACCTCAGAACTGGGCTAAAAGTCATTTAACCCGTCAGCGAATGTTAGTGATGTTTGATGGTTTTGATGAAGTTAAACCCGAATATGCCGAAAAAGTCAGTCAATGGATTGGCAAACAGTGGCAAGATTTTCGCCAAAACTATTTTATTTTAACTTCTCGTCCGAAAGGCTATCAAGCGTTTAGCTCTGAGCATAAACCTCGGCAAAAGGTGTTTATTAATGAATTTACCGATAAAAATATTCGGGATTTTGTGTATAAATGGTATTTCTGGCAAGAGCAGGAAACCAGAGTTAGCAGAAGTTTAAAAGCTAAACAAGAAGCTGCCGATAATAAAGCAAAGGATTTAATTAATCAGTTATTTGCTCTCGATGATTCCGGGGAAAGTTCTACTCTATTAGCCTTAGCGAGAAATCCCTTAAATCTGAATATGATAGTACAGTTACATCGGGCAAACTTTGGCTCGGGACAAAAATTACCTCAGCAACGAGTGGATTTATTTCGCCGAATTTTTGATCTGCAATTGATCACTCGCCCTCAAGCTAGGGGCATTGATATGATTTTAGATAACAATGAGGAAAATCATCGTCAACGGGTATTACAACAATTAGCCCTGAAAATGGGAAATACAACCACGATTGAATATTCGGAATTACTGAGTTCTATACAAAATTTTATTCAGGAATTGGGTTATCCTGAAAGCACTTCGGCTAAGGATTTTGTAGAGCGGTTAATTCATGTGAGCGAGTTAATTTTGAAAAAGGATGAATACTATGAGTTTGCCCATAATCTTTTTCAGTCCTATTTAATTGCTTTGGAGATTAAACGGTTAAAGCAGGAAAATTTACTCAAGAAAAATTGGGAGCAAAATCTCTGGTACGAGGCTTGCATTATGTATGCAACTTTATTGATTAATCCGACTGATTTTATTGTCTATTTTTATAATCAATCTAATCCTAAAGCTCAGGGATTAGCGGAGCGATGTTATTGGGAATTACCTGTTAAAAAACGTCGCAGATTGGAACTTTTAGAACAAAAACGACAGACTTCTCTCTTTACCCAACTAGAAACCTATCTGAAAAATGGGCAATGGCGCGAAGCCGATGAGGAAACGATGCGGTTAATGTTGTTAATTGCTAAAAGGGAAGATGAAGGCTGGCTAGATGAAGAAAGTGCTGAAAACTTTCCCTGTGAGGAATTACGCACCATTGACAAGCTCTGGGTAGATAATAGCGGCAGCAAATTTGGCTTTTCTGTGCAGAAAAAAGTCTGGCTGGATTGCGGTGGTGTCCTAGGGAAATACGATTATGATGTGTATAAAAAATTCGCTGACGAGGTGGGTTGGCGCGGGGACGGACAATGGTTGATCTATGATGAGCTAACTTTTTTATTAGAGGATAGTCAACACGCACACCTACCCTTGAAGAGGGATAAAGATGGGTTTGTGAGGTGGTATATTTCTTTTCTCGCGCAGCGACTTGTAACCTGCAATATATCACAGACTTATACATCTTAAACCAGTAAAAAGCCCCCCTTATCAAGGGGGGTTGGGGGGATCAAATTCAACCAGTAAAAAGCCCCCCTTATCAAGGGGGGTTGGGGGGATCAAATTCAACCAGTAAAAAGCCCCCCTTATCAAGGGGGGTTGGGGGGATCAAATTCAACCAATAAAAAGCCCCCCTTATCAAGGGGGTTGGGGGGATCAAATTCAACCAGTAAAAAGCCCCCCTTATCAAGGGGGGTTGGGGGGATCAAATTCAACCAGTAAAAAGCCCCCCTTATCAAGGGGGGTTGGGGGGATCAAATTCAACCAGTAAAAAGCCCCCCTTATCAAGGGGGGTTGGGGGGATCAAATTCAACCAATAAAAAGCCCCCCTTATCAAGGGGGGCTAAGTACGGTAACATGACTAACCAGAAAGTAAGCTTATGCAATTAACCAATCATCATCATCTACCCTACAATCCCAAACTCGTAGAACGAGCCAAAGAACTCCGTAAAAATATGACCAAAGCTGAAAGAAAACTTTGGTATGAATACTTAAACAATTTTCAATATAGAGTTCATCGCCAAAGACCGATTGATCAATTTATTGTTGACTTTTATTGCCCCGAATTAAAATTAGTGATTGAAATTGATGGTGATAGTCATAATAGGGAAGATGCTCAGACCTATGACTTAGAAAGAACCCAAATTTTATCAGGTTATGGATTAACAGTAATCCGCTTTACTAATCAAGAAGTTTTGAGTAATTTTGAGGGAGTTTGTGGAGTAATTGGAAGTTTGATCCCCCCAACCCCCCTTGATAAGGGGGGCTTTGATCCTTCTTGATAAGGGGCTTTGATCCTTCTTGATAAGGGGCTTTGATCCTTCTTGATAAGGGGCTTTGATCCTTCTTGATAAGGGGCTTTGATCCTTCTTGATAAGGGGGGCTTTGATCCTCCTTGATAGGGGGGCTTTGATCCTTCTTGATAAGGGGCTTTGATCCTTCTTGATAAGGGGCTTTGATCCTCCGAATCCGGGCTGCCGCAAATACGGCGGCGAGGATGTCAGGTATTACTCCACTCAATTAAAGCGCTAGTCAACCCTTCTAGGGTGTATTCTCGCGCCTCGATATCAACACGACCAAATAACTCTTGACAGGTTTTTGAAGTTTGCGGACCGATAGAAGCCAGACAAACTTTTTCTAAGAGGGAATTAACCGATAATTCTGCCGTTTCTTGCAGCAATAACCGATAAAAATTCTGGACGGTTTTGGAACTGGCAAAGGTGACTATATCGACTTTCCCATCTCGAAAGGCTTCCCAGATGCCACTATCCATGCGTGCCGGACATCCGGAATAATATGCGGCCACTTCCGTCACCTGACCGGCTTTGGCCGTTAATTCCTTAACTAATATCTCTCTCCCTCCCGTTTCCACGCGAGGAAAGAGGAATTTTTGCCCCTTAATCGGGTCGGGAAACTCGTTTACCAAAGCATCAGCGACAAAATCCCCCGGGATAAAATCCGCTTTTAATCCCCGTGAGTGCAAAACTTGGCTGGTTTTTTTGCCCACCACGGCGATTTTTACAGTCGCTAAAGCCCTAGCATCTTTTCCCCAAAATGTCAAGCGATCAAAGAAAAAATTAACAGCATTGGCAGAAGTTAAAATCAGCCAATCAAACTCTTTTAACTGAGCGATGGCATCGTCTAAACCTTGCCAACGGTCGGGGGGACGAATCTCTAAAGCGGGCATTTCCAGGACTTCTGCGCCTTGATTTTGCAAAATTTCGCTAAATTGACTCGTTTGCTCGGCGGCACGGGTAATAACAATAGTTTTACCGCCTAGGGGTGGGGGAGAGGACATAATCGCCAGATCCACAACTTGACCAATGACCATAATAGAGGGTGAGAGGGACACCCCGGCGGTTTGAGCGAGAATATTTTCTAAAGTGCCGCGCCAAATTTGTTGATCCTTGCGTCCCGCCTGACGGATAATAGCGATCGAGTCGTGAATATTCCGCCCATTTTGGCATAATTTCTCGATAATTTGCCCTAAAGACTGACCGGCCATCAATAGCACAAGTGTATCAATTTTAGCTAAAGCTGACCAATCGAGAGACTCGGGATCGTGAGCGCTCAAGACCGCAAAACAGCGACTAATATCCTTTTCGGTCAGGGGAATTCCGGCCAATAAAGGAGCGGCTAAAGCGGAGGAAATACCGGTTATCAGTTCAAAATCACAGCCTGCCTGCTTTAGGGCCAACATTTCAGGATATACTCGCCCAAAAACCCCCGGATCACCACTTTTAAGCCGAATAACCCGTTTTCCCTCTTGACAATAATTAACCAGTATCCGATTAATCTGATTCTGCTCGGCCCCGGGTTGTCCCCCCCGTTTGCCCACATCGACTAAAACACAGGTTTTCGGCACTAGGGAGAAGATTTGACTATCCACTAGGGCATCATACAGCAAAACCTCGGCCGTGGCTAAAATTGCTCGCGCTTGCAGGGTGAGAAAACTACTCTGACCGATTCCCGCACCGAGAAGATAAACTTTACCCCGGGGATGGACGACTGCTGACATAATCGCAAATTTGAGTTTAATCTTTAATCTAGCACTTGGAGAAGATGCAAATTACTAACGCAACAAGGGCAGCAGTAAAGTGACGAAATAATATACTAGGGGAGCGGTGAAGACATAACTATCAGTGCGATCGAGTATACCACCGTGACCGGGGATTAACTGCCCGGAATCCTTGACCCCAGCATCGCGTTTCATCATCGATTCGGTTAAATCGCCCA
Organism: Microcystis ichthyoblabe FBCC-A1114; assembly: GCF_050500245.1. Classification (NCBI taxonomy): domain Bacteria; kingdom Bacillati; phylum Cyanobacteriota; class Cyanophyceae; order Chroococcales; family Microcystaceae; genus Microcystis; species Microcystis ichthyoblabe. The sequence continues at coordinate 2,337,064 of NZ_CP191408.1, read as the reverse complement.
ATAAACTGACAATACCAATTAATAAGCCCAAAAATAAGCCCGTCAGCTGCCAATAGGGCCAATCTAAATACCAAGCACCCAAATCGGCCACCGCTATACTGCCTAAAATGCCAAAAAAGGAACCTTCCACGGTTTTTTTGGGACTAATCAGCGATAAACTGGTTTTCCCTAACCATTTTCCCATGATATAAGCTCCGATATCGGCGGCCCAAATACAACCGAAAGCTAGAAAAGTCACCGTCAAAGCGGCCGGGAATAATTTCGGTTCCATCCACGATTCCGGCCAATATCCCATCAGGGGTAAGTTACTGGCCATAGCCACGGGACCACTTTCGGGAGAAAAACCGACCCGTAAACGAATCCAATAACTGGGTAAGTAACCACCGTAAAACAGACCGAGAATTGAGGTGGAAATGTCGGCAATTGTCGCCATTTTAGGCTGAAAGAGCAGATAAAAACAAATTAACGCTCCGGCCAGGGGAAACATGGCATCGGTGAGGGGGGCTGCCATAGTTGCCGTCAGTAGTAATAATTGGGAAACTACGAGAGTGGTTTTAGCGGCCGGTTCAATGCCTTTAGCGCGAACTAAGCGAAAATACTCTAATTGTCCCAAAAAGACGATAACACCGATGCCGAGGGTGAAATACCAACCCCCAACGATAATAATTCCCAGTGCGAAGGCAATAGCAAAAATAGCGCTGACAATGCGTGGCCAAGGCATGGTTAATCCAGAGAAATTAGGCGGCATTGTCATAATTATATAGATTAAGAAAACTTTATGGAAGGTTATCCCCAATTAAAGTTTATCGCCGCTCAGGATAAACATGGGATCAACGGCGGCAAAAACTTGGTGAATACCCCTAGTTTCTAGGCGATTTACTGCCGCTTGGACAATCTCGATATTACGCGCCTGTAAATTAGAAAAACCTTCGGAAAATTGATAGAGGGTTTCTAAATTATTGGCCGTAGCCACGATGCGGCCATTGGGTTTCAGGTATTGCCACACTTCTTGCAGGACCGATTTAATCGGTTTGCCGCCCTCGATACAGACGCGATCGGGTGCTAGGGATATATTGGGCAGACAATCGGGTGCGCTGCCTTCAAAAACGGTGACATTTTTTACCCCGAAGCGATCGCAATTACGGCGGATTAAACTGGCCACTTCTTCATCCCTTTCAATGGCAATAATCGGACTATTGGGGCATAATAAGCCAATTTCAACGGGAATAGTGCCGGTTCCTGCTCCTATATCCCAGAAAACCCCCCCATCACCTAACCTCAAAGCGGAAATCATCAATAATCTCACCTCGCGTTTACTCAGGGGAATCCCGGGTAAACGTTCAAACAGTTCATCGGGAATACCGGGGGTTTTATATAACCAAGTCATGGGGGATCAATTATTGAGAAGCTTCACTACCAAGCATTATTATATAAGTTTGTCAAATTTTCTTTATTAAGTAAACAGGGACTTTTATAGGCATAAAACCCTGATCATAGCTCTAAAAAGCTATTGTCTGTCATTAAGCTAAGACGTATTTTAACCCCCGATCCTTAGATTAGGTCAATCTCTCCCAATCCCTTTACTGTTGCAACACTGCCACAGTGCCTCATCTCAACAAGCAATTTAAATAGGCGGGCAGCTTATCTTAATGATGAGATAGGAAGTTTTTGTTTTGGCGGGTCAGTCGTCGGTCATCAACACCAAATTAGGTTACACTTCATCTTTATGGGAAAGGCCGTCATGATCCTTTTTCTTAAGCATAGATTGTCCTAATCAATTTCTTTTGGTATTGTCTATCAAATGTTACTAAATACTCTGGCTATTCAACCTTCCTAGCATCTGTCAGCCAAAAACCATAGACTAACTCCTGTTTTATCAACGATAACTCTAAGTAGCTGGTTATAATTAAATTAAAAATGGATTTTAGGTTCGATCCCCCCCGCCCCCCTTGATAAGGGGGGTGCCGATAGGCGGGGGGATCTACCCTTGATAAGGGGGGTGCCGATAGGCGGGGGGATCTACCCTTGATAATGGGGGTGCCGATCCCCCCTTAATCCCCCCTTAATAAGGGGGGCATCTGAAAGTTTTTAATACCTATCTAGTTATCATGTCTAATATCTATCGTCTTGCCCAGGGCCATTTAAACCTATTGGAAACCTGTCCACCGAGATTTCAAAAAGTCTATCTAGAGCAACTTAACACACCGGCTGACCCCGGGCAATTGGAGAGGCAAGAATGGGGCAGTCAGTTTCACCTATTACTACAGCAGCGGGAATTAGGGCTACCGATCATGTCCCTATTACGCGAAAATGAACAGTTAGAACATTGTTTAACAGCCCTATTAAAGGCCGCCCCGGCAATTGCCCAAAATCCGGGAGAAGCTAATCGAGAAGCGGAACATTGTCGCAGTTTAACTGTGGGTAATTATTTATTAACGGTTATCTATGATTTAATTTTACTAGAGAGCGATCGAGCGGTAATTTTTGACTGGAAAACCTACTTAAAACCTATCGATGCCGACAAACTAGCCAAAAATTGGCAGACGAGACTTTATCTGTATGTGTTGGCAGAAACTTCTGCTTATCCTCCTGATAGTTTATCGATGACCTATTGGTTTGTGCAGTTACCCCGCAACCCCGAACAAATTACTTTTAACTATAACCAGAAACTACACCAACGGACAGGACGGGATTTACGCCGTTTATTGAAGGATCTCGATCGCTATCTATCAGCATACCAAAATGATTTAGTCGATTTTCCCCATCGTCCCGATTGTCAGCTTCATTGTCCCTATTATCTTACACAAGAGCGATCGGGCCAAATAGACTTACCCTCGATCGATGATATCCCTGAAATCAATCCTTTTGTCTAATTATTGCCAATTTTGTCAGATCAGAATTATAAATTCTCAACTCTGAATTCTGAAGATTATTTTTATTTATTCTCCCTTCTCCCCCACTTCCCACTTCCCCACTTCCTAATTCATACTTTGTGCTTTTTGTCAAAAAAACTTTTTCTTTGTAATAAAACTACATAAAAAAAAGATCATCGTTGTGGGTGAAATTGACTAATTTACCCGTCTTAATTAGGATTACCTTGTAGGTGTGGCAAGGGTTTCAACCATTGCTGTCCAAAAAAGCACAGAATAGCCCACTGTGAAATTCTATCAAATCGCTGTAACCATTGTAAAATCGTTGTTAAATAAAAATATTTCTCAATTAATTCTTAAGAATTTATAAATATTGCGGAATGTTAATTTAAATATTCTCAAGTTTTCGGAGTCAATAGATAATTTTTGCTTATCTTTGTCCAACATGGGGTTAGAAGTCAGGAGTCGGGAGTCAGAAGTCAGTATTCAGGAGACAGGAGATTATTTTTATGTATTCTTCCCACACCCCACACCCCGCCTCCCCACTTTCCCACTCTCGACAATTCCCCTTCTCTGCCGCGTTAACCATGGTCGATAATAATAAAAGACAGATCGATCGCTTGCGCTCATGACCGGCAACCACTACCAAACCTTAGAAATCAGCCATAAATCGACCCCTGACGAGATTAAACGGGCCTATCGGCGTTTAGCCAGACAATTCCATCCCGATAGTCAAAACGATAGTGCCAGTCACGATAAAATCGTCGCTATTAACGCCGCCTACGAGATCCTAAGCGATCCGAGACTAAGAAAGGACTACGATAACCAACTAATCGCCAATTCTCCCGAAAAACGCGCCCAACGCACCGCCACCGCCCAGGCAAATTACCATCGTTACAAAGAAGCAGTCCAGGAAGACGAAGCCCTGGTCAAACAGTGGTATAACCAGACCTATAGCCCGATTAATCGCCTGATCGGTCAAATTATCCGACCCCTAAAAGGTCAGATCAATCACCTATCCGCCGATCCCTTCGATGATCAGTTGATGGCTGTTTTTCAAGACTATCTAGAAACCTGTCGCCAAAATCTCGATCGAGCCAAAACCCTCTTTTCCCAACGGCCCAACCCTGCCAAAATGGCCAAAGTGGCCGCCTCTGTGTACTACTGTCTCAATCATCTCACTGACGGACTAGAAGAATTAGAAACCTTTACCCTTAACTACGACGATCGCTCTCTCCACACCGGTCAAGAAATGTTTCGTATGGCCCAGCGTTTACAGGTAGAAGCTAAACAGATAGCCAGTCAGTGCCAAAATTAAATCTCTAGCCATGGGCAAAAAAAAAGACGAAAATAGATCAAGACCAGATTTACCCAACCCTAGCTTAACCCCGATGAGAGACAAACAATCAGAAATTACCAATATATCCACCCCTAGAGATTCTGATCTTTATTCCTTGCCTCCAGCCGTCCAACGGGCTGCTAATATCCTTTTACGTCAGGGAAGAATCGGTTTTTGGACGCAGATTGTCCTAGGCGTAATTTCAGGGGTTTTATTGCTCATTGCTACCGCTAGTTTATTAGGGACGAGACAACGCACTTCCGGTATTGAAATCGGTGTTTTATGTGCCATTGGTGGGGCTTGTTTCTTGGTAGTTGCCATTTTCTTTTCCTCTCGTTACATGAAAATTGCCCGTCAAATGTTGGGGGGTGATCAAGATAGTCGCCCGAAAAAATCCGATACTATTCAATTAATCCGTCAGGGTTTAATCGCTAATATTATCGGGATGTTTTTAACAATTTTGGGAGCGCAAGCCTTGGCGGGAATCGTCTTAATTAAATCCCTCAATGTTCCTCAAGGCACTTTTAATGTTGCCTCTAACCCCAGTCAATTTGTTAATTCCGTTGACCTGTTAATTGTGCAGGCTAATACTAATACAATTCTCGCGCACTTTACTGGTATTGTTACCTCTTTGTGGCTTCTTAATCGTATTACTTCTAAATAAATATGACCATGCAACGCACCCGTTTAAGTACGCTGGCTAATGTCACCAGCAGTCGATTTAATAGCTTTTTTGGTAATCCTTGGCGGCGGATTTCCCTCCAGATAATTTGTGTTTTATTTGGAGTTTTTTCTGGGCAAGCAATTGTCACTACTGCTGGCCAAACTGCTCAATGGGATGTCACCGCTGCCGGTTTATTACTGCTGTTTACGGAGGCGACTAGCCGGATTGTTTATCGAAAAAGTTCCCAGGCTAAACCAGCACCGATTCTGCGAGAATCTTTCAATTTACTAAAAATTGGTATCACCTATAGTTTATTTCTAGAAGCCTTTAAAATTGGCTCTTAAATCCCCAATTGAAAAATAAAACGCACGACTACTTAAGAGTTGACAGAGAAAGTCTCATCAGGTTTTGTCGGATTAATACAACAACAACTAACATAGAACCAAGAAACTTACTCTACCAACTTGGTCAAGAGGGAAATTTATTGACTATAAACTACAGAATAAAGGCGGTAACTGCGCCTAGGGAGTCGAGGTAGTTCACTATGTTTCAAAATAGCTCCAGTGAAGTTAGTATTCTCCCCATGGACGAACATAATCAAAAATTAGTTAATTATGTTCATCCTGCCGATTGGCTCAATCCCCAACCCCAAGATTGTTATGATTTAGTTGTCATTGGTGCGGGTACTGCGGGTTTAGTCGTAGCGGCGGGGGCGGCGGGTTTAGATATAGGTTTAAAAGTGGCTTTAGTGGAAAAACACTTAATGGGGGGAGATTGCCTCAATTTCGGTTGTATTCCTTCTAAATGTTTGATTCGTTCCTCTAGAATTATCGGGGAAATTGAGAAAGCCAAAAAATTGGGAATTGATATTGGAGATACTAGAGTAGATTTTGCCAGAGTAATGACCAGAATGCGGCAAATTCGCGCCGATATTAGCCATAATGATTCGGTGCAACGTTTCCAAAAACTAGGTATCGATGTCTTCTTGGGTAGCGCTCGTTTTTTAGGACAAAATGCTGTGGAAGTGGCAGGAAAAACCCTCGCTTATAAAAAAGCTGTCATTGCCACTGGTGCTGGGGCTTTTCATCCCGATATCCCCAGACTAAAAGAAGCGGGATTTTATACCAATGAAACAATTTTTTCCCTCACAGAATTACCTCCCCGATTAGCTGTTATCGGTGGCGGGCCGATTGGTTGTGAATTAGCTCAAGCTTTTCAACGGTTAGGCGCACAGGTGATTTTATTTCATAATTATTCCCATCTTTTGAATAAAGAAGACCCAGAAGCAGCCGAAATTATTGAGAATACTTTCCTGCGGGAAGGAATGCAATTAATTCTCTCTTGCCAAATTGAACGGGTGACAAAAAATGAGCAGGGTAAAACCATTGAATATACTAGCAACGGTCAAGGAGCAACTATCACCGTTGATGAGATTTTAGTCGCTGCTGGCCGGGTGCCTAATCTGTCAGGATTAAATTTAGAAGCGGTGGCCGTGGAATACGATACTCGTCGGGGAGTCAAAGTTAATGATTATCTGCAAACTACTAACCCGAAAATTTATGCGGCCGGTGATATCTGTATGGATTGGAAATTTACCCATGCTGCCGATGCAGCCGCCCGTATTGTGATTAAAAATACTCTCTTTTCTCCCTTCGGTTTCGGACGCGATAAGCTCAGTAATTTAGTTATGCCTTGGGTCACTTATACCGACCCAGAAATCGCCCATGTGGGCATGGATGAAACCCAAGCACAGACCCGGGGATTGGTCACTAATACTATTAAAATTCCTTTGAGTATAGTCGATCGAGCTATCGCTGATGGCGAAACAGCAGGTTTTTTAAAAATTATTCACAAACAAGGTTCCGACCAAATTTTAGGAGCCACTATCGTCGCCACCCACGCCGGTGAGATGATTTCTGAAATTACCACCGCTATGGTTGCCAAAATCGGATTGAGTAAACTCTCTACTGTTATTCATCCCTATCCCACCCAAGCGGAAGCGATTAAAAAGGCCGCCGATGCCTATCGTCGAACTCTCTTGACTCCTAATAGTAAAAAACTCTTGGAATTGTTGACTAAATTATCGCGTTAAAATCAATGATTGCCACCGGAGAACTGCGGCAGAACTTTGAACAATTCTGGCGGGAAGCTGCCGCACAGTTGGGGAACGCCCAATCCCTCACCGAACGGAGGCCGGGGAAATGGCAAGAGTACCAGGTCGATACCTAATATTTTAGCTTGCTGTTGCAGGGCGGCATAGACTTCATCGCTCAATTCTAGGGTTAAGACTTGACTCATTTGGCTGTACCTTCATTGTGGCTATTGATTAGATTAATTTCTTTTTTAACTCTTTGACCATTATAACCTCGGACATCAGCTTGTCTCTTCACAGTAGCACTGTAGTGGATTGTTTCAGCTAATTTGGTGTATTAGAAAAATGCTAGAAATTCTATAATCTAAGACTTTAAGCCGAAATCTATTGCCCTATTTTAGCTGAAACAGTCCACTACGGCGATGGCGATCGCACTAACTAGGTGGTAATAGACAGCTCAATTGAGTCCCAGTCTGGATTCATACCATTATTGACCAGTATTTGAACTACTGAGGTTGTTATCCCCATGGCTTCGGCTACGATATCACTGGTGGACATTTTTCCAATCCCACTCACCGTAAATGTGTCCCTGGAGGAGCCTGTGTGCACCAATGAACTACGAATATTATACATTGCCTTAATGATTGCCCTGACCCTTCTCCTCTCGTCAGGATTGGTTGAAGTGAGTAGAGCAGCGCGAAGCCCAATCTTGAAGGTGAGTTCACCATGATCTCCGACCAACAGGGCCTCAAGAGCAATGGCTAATTCTAACGCTCTGTCAGCGGGCATTCACCTGATGCGAGCCTGAGCGAGTCTCTGCATCGCAATTCGTGCCTTATTCTTATGGCTGTTATTCAGGTTCAAAAAGTTACTTATCAATTCAGATGCGCGAGAAACGTCTAGATTGCCATTACCTTCAAGAGCCAGAGGAGTTATCTCTTGATGAACGAATATCGTGGGTGATGCTGTTTGAGCACACTCAATATCTGGATCGGTGTATTGGAACCAACGTGGCCCAGGCATAATGCCAGCTTCCGCGGACGTGCCCAAGCAGAGGAGTACATCAGATAAGAGCGGACTGTAGTCAGTGGCGTTTTGCATCGGAGTATCGTCGTTAGCGTCCTTGAGGAAAGGTTCGATAGCCGTAGTGCAAACCACTGCAGCCGTTGGTGACTTCCATGTTAAGGGCGGCATTGTCAGACTTGGGCAGTGAGGTTTGGATAGCGCGTCCTTCTGCCTTGAGGCGGGCAATGATTCAAATGGCAGTAGTTGGACGTTGCCAGGGAGTGTTACTGGCACCTCGGGTGTGATTCCCCAGCAGGTAATGACCAAGATGCCCGATGCTCGCTGGGTGTTAAGCACTTTCTGCAGCCACTCAACGGCTGCGATGGCAGATCCCCGCCGTCTAGCCTCGCTCAACAGAACCGGAGCAACCAATATTGATTGGAACCCAGTCATTCCAAATGGAGAACAGATCATCATCTGAGATCGAGAGAATTCCTCCTGATTAGCCAGTAGGTCTTTAATTTTTTCTGACAGCATATGCAAAATATGCAAATGGGCGAGATTCTCGACTTCCTCGAGCTCGAGTCGATTGCCTAATTGCATCAGAGCCTCCTCAACCGCGGAGGTTAGTGCCCGAGTGTCCATGTCCATGTCCTCATCATGTCGGTCGCTAACCACTAATTCAACCGCTTACTGCGGTCTAGCACCCCCCTTTATCCTACTATCCCACCTCCATCGGTCTAACACCCCATAAATAAAACTTAATACCGCACCGTGCGGTCTAATCACCCCCATTTGGGCATAATTACCGCAGGGGGCGGTCTAGTATCTCTGCCAAACCGATTTTACCGCATTTGCCGATGACAGAAAAGCCCAGTTCCCTCGACTGTTAGAACGAGTCCGAGAAGTCATGCGTCTCAAGCACCTTAGCTTGAAGACGGAAAAATCCTACCTCTACTACATTCGAGACTTTATTCTCTTTACACAACAAACGTCATCCTAGAGAGATGGGAGTGTCCGAAATCCGCCAGTATCTGTCGCATTTAGCCACCGACAAGCAGGTTGCCGCCTCAACTCAAAATGTCGCTCTCAATGCCTTGCGGTTGACGGGTCAAAAAGTGCTTTACGTCCAGACACCACAATTTTGAAGGCCTGTAAGGAAATTGGCGGTTATCAACCCGTCACCTGGTTAGCAGGAAGGGATAAAAGCCGTTATCCCCAAGTTTATCGCCCCCATCCCTTAGAAAGCAGCAATTATGAGGCATTTGACCAGATAATTGGGGTTGCTAATCAGAAATAGCAAGAAAGCCTCTTAATAACTCGTCCTGTCAATCAATTTCGTGGTTTTTTTTCCGAAATTAACAATCAGAATCTTACGGAAATTGCGATCAAAATCAAGGAAACCTACAATGATTATTTAAAGTTAGTGCGATCGCTTGAAGACCTGAAAAACCGGCATCCCGAACTGAGAGAACCTTATATCGAGGTAACATCGACTAAAAGTCAGAGAACGATTTACCTGACCCGACTAGATCGGTTTGGGACTTTAGAATCGGGTTTTTTTAGTCAAGATAAGCAGTCTTGTAGCGTGGGTTAAGCGATGGCCAACCCCAACCCCAAAAGTACTGAGGACGATCGTCAAACACTAGACCTCTTGCATAATTTTTTTATGGTATAATATAAGGTTTTGCTTTTTTCTCAATTCTTAGATTGAAGTGGAAAAAAGAATAAAATGTGATCTTAGGTCAGGAAATCATCTATAGTTTTGCTATGTTTATTAGCAAAATTATGGATTATCAAAACTTATCAGATGAACAATTCAAACGCCGTTTCGGTGTGTACAAACAAACATATAGAAAGATGGTAGAATCAGTAAAAAGTGTTGAAGCCGACTCTAATTCACCATCTAAAAGGGGACCGAAACCTAAACTATCTATAGAAGAACAAGTTTTAGTAACGTTAGAATATTGGCGAGAATATAGAACATATTTTCACATTGGTACAAGCTGGGAACTATCAGAATCAACTATATGTCGGATTGTAAATAAGACGGAAAAAATGCTTTTACAATCGGGAAACTTCCGTTTAAAAGGAAAAAAAGCTTTACTCAATCAAGCAGAGATACCGGTCATAACGGTAATGGATGTAACGGAAACTCCCATTGAACGCCCCCAAAAGAAACAGAAAGATTTTTTTTCGGGTAAAAGAGGTTATCATACTTTAAAATCCCAATTAGTAGCTGATCAAAATACAGAGGAAATTATCTGTGTTTTTTGTGGGAAAGGTAGAGGTCATGATTTTAGTTTATTTAAAAAAAGTCGAGTTCGTTTTCATCCTTTAACTACCAGCATAGAAGACAGTGGTTATCAGGGAATAGCTGCATACCATAGTAATAGTTATACACCGAAAAAGAAATCGAAAAATAGAAAATTAACAGAGTTAGAAAAAGAGTATAACAAGGCTTTAGCCAAAGAAAGGATTATCATTGAACATATAAATAGGAAACTCAAAATCTTTAAAATCTTATCCTGTAAATATCGGAATCGTCGTCGAAGATATAGTTTAAGAGTTAACTTGTTGGCGGCTATTTATAACTGTGAGTTAGGGATAGGTATAGCAGCTTCTTAAAAGTTGCCTAAAGATTAATCAAGTCAAGGAGAATTTATTCTCAATTTTTATAATTGAGATAGTTTGTGCCGCTTAAATAAAGAGGTTTTGATAACCAAATTAAAGCAGCTCTAAAGAGTTTTGAGTTAAAAGTTAAACGGCTCTTCGTTACCCTTTATGCTAAATCAACAGACAAGATGCCAAGACAACATACTTCTAACCCAAAAATTCCGAAAGTTTCTAAAGCCATAGCCTCTCCGTTTTATTAGTTTAAGTTTATTGTTGATTCCATCGACCACCCCATTAGTTGTCCTTCGCTCGAAATAACTAATGATTTCTCCAAACCAGTTTCGGATTGTTTGACAACTCTTGGTAAAAACACTGGAGGATTTTGCCAACCAGTCCGAGATGGATAGCAGTCCTTCTGTCGGATTCTCTGAGGTTTCATAAATCTTTCTAAATTCTTCCTTTAACTCGTGCATCTTTTTCAAATTTGGGAAATTTTCTTTGATAGCTTCTAGTTTGATTTTTTGGGTTTCCGTTAAATCTTTTTCATTTTTTAACAAGCTATATTTACTTCGCTTTAAAACTTCTAGCTTCGCTTCTTTTTCCGCTTTCTGTTTTTTATTTCTCTGCGCTTCTACGGCTCTTTTTTCTGCTTTTCTTTGTTCGTCTAACTCTTGATTAATTTGTTTCATTACATGGAATCTATCGGCGACTACCTCGGCCGATGGCATCAATTCTTTCACCAAATTTTTATAGGGCAACCAAAGGTCTATGCTGACTTCTTCAATTTGCTCTAACACCTCTTTTCCCCACCCTGTAAGCGTTTCCCTCAATTCTTCTTGTGTTCGCTTCTCTAGAATAGCTATTAGTTTTCCCGTATCTAAATTTACTAAAACCGCACAGTAATTTTTTTGTCCTTTGACTAGAGCGATTTCATCAATTCCTAGTCTTTTTAATTTCGATAGGTCTGTCTCTGTAATTTCTTCAGCTATGTCCTCTATCATTCTTTGAATCTCTTCTTCCGTTACGTCATTTCTTCGGCTAACATTTAAAATATCTCCTTCTTTTAATTGTTCGAGTATATTCTCGGCTAGTCTTTTCGTATAGGTTCGTTTCTTGGCGACAAAATCTAACTCTTCGCTAAAGGGTTTCTGACAATTACCGCACTTAAATTGACGACGATTAACTTGTAGGTACACTGGTTGACCTGAGAGCGGTAAATCTTTGACTAAATGTCGATGATTTTGGTGAAGTTTATCGCTCTCTAACCCACAACGAGGACAGGCTGCTTTTTTATTTTTCGATTCGATTTGGAAAACTATACCGATATTTTCTAGGTGTCGATAGCCTTGAATACAGGTTTCTTGTAGGTTCAAAAATTTGTCAAGTATCATAAGTAAAATAATCTCGTTTTTGGCTATTATATCAAATCTTAACTCGATTGTCTATCTTTTGGTATTAACCTATTTGTGCCTTAAGTCCTTTCCTGTATGAATTTCAGCTACTTTTGAGCGTAGTTGCTCTCATCGAATTTTATTTTAAGTTAATTATTTGCATAACAATTCCCGAAGAGCCAGTTAAACTTCAAGTTTTCATTCAGGACGAATGTACTGATTAACTATTTTTTTGGGGAAAATTAGTTAGCCCATCATTATAACATATAATTAATTTGCAAGAGTTCTACTATATCCCAACTAGCGATTCACAGGGGAAGGAGTCTCAGGTGGTTTCCCCTGTTTTAATCGGATAAACTAGGGATACCAGCTTTCATCAAGGCATCAGCATGACTACCAACGTAGCGAAAACTCAATGGCAGTATTTAGAGAAACGTCCTCATTCCTGGCGACAACAGCTTTGTTTTCAAGGCAGGAGGCTGAAAGCTTTTGATGTCTGGTCAGATATGATTGTCAATGACATGACTCCTCAAGAAGCAGCCCTTAATTGGGAGTTACCCCTGGCTGCCATCTATGAAGCAATTGACTATTGCGAGAGGAATCAGCAGCTACTCAAGCAAGAAGCAGAAGAAGAACGCCACCGTCTGGAAGCAAAGGGGATTAGTATTGAGCCTAAGATTATTGCTTGATGAGGACTCGCAATCCCAACTTCTGGTTAAGTTACTTACGGCTGCTGGTCATGACGTGCTGACGATCAATGAAATTGGTTTGGCTGGCTGCACAGATAATCTCGTACTTGACTATGCCATACAGGAAAATCGGATTCTGCTAACTCATAACTGCGATGACTTTGAAGAGTTGCACCAAGCCAATCCCAGCCATTCGCGGATATTCGCGGTTTACCGTAACGCTAACCTCTTAAAAAATATGGGCTTCAAGGCAATTGTCAAGGCAATCGCCAATCTCGAAACTGCTAACGTCCCCCTTGCTAATCAGTTCATCTCCCTGAACCACTGGAACTATTAATTCTGGTTTGTCTCGATCTTGTCACAAATCTTAACTTAATCTCTCCCTAACTATTGAAAACAAAAATACACTCTACCCCCCGCACAGTATCCTACGCTACAATTTAATAAATCTTTACATTATTCTCCCTGACTAGGGATTCACATCGGATTTACACACCCTCGCCCAATATTTCGTCAAAACTTACCGAAAAATTGGGTTTAAAGCCTCGCTCTTTTAGGGCGACTTTATATGATGTATGCTCTTAAGAATAGCGGGCAGGGTAAGCAACCGCTTAAAAAACCCAGTCATCGCCGGATGAACGCACCGTTCGGACCTCGGCGTGAGCTTTTGTCGAACGCTGAGCTCAGGGCAGCGCGGTCAAAAACGACATCGGTAAGATTGCCAACCAAATTATGATGGCTGTCACCTTGCATTGGGAAACCATTTTGATGCCAGAGGAAAGAAAAGAGGGTCATCAGTTGTCAGATTTGCGTTTTCAGTCCACTGATTACTGGAAAAGCTTCCCAACTCCCACTCTGCAATAACTACTGGCAGCCAGAAATAGGTTGGGTACTTATCATACTTTGTGCTTTTTGTCAAAAAAACTTTTTTTTTGCAATAAAACTACACAAAAAAAAGATCATCGTTGTGGGTGAAATTGACTGATTTACCCGTCTTAATTAGGATTACCTTGTAGGTGTGGCAAGGGTTTCAACCATTGCTGTTCAAAAAAGCACACAATAACCCACTATGAAATTCTATCAAATCGCTGTAACCATTGTAAAATCGTTGTTAAATAAAAATCTTTCTCAATTAATTCTTAAGAATTTATAAATATTGCGGAATGTTAATTTAAATATTCTCAAGTTTTTGGAGTTAGTAGATAATTTTTGCTTATCTTTGTTGAAAAATAGAACTCCTGCAAAAATCCAACATCTACCATTGGGTTAGGAGATAGGATTCAGGAGACGGCATTCAGGAGATAGGAGTCAGGAGATAGTAGTCAGGAGTCAGTAAGAATTGCGGCAATTTACATTTCTCAAGATAGACAACAGAATTTATGTCCGACTACTTATCAGTTATCAGTAATCAGCGAGGTTGAATTATCGCTTTTTTCTCAAAAATTTGGATAGTATCTCAGCATATTTTAGTGAGTTAGCCATAGCAAAGTAACCTACTTTTCAGAATTTAAAAGTTAGTAGCTGATGCTATCACCTGACATTAACTGCTGCCATTCAGAATCCTGCTGATAGTGGTCAAGCATAGACTCAGCCTGCCCTTCAAGGATACGCCTGCACTCAATCAATGGTAACTTGAGAAAAGCCAGACGTTGCTCTAGGGATAAAGCTTGTTCTTCAGGGGTTAAATAAGACGGATTAGCCTCTTTCACCAGTGGGAAAACCTTCAGTTTGTCAGAAAAATCCCATTCCTATCATATCTAGATTTTATAGGACATCCTCTCAAGCTAGGCGGACTGATTAAAGAAACAAAGGAAAATGGAAATTTTGCCGATCTAGGGCTGGCCTTTGCTATAAGTGAGCTATATAGCGCCTCCTTGGCTAGTGAGGAAATTCTCAAACGTTAAAGCTGAGAACTTACCGCTATAACTAAGCACACGAATCACCCAGACTGAGAAAATATCATGCGTATCGCTCACGATGTCACCGAATTGGTTGGCCGCACACCTTTAGTACAATTGAATCGGATTCCCCAAGCGGAGGGCTGTCTTGGCCGAATTGTGATGAAATTAGAAGGGATGAATCCCGCTGCTTCCGTCAAAGACCGCATTGGCACTCACATGATTAATAGCGCCGAAAAAGCGGGTTTAATCAATCCAGAAACCACGGTTTTAGTGGAACCCACCTCTGGCAATACGGGAATTGCCCTCGCGATGACTGCGGCAGCTAAGGGTTATCGCTTGATTTTAACTATGCCGGAAACGATGAGTTTAGAGCGCCGGGCGATGTTAAAAGCCTACGGTGCTACCCTAGAACTTACCCCCGGTTCCCAAGGCATGAAAGGGGCAATTTTACGCGCGCAGCAAATTGTCGATAGTATCCCCGGGGCTTATATGTTGCAACAATTTCGCAACCCTTCTAACCCAGAAATTCACCGTCTCACCACTGCTGAGGAAATTTGGCAAGACACCGACGGACAGGTAGATTTTATTGTTGCGGGTGTGGGTACTGGCGGCACGATTACGGGAGTCGCTGAAGTGATTAAATCTCGTAAACCTAGTTTTCAAGTAGTCGCGGTGGAACCTTTCAATAGTCCGGTGATTTCCGGGGGTAATCCCGGTCCCCATAAAATTCAGGGTATCGGTGCGGGTTTTATTCCGGAAGTTTTACGCACAGATCTGATTGATGAGGTAATTACTGTCAGTGATGAGGAAGCTTTTCAATTTGGTCGTCGTCTGGCAAAAGAAGAGGGTTTACTTTCAGGGATTTCTTCCGGTGCCAATCTTTGCGCTGCGATTCAACTGGCCCAACGACCGGAAAATGAGGGTAAATTAATTGTGGTGATTCAGCCTAGTTTCGGGGAACGTTATCTGAGTACACTGATGTTCCAAAATATCGAGGAGCGCGAGTTAACTTTGGTGTAAAAAAATATCCTCCTCAGCCTCTAGCAGTCAGCTTTAGTTGAGGGCTGATTGCTAATAGCAGAGAGCTTTTTAATCATATTTCAAGAGGGATTTTTTCACCTGTAGGGGTATTTGTAAAGGTTGCGGTTTGATTGCTTCTTTGCCAGAAAAATTATCAAGTAAAGCCGAGCGCACTTGTGTGTCGGTTTCTCGCGAGAGAAGATAACGAAAGTATTCTTGACATTGTTCTCGACGACTGGGGGAAAGTTCCATTTCACTTAAACGTCGGACGGCCATTAAGCGCATTAAGGGATCATTGACTGTTAATTTTTCTAACCAGCGATCGAAGTTTTTTGACTCATTTTCACCGCGATGGTCGAGAAAATGCCATCCTAGCAGGATTAAAGTCAAAACCGTGCCAAATCCTTGCAAAATTGAGGCCAGGGCCAACCAGCGATTTTCGGCATAGGTCCAAATTGCCACAGCGAGATAGGTGGCTAAACTGCCTAAACCGCCACAGACTACCGCTAAAGTTAACTTACCGCTGTCGGCGCTGAAAAAAGCACGCCACCACAGCCACAGCGATGGCCAGTTTTGCCCCTGGAGATGGTAAACTCCGATCATCGCCCCCACCCCGGTTAAAGTGGCCAAAACTAACTGCCAATTCCACGCCCAGAGGATCAAAAAACTAGCACAAGCTGCCGCCCATGTCAAGAATTGACGGGTTTTTTTTGCGGCGAGAGTTTTGATGACTCGACGCTGCAGAGCGGGAGAAAAATAGGGAGGAAGGCGGAATACTGAAGACACGGGAAGTTTTTCACTGAGGGTTTGATGATCACTATAGCCTGTTCTCAGGCAGACAGATCATTTTTCTCGGTAAAAATCCTTGTAGGAAAAGAGCGAAGTGCTAGGGTGGGCTAAAATTGCGATCGAGAATCGGCTAAAGTTCAGATTGGCGAGCTAAAGTGTTAGGATGGTTTGCAATCAAACTCAACTTTTTTTATTAATAAATAGCTGAACAATATTCTGTAAACTTATATACAGAAACCTAAAGAAATATGTTAATTTGCAGTCTTTAGGGCAGCAAGTTCTGATAGACGATCTAGAGTAGTAAGTATAAGTACCGCACCTAATTTTACCTAGTCAAGCTGGCTATCTAACTCATCTATATCATTTCCGAACAGAGTTAGAACTTTCTTTGTCTCGGTTGAGTCTTGCGGGAATTTTACCTTAAGGAAAATCTCGATAATTTTGAGTCATGATTCACTAGAATCCTCAAATATTCCATAAACTGGCGAGTTTTAAGAAACCTAGGAGGTTCATCGCTATGAAAAGCCGTCTTATTGTTTGTTGTGATGGAACTTGGCAAGATTTAGGACAAGCTTATCCTACCAATGTCGTCAAAATGGTGCAAGCTATCACGCCACTTGATGATAGTAAGGGCAACCCCATCCGTCAAATCATCTACTATGACGAAGGCATTGGGACAAAACAATCTAATGCCGAGATGACTGATACTTTAATTAAAATTACTGGAGGTGCTTTAGGCATTGGCATGGATCATAAGATTGAGGATGCCTATCGTTTTCTGTGCTTAAACTATCAACCTGAAGATGAAATTTATCTCTTTGGGTTTAGTCGGGGAGCTTACACTGTACGCTGTTTAGCTGGGTTAATTTATAATTGCGGTTTGTTGTATCGAGAATTTATCCGACAAATTCCCAAAGCCTACGAAATTTACCGAGACAAACAAGACCCAAATAACGCACCTAACGGTAAAAATGCCATTGATTTCCGTAATCAGTATGGACGACGAGTTCCTATTAAAGCGTTATGCTGTTGGGATACAGTTGCTTCTTTAGGTATCCCTGATATCGTTCATTCTCTGCACTTGGATCAAAAGTTCAACGAACGTTATCGCTTTTATGATTCGACCATCAATCCTACAATTGAAAAGGCGTTTCATGCAGTTGCCATTGATGAAATTCGTAAAGTCTTTGATGTAACGCTAATGCGTCCCCATTCTACCCAGATCAGACAACAAAAAGAACAAGTGGTTCAAGTTTGGTTTCCGGGGGGTCATGGTTGTGTTGGTGGAGGTTCTCAGGAAGAATCTGGACTATCCGATGGAGCTTTATTGTGGATGATGGAACAAGTCGAAACCTTGGGTTTGGTCTTAGATAAAAGTTATATTCAACATGAAGTTCATCCCAATTGTAGTGCGCGTTTTGATAATACGTCAAAATGGCCATTTAATGTAGCGGGAACAGCACCTCGTCAGTTTGAAGGGGATGTTAGCAATTTGCATGAAAGTGTTAAAAATCGCTGGACAGACCTGAATCTTAATCCCCCTTATAAACCCGCTATTCCCGAAATTCAAATGATGCTTGAGCAAGAGCTTGGTGCTTTGAGAAAGAAAGAAATAGTCTCTGTTTAGCACTTCGCTGCCTCAAAAATGTCGCCTACACTTTACTTACATAAACACTCATAATCTGAACTAATTAGGAGGATTTACAGAGCAGATCGGCTTTGTGTGGTAATTTTTGCTTATGGACGTGAAATGCTTACTAAGCAACACTTTTAGGACTATTTTGCGTTTGAATCATAACTCATTGATGACAAAAGTTTCCTCAAATGGGGATGGATGCTATGAAAAACTTGATGAGAAGTATTATTTCAGTTAGTTTAAGTCTGGCTGTTCTCCCCATTAATAGCCCCCATCTCCTATCTCAATTAAGCGAAGAAAGCTATGTCAAAATCATCCAAAATTTATTGATAACGGATAACCTAGAATCCGATCCTTTTGCTTTGATGAGAGAGGAAATCTTAGGGGAACTAAAACTTGATCTTTCTGCTCAACAAGTTATTCAATTACTCGGAAATCCTACACAAAAAGGACAAGTAGAATTTTGGGCAGGGGATGCACTTTATCATCAATATTGGTATTATCCTAATCAAGGTATTACCCTCAGCATGGCATCAGAAACTGAAAAAGGACAGCAAAATATTGCCTTTATTAAATTAGTTTCCCCTTCAACACTTCCAACCAAACGAGGCATAACAATTGGCAGTTCAATAGAGGAGGTTAGCCTTGCCTATGCCAAAGAAAAAGATCAAGAGATGTCAATACCTGATCAAACTTTTGTCGCTGGTTCAATTTATGGAGGATTAATTTTTACCTTTGATCAGGGTCGGGTCATTGAGATTTTCTTAGGAGCAGCAGCTGAATAAATGCCTATCAGTTGAGTATCCTTGTCTGTTGTTAAAACTTGTAATTTCAGGGATAGAAATTATGTCTTACTTTATCTTTCCACTTCGTCCAAGACCCAGTTTAAGCTATAAAGATGGCGGACGGCAATTCGGTGCAGGTCGTCCCGGAGGTCGGAAACACGCAGGTTGTGACTTAATCGCACCAAAAGGAACGGAAATTTTAGCAATGGCAGATGGGAAAGTTATCGTCGGTCCCTATGCTTTTTTCTCTGGAACGAATGCTATAGAAGTGAAGCATGATAACGGAATGGTTATCCGTTATTGTGAAATTGGACAGATGCTTCCTCGTGGCATTCAAGTGGGAGCAAGAGTATCAAAAGGTCAAGTGATTGCCTATGTTGGTCGTCTTCATTCCGGCAGTTCAATGTTACACCTAGAAATGTATCAAGGAACTCAAAATGGTGCATTAACACAAGCTGGAAATCGTCCTTATCAACGGCGCTCTGACTTATTAGACCCCACGGATATTTTAGATCATGCACCTTTAGTCGGACAAACACCCACACCTGATGGCGATATCGGCACAGTTAATGCTCAAGTTACTACGAGTCTTAATGTCAGAAATGATGCCAAGTTATCCGCACCTGTGCAGTTTACCTTACGCTTTGGGGAAACTTGTATTGTCCTAGAAAAAGTCACAGGAGATACCTATTCCCGTGACCAAAATCAATGGTACAAAATTTACAAAGACGGAAAAATAGGATTTGCGGCGGCAGTTTATATTGATGTCACCGAGCAACCTGAAGAACCCAGTAATCTGGCAAAAGGCCGAGTTAATAATCATGTGCAGACTGTCCTAAATGTTCGGAGTCAGGCCGCCACAACTGCCCCCATTCTCTTTGAATTAAGCCCCGGTGCCACCTGTACCATTCTGCAAGGAGTGACAGGTTCTCCCTATCCTCCTAATAATCAAACCCAATGGTATCAAATCCAACAGGGGGGACAAACGGGATATGCCGCCGCTTACTACATTGATAAATTCGACGAGAATAATCCTCCTCAAGTCCTGGAAATTGAGAGTGCTGAAGGACGAGTGAATCATCGGGTATCGAGTACCCTTAACGTCAGAAGCCAACCCAATACCAATTCAAACATTTTATTCACCTTAAGCACAGGAACAACCTTCAAAGTCCTAGAAGAAGTTTCTGGCAGTGAATATGACTTTGGGCGCACAGATTGGTTAAAAATTGATTACAACAATCAACAAGGCTATGTGGCCGCCCATTACGTTGATATTAACCTCGATCCACCACCAGCCAGCCGTTGGGATCAAGCCTTAATGCAAGCTCCCACAACAGGTGCATCCGCAGTGACGGCTTCTCAGGATGGACTGTCAGCAGGGGTGCAATCTTCCCACAAAATGGCACAAACTGACCTACAACGGGTAAAAGCCATGGCCGATTGTTTCTGTACTGCCGCAGCTAAATTTGGAGTTCCGGCAGCTTTATTGGCGGCCGTTGCCAGTCGAGAATCTCGCGGGGGCAATATTTTAAATGCTCAAGGATGGGGAGATTGCCACGGAGGTCAATGTTATGGTTTTGGCATTATGCAAGTGGACAAACGCTCCCATACGGTCGAAGGAATACCTGATGGTCCCAAGAGTTTAGCCCACGTTGAACAAGCTACAGGCATTTTTGCTAATTGCCTCCAACAAGTCCAACAAAAACATCCTAATTGGGAAGATCGTTATGTCATTAAAGGCGCAGCAGTTGCCTATAATTCAGGAATTCGTAATGTCCAGACCAAAGAAGGGATGGATATTGGGACAACAGGCAATGACTACGGTTCTGATGTCATGGCACGGGCGCAATATTACGCTAATCATGCGGATTTAAGTGTCTTCCGAATTAGCCTTTAAACTGCTACCGATCCTAGTAGTCAGACCCCATAAGGGATTTATCTGGCTACTAGGGGATTATGAAAAGTTGGCTCTTCGTTACTTGGTATGATTCGATCGGGTGGCATAAATCGACTCAATCCTTATCTGGCAAAAGACTTAATTGATTAGTTAGTTCTAGATCGAAAACAATTGACATAAATCCCCGAATTTCTTTCTATATAAGGTTTTCATCCCTTGTAATCCCGTCCATCGCATAACACAAACCGAAGAACCCTAAAGATGAAAAAAAAGGGCTAGTTTATATTCAATACAACAATCAAAGCAAGGAGAAAGATATTGATAAATTCAGAAAAAAATTATCAGAGAAATGGAACGCTTTAGGGATAGATTTTATTGCATAATATAAATCTAATTCTGGCAAATATGGAGATATTTGGTATTTTCATACGGAAGAAAAAGCGTTAGCTAATGAGTTACAAGTAACTCTTAACCAAAAGTATTGTCCTGAAAAACCAGAGGGATGTTTTGTTAGCCATGATCTATCAGGAAATTATCCTAATCTCTCTAAAAAACAATTTGAAATTTGGATTGATGTCAACAAAATACCAGAGCCATTTCATTAAGCTAATTATTTAGTGTGATTTCAAATCTCACAGCCTTCATAAAAAAGGAGGAAAGGTAATGCAAAACACAAATATCCCTATAACCATAGACTCAAAACTAATCTGGAACGATACGGGAATTAATCTTGTCGCTGGACAAGAATATCATTTTCAAGCAACAGGTCAATGGACAGACTGGACAATTACCTCTAATGCTGATGGTTATGAAAGTCCTAATTTCTTGCTGAAACTATGTGAAGGACTACGACGAATGCCTAATTCACCTTGGTTTTCACTGATTGGTTCAATTGATAAAGATCAAGATAGTTTCTTCCTCATCGGCACAAATAAACAGTTTATAGCCCCAAAAACAGGACGGCTTTACTGCTTTGCTAACGATGTGATCATCGCCTATGGCAATAATCGAGATAGCATCCAACTCACTGTAACTTCCTTAACTTGACAAAGGGAAAATATCCTATTTGTTAACTGTCTGCTGTTGTTAAAGTAACCTGTCCAGAATCAGGCAAAAAAGGATCAAAAATGATGACTAACCAAAAACTGAAAGCTCTAGTCAATACTGTTATCAAACAATCGCAGTGGTAATTGTGGCACCTGTATTGCCTGTCCTGTGGCTCAAGTGACTATGCTAAAATCGGTCAACTAGAAATGACGAGAAACGATTTTTTCAATAGTCGCCTGGGTATCCTGCAGCAGTTTCTCGCGACTATCTCTAGTATTAGTCAGACTAGGCACGAGATTACGAGCTTGTAAAGCCATGTGAAGTTGTAGTTGAGCCACATACTCACGGATATCTTCGCGGGTTTC
Source organism: Microcystis ichthyoblabe FBCC-A1114 (assembly GCF_050500245.1). NCBI lineage: Bacteria > Bacillati > Cyanobacteriota > Cyanophyceae > Chroococcales > Microcystaceae > Microcystis > Microcystis ichthyoblabe. The sequence continues at coordinate 2,314,958 of NZ_CP191408.1, read as the reverse complement.
CGATTGGTTAGGATGAAACATAGAGAAACTGGAAGGGTCTGTCTAGCTGATGGGGTCTTGTCGATAACTCCTATACAAGTTATCACAAGACCTTAGGTTCCCGTCAAGGATTTGCTCCAACTCTACACATTTCTCAACATAACTTATAACAGTCATCTCAAGGGCGAGGTATAAAGTTTTCGGGCTCTTCGGTTTGTGTTATGCAATGGATGGGGGTTATAAGGAATGAAACCCTTATAGAGACAGACATTACCGCGATTTTTGTCAATTGTTTGCGATCTAGAGCGAACTAATCAATTAAATCCCTTGCCAGATAAGGATTTAGTCGATTTATGCCCCCATATCGAACCATACCAAGTCCCGAAGAGCCAGTTTTCGTTTTGGGGAGCCAGTCGCCAGTCGTCGATACCAAATTCTAGACAGTAATTCCCAATTCAAACGGTAGCACAGAATACAGAATCAGTCTTACTCTTGATGGGTGGTGATTCGGTAGTAGTGATGGAGGCTTAATCCTTTGCTTTACTGTGCATTGTAGTCATGGATAAAAACGTGATTCTCCATTTTTTTAGAGGAAATGATCTGTTAGTAGTGCCGTAGCCTCTTGCTTACCCAGTATCAAGTGTGTAAAATATTTATTAATAAAAATAATTGGAACCCGATCAGTCTTTAAACCTCATCCCCAGACCACCAGCCAAGCCGCCACTTAACCTGACAGTATATATTAAGAAAAGCAACAAATACTTTACAGACATAACAAAGTATGCAGCAAATTCTAGGATTAGAGACACAACCAAAAATCTGGCATTGGCGGGGATTCAAAATCACCTATCAAAGTGCGGGGGAGACAGGACCCGCGATCGTGCTTGTGCATGGATTTGGGGCATCTTGGGGACATTGGCGGAAAAATATCCCTGTTTTAGGCGAAAAATGTCGCTGTTTTGCCCTAGATTTAATTGGTTTTGGCGGTTCCGACAAACCCGAACCGAAAAACGAGATCGATTACACTTTCGAGACTTGGGGGGCGCAAATTGCCGATTTTTGTCGGGAAGTGGTGGGGGGTGCTGCTTTTTTGGCGGGGAATTCCATCGGTTGCATCGCCATTATGCAGGCTGCCGTCGATCATCCCGATTTTGTCCTTGGGGTGGCGGCGATTAATTGTTCCCTCAGACTACTTCACGAAAGAAAACGGGGGGAATTACCCTGGTATCGTCGTTTAGGAGCAGATTTTGCCCAAATAATTCTCAAAAATAAAGCAATTGGGGCTTTTTTCTTCCAACAGATCGCTAAACCCCAGACAGTGCGTAAAATTCTCCTGCAAGCTTATCGGCGATCAGAAGCTGTAACGGAGGAATTAGTGGAAATAATCTTAAAACCCGCCAGAGATCCAGGAGCGATCGAGGTTTTCCTCGCTTTTACTGGTTATTCTGGTGGCCCACTCCCAGAAGATCTACTGCCGATTCTCCCCTGTCGGGCTATTCTGCTTTGGGGTAGCGAGGATCCCTGGGAACCCTTGCCCTTGGGCCAAGAATTAGCACGATTCCCGACAGTAAAAAAGTTTATCCCCTTAGCTGGCTTAGGCCACTGTCCCCAGGACGAGGCCCCAGAAATAGTTAATCCGATTTTATTAGACTTCCTGCAAGCTTATAGCTAAGTTCCTCTAGTAACCAGAAGACCGGGTATTAATCGGTTGTTGGATGGAGAAACCCCGGTTAATACTTTGAGGGGGAACTTGATTGGGGATGCCATTATTGTTGGGCGGTATTCCCTGATTGGGATAACCAGTGACGTTGGGTTGATTGCCGTAAACGGGGGCCTGATATACGGGCGGTTGATAATAGTTGGATTGGTTGCTAGAGCCAGGGACCGGGTTAGGGTTGGCATTATTCCAGGAGGGTAGGGTCCGAACATTTTGTTGATAAGGGGAATAATTTCCCTGGGGGGCGACTTGATTCGGGTTGCCCCCAGGGTTGAGATTAGAATAATTATTCAAGTTAGCAGTCCGCGAGCGATTTTCGATTTCTCTCTGTAAAGGATAATTGCTAGTGTTGCCACTAATCGGTTGCACTTGAATCGGTTGCAGACCTTTACTAGCATTCGGTACTGGATTTGGCTTGACTGGCGGCATTAACGGAGCGAATAAAGAGGGTTTCTGGTTGTCATTGGGATTAGTATTTAAAGGATCAAAAGGCTGCGTCGAGGCCGGTCTCCCCGGGCGAGCGGTATTATTATTGGCAGGAATGGCCGGCAGTGGTACGGCAGTGGGGAGAGGAGTATCGGTAATCTTGTTGCTCTCGATTTCGCGTTCCTCCAAGGACTTTCCTGGGGTATCGAATACCGAACCCAACCATTCAGGATTCTGTTGATATATCGAGAAAGCAATGAGAGCTAAGGAAAATATTCCTAGGGGCAGCCAAAATAAAGGTTGGGCAAAGGGTTTTAATCCTGCCAAGAAATAGCGCATGGAAGAAGAATCTTTATAGTTACTCATACCGCTTCACCCTCTATAGGTTTTCCTCCATGCTATCAAATCATTAAGCAGTGATCAGTGATCAGTGATCACTGATCACTGATCAGTTCACTGAGAAAACTCCCCACACCCCACACCCCACACCCCACACCCCACACCCTACACCCCACACTGTTCACCGACTAGGTACTGATACTATTTGCGAGCAATTGTCAAACAATTGTAAAACTTCGTTATATTTAAGGAACATTTGAGAGACTAAGGAGCAGCGGAGTTGTGGCTTTATACGCGGATTTGCATCGGCATTTAGGGGGATCGGTAGTACCGAGAATTCTCTGGCGCTACTTTCACAGACATGAGCGGGATTTAGCGGCTAAATTCCCAGAATATCCCGCTTTTGAGGAATTTTACACCCGCGAACGCAATAGTTTAGATGAGTATTTAGAATTACACACCCTTGTCGAAAGTGTCCAAACCGCCCAAACTTTGCCCTATTTTATCTATCGTCTGATTCGCGGTGCTTATATCTTCGAGAATCTGGCCTATTTAGAATTGCGCTATACTCCCTACTATCGCACCGACGAATATTTGAACCAGACAGAGCGAATCGAGCAAATGCGATCAATTGTCGAGATCGTTGGTCAAGCCTCGAAAATGAGCGAATATCCGATTATTACCAGTCAAATTCTCTGTATGCACTCGCGACTTCCCTACCAAGTCAACAAAGCGATCGTTGATCTGGCCCTAGGGATGAGAGAATACGTCTGTGCGATCGATATTGCCGGGGGTGATTCGTACTACCAAACTCGACTAGAGGAATTTGCTGGTTTATACAGTTATGCCAGGGAAAATGGTTTAAATACCACCGGCCATCTTTATGAAACAAAGAACGGTTGTTATCCCCAATTACTGCCCTATCTGCAAAGAATTGGTCACGGTATTCAAATTCCCCTACAATACCCAGAATTGCTGCCGGAAGTTGCCCGTCGTCATCAATGTTTAGAAGTCTGTCCCACCACCTATTTAAAAACTGGCACCCTCGAAAGTTTATCGCAATTAAAGATAGTCTTCGATCGCTGTTTTGAAGCGGGGGTTGATATTGCTATCTGTACCGATAATGCTGGTTTACACAATGTCCGGCTGCCCTTCGAGTACGAGAATTTACTCACCCTAGATGTGATCGATTTCCGACAATTACAAGCTTGTCAAGATGCGGCTTTTCGCCATGCTTTTGCCTGGCCCTATAGTCAAAAACCCGCCTCACTTTTAACCGGTTTGTTATCAGTAGATAATCCCAAATTACCGGTTTATCAGTAACACAATTAACTATAGTTTGGGTTAAGCAAATTCTTTACCGCTCCCGAACTATAGGGTTTTTCGACTCTCCTGCATCTGGTTTGGGTAATTCTACTGAATCTTGATTAAACTTAACCCAAAGAGAGTATAAGTACAGAGAGAACCAAGACCGAACATCAGGGAACGAGCGATCGGGATATTAGTGATATAAAAAAGGGAAAATAGAAGCCGGAGGATCACAAAAGCGATCGCACAGTTAGCAGCTAGGGATGAGGAGACTCCTGTAACGTAGGCCATGAGAGCGGCGGCACTATAGATCATAAAGGTTTCAAAACCATTTTGATGGGCCCAAGTTGCTCGTTTAGCGTAGTCTGGGAGTTGGTCGAACATGGCCCGGGGAGCGGAGGTATTGTAACCCACCTTAGCTCTAGCGTAAGCCACCAGCAGAAAAGGTAGATATACAGAGACAGCGGCAGCCACGATCGAATAGAGAAGAATGGCACTGACGGAGAGATTCATCGCTGAATTTAGTCAAAATAAAATAGGGTAACCAGCTTGCGTTGATCTTCCGCTTCCGCGCAGGTTTGCAAAAGGGTTTGACTGTCGTGGAAAGCAAAACAGATTAACTGTTGACAACGATTGATAATCTCCCGATTACAGAGGCTGCTGGCTTCCCCTAGGGATAGATGGTCATTTTCGGGACATTCCACCAGATGGATAACCTGCTGAAGTTGTTCTTGGGATTCCAGGGGCTGGCGATCGAGACTTTGGGGTAAGATCACGGTTAACAGATTAGGATCTGCCCGCATTGCCCCCTTAATGACGGCGGAATTGGTTCCCGTCGCCCCGGAGGTCATAATCCGATTGCCCGCCAGCACGAGGGCATAGGCCATCATTTCGATCAATTGCTGGTGGGTGATGGGAACGTGACGGGAACCCAATAAAGCGACGCGCTTAGAACCGGTCTGCTGAATGGCGGCCAGTTCTTGAGCTAGAGTGTCTAGGGTGTTAGTGGTATCTACAGATTGACTCAAAGACTTTTACTGCAAATTCGGACTGATTAACCGTCCGTTATTGTAGCATCGAATTCTCATGATTGGAAATTTGGCCCAAAAAACCCCAGATGCTCATCGAGGTGTCCTTTCTGTGGCAGTCTCCTTGAGCCGTCAGAAATTGTTATTGGTGGGGAAGTGCCTCTAGATTCTGCGGTAAGATAGGTGCATAGACGATATTTACCCCAGAGCCATGACCACTTCTCCTGTTCCCCAAGGGGACGATTTTAGCGATCGCCCAATCCGTCCCGTACAGTATCGGGATTTGGAAGACATTGAAGCTTTAACCCTGGATGACTTCGATGAGGATATTGATCGTCGCGCCCAAAATTTCCGCACCCAGGTGCAACAGGTGCGGCCTTGGTTTGGGTTGTTTAAAATTCTCAGTTTTTTTCCCAATCCTCTCCAACACCGTTTTCATGTCTATGTGGCTGAGGCCATCGCCAATCGGGGAGAAGAAGGGAAAATTCGCGGGGCAATCCAAGTCAACCCTTTTAATAGTAGTCGCAGCACTTGGCGGGTGGAACAGGTGCGGGTGCATCCAGGGGAGTCTTTAAGCGAACCCAAGGGCATCGGGGCGCAATTACTGCGTTATTGTCTAGAAACGGTTTGGGAAGCCCGCACCTGGGTGTTAGAGGTTAATATCAATCAAAAGGACAGTTTGGCACTTTTCCGGCAACACGGTTTTCAGCCTTTGGCAGAATTAACCTATTGGTCTTTACCGCCGCAATTATTACAGGAATTGAGCAAACAAGAGGCAGATTTACCGAATTTACTGCCTGTGAGCAATGCTGACGCTCAATTGCTTTATCAGTTAGATTGTGTGTCTATGCCGCCGCTACTGCGTCAGGTATTTGATCGCCATATCCAGGATTTTAAAATCAGTTTAGTTGATAGTTTGTTCGGTCGCTGTCAGAGTTGGTGCGGCGGTCCGCAAATTAGTCGCGGTTACGTTTTTGAACCGCAACGAAAAGCGGCGATCGGTTATTTTGAATTAATTCTATCTAATCGGGATGAGCGACCCCATCAAGCGAAATTAATTGTCCATCCCGCCTACACTTGGCTCTATCCTAAGTTATTAATCCAGATGGCCCAGATCACTCGCAAGTATCCCCCTCGCTCGCTAGAGTTGATATCTGCCGATTATCAGCACGAAAGACGGGAATATCTGGAACAATTGGGAGCGATCCGCAGTTCCCACACCCTGATGATGTCGCGCTCGGTATGGCACAAAATTCGCGAAACTAAGCCGGAAAATTCCGCCTTAGCAGAAATGCTCCAGGGTTTACAATCGGTGCCACGAACTCCCATCCCTAGTCGGATGTCTTGGTTAAAATGGCCCAATAATCCCCCCCTAGACTCCCTCGACAGTCCGGGAGAACTTCCCCCCGCTAAACCCCCCTCAGAACCCCCGGATCAGGGGCATCCAGTGTAATGGAAAGGGTCGCCGCCCTGGGCTTAGATATCGGCAAAAAACGGGTAGGAGTGGCAGGATGTGACGGTACAGGTTTAATCGCCACTGGTTTGACTACGATTATCCGTTCTTCCTTTGTTGCCGATGTAGCACAGTTTGAGGCAATTGTCAAGGAAAGAAATATTAAGATTTTGGTGGCGGGACTGCCCTATACCATGGCCGGAGAGTTAGGATTTCAGGCCAAACAGGTACAAAAATACGCCCAAAAACTAGCGATCGCCTTGGATTTACCCCTCGAATACATTGATGAGCGTTGCACGTCCCTAGAGGCGGAAGAATTCTTAAAAGCCAAAAAACAGTTTTCCTCTTGGGATAAGGGAGCGATCGATCGGGAAGCGGCGGCGATTATTTTACAACAATGGCTCGATCGCCGACGGCATCGACAACGCATCTAAAAGCAGTTGTCATCGCCCGTCTCGCTCTTGGCGAATCAATACCGTACTGTCTAGCCATTCCACATCATTGGGTAATTCCCGATAGCGTTGTCTGACTGCCTCGATCAAAGCGGGAATCGACTGGCAGCGGCGATCGGGAGTTTGAGGGTTTTCTGGCGATGCGGACAAGTTCGGACTAGCTTCTGATTCCGGCGACGACAAGAGACGTGTGGCTAGAAATTCGGTAAAATCTAAGACCTCTCTCTGTTTGTCTGGCGGCAAATCACGCCATCTCGATAGCAATAACTGTTCGCTGTTCATCAAAAGAATCCACTAAGAAACTCAGTCACTGATTGAACGAACAAAACTGATAAGCGATAACTGATAACTGAATTTAGATAGAGACTTCGCTTAATTCACGAGTGAGATGATCAAAGGGTTCAGCGATCAAAGAGGTGTCGGCAATACCCGCCTCAAGAGCCATGGTTTGAATCATTTCGCTCATGATTTGGATACCGCGCACCGTCGGACCGATGGGAACACCGAGGGAATTATAGGTTTCCCGTAGTCCTTGCAGTACCCGCTCATCTAGAACATTAGTATCGGCAGCCACCAGCGCATAACTGGCATAGCGGAGATAGTAATCCATATCCCGCAGACAGGCAGAATAACGACGGGTGGTGTAGGCATTACCCCCGGCGCGGATCAATTCGGGAACTTCTTCAAATAGACGAATCGCCGCCCCACGCACGAGCGCCGCCGAATTAGCGTTAATTAGGGCGGCGGCAGCTAGACGGGCAGTTCCCGAGGCAAAATATTGTTTAAGATTATCGATCGCATCTCGATCGAGATAACGTCCGGTGACATCGTATTTTCTAATCAGGCTAGTTACCGCGTCTCGCATTATTAAGTTTCTCCCAACAGCAATAAAGACATTTTTGAGTTTCGCTTTATTTATAATCTCACAGGGTTGAACTTCGGGGGACATCCCTAGTCTAACTCTCTTGCTTGTCTAACAATTTGTTGTTTTTTTGAGACATTTCTTTACATTTAAGGCATTGGCCAGACCGGCGCTGGGTGGCGGAATTATCCCTTATTAGTCGAGGTGGTGGACGAGGCACTCAAAATAACGAGATTATCCCGATGAATGATGGTTTCTGCGGCCATATAACCTAATAAACTGGCAATACGCTCGGAATGTTGACCTTTAACTCGATCGATCTCCTCACTACTATAGTTAACAATTCCCCTGGCCACTTCCCGGCCTTCTTGATCGCACAATTGCACCGATTCCGAGGCGCTAAATTCCCCCTCCACTTTGGTAATCCCGGCCGCAAGGAGAGATTTCCCCCCCTGACAAATGGCTTGAATCGCCCCAGCATCGAGATAGATTTGACCCATGGGCATTAGTCCGTAGGCGATCCAGCGTTTGCGGGCGTTATCACTGCGTTTTTGGGCCTCAAAACGGGTTCCGATCGCCTCTCCTGCCATAATTTTTAAGATATTGCTGGGCTGCCCTCCCTTAGTAATCGCCATTTCTACCCCGGCACTGGTGGCAATCCGGGCCGCGGCCAATTTAGTGGCCATACCCCCGGTCCCCCACTGACTGCCACTACTACCAGCATCGATCGATAGTTGCGCTAATTGCGCGGGAGTAACTCGGGCAATGGCCGCAGCTTCGGGAAATAGCCGCGGATCGGCACTGTAGAGGCGATCCACATCGGTGAGGATAAATAACCAGTCAGCCTCGATTAAACTGGCCACAAGGGCTGATAAAGTGTCATTATCGCCGAATTTTAACTCATCGATCGCCACCGTATCATTTTCGTTGACAATGGCAATCACCCCTAATTCAAACAAAGCCTGAAAGGTATTATAGGCGTTGACATAACAGGTGCGTTCCATCAATTCGGGACGGGTGAGCAAAATTTGGGCGATCGGTTGACCAAGACTGGTAAAGAGGTCATCATAGATCCGCATCAGACGACCTTGACCGACGGCGGCGATCGCTTGTTTGAGGGCGATTTTTTTCGGTCTTTCCTGTATTCCCAGACGACGGCAGCCCACCCCCACGGCCCCGGAAGATACTAATACCACCCGATGACCGGCAGCGCGCAACCGGGTGAGGACTTCCACTAAAGCGGCGATCGTGGAGAGGGATAATTGGCCGGTTTGATTATCGGTCAAACTGGAAGTACCGATTTTGATCACTATGGTTTGGTTCATCGTCAAGGCGCTTTTTTTGGAGGTTTTGCTAGATAGCCAAAGCTTTGATGGCAACTTTAATTAAAGTATAAAAACGGGGTTCAGTCACGTTGACTTCTCTAGCTTGTTGCCGATTTTTCCCTAATAAACCAATGCGCTGCCCTTTCTGCACGACTAAAATCTCGCCCTGTTCATTTTTGATGCGAATCTCGTTTAAATCACCCCAAAAACTACATTGATAGATTTTATCGGCGTGCATAAAAATTGCTTTTTTAATATTATCATTTTCTTGGGGTAATCGCACTCCCACTAATTCAATTTCTATGGTTGTATTACCATTCCAAGTATTTTCTTTGAGTTTATAGGCAATATCTAAACGAGTTGGTAAAGGACAATATTCGCCCCAACGCCATGCTAGGGCTTTAATTCTGGTATTATCGCTTTGAGCCAGCAATAATTTTAAATGATTTTTTCCGATAGTTTTCTGTTCCACTACTCGCACGTTAGGAGTCCAAAAAACGGGTAATTCATTGCCAATTCCCCAGGGTTGCAAACTATCAATTTGTTGAAAAAGTTCCGGGGTAATTTGTTTAAAATCAATGATAGTATCAATTTTAATTAAAGGTTTTAATTGTTCTATTTGTAAAATTTTGTGAGAAAATTGACTTAATCTTTGTTTAAATGCTAGTAAATTAGCTGTGGGTAAACTAAAACCCCCCGCCATTTTATGACCGCCAAATTTTCCTAGTAAATCTTGGCAAAATTGCAGGGCTTCAAAAACGTGAAATTCTTCAATTCCTCTGGCAGATCCGCGAATTTTATCCGTATCTTCTTCCTCGTAAGTACCAATAAAAACCGGCACTCCGTAGCGTTCCACTAAACGGGAGGCCACAATACCAATTACCCCATGATGCCAATCTTTTTCCACTAAGACTAAAACTCGATCTTGTTGCCAAAGAATCGGAGTTTCTTCCACTAATTTAATCGCTTCTTCTTCAATTTTTTCGCACAATTCTTGACGAGTACGATTAATTTGTTCGCACTGCATTGCTCTTTCTAAGGCAATTCCTGCGTCATCGGTGGTTAATAATTCAATAACTATCTGGGGATCGCCAATTCTGCCAATGGCATTAATTCTCGGTCCCAATTTAAAGCCAATATCATCCGGTTGTAATTGCTTTTGTTCCTCGCTAATTCCCGCTATTTGCATCAGGGATTGAATCCCGACTAATTGGGATTTGGGTAATTTTCTTAAACCCCGTTTTAACCAGCGACGATTTACCCCGATTAATGGGGCTAAATCTGCTATAGTGCCTAGGGTAAATAATGATAATAATGACTCGGTTAATCCCTGTAATTTACCCATTTTTTGGGCAGTTGTCACCGCTAAAATATAGGCGACTCCCACCCCCGCTAATCCCTGATAGGGAGAGTTCGGGGTTAATAATTTCGGGTTGAGAATAGCGGAGGCATTTGGTAAAATTGGCGGCAGATCGTGATGATCGGTGATAATAACTTTTAATCCTAATTCTATCGCTAGGGCGATCGGTTCGTGAGCGGAAATGCCATTATCAACAGTGAGAATCAATCCGACTCCAGATTCGGCAAATTCTTCGACAATGCGCTGATTAATTCCGTATCCCTCTTTCATGCGACTGGGTATGGCATGATTTACCCTAGCGCCGAGATGTCTTAAGGCTCTTAGCAGTAAAGATGTACTGGTCATGCCATCGGCATCGTAGTCCCCACAGATAGCAATTTTATCACCAGAGGCGATCGCTTTTACTAATAAATTGACACTTTTTTCTAAGTCGGGAAATTCCCCCAGGGGAGAGGGTAAGGTATCCGCTTCAGGATCAATATAAGTTTTAGCTAATTCGGGGGTATCAATACCGCGATTAATTAAGATAGTTGCTAATAAGGATGATAATCCCATTTCCCGCGCTAACCCCGCGATTTTTTCGGGATTAGTTGCGGCAATATACCAGCGCTGGATGGGATATTTGTAGGCCATTTTTTATCAGGAGTCAGGAGTCAGGAGTCAGGAGAGTTGCCTTTAGGAATTATCAGTGACTCTTAGACTGGTACAAATATATAAACAAATGCGTCTAAGCATTTCACCGAAAAACTAATGCACAGGAGGTTCGGGGGTAGAACCCCCCAAGAGTCTGAATTATAAGACAAAAAACCCAGAAAGCACAGTTTTAAAAAAAAGATTATCAGGGAATCCCAACTGAGTAGATTCACAAATAGGAGATGTACCCAGCGTAACGCACTAAAAACAAGGTTAAAAGCGAATTTGGATGGCCCCAGCAGGAGGTTGAAAGGGGAGATTACTATTATTAATTCTCAGGGGAGAACCGGGTATTACCTGCACATTTGGGGTGGTGGGTTGACTTTCGTTGGTACTCAGTAAAGTCAATTGATTAATACTAGAATTAATCGCAAATTGTTGGGTAATGACTCCCGACGGACAACAGGAAGGATCCCGAGGGAGAAATCTTCTCATATTGACGGTGATCATACCATCTTTAGCACTAAGATTATCGACAACTACTCGATCGGCTAACAGGACAGTATCGGTGTTAGTGGCAGTACCGTTATTATCAATCACTAGGGCTAAATAATGTAATTGCTGTTGCTCTCTGGTAATCACTCTTAATACGACAATACCATCAGTCCTTTGATCATTATTATAGTCCCCCATCAAGGCTTCTCGACTGACTTGCACTCCTAAAATTTGTCCCTCATTGGATTGAAAAATACCATCGCTGACAATTACGGAACCCCGATTGGGAATGTTATAGACGGTGTTTCTTAAATTATCCACGCTCAGGGGTGTAGATTGGGCAAGTAAGGGCAGAGAATTGTTTAATAATAAACTGATACCCAGGAGGATAGATTGAGGCAAAACTGCTAATTTAATCATGGTTGTCATGGATTGGGTATATTTTCTTGAGTATCGAATAACTGCACGTTATTAATGGTACAAACCATCCCCTGTTGTGCCGCTAATTTATCTCGCCATTGACTTAATTGTTGTTGACCATTACTACCATTTAACCAGTAAACTGTCAAGATGCCAATCGCTTGTTCTGGTTCACAGGAAAAGCTGAGAGTTTGATCGGGTATATCGGTATTTCCTTCACGACATTGCCAACCTTGTTTTTCAATTAATTCTTTCCAACCTTTCTCTTCTTTAGCAGCCACGGCAATGCGTTGATCTTCTTGGTTACAAACCCAATTTTTCTGCTGGGTGGGATCATTCGGTAGATCACCAAGATTGGGGGAATTTTGCTTGATTAGGGGAAGCGAGGGTACTTGAGCATGAACGGAAAAAATCGGTAGTATTAGGAAAGTACCGATGAGCATTTTTAACAGTTTCATCCTTTAAAATTGCCATATTTAGGGATTTATGCCTTTAGAATATCACGTTTTTGAGATCTAGATAAAATACTCTCTTAAGATATGTTTAAATCTTTAATTATGGTTTCGATCGCATCAAAGGAAAATTCTCTGGCTAACTGTTGTAAACCTTGGGCAAGGGTAGCATAATCGGGGGGAATTTCTGCGGTTAGGGCGATAATTTTTTCATCATCACATTCTCGCGCCGCTTGTTGCAATTGTCCAATCCAAGCGGGACTAATTAATTTTAATAGGGATTGCAGGGAATCGAGGAAAACTGGCGAATAATTGGGCTGATTTGGCTCATTATCGGCATAAATATATTTTAATCCCAAATATTCGCCCATTTTTTGCCAAATAACTTCCTCTCGGAAAGGTTTACGCACGAAATCATCACAACCGGCGGCAATAACCAAGGCGCGATCTTCTTCAAAAGCACTGGCAGTTAGGGCAATTATCACCGTTTTTCCGCGATTATCAGCCTCTAACCGCCTAATTTCCCTAGTTGCTTCGTAACCGTCTTTCACTGGCATTCTCATGTCCATCCAGATAAGATGAGGTTGCCATGCTTGCCAAATTGCGATCGCTTCTTGACCATTAGCGGCCTCTTGCACGGACAATCCTAGGGTAGTCAGGAGTTTCAGCAACAGTAAACGGCTTTCCGGTCGATCATCGACGACTAATATGCGATATTTAGGCTGATTTTCGGCTAAAGCGATAACTTTTGCCCTATTGGTTTCGGTTTTAATCTCATTTTCCCCCACCAAACCCACCTGAATATCAAAACTAAAAATACTTCCTTGACCCAGAATACTACTAACTCCGATCGCACCCCCCATCAACTCAACAAATTTTTTACTGATAGGTAAACCCAATCCCGTCCCCTGTTGGGATTTTCGTCCCGTTTCCGTTTGGTTAAAGGCTTGAAATAGCTTATAAATCTCCTCTGGGGCGATTCCTGCGCCTGTGTCTTCAATTTCCCAGAGCAATCGCTGATAATCTCCTCTTTTCTCTCCTACTTTTCCCCGGAGAGTCACCCCTCCCGACTCGGTAAACTTCAATCCGTTACCCAAGAGATTGATTAACACCTGTCGCAATTTACTTTCATCAGTACATATATATTGAGGCAGATCGGAGCTGCGATCAAAAATTAAGCTTAAAGCTTTTGCTTGCGCTTGTGAGCGTAGCATTTCGGCAATATTATCTAAAAGAGCGTATAAATCGAAATTACTAGGGTTAAAAACCGTTCTTCCCGCTTCTATCTTCGACATTTCTAGAATATCGTTGATTAACTCTAATAAATGTTCCCCGCTACGATTGACAATTTCCAAATATTGCCGATATTCACTGCTGATGCTGCTATCCCGGGATATTAAGCGAGTAAAACCCAAGATAGCATTAAGAGGAGTGCGTAATTCGTGGCTCATGTTAGCTAGAAACTCACTTTTAGCTTTATTTGCTTTAACTGCCGCTTCTTTAGCCTCTTTTAATCCTTTTTCCGCTTCATATCTACTTTGTGCGATCGCAATTAATTCTCCCAGCAACCGCACAAAGGTGACATCTTCCTTTGTCCATTGCTTTTCTGCACTGGCATCCAATCCCAGATAACCCACCGTTACCCCACAACTATCCCACATGGGAACGATTAAGAGACAGGGAGTAGAACTATTAGCGAGAATAGCTCTTTCAGGGATAGCAGTAGCGGGTAAATCGTCTAAAGAGTTCAGTTTAACTGGAATACCGTTTAATAATTGTTCAGAAAACCAGGGAAAGGTTTCCGTCGAGAGATTTTGTGATTGTTCCCTAATCGGGATAACTTGGGGATAGTCGGGGTGACAGTATTCATAAACCATACTCCACTGCTGACGACAGGTGGAATATTGAATAATGTAACAGCGCGCACTCTGGGTAAATTGACAGAGCAGTTCTAGGGTATGATCAATCGCCAAGTGGATATCTTGAGAAATTAGTAATCTTGTCACCCGTGAGAGCAAATTATCGCGATAGGCCTGCATTTCTAGAGCTTTTTCCCGTTTTTTAGACTCTAGTTCCTCAAAATCACTCATAATCAGTTATCAGTTATCAGTTATCAGTTATCAGTTATCAGTTATCAGTTAAAAGGGTTTGGGTGTTGGGGTTTTAGGGTTTGAGGGTATTAGTTGAATTTCCCCATCACCCCGTCTCCCGTCTCCCTAATCAAAAAACAGTAAACTTTTCCCCTATTATGTTCTATAGGAATTTTACCGAATCAATATGCTCAAATTATTAGCTTCTCTCCTTCTCTCCTGCTGTGTAGTCTTGGGTGTTTCTCTGTCACCGGCTGCTGCCATGGGAGTCTATGACCTCCCCATTTTAAGCTCTGGAGCGCCCACTTATGTGGTCGATCCCGTTTCGGCCATTAGTGCCGCTAACGAAGGAAAATTAAATAAAGATCTGAAAAACCTCGCCGAAAAAACCGGACAAGAAGTAAGAATGGTGGTAGTCCGACGCTTGGATTACGGTCAAAAAATTGACAATTTAGCCGATGATATCCTGAGAGAATGGTATCCTAACTCCGAAGATCGTGCCAATCAAACTATCATCGTCCTTGATACTTTAACCAATAAAACTGCTATTCGGGTTGGGGAGGAAGCAAAACCCCTATTAACCGATGCTATTGCTGATAGTATCCTCTCGGAAACTATGGCAGTTCCCCTCAAAGATGGGGGAAAATATAATCAAGCTTTACTCGATGCTAGTCGTCGTCTAACGGCGGTACTTTCTGGAGAAGCGGATCCCGGACCGCCGGAAGTAGCGACAATTAATATCGAAAGTACCTTTACTACCGCAGAAGAAACTGACGATAAAAATGCCACAATTTGGGTGATAGTTTTACTGGTTTTAGCCACAGTAATCCCCATGGTTACCTATTTTTGGTACGCTGGTTTTGGTCGCTAAATTAAATTAATGATCTGGGACTGATACAGCTAAAATACTCTCAGAGATAGCTCAATCCTTAGCCTGTATGAGCAAGATGAAGTAACTTCTAAGTGGGTGGGTGGAATTAAATATAAGATGAACGTAGGTTGGGTTGAAGCATGAAACCCAACGCCCTACAAATAATTGTGCCTACCTACTTAGTAGATTTTAGTTGTGTCAGTTCACCCCATTTGCTTAACATTAATAAATAATGCCTAAAATGGTAAATAAATTACAATCCTATTATCGACAGGAGGAAGGAGCTTACTTAATTGAAATTAAACTTAATCAGTTACAGCAAGTCTTTAATTCTTTGGATCCTTCGCCATTTTTAGATAGAGATTTAGACGATAACGCCGAAAATTATATTATTAACTCTGTGGATGAATTTCCCCTCAATACCCCCCTTAAATTAGTCTTTTATCTCCCCAGTCAAGAACAGAATAACGCCCGAAATCTGTTACCCTCAGCTTTACATAATTATTTTGACTATCGCCAACAGGGAGAACAAAGAAAATTACGCACAATTTGGCGACAGGGACGCATATCTTTGCTAATTGGTCTCTCCTTTCTTTTTGTTTGTTTGAGTCTCAGCGAATTAATTGGTCGTTTTGGCACCGATACATTTATTCACTTCTTAGAAGAAGGATTATTAATTAGTGGTTGGGTGGCCCTCTGGCGACCTTTAGAAATTTTTCTTTACGAATGGTGGCCCGTCAGTTATCAACAAAAGATTTTTGCTAAACTAGCCTACATCCCCATTGAAATCCGTCCATTAGAGGAACCATCCACCCCAGACTCTTTTCGATAGCTCTAATCCTGCCGATGGCTTGTCTTCAAAGTTACAAAGCTTTTAGTTGAGGCGGTTTATAATAAAAGTAACTCTGTACAAAGCTTATCGGTTTTCTGCTTGGCTATTACTTTATCCTCAAACTTTGGCTCTTCTAGGTTCTGTGTGATAAGTTTAACTCACTATATGATCGATCGATCTTTGTGTCCTTTGTGGTTCGTTCCACCCCCTCGCTAGGAGGAATGTATCTTAGAATACATTTTACCCACCAAACCTGGGAGAGCCAAACTTTTAACTAAGTGGTCGGGCCTAAATTTTTTCAGTCTGGCGATTATTGGCGTTTCATCTCTACCAATCCTGACAAAATTTCATCTAGATAGGAGGACTAATGTTAATCCATGTTGGTTATGAATTTGGCTTTGATGCCCCTTTACCCCTAGTCATGTTGTTAAAACTTTATCTACACCCCTCAATTTTAGATCAAGTTAGACAATCGGAGAAGTTGCAGGTGCAACCAGCAACAAAAATAGAAGAATTTTTAGATAGCTTCGGTAATCGAACCAGTCGTCTAATTTTACCTGCTGGCCAGATTCGCATTCACAATGAAGCAGTTATCGAGAATGAATGGAAACCCGATATAGTTAATGGGAATGCCCAAGAAATTCCCTTAACAGAGTTACCAACCCAAGTTTTTCCCTACCTAATGAGTAGCCGTTATTGTGAAGTGGATTTGCTTTCGGAAATTGCCTGGGAACTTTTCGGACAAACTCCTCCCGGTTGGGCAAGGGTACAAGCGGTTTGTGATTGGGTTCATAGTCACATTCGTTTTGGTTACGAATACGCACGGGTGACAAAAACCGCCTATGATGTCTATCGGGAAAGAAAGGGGGTTTGTCGCGATTTTAACCATCTAGCTTTGACTTTTTGCCGTTGCCTAAATATTCCTGCTCGTTATGCCTCTGGCTATCTCGGAGATATCGGTATTTCTCCCCAACCTCTACCGATGGATTTTAGTGCTTGGTTTGAAGTCTATTTAGACCATCAATGGTACACTTTCGATGCTCGTCATAACACCCCCAGAATCGGGCGAATTTTAATGACTCGCGGCTTAGATGCCGTCGATGCTGCCCTAACAACTTCTTTTGGTCAAGTAAATTTAACAAAATTTAAGGTATGGACGAGCGATGTTTCCCATCTCTAGGTTTAATCAGAGTATTTATTACAGCCTTTTTGATCAAATCGGGGCTAAATAATTCCTCCCTCGGTTCCTCTGATAAATCACAATTAAGCATAATCTCTTAAAACGTAGCCTACTCCTCGCACTGTCTGGATCAAACGTTTAGGATTAGCAGACTCCAACTTAACCCGTAAGGCACGAATATACACTTCAATAATATTAGAATCGCCCATAAAATCGTAACCCCAAACGGTTTCGAGAATTTGCTCGCGAGTGAGTACCTGCCGGGGATGACGTAAGATAAACTCTAATAAGTCAAACTCTTTAGCCGTTAATTCAATCAATTGACTATCTCGATACACTTCCCGAGCAAGACAATTCAAGGTCAAATCTTCAAAAGTAAATATATTTAAATCTTGGGCATGGGTGCGACGTAAACGAGCTTTCACCCGAGCTAAGAGTTCTTCCATGCTAAAAGGTTTAGTAACATAATCATCGGCTCCGGCATTTAAGCCCGTCACTCGATCGGGGATTTCATCTTTAGCTGTTAAAATAATAATCGGTGCTTCCATCCCGGTTTTTCGCAGTCGTAAACATAAATCTAATCCAGAAATAACCGGCAGCATCCAATCTAAAATTAACAAATCTGGTGAAGAATCCCTAGCGATTTTCAGTCCATCCATGCCATTAGAAGCAATAGTAACTTGATAGCCTTCCAAATGAAGTTCTGTCGCGATAAATTCGGCGAGCTTGGGATCATCTTCCACGAGAAGAATATGGTCGTTCATAACTGCGGTTGCCAGAGAGGTAGAATGATAGTAAAGGTACTGCCTTGACCGGGTTGAGAGCGGAGAGTGATGCGACCCTCCATTCCTTCAATTAGACTTTTAGCGATCGCTAAACCCAAACCCGTACCGTCTCGCGAGCGAGTCATCGACTCATCAACCCGATAAAACCGTTCAAAAATGCGATTTTGATGGGAGAGAGAGATACCGATTCCCCGATCGCGTACATGGATAAGAGCCGAATTAGCCTGCTTTTCTAAGATCAGATCGACCGGTTGCTCGGGGGTAGAATACTTGATCGCATTATCGAGCAAATTGATTAAAACTTGCTGTAATCGATCTTGGTCGCCACAAATTACCACATCTTCATTGGTTAATAATAAAGTCATCTTGCGATCGCTAACTTTTTGACTCATCGCCGCCACTTCTGTCAGCAAAGTATTGAGAATAATAGGATGGGAGCGAAAATGGAGATGACCGCTATCGGCACGGGCGAGATCGAGCAAATCTTGTAACATCCGGATAATTCTCTCGGTTTCTGACGTTGCTGTTTCCAGAGCTTGCTGTTGGTAGGGATTTAAATTAGTGCTGCGTCGCTGGAGACTTTGTAAATAACCGATCACGACTGTTAGAGGGGTACGCAGTTCATGGGAAACATTGCCGACAAACTGACGTTGCTGTTCCCAAGCTCCCGATAATCGCCACAACATCTGATTAAAAGCGGTAGCTAGTCCTAAAATTTCATCTGGCGCTTGTTCGAGTTGCAATTTCGCCCCATTTAAATCATCGGCAGAAACGGCACTAGCAATTTGACTCATGCGGGTCAGCGGCAACATAGCCTGACGGATCCGTTGGGAAATTAAGACAATTAAGCTCAATAGGACGAGAATACTCAGCCAAAATAAGCCCCATAACCCCGCCTGATATTTCTGGTGATCGGCCGTGATATCTTGGGATAGATACAATTTCCCCGACAGTTGACCCTTGATAGCCACAGGAGTGCCACATAAAACAATATCGCGTCCATCAAAGTGAATAATTTGGGGTGCATCGGGTACTCTGGTTAGGGATGCCGCCGCACGCATCTCGGTGACATTGCCATCGACTCCAGGAGACTGTCCCAACAGTTGTCCATCGGAGTTTTTAACCCAGATGACTAACCCCGCAGTGGAGACTCGCTCAATGGTTTTTTCTAATCCCGTAGTCAGGGATCCCATCTGAGCGTACATTTCCAACTGCTCAGGAAAACGCTTGGCGATATATTCTAGAGTTTGTTTATGGGCAGCGACTAAATTCTGCTCCATTTGCCAACCGGCCCAAATGGCTACGCTACCAAGTCCGATAATCGAGATGGTCAATAGTTCTAAGGTTAAGCGAAACTGAAGCGAGCTAGTAGAAACAGGTTTACTGGGCAAAAATTGCCCAAAAATGCCGACAAGGCGAGGTAGCTTCATGGGTGTATGGTTAGTGATCAAAAATAGGGAGATTTAAAAATTTTTCGCCGTACCTTGTCCGAGATCGAACTGGAAACGCTGACTATAGTTAGTTTCACCGTACAGGTTAAAGCTCAGGGTTGGCTCATCTCCGATCGCTTCTACATGGTGAATAGCAGCTGGCATTAAGCAGAGAATATCACCCGGGACGAGTAGGCGATCGCCGACTTTTCTGATCTGATCCGGTAATTCGGGGGTGGGGGAACGTTGCCAGAAGCTGTTTTTTTCCTGTCCCTTTAACAAAGCTACTACCCCCCAACAACCATGATTATGAATCGGGGAAGTGCTACCCACAGACCAAGCGACCAGTTGTACTGTCAGGGGAAAAAATGGCTCATCGTAGAGGGTTAATACCTCCCAACCGGTTTCGGGATTGGGTTCTAGACTAAGAATATCTAACCAGGGTGAATTGTTTAAGAGTTGGCGAACTAGAATCCGAATTGCTTCTAATCGTGAGCGATCATCGCTAATCTGGGTTAAGGTATCTTCGAGATCGGATAAAAAGCGATAGAGCCAGTAGGGATGGGATAATTCGGAGTTTGTGGGGGTTATTTCGTAGGCCGAGCATTGCCCATGATTATCCACCAACCAGTCGTTTCCTGTCATAGTTGCGAAATAATGGTTTAAATTAGCATATTAGGGCGAAAAGTTGTCTTTTAGCCGCAATTAACGGGTTTCTTCTTGATTTTATCAGCAAGATTTCGGGAAAAGATGATCCCTTCGTGATCGGTAGATGAATTTTTGCTGAAAAGATGGAAGGACGATTCTCCTGGATGGATGAGGGCAATTGCCAGTTAAAGTCAGATTTTTTATCTATTATCTATCTGGTCTTCATCTGAGACTCAGGTTTCTAGAATTTAATCTTAACTGTCAGCTACACTGGTTTCCTCCGGTGGCAAGCTGGATTCTTCCGGGGTAATACCCTTGACTTACCAAAAAATCTCTAATCTTAATTGGAAAATTTAACTCATGCGTAAACCATCAGCGTTATTATGGCTCGGTCTTTGTCTTAGTAGTTTAGCGGTTACGGTTTCCCTGGTGGCCGGAACATCGGCGAAAACCTTGACTAATTCTGATTCAGTGGTCAGTAAAGGTACTTTTAGTATTGCCCAAGCTAATCCCTGTGCCTCGAAAAATCCCTGCGCTGGCACTGATCCCTGTGCCTCGAAAAATCCCTGCGCTGCTAAACATGGTAATGTGGGCGGTCCCTTAGCGCGACAATTGCAAGGAAAACCAGTGGTTGTCGATATCTATGCTAGTTGGTGTCCTGCCTGTAAAAATGTTGCACCCACTCTTTCCCAACTTAAAAAAGATTACGCGGGTAAAGCTAATTTTATCGTCTTAGATGTCAGCGATCGCTCGAAAGCGGCCCAATCGGCCCGCAAAGCCCAAGAATTGGGTCTAGGTCGTTTTTTTGAGGCGAATAAGTCCCAAACTGGCATGATTGCGATTATTGATCCCGCTACGGGCAATATTTTGGCACAATACCGGAATAATGCCGATAAATCCGCCTATTCCTCCGTACTGAACTCGGCTATTAATAAAAAATAGTCGAAGATTGCCCAGCTTGGGGAGTACCAGCGATCGCCAAGTACTCCCAGGGCAATTTTATTTTTTGGATCATTTCAGGAGAATTTTATGCGACGAATATCGGAGTCAGTCGAAGGGTTGAAACCCGACAAAAAAGCGAAAATATCGAAAAAATTATTATTTTATCTGGTTTTAGGGCTTCTAGCTCTTATTTTAGTCCTTACTATCGGACCAATTATCGGCCATCCTCTGGAAAGAGCAATCTCGATCATCGAAAATAGCTATCAGCAATGGTTAGATCGACAAGATACAAACAATCCTCTAGTTTTACTGCCCCTAGCTTTTTTGGGTGGCGTAATTGCCAGCATATCTCCCTGTATTCTGGCACTATTGCCCGTTAACCTCAGCTATATCGGCACCCTGAAAATAGAATCTCGTTGGGATGCCTTCAGCAAAGCAGGTTTATTTGTCCTAGGAGCGGTGACAATTTTAAGTCTTTTTGGTTTAGTTTCTTCCTTTGCCGGGACGGTAATGGTGGAGTACCGAGGTTATATTAATATTGTTGTCGGTTTGATTATGGCGGTCATGGGTCTGTGGTTATTGGGAGTAATTAAGCTACCTTTACCGCAAATGAACTTAAATCTCCCCCAAGCAGGCCCCTACGGAGTCGGATTAACTTTTGCTCTTGTTAGCTCTCCCTGTGCTAGTCCTGTCCTCTTTGCTGTTTTGGCCGCCGCTGCCGCTACTGGTTCTCAAGTCCTCGGCACCCTGACCATGGTTAGTTATGCTCTTGGTTATACGATTCTCATTTTCTTGGCCAGTTTATTTACTGGTCTAGCCAAACAAAGCCGGAATTTATTGCAACATTCCGAGACGATTATCCGTTTAGGTAGCGTGGCACTGATGGTGACGGGAGCCTATTATTTAGTTACTGGTACTCAGTGGTTTATGGGCAGCTAAGATGGTAACTCTAGAGGGGGAATGCCAAAAAAGCCGCCAGATAAAATTTATTTTTCTACCTTAACCCGTTGAGTAACGACAACAATCCCATCTCCTTGAATTAAAATCGCCGATAACCAACGATTTTCTGGTGTTGCCGGCGCTTTTACCCGCTTAAATAAACCGCCGGACTGTAATAATTCCAATTCTAGGGGATTTGTATTAATATAGCGCTCAATATCTACTTTCTCATCGATCGCCGCTCCAGCCAATAAATCATCCCCTAAAGGTTCGCGAACAATCACATCAAAATCAAATTCTTCACCCACTTTCACCCTTTCGGGAATTTTCACTTGAATACTGGGGGGATTTTTGCCAGTATTTAACTCAACTCTCTCGCTTAAAATCTCCTGATAAACCAGTTTATTACCCTGAAATTGTTGACGAGAACGAATCGTGGCATTCATTCCCACCACTCGTCCCTGCACCTTTCCCGTCCCAGTAATTTTAGTAATTGTATTGGCCGTTAACTTGTCCCCGGAACGACTCCAAGATTCGAGGGTTGTGGTGTATTGTAGATTGTTATAACGTTCCCAAAAATGAGTTAAAGCTTTTTGAGTTTTTTCGTAGGTCAAACCATCGGAATTAGTAAATTTCGGACTATAAAACTCCATCAATTGCTTGAGATCCCGCTCATTAGCGGCCGTTTCGATTTTGGAGATAAGGGTTTTTAAATTAGCCGGAGCAGTTTCTGGCTTTTCGGCCCGCAGACCGGTGGCAAGGGTCAAAGTTAACCCCAAACCTAACAGCAACGATAGGGAAAAATTGAGGGATTGACGAAAAAATTTATTGGGAATCGTGTTCAAGTTACGCATTAGTGATAGTTTGTGTAAGGATCGATCAATAACTATGGTAGATTATTTCATTCTAGGGCTGAATTTACCCTCTCTCGAATTATGGCACGCACTCCAACCCGTCTCCTGATTGCCGCTAGTGGTACTGGTGGTCATTTATTTCCCGCTTTGGCCCTGGCCGAGCGTTTGCCGGATTACGAGATTGAATGGTTAGGAGTTCCAGACCGTCTGGAACAGTCCTTAGTTCCAAAAACCTATCCCCTGCACAGCATCCCGATTGAGGGGTTTCAAACCCGTTTCGGGTTAAAAACTCTCAAGATTCTGTTCGGTCAACTGCGGGCCATTTGGCAAGTGCGTAATTTAATCAAAAAACGTCAGATAGCGGCAGTTTTTACCACCGGGGGTTATATTGCAGGACCGACCATTTTAGCGGCTCGTTTAGCCAATATTCCCGTCATCCTACACGAATCTAACTACATACCGGGCAAAGTCACGAAAGTTCTCGGTCGCTGGTGCGATACGGTTGCCCTCGGTTTTCAGGGAACCGCCAGCTATTTACCCGGCACTCGCACTACTTGGGTTAGTACGCCTGTACGGGAGCAGTTTCTCATTCCCCAGTCCCTAGATTTACCGATTCCAGAGGATGCTTTTTTAATTGTCGTTGCCGGTGGTTCTCAAGGGGCCGTGGCTCTTAATCAAATTGTCCGGCAAAGCGCTCCCCAATGGTTAGAAAAAGGCATTTATATCGTGCATCTCACGGGAGAAAACGACCCCGAAGCGGATAGTTTGCGCCATTCTAACTATTTTTCCCGGCCTTTTTACGACAATATGGCGGGATTATGGCAAAGAGCTAATCTGGCTATCAGTCGCTCCGGTGCCGGCACTTTAACAGAATTAGCGATCACTTGTACGCCTTCGATTTTAATTCCCTATCCTTTTGCTGCCGAAGACCATCAGTTCTACAATGCCAAAGTTTTCGCCGAAGCTCAAGCCGCTTATCTTTATCGTCAAAATGAGTTAACTGCTCAGTTTTTAGGCGAATTAGTCCTCGATTTATGGTCTAATCCCGAAAAATTGGCCGCCATGGCTCAACAAGCTTCTCATCTAGCTATTAGTGATAGTGCCGATTTATTAGCCGATTTGTTGAGAAGAAAGAGTCAAAAAGATAGTTTTTGAAACAAATCGGCCACGGGAAAAGTGAACCCCGGAACCACATCTTCCCCCTCCAAAAAATCTCCTGATGTTAATAATCCCTGCGGTTCGTACCCAGAACGATAAACTAAGACATAGTGTTGACCTGGACTGATAACCCAGAGCAAACGAGTCCCATTGGCAAAATATTCAGCAATTTTGTCCTCGATTTCTGCCACTGTATTCCCTGGAGAGAGAATTTCTACCACTAAATCGGGACCACCTTCTAAAAAACCCGTCGGCAATTCTTCCAATCCTTGCAGACGTTCCTTAGCAAAAAAAGCTATATCAGGAGAGCGTTTATTGCCATTTTTCATAGTAAAAGCAGTGCTGGAGTCCAATAATACCCCTAGTTTTCGAGATGTTACTAAAGCGAATAAAGCAGCACTTAAAATAATGGCAATATAACCGTGTAAAGCCCCAGAATTGCCCAGATTAATTAACTCTCCCTTGACTAATTCGTAACAATTGCCATCGTCAGGTAACGCCATAAACTCTGCATCAGTCCATACTTTTGTCTCTGGAGTTTTAATCACAGTATTTTCTCGAATAGACATAATTTATCCTCGGTAAATATTCACAAGTAAAACCCTTAAAGAATTTCCTGTAACATCCGATTGGCCTGGGAAGCGTAACCACCACCAAATAAATTAAAGTGGTTGAGAATATGGTAGAGATTGTAAAGAGTTTTGCGCTTTTGATAACCAGCATCGAGGGGGAAAACATCGTTATAACCCCGATAAAAAGCCGCCGGAAAACCGCCAAAAAGTTCCGTCATGGCTAAATCTACCTCCCGGTCTCCCCAATAGGTGGCAGGGTCTAAAATTACTGGTTCCCCATCGACGGTAATTGCCGCATTTCCCGACCACAAATCACCGTGGACGAGGGAGGGATGGGGTTGATGCTGACTCAACATCTCGCTAATAGCGGGAATAACTTGATCCTCGTCGGGAAAATTGCCGCCGCGCTCCTTTGCAAGTCTTAATTGATAGCCAATACGCTGATGAGCGAAAAAATCCGCCCAATTGTTACTAATGGTATTAATCTGGGGAGTAGAACCAATGGTATTATTACAATGCCAACCAAAGCGATCGGATAAAGAAACTTGATGTAAATGAGCTAAATTTCGCCCCATTTTTTCCCAGCTTTGACTATCGCCACCGCCGAATTCTAGCCACTCTAGCACTAAATAACTAGATTTATCGGCAATTCCCCAACAAATTGGCTCTGGAACCCTGATAGTCTTGGTGGCGTGAATTTGCTTTAATCCTAAAGCTTCGGCTGCAAACATGGCCTCTTGGTTCGCTTGGTTAATCTTAACGAAATAAATTAAACCATTGCCACTAACGGCATAACCCTGATTGATACAGCCTCCACTAACGGGACGACTTTTCTCGATTTCAAAGGGTTTTTCCGTGGTTTGGGTAATATGTCGAGCAATTTGAGTCCACATGGTTTATCAGTTATCAGTTATCAGTTATCAGTTGTAAGTTTTAAGTTATCAGTTATCAGATGTAAGTTATCAGATGTAAGTTTTAAGTTATTTAGTTATTTATTTATTTATTTTCATCTTTATCCCTGTTCACTGTTTACTGATTACTGTTCACTGATTACTGTTCACTGATTACTGTTC
This sequence comes from Microcystis ichthyoblabe FBCC-A1114, assembly GCF_050500245.1. Taxonomy (NCBI): domain Bacteria; kingdom Bacillati; phylum Cyanobacteriota; class Cyanophyceae; order Chroococcales; family Microcystaceae; genus Microcystis; species Microcystis ichthyoblabe. Next base: position 2,289,335 of record NZ_CP191408.1, on the reverse strand, counting down.
ACTGATTACTGATTACTGAATTGGTCTCACCACCACCACACCGTAAGCGTTAGGATTTAAATACTCTTGACAGGCATTTTGAATATCCTCTAAAGTGAGGGCTTCAATGTGTTGGGGATAACAAAAAGCTGGTTGTAAATCACCGATCTGAGTATGATAATAACCGTAAAGGTTGGCTCGATCGCTCGGTCTTTCATTGCTAAAAATAAACCGATTGGCCACTTGGGTTTTAACTCGTGCCAGTTCAGCAACTGTCACAGCTTCCTGTTGAATTTGTCCAATCTGTGCTATGATCTCTCTCTCCACTTGCTCGATATTTTCCGAGGCTAATTGGGCCGACACGGAAAACACCCCTTGCACTGCTTGGGACATATTACTGGCAGTTATTTGGGAAACTAAGCCCTTTTCTTGGCGCAGAGATTGAAATAATCGCGATACCTTGCCCTGACCCAGAATAGCCGCTAAAACATCGAGAGGATAGGTTTTTTCTAAGTCTCTCAACCCCGGCACTTTCCAAAATAGGATTAAGCGGGCCTGCTGCAAATTTTCATCCTCGTATTCTTGACGGATAATCTCGTTAAAGGGAGCTTCGGGCTGTAGATTAGCGATAGGATGGGAAATAAGCCCAGAATTGCCCTTACTGCCTAAAGTATCTAGAGAATCGCTCACAATAGCCATTAAATCATCTACAGGCAAATTACCCACCACCGCCACCGTCATCCATTCGGGACGATACCAAGTCCGATGAAAATCGCGCATTTGTTGAGCAGTGAGATTTTCAATCACTGCCATCGGACCCAACACCGGACGACGATAGGGTAAAACTTGAAAACAAGTCTCCATGGTGCGATAAAAAGTGCGACGACGGGGATTATCCTGAGAACGACGAATTTCTTCTAAAATAACCTGTCTTTCCCGTTCAAAAGCTTCATCAGGGATTAAAGCGTCTAAAACCACTTCTAGCTGCAGCGGAGCCAGATGGGCGAAGTCCTGCGGGGCAGTGGTAATGTAATAATGGGTGTATTCCTGGCTAGTAGCGGCATTAGTCACTGCTCCCCTCGATTCGATCGCCCGTTCAAATTCACCACTGTCTAAGTTAGGGGTTCCCTTAAAAACCATGTGTTCAAGAAAATGAGCCATCCCATTGATCTGATCCGATTCTAAGGCCGAGCCGACCTGCAGCCAAACATTGAGATTAACCGCTTCTACCGGTTGACTTTCGGCAATAATCGTTAAACCATTGGCAAGACGGTGCAGAATCGGAGTGTTAAGCGTGGCAGGTTTCCCTAGGATAGCCGTCATTCTTTATTAGTCCTCGGTGATCACTCTGGCAAAAATTGTCCCTTTTCTCTATTGTAGTCCCAGACTTTCACAGAGCAAACAAGATCAGGTGTTGGCAGGCTTTTTGGCTGTGGTCGGTAAACAGTAAACTGAAAACTCAAATCTGATCACTGATAACTGATAACTGATCACTGATAACTGAATCGCCCCTCTTGCCTCTGAGAAAAAAAAATGCTATGATAAAACCAAATCGGGCTTCTACGTTGGTGACTGCCTTTCAAGTTTTTTGATCTATGCTTGATTGTGATAAGGGAGCAAATAACCAATCCGTGTGGTAGTAAACCGAGCTTGTACTCGGAAACAGAAACGCGGAATATAAGTTCCCACCTGGTTAACCCAGGTCATAAACTTAGGTAAAACGGCGTAGCGGTCTTTTCAAGTTTTTCGAGCATATATAGGCCAAATTATGGGGAGATTTCCTGTACTTCCTTAGTTTTGCCCTCTTGGTTGGTCAAAAAAGCCAGTATCTATATTTTTTTCTAGGTTAAAGACTGCTGTTTTCGGTAACGCTTGTCACCGCTAAATTGTGACAATCCGGACTACACTAGGGAGAAATTTATGAATTATTGTTAAGCAATGACTGAAAAACAGCCAAGAGTTGTTATCATCGGCGGCGGATTTGCGGGTTTATACACGGCCAAAGCCCTAAAAAACGCCCCCGTTCATGTTATCCTCATCGATAAGCGAAATTTCCATCTTTTTCAGCCCCTCCTCTATCAAGTCGCTACTGGGGCGCTGTCTCCGGCCGATATCTCCTCACCTTTGCGCTTAATCCTACGGGGTCATGACAATACAGATATTCTCCTCGATCATGCCATAGATATAGATCCAGTCAAGGGAGAAGTGATCTTGGAAGATCACCCACCGATCGCCTACGATCAATTAGTTATTGCCACGGGAGTCAGTCATCACTATTTTGGCAATGATCAATGGCAGCCCTACGCTCCAGGGTTAAAAACCATTGAAGATGCAGTAGAAATGCGTCGTCGCATCTATCTTGCTTTCGAGAAGGCCGAGAAAGAAATCGATGCCGAAAAGCGGCAAGCTTTATTAACTTTTGTTATTGTCGGTGGTGGACCGACGGGGGTAGAATTAGCAGGAGCGATCGCAGAAATTGCCCACGGTGCGCTTAGGTCTGATTTTCACCAGATTAACCCCACAGAAGCGAAAATTTTGCTTTTAGAAGGGATGGATCGAGTATTACCCCCATATTCACCCGATTTATCCGCTAAAGCTGCCGCTTCTCTCACAAAATTAGGGGTGACAGTGCAAACTAACAGCATCGTTACCAATATTGTTGAAGGTTGTGTCAGCGTCCGTCAGGGAGAAAAGACGACAGAAATCGCGGCCGAAACAATTTTATGGGCAGCAGGAGTAAAAGCATCGAGAATGGGGCGAATTTTGGCCGAAAGAACCGGGGTAAATCTTGATCGCGTCGGCCGGGTAATCGTCGAACCCGATTTAAGTATCGCCGGTTATGGCAATATTTTTGTGATCGGGGATCTGGCTAATTTTGCCCATCAGGGAGATAAACCTTTACCCGGAATTGCCCCCGTGGCCATGCAGGAGGGCGAATATCTGGCGAATTTATTAATTTCTCGCCTAAAAGGGCAAACTATTCAACCTTTTCATTATATCGATCGAGGTAGTCTGGCAGTTATCGGCCAAAATGCGGCCGTGGTTGATTTGGGATTTGTCAAGTTTTCCGGGTTTATCGCTTGGTTAGTCTGGGTTTGGGCTCATATTTACTATCTGATCGAATTTGATAATAAATTAGTGGTGATGGTGCAATGGGGTTGGAATTATTTTACCCGCGGTCGTGGCGCTCGTTTGATTACGGGAGAGGGGCAGAATTTAGCCTCGGGACAATTGCCGCAAAATAACGGCCAAAATAATAATAATCTTGCCGTTTCTAACCAGAAGGAAACTCTCTCTCCACCGATTGTGAAAGTGTGAAAAAATAGCCGTGATTATCTAGTTATCAGTTAGCCGGTAAAAACAATCGATCATGAAAATAGAACATCCTAACAGTCTAGAAATTACCCCAGAGGAAAGCCAAGAATTAGAATATTTACGAGTTACAATTGAACGAGCGATCAAAGATGGTGTGATCACAAGAATAGAATTTGAATCGATTAAAACAATCATGTTTTCTAATAAGAAAAATAATCCCGACCAAATCCTCCGGCAAGTGACACTCTATCGCCATTTAGTCGTTGAAAAAATGAATAATGGCGAACTAATTTTTGAATCTCCCCAATAGGGCGAAATTCCTTTTTTAGCTATTTAGTACAAATGCTCAAACTTTCTTTCCCTTCTTCCCACTCCCCACTATCCTATACCTTTTAAACGGGATTTAGTAAGTAGCTAGACACAATTAATTAGGGCTTGCGGCAAAAAGTACGGGCGAAGCATTCGGATAGAAAATCTACGATTTCACCGATAGGTTATTGCCCGAATGCTTCGCCCCTACAGGACTCGGGCTGATGAAGACGCAAGGTTTTTAACGACGATTCTCTCAAAATCTTGCACCTGTTTCGCGAGAAAAGCCATAAAACTCTTACGTTGCCTACATTTCACATTTATTCAGCAAGCCCTAATTATACATATCTAAACACCTCTTGCCTTTTGCCTCCGGCCTTTATTAGCTTATTCTTTTTTGTCGCTACCCGGAAAAGCTCGACCTTGAATATTTTCTAAAGCTGAAACTGCCGCCCTGGAACCAGCCATAATATCTCGTTCTTCTCCACCTAAATATAAGCGGCCAAAACTGCCCACGGAAGTAACGTGTAGGATATTAATTAAAGCGGCTTTTTCGGCCTGATTAGCGGCCAGGGAAGCGTAGGCGGCCGGTTGCACTTCTAGAACGTATAAAGTCTGTCCCGCCATTAACATCATACCCCGAGAACTACGGTTAATTAATTGGGCTTGGTAAGCGTCAATGTTGCGAATAATTTGGCTAGAGACAATTTGCGGTTTCAGACAATCGCGCTGACTAACGCCTAAATACTGCAAAATTGCCTGACCGGCCGCCCTGACCTCTCCCTGACTGCTAGAATGGAGTTCTAAGAGTCCATAGAGTCGTTCTACGAATAGAACCCCCGGACGAACCACGGCGGATTTGAGGGCAATATCGGTGATGCGATTAATCTCGATGCCGGGGGAAATTTCAATCCAGAGGGAAGCATCCCCGGGTAAGGGTAAAAATCCTTGGGCGACTGTACCGATGTAAGCGGCGTGTTGAAGCTGTAAATTGTCAAGATAAACGTAACTGCGAAGTTCTACACCCAAGCTAATTTCTCCCTCTCTGGTCTATCTTAAAAGTTATGGGGACAGTGATAGGTTTTGCCGCCCTATCGATCGCCTTGAGGCTACAGTTAGACCTAAAATGTCTTTCAGTCCTGTTTCTGTCCTCTAGCCAATCCCCATGCAAACCCCGGAGCGACGATTAATCAATCCTTAATTAGGGCTTAGGCATTACCATCTTTCACTATAGTATAGAATTGGTGGCCTTTAAATTTGCCTGATAGAAAGGGTAAAAAACTATAATTATGGGTACAAACTAAGGGAAAAACCAGCATGACGATTCTTTTAGGGGGAGATATCGGGGGAACTAAAACAATCCTGCGTTTAGTGGATTGCTAAAACTCATCGGATAGTCCCCAACCCCTGCTAACTACTCTCGATCAAGAAATTTATCCTAGTGAACAATACCCCGATCTGGTGCCGATCGTCTGGCAGTTTTTGGCCCGACAGGCTACTATTCCCCCAGTGGCAAAAGCTTGTTTCGGTATTGCAGGTCCGGTGGTTAACAATAGTTCCGAATTGACTAATTTAAGTTGGTCTCTAACTGGCGATCGCCTAAGCCGTGAGCTGCAGATTGAGCGAGTAAAATTAATTAATGATTTTGCGGCGATCGGTTATGGGGTGTTAGGATTAGCCCCAGAGGAGCTGCACAATCTACAGTCGGCCCCAGCAGTACCAGAGGCCCCGATTGCGGTTATCGGTGCGGGAACGGGGTTAGGAGAGGGTTTTTTGATTCCTATCTCGAAGGGTAAATATCGGGTCTTTGCTACTGAGGGATCCCACGCCGATTTTGCCCCTCGATCGAGTTTAGAATATCAACTATTAAATTATCTCTTGGAACTCTATAATATCGAGCGAATTTCGGTGGAGCGAGTGGTTTCTGGTCCTGGAATCACTTCTATCTATCGATTTCTCCACGATAGTAACTATAGTCAGTCATCACCGGCCATGGCGGAAATTTACCGCACTTGGTTAGCAGAAATGGATAAACCGCAAAAAACCGTCGATTTAGCGGCTAAAATTGCCAGTTTTGCCCAAGATAACTCGGATCATCTCTGTTATCAAACCATGAAAATCTTTGTCGAGGCCTACGGTGCGGAAGCGGGCAATTTAGCCCTGAAGTTGCTTCCCTACGGAGGATTATACATCGCGGGAGGGATTGCGGCCAAAAATCTTCCCCTAATGACGGAGGGTCGCTTTATGAAGGCTTTTCGGGCTAAAGGTCGGATGAGGGAGCTATTAAGCAATATTCCCGTTCATATCGTCCTTAATGCCCAAGTGGGACTGATGGGGGCGGTTTACTGTGCTAGTCAGCTATGAGCGATGGTTTACTGGGGGTAGCTAGGGATTATTTTCAGGTGGTGATTCGGTAGTAGTGATGGAGGCTTAATCCTTTCCTTTGCTGTGCATTAGAACTCTTGCAAATTAATTATATGTTATGATGGTAGGCTAACTAATTTTTTGGGAAAATTAGCCAATTAGTGCATTTTTTCTGAATGAAAACCTGAAGTTTTACTTTTAACTCAAAACTCTTTATATATGCTTTAATTTGGTTATCAAAACCTCTTTATTTAAGCTGCAGAAACCATCTCAATTTTTATTATTGAGAATAAATTATCCTTGACTGGATTAATGTTTGGCAACTTTTAAGAAGTTGCTATAACTATTCCTAACTCATAGTTATAAATAGTCGTCAAAAAGTTAACTTTTAAACTATATCTTCGACGACAATTCCGATATTTACGCGATAATATTTTCAAGATTTTGAGTTTCCTATTTATAGGTTAAATGATAATCCTTTCTTTGGCTAAAGCATTGTTATACTCCTTTTATAACTCTGTTAATTTTCTATTTTTCGGTTTCTTTTTCAGTGTATAACTATTACTATGGTATGCATCTATTCCCTGATAATCATTGTCTTCTCTGCTGGGAGTTAAAGGATGAAACCGAACTCGACTTTTTTAAAATAAACTAAAATCGTGACCTCTAGCTTTCCCACAACAGACACAGATAATTTCCTCGGTATTTTTATCAGCTACTAATTGAGATTTTAAAGTATGATAACCTCTTTTACCACCAAAAAAAATTTTCTGTTTCTTTTTGGGGAGTTCCCTGGGAGTTTCCGTTACATCCATTACCGTTATGACCGGTATCTCTGCTTGATTTAGTAGAGCTTTTTTTCCTTTTAAACGGAAGTTTCCCGATTGTAAAAGCATTTTTTCCGTCTTATTTACAATCCTAACTTTATACCAAATAGGAACTGGAGATACTGCCTAGGTCGGGGATGTAAGACCAAAAACTGGGTGTAAGTCGGTTTTGAGGCAATCCCCCGTGACATAGGAAGTAGTTCACCTTGACTGGAATGTATAACACCCATTTCCTCCTACAGATACCTAGAGAGCGTTTCTGCTCAAATCGACGATCGACTCCTCCCTGACCATTAAGATAGCTGTTATCAGTAATTATCGGAAAATAAATCTCCATACCTTATTTCCTCGTGGCACAATAGAGACAAAGTATAAAAAACTTAACAATAAGGAGGAGTTCGATGGTTGCTACACCAGTCAAAACAAAACGTCTCACTGTGCAGGTGGCCGATCTCACCGCAGACATCACCGCTATTCGTTCCCTCGATTGGGATCGCGATCGCTTCGATATTGAATTCGGATTACAAAACGGTACGACTTATAACTCCTATCTGATTCGTGGGGAAAAAATCGCCCTTGTGGATACCTCTCACGAAAAATTCCGTCAACTATATTTTGATAGTCTCAACGGATTAATTAACCCCCAAGAAATCGATTATTTAATTATCAGTCATACTGAACCTGATCACAGTGGTTTAGTCAAAGATCTGCTACAACTCGCTCCCAATATTACCGTCGTTGGGTCGAAGGTAGCAATTCAGTTTTTAGAGAATTTAGTTCATCATCCCTTTCAACGTCAACTGGTCAAAAATGGCGATCAGTTAGACCTAGGCAATGGTCACATTCTCGAATTTGTTAACGCTCCTAATTTACACTGGCCCGATACTATCTTTACCTACGATCACGGTTCGGGAATTTTATTTACCTGTGATGCTTTTGGAATGCACTACTGTTCCGATGATCTTTACGATGAGCAATTAAGTGCTATTGAACCAGATTATCGCTTCTATTATGAATGTTTAATGGCTCCTAATGCTCGTTCCGTACTAGCGGCGATGAAACGGATGGAACCCCTAGGTAATATTAATCTCGTGGCTAATGGTCACGGACCAGTATTAAAACATAATGTTACTGAATTATTGACCCGTTATCGTGATTGGAGTCAAGCACAAACTAAGGCAGAAAAAACCGTCGCTGTTTTCTATATTTCCGATTATGGTTATAGTGATCGCCTCTGTCAATCCATTGCTAAAGGTATTACTAAAACTGGTTTAGCTGTAGAAACTCTAGACCTGAAATCCGCCGATCCCCAAGAGGTAAAAGAATTAGCTTCTTCTGCGGTGGGAATCGTCATCGGTACTCCCCCCGTTTCTGGTATTAATGCCCAAGAAATTACGGGAAATCTAGGCACAATTCTCGCCTCGGTTAACCCCAAACAATACCTCGGAATGTTTGAATCTAAAGGGGATGATGATGAATCAATTTTACCTCTATTTAATAAGTTTCGTGAAGTTGGTTTAACCAAAGCTTTTGATCCCATTCGTAGCGCAGAAACTCCTAACGAGAGTCTCTATCAACGCTGTGAAGAAGCGGGGACAGATATGGGACAACTATTAACCCAAGAGGTAAAAGTTAAACAAAGAAAATCCCTCGATACTGACCTTGATAAAGCCATCGGACGGATTAGCGGAGGTTTATATATTATTACCACCAAGAAAGGAGACAGAAGCGGTGCAATGGTCGCTTCTTGGGTGACGCAAGCAAGTTTTGATCCTCCCGGTTTTACCGTTGCTGTGGCCAAAGATCGGGCGATCGAGTCTTTACTGCAAGTGGGGGATCAATTCATTTTAAATATTCTGGAAGAAGGCAATTATCAAACCCTGATGAAACACTTTTTAAAACGTTTCGGACCTGGGGAAGATCGTTTTGCAGGAGTCAATACTCACACCGCTAATAATGGTTCCCCAATTTTAGCCGATGCTCTCGCTTATTTAGAATGTGAGGTCGCTAGTCGCATGGAATGTGCTGACCACTGGATTGTTTACAATAAAGTCACCGATGGTCGCGTTTCTAAACCTGATAGTTTAACGGCTGTTCACCATCGCAAAGTCGGTAATTATTATTAGGATTTTTGCTTGATTTGACTGGTTGAGAAAATACAGATCAAGATGTTTGCTCTCAGCTTTTGAGATGGTTTAACCTCTCAACCAGTTGGTCATACTAAATCCGTTGATTATAGGCTACATATCAGGATAGGCAATAGACAAAAGAAGTACAAGGGCATCCGAGGGGGTCAACGAGAGAATAAGGATTTTAGCGATTGTCTTACCCCCTCAGATGCTTATAGATTGTCACAACAATATAAATTTATCTTATGGTAATACTCAAAGAAAAGGTTTTTCTCCGCGCCACTACCTTATACTAAATCTGGTTATTAAAAACTGATTATTTATTCCCCCTTTTGCCTTTTGCCTCTCCTCATAACTAGCCTGTACTCAACGGATTTAGTATTAGTCCTAATTTTTCGGTGAACGGTCAATTCTTTAATGGCATTGGCAGAATGAGTTGAGTTACACTGTTTACAGTGTAATTAAAAGTTAAAAAAATTGATGTCCCAAGTTGTTAGCACCAGACTGCCCGACCACACAGCAGAAAGACTGAAAAGGTTAGCCCGCCGATTAGGAAAAACCCCTAGCGAAACCGGCGCGATTTTAATCGAGGAATCCCTCCGAGAAAGCGAGTTCCCCTATATTGAATTTCGCCATTCTCCTTTGGGGCGGCAGCCCTACCTAAAAAACTCCAGTTTGGCTCTGTGGGAAGTAATTCAAATCGCTCAAAGCTACGGACTAGATGAAGAAAAAACGGCGGCACATTTTCATCGACCCCTGGAATGGGTACGCTCTGCCCTGCTCTATGCCGAAGCCTATCGGTCCGAAGTCCAAACTGCGATTTCCGATGCTCAAGCGATGAATGAAACGACGATAAAGCGGCTCTTACCGCAATTGGAAACAATGACGGTTTCTGCTGATTTGAGCGGGGAATAGCTAAAATGCTATCTTTTTTATTGGATGAACATATTTCTCCGACGGTTGCCGAACAAATTAGTTATAAACGTCCAGAAATCTCGATTTTTCCCCTAATAACTTGGCAAAAAGGTAGATATTTGGGCTATTCGGATGAAATCGTCTTAAAAGCGGCGGCTGAAGCCCGATTAACTCTAGTAACCTACGACCAGAACAGTATTCCCTCGCTTTTGTGGGAATGGGGAGAAGCTTGGAAAAGTCATAGCGGCGTTATTTTTATCGATTATGAGTCTATTCCCCCTAGCAATTTCGGTCTTTTGATCCGTTCGCTTTTAGCCTTGTGGGAACTGCAAGGAAAGCAGGATTGGACTAACCGACTTGTTTATTTGAAGCCAAAAGTCTAATTCTTTTGGACAGATTGCGATCTGATGTGTTATATTAGTCAAAGGTGTGGCAGAAATGACTACAATTATCCATCGCGAAAAGACCTGATTTTTGTCTACGCATGGAGACGTAGTAATGAAAATCACCAAAATCGCCGCCATTAAGGTTTCCGCGTTAGTTGTCTGTAATGTAGTCTCGGTAGTTGCACCGCACGATGCGATCGCACCTGCGGTAAATGTTCTGGTCTGGGGATCGATCGAAATCTGCATCAACAACAGAAAGCCAAAAGATGAAAAATAAGTAGGGTCTGCTGAAAAAGTACGGGCGAAGCATTCGGATAGAAAATCTACGGTTTCACCGATAGGTTATTGTCCGAATGCTTCGCCCCTACAGGACGCGGGCCGATGAAGACGCAAGGTTTTGAACGACGATTCTCTCAAAATCTTGCACCTGTGAGAGCAAAATAGAACCCTAAAAACCTTACCTCGTCTATATTTCACATTTATTCAGCAAGCCCTAAGTAATCAATATCCCCTAGTTTAACTAAAAACTAGGGGAACGTATTTTTTATAGGGATTTGGCTAATTTTTCGAGATGATGCTCTAAAGGGATATAATCATTTTCCGTCCATCCACATAGGGTTTTCAATGCAGAAATAAATTCACCTTTAATCTCGTTTCTATAAACCTCATTTACGCTTTGATCTAGATTAATCCTTTGAGAATTGCAATAGCTAACCTTGTCTTCAAGATACTTTCTTAATTCCTCGGGATCGGTGAGATAAAGAATCACTTCTTCTTTTTTTACTCCCCGTAAATTGTGCATTAGTTGGTTACGGCGATCGAATTCATGCTCTCTGTCTCTTTTGGATGACCAAATTAATAATTCCCAATCATTATCATCTCCAATTTTCGTAAATTCTTTGAGTAAAGGAAAAAGTTCATGAGGACTCTGAAATTTATAATTTCTCTGGTTAGATAATTGAAGTTGCTTAATCACTTCCTGGATTTTTGTTTCTTTTAAGTTAAGTGATAATCCTTTCTCGTTCCATTCTTTAAAACCTCCTGGTATATGTTTTTGTAAATAGAGTGAAATAGAAGCTTTTAAAAACGTTTCTTGAGCGGCAGATAATAGAATAATTGCTTGAAGATAATTTTCTTGTTTCAAGAAATATTCGATTAAATCTAAGGTTTTACGAACTCTCTTGATCGCTTGTGTCGGCTCGAATTCATCGCCAGTATCTATGGTTTTCATATTAAAAAGATCTATGTAGCTTTCTAGCTCCTTAATTTTTTCTGAGTTATCGTATCCTACCTCTTTTAATAATGCCAATGCCGATCCCGGAAAACCATCTGTGATTAATTTTTTAGCCTTCTGTATTTGTAATTGTTTCCAATAGCTAGAACTCGGAATAATTTCGGGGCTTGTTTTAATCTCATTTTCTTCATAATATCGATTAAGTATCAAGAAATTGACGTTAGAGAAGTAACCAATACTGAAAAATTGAACAGCCGAGGAAATAGCGGGGGTACTAGCTTGATGACTGATGTAAAAAACATCGTCTTGCTGTATTTTTGTTAACTCTTCGGTGACAAGAGTTAACACTTGATCCCAGTGATCTAGCCCCTTATCCTTATCCTTATCCTTATCAGAAGGCTGTAAAGTGATAAAATCCGGTTTTAGCTTAAGTTTGGTCTGGAAGTACCATTCAAAAAGCGGTTTTAAGGTACAGGTATCTTGCCAGAAAGGACAGGGAGAATTTTTGATGTCCGATGTTTTAAAAAGCTTTTCTTGATCGGTTAGGATGATATAAACTCGATCGGGAAATTCTTGATCTTGAAATGCTTGAATTAAAACATCAAGCAAAGGGAATACTAAATCTGAATAACAATGTTCATGATCTTTATAAACTAATCCCAAAACTCTAGCGGCAACGGGAAAAAAGTTAGTATTTTTTTCTTTTTTTGGCTCGATAAAATCTTGACCCGTTCCTTGGCAATGACAGAGAGGTTCTTTCTCTCTAGCCGTGGTAAAGAATTTCTGCCCTCTCATCCAATTGGCATCGGTATTTAATTGAATATCGCTGTTTCCCGTTGTGATAATCCAAGTAGTCATGGTTTTACCCGATAAATAGGGTTTGCTGAATAAATGGGCAATATGGACGAGGTAAGGGTTTTAGGGTTCTGTTTTGCTCTCACAGGTGCAAGATTTTGATCGTCGTTCAAAACCTTGCGTCTTTATCGGCCCGCGTCCTGTAGGGGCGAAGCATTCGGGCAATAACCTATCGGTGAAACTGTAGATTTTCTATCCGAATGCTTCGCCCGTACTTTTTCAGCATACCCGATAAATATGACAAATATTACCAAATTTTTACAAAGTCCGATCGCTCGTTGAGAAAAGCGATAAAATGAGCGCTATCCTCGGTTGTTTCGGGAAAGAAAGTCAATAGTTCGATCGGTGGTTTCTGTCGTTGCAGTTTACCTTCAGAATTCAAGTGATAATAAGGGTAAATTCGATGCCAAAGTCTTCCAGTTTGCGAGTCCCGTCCGATGCTTCCTTGTAAGTTCCGCAGGGTGTGGGTTCCCTCGTAAGGTTGATGAAACCACGTGATCGCTTTAATCCGATCCTCGACAATTCTTCCCCAGACTTGCACCCCACCTTGATTATCATAAGGATACCAAGCTTCTCGCCAATCACAGTGTACAGGATTATCAGGATGAATCGTATAGCCTTGTTTAGCGGCGTAATTCTGGAATCGTATCCGAAGGCGATCGATAAATTGCGATAGATCTTGTTGTAAATCGGTGATAGGAAGATAAAGAGATTCTGAAGAGTCTATAAATTTCCAATGACACCCGATCATCGGTTTATTGCCTTTTTCTAAATAGGGACGGAAAAACTGCCAGTGATCCGCTCTTCGCCATGATTTGCCGAATCCCCCGAGTAAAAGAGCAAATTGCACTATTGCCTTGGCTAATTCCGCGAGTTCTTGCCGATCTTCCGAGGAAGTGCGACGATTCATACAGGAAATTTGTAAAGTTCCCCGTTTGAGATTGTATAGAGGCATAATTTGCTCGCTTTTACCCGGGGGAGTGTAGGGATGCTCGCCAAATTTTAAATCATCATCATGGTAGGTGAAGCTGATGCCGAGTTGTCCCAGAGTAGCGGCTCCGTCGATGCCTCCCCAGAGGATTTGGGTCAGATGTTTAGCGGTCTTTTCATCGGTCATTCCTCCTAGTAAACGTAGGGTATGACCTCGAAGGGCTGCTTTAAACATATTGGGACGGAATTCGGGAGTTTTGTCGAGTAATGTAGCGGTGATTCCCTGTCCTTTGAGATGAACTTGTAAGAGGGTTTCTGGTGAGGGTACATCTTTAAAGCGACCGTATCCGGCGCTAACTCTGGAACCGAGTCCATTGCCGATCGCTTTCTCCCAAATTTGCCAGATCGTTCGCCATTCTTGTTCGTCGAGGGGAATGGTACTGGAAATCCCGAAGTTGAGAGTTACCTCGTGAAAAGATAATAGTACATTAGCGTTAGTTTTTCCGTCTTGAATAACTTGTTTTTCCTGCTGGGGATGAGCGATATCGACTAAGTTTCGAGTCCAGTTATTATCCGTAGGATAGCCTCCTAGAAAGCGCAGAATACCTGGTTCAGAACCCTGATCGCCTTGGGAGGGTTTGCCGCAATACTTTAGAGCTTGTTCGGTAGTACAGGCACAGGCACGACGGAAAGCCCCTTTCATCGATGATCCGGGGTAGTAGGGATAGCCTCGCGCACCGATAGCCGGTCGGATAATGCCATCATCTTGACCTCCATTGGTGACGAGTCGCCAAGTCATAGTATAGGGTCGCGTCTTGGCTTCCCCGCTAAATTGCGGTGGTTCGGAAAGGTTATTTTTTTTGACAGGAGACGGACGTTGTTGCGATTTGGGAGTTTTATCGGGTTGCCCGGATCGACCACCGCTATCGTCAGTGGAATGATAAAGTTTAGTCCACTGATCGACCCAATCGTAGGCTCGCGCTTTTTGTTTATTTTCTTGTCTTTGTAATTGACATCTTCCCTCGATCTGTGCTTGATAGAGGAGGGGTACATCTGACCAGTCTGGCATTTTATTCTTCCTCCTCGATGTTCGGATTTAGGGGATTAGAGCTAGGTTTTTTGTATCGTTGCGTCCACCAGACCAAGCTATCACAAAGTTGGGTGAGGACGTAGAGAGCGATTCTCTGATCTTCTAGGGGAAAAGTTTCTTGATTCCAGAACTCTCGGGCGATCGCTTGGATAGCTTTGGTTTGAGCTTCTGGTTTATCTTGAGGATTAATCTTGCCACGGGGAACCCGTAATCCCGCCTCTTCTAAGATATCGACGAATTTCTGCCAGACATCTTGCCAGTATCGTCCTTTTTGTCGATCAGTAGCGTCATTTTTGTCGATCAATCTCAGGTGTTCACCCCAAAAACGTTCTAAACCGTAGGCGACGGTGGTTCTCATTTTGTGGGATTCATTCAACACTTTCTCGCTGTCTCGGTATTTTAAGACCAATTCCTGGGCAGCCCGATCGAGGTTATAAGGATTCCATGTCATTTCGCGTCTCCTAAGTAGCTGGTTATAATTAAATTAAAAATGGATTTTAGGTTCGATCCCCCCTGCCCCCCTTGATAAGGGGGGTGCCGATAGGCGGGGGGATCCCCCTTGATAAGGGGGGTGCCGATCCCCCCTGCCCCCCTTGATAAGGGGGGTGCCGATCCCCCCTGCCCCCCTTGATAAGGGGGGTGCCGATAGGCGGGGGGATCCCCCTTGATAAGGGGGCATCTGATAATTTTTAACGCCTACCTACTTAACAGTTTCCGGTTAAACTTTCGATAAGTTTTTCAAGGTCATCATGCAGTGGCCGAAGCCGACCGATTCGAGTCCCCCTAGATAAATATCCCCCGTTTTATCTTGTTCCAGTGGTTTCCAGTTGTCCCAAACGTTATCATCGATCGGTTTAAGGGCAAGGGGAAAAGCGAGGACTGTTCCTTCTGGTATTGCCTCGACATTAAAAAAAGCTTTATTAGCCGCCACTTTCCGCCCCTCTTCTAACTGCACGCGACTCTGACGATAGAGGGCCATATCGTGGATCATACCCATATCATTGTCATCGACCACCACGGCGGGCAGGTTTTTGAGGGGAAACCAGGGTGTTAGATCCCAATTGGGGTAACTCACCGTGATAAACCCCAAGTTGAAGAAAAGTACGGGGTCAGAGTTGTTTTTGGAACGGGTTTTTAGAGTTTGCGAGCCGGTGTACTCGGGGGGGATGTCTGCCTTGACGTCGGCAATGCGTTGGTAGCGTCGCAGTAAACTCGGACAACTAACCCAAACGATCGGTTGTCCGGGGCAGAAAACCGGCAGCCAGACGATCGAGGCGTGTTCTGGTTTGATAATCGATTCATAATCGTAGTTTTCCTGTCGGTTTTTTTCCGCACCGCGGCCGTACCAGCGTTCCACTTCTTGTAACGCGCTCGTTTTGGCCTGTTCTGGGGATTGCCCTCGCTTCTTGTATTGGCTTGTTAAACGGGCTAACATATCGGAGCGGAGACGACCGCGTAGGGAACTACTGGGGATTATGCCTGTTTGGGTGAACTGATCGCGAAAGATCAGGTTAAGGTTGCCGCTTTCTTCCCCGGCGGCGGCTCCCAGATGGAGTGGGGCAAGGGTTTCAATGATGCCGTAGGCTTTTAGATACATTCAATTCAATCCTTTTATTGTTAGCGGTAGAGATAGTCCACAGCCGATATGTTTGAGGGGAAACCCCTCTCTAGGAAACCAGTCTTCCGGCCAGTCCCACCACGATCGCCCGATCGGTTCTTCCAGCACATACACGCTTCCCGAAGGAACGGAATACCTACCCCGTCCCAAGCGTCCACCTAAACCGTAACGGTAGGGGATGGGTTTGTCGGTGAGCAGCAGTTGAACTGAGGGGAAATCGGGTTGTTCGGGAATTCGGGAGGAAAATCGTTTCGATCCCCAGATGGCCGGAGTGATCGTCGCAAAGGCCTGTTCAATTGGCTGTCTCAGCAATTGATAGATGGCCCAATCGGGTTTAATCTCAACGCTCTCGATCTCGACTAGATGATTTTCTCCGCCGAATTTATACCATCCCGGATCGAGGGGATGGGTGGCTAGATAGATCAAACAGGTTCCCTCCTTCATCTGCACGGCGTATTCTAAAAACAGACCGTCCTTCTCGACGGTACAGCGTCGATCGATCTCTAGCTTGGGATGTAGGATGGGAGTAAATTCCCACGGCGAGAGTTCCGCAAATCCGTTGTCGGCGATGTATTGCGCCGATTCTGTCCAATCTTCACTAGAAATCCAGGAAAATTCGGGTTCTATTGAGTCCTTGTCGCAATCTCGCTCCCAGACGACTTGTCGATCGGGTGCAGCTATGATTCGCCATTCGTCGGATTTGTCGGTGGCGATTATTTTCGTGCGGGGAATCGGGATATAGACGTTACGAAGACTATTGGTTTTGGCCCAGAAGGGGCCAGCGATGAAGAGGTTGTCTCTTAATTCCCGATGGCTATACTGATGGGTCGTTTTATTGGCGCTGAAAAATAGTCCGGATAGGGTGGCGGCATCGGGGGGAAATTTAGAGCCAGAACGTCCGACAAGGTTTTCCGGGGAGAGGAACGCGCCGGAACTGCCGTACATCATGCCGAGGGGTTTAATGATGATGAGATGGGAAAACATAAAATCCAAGCGGGAAAAGTTAACGAAGGCAATAGATAATCAGTCTTTAATAACCGGATTTAGGATTATTTTTTGATCGTTTCCCCGATCGAGAGATGCCAACCGATCGCGATCAGTTCGTCTATCCAGCGAACGATCGCCCTAGCGTAATCGGCATTGCCATTGCCGCCCTCTGGGAGGGAGACGATCTGATCATCTTCTTCTTCTAAAATTTCTTTATAGCCGCTAAAGTATAGATCGAAAAACTGTAGGAGTGTGGAGAGGTTATCGAGGATTTTCGAGTCTGCGCCATCGGAATGGCTTCTAGGGTTATCGAGATAGCCCAGGCCAAAAGCGTGACGGGCTTTTAGTCGGGCAAAGTCGCTATAGATATGACCCCAGTTTTTCCCGCCGTCCCGATCTCGATAGTGGTTTAGCGTGTTCAAGTATTTCCATCTGGTTGTCCATTGAACATATTGCCCGTTGTTAAATAAAACGCGGATGGTGAGGCGATCGCGTCCTAGTTTTTTCGAGCGCTGTTCTGCTTCCCGACAGTGCTGTAAAACGTCTCTCTGGGGAATGCTGTGGGCTGCCCAAACGAAGCCGAGACTTAGAGTCACCCGTTGATTGATTTCTTCAGTTTTTCCAGTTTTCCACTGTTGATCGAGGGTTTGTAGCCAGTGAAAAACTCGATCGATCTCGATCGAGTCGAGTTGTGGATCGGGAAATTGGCTATTATAAACGATGCCTAAAAAATCATCTCCTCCGGCGTAAATTATTCTACCGAGTTCGGTCTGGTTAAAGTCCCTCTGAAATTTTTGTCCCCACTGACGCATAATCTTGCTGAAATCTCGGATTTTTTGGTCTGAGCCGAGGTCTTTCAGGTAATCGCCTACTTTATCGCCATCTCCCATGAACCAGCCCGTTTTTTGTCCCACTGAGGCGGGGTTATCTTGCGGTCTCCTGATCAGGTCTCGAAATCCTCGCTGGCGAAGTTCTTCGGGAAGTTTAACTCCTAGAGAGCGGGCGATATGTGGGAGAGTGATCAACCGTTTGGTTAATTCGGGAATATTCAATCTTTCGTTTCCATCGATGTATTTGCCTTCCGGTTGTCTATCTTTGGGTTGACCGTCAGGATCGTTAACTCCATCGAGTAGGAAGGCTAATCTTCGGTAGAATAGGGCGATATGTCGGTTTTCTTCGCTCCAGTCAAGCGTTTTCATGTCTTGGTTTTCCCGATCCATCCCGTACCAAGCGATCGCGTCAGTCCCAGACAGACTAGAGCTTTCCCCGACCCAATTCACCCCTTGCCAATTGCGGGCGAGTTTACGATTTTCCAGATCGACCATGGCGGACTCTAGATCGTCCCCCATGCCCCAGAAAAATTCCCAGGTGCGTTTTTCCCACTTTTTCCAGCTTTTTTGCCAATTCCATTCTGAGGATCGATAGTAAGGCGCGAGGGCGTTTTCGACCCATTTTCTACAGGTTGCGAGAATATTTTTCCAACGATTTAAAAAGGCTCGTTGCAGTTCCGCAATGATTTCCTGGGAGGAGGAGGACTGTATTTCGCTATCGATTTTCAGGAGAACACGGTTGGGCATTCCCTGTTGGGAGTATAGCAGTCCGGGGCTAATTAGGTGGTACTGCTCGGGCCGGTGGGTGACGATTGTACTGGTCAGATCCGAGAGAATCTGAGAGGCTCCGTACAGGTCCCTCAATTTGCGGGATTTTTCAATAAAGCTTTGGACGGGGGAGAAGGTGATGGCTATATATTTGGACATAAAGCTATAGAAAACTCGATTGTTTAAGAGGTATATTCAACAGCCTTGAAAAGACCTAGAAAAGACTTATCTCTGGCTAAAAAAATAGGATTGTTAGATTAATTGGCTCTTTTGTACTTTTATATCTATCACTAAATTTCTAATTATTGTGTTAATTTTAAATAATTTTTCTTAAACAATCTTTATTTTTATTGATTTTTATTAATTAAGTATCGTTTCTATTCAGACGCTTAATTAATTGGAATTAAAAAAATTGTAGGGTTAATTCATGAATTAACCCTACACATTGTTTCCATTCATACGCTTCACGAATTGGAAGCAAGGCCGCGCAACTCTACCACTACCGAAACTTACACCTATTTGTTTCCATTCATACGCTTCACGAATTGGAAGCAAGAAAACTGCAAGCATTGCAAAGATGCTACTTTTTTGAGTTTCCATTCATACGCTTCACGAATTGGAAGCAAGAGGAGTGGCGAAAGTCACTCGCTGAAAACACTGCCATGCAGTTTCCATTCATACGCTTCACGAATTGGAAGCAAGGAGTGGATTGCGGACTATAACGACGCAATCGTAGTTTCCATTCATACGCTTCACGAATTGGAAGCAAGACGGGGGCAGCTTGGTGGGGAGTTGTTCAGTGGGGCGTTTCCATTCATACGCTTCACGAATTGGAAGCAAGCCTTATCAGTTGTGGGGGAGCAGCTTTATACATTAAGCGTTTCCATTCATACGCTTCACGAATTGGAAGCAAGAGTCCTTAGTCCAAAACTTATGAACAAAATCCTGAAGTTTCCATTCATACGCTTCACGAATTGGAAGCAAGCTGAAAGATTGAAGAGATCCTCTTGGCATACCGTATTAAGTTTCCATTCATACGCTTCACGAATTGGAAGCAAGTGTCTTGGTGCATTTTCCTGAGCCTAAGCCCGGAAGGTTTCCATTCATACGCTTCACGAATTGGAAGCAAGAGTCACACTGACGCTTAAAGATGCCGCCCTGAACACGGACGTTTCCATTCATACGCTTCACGAATTGGAAGCAAGGTATGATTGGGCGTTTGAGAAAACCGGCTCCAAGCGTTTCCATTCATACGCTTCACGAATTGGAAGCAAGGCAGGTTAGCCGAGTGTTCCCTGGCGGAACGACTGGTTTCCATTCATACGCTTCACGAATTGGAAGCAAGTTTCGGAATTGGAATGGTCTCAGGTAACACTCTATACCACGATGTTTCCATTCATACGCTTCACGAATTGGAAGCAAGACGAGGGTGCGGCAAATGTACGGCGTGCAATTGAATTGTTTCCATTCATACGCTTCACGAATTGGAAGCAAGAAGACTTTATAAAATCCGAAGCTAAAAGGCTTTGGAGTTTCCATTCATACGCTTCACGAATTGGAAGCAAGACTAGCTTTGCAAAGCTAGGCTGTACAAGGATTGTACAACGATTTTTCGTGGGATATTGAAAAGCATAGACATTATTAATAATAATTGTCAATAGTCACCTCGGTCATCAGGCTCAAAGCCTTGCTGGACAAGGCATCGACGCACCTCAACGAAAACTCTAGATTTTCAGCCATTGTGTCTAACCCGCGAAAAATGTTGATAACCGATAACTAATAACTAATAACTGATCACTGTTCCTATGGACTAATACCCGCAGATTTAAGGGCTTTGTCCATTAAAATTACATGGGTACTGCTTTCCTGTCCCTCATTGTCAGGACCACATCGCTTTTTGATGATGAGGAATGGCGATCACTTTTGGGAGAAGCAACTTTTTTGGCGATTTTGATGAGGAGGAGTGTGATCGTTTTTGGAAGGAGCAATTTTTTGGAATGGAAGTAATTAAACTAAAACTAATCAGAATAAATATCTCGACGATGACCAACTTGATGAATCGTAATAAAGTCATCATCAAAAGAATATATCACCCTGTAATCGCCAATTCTAAGTTTAAACAAACCGCTTTAAATTAGAACTTAAACTTTGATGTCTAATATCATCAAAATTTTCATTTATCCAACGAACTTTTTTAAAAGACACGCTCCCGAACAACTGCCGTAAGCGACTCTAAACCTTCAACGGCTTTATCGGTAAATTCTATATGGCGAGGCATTACCAATCTAATCCTAATCTTTGAGCTACTTCTTCCGCAGAAATTCCCCGTTCTCCATTTCGAGTTCGCTGTAAAGAGTCAGCTAGAAATTGAGAGACTTCGGTTTTAAGTTGTTTATCAACATCAGGATCATTTAGTAGAGATTGAACTGTTTCTGTAACAGTTTCTTGAATCAAAAACTTAAAATCTTCAACACTTAGGTCTTTAACTTGCATTCTTGTAATTAGAACTCACTATTCTGACTATAGCATCGTTTAAGAATAGCGATCACGTTTTGTGGGGATACAATTGGAGGATGCGATCGCTTTTTGATGATGAGGAATAGCGATCACTTTTGGGAGAAGCAACTTTTTTGGAGATTTTGATGAGGAGGAGAGGCGATCGTTTTCTTATCAAAGTCCTATAGAAATGAGATAGGATCAGGAAATTCCTGTAAAGTGTCAAGAATTTATGAAATCCATTAAAATCATTGTGGAAAAACATTCTGATGGCTATATCGCCTATCCATTGGGAATTCAAGGCGTAGTAGTCGGTGAGGGTGATACCCATGAAGATGCTCTTATTGATGTGCAATCGGCGATCGCTTTTCATGTTGAAACCTTTGGGGAATCAGTTCTCGAAGCTGACTCATCTTTATTAGAAGCCTTTGTTGTAGAAGCAATAGTCTAATGGCAAAATTTCCGGCTGATGCCCCTAAAGCCAAAGTGATTAAAGTTCTTGAAAAATTTGGTTTTTCAATTGTTAGATAAAAAGAGCATATTTCTATGATTAGAAAAAATCCAGATGGAACAACAACACTTTTAACGCTACCCAATCACAAGCAAATTAAAAGCTCTACACTAAGGATTATTTGCACTCAAGCGGGTATCTCACGAGATGATTTTATTGCTTCCTAAGTAGCTGGTTATAATTAAATTAAAAATGGATTTTAGGTTCGATCCCCCCTGCCCCCCTTGATAAGGGGGGTGCCGATAGGCGGGGGGATCCCCCCTTAATCCCCCCTTAATAAGGGGGGCATCTGACAGCTTTTAACGCCTACCTACTTATGAAAAGATTTAAAGCAAAATCCTTTAAATGTGATTATTTGGTCTTTTGAAAGTGCGATCGCTACTTAGGGTTTGCTGAAAAAGTACGGGCGAAGCATTCGGATAGAAAATCTACGGTTTCACCGATAGGTTACTGCCCGAATGCTTCGCCCCTACAGGACGCGGGCCGATGAAGACGCAAGGTTTTGAAGCACGATTCTCTCAAAATCTTGCACCTGTTTCACGAGAAAAGCCACAAAACCCTGACCTTGCCTACATTTCACATTTATTCAGCAAACTCTACTTATGAGGGGTTTGTAGCCAGTGGAGAACTCGATCGAGATCGATCGAGTTGAGTTGTGGACCGGGAAATTGGCTATTATAAACGATGCCTAAAAAATCATCTCCTCCCGCATAAATTATTCTGCCGAGTTCAGTCTGGTTAAAGTTCCTCTGAAATTGTTGTCCCCACTGACGCATAATCTCGCTGAAATCTCGGATTTTTCTTAACCGATGAGATGGGATTGATCCCTGGCATTCTGTTTCCATTCATACGCTTCACGAATTGGAAGCAAGGTGAGTTCGAGATTACCATTTCTCTCGACGGTAGTGACGGTTTCCATTCATACGCTTCACGAATTGGAAGCAAGATCCTCCTGCTGCAGAATGAGGTGGATCGCTTACGGTTTCCATTCATACGCTTCACGAATTGGAAGCAAGAAGCCCAATCTTTATGATGGGCTTTATAGCCCTTTGGGCGTGGGGTGCCTCCCGTTTCCATTCATACGCTTCACGAATTGGAAGCAAGCGGAAACGCGCCTATGTCAAAAACGAATCGGTGATCTTCGTTTCCATTCATACGCTTCACGAATTGGAAGCAAGAATAAGGAAGCGATCGAGAAAAGATTGAAAGATTTGGGGGTTTCCATTCATACGCTTCACGAATTGGAAGCAAAGACCACAAGGCGACAAAGGGGATAAAGGGGATAAAGGTGATCCTGGGTTTCCATTCATACGCTTCACGAATTGGAAGCAAGTGGAATTACGATCTATGTTGCTGATGCTACGGGAAAGTTTCCATTCATACGCTTCACGAATTGGAAGCAAGACTAGCTTTGCAAAGCTAGGCTGTACAAGGATTGTACAACGATTTTTCGTGGGATATTGAGAAGCATAGACATTATTAATAATAATTGTCAATAGTCACCTCGGTCATGAGGCTCAAAGCCTTACTGGACAAGGCATCGACGCACCTCAACGAAAACTCTAGATTTTCAGCCATTGTGTCTAACCCGCGAAAAATGTTGATAACTGATCACTGATAACTAATAAGTACCCAAGCAAAATTAATTACACATTTCGATGAAGCTTTTGCCTCTTGCCTATTGCCTCTTGCCTATCTTCACTGGGAAATTTATTTTGCATGACTACTTAACTGATCACTGTTCCTATGGACTAATACCCGCAGATTTAAGGGCTTTGTCCATTAAAATTACATGGGTACTGCTTTCCTGTCCCTCATTGTCAGCACGACGCTGAATATAACTGCCATCGGATTGTAATTCCCATGCTTGCCGGTTATCTGACAACATGATGCCGAGAATTTCTTCCAGTTCCTTGGCGATCGCTGGTTCATCAATGGGTGTCACTGCTTCCACGCGACGAGTCAGGTTCCGCGTCATCCAATCGGCGCTACCAATATAAACCTCCTCCTGACCATCATTGTAAAAGTAAAAAATGCGGGAATGTTCCAAAAAGCGGCCGATAATGCTAATTACTCGGATATTTTCGCTTATTTCTGGCAATCCGGGCCGTAAACAACAGATGCCGCGAATAATTAAGTCAATCTGCACACCGGCACGAGAAGCGGCGTATAAAGCTTCTATAATCGGTTTATCGACAATAGAGTTCATTTTTGCGACAATGCGACCCGTACCGCCATTTTTACAGTTTTTGGCCTCGCGATCGATCATTGCTAACATCCGTTTTCGCAAACTCACCGGAGCAATTAAAAGTTTGCGGTAGGATTGCTGACGGGAGTATCCAGTCAGAAAGTTAAATAAATCGGTGATATCTGCTCCTAAATCCTCGCGACAGCTAAGTAAACCCAAATCAGTGTATAATTTAGCTGTTTTTGGGTTATAATTGCCCGTGCCAATATGGAAATAACGACGGATTTTATCCCCTTCTTTTCTGACCACGAGAACCACTTTCGTGTGGGTTTTCAGACCAACTAAGCCATAAACAACGTGAACTCCGGCTTGTTCGAGCTTTTTCGCCCAACTAATGTTATTTTCCTCATCAAAGCGTGCTTTTAGTTCCACTAACGCCGCTACCTGTTTCCCATTTTCCGCGGCTGCAATCAGGGAATTGACAATCGGGGAATCTCCGGAAGTACGATACAAAGTCATTTTAATCGCTAAAACATGGGCATCATAGGCCGCCTGGGCGATAAACTGTTGTACTGAGGCACTAAAGGAATGGTAGGGGTGATGAACGAGAATATCGTTATTGCGAATTAAAGTAAAAATATCTTCGCCATCCTGTTCTAAAATGCCGTCTTCGTTACCGTCAACTATTTCTCGCAATCTCTGTAAAACCGGTGGGGTGACGGGACTCCAAGGGGGATCCTTCAGTTCGGGACAGGGTAAAGACAGAAAATAAAATAAATCTTTGTGTCCCAGCAATCCATCCACATCGTAAACATCGATCTCCTCAAGTCCCAGATCGCGCATGATCCGGTCTTTAATATTGCTAGGGGTAGAACTGTGGATTTCCAGACGTACTGCCGATTTACCGATGCGGCGCTTGCGTACTTCTTCCTCGATCGCTAATAATAAATCATCGGCCTCATCTTCTTCGACGGAGATATCGGCGTTGCGTGTCACCCGAAAAGGATAACATTCTTGAATGATCATGCCGGGGAAAAGTGCCTCTAAATTGTGCATTACCACCTGTTCCAGAGGTACTCCCGTCCAAATCGAAGCTTTTCCGTCTTGGTGGCGTAATTCTTTGGATAATGCCAGAAAACGGGGGAAAACCTGCGGCACTTTCACCCTGGCAAATAGTTCTTTATCGGTGTCGGGATCGCGAACGACTACGGCTAAATTGAGACTAAGATTAGAAATATAGGGAAAAGGATGACTAGGATCCACCGCTAGAGGAGTTAAAACGGGGAAAATATTTTGTTCAAAGTAATCATGGAGATAATTGCGCTGTTCTTGATTTAAATCTACATAGTTAATCAGATGAATTCCCTGTTCTACTAAGAGATTTTTTAGGGTGTGTTCAAAAAGACGATCCTGCTGTTGTACAAGGGGACGCAGACGTTTACTGATCTCGGTTAGCTGTTCCGAGGCAGTCCGGCCATCGGCACTTAAAACGGCTACATTTGCCTCTACCTGTTGTTTAAGCACTGCCACCCGTACCATAAAAAACTCGTCGAGATTGGCACAAAAAATGGCGGTAAATTTTAATCTTTCTAGTAGGGGAGTCCGAGGATCAAGTGCCTCATAAAGCACGCGACGATTAAATTCTAACCAGCTTAATTCTCGGTTAAAGTAATATTGCGAATCTTTAAGATCGATTTCAGAAGTTACGGTAGAAGCTTTAGCCATAGAGTCTAATACCTAAATAATAGATTAAACAGTTAGTAAGAAGCCACTCAAGTCTAAATTTGACTATTTTTGGCGTTTTTTTAGGCTACATTGCCCCAGATTAACCAAAGTTACCCCGATTATCTTGGATGCTAATCCTACTGATTTTAGCCTGACTGGAGGAAAAATCAATTTATTAAAAGGTTAAGAAATCAGTCCCGACCGATTAAGGTTAAATTAATCTTTCGGTGAAATTAGAGTGCCAGTAAGAACAATAGGCATAATTTGCTTAGAATATTGTCTTTAAAGCCCAGCTTTGATTATAACACAAAATCGAGCCGATCTGACTTGTTAAATATATCATCTCCAAGTTCAGGCAATAATCCGAATCAGAATATTTGATAAGGATGATGATTAGATTGCCAATTAATCATTAGTGTATATATTTGTGTTTCATAAAAATAAGATAACTCATAAGCTAATCTTAACTCTCTTTCCAAGTCTTCTTTTTTAACATCCTTAGTATCCGATGTACCTAAAACCTTCAAGAGTGCGATCGCTAAAATACTGATAAAATCGTGTCCACAACATAGCTGCCACGGATCGTGATTTTCATCGCTAATTACCGATAAATCCTGTTTAATTTGCTGTTCGTCTAAGGACAGTTTCTGAGAATGATTTTTAATACTTCTAATTAATTCGTCAATATTTATTGACAGCTTCTCTTTGTCAATAAACTTACCAAACTTTAATCCTTCAAACTTTAAATCCAACTTATTCCTAAGAGATAGCAATCTTAATTTACCAATTTCCTGTCCTAACTTTAGTAAAGTTTCTCTAATATCTTTGGAAAAAGCTGCAATTTTTTCTTCACTTCCTCGTTCTTTTAATAATTTATCGAAAGCAGCAGATTTAATTAACATCATTTCCAAATCATGTTCATCGGTTAAAAAGAGATTATTACTGTCGGGAATTTGCTGTTCTATTCTCGAAAAATCCGCATCTATAACAGCAAAAACTCGGCAAAAATTTTCTTTTTCTAAGATGGATAATGCTTTGATAGCATTATTTTTACCAGAGGCAATTGTGATCCTAACCTCTTGCTTGTTTACTAATCGCTCATAAATAAGTTTATCGCTATGACCTTCAACAATTAAAAAAACTCCCTCATGATCGCTGCGTAGTAAACGAATGCTATTAGCAATTCTGTCAGGTGTTATCTGTTCTCTCATCTTTGCTTTTTTGCTTTGGTTTCTCTAATTCAACTGTCAAATCCCAACGATCATTAATAATATCAGGAGAATGGGTAGCCATCAAAATATCTAACTCAGAAAGTTTTGTGATTTCCTGTAAGTCTTTTAAAAATTCCTGCTGCCATGAAATATGAAGTGACATTTCTGGTTCATCAATTAAGATCAAAGTATTAGGTTTAACTTTAAATAACAATTCATATAAAATTACTAATTCGTGCTGTTCCCCAGAAGATAAATCTGTTGGTGATAAAACCTCCCCTTCTTGGGTAGTGAAGATAAACCCTTTACTTTGATCAATAGTAACACTTTTGAAAGAATATTTTTTATTAATTATATTTTTAAATAGCTCTACTTTAGGATAAATGTCATTGAATACATTGAGCTTTGTCTCTACATCCTCAATATAAACCGATAATAACTTTCTGGTGCTATCATCAATACTATCTCTAACTTGAAAGTTAGAATCTTCATCTTTTTTCAATAGTCCTGCACTAATTAATTGATTTCTTTCCCTTTCAAGTTGATCAATTTTTTCCCTTAGTTGATCATCGGTCAATGATGCCTTTTTTTGTACAACTCTCGCTGGAAAGGTTCGGTCTAAAGTTTGAGATAGTTGTCCATACTCTGCTAATTTAGTTTGAATATTTTCTGCTAAATCTTCAGAATAGCTGGCCACAGAGTACAATGTCATCGGCCTCCTTATAGTTCTGCCAATTTTGGCACTATTGGAAATATCTAATAGACGTTGTGATTCAATAAAACGAACATTAATAGAGTCTCGAATTTTCTTTAACCAATCAGGATATTCTTTCTGGAATTGCTTGGGTAAATATTCTCCAAATCGTTCATAAATATCTTCTAGATACAGAATTTCTTTTGTGGGGGTATAGAGCCATTTTTCTGATCCAACTCTATCTAAATCGGGTATGAAATCATCTATCATACCGAGAGGGAAAGAGATTGTTTTCCCGTCTGGTGAATCAGGAGAAAAAGTCGGTTTTTCTTTTTGATCGGAGGAAGTAAAATTAAAAGTAATCTTTGGTCTTCCATTACTTTTTTTATTCCTACTGGTGGAAGGTTTGAGAATATCCACAAAGCTTTTATCGTCAAAAATTATAGTAAATTTTTGAAAAGGAATAGCTCTTATATCTGAATACTTTAAGTTAAAAAAGCCATTGACCAATCGCAGTATTGAGGTTTTCCCAAAGCCATTTTTACCATGAATAATAGTTATTCTTTCCTCCATATTGAGATTAATTGTATGGTCAAATATGCCAAAAAGATGCTTAACTGTAATTTGTTTAATTCTCATACCAGCTTAATTCTCGGTTAAAGTAATATTGCGAATCTTTAAGATCGATTTCAGAAGTTACGGTAGAAGCTTTAGCCATAGAGTCTAATACCTAAATAATAGATTAAACAGTTAGTAAGAAGCCACTCAAGTCTAAATTTGACTATTTTTGGCGTTTTTTTAGGCTACATTGCCCCAGATTAACCAAAGTTACCCCGATTATCTTGGATGCTAATCCTACTGATTTTAGCCTGACTGGAGGAAAAATCAATTTATTAAAAGGTTAAGAAATCAGTCCCGACAGATCAAGGTTAAATTAATCTTTCGGTGAAATTAGATTTGTTAAAGATCTAGACTTCCCCTTTGACAAAAGGCCATAACCTGTGCTGTGACAGGGATTAAGAGAATTTGTGCCGCTCGCTACTGGCTATAAATTAAGGAAACCCCTAATAAATATAACGCTTTCTGTTGCAGAGAAGTCGGTCGAGTTATCTTAGAAAAACGATAACTTCCCTCTCTAATTCTACATTTTACTATATTCAAGTAAATCGTCCTCAAGTCCTCCAATAGAGTCCGAGTAATATCTAGTTCCCAAGTAGAACCGGGGAACGCTCTCTTTAGGTTCTACCTGAATACTAATGCTATTTTAAGGCAGAGCCTTAGATATTGTGTTCCAAGAAGTTAATTTTGTCCTATTACTTATAAAATGATCTATCAAAACTAAGCTAAAGTAAAAGCAATCTAGTGGCAGAAAAACTTTTCCAAGAGATTCCCTCTGACAAAAGAAAAATCGACCCTTGTGACAAGGGCAAAGAATTTATTGGACATCAAGAGTTGAGTGAGAAACTAGGAGTAGATTTTTATTTTGCTACTCCTGATCATTCTTGGGAGAGGGGATTAAACGAGCCGACTAATGGGCTAAGCTCAGACGGATCTAAATCCCTTATTCTTGGATTAGCCGAATCTCCCCCACCCCCCGGAAGTGGGAAAGTTGGGGGGAGTCTTGCCTCTTGCATAAGTCCCTCATCTCAACAAGTAATTTAAATTACGAAAAACTTAACAATCGTCCTCGAAAATATCTTGACTATCCTAGCCCGAATGAGGTATGCTCTGATAGCTCAGACAGTGATGCAATTCAGGCTTGAATTAGCCTGTACACAGAATCGAGGATATTAGGTATGAGGACAGAACACAAAAATCCACAATTAAATTGTCAGAAATTAGCAGAAGTATTTTTATCAAATCCCTTAATTGAAGATTGCTATTTTATGGTACGGGAGGGGGAATTAGTCGCCTATATCGTTTCCTCTGGAGCTTGGAATTCTGAACAATTGTCCTCCGATTTACAGTCTCAGTTACCGGACAATCTTCTACCTAATATCTATGTGCAGATTTCCAGTTTACCCTTAACCGATAGCGGTGATGTCGATGAAACTGCATTAAAGAATATTGAAATTATCGATGATCATCAAGTTCAGGAAACAGAAGAAAAACTAGGCTCTTTGTCAGATATTGATCAAGTCGCTGTCGTCATGACTTCTAAAAAGAACAAAATTTTACCCCTACATCTATCAGAATTATTGCCCTTAAAAATAGAGAAAAAAAATGATCATCAAAAATCTGAAACCCCGATTCATCTGGTGATTCACACTTCTAACACTCAAGCTGGAATCAGTCACGGACAGCTTTTAGAAGAATCTGAACTTCAAACTAAAACCTTGGCAGAAATCCTCCAAAAAGCTGCTGAAAATTATTCAAATAAAGGGATTATTTATATTCAATCTAATGGATCAGAAGTTTTTCAATCCTATCAACAATTATGGGAAGAAGCTCAACAAATACAAGCCGGATTACAAAAGCAGGGTTTACAAGCTCAAGATAAAGTAATTCTTCAGCTATCGGAAAACTATGATATCATTTCCGCATTTTGGGGGTGTCTTTTAGGAGGATTTATTCCTGTTATTATTTCAGTGCCACCCAGCTATAAAGATTTTAATAATGAAATTCATAAAATTTCTCAAGTTTGGCAGTTGTTAGATGAACCTACTATTATCACAAATCAATCCCGTCAGCAAGAGATAAAACATTTAAAACAATGGTTGCCTAATCAAACCTTAAGATTGAGTTTTATTGAAGAATTAAAAACTTATTCTCCCCATCAGACTCATATTAGTCAACCGGATGATATTGCGTTCTTTAATCTAACATCAGGCAGTACAGGAATACCGAAATGTATCTCATTAACCCATAAAAATGTCATCTCTCGTGCGCGAGGAACAAACATCATTTGTGAACATCAAAACGACGATATTATTCTTAATTGGCTTCCTTTTGATCATATTGGAAGTATTTCAGACTGGAATATTCGCTGTGTCGAGTTAGGATGCCAAATGGTTTATGTTCAAACTGAATATATATTAGGTCGTCCTTTGAATTGGTTAGATTTAATTGCTCAATATCGAATTACCCATAGTTGGGCTCCTAATTTTGCTTATAATTTGATCAATGAAGCTTTAAAAAAAGAACCGGATCAAAATTGGAATTTAGATTGTGTCAAATTCTTTTTGGCAGCGGGTGAAGCCGTTTCTGGTCAAGCAGTTGGAGAATTTATTAACACCCTTCATCTTCAATATAATCTGAAAAAAACGGCGATGCGTCCTGCTTTTGGGATGGCAGAAATGGGGTCAGGAATTACCTATTATCAGCCGACAGAACAACAGCCATTACTCTTTCATACGGTTGATAAATCCTCCTTGAATTCTTCCTTAAAACGAGTCCATCCTGAACATCCCAATGGTGCAACCTTTACGGATTTAGGATTACCCATCCCAGGAATATCGATTAGAATTGTTAATGCTGATAATTCCCTATTACCAGAAGAAACCATTGGTCATTTACAAGTTAAAGGTCATGCAGTTTCACCCGGGTATTATAAAAACCCAGAAGCAAATCAAGACGCTTTCTTAAAAGATGGCTGGTTTAAGACAGGAGATTTAGCATTTATTAGTAACGGTCATTTAGTTATCACTGGAAGAAGTAAAGAAACCATTATTATTAATGGAGTGAATTATTATAGCCATGAAATTGAAACTGTAGTGGAAACTATTGAAGAAGTACAAGCGTCCTACACAGCCGCTTGTGCTGTTTATGATCCTAGGAATAGTACCGATCAATTAGCTTTATTTTTTAGTGCAGAAACCTTTGATCACCAGCATCTAGCGGAACTTCTGAAAAAGATTAGACGAAAAGTAATTAACAGTTTTGGCGTTAATCCTGAATATTTAATCCCCTTAAATAAAACTGAAATTCCTAAAACTTCCATTGGTAAAATTCAGCGATCGCAATTAACAAAACGGTTTGGAAATGGAGAATTTAATTCTATTTTAAAAGAAATAGATATTTTATTAGAAAACGATCAAACCATTCCTGATTGGTTTTACCAGAAAGTTTGGAAACCTCGATCTCCAGTTAACTTAAAACCCGAACTTTCCAAGTATTGTAGTTTAATTTTTCTGGATTGCTTGGGTTTAGGAGCATCTTTAGCAGAAAAAATTCAAGGGCAAAACTTACCCTGTATCACGGTTTTAGCAGCGGAAGAATTTTCTCAAATCAGTCAAAATTGCTATACCCTCAGACCCGGGACAGCCAATCATTATCAACAGTTAATGGCATCTTTATCCGAGCGAAAAATTATCCTTAGCAATATTATTCATCTGGGGACTTATCAAGACTATCAGGGAGAAATTTCAACAATTGAACAGTTAGAAAAAGCACTAGAAAAAGGAACCTATGATTTATTATTTCTAGTTCAAGCTTTAGCTAAAACTCATGATTTTAACTCAAAAATTCAATTGCTATTTGTTTCTAGTTATAGTCAATTTGTCATAGAAACCGATGAAATTGCCTATGAAAAATCTCCAGTTTTAGGACTGATCAAAACCCTAGCTCAAGAACTTCCTTGGTTAAATACTCGTCATGTTGATTTACCCCTGGATCAAACCGAAATTAATGTCAGTTATCTGCTGCAAGAACTATCGGTTTTATCCAAGGAAAGAGAAATTGCCTATCGCAACGGGAAACGTTTAATCGCAGGTTTGGAAAAAGTCAATTTACTTCAACACACCCAACAGGAATTACCCTTTAAATCAGGGGGAATTTATCTGATTACTGGAGGACTAGGGGGGATTGGCAGACAAATTGCTCAGTATTTGCTCGAAAATTATCAAGCTCGTTTACTGTTAATTGGAAAAACACCTTTACCAGAAAAACACCTTTGGAGTGAGTACCTCAAAACCGAAGATCAATTATCCTTAAAAATAAAAAGTCTCCAAGCTTTAGAAAACCTTGGGGGAGAAGTAATTTATCAAGCGGTAGATGTGGCTAATTTCCCTCAAGTTAAACAGGCTGTAGAACAGGTGAAAAAACAATGGCAAGGAGAACTTAATGGGGTGATTCATCTGGCTGGAATTTACAAAGATTGTTTACTTCTGGACGAAACTCAAGAGGGTTTATCGACAATTCTTCACTCTAAAGTAATAGGAACTTGGGTTTTACATCAACTTCTCAAAGAATCTCAGGGAATTTTTATTAGTTTTTCTTCCTTGGCTAGTTTTTTTGGAGGAGCAGCTTTGGGTTCCTATGCGGCGGCTAATAGTTTCCTTGAGTCTTTGAACAGCTATCAAAAATCTAAGAATTTGTTCCCCAGTTATTGTTACAGTTGGACAACTTGGCAAGAAACCGGGATTAGCCAAGGTTATCAGATGCAATACATAACCCGATCTCAAGGGTATTATGATATGACAGTACGGCAAGGTTTAGACTCATTTCTAACCAGTTTATATCACAACCAAAGACAATTAATAATCGGTTTAGATGGGAGTAATAGCAAGATTAATCGTTTCACATCTAGGTCTGAAGGATGCCAAAAGTTAACGGCTTATTACACCCGTAAATCTACAGTTCAATCGGTCAATCTACCTAATCATGTTAGTCTAAAAGATCGATTGGGAACGTCCTATAAATGTCCCCTGGTGCTGCGGCAATCCCTCCCTATCAAGGATAATGGAGATATTGATAAGCGGCAATTACTCAAGGAACTCCAAGGCAAAGAAAATAACGAATTGATAGCACCCAGAACGGAAGCTGAACGTCAAGTTGCTAACATTTGGCAAAAGGTGTTAAATTTATCTCAAATTGGAATTCATGACAATTTCTTTGAACTAGGAGGACATTCCTTGCTGGCTAGTCAAGTCATCTCTCGTTTACGCGATGTTTTCTCGGTAGAATTGTCTTTGCACAGTTTATTAGAATACCCCACCGTTGCCAGTTTAACTCAAACGATTGAGGTGCTTAATGTAGCCAACAATAGTCAAAGTGTATCCAAAAGTGGTAAAGTTATGACAACAGCCTCAGAAAATTATGAAGAAGGAGAATTATGAAAATAGCTTAACTAAAATTTAAGCTTTTCAGATCCATTTTGGAAAAAAATGTAAAAAATTGTATCCATCACTAAAATTTATCATCCAGAATATGCTATAAATAGTCTCGGTTTAAAACAGTCTTTTTGTGGAGTATGTAAGCGGTTGCTCCCATAGCAACTGACTTTAACAATAATCACTCACTCCTCGCCATTGATAATTGTTGTTGGGTCTATAGTGTTTAGTCTTTGAGGGACTTAAATTTATGAAAACAGTTGAATTTTTATCGGATCTGAATCATTTAGGTGTGACAATTTGGATGGAAGGGGATAAGCTGCGCTATCGTTCTCCTCAAGGTGTTATGACTCCCGATTTACTCGAACAATTGAAAGAGCATAAAGAAGAACTCATCGTTTTATTGCGTGAACAAGCTGACAATTTTAGTTCGGAAACAGACTATGATGTGGCAATTTGTGGCGGTGGATTAGCGGGTTTAACCTTAGCGAGACAGTTAAAACTTAAACAACCTAATCTTTCCGTTGTTGTTCTTGATAAAATGGCTCGTCCTTTACCCGAAGCTGGTTTTAAAGTGGGGGAATCAACCGTTGAAGTTGGTGCTTTTTATTTAGCAAATACGCTGCAGTTAACCGATTATTTTAACAATCAACATTTATCTAAACTGGGATTACGTTATTTTTTCAAACCTCAAGAAACTGAATTTCATAAAAGACCTGAACTGGGATTATCAGAGTTTCATGATCCTAAATCTTATCAAATTGATCGGGGGAAATTAGAAAATGATTTACGCCAATTTAATATTGAAGCTGGAATTGATCTTAAGGAAAGTTGTTCAGTTCAAGACATCGAGTTTGCTGAAGGGCTACAGCAACAGCATAAAATTATTTATACTCAAGGTAGTGGAGCGAATCAAAAAACTCATTGTATTAAATCCCGATGGGTTGTCGATGCGATGGGTCGCCGTCGATTTATACAGAAGAAACTCGGTTTAGCGAAACCTAATCATAATAATTACAGTGCGGTTTGGTTCCGAGTTGAGTGTCGTTTTGATGTCAGCAATTTTGTGCCAGCCAGTGAAGAAAAATGGCATCGGCGTGTTCCTAATAACAACCGTTATTATTCTACAAATCATTTATGCGGTGAAGGATACTGGGTTTGGTTAATTCCTTTATCCACAGGTTATACCAGTATTGGCATTGTGACTCGTCAAGATATTCACCCGTTAAAAAATTATCATAACTATGAATTAGCCTTGCAGTGGTTAAGGGAAAATGAACCCGTTTTAGCGGCTCATTTAGAAGGTAAATCCCCTGAAGACTTTAGAAAGATGCCGAAATATAGTTACTCCTCCAAACAAGTCTTTTCCTTTGATCGTTGGACTTGTGTTGGTGAAGCCGGTTTATTTCCCGATCCTTTTTATTCCCCTGGTTCAGATAGTATTGGTTTTGGCAATTCTTTAACCACCCAAATGATTGAACTTGACCTTAAAGGTCAACTAACTCCCGAAAGAGTTGACGATGCCAATCACTTTTATTTAACCTATCACGATGGGTTAACCTTTAATATCCAAAATTCCTACAACTGTATGGGAAATGGGATAGTGATGGCAACAAAAATGATCTGGGATACGTTAGCTGGATGGACATTTGGTTGCTTAATGATGTTTAATTCCATCTTCCTTGACCCGGAACTTAAGATGAAAGTTCAACAGATTAATGCAGAATTTTTCCCTCTTTCCTATCGAATACAACAACTATTCCGAGATTGGGCAAATCAATCCCTGGGTCGGGTTAGCTTTGAATTTATTGATTACTTAGCAATCCCCTTTGTGAATGAACTGCGAACCCGGAATTTACAATCTAATAAAACCGAAGCTGAAATCATAGAAGCTTATCGAGCCAGCTTAAAATTATTAGAAGAATTTGCTCAAGTCATTTTTCAAATTGCCTTAGAGGATACCAGTCCCGAACTGTTAACTAAAATTAACGAACACCCCTGGTTAAATGCTTGGGCAATTAGTTTGGATGCCAGTAAATGGGAGACTGATGGGCTGTTTTCTCCTAAGAACGAACCTCGTAATTTACACAGCATTAAAAAACAATATTTAGAGGCAATAAACCGATAAAAATAGACGAATCAAGTTGATTGGATTTCTAACAGTAGCTCAAGTTAGGGCTACTGAACCCAGCCAAACATCACCCCCATTCCAAAAATACCAGAACATTAATTAAGGAAAAGGATACTATTAATGAAAGTCGCAGAATTTTTATCTTACTTAAATAGTTTAGACATCAAGCTTTGGCTTGAGGAAGAAAAGTTAAAATATCAAGCTCCCCAAGGAGCAATGACACCAGAAATTAAGCAAGAAATCGGGACAAGAAAACCAGAAATTCTCACTTTTTTAAGAAGTGCAACAACACCATCTAAACCCCTTGAATCCGTAATTAATAGCGTTGCCCGAACTGAAGATTTACCCCTATCTTTTGCTCAACAGAGAATGTGGTTTCTCTATCAGATGGATCGGCAAAATCCAGCTTATAATGAAGCTCTAACCATCCGTTTAACGGGACGCTTAAACATTGATATTTTAGAGCAAACGATTAATGCTATTATTCAACGCCATGAGAGCTTACGGACAACCTTTCCAATGGTTGAAGGAAAACCTATTCAAAAAATTGCTCCATCTCTGAAGATTAAATTATTAGTTGTTAATTTAAAAGATATCCCCCAAGAGCAAATTGACAAACAGATTATTGAAGAACTACAAAAACCCTTTGATTTAACCCAATCTCCCCTATTACGATGTACTCTGTTTGATCTGGGATATGAAAATTATATTTTAGTCAACGTCTTCCATCATATTATTATCGATGGTTGGTCAAAAGGCATTTTATTTAAAGAATTATCTAAATTTTATCAAGCATTTTTATCCAATTCAACCGTAAATTTACCCGAATTACCTATACAGTATGCGGATTTTGCGGTATGGCAAAGACAATGGTTACAAGGTGAAATCTTAGAAAATCAGTTAAATTATTGGAAAAAACAATTAACGGGCGCTCCTCCTTTATTAGAACTTCCAACCGATAAACCCCGTCCAGCTACTCCCAATTTTCGAGGTCATAGTATCTCGTTTCAAATTGACTCAGAACTCACAGAAAAACTGAAACTTTTGAGCCAAAAGTCGGGAGTGACTTTATTTATGACCTTACTGGCTGCTTTAAACACTTTACTCTTTCGTTATAGTGGTCAGGATGATATTTTAATCGGGACACCCACCGCCAACCGAAACCGACAAGAAATTGAACCTTTGATTGGGTTTTTTGTCAATACTTTAGTGCTGCGGAATTCCCTAGAAGGAAATCCGACTTTTTCAGGATTATTACAGCAAGCTCGCAATGTTGTTTTAGAAGCTTATGCCAATCAAGATGTACCCTTTGAGCAAGTGGTTGATGGGTTAGAAATCGAACGAAGTTTAAGTTATAATCCCTTATTTCAGGTAATGTTTGCGCTGCAAAATGCCCCCCTCAATGCTTTAGAATTACCCAATTTAAAAGCTCAATATCTAGCCGTTGAACAACAGAGAATTAAATTTGATCTTAGCTTAGTTTTAGAGGAAATCGAAACCGAAAAAGGAGCTTATTTAGAAGGTTTTTGGGAATATGATAGCGACCTATTTACTCCTGAAAGAATTAACCGCATGGTGGGTCATTTCCAAACTTTATTAAAGGGGATTGTAGCCAATCCTCAGCAAACCATCGGGGAATTACCGTTACTGACTGAATCGGAAAAACAGCAATTATTAGTAGAATGGAATCAAACTCAAACGTCTTATCCTGATCATTACTGTATTCATCAGTTATTTGAAGAACAGGTTGTTAAAACACCTGATGCTATAGCGGTCATCGATGGAGAACAATCCCTCACCTATGAACAGTTAAATCAAAAAGCCAATCAGATTGCCCGTTATTTACAAAAATTAGGGGTTAAACCAGATCAATTAATTGGGATTTGTGTCGAGCGATTACCCTTAATGATTATTGGATTTTTAGGAATCTTAAAAGCTGGAGGAGCTTATGTACCACTGGACACAAGCTATCCCGAAGAACGACTTGAATCTATCATAAATGATGCTGAAATCAAAATTTTATTAACGCAACAGCACCTCATCAAAAAACTACCAACAACAGTCAATCAATTGATTTGTTTAGAACAAGATGAAGACCCAATTAAACAACAAAGTAAACAGAATCCTCTCAGTCATGTTAACGCTGAGAATTTAGCCTACGTCATCTATACTTCAGGTTCTACAGGTAAACCTAAAGGAGTTGCTATTCCCCATCGAGGAGTGACTCGTTTAGTCTGTAATACTAACTATATATATTTAAAACCAACTGATAGAA
This sequence comes from Microcystis ichthyoblabe FBCC-A1114, assembly GCF_050500245.1. Lineage (NCBI taxonomy): Bacteria > Bacillati > Cyanobacteriota > Cyanophyceae > Chroococcales > Microcystaceae > Microcystis > Microcystis ichthyoblabe. The sequence continues at coordinate 2,251,518 of NZ_CP191408.1, read as the reverse complement.
TGGCTCAGGTTTCTAATCCTTCTTTTGATGCCGCTACTTTTGAAATTTGGGGGGCGCTGATACATGGCGCACAGTTAATAGGAGTAGATAAAGATAGAGTTCTTTCTCCTGAAAAATTTGTTCATTTTCTCCAAAAATATCAAATTACTATTTTATTCTTAACGACAGCGTTATTTAATCAGTTAGTTCAGACTATTCCCCATGCTTTTCAAAGCTTAAGATATTTACTTTTTGGTGGCGAAGCAGTTGATCCTCAATGGGTCAAAGAATCCCTTAATAAAGGAACCGCTCAAAATTTACTTCATGTTTATGGGCCAACAGAAAGCACAACTTTTACCTCTTGGTATTTAATTAAAAATATTCCTTCAGAAGCTACAACTATTCCAATTGGTCGTCCTTTAGCTAATACAGAAATTTATATTCTTGATCCCTATTTGCAACCTGTTCCTATTGGTGTTAAAGGCGAATTGCATATTGGTGGTGATGGTTTAGCCCGTTGTTATCTCAATCGTCCTGACTTAACTGAACAAAAATTTATTCCCAATCCTTTTAGTCAAGATTCGTCAGCACGTCTGTATAAAACAGGTGATATAGTACGCTATTTAGCCGATGGGAATATTGAATTTATTGGACGGATTGATCATCAGGTAAAAATCAGAGGTTTTAGAATTGAATTAGGCGAAATAGAAGCCGTTTTATTTCAGCATCCTCAAGTCAAAGATGGAATTGTTATCGCCAGAGAAGATCTACTTGGAATCAAGCGTTTGTATGCTTATGTTGTTCCGAAAGATAAACAACTCACTCAGCCAGAATTACGAATTTTTCTCCAAGAAAAGCTGCCCAATTATATGATTCCTGCTTTCTTGATTTTCTTAGATGCTTTTACTCTTAATCAGAATGGAAAAATTGATCGCAGTGTTTTACCTAGACCAGAAATTGATGTTAATGAATTAGAAAATTATCTTCTTCCTAGTACCGAGAAAGAAACAATTCTAGCCCAAATTTGGCAGGAAGTTTTAGGGCAAAATCAAATTAGTATTAATGAGAATTTCTTTGAATTAGGAGGCGATTCAATTATCGCCATTCAAATTGTCGCTAAAGCTAATCAAGTGGGATTACAAATTACTCCTAAACAATTATTTAGTCATCAAACTATCGCTCAATTAGCCACCGTAGCGGAGACAACTGCTATCACTGAAATTGACCAGGGATTAGTTACAGGTGAAGTCCCGTTAACGCCGATTCAAAAATGGTTTTTTGAACAAAACTGGCCCGAACGTCATCACTTTAATCAATCTATCTTGTTAGAGGTTCCCAATAATCTACAACCAGATTTATTAAAACAAACTATTTCTAAATTACTCTATCACCATGATGCCTTGCGGTTACGGTTTGTGCAAAAAGGGGAACAATGGCAACAAAATCACAGCGATGATTGCAATAATTTCGCTTTTGAAAAGGTGGATTTATCCCATCTATCTTACCATGAACAATTGACCAAGATGGCAGAAATTTCTGAGGTTCAACAACGGGTACTGAATTTAGAGGAAGGCCCCTTAATGGCGGTGGTTTTCTTCGCCTTGGGTGAGAGTGGAAAAATGTTAATTGTAATTCATCATTTAGCAGTAGATGGAATTTCTTGGCGGATTATCCTCGAAGATTTCGTTACGATTTACCAGCAATTAGAAACCCAAAAGCCTCTGCAACTTCCTCCTAAAACCAGTTCTTTTAAAACTTGGGCTGAGGAACTGCAAAACTATGCGAAAACCCCAGAGTTTTACGCTCAATTCAAGTATTGGCTAAACCGTGATTTTTCATCCGTTTCTCCTCTTCCTGTAGATGTTCAGGGGGATGCCCAATCTAACATTGTTGCCCATGCCAAAACGGTCTCTTTCACCTTAACCGAAGAACAAACCCGCTTACTCTTACAGGAGGTTCCGCAAGCTTATAACACCCAAATTAATGATATTCTATTGACCGCTTTAGTCCAAGCTTTTGGCCGTTGGACAGGAAATTATAAGCTTTTGCTTGACATGGAAGGTCATGGAAGAGAGAATGTAATTGAATCCGTGAATTTATCTCGAACTGTGGGTTGGTTTACCAGTATTTTCCCCGTCTTTTTGACCTTAGAAAATCTTCACCATCCGGGTGAGTGTCTCAAGTCCATTAAAGAGCAGTTAAGACAAATTCCGAATCGAGGATTTGATTATGGAATTGGATATTATCTGAGTTCAGATTTAACGATTCAATCCCCGTTAAAAAACTATCCAAAAGCTCAAGTCAGCTTTAATTATTTAGGTCAATTTACCAGCCATCAAATCGGCGAGATAGGCTGGAAATTATCTCAAGAATCCACTGGTTCCATTCATAGTCCTTTGGGACAACGTTCCCATTTAATTGCGATTCATGGAATTGTGGTTGATGGGCAACTTGATATGGAATGGCAATATAGTGAAAATTTTCATCATCAAACAACGATCAAAAATTTAGCCGCTGCTTATCGAGATTCTTTAGAAAGCCTGATTAACCATTGTTTATCGGTAGAAGGAGGCTATACTCCATCGGATTTTCCCGATGCGGATCTTAATCAGGCAGAATTAGATGAACTGCTTTCAGAACTTGATTTTTAACCTCAACTTAATGTTTAACCCTCCTGCTTGATAACAACTATGCCATCACCTAATCTTCCCAGTGAAATTGAAAATCGTAAAAGCGAACATCTGCGAGTTTGTATCGAAGAAGATGTAGAATTTCAACAACTTACAAGCGGTTTAGAAAAATATCGTTTTACCCATTGTTGTCTTCCTGAACTTGACCGTAGCGATATTGAACTGGGGACAACCTTTTTGGGGAAATCTTTAAAAGCTCCAATTCTCATCTCTTCCATGACCGGAGGAACGGAATTAGCCCATTTAGTCAATACTCGATTGGCAATGGTCGCTCAACGTTATGGTTTAGCGATGGGGGTGGGTTCTCAACGCATTGCACTCGAACAACCGGAATTAGCGCCGACCTTTGCAGTCCGTTCTCTGGCGCCAGATATTCTCCTGTTAGCGAATTTAGGGGCTGTACAGTTAAATTACGGCTGCGGTTTAGAAGACTGTTTAAAACTGGTGGAATTATTAGAAGCTGATGCCTTAATTCTGCATCTCAATCCTTTACAAGAATGGGTGCAATCGGGAGGCGATTCCAATTTTAAAGGTTTACTCGCTAAAATTCAGCAAATTTGCGCTCAATTACCCGTTCCCGTCATCGCCAAAGAAGTCGGAAATGGCATCTCTGCGGTGATGGCCAAACAATTAATTGAAGCCGGAGTCGCTGCGATTGATGTGGCGGGGGCCGGAGGCACGTCCTGGGCTAAAGTCGAAAGCCAAAGAGCCAAAGACAACAGACAAAGGCATCTCGGACAAGTTTTTGCCGATTGGGGTTTACCTACGGCTGAATGTATTACCGCCATTCGGTCCATGAATTCAACCATTCCTTTAATTGCTTCTGGGGGCTTAAAAAATGGCTTAGACCTTGCCAAATCCATCGCTTTAGGAGCCGATTTAGGAGGGTTGGCTCGTCCGTTTCTCGTGGCAGCGATTGAATCAGAAGCCGCCGTTGATGAGTTGGTAAAATTTTTAATTGCTGAACTTGAAATTGTTTTATTTTGTACCGGAAATCCTAATTTATCCGCCCTTAAACATTCAGGAGCCTTAAAACTATGTTAAAGTTTTCAATGGAATTGTGTTATCCCCAGCTTGATGTCAAAACTTTAAGCGTTGGCACTTTTGGTTCCAAAGAAACCAGTAGTGAACAAACCTTAAATTATCTAATTTCTCAATGGAAATTACAACAGATTTCGGTTAATAGTTATTTATTTGATAGCTTTACAGATTTAAAAGAATCTTTACTCGAAAATCAGATAGATTTGGCGTTAGTACCCCATGCCTATGAAAAAATTAATGATTTCTATATGGAACCGAGTTTTAAACTAGGTTTTATCTTCACCTATCCCACACCCGTTTACGGATTAGCCAAGCGAAAAAATGAAGAAATCGTTTTAGAAAATTGTACCCTGGTTACTCATCCCGCTCCTCTTCCTTTACTTCCCTATTTATTACCAGGCGACCTGAATCAAAATAAGATGAAAATCAAATTTGTGAATTCTATCAGTGTGGCCGCTATTCAAGTTAAACAAGGGTTGGCAGATTTAGCCATTACCAATGAAAATGCCCTCCGAGAATATGATTTAGAATTTATTTCACAATATGGTAAAATTGAGATGAGTTGGTCTTTATTTCACAAAAAGGAAAACACCATGATTCAAAGTATTTATTTACCTGTGCATACCTAAAAAAGTTACCTATCCGATGAAAATAGTTGTCTTCATCACATAAAAATAATTGAAATTTAACCTCTCAATTTCATTTTGAACTTGTCCCCTAAAATCATGTCTGAATTTTTCCCAATTCCCAAAACTATTAAACTCAATCCTCATGTAGAATTAGAGGTTTTTCAATGCCAAGACACCATTTTCAGTTATACGTTATAGCTCCTAATGCTAAACTTGAATCCCACCAACATCCTGAAAGTCAAATTGGCATGGTATTCTCAGGAGAACTGAAACTGTATATTAAAGATGTGATTAAACCCTTAAGACCTTTGCAAGATGTTTATATAGCTGATGGCAATATTCCTCATGGTGCTTTTAATCCTTTATCAGAACCGATGATTGGATTTGATCTTAAACGGATTACCTCTTCTTTCTCTTCAGAAGACGTTGTATTAACACTATCCAACAACCAAGATAAAATCACTCATTTACCCTGTCAATCTGTTAAGGGTTCTTGGTTTGAAATCGTGATGATGAAAATACCTTATGGTTATTCCATTCCCCCACATCAAGGTGAGCAAGAAGAAATCGGATTTATTTTGAATGGAAAATTAGAAATTTTCATAGAAAATGAAAAACCGTGTTTAGAATATGGTCAAATTTATTATGCTCCTTCAAAAATTTTAAAAAAGGGATATAATTCATCGAATCAAGATATTAATTTGATTAAAATTTTAATTTAGTTCGTTTTAAAATTTTAAGTTTAACCTCAAAATGCTAGGAAAAAGTTTATGGATTTAGGATTAAAATATAAAGTGGCTTTGATTACGGGAAGTAGTGCGGGAATTGGGTTTACTATTGCTAAAAAATTAGCAGAAGAAGGCTGTCACTTAATTATTTGTGGTCGCAATTCCCAACGCTTAGAACAAGCTTATCAATCTCTGGCTCAAGCTTATCCTGCCCAACAAATTCTGAGTTTAGTGGCTGATGTCCATCAAGCTCAAGATTCTGAACAATTAATACAGGACTCTTTAAATCAATACGGCAAAATTGACATTTTAGTCAATAATTCTGAAGGAGCTAACTTTGCTGAAAATTTAATTGAAAACCTTTCCGATGAAGATTGGTTCAACGTTTTTCAAGGGAAATTAATCGGTTATATTCGCTTAACCAATTTAGTATTACCGATTATGAAAAAACAACATTGGGGAAGAATTGTTAATATCATTGGCACATCGGGAAAAGAGCCATCCCCTCGTTTAGTTAAATCGGGTGTTGTCAATGCAGCTTTAATGAATTTTACCAAATCAGTAGCTAGACAAACCGCCCCCTATAATGTTTTAATTAATAGTGTTAACCCCGGCGTTATTGACACCCCTAGACATCGAGAATATTTAGAAATTTATGCCAAAAAGGAGGGAACGACCCCAGATTTAATCCGAGAAAGAATTCTAAAAACAATTCCCATGAATCGAATTGGTACGACTGAAGAATTTGCTAATCTCGTTGTATTTTTAGCTTCAGAATGTGCGAGTTATATAACGGGAATTACTATTCCCCTCGATGGGGGTTTATCCTCGTCAGCATTTTAAACTTATCCATCAATTAAAAATCAACAACCACAGGGGTCATGAATAGCCAATCTAAATCTCAAATGTTAGACAAATTTGTTCCCTATTATCCGACTAAAGATAATCGTAACTTTCCCATTTTTTCCAGTATTATTAATAATTTTAATATTTGCAGGCTGCCACGCAAATTTAAACAGGAGCTTCAACAACCTTCGGTGATCCTAGTTGATCAAATGGGTAAAGTTGGTTCTGCTAATCCTTATCTTGCTATTAAAAAAACTTCTCCAGAAAAAGCGGTGTATCATGTTCATAATTTAAACACAGAAATTGTTGCCAAAATTTGGGATAAAATTAATCCTACTAGCGAGGGGGTGGAAGGAACCACAGAGACACAGAGGACACAAAGATTGATCGATCCTATGTAAGTTAAACTTATCACACAGAACCTAGAAGAGCCTTAAAGGTAATTCGTTCTAAGTTTGATTCAAGAAACTCACGCACATTTTTATTTAATCTATTGGGAAAAATAATGGTAACACCTCAACAATCTAGGGTTAGTAAAAAAGATATTGAATCCATTTATCCCCTTTCTCCCATGCAGCAGGGGATGCTATTTCATTCTTTATATAATCCAGAATCAAAGACGTATTTATCACAAATTCAAGTCACCTTGCAAGGCAATTTAGATATTAATGCGTTCCAACAAGCTTGGCAAAAAGTAGTAGATAGACATAGTATTTTACGGACTTGTTTTGCTTGGAAAAAAACCAAACAGCCTTTACAAGTGGTTAGAAAAAATGTCACCTTGCCTTGGTTTAATCAAGATTGGCGATCGCATTCTTCCGCCGAACAAGAAACTAAATTTCAGGAATTATTAACCTCTGATAGAGAGCAATATTTTGAATTAGATAAAGTCCCCTTAATTCGATGTCATTTAATTCAAGTCGAAGATCAAAAATATGAATTTATTAATACTGGGCATCATATTTTATTAGATGGTTGGTCAACAGCAATTCTGTTGAAAGAAGTTTTCGAGTTTTACGCTGGACTCATCAACCATCGACCCGTCAATTTACCGACACCTCGCCCTTACCAAGACTATATTAATTGGGTACAACAGCAAGAGCAAACTCAGTCCGAACGCTTTTGGCGACAAAATCTTCAAGGTTTTACCTCTCCAACTCCATTAGTCTTTGATAAATGGAATCTTTTCAACTCAGTCCTAACGGTAAAGTTGATCGAAAAGTCTTACCAATACCCGATAAAAACCCCTTATCGTTAACTGAAAATTATGTCGCTCCTCGAACTGCAATTGAAGAAGTTTTAGCGGTAATTTGGGCAGAAATTTTAGAAGTCGAACGAGTTGGGATTGAAGACGATTTCTTTCTGTTAGGTGGGCATTCTTTAAAAGCGATTCAACTGATTAGTAAAATCCGTCAAACCTTAGAAATTGAAATTTCTGTGCGTCAACTTTTTAATCACTCAACTATCAGCCAATTAACTCAAGTCATGATTGAATTAGTGGGGAATGAAGGGTTACTAAATGAAATTGCCGTAACGGTTCAAGAAATTTCTAGACTTTCACCAGAAGAAGTTCAAGCTTTACTATCTCAAAGCTGAACCTAAATGAATTAAACTTTCTATAGTGGACATTGATTTAAACTGAAGGAAAAAAATGACAAATCATCTCTTTGATTTAACAGGTAAAGTTGCAATTATCACGGGTGCTGCCCGAGGAATTGGTCGGGTATTAGCCCAAGGATTAGCACAAGCTAGAGCTAAGGTAGTAATTGGTGATATTAATCAAGTTGGTGTTGAACAAACGGTTCAACTGATTCAAGAAGCAGGAGGCGAGGCAATCGCAATCCAGACCGATGTTCGTCAAAGTCAAGCTTGTCAGAATTTAATTAACCAGACGGTTGCTAATTATGGTCAACTCGATATTATGGTCTGTAATGCAGGGGTTGAAATTCTCAAAAACACTGATGAATTAGAGGAATTTGAATGGGATCAGGTTATTAATGTTGACTTAAAAGGTTATTTTAATTGCGCTCAACTCGCAACCAAACAAATGATCAAACAAGGAACAAAGGGATCAATTATTATGAATTCTTCTATCTGTGCTTTCGTTGCTGTTCCCAAATCTTCAGGAGCATATAGCGCCGCAAAAGGTGGTGTCAATCAATTAGTAAAATCCCTAGCGGTCGAATTAGCTAGTCACAAAATTCGAGTCAATGCTTTTGCACTGGGGTATATGAATAATATGATGGAAGGAACAGAAGGTTTACGTTCAACTTCCGATGAAGTGGACGAATTATATACTAGAATTCCCATGAAACGAACCAGAGATTTAGAAGAGTTAATTGGCCCTGTCGTGTTTTTAGCGTCCGAAGCTTCCTCTTATGTAACTGGAGCAATTTTAATGGTAGATGGAGGTTATACCGCTATTTAGCATCAATAATTAAACAATTTTTAGGTTGATTTGTATCCATCAAACCAACCTAAAATCACTGAATTAATCCTATTTAACCCATGTCAAAAATGAACCATAACTCTCAAGACAAACAGAAATTACTCAAGCTGTTACTACAAAAAAAAGGAATCGGTGTAAAAACAAATACGATACCTCCTAGGAATCCGTCTCAACTTGTACCGCTTTCTTTTTCTCAAGAACGACTTTGGTTTTTGTACCAATTAGAAGCTAACGGCTATACCTATAATATGCCGTTTCGCTTTCAAATTGACGGCAATTTGGACGTTAATATCTTTAGAAAAGCTTTGGAAACTATTATGCAACGTCATGAATTGTTGCGAACTTGTTTTCAAGAAGTTGACAAAACTCCTCGACAAATTATTAAACTAAAAATTCAGTTAAATTTGCCTTTATTGGATTTACTACAAGAACTTTCTCATTTATATGAAGCTTTTTACAAAAATAATCTAATCCTTGACCAAATTTCCCTATTCAATACGGTGATTTTCCCGTTTGGCAAAGACAACAGTTATTTTGCATATTTTACTAAAAGTGGGTTTTTAACACAATAAATGTCGATTTAATCATACCCGATAAGCTGAATTGCACCAGCTTATCTCATCCATTCATTAATTTCACGAGTAAAATCTTATGTTTAATTTAAAACATCAATTATATTTATTAATTTCAAAATTTTTAGAAAAACAAAAACGGATCGAAAAACATAAAAAACTTTCCGACAATGCTACATTTCACAGTTCCGTCAAATTTATCGGAAAGTGTATAAACTATAGGGAGGATAAAACTCTAATTCAAATTGGAGAGAATACAGTAATTATCGGAGAATTAGCTATATTTCCTTATGGTGGAAAAATAGAAATAGGGAGAAATTGTTATATTGGTGAAGGAACTCGAATTAGATCAGCTACTTCTATCAAAATTGGAAACGAAGTTATAATTTCCGATGATGTCAGTATTTATGATACCGATGCTCATTCATTAAATTATGTTTTAAGACAGAAAGAATTTATGGAAGTACTCATTTTGAATAATCTGATTAAGGATGCTAAGGATGTTGATATACAATCTGCACCCGTGGTGATAGAAGATCATGTTTGGATTGGATTTAATGTTGCGATTCTTAAAGGGGTTACGATTGGGAAAGGGGCAATTATTGGAGCAGGTTCTGTTGTAACAAAAGATGTAGAACCTTTTACAATCGTTGCAGGTAATCCTGCCAAAATTATCAAACGATTATGAATCTGATTCAATTCGGTTAATATTCATTCCTGATCTGTAGAAAATCCAGAAAATAGTAATAATATAATTTCTGATAACAATGCAGATTTTTATGGTATGCTGAATTAATGTCTAACTCAAGAGATAGACATTCAAAGTTATAATGTCACCATTTTAGCCCAAGGAGAATCCTATGAATGTTTCAGAAAAAACCTCAGATAGTATAAATCTCAAAGAAGATGTCCGAACTTTCAATCAATCTCTTCAAGAATTTTTAAGATTTATTTAAGTTTATTGGTATCCTAAAGAACACCAGGATAGAGCTTTTTCGCAGATTATTCGTTCCTGGGGAATGCTCGTTTTATTGTTTTTATTATTAGTGGGATTAGTAGGTCTTAATGCGTTTAATAGTTTTGTTTTTAGAGACTTAATTACCTTCACAGAAGCTAGGGATGCAGAAAAATTAACTTATTTTGTCATTATTTATGGGATTACCCTAGGCAGTATGACGTTTTTCGGAGGATTGTCCAAGTTTCTTAAAAAACTAATTGCGCTGGATTGGTATCAATGGATCAATAGTAGTATCTTGCAAAAATATTTTAAAAATCGTGCTTATTATCAAATCAATTTTAAAGGAGATATTGAAAATCCAGATCAGCGTTTATCCCAAGAAATTCAACCCATCACCAGAACAACGATGGACTTTTTAACAACCTGCGTCGAAAAACTCATGGAGATGCTGGTTTTTATTGTCATCCTTTGGTCAATTTCTAGAACCATTTCTATAGTGCTTCTGGTTTATACGATTATTGGAAATATTCTTGCTACCTATATTACTCAACAATTAAATAAAGTCAGTAAACAACAATTAGAAACCGAAGGAACCTATAAATACGCCATTACTCATGTTCGGACTCATGCCGAATCAATTGCATTTTTTAGAGGGGAAGAAAAAGAGTTAAATATTATTCAAAGGAAGTTCAATCAGGTGATTAAAATTATAATTGAAAGAATTAATTGGGAAAGAACCCAAGAATTTTTTAACCGCGGCTATCAATCCATTGTTCAAATCTTCCCCTTCTTAATTGTTTCCCCATTATATATTAGTGGTGAAATTGAGTTTGGACAAGTTAACCAAGTCAGCTATTGTTGCTATTTCTTTTCCACAGCCTTATCCGTGTTAGTGGATGAATTTGGACGCTCCGGTGAGTTTATTAATTATATTGAACGTTTAGAAGAGTTTTACCAAGCTTTAGAGGGTGTAAGCGAACAAACCAACCCAGTTAATACCATTAAAGTCATTGAAGATAACAATCTAGCTTTTGATGATGTCACCTTACAAACTCCCGATGCCGCTAAAGTGATTGTCGAACATTTATCCCTGTCCGTTGAACCAGGGGAAGGTTTATTAATTGTTGGGCCAAGTGGTCGAGGAAAAAGTTCTCTTTTACGCGCTATTTCTGGGTTATGGAATACAGGTACAGGTCATTTGGTGCGACCTCCCCTCGACGATTTATTATTTTTACCCCAACGTCCTTATATCATTTTAGGAAACCTGCGCGAACAGCTAATTTATCCTCAAACGACAACGGAGATGAGTGAATCCCAATTAAAAGAAATCTTACAAGAAGTTAACCTGCAAGATGTTCTTAATCGCATCAAAAATTTTGATGAGGAAGTGGATTGGGAAAATATTTTATCTTTAGGAGAACAACAGCGTCTAGCCTTTGCGCGACTATTCGTTAATCAGCCAGATTTTGTGATTTTAGATGAAGCCACCAGTGCTTTAGATTTAAAAAATGAAGATCATTTATATAAACAGTTACAACAAACTGGCAAGACCTTTATTAGTGTCGGACATCGAGAAAGTTTGTTTAACTATCATCAAAGGGTTTTGGAACTTTCCGAGGATTCTACTTGGCGTTTAATGAGAATGGCAGACTATCATCCATCAGCAGCGATTGCAACTCATACCAACAATGCCAAAACCGTTGATGAAACGATAGAAATTGTCTCTGAAATGAACAATCAAGACAATTTTACCCATCAAGAAATGCAAAAACTGACCAACTATAGCTTAAGTACGATCAAAAATAAAGCCAGTCGAGGTCAAATAATTGTTGCCAATGATGGCATGAGCTATCGTTATGACAAAACCCTTGATATTGCCAAATGGGTGAGAGTTTAGCTTCTCAGGTGGATTAAAATCCGCCTGGACTTAAATAACTGGGATTTTCCTGTAGGGAAGTATCGAAGGGATTGGGTAAATCTTGGGTGCGAATTAAAGGTCCAGACTGTTGCTGTTGCATGACATCATAGTATAAAGTTTCGACCAATTTCGCATCCCGAGTAATCAGATTATCGAAATAGGAACCTTGCATAAAAGTACGCCAACCAAAAAGAGAGTTTAACTGTCCTAAAATGCTGGTGTAGTCGTAGAAACGACCCGTATTGTTATTAACAGCGCGGTTAAACAAACCAGGGATATTATTAAATCCTACCGCCGTATCGGGAGAGGGGACAAGTTGCAATTGTTGGGTTTTTACCGGTGCCGGAGTGGTGGCGGGGGAACGTTGGGCGATCGCACTAGGCGAACTCAACCAGACTAAACCGGTTAAACAAAACAGGGAAGGAAGTAAAAACTTAGCGCGCATGGGTAAAAATCTCCTCACAGGGATAGGGTTAATTAAAAAATTGCTTCAATGGGATGAGAAAGAAATCAATACTAGCGATCGAGTCAATATATAATGACTTTTGGCTTAATTGTAACCGAAATTTTGGAGTCAGTCAGGCTCCCAATCCTGAAAATATGGCTAATTCCTCGGTAGCGAATCTCGACACTGCTTCCCTGCGTCAATTTCTCCTCGATGCTCTTGTCCGTCTTGCCTATCGAGAGGGGGATTTCACCCTGTCTTCAGGACAAAAAAGCAGCTACTATATCAACGGTAAACAAGTTACCCTCAATGCTGAGGGAGCTTTAGCCGTGGGGCGTTTATTGCTGTCCCTACTGCCTCCAGATACCCAAGCGGTGGCAGGATTAACCCTAGGGGCGGATCCGATTGTCAGTGCCGTTATTGTGGTATCTGCCTACGAAAATCGCCCGATTCCAGCTTTAATCGTCCGTAAAGAGGCAAAAGGTCACGGTACTATGGCTTATATCGAGGGGCCGACTTTAAACCCCGGTGCCGCGGTGGTTGTCCTCGAAGATGTGGTGACAACGGGGAAAAGTGCCATGGTAGCGGTAGAAAGATTACGCAATGCGGGTTATCAGGTAGATTTAATCATTGCTTTGGTGGATAGAGAACAAGGAGGGGCGGAATTTTACCAATCTCAGGGAATACAGTTTCAAGCTTTGTTTTCGATTCGGGATCTACAGGCGGCTTATCAGAAAAAATAGCCGCGATTGGCGAGAAACGCTCGATAACTGGGTTTTAACAGTGGGTAAAACTTAGCTGTATTTTTTTCCTGTGAATAATTGGTAACTAACTGAGGTTGTCGGCGCTAAGAAACAGATGAGAACATTGATAGATTCAGAGTCTAACTATTGACTAATACCTATTCTCGGACGGGGAATCAAGATTGCTTGACTCTCTTGGCTGCTAATGAGTTGAAGCCTTTGTCACTTTACTGATAACCCTCAGACCGACTAACTGTATACTAGGCTATAAGATTTGCTTAAAAATCTTCAGACCATGCCGAACTATTGACAGTACAGCGATCGCCAAATATGAATCAAGGCATAGATTTACAAGAAAGTTTCATTAAATCCCTAACAGACTTGGGATTAAGTGGAGGACTGGCTAAAGCGATTTGGATGCCTTTACCCATGTTCCTGATGATTATTGCCGCCACAGTGGGGGTTTTAGTGTGCGTCTGGTTAGAAAGGAAAATTTCCGCCGCCGTCCAACAGCGTATCGGGCCCGAATACGCAGGACCCTTAGGCGTTTTACAACCAGTCGCCGACGGTCTGAAATTAGTCTTTAAAGAAGATGTCGTCCCCGCTAAGGCTGACCCTTGGTTATTCCTCTTCGGGCCGATTTTGGTGGTGATGCCGGTGTTTGTCTCCTACCTCATCGTCCCCTTCGGTCAAAATCTGCTGATTACTGACCTAAACGTGGGGATCTTTTTATGGATTTCCTTGTCCAGTATTGCCCCCATTGGTTTATTAATGGCGGGTTATGCCTCGAATAATAAGTATTCCTTGCTGGGAGGCCTGCGGGCCGCGGCGCAATCGATTAGTTATGAAATTCCCTTGGCTTTATCGGTATTAGCGATTGTGATGATGTCTAATAGTCTCAGTACCATTGATATTGTCGAACAACAATCCGGTTATGGCATTTTAGGCTGGAATATCTGGCGCCAACCGGTGGGTTTTCTGATTTTCTGGATTGCCGCTTTAGCTGAGTGTGAACGTCTGCCTTTCGATTTACCGGAAGCGGAGGAGGAATTAGTCGCCGGTTATCAAACCGAATACGCGGGGATGAAATTCGCTCTCTTTTATGTGGGTTCCTACGTTAACCTCGTGCTGTCGGCCCTAGTTTTCGCCGTCCTCTATCTTGGCGGTTGGGAATTTCCTATCCCCGTCAATGCTTTGGCCGGCTGGTTGGGAGTTAGTGAAACCAATCCTTGGCTACAAATTATCACCGCTTCCCTAGGGATTACGATGACGGTATTAAAAGCCTATTTTCTCATCTTCATCGCTATTCTCTTGCGTTGGACTGTACCCCGGGTTCGCATTGACCAATTACTCGATTTAGGCTGGAAATTCCTCTTACCGGTATCTTTAGTTAACTTACTACTTACCGCCGCCCTAAAACTAGCTTTTCCCTTTGCTTTTGGCGGTTAATTCCCGTTTTTGCCCTGTTAACCTACTACCCCTCTGACCATCATGTTTAACATTCTCAAACAAGTCAGCGATTACGCCAAAGGTAGCATTCAAGCGGCGAAATACATCGGCGAAGGTTTATCCGTTACCTTCGATCATATGCGTCGTCGTCCGATTACCGTCCAATATCCCTACGAAAAGTTAATTCCCTCGGAACGTTATCGGGGTAGAATTCACTTTGAGTTCGATAAATGTATCGCCTGTGAAGTTTGTGTGCGAGTTTGTCCGATTAATTTACCAGTAGTGGATTGGACTTTTAACAAGGAAATTAAAAAGAAAGAACTCAAACACTACAGTATCGATTTTGGGGTCTGTATTTTCTGCGGTAATTGTGTGGAATACTGTCCGACTAATTGCCTATCGATGACCGAAGAATACGAACTAGCGACCTATGATCGTCATGAATTAAACTATGATAACGTCGCCCTAGGCCGTTTACCCTACAAAGTCACCCAAGATCCGATGGTAACACCTCTGAGGGAATTAGGTTATCTGCCTAAAGGTGTTATCGAACCCCACGATTTACCCGCCGGTAGTCAACGCGCCGGTAAACGTCCGGAAGAAATTACCGATTAATTAGCAGTTAGCTATCAGCCGTCAGCCGTCAGCCTTCAGAAGCTGATAACTAATAATTAATAACTCTCAAACATAAAAGGAGATGAAACTACTGTGAATTTAGCCGAGGGCGTTCAAATAGTATCTTTTGGCATTTTAGCAGCCCTGGTAATCGGGACAGCTTTAGGCGTGGTACTATTATCTAATATCGTTTATTCCGCCTTTTTATTGGGCGGTGTTTTTATCAGCATTTCGGGTTTATATCTCTTACTAAATGCTGATTTTGTAGCGGCGGCACAAATTCTAATTTATGTGGGTGCAATTAACGTTTTAATTCTCTTTGCTATTATGCTTGTTAACAAGCAAGAGGACTTTTCTGCTATTCCTAAACGTTGGATTCGTCAGGCATCTACTGCTTTAGTTTGTGTGGGTTTATTTGTCCTGTTATCGACCATGGTTTTAATCACACCTTGGTCAATTTCTAGCACTTCTCCCGCCGTGGTGACTAACACTTTAGTAGAAATCGGTAAGCATTTCTTTAGTGATTTCTTGCTACCCTTTGAATTAGCTTCCGTGCTATTATTAATGGCCATGGTCGGAGCAATTATTTTAGCTCGTCGTGACCTTATCCCCACCCTAAAAGCTGAAGAACCTACGGCCACAGCTTTAACATTACCCGAACGACCTAGAGAATTAACCGCCCCTAAATAAGACCAAAAAAAGAGGTATCATGCAGATTCAGTTAGAGTATTATTTGTTATTAGCGGCGGCTTTATTTTGTATCGGAATTTATGGTTTAGTCACCAGTCGCAATGCTGTCCGGGTTTTAATGTCGATCGAATTGATGCTCAATTCTGTTAACATTAACTTAATGGGTTTTTCCAACTATCTTGACCCCGCTAATATCCGAGGCCAAATTTTTACTATTTTCGTGATTACCGTAGCGGCAGCCGAGGCAGCCGTGGGTTTAGCGATTATCCTGACTATCTATCGTAACCGCGACACGATCGATATGGAACAGTTTAATCTGCTCAAATGGTAAGCTTTTAAATATTTACCCCCCCTCTCCCTTTTTTGGGGAGAGTTTTTTTTGGCCAATTTTCCCTGTTTGTACGGTGTTAAATGTTTGAAATTTCAAGAGTTGGCTCTTCTAGGTTCTGTGTGATAAGTTTAACTTACATTATGATCGCTCAATCTTTGTGTCCTTTGTGTCTTTGTGGTTCCTTCCACTCGCTCGCCAGCAGGACTGTATCTTAGAATACATTTTGCCCACCAAACCTAAGAGAGCAGTCTTAGGGGAGTGGATAGGGTATCAGGGGCAAAATTTTGCCAAAGTAATTTTTGAGTAGGGTTGTCGTGGATTAGCCCTATTTTGTTGAGGATATTTCTCAATAAGAGTTTTTTTTAAGCTCTGGGATGGGTTGGGTTGGAGTCGTGGGCTGAAGGCGATCGCACACACAGGAAGAACGATCACACTCACAGGAATAACCACCATCGATAGCAGGTACTCCTTCAGGGCTGATGTTGATAATAATTCCACCTAACAAATCCACATGAAGACCTAACTTATATATAGGAGTTAAATCTTTTATTTTATTGTCTGATAAAAACAATA
This sequence comes from Microcystis ichthyoblabe FBCC-A1114, assembly GCF_050500245.1. Taxonomy (NCBI): domain Bacteria; kingdom Bacillati; phylum Cyanobacteriota; class Cyanophyceae; order Chroococcales; family Microcystaceae; genus Microcystis; species Microcystis ichthyoblabe. Next base: position 2,234,862 of record NZ_CP191408.1, on the reverse strand, counting down.
CCTCAAGATTATTTAAGTTAGCTAAAGGACTTACATCTACTATTTGATTATCCATTAAAGACAAAGTCCTAAGATTAGTAAAATTAGCTAAGGGAGTTATATCTTTTATTTTATTGTCTGATAAAAGCAATACCTCAAGATTAGTTAAATTAGCTAATGAGGTTATGTCTATTATTTGATTGGTTTGTAAATTTAAGTGGGTAAGGTTAGTTAAATTAGCTAACGCATTTACATTTACTATTTGATTCTGACGTAAACGCAACTCGATAAGATTAGTTAAATTAGCTAAAGGCGTTAGATCTACTATTTGATTATTAACTAAAGACAACTTCTGAAGATTTGTTAAATAATTTGAGGCTGTTTGACAATTTTCAGTTTTTGCTTCTCGTAGCAGTATTTCTATAGTGTATTTTTGATCTTGTGGAAGAGACTGTAAACGATTACATAATTCAAAAAAAGAAGGAAAAAAATTGGAACCCTGAGCTATAGCTGAAGTTGTGTTTGCTATGCTGGCGATAGTCAATAATCCAGATAAAACGAAGGACACAGATTGTTTAAATTCCATAAAACTTAATATTGCCGTTTTATAATTTTAAAATTTTTCTCTGCGAGATTGTCACTCAAAAAGAGATCACCCCTTTCATAGTAACGCTTTTAGGGGTTATTGAAGTCATGATTACAAACAAAAAGGCGATCGCTTTTAAATGTAGGTAGGGTTGAATAACATGAAACTAAAGCCATTGCTACAAACAAAAAGGCGATCGCCCTGAAAATTAAGGAATAAGTTCGGGATTGGTACAGTTATTTTTTCCTCTTCCAGTAAGATCAACCCCTTCATGTACATAAGCAACACATTCCAAAGCTCTTTGATTTACACTATTGAGGTGGTAAAACACACCTCCCAAAGCTAATAGAATCAAAATGATGACATTTTTAATCATAATTGCTAACAAAATTCTGTTAATTTTAAAAATTACTCTTTTTTGAAACAATAAGGTCCACCCCAAGGGCAAGTTCTACATTCCCAAATGTTTCCATATTTATCACGCACTAAGTAATAGTTACACTTTGAGTCACCACCAGTGGTCGGACCAATATATACCGGATCTACTGGTTGTGCTAACACAGGAGTGTTAGAATTAAATATAGGAAATATTCCCGATAAAATTACGGACGTTGTTAATAAAAACTTTTTCATTTTTCCTTGGGTCAATTTGTATGTTTGTTTAGTTACGGACAAGATTATGTCCATACTATAGGCAATTTTTTAGATATGCCGTTCTTCTTCTTTCAGCCGAAGCATAATAGCCTTCAGCACGAGAGGCGTAATGAGGAATATTAACCTGACTTGCCCAATAATCACCTGCTTTTTTATAATCAGTAAGCTCTGATAACAACTGTTGGCAAGAAAGAGATGAGATATGTTTTTGTTCTTCCTGTAATGTATAGTTAATTAAATCATTTGCTTCGTCATAAAGTCCATTAACTTCGTTAAGTATTTCCTGTGCCGTTTGTGCATCAGAATTGTCCATAGTAACGATAACTTGTAAACTACCAAATATTGCAGTTAAAGCAAAAATCAGACTTACTTTTTTCATTCCAAAATTCATAACTTAATATTCCTTTTAGGTTCAATATATATTGCTATTGGTTTTGACATTTAAAAAGGATTTGAGATGATACCACCGAAGCTACTTCGGGATAAATCATATTTGCATAACTTACGGCTTCGCTACAATATCGAGGATTTCGTTTCACCAATTCTAAATAACGTTCAGCACAATTGAAAACAGCATTCATATAAGTTTGAAATGATACTGCTGATGTAACTATCCCTCCACTTGGAGAATTTTTACTATTGAGATACTCATAATAAACATTATTGCAGTGATTTCTCATAGATGTTTGTGCGTTAGAAATGTTCACATCTGCTAAAAGTGAAGTGCTGGAAAAAATCATACTTAAGCCTAAGATTAGGTTGAATTTATTCATTGTAAAAGTCATTATTGGGTGTTACTCCTAAGTTCATTTTTTGAGTTAATGAAAAATTCTTAGCCAGTTGTCTTAGCTAATTTTTCACCATCATCGCAAAGTTTTTTTTCAACCACCACCAGATTTCACCTGATGTTTTGTAAAGAAATGTTAAGACGATGCCAGAAATGACTTGATCTTGTTTTACAATGACTGAACTATAATATAGGTAACAATTTATTCACTTTCACGCCATGAAGGATAGTTTACACTTGTTGCGTTTTATCGAAGATTTATTGATAGAGGAAGATGGGCAAAGTCTTAGCGATATTCAGCGACACATTATTGAAGAGTTATTAAACGGCAAAACCTATAAAGAAATTGCGGATAGTTATGGTTATGATGAGAAACATATTGGCGATGTGAGTAGAAATAAAATATTTAAGGTTTTATCTAAGCAATTAGGATTAGAAGAAAAAGAGCTTAATAAGTCTAATTTTCGTTGGACTATCGAAAAAGCAGTTAATTCTCAACTTTTTGCGTTAAATAAAAATGTTAATTATTGTGTAAAGTCTCCTCAACCTGACACCACTAAACCAATTGAAAATAAAGAAAAATCTCCATCAGAAACATCATATCATGATTTAAGTTTAGCTCCAAAGATAAATCGTAATTTCTGCGATCGCATTTCAGAATTAGAAATCTTAACACAGAGAATATTAATTGAGAAAAAGCCCTTAATTTCTGTATCAGGATTGAGTGGAATTGGAAAAACTACCTTAGTTAGACATTTTGTAGAATTAAATTTAGAAAAATTTGAAGTAATTATTTGGCAAAATCTAAAAATATTCAATTGTTTAGACACAATTATTACTGATATTTTCACTAAAATTAATACGGATTTTATCTTAAATGATCACGATAAATTGACTCTGTTTTTAAAGTTATTGCAACGGAAAAAGTGTTTAATTATTTTTGACAATGTACAGGAATTATTTAGCGAGGGTGAATTAGCAGGGCAATATCAAACTAAACATAAAAAGTATCAGGAATTCTTTTCAATAATTACTAACGAAATTGAACATCAAAGTAGTTTAATTTTAATTAGTCAAGAGCGATGTTCAGAAATGTATTATTCAGATGAAAAATTAGATTTACTTGAATTACAAGGTTTAAATAATCGGGCAATCCTCAATAATTTAGGTTCTGAAGATGAAGAAAGCTGGTTAAAAGTAGTTCAGTTATACGAAAGAAATTTATTTTATTTAAAAGATATTGCTGTTTTAATTCAAGATGTTTATCATGGTTGTGTCGGTGAGTTTTTACAAGAGGAAAATATTGTTATTACAGCAAAAATAAAGGAAAGTTTGACTACAATAATTAAGAGATTATCGCCCATTGAAAAACAAATTATTCAATCCTTAATCAACCTAAAAAAAGATTGTTCAAGAAATGAATTAAAATTAAGTTTAGATTTATCAGCGGATGACTTGATTAAAGGGTTACAATCTTTACAAAAAAGATATTTGTTAACTAAAATTGAAGAATCAGAAATCTTATTTAATTTATCTCCTGTGTTTAAAAAATATATCAAAGATACAGGTATCTAAATAAGCGGCGGTTATCATAATTTTTTACCTCATGAACTTTGCACTGTACGGTGTTAGAGGTATCATGCAGATTCAGTTAGAGTATTATTTGTTATTAGCGGCGGCTTTATTTTGTATCGGAATTTATGGTTTAGTCACCAGTCGCAATGCTGTCCGGGTTTTAATGTCGATCGAATTGATGCTCAATTCTGTTAACATTAACTTAATGGGTTTTTCCAACTATCTTGACCCCGCTAATATCCGAGGCCAAATTTTTACTATTTTCGTGATTACCGTAGCGGCAGCCGAAGCAGCCGTGGGTTTAGCGATTATCCTGACTATCTATCGTAACCGCGACACCATCGATATGGAACAGTTTAATCTGCTCAAATGGTAAGCTTTTAAATATTTACCCCCCCTCTCCCTTTTTTGGGGAGAGTTTTTTTTGGACAATTTTCCCTGTTTGTACGGGGTTAAATGTTTGAAATTTCAAGAATTTGTAAAGATTTAAAGGATTAAAACTACATCCGATTAACAGGATTAAATTATGATAAGAAGAGATGTTATAGTGTGTATTTCCTCTTCGTAAATTTACTAAGTTGTAAATCTTTTGATCACTTCTATTTGAATACCAACAAATAAGGAGAAAAATTAAAAAGCCATCCTATCCTATCATAGTTGGCTTCAAGATACCTAATTCATAACTGGGTTTTATAAGTCGGATTTGGTATCAATTGTCCTTTAGGTAGTGTTCCAAACCTAGGACTAAGCTAACTTGTGGATAGGATGTACAATTAGTATTCATATCTTGATTTAGCAACGCCATTTTCTATACCTTTTAAACAGGATTTCCAGCTTTTTTAAAATCGATGATACACTCCCGCTGCTACCTCCTGTCCCCTGAATCATCCCGCAGTTTTATATTTTCTTTAGAGATGGGCTGTCCTAAAACCTGCTCAGAGCGGCCAAAAGTCAGAAAATAGAAATAAAGGTGCGATTAGAGAACTTGAGTAGCGATCGCACCTGTCAGCCGCCATTGGAGAAAGATAAAGTTATGGCAGATAACTACAGAAGTCGCATTGTTACCCAAGGTACCCAACGCAGTCCCAATCGGGCCATGTTAAGAGCGGTAGGTTTTGGGGATGAGGACTTTAGCAAACCCATCATCGGCATCGCTAACGGATTTAGCACCATTACCCCCTGTAACATGGGAATTAATGATTTAGCAATGCGTGCCGAAGCAGCCACCAGATTAGCGGGGGGAATGCCGCAACTTTTCGGGACTATCACCATTAGTGACGGGATTTCCATGGGAACAGAAGGGATGAAATATTCTCTCGTTTCTAGGGAGGTAATCGCCGATTCCATTGAAACCGTCTGTAATGGTCAAAGTCTCGATGGAGTCCTCGCTATCGGGGGTTGTGACAAAAATATGCCGGGGGCAATGATTGCCATGGCCCGGATGAATATTCCCGCTATTTTCGTCTATGGTGGCACGATTAAACCGGGGCGCTACAAAGATTGCGATTTAACCGTAGTCAGTTCCTTTGAAGCCGTGGGACAGTACAGCGCCGGTAAAATCAGTGAAGAAGACCTCATCGGGATCGAACGCAACGCTTGCCCCGGCGCCGGTTCCTGTGGTGGAATGTTTACTGCTAATACCATGTCTTCCATTTTTGAAGCCATGGGGATGAGTTTACCCTACTCCTCGACCATGGCCGCCGAAGATGAGGAAAAAGCCGATAGTACCGAAGAATCGGCCAAGGTTTTGGTCGAGGCGGTTAGAAAACAGATTCTCCCTAGCCAAATTTTGACCCGTAAAGCCTTTGAAAACGCCATTTCGGTAATTATGGCGGTGGGAGGTTCCACTAACGCTGTCCTGCACCTTTTAGCCATTTCCCGCACCATCGGGGTAGAATTATCGATCGATGATTTTGAAACCATCCGCCAGCGTGTACCGGTTATCTGCGATCTTAAACCCTCCGGGCGTTACGTTACCGTAGATCTGCATAAAGCCGGCGGTATTCCCCAAGTGATGAAAATTCTCCTGGTTAATGGTTTACTACACGGGGATGCTCTCACCATTAGCGGTCAGACTATCGCCGAGATTTTAGCCGATATTCCCGACCAACCGCCCCCAGGCCAAGACGTTATCCGTCCTTTTAGCAATCCTGTCTATAAAGAGGGTCATTTAGCCATTTTAAAAGGAAATCTGGCCACAGAGGGGGCCGTGGCCAAAATTAGCGGCGTGAAAACTCCAGTCATCACTGGGCCCGCGCGGGTGTTTGAGTCGGAAGAAACCTGTTTAGAGGCAATTTTAGCCGGAAAAATTCAAGCCGGGGATGTGGTGGTTGTCCGTTACGAGGGACCAGTAGGCGGACCGGGTATGCGGGAAATGTTAGCCCCCACTTCGGCAATTATCGGCGCTGGTTTAGGGGATTCCGTGGGATTAATTACCGATGGTCGTTTTTCCGGGGGAACCTATGGCATGGTAGTTGGTCACGTCGCTCCAGAAGCGGCGGTGGGTGGTACAATTGCCCTAGTCGAGGAGGGGGATCAAATCACTATTGATGCTCGTCAGCGTCTCTTGCAGTTAAATGTATCGGAGGAAGAATTAACCCGTCGTCGTCACCATTGGCAACCGCGTCCCCCACGCTATAAAACGGGAATTCTCGGCAAATTCGCCAAGTTAGTCTCCTCTAGCAGTCTCGGCGCTTTAACAGATCTGAATCTGTTCTAAAAGTATAACTAGGGTTTGCGGCAAAAAGCTTTTCCTGGGGGCAGGGTGTGGGGTGTGGGGTGTAGGGTGTGGGGTTTTATCGATTTTCAGGTGGTCAACTACCTAATTTTCAGGGAAAAAGCACCCACTGCTCACCCAACACTCCCACTGATAACTGATAACTGATAACTGATAAGACTGACGAACCTAATTACTATAGATTAATAACTATGACCTATCTACTCACTGTCTATCGAGCGCTCGAATGCCGTCCAGATACCTATCGGGACTGGTATGACCAAGGCAATATTTTAAGAGAAAGAATGGACTATTTGGGAGCCTTAATCAGCTACGAAAAAGCCTTAGAATATTATCCAGATGATTATTGGGCATGGTACAAAAAGGGTATGATACTAGAAGACTTGGGAATGTATGAAGAAGCGGCTGAAAGTTACGCTAACGCCGCACAGGTAAAGGCCGATAACTATTGGGCTTGGTATGATCAAGGTTGTGTTTATCTACAGGAATTAAAGGACTACGAAAAAGCGACCGCTTGTTTTCAACGGGCCCTAAGTCATAGTCCGGGGGACTATTGGGCAGCCTACCGGCAAGGGGAGGCCTATCGATTGCTGAAAAATTACGAACGCGCTATCACTTTCTATGATCTGGCCTTGGGGGCGCGACCCCGGGATTATTGGGCCTGGTATCGTCGCGGCGACGCTTTCCGGGATTGGGGCAATCCCCAAGAGGCTTTATTTAATTATCGTACCGCCCTCGATATCCGACCGCAAGATTACTGGTCCTGGTATCAACAGGGTGTGATCTTACAAGCATTACAGCGTTTACTAGAAGCGATCGCCTGTTATGAAGAATCGTTAAAAATCGATCGAGATGATCGCTATGCGTGGTATAATGCCGCCTGCTGTTATGCTGCCCTCGGTCAACAAGAAAAAGCGATCGACTGTTTACGCGAAGCTCTAGACATAGAACCGGATATATGTGGCGAATTAGTGCGTAATAACTTTGTTTTCGATGGTTTAAGGCAAAATGAAACCTTTAATGACCTCTTGAGTTGCTATTCCCCCAGCTAAAGTCTTTTTGCAGCACCTAGGGTTTGCTGAAAGGGTTTGTCGTGGGGTGTGTGGAATTTTCGGCATTTTCAGGGAAAAAGTGCCGAAAACTTCCCCCCGATTGCTCCAATATCTAGCACTTTTTTGATGGCAAAAAAGCCTAAAAATATTAGCCAACAAGGTTTTTAGATTTATTCAGCCAGTTTGGATTAGCTACAATTGCAATTAGAGAAAAATTATTGAGAATCCTATGCGAGAACTAGACAGAGACAAAACCATCGAACAACTAAACGAAATCATGGAATTTGAACTAGCGGGAGTTGTCCGTTACACCCACTATTCCCTGATGGTGACAGGTCCCCATCGCATCCCCATCGTCCAATTTTTCCAGACTCAGGCCACGGAGTCCCTCACCCACGCGCAACAAGTTGGGGAAATTCTCACCGGTTTAGAAGGTCATCCTAGCTTAAAAATTGCCCCCATCGAGGAAAGCTATGAACATAATATCAAAGCAATCTTGAGTGAGAGCCTCAATCATGAGAAAAAATCCCTTGATTTGTACAAAGCACTCCTAGAAACCGTCGAAGATGCCAGTATTTACCTAGAAGAATTCGCTCGCGGTATGATTGGACAAGAAGAATTACACAATCTGGAAATTCGCAAGATGCTGCGGGATTTTGCTTAAGCTAGGATCAAAGCTAGAGTTTATCGACTAGCTTATGAATCTCAGTTCCGCTTTACCCACTTTTATTATCACTCTCCGGGAAGGTTTCGAGGCCGCTTTAGTGGTGGGAATTGTCCTCGCTTGTTTACAAAAATCGGGTCGATCGCAACTTAACTCATGGGTGTATCGTGGTATTGGTGCGGGAGTAGTGGCTAGTGTTTTGGTCGGTGTTTTGCTAGGGGGAATCCTTTTGCAAGTGGATGCCTCTCCTAGTCCATTCGTACCAATGATCAAGGAATTATTGGCCGCCACTTTTGGACTGATTGCCGTTTTGATGTTGAGTTGGATGTTAATTTGGATGACTCAACAGGCCAAATCTTTGAAATCTGAGGTAGAAAGTGCGGTAAAAGCGGGTTTAAAAGCGGAAAATGGGGCAGGAAAAGCGATTTTTCTGCTCGTTTTTATCGCTGTCTTGCGGGAGGGATTTGAAACTGTCCTCTTTATCCTGGCCCAATTCCAAAAAGATTGGCAGATACAAACCTTCGGTGCGATAGCGGGGTTAAGCGTCGCAACCTTGTTGGGAACTCTCCTATTTGCGGGGGGAGTAAAAATTAATATCCGTCTCTTTTTCCAAATTATGGGGACTTTCCTCCTCTTAATCGTTGCGGGATTACTCATCGGTGTTTTGAAACATATCGACGCAGGAATCAGTCTTTTAAGTGAAATTGACCCTTTTTATCGCAATTTCTGTCCTTCTCTCCCCTCCTCCTGTCTTCTCGGTTTTCAAGTTTGGGACGGTTCCCAAATTTTGAGCGATCGCACTTTCCCCGGACTCCTCCTCAAATCCCTGTTTGGTTATCGTCAAAACCTCTATATCAGTCAAATTGTTGCCTATATCCTCTTTTTACTGCTTATCGGTGGCCTCTATTTCCAAAGCTTACGACAACGTCCTCAAACAGTGACCAGTAAACAGTGATCAGTAAACAGTAAACAGTGACCAGTAAACAGTAAACAGTAATCAGTAAACAGTGAAAAGATGGCAAGAAACTGCTATTTAATACTGCTCACTTAACACATACTGCTCACTTAAAACTCAAATCTGATAACTTACCCACTGATAACTGATAACTGATAACTGATAACTTACCCACTGATAACTGATAACTGATAACTGATTATGACTACTTGGCAATGTGACGGTATCCCTAAAGATGGTAAAACTTATCCGCAAGCGACTGCGGGGGGTCATGAACCCTGCGAAAATACTACTCCTGATTGTCCTATCTGTGGCCTGCCTAGGGAAGCGATGGATCCCGTCACAACGACGGTTAAAACCACGGTTGTGGTCTCCCCAGGGGGTACAACTAGAGTCGGTCAAAAATCTAACTGGTTACTTCCCTTCGCTTTGATAATTACCGCTTTAACCGCAGGTTTAGGGGGTTGGAGTCTATTGCAAATGCTCATTCCCAAACCCGATACTTCCCCAGTCGTCCAAGAAGAAACCCCAGACAAGCAACCCAAGGCAACTTTTGTGAGTAATACGGCTAAAAATCCCGATTTATTTAGCCAAGGTGAGAAAATACTGCTTAATTCCACTCCTAACAAAGAAAAAGGCGCAGCGGCCTTTAAAAAGGAAGATTGGGCAAATGCGATCGCAGCTTATCAACTAGCAGCCACTCCCCAAGCAAACGATCCAGAAGGCAAAATCTATTACAATAACGCCAAAGCCAGACAAAAAGGTAATCAAAAGACTATAGCCGTTGTTGTCCCCATCGCTAACGACCCCAACAGCGCCAAGGAAATTCTCCGAGGTGTGGCCAGGTATCAAGAGGAGTTTAATAATTCTAATCCGGGTAATCCTTTGGAAATAGTCATCGCTAATGATGGCGGTGGGTTACAATCAAAAGCGATAGCCGATGATCTGATTCAATCCGGTCAAGTTTTGGCAGTTATGGGCCACGGAATCGATCCTTTTAGTCAAAAAGCGATTGAAAGTTACGAAAAAGAAGGATTAGCGATTCTTTCTCCCCTGACTACCCGTGTTAGTCAAACGGGAAAATCAACCCTGAAAACTATTCCCCTTGACGATAAATCTCAGGAAGTTTTCGGTAGTTATCTGGAAGCAGTGGCCAAAACTTTGGCTAATTATGCTAGTCAGCAAGAGAATTCTCCGTCAGTGGTTCTTTTTTATAATTCCGATAGTCCCTATAGTCAAAAATTAAGGGATTCCTTTGCTAAAGCAATAAAGCAACCGGGAGGCAAGATAGTTAAGGAAATAGACACCACCAAAGCCAATTTTAACGCTAAAACCGCCATAGATCAGGCAAAACAAGCCGGCGCTAAGGTGGTATTTTTGGCCCTCAGTAAAGATGGCGATCGCATCGATCAAGCCGTGGCTATTGCCCAAGAATCGTCTGGAATGCTCTTATTAGGCGGAAATGAACTTTATACACCCGATATACTCATTCAAGGAGCGGATAGCATCGACGGATTAGTTCTAGCAGTACCTTGGAGTTTCCAAGCAACGGATCCTTTTGCCAAAGATGCGCTGAAAAGTTGGCGCGGTCGCGTCAGTTGGCGTACTGCTACCGCCTACGATACCATGAAAGTATTAGGAGAAGCGATCGCTAAAAGTTCTGACCGTGCTACTGTAGTCGAAACTTTAAATCGAGGAATCACCTTGCAGGGAAACACCACGGATTTTAATATTTTTAACCAAGTTCCCCTAGTACGCGCTAATCGCGGCAATGAGGGGCCAAAGGGTTCTCAATATCAGTTCGATCCTATCTAAAATAGATAATGTGATGTCGAGGAGTAGAATCAAGTCTAATTTTATGAATAATATCTTACCCATCCTAGCTTTATTAATGTCGGTGTCGGGAATTGCCGTATCTTTGGGACGGGAGGAAGTCCGATGTCATCTCGGTTTAGAATCGGCAGCTTGTCCCCAGGAAGAAGAAAAAACCAGCGAAGACACCCCCACAACTACCCGGGAATCTCCCCCCGCAACTACCCCAGAATCTCCCCGGATAGAAAAAACTCCCACGGAAACTACCCGCAATAGCGAAGCTTCCCCCGAAGTTTCCCCGTCTCCTGAAAGCGAAACCCCAGTAGAATTCACTCCCATCCCGGAAAATAACCCCAGTCCAGAAGTACCCCCCGAAAATCCCCCCACCCCAGAAACCAAAGCGGTGGAAAAAACTCCAGATGCAGAAAAAAGTCCGGATGTCAATCCATCTAAAGATGGAGAAACTGAAAGTATTCCATTAGAAGTTATTCCCCCCGCACAGTAAAATCCGACAAAATCAATTTCTGGCTGAGGATAGGAACTCATGCACTCATGGAAGAAGTAGTTAGATATGTGTAATTAATTGTATCTAGCTACTTAATTTTTCTGCAGCTGTTGCTGATTAGGTAAAAACTATTTACTTTTAGTCAAAATTAATTAACTTCTAACCCCGGAATGCTTAACTGTTCAGTTTTTGGCTGTGTTTCCCCCAGATAATCCCCTTGCAACATATTAATTAAACAGCCACCAAGATGATAGGCCATATTCACGGGAACAGCGTTACCAATCTGTCGATATTGAGAGGTTAAATTACCGGTAAATTGCCAATCATCGGGAAAGGACTGTACTCGTGCATATTCTCTCACGGTCAAAGGACGAGTTTCTTGGGGATGGCATCTTTCTGTTTGGGTTTGTGCCGGACTACAGGTAATAGTTAAAGCTGGTTCATCCCAAGATAATCTTTTAGCATATCCTGTCCGTCCGCCGTGATTTTTGAGACTATTTTTCATATATTCTTTTTGAATATCCATCGGCAAATTACGCCAATTTCCTCCTGGGGGAACTAAGGACATAATCTCTTTTTTTCTTTCTTTATATTCTACTCCTAGAGAAGTTGGACAATTCTCTAAGGCTTTTTTCAGAGAAATAGTATAATTTTTATATTGGGGAAAAATGGGTTTAATATTTAGGTCTTGACGGGTGGCAATAATAATTAATCTTTCTCTTTTTTGGGGAACATCAAGAAATTGAGCCGATAAAACTTGATAAGCAGCATAATAACCGATTTCCTGTAAAGCTTCCAGCATTAATTGCAGAGTTTCTCCTTTTTTATTGCTTAATAATCCTCGAACATTTTCGGCCATAGCGATTTTAGGTTGCACTTCCTGTAAACAACGAGCAAACTCAAAAAATAAGCTCCCTCTCAAGTCTTCTAATCCTTTTCCTAACCCAGCATAACTAAAAGGTTGGCAGGGAAAACCTCCAGCTACAACATCTATTTTGTCTCTAAAATCAGAAAATTTAATCTTTTTTATGTCTTGATTTATAACATTCCATTGCGGTCGATTGAGTCTTAAAGTATTAACACAATCTTGATTAATTTCCACCAGTAATTGCGTTTTTAGTCCCGCATTTTCTAAACCTAAAGCCATACCACCACAGCCAGCAAATAATTCGATAACCGTGTAATTAGTTGGCTCAACAGTTTGTAAAATTCTTAATTCTCCGGGGGATTGGTTATTTTTAAGATTGGTTAATTGCTCGAGATTAAATAACCAATCAACTTGATTGATTTTCTGACCTTTGATTAATTTTTTCTTTTGCCATGTTAGTATTTCTGCGGTAGTTACACCGAGAATATTAGCGGCTTTTTGTAGATTTACCTGAGTCATAACCAATAATTAGCAACCTATCTACATCTTGATTATAAATCACATTAGCTAAACTTGATGTCGAGAAAATTTTTAGAAATATCCTTGATATAAAACATTTTCCAGTGATGGATTTGTATTATCAATATGAGTTTGTATTTTATCGATCATCCTTTGAAACACATCGGGATAATATTGAGAAGCATCCAAAAAATCTACATATTCTTGTCTGTGCAGCTGTCTTGCTTTTGAGGAGCGATACTCTTGTCGAAGATTAGCGGTCATACGCTTAGTTTTTCGTATAATTAACACATCATCAATTTGAGTAGAAATTATTGAAACTGGTGTCATATCAAGAAATTCGCAAATCAAAAAATATAAAGAGTTAGGAACGGCAATTTTTAAATCTCTACTTGTGGCTACAGCTTCCTGAAACATAGTTTTATCTAAATTAGTTTTGCACTCTGCACAAACATAGCCAAGATGGGACTCAATCAATTCATAATTTTGAAATTCTGGGTCAAAAGATGACTTTATATATAACTTTTTACCCAGCATAAAATCCTGATTTTTGCTTCTAATATTTGCTTGACCACCTTGACCAATATTGCCGAGAGAGGATAGGAAACTTAGTCCAGAGAAGGTATTTCGTGGACCCAATTCAAAAGAGTTATCTATTCCTTGTAAACTACGGAAAATCAGCTGCGGTAAAAATTCTTCTAATATAGTATTATCTAATTTTAACTGTCCCTTCTGTCTATACAAAAAGTTATCTGAACTATCAAAAATCAAGTCAAGTTCAATAAAACGCTTATATCGGTTAGTAGCTGACACTAGCTTTTCTACTGCATCTGCTTGACTAGAATTAATCGATTCTAACTCGATAATCCACTGGCGATATTTTATAATAGCTTCTTCTAAACGTTCCCGATCAGCTTCTGGCAACCGAGGATTGTTAAGACAGGCAGTTAGTTTCGTGTAGTGAGGACGGGAAAATTCGTTCATGTATTTTTGTTGATGTTCAAAGGTCAATATATAATCTCTTATCTAAAATTGGTGTTTTTTGAATATTATTGACTTTGGCAATTGCTGATTCTAAACATAGCTGGTTTTCTGAAGATACAAACAGCCTATTGCTTTCCAATACCTCAAATGCTACCTCTCTAGAAATTTGTTCTATTACCTCTTGGCTAACTTGATTATTTAAGTTGATAAAATTAATTATATCCTCTATAATAACTTTACCAAATTTATTATTAAATTTTCTTTTTTGTCTTAATACTTTCTGGAATAGCTTGGTTTTGACACCTATTTTTTCAATAATATCAGCATTATAAAAAGGTACGCCAAGAACGTTAGATTCTTGTCCTACAATTAAAACAATTCTTGCTTGCTGCTTGCTGACTCTTGCCAGTTCCTTTAAAATGTCACCCATATCTAAACAGTATTGTACTACAGTGTAGAAACGATTACTCCTATTTGCTCTATTAGAGCCAATTTCTGACTTGGCTATCTTGAGTAAATCCCATCCTAAGATTTCAGCAGATTGACGATAATTTTGATGGTAATTAAAAACATTTATATAGGGTGGAGAAGTCACAACAAAATCTATCTGATTATTTTTTAGTGGTAGAGAACGAGCATCAGATAATCCAACCATGATCGGCTTTTGAGAGTAAGGTAGCTTAGTAATTATATTACTAAGATGTAAAAATTTTTTCTGAATAAATTCCTGAGTAATTTTATTGTTACACACATCAAGAATGATTACCAAAGCATCAAATAAAACCTTTGACCGATCCGGTAGCATATTCCTAGTATTTTGCAATTTATCTACTAAATTTTCTACTTGGTCACTGACTTCAAAAATTCTCAAAGGAAATTCTTGATCGAGGATATTTCTCAGGTTTTTAAGAACTTCTTTTTTTTGAGAATCATTGATAAATTCATAGGTACGACTCATGATATAAGCAGCGGGATTAATCTCAAATCCATAAGCTTCTAGGGATAAATAACTTGCCTCTAGCAAAACAGTTCCGCTACCCACAAAAGGATCGAGAATGACCGAATTAGATGGGCAATAGAAACTTAAAATAGTCTCTATCAGTTGGGGTGAAAACTGACCTCGCCAAGCAAATAAATTGGCTCTAGTTTTCTCAATAATGTCAAGTTTTTCTTGGGGTATAGGTTGATCAAAATCTGGCAACTTTCAATCTCCCTCTATTGCTAAGAACAAAATTAAAGTTCTACTTTATCTAGAGAACAAACACTATAAAATGTCGGGGCTGAACTAGGTTCAACCCCTCAATATTTTCCTAATTGCGTCCCGGAACTGTATATTTAAAATTCATCGGGCCGGTATAACCAGAAATCTCCGCTAATTTCTCTAATCTTTGGGTTCCCGAATATTCTTGACCCTTAATAATCCAAGTGGGGAAACCTTTAATTCCGGCATCGCGACAAGCTTGGGGATTACCATTAACCCCTTGGGGATCGCATTCGATATAAACCCCTTCTTTTTTGAGGATTTCTCCCGCTTCCTTACCAAATAACTGTTTTTGATCGTAACAGTGGGGACACCAAAAAGCCCCGTATTCTTTCGCACCAATTGCTTTTAAATGTTGAGCCAGGGCAATTTCTGCCTCTCCCGAAACCGTGGTTACTTCCCAACCGTAGGGGGGGGTAGCCGCTGTCATTGGCCGGGTAATTTCTTCTTTTCCTCCTGTCACGGTGGGGGAATTTACTCCCGTATAAACCGCTAAAGTTCCCACCAAAGTAATCATTGCCACTACAACCATCGGCAGTATAATTTGTCCTAAACCTTCCCATTCGCGACCGATAATTGTGAGAATTAATAAGGTTAAAGCGAACAAAGCCGAAGTAATGCAGTAGGGACACAATTCCTTTAAGTCCGTGGCTAGAATATACATTAAATAACCACTAAATACCGCCATCGCCGTCGCCCCCGCTAACAGCAATAACCAAGTATTATTTTCTAAACTTTTGCGGAGATTTTTCTGAGTTTCCCCATTAATAAATAGAGGACTGAGGGCAAAAACTGCCATGGCAATATAGGCCAAAAAACCGAACAAACTCAAGGGCAGCCCGAAAACCGTAGCGTAGGGACTATTAAGCACACCAGTACAACCAGCCCCATCACTAGCCCCGGCGGTACAGGCTGCAGCCCCTCCCATCAGTTTGGTAATGGTTAAATAGCCGGTCAGAATCGCTCCCACGATCGAAATGCTCCCAATTAGAGGCCGGGAGTAGCGATGAATCCAAGGTACAGAACGACGACGCATAATATTATTTAGATTAAATTACAGCAGAATTCAGGAGTCAGGAGTCAGGAGAGAAATCTAAATGTACTTTGTTGAAAGGAAAAATTCCCTAACCATATTGTGTTAATTAGGACGTTTTCAATTCCTAAAAACTTAGGATAGCTATCCCCTGAAACTATCCGCCATTCTAGCAAGGGGTTATGTGGACAGAGGCAAAGAAGGGAGAGAATTATTAATTTTTGCCTTTTGATCGTTGATCTGCCGGGCCGTTTCCACAAATTGCGACACCCGGATCGGATCCACCGGTTCAGTAATTTTGCCATGACGCTTGAGGGAACTAGCCACGATCACCCCATCGGCAGCCGGCAGCAACCGCCCGATATTGTCCAAATCAGCCCCGCTGCCGATAAAAACCGGTGTTCCCTTGGCCGCCGCCACTGCCAGTTCCAAATCCTCAAAACTGGGGGGGCTACCGGTAGCCCAACCGGAGAGGATCACCCCGTCTGCCAGTCCCCGTTCGATCGTATCTTGCACCGCCGTAGTCAGATTAGGGGTTCCCAAGGGGCGGGCGTGTTTAACCAAAACATCCGCTAAAATTTTGACCTCAGACCCCAATTCGCGCCGATAACGCAGGAGTTCGTGGGCCTGACCCTCAATAATGCCCTGATCGGTGGCCATAACCCCCGTTAGCACATTAACCCGAATAAATTGGGCATTGACACAGGTAGCGATCGCTAAGGCACTATGGGCATCATTGCGGAGAACATTAAGACCAATCGGTAGTACCACCAGATTTTTAATGCGATCAACAATTAAAGTCATGGCACTAACCACGGCGGGATCCACCTGTTGCTTAGTAAAGGGGGCATCAAAAAAATTCTCGATAATCAAACCATCAACACCACCGGCAGCCAAAGCCGTCGCCTCCTGTTCAGCCCGCTCGATCACCGTCTTGAGACTGCCACCCCAACGGGGGGAAGTGGGCAGGGGGGCGAGATGAACCACGCCAATAATCGGGTTTTTTGTCTTGAAAGTTGCAATTAAGTTCACAGCGTCTACTACTCTTAGCGTCCCCAACCATGCGCCGCTCACCCATTTTAACAGGGTGAAGGCCTACCCACGGTTCCACGGGGGGGGAAATTATTTTAACTTAGTGCCAGCATTCGTCCCGATGCGCTTAGTGCGATGGGACGGGGCTTTTCAAGGGGCGAAGTAATTCGCCCCACAGTTCCCCTCATCAATGCTGACTTTGTATATAGACAATTCCAAAAAACTATGTTATCATAAACGGGTCTTGACCACTATTCCTTAAGCGATAACCGAGCTTCGGCGGGTCGTGTTGCAAGAAAAAGTGTGGGTCTTAGGAACTAGGACTGCTGCCTGTAGAGGGAAGGTAAGACTTGCTATCTTTCGAGGTAGAAAGCGCATCCCATTGAAGCAGGAAGCTCTCAAATCCGTTGAGAGTAGTTCACAATGTCTTAACATTAAAAGAGAAGTTTAAGATTTGGTTGATACTCGATCGCATGGGCAATAAGCCAACCATCGCTATCTCACACCTAGGCTGTGAGAAAAACCGGATCGACTCCGAGCATATGTTAGGACTGCTGGCCAAGGCCGGCTATCCCGTAGATAATGACGAGGAGTTGGCCGATTACGTTATCGTTAATACCTGTAGTTTCATTCAAGCAGCTAGAGAAGAATCCGTTCGCACCCTCGTGGAACTGGCGGAAGCTAATAAAAAAATTATTATCTCCGGCTGTATGGCCCAACATTTCCAAGATGAACTGCTGACGGAATTGCCGGAAGCCGTGGCCATTGTCGGCACGGGGGATTATCAGAAAATTGTCGAGATCGTCGAACGGGTAGAGACGGGAGAACGAGTCAAAGAAGTCAGCACCGATCCCACTTTTATCGCCGATGAAAATCTGCCCCGTTATCGCACCACTACCGAAGGAGTCGCCTATCTGCGGGTGGCCGAAGGCTGCGATTATCGCTGTGCTTTCTGCATTATTCCCCACCTGCGCGGCGATCAGCGATCGAGATCGATCGAGTCCATTGTGGCCGAAGCGCGACAATTGGCCAGCCAAGGGGTGCAAGAATTAATTCTCATTTCGCAAATAACAACCAATTATGGGTTAGACTTATATGGCGAACCCAAATTAGCGGAACTCTTGCGAGCGCTGGCAGAAGTCGATATACCTTGGATTCGCGTTCACTACGCTTACCCGACCGGGTTAACGCCAAAGGTTATCGAAGCGATCCGAGAGAGCCCGAATGTTTTACCCTATCTAGACTTGCCGCTACAGCATTCCCATCCCGACATCCTGCGGGGGATGAACCGTCCCTGGCAAGGACGAGTCAACGATGGCATTATCGAGCGGATCAAGCAAGCTATCCCGAACGCGGTTTTACGAACGACTTTTATCGTCGGTTTCCCCGGAGAAACCGAGGAACATTTCAGCCATCTGCTGGAATTTGTCAAGCGTCATGAGTTCGATCACGTCGGGGTGTTTACCTTCTCCGCCGAAGAAGGTACAGCCGCTTTTGACCTGCCCGATCCAGTGCCACAGGCAATTATGGACGAACGCCGCGAAAGGTTGATGTTAACTCAGCAACCGATCTCGGAGCGCAAAAATCAAGCTTATATCGGTCAAACTGTCGATGTTCTCATCGAACAGGAAAACCCAGAAACAGGCGAATTAATCGGGCGTTCCGCTCGTTTTTCCCCGGAAGTGGATGGCTTGGTTTATGTGACAGGGGAGGCGATTCTAGGTGCGATCGTACCAGTCCGAATCACCGCGGCCGATACCTACGATCTCTACGGCGAAATAGTCTAATTTTTCGATTTTTCTAATTTAATTCCCACAAAACAACCCTTATGACCACTGGTTTCAACAATTTAGGTTTATCCGATAGCCGTATTCAACACCTAGAAACGCTTGGATTCACCACCCCCACGGAAATTCAAACCAAAGCCATCCCTCTCCTTCTAGAAGGGCATGACATGGTAGGAATGTCACAAACGGGAACCGGCAAAACCGCCGCCTATTCCCTGCCTTTACTGGAACGCATGGACACCAAAAATCCTAACGTTCAAGCTTTAATCCTCACCCCCACCCGGGAATTAGCCCAACAGGTGGCCAGCGCCATCAAAGATTTCTCTGATGATCGTCGTCTCTTTATCCTGACAGTCTGTGGTGGTCAATCCATGGAACGTCAGATCCGCAGTCTGGAAAAAGGTGTCCAGATTGTGGTCGGGACTCCCGGCCGGGTAATCGATCTGCTCGATCGCAAAAAACTCCATCTCGAATCCTTAAACTGGGTAGTCCTCGATGAAGCGGACGAAATGCTCAGTATGGGTTTTATCGATGATGTTAAGAAAATTCTGCAAGCATCCCCCTCCACCCGTCAAACCGCCTGTTTCTCGGCAACTATGCCCCGGGAAATCCGCGATTTAATCGCTAATTTCTTGAAATCTCCCGTTTCTGTGACGGTTTCTCAACCCCAGGCCGCTCCTGCTAAGATTGAGCAGAAAATTTATCTGATCCCTCGCGGTTGGACGAAATTAAAAGTCCTGCAACCCCTGTTAGAGATCGAACCCCTAGAATCGGCGATTATTTTCGTCCGCACCAAGCAAACCGCGGCCGAATTAACCAGCAAACTGCAAGAAGCGGGGCAAACGGTGGATGAATACCACGGTAACTTAAGCCAAGTGCAACGGGAACGACTGGTGCAACGTTTCCGCGAGGGCAAAATTAAATTAGTGGTAGCCACGGATATCGCGGCCCGCGGTCTAGATGTGGAAAATCTCAGCCACGTTATTAACTATGATCTGCCGGATAATGCCGAAACCTATATTCACCGCATTGGCCGCACCGGCCGCGCTGGTAAAACAGGAACTGCTATATCCTTAGTAGAACCGATCGATCGGCGTTTATTACGTCAGATTGAACAGCGTTTGCGTCAACGTCTGGAATCTAGTCCCATTCCTAGTCGCACCGAAGTGGAAGCAAAACGCCTGGCCAAGCTGCAAAATCAGCTAAAAGAGGCTTTATCGGGGGAACGGATGGCTTCTTTCTTGCCTTTAGTGCGGGATTTAAGTGAAGAATACGATCCCCAAGCGATCGCGGCTGCTGCCCTGCAAATGATCTACGATCAAAATTGTCCCCAGTGGATGAAAACCGATTGGGAAGTTCCCGCAGCGACGAGCAGTAAACCGGTGATTAATAAAACTCCCCGCAGTGGTGGTAGTAAGTACCCCTCCAAGTCGAATAACCGTCCTTCCCTGGACAAAAAAATCGTCTTTCAAGAACGTTAATTTTTAGTTCTTGAATAGATAACTTTAAGAGTTGATAGACCGTTTTGGTTCTATCAACTTTTTTTTGTCAGGTAATTTCCCAGTACGTCGTCGAAAGCATTCTACATAATTTTATAGCTAAACTTTTGATAATTGATTCTAATCAAGTATTTGGGCTTTGTTTGACATTTTTACTGATAATTACCATATAATTGTCTTAAATGAATAAATTTGAATATTTAATATGTCGAGTTCGTCAGAACCTTATCGTGGGAGGGTACAAGCTCAAGGAGACGATATCCAGCAAGAGGGTGGATACAGTTGCCCTTGGGCAAGAAAAAATCCTGTTACTGCTAAAGAAGGATTATTATTTCTTGCTAATATTAAAGGGCAATGCAGCGAATGTCAACGAGAGGAACGGAAACAAGCTTTTAGAAAAGCTGAACGCTTTGTTACAAATGCTAGTGAGCAAGGTGGTGTCACTCCAGAGGCACAACCGCACTCATTTCAGGATTCTAAACGTAAAACTAAAAACGCCCGTGTAGATATTGAAATTCGCAGTGGTCTTACCTTTATCCCTTCGCCCCAAACAGAATGACAACGATGCTTAGAAGAGTACAACAATTTTTAGACTCTGGCGATAGTGATAACGCTAGAGAAGAAATTGATAGAGCTTTCGGCAATCTGAGAAGGGTGGATAGTCATGTTAGAGAGTTTGCAGATCTGTTGGCACTGGGATCGATCAAAGCTTCAGAAATCGGCTTAGGGGTATTGGGACGTAAGCTTCTACAGAATGACAGCGAGATTAACAATGAGGTTGTTTGGTTATTTATTGCGTCAATTTTATCTCGCAATAGTATTCCCCCTGATAGTTCATCTAGAATCAGCCTACTTGTTCTTACCGCTTCTGTCAATAATTGGGAATTACCAATTTTTGCGCTTCTTGCCCCTGCCCTCGACGCTTTTTTTAAAGTTAGTCTTGCGGACGGAACCCCTTTAATTGCCGAACAAACTTTTGATTTTTTGGCCACTTGGGGAAGAATTTATGCGAAAGCACCTCATGTCAAAACGCAGCTTCAAGAACTTCAATCTCTTAGTAATAATCTATTAGAGCAAGTAGATGACTCAGAGTTAAAAGCTGAATGGTCAGAGGGAATTAATATATTTTTTGAAGAAGCCAGGACAACCAAATATTCAGATAGTAATGTTTTTTCTGCTGGTGAAGAATTAATTAAAAAAATTTATAATACTCAAAGTTTACAGCGCAATACAGAAGATAAGAATTTGGCAGAGACAAAAGACAAGTTACTCCGATTAGTCACTTCGTCTCTTGCCACTATTGGAACAGTTCTTGATAGTGATGGAGTCATACTAAATCCGGTTATTAAAAACTGATTATTTATTTCCCCTTTTGTCTCTTGCATGAGTGCCTGTTCTGATATGTAGCGCATACTCAACGGATTTAGTATTAACCCTATATACTTTTGACTTTTTTATACTGTTCTGTCACGGCGGCATTTAATAGATCATCTTTAAAATCTCTGATTAATTTAATTACTAAATTATAAGTATTGATGTATTCTTCATAATCGATAGTTAAATACTTGCCATGAGCAATTTTATTTCTTTGGGTGAGAAGTTGTTCATCAATAGCTTTCTGCTTCAGTTGATAATCACTATCATCAATTCCTAGAATAGTACAGATATCAGTGAAAACTTCAAAATTGAGATTAGATTTGGTGTTAATAATATTTTCGTAGGGTATATAAGCTCTATTTTCTAGGTTATCAAGTAAATTTTTGATCATCTCTTTTTGTAACTTAAATTTATTGGTTTTTATTAACTCATTTATAGATTTTCTAGAACTAAGGGCAACGAAACAGTAATCCAGTTCATGATAATTTAATTTTCTTAAGGAAACAAACTGCAAATAACATTCTGCTGCATATTTAATAAAACCTTCCCAATGGGCATAGAGAGTGGTTATTCCGACTCTAATTAATACATCTTGCTCAGTTCCTTTTTGTGGAGGAATTTTAGTTTTTAAAATACTAATTTCTCTGATTCGCCATGCCATATCTTCATCTAAGTTTTTCTGGAGAATTTCGATAGTTCTATTATCTTTACTCATTACTTTTTAAAATATTTTTTGCCAAATTCAATCATTTTGAGCATTCTAGTTCTAGCTCTCGATCCCGTACCGATGTTATAAATAAAGTCAGATTCTGACCACATTTCCTGAATTTTTGTTCTTAGCAGTTCAATATCTTGAGTAGAGTAATCATCAATATTTTCTCGTAATCCTGTGGTGATCGCTTCATAAGCAGAATCGAGAAATTTACCCTTAAATCTTGTTCCATCATATTTGGTAAAAGTATCTTCATTCGTCGCTTGATCAAGCAATAAAAACATTTTAGCGAATTTTTCTTGCTCTAACACACGATCAAAAGTCCTGGAATTGCATAATTCTATCAGATAGTCAGTCAAATATTCATTAACCTCTTTTTTGTTCAATGATTTTGGATCAAATGTGGGAGAAGACAGGGCAAAATATTTAAGAATTAGTTCCAAGTCGTAGCGTTCTTGTCTTAATCGCTCGGATAGGGAAATACAATTTTTAAAGTTCTCATTTTCTGCCAAGTCTTCTAACCACTTATATAGGCTTTTATCTAGCATAATCAAAAGACAATTACGCACCTCTTGATAAGATAAAAAAGAGCCACCGGTATTTAAACGATCAAAAACTTCAAACTTAGCATTTTTATCCGATTCTTTTTGGATAATCTGAACCTGTATTTTCGCTCTTTTGAAGTCTATTTTTAGAGATGGGGGCAAATTATACTCTCCTTCCTCTGCACCTTCCCACATAACTCCGTTTAAGCTAGGTAATAAGTTAGTACCTTGAAGCACCAGTTTCGGTTTTTTCTTAGTTTCATCGTCCTCATCTCTTAAATCGCCAACAAATTCCAAAATTGTTGAAATCCTTTGTAATCCATCCACCAATTCCCAAACACTATCTTCTTCTCTCTGATAGACAAAAATAGAGGGAATAGGAATTCCTAATAGTATCGATTCTATGAATCGGCTTTTTTGGGCTATTGTCCAACGAAAATATCTTTGAAAATCTGGATTAATTGTCATTTCTTTGTCATTATAAAGACTAATAATCTCTCCGATTGACATAGGATAGTTATCGGTACGAAATTCTTTAGTTTTTGCCTTAACTTCTTCTAATAAATTCATCTTATAGCAGTTATCTTAATGGTGAAGTACAAAGTTTTCGTTTTGGGGAGCCGGTCGTCAGGATTCGATACCAAATTAGGTTACACTTCATCTTTAGAAACAAAGCTGTAATTTTTCTATACTTAGTATAATCTCTCTATTCTACTTTTATACCATCCGCCAATTCAAAAATGAAACGCGTCAACCTCAAGAGTTGACAGAAAAAGGCTCATCCCCGCAATTGGCACAAACATCAATTTTCAGGTGGCTAATCTGCAAAGACGCGATTTATGTCCCGATATTGCGGTGATGTTAGCTTGGATTGAACAGGCGAAAATCTTAACCAGAGAGTTAAAATAAGCCCTATCTCCGATAATTTTGGCATAAATTAGCCAAAAGTAGTGCCATTCCATCCCCAAAGATCACCTTTCGCCTCGGCAAATTCTAGATAAATGCGATTTTTCGGTATTCCTAAATAAGCCTCAATTTCTTGACAAAAATCACTACTCATGCTTTTAGTTTGAGCGGCGGAAATAGAACCAACACTTTTAATCTCCACATAACACACCGGCTCAAAAGTGCCAGCAAAAGTCATTTTTATCCCCGATTCTAAAGCTGTCATCACATAGGATTCGGGTTTTCCCAGATGTTTAGCTAATTTAGCCGAAAGACTCTGCAAAAGTTGATTAACCGTCTCATCATCGAGGGAGGTGACAGAAGTTTGAATTTTAATTAGAGGCATAGGAAAAATCTCAGCAATATTTTTCTATAATATAGCGTTTCCTGTTCGCAAGAGGTACATTATCGATGTTAAAAAGCTTAATCAGCAAAGGTTTAAGTTTGCCAGACAGGTGTGAGAACCGCTATAAGTACCTTTTTTATCCAGAAAAGCGATCGATGATTGTTTTGATAATTTATCTCAATTAGATGACTGTGATCCCTTCTGTTTTTTAGAAAGGGTTGCCACTTCTGAGCAAGCTTTTCCACAAGCAGAACATATCAACGTTGACGATGGTTGACGCTGGCTAAAACCGAGGAGAACAACCGATCACTATCTAGTCTCTAAAGACAGTTAAGGAGGTACAATTTGGATAGAATCTCAAGCAGGTGAAGGAGCAACTTTTTATTTTACTTGGCATAAAAATCCTCCTAGTTAAACCCCAACTAAGTTGAGAACCGTGGTTTTTCCTCCTCTGTTTTAAGATGAGTTTTGATCCATAAGCGATCAGCTAAAACCAGAGGAGAAGCAGCAATTCAGACTTTAATTGGCGTATTTTTTAGTCAGAATCAGCACAATTATCGGATAGATGTTTTAATTTCTTCCCAAGTAATTATCTGATCGGGATTTCTTTCGTGATCATCAACCTAAAAAGATTTAATTGTGTTCAAAGATTCGGTAACGTGAGCCTTAAAATCTAACATAGAATCAAAAATATGTCTGACGATTCCCTCTTTATCAATGATATAGGTAACTCGTCCGGGGAGGACAAATAAGGTAGCGGGAACACCGAATAATTTCCGCACTCGGTTATCGCTATCACTTAAAAGGGTGAAGGGAAGATTATATTTTTGGGCAAATTGTTGATGAGATTGGGGACTATCGGCACTAATACCAATAACTTCCGCACCTGCATCGGTAAACACTTCGTAACTATCGCGGAAAGCGCAGGATTCTGCGGTACAACCCGGGGTGTCATCTTTGGGATAGAAATAAATGACCAGGGATTTTTTACCGATTAAATCGCTGATATTAACCGTTGTCCCTGTTTGGGAGGGGAGAGAAAAATTAGGAACTCGATCGCCTACTTTTATAGCTGCCATAAGATTAATTAATTGATAGATAATCGTGGATAGGTTGATACTCTACATTCTAACCTTTTTTGGCCTTTTGTTTAGCGCGTTTAGCGGCAGATTTGGCCGCTTTTTCGGTTTCAATGCGTTTTTGTTCGGCTTTTTGTTTTTCTTCGTCTAGTTTTTCTAGATAATAGTGATAATCTCCCGCATAGACAATTAATTCACCATCCCGAATCTCGACAATTTTGTTAGCTACCTGGGAGATAAAATAACGATCATGGGAAACAATTAAAACCGTGCCTTCATAAACTTTTAAAGCCGATTCTAACATTTCCTTGGCGGGAATATCGAGGTGATTAGTGGGTTCATCGAGAATTAATAAGTTAGCGGGAGCAAGTAACATCTTGGCTAAAGCAAGACGCGCTTTTTCGCCACCACTCAAGGATTCTACTTTTTTTAATACCGTTTCCCCACTGAATAAAAATCGCCCCAAAAGACTGCGAACTTCCACATCTTTCCAATCGGGAACTTCATCATGAATGGTATTTAAAACAGTTTTAGTTAGGTCTAAAGCTTCTGCTTGGTTCTGCTCAAAATAACTAGGAATAACGTTATGTTTACCGATTTCAATCGAGCCTTCTGTGGGGGTTTCTAACCCAACAATTAAACGTAAAAGCGTCGATTTTCCCGCCCCATTCGGACCTAAAAACGCCACTCTATCGCCCCTTTCTATTTCCAGATTTGCTCCCAAAAAGAGAATTTTATCATCGTAAATGTGAACAAGATTTTTGATAGTTACCACTTCTCGACCACTACGCACTGCTGGAGGAAACTGGAATTTTAAGGTACGCACATCGGCGATTGGTGCTTCAATTTTTTCCACCTTTTCTAATTGTTTTTCCCGGCTTTTTGCTTGGGTGCTACGGGTGGCACTGGCCCGGAACCGATCGACGAAAACTTGCTGTTTTTCTAGTTCTTTTTGTTGACGTTCGTAGGCACTTAACTGAGCGGATTGTTGTTCATATTTTTGCTGTAGGTAGGCAGAATAATTACCTAGATAAGTGGTAGAAACCCCCCTTTCAGTTTCGACAATTTTGGTACAGAGGCGATCAAGAAATTCCCGGTCGTGGGACACTATGACCATGGGAGTGGTTAAATCCTTGAGGAATTTTTCTAACCATTCAATAGTTTCTAAGTCTAAATGGTTAGTTGGTTCATCGAGGAGTAAAATGTCGGGAGTTTGCAGGAGAATTTTGCCTAAACTCATCCGCATTTGCCAACCACCACTAAAGGAGCTTACCAAGCGATCACCGTCATCAATAGTAAAGCCCATTTCTGGTAAAATCTTCTCGATGCGTGCTTCTAATCCGTAACCATCTAATGCCTCAAATTGTCTTTGTAGGCGATCTAATTGATGAATTAAGCGATCTAATTCTTCAGGGTCAGCTTTTTCCATCTGCTGGGGAATTTCTATTAGTTGATGGTGGACTTGATTCGCTTCTTTAAACACCGTCCAAAATTCCTCGCGTACCGTCCGACGGGGATCCACTTCAAATTCTTGGGTAAGATAGCCGATATGGAGACTGGTAGGACGGATGATCTCCCCGGCGGTGGGTTCCACTTCCCCCATAATAATCTTCAGTTGGGTGGATTTTCCGGCCCCATTGACTCCCACCAACCCGATGCGATCGCCAGTTTTTACTTCCCAAGTGACATCTTTTAACACTTCTCCCGTTGGGTAAATCTTACTAATTTTCTCTAGTCGTAGCATCGCTGATTTTTCTCCAGTCCTAGGCAATTGAGGCAGTCCGCCTTTATTGTAACATTTAGTTAAGCTTTATCTAGTCTTGGTCAAGTTTTCTCGATTGAGCCACCTGACAGTATTTTTGATCTGAAAGAGATAATAATGTTTAATCCCTACCCCATAAAAAAAGAAACAGCTAGTTTCATCACCAAAGATGGAATTAGTTTAGCTGCCGATATTTATCGTCCCGATAGTAGGGAATTTTTTCCCATTTTACTAATGCGACAACCCTACGGAAAAGCGATCGCTTCCACGGTGGTTTATGCCCATCCTAGCTGGTATGCAAGTCAGGGTTATATTGTAGTAATTCAGGATGTGCGGGGACGGGGAAACTCGACGGGAAATTTTAATTTATTTGCCCATGAAATTAGCGACGGATTAGAAACTATTGAATGGGTTTTAACTATTTCTAATAATACGGGTGTGGTGGGAATGTATGGTTTTTCCTATCAGGGAATGACCCAATTATATGCGGCTGCTAATGGTCACGGTTCTTTAAAAACTATTTGCCCAGCGATGATTGCTCACGATTTATATCGAGATTGGGGTTATGAAAATGAAGCATTTAATTTACAATATAATCTCGCTTGGTCAATACAATTAGCTGCGGAAACAGCTAGATTAAAAGGGGACGAAACTGCCTATCAAAAACTCTGGGTAGCTTCCCGAAATTTACCCCTTTTTGATCCTATTGCAGCCTCTCCCCAAATTTTACAGGATTTAGCCGCCGATTCTTTTTATCACGATTGGATTACTCGTTATCTTCCCGATGACTATTGGCAAAATTTATCACCGCAACACCTTTTAAAAAATATCGATTTGCCGATGTTACATATCGGGGGTTGGTTCGATCCTCATCTCCGGGGAACTTTGAGTTTATACCAAGAAATGCAAAGTCGTTCTATTTATCCCCAACGGCTAATTATTGGTCCTTGGACTCATCTACCCTGGGGGAGAAAAGTAGGAGAGATAGATTATGGTCAAGAGGCAATTAGTCCTGTGGATAAAATGCAGCTGCAATGGTTTGATTATTTCTTAAAAGGTCAGGAAACGGAGTTATTAAAAAATCCTCCCCTGTATCTATTTCAAATGGGGTCTAATCAATGGCAATATCTGGAAAAGTTTCCCAGAGAAAATCAGCAAATTTATTATCTTGCTAGTCAAGGTTTAGCCAATCTGCGCGAGGATGAGGGGAAATTAAGCGCGATTTTGTTAGAACCTGCGATCGAGGATATCATAGTTCACGATCCTTGGCGACCAGTGCCATCTTTAGGAGGTCATAGCGCCCTACCGGGGGGAATATTCGACCGCACCATGCTAGACTGTCGCAGTGATGTGATTACCTACACTTCTCCCCCTCTAGAGAAGGATTTAACGATTTTGGGTAGTCCCCGTCTGGATTGTTATTGTCAAGCAGATGCGGTTAGTTTCGATATCTGCGCGGTGGTTTCTCAAGTTACCCCCGATGGTCGAGTTTTTAATATCACTCAGGGTTATAAACGGGTAAATAATCCCGAATCATCCCTAAATATGGCCATGCAGGCTACTTTTATCACTATTCCTCAAGGTCATAGCTTGCGTTTGAGTCTCAGTGCCTCTTGCTTTCCTGCACATCCCGTCAATGCGGGGACCGGCAGCTATCCCCACCAGAGTCGAGCGATCAATTTTTCTACTATCACAATTAAGGTTTTTTGTCAAGGAAATTTTCCTGCAAAATTGCTATTACCTTTAGTCGGGGAAAGCTAAACCGCTGCGGGGATCACGAATGTATAAACCTAACACCAGCGAGGAGATAACCGTATCCCAGACGGGGGTGAATTTGTCCGCATCATCGACCCAATAATCCATAGTAATTAAACATTGAACCCCGGAACCAATACCCACGGCAATGCGCGAATAAGCGGGACGATTTTCTTGGGGGTCGATGAATTGAATTTGCACCCAAACAATGCGGACAGTTTGACGTTTTTCTTGGATAACTTCGCCGATTTCGTGAGGATTGCGGCTATCTTCACGAGCTAACTTTTTGACCATTCCTTTTAGGGGTAATTCTTTCCAATCTCCGGGGGGAAGTAAATTATAGGAAACCTCTAAACGACAATCATCATCGGGGGGTTTTCTATCTAAAAAACGAAAGGAATTATCATCGGGTTCAAAATGCCAATCTTGAGGAACTTCAAAGCGCACTGCACCGCGACCAGCTACAAAAATACTGTTACCCGGACTAGATTTCCAGTTATGATCTGGATTTAAGTCGAGGGTTTCTTTAATCCATTGCAGATTGTGTTTTTTGGATTTAGCCATAGGGATAATCCTGCGGTAAGAATCGGACTATAGCTATCATTATACAGGCTTTTTCCTGAGAATTAAATAGGGTGCATCTCACTTTTGTAAATCTACTAAGTAAAACGTAGGGTGCGTTACTAACGCACCACCTATCATCAACTAAGTAGCCAGTTACAATCAAAGAACAGGAACTGAATCTCACTTTCGTAAATCTACTAAGTTGGGATTTTTAAAGGGAAACTCTCTTTTAAAATTGGGCGTTACTTCCGATTTTATCACTCAATCCAAGCTTTTGGGGGGTTCTACCCCCCAAACCCCCCGTTGGGGTCGTGGCGCCGCCCCCAAACCCCCCGCGCATTAGTTTTTCGGTGGGATGCTTAGACGCGATTGTTCATATTTTTGTACCAATTTAAGAGTCACTGATAATTGCTGATTGTCGGTATTTCTGCAAATGTTGAGATGCACCCACCAAAACTTCTATCCTCACCCTTAGGATAACTGCTGCATAATTCTTAGAAATCCCACAGCACAGGATTATCATCCAAGAAATCAGTTACCTGTTTACCAATATTATCAATTAATTTTAGGTCTTCTGGGGTTAAATTAATTGTCATTGCTTGAGCGTTATTAACTGCTTGAGCGGCATTTCTTACCCCAGCAATTGCATTAGTTTGAGGTTGCTTGATTAACCAAGCAAGAGATAATTGAGCTAGGGAACAATGATAGCGGTTAGCAATCGGTTCTAATTGATTTAAAGCCGCTTGTACCCTCTGAAAGTTTTCGCCATGAAAGAGTTTATTTTTAATTCTATGATCCTCTGCTGCCAACTGATAACCATTTCTAAATTTTCCTGTTAATAAACCTTGGGCAAGGGGAGAATAGGCTAGAATAGAAATATTATTTTCTATACAATAGGGCATAATTTCCTTTTCTACCGAGCGCCAAAAGAGAGAATAGGGAGGTTGAATACTCTCAATTCTGCCGTATTGACGAGCTTCTTCCAGTTGAGAGCGGGAGAAATTGGAAACCCCTATAGCGCGAATTTTTCCCTGTGCTTTCAGATAATTAAGAGCAGCCATAGTTTCAGAAATAGGCACTATTTCCGTGTTCCATGAGCCACTAGGCCAATGAATTTGATAAAGATCGATATAATCAGTTTGGAGGTTTTTTAAAGAGCGATCACAAGCGGCGATAACTTCCTCGTATTTGAGGTGATTAGCAAAGACTTTCGTGGCATAAATTACCTGTTCTCGCACATCGGCCAAAGCTTGAGCGACAATCGATTCCGAGTGACCTTCCCCGTAGATTTCGGCTGTATCTATAGTGGTAATTCCTGCCTCAAAAGCGGCACGAATAGCCCTAATACTTTCCTTATCTTCAATACCTGCCCACATCTTTTTTCCTGCTTGCCAAGTACCCACGAGAAGGGGAGTAATTTCTATATTAGTCTGACCGAGATAGCGTTTTTGCATAACAGTTTTTTTGATGGGTTAAGTATGCTTAGGGTTTTAGTCGAGTTTAGGGTTTAAAATCTGAGCTAAAGAGGACTAAAGTGACAAGGATAAAAACCTTTACCAGTAGGGGTGTAAAGAACAAACTTAATAAGCCACAAAAAAGACCTAATAAGCAGGTACTGAGGCTAATTATTTCGCCGTGAACATTGTAGCTAATCGACAGGGAGATTAGGGCTAGAGTAAGGAGAAAAATCATAGTTTTCTTTCCTGAGTCTCTTGAGCAGAAAAGCCGTGACTGCTCACGACTTTTCGCCGTTTCTATATCTATTATTAGCTCGATTACTTAGCTAATGACATCGGGTTAAAGTAAACTTTTTTAACGGAAAAGATTAAAAAATCCGTTGAAGAGGCCTGTCAGACCGGTAAAGGGACTTAAAACCGTGCCAAGGGTGTCGGTGGCAGAGGCCAGATTGCTACGATGAACCACCACCACATCATTATTGCGGAGAATCGGGTTAGTTTTCTCGTTGATACCCTGGGAAAAATCGACGTTAATTGAGGTTTTGGTGACGGTTCCGTTAGGATTGAGACGAATTAATTCCACTGTGGACTGATTGGCCCGACGCTTATCAAAGTCTCCTGCGGTTAAAATTGCCTGATTGAGGGGGGTATTGGGAGGAACTTCAATTGTTCCCGGTTTTTTCACCTCCCCGACCACTTTCACGTTAATGGTTTTAGGGGCAAAACTGGCCGATGCTAGGGTTTCTGATTCCTTGGCCGAGATTTCAGTCGCGGTGGGGATAATCACCGTATCACCTTCTTGAAGAAAGATATCGCCGGTCATATCACCTTTTTCGAGTAAACTCCACAGATCTACCGGGATTTTCTGTTGGGAACCGTCACGAGTATAACGCAGCACTTGCACCTGTCGGATATCGGCGAGGGGTTTGATGCCTCCCGCTTGTTGGATAGCTTGGGTTAGTCGGGCCGGTTTCCTGGTACCGCCGCGCTCTTGTTCATTATTATTGTTATTGTTATTGTTGGGACTGGGGACAATACGATGGGACCCCGGACGATAAACTTCTCCCACCACAGTAACATTAATTTCTCGATCGCTATCTAGTCCAAAATTGGCATCGGCTAATTGATTGACTTCCCCGACGCTAAGGGTCGTTTTAGTGGGAATAACGATGCTATCGCCATCTCTAAGGCTAATATCTTGGGTTGTATCGCCTTTTTGGATTAATTGCCAGAGATTGGCTTGAATTAGCTGTTCTTGTCCCTTGAGGTTGCGTCGGATTTGAACTTGACCAATATCGGCCACCGTAGTCACTCCCCCCGCTTGCCGGATTATTTCGGTCAATAGGGGCGTTTTTTGGCTTTGTTCGGGGTTAATTGTATAAGTACCCGGACGATTGACTTCCCCCGCGATGGCGATTTGCAGAGGCCGGGGGGTGAGAACGCTAACAGTAACCACGGGACGTTTGAGATAGGTGGTGTAACGTTTGGCCAGGGTTTGGCTGGCTTCGGTGACGGTCATTCCCTCCACTTTGACGCTACCAATCAGAGGTAAAGTTAGGGTTCCATCGGCTAAAACAAGGAAATCGCCGCTTAAATCCGCGACTTGGTAGATGGTGACGCGCACTTTATCCCCTTCTCCTAGGGTATAATCTTTGCTTTCTGCGGGGATAGGGGCAATTGCTTCTTTAGGGGGTGCAGCACTACTAGGAGGAGTAGCTTGGACTGGGCGAGCCTCTAAGGAAGTTAGAGGGGCAATAGTGCCGATAATTAATAGATAACGCAGTGATTTGCTGATTAAATGCTGTAATTGGCTGCTATTTAACATGATCAATAGGATTAATTTTATTGCTAACATTGGCGATCAGTGTAGCACAAATAGTCGATCGCCTATGGAAACCCCTTGTAATATCGTATCTATCGAGAGTTACCGCTAACTGTAAGATGGTTTTAACGATTGCCTGTATGTAAAGGGGTATATTAATTTTATGACAGCTACTAGCACAATTCCCGATTTTTGTCAAGGGATAAAATATTTTTGGGGTTCCTTACCCGAATTTGATAAATATGCAGGAAAAGCCGCTATCGCTGAGGGAAAAACTGCTATTATTGCTCCTAATGACCCGAATGCTATCTATCAAACCCTCCTAGCCGCCGATGCTTTGCGTTACCTCACCCTACAAATCACCGCTACCAAAGAATCGGGACACCCCGGCGGTTTTGCCAGCGCTGCCGACGTAATTGCCTCTTTGATGATGTTAGGCCAGAAAAATATCTTCACCGAAGTGGGCCATCATGCCCCCGGTTTTTATAGTAACGTCTTTCTTGATCGCTCTCTCGAAGCCATGGGCATCAGCAACGTCACCGAATTGGGAGAACGTTTTCGGGAAAAACACGGACTTTTAGGGCATCTTTCTGGACAAATCCCCGGACTGCTCGGGCCGGCCGGTTCTTTGGGCCAAGGCCAACATTTCGCCATGGCAGCGGCCAAATTACACCCTAATACCCTTTTCCCTGTGACTATCGGGGATGGTGGTTTAGGAGAACCCTACATCATGAGTAGTTTTGGTCATTTTCACACTGCTTATCCCGAAATTACCAATTTTCTGCCGATTTTAGTCTGGAATGGCTATTCCCAAGAACACCATAGCATGGTGTCCCTGAAAACTAACGCCGAAATGGAAGCCTATTGGCGCGGTAATGGTTTCGAGGAAGTGATTTTAATTAATGCTAAAGACTTCGATGATGCTAATCAAAATGGGGAATATGTAGATAGCACCAAATTCTCTTTTAACCAGCGTCTGGAGTTCATGAAAGCGGTGTTAATAGCCACGGATAAAGCCGCCCAATTAGCCCTAGGTGGTAAACTAACGGTGATCATTATTAAACAACTGAAAGGGGCGGGAGTTCACAAACGGGGAGCGGCTTCCCATAATCTTTATCCGGGAGATTCTCTAGAAAAAGATTATATCGTTGCTGCCTTACAAGAACGCGCTTTACCCCCTGAAGCTTGGGCAATTGTTCGTACCAATTTCGAGCGCTCTGGAGGGGGTCCGGCAGCGGAAACAGTGGTAACGGAAAAAGTTCTCCCGCTGCCGGATTTAGGAACCTTACCGATGACGGAATATACTGTGGGTGGCGATAAAAAAGTGGCCACCACTGCTATGGGGGAATTAGTGGTAGCTGTGGGTAAAGCTGACCCCAATTTTGTTGTCACTAATGCTGATGGTAATGCCGCTTCGGGAATTAATAATATTAACGTCGGTTTAAAGATTATTCACCCCACCAGCGATGATACCTATTTCCAGAGTCCTAAAGGTCAAGTTTATGAGCCTTTAAGCGAGGATGCCTGTGCTGGATTAGCCGTTGGTTTATCTCTCTTGGGAGCGCGGACTTTATGGTGTTCCTACGAGTCTTTTGCTATAAATGGTTTACCGATTTGGCAGACTGTAACCCAAGCGATGGCCGAGTTACGTCGTCCCACCCCTTCTACTATTACTTTATTCACCGCCGGAGCCTTGGAGCAAGGACGTAATGGTTGGACACACCAACGCCCAGAGATTGAAAATTATTTCGCTGCTATGATGCGAAATGGTAATATTTTCCCTCTCTTTCCCTGCGATGCTAACAGTATTCAAGTCTGCTATGAATGGGCGTTAGGAACTAGCAATAAAGGCATTACAATCACCGCTAGTAAATCGCCTTTACCGGTGCGAACCAGCTTTGAGCAAACTCGTCAAGCTTTGGAAAAAGGCGGCGTAATTCTCCACGAATCGGAAGGCAGCAAAAAAGTCGTTTTTGCCGTCATTGGTGATATGACTTTATTACCCGTCTTTGAGTCTGCACAACAGTTAGAAGCAGCAGGAATCGGGGTAAAAATCGTCTCGGTAATTAATCCCCGTCGTCTCTATCGTCCTAGCGATGTGATGAGTGAAACTAGCTCGGAAGCTGATAATAATTTCCTCGATGATGCTGGTTTTGACAGTCTCTTTGCTGGTGATGCTTTAATCGGAGTAACCGGTGGT
Organism: Microcystis ichthyoblabe FBCC-A1114; assembly: GCF_050500245.1. NCBI lineage: Bacteria > Bacillati > Cyanobacteriota > Cyanophyceae > Chroococcales > Microcystaceae > Microcystis > Microcystis ichthyoblabe. The sequence continues at coordinate 2,200,009 of NZ_CP191408.1, read as the reverse complement.
ACAAGCGCCATGTTAGAACCGATTATGTTACGCAGTAATGCGCGTCGGGATGTCTTCGCTTGGAAACGGGGAGAAACCACCGCCAGCGCCGGGGAAATTATGGCCTATAATGGTTTAACTGCCAATGCTTTAACTACCCGTGCTACCCAGTTATTAGGCTAAGTTCCCAGTCAGTTTTTTTGATTATTCCCTACTTTCTTTGATTGGAAAATAGGGATTTTTTTCTGGTCACTTTTGCCAACGGGGTAAACTTTTAATAATTTTCCATAGGCGAGGATATTGGAGGGATAGATAGCGCTTAATATGGGATTTTAAACTAACTAAATCCTGAGATTCTTTCAGTTCTCTATCTTGATAAAAACGAATTAAATCATCCCGTCTTTTCAGTAAAATTTTAATTTGTTGGTAATCTTCCGAGCTTAAAACTTGATGGGGTTGAATATTTTCTGGCAGCGGGCGCGGGATGTAAAAAGTTGTATGAGATGGTGATAATTCCTCGGCTGGACGTTCTTTACTATAGAGATAGATAGAAAGAGATTTACGCGATAAATGCCGTTGATTTTCTGGTAAATTAATCTGAGAAAATCCATGCCATGAATGTTCATTAGTTTCAAAAATAAGACAACGATTAAAGATAGGTACAAAAGATTTAATCTTATTTTCTTCTGGTTGACGAGGATTGGAATGTAACTCTAGATTTCCTCCCCAATCTGCTTGCCATTGGGGATTTAAATAGATTAATAAATTCAAGCGGCGATGATACCAGTGACGCTCATCGAGGTTAAAATCAATGTGAGGGTCTAATTCTTGACCGTGTAAATTTTCATGGGTTCCACCCCCATAAAAACTAGGGTCTGGAATTAAATTATCAATACCGGTTAATTGGGAAATTAACTCTAAAAACTCTTGAGCTTGAACGTAGCAGCCAAACTGTTGATAAACACCCCCCAAACCGATTAAATCCTCATTAACCGCCTTCCCGCCAACTTTTCCTAACTCACTAATAGCTTTTTGCGAATTAAAACTGGGAAAATTTTCTAGCAAAATTTGCGCTTGCTCCCTCACTAAAAAATTATCGATGACCAAATGCTTAAACGGTTGCGCTGTCTCAAAATCTTGACGATAGACAGGAGATTTCTCATAAACAAGGGGATTAATAAACATTAGACAGCTTTTTTGTTGGTATGATGAATTGTAGCAATCAAACTGACAAAATAAAGATTAACTCTCCTATTGACCTCATCGCCTATGGACTGGTGGCACAAACTCAAAGATAATCCTCTCGCTCGTTGGGGAGCAGTTTTACTGTTAATCTTCTATTTAAGCGTAATGGCGGCGGATTTTGTCGCTCCCTACTCTCCCTACTCCTCCCAACCCGGTCAGTCTCTCCTACCCCCCACCCCAATCTTTTGGCGCTCGCAGTCGGGAAGTAACAAGGGTGAGTGGATTGGCCCCCACGTCTATCCCACCACTCAAAGTGCTATTAATATAGAAACTGGTGAGCGGAAGCTAATTAGAGATTTTAACAAACCCTTGCCGCTGCGTCTCTTGGTTCAGGGTGAAACCTATAATTTCGGTCAAATTCGCCTACCTTTGCCGCCAAAATGGAAGGAAGTAACTTTATTCCCCGGTATTCCTTTTGATATCCATCTGTTCGGGGTCATCGGCGATGGTAGAATCAATATATTGGGAACTGACGAATCGGGACGCGATAGTTTTAGTCGCCTGATTTTCGGAGGCAGAATTAGTTTATTTATCGGTTTGGTCGGGATTTTAATTTCTTTCCCTATTGGTTTATTTGTCGGTGGCATTTCTGGCTATTTTGGCGGTTGGTTAGATGCGATTTTAATGCGTTTTGTGGAAGTTTTAATGACTATCCCCGGCATATATTTACTCGTGGCCCTAGCAGCGGTTTTACCCGCAGGATTAACCAGCACCCAGCGCTTTTTATTAATCGTCCTGATTACTTCTTTTATCAGTTGGTCGGGATTAGCGCGAGTAATTCGCGGTCAAGTTTTATCCCTGAAAGAACAGGAATTTATTCAGGCTGCTAAAGCTATGGGAGCAAAACCTCTTTATATTATTCTGCGTCATGTGCTGCCCCAAACTGCTAGTTATATCATTATTTCCGCTACGTTAGCCGTGCCGGGATTTATCGTGGCCGAATCGGTTTTAAGTTTAATTGGTTTGGGAATTCAACAACCGGATCCTAGTTGGGGAAATATGCTTTCTTTGGCTACCAATGCCTCAATTATTGTTCTACAACCCTGGTTAATTTGGCCACCTGCTTTGTTAATTATTCTCACCGTTTTAGCTTTTAATTTACTCGGTGATGGTTTACGCGATTCTCTAGATCCTCGCAATTTAGAGAGATAATTTAGCCATTATCAGTTATCAGTTATCAGTTATCAGTTCACTGATAACTGATAAGTCTCCCCACTCCCCCACTTCCCATTATGAATAAAATCAGTAAAACCTTTAATAATTTCGCCGATGGTTTAGTGATTTATAGTCAAAGATACGGGAAAATAAGCTGGTTAATATTTTTAATTATCTTTGCTTGTATCATGACGATAACCTTTAATTTTCCCGCACAATCGACCAATCAAACCCAAGAAAAACCCGAAATTCGTGGAGTTTGGTTAACTAATATCGATAGTGAGGTATTATTTAAACGGGAAACCCTAAAAGATGCCCTTGATAGGTTGGCCGATTTAAACTTTAACACTATTTATCCCACGGTCTGGAATTGGGGTTATACACTCTATCCTTCTAGGGTAGCAGAAAAAGTGACAGGACGAGCGATCGATCCTCATGAATCTTTAAAAAATCGCGACTTTTTAAAGGAAATAATTAGCCAAGGTCATCGGAAAAAATTAAGAATTATTCCCTGGTTTGAATTTGGTTTTATGGCTCCTGCGGATTCAGAATTAGCCAAACGACATCCCGATTGGTTAACCCAAAGACAGGATAAAAGTGTGATTTGGTGGGAAGGAAAAGTGCATCAACGGGTGTGGTTAAATCCCTTACATCCGCAAGTACAAAACTTTATTACCGATTTAGTCAGTGAGATTATTACTAACTACGATATAGAAGGAATTCAGTTTGATGACCATTTTGGTTATCCCGCCGATTTTGGCTATGATGAAACCACAATTAAACTCTATCAAAGGGAACATTCGGGAGAATTACCACCGCAAGATTACCAAGATAAAGCATGGATTCAATGGCGGGCCGATAAAATTACTGACTACATGAATAGTTTAGCCCAGACGATTAAAAAGCACCAACCTAGAGCGATTATTTCCCTATCTCCTAATCCCTACACTTTCTCCCTAGAATCCTATCTTTTAGATTGGCAAAAATGGCAACAAAAAAACTTGATTGATGAATTAATAATACAAGTGTATCGAACTGATATGAACGCCTTTGACCTGGAATTATCCCAACCAGAATTACAACAAGCTAGAGAATCTATCCCCGTAGCTATTGGGATTTTATCTGGTTTAAAAGGTCGTCCGATTCCGATGGTTAATATTACTCAACAAGTGGAAAAATCGAGACAAAAAAATTTTGGTGTTTCTTTCTTTTTCTACGAAACTTTATGGAATATGAGCAATGAATCTCCTTCCTATCGACGCAGGATTTTTCGGGAAATACTCCAGTCTGCTAATCCTCGCTAAAATTAGGGAAAATTGCTGACTTTCAGCTAAATTATTGCCCTAACCCGGCTATAGTTTCTTAAGTTTATCTTTAAATTAAGAAAAAGCAGCAGGGAGAAACTAAAATCGCTAGAATGAAAGAAGACTCTCCCTTATCACTTTATTTATGCTGATCAGACATAACCGAAGCTCGATCGCTAAACCCATTTTACTGTTTCTCGGCTGCCTTGTGATCGGGGAGTTGGGGGTGTTAGTGGTGGCCAATAGCCTCTGGTTTACCGAGATGGGTTATTTAAACACTTTCCTGAAGCAATTATCTTGGCAACTAGGATTAGGTTGGGGAAGTGCGATTCTTTCTCTACTTTTTATCTTTACTAATTTACGTTTAGCCCAGCGTTTTCGTTGGCAAAAACCGAAAGAAGATAGTTATCCTCCCAGTCCTCAATCTCCCAGTATTAATTTACTCAGTCTTTTGATTATCGCAACGGGAATTGGAGCTTGGATTGGGTCAATGTTATTGTATTACAGTAAACTAGCCCTCAGTCTCTGGACACCAGATTTTAATCTCCCTAACCTTAGTTCTTCCCTAAGTTCTCCTCTGGAAATAGTTTGGATTAGGCAAGTATTAACCGATATTTCTAGTAATCTTTGGCAAGGGGTAATTATCGCTCTTTTAGTCTTGGGATTATTAATTAAAACCGAGTATTTTTTGAGAATAATATCTATAGTATTTACTGTAATGCTATCTTTTATTATTGCTGGGCAGTGGGCGAATTTTTTAAAATATTTTTATGGTGTTCCTTTCAATATTAACGATCCTCAATACGGGAATGATTTAGGTTTTTATATCTTTCAATTACCCCTGTGGCAGTTACTAGAATTATGGCTCGGTGGTGTGGGAATATATACTCTTTTTGCTGTTATTTTAACCTATCTTTTTTCGGGTAATAGTCTTTCTCTGGGAACATTTCCGGGGTTTTCCCGTCCGCAACTGCGTCATTTATACGCCCTGTGGAGTGGGTTAATGGGGCTGCTAGTATTACACCATATTATTCAGCGTTACCTGCTACTTTACTCTCCGGAAGGGGTAGTTTATGGTGCGGGTTATATCGATGTTCATGTTGGTCAATTTATTGAAATTATTCTGGGAATTATTGCAGGAATAACCTCTATATGGTTAGGAGAAAAAGCATTATTTGCTAAAATAAACCGTCGCAAATTATACAAAACTGCCAAGAAAAAGTTGGTATTTTCCCCCTACTTAGTTCCTGTATTTCTCTATTTAATTGTTTGGATAAGTGGCACAATTATCAGTGGACTATTGCAAAGGACTGTCGTACAACCGAATGAGTTGGTGAGAGAAAGACCCTATATTGAAAGAAGTATTCAATCCACAAGAGCGGCTTTTTACTTAGATAGAATTGATGCCCAAGTTTTCGATCCACAGGCCGAATTAAATGCCGAAGTTTTAGAGAGAAACCATCTAACTATCGATAATATTCGTCTTTGGGACACCAAACCACTGCTAGAAACTAACCGACAATTACAGCAAATTCGCTTATATTATAAATTCCCCGATGCTGATATTGATCGCTATCAAGTGCGAGTAGGATCGCATCAAAACATCGAGGAACGTCCAATATCCGAAAAACAACAGACCATTATTGCCGCTAGAGAATTAGATTATAGTGCGGTTCCCACTTCTGCTAATACTTGGGTGAATAAACATCTCGTTTATACCCACGGTTATGGGTTCACTCTTTCCCCGGTTAATTTAGTCGCTGCCGGGGGTTTACCCTACTATTTTGTCAAAGATATCGGCACAAATAAAGACGAAGGAGCTCTACAAACCTCTAGCGAATTAATTGATTATAGTATTCCCATTGGTAAACCCCGCATTTACTACGGGGAATTAACTAATAATTATGTGATTACTCCCACCACCGTAGAAGAATTGGATTTTCCTAGCGGGGATGGAAATGTCTATAATACCTACGATGGTAAGGGAGGAATCCTAGTGGGGACGGGGTGGAGACGTTGGCTATTTGCCCTTTATCTGCGGGATTGGCAAATGTTATTTAGCCAAGATTTTACTCCCGAAACTCGCTTATTAATGCGTCGTGATGTCCAAAATCGTGTGCAAACTATTGCCCCTTTTTTAAGTTATGATCGCAACCCCTATTTAGTAGCGGCAGATGTGGGCGATAGTAGTAGTAAATTACATTGGATTATTGATGCTTATACTATCAGCGATCGCTATCCCTATTCTGACCCGGGGAAAGATAAATTTAACTATATTCGCAATTCGGTCAAAGTGGTAGTGGATGCCTATCATGGAACGGTGAATTTCTATGTTGCCGATGAAAATGATCCAATTATTCAGACGTGGAGTAAAATCTTTCCTCATCTCTTTAAATCTTTAGCAGAAATGCCGAAAACTCTCCGCAGTCATATCCGTTATCCTGAAGATTTATTTAGTACCCAAGCAGAAAGATTGTTAACCTATCACATGACCGATCCGCAAGTATTTTATAATCGGGAGGATCAATGGGAAATTCCCCTAGAAATTTACGGCACGGAACCCCAGGCTGTATCACCCTATTATTTAATCATGAAACTGCCCGATTCCGACAAAGAAGAATTTATTCTCCTCCATCCCTATACTCCCTCTAGTCGGCAAAATTTAATCGCTTGGTTGGCAGCTCGTTCAGATGATAGAGAGTATGGTAAGTTATTGCTCTATCAATTTCCTAAACAAAGGTTAGTGTACGGACCGAATCAAATTGAGGCTTTAATTAACCAAGATCCAGATATTTCTCAACAGATTTCCCTTTGGAATCGGGACGGTTCTAAAGTTTTGCAAGGACACCTATTAATTATTCCCATTGAACAATCGCTGCTTTATGTAGAACCTTTGTATCTAGTGGCAGACCAAAATAGTGTCCCGACAATCGCTAGAGTAACAGTTGCTTATCAAAATAAAATTGTCATGGAACCAACCTTGAAGGAAGCTTTAGAAAAGCTATTCTCAGGCCATCAGAGTTAAATTGCCGCTAATTTGGCCACAAATTAGCAAGAAAGCTGAAATATCCCCGAATTTGCCCAGAAAATTGCCTGCTCTGGTTAATCAGCCAATTTTAAAATCCAGTATCATCAAAGGATTGAGTTATTCTTTTAATTGGAAAAGTGGGCAATTAATTCTGTGCGAGATGAATTAATTATTAAAGGGGTAAACTCCTCCACTGGTAATAATAAAATGCGATCAATGATCAGGGACAAATCTGGGTCTAAATTACCAAAACGAGCTTTCAATAAATTTTCTATCACCAGACGTTCTCCCTGTTGAAGACCCTGTTGAAGACCCTGTTGAAGACCCTGTTGAAGACCCTGTTGAAGACCCTGTTGAAGACCCTGTTGAAGACCCTGTTGAAGACCCTGTTGAAGACCCTGTTGAAGACCCTGTTGAAGACCTTGTTGAAGACCTTGTTGAAGACCTTGTTGACGGCCAGCATCCAGTTCTTCCTGAAGACGGGAAGTGTATAAAGGTGATAATCTCATAATTAACTCTCTGTCCTCCTGTTCAAGCTCTTGATCGTTAGTTAAAGAAGTTCTCAAGTTTAATAATAATTCTAGAGCATTTACCCGAAAAGGATGATCCTCTGGTAACGATTCTAGCTCATCGATCGCCCTTGCTTGTACTTTTCCCCGGCCTAAAATTCTTAACCAGAGAGTTGCTTCTGTTGGGGGTAATTGATGGATAACGGTGATTGCCGTGCGTAAAGAGGGAGCTAAAAAATAGATACCCTCCCCCCAATTCTCCTCATCTAATTTAGCTCCGAATCCTTCTAACAGTTGCGAGGAAGCGGTGGGAGTCAAAATCCAGAGACGGGGGATTTCTCCATCGTTAACATTCGTTTTCTGACGATTTGCTCGACGATTAATTTCTCCTTCCACTTCCAACAGTTTTAACAGACAAGTCCTAATTTCTGTAGCAGTGACAGGATTGCGAAAGGGTTCAAATAAACAGGGATTAATCGCCATTTTTCCCAGTAATCCTAGCAGTTCTCTCGGATTATTATCGAGAATCTGGGGTGAAAACCAGACATCGATTTCTCGTACTTCTCCTCGTACAACCCGTGCCGATTTTACTTCTCCCAGAGAAGATAATAATTCTTCGAGATAATCTTTAGCAAACTGGTCATGAATAAATCTAGTCATAGGTTTATCTAACGTGATTTAATAATTTAGGCTCTTTGGTTTGTGTTATGCAATGGACGGGGGTTATAAGGGATGGAACCCTTATATAGAAAGGCATTTAGCGATTTTTGTTAATTATTTTCGATCTAGAGCGAACTAATCAATTAAGTCTTTTACCAGATAAGGATTTAGTCGATTTATGCCCCCCTATCGAACCATACCAAGTAACGAAGAGCCATAATTTATCTCGCAATTGCTTAATCCGAAATATCCCCGAATTTGCCCAGAAAATTGCCTGCTCTGGTTAATCAGCCAATTTTCAAATCCACTATCATCAAAAGATTGAGTTATGCTTTCAATTAGAAAAGTGGGCAATTAATTCTGTGCGAGATGAATTGAGTATTAAAGGGGTAAACTCCTCCACTGGTAATAATAAAATGCGATCGATGATTACGGACAAATCTGGGTCTAAATTACCAAAACGAGCTTTCAATAAATTTTCTACCACCAGACGTTCTCCTTGTTGAAGACCCTGTTGAAGACCCTGTTGAAGACCCTGTTGAAGACCCTGTTGAAGACCCTGTTGAAGACCCTGTTGAAGACCTTGTTGACGGCCAGCATCCAGTTCTTCCTGAAGACGGGAAGTGTATAAAGGTGATAATCTCATAATTAACTCTCTGTCCTCCTGTTCAAGCTCTTGATCGTTAGTTAAAGAAGTTCTCAAGTTTAATAATAATTCTAGAGCATTTACCCGAAAAGGATGATCCTCTGGTAACGATTCTAGCTCATCGATCGCCCTTGCTTGTACTTTTCCCCGGCCTAAAATTCTTAACCAGAGAGTTGCTTCTGTTGGGGGTAATTGATGGATAACGGTGATTGCCGTGCGTAAAGAGGGAGCTAAAAAATAGATACCCTCCCCCCAATTCTCCTCATCTAATTTAGCTCCGAATCCTCCTAACAGTTGCGAGGAAGCACTGGGAGTCAAAATCCAGAGACAGGGGATTTCTCCATCGTTAACATTCGTTTTCTGACGATTTGCTCGACGATTAATTTCTCCTTCCACTTCCAACAGTTTTAACAGACAAGTCCTAATTTCTGTAGCAGTGACAGGATTGCGAAAGGGTTCAAATAAACAGGGATTAATCGCCATTTTTCCCAGTAATCCTAGCAGTTCTCTCGGATTATTATCGAGAATCTGGGGTGAAAACCAGACATCGATTTCTCGTACTTCTCCTCGTACAACCCGTGCCGATTTTACTTCTCCCAGAGAAGATAATAATTCTTCGAGATAATCTTTAGCAAACTGGTCATGAATAAATCTAGTCATAGGTTTATCTAACGTGATTTAATAATTTATCTCGCAATTGCTTAATCCGATCACGATATTTAGCTGCTGACTCGAATTCTAGATTTTTCGCCGCTTCTTTCATTTGCGCTTCTAGTTGTTGAATTAATTCGGGAATTTGTTCTAAAGAAAGTTCTTCTATATTCTCACAAACCTGCTCTAATTGTTGGGAATTTAGACGACGGGAAATATCCAGAAAAGCCAAAATTGAATTACTCGACCTTTTAACAATCGGTTGCGGAATAATCCCATGTTTTTGGTTATATTCCTCTTGAATAGCTCGCCGTCTCTTAGTTTCTTCGATCGCATTAATCATACTATTAGTGAGATTATCTCCGTAAAGAATTGCCTGACCGCGAATATGACGAGCAGCCCGGCCAATAGTTTGAATTAAAGAGCGGGTAGCCCTTAAAAATCCTTCCTTATCTGCGTCTAAAATCGCTACTAGAGACACTTCCGGCAGGTCTAACCCCTCGCGAAGCAAATTCACCCCGATCAGCACGTCAAAGACCCCTTCTCGCAGGTCTTGGATAATTTCAATCCGTTGAATTGATTGAATTTCTGAATGTAGATATCTAACTTTAATTCCCCTTTCTTGCAAGTATTCGGTTAAATCTTCGGCCATGCGTTTGGTTAAAGTGGTAATCAAAACCCGTTCATTTAACCGCACTCGCTCCTTAATTTCCCCTAATAAATCATCCACTTGTCCCTCGGTTGGTCGCACAAAAATCTCTGGGTCTAAAACTCCCGTCGGTCGGATAATTTGTTCAACAATGTGATTTTCTGACTGTTCTAATTCCCAATCTCCCGGAGTGGCCGAAACAAAAATACATTGATTAACTTTCTGCCAAAATTCTTCCGACTTCAAAGGACGATTATCCGCAGCACTGGGTAAACGAAACCCGTGATCGATCAAAACTTTTTTTCGTGATTGATCGCCATTATACATTCCGCGAATCTGCGGCACACTGACATGAGATTCATCCACAACTAATAACCAATTTTGAGGAAAATAATCCACCAAACATTCCGGCGGTTCCCCCGCTAACCTACCCGCTAAATGCCGCGAATAATTTTCTACTCCGTTACAATAACCCACTTCCTGCAACATTTCTAAATCATAACGAGTCCGTTGATCCAAACGTTGCGCTTCCAGTAATTTGCCCGCTTTTTCTAACTCCAATAAACGGTTATCTAACTCGGTTTTAATATCCCGACAGGCCACCTCTAAACGTTCCTCCGGGGTAACAAAGTGACGGGCCGGATAAATACTAATTCGCTCTAATTTTTGCAAAACTTCCCCCGTCAGGGGATCGAGATAACGAATACTTTCAATCTCATCGCCAAAAAAATCAATTTTAATAACCCGATCCTCGTAAGCGGGAACAATTTCCAAAATATCGCCCTTGAGACGAAAACGGCCGCGAGTTAACTCCAAATCATTGCGATTGTACTGCACTGACACCAAGGCCCGTAATAATTGCCTTTGGTCGAACTCTTGACCAACTGTTAAGGAAATCGCCGCTTTCAGGTATTCCGCCGGCATTCCCAAACCATAAATACAACTAATGGAAGCGACGACGATCACATCCCTGCGTTCAAACAGCGAGCGCGTGGCTGAATGGCGCAGCATATCGATCTCATCATTAATTGAAGAACTCTTTTCGATGTAGGTATCGCTGACAGGAATATAAGCCTCCGGTTGATAGTAGTCGTAATAGCTGATAAAGTATTCCACGGCGTTATTGGGGAAAAATTGCCGCAATTCGTTACATAATTGGGCAGCCAAGGTCTTATTATGGGCTAGGACAAGGGTAGGCCTGCCGATTTTCTCGATCACAGCGGCAATGGTGAAGGTTTTGCCGGTGCCAGTTGCCCCCAAGAGGGTTTGGAAACGATGCTGGTTTTGCAGGGAATCTACTAATTTATCGATCGCTGCCGGTTGATCCCCGGTGGGTTGAAAGGGTGCTTGTAGTTGAAAAGCGGTCATTAGCGGCTAGGTGTAGAGAACAGGCAAAATAAATTATCAATCAAATTACCAACACTGATAGGGTTTTGGGGAAAGAAAGATGTATCTTAATATTAGAGAGGATTTTAAAAAAAGATTAAAAGTCTTCGAGAATACCCTAAACTTAAATCTTATCGTTTCTCCGAAGCTATTAACGGAAAGGAGTATCAGGTTATGACGGTGGAAAATCTAGAAACGAACGGGACTCAAACCCCAGCAACTACAGAAGAAAAGACCAGCACACGCGGTAAAGCTACTACGGCTAAAACCGCCAAAGATAAAGAAGTGGTCGCCCTTTCGGTGAAAAACAACGCTGAATCGGCTTCCAAAGCCTTAAAATTCTATCAACCCGAACATCGCTTACCCGAAAATCGTCCTGTTGGTACTAGCCATCTTCACTTCACGGAAGATGAAATGTTACCCGGGGGCCGTCCCGTAGAAGTTAGCCATCTGAAAGTGGTTAGTACCTATTCTTCCGTCGGTGGATTGCGTCCTGTCGGCTCTAGTGGTATGGAAGTTAGCAGCACTCTAGCGATTTCTGGCAATCGTCCGATTGCTCTCAGTCATCTGCACATTAGCGAAACTTATACAGTCATGGGTAATCGTCCCGTTGCTTCCAATGAAATCGATGATCCCGAAACTTTAATGGGATTTTTGGATTAATTGTTTTGTTGATCAAGATAGATTTTTTCCCTGTCCCGGACGGGGAATTTATTTTTTTTAGCTCACCGTTTTTAATCCCGATGCTGTTTAAGCAAAAATTGTTCTTAATTGTCTCCTTTCTAATAGTGGTTTTTTGCGGTTTCGGATTATTAAATCTTACCTACGATGCTTCAGTTTTAGCACCGCAGCAATATTACCAGATTCGATCGCTTCATACTTTACAATACCAGAAAGTCTTAGAGAATGAACTGGGGCGAGCCGGATATCTACTGTTGTTAATGATAGTTGGAACCTTGCAAATACTAAAGCAAGCTAAGTTAGAGATATTAGCAGAAGCACTACCAATACCAATCCTGTTTGAGAGTCGGAGAAAAAAACTAAAAAGATTTTTAAAGCTGGAAATTCTGAATATTGAAAAAATCTGGTTTCTCTGCCTAAAAGAGATGTTAAAACAGCAGCAGAGATTCACAACAAAAGGATTAGCGTATATTGCCATAGACCGGACAAGTTGGGGAGCAATAAATATCTTGATGGTGAGTTTGATTTATAACAAAAAAGCCATGCCAATATATTGGTAGATATTAGATAAAAAAGGAAGTAGTAATCTCGAAGAACAGCAGCGAGTATTGGGGAAAATATTGAAGGTGCTATCAGGTCATAAAATAGTGGTGTTAGGAGATAGAGAATTTTGCTCGGTCAGTCTTGGAAAGTGGCTTCAGAAGCAGAGTTTATACTTTTGTTTAAGACAAAAAAAAAGTACAAATGTCAAGACAAAAGAAGGAATTTATCAAGAAATGAGAGAGTTAGGTTTAAGTCCAGGAACTCAACTATTTTAAAATGATGTCAATATTACAAAAGAGCAGGGATTTGTCCAGTTTAACTTAGCGGGTAAGTGGAAAAAAACTACTGGGGTTTTCAAACAAAAGAACCTTGGTATATTCTGACTAACTTTGGAGATTTAGAGACGGCAATAATTGCCGATCAAAAAAGATTTGATATTGGGGATATGTTTCGAGATTTTAAGTCGGGAGGCTATAGCTTAGAAGGTTCTCAATTAGCACCGCAATACCTATCAAAGCTGATAATTGTTATAGCTATCGCCTCTACAAGTGCCACAATGCAAGGTAAAAAAATTAAGGATATGGGAATCCAAAAATATGTCACAAGACCTGAAACAAGATATAAAGGTCAACGCAGACACAGCAGTTTTTATGTGGGTCAACATCTCTATCATTGGCTCCAGCTACATCAAATGTTCCCAAAAAAATATAGAAGAGCTAATGCAAATTAGCCGCTATCGGTTGAAGGATTACATCAAAGGACAAAGAGCGATATCGCTTGCCCTATCTACCTTCTAGCTCGCTTGTCCCCCTCTCAGCTCTCAGAGTTAAATTCTAACACCTTAAAATCGGGAAAATCGACTACATACTGACTAATTGCTTCTTTTTTGGGCTGGGAGTAAGAAAAAATTACAATCGGATAAATCGGTAAGACAAATTTCTCATGAAAGCGAGCAAAATAAGTAAACATCCGCCGGTTAAACCACTTTCGAGAACTTTCCTGCGCCTCGACATAAATCAGAAAGAAAGATTCTTTTCCGCGAAACCTAACTTGTGCTACTAAGTCGCTTTCATGCCTTTCTCCTTCCGTGACATCGGTAAATACTTCTTTGTCTAAAAAAGTAATTGAGTCTGTGTCTAAATAATTCATTACTTCAGGAAAAAACAACTCAATAAATTCGACAAAAAAGGTGGAAATCAACTCCTTAAATAAGCGATCATGATCAACATTATTAGTCATGTAATATCATCTTAACTAATCTCATCGGTGAATGACTACCAGAAAATAACAACTCTTTGATTCTAACAAGTTTAAGGTTACTTGACAATACTTACGGTAAAAGTGGACATTAAATCAATAAAAGTTGACAAAAGTGTAGCGGGTTAGCTCACTCTTAGGATTATCCAGAAAACGGGTTTCTTTAAGAAACCCGTTTTCTATTATTTTAAAGAGGTTGAGAATATCCTCTCGTTGATAACCCTGTTCGTACAACCGTTTAGTGGCGTTGTCAAGTTTGAAGATGATGGCGCATCAGAGCAGACTTGAAAACGCTTTAACAGTAAGGCTCTCGTTGTGTCGCAATTCATTCTTCATATTCTGATCTGACAACGCCCGCTTCTTTGCGGGGGAGATAGGAGAATAAATAAAGGCAATCTCCTGACTCCTGACTCCTGATAACTGACTCCTGATAACTGACTCCTGATAACTGATAACTGATAACTGATAACTGATAACTGAAAAGTTCCGCTAATCTTTAGATAAATTGCCAGAAACATACCAAGTAAAACCACCGCCGATGACTGCCATAACTGCTAAAGCTAATAGTACCGGTCGGAGTCCGAATTGAGTTTCGGCGATACCCGCAACAGCTAATGGTAAAGAGAGGGCAATATTAACGGCATTGTTTTCTAAACCAAAGACTTTACCGCGCATTTCGGGGGGTGTATCTGCCTGTAGGGTAGTTTGCATGGGAACCCCGACTAAAGCGGCAAAAATCCCTAATAAAGCGGTCATAGCGAAGGCTAAAATTAAACTCTTTGTTGCTAAAGATAAACCGATTAAAGCTGCCGCCATACCCAGAGAACCCCAGAGACTTAATTGGGTGTGGGAGAATTTTTGGCCCCAATAACCCAAAGTAATCGCACTAACTGCCATTCCTGCACCACAGGAGGCTAATAAAAAGCCGAATTGAGAAGCTTTTAACCCGGGTAGTTTTTCCGCCATACTGACGGCTAATACTGATAGAGCAGCAAAAATACAGAATAAGATGACTAATTGAATTAGAGCGTTACGAACTTTATGATTTTTGTTGAGGTAACGAATGCCGTCGCGGATATCTTCCCAAACATGGGGCTGTTCTGCGGTAGGAATAATATATTTTTCGCTAGTTCGCAGGATAATTAGAATTAAACCGGCAATTATATAAAAACCACCGACAATCATCACTTTGCCAATATCAAATTGTCCGGCTCTAGTGCCGAAAATGCTATCGGCAAAAGCTAATAGAGGTTCACCGATGGCAAAACCGATAATTAATACCGCCATGGTGGTTAAAGTGCTGAGGGAATTAGCGGGTAGAAGATGACGACGTTTTACTACTAATGCCAGGGTAGATTGTTCGGCGGGGGCAAAAAATTGGGTTAGGGTGGAGACAAGAAAAGTAATGACTAACAACAGGAAAAAACCGAAGGGTAAATTAAATTCTCCTTGTAGCCGGTAATGCCAATTTCTTAAACCGTCAGGCAACCAACCGAGGGGAACCGCTAAAGTTTGCTCGCGCACTAACCACAATAATAGGGGAATGACGAGGACAAAAGCCCCGCGTAAAAGGTTAGAAATAACTAAAACTTGTTTTTTTAACCATCTATCAACATATACACCCGCCACCGAACCCACTAACACCGCCGGAATTGTATTAGCAATCATTATCGCCGATACCCAGCCGCTAATCGATTGATCGGCTTCTTGGTAATGGGTGGCAATTAGGGAGATCATCAGGACTAAATAGAATTTATCCGCTAATTGGGAAAAAATTCCCCCCGCCCAGAGAATGAGAAAGCGCGGGTTTTTTAGCACTGGGGCAAAACCCTGACTAGGATTGGATTTGGGCGCACGTTTAGGCAAGCGGTTCATGGTTTCTGCGTCGGATTGCCTCGGTGAGGAATCGGAAGAATTAAAAACAGGAGTGGGGGAGGCGCTGGACGTAGCGTCGTCAGTTTCTGAGTCAAACAGTTGCATTATGATGATTTTTGCTATCTGTTTAAAATTCTAAGGGAGATAAACCCTCAACTAATGCCGAGGAGCGAAAAGTTTTTCCCAGATGATATTGAGTATAGCGACGCAGCAAACGATCGAGGTTAATCCAAGCTAGTTCTGAGGTAAGGTTTTCTTCTGGGGGAAAATCTGTTTTTCCTAGGCATTGCAGTAATTGCAGTTCTTGCCGCGTCAGTTTACTATCGATTTTGGGCGGGTTGATTGTTTCTGTTAGGGCAGCTAGATCTATTATTCCCCCTGCCTCGAAACTAAATCCTAGGCAATTGTTCCCAATTAAAGCTTTTCCCGTCAACAGGCAGTTATGGACTTGCGGCACTAAGCCGGCAATTATTAAGAAATGAAAAATTGCTTGACAAAGGTAGGGAAGTATGTATTCATTCTCGTCGAGGACTTCAATTCTGGCCAGATGGCTGCAGATTAATTCGTATAATTCCCTCTGGGGTTGTTCGCTCAGGGCGATCGCCAAAACCAGTTCACAGAGGTATTGACTAACGGTTAGTTTGGCGAGATTTTGACTTAATTTGGGATAAGATTCGATAGTTTCAGCTTGAACGACCTTATCTAGGGATTTTCCTGCGACTATCAACAGATTATTGACCACAAATAGTTCACTTCTACCCCGCAGGGAAGATTTATACTTGCGCGCACCTGGAGCGATGGCTCTAATTAAACCATACTCGGCGGTCAAAATAGTTAAGAGGCGATCGGCTTCTCCGAAGGCCATTCCTTGCAGATTGATTCCAGTAGCTTGATAGGTACGAGACATCATTTAATAATTAACTAGCTAATTGTCTCCCCAAGAAGACTTGAGCTAATCACCAAGCAAAGGGGAATCAGTCATGACTATGGAGGTTAGCGGACTCGAACCGCTGACATCCTGCTTGCAAAGCAGGCGCTCTACCAACTGAGCTAAACCCCCGATCTGGTTTTTGAGACACTCTCGTTATTATAACCTATAGTGAAAAATATTACAAGTTAATTTTTCCCTTGCCTGCCATGTCTTATCTAGTCGCCACTTTTTACCAGTTTGTGGCTTTGTCAGATTATCGTCAAAAACAGCCAGAAATACAAAAATACTGCCAAGAAAGAGGAATTAAAGGAACTATTCTTCTGGCAGCCGAGGGGATTAACGCAACGATCGCCGGGAACCGTCAAGCGATCGCTGAAGTGATTAGTTGGTTAAAAACCGATACTCGTTTAGCTAATCTAGAGGTGAAAGAGTCTGTTTGTGATTATTTGCCCTTTCAACGCTTAAAAATTCGCTTAAAAAAGGAAATTGTGACTTTTGGTCAACCCAAGGCTAATCCTCTCGAAAACACAGGAATTTATCTCAAAACTGAAGAGTGGAACCAATTGCTGAAAGAGCCGGACGTGGTAGTGATCGATACTCGTAATAATTATGAAGTGGCGATCGGTACTTTTGCGGGAGCGCTTAACCCAGAAATCCAGCATTTTCGCCAATTTCCTGAGTATATTCAGGAAAATTTTGATAGTATTAACGATAAAAAAATAGCTCTTTTTTGTACGGGGGGAATTCGTTGTGAAAAGGCGGCAGCTTTTTTATTAAATCAAGGCTTTTCTCAAGTTTATCAGCTAGAGGGAGGTATTTTGAAATACTTAGAAGAAGTTAGTCCCGATCAGAGTCTTTGGCAAGGAGAATGTTTTGTTTTTGATCAAAGAGTGGCACTAACAGCTAATCTAGAGGTAGGACATTATGAAATGTGTCCCGCTTGCGGTCATCCCATCGATGAAAAAGATAAACAATCCCCCAATTACCGAACGGGAATATCTTGTCCTTATTGTAGTTAATCTTATCCTATTTAGTATCTGGTTACTTTTTCTTGCGGATTTGTGTACCAGAAATCATGTCATGAAGGGCGCGTTTTTTCTTTGTCCAGGCTGCCAGTAAAAAGCCCAAATATAAGGGAGCAGTGGAGAGATATTTTAGTAAGTAGCGGCGATTTGCTCTTGCAAAAGATATGCGTCGGCCTTGACTATCCGTGACGGATAAATCAAAAAACATTTTACCAATAGTGGCTTTAAAAAGATATTCTAAGAAAACATAATATAACCATTTAATAACTATTCCTAAACCAAGAGCAGTCAGAATGGCAATATGCTCGTGAGTAAAGTTAACTTTGGCTTGAATATTATAGATAATTGCCGCTATAAATAAAGCAAAACCAAAAATTGTTGTTCCGGCTGCACTTAATCCTGCTGCATAGTAAACCCAGATTTCTTTGGGAATATCAAAGTTAAGATTTAAATCTTGAAAAGTTGACCATTGTTGTAAGCGAAAACAGATATAACCACCTAATAAAGCTGCGATAATAAAAACGATAAAAGAATCAATTAAAGAAGCTTTGAAACGGAGCCAAAACCCAGCATAACTGGGAGAAATTGCGGCGAGTAAAGAAATAAGTGCAGGATTGGGAATAGGAATAATTTTAGGTTTTTCAGGAGCAGAATTTTTAGTTTTTTTAGTTTGATGGGGATTGGCTTTAATATCGGTAATAATTTTTAGCAAAGTTTTGGTATCTTTCGGTCGATCAATAGGTTTTTCTGCCATTAAATTATCGATAAAATCTGCTAATCGAGAAGGGATATTTTGTGCATATTTACGCCAGTTAAATTCATTTGTATTAATATTATAAATTTTCGGATCACTGGGTTCTTTACCGGTTAACAAAAAGACGAAAGTTTTGCCCAAAGCATAAAAGTCTGATTGGGGGACAGAGTGACCAAGAGATTGTTCAGGAGGAGCATATCCGGGGGTATAAATTCCCGTATTTTTACCTCCTGCTAGGACGGTTTTAGTCACCTGTCGCGCTGCCCCAAAATCAATTAAAACTAATTGACCATCGGGTTTTAAGATAATATTAGAGGGTTTGATATCACGATGATAGAATTTATGTTTATGAACTTCATGGAGAATATTAGCCAACTGACTTAACCAATCCAAAGCGAGATTATAATCAATCGGTTTAAATCCTCTTTGTTTTTGATGTTCTTCTAAGTCAATACCAGCAATTTTCTCCATAACTAAACAGTGTAAAGCAGTTTGACTCTCCCGGGGATGATAAATAAAATAGTTTTCTCCTTTGGGAATACCGGGGTGATTTAATTGTTTTAAAAGATTGGCTTCCTGTTGAAATAAATCAATAGCTTTGCTAGAATCGTAGGTAAGAACTTTTAACACTTTAGGTATTTTACGTTCATCTATCACTTCATAGGTATTACCGAATCCACCTTTGGCACTCAATAAATTTGTGACTCGATATTTACCATTTAAAAGCAAGTCGGAACCACAGGATTGACAGTAACGACTCTCCGTGATACTTTTCGGTTTGGGACAATGAGGATTAATACAAAAACTCATAGATTTTATTGGTAGAGTAAAAAATAAACTTGATGATAACAATATTCCTTGATATATTTAAGGTTTATTACCAAGAAAAAAGCCGCGCAATCCCAAAGTTACCACGGCACTTAAAAAAGCCACAACCATGGGAATAATCAGAGATTTAAACCCTTTCAAGTCCGCAATATCTTTAACTAGAATTGCATAACCATCTTCGACTTTTTCCAGTCGTTTATCCATTGTTTCAAATTTCTGATCAAGAGTTTTAATATCTCCTTTGATTTCTGTGACTTCCACCTTTAAATCATTAACATCTTTTTGGAGACTGTTAAATTTTTGATCCATATCTCTTTGGAGATTGTCGATTTTCTGATCCACATCTCTTTGGAGACTGTCAATTTTCTGATCCACATCTCTTTGGAGACTGTCAAATTTTTGATTAACATCTCTTTGGAGATTGTCGATTTTACTCTCGATCCTTGTCAGGACAGATTCAAGGGAATAGGTAACGGTTTCGCTAGTTTGTGTCATAATTAAAACCCTCTTACAGATAACTACTTTATTGAAATAAAAAATTAAGGTTTATTACCAAGAAAAAAGCCGCGCAATCCCAAAGTTACCACGGCACTTAAAAAAGCTACAACCATGGGGATAATCAGGGATTTAAACCCTTTTAAGTCCGCAATATCTTTAACTAGAATTGCATAACTAGATTCGACTTTTTCCAGTCGTTTATCCATTGTTTCGACTTTCTGATCAAGATTTTTAATATCTCCCTTGATTTCTGTGACTTCCACCTTTAAATCATTCACATCTTGTTGGAGACTGTCAAATTTTTGATTAACATCTTTTTGGAGACTGTCAAATTTTTGATCCATAGCTCTTTGGAGATTGTCGATTTTCTCATCTACATCTCTTTGAAGACTGTCAATTTTCTGATCCATATCTCTTTGGAGACTGTCAAATTTTTGATTAACATCTCTTTGGAGAGAGTCAATTTTCTGATTAACCTCTTTAATGCTATCTTTAATTTCTTTCAGGACAGATTCGAGAGAATAGGTAACGGTTTCGCCAGTTTGTGTCATAATTAACAACCTCTTACAAATAACTACTTTCTTGACATAAAAAATTAAGGTTTATTACCAAGAAAAAAGCCGCGCAATCCTAAAGTTACCACGGCACTTAAAAAAGCTACTACCATGGGGATAATCAGGGATTTAAACCCTTTTAAGTCCGCAATATCTTTAACTAGGATTGCATAACTATCTTCAACTTTTTCCAGTCGTTTATCTATTCTTTCGACTTTCTGGTCAAGAGTTTTAATATCTCCCTTGGTTTCTGTGACTTCCACCTTTAAATCATTAACGTCTTTTTGGAGACTGTCAAATTTTTGATTCATATCTTTTTGAAGACTGTCAAATTTTTGATCCATATCTCTTTGGAGACTGTCAAATTTTTGATCCATATCTCTTTGGAGACTGTCAATTTTCTGATTAACATCTCTTTGGAGATTGTCAATTTTCTGATCCATATCTCTTTGGAGACTGTCAAATTTTTGATTAACATCTCTTTGGAGATTGTCGATTTTACTCTCGATCCTTGTTAGGACAGATTCGAGAGAATAGGTAACGGTTTCGCTAGTTTGTGTCATAATTAACAACCTCTGGTCGATAAGGCCAAATATAATTAGGTTATACTGAAAAAGTTTGGCGTTGGTGTGGGGTTTTACCCATTTTCAGGGAAAAAGTCCCTGAATTTTCCCTCTGATCACTCCAATGGCCGGCACTGTTTGATTTGAAAAAAGCCTAAAGATATTATCCAACAAAGTTTTTAGATTTATTCAGCCAGCCCTAAGTATTCCCCTATTGCCTATTGCTAGGGACTAAGGACGATTACGCTACCGAAAAAATTCCATTGTGGCCAGAGATCGATCATGGTAATTTAAGAAAGCGATCGGGGAACTCTAACAGGGAAGATCCCGACCCTAACCAGGGAGTGACTGTTTAACCGTCTGTCCTATGTACAAGTCTATTACTGTTTTAACGCTGCTGACGGGAATTATCGCCGTTGACGTGGTTTTTGCTCAATCCACTGTTAATCTTCCCATCACAGTTCAACAGGGAGAATCCTACGAAGGATTATTGACTAGAGCATCGCAATTAGCCGAGAAAACTATCATCAGTCGTTTTAATCAACAACAGGGTATTAATAAAATTGATTTATTGATAACGGCCGAAAAATCAGGGGCGATCGCACCTTTGCTCTCGGTGAAGGTGTCCCGTCAAGATTGGTTTGGTCATCCCAATATTCAACGCTGGGCTAATGTTTTTCCCTTTGGCAAAGATCTCCTCGGTTTTAGCTCTCCCGCACCCGTCGTCACTCCGAAAAGTCCCCCCGCTGCCGTTAATCCCAGTCCATCTCCAGCAGCATCTCCCGGCGCTACCACTCCTCCTCCTCCCCCTACTTTACTCTTCGAGGATGAGCCGAATAATGCTCCCCCAATCCCCATTCCTAACCAAAGATTAACCACTCCAGCTAATCGTTAATTGATAGGAAAAGGACGGGCTTTCGGAAGATATATTGACTTTTAAGTAGCAAAACGAGGCTGAAACCAGTCTAGGGGAAAAATATCATCTTCTTGGGCGGTTTCTGTCCAACCAGTGACACTCTCAAAACAAGTCCCCGTCAAGTTAGCACCCCTCAAGTCCGCTCCCTGTAGATTTACCTGTTGTAAACGCGCTCCCGCTAGATTAGCACCCGCTAAATTGGCCCCGCGTAAATCACTACCCGTCAGACGTGCCTCACTAAAATTAGCCCTTTCTAAATTGGCCCCTTGAAAGTCCACCTCTTTCAGAAAAGAGCCCCTAAAATTGGCTTCCCTTGCGGAAATCTGACGACATTTAGCCCCACTTAACCGCGCTTCCTGCAAATTGGCCCAATTGAGATTGACTTTATCTAGGGTTGCCTCCAAGAGATTAACTAAGTATAAATTCGCCCCGCATAAATTCGCCCCGCATAAATTCGCTCCCCGGAGATTAGCATGGGAAAGATCCGCCCCACTTAAGCGCGAGTTACGCAGGTTTGCCTGTACCATAAAGGCCCCGGTGAGATTGGCTTTGGTTAAGTCCGCTTCCACTAATTGCGCTTGACTTAATTTGGCATAGGTTAAATTCGCCCAATTCAAACTCG
Organism: Microcystis ichthyoblabe FBCC-A1114; assembly: GCF_050500245.1. Taxonomy (NCBI): domain Bacteria; kingdom Bacillati; phylum Cyanobacteriota; class Cyanophyceae; order Chroococcales; family Microcystaceae; genus Microcystis; species Microcystis ichthyoblabe. The sequence goes on along the minus strand of NZ_CP191408.1, from coordinate 2,177,750 downwards.
CTCCCCGCAGATTTGATTTAGTCAAAAAAGAGCGACTCAAATTAGTTCCGCGCAAATTGGCCGCAGCAAAATTGACAGCGATTAGAGTCACTTGTTGTAGATCTAGACTCATCAAGTCAATGGCTAAAAAATCCCGCTCTCCTTGTTCGTAGAGTCTTAGTAACTGATTAACTTTCATCTCCCTTCTTCTACTTATAAGATGGTGGTTAAGAAGTAATCAACAAAAGCACCTAAAAACTTTGTCCGATAACTCACTCTGCTTTTAGATGAGCAATTTACGATGCCCTCCTTTGAGTTTATGTAAAGTTTTTTTTCGATTTTTTAAGAGAAGATAACGCGAACAGCAAGTTAATTTTCATCATAGTTAAGTAGCTTGGCTAAAACAGTTGGACTGGTTTTTCCAATTCTACCCCAGTCCATAGGGTAATTAGTATCTAACACTACTCTTGTTAAAAAACTTATCTATTGTTTAAATAGGAGACTCCGAGACAGGAGACAGGAGATTAGTTTTATTTATTCTTTCCACACCCTACACCCCACACCCTACACCCCACACTCCACACCCCACACCCCACACCCCACACCCCACACCCTGCTAACCCGCTAATTCCCTACTCTAAAGCGTAGATACGACCATCCATGAGCAGACGGGTGATCCCTTTAGCTTCCAGTTGAGCGTGAGCTTTTTCGATCAGGCGACCGTCGGGAACTTTAATCACTTTTTCCTTGCGCTTGGAAAAACGACGAGCGATGCGATGACTTTCAAAGATGGGGAGAGTGCGCTGCTGGATTTCCTGAGGGGGAACCTTACCCAATTCGGCAAAATCCTTGAGGGGACGGGTGATTAATTCGGCAGCACGATCGATGACCAAGTAACAGGTTTTGGGAAAAGCCGCCGCCGAGAGGGGTAAGATCTGTAATTGGGCGGTTTTAACGATAGTCGGGCCTAAATAGCTGTCCGCTAGTTCCCCCTCCTCCTCATCTTCATCCTCATCCTCCTCTTCATCCCAATCCTCGTCAAGCTCATCTTCTTCCTCCTCTTCCTCGATAGCTTCGACGAAAAACTCGCTTAAATTAGCGGTTTCTAGGGTCTTATCGCCATTAATTTCTGTATCTTCTGGATTATCTGCTTCTGGCGGGTAAACGGTATCCATTAACAGGGTTAATTGTTCCACAGAAGCGATCGGTGGCTCAAAAGCCTGCTCATCCTTAGCTGCGATTTGGGCTGCCCGAACACTAATCACCTCGATCGCTTTTTCTGGTAGATCCGCTGCTGCCTCCTCCTCCTCGAGGCCACGAGGATTGCGGGCCAAGCGTTTTTTCTGGATTAACTGCTCGTATTCCTCGCCAGAAAAAGAATTTTTGAGAAAACGACTGACCGTAGAACTACTCACTCCATAGCGCTCGGCTAACGTGGAAGTGGTGGCCTCCGTTTCCCGATAAAGCTTAAGAATTTCTTTTTTCGTGGCATCAGTCAGTTTTCTTGGACTCATATTACTTATATAGTTATTTTTTAAGCGATAGGATCTTGCCGATGGCTAGTCAGGGGAAGCTGTTGTCTTTAAGCGGATGTACTCTTAATCATAAAACGCTCTAGCCAATTAAAACTAAGCAATTCGTTTTCTAGTCCCTGTTCTAGTCTATCCTTGACTTCTGTTTCTCACCACTACTCAAGATTAAAAAATTGACGATGATATCCAGTGCTGCTAGTCAAAAAGCCTTATTAGTTCTGGCCGATGGTACAGTTTACGAGGGTTATTCCTTCGGCTCCAAGGGAACCACCGTCGGCGAAGTTGTCTTTAACACGGGGATGACCGGTTATCAGGAAGTCCTCACCGATCCCAGTTATGCTGGTCAAATCGTCACTTTTACCTATCCAGAATTGGGAAATACGGGGGTTAACCCCGAGGATGAGGAGTCAATTCGTCCCCAGGTGAAAGGAGCGATCGCCAAAAACATCTGCCACCGGCCCAGTAATTGGCGTTCTACCCAATCCCTAGCGGATTATCTGGCCGCTCATCATGTTATTGGCATCTATGGCATCGATACCCGCTCCCTGACCCGCAAAATTCGCTCGGTTGGGGCGATGAATGGGGCAATTTCCACGGAAATACTCGATTATCACGATTTACTGCGGCTGGTGCAGGCGGCCCCCAGTATGGCGGGGTTAAATCTCGTTAAAGAAGTTACCACCAAGGAAGTGTACGAATGGACGACTCCCACCCCGTCCGCCTGGGAATTTGCACCAATTAATAGTGATCAAGAACCGTTAACGGTGGTGGCGATCGATTTTGGCATCAAACGCAATATTCTCCGGCGTTTAGCCAGCTACGGTTGTCGGGTGATCGTGGTTCCCGCTGACACTCCCCCGGAAAAAATCGCCGCCTATAATCCCGATGGTATTTTCTTTTCTAACGGACCGGGAGATCCGGCGGCTGTCACCGAAGGTATTGCCCTAGCCAAGCAACTTTTGCAAGGGGAAAAACCCACTTTTGGCATCTGTATGGGTCATCAAATTTTAGGCCTATCCCTAGGAGCAGAAACCTTTAAACTGAAATTTGGCCATCGCGGGTTAAATCAACCCTGTGGACTGCAGCAACAGGTGGAAATTACCAGTCAGAATCACGGTTTTGCGGTGCAGGAGGCATCTTTAAATCCGCAAGTGGAGATTACCCATCTCAACCTCAATGATCGCACCGTAGCGGGTTTAAAACACAAGTCTCTGCCCTTTTTCTCGGTGCAATACCACCCCGAAGCCAGTCCCGGCCCCCACGATGCCGATTATCTGTTTGGCAAATTTGTTGATTTAATGCGGCAAGCAAAAAAGGATCGGTCGTAAATTTTTAGGATATACTAGGGTTTTGATTTTTACGGCTCTAGAGCTAGGAGGCGATTATTCCAGAAGCAATTAACTTGACCGTCAGCTTGCGAGGCACCCGCGAGGTCAGAGATAAGTACCAAATTTTCCGTTTGACGGGTCTTTTAGATGCCTTTTCCGAACCGACTTTTTGTAAGGTGATCGAAGGCTATGTGGAGCAGGGTCCTAAGGATGTGATTATTAGCCTGGCTCAGATTGATTTTATCGATAGCTCCGGTTTAGGGGCTTTGGTAAAATTGGTGAAAAAGGCCAAAACCGAAGGGGGCAGTTTACAAATTGTTACCAATGCGCGGGTAACTCAAACCGTAAAACTGGTGCGATTGGAGAAGTTTTTTTCCCTGCGATCCACCCTGGAAGCGGCGATCGAATATCTAGAAAAAGCGTAAATCGTGGAATCTCCTCTCGAAAAACTTCGCTTACAGGTCAGTGGCCAGGGTTCACCAATCCTAGAGGGTCTTGACCGATTATCGCCCGCTTCTCTGGCCTATCTGGGGGATGCTGTTTATGAATTATACATCCGCACCTATTATTTACTGCCGCCCCAGCGTCTGGGAGACTATCACGCTCAGGTGGTGGGCAAAGTCAGGGCCGAACAACAGGCTTTAGATTTAGCGCAACTGCAGCCCTATCTGACGGACCAAGAAAAAGAAATTCTGCGCCGGGGACGCAATGCGGTCACGGGAAAACGTCGTCGTCTGACAGCCCAAGTCTATCAGCAGGCCAGCAGTTTAGAAACCCTGTTCGGCTATCTTTATCTACAAGACCCCTCAAGATTACATCAACTATTAGAAAAACTAGAATTATAGCCCTCAGGTATTTTACGAAAAGCATTCCCAAATGCGTTTAACTGCTATGGGATAGAGAGGTGCGTAGTTCACCCAAGGAGAATTAATCTCTCGAAGTAAAAGTGAAGGGAATTTCTGCAATGGAATTCAGTCTGTCTATATTTGACTATACTTTTACTAACTATTATTCCCGACCCCCTTTTATTAATCCATGCAATCATGAGCGATCGACCATTTCGTAGCAAGTCCGATAATAGTAATTTTCGCCGGCCCTCGCGGTCAAAAACCGGGCCAATTCTGGCTAAATCCCCGACAGTAACTCCAGAAAACCAAGAAGCTGATGATCTGCTCTACGGTCGCCGGGTAGTTTTAACGGCCATGGAGGAGGAGCGCCAACTGAATCGGATTTGGGTAGTCAATCGACTCCGTTACGATCCCCGTTATCATACCCTTTTGGAAAAAGCCAAAGCCAACGGCACGGTAATTGATGAGGTGGACGATCTCCGTCTCGATCAGATTACCAGTAAGGCCAATCATCAGGGGATCGCCGCCCAAATGTCTCCCTATGAGTATATCGAATTAGCCGATCTGATCGAAAAAGCTAAGGGCAAAAGTCGCCACCCCGTCATCGTCATCGCTGAAGGTATTACGGATCCCCATAACCTTGGGGCAATCATTCGCACCGCCGAAGCTATGGGTTGTCAGGGGGTAGTTATTCCCCAACGTCGCGCCGCCGGGGTGACATCGACGGTGATGAAAGTGGCGGCGGGGGCCCTGGAATATTTACCCGTCGCTAGGGTGGTTAATCTCAATCGTGCTTTAGAGGAATTAAAAGCGGCCGGTTTTTGGCTCTACGGCACGGCGGCAAAAACTGGTAAATCTTTACACACAATCAATTTAACGGGTGCGATAGGATTGGTGGTAGGTTCGGAGGGAGAGGGTTTGAGTCTGTTGGCCCAAAAGTCCTGCGATGAGTTGGTATCTATCCCCTTGGCAGGCAAAACCCCCAGTCTCAATGCTTCGGTGGCGGCGGCTATGGCTCTTTACGAGGTTTACCGGCAACGCTGGCAAAATTCCCCGGACTGAGAATCTGTATTTTTCGACACTCCCAATAGCCAAAAGGAGAAAGTATAAATAGAATAGGAAGGAAGTTTGCGAAATGTAAACAAACGTAACAAAACCACCAGAGTAGATTTAGATGGGGAACGAAATGAAAGAATTTTTGATTAGCTTACTCGAAAGGTTCGGATTAGCCTACTGGGTCGAGATTAAAACCGACTATCCCAGATGTACTTATTATTTTGGTCCTTTTCTCGCTAAAGACGAGGCTGAAGTCGCTCAAGCTGGTTACGAAGAAGATTTGAAAACAGAAGGAGCGCAGGGGATTAAATTGCATATAAAACGTTGTAAACCGAAAGATTTAACTATTTTTGAGGAAAAGGAAGAAGGTAAGCTCCTCAATCCCTTAAAGGTCTTACGCAGTCAAGTTTCTTAACAATTTCCAGTGATCGGTAATCAGTGATCAGCTTCTGAAGGCAACAGGCAACAGGCAAAAGGCAAAAGGCTCCAAGAAAGGATTCGGCGATTCTCCTACCGAAAAAGAAGGCTAGAAACTAAGTAGAGCTTGCTGAATAAATGTGAAATATAGACGAGGTAAGGGTTTTAGGGTTCTGTTTCGCTCCCACAGGTGCAAGATTTTGAGAGAATCGTGGTTCAAAACCTGGCCTCTTCATCGGCCCGCGTCCTGTAGGGGCGAAGCATTCGGGCAATAACCTATCGGTGAAACCCTAGATATTCTATCCGAATGCTTCGCCCCTACTTTTTGCTGCAAACCCTAAATATCAATGGGAGCGATTTAAAAAACAGCTATATTCTGCTTCTGTCAGTCTTCCCGCTTCGTAGAGAGTATCGGTAATTTCTGCTAGGGTTAAAACCGAATAAGGTTGATAACCATGGCTACGAAGTTTATCTTTAACAGGGCCACCATGGTCGATAAAAACCACAATATCATTAACTAATAATCCCGCCGATTTAATCTTTTCTGCCCCCTCGATCGCACTTTTGCCAGAAATTAAAATATCGTCCACTACTACCACGGTTTCCCCCACTTGAAAATTACCTTCAATTACTCTTCTTGTGCCGTGAGCTTTTACTTCTTTGCGGGGGAAAATCATCGGATGATTTAATAATAAAGATAAACCCGTAGCTGTGGGTAAAGAGCCGTAGGGGATACCAGAAATGCGGTCAAATGTCAAGGTTTTTAATATTTCTCCATAGGCTTCAATTACCTGCTGAAAAATATTAGGATTAGAGATAATTTTTCTCAGATCGATATAATAGGAAAAAGTTTCTCCCGATGCTTGCACATAGTCGCCAAACATCAAGCAGCCAATATCAAATAATTGTAGAATTAAATCCTGATGAGGATGTTGTTTTAAAAGACAAACGTTAGCAGTCCAAGTATCATCTTGGCTCGATTCTTGCTGGTGATTTTGTTGAATTTTGTTGACTTCCTCTCGTAAATCCTTGACTTTTGCCCCCAAATCGGGTTGAGATAAAAAGTCTTGGGGTACAGGAATTAATAAACCCTCGCCATGACTATTTAAACCCACAGTAATTAACTCGGAGAATTGACTTTTTTCTTCCCAAATACTGCGTAATAAAATCAATCTTTCGGGAGCAAAATTGCGAATCCTTTTCAATATCTCTGGTTGAGTGGTTCCCACTTCTAAAAACACCTGTTCGGGAGTTCCCCAGGTGCAAGCTTCTTTGACAACTTGCAGATAAAAAGGATTGTCGCGACTGGGGAATTCTTGCAGATTAATCGCGCCTTGATTGGAAGTATGACAGAGGATAAAAGCGCCATGCTCGGGGTAAACTAAAAAAGGAGCAACGTGATCCTGTCCGGAGTAGGGATTGAGAGTAACCGCGTCCACCTGCCAAGTTTTAAAGATAGTCTCGGCTAAAACACTGCTGGTATTAATATCACCGTGTTTAGCATCCAAAATTACCGGGATATGAGGGGGAATTGCCGTTAAAATTCGCTGTAATAATTCTAACCCTGCCGCTCCCAAAGCTTGATAAAAGCCTAAAGTTGGTTTGTAGGCACAGACAAAAGGGGCAGTTTCATCGATAATAAACTTGAGCCACTGTTCTAAATTAACGATTAATTCTCCCGGGGTGGAGGGCATCATTTCGGGGTTAGCATCTAAACCGAGGACAAGTAGAGTCTGGTTTTGACTAATGGCGTGGTTTAACTTTTGAAAAAAATTCATCGGTTCCTAATCTCAGGATTCTGGATTAGTTTCCAATTTTACACTATTTGGACGAAAAATAGGCTGTAAAATTGTCTGGTGCAGACTTTTTCTGGTGTCAGCGTCAAGGAATTTCTTTTGTAAGGGTTGCCATTCTTGCCATTTTTGGTGACGGATATTTTGGAAAATTTCGAGTAAGGTGGGCATTTCCCTAGCCAGACAATTGGGGAAAATTTGGCTAAGAAAATCCGAGAGAACACAACAATCCTGCATTTCTCCGAGAATACTTTGAAGATTTTTAATATCTTCTAGGTACTCTTGATATTTGTCGCCATAAAACTGAGTAAATAACTCCATATTATAGCGGGAACGCTTGGCTTCTTTGCGGAGATCGTGCAGCAATAATCCTTCTTTTTCCAATAAGTCATCAATTTCTTGACTAGAAAACTCTCTTACTTTTTGATTTTCCTCTAAATTTACCCCAACTAACCAGCCTTCGTGCAGTAAAAAGCGACTCGCTTGCGGTAATAATAAGTCTGGTAAAACCGTGGCAATATCTAATTTTCCTATCGGTTGATAGGTGGGATTATCCAACCAACTGGCAAAATCTGCCTTAAAATTGAGAAATTTATCGGACTTTAACAGCTTTTCTACCTTAGCAAATGCCTTTTTTCTTTGTTGTTCGAGAACTTGTAAAACTTTCTTCAGTAAATCCTGTTCTTGCGGGGGCAAAATTGGCTGATAATGACCGATAAAAGCCTCTTTTAACACATCTAAATCCCGCAATTCTCCTAAAATTCTGCCCAGATTACCCACCCGTTTTTGATCGGCAGATTTCGGCATGGTTAAAGCGAGTGCAAAACCGGTTAAGGTACTGCGAAGACGACGCATTCCCACACGAATTTGATGTAATTCTTCCGTATCCTGATCGAGTAAAACCCCAGCTTCGTGTTTAAGAACTTTATGAAAATGTTTATCAATACCGATATAGGCCCAATCGGCAACAGTTTTAGCCCGAGGATTAAATTTGTTAGTCATTGGTCTTTAGGGAGGAAATAATGTCAAGATGGTGATAGAATCTTTAAATCAAGACTGGAACTAATAGATCCCATTTATTCTATACAATAGGATGAACCAGCCGCTTTAAGGGAAGTTTATGGATAGTTTTTGGCTAGATTATGGGGGGGAAATCGCTTTTCGCACAGGAGAGCATCTTTTCTTGACGGGAATAGCCATGGCTATGGGTAGCTTAATCGGGATTCCTCTAGGTATTTTAATTAGTCGTCAAGCTATTCTCGCCCCACCGATTATAGCGATCGTTAACACCCTACAGACTATCCCCAGTTTAGCCCTATTTGGTTTTTTAATTTCCGTGCCTTTTTTGGGAGGAATCGGCAAAATTCCCGCTATTGTTGCCCTAACTCTCTATACTTTACTGCCAATTGTTTTAAATACCTATCTGGGCATCAAAAAAGTTGATCCCGAATTAAAATTAGCCGGGTTATCCCTAGGCATGACCGACGGTCAAATCCTGCGCTATATCGAATTACCCCTAGCCGGGGCGACGATTTTGGCAGGAGTGAGAATTGCAACGGTGATTGCTATCGGTGTGGCTACGATCGCAGCTGCCATTGGTGGCGGTGGTTTGGGAGTGTTTATTTTTCGCGGTATTGCCACGGTCAACAATCAGTTAATTTTGGCGGGGGCAATTCCTGCCGCTTTTTTAGCCCTTGTTGCCGATTGGAGTCTCGGTCGGCTAGAAAAGACCTTTTCCCCTTCGCAACGTCCGAAAAAGCCCTCTAAATGGCAATGGGGATTAGGTTTAATTGGGTTGGCCTTGCTATCTTTCCTCTTGACTCAAATTTTCCATTCATCCCCCGGCACAGTGGTGATCGGTTCCAAAAATTTTACCGAACAGGTGATTTTAGGGGAAATTTTGGCACAGGAAATCGAAAAAGAGACGAATTTACGGGTTGAACGTCAATTTAATCTCGGTGGTACTCTGATCTGTCATGAAGCGGTGAAAGCGGGTAAAATCGACGGTTATGTGGAGTATTCTGGCACGGCTTTCACGGGAATTTTGCAAGAAAAACCCCTTAACGATGCCCGATTAGTCTTTGAAAAGCTGCAAGAGATTTATCCAGAAAAATTTAATCTAGAAGTGTTTCCCAGTTTAGGATTCGAGAATACTTTCGCCATTGTTATCCGGGGAGAAACCGCCAGTCAATACAATCTTAAAACTCTCTCGCAGGTGGCTAAATATACCCCCAATTGGCAAGCGGGTTTTGGTTATGAATTTTTGGAAAGGGAAGACGGTTACAAGGGATTAGCGAAGACCTACGGTCTAACTTTTGCCCGACCCCCGAAAGTGATGGATTTAGGGTTAATGTACCGCGCTTTAGCCGAAAAACAGGTGGATTTAGTGGCGGGAAATTCCACCGATGGCTTAATTCCCGTGCTAGATTTAGTCATCCTAGAAGATGATCAACGCTATTTTCCTCCCTACGAAGCGGTACCGATTTTTAACCGGGATAGTTTGCAAAAATATCCGCAATTGCGACAGGTTTTAGCCAAACTCACCGGCAAAATTACCTCCAGCACTATGCAGAAATTAAACTATCAGGTGGATGGACGCAATCGCAGGGTGGAGGAAGTGGTCAAAGAATTTCTAGTCTCCCTCTCTTAACCATTTAGTCACTCCCCCGGGTTGGTCGATTAAAGTAATGCCTTGGGCTTTTAATTCTGCACGAATGCGATCGCTTTCGGCGTAATTTTTCGCTTTTTTTGCCTCTGTCCGTTGTTGGATGAGATTTTCGATTTCCGCTGCACTAATTCCCTCAGAAACAGGGGTTTCTCCCTGGTCAGCGGCAATTTCTAAGCCCAAAACCCTAGACAATTTCACCAAAGTATGCCATTTTACCGCTAATTGGGCCAGATTGCTGTCTGTCTTACCCGCATGGGTTAAATTATTACCCTCCTTGCGTAATTCCTTAGCGATTTCAAATAACACTGCTAAACCACCGGCAAAGTTAAAATCGTGATTTACCGCCTCTTGAAAGCGATTTTCTAGCTCTTGGTCGGTAATTCCGGGATTATCTTGCTGAAGATGCTTATAACCAAAGGATAAACCCTCTTGTAAAGTATGCCAGCCATTAGTGGCCGCCTGCAATCCCTCATCGGAAAAATCAATCGGTTTGCGGTATTGGGCGCCTAAAATTAATAATCTCACGGCTAAGGGGTCATATTTTGCCAATAACTCGCGAATAGTGATGAAATTACCGAGGGATTTTGACATTTTTTCCCCGGCCACCTTAACCATGCCATTATGTAACCAATATTGGGCCAGAGGTTTACCCGTAGCCGCTTCACTTTGGGCAATTTCGTTTTCGTGGTGGGGAAAAATCAGATCACTTCCCCCCACATGAATATCGATAGTTTCTCCCAATTGTTCTTTGACCATGGCCGAACATTTAATATGCCAGCCCGGACGACCTTGGCCCCAGGGAGAATCCCAACTAGGTTCCCCCGGTTTTGCCCCCTTCCAGAGGGCAAAATCAAAGGGGTCTTGTTTTTTAATTGCTTCCGGGTCGTCGGTTTCTACCCGGCCGCTGGCGCCGGCTTGTAGATCATCCAGTTTTCGCCCTGATAGTTTGCCATAATCAGAAAAACGACGGACGGAGTAGTAAACATCGCCATCGCTGGGGTAAGCATAGCCTTTTTGTTCTAATTCGTAGACTAGGCGCTTGATACCGTCGAGGGTATGAGTGGCCCGGGGATAAGCGTCCGCCGGTCTGACTCCTAATTTTGCCATATCCTCAAAGTAGGCCTCGATAAATTTCTCGGCTACGGCTGCCATGGTGGTATGTTCATTTTTAGCCCGATTGAGAATTTTATCGTCAATATCGGTGAAATTCTGAATATAGCGCACTTTATAACCGAGATACTCCAAATAACGCCGCACCACATCCCAAACCACACAGGTACGCGCATGACCCAAATGGCAATAATCATAGACGGTAATGCCGCAGCAATACATGGAGACAATGCCGGGGATGAGGGGGGTAAAGGGTTCTTCGCGACGACTGAGGGTGTTGTAGAGGATTAAGGTCATGGATGGGGATTTTTTTCTGGGGAAAAAGGCTAGTCCAATTTTATAGCAGTTATTTTCAGTTATCAGTTATCAGTGATCAGTTATCAGTAACCGCTAACCACTTTCCCTGATTTACATACTATATTCTGTGTTTTTTGTCAAGGGGTTTTTGGGGTTTTAGTAAAGATGTGACGGTAAGATTCGAGGAGATAGGACTGTTTTGATGAGGACTATTATTGTTGACATCCTCGCCGCCCTAAAAGTGCGGCGATTCCTAAACCTCACGATTTAAGTTTCTGCTTCCACCACCGTCGCATACCACAGTTAAAAAACCATGTACTGTCTTACACAGAGTCCACAGACTTTCGCCCCATTTCAGAAGCCCGATTCCGTGTGTCCCACGGTACGTTGACCGCCTATAGCTTCTTGTACTTGTTGCGCGCGACTTTTTACCCGGCCAAGCTTTTCTGGTCGGAACCCCCTAAGCCGAGTTTTCAAGGTGCTGCGCCGTCCACTTGGTTTTCGAGACTGGCCTTTTAATTCTAACGTAAAGCCAACCTAGAACGGCGGGGTTTCAGACCCAAAATTTCCGATGAAATCGATAGAATAACGATAGGGGAAGCTTGATTGTTTGCCTTAACCGACAATTTTTATTGTTAATCAACTTTGACCAGACCATCACCATGAATGAACCACCTAATAGCGCTGGCGATGAAATCCAATTACCCCGGGGAGAAAGAGTTGACCAGCTAAGACATCTGATCGAAACCCTACGCATTGCCGATGAAGTGGCCAATCGCGGTTATTTGATTACCAGCGCCGAAGTGGCCGATTTAATGGATATTAATCCAGGGGCCGTTACCAGTCGCGGCGACCATTGGCCGTGGCGAAATTGGGTAATCTCCCGGGTCAGACGCGAGGGAAACCAAATTCTTTGGCAGTTGGAAAAAGTCGATTAGGATTAATTGCAACCATCAGTTAATTTCTCTCGTAATTATCTCGTCATTTTCCCCCAGCAGATGACGCGCGAAACGTCGGGCCAGGGGCGGAGCCGACACAAGTGTACTGGTAAAGCCAGAAAATACCTGCAATCCCACTTTATCGGCGATCGCTCCCACTAGAGGCCGTCCCGAGGGAGCAAAAGCCACTAGACAATGATGACAGCTGCCGGGGAGAGCGGCTAAAGAGGGCAGCAATGTCCCCACGGCGGCCCGTATTGCTTTTTCTCCAGCCAGAGGGTTTAAAATCGCCTCTGGATCGGTGATAATGGCGCTAATTTGCCCTAGATAAAGACTTTGATCCCGGAATTGTACCGCTCCCGTTTCTAAAACACTGGCAATTATTTCTGGGGTTTCTCTCTGCCAAATGCCCTGCTTTTCTAGTTGGGTGATTTTTTGCTCTAATAGCAATCTGGCAGGAATTGCGGGCATAACTAGGGTGTTTAATTTGATCTCAGTGGGGGGAATTTTGATCACCTGGGCATGGGTAAAATAGACGGGAGCAGTAATACCGGATTTTTGCAGTAAAGACCGGGTTAATCCCCCCGCACAGACGATAGTTTCCCCAGCAGAATAATTATTTTTAGGAGTTTTTACGCCGGTAATTCTCGATGCAGTTTCAATTAATTCGATGACAGCTTCCCGAATAATCGTGCCTCCCAGACGCAGAAAAGCTTGTTGATAGGCAAGATTAGTTTTTTCGGCGTTGATGTGACCGTGGGGCAGTCGTAAAACTCCGGAGATAGCTGCAGGATTTAATAGGGGTTCTAAAGCGATCGCTGCTTGCGGATCGAGAATTTCGGGAGTAATAGCAAAGATAGCAAATTTTTCGGCCACAGTAGCTGGGTCATCTTCGGGGTTAACGGTGAGAATTAAGTCTATGTCCCGGTATTCGTTATCTATGCCCAATTCCTGGGATAAATTGCGCTGAATTTCTCGACCTTCTTGATATAATTTTCTCTGGATTTCTGTGGTGGCCGACCAATAGGCTAAACCTCCGTAACTGTAGAAAGTGGCGTTGAGGGGATGGGTTTCTTTTTCTAATAAGAGGACTCGACTGCCTAGGTTAGCTAGTTCATAACTTAAGGCAGAACCGGTGATACCACCACCGATAATTATATAATCATAAGTTGTGGTCATAATTGGGCTAATTTTTCCTCGATTAACCTATTCTATCATTATACTTGCTCGGTTCCCTGGTTCTGATTTAAGCAATAATTGCTATAATTACAGCAAAAGTTCAAAGGGGGATCGGATAACTATGCAACAGTTAGAAACTAGGGGGATAACTGACCGATGGATTAAAGGTAGTTGGGAAGAATACTTAGCAGCAATTAAAAACTTCCCAGAAAATCAAGGAAAAAGTTATTATTACAATGGCTATTATCGATTAGAAATGACTCCTATTGGATTTGAACACGCTAGAGATCATCACGTTGTCTTTTTGGGGGTGAGTCTCTACGCTATCCTCAAAGAAATTCCTTTTCAAGGACTCCCTACTTGTTCTTATCGTAAAAGAGGAATTAGAGAAGTGCAGCCAGATATATCTTACTATCTAGGAGAGAAAGCGAATCTGATACCAAATGGGACTTCGATTATTGATTTAAATCAGTATCCCCCACCAGATTTAGTCATTGAAATCTCAAGATCTACCCTCAATGATGACCTAGGCAATAAACGCTTACTCTATGAAGAATTAGGGGTTAGTGAATACTGGAGTGTTAAGGTAGATGACCCTCAAATATTCGCTTTTGAAATAATCGATCGAGGTAGCAAAAGAATTGATATATCAAAGGTTTTACCTAATTTAAAACTTGCGGTTTTAGAGTCAGCTTTACAACAGGCACGCACCAGAGATCAAAGTCAGGTGGGACGTTGGTTAATCACTCAATTTCAAGGTTAACTACATAAAATCGAGGCTAATATTATGCAACAGCTAGAAACTACTATCTCGACAGATTTATGGATTAAAGCTAGTTGGGAAGAATACTTAGAAGCAATTAAAAACTTCCCAGAAAATCAAGGAAAAAGTTATTATTACAATGGCTATTATCGATTAGAAATGACTCCTATTGGTAACGATCATGCCAGCGATCATGCTATTTTGATCTTCGCTGTTAGTCTCTATGCCACCCTAAAAAATCTGACCTTTAATGCCAAAGATAATTGCAGTTTTCGCAGGTCTGGTTATCGAGAAGTTCAACCGGATATATCTTATTATTTTGCCGAGAAAGCTAATCTGATTCCCTACGGTACTTCGATTATTGATTTGAATCAGTATCCCCCACCAGATTTAGTCATTGAAATCTCAAAATCTACCCTTAATGATGACTTAGGTAATAAACGCTTACTCTATGAAGAATTAGGGGTTAGTGAATACTGGAGTGTTAAGGTAGATGATCCTCAAATATTCGCCTTTGAAATAATCGATCGAGGTAGTAAAAGAATTGATATATCAAAGGTTTTACCTAATTTAAAACTTGCGGTTTTAGAGTCAGCTTTACAACAGGCACGCACCAGAGATCAAAGTCAGGTAGGACGTTGGTTAATCAGTCAATTTCAAGGTTAAATCCTGCTGTTTTTTTGCAGCCGCTTTCTCCAATAAAGACTCGGCAAAAGCGATGGCAGCCGCTGCCGAATTTCCTCCCGTTAATTGTGCCAATTCTTCCCTTCTCGTCTGACGATTATCGAGAGAAGTAACCCGGACAACCGTGCGAATTTCCGAGAGATTAGTGGAATCATCTTCGGCAATCATTTGTTTATAAACGCGAAAATGGTGATCAGCTAAAGCAGCCACTAAGGGTTGATGAGTGACGCATAAAACCTGATATTGTTGACCTAATTGATCTAATTTATCGGCAATTGCTTGGGCAACTTTTCCCGATACTCCCGCATCAATTTCGTCAAAAATTAGGGTGGCTGCTGCCGATTGGGATTGGGAAAAACAGGACTTTAACGCTAGGAGAAAACGACTCATTTCTCCTCCGGAAGCGGTACTGGATAAAGGTTGGATTTTTTCCCCCGGATTGGGACTAAAATAAAAGACCACTTGATCGACTCCCAGACTGCTAGGATTACCCGGGTCAATCCGACAGACAAAAATCACCTTTTCCATGGCTAAAGGTTTTAATTCCTGTACCAATTGTTTTTCTAGTTGACTAGCGGTTTCTTGTCGCAAAAAGGTCAACTGGGTGCTAGTTTCTTGATAGATTTTTTCCTGTTGCTGACAAATTTTTTCTAATTCCTCAATCGATTGTCCTTCTCCCGTCAACTCCGCTAATTCCTGCTGTAATTTCTGATAATAATCGATCGCTTCGGCTAAACTTGGGCCATATTTGCGACAAATGCGCTTAAGTTGGACAATTCTCTCTTCTATCTCGTTCAATCTCTCCGGATCTGCCTCTAGACTATCCCCATAAACGTTGATTTCCTGTCCCGCTTCCACCACCTGATTTAATGCCGATCGCACCATCTCTAAAATCGGCTCTAAACTGCTATCATAAACCATCATATTTGTCAAGATATTTTCAGCTTTTCCTAACAAATCAGCGACGGCGGGTTGATCGCGATCATTTTGGTAGAGTAGTTGATAGACTTGATAGCTGGAATTTTGTAAATCGACACCGTGGGAGAGTCGGTTTCTTTCCTGTTCTAACTGTTCCAACTCGTTAGCGTCAGTTAAATTAGCTGATTCTAGTTCTTTTAGTTGATATTCTAATAAATCTAATCTCTGTAGGCGATTTTGTTCCGATTGCAATCTATTATTGAAAATATTCTTGCTTTCTTGCCAGTTAGCGTAGGCTGTGGCTACCTTTTCCCGCTGCTGCAGCAGGGATTCACCCCCGTAGAGATCTAATAATTCCCTCTGTCGATTAGCGTCCATTAACTGAACTGTTTGACCTTGAGCGGTGATTTCTACCAAAAAATCTCTTATTTGCGCCATTTGTTGGCGATTAGCGACGACTCCGTTAATCCGAGAGCGAGAACGCAAGGAATTATTAGTAATCACTAATTCCCGGCTGATGGTCAGACTATTATCCTCTAATAGGTCAATTTCCTGACTTTCTAGCCAAGCAATTAATTCTGGAGTCAGAGAAAAAGTCGCTTCTAGGGTTGATTGTTGGCTTCCCTGACGGATGACGCGATGATTGACTTTACCACCGAGAACAATATCGATCGCATCTAATATAATCGATTTTCCTGCCCCCGTCTCACCGGTCAGTACATTTAATCCGCTGCCGAAAGTTAATTCTAAGCGATCGATGAGGGTAAAATTTTCAATTTGTAGGCAGGATAACATATATCAGTAATCAGTAATCAGTTGCTAAGTAGGTAGGCGTTAAAAATTATCAGATGCCCCCTTATTAAGGGGGGATACCCCCTTAATCCCCCCTTATCAAGGGGGGCAGGGGGGATCGAACCTAAAATCCATTTTTAATTTAATTATAACCAGCTACTTATTCTCATTATCCTTCAGCATTCCCTAATTTTCCCCGAAACGGTAGCCTTTCCCATAGACAGTATTAATTAGAGGTGTTTCTCCGTCCGCTTCGATTTTACGACGCAGCAAGCGCATCAGGGCAGGAACCACATTACTATTAGGTTGCTCTCCTTCTGACCAGAGATGCTGATAAATTTGTTCATGGGTGAGAAGTTGCCCCGGATGGGTCATAAATAAAGTTAACAATTGTATTTCTTTTGCTGATAAACTGATCGTGCGACCGTGACGATAGGCCACTTGATTTTCGCTATCGAGTTCTAAATCAGCACATTTTAATTTACTGCTATTACTAGCTTCAAAATTGGGAGAACGACGCAATAAAGCGCGGACTCTCGCTAATAATTCTCGCAGTTGAAAGGGTTTGACTAAATAATCATCAGCACCGGCATCTAATCCCGCCACTCGATCGTCTATGGTATCCTTAGCGGTTAGAAATAAAACGGGAGTGGTGTCCCCTTGATTGCGTAAATATTGACAGATTTGTAATCCGGATTGCTGGGGTAACATCCAATCGAGAATTAAGAGGTCATAATTATTCTCTTGTGCCAATTCTAACCCCGTCCGACCATTATCAGCAATATCAACTTCATAGCCTTCTTGAGCAAGAATTTGTTCTAAGGGTTCGGTTAATTCTTTTTCATCGTCAACGATAAGTATTTTCATAAAAGTAAAAAAGATGGTGTCGGGTGTTGGGGTGTTGGGGTGTTGGGGTGTTGGTTTTTTTTAGTTGAATCTCCCCATTTCCCCATATCCCCATTTCTCCTAATTATCGATCTTTGGGTAATAAATTGCGCCATTCGAGAGGGATATAACTTTCAATAAATCTAGCCATGGTTTGGTAATGACGCTGATACAAAACTCCCATATAGATAATACCAAGTCCTAGGACGGTTAGGGCAAAGGGAAAGAAAATTGAATCGGCAAAGATACGATAGGAGAGATAGGAAAGATAGGCAAATACTCCGATACCTCCAAAAACCACAAATAATCTTCTTTTTAGCAGGACGGATAATAACATCAATCCCAAGTTAATTAGACAGTACAAAAATCGTTGCGCTTCATTATCATCGATGAGGAGAGATAAACTAAACCAAAACATAATTAATCCGAATAAGTACAGCCAAAAAGCAAAATCACCCCGACTACGGCGCTGACGTACATCAATTAAATAGGCAGTTATTAAACAGGCAATTCCAAACCAAAAGGATACCCACAGTCGCAGTCTCCATGTATATTCGTTCTCTCCAAATAGTAAAGAGGTTAAGTCCATTGACATATACCACAGACTAAAAGCAATCGGTGCAGTTAAAAAAGGAAATTTAACAAATCTTAAAGTTATTAATCCTGCGATAATCGTGCCTAATTCCATTAAAAACCAACCGCCTTTAGTCCAGGTATAGAAATCTGGATAAATGGCCATATTTCCAGCTTGCCAGTATCCTGTCCAGCGTTGTAAACCATAGATTGCTAAGGGAGTCATTGCCACTGCCATGGTAAATAAAAGGCCGCCGGGGATTTTGAGATTTTGCTGAAAATAGAGATTTTTCCCCGCAAAAATAAAACAAATTGCATAAAACAGGGCGATAAAAAATAGTCCTGCACCACCGAAACTCTCCCAAGCTTCGTTCATCAACCACCCCAGGGCAGAGATAACAATTAATGCCCCAAAATAATAGGCTACATTAGCAAAATTAAAGCGAGGGCGATTAACTTCATCTTCTTGGGGATAACGGGATATAAAAGCCGTCCATAAATTTTCAGCTTGGCTGGCAGTAATTAGGTTTTGTTGTACCGCCCAATCAAAATCTTCTCTTTCTAGTCTCATAATATTCTCTAGTCCTTAAGCTAAGATGTATTTTAACCGCTTATCCTAAGGATAAGGGAATAGGGCATAGGCGCAGATGTTAAATCCTGTAGTAAAACTTAACATTTACCGATTGCAACATCCGAAATCTGCAAAATAGAGTATAATTCAGTCTAGATTAACTATTATCGAAGACATCATGATAACTAAATCAGAACTCTATGAACAAGATTTTCAATTATGGCTGATAACAACAATAGGTCAGTTAGAACAAGGAGATTTTCAGGCATTAGATGTATCTCATTTGGTTGAGGAGTTAAAAGAATTGGGTAAATCAGATAAAAATGCCTTAGAAGGAAATTTAATGATTTTGCTGGCTCATTTACTGAAATTAAAAGTACAATCCTCCGCCCCTGAAAGCATGAAATCTAGCTGGTATAGCTCCATTGTCGAACACAGGGAACGAGTTGTCGCCTTACTAGAAAACACCCCTTCTTTGAAATCTCATCTAGCAATCGCCATCGATAAAACCTATCCTAAAGGTCGCAAAATTGCCATCAAGGAAAGTAAATTGGCTGACTTTGGAATTGCGATTCCTCCAGAGGAAGCATATCCCTTAGACTGCCCTTTTTCTTTAGAACAGATTCTTGATGAAGATTTTTATGGCTGATAATTCATATTTAATCCATCAGCTAAGACACTTTCAAAATGCTTCTAAAAAGTCTTCAAATCTCAAAAACTGGGAAGCTATACAAGTCACATCTGTCTCCCGATACTAAGCGACTCGACTGACTTTAAATAGAGCTTACAAGCTTTTTTGCCCAACCCTAGTTAATCAGCCTTCAAGAATAAGTAAAAATTATAAATTTAAGGTAAATAATTAAAATATTTAAATATTTGGGGCGATTAGTTCAATGTAACAAGTAAGTTACAAGATTTTGATTTTCCCAGAATTTGCCAAAATTTAGCTGTAAATCGGGGTTGCCTACATTTAATAATATGGTATGATCGTGGTATGCTGTGGGCTTAGTTTAACCTTTAAGCTTTAAATCAAGGGAAAACCAAGACAATCAGGGGACTATATCGATTCTCTTGCCCAAAAAAAGCCGCCAGTGATGAAATTTTTTTATGTTGCAATTTTTGAAGTTTTGTAAAGGCTATTGACTTAAAACCAGAATTGTGTAAGTTGAGATTTTTAGTACAAATGCTCAGACTTTTCCTTCCTACTCTGGCGCTCTTGTCTCCCTACAACGAAAATTTTTTATCTCACCATTGAGATAACTGCTCTGAGATGGGCTAAAAACTGGGGCAATGTGGACATCGATCGAAAGACTAAGCTAAACTGGTAATGACTATGTATTAGGGCGGAGGTCAACGGATACAAATATGGACAATTTGGAGGTAAAACAAAAACCGATCCGGTGTTTAGAAGATGCGATCGAAAGGTGTCAAACTTTAGGAATGCGGGTTAGTCGTCAGCGTCGCTATATTTTAGAATTGCTGTGGCAAGCGCAGGAACACCTATCAGCGCGAGAAATTTATGATCGTCTCAATCTGCAAGGAAAAAACATCGGTCATACCTCAGTGTACCAAAACCTAGAGGCTCTATCGGGTCAAGGCATTATCGAATCTGTGGAACGCTGGGACGGCAGACTCTACGGCAACATCAGCGATTCCCACAGTCACATCAATTGTCTGGACAGTCAAGAAATCATCGATGTGCATATCCAACTTCCCCCAGAATTAATTAAACAGGTCGAGGCATCGACGGGGGTAAAAATTACCGATTATCGCATCGATTTCTATGGCTATAAACAAAACAAATGAGCCAGATCACTGTATAATTGACCCTGTGAATAGTATCCGTTGACAGGCTGCAACTCTTGTGATCGATCGCCCTCTCACCCTAATTATCATCGATAATGACCCGATTTTCCGCTTGGGTCTGGTGCAGGCCTTGTCGCAGATAGAAAATATTAGTATCGTCACCGAAGGGGATTTAGAAACAATTTTCGCTTTGACTCTTAATCCGGCCCCCGAAATTATTATTATTGATCCTCTCTTTGATTGGTCTTACTGTGAAATTCTCCACTCTCGCTATCCCGAAAGTAAAATTGTTCTATTAACCTTTCCTCTCGACTCCCGACAGCAACTAATCGCCAGAGAATTAGGCATCGCCGGTTATATTCCCAAAGGCACAAACCTAGAGCAATTTATCACTATTTTAGGGCAAATTTCCCGGGATGAATCCCACGATGTTGTCCCTTCCCCTCTCACCATTGCTACCCGTGCAAGTTTAGCCCCTAGCCATTGGTTAATCAGTGCTGGCAAAACGGGATTAAATCGCATCGAAAGTGAATTACATTTAATTGATCTCCATCTCAATCAACAGTCTTTATCCGGCTTTGATCGCTTTTATTGGCAGGGAAGAAAACGAGAACTTTTAGCAGCCCTATGGCTAGTGAGAAAACTAATTCCCCTGGAAGGGAGCTATTACAATTCAGCTTCAGCGACACCTCCGATAATAATTAACAATATCGATCGGGAATTACCAATTTTAAGCCGCGAGCGTCCCCTCTGTGTTTCGGCAGTTTTTGAGTCCACTTTAGCAGTTATTCGATCGCCTTTAATTAATAGAACAAAGATTAGTTTTGAAATTGATGTTTTACAGGATAATCGGCAACGGGAATTATTATATTTAGTTCTCGATGAAATTCGTAAAAATGTCGATGAAATGAGATATTTACAGGTTAGCAGCGGGGAATTAACCAGTCGCTTAAATCTGATTATTTACGATATCTGGGAGAAAGTTACGCGTAAATTTTTAGAAATTAATGCCTCGGTTTATGACGAAATTAGTAAAGGCAAACTTAATGAAATTATTCTGGAAGAAAGAGAGGCAATTCAAATAGAAATCCTCAATAAAATTCCTTTTACTCTTGACTTATTTTCCTATTTAGTGTACGAAAATAGTTTAACTATTGACGGAGTAGAATACCGAGCTAATGCTCCTGAAACTATCGCCAGAGCCGAAATTATCCTGCAAAATCTCATTCATAATATTGCCAATGCGGTGACGGTAATTATTCTCAATAACTTCTCGGAATCGGAAAGAATCAAACAAAAACTTTACCGGTCAGAATTTCTCATCGCCAGAAAATTAGCTAAAATCCGCAATGAATTATCTTGGAAATACCGACGGCAACAATATTGGCAAGAACCTAAAGATATCTTTGAAAGTCAATATCAATTATTTCACTATAGCGATGGAGAAATTCAATCTCTAGCCATTTATTCCCCCCGACAGGAAGAATTAAACAGTTTAACAGGCATACCCTGGTTAGTTTCGATCGCCTTAGAATTAAGAGACTCTTTATCCCCTCGTTTACGCGCTTTTTTTCGGGTGGTGGGTAATGGAGTAGTCTATATCCTTATCCAAGTTATCGGTAGGGGTATTGGTTTAGTAATTCGTGGGGTTTTACAGGGAGTCGGTAACACTTGGCAGGAAGTCAAAGGTAAAAAGGGATCATGAATTAAGTAGTCGTGCAAAATTAATTTCCTAGTCGAGACAGGAGACGGGATACAGCTATTAGGGATCGGATTTGAGTTTTCAGTTCACTGTTTACTCACAGCAGAAGTCTGACGGAGTAGTGGCTTAGATGTGTAATTAATTGTGCTTAGATACTTAACAGTAATTATCGTCCCATTTCTCGCTTTAATTTTTTCAATTCTTCTTCCATTTCCCATTCTTTAAATTTTAGATCGAGATGATCGTAGTTCGAGCGCTGATAGTCGGATTCTTGGGGTTGATCCCAAAAAGTGGTTTCCCAGTCACGCGACTGATTTTTAGGGGCTTTTTCGGCTTTAATTTGCACTTCTTGACGACGTTGTTGGACTTGTTGCAGTAACTCTTGAGATTGAGTCAGACGTTTTTTCACCCCTTCCATCCGTCCCCAAAGTTGATTACCCTGACGAAATAGAGCCGCCTCGCGTTCACTGGCAGCCTTAACCAAGTCCTGCCGTCCAGCGGCCTTAGCCTTATCAATTCTAGCGTGCCAAGTTTGGATATCTTGGGCAGTGGCCAAAATTTGCTGTTCGAGACGTTGACGCTCATTTTCTAGAGCGCTAATCAGTTTAGCCGTATCGCGCTCCTGTTCGCGCAGTTGTTCCACCAGCGCCTGTAATTCTAATTGGGGATGACTTTTGAGAAATTCTTCCAGTTGGGTTTCAAGAAAGCGACTAACATCATCAAATAGATTGCCCATCTGTGCAGTATCCTAAATTTGCAATTAAAGTCTAGGAGCGATTTTAATCCCCCTCTTCTTAGCATAGGCTAGATCAACCCTAGGTTTAAATATATTTGGGAAAAGTAGTACAAAAATGTTATTCGGCTGCGGGTTAGGGACGGGGAAACCCGTATAATAAAACTAAGTAGCTGGTTATAATTAAATTAAAAATGGATTTTAGGTTCGATCCCCCCTTCCCCCCTTGATAAGGGGGGTGCCGATCCCCCCTTAGTCCCCCCTTAATAAGGGGGGCATCTGATAATTTTTAACTCCTACCTACTTAGAGTGATATTTCCTGAAACCCTCTTAATTGTTTGACTTAAGTGACAACTTCACCAGCTTGGACAGAACGCATCGGTTATCAACGGGATTGGGTGTGGCGCGGTTGGCAAATTCGTTATAGTTTTATGCCGGCAAAAAACCCCCAAGATGTCGATAATCCCCCTTTAATTTTACTGCATGGATTTGGAGCGGCGATCGAACATTGGCGCCATAATATTCCTATTCTCAGCCAAAATCATCGAGTTTACGCGGTAGATTTATTAGGTTTTGGTGGTTCGCGCAAAGTGCAGGTTCCCTATACCGTTAATCTCTGGGTGGAACAAATACACGATTTCTGGCAAACTTTTATCAATAGACCGGTGGTATTAGTGGGAAATTCGATCGGTTCTTTAGTTAGTATGGCCCTAGCGGGTAAATACCCAGAAATGGTAGCCAGATTAGTTATGCTCAGTTTACCCGATGTCAGCCGTCGGCGGGAAATGATTGCCGATTGGTTATTAAATATCGTCACTCCCATCGAAAACTTTTTCACTTCGCCTTGGCTATTAAAACCGATTTTTTACTATCTGCGTCGTCCGCAAGTCTTGAAAAAATGGACAGGAATCGCCTACGAAGACAAGAAAGCAGTCAGCGACGAATTAGTACAAATTATCGCCGCCCCAACCCTAGATGAGGGGGCAGCTGAGGCGTTTATTTCCCTAGCACAAGCTGTCAATCATCCCGAATATTGTCCACCGGCAAAGCTAATTTTACCACGTTTACAAATCCCGATTTTATTGTGTTGGGGCAAACAAGATCCCATGGTTCCCGTCCAGTTAGCTCCGGGTTTTGTCTCCCTTAATACTAGGATTAAATATGTAGAATTTGACCGGGCCGGTCATTGTTTGCAGGATGAATGTCCTGACCGTTTTAACCCAATTTTATTAGAGTGGCTAGAATCTGTTGCTGTTCTTTGAGAGAATAGGGAGAGTGATTGTTGGTGATAGTCCTATGCAAACCTTGGAATCGACGCTCAACCTCCCCGCAACTGCCTCCGAATTCGACACCACGATTCACCGACGCAAAACCCGTCCCGTCCGGGTAGGTAGCGTTACCATCGGTGGTGGTCATCCCGTGGTCGTGCAGTCGATGATTAACGAGGATACCCTTGATATAGATGGTTCCGTGGCCGGTATCCGTCGCCTCCATGAAATCGGCTGTGAAATTGTCCGCGTCACCGTGCCGAGTCTGTCCCACGCCACCGCTTTAGCTAAAATTAGGGAAAAACTGCTCGCCACCTATCAACCTGTGCCGTTAGTAGCCGATGTACATCACAACGGCATGAAAATCGCCCTAGAAGTGGCCAAGCACGTCGATAAAGTGCGGATTAACCCCGGTTTGTACGTTTTCGAGAAACCGAAAGCCGACCGCAGCGAGTACAGTCAAGCAGAATTTGATGAAATTGGCGAAAAAATCGCCGAAACCCTGAAACCTTTAGTGATTTCTCTGCGAGATCAAGGTAAAGCGATGCGAATCGGCGTTAACCATGGTTCTCTGGCCGAAAGAATGCTCTTTACCTACGGTGACACCCCCGAAGGAATGGTACAGTCGGCTTTAGAATTCATCCGCATCTGCGAATCCCTCGATTTTCGCAATCTAGTGGTTTCCCTGAAAGCTTCCCGCGTGCCGGTGATGGTGGCCGCCTATCGTCTCATGGTTAAGCGCATGGACGAGTTAGGTATGGATTATCCCCTACATTTGGGGGTTACTGAGGCAGGAGATGGGGAATACGGACGAATTAAATCCACTGCCGGGATTGCCACTCTCTTAGCGGACGGTATTGGTGATACGATTCGCGTTTCTCTGACGGAAGCTCCCGAAAAGGAAATTCCCGTCTGTTACAGCATTCTCCAGGCCCTGGGACTACGGAAAACCATGGTCGAATACGTTGCCTGTCCTTCCTGTG
This sequence comes from Microcystis ichthyoblabe FBCC-A1114, assembly GCF_050500245.1. Taxonomy (NCBI): domain Bacteria; kingdom Bacillati; phylum Cyanobacteriota; class Cyanophyceae; order Chroococcales; family Microcystaceae; genus Microcystis; species Microcystis ichthyoblabe. The sequence continues at coordinate 2,152,927 of NZ_CP191408.1, read as the reverse complement.
GTCGCACTCTTTTTAATTTAGAAGATGTCCTGCAGCAAGTGCGCGCAGCGACTAAACACCTCACCGGACTCGATATCGCCGTTATGGGTTGTATTGTCAATGGACCGGGAGAAATGGCCGACGCAGACTATGGTTATGTGGGGAAACAGGCCGGTTATATCTCCCTTTATCGCGGTCGCGAGGAAATTAAACGCGTCCCCGAAAGTGAAGGTGTAACCGAGTTGATTAATTTAATTAAAGCCGATGGCCGTTGGGTAGAACCTTAATTAGTTTTACCGGTAGGGGTTGACATCGATTCAACCCCCGATCATCGGCGAGGATTTGTTATAATGGAAAGCTTGCTAGAAATTGCCGCCCCAGAGAGTCCATGCTACCTACACGCGATTGTGTTCGTCAAACCCCCGCTTACACTCCGGGAGAACAGCCCCAAAGCGCGGGATTTACCAAACTTAACACCAATGAGAATCCCTATCCCCCACCGGCGGAAATTTTTTCCCACCTGCCAGAGCAATTAGAGAAAGTCCGACTCTATCCCGATCCTATCTCCAAAGAGTTACGGCAAACGGCGGCGGAATTATACGGCATCACAGCTGATCAGATAATCGCGGGTAATGGCTCCGATGATATCCTTAATATCGCCCTGCGAACTTTTGTTAACCCTTGCGAAAGTGTCGCTTTTTTGGATTTAACCTATTCCCTTTACGAGACAATTGCCCGGGTACACGGGGCAAATATTATCGAATTTCCCACTAATGATAAATTTGAATTAGCAGGACCGATTATTTGTCCGGAAGCGAAATTAATTTTTCTAGCTTCTCCTAATCCTCCCCTCGGTAAACATCTTGATCGCGACTATTTAGAAGCAACCTGTGCTAATGCCTCGGGATTGGTATTAATTGATGAAGCTTATGTGGATTTTAGTGATGACAATCATCTCGATTTTCTCTCCCGTTACGATAATGTCATCATTAGTCGCACTATGTCGAAAAGTTATAGTTTAGCGGGGTTAAGAGTCGGTTTCGGTTTTGCTTCCAGGGCAATTATCGAACAGATGGATAAGGTGCGTGATTCCTATAATTTAGATCGCATCGCTCAAACTTTAGCCACAGCAGCTTTAAAACACCATAATTATTTTGAGCAAGTTTGGCAAAAAGTCTGTCAAACCCGCAGCCGTTTAATTACTTCTCTGCGCGAGTTGGGATTTATTGTTTTTGACTCGGAAGCTAATTTTATCCTCGCTTCTCCCCCCCAGATTAGTGCCAGTGAGTTATATAATCAACTCAAAGACCGTCAGATATTAGTGCGATATTTTAAACATCCTCGCATTCAGAATTATGTGCGGATTTCCATCGGCACTGATGAGGAGATTGATCATCTTTTATCTGCTATTCAAGAGATTATGGGAACAAATTAATCTCCATTTCCGTCAGGATTTTATTAGCATTTTAAACCCTAATAACTTCTCGAAAAAAAGGCTAGATTGATCGGAACAAAGCAGCGACAAACAAGGGTCTAATGGCCTGTCGTTTCTCCCGATTACTAGCCTTGGCTATCAAGATTATTAGTCCGACAAAAGGATTAAATACTAGCGCACAAATTTTTGAACTTATGCAATTTTATCCCCAAGGAATCACAGTTCAAGAATTGAGCCAACGCTTAAATCGTCCCGTTTCTATGCTCAATCTTTGTCTAAAATCTTTGGTTGCTTCTAAAAAAATCGTGGCCAGAAAAAATCATAATCAGTGGGTTTATACTGTTGATAAAAAAGCTTAGTTTGTCCAGATAAGAATACTTAAGATGTAGAAAAAGTATTTATTAAGTACCCAGAGAGAATCAATTATACATATTTTTCCCTTTCCTGTTGCCTCTTTCCGGAGGGCGAATGCAATTCGCCCCTACAATAGGGTGAATGCAATTCGCCCCTACAATAATATTATTACGCCAATGGCCTGCGCTCAAAATGTAATATAGACATTTCTACAAAACTGAGATATACCCATATATTAACCCTATTGCTGAATAACTATTTTAGGCTGTAGATAGTATTCATCTTCTGCGACAACTATCTCACCAATGCCGAGAAATTGAGCCTCTAAAGACTCCACAGCAACCAGAGAACTGATTATAACATTTGCATCGGTGAGATTAATTTTTCTGCCGTGAAACCAATCGATAACTCTTTCTGATGTCAAAGAAATCCAGTCTAGATGCGCCAAGGCAATGCGAGGCGAAATTAAACCCTCAGAATTAGCCATTAAAGCTTCCAGATTAATACTATCAGCTAATTGAAAACCACAGCTTTCCGTGCGAGTTAAACCGGCTAAAGTGCCACCCACAGCTAACACCTTGCCCAAATCTCTGGCCAGGGAACGAATATAAGTCCCCGATCCACAGTGAATATCTAGCTCTATTTGCGGAAATTCGCCCTCTAACCAGCCTAAAACCGTAATTTGGTCAATTTTGACCTGACGAGGCTCCACTGCGATTATTTCCCCTTTGCGAGCCAATTCGTAGAGACGGCGACCATCCTGGTGAATAGCACTATACATTGGCGGAATCTGGGCGATATTACCGATAAATTCCGCTAAATGAGGCTTAACTGCCTCTAAAGTTAAATCGGCACAGGGACAAGTAGCGATCGCTTTTCCGGTAATATCATCGGTATCGGTGCTGAGTCCTAACTGGATTTTTGCCCGATAAGCCTTATTTTCGGGTAAATAGGGCAGTAATCGGGTGGCAGCCCCGACGGCGATCGGTAAAACTCCCGTAGCCATAGGATCTAAAGTTCCGCCATGGCCGACTCGTTTTGTCTTAAGAATTTTTCGGACTTTGGCCACACAATCATGAGAAGTCCAATCGGGGGGTTTATTGAGATTTAAAAAGCCAAACATTATAAATTATCAATTATGAATTATGAAGTGGGGTGGGGAGACAGGGAGAATAGATAAAAGCAATCTCCTCAATTCTGAATACTGAAGACCGAAGGCTGATATCTAAAAATCTGACGTATTATATAATTGCATAACTTCGCTTAAAGGTAAACGGGAACGAACACCGATAGAAAGGTCAGAAAAATGACCAAGATCATAATGATCAACAGCAGCGCGAGCAATCATAGCGGCGTTATCTGTACAGAGTTTAAGTGGCGGAAAATAGACGGTTAAATCATGATTTTTGGCGGCAGTTTCCAGATGATTTCTTAAGGCACTATTAGCAGCTACTCCTCCCCCGATCGCAATAGTTTTTAAGCCATAATCTAAGGCACAATTGATGGTCCGACGGGTTAAACTTCTGGCCACCGTATCTTGAAAACTAGCGGCTATATCAGCTACAGGTAAATTATCTGGCTCAAATTTCTCTACTAAGCGCAAAACGGCAGTTTTTAAACCGCTAAAACTGGAATCGTAGGCATGAAAACCGCCGGTTGGTAAAGATATTTTACCTTCAGGTAAGGGAAAAGCTTGGGGATTACCATCTTTAGCAATGCGATCAATGATCGGACCTCCGGGATAACTTAAGTTTAATAATCGTGCCACTTTATCAAAAGCTTCTCCAGCTGCATCATCTCTAGTAGTTCCTAATTGTTGATATTTACCGCAGGCCTGCACATGGATTAAACTGGTATGACCCCCGGAGACTAAAAGAGATAAAAAAGGAGGTTTAAGATCAGATTCAGCGAGATAGGAAGCATAGATATGACCTTCGAGATGATGAATGCCGATAAAGGGTTTATCGTGGATAATAGCCAGGGTTTTGGCCGCCGTCATTCCCACCATTAAAGCACCTACTAAACCGGGAGCAACTGTGACGGCTATTCCATCAATTTCTGACCAAGTTAACCCCGTTTCTTGCCAAGCTTTTTCTAGACAAAAATTAATGGTTTCTAGGTGTTGTCGGGAGGCCATTTCTGGCACAACACCGCCATAGGGACGATGGAGATCAATTTGAGAAGAAACCACACTACTCAACACCTGGTTATTGTTAACAATAGCCACAGCCGTTTCATCGCAACTGGTTTCGATCGCTAAGATAATTGTCATAAATTAATCAGTAAATCGTCAGACACCCCCCTTATTAAGGGGGGATTAAGGGGGGATCCATCTTTAATTTAATTATAACCACTTACTTAATTTTGCTTAGGTACTTAATTAAAATTAAAGTTATCGTTCAACAATTTCCATAGCCACCACCGCCGGGGGTTTCAATAATAAAAATATCACCGGGGTTCATTTCTACAGTCGCAGTACCGGGCAATTCTTCAATAGTTCCATCGTTTCTTTCCACGGCATTACGTCCTATTTTACCGGCTTTTCCTCCCGCTAGTCCAAAGGGGGGAATCTGGCGATTACCCGATAAAATATTAGCAGTCATGGACTCTTGAAATTTAATTCTTCTAATCACACCATCACCTCCAGAATATTGTCCCTTACCGCCACTATCGGGGCGAATGCTAAAACTTTCCACTAATACAGGATAACGCATTTCTAATACTTCTGGATCGGTGAGACGGGAATTAGTCATCTGGGTTTGTACGGCAGCAGTTCCCGCAAAATTTGCTCCCGCACCAGAACCGCCACAAATAGTCTCATAATATTGATATTCTTGATTGCCAAAAGTGAAATTATTCATCGTTCCTTGACTGGCTGCCTGAATGCCTAAAGCACCGTATAAAGCATTAACTATGGCCTGGGAAGTTTCCACATTTCCTGCTACTACGGCCGCCGGATAAACGGGATTAAGAAAACAGCCAGATGGGATAATTAAATGGAGGGGTTTGAAACAGCCAGCATTTAAAGGAATTGCCTCCTCCACAAGGGTACGAAAAACGTATAAAACCGCCGCTCTTGTCACTGCCAGGGGTGCATTAAAGTTATTATTTAACTGGTCAGATGTGCCAGTAAAATCAATGGTTGCTTGACAATTTTCAATATCTATGGTAATTCTGACCTTGATGACAGCACCGTTATCCAGATAATAAGTAAATTCACCATCTTTTAAGACAGATATAGCTTTTCTAACCGCCAATTCGGCATTATCTTGAACAAACTGTTGATAGGCTTTAACCATAGCTAATCCGTAGCGATCAACCATATTATGTAATTCTCTTTCTCCCTTGGCATTAGCGGCTATTTGTGCCTGAAAATCGGCAATATTTTGGGCGATATTGCGTGCAGGAAAAGGACTATTAGTTAAGTGATTAATTAATTCTTGTTCCCGAAACTGTCCCGCTGCTACCAGCAAAAAATTATCGAATAAAATTCCTTCTTCGCTAATATGGACAGAATGGGGAGGCATAGAACCGGGGGTAATGCCACCGATATCAGCTTGATGCCCCCGGGAGGCAAGATAAAATAATATTTCCTGATTTTGGCGGTCAAAAATAGGACTAATTACTGTGACATCCGGCAGGTGAGTACCGCCATTATAAGGATTATTAGCTAGATAAACATTCCCCGGACGAATCGTCTCACCTTTATCCTGAATTAAGCTTTTGACACTATCGGCCATAGAACCTAAATGGACGGGAATATGAGGAGCATTGGCGATTAAATTTCCTACCTCATCAAAGATAGCACAGGAGAAGTCTAGGCGCTCTTTAATATTGACACTTGCTGCCGTATTTTGGAGAGTAATCCCCATTTCTTCGGCAATAAATTGATAGAGATTTTTAAAGATTTCTAGATAAATAGGATCGGCAACGGTAGTTATTTCTGTGCAATGAGAATCTAGAGGAGACATAGGAAAATCAGTTATCAGTTATCAGTTATCAGTTATCAGTTAGCTGTCTCTTGTCTTTTTTATCCTCCTCTGTCGGAGTGGCTCTCTTATTCTTTGTGTGATCAGTTTAACTTGCATAGGAGCGATCTTTGTGTCCTTTGTGTCTCTGTGGTTCATTCCACTTGCTCGCCAGACTATATCTTAGAACACATTTTACCCACCAAACCCAAGAGAGCCTGGGAACCTCCTGTCTCCTCACCCAAGAGAAGATTTTTGATTTTTGCAGGAGAGCCACTGATAGGGGCTGACTGAGATATAATCGCAGTCAGTACCAGAGGGTGAATTATGGATAAAACCAGCTTGATCGATAAAGTGCAACAAATGGCTAATAAACGCGATTATTTACTGCAATTGCGCGATAAACCCGACATTGGCGGCCTGAGATTAGATGTTAATCAAGCTCTTGAGGAGTTGGATGAATTACTCGATGAGTTTCAAGCAACTTTTCCTGAAGAAAAACTTAGTTAACTATCCGACTCGACGGGATTGATATTTGTCCGATTGTGCTAATTTTCCCAAGTCATCGATCGCTTTGATCAGAGCTTGGGAAGATATATCTTTAGAGCAGTATAGGTCAAAAGCTATACTTTGATTATTTTTTTCCATTGGAAGCTTTGGCAAGGAACTATAGGCGATAATAAGAATATAAGGGTCGAATTGTTTGATTTGAATAGCGGCGCTGTGTCCATCTAAGACAGGCATCTGTATATCTAAAATAATTACATCTGGTTGACAACTTTTCGCCAAGTTGATCGCCTGTTGACCATTAACCGCAATTCCCACCACCTGACAATCCTGCTGCTGGGAAATTAAAATCTTGAGTCCTAAACAGGTTAGCTCGTGGTCGTCGGCAATTAAGACTTTAATTGGCTCTCTCGGCTTTGTTATAATCATTTTCCTTTCCCTAGAGGTCTCACTTGTCATCATTGTAGAGCCTGTTAGTCTTTTGGCCTTCACTTCACGACACTTCCCATCACCCCACTTCCCCATCACCCCCACTCTTGACTTAAAACCCCCACTGATCACTGATCACTGAAAAAAGCCTAACTTTGGGCAAAAATCTGGTTTGTGTCCCCTCTTAGCGATAAAATTTCTACATCTGGACCGTCGAAAAGTATAAGTTTTGTAAAGTAAAATTAAGAAGGGAGACAAATTTAAGATAACCAACGTATGGAAGTAACTTTTACCGCTGCCGAATCCCTAGAAATTGTTGTTGCTGAACAAACCATCCCGATTCAGCATTATCTGCGCCAACCGCAAAGATTAGTACAGGCTATCGTTGAGACTAGCTTAACAGAACACTTGTCTGAGAATAGGTTTCGCCTAAAAATGCGTCCCCTAAACTTCTTGAATATGTACTATTTTCAGCCCACGGTTATTCTTAATGTCTGGGCTACCTCTGAGGGGACGATATTTTTGCAATCAGAAGACTGTCAGATCAAAGGTATTGATTATATCAACGATCGCTTTAGCCTCAATGTTCAAGGCAAACTCGCTCCTGTGGAAAAAAATAATCAAACCTATCTAGCGGGGAAAGCCAATCTTGAGGTGAAAGTCGCCTTACCACCACCATTATGGTTAACCCCGCGTCCGCTGTTAGAAATCGCCGGTAATAGTCTCTTAAAAGGGGTTTTATTGCGGATTAAACAGCGTTTAATGAGTCAATTGTTGCAAGATTACCAACAATGGGCTAAACAGGATATTATTGCCCAAAATTACCCCGAAACCATTCTCGATCTCTCCCTTAGTTAAATAAAAATATGAGTTGGACAAAAGTACTATCTGTAGATTCCCTTGCCCCCGGCGCCCGTCAAGTGGTAAAAGTGGGGGAAAATTCCATTCTCTTGATTAACAATAACGGTCAATTCCACGCCGTCGGTAATCGTTGTCCCCATTTAAAATTATCGATGACGAAGGGCAAAATTACCGAGGACGGCGCGATCGTTTGTCCCTGGCATCGTAGTTCGTTTGATCTCTGTACTGGTGCTGTCAAAGACTGGATTACTTGGCCCCCGGTGGTTAACAAAGCGATGGCGGCAGTTTCTCAACCCCAAGCTTTACCCGTTTATCCCCTTCGCATCGAAGACGGCAGCATCTGGATAGACGCATAACCGCTCACCGAGGGGGGGTTTTGGGCAATCTAAAGAGCAGTTCACTCGACAATGGGGTAATCTTGGAGAATGCCAAACCCTACCTCGCTCGCTTCCGTAAAAACCCAGTTATGGATTGTTCCCCCCGCTCCGGTGATCCCCACTCTCCTGTATATTTTTTAAACAGGATTGCGCGAGGTCATTCTGTTATTCTGACTTCCCCTCCTGACGACCGGCTCCTGACTCCTAACCCCACCAACAAACTTTTTCAGTAAACCCTAATTAGTTCCGTTTAAAAGTTGAGAACGAAGCAAATCGATCGCATCTAAATAACTCGGCATCGGTTCATTACCTAACAGGCAAGCACTGCGATCGACGCTAATCATATCATCACCCCAAAACACTTGACCGAGAGGAATAGATTTTCCTCGATCTGGGCGCCAATTGCTACTAAAATATTTGAGATTAGCGTCCACCACTGCCCCATCAAAAAGATGACCGATACAAAAATAAACATCCTGTAAAATTAGCGGTACGGAGGGGCGATGTAATTGCCCCCGCGAGTTGGGACTACGGGCTTTATAATGACTACGGGGAAAGAGTCCATAGAGATTTTTTAAAGAAGCAGAAATCAGGGGTTTATCCTTTAAATGGGTGCGTTTTAGGGTTCCAATCGTGATCCGACAATCCACTTCTTCGATAATTTTAGGGGCAAACATCGAGGGAAAACGGACAGGAAAAGGGGAAAGATTCGGATATTCTTGCTGGGTTAAACTATCAGCATCAAGAATATTTATTCCAGGATCGAGAATAGATTTTACACCCAAAATATCGATAATTTCTCTCAAAGAAATAGCCGAACAAACTCCCTCTAATAAGATGATTTCTGCCCCAGGATTTACCCCCCTCAATCCCCGCAAAACTTGACTTAATACCGGCAGACTAACCGTTACTGGTGGTGGCACAGGATAACCTAAATTAGGTTTAATTAAAATACGTTTAGCTGTGATAGCTGCCGGGGGAGGTTGATAAACAAAATCCGCCATAGCTGAATTTTTTACCCCGGCAGTAATTGAGGATTGGGTAATCATAGAAAAGAAAATAAATTAATGGGAATTGGCCAGATCATTTAGGTAGTTTACCTGCTGTAAAGCTTGCCAGATTAGCCCAGAATCGGCCCCAGGAAAATGGCTATTTTCACTAATATAACGCTTCCAGGCCTTAGTTCCGGGCTGACCGGCAAAAAGCTGTAAAAGATGTTTGCTGATCTGGTGTAATTTATAACCTTTACTCACCCATTCATCGATGTAGGGAAGCATTTTTTTGATTACTTCTTCCCGGGTAGGAGGAGTAACCGATTCCCCATAAAAATCTCGATCGACTGTGGCAAACAAATAGGGATTATCGTAGGCTGCCCGACCGATCATAACTGCATCTACTAATTGTAAATGTTGTCTAGCCTGTTCTAAATTAATGATACCGCCATTAATCTCAATAAACAAATGGGGAAACTGATTTTTTAGGCGATAAACATCATCGTAACGTAAGGGGGGGACGGTGCGATTTTCCTTGGGACTTAATCCCTGTAACCAAGCTTTCCGCGCATGGATGGTAAAACGTTGACAACCCGCATCTGCGACAATACGGACAAAATTCGCCATATTTTCGTAACTATCCTGATCATCAATACCAATTCTCTGTTTTACAGTCACGGGAATCGATACAGCTTGATTCATTGCCGATATTCCCCTAGCGACTAATTCCGGGTTAGCCATCAAACAAGCGCCGAAATTGCCCTCTTTTACCCTAGAACTAGGACAACCCACATTGAGATTTACCTCGTCATAACCCATATCTTCGGCTATTTTAGCACATTCTGCCAAAAGATAGGGATTATCACCCCCTAACTGCAAAGCTAGAGGTTTTTCTGCTAGGGAGAACCCCAGCAACTTATAGCGATCGCCGTGTTTAATCGCCATCGTCGTGATCATTTCCGTGTAGAGAAGGGGACAACGGCTAATTTGTCGCAAAAAATAGCGAAAATGGCGATCGGTATAATCCATCATCGGCGCCACACTTAAAATACTGCCCATCTTTCCCTTGATTTTTTCGCTGATCGGGACATTCTCTGGGTTTCCCCAGAGAATAACCAGTCTTCCTGCCAAGATATTTTAAAGCTTTTTGGTAAGTTGACTATCTAATATTACTGGTTAAGTAGTAGTGCAAAATAAATTTCCTAGTGGCTGGTGATTCGGTAGTAGTGATGGCGGTTTAATCCTTTGCTTTGCTGTGCATTGTAGTCATGGATAAAATACCAAAGGATTCCTCAAGGTGATTCTCCATTTTTTTAGAGAAAGATAGACTCTCTCTCACCAGCCGAGAAATCCTTTGTCGAAAGGTATTATTTAATCTTTCAATAGGATTAGTTTGACCAGTTTCTTTCCCGACCAGTCGATGACGTTATCTATTGGCTAAAAAACCGGTACACTGATAACTGATAATTGACAACTGATCACTGCTTATGCCTCCTCGTTGGCCCCGTCAACCCGATCGCAAAAACGATCCCGCTTTCCGACGTTTAGATGATCGCATGAATTTCGCCGTTCATGTGGCGGCTTTTTTAGCGATTAATTCAGGGTTGTGGTTTTTTCATATCATTAAATTTTCCGATTGGACTTGGTTGAATCTGTTCACGGGAATTTGGGCTATTCTATTGGTGGGACATTTGATTTATATAGCGGCGATCGCTAACTACTCGGTAACACCCCATGGCTAACACAACTCAGGACATCGAAAATCTGGCCGCCCAAATCGGCGACAATATCTACATTGACGTGGCTAAATGGCATCTCTATCTCCGGGAGGCCCATTTACACAGCGTCGTTGCCGAAAAAGTCTTCCCTTTGCTCGAAAACGACAGTTTAAGTGAGAATGCAGTCATGTCTCTCCTGCGGGAGATAAAAGTCACCCTCGGAGGTGGTCATCTGCAAGTTTCTCTAGCGGATTTGTTACCCACCAAATGTCAGGTGGATTTAATCGATTTGCTGGAAGAATACCAAAAAAGTCGCTAAAATTCCCAAATAGTATGCCTGATTACTCGCAACTATAGGGTTGGCTGAATAAATCTAAAAACATTGTTCGATAAGTACTGGCCTTTGGAGTGATCCGGGGGGAAATTCCGGGACTTTTCCCCTGAAAATGGCTAAAACCCTACACCCTACACCCCACACCCTACCCCCACCGAAAAACTTTTTCAGCATACCCTAGTTAGAAATAGTCCCCCAGAAGCAAACCATGGAAATAGGTGTTCCCAAAGAGATTAAAGATCAAGAGTTTCGCGTCGGTTTAAGTCCCAGTAGTGTGCGTGTACTCAATGATCGCGGTCATAGGGTATTCGTGGAAACGGCCGCCGGATTGGGTGCTGGATTCAGCGATGAGGATTACCAAAAAGCCGGGGCCAAAATTGTGGAAAAAGCGGCACAAGTTTGGGATAAACCGCTAGTTGTCAAGGTAAAAGAGCCGCTTAAGGCAGAATACGGCTTTTTAAATAAGGAAGCTCTCCTATTCACCTATTTACACCTAGCGGCCGAGCGCTATTTAACGGAAGCATTAATTGAGTCGGGAACAACTGCGATCGCTTATGAAACGGTCGAGCTTGCTGATGGTCGCTTGCCTCTCTTAACTCCCATGAGTGTTATTGCCGGTCGTCTTTCGGTACAATTTGGGGCCCGCTATCTGGAAAAACAACAGGGAGGTAGGGGAGTTTTACTGGGGGGTTTCCCCGGGGTGAGTCCTGGACAAGTGGTTGTCCTTGGCGGGGGTGTGGTGGGTACGGAAGCGGCTAGAATTGCCATCGGTATGGGGGCAAAAGTAACTATTTTAGATATTAACGTCGATCGCTTGGCCTATTTAGAGACTTTATTCGGTTCCAGGGTAGAATTGCTTTATAGTAGCCCGGCACAATTAGAAAATGTGGTTCCTAGGGCTGATTTATTGATTGGGGCAGTGCTAGTCTTAGGAAAACGAGCGCCGACGCTGGTTTCTCGCTCTTTAGTCGCCAAAATGCGCCCTGGTTCTGTAATTGTCGATGTGGCAGTGGACCAAGGGGGCTGCGTGGAAACTCTGCGGGCCACTTCCCACAGTCAACCGACTTACTTGGAGTCGGGAGTAGTACATTATGGTGTCCCTAATATGCCTGGAGCAGTACCCTGGACGGCAACTCAAGCTTTAAATAATAGTACCCTACCCTACGTTATTAAATTAGCCGACCATGGAGTAAAAGCTTTGGATCAAGATGTTTCCCTCGCTAAGGGGTTAAATGTCGCCAATCATCGGTTAATTCATCCAGCAGTGCGCGAAGTTTTTCCCGATTTGATTTGAGCAGTAATTTCAGGGCTGATGGTGGTATTTTCTAGGGGTTATGACTAAGAATTTATGGACAAGGGATGAGCTGCTGATCGCTCTCAATTTATACTATAAATTTCCCTATGGACAATTCCACACCAATAATCCTGTTATTATCGAAGTCGCTGAAAAGTTACAGCGAACACCATCGGCCCTGGTGATGAAATTATGTAATTTTGGTTCTCTCGATCCCAGGCATCAATTGCGAGGAGTACAGGGTTTAAAAGGTATCAGTAAAGCTGATCGGCAAATCTGGCAGGAGTTCGAGGATAACTGGACAGAATTAGCCCTAGAAAGTGAGGAAAAATTACAGGTTCTTTTAGGAGTTATCAACGAACAGCAAGAGGATTTTACTAGACTTGATTTTTTAGAAAATATCAAAACAGAAACCGAGGCAATCAGAAAAGTTAGAATCGGACAAAACTTTTTTAGAAAGACAATTTTAGCCCTATATAACTATCGTTGCTGTATTACAGGAAATCCCATTCCTCTCTTACTAACAGCTAGTCATATATTACCCTGGAGTCAATTTCCCGAACAGCGTTTAAACCCTCATAATGGCCTGTGCCTAGCTCGTACTCATGATACTGCTTTCGATCGAGGTTTAATTAGTTTCGATGAGGATTTAAGATTAATTATTGGCCATGAGATCGAAAAAAAGGCTCAGGATCAAGGTAGCGAGACGTTAGAACTAAATTTTATCAACTATCGCGGTAAAACTTTAAATGTTCCCGATCGCTTCTCACCGGATTTGGATTTTTTAAACTATCATCGCTATCATATATTTCAGGGCTAAAAATAGGATAAGATAAGTTAAATTCTCAATTGCACTACTTTGTTTATAATTGAGTTTGTCTAAAACACTTTTGCAATTTCAGCTTGTGTATAAAGTTTTATCTAAGGATTCAACATTTCTGACCTATGCGGTTATCTATATTTTTCTCAAAAATAAGGAAATCAAGAATATTGATCAACATAAGTACCTAAGCAAAATTAATTACACATATCTAACCCCGCTCTTGCCTCTTGCCTCTTGCCTATCTTCACTAGGAAATTAATTTTGCACGACTACTTATTTATATAACTAATAAAAAATCTGCTATTCGAGGATTTGAAAATATATCTGGACTTCCCCCATACATAAATACTAAAAAATCAACAAAACCCTTACTGCAGGTCGCTTCTCAGAAAAAATTGCCAAGAGGCTACTGGGTACATTTTTCGCTTAAAAATGGACGTTCGGCGATGCTCAGTTGGGCCGTCGAGCCGATGTACCATTGACTGTATCTGGAGTAGAGCGATTCCGTAGAGTTGGCTGTATAGTGATCCCTAACCTGATGGTAACAGATAGTGTCATTAATCTCTAGAGTAAGCGATTCCCTCTGTAGCCATGTTTTTGCTGGTTTTCTGCCCCGAAACAAGCTATAACGGTCCAAAGGTCAAATTTGAAAGTTTTTGCCTCAAACCCTATCCGCGTAAAGACTTCAGGATTTTGTGTCCAGTAGTCCATTAGTATTGTGTTGATTTAACTCAGGCTCTGTAAGACTTTTAGCCATAGTTAGTATGTTTATACGGGGAAGTCGAGGCATATTAAAGATATCTTGTCTTTAATTAGATGGCACAAAGAAGACTACCCCCTGAACCCAGGCCAAAGATTTACACCTCATCTCGACCTACTCCAGATAACCCAGTATGTCAAGTGTTAGATATTCCTTTAGAATGTAAAATGTAAAGACTGTAGATACATAAGGTTAATTCATGTTTTGGGCTGACAAAATTGCTGCGGATGCACAAGGAAACCAAGTTGTCAACGATTCAAAAACCCCATCTGGAAGAGTTCATGTTGGATCGTTGAGAGGGGTTGTGATCCATGATGTGATTTATCGAGCCTTGAAACATTCTGGTAAATCATCGAAATTCCTCTATGGTGTTGATGATTATGATGCACTTGATACTGTTCCCCATTATCTCGATCGAGAGAAGTTTGCACCTTACTTAGGGTTTCCCCTTTGCAATGTCCCTTCACCGGACAATAGTGCCAGCGATTATGCAAAGTACTTCATGGGGGAGTTTCTAGAGGTTTTCGAGCATTTGGGGGTTAGACCAGAGGTTTACTATTTGCGTGATCTATACCGCTCAGGTCGATTAAATTCCTACATTGATACCTTCCTCAAAAACGCTCATTTGGTCAGAGAAGCCTATCTAGAGGTGAGCAAAGCGCGTCGGCCAGATAACTGGTATCCCTTTCAGATCGCTTGTGAAAATTGCGGCAAGATTGCAACAACGGTTGTGTCAGATTATAACGGGTCAGAAGTTTTCTACACTTGCAAACCTGATGCAACGGATTGGGTTCAAGGTTGTGGTCATTCAGGCTGGGTTTCTCCTTTTGATGGCAATGGTAAATTACCTTGGAAAGTTGAGTGGGTGGCAAAGTGGGATCTATTGGGAATCACCATTGAGCTTGCGGGTAAAGATCACTCCCAGAAAGGAGGATCTAGAGATGTTGCGAATGCAATTTGCCGAAAAGTGCTACGAAAACAGCCACCTTTCCATTCACCCTACGAATTCATTTTGGTCAATGGCACGAAGATGAGTTCATCAAAGGGGGTTGGTTCAAGCGCCAAAGAAATTGCTGAGTTACTTCCTCCTGAGCTACTTCGATTTTTAATGCTACGAACTCAGCCTAAGACGGTTATTAACTTTGCGCCCAATTATGAAACGACAACCAGGCTATTTAGAGACTACGATTCTCTAGCTGATAAGTATCAAGCTTTATCAGCAGATGCCCAGCAAGAATCTGCTTTGCCTGAAGAGTTAATGCCATTGTTTTACTCTCAACTTGATGGAGCAATTAAGCCTTACCATCCTGTTGATCTCAGCACGCTGATTTCTTTACTGCAAGTGCCTCACCTCGATATTCGTCAAGAGATTGAAAAACGTAGTACTCAGCCTTTAAAAGAATATGATTGGCAAATTGCCAATCAAAGGATTTCAGTTGCCCAAAAATGGTTGGCGGACTATGCTGACGAAGAAGAGAAATTGGTTCTTTATCTTGACAGGGTTCCTGAGAAAGTTAGGGACTTGACTCTGGAACAGGTTGCTTATCTCAGACAGCTAACTCATAGCTTGACAGATGTTAAGGTTTGGGAAGCTGACGAATTGCAAACAACTTTATTTGCAACAGCAAAAGAGTTAGAAATGCAGCAACCCCTTGCATTTAAAGCTGTTTATTTATCGTTCTTAGGTAAAGAGCGTGGGCCAAAAGCTGGAGCTTTGCTGTCATATTTAGAGCGTGATTTTGTGATTGATAGAATAAAAAATGTAGCAGGTTTTCTTGAAAAAATGCCAACGATTTCGAGGTAATTATTGATGTTCAACAACTTTAGAGAGTACTTACACCAGTTTGCATTATCAGTTGATATTGTAGATCGAGATATTCTTGTAAGTATTCGTTAAATCCTCTGGCAATACTTACACAAATCTCTTAGTTTACAGTTTGCGGAGGAATTACATCCAACACAAGTGAACAATAAACCAGGACAGATCAAATAGGCTATTCCAACGAATTACAGATATTATCGGAATAGCCATCTGATTGTTAACGGTGATTATAATCCTAGAGAAGATTCTTTTTTTCCTATCACTGCATAGAAGGGATCAGCAACCATAATTCCTAACATTTGCAGGAAACTGGGGGTAGTAGCAGGACGAACGATCGCCTGTACTTCCCTAAATCCCGCCACCGATTTAAAATAGGATTTCACTAACGCTACCCGGCCTAAATCGCTATTATCGCGCCAAGCAGCGATCGCTTTTTGGTAAAACATCCGATTGGAAAAACTGACCACCACCAGACCATTAGGCTTTAAAATGCGATACAGTTCCGCAAAAATCGCCTCTGGATACTGCAAATACTGCACCGACACCGTGATTAACACCGCATCAAAAGAACTATCCCCTAGGGGCAATTTTGGCTGTGCATTGAGATCTTGGACAAAATAACTATGCAAGCGGGGATTTTTGGCTAACTCCTCCCTATTCATCCCGTGACCTTCGATATGCTCGAATTCCATCTCCTCCGGTAAATGGGACACCCAGCTGCTCATCAGGTCTAAAATGCGCGTATTCGGCGATAATATCTCTCGATAGAGAGCGGTTAATCGATCGATAAAACCCTCATCCACGTGGGTGACAAAGCGGGGAAAAGCATAAAAATCGCTGTCTTTCGTCGGATCGAGTTTAGTTCTTTCTTCGGGTCGGAGCATTTTTGTCAAGTTAATTTTACTATTCTTAACATACCCCACAGACAGAAAAAAGGGTTAACCGAACTGGTCAACCCCTAGGCTTGGGAACGCGCTGTAAATCTTAGCTTTGAACGACTAGCTTAACGTTAGCGTTTTGCAGACCGCGCTGTTTCACTTCGGATAGGGTTTTGTTCACAGCGTATTTTTGGTTGATCGAGTTGATCAATTCGGTTTGATTGTGTTTTTTGGCCACACCCCAGAGGTCAGCGATTAAATCGAAACTGCCGTCGGTATTGCGGGACCAACCGAGATCATATTCGCCATCGAGAACAGCAACGATGTCAGAGCGAACCCGTTGACCGTTGTAACCACGAACATCAGCTTCGGTTTTTACGCTAATACCTAGGTCGCGGAGAGAAGCTTTGAGGATTTCGGCATCGGTGATTTTGGTCCGGAGAGTGCTGAAATGAGACATTGGAATTTCCTCTTTGTAGATTAAGAATTAACAACAACAGATTGAGAGTTAAAGAGTGCCGCCAAGCGGCTTTTCGAGGCATTGCTAGTCCCTGAGAACTAGCCTTTCATCCCGTTGGGAGCGGGCGAAAGTCTGTTAGAACTCCAATCGCTGGTACTCAGCGACGGAGGCCGAAGCAGGTCGGGCGCGTTGTCTGGCCCAATCACGCAGGGCAGTTACCTGTTCGGTCATGGTGCGAGATAGGGGCAGAGTCGCCTTAATCGCCGCAATAATGTCTAATTGCGTGAATTCGCGATCTTGGGCGAAGGCCTCATACATGGCGGCAATCAGCGCCTGTTCTATTTCCGCACCGGAAAACCCATCGGATACCTTGGCTAACTGCTCCAAATCGAAGCGAGAAATGTCGGAGCGTCGTTTAGTCAGGTGAATATTAAAGATATCTTGTCTTTCTTCGGAATTGGGCAAATCGACAAAGAAGATTTCATCGAAGCGCCCCTTGCGGAGAAATTCCCCGGGTAGCCGTTCAATCCGGTTAGCTGTGGCCATAACGAAGACGGGCGAGGTTTTTTCCTGCATCCAAGTCAGGAAGGAGCCGAAGATGCGGCTAGAGGTTCCCCCATCGGAATCGGCGGATCCTGTACCACCGGCAAAAGCTTTATCTAATTCATCGATGAAAAGAATGGCCGGAGAGATGGATTCGGCAGTTTTTAAGGCATTACGCAGGTTAGCCTCGGACCGTCCCACCATGGAACCATCGTAAACCCGTCCCATATCTAAGCGCAGGAGCGGTAAACTCCAGAGGCGCGAGGTGGTTTTGGCAATTAAGGACTTACCACAGCCCGGTACTCCTAAAATTAGCATTCCTTTCGGTTGGGGGAGTCCGTAACCTCTGGCTCTTTCTGTAAAGGCGTTCGAGCGCTGTTTTAACCATTTTTTTAGTTCTTCCAGACCGCCGACGGCATTGATGGTCTCGTCCTCTTCAATGTATTCTAAAATTCCGTTGCGGCGAATCAGTTGTTTTTTCTCGGAAAGGACGATTTCTACCTCGTCTTCCGTTAATTTGTTGGCTTTTACATAGGCCTTGCGGTACACCTTTTCGGCTTCATCTTTGGTTAACCCCAAGGCCGCTTTCAGCAGTTTTTCCCGGACTTCTGTGGTGGTACGACGATTTTGATTTTTGCCTAGATGTTGCGAGAGAACCGTATCCAACTCTCCCATGTCCGGCAGGGGAAAATCTAGAACTACCACGTCTTTCTCTAGTTCTATGGGGACTTCTTGCAGGGGAGACATTAAAATAATGATTTTTTCGGTTCCTTTAAAGCTGGCGATCGCATCTCTTAACCAGCGAGTCACCGGAGCAGAAGTGATGAACGGATGCAGGTCTTTAAAGATGTAGATACCCCCTTCCCGTTGACGCACTACCCATTCGATCGCCGCTTCTGGCGACACGGTATTATGTTGACTGGTTTGGCGCGGTTGACCCAGTTCGATCATGCCGTGGGTGACAGTCCAGACAAACACCCGTCGATGTTGTGTATTTAGTTGGGCTATTTTGCTGATGGCTTCTTCCGCCCTTTCCTCCTCGGAGGTGACGAGGTAAATCAGGGGATACTGAGCCTTGACGAGAATTCCTAGCTCTTCTTTCATAACATCGACCCTATTTGTGGTAACGGTTTTGACCTTGGGCGGCTGATGGCTGTAGATGCCTTGTTCGGCTACTGAGAGTTTAGCAGGGAACTAAGGCTGCTTCTCCTTCTGTGGTTCCTTGAACGCCAACGGGTTCGGGAACTTCGAGCGGGAACTCGTCGCCCACTATTGCGGGCTGGCGTTTGATCGACCTTAGCCGATCTTCTTTCATCACTAACGCGGCATCACACTCGGGACAGACATGAACCTGATAGGTTTTGCCGTAGGCGGCGGCTTCGATTTCTTCTACCTTTTCGGGGTATTTTAGGTAGAAAGCGATCGCTTTTTCCACCAGCCCTGACATCGATTCTTCATCGATCGCGGCTTTGATTTTCAGTTGACGATGGACTCCAGGGGGAAGGTACAGTGTGACTTTTTGCTTGTCTTGCATATCACTAAATTGGTTTACCCGGGTATGTGTCTCTACTATAACCACTGTCTTTCTCTCCTGTCAAGATGGTAAGCTGTTATAACGGCATAATTGTAACATTTCTTTACAATTGTTGGGGAAGTGGGGTGTGGGGTGTGGGGTGTGGGGTGTGGGGTGTGGGGTGTGGGGTGTGGGGTGTAGGGTGTGGGGTGTGGGGAGAATAAATAAAAATAATCTCCTGACTCCTGACTCCTGACTCCTGTCTTCTGACTCCTGTCTTCTGACTCCTGAATTCAGCCAACCCTAATTACTATTGATGCGACTTAAAAAGGCTTGTAAGCGCTCGCTGTGGGGATGATTAAAAAAGGTGTCGGGATCGCCTGCTTCTTCGATCACACCTTGATTAAAGAACAAAACCTTGTTAGAGACTTCCTTAGCGAACTGCATTTCGTGGGTGACGACTACCATAGTCATACCGTCATCGGCCAATTGACGCATGACGTTTAACACTTCCCCGACTAATTCCGGATCCAGGGCCGAAGTGGGTTCATCAAATAAAATCACCTCTGGTTTCATGCAGAGACTGCGAGCGATCGCCACCCGTTGTTTTTGTCCTCCCGATAATTGGTCGGGATAAACATCGGCTTTTGGGGCCAAACCCACCTTTTCCAGATAATGAATTGCGGTCTCTTTAGCCTCATTTTCCGAGTGGTGTAACACTTGCT
Organism: Microcystis ichthyoblabe FBCC-A1114; assembly: GCF_050500245.1. Taxonomy (NCBI): domain Bacteria; kingdom Bacillati; phylum Cyanobacteriota; class Cyanophyceae; order Chroococcales; family Microcystaceae; genus Microcystis; species Microcystis ichthyoblabe. Next base: position 2,133,155 of record NZ_CP191408.1, on the reverse strand, counting down.
TGGGGGCCAACATCAAGTTTTGTAAAACGGTGAGATGGGGAAAAAGATTAAAGTGTTGAAACACCATACTTACCCGGCTGCGTAACTTGCGGAGGACCGATTGATTTAACTTCGGGGAAGAGATGTCAATTCCCATCACCTCCAAGCGGCCGCCGTTAATTGTTTCCAAACGATTGAGACAGCGTAAAAAGGTACTTTTGCCGCAGCCAGAGGGACCGATTACCGATACCACATCCCCTTGATAAAGAGTGCCTGTAACTCCTTTAAGTACCTCTAAAGAGCCGTAACTTTTGCGTAAACCTTCACTAACAATCACAGGGGTGGTAGTGGTCATGATGTCCTCTCGTAAAAAATTTTACATTCTGTCTGTATAAAGGTATCGAGATTAGTTTCTGCCAGATTGTATCCTTGACGACATTTTATCAAGAGGAATAATCATAATACTCAAATAGTCTCTCTACATCTGTCTTGGGTGGGAAGTAGGACGAAATTACTAACTTAGTTGAGCGAAAAAATCAAGGAGAAACAATTAAAAAATGATTAAATTTTGGCGAGGGCGGGCGGTACAGAGAGTTATCTTTGCCTTGTTAGGATTAGTTTTAGCGCTCGGATTAACTGTTATTCCCGCTTTTTCTCAGACTCCTCCTAATCCTTTTCGAGTCGCCACAGAAGCGACTTTTCCGCCCTTTGAATTTCAACAAGGGGGACAATTAACTGGGTTTGATATCGATTTAATGCGGGCGATTGGCAAGGAAGCCGATCTCAACATTGACTTTAGAAATTTACCCTTTGATGGCATTATTCCGGCTCTACAAGCGAGAACAGTGGAAGCCGCTATTAGTGGCATGACCATCACCGCCGAACGCGCTCAAGCGATTTCTTTTTCTCGACCTTATTTTAGGGCTGGTTTAGCGATCGCTGTTCGGGAAGATAATAAGACGATTAAAAATTTTGAAGACTTAAAAGGCAAAAGAATTGCCGTCCAAATTGGCACAACAGGAGCCTTAGAAGCGGCGAAAATACCGGGGGCAACAGTTAGTCAATTTGACTCGGCCGCTTTAGCTTTGCAGGAATTAATTAATGGTCGAGTTGAGGCGGTAGTTAACGATAAACCCGTGACTTTGTATGCAATTAAACAAGCGGGTTTAAGGGGAGTAAAGGTGGTCGGAGAATTATTAACGGAGGAATTCTACGGCATTGCTTTACCCAAAAATTCCCCCTATCTCCAGTTAATTAATGATGCTCTCGGTCGAGTTATAGAAAGTGGTCAGTACGATGTTATTTTTAGGCAATGGTTTGGAGAAAAACCGCCAGAATTACCCTTAGTTGCCCCAGCTTTAAAGAATTTACAGGAATCGAGGTTTAACTGGGGAGAATTATTCTATAACCTGATTGTGAAAGGGGTTCCCTGGACAATTCTGTTAACAGTTCTGTCTTTTCTGTTCGGGTTAATCGGTGGAACTTTAGTGGCTATTGCCCTGATTTCTCCCTACAAATGGTTAAAAATAATTTGCCGCATCTATGTGGATTTCTTTCGGGGAACACCGATGCTGGTGCAATTATTCTTGATCTATTTTGGTTTGCCCGGGTTGTTCCGAGAAATTGGCTTAAATATCGACTTAGATCGTTTACCGGCGGCCCTATTTGCCCTAAGTTTAAATGTAGCGGCCTATTTAGCTGAAATTATGCGCGGCGGTATTCAATCGATCGATAATGGTCAATGGGAAGCTTGTTCTAGTTTAGGGATGTCCCCAGTGCAAACCATGCACGAGGTGATTTTTCCCCAAGCTTTTCGCCGGATGTTGCCGCCCTTGGGGAATGAATTTATCACCCTAATTAAAGATACCAGTTTAGCGGCAGTAATCGGTTTTGAAGAATTATTCCGGCAAGGTCAATTAATGGTGGCCACTACCTATAAAGCTTTCGAGATTTATATCGCTGTTGCTGTAGTTTATTTGGTTTTAACTACCCTTTCCTCTGTGGTATTTAAGCGCTTAGAGATTTATATGGATCCCCTACATAAATCTAAACAGGAATAGAAAGCTTAGACGCAACAGATGGGAACTGATAAGTAATAGGGCAAAATTAATTTCTTGGTTAGGATAGGCAAGGGGCAAGAGGTAGTTAGATAGGGTTTGCTGAATAAATGTGAAATATAGACGAGGTAAGTTGATAATTTTTAACGCCTACCTACTTAACATTGCACTGGAGAAAGGAGAAGGGAACTTTTTTGACTTATCTCCGTGGCATATTTGCCCCTTTAATCGTGTCGCGGATGACGATTTTTTGTTCTTTGGAATAACCGGCAAAAGAACGAGTAGCAAGTAACTCGATTTCTACCCCCGTACCCGATCGCAAGGATTCCACAGGTAAGGGTAATTGACCGATATCCAGAATAAATTGATTGCCCTCCTGTCGGATTAAATTAGCAGGCATATCTCCTTCATAGCGAGTGACAAAATCAGTTCTGGGACTGGTTTGCAGGTCGTCTGCTTGCCAACGAGTGACGCGATAACGCAGTTTAAATTTAGTGCCAATTAAATTCGATTGGGAAGCTTTATCTTCGAGAAAAAGCCTTAAATCAGTACCATTTCCTGTAATACCTTTTGCTTCTAATTGGGTGACATCTCGTTCAAAAACAGCATTATAAACGACAAATTCCGTAACATTATTGCGTTTTTGAGTGGTTCCCTCGATCCAGAGTTCACTGGGGACAGTTACCTTCATTTCCTTTTGAGCATCGAGGGTTAAAGTAAAACGCTGATTAGCAAACCGGTTAAACTCTTGGGGGGCATTCCAAATTAAAATAAAAGAACGTTCCGATCGATCTAATAAAATCCGATATTGATCATCGATCAGGGAACCGGGAGAAAATAAAGACATTGCCCCAGTGCGAGTTTCCCAACTATTTTTAGAGAGAATATAACCCCGTTCTTTTAACTCCGAAAGGGGAACAGTTGCGCTCGGTTGATCGGCAGTTAAAGGGCGATCGATTTGAATTAAAGTTAACTGTCCTAAACGTCCCTCGCGACCGTTACGACCACTATTACCCGTCGCCCCATCCAGACCGTCCTGACAGCTAAATTCTCTGGTGGTACAGCTATAATTGGCATCACCCGGCCTACCGCTACAGGTTTGAATTGTCCAGAAAGGTTGGGAACAGCGACAACCCTTGCCCCCTTGACCTCCTTGACCCCCAAAACCCCCAGCGCCTCCGGCAGCATTGACCGTTACTTGTCTTAAAAAATCTAAATTAGTGGCATAGAGGGTTAAAGCGCCGCCATTGCCCCCATCACCACCATTACCCCCATTGCCACCGTTGCCACCACCGGCCGCCTGAAGATTTCTGGTGACGTTGCTAGGTTGACCGCTACAGTTGCCATCGCTGCCATTGCCGCCATTTTCACCATCGACCCCTTTTTGTCCTGAAATATCGAGTTTTAGGGGAGAACCATCGAGAAAAAGGGTTAAACTGTCACTATTTTTGCCTTGGCCGCCGATCTTGCCAGCTTTCCCACTTTGACCTTGTTTACCGAAAGTCTGTACATCGGAACCTTGGGCTAACCAAGAACAGCGATCGCCCGTCACCGTGGCAGTCACCAGGTACGGTAAAGGGAGAAAAAAGGTGAATATTAATGATTTAGCCCAAAAATTCATGATTTTAGCGAATTTATCCGCAAAGACTCCGATCAATTCCCTCTTGATGACTTTTGGATCTAGATTTTTGTTTCCCCTCTATCAATAAGGTGCGCTATCATCCTACACTTACTTTGAGAAGGAAACTGCCAATCGCGAGGGTTACGCGCGTGAAAAAAGTATTAGCTATTATTTTGGGTGGCGGGGCCGGAACTCGCCTTTATCCGTTAACGAAACTGCGGGCAAAACCTGCCGTCCCCCTAGCGGGAAAATATCGCTTAATCGATATTCCCGTCAGCAATTGTATTAACTCCCAGATTGACAAAATCTATGTGTTGACGCAATTTAATTCCGCTTCCCTCAATCGTCACCTCAATCGTACCTATAATTTTACGGGTTTTAGCGATGGTTTCGTGGAAGTTTTGGCGGCTCAACAAACCATGGAAAATCCTCAATGGTTTCAAGGCACGGCCGACGCAGTACGACAATATATCTGGACGATGAAGGATTGGGATATCGATGAATATCTAATTCTCTCCGGAGATCATCTCTATCGCATGGACTACGGTAAGTTCATCGAACGCCATCGGGAAACCAACGCCGATATCACTTTATCGGTGGTTCCCATCGATGAACGTCGGGCCTCCGCTTTTGGGGTGATGAAAATTAATGATTCGGGGCGAATTGTCGATTTTTATGAGAAACCCAAAGGGGCAGAATTGGAAAGAATGCGGGTAGATACGACGATTTTAGGCTTAAGTCCCGACCAAGCTCGTCAAAGTCCCTACATCGCTTCCATGGGAATTTATGTCTTTAAAAAGAATGTTTTAATCGATCTGCTCGATGCCAATAAAGAACAGACCGATTTCGGCAAGGAAATTATTCCCTCGGCGGCTAAAGACTACAATCTTCAGGCTTATTTATTTAAGGGTTACTGGGAGGATATCGGGACGATTGAAGCCTTTTATGAGTCTAATCTCGCCTTGACCCAACAACCAAATCCCGCCTTTAGTTTCTACGATGAAAAAGCCCCCATCTATACCCGTTCTCGCTATCTGCCACCCACAAAAATGCTCAATTGTACGGTGACAGAATCGATGATTTCTGAAGGTTGTATTCTCAAAGAATCTCGCATCCATCACTCGATTTTAGGTATTCGTAGTCGAGTCGGCAAAGACTGCACGATCGAGGATACAATGCTGATGGGAGCCGACTTTTATGAGTCTTTCCCCGAACGGGAAAGTCTGATCGGAAATGCCAAAATTCCCGTGGGTATCGGTCCCGGTTCCACTATTCGTCGGGCAATTGTGGACAAAAATGCTCGCATTGGTTCCAATGTTTTAATTGTTAACAAAGATCGTGTGGAAGAAGCTAATCGCGAAGATTTAGGTTTCTATGTTCGCAGCGGCATCGTGGTTATTTTCAAAAATGCCACTATTCCCGACGGCACGGTAATTTAATCTATCAGTTATCAGTTATCAGTTATCAGTTTTTCCATTTTTCTAGTTATTATCGCTTGAATATAGCCGCAGGCTGATGGCTTCAGCTAATTACCTAGACAATTCTCTTGAAATCCTAAGTAGCTGGTTATAATTAAATTAACAATGGATTTTAGGTTCGATCCCCCCTGCCCCCCTTGATAAGGGGGGTGCCGATCCCCCCTTAGTCCCCCCTTTAATCCCCCCTTAATAAGGGGGGCATCTGAAAGTTTTTAATACCTACCTACTTATCCTTTCCTAGAAGTGATGGCAAAATATCCCGGGCAGCTCTTCTGAAAATCAGAAAAATTTCTATATTTTTGCATCCGATTTTAAGTTTATCAATTAACCTTAAATTAAAGCCCTAGGGCTTAGATAGAAGCCATTCAAAGGATATTTATGAAAGCCAAAATCGCGATCGCTTGTCAGGGAGGCGGCAGTCAAACTGCTTTTACTGCCGGTGCATTAAAAGCATTATTTGACAATAAAGTACAAGATTACTTTAATATTGTCAGTCTCAGTGGTACTTCTGGCGGTGCTATCTGTGCCTTTTTCACCTGGTATGCTCTCAAAAAAGGTGATAGCATCGTTTGGAAAAGAATGATTGATTTTTGGGAAGATAATAGCGCTCGAACTCCCCAAGAACAACTATTTAATGACTCAGCTATTAAAGCTCTAGAATTGGCCAGCAAAGGATTAATTCCCCAGTATAATCTCAGTCCTTCCTCTCCGATTACTAAAACCTTATTTTCTATAGCTACCTATGGTTTACGCAGTCGCTTTACCAACTTTGATCAGTTACTAAGAGCGCATATTGACTTCTCGGAATTAGCCACTTGGGGAGCTAAACCAGAACCACCAATTTTATTAATGGGGGCCTGTAATATCCTCACAGGAAAATTAAGTAAATTTAACTCGCGCCAGGAAGCAGTTAAAATTGAACATATCCTAGCTTCTGCTTGTGTTCCTAACATTTTTCCTGCTGTCACCATTGAAACTATGGCCTACTGGGATGGACTATTTTCCGATAATCCCCCCATCCGTTCTTTAATTCGCCGTGAATTTGTTGGAATCGAAAATATTCCTGATGAAATTTGGGTAATTAAAATTAATCCCACCTCTAGAGATAAGATCCCCGTGCAATCCGATGATATTGCTGATCGCCGTAATGAATTAGAAGGCAATGTTTCCCTATTTCAAGGTCTCGATCAGATTGACTTTCTCAATCAATTATTTCTCAAAGGAGCCTTTAAAGAGGAATTTTTGAGCGAGATCGGATTAACAGAACCATTAAAAATTCCTAAATCTTTCCCAGAAGATCTCGATCAGAATTATCATATTCCTATGATCGAAATGTCGGCGGAATTGGCCAATAGTCTCAACTATGAAAGTAAACTCGATCGCTCTCCTGCCAATATCCAGCGTCTGATTGCTGACGGGGAAAAACAGGGAAAACAATTTCTAGAACATCGACTAAAAGCTATGGGTTTAGGATAATTTTTGAGGTTTCAAAAACGACAAAAATAAGGATTAAATAGCATGAAATCTGTCAATAGACTATTTAATTGATTATTATTCATTCTTAATTCTCCTGACTACTGACTACTGGCTACTGACTCCTAACCCTAACAACAATTTTTGATTTTTACAAGAGGTCTAATGATCACTGATTTTCATTGACTAATACCCGTCCAGATAGATCGTAAATCATAATATCCCATTGCCCATTTTTTGCCGCTTCAAAAGCCACTTTAGAACCATCAGCACTGATGATCGGATTGCGTACTTCTGCGAGCAGATCGGGAGCAATTTCCCTTCTCTGTTGAGTTTGTCGATCATACAGATAAATAGCCGTTTTTCCCTGACGACTAGCAGTAAAAACGATATAACGACCATCTTCACTAATGGAAGGACTAGAAGCGATCTGATCGAGAGAATTTAGTCTGGGTAAAGACAATAAACGACGATCAATGGCATCAAAAAGATAGATAGCTTGGGAACCATTGCGATCGGAAGCAAAAACGAGATAGCGAGAGGCAAGATAGGGAGTTAATTCACTAGCAGCACTATTTAAACTTCTCCCCCCTCGATCGAAAGGAAAAGACAATAAACTGGGATAACCCGCACATCCAGTTAACAAACTAATTACAGCAACAAGACTAATAAAAAAATAACGTTTCACGGTTTGGGACTTTCAACGGGACTGCCATCGGCAATATCTAACTCGATATTCGGACCGCGATCGAGAACCTCCACATCCCATTGTCCCCGACGAGCTGACTCAAAGACAAGATAACGACCATCGGGACTAAGACGGGGATTTCGCAACCAACCGCGATAATTTTGACTCAATAACTCAGAACGATCGGTAATGCGATCATATAAAGCGATGACGGGACGACCCTCAATAATCACCACATAAGCCAGATAACGCCCCGTTTGGCTTAAACTAGGGCTATCGGTAATTTCTTGACCCGTATATAATCCCCCTAGGGTCTGGTATTGTTTTGTCTGCAAATCATACAGCAGTATCTGATTACTACCGCGACGATTAGACAGCAAAGCCAGCCAACGACCATCACCACTCAGGGCAGGTTTTTCGTCATTATAGCGACTATTGAGGGTTCCTGTAGATAAACCGGGGTTATTGAGATTACAACCGCCTATAACCCCTAAAAACAAGCAGATAAACAGGAAAAAGGGAGCTTTGGTCATCGGACCTACTCCTTAATAATCAAACCTAGTCGGATGATCATTACTCGACTCCCGTTCACTATTATCCGGTCTCTGCCAATCTTCTCGATCGCCGGTATCGCTAGAATCGATCGGTTGATAATCGACGTATTCCCCTTTAAATGGCGGATCATCCTCAATTATTGGGCGAGGACGACGTTTTTGGCTAGTGCGGGGTGGTTTACTGCTCGTTTCTTCACTAGGGGGACGACGACGGGGACGGGAACTGGTTTCTTCCCAATCATCACCGCTACGGCGCTGATCATAAACATCTCGATCGCTAGTGGGGGAACTATTGCGGGGACGACGATTAGCGGTTTTGCGACTGCCGGTATCGGCCGGCCGACGGGTGCGGGTGCTGCGGGGTTCCTCGTCCTGATAACTAGAAGTGCGGGAAGAGCGGGGATCATCGTAACCGCGTAAACGGGGATTATCTTCGTAACGTTCCTCTGGTTCGTAGGTGTCGAGGGGTTCCAATTCGGCTCGATATTCCCGACTCACAGGACGTTCATCCACAAAAGACGTGCCGCGGCGGGCCTGTTCTGTGGTTAAACCCCTTAATTTTACCGTCTCGAAGGCAAAAAACACCGCTGCCCCGGTCAGCAGAAATTGTCCGAATTGCAAAATTGGATCCAGTCGCCACCCTTGAAAAAGTAGAATTAAACCGCACAATAACCCAACGGCGGCAAAAAATATATCATGATCGCGGGAAAGTTCCGGCCGCACCGAGCGCAGGAAGTATAACCCGGCTCCGGCCACTGCCAGAAAAATTCCTAAGATACTGGCCGAATTCAGCCCAAAATTGACCATCTTTATCTCCCTTCTCGGTGCTTAAATTTAAGAATCGAGTCTTTATCTCTAGCCCTCAGCTTTCAGAAGCAATCCTGCTGTTTTTAACTCTAGGCATCGAGCTATATTCTAACCCCAAAGTCCAGCAATATATTAACCACCCTCGTTCACACAACTATTGTTAGGGGAGTGCGGAGATTTTATCAGTGATCAGTGAACAGTAATCAGTGAACTGAAAACTCACATCTGATAACTGATAACTGAAAAGGCTGAGATTTTAACAAAATCTTTAGAAGTTACCCATTGACAGGATTGACTAAATGTGATACACGGGTTTCGGGCATTTTAACGTGATTTCTTGATCACTTTTGAGCGATCGCTATCCTTGGGAAGTTAATCGCCGCAAGTCTGAAAGGAGGGATTTTCCTTGATGCACATCATGGTTAATTTGTCAAGTACCTAAGTCCTAATCTTAATAAGATTCAGACAGAAATTTTTCTGTCATATCATAAAATTAACTTAACCCAGCCAAGGGGGAATTGGCATAGAATATGATCATAATTCAGGCTGAACATATAGTCTGTTTGTATTCATAGTCCATTCAATCCATAGAATAAGGTGTGAGGATTGACCCATGTCAAAACTATTCAAGAATATAGCAAAGGTAACTCCTTTAGTATTAGGTGCTTCCGTGGCAGCTGCTGGCAGTGCAGTGGCTCAAACTATGTCGGGGACACCTCAACTGAAAATTGATCCGGCTGCGCAGCAGCAACTCGATCGTATTCAGAGTGCCCAAAATAGTCAGCAGATTAATACGAGTGTCTATCAAGGTTCCATGTCCCAGGTGACTAGCGTTAACCAACTGCGGGACGTATCTCCCACCGCTTGGGCCTACGAGGCATTAAGAAGTCTTGTGGAACGTTACGGTTGTATCGTTGGTTATCCTGACCGTACCTTCCGTGGTGATCGCGCTACCACTCGTTGGGAATTTGCCGCCGGTTTAAACGCTTGTTTGAACGTCATGGAACGTTTAATTCAAGATGGTGTGGGTGTACTCAGAGAAGACATCGATAAATTAAAACGTCTTGTTCAAGAATTTGAAAGCGAACTAGCGGCTTTAGGGGCGAGAGTAGATAACCTCGAACAGCGCGTTTCTTTCTTGGAAAATAATCAATTTTCTACCACCACCAAACTCAGAGGTGAGGTAATCTTCAGTGTCGCCGATAGCTTCGGTGGTCAGGCTCTCCTTAGAAATACCGACGGTACGGTGACTAGAGGCACCAATCAAGATCAGACCCAAACAGTATTTAATAACCGGGTTCGTCTCAACTTTGAAACCAGCTTCACCGGTAAAGATTTGTTAAGAACCCGTTTACAAGCGGGTAACTTTAACAACACTTTTAACCAAAGTGGTCCGACGAGAACCAACATGACCCGTCTAGCATACGATAATGGCCGGGACAACGATGTCACCATCGATGACTTGTTCTACCGCGCTCCCATCGATACTCCCTTCGGTAAAATCACCATTTGGGTTGGTGCTAACGAGTTAAACCTAGATGACGTTTTCATCACTACTAACCCCTTCCTCGCCGATAGCGGTACAGGTGCTTTATCTCGCGGTCAACGCTACAATAACATCGTCTTCCGCGGTCCCGATGGTGTTGGTGCGGCGGTCAGATTTAATGTCGGGGATGTTTTCCAAGTCACAGGAACCTACCTAGCTAGTGGTGGGACTGATGGAGCCAGCAATCCTAACCCCGGTAGCGGTTTATTTAACGGTTCCTACAGTGCGGGTGCTCAGGTTGGTTTCTCCTTCATCAAATTTGCCGATATTAACTTCGTCTATGTTCGCAGTTATCAAACTGCGGCTAGTATGAGTTCTGGTTTATTCGGTAACGTCAGCAGCCCTCTGACGGAGCGTCCCTTCGGTAACGTTGCTACTGTAGCCGACCGTTTCGGTCTTCAAGCGAGCGCCCAGGTTATCCCTGGAGTCTTAAATCTAGGGGCATGGGGGGGTTATGCTAATGCCTCGGCCACTGGTGTTAATAATGCGATCGGAGACGATAACACTGGTATCTGGTCTTGGAACCTTAATCTTTCCGTCCTCGACCTCTTTGCCGAAGGTGCGGCCTTCTCTTTAGGTGGTGGTCAAGTACCCCGTTCCGATAAAGAAAGCAGCACCGCTTACATGGTAGAAGCCCAGTATAAGTTCCCAGTCACCAAAAACATCCTGATTACCCCCGGTGCCTATGCGGTCTTCAACGCTAACAACCAAGGTAACTCCGTTTTGGTTGGTGTCATCCGGACAACTTTCCGTTTCTAAGCTGAGTTGACGGACTTGAAAAAACGGTGGGATTTGTAGATCTCACCGTTTTTTTTACTTTTAACTTTTCACTGGATATAGCCATTTATGAGAAGATGATCGGAGCGTCCCAAACGCTGCTATATTTACTTCGCCTATTTAGTTGCTTATCTATGCACTCTCTGTCTTTCCCCCGTCGCACTAAAATTGTGGCCACGATTGGCCCAGCCTCGCAAAATAAGGAAACATTACGTCAGATGATCAAGGCGGGGGCGACGACATTTAGATTAAACTTTTCCCATGGCGATCACGATTACCATCGTCACAGCATTAACCTGATCCGTCAGTTAGCCTTTGAACTCAATCAACCGATTGGCATCCTTCAGGATCTACAGGGGCCAAAAATTCGTTTAGGTAAATTTGCCTGTGGGTCGATTACCCTGAAACCGGGGGAACCCTTTATCCTTACTTCTAGGGATGTGGAATGTAATCAGGAAATCAGTTCCATTAGCTATCCCTCTCTGGCCCAAGAAGTCCCAGAAGGTTCGAGAATTCTGCTCGATGATGGTAAAGTCGAAATGCGGGTGGAATCAGTGGATCGCCTGAAAGGCGACCTGTCCTGTCGCGTGGTGGTTGGGGGTGTCTTATCCAGTAATAAAGGGGTAAATTTTCCCAACGTCTATCTGTCGGTGAAAGCTTTAACCGATAAGGACAAAAAGGATTTAATGTTCGGACTGCTGTGGGATGTGGATTGGATCGCCCTTAGTTTTGTGCGTAATCCCCAAGATATCCTCGAAATTAAAGAATTAATCGCCAGTGCGGGGAAATCTATCCCCGTGATCGCTAAAATTGAAAAACACGAAGCGATCGAGGAAATGGAGGCAATTTTATCCCTCTGTGATGGTGTTATGGTGGCTAGGGGGGATTTAGGAGTAGAATTACCAGCCGAAGACGTGCCAATCCTGCAAAAACGCCTGATTAACACCGCTAATCAGCTAGGCATCCCGATTATCACCGCCACTCAAATGCTTGACAGTATGGCCAGTAATCCTCGTCCCACCCGTGCCGAGGTTTCGGACGTGGCCAATGCGATTTTAGATGGCACTGATGCGGTCATGCTTTCCAATGAAACGGCTGTGGGTCATTATCCCATCGAAGCGGTGGCAACCATGGCCCGCATTGCCGAAAGGATCGAACGGGAACAGATCAACAGTACCGCTCGCTCTAACAATAAACAATCGATTCCTAACGCTATTTCCTCGGCAGTTAGTCAAATTGCCGAACAATTGGGGGCAGCGGCAATTATTACCCTGACAAAAACCGGCTCTACTGCCCGTAATGTCTCCAGATTTCGCCCTAAAACCCCGATTTTAGCCGTTACTCCCCATCGGGAAGTGGCACAGCAGTTACAGCTAGTTTGGGGGGTAAAACCGATGTTATTGCTCGATTTACCCTCCACTAGCCAAACTTTTCAAGTGGCGATGAATCTTGCTCAGGAAAATAACCTCCTCGCGGATGGTGATTTAGTGGTGATGACGGCGGGAACTCTGCAAGGGGTGGCCGGTTCCACGGATTTAATTAAGGTGGAAGTGGTAAAATCCCTTTTGGGCAAGGGTACGGGTATCGGCCAGGGTGTGGCCAGTGGCCGGGCGCGAGTAGCCCATAATGCCCGAGAAGTGGGTAGTTTTAGTAACGGGGAGATTTTAGTCGTTCCCACCACCAGCGCCGAATATGTGGATATGATGCGGAAAGCTGGCGGAATTATCACCGAAGATACCGCGATGAATAATCACGCCGCTACTATCGGTTTAAAATTGGGTATTCCTGTGATTGTCGGGGTTAAAGATGCCACGAAAATTATCCGCGAAGGGGTGATCATTAGTCTCGATGCTCAACGGGGTTTAATTTATTCTGGTATTGGCAAGGGTGCGGCAACTATGAAAAACTGAGTCAGTCATCAGTATTCTCCGAGTCAGGAGTCAGGAGTCAGGAGACGCGAGACAGGAGACAGGTTTTATTTATTCTCCCCATCCCCCCACACCCCACACCCCACACCCCACACCCTACACCCCACACCCATTTTCACTTGTCTATGAGCGATTCTTACTCTGCTGCCGTCGATAATCCGGCCTATACCGTTGAACAAGCGATCGCTAATATCCAGCAAAGAGAAGACCTAGGCGCGCGTTATTATGCTGCTTGGTGGTTGGGTAGATTTCGTGTTCGTCAACCGGAGGCGATTTCGGCCTTAATTGCCGCTTTAGAGGACGAAAGCGATCGCACTCCCGATGGCGGTTATCCCCTGCGACGCAATGCTGCCAGCGCTTTAGGGAAATTAGATGATCTCAGTTGTGTTCCCGCTTTGATTGCCTGTCTCGACTGTGAAGATTATTATGTGCGCGAATCGGCTGCCCAGGCATTGGAAATGCTTCAGGATCGAAGCGCGATCGCACCTTTAAAGAAACTATTAGAGGGTGGCATCGAAGGGGCTGTTTTAGTGGCGGGAAAACCCCATTTATTCCAACCCTACGAAGCGATTATCGAAGCCTTGGGAACCCTGCAAGCGACGGAAGCGATTCCCCTCATCGAACCATTTTTAAGGCATTTCGTCGAAAAAGTGCGTTATGCGGCTGCCCGCGCCCTCTATCAACTCACGGCTAACCCCCACTATGGCGATATTCTGATTAATGCCTTGCAAGGGGAAGAATTACAACTGCGTCGTTCTGCTTTAATGGATTTAGGTGCTACGGGTTATCTGCCAGCTGCCCGTGCGATCGCTAATACTTTGGCGGAAAATAGTCTGAAACTGGTTGCTCTCAAGGAACTTTTAGAAAACCATCTAAAAACTAATTCTAGGGGCGAAAATATCTCGGAAATTCTCACTTTAATGGATAGTTTATTGTAATTAATCATTGGTTATTTTGTATCTAAATTAAAACCGATGCAATCCAGAGGTTTTTATGCTAATTCAAACTGATTATGTCGGCTGGCTGAACGAGACAATCACTCTGTTAAGACAAAAAAACTTTGATCAAGTTGACTGGGAAAACTTGATCGAGGAGATAGAAAGTTTGGGCAGAAGTCAAAAACGTGAACTCCGCAACCGGTTAACCACCATCTTAGAACAATGCCTCAAACTTTGCTATACTGATTACGTTGAGGATTATCGAGGTTGGCAAGAAACTATTAGGCGCAGTCAACGGGAACTAGGGGAACTTTTGAGAGATTCTCCTAGTTTAAAACCCTACTGGGATCAAGTATTTTTAGATTGCTATGCCACGGCTTTAAAAAGCTTGCGAGATAACCCCGATTATCAATCTTTTAACTTTCCCGATGATTGTCCTTTTTCCCAAGAAATTAGTCAGATTTTACAGAAAAAAGTTTGGCGATAAAATTATCTTTAAAAGTTTCTTGGTGGGGTTAGGAGATAGGAGTTAGGAGTCAGTAGCCGGTCGTCAGGAGACAGGAGACAGGAGATTATTTTATTTATTCTCCCCACTTCCCCACTTCCCCACACCCCACACCCCACTTCCCCACACCCCAACCCCCAACTCCTCATCCCCTCCACTGATAACCAATGCTTCCCACCGTTGAGACTTTAATTATCGCCGTCGAAAAAGCCGACTCAGCTAATGAGTTACTAACCGCCGTGGAAAACTTAGCCGCCGCCAAAAGTGAAGCGGCAATACCCACCCTCACCGATGTGCTGAGATATAACAACCCCGGCGCCTCCGTGGCAGCCGTGGATGGTTTAATCGCCATCGGCAAAGCGGCGGTTCCCTATTTACTAGCCAACCTAGACGGTTATAATTATGGGGCGAGAGCTTGGGCAACCCGCGCCCTAGCAGGAATTGGCGATGTGCGAGGATTGGACTTATTACTTGAGGCGGCGGTGAGTGATTTTTCCTTTAGTGTGCGGCGAGGGGCGGCTAGGGGCTTAGGAAATATAATTTGGTCTGATTTGGAGAAAAGTCGGGTTTCTGAGGCTCAGAAGGCTGTTTTTGCGGCACTGGAGAAACTTTTGCAAGGGGATCCAGAGTGGGTGGTTAGATATGCGGCGATCATCGGATTGGAGGGATTAGGAACTGCGGCGGCGGCATTTCGCGGGGCGATTCGGGAACTTTTAGGACAGATTGGGGAGACAGAAGCGGAAATAGTGGTAAGATTGCGTGCCGATCAAGCTCTGGAACACTTACAATAAGCCTAAGTCACAAAGTAGAAAAACTCATTTCTCTACAGGGAGAAACAATTACACTAACATTCTATGAAATATTGGCAGGAAATTTTAGCGATCGCTCAACGAATTTTAGTGGAATTAATCCGGCGCGGGCGTAGCTTAATTCTCTGGGGCATTTTCCCGATACTTGTCCTGCTCTTAAATGGCTATATTATGGCAGAAAAAGGCAAAATTGAGCTTGCTGAGGCAATGGCTCTGGCTACTCCTCCCACCCTCGTCGGGGCGGCACTTTTCTTTAGTTGTTTGGGGGGAACCGTGGCGACGGTAGTAGCAGAAAGGGAACAACAAACGATTAAACGGTTATTTTTATCGCCTTTAAGCGGTGTTTCCTATTTTATCGGCATTTTTCTCGCCCATTGTGTGATTGCTGCCTGTCAGACAGTTTTAGTTTATTCTATTGCTAAACAGTATGGAGCCACTTTTAAAGGCTCAATTCCTCTAGAATTATTAATTATTTTCCTTAGTATCACCGCCTATGTGGGTTTAGGATTTATCCTCGGTACTCAACTGGCGAAAAGAACAGAAGATGTTAATGCTTTGGTGGGAACTTTTGGGGTTCCTTTATTAATTTTAGGCGGCGTTTTTCTTCCGACTGCTTTATTCCCCGACAATATTCTATCTCTGGCTAAATATAACCCGATCTACCACATGAATGAAGCTTTAATTGCTGTTTGGGCAAAGGGCGAAAATCTAGAAGATATTAGCTCTCATTTTCGCTTTCTCTGTCTTTTTGCTCTAGCTATGGTAGCAGGTGGTTGGCTTACCTATCGACAAATGTTAAACCTTGAACGCCGATTGTAAATCAGTGATCAGTTATCAGTTATCAGTTATCAGTTAGAAAAGGCAAGAGTATTTATTGATTTGTCTTCCCATATCTTACACTCCCTAATCCTGCTTCCTGACTTCTGACTATCCTTATTACTTTATTAAAAATGCTGACTATTAGTAATGTCAAAAAAAATTACGGAAGACGCTTAGTATTAGATCAATTAAACTTTCATATTGAAGCGGGGGAAATTTACGGTTTACTTGGTCCAAATGGTGCGGGAAAAACCACCACTATTAACTTAATTTGTAATTTATTAAAACCCTCATCGGGAGAAATTACCTTTAATTATTTGCCAATTTCGAGAGTTACTAAAGAATTAATTGGGGTTGCCCCACAAGAAAATTTATTGTACAAATCCCTTACTTGTGAGGAAAATCTCAACTTTTTTGCTCAGATTTATGGACTCGATCGCCCCCAGCGTCGTCATCGGATTAAAAGCAGTTTATCCGCAGTAAATTTGCTCGATCGCGCCCGTAGTCCGGTGGAAACTTTAAGCGGTGGAATGCAGCGCCGGATGAATATTGCCGTGGCTATTGTTCATCAGCCAAAATTATTAATTCTCGATGAACCAACTACTGGTTTAGACATCGAATCTCGCTATGAAATTTGGGATTTAATCGGAGAATTACGGCGACAGGGAATGACAATTTTATTAACTACCCATCTCCTCGATGAAGCACAGCGTCTCTGTCAACGTATCGGCATTTTAAAACAAGGTCGTATTATTGCCGAAGGTAATTTAAATCAGCTGCGTCAGCATATTCCTGCTAAGGAAATTATTATCATGGATACCCAGGATCAAGAAGCGGCAATTAATCGAGGGAAACAATTAGGATTTACTCCCAAATTTTACGGTAAAGATTTAGCTTTTTGGTTAGATGAACATCTAGAATTAAGCGAGATTATTCAGGCATTCGATGGCATTAATATTGATTCTCTCGCCCGTCAGACGGTACAGTTAGAACATATTTATATGGAAATTATGAATCAATTTTAACACCGTTTTTGAGAATTCAGGTTGATGATCAGCATTTTTTCGGAATTTAGCTCAATTAAGCTAAATTACCGTTTTTTTACCGTCATGATCATCTATAATTTTTGGATAGGTTCTATTAATTGGAGACAAAATCAATGATGAAATTAACCTCTATCACTGGGTTATTGGGTCTATCGGCGGTATTATTAAGCTTACATCTACCGGCAGCGGCGCAAAATTGTCGGCCACTTTCTTTATTAGGGGGTGAAGGTAGTGAAGTTACCAAAAGCGTCTCACAACCCACTGTTCCAGGGCCTTTCGGTGTCACGATAACTCGTAATAATTGGAATACCGATTGGGCAGTGCCGGGGGGGAGACGTTTTCAGAGGTTTATCGTTACGGTTTCTGTCCCCCGGGCTGCCTCCTTCGATATCCGGCTGTTTCTCAAGTATAGCGATCAAACTAACGAGGAATTTTTTAATACTAATGGAGTACGAATCGAACCCGATAAACCCTTAACAATTACTGCCACAGTCCGGGCAAATGATCAACCTTTTCTAGTCAATCTTTTTGTCAATGGTATTCAGCACATCGGTAATACCTACACCGCTTCTGTTGTCGGTTGTGAACGATAAAATATATAGGGTGTGCTGAAAAAGTTTTTTGGTGGGGGCAGGGTGTGGGGTTTTAAGCTAAGAGGCATTTTAATCGCCTATCCGATTAGCTCAATCTCTCCCAATCCCTTTACTGTTGCCTCTTGTTTCATCTCAACAGGCAATTTATACTAAATCCAGTTATTAAAGACTGATTATCTATTCCTCCTTTTGCCTCTTGCCTCTTGCCTATCCTCCTAAGTAGCCTATACTCAACGGATTTAGTATTAAATGCGCGGGCAGCCCCGGACTTTACTCTCTACCCCGATTGACCTTCAGTGGGACAATTAGAGCAATGCACAATTAAGGATTTTTGTCAAGAAAATAATATTAAACTTATCATTGATGTCTCCCATGTCCACGCCCAAATTATCTGGCAATTGGCGATTAATTAGGCTACCCTAACTAATATGCCCCCATTGGCCTCGATTTAGAACTAGCTTTTATCCGTCCCCACCTCAATCATCGATTTTTTTCCAGAATCTTATGTCTGAAACTATCACTCCCGCCATTAGCGATCGCATCTGTAAACACATGAACAAGGATCACGGTGATGCCGTGCTTTTCTACGCTCAAGTTTACGGCAATATTACCGATGCAGAAACCGCTCAAATGCTATTCATCGATCCCGAAGGCATGGATTTAGCCGTAGAAAAATTAGGGGAGAGTCAAACAATTAGAATACCTTTTGAGCGCACCCTAGAATCAGCCAAGGATGCCCATAATATTCTGGTTGAGATGCTAAAAGTTAATCAAACCACCCCTTGACAAAGCTCGATTTTGCGCCATAAATCTAACAACCTTGTTGGATAAAACTTTTAGACTTTTTCGCCATTAAAAAGTGTCAGCCATGGGGGTAATCCGGGGGAAATTGAGCTACTTTTTCCCTGAAAATATGTAAAACCCCACACCCTACCCCCCGGAAAAACTTTTTCAGCAGACCCTAGTTATAGCTTGAATTGCTTTTCTATCAAAGACACGATCCAACTTCTGGGTAAAAAACGGGGCAGATTGACGATAATTTTATTAGCCAATTTACCGGCTACCACGTTGGGGCGTTTGTTTGCCAAGGCAGTTAAAGCCTCTTGTACCACCACTTCCGCCGAATCTAACCGGCCGTTTTTGCCCATAAAGGCACTGGGAAATCGGGCCACCTCAAAAAAATTCGATTCCGTCGGACCGGGGCAAAGAGCAAGGATTTCAACGCCTTTGTCTTTATTTTCTGCCCAGAGAGACTCGCTAAAACTGAGGACAAAGGCTTTTGTCGCCGCATAGACGGAAAGATAGGGGAGCGGTTGAAACCCGGCAATGGAAGCAACATTGATAATTGCCCCCCCAGCACCAGCAAGCATGGGACGGAGAAAATAGTGGCTTAATTCCACCAATACCAGATTATTTAACTGGATCATTTCTAACTGTCGAGCTAAATCCCGCTCGCTAAAAGCGCCATAATCACCAAAACCGGCATTATTTACCAGTAAATCGACGTTGATTCCTTTTTGGTTCACCGTATCATATACTAGCTTTCCCGCCCCAGCAACGGTCAGATCTTGGACGATAACCGTCACTTTTACCCCGTATTGTTCCCCCAATTCCGCTGCTAATTGTTCTAGTTTATCCCTAGATCTAGCGACTAAAATTAGCTCCATTTGCCGTTGGGCAAGTTGACGGGCAAAGACGACACCGATACCAGTGGAAGCACCAGTAATGAGGGCTGTTTTCATAGAAGATCAATCAAAAATAGCTTTTTTGCTGGAATTGTAGCACAATTACCCTTTCATTTACAGTTCTTAACTTGGCGGGGAAGACATTTTTTCAACTCAGAATATATGTTAGGCTAGAAACAGAACAAAGGTCGAGGAAGGTGCAGAAATGACAGTTATAAGCTTCACTGATCAAGATATTGCCAAATATACCGCCGCTGATATTGCTTCTTTAGCCGAACGACTAGAAAAAGATGAGTATAGCAACCCCTTCGAGGCTTTGCGGGATTGGCATCTGTTGCGAGCGATCGCTTTTCAAAGGCAGGAATTAGCCGAACCTTATCTTTATCTGTTGGATCTAGAAGCCTACGATGAGGCTTAAGGTTGCTTAGTTAAACAAAACTTAACAAAAATTACTGGGGGTGTGAGACTAGCACACCCATTATTTTTGATTATGGTATTCTCTGGCTGAAAAAAGCCCCTAGCTTTTTGCCCCTTATTTCCCTACTATCAATAACAAAGTATTTTTAGGCGATCGACTAAATTATGGGCAAACAATACAACGTTTATGGGATCGGTAACGCGCTCGTCGATATGGAATTTCCAGTCTCTCCTGAATTACTGCAAGAATTAGGCATCGATAAAGGAGTGATGACGCTGGTGGACGAAAATCGTCAAACCCAGTTGATGGAAAAATTGGCTCTTGATTGTAAACGCAGCGGTGGCGGATCGGCGGCGAATACCCTAGTAGCGATCGCTCAGTTGGGGGGTAAAGGTTTCTATTCCTGTAAAGTGGGCAATGACGAATTAGGCAAGTTTTATCTACAAGATCTGCGCGCCTGTGGTTTGCATACCAATGAACACGGCGGCGAAAAAGAGGTGGGAATCACGGGAAAATGTCTAGTTTTCGTCACTCCCGATGCCGATCGCACCATGAATACTTTTCTCGGCATCACTGGGGAAATTTCCGAACGGGAATTAGTCCCCTCAGCGATCGCTAATGCCGATTATCTCTATCTCGAAGGTTATCTCGTCACCTCTCCCACTGCCAAAGCTGCCGCTATTAAAGGGCGAGAAATTGCTCAGGCGGCTGGAGTCAAAACCGCTTTATCCCTGTCGGATCCCAATATGGCGATCTTCTTCCGGGAGGGATTACTGGAAATGATCGGAACCGGGTTAGATTTCGTTTTCGCTAATGAGTCGGAAGCTTTGACTATTTCCGGCAGCGAGGAAATCGAGTCAGCGATCGCCTATTTTAAAACCATTGCCAAAGGATTCGCTATCACCCGGGGTGCCAGTGGTTCTTTGATCTATGATGGCGAAAATCTCCTGGAAATTGACCCCCATCCCGTACAGGCGATCGATACCGTCGGTGCGGGGGATATGTACGCGGGGGCTTTTCTCTACGGTATTACCCACGGTATGGGTTACAAAGGGGCGGGAAATCTCGCTTCTCTAGCGGCTGCCCGGGTGGTTTCTACTTTTGGAGCGCGTTTACAAACCGAGGAAATTCAATCCCTGCGCGATTCGATCGTTTTGGGATAGGTTTTGTCAGTGATCAGCTTTCAGTCATCGGGAGTCAGGTTTTTTCTCCCTGCTCCCTGCTCATAGACAGTCTTAACGAGTAATTTAGATAGGGTTTGCTGAATAAATTTGAAATGTAGGCAAAGTAAGGGTTTTGGGGCTTTTCTCGCTCCCACAGGTGCAAGATTTTGAGAGAATCGTCGTTCAAAACCTTGCGTCTTCATCGGCCCGCGTCCTGTAGGGGCGAAGCATTCGGGCAATAACCTATCGGTGAAAACGTAGATTTTCTATCCGAATGCTTCGCCCGTACTTATTCAGCAAACCCTAGATAGTCATACTAAATCCTGTTTAAAAGGTATAGGAGGGCGGGGAGAAGGGAGCGGGTTTTTCAAGTTGGATTGGGGGTTAATCATGCTATTAAAAACCGATTCAGTATAACGGTAAAGTTAGACCGTCTTCACCGATAACTTTGGCTGAGTCATAGCGCCTCAATTGTAACGCGCCCACCTTCCACTGCCTAAATCTGAAGTTTAAAGCCATACAAAAGACCCATCCCCACACATCATACTCGCTTTCTCTGGCTGCGACTGCCAAAACGGAAGACGGCTCTATGTCCAATCCGAATCAGCCAAGGTTGAGCATCAGGGACACGCTCCTAGAGATGATCGGTAGCAGTAATCGTATCGTCGGCAAGCTCAAACGCTCCAGTTTCGATGTTGATCGCCACAATTCTCCCGTGATTTCCCTCCTCCACTTGAGAACGTACCTGAGATTCATAAATCTCATTACCACGTCGAGCGAATTCTTCTTTGCTGTAGCGGGGTTGACGAACTGTCATTGGCTTGACCCTGGGGCAACTTTTGCCCTCTATTTTAACCTAAACATTGGGAATTTTCGCTAACATTCCCCAACTGGGACCACCAGAGCGGCATCGCACTTAAACCCACAACTTCAATCAATGGGCATGGTGCGTTCCCCAAAATCTATTAGTGGAGCAGTAGGACTTGCATTAGGGAACGCACCCTACAAGATCGGCGATCGCATTCGAGGGGCTTGTTAGCCCTTGCAGTAGAAGGTGGCAGCAAGAAGAACATACAAGAATCCAAAGCAAACTGGAACCCAGTTCTCAACGTGTGTAAGCGGAAGATATTTTTTCCTGTCCTTTCCCGACCCCAGTTCAACCCACTCCACGTCATATGGCGCGACCGGCAACATTTGCTCAAGTGCATGGACGACCTTGAATTTAGCCGAGTTGAGTTGACGATATGAGTCAACTGTGCGCCACCACACAAAGCAAAGGAGAATTACTGCAATGAACGGTGTGAGGCCAAGCAAGGTTGGCTGAAGTACTTTTTCCTTTAGCAGAACTGTGAAGGCCGTAATCAGCGCTGTGTGAACGCCAACAAAGAATGAATTGGCCAGCATTCGTCTTGCACTGATCCGATCGGCCATCTCGACATACAGCTTGTATTGTTCGAAGAGGTGCTTTTCGAATTCGGTGCCGTAAGACTTTTTGTTCCGTCTGATGAGACCGATGAGACCCATATTATCCGCCGAACAGATCAAATAGCGTGATTACGGATGGCATCAACAATTGACTTGCTTTGCCATTTCACAATCGCATCAGCGTTGTCTTTCACTATCTGTGATGTCTTCTCAGAAGCCCATGGCTCGACAGCAATGATGGGCTTGTTGTAGTCGGTCTTTGAAATCTGTATTTCTTTGTTGATCCACTTTGAGTAAGTGCTGTAGACGCCCGCAAGCATCACGACGCAGTTGACTGGAGCAATTTGAGCTTTGATTGCCGCATACAACTCGGAGTCGTTCTTAGCGTTGTGAATTGGGTCATCCTTTGGTACGGAATAATCTTCCCAAGTGAAGTTGGGGTGCTCATCAAAGAACTTCCCAAGCTTCTCGTAAGCGTCTCCGTAAGTCCACGAGTGGCTGATGAACAATCGGTAAGTCTTCAGTGTGGGCATGGTGGATCCTTGTTGATAAAAGGGCCTAACTACATATTATAGGTCAACTTTCTGCATAAAACTCTCCAGAGTAATGATATAGGTCAACTTTCTTTATAACACTCTATTTAGGCGCGATTGCCAGAAGTTTTCCCTATATCACCCCCAAAAGCCTGTTAGCCAGATTAGCATATTCCCAAAAACCTTGTTTAACTAAATTTCTGACAATTAGGCTCATTCTAGCGATGATTCTTCGATCTGACCGCACCCATTGACAAAAATTTACAATTATTCGACCTTTAGCGATCGCTATCGGGGGATAGTTGTTTTTTGTTACAGCAGTGGGGAGAAGGGAGCAGGTTTTTAAAGTGGGATTGGGAGTTAATCATGCTATTAAAAACCGATTCAGTATAACGGCTAAGTTAGACCGTGTTTTCGAGATAAGGTTACAACTTCTCTGCCACTTTCAGCTTGTTGCTTTTGCAAATCAGCAAAGATGGCTTTCAAGTCATGATTGAATGACCGAGAGTACTCTTCACGAATTTTGTGGATCTCTTCCACAATCTCATCCTGAAACATAATCAACCTCCGAGAAGTTCATAGGGTGTACAAAGAATTGGCAACTCGTAGCCAAAATCAAGGCTGATCTCTGCCAACTTTCCCTGAATTTGAGCATTGGCGATGTGCTTGCAATTCCAGGTGAGCAGGTAATCCATGCCGTGAACGGTTGCGGGGGCGATATGAACAGCATCAATATCAGCTTTTGCGGGAAGGTTGCTGCGTTCCAAAAATTGCTCTGCTAAATCTAGCACAGCTTGGTTCAAGTCGAGTAAAGATAGATTAGCAAGGATTTATAGTCGTTGAGATGCGATCACAACATCACCTTGTGAGGTTTCTTTCACGACCGCTTGGGATGAGTAAAGTTGAAAATCGCCGCGACGTGTATTCCACCACTCCTTCGTCACCTCAATATTTGCGGCCACAACAATATCTCTGCTGGGTCGAGCAGTAAGATAGCCTAAGATACTGGTTTCAATATAGACGGTTTCGCTCACGGCAATCTAGAAAATCTATCCAATGCCTATCCTACCGCATTTAATCTTGGTTCTGAGGGTGTTGGGTAACAGTCGTCAACCCAACCTTGTACGTGAAATATTCTTGTCAGCATAAAGTTGCCGCAGAAAGCGGTAGTCCCTGATCAAGCAACAGCTTCATAGCGATTAGGAAGTTCAATGATGCGATCATCCAAGTAAGAAGAGGCAAAAATTAGGGCTTGTCGAATATCTTCATCCTCCAGTTCCGGAAACTCTTGATGTAATTCTGCTCGATCGGGATAAGTTGCCAGTAGCTCAATCACTCGACGAACCGTAAGGCGAAGATTACGAATGCAGGGTTGCCCATTCATACGGTTTGGATTGCTCGTAATACGATCTAGTTTCATTAGAGTAATTCTATTGTTTCATGATCACTTTAACCTTTAGCGGGAGTAAGGGACTTGCGCTTTGATAATGTACCATTTAGGGCTGGTCTTATTCTTCTAGAGAGCGATTTTCTGGCTGGGATATTATTCCCACGCAAGTCCCTAACTACTGGTTTAAGGTAAATCCGTCGCCCCCATCAAAAAGCGATCGCATTCCCTGGCGGCCCCGCGACCTTCATTAATCGCCCAAACCACCAAACTTTGACCACGACGACAATCTCCCGCTGCAAAGACTTTCGGTAAGCTAGTGGCAAATTGACCATGTTCGGCCTTGATATTGCTGCGGCCATCCTTTTCTAAGCCTAAATCATCGAGTAAAGGCTGTTCTGGTCCCAAAAATCCCATGGCCAATAGAACCAATTGCGTCGGGATGACTTTTTCTGTTCCTGCCACCGTTTGGGGGATAAACTGCCCTTTTTCGTTGCGTTGCCATTCCACCTGTACCGTGTGAATCCCTGTGACGTTGCCCTCGCTATCCCCCTCGAATTTAGTCGCCGTGGTGGTATAAACCCGGGGGTCATCGCCAAAACGCGCGGCCGCTTCCTCTTGTCCATAGTCCAGACGGTAGATTTTCGGCCATTCGGGCCAGGGATTATCGGCGGCCCGTTCGCGGGGCGGTTGCGGCATAATCTCTAATTGGGTGACGCTACGGCAGTTATGACGCAGGGAAGTCCCCACACAGTCGGTTCCCGTGTCGCCACCGCCGATAATTACTACGTCTTTACCCGCAGCCGAGATAAAATCCTCCCCCGGCTGTCCGTCTAGTAGTGCTTTTGTATTAGCAGTGAGAAACTCCATGGCGAAGTGAATGCCCTTTAATTGGCGACCTTCAATGTTCAAATCCCGGGGTTTGGTGGCTCCGGTACAGATAACCACGGCATCATATTCGTTTAATAGGTCTTGGCTGCTGATATCCTTGCCCACTTCCGTGTTACAGACCATTTTTACCCCTTCCTGTTCGAGCATCTGGAGACGACGCAGAACCACTTCTTCCTTATCTAACTTCATGTTGGGGATGCCGTACATCAACAGGCCCCCGGGTCGGTCGGCCCGTTCGTAAACCGTCACCCAGTGACCAGCTTTATTTAACTGGTCGGCGGCCGCTAATCCAGCAGGTCCGGAACCAATCACAGCCACTTTTTTGCCGGTACGGATGGCGGGGGGATTGGCAGTAATCCACCCAGATTCCCAACCTTTGTCAATAATCGAACATTCAATATTTTTGATCGTAACGGGGGGATTATGAATACCGAGAACACAGGAACCCTCACAGGGAGCGGGGCAGACTCTACCGGTAAATTCGGGGAAATTATTGGTTTTATGGAGGCGATCGAGGGCTTCTCGCCACAATCCTCGATAGATTAAATCATTCCATTCGGGAATCAGGTTATTAATCGGGCAACCACTGGCCATGCCACTAATTAGGGTTCCCGTGTGACAAAATGGTGTACCACAATCCATACAACGGGCGGCCTGATTGCGGAGTTTATCTTCTGGCATGGGAAGATGAAACTCATCCCAATTATGAAGGCGATCGAGGGGGGTAAGTTCGGAAGGAAGTTCACGCAGGAATTCGATAAAGCCAGTCGGTTTGCCCATAGTCTTTGTTATCTCTGTCGTTTATTCCCTATCTTCCTTCACAGTTCGATCGATCCTCGCAACTTTACCGATTTCTTTAATCTTATCGGCAGCTCAGTGGAGTAACAGGCGGTAATTTTGACAAATTGGTTAATTAACTATTGAGTTAAAAATAGGCGATTTCAAGAGGAAGGGGGCAATTCTAAGGGGATAGCCCCGATTATTCCCTTACGAAAATCATTGAGTAACTGCATGGCTGCCCTTTCTTTATCTTCTTGATATTTGAGATTGGCCAATTTTTCGATAAAATCCTCCCCGGTTATGTCTAGAGTATTCAACCCATAACGAGATTGTAAAAGTCCTTCATACTGTAATTCTATTAATAAATCGACAAAAGCCGCCGCTATCCTTTGGTTATCATAACCAGCATCCCCAATATCCTCACAGATAGCTAATTTCACCGCATCCTTTTGATTTTCTAAACGGGAAGGAATCACCCCCGGCGCGTCTAATAATTCTAAGGTGTCGGAAATTCGTACCCATTGTAATTGTCGCGTTACTCCGGCCCTGCGGGCGCTGGCAACGACTTTTCGCCCCAATAAACGGTTAATCAGGGCAGATTTGCCCACATTGGGAAACCCAATCACCACGGCCCGCACTGGACGCGGTAACATTCCTCTTAGTTGACGTTTTTGGTTAATTTCATCGCCAATTTTTTCCGCCGCTTTGATAATTGCTTTAACTCTTTCTCCCTGTTTAGCGTTAGTAAAATAGACGGTTTCTCCTTGACTTTTAAACCATGTTACCCATTGTTGCTGGGCAGATTCGGGAATCATATCGAGACGATTTAAGATTAATAAGCGCGGTTTATTGCCAATCCAATCGTCCACCTGGGGATGATGGGAGGCTAAAGGAATGCGAGCATCGCGCACTTCTAGGACCACATCCACGAGTTTAAGATGTTCCTTGAGTTTTCTTTCCGCTTTGGCAATATGACCAGGATACCATTGAATTAACGACATGGGAGATGGGAGTATAAAATTAGATCTTATCAGGAATAGTCCCTAGATAGCTAAGTGGGTAGGTGTTAAAAATTATCAGATTCCTCTTTATTAAGCTATTCATTAGTCACATCTTTCTTAACATAAAATTTGACAAAAAGAGAAAAGTGTGCAAGATGGCTCAAGGGAGTTCTATGGCGGAACTAAGTAGCTGGTTATAATTAGGGTTTGCGGCAAAAAGTACGGGCGAAGCATTCGGATAGAAAATCTGATGAAGACGCAAGGTTTGGAAGCACGATTCTCTCAAAATCTTGCAGCTGTTTCGCGAGAAAAACCACAAAACCCTTACCTTGCCTAAATTTCACATTTATTCAGCAAGCCCTAATTAAATTAAAGATAGATTTTAGGTTCGATCCCCTTAATCAGGGGGGTTGACAATTGTTAACACCTACCTACTTATTTTTTGCCTCTTGCCTGACTGGGAGTCGCAAGTCTAAGCTAAGGATAGCCGGCCAACCCGTACCGACCACCGGATAACTGATAGAATGAACGATTCTAACGCTAATGCTCCCGCTCAATCCTCAGAAGAGACAATAGATGAAACCAATTGGGTAGATCTCGGGGAAGAAGGGAAACCCCTAGATAAACCCACTGCTAAACCTATCCAACCATCTCCCCTCAAGTCTATCTCTACCCTGATCACGGTGGAGACGGCTTTTTTGGCCAGTGCTACCAGTTTAATCTGGTTAATTGATTATTATTTTCCCCTCGGACCGTTATTAAGGGTTTTCTTCCCGATTCCTATCGCTTTAGCCTATTTACGTTGGGGCGCTCGCTGTGCTTGGATGACAGCATTAGTTTCTAGTTTACTTTTGTCGGTGTTGATGGGACCGACTCGCAGTATTGTCTTTTTGATTCCCCACGGCTTGATGGGGGTACAATTGGGGCTATGCTGGCGCCGGGGTGCGCGCTGGGAATTTTCTATCTTGACTGGGGGACTGTTGGGGGCTTTTGGTTTATTCTTTCGTTTTTGGCTGTTTTCAATTCTTTTAGGCGAAAATCTCTGGTTATATGTGATTACCCAAGCGACTAATTTTATTGATTGGATTTTCACCCAGTTAGGGATTCTCGCTAAACCGACGCTGCTGCAAGTGCAATCGATAGCAGTTGTGGGCATATTTGTCAATAGTTTATTATACTTATTTGCCGTGCATTTAGTGGCGTTATTAGTTCTTGATCGCCTCGGTAATCCGATTCCTCGTCCGCCCAAATGGGTGCAGGTCATACTAGATTATGAGTAATTATTTAGGGACTTGCGCTTTGATAATCTACCTTTTGGGCGAACGCAGTTCGCCCCTACATTGTGGACAAAATCCGTTACTGTAGGGGCGCAATGCTTGCGCCCTCCGAGCGTTCAGGTTTGCTGATCACTCTAAGTAGGGGGAGAGCCTTCGAGCGCCTCCGCAGCTAAGGGACTTGCGCTTTGATAATATGCCATCTGGCCGGTCTGATTCTTCTACAGAGCGATTTTCTGGCTGGGATATTATTCCCACGCAAGTCCCTTAGTGCTTTATGGTCAGTATCTCCAGTCAACTGTTAATCGATCATTTTTCCCCGATTATCGTCTTGTCAGAGAGTGACCGAGTGAGTTATAGTCGTCTATAAGACTCGATTAAAGCATTTCTTAAAAGAATCGTGGTTTTTGGAAAATCGAAAAGTGCGCTATTTTCCCTTCCACAGAAACCTGTTGCCGAGGGGAGTAACTCAAAAACTCCTTTTTTCCTAGATTCTGATAGACAGAACCGGCGGAAACGGATAAAAAATGCTGTTATCGAGCAAGACTCAGGGATTAATTGAAAATCTCGTCTCCTGGCTGTGCTTGTCCAATTGTGGGTCAAGCCAGCACTTGCCAAACAGACTTAACAACTGAAACCAAGACTCAGTTCCCACGTCTGGGGGGCAGATGAATATCAAGATGAGGCTTTAACGATGCGGACTCATCTTCTTAGAACTTTCTTAACAAGACCAGATTTCCGGAAGTAGCCTCAAAGCATAGACAAATAGCCCATGGTCCGTCGCTTTTGAAACCGAAAGATTGAGGAAATTGAATGCCAAAACAAATAATCATAGCCGAACAACACCATATAGCGGCTGTTTTTTGGGAAGATCAAATTCAGGAATTAGTTGTAGCCACAGGTAATCAACAGGTGGCCGACATCTATCTAGGATTAGTAGAAAACGTCATCCCCGGGATAGATGCAGCCTTCGTCAATATTGGCGATGCGGAACGCAATGGCTTTATCCATGTCACCGACCTGGGTCCCCTAAGACTGAAAAAAACCGCCGGTGCTATCACGGAATTACTGGCCCCCCAGCAAAAAGTGCTGGTACAGGTAATGAAAGAACCCACTGGCAATAAAGGACCGCGACTAACGGGAAATGTCACTCTCCCCGGTCGTTATCTGGTATTGATGCCCAATGGTCGCGGGGTGAATCTTTCCCGTCGCATCCGCAGTGAAGACGAGCGCTCCCGTTTACGAGCTTTAGGGATTTTGGTCAAACCGGCGGGGATGGGGTTGCTGGTACGCACCGAGGCCGAAGGCAAAGCGGAAGAAGCGATTATCGAGGATTTGGAATTTCTGCAAAAACAGTGGGAGAGCATCCAACAGATGGCCGTCAGCAGCCGCGCCCCGGCCCTGCTTAACCGCGATGATGACTTTATTCAAAGGGTTTTGCGGGATATGTACAGTGCCGATGTCAATCGCATTGTTGTGGATAACCCGATGGCGGTAAAACGAGTTAAACAGCAATTGACGAACTGGGGCGGCGGCAAAGCTCTCGAAGGGGTTTATATCGACTCCCATCGGGAAACCCAGCCAATTCTCGACTATTTCCGGGTTAACGCCGCCATTCGCGAGGCCCTGAAACCCCGGGTTGATTTACCCTCCGGCGGCTACATTATCATCGAACCGACGGAAGCTTTAACGGTAATTGATGTTAACTCCGGTTCCTTTACCCGTTCGGCCACGGCCCGGGAAACCGTACTCTGGACTAATAGCGAGGCTGCCACAGAAATCGCCCGACAACTGCGCTTGAGAAATATCGGCGGTGTGGTGGTGGTGGACTTCATCGATATGGATTCCCGTCGCGACCAGTTGAAACTGCTGGAATTGTTTAATAAAGCCCTGAAAAGCGATAAAGCCCGGCCCCAGATTGCCCAATTATCGGAATTGGGGTTAGTGGAATTAACTCGTAAGCGTCAGGGGAAAAACATTTATGAATTATTTGGCAAAACCTGTGACCATTGCGGCGGACTGGGCCATTTAGCCCATCTACCCGGAGAAGGCAACGCCATCGCCCTAGAAACCCCCACCCTTAGCCGCGCGGAAAAAGAAACCCTTGTCATCGCCACGACTAATACAAAAGTTCTACCCGATAAGAGCGCTCCTAGCGTTGCGGCGGCCGAACCCTATCTAGAAGTTTTCTCCGAATTTGAGGCCGAAGAAAACGCCCAAGATATAGATCTTTCCTTCCATCCCAACTATCAAGAACAGGTTAATAATTCTCGTCGTCGCCGTCGCCGTCGTCCCTCGGAACTGTTACTCAAAGAGGAACGGGGCGAAAAAGCCTCTACTAACGGTGTTAACAACGAAATCGAGCCGGAATCAGAACCCCAACGCCTTGAGGAAAAACGAGAACGCCCCGCCCGTCTCTCGAAACGAGGAGAAGATGCCAGTGCTGGCAAAAATATCCCCGTCACCGAACGGGAGCGGGTTTCCGTGGAAATGACCCCCGTAGAACAGGAAGTTTATTCTTTAATGGGCATTTCTCCCCTGATTCTCGTGGATAAGGAGTTTAAAGACCCGAAATCGGTGATTGTTTCCGTGAAACTGCCAGGGGAAAGGGAAGCGGAAAACCCAGAAACGGCTGCCACTCCTGAAATATCCTTGACTCCTACCCTAGAGGCCGAGGACACAGCCGCCACCTCCCCCATAGAGGCGACGGAAACTGGCGAGGAAGCCGAAAATCGTTCCTTGGTGCGCCGTCGTCGTCGTTCCACCACTAGCGAAGTTAGTCAGGAAATCAACCAAGAAGCTAGTCCGCCAGCGAGTTTTACGCCCGAACCGATTGCGCCCGAAACTCCAGTTTTTCTCGGCGAAGTCATTCCTTTAGAAACCCCGGTGAGCGCCGAGGTGACGGAGGAGCCACAAGTAGAGGCTGAAACTGCGGTGCTGCGTCGTCGTCGTCGTCGTTCCTCCGCCACTGTCGATGAGTCATGAGCGCAGAACCCTTAATTGCTGGTGTCGATGAAGTGGGGCGCGGGGCTTTATTTGGCCCCGTGGTGGCGGCGGTAGTGGTCACTGTCCCCTCTGGTTTTCCGCAGCTGTGGGAGTTGGGGGTGAAGGATAGTAAGCAACTTAGCCCCCAAAAACGGCAAAAATTGAGCCAGCAAATACAACGGGATTTTGTTTGTCGCATCGGTTATGCTACGGTGAAAGAGATCGATCGCTTGAATATTCTTCATGCCTCTCTACTGGCAATGAGCAGAGCTATCGGGAAATTACCCCTTTCCCCCAGTCTCTGTTTGATCGATGGCAAGCACATTATTAAAGATTTGTCAATCCCCCAAAAGGCGGTAATTCAGGGAGACCAACAATCGCCGGTAATTGCGGCGGCTAGTATCGTGGCCAAAGTCTGGCGCGATGACTTAATTGCTCGTTGGCACGGACGCTATCCCGATTATGGCCTCCCTCGTCACAAGGGTTATGGCACTGCTCAACACCTAGAAGTGATTGGCAACCATGGACTTACTTCTCAGCACCGGCTCTCTTTTAGTCCCTGTCAACAAATCCGCGTCAGTCCCCACCCAAGGACGGAGTGGGGTGGGGATGGCGATTGAGGGGTTTACTCACTGAGAACTGATGCCAGGGCCTGACGGGCAATTTTTGTGACGTAGAGGGTGACGGCAACGGTAGCGATAAAACCAATAAGGCGAATAGTCCATAATAAAACTGGGTTAGTGGCTGGTGCCGAGGTCCCGATAGTGGCAAGACTGCCCGCTAAAGAGCCAATATAGACATACATTATCGTCCCCGGAATCATGCCCGCGCAACCTATTAGATAATCTTTCAGAGAAACCCCGGTGACACCATAGGCATAATTGAGCAGAGTAAAGGGAAATATGGGAGATAAACGGGTTAAAAGCACTATTTTTAGGCCTTCTTTTCCCACAGCTTCATCGATAGCTTGAAATTTATTATTACCTTGAATTTTTTCCGCCACCCACCCCCTAGCCAGATAACGTCCCACCAAAAAAGCGGCAGTAGCGCCGATAGTTGCCCCGATAAAGACGTAAAAAGAGCCTAAAACCACGCCAAAAACTACACCAGCCCCTAAAGTCAGGATTGAACCGGGAAAAAAGGCCACAGTAGCTAGAATATAGATAATTATAAACGCGATCGCTCCCACAGCCCCCAAACTATCCACCCAAGTTAAGGCATGGAAAAGAATAGTTTGAGGATTAAAACCAGTGGAGGCACTGGATTCAACAGCAAAAGCGGGGGGAGTAGTCAGGAGAAAAACAAGGCTAAATGTAGTTAATAACAGCAAATGCCTGATAATCACAGTTTTTTCCGAGGGCAAAAACTTGGAAATAATCATAAAAAGTCCCTATAAGGAATGAAAAAAAAGAGATTGAACCATAGAAGCGAATTAAATAGAACTGGGGCTATTCTACCCCGATTATCATTGTTTAGACCAGAAAGCCAATCCTAAAAATTCCCAGAAAATCCCAGTCTTTCTGAGAAGATAAGACAAGCAACAGCCGGGTAATTTTTGCCGTTTACTTGATATTACACCTTGTCGTCTCTGGGGAAAAAATGTCACAATTAGAAATAATTAGCATTGGATATAGCAATCAATCTATGAAAATCATCCCCAAGGTCAAAGCCCCCACCTTCGTGCAAATGGCACAATGGATCATTAATCCCGTAGCTTTTATGGAAAATGCCGCCCGCAAGCATGGCGATATTTTTAGCACGAAAGTGGGTTTAACTGTAGATAATTTTATCTTTGTCAGCAGTCCTTCGGCCCTACAACAGGTTTTAACTAATGACCGTAAAAAATTTTCGGCGCCAGGGGAAGCCAATCGGATTATTGCCCCGATTATTGGTGATTATTCCGTCATCATGTTAGACGGAGACATCCACAAAAAACGCCGTCAGCTTTTATTGCCACCTTTTCACGGGGAAAGAATGCGTTTCTACGGCGATTTAATCCGCGATATTACCCTAAGAGTAATGGCAGAATTGCCAGAAAATCAACCTTTTAAGACCCGTTCAGCGACCACAGCGATTGCTTTACAAGTAATTATGGAGGCAGTTTTTGGAATTAGTCAAGGGGAACGTTATCAAACCCTGAAAAAAATTCTGGCTGAAATGCTCGATATTTTTAACTCTCCGGTGATGGTTTCTTTGTTATTTTTCCCAATTTTGCAGGCTGATTTGGGTGCTTGGAGTCCCTGGGGAAAATACCAGCGTTCCCAAGCAAAAATTGATGATATTATCTATACAGAAATTGCCGAAAGAAAAGCTAATCCTAACCCCAATCGTAGCGATATTTTATCACTACTGATGTCGGCCCGGGATGAAGAAGGCAACCCGATGAGCGATAAGGAATTGCGCGATGAATTAATGACCTTATTATTCGCAGGTCATGAAACCACCGCCACCGCTATATCTTGGGTGCTCTACTGGACTCATCGCTATCCAGAAATTAAAGCAAAAATTCTCCAAGAAATAGCCACTTTAGGAGATAATCCTAACCCCATTGATATAACTCGATTACCCTATCTTTCGGCGGTTTGTTCGGAAACTTTACGCATTCATCCCGTGGCAATGTTAACTTTTCCGCGAGTAGTGCAAGAACCGGTAGAACTAGATGGTTATCCTTTAGAAAAAGGGACAATTCTTATGGGTTGTATTTATCTAGCTCACCACCGTGAGCAAACTTTCCCCGATTCCCATACTTTTAAACCAGAACGCTTTTTAGAAAAACAATTCACCCCCTACGAATATATGCCTTTTGGTGGTGGAGCGCGTCGTTGTATTGGGGAAGTTTTAGCTATCTACGAGATGAAAATCGCTATCGCCACAATTTTGGCCAATTATCAGTTAACTCTAGTTAATAATACCCCTGAAAAACCCAGTCGCCGCGGTGTCACCCTTGCTCCCTCGCGAGGAGTTCCCATGGTCTTAAAAGGACGACGGGAACCTCTGGTGACTGCCCCCATGCTCGCCGAAATTTCTTAAAAAAACTGACAAAATATTGTACAATCAGAGTTGTGGTATCCCATATCATAACTCTGCTTTTTTGTCAATAAAATTGGGGATAATTATGGTCTTAATTCGTTTAGCTAAATCCTGGCAAATTTCCGAAAATGAAGTTACTTCCGAAAGTGTTTATTTTAACCGTCGTCGCTTTTTACAGGGGTTAATCGGGGCAGGAATTGCGGGAAGTTCCCTATTATTAACTTCTTGTGGTAAATCCTCCTCCTCGGAAGCTTTAGAAAAAAGTTTGCAATTACCTAAAATTGAAGGGTTCAGCAAAAATCCGCAGTTTTTAACGGTAAATCGTCCCGTAGTTGCCGAAACTGTAGCGGGGAAATATAACAATTTTTATGAGTTCGGAGGGGGGAAAAATATCTGGTTAAAAGCGCAGAAACTACCGACGAATCCCTGGATGGTAGAAGTGGGAGGATTGGTAAAAAATCCCCAGACCTACGATATAGATACTATTAAAAAAACCTTTCCTCTCGAAGAAAGAATCTATCGTTTTCGTTGTGTGGAAGCTTGGTCAATGGTCTTACCTTGGCTTGGTTTTCCCATGGCTGCTTTAATTGCGGCAGTGGAACCAAAACCCGAAGCAAAATTCGTCCGTTTTACCTCCTTTTATGATCCAGAAATTACCCAGGGGCCAGGATTACATTTAGGTCCCTTACCCTGGCCCTATACAGAAGGTTTAAGAATTGAAGAAATGGACAACGAATTAGCTTTCTTTGCTGTGGGAATTTTCGGACATGATTTACCAAAACAACACGGCGCACCTTTGCGAATGGTTATCCCTTGGAAATACGGTTTTAAAGGAGCAAAATCGATAGTAAAAATTGAATTTACCGCCAAACAACCCGCCACCTACTGGAACACAATTGACGCTCACGAATACGATTTTGAGGCTAATGTTAACCCCAGTAAACCCCATCCCCGTTGGTCGCAAGCAACGGAGAAATTTATCGGCAGTAGAAGTGATTTATCTTGGGAAATTATCGAAACCCTGCCCTATAATGGCTACGGTGAATATGTGGCTAGTTTGTATAGTTAATTTTGATGATTATCCTCGTTTTATTCAGTTTAACTAAGTATATATGGACAATAAAACTCTGTACGAACAAGACTTTTATCTCTGGATTAGAACTACTATTAATCAACTGCAAGCGAGACAGTTTGAGCGGGTAGATTTAGAGAATTTACTGGAGGAATTAGCAAGTATGGGGAGGAGTGAAAAACGCAAAATTGAAAATCCTTTGATTCAATTGCTGGTACATTTGCTGAAACTAACCTACTGGACAGGAGAAAAATCTAGAAATGAGGGTCACTGGAAGGGAGAAATTCTCAACTTTCGCCGACAAATAATCGAAGAAATTAAAGATAGCCCTAGTTTGAAACCCTATATTCTGGAAATCTTTGAGGAATGCTATCAATTTGCTAGAAAAGAGGCTCAAGTTAGAACTCAATTACCTCTTGATACTTTCCCCCCTATTCCCATTGGTTCCCTTGAACAAATTCTCGATGAAGATTGGTTTCCTACTAATGACCACGAGTAATATATAGAGGTAAATTATGGATAATAAAACCCAGTACGAAGAAGACTTTTATCTCTGGATTAGAACTACTATTAATCAACTGCAAGCCAGACAGTTTGAGCGGGTAGATTTAGAGAATTTACTGGAGGAATTAGCAAGTATGGGAAGGAGTGAAAAGCGCACAATTAAAAGTCTGTTAACCCGATTATTAGAACATTTACTTAAGCTCAAATATTGGGCGGCAGAAAGAGAGAGAAACGAAGGTCACTGGAAGGGAGAGATTAGAACTTTTCGTCTCGATATATTAGATGAACTTAAAGATAGTCCTAGTCTGAAACCATATATTCTCGAAATTTTTGATGAATGTTATCTTTCAGCCCGAAAAAATGCCAGTGACCGCTCTCAATTACCCCTCGATACTTTCCCCGCTATTCCCATTGGTTCCCTTGAACAAATTCTCGATGAAGATTGGTTTCCTGCGGGCGATAATCTGGAAATATAGCCATCAGTTAGACTGCTCCATACTGCTCTAACAAAAAACAACTATCCCCCGATAGCGATCGCTAAAGGTCGAATAATTGTAAGTTTTTGTCAAGGGGTGCGGTCAGATCGAAGAATCATCGCTAGAATGAGCCTAATTGTCAGTGCGATGCCGAAGGCACTGCATAGCAGATCGCCGATCTTGTAGGGTGCGTTCCCTAATATGGCTCCCACTGCTCCAGCGATCGATTTTGGGGAACGCACCATGCCCATTGATTGAAGCTGTGGTCTAAATTTGATCGCCGATCGTGTAGTACGGGGCCTGGTGATGCTCACACAAATGATACTGAATTGCCAGATATTGGAGTTCACTACTGGCTAGATGCAGGAACGAGGCTGAAATACATTTTGAAAGTCTGGGTTGAGGATTAAAGAGCTTGCGAATTAGTAGTCAGGGTGGGCGTTTGCTCACCTTACTTTTTCATGCGGTAATATGGAATGAGATGGTGAAAGACTGAGACTATAGCTATGACGCTCGCATCAAATAAACAAACCGCTATCATTCGTACAGAGCGAGGACTGACAATCGCAGGAACCCGCATCACCCTCTATGATGTAATGGATTATGTGACTGCTCAATATCCACCTAAGTTCATTCAGGGATTATTTGATCTGACGGAAGAGCAAATTAACACTGCCCTGGCTTATATTGAGGCTCATCGTGCGGATGTGGAAGCTGAGTACCAGCAAGTTCTCAAAGAAGCTGAAGAACTCCGACTATACTATGAAGAGCAAAATCGTGAGCGAGTTGCCCGTATTGCTGCTAAGCCGCCAAAACCTGGCACAGAAGCCATTCGAGCAAAACTTCAAGCGGAAAAAGCCAAGTTGGCATCACGGGCAGGAATTTTCTAGTTGATCATAACTTACGAGGGCATTCTCTTGTCCTCGCCGGAGTCCTTGCTGCGAGTGGTTGGCTTGACTTGATCTCGATTCGTTTTATTCTGTTTGAAGAAGTTGGGTTAGCTGTCACGAGCGATGATCGTGTTGTTTGGCGGTATGCCCAAGCCAATCAGATGATCCTGATCACCGCTAACCGAAGTATGAAAGGCAAAGATTCCCTGGAGCAAGTGATGCGGGAGGAAAATACCCCCACATCATTACCCGTCGTGACAATCGGTAATATTGAGCGACTACTTGCCGAGCCAGATTATCGAGATCGTTGCGTTAACCGTTTGGTTGATATTGTAGTTGATATTGAAGATTATCAAGGCGCAAGACGCATTTTTATTCCGTGACGCGGCGAATGCTAGGGCCGTTGAAGTCTATCTGTAGGGACACGGCATAACGGGGTCTTTATACTGAATCGGTTTTTAATAGCATGATTAACTCCCAATCCCACTTTAAAAACCCGCTCCCTTCTCCCCACTGCTGTAACAAAAAACAACTATCTCCCGATAGCGATCGCTAAAGGTCGAATAATTGTAAATTTTTGTCAAGGGGTGCGGTCAGACAGAGGAATCATCGCTAGAATGAGCCTAATTGTCAGGAATTTAGTTAAACAAGGTTTTTGGCAATATGCTAATCTGGCTAACAGGCTTTTGGGCGTTATATAGGGAAAACTTCTGGCGATTGCGCCTAAATGGAGTGATATACGGAAAGTTTCCACATATTGTTACTTTCAAGAGTGTTATACGGAAAGTTGACCTATAATATGTAGTTATGCTTCCCAGCGTATATGAGTAATGTCCATATGAATATGAAGCCTGACATCAAAATTACAAATCTGGTTCCAGATACAAATTTCAAGCTTTTAATTTCAGGATTAATGGCGATAATACTATGGTCGGGAACAGCTACTGTAATAGGTTTTCACTTAGGTGTAGTCATTCAACTAAGCAACAAGATTTCTGGGGTTCAGCCTGGAACTCAGAGTAGCAAAGAGGAGGTTGATAATATACAGAAAGGTATTACATCTGTTGATAGTACCGCGAAAAGTCTTTACTCATTCTTGACTCCATTTGCTGCTGCTGTGACAGGCTTCTTTTTTAATGAAGTAACATCTGCTAAACGTGAAGAAAAGAAGTCAGACACATCCAAAGATGAAGACAAGAATACTTCAGGAGGTAGCGGCTAGACTACAAAATTGATTTTGATGCTCAGAAGTTCTATTAAAAACCTAAAAGTATTGCAGAGGCAAAAATGATTGACTTTAATGATATAAAAAGTGCGGCATTGAAGATGCTTGATGAGGATGGTGACGGTGACTTTGACTTTAATGATGCCCGCCTAAAGTTTATTAAAAAGTTTGATAAAGATGGGGATAAGGATGTTGATAAAGATGATCTTCTAATTTTGCAACTTCATCATCAACTGATGCAAGCTGGCAAAGACATTGACGTTCCTGGGCTGAAAAAATTATTAGGAACATATGGAGATGAATTTCTTGTCTTCTTGAGAAATCTCTTCTAGAAAAGTTCCAAGTTTACCAGTCCGAGTGCATTACATCGGATGAGTAAAAGATAGTGTAGTTAGAGTAATCCAACTACACTACCAATGAGTTTTATCGTTGTAGTAGCTTTAGTCTTTGGGAGTTATGAATGGAAATATTTAAAATGTTTAAAAAAGTTAAACTCATATTCGCACTCATCATCAGTGTTGCTGTGATAATGTTTATTCTGTTTGGTTCATTCTCCATTGCAACTAAAATTGGTGGCATTTTCATTTATGCTGTTTGTTTCCTAGTTTTAAACACGATGTTATCTCAGTTATAAGTTATCAATTGAGAGGGTGATCATTGGGGGACGTTAACAAAGTTTTACCTCAATATTATTGAGTGTAAGCAAACTCAGTAATCAGCATAACACTGCGTTGGAGCCGACTCCCTAGAGGTTATTGGTGAGAAACATGAGATGTCTGGGCGGCTCAACTAGACCGTTAGCCCGCTAGACCTTGGTTGAGACAGCAGCCACAAGTTCACCTTTTGGCGTTTGTCCGGAAATTACTTACATATGGATGAAATCTTTTACAGGGTGCTTATCTTTAGACGAAGAAATTACAGCCCTACAAGCTCACTCTCATGAAAACTCGCCGTAATCCTCTATTCTCTCTCAGTGCATTTCTACTAAGTTTGCTCCTAGTCATCAATCCACTAGGAATAGGTAAATTATCTGTAAATCAGGTTCAGGCTCAATCAGCACCCCGTCCATACGTTGTACTGGTAAAATGTCAACGGTCTAAATTTTCGGGCAAACACAAAACTCTATTTTTGGATTACGGAAGTTGATGAACCACGAACAAATTGAGCGAGTTTTAGACTTGTTTAGCCAACGTGAGTATGAACTCAAAGTAGAACAAAGAGCTTTTGAGATTTGGCTTGGGGTATTGGAGCCTTTTGGAGCTTTTTCTAGAGGGTGTGGGATCGTGTTACCGCTCATAGCAGGATTTACACTTCTCGGTCAATCTAAGTTTTGGGGTGTCACTTGGGAGCTAGTTAGCGGCAGCTTATCTCTAGTAGCTGCAATTCTTACAGGAATCCATACAGGTTTTAAGTGTGATGATCATCAAGCCGAATGCCGCCGATTAATAAAAGCATTACAAAGCTTAGTAGAAGGCTATCAAGCAGCTAAGACAGCAGATGAAAGTGAGCTAAAAAACAGGTTCAGTGAACTTGAGATTCGCCTTAAGGAATTGCGTGACAGCAGCAAGGTTCGACCAGCTAGGTGGTGTATTCGGCGTGCAAAACGAGAATTAAAAGTTGCCCATCACCCAGGCTAACAATTCGGCTGGAGCGGACTGCCGAAAGCTGCCATTGTGATTATCGAGGTTACTAGCAGTGTGATCGCCGATCTTGTAGTGCGATCGCCAATCTTGTAGGGTGCGTTCCCTAATCTGACTCCCACTGCTCCAGCGATCGATTTTGGGGAACGCACCATGCCCATTGATTGAAGCTGTGGGTTTAAGTGTGGTGTGGGCTAATCTGGCTAACAGGCTTTTGGACGTGATATAAAGATAGTATGGGTGATGGTTTATCTGATGACAAAGAATGGATATGTGGGGGATGTCTTTCAGGCATTGCTTACGGCGTTGTCAGATCAGAATATGAAGAATGAATTGCGACACAACGAGAGCCTTACTGTTAAAGCGTTTTCAAGTCTGCTCTGATGCGCCATCATCTTCAAACTTGACAACGCCTGGCAAGCATTCAAGCCTGGATGTCTGTCATGGATTTAGAAATTTGGTATCAAGGGGGAAGTTCTGGTTTTTTCCTATTTTGTCAAGACCTCGGTAGTTAGGGTATTTTCCGAAAAATAGGGCAGTTTTCAGGCTACCCTAACCAGAAAATTAATCGCCAAAATGGGAGATAATCGCGTCGGCAAATTCGGAACATTTCAGGGGAGGATTAACGGGGGGTTCCATCAGACGCGCTAAATCGTAGGTAACTTGTCGATTAGCGATCGCTGCTGCGATGCCTTTTTTAATCAAATCGGCCGCTTCTTGCCATCCCATGTATTCCAACATCATCACCCCGGAAAGAATCACCGAACCGGGGTTAATTCGGTCTAAACCGGCGTGTTTAGGGGCTGTGCCGTGGGTTGCCTCAAAAATAGCGCAAGTATCGCCAATATTCGCCCCGGGTCCCATCCCTAAACCACCGACAATCGCCGCTGCCGCATCGGAGAGATAATCGCCATTCAGGTTCATAGTAGCGAGGATCGAGTATTCATCGGGACGGGTTTGGATCTGTTGGAAGATACTATCGGCAATGCGATCGTTAACCATAATTTTATCTTTCCATTGCCCATTGCCGTGGGTTTCCCAGATAGCATCGAGAACACTGGTCACTTCTTGGCAGATTTTGGCTTTTTTCTCGTCGGTGAGGGCATCATAACCCGGTTCTACCATGCGGGCGTTATCTTCGATGCTCAGATCAGGGTTTTTCTCCTTATTACTCAGGATCCATGATTCCATCTCGGTAACGCACACATCCCGGAATTCACTCTTAGCTAATTCATAACCCCAATCCCGGAACGCCCCTTCCGTATATTTCATAATGTTACCCTTGTGGACGAGAGTAACTTGATTTTTCGGTTTCGGTAAAGTCAGCGCTCGTTCGATCGCCCGG
This sequence comes from Microcystis ichthyoblabe FBCC-A1114, assembly GCF_050500245.1. Lineage (NCBI taxonomy): Bacteria > Bacillati > Cyanobacteriota > Cyanophyceae > Chroococcales > Microcystaceae > Microcystis > Microcystis ichthyoblabe. Next base: position 2,091,813 of record NZ_CP191408.1, on the reverse strand, counting down.
CGGACTAATCTTTGGGAACCCGTCTTACTAATCGGTTTGATCCCGATACCCGCATCGAGGGGAATTTGTTTTTTACCGTGTTCGGGAGTGGCGGGAATTAGTTCCGTGTTGAGATAATTAATCAGTTTATCGGCGATTTCCGTGCCTTGTTTCCATTCGATACCGAGATAGATATCCTCGGTATTTTCCCGATAGACAATGACATCGAGTTTTTCCGGGGTTTTATGGGGGGAAGGGGTTCCCGCATAGTAACGACAGGGACGAACACAGGCATAGAGGTCAAAAATTTGCCGCAAAGCCACATTCAGGGAACGAATGCCGCCACCGATGGGAGTGGTCAAGGGACCTTTGATGGCTATACCATATTCTTTAATCGCTGTCAATGTATCTTGGGGTAGATATTGATAAGTCCCGTAGATTTCGCAAGCTTCATCACCAGCATAAACTTTAAACCAATGGATTTTCCTTTGACCACCGTAGGCTGTGGCGATCGCTGCATCGATAACTTTTGCGGTTGCGGGCCAGATATCGACCCCCGTACCGTCACCGCGAATGAAGGGAATGATGGGATCGTCGGGAACTAGAGGTTTTCCGTCAGAAAAAGTAATTTTCGAGCCTGTTGTCGGTGGGGTAATTTTTTCGTAGCTGACAGTCATGGGCTTCCAGAAACAGTATTTATCTATACGTTGGCAGTCTAGCGCCGTCAATATCTATACTCAGGCATTTTGGCTAATTTCTTAAAGATTCCCTTGCTGGCATCAACTTCGTACCTCACCATTAAGATAACTGCCATAGTTAAGACTTTTTTAAGCTGCCCACGTATTTAAATTGCTTGTTGAGATGAGGCAAGAGACTTCGCAGGAATTTGATGACACTTTACCTAAAATTGGGCTTTTCTAGGTTCTGTGTGAGCATGGTATAATGGTGACACAGAACAGGAGGTGGGTTATGTGGATAAATTTTGATCAACTCCTCGATTTACCGAATGTAACAGGGGTCAATTATCAAAAAAATGCTCAGACAATTTTCTTAAAGCTCGCTCTTTTAAATGAAACAATTGAATGTCCGAATTGCCATCAAATATATATACTACAAGAGCCGAAAACCCTTATCCATTAATGGATACAACCATTAACTTTTCTTAATGTACCCGTGGAATTGTAGTCATGTATATAATACGAGTCTCAACTTAGTTGGGGTTTAACAACCTTTCTAGATTTTGTTCACAGTTCTCTTTATGGGAGAGAATATTTAATTTTTCAGAAAGATGTAAGGCGCGTTGCCAGTGATTAATAGCTGATTTAAGATCATGGGTTTTTTCTTCAAATTCTGCCAAAACAATTAAAGTCTCTAGTTCTATATATCTTTCTCCAATATCGAGGGCAATATCTAAAGCTTGGTTAAGATATTGATAGGCTAGATCATCCTTTCGAGTGATACTATAAATTTCTCCTAATCCAGCACAAGCATGGGCAACACTTGCTACATCTGAAATAGCTAAAGCTCTTTTCTTTTGTTGTTTAAAGTATTTTTCAGACTCCTGAAAATTTGCTTGTTGCCAATAAATTGCGGCTAAATTTCCCAAAGAAAAAATAATTCCTGCTTCATCGGTTATTTGCTCAGATAAATCAAGACTTCTTTGAGTATAATCGATAGCTGTATTCAAATCATTGATTCGCCGGTATGCTTCTCCTAAATTTCGTAAAGCCGTTGCTTGATAAATAAGATTTTTAATTTTTTCTGCCCATTTTAAGTATTTTTCTAAACAAGCAATAGTCTGGTCAACTTTTCCCTGATAACCATAACAATTACCCAGATTTAAATAAGCAACATTAATAATCTCAAATTTTTCGTCACAATCGGGAATAATCTCGGCTAGATTTAAACCTTCATTCAGTACTATTTCAGCATTTAAATATTCACCTTGTATTCCCTCAATTGTTGCTATATTTACTTTTCCTCTTGCTTTCCAAAGAGGATTATTTAATTGCTCGGCTAAGGATAAGAGTTTCTCTGCATAATTTTTTGCTTGGTCAAATTCTCCTAATTCTCGATACATATAACCAAGTTCACTTAAACAGAGAAAATCGGTTTCATTGTCAAGATTTCCTAATAATTCTTTACACAGTTTTATGCCATCTTCATAGCGTCCCCAGATGCGTAATTGTTTGTGCAAAGGGAAAGAAGTTGGATCATGAATTTCTAAGGGTAAAGAAAATAAAGATTTAGCTTCTTTATACCAACCTAATCGACATAGACAGAGAAATGCTTCCACATAACGACTTGCCCGTTCTTGAATAGAGAGATGCTGTCCCATTTTATCCTTAATATGGCGTTCATAACCAATTAAATGCCAGATAAATGCGCCAAAATGTGCTTTTTCAAAATGACTCCCTGTCGCCCCTAAAATTTCCCCTTTTTGTTTAACTTGAGCGAGTTCTCCAAAAACAGTAAAATCGATACTTGTGAGACGTTCTTTGACTCTTAATTGAGGAGATTGAAAATCATTCATGATTTGGTTTTCCTTCTTTTCTTTGGGTAGATACTAGACGCTTGAAAGCAACATTGCGAATTAAACTGTGCTGTTTGATATGTGGTTCATATCCCAGTTGTTTTTGAGTTTCTACTAAATAACGGTTAAACAAGGTAAAAAGAGCTAAGTCTAAATCCTGTTCCTCGTATTCTGAAAATAATTGAAGATTTTGAAACCACGCATTTTTAAATTCAAAAGATGAATAAGTAGAACCATAGATAAGCAATAAATAAGCAGTTTTAAAAGTGTTTTCAAGTCGCTCTATTGTTCTTTCGACTTCCTCCTCTAGCAGTTGTTTTCGTAATTGTTTGGTCATTAAGTTAACTTTGTAATAATCATCAGGATTGGCTTTTTGAGCTTCATCAATCATTTCTCTTAATCGTCGAAATCGGGATTTATTCTCCTCATAATAAGTGCCGATATCTCCATTCAGTCTATCAATAATATCACCAGAAATTAAGCGGATAGCGAGAGGATGTCCCTCATAAAGTTTTCCGATCTCTTTAAGGTAAGCAAGGTTACGTCCATGAAGAATTAATTCGACTTCTGCTTGTTGAAATAAACGTTCAAATAACTGTAAACTTTCCTGATCCTCTAATCCCATTAATGGCTGAATATGCCAATATTGATCTTGACTAAAAGTTTCAAAATCTTCAGGCTTATCCTGCGAAGTTATCACAATTCGAGTCTGACAATTTTCGGCTTCTAATATCTTTTGAAAAAAGACTCGCCAGAGGGGGTCTTTAAAGCGATTACTGCCATCTTGTTGTTCTCCTTGTAAAAGATTTTCCATTGAATCAAACCAAATTAATCGACGATTATTGCTCAGATGATTAACCAGTTGAGTTAATAATTGTTCTGGGTTTTTTGCTTGTTTTGCCGTAACAGGTTCATCGCCACGATTGAGTAAATCAATAGCTGTGCTGATAAAGTTTTGTGCTTCTGATTGCGACTGTTGATCCTCCCGTTGATTAAACCCATCAAAATCAATAGGCAGTTCAGGAGGAAACCCTTCTTGACACAAAGCTAAGGCCAATTTGTAGGCGAGGGCAGTTTTCCCAATACCTGTTATTCCCGTAATTACGACAATGCGACAATCGCCTCTTAGTTTTTCCAGTAAATCACTTTGAAGAGACTCTCGCCCCACCCAAATAGGCTCGATATCTTGAGTCAGTTTTTGCAAAAGATTATCTAGATCTGCGACTTTTGAAGGGTCGATGTTCAAAGCTCGACAAAAGGAAACAAAACCTCCTAATCGAATGTTTTCCCTCCTTAAAAATCGATCTAAAGTCTCTGGGGTGCAATTCAAAGCGTAACGTCGGAGATTGAACAATTCCTCCCAATTGGTATCAGGTTCAGCAAATTGACTAGCTTCCTTACATAAATGCTCTCTAGTCCAGCCTTCTTTTTGTTTTTGCGCCCATCGGGTTTTGACTTGCTCAAGTCCCGCTACGGAGAGTTTTAACTTCATTGCTCTCTATTCAATCTACATAAGTTTATTTCTCTATTGTTGATCAATTATCCCCAGAAATTCTCATTTTTTGAAAAACTTTCTCTCAATGTGACTAAGTACATATCAGCTATTTGCTCAATTATAGGTATAGGAAGCCATTCAAGCTTTCTAATTCTTTCTAATTCCAGCTTCTTTTGCTTTTTGCGCCCAAAAATCATCGTTTTGCTTGCTTCTCTGTAGAAATCTAAGGATTTCTATCGCTTTACTCCCAATGAAGAGAGCCTCATTGCTCGTTGTCCTCTTCCTAAGGGTAGCAAAATGGCTATTTCTCAAATAATCAACCAAACCAATGGTAAACAGTTTATCTCATTATCATCTACATCGGTGCGGCTACTGTCGTCGGATGGAGTTGATGTCAATCACTTATTTAGCGGTCAAATACCAGAGCGTCACTATGAGCAACTTTCTTGTTGGCTTGATTTAAAACCAAACGAGGAAAAGGATTCAACGGCACAAACATTTGAAACGCTAAAGACCACAAATTACACCCAAAAAGATCCGCTATTCACTTTAAGGACTGTCCGAAGAATGTTACAGGATAACGGTCTTCTCTTTGTCTATGATATATCCCAAACCCCTGATATTGAGCAATATGTGAAGATTCTGTTTTCTTGTGCTGGGTTTATTGTATTAAATAACATTGGCAACTGCTGGATTCTTAGCAAAAGAGCCTCACTTTCTTTTGATGTGCCAAAGGTCAAAGGTTATCTGGTCAAGGAAGCGGAAACACCGGCAGAAATTGAATCCTATTTCTTATTTCTCAAGAATCGCTATCCTGAGTCACAAAATTATCGCAAAGAAATCGACGATTTATTTACTCACCAATCGGTTATTTTTCTAGCCTATCCTGAACAGAATCCCTCTCAGGTAATCGGTGTTGCACGCTATACCTATTCTCTGCCTGAATATGGCTACTATTTGCCTTGTCAACTGGCAACATTTTGTGAAGGAAAACACACAGGAAAGCATTTGATGTTACCCAAAAATGTAACAAGCATCGGAGAAAGTCTCTCTCTGTATGATGAAAAGGGAACTGGCAAAAAAGGAACAAGTTATCTTGTTTATCAGCAATTGATTCGAGCTATCTTGACTTACAAACATGATATTGCTCACACTGAAATTTCCTACACGACTTATCCAAAAGGGGACGAAACAATTGAAGCACTGTATAAAGAACGTTTTGGGTTTAAGCACACTCTACACGATAATGAAAAAGTTTGCTTAAAATATGGAACATTTGCCGGTCAATGGTATCTCATTGAACTGGAGCAGTGGATGATTAAACATCAGTACCACAACGCTGACCAGATTTTTCATAAACACAAGGAAGCGTTTGCGGTGTGAAGTCTAGCTCAATAGGTTGCCGATAAATACTAGATTTTGGGAACTTAAGGTAAATTACCCTGAAAATTGGCTATATCCTTAAGTGTCCCGAAGTCAATCTCAGCTTTAGATGTCATATTCCTTACTCTATAAGGGTTTGAGGCTATTTTAAAATTGATACCAGTTTGGGTAGATTCCCAAATTATTCTCAAGCTATACTGGCATACCAGATGCGGCCTGTTCAACCGAAACTTAGAAATAAGTGGATGATTGGCTTTTGTTGAGTAGCTGATAGGTTAGAATTCGCACTTTACCTGAATAAATTGTATGGTTTTGGTGTATTATGTATCAACAACAAGTTCAACTTTTGGGAAATCCTTTAACGCTTAAAGTCAGCAATCCAGATGTTAATCAGTCCTGTAATATTATTGGAATTGATAACAATGGAGAAGGGAAATCTTTATACGTCTATAATGTCGTAGCGGATGCGTTAGAATCTAATAAACGCAATATTGAAGACTTAATCAAGGAATATGAAAGACAGACAAATATTGCTTTAAAAGTTTTGATTGCGCTATCCGATGGCGTTATTTGGGTACTAACCACTGTTATGAATATCTTTACCTCTATCTTCGGAGGAGTTGGTGGTGCTGGAATTTATGGCATTATGTTTGTCTTAATTATCCTTGCTTTGTTGGCGATAGCATGGATTTATGCCTTAATGGTAATTCTACCTCTTATGGCAATTTCTTATGGTACTAGACTGTGGTTAGAACAAGTTTCTAAAAAAGCCATAGAACAATTAAGCAGAGACGCAAGAGAGGTGGCGCGTAAATCTTTAAAAGGAACTCAAGATTCCTTACAATTACCTGAAAATAATTCGTAATTTACCTCAAAAATGATCTTTTTTCTAAGCCAATAAGAGGGTTTAATGAACAGTTTCTGGCAAGACTTTTTTACCTTTCGGAAAATGGTCAGCATTACCATTATCAAGTTTCTCTATATCTTAGGCTTGTTTATGATTACCCTAGGAGGTTTAAGTGGACTATTTGTGGAACCTTTAGCAGGAATCGATTTACCGCCGATTTATGGCTCCGATAGCTTGGGAAAAATTGGCCTCTCGATTTGCTATGATGTGCGTTTTCCTGAACTCTATCGCTATTTATCGCAGCAAGGAGCCGATGTTTTATTTGTACCCGCGGCGTTTACGGCTTTTACAGGGAAAGATCATTGGAAAGTTTTGTTACAAGCGCGAGCGATCGAGAATACTTGTTATATAATAGCTCCCGCTCAAACGGGCAATAATTACGCACGCCGTTACACCCACGGTCACGCTATGATTATCGATCCTTGGGGTGTGGTTTTAGCCGATGCGGGGGAAGAAGCGGGAGTGGCAATTGCCGAAATTAATCCCCAACGTCTGCAACAGGTGCGACGACAAATGCCTTCCCTACAGCATCGTGTTTTTGTTTAAAATTCGCTCAGAAAATTAGTTCCCAGGGACGGTTATCAATAGGGAACAGAGCCTCACTTCTGGCTCTCCCAGGTGTGGTGGGTAAAATGTATTGTAAGATATAGTCTTGCGGGCGAGGGAGTGGAACGAACCACTCCAGACACAAAGGACACAGAGATCGATCACTATAAGTTAAAATTATCACACAAAGAATAGGAGAGCCTCACTTCTCTGTTCTCCAACCACTTATAATAACTTTTTAGCAAAATCGATCGCTTCCTGAAAAACTGTGACTTGGCCCTCAATTTGGGCAATTTGTACCTCGGTTAATAACTTACCGATAATCGGACTGGGTTTCAGGTGTAAATGGTTAATTAAATCATCGCCCCTTAATAAAGGTCGGGGATGGGCGATAATATTATCGGGATCGAGATAGGAAGTCAACAGAGAAGCGACGATATTTTTGTTAATCCCCATCGATAGAGCAAAAAGGGCAAAGACAGGAAATACTTTTCCCGTATTTAGATAAATAAAATACTGTTCCCGCAGACTTAAATTATCTGCCTCCTTGAGAGGAGGTAAACACTTAATTACCGTGATTACCGTGCGAATTTCCCCCCTGGAATACTTGAGATCGATTAACTCTTTTTCCGCTTCTGCCAAAATATCCGATACCAATAGGGCCAATTTTGTCAACTGTAACTGAGAAGGGGAAAAGATAAAGTTTTCCGGTAACAAAGATTCTAAAAATCCCGCTGCCGCTTCCACCCCCATAACTCGCTCCATTTTTGCGGGGGTAATCCGACGCAACCAGAGAGATAATAAGCCATCTTCCCAGGCACTTTTTAGCCATTTATTGCCACGGGAATTGAGCAAAAGGTAATTCAACTCGGATTGTACCCTTTCGGCGGCTACACGGTGCAATAAAGGGGCAAGAGAACGAATAGTTGCACGGGTATGGGGTTCGATCTCAAAGTCCAATTGAGCCGCTTGTCGATAGGCCCTTAATAATCTTAGGGGATCATCTTGGAGATTTTCGGGGGAAATCATCCGCAGGGATTGGCAGCCTAAATCTTTTAATCCCCCTAAAGGATCGAAAATTTCTTGGGTGTGGAGATTATAAGCAAGAGCATTAACGGTGAAATCCCGTCTTTTTAGGTCTATTTCTAGAGATTCTCCCTCCTGTTGTGCGAAATCAAGAGTCCCCTGGGGAAAAACGACGCGAGCAATTTGACGAACCGCATCTAAAACCACAAAACCGGCCTTATACTGATGGGCAATAGTTTGAGCAATTTCGATCGCTTTTGCGGGAACCACAAAATCTAGGTCAATATAGTCTTTCTGACGGTTTAATAAAGCGTCTCGCACAGCACCACCGACTAAATAAGCATTTTCTGGCAATTCTTGCTGATTAATCGCAAAAACTTCTTTAACTAAACTATCTAGGTTTTTTTGACAAGACATCGAGAAGATAAATTTACAAAAATATAATTTTTACCGGCCCTATTTGGGGAGAGACTGAGCTAGATTAACGGAAAAGACTTATAGAGTTAAACCTATGTGTATTTGTATTAACTGCTATTTTGTTGATCGCTGTCTCACCTATCATGCCGTAGAAACACAACATCAGGAACGTCATCTCACCGAGACACCGGACTTTGAAGCGAAGAACCCTTCTATTAACGTTAACATTCGCACCAAAGAAGATTATATCGAAATGGAGTGGGATGTGGTGGGTTGCGAAAGCTTTTTACGCGAAACCGGTAAATGGTCTAGTTTGCGGCCGGGTGAACCAATTCCCACCTAAAACACCTGAACTACCCATACATATCTACTACAAGAGCCGAAAACCCTTGTCCAGCAATGGATAGACCCGTTAACTTTTCTTGCTGTACTCGTGCAATAGTGGTCATGTACATGGAAAAAGTTCCGATTGAGTCGATGTGGATTGTTGAAGCTAAGGGACGCAGAGATGAAGCGAGAAATGGTTCTGTTCAGCTAATTTCAGGCGAAGAGGCTTTAGCGCAAGTCAGACGGCTGTAAGTGCGCTCGCCATGTTACAGGATAAAATAAGTAAACCGAGTTGAAATCGAAGTCAAGGATATGGTAATTCGACAACCCCGCTACAGCAAAAAAGAATTTGCCCGACGTGGTAATGAACTCTATGAATCCCAAGTGCGCTCTCAAGTTGAAGAAGGCAATTACGGCAAAATTGTGGCGATTGACATTGAAACCGGAGCGTTTGAAGTTGCCGATGATTTGGTGACAGCATCGAAACAACTTTCTGCACGAGTGCCTGATGCTCAGACTTGGTTTATTCGGATTGGGCATCTAGCAGTCGATCACTTTGGTACACGGAGTTTGAGAACAAAGCAATGATGCAAGGTCGTGTGAATCAAAGGTGTGAAGCGACCTTATCGATCGCGCTCACGAATAATAAGACAGCGCAGATGGTAGATGCTGTAACTGATACAGGATTTTCGGGTTTTCTCACCTTGCCGTCTGACATAATTGCCACATTGGGGTTGAGTTGGGAGGGCCGAGATATTGCCACATTAGGTGACGGAACTTTCTGTACGTTTGAGGTTTACATCGGGCGCGTGATTTGGGATGGGCAATATCGTGAGATTTACATCAACGAATCAGAGACACTTCCACTAATCGGGATGCAGCTATTGCGAGGTTACGATCTGCGGATTCAAGCGATCGAGGGTGGTCTAGTCACGATTGAGGCTTTGGAGTAGAGTGCAATCGCCATCTTACACGATAAAATGAAGGAACCGAGTTGAAGTCGAAGTCAAGCTTATGCCAATCAAAAAAAATTCCTAAATCAACGCACAAGGATGCAACTGCGAGTCATGGAAAACTTACTTGGTTTACACCAAATATTACCGATTAGCCTTCTGTGCACTTTCATGCTGTCAATCTCAGGATGTACTGCGAAGCAGGGCGGACAAATGATTGAGCAGGATTATCTTCAGAGATATTTAGAGGTTGGTCAGGTTCTCAAGCTTAGCTCTTTAGAAAAAATGCCCGATAGCCATCTGTGTGTTCTCTATCCTTATCAACAATCTATTTCGGAGGGTGTTCCATACAGTACTCGCATCAATGCCTATCTAAAGTCAACTGGCTATGTGGCGAATGAGTCCCATTGGGCATTTATCATCGTCATGCCTAAAGAAATAAGCCTATCCAAGTTCAAGCGATCTAAAAAACTTGACATTTTGGCTACTCATGAAATCCAGCCAGAACACAGAGCGCAATTGCCGAAGAGATTTGTACCAGCCAGTTGTGTCCCTTTAGATGTTGGGGCAATAGTGAAAATTGAATCTAGAAATCGGATCTTTTTAGTCGTAGGAGAAATGAAATGAGTGAATTTGACAACCTGTACAACAGGTATATGCAGGAAGCCAATACATACGCGGAGAATTATGGAATTGATCCAAATACCAAACATAATGGTGCTTGGGACGCCTTTCGACATGCCTATGCAAGCGGAGCTATGGCTAGGGAATATGGTGTACCTGCTGCTCATGTTTTTGGTGACCTCAACGAAATTAGAGGTGATCTACAACATGACCAGCCTTGGCAAGAGAAAAACATGGATAAATGGAATAACTCGGTAGGGCGAGATATTGGCAAAAATGCCAGCAGCAGCAATGAAATCGCGCAGAAGGTGAATGATGCGCTGAAGCGAGGTGACCTGATTACTGATCCTTGGAATGATGCCCGTCGATCCAACGGAGACAGCTGGTTAAGTGACTTGTTTGACTCTCTTGCGGATCGAATTGGAGATGCAGTCGATGACTTAAGTGATTGGATTGACCAGGTGGGTGACTCTTTCTCAGATGCCCTGCGGGATCAACTACGCCGCCTAATTGATCCCATCGTTCTCGACCTGGATGGCAACGGCATTGAACTCACTCCGCGGGCGACATCCAATGTCTATTTCGATATGGATGGCGATGGCATCAAAGAACAAACGGGTTGGGTGAAGCCGACGGATGGCCTGCTGGCAATTGATAGCAACGCCAACGGCCAAATCGACAACATCAATGAGCTAATCGGTGATCTTGGACGCTCAGGCTTTGCTGAACTGGTCACCTATGACCTCAACAATGACCGAGTTATCAATGCCAGTGATGCAGTCTGGTCCCGGTTCAGAGTTTGGCTCGATGCCAACAGTAACGGTCTTACCGATACAGGCGAGTTGCGTACACTTGCTTCCCTCAATATTCGCTCCATCGATTTGAGGTACACAGCCGTCAACTTCACGGCAGAAGGCAACCGGATTCACGAGCAGTCGATCTTTGAATATACAAATGGCACAACAGGCTTAGTCGCAGATATCTGGTTTGATGTCTCCAATGTTGATACCAATTCCTCGATTAGCTTGACGGGCAACATCACCATTGACAATCTCCCTGACATCCGTGGACGTGGGGATGTCAAGTCACTGCGCTCTGTCATGTTGGCGGATGGAGCTTTGGCCACACTGGTTACGGGTTTTGTTTCTCAGAACCTCAGCAGTCTTGCCAACGCCCGCAGCCAGGCAGAGCAGATCATTTATCGCTGGGCGGGTGTGCAATCCGTTGACCCATCATCACGAGGAGGACTATTCGATGGGCGCAAGCTGGCAGCACTAGAAGCCTTTCTGGGTACACAATTCGTCGTGGAAGGTATCCGAAACCCCAACGCCCAGGCCGTAGGCAGCTTGACTGACTCCTGGAATGGTCTTGTGGATGGCATCCTAGCGAGGCTGTTGATGTCTGGCCCGCTAGGTAGTGCCATGGCCGATAGCGCTGTCTATGTACCCGAAATCGACAGACTTATGACCGTACAGACCCCTGCGGATCTGTTGAATAGTTTCAAAAGCAAGGCTCCTGCTGGTGACGGAATTACGGTAGCAGGGTATTGGGCGGCCGTTCTCCCGCTGGCGCGGGAAATCATCCAGGACGTGGGGGGTGATCCAACTTCGACAAGCTTCACCACAGCGGTGAACGCGGCCTTGGAAAACACTGGGCTTGCACCATTTGCCGATCTGCTCACAAATGGAATCATCCCATTAAGCCCAATACCCTCCGTACTCCAAAGCGCAGGGGTATTTCGCCTCACATCAGGTAATGACACCCTTTGGCTGGGAACTGATCGTTATGCTGTCTTTGCTGGCGACGGCAATGACTTTTTGGCCTTCACCACCGACAACTCCCAACCACAGCACCTAGATGGTGGTGCTGGGAACGATCAGATCTATGGTACGGCGGCAAATGACTGGTTAGACGGTGGCGCTGGAGCCGACACCATGGCCGGCGGCGGGGGTAATGACACCTACACCGTCGATGACGTGGGGGATGTGGTCATCGAATTAGCTAATGCTGGGGAGGATCATGTGCGTACCTCCATCACCTACACCCTGAGCAGCACCCTAGAGCATCTGACCCTCCTTGGCACCAATGCCATCAACGGCACCGGCAATGCCTCTGCCAATCGCCTCAGTGGCAACAGCGCCGCCAACCGACTGGAAGGTCTCGCCGGTAATGACACCCTCGATGGGGGTGCCGAAGCCGACACCCTGAATGGTGGATGGGGAGCCGATCTTTATCGCATCGATGCCACAGGCGATGTCATCATCGAAACAGGCAGCGACATAGACACCGTTGAGGCCTCGCTGAACTATACCCTCGGCGCACGACTGGAAAACCTGGTGCTGATTGGTACCGCCCTCAACGGTACGGGCAATGAAGCCAACAACAGCCTCTGGGGCAATGCCCTGAACAACACCCTCAACGGCGCTGCCGGTGCCGACACCATGATTGGCGGCCTTGGCAATGACATCTACATCGTTGATAACCAAGGTGATTCGGTTCAGGAGGAAGATGCCGCTGGCACAGACCGGGTGCAGTCCTCCATCAGCTATACCCTCAGTGGGAATGTCGAACAACTCGTCCTGACCGGCTCGCAAGATCTCTCAGCAACCGGCAATGATCTCGCCAACCAGATCACTGGCAACACCGGCGACAACTGGATCGATGGAGACCTAGGTGCTGACACGATGAGCGGTGGAGCTGGAGACGATGTCTATGTCGTCGATAACGCTGGTGATGTAGTGACAGAAGCGGCCAATGCAGGTATCGACTGGGTGTATTCAACTCGCTCTGCTTATACCCTGGGTGCCAATGTGGAGAATTTACAACTGTATATCAGTTGGGACGATGGCATCAACCGCAATGGCACCGGCAACACTCTGGATAACGAGATCATCGGAACCAGCGGCAGCAATATCCTGACCGCTCTAGCCGGCAATGACTCCCTCTACGGCCAGGGAGGAACCGACAGTCTCTATGGTGGTGATGGCGACGACCTCCTCAACGGTGGCAGTGAGCAAGACCGCCTAGAAGGGGGTGCCGGTAACGACCGCTACATCGTTGATCTGGCCACTGATACCGTTATAGAAGCCCTCAACGCTGGGAGCGATACGGTGGAATCCTCTGTTTCCTGGATACTGGGTGCCAACGTTGAACACCTCACACTGACAGGTGAGTGGAATGCCATCGATGGTCAGGGTAATGGACTCAACAATCAATTGACCGGCAACAACGGTAACAACAACCTTGACGGCGGCACTGGTGCTGACACCATGGCTGGTGCTGGCGGTGATGACACCTACACCGTCGATGACGTGGGGGATGTGGTCATCGAATTAGCTAATGCTGGGGAGGATCATGTGCGTACCTCCATCACCTATACTTTGGCCAGCACCCTAGAGCATCTGACCCTCCTTGGCACCACCGCCATCAACGGCACCGGCAATGCCTCTGCCAATCGCCTCAGTGGCAACAGCGCCGCCAACCGACTGGAAGGTCTCGCCGGTAATGACACCCTTGATGGGGGTGCCGGTGCCGACATCCTGAATGGTGGATGGGGAGCCGATCTTTATCGCATCGATGCCACAGGCGATGTCATCATCGAAACAGGCAGCGACATAGACACCGTTGAGGCCTCGCTGAACTATACCCTCGGCGCACGACTGGAAAACCTGGTGCTGATTGGTACCGCCCTCAACGGTACGGGCAATGAAGCCAACAACAGCCTCTGGGGCAATGCCCTGAACAACACCCTCAACGGCGCTGCCGGTGCCGACACCATGATTGGCGGCCTTGGCAATGACATCTACATCGTTGATAACCAAGGTGATTCGGTTCAGGAGGAAGATGCCGCTGGCACAGACCGGGTGCAGTCCTCCATCAGCTATACCCTCAGTGGGAATGTCGAACAACTCGTCCTGACCGGCTCGCAAGATCTCTCAGCAACCGGCAATGATCTCGCCAACCAGATCACTGGCAACACCGGCGACAACTGGATCGATGGAGACCTAGGTGCTGACACGATGAGCGGTGGCGGTGGCGACGATGGCTATGTGGTCGATAACGCTGGTGATGTAGTGACAGAAGCGGCCAATGCAGGTATCGACTGGGTGTATTCAACTCGCTCTGCTTATACCCTGGGTGCCAATGTGGAGAATTTACAACTGTATATCAGTTGGGACGATGGCATCAACCGCAATGGCACCGGCAACACTCTGGATAACGAGATCATCGGAACCAGCGGCAGCAATATCCTGACCGCTCTAGCCGGCAATGACTCCCTCTACGGCCAGGGAGGAACCGACAGTCTCTATGGTGGTGATGGCGACGACCTCCTCAACGGTGGCAGTGAGCAAGACCGCCTAGAAGGGGGTGCCGGTAACGACCGCTACATCGTTGATCTGGCCACCGATACCGTTATAGAAGCCCTCAACGCTGGCAGCGATACGGTGGAATCCTCTGTTTCTTGGATACTGGGTGCCAACGTTGAACACCTCACACTGAGCGAAGAAGATGCCATCGATGGTCAGGGTAATGGACTCAACAATCAACTGACCGGCAACAACGGCAACAACAACCTTGACGGTGGCGCTGGAGCCGACACCATGGCCGGCGGCGGGGGTAATGACACCTACACCGTCGATGACGTGGGGGATGTGGTCATCGAATTAGCTAATGCTGGGGAGGATCATGTGCGTACCTCCATCACCTACACCCTGAGCAGCACCCTAGAGCATCTGACCCTCCTTGGCACCAATGCCATCAACGGCACCGGCAATGCCTCTGCCAATCGCCTCAGTGGCAACAGCGCCGCCAACCGACTGGAAGGTCTCGCCGGTAATGACACCCTCGATGGGGGTGCCGAAGCCGACACCCTGAATGGTGGATGGGGAGCCGATCTTTATCGCATCGATGCCACAGGCGATGTCATCATCGAAACAGGCAGCGACATAGACACCGTTGAGGCCTCGCTGAACTATACCCTCGGCGCACGACTGGAAAACCTGGTGCTGATTGGTACCGCCCTCAACGGTACGGGCAATGAAGCCAACAACAGCCTCTGGGGCAATGCCCTGAACAACACCCTCAACGGCGCTGCCGGTGCCGACACCATGATTGGCGGCCTTGGCAATGACATCTACATCGTTGATAACCAAGGTGATTCGGTTCAGGAGGAAGATGCCGCTGGCACAGACCGGGTGCAGTCCTCCATCAGCTATACCCTCAGTGGGAATGTCGAACAACTCGTCCTGACCGGCTCGCAAGATCTCTCAGCAACCGGCAATGATCTCGCCAACCAGATCACTGGCAACACCGGCGACAACTGGATCGATGGAGACCTAGGTGCTGACACGATGAGCGGTGGAGCTGGAGACGATGTCTATGTCGTCGATAACGCTGGTGATGTAGTGACAGAAGCGGCCAATGCAGGTATCGACTGGGTGTATTCAAATCGCTCTGCTTATACCCTGGGTGCCAATGTGGAGAATTTACAACTGTATATCAGTTGGGACGATGGCATCAACCGCAATGGCACCGGCAACACTCTGGATAACGAGATCATCGGAACCAGCGGCAGCAATATCCTGACCGCTCTAGCCGGCAATGACTCCCTCTACGGCCAGGGAGGAACCGACAGTCTCTATGGTGGTGATGGCGACGACCTCCTCAACGGTGGCAGTGAGCAAGACCGCCTAGAAGGGGGTGCCGGTAACGACCGCTACATCGTTGATCTGGCCACCGATACCGTTATAGAAGCCCTCAACGCTGGCAGCGATACGGTGGAATCCTCTGTTTCTTGGATACTGGGTGCCAACGTTGAACACCTCACACTGAGCGAAGAAGATGCCATCGATGGTCAGGGTAATGGACTCAACAATCAACTGACCGGCAACAACGGCAACAACAACCTTGACGGTGGCGCTGGTGCTGACACCATGGCTGGCGCTGGCGGTGATGACACCTACACCGTCGATGACGTGGGGGATGTGGTCATCGAATTAGCTAATGCTGGGGAGGATCATGTGCGTACCTCCATCACCTAC
The DNA here is from genome assembly GCF_050500245.1 of Microcystis ichthyoblabe FBCC-A1114. Taxonomy (NCBI): domain Bacteria; kingdom Bacillati; phylum Cyanobacteriota; class Cyanophyceae; order Chroococcales; family Microcystaceae; genus Microcystis; species Microcystis ichthyoblabe. The sequence goes on along the minus strand of NZ_CP191408.1, from coordinate 2,075,582 downwards.
ACCCTGAGCAGCACCCTAGAGCATCTGACCCTCCTTGGCACCAATGCCATCAACGGCACCGGCAATGCCTCTGCCAATCGCCTCAGTGGCAACAGCGCCGCCAACCGACTGGAAGGTCTCGCCGGTAATGACACCCTCGATGGGGGTGCCGAAGCCGACACCCTGAATGGTGGATGGGGAGCCGATCTTTATCGCATCGATGCCACAGGCGATGTCATCATCGAAACAGGCAGCGACATAGACACCGTTGAGGCCTCGCTGAACTATACCCTCGGCGCACGACTGGAAAACCTGGTGCTGATTGGTACCGCCCTCAACGGTACGGGCAATGAAGCCAACAACAGCCTCTGGGGCAATGCCCTGAACAACACCCTCAACGGCGCTGCCGGTGCCGACACCATGATTGGCGGCCTTGGCAATGACATCTACATCGTTGATAACCAAGGTGATTCGGTTCAGGAGGAAGATGCCGCTGGCACAGACCGGGTGCAGTCCTCCATCAGCTATACCCTCAGTGGGAATGTCGAACAACTCGTCCTGACCGGCTCGCAAGATCTCTCAGCAACCGGCAATGATCTCGCCAACCAGATCACTGGCAACACCGGCGACAACTGGATCGATGGAGACCTAGGTGCTGACACGATGAGCGGTGGAGCTGGAGACGATGTCTATGTCGTCGATAACGCTGGTGATGTAGTGACAGAAGCGGCCAATGCAGGTATCGACTGGGTGTATTCAAATCGCTCTGCTTATACCCTGGGTGCCAATGTGGAGAATTTACAACTGTATATCAGTTGGGACGATGGCATCAACCGCAATGGCACCGGCAACACTCTGGATAACGAGATCATCGGAACCAGCGGCAGCAATATCCTGACCGCTCTAGCCGGCAATGACTCCCTCTACGGCCAGGGAGGAACCGACAGTCTCTATGGTGGTGATGGCGACGACCTCCTCAACGGTGGCAGTGAGCAAGACCGCCTAGAAGGGGGTGCCGGTAACGACCGCTACATCGTTGATCTGGCCACCGATACCGTTATAGAAGCCCTCAACGCTGGCAGCGATACGGTGGAATCCTCTGTTTCTTGGATACTGGGTGCCAACGTTGAACACCTCACACTGAGCGAAGAAGATGCCATCGATGGTCAGGGTAATGGACTCAACAATCAACTGACCGGCAACAACGGCAACAACAACCTTGACGGTGGCGCTGGTGCTGACACCATGGCTGGCGCTGGCGGTGATGACACCTACACCGTCGATAATGCGGGGGATGTGGTTTTTGAATTGCCAACATCTGGGACAGACCATGTCCGCAGTTCAATCACCTATGCCTTGGGAGCATTCGTGGAAAATCTAACTTTGCTTGGCAGCGGCAACATTAACGCAACCGGAAATACTTTGGCCAACACGATTTCTGGCAATGCTGGCCAAAATATCATCAGTGGCGGTCTCGGACAGGACACATTGACTGGCAACACTGGAGCAGACACTTTCCGTTTTCAAACAATTGAAGATAGTGCTAACTTTGAGTATGATGCAGACATTATCACAGACTTTTCCCTGGCCCAAGGGGACCGGATCGACATATCGGGTATCGATGCCGTGGCATCCAGCGTCCCGGATAATGCCTTTGTCTTTATCGGCTCATCAGCGTTCAGTGCCGCTGGGCAGGTTCGCTTTTTCGCCTCCAGCGGCATGACTTATGTCTCGCTAAATACTAACAGTGATCTGAACAATGTTGAGTTGATGATTGCATTAACAGGACAACTGACTATGCAGCAGTCTCATTTTCTTCTTTGAATCTACGAACTTGTTCAAAAACATAACTTGAATCCACAAAAACTATATCGTTTTCTCACGCTTCCCGCCTCCCCACACTCCCTGACAGGTGTAGGTATTTTACAACTAAGAGGAAGGGGAGTAGTAAAAAGCATGGCCAATTCAAGTCTGAATTGGCCAACAAACAAATATTAAGGGAGTAGAAGGGTTAAATTATGAAACGATCAACACCATGAAAATTTTAGGAGCTTTTCTGTCAATTTAAAGAGAAGATATAAGTAGAAAAAGTGCGGGCTTGTGTTTGTTCCAGTTTGATGTTATTATGCTAAATCTGGTTATTAAAAACTGATTATTTATTCTCCCCTCTCCCTTCTCCTATCTCCTCAGCTTAACGGGTTACTCCATCCACCACTGGACGGACATCGCTACCCTCAAAATAGCCGGGGTTGCCTGTCCAGTTGAAATCCGACACGCGGATGTTGAGTATTCCCAACTGCAGCACTGGGTTATAGCGCAAAATTAAACTATAGGTCCGACGACTCCATTCGAGAAAATATTCTGTACTGATTTCCTTAGCTTGATCGATACTATAAATGCTCTGGAAACCCACGCGAATCGGACCATATACCTGTTGAGTTATACCATAGGACATGGTTTGTTGATCAACAAAGCGATCGAAGAAAAAGGGTGATTGTCCGTTAACTAAACCCTGACTAAAACTGAGATTAAATCCGGTATAGTCGAACAAATCGCGGGAAAAACGCCCAAACTGTCCCAATAATCCCACGGTTCCCGTGACGGAATTTTGCGTCTCTCCGTTAGTGTAATAACTGCTGACACCGGTGACACCAGTGACAAGAGCAATATAGGGTTGAACGGGAAGAGGAGAAAATCTTAAACCTTGGTCGGGAGTCGGTGGTAAAGTAAGGGCAGACCAGAGTAAAAAACTGCGATTGAGGGAGATAGCACCCTGAAAACGGCTTAAATTGGTCACATTATCCGTTGCATTGGCCGCTAAGAGATCACTGCGATCGGTGGGTGCGTTAACATTCTGAACAGAAGCTTGATAACTGAGTCTGATATCCGTATTGGGGACAACAATCACCGGTGAGGTCAAAATTGCCCCAAAACTGCTATTAACCGTCTGAAACCCCAAAGAACCGTTAAAGAGACGCTCGCGATAATTGTACTCCACATTGAGCAGATAGGGATCCTGCAACTGTCCGATCGTCTGTTGAAAGCGAATTTTAGAACGAACAATATTTTCGATCTGTTCCAAATCTAAATTAGAAAAAGAAGCTGTCGCTTGCAAAAACGAGCGCTCACCAAAATTAGTGGCAAAATTGCCCAACAAACCAAAAGCTTTCGGACTAAGGGGCGAAACTTCGCCACCTCCGGGGTTAGCTGAGGGAAAAGCATCGGGATTAAGGACTTTTTGAATTAAATATTGCGGTGTCAACTCAAAAAGAGTCTTCGGTGTCTCCACTAAAGTTAGGGGACTTTCTACGAAAAATCCGCCCCGATCCTCCCCATCATAGCCCGGGGCAATTAAAAAAGGACGACGACGACGGCGATCGAAAGTAAGACTATTAATAAAAGTGGGTGCCACTACCCGTTGATCGAAAACCAACTGGGAATTACTCATCCGTAACTCATCGGTAAAGGGGCCGGTACTGCGAAAAGTGGCGGAATTAGCTCGAACTTCCAATTCAGGGGGGGAAAAAGGGTCATTAGTCAGACGCACATTAGTGGCATTCCACACCTTACCATCAAAATTCAAGCGTTCGGCCTGAAAACGGACACGATTAATCGTTCCCCCCGATGGACTACTAATATTCTGTCGATCGCGTCGACTGGGATCCTGTCCCCCGACGACAAATTGAAAACCCTCTCCCGTGGTGATTCTCTGCAAGGGTTGATTTAATGCCAAACGATCGGTTAGGGTTCCAAAAGAACTACCGGCCCCCACATCCGTGGGCAGCGTTTGTCCTAAATCCCTAGCGGTGCTGGGTTGAAAAATCTCCCCATTAGCATTAAATACCACACCGCTATCCTGGACGAAATAATACTCAAAGCGATCGCCGCGCAGGATTTGATCTCCCCGGGTTAGGATCACCTGGCCCTCCGCTACCGCTAACTTTTCGGGAAGATTAATCTGTAAGCGATCGGCTGTTAGTACACTTTGGGCAAAACGTAGGGTGACATTACCCCTAGCGGTGATAATCTGCCGATTTTGGTCAAATTCCTGCTCATCGGCCACTAATTCTAGGGGCTTTTCCCCTTCTGGATTAACTGCATCGGTCTGAGCTAGGCTGTTATTGAGGGAAATCAAGTATTCTTGGCTGGTTTTTTCGCCTTTTTTCCGCACTAATAGCCGAGTTGAGCCATTTTTCTGGTTAAGAGCTTTTTGATTTAATCCTGAAACTATCTCGGTTTCGGGATGAATGGTGACACCAACGGCTGCGGGGGGTGGAGAATTCTGGACAGAAAGGGGTTTTCCTAAAGCTGCCGCATCACCCGCACTGCTAGGTAAAGGTTCTAAGGGAATACCCTGATCGGGAACCAAGGGTTTTACCTCGACGGTTTCCGGAGGTGGAGTGACGGTGAGGGGAATAGAAACGCTCTCTTCTGAAGGCTTTTTTGCCTCTAGAGGTGCTGGGGTGACAGGGAGGGGAACTACAGACGTGGGAATATTTTCAGCAACTTGGCGCTCCTCCGTTTCCGGTTCGGCTACAGTATTAATCAGGGCAGGTGGTTCAACAGCTAAGAAAAAAAAAGACATGACTGCACGAGTCGGCGATCGAAATAGAGGACGAGCGAACCTCAATGATACTACCACGATCATTATTTCTAGGGAGACAGGGAAAGTCCGATAACTTGTTCCCTGTGTCTCTACCCTAGAACCAGTTTGATAATTGTCTTCTACTCAAAGTCTTTGCGTCCGGGGTTACGGGTAGGATCGCCAGAAAGGAAGCCAAAGATAAAAAGTAAGACAAAGAAGGAAACAACGATATAAACGGCGATTTTTAGGGTTAACATTACTAAGACGTTCTCCTTAGACTAGATTAATGCAATAACAGGGTTAGCATACCTTGACCTACTTTACCCTATTTGAGTGATCCCTGAACAGAGAAAAGCGATCGGTTCTCAGTTATCAGTGAGCAGATGTGAATTTTTAGTTTACTGATCACTTAAAATACAACTAAATAGCCTATTTTTAGCCAATTTATGAATAATATCGGTAAATTGTATGTGGTGGGAACGCCGATCGGCAATTTAGACGATCTGACTTTCCGATCCCTGGCAACTCTCAAAAAAGTCGCTCTAATTGCCGCCGAAGATACCAGACACACCGGCAAATTATTACAGCATTTTGATATTTCAACCCCTCAAATTAGTTACCATGAACATAATCGCCTTTCCCGTCTCGATCAGTTATTAAATATTCTCAGCCAAGGTCAGGATATCGCCTTGGTTACTGATGCGGGAATGCCGGGGATTTCTGACCCTGGTTATGAGTTAATTAAAGCTTGTATAGAAGCTCAGATCGAAGTGGTTCCCATCCCCGGAGTAACGGCGGTAATTACTGCTTTAGCGGTGTCGGGATTACCCACGGAAAGATTCTGTTTTGAAGGATTTCTTCCGGGTAAGGAAAAGCTGAAACAAGAGCGCTTAGAGGGTTTAAAAACCGAAACAAGAACGATGGTTTTTTATGAAGCACCTCACAAACTTATTAAGACTTTGGAGGATTTACGCGAAACTTTCGGATCAACGAGAAAGATAGTTTTAGGTCGGGAATTAACCAAGCTTTACGAAGAAATTTGGCGAGGAACTATCGCCGAGGCGATTAATTTATATCGGGAGAATAAAACTCCTAAAGGGGAATTTACGCTCATAGTTATGGGCAACGATCAGGCCGATAATATCCAATTATCCGAGGAGGAATTAAAACGGGAATTAAAACAAATTATAGAACGGGGAGTTAGTCGATCGCAAGCCAGCAGACAATTAGCACAGGTTACTAATTTATCCCGCAGTCGTTTATACAAATTAGCCCTAGAAATTTGATGATTATCAATTTTTATTCCCACCGCTAATCCTCGATTATTTAGCCGATTGAAGTAACAAAATTCCCCCGGCAGTTAATCCTAAAATGTTGGGCAACCAAGCGGCCATCAAGGGGGTTAAAACTCCGCCAATGCCTAAGGAACTGGTGACAAAAGATAGGAGATAATAGGAGAAAATTAGGACAATACAAATACCGAAACTGGTGGCTTTATTAGAATTTTGGGGACGCAATCCCAAGGCTGCCCCAATCATCCCAAAAACTAAACAAACAAAGGGTAAAGATATTTTCTGCTCGATTTGAACCTGTAGTTTTCTAATTTTGGTAGGATTGCCACTTAATTGCATTATTTTTAGGTATTCCTGCGCTTGTCTTAGGGTCATTTCTGAACCATCTCGCGCCCGAAAAGCTAAATCTAAAGGGGTACGCGGTAGGGCTAATTGTTGATGTTGAAAGCGGACAATATTACGATAGGAACCATTAGGATCAATTAGATAAATTGTGCCGTTATAAAAATCCCAGATATTCTTTTCAATATTCCAAGAAGCTGATTCTGAGGTAATAATTTGATTAACTTCCGGTTGGGTGCGATCAAGAATGGTTAAACCTAACATTTCTTGACCGTTAAATCTTTCAGCATAAAATAACCTTCTTAATACTGTTTGCGATTCCCCTCCATCCGGTGGCCGCACTTTGCCGTATTCAGGATAAATAATATTATCTTCAATAAAAGATTTGCGATTTGGTCGCAGAGCTTTCGTCATGGTAGCATTAGCTTCATAACTAGCAGCTGGAGCCACATAATCATTAAAAATGTAGGTTAATCCCGTCACTATTAAACTTAGCACAATGGCGGGAATTATTAGGCGATAAACACTAATTCCAATACTTTTAAAAGCAATTAATTCGCTATCACTGGCTAAACGACTGTAGGCCATTAAAGCTGCTAAAAGTATCGACATGGGAAAGGCTAAAACAATAAACTCTGGCATTTTTAATAGGAGAATTTTTAGGGCCAAAGTAAAAGGTAAACCCGATTCAGTAATCCGTCGCACTAAATCAAATAAAGTCCCGATCGCCACTCCCAAAGAAGTGAATAAACCCATACCAAATAGAAAGGGTAATAATAACTCGACAAAAATATAGCGGTCTAAGATGGTAAATCCGGGTATTCTACTTAAATTTCCTTGCCAATTGCTAACTTTCATGATATAATGCAGCGATTTTTTATTAATAACAATTATCTTAAGAAATTATCACCCAAATAATACTGACGCACCAGAGGATTATTATAAAGTTCTTCACCACTTCCCGCCGCTAAAATCTGCCCTTCGCGCATAATATAAGCCCGATTAGTAATAGCCAAAGTTTCTCGCACATTGTGATCAGTAATTAAAATTCCCATCTGACGATCCCTTAAACCAGCGATCATCGCTTGAATCTCAGATACAGCGATTGGATCCACCCCGGCGAAAGGTTCATCTAATAACAAAAATCTTGGTCCGTTGACTCCCACCGCTAAAGCGCGAGCTAATTCCGTCCTTCTTCTTTCTCCTCCAGAAACGTAAGCTCCTTTAGTGCCAACAATCTTATCGAGGCGAAATTCTTTTAATAAATTATAGAGACGATTTGCCCGTTGGGAAAAGGGAACTCCCGACTGTTCTAGGGCTAACTGAATATTTTCTGATACAGTTAAATAACGAAAAATACTGGCCTGCTGCGTCAGATAGCCAATACCCAGACGCGCCCTTTGATTAAGGGGTAATTTGGTAATTTCTTTTTGATCGAGCCAAACGCGCCCTTGATTCGGTTTAATTAATCCCGTGGCGATATAAAAAGTTGTGGTTTTCCCCGCGCCATTTGGTCCTAATAACCCGACAATTTCCCCCGGGGCAACGGTAATACTCACTCGGTTAACCACGAGTCTTTTACCGTAGGATTTATGGATATTTTCTAATACTAAAGTCATCTTTATCCGGTGTTGGGGTGTGGGGTGTGGGGTGTGGGGAAGTGGGGTGTGGGGTGTGGGGTGTGGGGTGTGGGGAGAATACTGCCTTTTGCCTTTTGCCTTTTGCCTTTTGCCTTTTGCCTTTTGTCTCCTGTCTCCTGATTCCTGTCTCCTGACTATCACTGCGGGTTAATAATTGGGGCAGCGGGGAGGGAAGGGGAAGGTATGGGTGCGGGTGTCGGGGAAGCAGCTGGTTGGGGGGAAGTTTCGTTATCTTTGACTAAATAAATTGACTCCACCTGCTGACTGGTTTGGGGAGTAGCGATAAATCTACCCTCATCGACTAGATAAGTCATCGTTTCAGCGCGGATACTGTTGCCTTCTTGCAAAACGTAAACGTTACCCGTCATCACTAAACGACGTTCGCGGCTAAAATACTGAGCTTGGGCGGAAGTGGCCTGCATTTTGCGAGCGGGATAGAACACTTGTACGTTACCCCTAGCAGTAATTACCCCCGTTTTTGAGTTTGCCTCTTGAATATCCGATCGCACTGTCATGGCATTACCGGGTACAATATTCTGCTGTGCCTTGACTAGGGGAGAATTGCCCAATCCCACCATTAAGCTGGTAGAAACGAGGGCAACTAGCCATCCCCTGATTTTTGCGGATCTTGCTCTCATAAAAATGTCACCTATAAGTAAATGGTTTCAATTAAATTGAAGATAAATTGCCCCTTGATCCCCCCTTAATCCCCCCTTGATAAGGGGGGTGCTGATCCCCCCTTAATCCCCCCTTGATAAGGGGGGTGCTGATCCCCCCTTAATCCCCCCTTGATAAGGGGGGTGCTGACAATTTTAACACCCACCTACTTAGAGGTAATTGTATTGACTAACTAATCTAGCTGTTTAGAGAACGGGATGAATTTTGAGGATTTTCGGCAGGGAACAGATAGATTGATCGAGGTGGGGATGAGGATGTTCCTGATTGCTTTTCATCGCTTCTAACACTGCCGGTAAAGCTTGGGGATCGAGATTCTGTAAAAAGTTTAATAGATCCAAACTCTCCCCCACCAAGTGCGTCACGTTGATCCCCTCGTAATCGGGTTGATAGTGTTGTAAACGTCTCACCCCTTCCCCCAAAAGAATTACCGCCCCGCGCCAGTTATTATTTTCTAGATGGTAACAAGCGACAGCAATCTGCAAAATGCCTTGATAAAAGGTTTTTTCAGGCTCTGCGGACTCCATCCACAAAGCCTCTAGGGTATCATGACAAGCATAGAATTGCTGGCGATTAAATTCGTCGATTCCTTGCCCAAAAGCGCTGGCTGTCATTACCCTATACTAATGCCCCTTCATCAATTCGCGGACTTCTTGGATATAGTCGAGGGAAATTACCTGTTCTTCCCCAGCAAACTCGTTATCGGGGGTAATAAACAGCATACAGTGACATTCTTTCCGTTCCCGCATCGGTACACAGGGACAATTCCAGAAAGTATTTTTTACCTCCGCTTCTTTGTCCTCGTAGTGACGACAGGGACATAAAGGAGCGCCTAATTCGTCCTTATGACGCGCTAATCCCTCAATTACTACGGCTGTCACCGAGAGATCGCTACAGAAATAGGTATTTGTACCTCTAGCGTACTGTTCGGCAAACTTCTTCATCGCCTCAAGACTCTTATCTGTGTCTGTGATCTGGCTCATAGTTATCTTATCTCCCTAGCTTTCTACAAAAAAACTTTTTACTATCCTATCTCGATCCGCTTCCCCTTGGCTGAGGGGAATTTTTAGAATCTCTTTTGATTTTGCGACCGATCCCCTTGTTAATCTAATACGATAAAAAGACTCTCTTTGGCCAAAAGCTCGACTTTTTGGCCAGCAAACGGGAATTATGGAGGCAAAGTTCCTCAAAACCTGTCCTTGATTCCTGCAATCCCTGTACCCTATCAATACCAGAACATGATTTTATCTTTCTTGCAGACAAATAAAATTTCTGACGATAACACGCCTTGGTGGCTGAAAATTACCTCCCTTTATCCCCACTGTATCTACTATTTTGGTCCCTTTGCCTCCTTTGAGGAAGCACAACAGCATCAGGGGGGTTATCTCCAAGATCTAGAGTCCGAAGGAGCGCAAGGAATCAGTCTTTCGATCGAGCGGAGTAATCCCCATTATTTGACCGTTTTTGACGATGGAAGTCAGGATCTAGCTAAAACTTTTGCTTCCCATGCTCGAACCTTTTCTCGCTTTATTTCTTAAGTCTCCCTGTCCTCTTTGTCAACGGCAGAGCGATCGAGAGCTTTGCCGTGATTGTGGGCGACAATTACAGGCCTATCGTCAGAATAACCCGCTTTTTCTCTGGCGTAGTTCTATTCCCCTGTTTATCTGGGGACGCTATGAAGGTAAATTAAAACAGGCGATCGCTAAAATGAAATATGATCGCCATCCCGCTCTCGGCTCTTTGCTAGGCAGTTGCATGGGGGAAACTTGGCTGCTGCGTCCTCCCCTCACCGATAAACGTTTGACGGTGATTCCTATCCCTCTCCACCCAGAAAGGTTAAAGGAAAGGGGTTTTAATCAAGCAGAAGTCATTGGCGAAGGTTTTTGTCGTTTAACCGGTTATCATCTGGCTAGTCGCGGATTAATTCGGACTAAGAACACGGCAGCCTTGTTTAGTATGGCAGCCGAGGAAAGAAAAAGGACGATGCAAGCGGCTTTTCAACTGGGGAAAAATTTACCGAAATCAGTGCCGATTCTCTTAATTGACGATATTTATACCACAGGAACCACGATCGAGGAAGCTGTGCAGGTTTTACGCACAGAGGGATATCGGGTAGTCGGTGCGATCGCTCTTGCCAGTTCCAAAATTAGCTAAAATGCCCAGAGGAATCGGTCTGGGCATTTTAGAGTTAGATTAAATTAAGTGCGTTTGATCTTGTCGTATTGACTGATGAAAATCAAACCGATAGTGGCAGGGATCAGAACGATAACCGCACCTAAAACAAGGCTCCAGAGAAAGTTAGCTAAAGAGGGTGTCATGATAGATAAATCCTTTGTCATATTTTCAAAGACTTAGTTTTTTATCTTATCACCTTGGGCGAGAAGACCCCCAGTTCCACGGCCAGATAAATGCGATCGCAGGTTTTATATGTCTTCAATCCCTCAAGATAAAGTCTCCCTTGACTTCTCAAGGGGATAGGGATGTTTGACAATAGGTGATAGTTACAAAACTTTAAACTAGATTGGCAAAGATTTTTATGGCTACTGACGATCGCAAACGGCGCATTCTCGATCATCTCTCCAGAAGTACCACTGGTGCTGACTATATTCCCAAAAAACCGCTGCCAATTGTGGAAACTCCTCCGGTGGTAGCGGAACCCGTGGCAGCGCCGCCTCCAGTAACTCCTTCACCGGAATTAACCGCTAAAGAGCGCAAAAGAAAGATAATGTCCCATCTTTCCATGAGTAGTCAAGATTTTGGCGAAATTACTAGCACTGCCCCCGAAGAAAAGCGTAAACGCCAAATTAACGACCATCTGCGCCAAAGCCAAGGATAAATAGTAAGGAGTGAGAATTAGCCACTAGGCATCTTCTAGACTGTTCTCGCTCCCTCATTTTCTGCTGTCGATGGCAATAATGACAGTTGTTGCAAATCAGTTCCTCGCTCTGGCAACAAGGGAATGTTAAAGTTAGTAATGAGTGCTTCGGTGATCGGATGACGTAATTTTTCTGTGGAACCCACATGATAAAAATGCTGTTTAGTATAGATATAAAACTTATCAGCACTCCAATTTTTTTTAATTAAAGGATTGCTCCTAAACTGATTACTATGCCAAGTGGACAAAATAAACCGACAAGAAATATCCTTTAAAATAGTCACCAAACAATCTTCATCCTCTTCAGACCAAGAGTTAAAATAATCGGTGTGTCTCCCTAAATAAGGAGGATCGAGATAGATCAAGTCTGTTTTTTGCCAATCAGATAAAGTCTCTCGAAAGTCAGCAACTTGAAAATTATAATCAGTTTTAATAAGAATATTTTCTAGGGCAATAACTTGATTGACTATTTTGGTAATATATGCTTGAGAAAATCGCTCTGATTTATGACAGTAAGGTACGTTAAACTGTCCCTTACGATTGAATCTCATCACGCCATTAAAACAGGAGCGATTGAGAAATAAAAAATCTAGAGAATTAGGAGATTGATTAAATCTTTCTCGTACTTGATAATAATAACTTTCTCCCTGCTCCTTAAGAACTTGACCATTTTCTTGCAAAAAAAGCTTAACAGTTTTACTGGTAATAACTTGATTTTTTAGATTATTATAAAACTGTATAATATGAGTATTTGTGTCCGCAAGTAAAGACTTTTTGGGATTAATATTAAAAGCCACCACCCCCGATCCAGAAAAGGGTTCTATCCAACGCCCAAAGCTCAGATCAGACACAATATTTTTAATATCTTTCACCAATTTAGTTTTAATTCCTTGACACTTAATCGGTGGCACAAGTGGCGTTAACTTCACTAAACACTCTCCTCATCAATAGTAATCTCTGTCCACAGCAAACTTAGCTCCTGTTGGCTCGTGAATAAAGGTCAAATCAGGGTAAAAATTTTGTTGAGATACTAACTCTATCTTTAATTGGTTACATCTAGCAAAATTATCAAATATGGGAAAAAGAAGCAATTCTAGGATTTTGGAGATGATTTTCGTATCAATAGATATAGTATATACCTTGAGGCAGTTTAAATTCAGTACAGCTGATCCCAGAAACCATGAGACTCTTGTTAGAACAAATGAACTCAAAAATCTGGCTCTTCTCGGTTCTGTGTGATAAGTTTAACTTATATATATAGGATCGATCAATCTTGGTGTCCTTTGTGTCTTTGTGGTTCGTTCCACCCCCCCGCTAGGAAGAATGTATCTTAGAATACATTTTACCCACCAAACCCAAGAGAGCCAAAATCTATCGTCACCATTCTTGTCAGAATTATGAGAATTACGTTACATTTAGTTAAGATTTAATTGGCTGCGGGGATTAATCTCGAAAAAATAACGTAAAATCCTTGACAAAAACAGCTAAATGAGTTAAGCAAAAATCTTTATCCTAGAACCACTAAACAAACATGAAACTATCCTGGAAAACGATTTTACTGTGGACATTGCCCGCCCTTGTGGTCGGTTTTTTCCTCTGGCAAGGCACTTTTGCCACGGCCACCGGTAATATCGGCAATAACACCGCCACTACCCGCATGACCTACGGACGCTTTCTAGAATACCTAGACAGTGGTAGGGTTGTTAGCGTCGATCTCTACGAAGGGGGCCGAACCGCGATCGTACAGGCCCTAGATCCAGAACTAGAAAACCGAGTACAACGCCTGCGGGTCGATTTACCTGCCAATTCCCCCGATTTAATCGCCCGTTTACGCGATTCTAAAATTAGTTTCGATGCTCACCCGATGCGGAATGACGGCGCTTGGTGGGGATTCCTCGGTAATCTACTTTTCCCCTTTTTGCTGATTGCCGCTCTCTTTTTCCTGTTCCGCCGTTCTAATAATATGCCAGGCGGCCCCGGTCAAGCGATGAGTTTTGGCAAATCAAAAGCTCGTTTCCAGATGGAAGCAAAAACCGGCATCACCTTTGATGATGTGGCAGGAATTGATGAAGCGAAGGAAGAATTACAGGAAGTCGTCACTTTCCTCAAACAACCGGAGAAATTTACCGCCGTCGGTGCCAAAATCCCCAAAGGAGTCCTGTTAGTTGGTCCTCCTGGTACGGGTAAAACCCTGTTAGCCAAAGCGATCGCCGGTGAAGCGGGTGTACCTTTCTTCAGCATTTCCGGTTCGGAATTTGTGGAAATGTTTGTCGGTGTCGGTGCTTCTCGCGTGCGCGACTTGTTCAAAAAAGCCAAGGAAAATGCTCCCTGTTTAATATTTATCGATGAAATTGACGCGGTAGGTCGTCAACGGGGTGCCGGTATCGGTGGCGGTAACGATGAACGGGAACAAACCCTAAACCAATTATTGACAGAAATGGACGGTTTCGAGGGGAATACGGGAATTATCATCATTGCCGCCACTAACCGCCCCGATGTTCTCGATTCCGCTCTCATGCGTCCGGGCCGTTTTGATCGGCAAGTAACCGTCGATGCGCCCGATTTTAAAGGTCGTTTAGAGATTTTAGACGTTCACGCCCGCAATAAAAAGCTGGCTAACGACGTTTCCATCGAAGCGATCGCCCGTCGCACTCCGGGGTTCAGTGGAGCAGATTTAGCCAATTTACTCAACGAAGCGGCAATTTTAACCGCTCGTCGTCGCAAAGATGCCATTACCCTCCTAGAGATAGATGACGCAGTGGATCGCGTTATCGCCGGTATGGAAGGCACTCCTTTAGTCGATAGCAAGAGCAAGCGCCTAATCGCTTACCATGAAGTGGGCCATGCGATCGTGGGTACGCTCTTAAAAGATCACGATCCCGTCCAGAAAGTGACTCTGATTCCCCGGGGCCAGGCCCAGGGTTTAACTTGGTTCACTCCCAACGAAGAACAGGGTTTAACCACGAAAGCGCAGTTAATGGCCCGGATTTCCGGTGCTTTAGGTGGTCGGGCGGCTGAGGAAGAAATCTTCGGCTATGATGAGGTGACTACCGGTGCCGGTGGCGATTTACAGCAAGTTTCTGATATGGCCCGCCAGATGGTGACTCGTTTCGGGATGAGCGATTTGGGTCCTTTGTCCCTAGAAAGTCAAGGGGGTGAAGTGTTCCTCGGTGGCGGTTTGATGACTCGTTCCGAGTATTCTGAGAAGGTCGCTACTCGCATCGATGATCAGGTGCGATCAATCGTGGAACACTGCCATGAAATTTCTCGACAAATTGTCCGCGATCATCGCGAAGTGATCGATCGAGTGGTGGATCTGCTGATCGAAAAAGAAACGATCAATGGGGAAGAATTCCGGCAAATTGTGGCTGAATACGCCTACGTTCCCGAAAAAGAACAGTTTGTACCACAGTTATAGGTTGATTTCAATCTATATGCGATCGGGTGGGTTAAAGCTCACCCGATTTTTTTATCCCAGTTAGGGTTTGCTGAATAAATGTGAAATGTAGGCAAGGTAAGAGTTTTGTGGCTTTTTTCGCGAAACAGGTGCAAGATTTTGAGAGAATCGTCGTTCAAAACCTTGCGTCTTCATCGGCCCGCGTCCTGTAGGGGCGAAGCATTCGGACAATCACCTATCGGTGAAACCGTAGATTTTCTAACCGAATGCTTCGCCCGTACTTTTTGCCGCAAACCCTAGTTAAGGCTTGCTGAATAAATCTAAAAACCTTGTTGGATAAGGCTTTTAGACTTTTTTGACCTCAAAAAGTGCCGACCATTGGAGGGATCGGGGGTAAAATTCAGGTACTTTTTCCCTGAAAATTAGGTAACTGACTACCTCAAAATCGGTAAAACCCTACACCCCACACCCCACACCCCACACCCTGCCCCCACCAACAAACTTTTTGCCGCAAACCCTAGTTAAGGGTTCAAAAGCGGCAAAAATAAGGATTAAATTGCCTAAAATCTGTAAATAGACAATTTAATTGATTATCATTCATTCTTAATTCTCCTGACGACCGACTACTGGCTCCTGACTCCTAACCCTAACAATAATTTTTTGATTTTTACAATTAGTTATCATCATCATCGTCATCGTCTTTATTCTGGTCATTATCATCGTCTTTTTGCCGATTTTCCCCGTCTTTATCGCTATCATCGTCTTTTTGCGGCGATTCCACCGTGGTGGGGACGTTTTTCGGTTCTTCGGCTTCTTTTCCTCCCTGACAAGCACCTAAAACCGTAGTCAAGGTTAACAGAATCAGCAAAACTAAGGATTTGATTTTCATGGTCTTTCTCCCCACTCGATCGATAAATATAACAATCTTAAGACTTTTGGGCGGTGGATAGTTTGGCCAATGCCAAGAAAGTGCATTCCCAGACTAAACGGGGTTGAACGTAGGCTAACAGCTGCCGGCGGGTTTTTTCCAAGATTTCTAAAATCGATCGCTCTCGTCGTCGTTGCCAATCCTCATACTGAAGATAACTCACATACCATAATTGGGTTTCCGTGTCAAGAGTTTGAGCGATAATTTTTGCTAATTCCAGTGCTTGGGAGAGTTTTAGGGGAAATTTGCTCAAAGATCGCGGTAAATCTTGGGGGAGACTGTCGAGAAACTCTAAAGCTGCGATCGCTTCTCCGGGGCTACCTTGGGCTAAACCGAGAATTGCCGGATAATTGAGAACGCGAGCTTGTCCGTTAGAGCGGAGGACTTGAGCGAGATTTTCTTCCGAAAGACGCTGAAAAGGGATGTGTTGACAGCGAGAAACGAGAGTGGGTAGTAAAGAGGAGGGACTGGGAGCAATCAGGATTAAAGTCGCTTTTCCCGGTTCCTCAAGCGTTTTTAAGAGGGCATTTGCCGCCGATTCCGTCATGGTGTCTGCTTCCTCGATCACCACCACAGAGCGGGCCGATTCCAGGGGAGGACGACTTAAAAAGTTAGTAATCTCGCGAATTTGTTCGATGCGGATTTGCGGGGGAGCTTTACGCTTGAGATTGCTTTCCTGTGCTTCTTTTGCGGTGAGCAGTTTGCCTTGGTGTTGATAAGTGGGTTCAATCCAGAGTAAATCGGGATGATTGCCCCCTAAAAAGCGTTTCAGGATTAATTCCCTTGTTTCTGGAGATCGATCTCTAGTTAACAAGTCTTGACAGAAACATTTTGCTGCTAGATTGCGTCCAATCCCCTTAGCGCCGGCGAATAAGTAAGCGGGAGCGATCGAATTGACTTCAAGCGCTCTTTGTAGTAGTTCAATGGCCTGATTTTGACCGATTAACCTTGACCAATTTATCATCTTTTCCCTGCCATGGCTCGCTATTGCTGTTCCTATTTTGTCGGGATTTCTCCTCATCAGACCGGGTTTTTATACGATGATATATTAAGTTTGGGTGAATTTGAAATCATCAAGCGCCGGACCGATGTCTTGCTTTTATCGGAAGTTCCTAACGATGCTTTCTTTCCCCAGTTAGTGAAAGTGGAATTGTTTATTCATCCTCCCACTAGCTCGGAACTTCAGATCGATTTATTGGTAAAAAATCATGAATTGCCCCTGAGAACTAATAATCGTTGTCGGCGATTTTTTGAATCTATTCACCAGATTATTACCAACAATTATCAAGGTCAATCCCTGACCAGAATTACCGCTTAACCCGATTTGTTCCTGTCTCCGTCAACTGACAAAGACGGGGACAAAATACCATCTTGGCTCTCTTGGGTAACGAACCACAAAGACACAGAGGACACAGAGATTGATCGCTCCTGTATCAGTGAAACTTATCACACAAGGAATAATAGAGCTGCTCTTTTTGGTGCTTGATAGATTTATCGAGAAAAAATCGGTAATTGCTTTAATTTTCGCTTTCCTTCGTCGATGAGAGCGGAGGAAATTGACGACGTAAAAGCAAGGAATTACTCACTACCATAACCGAACTAAAAGCCATTAAAGCTGCTGCTAGGGCCGGACTGAAAGCTAGACCCCAATGGGGCAGTAATAAACCACCGGCAATGGGAATAGCAAAGGTATTATAACCCAAAGCCCAAAAAAGATTTTGTCGGATTTTTTGCCATGTGGCCAGACTTAAATGCAGAGATTGCACCACATCCTCTAGGCGATCGCTAATTAAAACGATCCCAGCCGTTTCCATGGCCACTTCCGTGCCACCGGCCAGAGCAATACCGATGTTAGCCTGTCCTAGTGCAGGAGCATCATTGATACCATCCCCGACCATAGCCACGATTTTGCCCTCTTTTGTCTGTAGGTCGGCAATTAAGGCCGATTTTTCGGTGGGGGCAACTTCGGCATAAAATTGGCTAATACCCAAACTATTAGCGATCGCTGTTACCACTTCTTGGCGATCACCACTGAGTAAAATCACCTCTAAACCGAGTTTTTGCAACTGATTAACGGTTGTTTGAGCATCGGGACGCAATCGATCCTGAAAAGCGATCGCGCCGAGCAATTGTTCTTCCATACCCAGATAAATCACCGTTTTACCCGCTTGTAAAAGCTCTTGAATCCCCCAGATAGTTTCATCGATTTTAATGCCGTTCTGTGCCAACCATTGCCGATTTCCTAGAACAATTTTCGACCCCTGCACCCTTGCAGAAACTCCCAATCCGGCGACAGTTTGAAAATCTTCCCCCGTCAGGTTAGTAGGAGGAGTAACCGCGTCTAAAATCGCCTGAGCAAGAGGATGATTAGTACCACTCTCCACTACTGCCGCTAATTGTTGAATTTCCAGGGAATTAAGCTCAGAAAAACTCAAACAATCGGTAATTTCCGGATGACCTTGGCTAAGGGTTCCCGTTTTGTCAAAAACCACCGTTTGCAGTTGCGAGACAGTTTCCAAAACATCACCCCCTTTAATCAAAATACCCCTTTCGGCTGCTAAACTGGTTCCCACCAGTAGGGCCGTCGGTGTGGCTAAACCGAGAGCGCAGGGACAAGCGACCACAAGCACAGAAATCGCTAATTTTAGGGACAAAAGTAGGGGAGAAGTGGGTTGAATCATCTCGTGGTGTCCTGTGGTTGACCCTAACACCTCTGGAAAGAGCCTAGTTCCCCAAAAATACCAAAAGAGCAGCACAATTAGGGCAATTATCATCACTCCGTAGGCAAAATAACCCGCTACCCGGTCCGCTATCTTCTGTACCGGGGCCTTGCGAGTTTGGGCTGATTCCACAGCTGCGATAATCTTAGCTAGGGTGGTATCAGTCCCCACCTGACGAGTTTGCACGGCGATCGCACCAGAGAGATTGAAACTGCCAGCAATGACTAGATCTCCCATTTCCTTGACCACCGGCAGCGATTCCCCCGTTAATAAAGCTTCATCTACCGTGGTTCTTCCCTGAATAATCTCCCCATCCACGGGAATTTTTTCCCCGGGTAAGACGCGCACCCATTCCCCGACGCGCAGCTGTTCCACTGGAATCGCCACGCCCACACGGTCATCTGTACTACCAATCAGGTGAGCCACTGCCGGTTGTAGGGAAGTAAGTGCTTCTAGGTCTGCGGCTGCGCGATGACGGGAATGCGCTTCTAGAGTCCGTCCGAGGAGAATAAACCCTAACAGCATGACCGGTTCATCAAAAAAGCACTCTAAACCGAGATTAGGGAAGATAAGAGCCAAACAACTGGCTATATAGGCGCTACCTGTGCCTAAACTAACGAGAGTGTTCATATTTGGCATCCCGTGCCGTAATCCCCGCCAACCATCGATGAAAATATCGCGGCCGGGGAATAAAATGGCTAGGGTGGCTAAAGTCCAGTGAAAAGCAATACTTTGAAAGATAGGGATTTCTGGTCCCCCGATGTGGTGTAAGTGACCAATCAGGGAAAAAACCAGTAAACAACAAGCGATCGCTAATCGGTATAATTGTTGTTGCCGTTCTTTTTGTTGGTTTTGCAGCCGTTGATTTTGTTGGCCAAGGGGAGTCGATGAGCTGCGCGGTTGGGTGGGGAATCCAATCGCGGTTAATTTTGCGGCTAACTGCTCTGGTGCGATCGCATCCGGTTGGTATTCAATCACGGCAATTTCCGTGATTAGGTTAACTTGGGCCGATTTTACCCCTTGATTTTGGCTGAGTTGTCGTTCTACGGCACTCACACAGCCGGCGCATTTCATGCCTTTTACGTCTAGAGTAGCGGTTTTTAGTCCAGTTTCGGCGGCTAGGATCATAGAAAAAGTAGGCAAGGATGGTCTTTACTTCTATCCTAGAAATTCTCGGCCGATTTTTAAACTATTTTAGCGAGTAGGGTTACAGATAGATGAAATTTCATTACAGATAGCTGAAATTTCAGGTAGCCGATCTGGTAGTGGACTGACACAGCTAAAATAGGGCAATAGATAAGCTCAACTGAGGACATCAATCATGGGAAGATGTAGGCGAGATAAAGTTCATCTGACAGTCGCACAACGAGAAAACTTTGAACAAATCAGTGGGGAAGGGTTCATCACAGAGTACGCTAATCGGCATAACACGCTTATCGTAATATTATACGGAAAACTTCTCGCGATCACTCAATTTGAGCGTAATATGCGGACAGATTCTTTAAAAAATGCGTATTTGGCGTGATATACGGAAAATTTCCGCATAATATATAGTTAGGCGGTCACGAAAACTTTGGTACTCAATCATTTGGAGGTAACTTAACATGGCTTACGCACAATGGGTCAGCTTTACGATTAAGGTAAAAGGCTTTGCAGGAACAACTGACTACGGAAATCTATCCTGGGGAAAGTTTTACAAGTACGACAACAAAGATGATGAAATTGCTAATGTCAACGGAATCAAATTCCAGGACGGCAGAGTTTACAACACTGTGATTTGCTCATGTGGCCGATCAGACTCTGCCTCTGGTACTGAAGGCTCTTTCTATATTTGCATTGACGGGAAAGATCCCAGCGATCCAGACTATAAGGTCTGCAAGATATCATGGGACTGTCCATGGGGATCAAAAACCAATACATGGGGGGCTAGTGATTATGATTCCGACAAATATGTTGTTAGCGTAAGCGGAGGCTCTACCTATGGCGGGTCAATTGGAATGCTGTCAGTTGTCGTTGCTGATATATCCTGATATGTGAACTTTCTCAATAGGTCTGGGAAGACTCGCCAACAGAAACGAAAATTAGTAGTGGATTGTTTCAGCTAAAATAGGGCAATAGATTTCGGCTTAAAGTCTTAGATTATAAAATTTCTAGCATTTTTCTAATACACCAAATTAGCTGAAACAATCCAGTAGGGTGAGTTGCGTTTTGCTAACCCACCCCTTTTCGTGCCAGAAAGCAGTGTCAGACAAAGTATTCTGATTTTTGCTAGGATGTTTTTATGCAATTCAACTCAGGTGCAATATGTCTCTAATGAACACCCCAGCCAAATTCCAAGTAACTTCTCCCCCTTTTCGTTGGGATGAAGCGGGAGGTATCCGTATAGGTTCGAGCCGAGTGACTCTGGATAGCATACTTGCCTCATACCACAACGGCTCCACTCCTGAAGAAATCGCTATTCAGTTTTCAGTTCTTCGTTTGGAAGATATATACAGTGCCATTGCTTATTATTTAAATCACCGTCAGGAAATTGACAGTTATTTGGAGCAAC
The DNA here is from genome assembly GCF_050500245.1 of Microcystis ichthyoblabe FBCC-A1114. Classification (NCBI taxonomy): domain Bacteria; kingdom Bacillati; phylum Cyanobacteriota; class Cyanophyceae; order Chroococcales; family Microcystaceae; genus Microcystis; species Microcystis ichthyoblabe. Next base: position 2,054,598 of record NZ_CP191408.1, on the reverse strand, counting down.
GCGACCAACAAGCTCAACAACTGAGACAACAACTAACTCAAAAACACAACTTAGTCGATTTAAGACAGCGCTTGCTTGCTCGTTATCAGTCAAAAGGAGAGTCGAGGCAAAGTGAGCCTTCTAACTGACGAAAATTTTAATGGAGCCATCTTGCGTGGGCTGGTGAGGCGTTTACCTGAATTAGATATAATTCGCGTCCAAGATGTAGGACTGATGAACACTGACGATCCAGATATTTTAGAATGGGCGGCTAATGAGGGACGCATCTTGCTCACCCATGATGTAGCCACTATTACGATGTATGCCTACAATCGTGTCAATCAAGGACTACCTATGACTGGAGTTGTTGAGGTGATCTCAAAAGCACCCATTGGTAAGATCCTTGATGATTTAGAACTATTTATTTGTTGTAGTGAACCTGAAGAATGTGAAGGTCGGGTTCTTTTCATTCCTTTCTCTTGATGCGATCTCTATCATTTTCTACTCCAGAAATCTAAGTTGCCTAACACGTTGTTGGAGCGGACGGAGTGAGAGAACTTGGTGATGAGTTCAAGGCTAACTGCCGCCGCTCAACTAAGCCGTTAGACCGACAATGATTCGTACTTGTCTTTGTAAATAGTCCGATTGGTTAGTTATAAGTGCGATGCCGAAGGCACTGCATAGCAGATCGCCGATCTGGTAGGGTGCGTTAACGAAGTGAACGCACCTTATCTAATGTTCAAAATTCGTGCGTTACGCTGACGCTAACACACCCTACTGGACTGACACAGCTAAAATAGGGCAATAGATAAGCTCAACTGAGGACATCAATCATGAGAAGATGTAGGCGAGATAAAGTTCATCTGACAGTCGCACAACGAGAAAACTTTGAACAAATCAGTGGGGAAGGGTTCATAACAGAGTACGCTAATCGGCATAACACGCTTATCGTAATATTATACGGAAAACTTCTCGCGATCGCTCCATTTAAGCGTAATATACAGAAAGACTCTTTAAAAAATGTGTATTTGGCGTGATATACGGAAAATTTCCGCGTAATATATAGTTAGGCGACAAGAATTTAACGTAGTTGGATTCTTAAATATTCGGAATTTGGCAACCAGCCAAAAATGCCAGAAGCTGAAAAGGGCATTAATTCAGATGCATATCAGGAGCTTCACTGATAGCGTTTTCATCCACAGGAGAAATTATCATGTCGGAAGTAGGTCTTTATCTGCTTAAACTTGGCTTCACCCCTCCACCGGGTACAGTCGGTGCTGGCTCAATGACGCTTGCGGTAACGGTCGATGCACCCACTGGTGTTCTGCACGGTCAGGCGCAAGGGACAATTCTAGAAGGAACGGAGCATCCGCAAACTTTCACCGCTAAAGTGTCGGGTGCGATGCATAGTACTGGCTTTGGGCATATTGTCAGAGTCGGTGCTGTTTCCGGTGAAGCCGCCGTATCCGTGACTCCTCCAGCGATCGGCACTTATCTTGCCCCATTTTCAGCCAGCTTTGCCCTTGATTCAAAGTGGAGCGGTCAAGGTCAATTCGCAGTAGGTTCAAATAGCTATAAATCTGATGTGAAGCAAGCCGATTAAAATCCGGTTGGTTTCATACTGATTTCGTCCCTGTAGGTCAGGCAGCAGCTTTATCATTGCCCGACATTTCACACAACATACTACCCTAACATGGCAGTGCGATCGCTAATCTTGTAGGGTGCGTTAATCAAATGTAACGCACCTTATCTAATGTTCAAAATCCGTGGGTTACGCTGACGCTAACACACCCTACTGGACTGACACAGCTAAAATAGGGCAATAGATAAGCTCAACTGAGGACATCAATCATGGGAAGATGTAGGCGAGATAAAGTTTATCTGACAGTCGCACAACGAGAAAACTTTGAACAAATCAGTGGGGGAGGGTTCATCACAGAGTACGCTAATCGGCATAACACGCTTATCGTAATATTATACGGAAAACTTCTTGCGATCGCTCCATTTGAGCGTAATATACAGAAAGATTCTTTAAAAAATGTGTATTTAGAGTTATATACGGAAAATTTCCGCATAATATATAGTTATACTTCTTCTTCCTCTAGTTAATTTTAAAAGTGCGTACTTGTGGCAATATGGGGAAAACTTCTATATAATTATTAGTTAAATTGCTTTTTCTTCTGAGAAGTATATATCTATGGAAAACAGACAGCCGCTGCCAGAAATGGAAGTTGAGGCAACCTTCAATGAGTTTGTCGAAGATTTAGGCGGAGAGCTTATAAGCAAACTTTTTGAAGGCAAAGGCAAAAGACCAAATAACGCCGATTATTTCTTTTGCAATCGGACGGTAGTGGCGGAGCTAAAGTGTCTTGAAAAGAATTACTTCAATGATCGAAAGGTAGGCGATAAGCTCAACTTAATGATGCACAGCTGGATCACAGAGGGGCTTCTTCGCCAAGAACATATAAAAGACGGAAGATTTCAGATAGACGACTTACCCCGTCAATGCGCCGTTGATGTGTTCAAAGTGTTTAGCTCCCCTACAAAAGAGGCTGTTGAAAAAGCTAACAAGCAAATTAAAGAAACAAAGAAATACTTCCGGCTTCCTGATGCCAAAGGTTTATTGATTCTTGCCAATGATGGCAATTACTCGATACCCCCAAATTTCATGATGTACATTTTGGGGAATCTACTTGCATCGAGATATACGAGTATAGATTCTTTCATCTTCTTTACTCCTAATATGAGAGCTTATGCTCCTCAAATTGATAGACAGTTTAATGTCTGGATAAGTGGCCGTACTCGTCCATCTTCAAATGCTGTCGAATCCGATTTGCTTCATCACATTCAGCAGAGTTGGGTGTCTTTCTTGGAGCGAAAATTTGGGGAAGTGGTCACTCAATTCCACATTAAAGATCATAATGTAGTAGATAGTATTAAATTAGTCCAATGATTCATGCTCTTAAAGCATAATCTATAGCATTCGCAAATGATTTGTAAAATTATAAATCCCGGAACTCTTATGGGTAAAACCTTTTGACAGTGATCGCTGATCTGTATGGTGCGTCCCACGCGCCTTTCACTTTTGAAAACACTTAAATCTAAAGGTCATAGTGCGATCGCTGATCTTGTAGGTTGGGTTGACGGCTGTTACCCAACTCCCTCAAAACCAAGATTAAATGCAGTAGGATAGACGTTGGATAGATTTTCTAGATTGCCGTGAGGGAAACCGTCTATATTGAAACCAGCGTTATTGGTTATCTGACAGCCAGATCGACCAAAAACTTGGTTGTTGCTGGGAATATCGAAACGACACGGGATTGGTGGCAAAATCGCCGTAATGATTTTCTTCTCTATATCTCACAGGTTGTTTTAGATGAAGTCGCTAAGGGAGATACAGAGATTGCTTTGAAAAGGTTAGAAATTGTCAATGAAATGCCTTTGGTTGAACTCAATCAAGCTGTACGCAACTTGGCAGCCCAGTTTCTTATACGAAGCAACCTTCCTGCCAAAGCTTCTGATGATGCGGTTCACATTGCTGCGGCGACTGTCCACGGGCTAGATTACTTGTTAACATGGAACTGTAAACATATTGCCAACGCTCAAATTCAGAGGAAGTTGGCAGAGCTCAGTCTTGATTTGGGATACGAGTTACCCATAATTTGTACTCCTTACGAACTTTTAGGAGATTATAACGATGTGGCAAGATGACATTTTAGATGAAATTCATAAATTTCGAGAAGAACACGCTAAATCCTTTAACTACGATTTGGATGCAATGTTTGTAGATTGGCAAAAAAGACAAGCAGAAAGTGGCAGGCAGGTAGTCAGCTTACCACCAAAGCAAGGTCTAACAAGTCGTTGGAGCCGACCAAAACAGGATGAACCACAAGAATCTCAAATCTAATCGTGGCGGCTCAACTTAGCCGTTATGCCGACCAGCGAGTCAAGTGCGATCGTTCCGATTGTAGCGATCGCCGATCTTGTAGGGTGCGTTCCCTAATGCAGGATTTTTGAGAACGCACCATGCACATTGATTGAAGCTGTGAGGTTAGGTGCGGTGCTGCTCTTGTGGGACCAGTTGAGGAATGTTAGCGAAGATTGCCAATGTTTAGGTTAAAATAGGGGGGCAAAAGTTGCCACAGGGTCGCTTCAATGACAGTTCGACAACCCCGCTACAGCAAAGAAGAATTTGCCCGACGTGGACACGAAGTCTATGAGTCTCAGGTACGCTCCCAAATCGAGGAAGGGAATCATGGGAAGATTGTAGCAATAGACATCGAAACAGGGGCTTTTGAAGTGGCTGACGACAGCCTAACAGCTGCTAAACAACTGTTAATACGTTTTCCTGATGCACAAATATTTGGTATTCGCATTGGACATCGTGCCGTCCATCGTTTTGGCTTTCGTTCCCCCAGTGTATCGCCATGATGATGGGGAGCGTCAATTCGCGCCGAGAAGCAATTATTCAATTCGTAGTGCTAGGCGAAAATCACCAGAGGCAAGCGATTAAAGCAGTTATTGACACTGGTTACAGTGGATTTCTCACGTTGCCTTCTGCTATCATTACAACACTAGGATTAACGTGGTATATGCAAGAAGAGGGAATCTTGGGCGATGGAAGCCTCTGTATGTTTAACGTATTTGAGACAACTGTGATCTGGGATGGTCAGATCAAATCTATTGAAATCAATGAGTCAGAGACAGATCCATTAGTTGGTATGGGTTTACTTGATGGCTATGAGTTGAATATTCAGGGTTTTGCTGGGGGATTAGTGACAATTAAACCTTTGTCATAGTGCGATCACAATCGCCGTAGGGTGCGTTCCCTAATGCAAGTCCTACTGTTCCACCAATAGATTTTTGAGAACGCACCATGCACATTGATTGAAACTGTCAGTCTAAGTGGGATGACGAAGGCACGGCCTAGCAGTACACTGATTTTGTCGGGTAAGGGGCGGGCTATAATGAACGGTGAACCTGATTGGTCAGAAAAAATTGACCAATATTTGTCTGGTGAAACCATTGACCATTAAGTGGATTCTAAGGAGCTAAGGGAATGACCTGGACGGCAAACCAACAAGCGAAAATTATCCGTACAGAGCGAGGACTGACGATCGCTGGCACGCGCATCACCCTCTATGATGTGATCGATCTCCTAAAAGCTGATTATCCTCCTAAACTGATTCGTGACACATTTAACCTCACGAACGCGCAAATTGACGCAGCTTTGTCCTACATTGAGGCAAACCAAGCTCAGGTCGAGGTTGAATATCAAGAGGTTCTTCAGAATAGGGAAGAAATTCGCCAATACTGGGAAGATCGTAACCGTGAACGCTTTGCTCGAATTGCAGCAATGCCACATAAACCAGGACAAGAAGCGTTTTGGGCAAAGCTTGAGGAGCAGAGAGCCAGACGTGCTGCACAAAAACAATGACTTTCTTAGTTGACTACAACCTCGACGGTTATGCGCTGATTTTTCTTGGTATATTGGCAAAACGTGGTTGGCTTGAGTTTCAGTCTGTCCAATTTGTCACCTTTAGAGAGGTTGGATTGTCGATGGAAAGTAGCGATCGCGTAGTCTGGCGCTATGCTCAAGAACAGGAGATGATGATTCTTACTGCTAACCGAAATATGAAGGGTGATGATTCCCTTGAGCAGGTTATGCGAGAAGAGAACACAGAGAAATCGTTTCCAGTGTTGACGATTGGAAATCTCGATCGTTTGAGTGAAGCTGAGTATAGAGAGCGCTGCGCTGAACGACTGATCGAAATTGCTGTAGATATTGATAATTACAAGGGGGTTGGTCGGTTATTCATTCCATGATATTGTCGGCTACGCTTAAAAATTAGGGCGATCGCAGTCTTGTCGGTGAGATGCACGGCATAACTTAGCCGTTATGCGGCAAGTTTCTGAATAGATCGCAATCGCTGTAGGGTGCGTTCCCTAATGCAGGATTTTTGAGAACGCACCATGCACATTGATTGAAGCTGTCAGTCTAAGTGCGATGCCGAAGGCACTGCATAGCAGTACGCCGATCTGGTAGGGTGCGTTAATGAAATGTAACGCACCTTATCTAATGTTCAAAATCCGTGCGTTACGCTGACGCTATACTTTGCACGGTTATAACTTGCATTTTTTACTCAAAGACAATAATATAGTTCAAGAGTCATAATTAGAAGCAAAGCACTCATTAAAAACATGATTAACCTAGAATTCACGGAAGAAGAAAAGAACTCACTGTATTATGAAAGATTTCATCATCCTCATCCCCGGGTTCAACTGAAGATGGAAGTTCTCTGGTTAAAAAGCCAAAAGATACCGCACAAAAAAATTTGTCAGTTAGCAGGAATCTCGCCAAATACCTTATTAACCTATCTTCGAGATTATCAAGAGGGCGGAATAGAAAAATTAAAAGAAATCAACTTCTATCGCCCTAAAAGTGAATTAGAGTCTCAAAGAGAAACACTCAAAAAATATTTCGAGAAAAATCCACCAGCCACAATAAATGAAGCTGTATATAGAATAGAAGAATTGACAGGGATAAAACGAAGTCCTACCCAAGTGAGGAAATTCTTAAAATCCTTGGGAATGAAATGTTTAAAAATAGGTTCTCTTCCTTCTAAAGCTGACCCAGATGAACAAGAAGACTACAAAGAAAAAAAGCTAGAACCCAGACTAAATGAGGCTAAAGAAGGAAAAAGGGCTGTTTTTTTTGTTGATGCCGCTCACTTCGTCATGGGAGCATTTCTCGGTTTTGTTTGGTGTTTTGAGAGACTTTTTGTTAAGTCACCGAGCGGGCGTAAACGCTTCAATGTTTTAGGAGCATTAAATGCAATAACTCATGAAGTTATTCTAGTTACTAATGACACTTATATTACGGCAACTCAAGTCTGTGAACTTCTTGAAAAAATAGCTGCTTTAGGACTAATGATTCCCATCACTCTAGTCTTAGATAATGCCCGCTATCAGAAATGTAAAATTGTTGAAGAATTGGCTCTTTCTTTGTCAATAGAGCTACTCTATCTGCCGTCTTATTCGCCTAATCTAAATTTAATTGAAAGGCTGTGGAAATTTGTCAAAAAGAAATGTTTACATGGTAAATATTATGAAAACTTTTCTGACTTTTCTTCAGCCATTTATGAATGTCTGAATGATGCCCATCTGAAACATAAAAAAGAACTGGATTCCTTGCTGACTCTACGATTTCAGAAGTTTAATAAATCTCAGATTATGAACGTCTAAAGTATAACACACCCTACTGGACTGTCTCAGTGCGATAATGCAAGTCCTACTGCTCCACCAATAGATTTTGGGGAACGCACCATGCACATTGATGGAAGTCGTTAGACCGCTTCAATTTTAGGGTAATAGTTGCTAAAGTCCGCTAACTTCACCAGTGAACCCACCTAGGGAGAGGTTTTTGATCGCTAAAAAATTCTTTCTTCTCCATAAAAACGATAAAATCTCTATTCTGCAAGCATAAAGAGGCTTCAGGCAAATTTAAAGGCACATTTAAGCCGTATAAATCGAATATTTCCAGTTTTTTCAGCTAATCAAGCCATTAATGGCTTGATTTCTTTGCATCTAACCCAAACAGTATAATTTTTTCTTCGATGTATTGAAATTGTTTTTTATTTCATATAAAATACAATCTCAGAGAAAATACCTAGCAATCTCCCATAAATAAACAAAGGAGCCGATGACATCGTGATCCCTGATCCTAGATCCTCAAAACCGAAAACCCTCTTACCCTTTATTTCTCTAGCTACGGCTGCCGTCGTCACAACGGGAATCGGACTAACTTTTAGTCCCCTATCGGCATCGAGTAAGCTGCTGGCAAGTCCGGATAAACAGCAAGCTAAACAACAAACCGTGGAAATCACCCTAGTTTCCTACGCAGTGACTCAATCGGCCTACTCAAAAATCATTCCTCTATTCGTCAACAAATGGAAAAGAGAGAAAAAACAGGATGTGGTGATTAAACAGAGTTATGGTGGCTCTGGTTCCCAAACTCGCGCTGTTATCGACGGATTAGATGCAGATGTGGTAAATTTGGCTATCGGTTCCGATGTGGAACGCTTGCAAAAAGCGGGTTTAGTTAACCCGGGTTGGCAGAAAGAATTACCCAATAACGCCATCGCCACTCGTTCCGTGGTAGCTTTAGTTACTCGTCAGGGCAATCCCAAAGGAATCCGCAACTGGCCAGATGTAGCCAAATCGGGGATTAAAGTCATTACTGCCAACCCGAAAACCTCTGGGGTGGCCCGGTGGAATTTTCTGGCTCTCTGGGGATCGGTAACTCGGACCGGCGGCAATGAAGCACAAGCGACCAATTTCGTCCGCAATGTCTATAAAAACGTGCCTGTACTACCCAAAGATGCCCGGGAAGCCAGCGATGTCTTCTTTAAACAGGATCAGGGGGATGTGCTGCTTAACTACGAAAACGAGGTAATTTTGGCCCGTCAAAAGGGACAAACCGGTTTTTCCTATACTATTCCTCCGGTCAATGTTTCGATCGATCCGCCCGTGGCCGTAGTGGATAAAATAGTTGATAAACGCAAAACCCGGGAAGTAGCGACAGCTTTTGCCCAATTTCTCTTTACTCCGGAAGCGCAGCGGGAATTCGCCAAGGTGGGTTTCCGTCCCGTTAATGCTAATGTGGCTAAAGAGTTTAGTAAACAATACCCAAAAGTGTCGAATCTGTTCCCCTATACGGCGATCGGTAGTTGGGATGCGATCCAGAAAAAATTCTTCGCTGATGGGGCGATTTTTGACCAAATTCAGCGTTAATTAGTAGTAGGCCGTCAGCTGTCAGCTAAGTAAGTGGTTCTGATTAATTGATCCCCCCTTAATCCCCCCTTAATAAGCTATCCATTAGTCACATCTTTCTTAACATAAAATTTGACAAAAAGAGAAAAGTGTGCAAGATGGCTCAAGGGGGTTCTATGGGGGGACTAATTTGATGAGATAGTTTCCAAGTCTGGCTGATATCATGTAACCTTCGCAGTCCCAACCAAATAGTTTTAACACTTGGTTCACCGTCACCTTTTCTACCTAAAAACCCCCCAAGAGAAGCAATCATTCTGACCGCTTCTCGAAAGGAGGGCGGCTTTTCAGGTGGCGGACTCTTTTTATGAATAGTGGCACACAAAGATTGCCATTCATGTTCTTCCAAAAAACTTTCACAACTCTCCTCTCCGTGTAAGCGTGCTTGATAGGTTAACCAAAGTAGTGCGAAACGTTTAGGCATGAAATAGGGAGCCAAACGCCCGAAATAACCGCCTAGTAAGGTCTTCAGTCCCCTGACTGAATCTAACAGGTCAACCCAGACCAGCCTTATAACTGTTTATATGTCCCGACGTTTAGTATCAATGCGATACCAAACTAGGCAAAGGGACTCAAGGTCAATACACTCTGTAACAATTATTTACAATTGCTACAAAGGTGAGAGTAACGGCGATAGCCACCCCCAGATTCAGAAATCACAATTCTGGGACTGAAGCGGGGAACGGAAGGCTCCGAGGTGTAACCTAACACCAGAATCGAGACCACTGCCAACCATCCATGATTAGGTGTGAACCGAATGTCCGACCTGAACCATCGTAATTAGCTAGTAGTGAAATAGGTTGATACACTGCGTTCAAAAGAACAAGGGGAAAAGTAAGGAATTTACTAACTCACTTACACAGACCTTTAAAAGTACCCCGATGGATAGGACAAATCTAAAGATGGAATGCCCATATAAACGGAACGTGATAAGCCCTTTCAGGCTCTGAGTATCGGTCGAAATACTCAGTAGTGACAAGTGTAAGCGCAAGCCTTCAAGGGTGTGAGATGTAACCAAAAGCCAACGCCTGACGGTAATAGTCGGGATATGCTCACAGGTTACGGTTTGATTGTAAGGATAGAGTCTAGTAGGAGTCTATATGACGAAATCGAGAGAAGGTAAAGGGTTCGGGAAACCGAAAACCACTAAGACTACGAATGTATGGAAAGCTATCAATTGGGGTAAAATCCAAAGATATGTTTTCAAGCTCCAAAAGAGGATATACCAAGCGGCTAAATCGGGACAGGATGCAAAGGTTAGAAGGTTGCAACGTCTATTGGTGAAATCATACTATGCTCGTCTATTAGCAGTTCGCAAAGTAACCCAAGATAATCAAGGAAAGAAAACAGCAGGAGTCGATGGAGTGATAGCAATATCCCCAGAACAAAGGCTAAATCTAACCGAAGAAATCAAGGGAAAACTTAAAGCAAAACCGTTAAAAAGGGTATGGATTCCTAAACCCGGCAGGGATGAAAAACGTCCACTAGGAATACCAACCATCAAAGACAGAGCTAGACAAGCGTTGATTAAATCGGCACTCGAACCAGAATGGGAGTCAAAAATGGAAGAAACCAGCTACGGTTTTCGACCCGGAAGGTCTGCCCATGATGCAATATCGAGGATATACCTTAGCATCAATAAAAGTAGCTACTTCGTATTAGATGCTGATATTGCCAAGTGTTTTGACCGAATTAATCACAACTTCCTACTGTCAAAAATTCATTGTCCCACTGCCTTGAAAAGAGACATTAAACAATGGCTCAAAGCAGGAGTATTGGATAATGGCGTATTTGAAGAAACAGAAACAGGGACACCACAAGGAGGGGTAATAAGTCCACTACTAGCCAACATCGCACTGGATGGAATGGCAAGATTAATTGAAACACTATTCCCCAAAAAGGGTAGTAAAACTCAAGCTGTTCTAATAAGATACGCCGATGACTTTGTGGTGATTTCACCATCACTCGAAATCATTGAACAGTGCCAAACTGCCATTTCTGAATGGTTAAAACCAATTGGATTAGAACTCAAACCAGAAAAAACCAGAGTGTCTCATACACTCAACCCCATTGAGTACAATGGGAAAACTGAAGAACCCGGTTTTGATTTTCTAGGATTCAATATCAGACAATATCCAACAGGAAAGTACAAATCTGGGAAAACAGGAGGGAGAGGAAGCCAATTAATTGGTCACAAAACCCACATCAAACCCAACCAAAAAGCAGTTAAAGCCCACACAGAAGCGATTAAAGGTGTAATCAAAAAACACAAAACAGCACCTCAATCAGCCCTGATTAGTCACTTAAACCCAATCATTAGAGGTTGGGCTAACTACTACTCAGGAGTAGTATCCACAGATACCTTCAATAAACTAGACAATACAATCTGGTTAATGTTAAGGGCATGGACAGTATCAAGATGCGGTAAATCAAACCACGAAAAGCTGAGAAACTACTTTAGACCGGGTACAGTTAAACTCAGCAATGGGAAAGAAAGGCAAGAATCTTGGTTATTTAAGACCAAAGATGGTCTTCATTTATGGCAACATAATTGGACACCAATTGTCAGACATACCCTAGTACGCCCCGAAACTTCACCTTACGACGGAAATTGGACTTACTGGGCGACCAGACGAGGACAAGCAATCGACACACCGACAAGAGTAGCCAAACTACTTAAGAAGCAACAAGGCAAGTGTAGCCGATGTGGGCAGTATTTCACCCCATCGGATTTAATTGAAGTTGACCACATTCACCCTCTAAGCTTAGGCGGAAAGGATGAATATAAAAACCTTCAATTACTACACCGCCACTGTCACGATGATAAATCGGCATCTGATGGAAGCCTAAAATCATCTGGTTTGACATCAACAGTCAACCTAGATAATACAAGGTTAACCAAAGGAAGTCAAGCTGTATCCTTAACAAGGGAACAGTCAAACTAGGAGCCGTGTGAGGTGAAAGTCTCACGCACGGTTCTGAATGGGAGGGGAGGTCGGTGACGACCTTCTCGACCCCTAATATCTCCAAGCTACAATTGAATAGGTAGCTAAGGCCATCTCAATTCTACGACCCGTTTCTAATTGCAGTTTTTCTAATCCACAACCACTTTTTAAAACAAAATGATAGCGTTCTATTAACCAGCGATAACTATACCAGCGCACACAGGTTATCGCTGATTCAAAGCTACTAATGTCTAGGCTAGTTAAGAGGAGCCAACTGATAGGATTAACTCCAGGACGCGGATTTTCTTCTTCAGCTAAAATTACCTGTAATTTGACCGGTTGACGAGGGTTCGCTTTCGAGTGATGCTTAGGTACTTGTATTTCAAAACTGGCAAATCTAACTGTTAGTTTAGCTAGTCTAGCCTCGTGATTAGGATTGCGTTTTACTTGCACATCTAGGCTACCACAGGCTTTTATTTCTCTGATGGATTGATGTAAATATTTAGGCTCTGGATGCCCTGACCTTTGCTTGTCTTCGAGATAGTTAACTTTTCGGTTATGAGTTCCTCGGATTAATAAATGAGAGTTAGGACTTCTTGATTGGGCAAATAAATCAAATATGTCTGCCTCACAATCTCCGATTGTTACTACTTGAATTTCTTCGGGTATTTGTTGTTGTATTTCTGACAAAGAATCTAACCATCTTTGACTTTCTTTTTCTTCGGTTTCTCTTTTTTTGCGTTGCTTGGCAATCCCTAAATTCTTTTCTTCTCTTGCCCAGACATATTGATTAATCAGTCCTAAAGGTATTCCTTGCGCTGACACTCCTAAGGTGGTATGAACTTTGAGACCAAAGGATTTTTTATAATCTAGATAACCCATTCCTTTTTTGGCTTTTTGCGTCGTAAAGTCTAAACTTGTTGTGTCTTGCACTGCCAAAACTATTGGATGTTCTTTGATTCTTTCTACTGTACTTTTGGCTTGGGCGGCAATTATATCTGAGGGGTGAAAATAGGGGGAATTCCAAAAGTCGTAGGTGGCACTCGCTGCGGCTAGATTTCCCGAAGCTTGTGGCACACTTGTACTAGGTTGACTGGCCAAGTTTTCTACGATACTGATTAACCTTTTCTTTCTTCTGGTGTCCCCTAGGTCTGCATACTGTAATTCTTGGGCTGCCCATTTCTCCATTTTTTTGCTTACCTCCACCTTAATTCCTTCTTTCAAAACTATACCTATCAATCGTTTCCCCTTTTTTTAAGTTTCTTCTCTTTTTGTTAAGAAAGATCTGACTAATGGATAGCTTGATAAGGGGGGTGTCTGACAACTTTTAACGCCTACCTACTTATCATCACAAGTACGGGAGAGCCAATTTTGCTTCATTTATTCACACTTCTATCATTTTGACACAAAAAGCTATCACGCTATATTTATAGAGGGCGATCACTTCTAAGGTCAGTATTGCAGCTTAAGTCGTTTATTATCAGCAACGCCCAGGTAATTTACTCGCTATTTAAGGGCGGACTGCTAATAACTGGACTTGTACCGTTTCAGGAAGTTTTATTATGACAAAATGATTTTCTGGATACAAATAATCTTCACCAGATTCGTCAATCACTCGCAAACATCCCACCTCTTGCGCTTCAGCATCAGGTAACACTTGATAAAGTTTACAAACCTCTAAATCTCCGCCTTCTTCAGCGGTAATACAGATAGCAAATTCAATGTTAGATGCTGGTGTTTGCATAAATATTTAGTCCAAAACTCGTTTAACTTTCATTTTTCGCCGACCAATACCATGAGACTCATACCAGTGTAGTTCAGCTTTGCGGATTTCTCCCTTAGGAAATTGAACTAAGCCGACTCCTTTTAGCTTTCGCCATCGACGACCCCCAAACTGCGCTTTTAGCCTTCTGAGTTCACGAATAGAGAGGTTGACGGCGATAATCTCTATTTCTGTTAGTTCTCCAATCAACTCAAAGCCATTACCCATCTCATCATTCTAACAAAGATTAATAAAAATCTGGAATGTCTCCCCAAAAAAGCGATCGCACTTTATCAATATAGAGCGATCGCTGCTAATTTAAAGCTAGATTTGCCAGTTTTTTATTTTAATTTGCGCTTCCAGGCTGCACCCGCACCAAGAACACCAATGGTGAGTAAACCCAAGACTGAAGCAGGTTCGGGTACAGGTTCAGCCAATTTACCTAAGCGAAACTGTCCTACGGCAAAACCTACGCTACTAGAAACTGTGATTTTGTCAATCAAATCTCCGCCTGTGCCGTAGAAGCCAAAGTACTTGGCTCCCGCATTACCATCTACAGGTTGTGTCAGACTTGTCGTAGTGCCATTCTGAGCAGTTACAGTAATATTGAAGATGTTGAATGGATCTGGCTGCACATACAGGTCAAAAGCGGCAATACTAGCGGGCAGGTCAATCTGAATCGATGTTGCACCGTTGGAATAATACACCTCTCCCGTGTAGCCGTGACTCCAGCTTGTCCAACCACTACCAATCTTTCGGTAATTTACACTTGGAGTGAAAGTTAAATTACCTAAAGGCGAGGATAGAGTTGTAACATTTGTGAACGCTGCTAAGCTAGGATCGGGAACAGTAACCATGTTAAAACCTAAATTGGTTAGCGTGTTCGTCCCCGGTGAAACCCATGAATTGCTATCATCCAAAGCAACAATGGCTGCATTGGCAGCAGTTGTATGGGCAAAGGTGACTCCTAGAGCTACAAAGGTAGCTCCCGCAGCAGTCATTGACAGTTTTTTAATTGTAGTCAAAGTTTTCATGTTCGGAAAATTTCCTCAAAACAAATAAACAAACAAATGTTCTGAATGCCCTTTAAAGGAGAAAATCTCAAATTAAGCGACATTGGCAAGGGAGAAAAATTGGTTTTTTCAAAATTGCCAATCACTAAATTTTAAGTTAGTTCCTCAATGACAAGACAGAGCAACAACGGGATTTTACCCCCCCCGATTTTGTCAAGTGTAAACCAACACAAATTTACAAAAATTTATAATTATTGTTACCCTTGAGAGTAGGGTAGTAAATCTCAATTTGGTCGAAATATCTATATTACAGGGCGCACGCAGTTCGATAAACTCACTGACCACAGTGCGCTCCTACCATTGGCGCAATAATATTATTGTAGGGGCGAATTGCATTCGCCCTCTTTGATCCCCCCTTAATCCAAGGAGGGTATCTGACAATTTTTAACCCCTACCTAATTAACAGCCAATCCCTAATCTCTCAATAACAGATATTCGCGAATCTCAAAAAAGTTATTCCAAGGAATATAGGGTTGATTTTCCGATTGCAGATAATCGATTAAACGATCCCTAGCAAAAACTAGATCGGCCCTTCTAGCCATGGTAATATCGGTAACAGAATCACCGATCGCAATAGTTTCTACTCCTGAATATTTGGACATAATCAAGGCTTTAGCCACTAATTCCGTCTCATTTTCCCAATCGGAGTGAACTTGCAGATATTCCCCTTGCGTATGAAGATTGACCCCATAAATTGCCGTTACCTTATCTAATAGTCCCTCCCGTTTTAAGACCGTTTCAATCATGCCTTGGATACCACCGGAGATAATAATAAAAGGGATGGATTGCTCCTGTAAAAAAGCGAGTAATTCGGCTAATCCGGGGCGAATTGGCTTGCTTTCGGCATAGGCGAGAATATCGGCGTATTTTTGGCTCGGTATCGACTCTAGCAGTTGACGGACACCCCGGCGCAGAGTCAGAGTACGGGCGTACATTTGGGGCATAATTTGGGCCGATAAATCGGGGGCGAATTCTTTGAGCATACCCGCAAAAGTTTCCACGGCGGTGATAGTGCCATCAAAGTCACAGAAAACAATTTTACTCATGGGGTGACAAAATATCTGAAATTGGATATAATCGAAGGTTATGATTAATTTTACAGAGATTATCCGACTCTAGAGCTTCAACCCCCATGAAATCCTATCTCGCCGCCGCCATTCAAATGACCAGTCAGCCGGATTTAGAGAAAAATCTCGCTGCCGCTGAAGAATTGATCGAACTTGCCGTGGGTAAAGGGGCGGAATTAATCGGTTTACCAGAAAATTTCGCTTTTATGGGGGCAGAAACCGATAAAATCGCCCAGGCCGAGACTATTGCCCGAAAAGCCGATAAATTCCTCCGCACCATGGCCCAACGGTTTCAAGTGACCATTTTAGGGGGTGGTTTTCCCGTGCCGGTGACGGGTATTCCCGATAAGGCTTATAATACGGCTATTTTAGTTGATGGCAACGGTGCGGAATTAGCCCGTTATCAAAAAGTCCATCTCTTTGATGTCAATGTCCCGGATGGTAACACCTATCAGGAATCGAGTACAGTCATGGCAGGGATCGATTTACCGCCAATTTATGGCTCCGATAGCTTGGGCAAAATTGGCCTCTCGATTTGCTATGATGTGCGTTTTCCTGAACTCTATCGCTATTTATCGCAGCAAGGAGCCGATGTTTTATTTGTACCTGCGGCGTTTACAGCTTTTACAGGGAAAGATCATTGGAAAGTTTTGTTACAAGCGCGAGCGATCGAGAATACTTGTTATATAATAGCTCCCGCTCAAACGGGCAATAATTACGAACGCCGTCACACCCACGGTCACGCTATGATTATCGATCCTTGGGGTGTGGTTTTAGCCGACGCAGGGGAAGAAGCGGGGGTGGCAATTGCCGAAATTAATCCCCAACGTCTGCAACAGGTGCGACGACAAATGCCTTCCCTGCAGCATCGTGTTTTTGTTTAAAATTCGATTCGACAATTTTGTCGATAAAAACGCCTAATTTTGGTATTTAACTCGGTAACCTAATTAGTTAAGCTAAAAGCTTTGATTTACTGAGTTTCTAACCTTCTTTGCCAGATTCTCAGGGTAAGCTCATCTAATAAGGATGTAGTCGATTTATGCCACCCGATCAAACCATACCAAGTAACGAAGAACTAGGTAAAAATATCCGTAAACTTTATTAACAATCTTCCTTGAAAATCTCTTGACTATCGCACCCCGAATCAGGGATCATATAACCGACACTCCGCACTTCAAAATGTAGTATAAAGTAGCATAAACTCATTCAAGAAAAAATAAGTAAAAATACTCAGAGAATTAGTCCCAAAAAAGTGAGACAATCAAAAAGCTCAAAAATCTATTAAAGGTACAAAAATTGTCTCCTATCTCAGAGGTAAAAATTAAAAACCTAGATCACTTAGGAATAGTAGCCGGGCTAATTGACGAAATAGGAATAGTTGAAATAATCAACTCTAAATTAGGAATCGACCCCCGAGAAAAAATTTCAGCAGGAACAGTGGTCAAAGCTATTCTAATCAATGGATTAGGATTTGTTTCAAGACCTTTATACTTATTTAGTCAATTTTTTGAAGATAAAGGAATCGAAGAATTATTGGGAGAAGAAATAAAAACCGATTATATCAATGATGATAAAATTGGGAGAGTCATGGATGAATTATACAAACATGGACTGAATGATATCTTTATAGAAGTTGTCTTATCGGTCATCAAAAAATTTAAAATAGAGACAAAATATTCTCATCTAGATGCCACATCATTTCATCTAGATGGAGAATATAAAAGTGAAGAAAAAAAGAGAAAGAAGAAGAGCTGCTCAAAGAAAGACCAATAATTATTACCAAAGGATATTCTCGTGACCATCGACCAGATTTGAAACAATGCGTCTTAGACTTAATAACAACCGAGGATGGAGACGTACCATTATTTGTGAGAGTCGGAGATGGAAATGAAGCGGACAAAGCTGTCTTTGGCAAAATCTTAGTAGAATTTAAAAAACAAATAAAATTTGACAGTATTATGGTCTGTGACAGTGCCTTATATAGTCAAGAGAATCTTCAACTAATTCAACATCTAAAATGGATAAGTAGAGTTCCCATGACGATAAAAAGAGCCAAAGAATTAGTCCAAAATTCAGAAATGGAAGAAATAGAGGCCAAGGAAAGAGAAAAAAGGGCAGAGCTAAATTTAGAAGGATATACCTGGAAAGAAGAAAAAGTGACTTATGGGGGAATCCAACAAATCTGGCTAATAGTAACCAGTGAAAAAAGACAAATAAGTGACTTAAAAAAACTAGAAAATAACCTGAAAAAAGAAAAAGACAAAGGGGAGAGAATTCTCAAGAGCTTGCAGAAAGAAGAGTTTGAAAATCCCCAACAAGCCCGATATAAATTAAGAGCAATTAATCAAAAATTAAACCTCGTTAAAATCCTAGAAATTGACCTAATTGCCAGTCAATCAAAAGACCATAAAACGATTTATAAAATTAGCGGCGTAGGGCAAGAAAAAACTGAAGAGATAGTCAGAAGAAGAAAGGAAGCAGGCAGATTTATTTTAGCAACTAACTTAGTTGATGAAGAAGACAAATTAGACTCAGCCGAAATGGTGACAACTTATAAAAATCAACAGTCTTGTGAAAGAGGATTTAGATTTTTGAAAGAGCCTTTATTTTTTGCGGATAGTTTCTTTGTTAAAAAAACGGAAAGAATCGAGACAATGTTATTCTTGATGTCTTTCTGCTTGTTAGTCTATAACCTCGGACAAAGAGAACTAAGAAATAGCTTAAAAAGAGCAAAGGCTGGAGTCAAAAATCAAGTCAGTAAATTAACGAGTCGTCCCACAATGAGATGGATATTTCAATGTTTTCAGGGCATTCATATTTTTATTGTGAATGGGGTCAAGCAAATTGTCAATTTAACTGAAGAACGCCGTTTTATTTTAAATTTTCTGCCTTCATCTTGTCAAAAATATTATCTGTCATCGTTAGTCTAAATAACAAAGCAACAAAGTTGATAACAATTGAGTAATATGCTTATAGGAGAGTCACTACTCCTCGAATTGTTGTGACTTAGTTTAACTCTTCGAGCCGAAAAAATATTTGGCATTTTATGATTTCTCCTCAACATCTGATTGGTTGAGTATTTTTTTTGATTATTCTGATTTTTTTTCTTTGAAAAGACCTGTAGTTTTTTATACTTCAAAGTGAAGTGCGGAATATGGGATATAAAGATGTAGCGTTTCTCGTCAAGGTGAATTGTAAGTTAAACCTTGCCGAAGTAAGAATTCTCAGTTGCGAAAACATACCTCATATATCCGAGAAACGCTGTAGAGCAGACAGGGATGCAATTCAGACTTGAATTGGCGAAATTCAAGTCTTGACTCTATTTATTGTCAACTTCAGTCCAAAAATACTCTGATGGTTGGACAAATATGCTCTCTGGACTTGTTCTAACAAGATTCCGGGCTAAATGAGAAATAATCCCATTTAGCTTCTCTAGACCGTTAAGGAGAAACCGATGTCATCTTATACCACAGAATCAGAAAAAATTGATTTTCCGAAAACCCTAGATATAGCCACCGTTTGCGTCTATGGGCTAGGAATCCTCTCGGCGGGCCTATTTTTATTTCTGCCCTTCGTCAACCTGCTGCATCCGAGTCCGTGGCAGCGATGGCTAGGCACAATTCACGGTTTTGGTTCCCTATTAGCCCTAGTCGTGATTGTTTACGCTGGTCATCTCGCTTTTCCCCTGCTCAGAGGTTCTGGCAAAATTTTGCGGCAAATGCGAACCCTCACCTTCTGGTCCACCGTCCTCGCTTTTTTGGCGATCGCCACTGGCAATTTAGCCTATATGCGCTATCGGGCCGGTTTAGAATTTGGCGGTGCGCGGGCATGGCTAAAGGAAAATTCGCCCCTCGGTCAATACGTCCTCATGGAATACCACGAATTCAGCGTCCTTTTTATCCTACCCCTAGGCGTGGCCTGCACTTGGATTCTCTGGAAATACGGCGACTCAATCCTAGACAAAGCTAATCGACCGGTGTTAACGGTCACTTGCATTGCCCTGATGGCGATGATGTTTTTTGCCATGGGTGGACTCGTTAGCGGCCTCGGTGTTGCCAAAATTCACGCCCTGTAAACCCTTATTTAGCTACTTTACCTCAAAAGTGAACAAAATTAAACTTTTGCTCGTTTTAGCCACGTTTTTCGGGTCATCTATCACCGCTCCCGCCCTAGGGGGTGTAAACTTAGCCCCGATGGTACGGATACGAGGGCGGCCAGCATTAGCAACCAAAGTCAAATCGTCGGTCGTTTCCCTAATGCTGGTAATACGGTTGGGGACTTTTAGCGGTGGGACTTTTCGGTTTTAGACACTTACGAACTCTGAAAAAATAGGAACAAATCTGATGACTCAACGTTACGTCGATAGTCCTTGGTATGGAAAAATCTGGGCTTTTTTAAAACAATTTCCCCAAGGTTTAGCCGAAGGTGCCAAACGTTCCCCTGCCACTTCTGGCCCAGCAGCGGCGGCGATTATTAGTGCTGGTATTGGCTGTTTTTTAATGATGGTTGCTCACCATTTTTCCGATGCAGACCATTCAAAAACCGTAGAAACTTTCCTTTGGAATTTGGGTAGTTGGATACCTGGCAGTAAAAATCCTAGCAAAATGTGGGGCAATATCGGCAGTTATACCGGCAAAGAAACGATGTTATTAATTGGCTGGTTAGTCAGTTGGCCGATACTGCATTATCTTTGGAAAGATCGCCAGATAAAAGCTAAGACCATTCTCTTTTGGTTTTTTGCCCTCATGATTGCCGCCACGGCCATGTCATGGCATCCACTATTTCCCTATTTACCTTTAACTTAAAGCCTAGGAGGTGACAAAATGAACGCTCAAGTTAGAAAGGTTTCCTCGCGTAAAATGCACGATATCGTCTGGATATTAGTGGGACTTTTTGGTTTATTTGCTATTACTTTTCCCCTAGCCATGTGGCGAGTGAGCAATATGGAAAAGTTTCAAGGTTCTCATGTGAAATCTTTTGTCGTAGAAGGAGAAAACGCTCCCCAATCTTCACAGCTTAAAACTAAATAAATCTCAGTTTTGGATAATCTGAGTTTTGGATAAGTCGAAACCCTGAGACTCAATCCGAATCTAAAACTCTGATTAACAGACAAAACTCTCCAAACTGTGAACAATTGCTAAGTAGGTAGGCGTTAAAAGTTGTCAGACACCCCCCTTATCAAGCTATCCATTAGTCACATCTTTCTTAACATAAAATTTGACAAAAAGAGAAAAGTGTGCAAGATGGCTCAAGGGGGTTCTATGGGGGGACTAATTTGATGAGATAGTTTCCAAGTCTGGCTGATATCATGTAACCTTCGCAGTCCCAACCAAATAGTTTTAACACCTGGTTCACTGTCACCTTTTCTACCTAAAAACCCCCCAAGAGAAGCAATCATTCTGACCGCTTCTCGAAAGGAGGGCGGCTTTTCAGGTGGCGGACTCTTTTTATGAATAGTGGCACACAAAGATTGCCATTCATGTTCTTCCAAAAAACTTTCACAACTCTCCTCTCCGTGTAAGCGTGCTTGATAGGTTAACCAGAGTAATCTCCAAGCTACAATTGAATAGGTAGCTAAGGCCATCTCAATTCTACGACCCGTTTCTAATTGCAGTTTTTCTAATCCACAACCACTTTTTAAAACAAAATGATAGCGTTCTATTAACCAGCGATAACTATACCAGCGCACACAGGTTATCGCTGATTCAAAGCTACTAATGTCTAGGCTAGTTAAGAGGAGCCAACTGATAGGATTAACTCCAGGACGCGGATTTTCTTCTTCAGCTAAAATTACCTGTAATTTGACCGGTTGACGAGGGTTCGCTTTCGAGTGATGCTTAGGTACTTGTATTTCAAAACTGGCAAATCTAACTGTTAGTTTAGCTAGTCTAGCCTCGTGATTAGGATTGCGTTTTACTTGCACATCTAGGCTACCACAGGCTTTTATTTCTCTGATGGATTGATGTAAATATTTAGGCTCTGGATGCCCTGACTTTTGCTTGTCTTCGAGATAGTTAACTTTTCGGTTATGAGTTCCTCGGATTAATAAATGAGAGTTAGGACTTCTTGATTGGGCAAATAAATCAAATATGTCTGCCTCACAATCTCCGATTGTTACTACTTGAATTTCTTCGGGTATTTGTTGTTGTGTTTCTGACAAAGAATCTAACCATCTTTGACTTTCTTTTTCTTCGGTTTCTCTTTTTTTGCGTTGCTTGGCAATCCCTAAATTCTTTTCTTCTCTTGCCCAGACATATTGATTAATCAGTCCTAAAGGTATTCCTTGCGGTGACACTCCTAAGGTGGTATGAACTTTGAGACCAAAGGATTTTTTATAATCTAGATAACCCATTCCTTTTTTGGCTTTTTGCGTCGTAAAGTCTAAACTTGTTGTGTCTTGCACTGCCAAAACTATTGGATGTTCTTTGATTCTTTCTACTGTACTTTTGGCTTGGGCGGCAATTATATCTGAGGGGTGAAAATAGGGGGAATTCCAAAAGTCGTAGGTGGCACTCGCTGCGGCTAGATTTCCCGAAGCTTGTGGCACACTTGTACTAGGTTGGCTGGCCAAGTTTTCTACGATACTGATTAACCTTTTCTTTCTTCTGGTGTCCCCTAGGTCTGCATACTGTAATTCTTGGGCTGCCCATTTCTCCATTTTTTTGCTTACCTCCACCTTAATTCCTTCTTTCAAAACTATACCTATCAATCGTTTCCCCTTTTTTTAAGTTTCTTCTCTTTTTGTTAAGAAAGATCTGACTAATGGATAGCTTAATAAGGGGGGCATCTGACAATTTTCAACACCTACTTACTTAGATAGCTGATGGCAAAAAAAAACAAAGCTGATAGTTAGTAACTAAAAAAAAGATGTATCTACTTGACAAAATCAAAAACGGAACCTTGGTATTGATCGGTTACTTATTATCGCCCCTGTGTTGGTGGAACGATCTAATTTTTAATCTGCCGATCGCCTACGGTTTCGGTCGTTTAATTGCTTGCTTGCACGCCGATTTTTTTCTACCAGCGGCCATGGTTGGTTATTGGTTATCTAATCTGGTGGGAATTTTGCTGATGCAGTTCGGAACGAAAGAATTAATCGGTGGAGAGAAAGAAGAACGCAATTGGCAAAAAGAATTAAGAAATGGATTACTTTCCTCGACAGTTTATACTTTAGTAATCCTAGCTTTGCTGCATTTTCAGGTTTTAGAAATGCCCCTGTTATCCTCGATCGCCACTTTTTCCCCGTGATTCCCAAAACTTACTTAAACAATAGCTTAATTTTCTTGGTTATCTTGTTAACATCGCTAACTTTTACGGATTTAGCGATCGCTATTCGCCAGCAGCCGCAAGGATTTGCTTGGGAAAAATCCCTGATGCTATCTATTCATCAAACTACTAATTTAAACCTAAATTTTTTGGCCATAAAACTAACGGGATTAGGTACTTATTGGGGAGTGGCCCCGATACTGACAATTTTACTGCTGATTTTTGCCCTAAAAAAATACTGGTATGGGTTCGCTTATATCCTTGTGACCATGGCGGGAGGTTGGGCTATTAGTTATAACCTCAAGATTTTTTTTCATCGAAATCGCCCGCAATTTTGGCAGTTATTTTATCCGTTACCCGATGATTTTGCCTTCCCTAGCGGTCATGCTTTATTTAGTTCCCTGTTAGTCATTTCTTTACTGATTTTATCTTGGAGAACGCACTGGTTTTTAGGGGTAGTTTTACTGGGGATTCCCTTCGTCTTGGTTATTGCTTGGACTCGTCTTTATTTAGGAGTTCACTTTCCTAGTGATATCCTTGCCTCTTGGCTTTTAGCGCTCGCTTGGTCTCTCCTAGTTCATCTCTGGTGGCAACAGTTATTAAAGACACCCAAGGCGATCAGGAAATAAGGAGAAATTAATAATTAGGGTTGGCTGAATATCAGTGAAAGCTTTGCTAGAAAATGGTTTAGGGACTTTTGTTTTCAAGAAAAGTGCCAAAGACAAACGTTGATAAATCGATCCGAGGGACTCAAAATCCTTGCACTGTCCAGAGGCGATTGCAAAGGGTTCCGCTTCTCAGTGTGCGAGGTTATTCTGTTATTCTGACTTCCCTTCCTGACTCCTGACTCCTGACTCCTGACTCCTAACCCCACCAACAAACTTTTTTAGCAAACCCTAATTAGTTGACCGACTTGCTGCCCAAAAAAAATATCACGTTATACCTAAATTTTTGGAGAAAGCTAATCAAAGCCCTATAGTAATTATCGTTTGATATTCGTCGCTGACACTGAATCATGAAACCAAAACTGCGTCAAGGGAAGGGTCTATCCCTGGGACGGTTTCAAAGCCGTCCCCTTGCTTTTCTCACTTTAGTTCTTCTCTGCATTTTAACCTTTACCTTAGCACCGTCATCGCCCCTGATGGCCACGTCTAAATCTGAGACTAAGATAGACTTTGTATCGCCGGTTTGGGTAGCACAAAATCTCAACGATCCGAAGTTAAAAATTCTCGATGTGCGGATTAATCCTTTGGAATATATCACCGGTCATTTACCGAAAGCGGTGAATATAGCCGACAATAATTTTCGTGGTCCAAACGGATTTTTGCCGGTTCAATATTGGCAAGAGGATAAAATTGGCAGCCTCTTTGCCGCTGCGGGAATCACTAATGGCGATCGAGTGGTAGTATATTCCGATGGTCGCGATGTCTTGGGGGCAACCATGGTCGCCTATTTACTAGAGCGATCTGGTTTCCGAGATGTGGCCGTCTTAGATGGTGGTTTTAAGGGTTATAAGGCTTCTGAACAGAAGGTAACGAAAGAATTCCCTAAATATCAACCAGGGAGCTTTACTGTCCGTGATAATCCCTCGATTCGGGTGACTTTGGCAGAAGTAGAGAAATTGATCGGCAAACCCGATGTGGTTTTTATCGATCCTAGACCGGAAGAACTTTTTCAGGGAAAACAGGATATCTGGCTGAGAAATGGTCATATTCCGGGGGCGAAAAATATACCCTGGCCGACTTTTACGGAAGCGAATAATCCCGATGAATCTCTGAAAAATCCCCATAAATTGAAATCTTTAGACGAAATCAGGAAGATTCTTGCCCAACGCAACATCAAGCCCTCGGATAATATTATTGTCAGTTGCAGTACCGGACGGGAAGCGACTTTACAGTATGTTGTCCTCAAACATCTGCTCGGTTATCCCAAGGTGCGAATTTATGAGGGTTCTTGGACAGAGTACAGTACCACGGATCTGCCCGTCGCTACTGGGCCAGAAAAAGCGGTCTGAAGTCAAGTTTGTCGGTCTATACTCGTTGTGTTTAACCATCTTGCCCAAGATGGTTTTTTTGTTGGGGTCGGTTCCCGAGTAGGGCTAAGTTAGACGGACGCAAAAAAACCTCGGCGCTCATCCCGAGGTGAATTTAGGAGATTTGAGCTTATTTTGATGTGAAGTTGACGTAAATTAGCTAAGGGCGTTGATCACATAATCAATGTAGGAATTAGCTTCTACAGCAGCATCCCCACTTAATCCGTGATTGGTTTTGATGTATTTTAAGGCTTCGATATACCAGCTAGGAGATAGTTCAAAAGCACTATTAATTTCACTCAAACCGGCGACCAGATATTCATCGATCGGGCCTGTACCGCCCACCACGAGGGCATAGGTGATAATTCGGATATAGTAGCCGATATCGCGAACGCACTTGGATTTCCCCCGCTCATCGTAGGCATAGTTCGGCCCCTGGAGTTGGGTGGTGTAGGGAAATTTTTGATAGACAGCGTTGGCTGCTTCTTGGGCTAAACTGGGGGCCTTTTGGGCGAGGATTTTTACCGCTTCTAGGGTGATGGCGGCCTGACGGAAACGACCGAAGGCTACTTGTAATTCAGCACTGCTGAGAAAACGGCCTTGGGAATCGGCAGTAGCCACCGCTTCGGTTAAAGGTGTTTTGGTCATGGATGGAATTGCTCCTACAAAAGTTTAATCGGATTGAGATAAGAAAGTCACAGCATCAGGAAACTGCCGCCGCCGCTCGATCGAAGTAAGAAGCGACTTCTGCTAGTAAAGAACTGCAATCCCCACGAGTGATCCCGTTGGGATCGGCTGCTAGGGCAAGGGAAGCGTCTTTGAGCTTGAGAATTCCGGCCGCAACAGAAGCTCCCGGAACCCCCAGGGCGACGTAGGTTTCCCGGAGACCGTTCAAGGCGCGATCATCGAGGATGCTGGCATCGCCGGTGAAGGTGGCATAGGTAACGTAGCGCAGGATAATTTCCAAATCCCGCAAGCAGGCGGCCGCACGACGGTTTGTATAGGCGTTGCCACCGGGGGCAACTAAAACGGGCTGTTCTGAAAACAAACTACGCGCGGCATCGGTAACGATCGCAGAAGAATTACTGGAAAGACGATTGACCACATCCACGCGTTTATTACCATCTTTGACGAAGGCAATTAGGGCATTGACTTGATTCTCGCTCAGGTATTCCCCCCGGGTATCGGCCTGAGAAACGACTTTGGCAAAGGCATCTAACACCATAGTTTTCATCTCCTATAATGATGATTGGTTTCGGCAAAATATCGAGGTTGATTTCTCTGGCTTTTCTTTATTTTTTCCGATAAAGTATCTAGGAGTTTTTTTCTTGGGACTATACTATCGTCCTTGAAAAAAGTTTTACTCTCCCTTGGCCAGATTTTTTTGTATATCGAGGAACAATTCTTGTTAATTGAATTTAGCGTTGATAGGCGCTTCCAGACATACTTCGTTTTTGCCATGAATTATTTTATAGACCATATTTCTACCTTTATTTATTAAAAATTGTTTCTTAAAAAAACAGCAAAAAAATAATTTTTTAGGATAAATCTCAGAAAAGTTTTCTAAATGTGTAACCCTATACTAAGAAAAAGTATCGCTCTTTTCATCTCTCTAATAATTCCTTTAAGTTGTTTAAACAAATGTGCTTTTATATACTAATAATAATTAACTAAATTAAGAGAAATTTCCCAAGACAACTTTGCCGATTGTGCTTCGATATACAAAAAAAGTGGCAAGGCAAAAAAATCGACAGGGATAATCCCCGCCGACGTTGTGATCAGAGGTGCCAACACCAGCATTTTGCAGTGTACTCCGACTTAAAAAGTATTGTAAAACATCTTAAATACATATATAATCAAAAATAGCCAACAAGTATAAAGCAAGTGGGATTATGCCGATCGCAAGAGACATCACCCAATTGGTAGGAAGGACTCCCCTAGTCCAACTGAATCGAATCCCAGTGGCAGAGGGAGTAAAAGCCCGCATCGTCGTCAAACTGGAAAGTATGAACCCCGCCGCCTCGGTTAAAGATCGCATCGGTGTGAGTATGGTGGAGGACGCGGAAGCTGCCGGACTAATTCACCCCGATAAAACAATTCTGGTGGAACCCACTTCCGGCAATACCGGCATCGCCCTGGCCATGGTGGCGGCGGCCAAAGGCTATCGCTTAGTCCTGACTATGCCCGAAACCATGAGTTTAGAACGACGGGCAATGTTAAAAGCTTACGGGGCGCAATTAGAATTAACCCCGGGTAGCCAAGGCATGAAAGGAGCGATCGCCCGAGCCGAGGAAATAGTCGAAAATACCCCCAACGCCTATAGTTTGCAACAGTTCCGCAACCCAGCCAACCCGAAAATTCACCGAGAAACCACCGCCGAAGAAATCTGGGCCGATACCGACGGCCTGGTAGATATCGTTATTGGTGGCGTGGGAACTGGGGGAACCATTACTGGTATTGCCGAAACCATTAAACCCCGTCGTCCCCAATTTCAAGCGATCGCAGTTGAACCCGCTAATAGTCCCGTCTTATCGGGAGGACCACCCGGACCGCACAAAATCCAAGGCATCGGGGCCGGTTTTATCCCGGCAATTTTCCGACCGGAATTAATCGATGAGGTGATTATCGTCGATGATACAGAGGCTTTCGCCTCCGCGCGACGGTTAGCCCGTCAGGAGGGACTACTATCGGGCATCTCGGCCGGGGCGGCTTTATGGGCGGCGATTCAGGTGGGCAAAAGACCCGAAAACGAAGATAAATTAATCGTCATGATTCAGCCTAGTTTTGGGGAACGTTACCTCAGCACGGCCCTGTTTAAAGACCTCGAAGATATCGACTAATAGGACAATAAATTGATGGAATTTGCAACGAGGGCGATTCATGGGGGGCAAGAACCAGACTCTAGCCATGGTGCGGTAACGATTCCCATTGATCTCACTTCCACCTATAACACCAGCTTTACTACGATTATCGATCGGGATCGAGAATAGGAACGATTTAAAGCGGGATCTGGAAAAGGCTTTGATTGGTTAGGCGAAGTTTTTATCTCATTTGATGGGTTAAACAATGTTTTTTGACTCGGAAGATTGGCAAACGATTATTTTTCGGCTGAGTATGGCTATGGCCGTCGGCTGTCTGATTGGTTATAACCGACAGCGAGGCGGTCGTCCGGCTGGATTGAGAACTTTTATCATCGTTAGTCTCGGGGCTGCCATGTTCGTGATGATTCCCCTACAAGCGGAAGGAGATGTGGGTTATGCGTCTTCTAATGCTCTCAGTCGCACTATTCAAGGGGTCGCTTCTGGTGTCGGTTTTTTAGGGGCGGGCATCATCCTACAACAATCCCATCGGGAACTAAATAAGGTACAAGTGAAAGGTTTGACTTCGGCGGCGACTATCTGGTTAGCAGCAGGATTAGGCGCGGCTTCTGGTTGCGGTTTATGGCAGATGGTTCTGGTGGGAACTTTTTTCACTCTCTCCACCCTCAGTGGCATTAAACGACTGAAGAAAAAACAACCCTTAGCCAAATATATTAAAGGTCGTAAGAAAATATCTCCGATTAATCAAGAAATAGACTCATCGGATAGTTCAGCATCTCATTAATAAAAAAAGCGATAAAAATTAATTTTTTATTAAAAGAGCAAAAGCTTTTCTGTAATGGCTTTTGGTTCAAAAAGTTTATATTTTGTCTAAAATTTATCGTTTAAAAAAATATAATAAATTTTTTATAAAATTTTCTGTATATAAATAACATACAAGTATTTTGTATGATAACATTTAGATAGAGTAACTAATTTTTCTAAACAGGAGAAAATTAAATCATGATCAACCAAAATAAGAGCTTTAAAAGCCTCAAAAATCAAGTTTTCCAGCTGCTGATTTTCCTCTTAACTGTCACTTTGCTCCTAGGCGGGAGAGGAAATGCGATCGCCTTGCCGCTACTCCCCGAACCGTTGGCCGTCATCGACCGTGCAACAGCAACGGGTGGCACTGTGGTGGAACCAGTCAAGAAAAAAAATGAGGTTTCTAGCCCAAAAATTCTCGAAGATGCCCAAATTGCCTATGAAAAAGCCATCCAAGCGACAAAATCGGCTATCGATGACCTAAAGGCTCAACTAGCCGCTCCTTCTCTCGACAAGAAGATTATCGAAGCTCAACAGGACAACCTAGAGGACTTAGCGGATAATATTGACGATCTAGGGGAAAAAGTGAGTAAATTGACGAAAAAATTGACCAAATCCGGGGCTAAACTCAGTGAAACCCTGCAAAACAACCTTATTACCCTAGAAAATAGCCTCGTTAATACCTCAGAGACGATCGATATCTTAGCCGACGACACCGAACGACTCAAAGACAATGCTTCCCCTTTCCTGAAAACTCGCGTAGAAAAGACCATCGACGCGGTTAAACAAACTCTACAAGAAAGCGATCGAGCTTGGCAAGAACTGATCTCCTCGGCCACCACGGAACTGGAGAAGACTAGCACCCCGAAATAAATAGGGCTTGCAAGGGCATAAAATCGGTCTTTTTTGGGGTAATTATCGTTTTTACCCCAAAATTATCAAATCCGATCCCTAATAGCTGTCTCCCGTCTCCTGTCTCGGAGTCTCGACTACAAAATTAATTTTGCACGACTACTTACCAATCATGACGCTTACCTATCAACCATCAACCCCCCATCGCTGGCACTTTGATAATCGGGCGATTTTGCCCCTTAGAAACCCTAATTTCTGGAAAATCGAGAGTGGAGTCGTGAAAACCTCCACCTGGTTAGAAGATGGAACCCTGATCGTCTTGGGATTGTGGGGACCTGGCAATTTTGTTGGCAAAACCCTAGAGAGAGTCAATCCCTATCAAGTTGAGTGCATCACTCCTGTACAAGCAGTTTCCTTTTCCACAGTTGAGAGTTATCAAATGGCAGAAATTCTGCTGTCTCATCTTCAGCAAGCACAAGAACTAAGTATTATTCGTAGCTACAAACGTACTGATGTTATGGTCTTGAAATTACTGTCATGGTTAGGCAATCAATTTGGTAAACAAACCGGTACTGGACAATTAATTGATGTGCGTCTAACTCATCAGGATATCGCTGACTTATTAGGAACCACTAGAGTCACAATTACCCGCGCACTTAATCATCTTGAACAACAAGGGGCCGTGGAACGTCTTCCCGTCCATCGTCTTCTTTTACGAGAGGAGGAAATCTGGCACTACGAGATTTAGAATGGGAAGGATTTATCCCTTTTTTCAATCTATGAATTGGTTAGTAGCCCTTTTAATTACTAGCGTGACGAGTTTTGTGGCCACAAATCTCGATGATCTGATGGTGCTAATGTTGTTTTTCTCGCGACTTAATGCTAATTTTCGACCTCGACACCTGATTGTTGGTCAATACCTCGGTTTTACCCTGATTCTCCTAGCTAGTTCCCTCGGTTTACTATTTGGGTTACTGGTTTCTAAAGAATGGATTGGTCTATTAGGATTTATCCCTCTAATTATCGGCATTAAACAACTTTTGTCAAGGGAAAATGAGGATTATATTCAAGAAGTAAGAGAAGATGTTAATTATTCTAAAAATCGCTCCTTTTTTCCTCGTTTTCCCTCCCAAACCTATTACGTTGCTGCCGTGACCGTGGCTAATGGCGGTGATAATATTGGTATCTATACCTCTCTTTTTGCCAATAATTCCCCGATGCACGTCTTAATTATCATGATAATTTTTTATCTCATGATGGGGATTTGGTGCGTCCTAGCCTATTTTTTGATTACCCATCCCAGGATAGCTAAAGTGGTTACAAACTACGGACATAAAATTAGTCCTTTTATCTATATTGCTCTCGGTATTTATATCTTAATTGATAGCCAATTCTATCGTTTATTTTTAACCTATTAACCAAGAATGCCTAAAAAATTATCTTTCAGCTAAGTAGGTAGGTGTTAAAAGTTGTCAGACACCCCCCTTATCAAGGGGGGCAGGGGGGATCAGAGACAAAATCTATCTTCAATTTAATTATAACTACTTACTTAGACCAAGTAATACTAACTCTTTAACCCTTACCATACCCCTAATTCCCTCCCCGATAGTTATCTATGAGCTACATTGACCGGAATCAATTTTCTGCAACTTTCGACATCGCCATTATCGGGGGAGGATTTAGTGGTTCCCTCGTGACGGCGAACCTGTTACGCGACACAGGGACTCCATTATCGATCGCCCTGATCGAGCGCCGAAAACCCCTCGGTACGGGGATCGCCTACGGAACGCGAGACAGCGGCCACCTGCTCAATATTCCTGCGGGCAAAATGAGCGCCTTCGAGGACGATCCCGAACATTTCCTCCACTGGTTAGCAGATAACGGCTATCGATCGATCGATCCGGCCAGCTTCGTCCCGCGTCTAGTGTACGGCAAATACATCCGATCGATCCTAGAAGAAGCGCGGGACAACGCCATTGCCGATCACCGTCTGGAAACGTTTACCGATGCGGCGATCGATCTGGCACTCGACGGGGAAAAGGCGACGATTACCCTCAAAGGAGGCAAGAAAATCAGCGCCGCAAAAGTAGTTCTGGCGCTGGGCAATTTTCCCGCAACGGTTCCCCAACCCCTCGCGTCTCTGAATTACCCCTATCTCCGCGACGCTTGGGAGACAGACACACTCGCCGATCTAAAACCCGACGGGAAGATCCTGATCGTTGGGACGGGGTTAACGATGGTGGATATGGTGGTTTCCCTGGCACAAAGGGGATTCACGGGCAAAATCCACGCGGTTTCCCGTCATGGCCTGATCCCCCGATCGCACCGCCCCACCGATCCCTATCCCCCGTTCCTCACCCTCGAAACCGCGCCCCAGACCACCCGGGGACTCCTAGGGCGAATTCGCGCCGAGGTAAAAACCGCCGAGAGTCAAGGTCACGACTGGCGGGCCGTTTTAAACGCCTTACGTCCGATATCTCAAGGTCTATGGCATTGTCTGCCGATAGGGGAACGCGCCAGATTTCTACGCCACCTGAAAGCCTATTGGGAGGTTCTTCGCCATCGCCTCGCCGACGAGATCGCCAGTATCCTCGATGAGGCTGTAGAATCGGGACAATTAACCTATCATGGGGGAAGAATTGAAACTGCCGAGGATAAAAACGGCTGTGTAGAGGTTACTATCCGTCAACGGGGAACGGGAAACCTGTTAAACCTAACCGTCGATCGAATTATTAACTGTACCGGCGCGAGTAACGATTACAGGACCATAACCGATCCCCTCGTCGTTCATCTTCGCCAACGGGGGTTAATCCGTCCCCATCCTTTGAATTGTGGTATCGAAACTGCGGACAACGGGGCGATTCTCAGGCCAGACGGTACGGCATCGAACACGCTGTACAGCTTGGGAAATCCCCGCAAAGGCGATCTCTGGGAAACCACCGCCATTCCCGAACTGCGTTTACAGGCGGCCGAACTGGCCCGGGATTTGTTGCGATCGCTGAAAGAGAGAATTTCTCTCCCCGCGGCCTACTCGATCGCATTCCGGCCGGCAGCGCCGATTTTCCGCCAGCTTTTCGATAGGGAATCGAGTACCTACACCTATCTGATCGCTGATTCGGGTACGGGGGAGGCGATTTTAATCGATCCGGTCCTCGAACAGGTTGATCGCGATCGGCAGATTCTTTGGCAGTTGGGGTTAACTCTAGGCTACACGATGGAAACCCATGTCCACGCCGACCATATCACCGGAGCGCACCGCTTACGGGAGTTAACCAACTGTTCGATCCTCGTTCCCGAAAACGCCGAAGTGAGCGATATCGATGGTTATGTACGCGATGGCGACCTCTGGACCGTGGCAGGTCAGCAGCTAAAAGCGATCGCCACTCCGGGCCACACCGATAGTCATATAGCCTATCTCATCGATGAAAAACGCCTATTAACGGGGGATGCACTCTTAATTCGCGGTTGCGGTCGCACCGATTTTCAGAACGGTTCGCCGGAAGTACTATACAAGACGGTGACGGAGAAGTTATTCACTCTCCCCGATGATACGCTTGTTTATCCCTGTCACGATTATCTGGGAAGAACGGTCTCCTCGATCGGTGAGGAAAAGCGCTGGAATCCCCGTTTCGCCGGCCGCAATCGTCAGGACTTTGTGGAGTTGATGAATAATCTCAATCTCCCCTATCCCAAGAAGATGACCGCGGCCTTAAGTGCCAACGCACGGGGTGGTAAGGTGGTTTTCGTCATGGATTATCAGATTTAAACGGGCAAGCGATTGATCGCCCCGTCGGTCCTGCGCTACACTGGATAACGAAACACTGGAGGAGTACAAGCCCATTCCTACTGCCGCGCAACAGCTAACCTGTTTTATTTTAAGTTATTGGGCAACGAAGATGTATTTGCCCGTTAATATTGTTCCGATTGACGAAAGAACGGGAAATATCTTTTTTCTCGCTGGGGAAGCAGCAAAAATAAATTCAGAACGATTTTGCGCCGTTTCAGCGATCACTAAAATTGTTAAGAATTGTACAACCCTCTTGTTATAAGGCTTTTTATGTCATGAAACCTTAAAATGAGAATTGCTGCTGGGGAAGAGCAAGAAATTATTATTTTAAAAAATGGCGATTGGAGGTATGTATGATAAAACGCGAGTTTGAATCGATGAGTCGCGAGGAACTACGGAGTTATATTCTCGAACATAGAGAGGACGAAAGGGCCTTTCAAATTTATCTTGATCGGGTGACGGCCGAACCGGGAGAAATTTATCCCGCACCGCATTCGATCGAGGATTTAAGTCATTTTCCCGATCTCGTGACCAAAAATCGTCGCAATAAACAACAGAAAATATAAAGCCGATGCGCTATTATTTACAGATTTTATGATTACTCTCGAAAAGTTCGATTCCATAGTTTTCTAGAAACTCGATCGCTAGAGATTTCCAAGTCGCATCATCTCTAGGATAAAATTCGGGTGTACAGACATACGCCTCTAGATTCAAGTCTAGATAGTTTTTGTCCAGCCTTGCGTCGAAATAACTGATCGTGTTGCTTAATTGATTGATCGCTTGACAACGATTTTTAGTAACTTTTTTGAGGCTGTTTGCATTGAATTTGAATTCGACAAAGCAGAAATCACTTTTATCGAAAAATACACAATCACAATGGGAAGTTCCAAATCCTAAAAGACCTTTTCTGCCATCAATAGGGATAAAGCCAATTATTGTATTGTTGCTAACCTTGAATGTTTTAGTGTCGTCGAAATCGTTAATTAAAATGTCCTCATCGTTCAAGTTAATAGTACAAGTCGAATTCACGGGAATATCGATAATGATAAAAGACTGACCATTGTAGTCGATAATTAGAAACTCATGTCTCTCCTCGATTTGTATAAATTGATCGAGTTTGTCTATTTTTTGGGATAGATAGCTTTTGATTTCGTCAAACTCTGTCATTTTCTTTTGAAGGTTCTAGCGTGAATATTATATAGAGCGTTAAATTCACCTCCCATCATTTCGGATACGGTATCTAGATAATTCTGAGCGATCAATCCCGTGTTACTATCAAAAATAGATTCACAATAATTAGCCTCCTCATCTAAAGATTGATTTCCTAGAGAGTACGCGGAAAATTCAGCCGCATTCAACCAGTAATCTTCTGGTATTATTTCCGACACTTCAGACTGTGCCGATGGATTTTTTTCAACAACTCTTTTGGCGAATAGTAAATTATTAAAAACTGATAAAATATAAGGACTGTGGGTAGTGATAATTAATTGATTATCTTCATTCCGATTAACCATTATCGCTAATAATTCAATTAAATGTTTTTGGGCAACTGGAAATAAATGCGCTTCTGGTTCCTCTATAATTCTCAAAATTATCGAATCATAAATAATATTTAAAAAGATGTCCTGTAAAATTCTAATACATTCCTGCTGACCAGATGAAGCATTACGAAGATCAATAGAATATCGCTCGTTTTTGTTAAATATAATCTTTTCTTCAGAATTGCCAATTAAGTATTCACCTTTTAATATTAAATCTATTTTATTTTTTATCACTCTTAAATACTCAATTCCTTTTTTATTTGCCTGATAGTTAATTAATCCATCAAAGCCAGAAAATTTTCTAAAAACTTGTTTAATAAGTTCCACTTTTTCTATAAATTGTAGCATTAAAAATTCATCTATCATTTGCAGTTTGTTAGCAAAATATTTTTTACTATTTTCTTTTAAATCAATTTCAATACTTGCAAATAAATATTTCTCAAATAAGTCAGAATAAGTTACCGTTGCATTTCTTCCAGCAATTATAAATAGTAAATCTTCTTGCTCGTTTTCAAATAAATTATCCAATAAATTTGATAGAATTTGATAGAATAAACTATACTGGGTCAAATTATCTATTTTGATATATGGTTTTTCGGAGTTATCAATATTTTTTTTGGACAAATTAATATAATCTGCAAAACCCTTTTTGAACTGTTCATCTAAAAAATTTTCGCTAAATATTAAGCATAAATTTTTATTTAAATCAAGATTCAATTGTATATATCTATTTTTTTGAAAACTATAATAAAATCTAACCTCAAAATTCAAAAAATTGAGCGTAGAACCAAAAAAATCATAAAATTTTCTTTTTATAAATTCTCTAAAATAAGTGTCAATATCTGTATATTTCGGTATTTTTTCTTGGGCGAATAAAAAACTTTCAGATTTTAGATTTTCTTTTAATGATTTAAAAAAATAAATCAATTTAGCGATCGTACTCTTGCCGCTTGCCTGTTCACCGATTAAAACTAGAACCTTTTTGATCTCGATTTCAGCGTACTCGATCGCTCCGAAATTTTTAATGACAATTTTTTGCATAGATGCGTGCGCTCTCTATCCGGCTATAGACCATAGTACCGCAAGCGCTCTCTACCCCACCATCCCCAACCCGCGACCATTTCCCATTTCCCACCCATTCCCGAAAGTCACGAGAAGATCATTCAACGCATCCATATCGCCATCCATTAAAAACGCATCGTGACCGTGCGGCGATCGCAACCAGAATAATTCAGAATTGGGGATATATTTCGCCAACTCCTCTTGTTCTACGGGAGGATAAAGAAGATCAGAATCGATCGCCACGATCGCCGTCGGTTGTTGAATCGACTGTAAAACCGATTCGTAACTTTTTCCCGTCCGGGTGACGTCATGACGATCCATCGCCCTACTTAAGGTGATATAAGCATTAGCGTCAAAACGTTCGACTAACTTTTTTCCCTGATATTCTAAATAGCGGGCGATCGTGAACTCTCCCCCCTCCCCGTACTCCCGGCCGAAACGGGACTCGAAACTGGCGTGCGATCGGTAGGTAGTCATCGCCATCATCCGGGCTGCCGATAAACCCCGGGCCGGAGGGCGATCGAGCGCATAATTTCCCCCTTGCCAATGGGGATCGGCATAGATCGCTCCCCTTTGAGCCTCTCCCAGCGCGATACACCAGGCCGAATGTCGTCCCGAAGCCGCAATCACAGCGATCGATCGCGTCCTCTCTGGGTACAGTAGCGCCCACTCCAAAACCTGCATCCCTCCCAAGGATCCCCCGATCACCAATCGCAAAGACTCGATCCCCAACGCATCCATCAACAGCCGTTGTAGGTGAACCAGATCCCGGACGGTAATCTCCGGGAAAGTCGGACCGTAGGGTTTACCGGTACGGGGATCGATCGAAGTGGGGCCGGTTGTCCCGTAGCAACTGCCGAGAATATTGCTACAGACAATAAAATCGCGGGTCGGATCG
The DNA here is from genome assembly GCF_050500245.1 of Microcystis ichthyoblabe FBCC-A1114. Lineage (NCBI taxonomy): Bacteria > Bacillati > Cyanobacteriota > Cyanophyceae > Chroococcales > Microcystaceae > Microcystis > Microcystis ichthyoblabe. Next base: position 2,017,882 of record NZ_CP191408.1, on the reverse strand, counting down.
AGAACGCGTCCGGTTCCTAACAAAGGTTCCCACCAAGCTTCCACGTCGGCCGATCCCGTGAAGGCATGACAGACAATAACCCCGTTATCCCGCTTGTTATTCAAAATTCCCCAGGTTCGATAGGCGATCCGCACCCTTTCGAGAACCGCCCCCGATTCGAGAACAAAAGGACGCGGTGGGGAATAGAAACGGGTTTCCGGGGAGATCAAGTCTAGGCGATCCATGGGCGGGGTGGTGGCTTATAAACTCTGGAAAGTTTGCTGGAAATCCTCGATAATATCGTCAATATGTTCCAAACCCACGGAAACGCGGATTAATTCGGGCGTTACTCCCGCCGATCGCTGTTCTTCCTCGTTTAACTGCTGGTGAGTCGTCGAGGCGGGATGGATAACGAGGGTTTTTGCGTCGCCCACATTGGCGAGATGACTGGCCAGTTTCACCCGGTTGATAAAATTCCGCCCGGCCTCGAAACCGCCCCGAATCCCGAAGGCTAAAACCCCGCCGAAGCCGTGTTTTAGGTACTTCTTCGCCCGTTCGTGGTAAGGATGTTCCGGTAATCCGGGATAGTCCACCCATTGCACCTGTGGCTGTTCTTTGAGCCAGTTCGCCAGGGCCAAGGCGTTGGATACATGACGATCGACCCGTAGGGAGAGGGTTTCCAATCCCTGTAGCAGTAAAAATGCGTTAAACGGACTCAAGGCGGGTCCGAAGTCCCGCAATCCCTCCACCCGGGCCCGGATAATAAAGGCGATATTGCCCAAAGGGCCGGACGGTCCGAATACCTCATAGAAATTCAACCCGTGATAACCCGGCGCGGGTTCGGTAAACTGGGGAAATTTGCCGTTTCCCCAGTCGAATTTACCCGAATCGACGATTACTCCGCCGATGGAAGTGCCGTGACCGCCGATCCATTTGGTGGCCGATTGCACCACGATATCGGCCCCCTGTTCGATCGGGCGACAGAGATAGCCGCCGCAGCCGAAGGTATTATCGACGATCAGGGGAATGCCCTTCTCGTGGGCGATATGGGCCAGGGCAGCAAAATCGGGAATATTAAATCGGGGATTGCCGATCGTCTCGACGTATAAGGCTTTAGTGCGATCATCGATCGCCGCTCGAAAAGCTTCGGCCTCATCCCCATTGACGAACTTGACATTTATTCCTAAACGTGGTAGGGAGACTTTGAACTGATTATAGGTTCCGCCGTAGAGGTAGCTAGTGGAAACGATATTATCCCCCGCACCGGCAATATTAGCGATCGCTAGAAATTGGGCTGCCTGACCGCTAGAGGTGGCCAGGGCCGCCGCACCCCCTTCTAAAGCGGCGATCCGCTTCTCGAAGACATCGGTGGTCGGGTTCATGATCCTGGTGTAGATGTTACCGAACTCTTCTAGGGCAAACAGTCGCGCCCCGTGGTCGGCATCGTTGAAAACGTAGGAGGTGGTTTGATAGATGGGAACGGCGCGGGCCTTAGTTCCGGGGGCAGGTTCTTGGCCGGCGTGTACTTGCAGCGTCTCGAAACGGTAACGGTCAGACATAGGCGATCGGGGAGGAAAATAAAGGGGAAATTCCTCGATTTGTGCGATCGAGGACAAGGGGTGATTAAATTACCTCCTTAGGGGATGGAATGGGTACAGTGGGCTTATCTGCTTACTGTATTTTTCTATCATAGCCATCTTCTGCGAGTCAATTTATTGAGATATCCTTTATACAAAATATCTTTTATACCGAAACTGGATTGTGTTAGGGTAATTGCTAAGTAAGTGGTTCTAATCCCCTTAATCCCCCCTTGATCAGGGGGTGCCGATCCCCCCTTAATCCCCCCTTAATAAGGGGGGCATCTGACAATTTTTAACACCTACCTACTTACAAAAGAAAGTACCGGCTAGACTGGTGAAATGAGAATGTACCATTTAAGACAAGGGAAATTTTGTTATAATTGCTTCTGGATAACCCTGATTCCTTTCTTGGATAAATAAATGCCTTTTTGACCAAATTTCTGACTAAACCTAACGAGATGCTCGTTTAAATTTATGATTGCTAAAACATTTAATCGGCGACTAGGATAACTATAAATATAGCGTTTCCCAATCTCATGAGGTACACCAAAATCTTAACTCCTGACTCCTGACTACTCAAAACCTAAGACTCTGTACCTCACAACTATGGGAATTGCTATAGACAGTATTACCTATATTTTGCCAGCCAGAAGGGAAAGAAATAACGAGACTAAATCTTCATTTTCTAGTTGCTGAAATTCTTCTAGATAAAAATATCACTAATTATGAAGATAAAATCAGCCCTTTTATTTATTTTTAAACCTATCCTATTAACCATCTCTATTCTCAATTAAGATGCTCAAAATTCGCCTTTTAGCTAGACCAAGTAATCTCTTTTTTTTGTTATTAATTTTGGCGATTATTTTTAATCCTTTCGTGATTGTCAATGCTGGAGAAAGAGGGGTTTTAATGGTTTTTGGACAGGTGCAAGATCACATACTTAATGAGGGTATTCACGGGATTATTCCCGTTGTTAACACGGTAAAAAAACTAAGTGTGAGAATCCAAAAACAACAGATAGCGGCCGAAGCTTCCTCCAAAGACCTACAGGAAGTATTTACAGATGTGGCCCTGAATTGGCATATTTTAGCATCAGAAGTTAATACTATTTTTCAACAAATTGGCGATGAAGCGGCTGTCATTGAACGAGTGATCGATCCAGCAGTGGAGGAAATTCTCAAGGAAGTTATGGCTAAATATACCGCCGAAGAATTAATTACTAAACGGGAGGAGGTGAAAGGGGAAGTAGATATTCGTTTGAGCGAAAGACTGAAAAATTATCATATCGGTGTCGATGATATTTCTTTGGTTCATGTCAACTTTTCCGATCGCTTTACCGAGGCGGTGGAAGCCAAACAAATTGCCGAACAGGAAGCCAAAAAAGCCGGTTTTATGGTGCTGAAAGCTCTGAAAGAATCGGAAGTGAAAATCAATCTGGCTAAAGGAGAGGCGGAAGCTCATCGCATTCTCCAAGATTCCTTAAGTCCAGAAGTTTTACAGAACAAAGCGATCGAAAGATGGGACGGTAAACTTCCCCTATTTATGGATGATAATCTGCTTAAGTCCCTTGAATTGGTTAAAGATAAGCGAAAAACTAGATGATAAAAACAATTTATTAAAACCAGAAAAAAGAATACTTGATTTTATTGAATTTCACTGCGAGGAACTCCTCTATGCTGTTTAAATCCCGAAAGACAAAGCAGAAATTTAACCCCGATTACTGGCGAGATCATTCGGCCAACGAACGCACCTATCTGTCTTGGATGCGTGCCTCGATCGCTTTGATGGGTTTTGGTCTGGTCATTTTGCGTTTACGGACAGCATCTTTGTCATCTCTAGGACTAGGTTGGTTGTTGGGTTTTGTCTTCGCTATGGTGGGATTATTAACCGTTGTCATCGCCACGCGCCGATATTTTCTCATCCGGCGGGCGATCGATAGTAATAGCTACGAACCTGCTCAAGTCTGGATTATTTGCTTTAGTATAGCGATCTCTGGTCTCGGGTCAGGAATTCTCTATTTTGTCGCCACCAGTCCCGATAGCGGTGGGGTAGAAAGCATCGTTTTCGATTAAAACCCCATCCTCGCAGGGAGCGGGATGGGGAAAAAATTGCTCGATACAGGTGGTAAAATCCAGATAACTACTTAAAATTGCCCATTTTCCGACCTTTCCCAGGAAGGGGCGAAAGGTGGACAAATCAAAGGACAGGCACGCCAATGACTGTGAACAGGGACTCCCAAGCGTTGACAATAGCCATTTCCTCTCCCCTGAAACTTATAAAACCGACAGTAACGACAGGTAGAGGAACAAGTAGCAACTTTCGGGAGAGGATTTCCCGTGGTTTCGATCGCTGTTAGTTTTGGGGATAGGGTGGAAATGGTGTCTAGCATGGAAGTCTCCAAGGCTAACGGGGTTCACTAGCGACTCTTACCGTACCTAGTCCCAAATTATGTCACAGTTGCCCATCCTCCCGGAGTATAACGATTGACACGCTCCTAAAAAATTGAGAAAATCCCTTGCTGCCAGACCCATTTCACCACAACACGCTTAGAACCCACATTCCGCACCCTAAGTAGATCTCTTGCAAAAGTAATCAAGATATATCCTTTTGTCGGTAACGAAGTTCGTAATTGTAGATACCAGCAATCAAATTCAATCTCAGACCAAATCGCCGTCTGCGATTTCTGTATCTTGATGAAAGTATCCGAAATATTTTGAGACGACGATGAATATGTTCTATAACTATACGCCGTTGTGATAACTGACGATTGGCTTTTTTTTGCTCTTTACTTAGTTTTTCTTTTTTCTTTTTTTTATGAGGAATTTGACTGTTTTGATGGAGCTTCTGAATTCCTTGATAGCCTTTATCCCCTAATATTTCTATTTTCTTATTTAACCTTATTTTGCTCTCTTTCCACAGTCGAAAATCATGGACTCTTCCTTTCTCACAACGGACACAGATTACCTGCTCGCTTTTTTGGTCGCAACGCGCTCGCTGCGCGAGATCGGCAACGACTTGCGACTTTAATGTGTGGTATCCCTGCTTGCCACTATAGCATGATTTCTGTTTTTTTTGGGTCTTTCTATCTCCTGTTCTGACACATCCACCACTATTACTTCTATTTCACTATTACTTTCTAAGAGGGCTTTTTTTTCGGTAGATTAAACAGACCTGATTTGATGAGAATATTCTCTACTTTCCTAACAATTATATACGCCGTTGCTTCGTTAATACCCCAACTATTTCCCAGATGAAAATAGGTGCGATATTCTCGCCAATATTCTAGTGTTATTAGTAGTTGGTCTTCCGTACTCAATTTGCTAGGTCTACCTGTCTTTTTTTGCCAAACTTTTTCTGCCTTTAGGACTGTTACCATATCCTTAAATGTATCTGGATACACGCCACACAAGCGTTTGAACTCTGTTAGCTTTAAAGTTTTTACTTGTTCGTAAGTCATCTTTCAATCTTAACTCTTGGACTATTTTATCCTATTTTGTCTAGACTTATGCAAGAGATCTTATCAAGCACGCTTACACGGAGAGGAGAGTTGTGAAAGTTTTTTGGAAGAACATGAATGGCAATCTTTGTGTGCCACTATTCATAAAAAGAGTCCGCCCCCTGAAAAGCCGCCCTCCTTTCGAGAAGCGGTCAGAATGATTGCTTCTCTTGGGGGGTTTTTAGGTAGAAAAGGCGACGGTGAACCTGGTGTTAAAACTATTTGGTTGGGACTGCGAAGGTTACATGATATCAGCCAGACTTGGAAACTATCTCATCAAATTAGTCCCCCCATAGAACCTCCTTGAGCCATCTTGCACACTTTTCTCTTTTTGTCAAATTTTATGTTAAGAAAGATGTGACTAATGGATAGCCTTATCAAGGGGGCAGGGGGGATCGAACCTAAAATCCATTTTTAATTTAATTATAACCAGCTACTTAGGGTTTGCTGAAAAAGTTTTTCGTGGGGGCAGGGTGTGGGGTGTGGGGTTTTACCGATTTTCAGGTGGTCAACTACCTAATACCAATTCTCTAAATGCCAACTACAGATAGAGCATCCAGGATATAACCTCGTTCAACAATTGAAACAATTACCTCTTTGTTCATTTCTTCGAGTCGTTGACCAATTAACAAACGTAATTCCTCTAAGTCTCTAGGTAGTTTCCATCTCAATCCTTTTTTTAGATATTGCCAAATCTGTTCAATTGGATTAGATTCTGGGCAATGTGGTGGCTGAAACATGAGAATAATGTTGTCAGGTATTTTCAAGTTTTTTGCCTTATGAAACCTGCCATTATCTAACTGTATTATCAAAATACTATCGGCAAAATATTCAGAAACTAATTCTAAAAATATTTGAAAACATTGACTGTTTAAATGAGTGAATTCGTAAAAAAAATGCTCTCCTGTCTTCGGCTCTACCACCCCATAGATATAGGTCGCTTGAAATTGACCCTGCACTTTCCCGTAAGGTTTTACCCCTTTTGCTGTTATTTTTCTCCCGCTGATTGTTTTCAGTCCCAGACGAGTTTCATCTTCACATAAAAAGCGAATTTTTTCTGTATTACTCATCATTGTTATCGCCACCCAACTCAGCATTGCCAAATTTTCTAGGAGGTTTTTTTTAAAATCCTCTAACCTTTCTTCTGATTGTTCTAGGCTTTTGGGTCTGGCTATTTTTGGAGACGCTTTTAGCCGATAATACTGACAGGGGGACAAGCAAGCTGAAAAGCTTATGTAACATAAAATACAGACACAGACTCCAAAAAAAGATAAGTCATATTTACCATATATGACCTAAATAACGAAAATGATAAGTGAACTATACCAGAAAGTGTTAGAAAATGAACTGGGACGAGCCAGATATCTACTGTTGTTAATGATAGTTGGAACCTTGCAAATACTAAAGCAAGCTAAGTTAGAGATATTAGCTGAAGCCTTACCAATACCAATCCTGTTTGAGAGTCGGAGAAAAAAACTAAAAAGATTTTTAAAGCTGGAAATTCTGAATATTGAAAAAATCTGGTTTCTCTGCTTAAAAGAGATGTTAAAACAGCAGGAGAGATTCACAATAAAAGGATTAGTATATATTGCCATAGACCGAACGAGTTGGGGAGCAATAAATATCTTGATGGTGAGTCTAATTTATGACAAGAGAGCCATCCCAATCTATTGGGAGATATTAGATAAAAAAGGAAGTAGTAATCTCGAAGAACAGCAGCGAGTATTAGAAAAAACATTGACCGTGCTATCAGGTCATAAAATAGTGGTGTTAGGAGATAGAGAATTTTGCTCGGTCAGTCTTGGAAAGTGGCTTCATAAGCAGAGTTTATACTTTTGCTTAAGACAAAAACAAAGTACAAATGTCAAGACAAAAGAAGGAATTTATCAAGAAATGAGAGAGTTAGATTTAAGTCCAGGAACTCAACTATTTTTGAATGATGTCAATATTACAAAAGAGCAGGGATTTTTCCAGTTTAACTTAGCTGGTAAGTGGAAAAAAACCTATGGGGGTTTTCAAACAAAAGAACCTTGGTATATTCTGACAAATTTTGGGGATTTAGAGACGGCAATAATTGCCTATCAAAAAAGATTTGATATTGAGGAGATGTTCCGAGATTTTAAGTCGGGAGGCTATAGCTTAGAAGGTTCTCAATTAGCACCGCAATACTTATCAAAGCTGATAATTGTTATAGCTATCGCCTATACAAGTGCCACACTGCAAGGTAAAAAAATTAAGGATATGGGAATCCAAAAATATGTTACAAGACCTGAAAAAAGATATAAAGGTCAACGCAGACACAGCAGTTTTTATGTGGGTCAACATCTCTATCATTGGCTCCAGCTACATCAAATGTTCCAAAAAAATATAGAAGAGCTAATGCAAATTAGCCGCTATCGGTTGAAGGATTACATCAAAGGACAAAGAGCGATATCGCTTGCCCTATCTACCTTCTAGCTCGCTTGTCCCCCTCTCAGCTAAAAGCGTCTCCAAAAATAGCCAGACCCAAAAGCCTAGAACAATCAGAAGAAAGGTTAGAGGATTTTAAAAAAAACCTCCTAGAAAATTTGGCAATGCTGAGTTGGGTGGCGATAACAATGATGAGTAATACAGGAAAAATTCGCTTTTTATGTGAAGATGAAACTCGTCTGGGACTGAAAACAATCAGCGGGTGAAAAATAACAGCAAAAGGGGTAAAACCTTACGGGAAAGTGCAGGGTCAATTTCAAGCAACCTATATCTATGGGGTGGTAGAGCCGAAGACAGGAGAGCATTTTTTTTACGAATTCACTCATTTAAACAGTCAATGTTTTCAAATATTTTTAGAATTAGTTTCTGAATATTTTGCCGATAGTATTTTGATAATACAGTTAGATAATGGCAGGTTTCATAAGGCAAAAAACCTGAAAATACCTGATAACATTATTCTCATGTTTCAGCCACCACATTGCCCAGAATCTAATCCAATTGAACAGATTTGGCAATATCTAAAAAAAGGATTGAGATGGAAACTACCTAGAGACTTAGAGGAATTACGTTTGTTAATTGGTCAACGACTCGAAGAAATGAACAAAGAGGTAATTGTTTCAATTGTTGAACGAGGTTATATCCTGGATGCTCTATCTGTAGTTGGCATTTAGAGAATTGGTATTAGGTTTTTTCTGCCCACTGAGGAACTTTTCTTGGTCTTCCTGTACTGACTTTTTTAGACAATAATTTTTCGAGTCCTCCTTGACGATATTTTCCTAACCAATCTTGTACAGTGACTCTATTTCTTCCTAGCATTTCCGCGGCTTCTGTCACCGTTTTTGCCTTTTTTGTCTTTAACAAGTACAATACTTGTATTCTTTCTTTTCCTGAACCAGTTTTTTCTTTTCTAAGCAGTTCCTTGAGTTCTGCTTCACTTTCAGATATTTCTATCTTATAAACTCCTGCCATATTTTTCCTTTAACTCTTGTATATTGAGAGAGGTGGTAGACCGTCCCAACCTTGGTCGGAAAAGACCGCTTCGTAGCAAGGGTCACCACCATAATCTCCCTGACAAAACTCGAACAGTCGCCGGGGTCGTGGCGAAAACAATCAATTGTTAAGCTAAGAGACCGTATCGGGCAAGGATGAGTAAAATCAAGGGGATGCTCTCCAAAATAACCATTAATCCCGCCAATTTCTCAGGTTCAATCATGGAAAATATCTCTCAATGGGTAGGCATTGACATTAGTAAAGCGACCCTAGTAGAGCATCAATTTTGTTTTGAGGGATAAAAAAAGAGCTAATCTGGAAGAAGTTATCCAACTTCAGACAAAAAAATGCCGAAGAAAAAATATATTGTAGATATAACAGACTCCGAAAGAACTGAACTCGAGCAGCTAACCAAGAAAGGAAAAATAGCAGCTTACAAAATGAACCATGCCAGAATACTACTTTTAGCAGACGTCAATCAACAGGAAGGTGGTTGGACTGACTCGAAAATTAGTGAAGCCTTAAATGTTGCTCAAGCCACCATTGAGAGAGTACGACAAAGATTTGTCGAGTCAGGAATTGAATCATCATTAATTCGAAAAAAGCAAGAACATCGCCGTGCCAAAATTATCGATGGGGAAAAGGAAGCATATCTGATTGCCATCGCTTGTAGTGAAACACCAACGGGACGAGCAAAATGGACACTTCAAATGCTGGCAGATAAAATGGTCGAACTTGAATATGTGGAAAAAATATCACGAGAAACCATCAGAAAAACCTTAAAAAAAATGAATTGAAACCATGGCTGAATCAATCATGGGTCATTCCCCCAAAAGAATCAGCGGAGTTTGTCTGTGCCATGGAAGATGTCTTGGATATTTATCATAGTGAGTATGACCAGCAAAATCCCTGGCTGTGTTTTGATGAGATTTGTAAACAATTAGTCAAAGAAACAAAAGAGAAAATACCAGCCGAACCGAGAGAACCAGAAAGGTATGACTATCAATATGAGCATAATGGTGTAGCCAATATGTTTATGTTTTTTGAACCATTACAAGGTGGGCGACATGTAGAAGTTACACAACAAAGGACGGCGAGCGATTATGCACACCAAATGAAATATTTGGTTGATGAGCGTTATCCGGATGCCCAGAAAATTAGAGTAATTCAAGACAACTTAAATACTCATGTAAAAGCCTCATTATATAAAGCCTTTGAACCAGAAGAGGCCAAGAGAATTTTAGATAAACTCGAATTTCATTACACTCCCAAACATGGCAGCTGGTTAAATATGGCAGAAATTGAGTTGAGCGTTTTGAATCGTCAATGTCTCGATCGTCGTATCCCAGACATGGATAGTTTAAAACAAGAAATTAAGGCATGGGAAGAAAATCGAAATGAAAAGTCAAATTCAGTTGACTGGAGATTTACTACTGCTGATGCTCGTATTAAATTAAAAAAACTCTATCCCTCAATTCAAACTTGACAGACTACTAGATGTTTACCTCCGTCCCCTCGGTAAAGCGATGAAAGTTGCTAACACAAAGGAGGACATATCTAAACTGGTCGAAACCCTAAAATCCTACACTGTCAACCTCATCGTTCTGGAAGCGACAGGAGGTTTAGAAACTGAACTGGTGATTCAATTACAAGAAGCGGATTTACCTGTAGCCTTAATCAATCCCCGTCAAGGAAGAGACTTTGCTAAAGCCACTGGTAAATTAGCCAAAACCGATGCCATTGACGCTCAAATCTTAGCTCATTTTGGCGAAGCAATGCAACCGCAAATATTAGCGGTTGAGTCGGAAGAATCTCGTCAATTGGGCGACTTAATTAGTCGTCGCCGGCAACTTGTCGAGATGCGGACTGCCGAAAAAAACCGACGGGAACGCGCTCGCGGTAAAGCTTTGGTCGATATCGAAGCCCATCTTGAGTATCTCGATAACTGCCTCGAAAAACTCAATCAAGAAATTGAGGAATTGACCCAAGCTAACCAACAATGGCTCGAGAAAGTCAATTTACTCAAAACCGTGCCGGGGATTGGTCAAGTAATTTCTACTACTCTCGTCTCCGACTTACCAGAACTCGGTCAATTAACCGCCAAACAAATCTCTCGCTTAGTCGGTGTCGCACCGATTAATCATGATAGTGGTCAACATAAAGGTAAGCGAATGATTCAGGGAGGTCGCGCTCAGATTCGGGCGACTCTTTACATGGGAGCGGTGGTAGCTATGCGTCATAATCCGGTGATTAAAACCTTTTACGAACGCCTAGTCGGACGAGGTAAATCAAAAAAACTGGCTCTGACTGCTTGTGTGCGGAAAATCTTAGTTATTCTTAATGCAATGGTTCGCCAAAATCAGCCTTGGCAGCTTGCTGACAATTTATCACCTTGTTCCTAGAGATTCACACTTTTTGTTATCTCTGATCAAGGGTTGCGCTTGCTTTGGTTTAACCTGAGCGACTTAGTTTTTGCTGCGCTTTTTTCTGGCTTGAGATTTTAGGTTCGACAGCAACTCCTTGATTGTTTTTTGAGTTACCCCTTGACAATCAAGACAGTCGCTTGTATTTCTATCAATTGCCAGCCAAATATAGACCTTTATCGTCTTAGAAAAAACAAAAGACCACATTTCATCACATTCTATAACCAATTTACCTTTTGGTTTGTCCGAAACCTTTATTTGACGGGGGACAGCCGCCAGTTTATTGTTGACATAATTTTGTAACCATGACCAACTTACCCCTGTTACTCTAGCAATTCCTCGTAAGGAAATTCGTTCGAGCAAGAGTTTATCAATTAATTGTTTGGTTTCGTCAGAGACGGTTTTATTAGTGGGATTGATCACAAACTGACGACCACATTCTTTACATTGACGTTTGGGTTTTCCATTATGAATAGAACCATTCTTGATCCTATGGTGAGAACCACAATTAGGACAGGGGAACGGAGGTGAACTAGGGGGGGTACTTTGTTCGGTGCTAGACTGATATTTCAGTAAGCCAGACAGGAGCCAGAAAAAGATATTTATCAGAAAAGTCATGATCAAGCTAGAGGTTTAAAGACTGATCGGGTTCCAATTATTTTTATTAATAAATATTTTACACAATTCATACCAAGTAAGCAACAGAGCTACGCCACTACTACCGAATCATTACCTCGATTTATTAATTACTCAAAGAAAATGCCCAGACCATGCTTTCTAATATGCGAGTAAGTACCGAAAGCAAAACCAACTCCTAAAAAGTTAAAAGGACTGTAACCACCCGAAAGCAACAGCAATACAGCCCACCCAAACACTCCAGGTAGGACGGTGAGCAAAGCAGTTCGTTTGAGATAATCTAATCGGTGCGGTTTCACAATGGATTTTATAAATAATAGGGGAAGTTTTACATATAAAATAAAAACAACAAAACCGAACATGATCAATCCGCCCTTAAGCAAAAAAGTCAAAATACCTATATGGAAAGCGTTAATTTCATAGCTCAATACTGAGAAAAACGTTGCGCCTAAACCCTTACCAAATAAAAATTCAATTTCATCTTGCAAAACTTGAAGCCCTCCGATGGCCTCCTCAATTCGCAATTGAGAAGATAGTTTAGTAGATTGGCTAGGATTGAAAAGCCTTTCAAAGATTAAACTATTCTGGAATGTATCCGCAAATAACTGCTCAAAATTAATAAAAAATACGGCGACTACCAGAAAAATACCGATCAAGAATAATAGATAAATCAACCGCTTTGGCTGTTTTAGAGATGATTTAGTAGTTAGGGCTCCATTAGATATAGGATAAGATAAACCAAAAGCAGAGAAAATTACTACAGTTAGTAAAGATAAGGTAACAGATCTCGTTGCTCCAATAAATCCCAAAGAATAAAGGTGAATCGCAACTAATCCCAATATTGAGATTGTCCAAAACCAGCCCTGCCGACATAATACACCAAGAGCAATTCCAGTCAGTGGTAAGAGTAAAGAGGAATATGCCCATGTATTCCAATCTGTGATTCTTTCTGTCACCCCCGCATTAGCAAGAGCGTTCATTCTCTCAGCTTGCAGTAAAATAGAATAGTAAATAAATACAGTTGAAACAGATATGAGTGAAGTAAGTTGTATTTTGGGGCGATAGGAATTAGCAAGAATGCGAAACATTGCCAAGCCACCTATCAGCCATAAACAAACAGATAAATCCATTCGTATCCAATCAATACTATTGCCAAAAAGTTGCCAGCCCATCCAAGTATAAAAGATAACAACAGCCCCATAGAAAATTCCTGTTTTGCCCAATAACAAGCGACGAAATTCTCTATCAATAAAGAAGGCGGAGCCAACAAGAATAACAAAAGTAAGGCTTGTACCTGATGATACACCTACCTTGACTGCGCTGCGTTGTTCTATGTCAAATTGGGCATTGAGAAAATCAGAAAAAGTCAGCAAAAATAGACTGACATAAAAAATCGAGGTTGCGGCAAGCTTGATAAAGGAAGCTTGAAGGTATTTTTTTTTCTTGGAAATAGTGAGAGTTGGCAGCGGTTGAAAGATGCTCATTACTAATAAAATACAGATTTTACACAAACTCTAAAATTTTCTGAAAAGCAGAGATCAATTGGTCGATTGAATGCCGGTGTCTATACCCTTCAAAATCTGGCTGGATAGAAAGATTGCCGGTGGAGAGTTCCTCATGCAATCTTTCTAAGATGCTAACACACTGAGACACACTTCCTCCTTCAATCCCATAGCCAAGATTAAACTTCTGAACCCGTTCGCCCATACAGTAGTTTTTGCTGGCGATTACAGGTTTCTCGAAGATTGCTGCTTTAGTCAGGATGTTGCTACTGTAAGGAAAATTTTCATAGGCAGCATACAGGACATCGCATACCTGAACAACGGCATTAAATCTTGACCCGTCAGGAATCGAATTCAAGTAAAAGAAACAGTTGTCTGGGTTTACTTTGACAATCTCCTGAATTTTCGCCAGTTCTGCGGCTGTAAATACTGGTTCAGCCAGCCTACCTGCAAACACAAAAAACCAGCGATCGCTTGCTTGCCGAGAAACTTCCAGAAGCGTAAGTGTTCCTTTCCGCCTGTCTAGAGATCCCAACAAACCAACTATCTTCCTGCCAGCAGCTTTAGCACGAATTTTTTGGGCAATCTCAAAGCTCATATCGGGTGGCGATTCATCGGTGATATCAGTTAAGACGACTACAGGCTTATTAAGCTTCTGCTGTAACTTTTCAGCAATACCTTCGTCTAGCACGGCAACTACTGGACAGTGGGAAGATTTTAGCACTGATAAGGGATTTAAGATGCCGTGGCGCATCCACTGGAATTTTGGTGGTATCCGTAGGTAGCGAGGTCGAAAATAAAGCCCTGACCAAGGATAGGGAAAGATGGTGTCGGTGATAGCGGGAATTAATCTTAAGTATGTATCAAGCCAGGCAAAAAAGGTGATATCGGGGGCTTTGCCTAGCTTTGAGGAAATTTCTTGGATACTCTGGGCGGCTCGTTGCCAGCGGGCTACAGCCATTCCCCTCGCCTGCAATCGGCGACTGGAAAACTGACTTGGCGAGGGTTCATGCAACTCAAAGCAGTGAAAGTTATTTGCCAACTCTGGACAGTGGCTGGCAATCCACAGGTTCATCTCTTCTGGTGCGGGACAAAGGACAATTACCTCATGTCCCAATTCTAGTAGCGTCTTGGCGAAAAACTTCAGGTAGGTAGGGTGGTGGCCACCCCACAGGGTATCAACTAGGGCGATGGTTTTCAAGGCTTTTAACTCTGCTTAGATTTCTGTGATACGGCCACGAACATATGATTGCCTATACTAACCTTACTGATGTCATTTTCAAGCAATGGCTCAAGCCGGCCGTAAGAACCCAGTTTAAACCAATTATAGCCACAATCCCTAAGCATTAAGATAATGTCTGAAGGTTGATAACCAAAGGCTTTTGACATTTCATCGGTAATTTCTATTAAAAGTCGAGATATTTTTTGGGATTGAAACATTTCCAGCATTCCCTTGAGTACAAGGTATTCTCCGCCTTCCACATCAAGTTTCATTAAATCTATATGCTGTACATTATTCTTTTGTAACCAGGTAGAACCTTGAAAAAGTTGAACTGGTATTGTCTTAAATTTATCGGGAGCTGCTGAAGGATGAATAATCTTGCCCAATGAGTTATAAACTTCCATTCCTGGTGCGCCTGAATTGAATTCTACAATCTCATCTTTTTCTCCAAAACCTGCCTGATGTATTTCCAGGTTATTAAATTTGTTCAACTCCTTATTTTTTTTCAGTAGATTGAAGGCAAAGTCTCCCGGTTCAAAAGCTATAACACGACCGCTTGGAGTTACTATTTTAGAACAAAACAGCGAGAAATAGCCAATGTTAGCACCAATATCCAGAAAAGTTTGTCCAGGTTTGAGATGATCGCGGATGAAATCAAGTGATTCAGGTTCAAATATATATTTAGTATAGCCAATTTTAAAGTACATATCTGGGTGAATTACCATTGGCAGATTAATTCCTGGCATTACATCCACCAACTCTTGACCTTTGGCTTTTGCAGATTCTAATTTAAGCTGATTTTGCCGAAAAAGATTTTGATCTAATCTTAATCTGCGGGTGATCGCTCTTGTTACCCTTCTTGAAAAAAATTTTAGGTTGTTCATGCAATGTCAGTTATGTCTTACTTGGTGTTGTATAAGTTCATCTGTCAACATTTCATTGTCAAGTTTAGTCCTCGAAGCAATAAATATAGAACGACTCAAACCTTGATGTTTTTCTGGATGATTCCAGTCTAGAGGAAATTCCTCATGATTAGGTTGTGTTCTGGGGATGTAGACATAATCAAAATGATTTTGTAAACGAGAAAATATCCATCGTCGTGTTGGACGACATCCCACACCAGAAAAAGCCTGAGTAGGGTTAGTTTGTCTTTCTTTGACAGGATTTATCTGTTCATTATCACCAAAAGAAACACAAGTTTCTAAAAAAAGAATTTTTTGACAAGATTGACTTATAAAATCCAAGGCCAAATCAGGATTTTTCAAATGGTAGAGTAATCCATAGCAATGAACTACATCAAATGGACTATTTTCAATTGGCTGAGGAGAATCCAAATCTAATCTCAAGATATTAACTCCGGGGTAACGCAAGACAAGATAATCAAGATTATCTTGTCTTGTTTCTGTTATCGTAATTTGGCACTCTCTGTCTAGATAGTAATGAGAGTGATCACCTATCCCTGCTCCCACTTCAAGTACTGACATACCTCTTACAGGTATGTTAAGGCTGGCCAAATGTTCAAGTCGTCTTGCATTATGCCTTAAATAAGCATTTGAGTGAAAGTGAAGAACAGGAGCATTATTTTTAACTATTTTGTATCCCAGGTATTTAAAAGTCTCCTGAATAATATTTTTGAACATGACTTAAATCCTCTAAGGTTCCTATGTTTATGTTTATCGGAATATATGGGCTTTTTAGTAACTCAAAAGCTTTCTAGGAAAAAAATTCTTGAATTTTTTCTAAAAATCGTGGTTACTGTTTAGAGGGTTAGGGAGTAAATAAGATTTTAGCCTTCCCCCTATAAAACTGGGCGGCTAAAGTCACAGCAGTGCGATAATGTGTCTGAAACCCGCCTTGTTCCCAATACCTTCCCAAACTTCCATCCTATTGTATCACACCTACTGTTCAATGACAACCTCGGCTCGTAAATGATTATGTAGCAGATGAAAGGTTCCACAGAAGATATTCTACCGACAGGGCATATTCTATAGCAATCTTAAATGAGATATACGAGTATATTTGCTTGGAAAATATAGAAACAGCTTTTTAGATAAACATATCAATCAGTTTAACATTGGTTGACTAACGCTCTTTTGACAGATTCAGCTTACCACAAAAAAGCAAGATAGCTCTATTTAAAGTTTTTGCTCTACCCGTACTACCAAAACATCTATTTTCCAGATAATAAACAAATAATATTCCAGAAAAATAAAAGACCATTAAAGAGGTAAATTGTGTGATCAATGTAGCTTTGATTGAATTGGTTACAAGGTGAATAAAAGTAGCTACAATCATTAAAATAATAGATGATATTAAGGGTTGGATTGTCCATTTGCTGAAAGTCAACCACTTCATATTATTATGATCATGGCGCAACAAGTAAATGACTCCTACAATCATCATTAATTGTCCGATAACTGCATATTTAAAACCAAAATTTAGTGAGAAGAAAACGAAAAAGGGAAAATAGCCTATATCAGTGATAATAACATAAATCCAGTTTTGTTTTGCATTTCCTTTACTTAAATTAAAAAAGAATGGAACTATAGCTTGTGCATGAATATAGCCTACCCAACAAAAAATAAACAACTGAAAACTAGCTTTGCTAGAAAATCCAGCATTGACTATAATAGTCAATAAGGCCGGACCTGCAATAATCAGTCCTGAATAGACAAAACCAGCAATTAACCCAATAAACCAGCGCAAGCGGTCTTCTATTTGTTCTGCTACCACTTCTAATTTATCTCCTTGAGCCGAGAGCATGGGAAATAGATAAGAAGACTGTCCAACTAACATTTGGTGAACTGTTATATAAATTCTTTGAGCAAAGGTGTAAAAAGGTAAAGAAGAACTGCCAAATACAGAAGTTAAAAATATTTTATCAACACCATCAAAAAATATAACTTTTATCTGAGTCATGTAAACCCATTTCCCAAAAGACCAAAGCTCAATAAACATTGCTTGATCCCAGGAAGGGCGTGTCAAAAATCCCAGAATTTTAGTAACTATAAACCCCGTACATAAACAACTCAGAATAGATAGAGCTAAACTAATTATGCCTAATGTTAAAATATTAGGAAAGGCTTTCAAAAAAGTTATTCCCAAAATACCATTGGCTAACATAAAAGTAGTATTAATTTTAGTCTGCCAGTCAAATCTTTGAAGAGAAGCGAGAAATATCTTAAAATAACCAGTGATTTGTTGTAACAAAAACGCCAATCCTAATAATATACAGTACCAACGTCCTATAGAAGCATTTCCTTCATATTTACTCCACTGAACAATCCAAGCAGAACCGAAAGCAAAAATACAAAACCCAAACAATCCAAAAGCCAGAGAAGTTGTAAAACAAACTCCTGCTATTTTCTGAATTTCTCCCAAATTATTTTCTTCATAAGCCCGACTAATCAACCGGGTTGCAGCAGCACCCAGTCCCAAACCACTAAAGGTGTTGTTAATGCCAACAATAGTAGCAATGGCAATGGCAAATCCAGCTTCCGCTTCTCCCAACCAGCGAATCGTTAACCCGGCAAAAAGGAATCCTAGAATAGCTGTCATGAGAGAACCAATGGCAGTCCACTTAGAATTATTAACAGCTTTGGCAAGTAGATCGCTCAACTAAGTAAACTCCTTTTTGATACCGCTCTAATTACATAACATCAGTGTTCTTAAATATAGCATCCATTTGCAGTATTTCTGAACGATTGTCATGGTATCGCCATTCAAATCCCTTGCCAACCATAATATATTTATTCTCTTCTAGTAGTTTGATGATTTCCCATAAATAGGGTTGATCTCGATAAAACTGACGAAATGATAATTCAATCACTAAGTATTTAGATTTTTTTAATAAATTTATACTCCCCTTTAAAACCTCAAGCTCAAAACCTTGAACATCTAGTTTAATTACATCAGGGATTGGTAGATCATCACTGGCATATATTGCATCTAAAATTCTAATTTCTACTTCCTCCTGATCTTGCTGGTTTTGCGAAATACTATTAGGAAAATACTTATTTTGTTTTTCAGGATCAAGAAAAGATGCTGAAGAAGTTCCTCCTTTAATTAATAACTTATCTTCCCTTTCACCTAATCCACAATGGTAAATAACTTTGCTAACTCCGGGTAAAGATAAAGATTGCAATTTTTCTTGATACTGAGATTGGGGTTCAAAAAAAACCACGTGTTCTAAAGTGGGACTCATTTGACTTAAAACATAGGTCCAGTTACCAGCATTTGCCCCTATATCACAGAGACACTTTGGTTGAATGAATTTAAGCAGTATATCTATGGTCTCAAAACAATCTATATATCTGAATATACTTGATTCACATCCAAAATATTCGATTCTTTTCGATAGCCGAAACATCCTACTCGAGAGACCTTTTAACAATTTAGCCAACAATAATTTTTGCTCCATGATAGTCTATCAATTATTTTGTAAATTAGTTTCACAAAAGGTTAGGTTAAATTGTCGAGACGCAATCGCCGCTGGTTTGATCAAGCTTATGATTGATTTTCTGGTTTAATTTGCCGAATCAAATAGCGAACTTCTGACAGCAAAACCTCAAAACGCTTGTCTGACTCTTCCTGTCTTTGCCTCACTTCATCCATATTACGCTGTTGTTGTGCGGCAATTTGGAGTAGAGCGTTTGCCGTTAGTCGTACCCCGTCCATCGAATCTCTAAGGTCTGCAACCGATCCCGTCAATTCCGAAACTGAGTCTGCCAATTTATCTAGCATCTCATCTGTCCATCTGGAGTGTTCGGATGAGCTTCTGGTCATGGCTGGCTTTTCTCATTTGTTAATAACTGGTTACAATTGATTATCGACGCAATCTCCAGCAATTTCCCAATATATTTCCTCTCGACGCATAACAGTTGCTACCATAGCACACAATCAGCTAAATTGTAAAGCTGTATAGATTCTTCATTCAGCCTCCAGGTCAATTCCCATTGCCTTAAGTTGCGCCGCCAAGCTGTCTGCCCTAGCTTTTTCTCCCTCAGCCCGCCGTTGAGCTTGTTCGGCTCGTTGTTCGGTTTGTTCAATCCGTTCACTACCCCACAATAGTAAATTACCTGATTGATCCCACCAGCGCAACCAATGAGCCGTTACTGCTGCTTTTTTCCCCTGTCATACTCCTAGAAATAAACCGATTTCTGCCCGCCAGTAACGATGATCCTCATCCGCTTTTTGTAACTCATACTTCCCTGATACTAAGCGATAAACTTCTAATTCTCCGCTTTGTGGTTGAAAAACGCTATAGAAAGGTACTTGTAAGATTCGCTCGTAGAAATACCACTTGCCATAGGGATAGTGGGGATTGATAGAATACTCCCCTCCCTCCGTTTCTGAGATGAATTCCATGACAATTGCTGGCACTTCCCCTTCTGCATGGGGCGTGTAGCTGCGGCGAATTTCTCCTTCTCGGATAGGTGCTACTGCGGGTACATAAACCCAATCGGGAGCTTTTACTACTGTCTTAGGGCCAACGGTGGCGCAAATGCCAAAATTAGCAGCAATAAGACTCGCTTCCACAATTAAACTGGCTAATTCTAAAGATTCTCGCCAAGCCGCCGCGAGGAGGGGTTGTCGGGTGCTTTCCACTGGTTCATCAGGGAGGACAAAATCCGCTGGCAATTTCTCCCAGGTAATGGGGGGTAAAGTATCGGAGATGCGAGGTGCTAATGGGATTGTCATTTAGGCTCTTCTGTGATGGTGGTTATGGCGGTTTAGCTTGTTATAAGAGCAAATGAGTAAGCTCTTGACTATCTAAATTACTCGTTAAGATTGCAGGGGAGTACCGGAGCTGCGGGGCAGGGAGAAGCAGTTTGAGCATTTGTACTAAAATTTTCAATACGCAGTTTAAATTCAGTACAGCTTATTGCGATTGGCAGAATAGTACATAATTTGTAACCGTTCAGGGGGGGTATGTCAAGCGGCCAGTGGCATTGGCTAGGTAGGGTAAACGCACCTTAATTTGGTAATTACCGGAAAAACTAGAGTTGTCATTGTAGCATGGTGTTATGATGAAGCGGTGACTAATCGAACCAGATTGCTACCGCAAAATCTTTTAAACCGCGTCCACGGGGAACCCCGTAGTTTGCCTTTTTCGGCTATGATCTTTGCATAGCAATACTTTTAGGGGTTAATGGCCTGCCAGTGAGATTCCAGTTCTCTAGCTGGTTGCGGTTTATGTCCTTTAAAAGTGTCCCGAAGTCAATTTCAGCTTTAGATGTCATATTCCTTACTCTATAAGGGTTGGGGGCTATTTTAAATAGATACCATGTTTGGACAAATTCCCAAATTATTCTTAAGCTATACTGGCGTACTAGATGCGGTTTAATAGAGTTATCCCTTGACTATTTGATAATGATGAACAACCAACAAAATGGGGCTTTAAAAACCCAAAGTCAAGCAAATCTGCCAGTTTTTGACCAACCAGCTTTTATCCCCTCCGTCACGCAGGAAGGAGAGGAACTCAACCTGCGTCAATTCCTTTACGTCATCAAGCATCGCTGGTGGTTAATCGTTGGCATCACCCTAGGGGTGACGGCTGCGATCACTGCTTATACTTTCTCAAAAACCCCTATCTATCAAGGTAAATTCTTGCTGCTCATCGGTCAACCCATCGAGGAAAATAAAAGTTCTTCCAGACTGGCAGCCCAAGATATCCTACCTCAGTTAGGTGGTGAAGACATCGATTATGATACCCAAATCGCTGTTTTAACCAGTCCGCAACTCCTTAACCCCATCTTTAGTAAAATAACTCCTCAATATCCCGACTTTACCTACAGTGATTTAATTAGTAAAACTGGCCAATCTGATCTCAAAATTAGTCGACAAAAAGAGACGAAAGTTTTAGAAATTTCCTATCAAGATGAGGAACCGGAAAAAATTAAGCTGGTTTTAGATAATTTAGCCCGTCATTACCTAAACTATAGTTCTCAGGAACGGAAGACCGAAATTAATCAAGGGTTAGATTTTGTTAACGCTCAATTGCCCGTGCTGCAGGAACGAGTTAATACTCTACAAAAACAAATGCAGCAATTCCGGCAGCAATACAATTTCCTCGATCCCGATAAAGAGGCAACTCGTTTATCACAACAGTTAACCACTACTGAACAAGATTATCGGGGTGCCCAAGTTGCCCTTAACGAAATTAACTCTCGCTATCAGGCTTTACAGCAACAGGTGGGATTAGACCCTAATCAAGCAATTATCGCTACTTATCTCAGTGAATCTCCCGGTTATCAAGATTTGCTCAAGCAGCTGCAGGAAGTAGAAGTGGAATTGGCCAAACAATCGGCAGTTTTTGCCAAGGATAGCCCAATAATCGCCACCCTAGAGGAAAAACGGGCTAATTTACTGCCCCTACTGCAAAACGAAGCCCAGAGAACCCTAGGAGAAAAACTGCCCCAGACAGTGGGTGACTCCCCAGCTTTGGTGTCACAGAGCGCTTTGCGGGTACAATTAACCCAACAATTGGTGGAAGCCGCTAACAGTCGCAAAACCCTAGAAATTAAGGTAGAATCCCTTGCCCGGGCCCTCGAACAACAGAAAGCCTCGGTCAAAAATCTGGCGGTTTTAGCCCGTCGTTATACGGATTTGCAGCGAGAGTTGGAAATCGCCACCACCAGTCTCGACCGTTTTCTGGAGGAACAACAAAAACTTCAACTCAAGGTGGCACAACAAGTGGTGCCTTGGCAACTAATTTCCCCACCAGAAGTAGGGGAAAAGTTCGTTTCTCCTAAACCTGTGCGAAATCTGGCTTTAGGGGTTATCGGTGGCCTTTTATTAGGACTGGGGGCGGCCTTTTTAGCTGAAAGATTAGACCCCGTTCATCATAGTGCAGATGAACTAAAAGAAGATACCAAACTACCCCTTTTGGGCGCAATTCCCTGGCAAAAAGACCTTGGCACCATCGAAAAAGTGATCACCGCCGCCCTACCCCAGTTAACAGTCGGTGATCGCAAAATTACTGTCCCTAATACTACTGGGAAATCGGCCGACGAAAACCCCTCCTACTATAATTTCTCCCCCTTCTCGGAAGCTTTCCGCACTCTCAACACCAATATTCGCCTCCTCGATGCCGATTCCCCCCGCAAGTCCCTCGTGGTTAGTTCTGTATCACCGGGAGATGGTAAAACCACCATGGCAATAAATATCGCTAAGGCCGCCGCTGGTATGGGACAAAGAGTCTTACTGGTGGATGCTGACCTGCGACGACCCCAGGTTCACCATCGACTTAATCTCGATAACGACCACGGCCTTAGTAATGTCCTCGCCGAGGGTCTCGATTGGAATGAGGCAATTCAACCTCTACCCCGTTACGAGAATTTATCGATTCTTACCGCCGGTGAAATTCCCCCAGATCCAACCCGCTTGCTTTCTTCCCAGAGAATGCAGGAGATGATCTCGCGTTTACAGCAAGAGCAAGCCTTCGATCTAATTATCTATGATCTACCACCGATCGCCGCTTTTGCCGATGCCAAAATTCTCGCCGCCATGGCCACCGGACTGATTCTCGTCACCAAACTGGGCAAAACCGATCGCTTTGCCCTGAAAAATCTGCTCGAAGATATGAGATTATCCCATATTTCCGTGTTAGGTTTAGTGGCTAATAATGTTAGTCGGAAAAACCATAATTATCGTTACTATGGCCATTACTACGGGAAAAGATAATTAAATTAAAGATAGATCCCCCCTTAATAAGGGGGGTTTCGATCCCCCCTTAATCCCCCCTTAATAAGGGGGGTTTCGATCCCCCCTTAATCCCCCCTGAATAAGGGGGGTATCTGATGGTTTTTAACACCTAACTACTTATTGATCGGTTATCAACTTTTAATTGATGTTAAATGCGGGTTTTAATCTGGTATCGGAATGATCTGCGAGTTCACGATCACGAGGCAATTTATCGAGCCATTCAAGAACAATTAGAGATAATTCCTTTCTATTGTTTTGATGAGCGTAAATTTGGTTTTACTTCCTACGGGTTTCCCAAAACTGGCAAGTTCCGGGCTAAATTTTTATTAGAAAGCGTAGCAAATTTACGACAATCTCTGGAAGGTTTAGGCAGTAATTTAATTATCCGACGGGGAAAACCAGAAGAAATTATCCCGCAATTAGTTCAAGAATTGCAGATAGCCAGGGTTTATTATCATCAAGAGGTTACAGCAGAGGAATTAGCGGTAGAAAAGGCTGTAAATAAGGCTTTATCTATAATTCCTGTGCAGATAAAAACTTTTTGGACAGCCACTTTATATCATCCTGATGATTTACCTTTTACCCTTAATCAACTGCCGGAATTATTTACTAATTTTCGTAAACAAGTAGAACGTCATTGGGAAATAAGAACAACTTATCCCAGTCCGAAAAAGTTGACAAAATTACCTAAAATAGATTGGGGAAATCTTCCTATCTTAAAGGATTTAGGCTTAACAGAACTAATTCTAGACCAGGGAGGTGTTTTATCATTTCAAGGGGGTGAAATAGCAGGAAAATCACGGGTTAAAGAATATATTTGGGATAGTGATTCCTTAAAAACCTATAAGGAAACCCGCAATGAAATGTTAGGGACTAATTATTCCTCAAAATTCTCAGCTTGGTTAAGTTTTGGCTGTCTTTCCCCCCGTTATATTTATGAGGAAGTACAAAAATATGAGCAAACAAGAGTAAAAAATGACTCTACTTATTGGCTAATTTTTGAATTATTATGGCGAGATTTTTTTCGATTTATTTGCAGTAAACACGGGAATAAAATCTTTTATAAATCTGGTTTGCAAGAACTTAATTTACCCTGGCTAGAAGATTGGCAAAGATTTAATCTTTGGTGTGAGGGAAAAACTGGTTATCCCCTTGTAGATGCTAATATGAGAGAGTTAGCTGCTACAGGATTTATGTCAAATCGTGGACGGCAAAATGTCGCTAGTTTTCTGACCAAAAATCTCGGTATTGATTGGCGTATGGGAGCAGAATGGTTCGAGTCATTATTAGTTGATTACGATGTCTGTAGTAATTGGGGTAATTGGAATTACACTGCTGGTGTCGGTAATGACGCACGAGGATTTCGTTATTTTAATATCCCGAAACAGTCGAAAGATTATGATCCCAAAGGTGATTATTTACGTCACTGGTTGCCCGAATTAGCCCTAATAAAAGGCGATAAAATTCACGAACCTTATAAATTATCTCTGGAGGAACAAAAGCGTTATGGGGTGATTTTAGGGGTTAATTATCCTCGTCCTATTGTCGATTTTTTTCAATCAATTAAACACAACGAAAAAATTTATCTCGCCAAGTCGTTGCTGATTTGAGATATGAATCTTCTCTTGTGGGATTTTTAAAACCTAGACCCAAACTAACTTTTGGATACGATGGACAATTGCCATTCATACCTTGATTCAACAACGCCTCGAATTGGCATAGGCTTGACTTCGATTTCAACTCAGTTCCTTTATTTTATCGTGTAAGATAGTGATCGCACCACAACGCCCACCCTACTCCAATAGAAAGGCAAAAGATGACTACTACTCTTGAAAGCTTACAGGAATTTATTGATTTTTGTCAACAGCATATTACTGGCAAAGAAAGGAAAGAAGCTCAGATTTTCCTAGACCGTTTCTTTCGAGCTTTTGGTCATAAAGGTGCGTTAGAAGCGGGTGCAACCTATGAGGAGGCGATTACTAAAGGTAGCAAGAAAGGTAAAACGGGATTTGCTGATTTAGTTTGGAAACCTCGTGTTTTAATTGAAATGAAAAAGCGAGGAGAAGATTTAAGTAAGCACTATCCCCAAGCTTTTGAATACTGGAGTCGATTGGTTCCTAATCGCCCTCGCTATGTCTTATTATGTAATTTTGATCAGTTCTGGATTTTTGATTTTGATCTTCAAATAGATGAACCGGTAGATCGAGTAAATCTCAACGATTTGAAAAATCGGGTGAGTGCCTTCAATTTTATGGAAGTAGGGAATCGTACCCCTATCTTTCAGAATAATCAAGTCGAGATTACAGAAACGGCAGCGCGGCGGATGGGTGAGTTGTTTCAACTGTTAAAAAAACGCGGTCATAAAAGCGGTTTTGATGAGTTGACGGCCCAGCGATTTATTTTGCAGTGTGTCTTGGCAATGTTTGCTGAGGATCGAGGATTATTACCGAGAGATTTATTTATTTCTTGTGTACAAGAGTGTCTAAATGGGGGCAATTCCTATGATGTCTTGGGGGGATTATTTCAACAGATGAACCAACCCGGAATTACCCCCGCTGGCAAGTATCAGGGAGTGGATTATTTTAATGGGGGACTGTTTAGTATAATTCATCCGATTGAATTAACTAATAAAGAATTAGAGTTTTTGGATGTAGCGGCGCGTCAGGATTGGAGTAAGATCCGTCCGGCAATTTTTGGTAATATTTTTGAGGGGACAGCTAATGCTGAAGAACGCCACACCTACGGAATGCACTTTACCTCAGAAGCGGATATTATGAAAATTGTTCGCCCAACTATTAGCCGTTACTGGGAGGAGAAAATTGAGCAAGCTGGGACGATTGGCGAGTTAAATACACTTCAGTTAGAATTACAGCAGTATAAGGTATTAGATCCGGCTTGCGGTTCGGGTAATTTTCTCTATGTTGCCTATCAAGAATTAAAGCGCATTGAACAGTTATTAATTGAAAAGATTGCTAACCGTCGTCGTTCTGCTAGTGACCAGTTACAGATTAGTTTTGTTACGCCTAAACAGTTTTATGGTATGGATATTAATCCTTTTGCTGTAGAGTTGGCGCGGGTGACTTTAATGATTGCCAGAAAGGTGGCGATTGATAAGTTTAATTTAACGGAAGCTTCTTTACCTTTGGATACTTTGGATAGTAATATTATTTGTGCTGATGCTTTGTTTACAGATTGGCAAAAAGCAGATGCAATTATCGGTAATCCTCCATTTTTGGGAGGGAAAAAGTTAAGGACAGAACTAGGAGATGAGTATGCAGAACAAATTTATCAAAAATTTCCTGATGTTCAAGGACAACCTGATTTTTGTGTTTTTTGGTTTAGAAAAGCTGCGGAAAATCTTGGAGAATTAGGAAGAGCCGGTTTAGTTGGTACTAATTCAATATCACAAGTTTCTGGGAGAAAAGCAAGCTTAGATTATGTAGTTAAGCAAGGTGGATTTATACATGAAGCGATTTCAACTCAGCCTTGGTCTGGTGAAGCTAATGTTCATGTTAGTATTGTTAATTGGAGTAAAGAAAGACCAAAAGAATTATTTCTAGATAATTTGTCAGTTAATTTATTAAATACTGCATTGAAATCTGAAATATCAGTAGATAATGCTGAAAAAATAAAAGTCAATAATAATTTCTCTTTTGAAGGATGTGCATTGGGTGGTAAAGGATTTATAATATCTGAGCAAGTTGCAAAAAAATGGATTGATTTTAATCCTAAAAACAAAAATGTATTGAAGCCAATGATGGATGGACGAAATTTAATTCATCCTTTTGAAGAATTAAGTTGGGTTATTGATTTTGGTGATATGTCTTTAGAAGAAGCTTCAGAATATGAACAACCATTTAAGCTTGTACAAGAAAAAGTCAAACCAGAGAGAGATGTAAATAGAAGTAGTTTAAATAAAAAATATTGGTGGAGGTTTCGTCGCTACAGTCCAGCGATGAGAAATGCAATAGAGGGGTTAAGTCTTTATTTTGCAGTTCCTAAAATATCAAAGCAGGTTATTTTTACTCCAGTTGATGTGTCCATACTTCCCTGTGAAGCAAATATGGTGATAGCCTCCGATGATTTCTATATTCTGGGAATTCTCAACTCAAAAATACATCGCCTCTGGGTAAAAGCTCAAAGTTCAACTCTTGAAGACAGAACTCGCTATACTAATACAACCTGTTTTGAAACCTTCCCTTTTCCCCAGACACCTTCACAGGAACTTGTCGAAAAAATCCGTAAAACCGCCGGGGAATTACACGAATACCGCAGCCAACAGATGGAGAAAAAACAATGGGGAATCACTAAACTATATAACCAATTCTTTAACGAACCCAGTAGCCAACTGTATCAACTCCATCAGAAATTAGACAAGCTAGTGATGGAGGCCTATCACTTCCAAGCTGACGACGACATCTTAGAGAAACTATTAACCTTAAACCTAGAATTAGCAGAAAAAGAGAAGCGAGGAGAAACCGTCATCGGTCCCTGGTCTCCTTACTCTTAGATTACTCTAACCCCTTACATTAGATTGAAACAATCTGAATTTCCCTGACTCGGTGCATTGGTTTGGTTGGCTTTTCGGTGGTGATTAGTTCATCAGCTTGAATTTGCAGCGCAGCAGCAACATGAAGTGCATCCATCGCCGCTAAACCGTAAGTGCCAGCAATTTCATGAGCATTCTGTATAATTTTTTCTAAGTCAGTTGCCCAGTAATTAACAGCCAGAAAAAATGTTTCGTAAAATTCTATTTCTTCTTGTTGCTTGTTAAAAGTTGCTTTAGGCAATACTTCTAACTGAACAAATCGACTGGAGGCAAACTCCCGATTTTCATCGTTGAGAATTTGATAGGCTTTGATACTGGCTGATTGGATGCCTTGGAAAGCAGTAATCAGTACGCCAGAGTCTATGTAGGCTTTCCTATGACTCACTGCACCCTCCTCGACGTGCAGCAAGTTCTTGTTCTATTTCCTCTTCATTGAGCAGTTGCAATCCAGCTGCGATCGCCCGATGTCGGATTTCCCATAACTTTTTGCTTAATGGTGTTTGGGGAATAAATTCAGCTTCTGGTGTTGTTTGTGACTCAGATTTAAGTATTTGAACAAATTGCCAAACTTTTTGTTGCTTTTCCGGGGTCAATTCTCGCCATTGTTCAAGTAGTTCTTCTTCTTTATCCATAAATACCTCGCTCTTAAATTACGCATTCCTCGAATCGTTGGCTGTCCAAGACATATTTGTGGATTAACTTTCGGCTCTTGTAGTAGATATGTATGGGTAGTTCAGGTGTTTTAGGTGGGAATTGGTTCACCTGGCCGCAAACTAGACCATTTACCGGTTTCGCGTAAAAAGCTTTCACAACCCACCACATCCCACTCCATTTCGATATAATCTTCTTTGGTGCGAATGTTAACGTTAATAGAAGGGTTCTTCGCTTCAAAGTCCGGTGTCTCGGTGAGATGACGTTCCTGATGTTGTGTTTCTACGGCATGATAGGTGAGACAGCGATCAACAAAATAGCAGTTAATACAAATACACATAGGTTTAACTCTATAGGTCTTTTCCGTTAATCTAGCTCAGTCTCTCCCCAAATAGGGCCGGTCAAAATTATATTTTTGTAAATTTATCTTCTCGATGTCTTGTCAAAAAAACCTAGATAGTTTAGTTAAAGAAGTTTTTGCGATTAATCGGCAAGAATTGCCAGAAAATGCTTATTTAGTCGGTGGTGCTGTGCGAGACGCTTTATTAAACCGTCAGAAAGACTATATTGACCTAGATTTTGTGGTTCCCGAAAAAGCGATCGAAATTGCTCAAACTATTGCCCATCAGTATAAGGCCGGTTTTGTGGTTTTAGATGCGGTTCGTCAAATTGCTCGCGTCGTTTTTCCGCAGGGTACTCTTGATTTCGCACAACAGGAGGGAGAATCTCTAGAAATAGACCTAAAAAGACGGGATTTCACCGTTAATGCTCTCGCTTATAATCTCCACACCCAAGAAATTTTCGATCCTTTAGGGGGATTAAAAGATTTAGGATGCCAATCCCTGCGGATGATTTCCCCCGAAAATCTTCAGGATGATCCCCTAAGATTATTAAGGGCCTATCGACAAGCGGCTCAATTGGACTTTGAGATCGAACCCCATACCCGTGCAACTATTCGTTCTCTTGCCCCTTTATTGCACCGTGTAGCCGCCGAAAGGGTACAATCCGAGTTGAATTACCTTTTGCTCAATTCCCGTGGCAATAAATGGCTAAAAAGTGCCTGGGAAGATGGCTTATTATCTCTCTGGTTGCGTCGGATTACCCCCGCAAAAATGGAGCGAGTTATGGGGGTGGAAGCGGCAGCGGGATTTTTAGAATCTTTGTTACCGGAAAACTTTATCTTTTCCCCTTCTCAGTTACAGTTGACAAAATTGGCCCTATTGGTATCGGATATTTTGGCAGAAGCGGAAAAAGAGTTAATCGATCTCAAGTATTCCAGGGGGGAAATTCGCACGGTAATCACGGTAATTAAGTGTTTACCTCCTCTCAAGGAGGCAGATAATTTAAGTCTGCGGGAACAGTATTTTATTTATCTAAATACGGGAAAAGTATTTCCTGTCTTTGCCCTTTTTGCTTTATCAATGGGGATTAACAAAAATATCGTCGCTTCTCTGTTGACTTCCTATCTCGATCCCGATAATATTATCGCCCATCCCCGACCTTTATTAAGGGGCGATGATTTAATTAACCATTTACACCTGAAACCTAGTCCGATTATCGGTAAGTTATTAACCGAGGTACAAATTGCCCAAATTGAGGGCCAAGTTACAGTTTTTCAGGAGGCGATCGATTTTGCTAAAAAGTTATTATAAGTGGTTGGTTATAATTAAATTAAAAATGGATTTTAGGTTCGATCCCCCCTGCCCCCCTTATTAAGCTATCCATTAGTCAGATCTTTCTTAACAAAAAGAGAAGAAACTTAAAAAAAGGGGAAACGATTGATAGGTATAGTTTTGAAAGAAGGAATTAAGGTGGAGGTAAGCAAAAAAATGGAGAAATGGGCAGCCCAAGAATTACAGTATGCAGACCTAGGGGACACCAGAAGAAAGAAAAGGTTAATCAGTATCGTAGAAAACTTGGCCAGCCAACCTAGTACAAGTGTGCCACAAGCTTCGGGAAATCTAGCCGCAGCGAGTGCCACCTACGACTTTTGGAATTCCCCCTATTTTCACCCCTCAGATATAATTGCCGCCCAAGCCAAAAGTACAGTAGAAAGAATCAAAGAACATCCAATAGTTTTGGCAGTGCAAGACACAACAAGTTTAGACTTTACGACGCAAAAAGCCAAAAAAGGAATGGGTTATCTAGATTATAAAAAATCCTTTGGTCTCAAAGTTCATACCACCTTAGGAGTGTCAGCGCAAGGAATACCTTTAGGACTGATTAATCAATATGTCTGGGCAAGAGAAGAAAAGAATTTAGGGATTGCCAAGCAAAGAAAAAAAAGAGAAACCGAAGAAAAAGAAAGTCAAAGATGGTTAGAGTCTGTATCAGAAACACAACAACAAATACCCGAAGATATTCAAGTAGTAACAATCGGAGATTGTGAGGCAGACATATTTGATTTATTTGCCCAATCAAGAAGTCCTAACTCTCATTTATTAATCCGAGGAACTCATAACCGAAAAGTTAACTATCTCGAAGACAAGCAAAAGTCAGGGCATCCAGAGCCTAAATATTTACATCAATCCATCAGAGAAATAAAAGCCTGTGGTAGCCTAGATGTGCAAGTAAAACGCAATCCTAATCACGAGGCTAGACTAGCTAAACTAACAGTTAGATTTGCCAGTTTTGAAATACAAGTACCTAAGCATCACTCGAAAGCGAACCCTCGTCAACCGGTCAAATTACAGGTAATTTTAGCTGAAGAAGAAAATCCGCGTCCTGGAGTTAATCCTATCAGTTGACTCCTCTTAACTAGCCTAGACATTAGTAGCTTTGAATCAGCGATAACCTGTGTGCGCTGGTATAGTTATCGCTGGTTAATAGAACGCTATCATTTTGTTTTAAAAAGTGGTTGTGGATTAGAAAAACTGCAATTAGAAACGGGTCGTAGAATTGAGATGGCCTTAGCTACCTATTCAATTGTAGCTTGGAGATTACTTTGGTTAACCTATCAAGCACGCTTACACGGAGAGGAGAGTTGTGAAAGTTTTTTGGAAGAACATGAATGGCAATCTTTGTGTGCCACTATTCATAAAAAGAGTCCGCCACCTGAAAAGCCGCCCTCCTTTCGAGAAGCGGTCAGAATGATTGCTTCTCTTGGGGGGTTTTTAGGTAGAAAAGGTGACGGTGAACCAGGTGTTAAAACTATTTGGTTGGGACTGCGAAGGTTACATGATATCAGCCAGACTTGGAAACTATCTCATCAAATTAGTCCCCCCATAGAACCCCCTTGAGCCATCTTGCACACTTTTCTCTTTTTGTCAAATTTTATGTTAAGAAAGATGTGACTAATGGATAGGGATTAAGGGGGGATCAAAGAGGGCGAATGCAATTCGCCCCTACAATAATATTATTGCGCCAATGGTAGGAGCGCACTGTGGTCAGTGAGTTTATCGAACTGCGTGCGCCCTGTAATATAGATATTTCGACCAAATTGAGATTTACTACCCTACTCTCAAGAGTAACAATAATTATAAATTTTTGTAAATTTGTGTTGGTTTACACTTGACAAAATCGGGGGGGGGTAAAATCCCGTTGTTGCTCTGTCTTGTCATTGAGGAACTAACTTAAAATTTAGTGATTGGCAATTTTGAAAAAACCAATTTTTCTCCCTTGCCAATGTCGCTTAATTCGAGATTTTCTCCTTTAAAGGTCAGTCAGAACATTTGTTTGTTTGTTTATTTGTTTTGAGGAAATTTTCTGAGTATGAAAACTTCGACTGTGCTTAAAAATTGCTCCAGAGTAGCAGCCGGTACTGTCTTTGTAACTTTGGGGATACTGACTACGGGAACCGCCCATGCCGCTGAATTGATTACCAACGGCGGCTTTGAAACAGGTTTTACGGGTTGGAATGTCTCAATACAACCTGGGAGTAGCTCGACGAATGGTTTCTTTATTGATGATGCTGACGGCTCCACGCCTTTCAATGGTCAAGCAACTGTTGGTCCAGCCAGTGGCTCTTTCTATGCAGTGTCTGACCAAGACGGTCCGGGAGCCTATGCGCTAACCCAGACTTTTATCGTTCCTGGAGCTGCCTCATCGGTAATTTTGTCTTACGATATGTTCGTCAATGATTGGAGTGGACTTGGACCTATCGTCAATCCATCTGGACTAGACTACACCAGTGATCCCAACCAACACGCACGGGTGGATATCCTAGTTGCTGGGGCCAACCCCTTCTCAACCAATCCTGCGGATATCGTCGGTAATTTCTATTTGGGAAACGATCCCTTTGCTTCCAATCCTAACCCTTATACTTCTTATAGTTTTGACATTACCAGCTTGGTAGGAGCAGGCGGGAGCTACATTCTCCGATTTGCGGAAGTTGACAACCAGTTTTTTTTTAATCAAGGAGTCGATAATGTCAGTATTGATTTTACTCCTCTAGCTACTCCTGTTCCCGAACCTTCTTCACTCTTGGGTTTACTCGCCATTGGTGCTTTAGGTGCGGGTGCAGCCTGGAAGCGCAAATTAAAATAAAAAACTGGCAAATCTAGCCTTAAATTAGCAGCGATCGCGCTATATTGATAAAGTGCGATCGCTTTTTTGGGGAGACATTCCAGATTTTTATTAATCTTTGTTAGAATGATGACATGGGTAATGGCTTTGAGTTGATTGGAGAACTAACAGAAATAGAGATTATCGCCGTCAACCTCTCTATTCGTGAACTCAGAAGGCTAAAAGCGCAGTTTGGGGGTCGTCGATGGCGAAAGCTAAAAGGAGTCGGCTTAGTTCAATTTCCTAATGGAGAAATCCGCAAAGCTGAACTACACTGGTATGAGTCTCATTAGTGCAAGGGAAGTGACGCAAACCGAACGAGAAGCTTATGAAGAGGGATGAGCCAGAAATGGAAGATGATTTACGGACAGAGTATGACTTGAAGCACCTCCGAGTTAGAAAGTTAGGCTCTGGAAGAAAAAGCTTTGGTGGAGTCACTGTGCGCTTGGAGCCTGATGTCGCAGAAATGTTTCCCACTGCTGATGCGGTTAACGAAGCATTAAGATTGTTGATCAGAGTAACGCGAGATAACAAAACTCTTGCTTCTACAGTACAGGCTAACCTAAAGGCTGAGTCCTGACAAAATGCAGGGCGGGATTGAGTATTTATAAGAAAGCGAAGGGAATGGCGAATAAAGCTATAGTCTCGAATTAGATGCGATCACGCTATATTTGTAGAGGGCGATCGCTTTTTTGTTATGGTGGTAGGAGTGTGGATGAATGAAGCAAAATTGAAAATCTATTTCGACGCTTGAATTGAGGCTCTTCTCGACTTTGTGTGATAATTTTTGCTTATGGAATTGTGAAATGCTTATCGGGCAAGACTTTTATGGCTGTTTTGCCGAAGAAACCATCAGTATAGACCTCGTTTCCACACAGAAACTAGAAGAGCCGAATTGAGGAAAATTACTATGAAAGTTCCAACAGATTTGACGATTCCTGAGATTGAGGAAATTAGAAAAGAGGGAGTTAAAGCTCTCGTAGAAAGATTGGGAATTGCTAAAGCGGCCTTCTTTCTAAGAGAAACATCATCCCAACCTCTAAATTATTTAGAAATTAAAGATCAGTTATTTGGCGAAATGACAGCGACGGATATTTACGGCTCTTCCGGTTTCTGTGTGGAAACGAAGCCTATACTGATAGTTTCTTCGGCAAAATAGTCGTAAAAGTCTTTCTCCGTCAACATTTCACGATTCCATAAGCAAAAATTATCACACAAAGTCGAGAAGAGCCTATTTACGCTCAAAGTAAAGGCGGCTATCACTGAAATGATTGAGGAAATTCGTCAAAAAGTTAGACAAAACCAATTTGAATTTTCTCAACACGCTGTCAATCAAAGTATCCTGCATCAGATCAGTGTTCAAGAATTACGGGAGGCGATGGAACAAAGCGAAATTATTGAAGATTATCCGGCTGATAAGTATGGTGCAAGCTGTTTACTTTTGGGATTTACTCTAATTAATAGAGCCTTATACATTCATTGTAGCTATCCCTCTCGCCCTTTGCTCAAAATTATTACCCTATATGAACCCGATCCAAATTTATGGATTTATTTTAAATCAAGGAGAACACCAGATGTCAACTAATTCTAGACAAGAAACCTTAATTGAACAAGAAGTTACCTATACCCTTGAAATCAATGGCAATTTTTTCATTATAGAAAATGTCCCCGCTAGAGTCTGTGTAGAAACGGGAGAGCGTTTTTTTGCACCAGAAACTGTCGAACGCTTGCAGGAAATTGTCTGGGAAAATAAGCGACCAAAACGGGTAATTGAAACACCAGTATTTGACTTTGCTAGTTAGTGTTTAATAGAAAACTGGCAAATCGAGCAACAATTGAAGTCTTAAATTAGGGGCGATTGCGCTATATTTGTAGAGGGCGATCGCTTTTTTGTTTATAATAGTTAAAGACACGATAAATTGATTCAAGTCAAGCCCATGCCACTAACTCTTAATTTAACATCGGAAATCGAACAATATCTCAGCCAAAAAGCGAGGGAGAAAGGTCTTTCTCTAGAAGCTTATGTCCTAAAGTTGCTCAAGGATACTATTTTAGAACAAGAAAAACAGACCAAACTGGTTAATTTACTTCAATCTTGGATTGATGAAGAAGATGAACAGGAACAACAAGAAACAGGTGAATATTTAATCGAAGCACTCAATCAAGATCGTTTATCTGAGCGTCCTTTATTTCCGGCTCACTTAAAGGGAGTAACTTGGTGAATAGAGTAGTTTTATTAGATACGGGAATTATCGGTTTAATTACTAATCCTAAGCGAGCGCCTGAAAGTCTAGCTTGTAATTGTTGGCTACAAACACTAATTAAAGCAGGTATTAGGGTTATTCTTCCAGAAATTGCTGATTATGAGGTGCGTCGAGAGTTGTTACGCGCTAACAAGATTAAAGGAATTAAGCGACTGGATGAGTTAGCTAACTCAATAGAATACCTAGCCATTACAACGGATGCAATGCGAAAAGCTGCTTTATTTTGGGCGCAGGCACGCCAACAAGGACAAATTATCTAAAATCCTTATTCATCCCCTAAATAAGCTTCAATCACTGCGCGATTCTCCCTGACTGTGACTGGATCTCCCAAAGCGATTAACTTACCGAAATCTAACACGGCAATGCGATCGCATAATCCCATCACTAAAGGCACATGATGTTCGATTAACAGGACGGTTAGAGCTAAATTATCGCGAATTTGTCGAATTAGCTGACTTAATGCCCCCTTTTCGCTGGGATTCATCCCGGCTGCTGGTTCATCGAGGAGTAATAACTGGGGTTGCAAAGCTAAAGCGCGGGCAATTTCCAAGCGTCTTTGATCACCATATGCTAAATTACGGGCTTTTCGATTGCTTTGGTCGGTTAGTCCGACTAAATCTAATAATTCCCCCGCTCTTTTGTAGGTTTTTTCCTCCTCCCTTCTCGAAACTGGTAAACCCAAAATTCCCGTCCAGAGATTGGATCTATTATGAATGTGACCAGCGATCGCTACATTTTCTAAAGCCGATAATTCACCAAATAAGCGCAAATTCTGGAAAGTACGGGCAATTCCTGCCTGAGCGATCTGGTGAGGACGATATTTCGCCAGACTGTCGCCTTGATAAATTAAATCACCACTGGATAGGGGAATTAAACCGGTGATCAGATTAAATAAAGTCGTTTTTCCCGCCCCATTGGGTCCAATTAAGCCAAAAATCTCGTTTTTTTGTACCTGAAAGCCAACGCCATCAACAGCGACTAATCCCCCAAATCGACGGGTGGCTCCCCGCACTTCTAATAAATTTGTCTGCATCATTGTTAAGTAGCTGGTTATAATTAAATTAAAAATGGATTTTAGGTTCGATCCCCCCTGCCCCCCTTGATAAGGGGGGTGTCTGACAACTTTTAACACCTACCTACTTAATAGATTAAATTAGTCGATTTTACTCGATCAAGACGATTGGAAGTAAGCATTGCACCGACCAAAAAAAAAGATATTTGTCAGGAGATTTACCCTGAAAGAATCAGTTGTAGAGATTTATCGGGCAGTTATTTTGATCAGGAAACATTCTACACAATCCCCACCAGATCAGCAAGAAGGCTCACCACTACTAGCGAATCACTACCGATAACGAAAAACTGCCATAATTGCAGCAATGTCCTCATCTAGCCAAAAGGCGATCGCTATTGATGAAAAATGACGCTAAAATTATCGATCTCGTCATCCGGCTGTTTTTTCTCGGCCTGTTGTTATTTGCTGGTTTTACCCTGCTGCGTCCCTTCCTAACCATGATCCTCTGGGGAGCAATTCTGGCGATCGCTTGGTATCCGCTCTTTCTCTGGTTAAAAAAGTTACTCGCGGGCCGGGCGAAACTGGCCACAGTTCTCCTCACCCTACTTTGTCTAGGGATTATTATCGGTCCGGTGAGTGGTATTGCAGCGGTTCTGGCCGGTAATCTGCGAACGCTGGCCGAATATATCGATACCGGTGCGGCGGTGATTCCCCCTCCCCCCGCCGATCTGGCCACCTGGCCGCTAATCGGCGAAAGGATTGCCGGTCTCTGGCAGCAGGCATCGGATAACACGGGTCAATTTCTTCAACGCTTCGAGCCACAATTAAAAGAACTGGGCAAAATATCCCTTTCCCTAGCCACCAGTACCGGTCTGACGGTGCTGAAATTTATCGCCTCGATTCTGATTGCGGCGGCCCTCACCCTCTCGGCTAAAAATCTGACTCACCTGATGAACCGTTTAGCGGAAAAGATTGCCCCAGGTCGAGGCATCGCGCTGGCCAGTCTAACCGCCTCCACCGTCCGCAATGTTAGCCGTGGTGTTATTGGCGTTGCTATTATCCAGAGTCTTTTGATCGGCATCGGTTTAGTGACGGTGGGAACCCCTGCGGCCGGTTTATTAACTTTCCTCACCCTAATTTTGGGCATTCTCCAAATTGGCCCTGGTTTGATTGTCTTGGGGGCGCTCATTCACGCTTGGGTAACACTACCCCATTCCATCGCCCTATTATTTACCCTCTGGATGATTCCCGCCACCTTGGTGGATAATTTCCTCAAACCGATCTTAATGGGGCGCGGTCTGCCCATTCCCATGGTGGTGATTCTGCTAGGGGTGTTCGGGGGAGTGATCGCCTATGGGATTATTGGTTTGTTCGTCGGGCCGGTTCTGCTCGGTCTCTGCTACGAGTTAGTTAGGGCTTGGATTGGCGAGGATAGCCCCGAATCGGTGGCCAATAGCCATGATCAGCCAATCTAAGGGCGGATAGAGCTAATTTTTACCTTAATCTTTCCAGGAAACTTAGGAAAAAAAGATTAATTTAGCCACGGTTCCGGTTAAGCAGATTGAGGTAAAAGTAGGCTCATCTAAAGGTAAGATTTCTTCGGTTAGTGACAGCAAGCAATCAAACCGCAGAAACCAGACTGAAGTGAGGAGAAGGTTTGATTTAAGCAATAGGTATTGATTTGAATGTGGCGGCTGATTTATTGTAAGAAGATAAAGGTGTATATTTGGCTGGTAATTAATAGAAAAATAAATAAAATTACTGATTTATATTTAAAAAATATAAATCGCAAATCAGTTAAAAAACTATAAAAAATTTTACCAGTTATTAAACAAAAAATTACTTTTTATCTCCAAATATTACCCATTTATTATCTCTGATAAACCTAGTATATTTATTAGTGCTTATTTATACAACTCTTGCTAGGCAAGGTTTTAAAGACTATATTTTAGAAAATTATTTCTATTCTTCTCCCTTACACACGGAAACAATAAGAGGCGATTTATCCACTTAATTATCTTTTCTATAATTGGGCTACAGTTTTTGGAAAATAGTCTTAGTATTTACTCTGTTGATTGAGAAACCCTGACCTAGTAAGCTAGGACGCATTTACGCAACGAATTTTAACTGCGTCTCAAGGAGTAATTTAAATGCACGGGCAGCTTAATACTTTCACGTTTTTTCATTCTCAATAATACTTTTCTTGTTGCTGTGACTCATCAGGCTCTTGGATAAATTTAAGAAAAAATTTATTTTTTTGTTAAACTTGTCTATTTATAATCATAAGTATATGAGAGATTTAGCCCCAGGGCAGAAAAGTTGGGCTTGTCTTTTTCCCTGACCATAAACAGAAAAAATTCAACACCCCCAGGTAATTGACCGATTAATTTTCGGAAAATGGGGTGTGCCTGCTGATGAAGACAACACAAGTAAGTTCCAATTTATCTAGCACAGATATGTCATCTCTAGAAGATTCTTTGAGTTTTGATGGAGCCTCCCCAATCACCTTTGATTTAACAGGTTCCGACGATTTAACTGTATCGAAGGAAACTTCTCCCTTAGGAGTCCTGAACTCTGACCCCTCCCCATCTACAGTCTCCTCGGAGGCTCCTACGGTTTCAGCCTCCCCTGCTGCTACGAGTCCAGTGGTCCTTCCCGCTATCCAAACCCTTCCCTCTCCATTGAAGACAGAGGGGAAGCTATTACAGAATACTGGGGAAAGCGTTGACGACCCTTTTCACGATACGGGTATGACGAGGACAGGAAGTAGCGCTCTGGGGGAAATGCTAACGTCCTCCAAGGTGGGGGGAGTTTTGCCGAAAGCTTCCCTTTTTCTAGATCCCAATCCCAGTCCTTTTCGGGTTGGATTACCGACCAATGTTAATAGCTGGGGCGGAGCGGCTCCTAGCTCTGCTATTACGAGTGCCTTAAATAAACCAATTCAGCCCAAGTTCTCTCCTTTTTCCACGATTCCTTTAGTACCGAAAGATTCCATTAGTGGATCAGCTCGAAATTTATCTGATACGATTAAGCAATCAATTGAAAGATCATCTATTCTGAGTAACTATTCACTTGATGAGTTTTCACAGACAAAACAGTGGGCAATCGGCATTTCTGGCTCTCAATCTCCTAGGGATTTAGCAACTCTTTTAGGGGCAACCAACAAAGGTAAAACAGGGTTTATTCCCGGAACTTATTTATTTGAGTTTTCTAAGACCAAATCCCCCCAAGAAATTGCCCAAATTCTAAAAGGTATTCACGACAAAGGAGGTACTATAGACTTTTTCTTTCCTCTTGTCCCTCGTCAACATGAAGCTCGTTTTATTCCCAACGATCTTCTATTTTCTCAACAGTGGCATTTGAATAACACAGGGCAGGGAGGAGGAACTCCAAACGTTGATGCTAATGTGATAGGAGCATGGGACGTTCTTGATAGCCAAAACAGACCTATTAACGGTATTGGGGTAACGATTGCTATCGTTGATGATGGACTACAATTTGCACATCCTGACATTGCTCCAGCTTATCAAGCATCCTCAAGTTTTGACTTTAATGATAATGATAGCAATCCTACACCCTCTGCAGGAGATGGTCATGGAACTTCTGCAGGTGGTGTTGCTGGGGCAAGGGGAAATAACAGTATTGGAGTTTCGGGCGTTGCCTATGGGGCGGGCTTATCTGGAATTCGTCTAATTGCCGCTCCTGCAAATGACCAACAAGAAGCGAATGCTTTAACCTATCAATTGCAGAGTAATCATATTTACAGCAACAGTTGGGGACCTGCTGACACTGGCTCCATAAAAGAAGCACCTGGTCCTTTACTACTTGCCGCACTTCAGAATGGAGTGACCACTGGAAGGGCAGGAAAGGGCAACATTTATGTTTGGGCGGGTGGTAATGGTCGAGATAGTTTAGATAATTCAAATTATGACGGCTATGCGAACTCACGATATGTTGTTGCCGTTGCTGCTCACAGAAATGATTCTAATGGTGTTTTTTCTGGGTACAGCGAACCAGGAGCTAATCTTTTGGTAACAGCTCCTTCCGATGGTGGAACATTGGGAGTTGTTACCACGGATCTAATGGGGACTGATGGCTACAATGGTCTGACTGATCAAAATTACACAAATGACTTTGGTGGTACGTCCTCAGCGACTCCTTTGGTTTCAGGGGTAATCGCATTGATGTTACAAGCAAATCCTAACCTTACTTGGCGAGATGTACAGCACATTCTAGTTCGGAGTGCGGAAAAAAATGATCCCACGAACACTGACTGGACAACCAATGGTGCAGGTCGATCTGTCAATCACAATTACGGTTTTGGAGCGGTGGATGCCTTGTCCGCCGTCAACCTTGCAAAAAACTGGGTGAATGTCGGTTCGGAAACATCCTTCACTTCTGGTACTCAAACGGTTAATGCCGCTATTCCAGACAATAGTTCTACGGGAATTTCTAGGACAGTAAACGTATCACAAAATCTGAAAGTAGAAACTGTTGAAGTTGTTTTTGATGCGGCTCACACCTATCGTGGAGATTTAGTTGTTACCTTAACCTCTCCCAGTGGCACAATCTCCCGTTTAGCTGAATTCCACAACGATAGCAACGATAATTATTCTAGTTGGGTTTTTACTACCAAACGAGCTTGGGATGAATCTTCTTTAGGCAACTGGACGCTAAAGGTTGCTGATCAATTTGCACAAGATGTCGGAACATGGGGTTCCTGGAAGTTAAATATTTTTGGTACGGGTACTGCCCTTCCGGTGGTGACAGTAGCAGCCACCGATGCCGTGGCTGGTGAACCCGCCAACAATGGTCAATATACCCTCACTCGCACTGGTTCCACCGCCAGTGCCTTGACGGTTAACATCGCCGTGAACGGCACAGCGACCAATGGAGCGGATTACACCGCCATTCCTACCACCGTAACCTTCTTAGCGGGTTCTGCCACCGCAGTGGTTAACCTCAATGTCATTGACGACACCCTTGTAGAAGGCACCGAAACCGCTATTCTGAATGTTGCGGCAGGAGCGGGTTATACCGTAGGGGCTGCAGCTAGTGCCACAGTCAATATTGCTGATAATGATTTACCCGCAATCACAGTAGCAGCCACCGATGCCGTGGCTGGCGAACCCGCCAACAATGGTCAATATACTCTCACTCGCACTGGTTCCACCGCCGGCGCCTTGACGGTTAACATCGCCATGAACGGCACAGCGACCAATGGCGCGGATTATACGACCATTTTGACCCCAGTAAATTTTGCCGCGGGTTCTGCCACCGCAGTGGTTAACCTCAATGTCATTGACGACACCCTCGTAGAAGGCACAGAAACCGCCATTCTCACCGTCTTAGCGGGAACAGGCTACACCGTAGGGGCTGCAGCTAGTGCCACAGTCAATATTGCTGATAATGATGGAGGAACCTTACCGGTTGTTTCCTTGGCTAGTAACTATAGCGGCGTGAGTGAAAACGGCAAAACTAACCTCGTCTATAACTTCACTCGTTCAGGAGCCACCACTAACTCTTTAACGGTTAACTTTACCCTTGGTGGTACGGCGACTCGTGGCAATGACTACAATGCCTACGGCGGGAATTTTGTCTCACCAACAACGGGTAATATTGTCTTCGCATCTGGTCAGACAACGGCTCAGATCGAGATCGTGACCACCGGAGATACCGTCAAAGAAGCCAATGAAACGATCGCCTTTACCCTAGCAAGTGGCACTGGCTATACCATTGGCACACCAGGTGCTGTCACCACTACGATCCTGAATGATGACGGTGTTCTCAATCAACAGGGAACCACGGGTAACGATGTGATCGAAGCCGGAACTACCCGCAATCTGAGCGGTCGAGCGGGCCATGACATTTTGATTGGTTCCAATGCCAGCGATATGTTAGTAGGTGCTGCAGGGAATGACACGATTACCTCTGGTGCTGGTTTTGACGTAATTGCCTATAGCCTTGCCAGTGAAGGCCAAGATACGATTACGGACTTCAACGTTTTCCAAGATACGCTCCAAGTCTCGGCGGCGGGTTTTGGTGGCGGATTAATCACCGGTGAAAGTATTGCGGCGGCTCAATTTGTCTTGGGAACCGTCGCCACGACGGCCAGCCATCGCTTTATCTTTAATAAACCAACAGGCCAACTCTTCTTTGATGTGGATGGTAATGGTTCATCGGTTCAGACTCTCTTGGCGACCTTGACTCCTAACCTTAACTTGACAGAAGATAATATCTTCGCGGCTTAGATGACTTGAGGCTAAGTGTCAACATAAACCGGCTGGGAAAGAATAATCTGGCTCAGAGATTGCTCAGTTTTCCCGCCGGTTTTCCATTGTGTGTCAAAAAAGTGAAGCAAATATTAATTGTTGTTCAAACAATTGATTCGGGCGGGAGTTTACGGTAATTATAAGCTAAGTCGCATTTTAACCGCCTATTCAGAAGTGTTGAATCCTGCAATAAAACTTCACAAAACCAGTATTTTACAGTGCTAAATTAGATTGACTATTGAGAATGGAGTCAATAATCAGTCCTTTTTGGTATCATCAGAGCGAATACATAACTTGGTCATGATCTTCAAAATCTTAACATTCAAGTATGAAACACTTTTTGAAAAAAGTTATAAGGGTTTTGTTGATTTTTTAGTATTTATGTATCGTGTAAGTCCAGTAATTGATCCGCTTTTTCTTGGCATAATCTGATAGTTTCATTGGAACTGTAAGGTAAACTTGCACTAACCACAGTAGCAGTTGTTTGCTGTTATTTGCGTATATTTTCGACAAAACTTGACAATACTTCTGAGTTTCTTCATTATTCTCAACAATACTTTTCTTATTGCTGTTACTCATCAGGCTCTTGGATAAATTTAAGAAAAAAATTTTTTTGTTAGACTTGTCTGGTTGTAATTACAGATGGATAATAAATTTAAGCCCAAGGCAGAAAGGTTAGGCTTGTCTTTTTCCCTAGCCATAAACAGAAGGAATTCAACACCCCCAAGTAATTGACCGATTAATTCTCGGGAAATGGGGTGTGCCTGCTGATGAAGACAACACAAGTAAGTTCCAATTTATCTAGTACAGATATGTCATCTCTAGCCGATTCTTTGAGTTTTGATGGAGCCTCCCCAATCACCTTTGATTTAACAGGTTCCGACGATTTAACTGTATCGAAGGAAACTTCTCCCTTAGGAGTCCTGAACTCTGACCCCTCCCCATCTACAATCTCCTCGGAGTCCCCCAGGGTTCCAGTCCGCCCTGCCAACGATCTGACGGCGGTGAGCAACTTTGCCTATAATACCTTTATACTGGCTGATTCCTTTCCAAGAACACTGATCTCATCTCAGCCGGCTCATGATCAACAGGATGACGTTAGCAAGCTGTTCAGAGATGGGTGGATTGGTCAAGATCATTCCCTCCAGTTGTTTAGTAGTCTGCATGGAGGCGATTCAAAGGCTTCGGGTCCTTGCACCTGTTCGCAATGTAGCTTGCCTCCGGTCGATCCTCGACGGATTGTCCCTCAATCTGAAACTCTCAACCAATTGCCCCTACCGTCCCTCGATCTGACTAAGACCTTTTTCCTAAACAGCTTGCCTGGAGCCAACCACACCATCTATCTCGACTTTAACGGCCACACCACTACAGGTACTACTTGGAATACTGCCTTTGGGAAGAGCAGTATTGTTACTCCCGCCTTTGATCTAGATGGTAATACCGCTGCCTTCAGTACCTCTGAACTGGAGCGCATTCAATACATCTGGCAACGAGTCGTCGAGGATTTTAGCCCCTTTAATGTTAACGTCACCACCCAAGAACCCACCCTGGATCGTTTGATTAAGAGCAGCACTACAGATACGGCCTGGGGTGTGCGAGTCGCCATTGGCGGTAGCAGCTTTGACTGGTTAGGTGCGGGTGCTGGCGGTGTTGCCTATGTAGGCTCCTTCAACTGGAATAGTGATACTCCCACCTTTGTTTTTAGCACCCAAACCTTGTCGGATGAAAAGTACACAGCTGATGCCATTAGCCATGAAGTGGGTCATACCCTGGGACTCAATCACGACGGCAGAACCATTCCTTCCGAAGAGTACTACGACGGCCATGGTAGTGGGGAAACGGGTTGGGGGCCAATTATGGGATCTGGCTACTATCAGAATCTGACCCAGTGGAGTAAGGGGGAGTACCTGGCTGCCAATAACACCGAAGATGACCTGGCTATTATTACCACCCAAAATGGCTTTGGTTACAGGGTCGATGACACGGGTAATACTTTGGCGACAGACAAGGCTTTAACCGTCTCTGGAACGGCGGTAAGCGCCAACGGTATTATCGAACGTAACACCGATGTGGACTTCTTTAGCTTCACCACTGCGGCTGGACCAATTAGTTTGACCGTAACCCCCTCTGGTCGC
The DNA here is from genome assembly GCF_050500245.1 of Microcystis ichthyoblabe FBCC-A1114. Taxonomy (NCBI): domain Bacteria; kingdom Bacillati; phylum Cyanobacteriota; class Cyanophyceae; order Chroococcales; family Microcystaceae; genus Microcystis; species Microcystis ichthyoblabe. The sequence continues at coordinate 1,973,493 of NZ_CP191408.1, read as the reverse complement.
AGTCCGAATCTGGACATTCTGGCGGAACTCTACAACTCTGCGGGTGTGCTGGTGGCGAGCTCTAACCCAGCGGATTTCTTGGCTGCTTCCATTAGTGCCACCGTCGGCGCTGGCACCTATTACTTAAAGGTGGATGGGGTTGGTAAGGGCGATCCTCTAGGTACGGGTTATACCGACTACGGTAGTTTGGGACAGTACGCTATCACCGGTAGTATTATCAGCGGAACAAAATCAATCTCGATCGCCAAAACCACCGATGGGAAGGAAGCAGGTCCAGTGAGCAGTGTCTTTACCCTCACCCGCACCGGCGACCTCTCCAGTGCCTTAACCGTCAACTACACCTTGGCTGGTACAGCCACTCCAGGTGTGGACTACACAGGCACTACTCCTAACACCGTCACCTTTGCGGCACTTTCCCCCACTGCTACCATCACTCTGCCCACCATAGATGATAGTGTGGTAGATCCCAGTGAAACGATCATCACCAAAATTACTGCTCCCACGGGCTACACTATCAGTGGTTCCGACACCGCCACGGCGACGATTGTGGATAATGATGGTGGTGGTGGCAATATCTTCAGTAACCCCAACCCGATTTCAATTGACGATGAATCTAGTGGAGGAACAAATCCTTATCCTTCTACTATCAGCGTATCTGGGTTGAGTGGCAACATTAACAACTTAAAAGTTACCATTAATGATGTTAGTCATACCTGGATCGGAGATGTAGATCTCCTTTTAGTCGGACCTACTGGGGCCAAGTCAATCCTAATGTCTGACATTGGAGAAGCTTTATCAGTTAGTGGGGTCAACTTAACTTTTGACACTAGCGCGACAACACTGATTGATGACTCCAATGTGGGTACAAGTGGTTCTTATAAACCTAACGACATTGATGGTGGTGATGGTGACTTTTTTGATTCCCCAGCCCCTGTTGGTCCTTATAAAGCAGACTTATCTGTTTTCAACAATACCAGTGGCAATGGCACCTGGAGTTTGTACGCCTTTGATGATTATCAATTCTTGGATGTTGGTTCAATTGCCGGTGGTTGGTCACTGACGATTGGCACGGCAGCACCGACAAAATCAATCTCGATCGCCAAAACCACCGACGGTAACGAAGCCGGTTCAGTGGGCAGTGTCTTTACCCTCACCCGCACCGGCGACCTCTCCAGTGCCTTAACGGTTAACTACACCCTTGCCGGTACGGCCACTCCAGGTGTTGACTATACAGGCACTACTCCTAATACCGTCACCTTTTTGGCACTTTCCCCCACTGCTACCATCACTCTGCCCACCAAAGATGACCTCTTGAGTGATCCCAGTGAAACGATCATCACCAAAATTACCGCCCCCGCTGGCTACACTATCAGTGGACCTGACAACGCTACGGCCACCATTCTTGACAATGATGGTAACGCAGCCAATGACAACTTGGTCGGGACAAGCCTTGCCGATGCCCTGGCTGGAGTGGGAGGCAACGACACCCTTGATGGTGGAGCGGGTAATGACACCCTTGATGGTGGGGCCGATAACGACACATACCTCTTCGACACGGATCTGGTCTTGGGTAGCGATCGCCTAATTGATGCCTCTGGAATCGATACCCTCAACTTTGCGGCGACTACAACTAAAACCATCAACCTCAATCTCGGCAGTACCGCCGCCCAAACCGTCACCGCCGGAAATCTCACTCTCACCCTAGCTAGTGCCACTGCCTTTGAAAATGTTATTGGTGGTAGCCTCAACGACAACATCGTCGGCAATACTCTGAATAATTCTCTTACCGGTGGTCTTGGCAAGGATAGTCTGACGGGAAGTACGGGATTGGATACTTTGAACTACAATTCTCTAGGTGAGTCGCTGCTGAGTGGCTTTGATGTTATTCAAGGCTACAGTGGCACGGGTGCTAGTCTTGATCGCATTAATGCCCCTGCGCCTATTGCACCAATCACTTTGACCGCATCGAAAGGCACAGCTACTGCTTTAACCGAAGCGGCGATTCAGTTGGTCTTGACTAATGCGGCCTTTGCTGCTAACACTGCGGCGGCCTTTAAAGTGACAGGACAAAGTGGTACTTTTATCGCTCTCAATAATGGAGCGGCCGGTTTCCAAGCCGCTAGTGATGCGATCATTCAACTGAGTGGTTACAACATTGCTGCCGCTACACCAGTGGTAGTGATCTAGATTGAGAGATCATTTAAGTTTGCAGGCAGTAGGAGACTCTTCTCCTACTGTTGGGGGTCTTTCAAATGTTCATAGGGTTTTTATCTGGATTATCTCAGCTTTCAAGCTACCAGCATCCGATCGCTCGGCTTTAGGAGAAAAGGCTCACCGGTTTGGTAGTTGTCATCAGCGTCTGGGATTAGCTGCGGCGATCGTGACCACTACCCTATTTTTACCCGCAGTCGCTATCCTCAGTTTTGTCGCTGATGCAGAAACTGAATAAAATGCGTAAATATCTCCTGCATCAATAATCTTTGGCCTGTAGTCGCTAATCTTTACTTCTCTTCTCATGCTAAATCTGGTTATTAAAAACTGATTATCTATAGCTCCTTTTGCCCCTTGCCTCTTGCCTCTCCTGATATGTAGCCTATACTCAACGGATTTAGTATGAATGAGCATTGCCAAATTAATTATCTCGATCGTCGCTCGACTTTTCCCCGGGGCAATTTTCTATCAACCGACAGGAGAGAAAATTATCGCCCTTACTATCGATGATCTACCCACTCCCAACGATCTGGAAGGAAAATTCACCGATCGCATTTTAGCGGCGATCGCCGATCATAATCGAGAAAAAGCCAGCCCAGCAACTGCTGTCAAGGCGACTTTTTTTCTGATCACGGGACACCTACAACCGAACTCCACCTTGATTGAGAGCCTAATCGCCCAAGGTCACGAAATCGCTAATCACGGCACCCAGGATCTGCGTACCAGTCAACTGGCTGCCGACGCTTTTGCCAGTCAGTTTCGGGAAGCTAACGATATTTTAAGTCGTCTTGCAGGTCAAGAGCTGCGCTGGTATCGTCCCGGTCAAGCCTTCTATAATCAATCTATGCGCTCGTTTTTGGGGACATTTCCAGGCTATGAGTCCCGATTTGCCCTCGCTTCCATGATTCCTTTAGATACCGGAAAAGCAACGAATCACCCTCAATTTACCACTTGGTATATCTCGCAATTTATTTTCCCCGGGGCGATTTTAGTGCTTCACGGTGGCTCCCCCGAAAGAGATGAAAATACGGTGCTCGTGCTGAAGAATTTATTAGGGAAATTACACGATCAAGGTTATCAGGTGGTGACTCTCAGCCAATTAGTTGATCACAAACGTTAAGTAGTTGAACAAAAGTAAAGTTAACTGTAGGGTAAGGAGTCAGTCGTCAGTAAGAATTCCGGCAATTTACATTTCTATAAGTAAGATAGACAACAGAATTTATGTCCGACTACTTATTAGCTGATTTTCTCGGCATTAAAGACAAAAAAAAGATGATGGGAATCTGACAAGATTGGGCGATGAGTTTTGCTGAGGGGTTTTTATCAATCTAGAGGGACTTGTTGACCCCGAACAATCCTGTATTTTTTTAACAAGTCAGACCAAATCTTTCTGGGAGGACTTTAAAAATTGCCTTGGCATAAGTTGATATTTGAGAGAGGAAAATATAGAAGTCGCTGATTATTTACTAACCTACTTTTTTTAATTTTTAACGGGTTAGGACTGAGATATACTGAAATGGTTGCTTATAGATCACTACTATGGGACGTTTAGCGCTGATCAGCGTGACTGACAAAACCGGAATAGTTGACTTTGCCCGTCAGCTAACAGAAGAGTTTGATTTTGAAATTATTAGCAGTGGAGGAACCGCCAAAACACTGCAATCGGCGGGGATTCCCGTGATAAAAGTGGGAGAATACACAGGCTCTCCTGAAATCTTGGGCGGAAGGGTGAAAACTCTCCATCCTCGCATCCATGGCGGTATTTTGGCTAGACGGGATTGGCAATCAGATTTAGCGGAAATGGAGGCTAATCAAATTCGTCCTTTTGATTTGGTGGTGGTTAATCTCTATCCCTTTGAACAGACGATCGCTAATCCTGATGTTACCACCGCTCAGGCGATCGAACAAATCGATATTGGCGGTCCGGCGATGTTACGCGCCTCGGCTAAAAATTTCGCCCATTTGACTGTCATCAGTAACCCGAAGTATTACGAGCAGTATTTAAGCCAATTACGGCAAAATAACGGCGAAATCTCCCTGGAATTCCGTCAAAAAATGGCGGGGGAAACCTTCGCCTTAACCAATGCCTACGATGGTGCGATCGCATCCTATTTCGCCAGCTTAAACGGGGAAACGACGCGCTTTAATTTGGCGGGAAATGCCCTGCAAACCCTGCGTTACGGCGAAAATCCCCACCAAAGTGCCACCTGGTACGGCAGCGGTACAATGGCTCAAGGTTGGGGAAAAGCGACCTTATTACAGGGAAAAGAACTAAGTTATAACAATTTAGTCGATTTAGAAGCAGCCCGCCGTTTAATCGCCGAATTCGGCAGGGAAGAACCGGCCGCCGCTATCTTGAAACACACTAATCCCTGTGGTGTGGCGATCGGTGGTAGTTTAGTGGAAGCTTATACTAAAGCTTTTCATGCCGATGCTACCTCCGCTTTTGGGGGTATTGTTGCCCTAAATCAAGCCATAGATGAAGCAACCGCTAAAGAATTAACGAAAACCTTCCTAGAATGCGTGGTTGCCCCCGATTGTAGCCCTGAAGCCCGAGATATCCTTGCTAAAAAATCAAAGGTGCGGATTTTATTGCTGCCGGATTTAACCACGGGAGAAAAACAAACAATAAAAGTTATCGCCGGCGGTTTTCTAGTACAAGCGGCCGATGACGTGGTAGAAACCCCGGAGGAGTGGCGCGTGGTGACAGAAAAACAACCCACTGCCGCACAATTAGCGGAATTACTGTTTGCTTGGAAGGTATCTAAGCACGTTAAATCTAACGCTATTGTGGTGACGAAAAATAAAACTACTTTAGGGGTTGGTGCAGGGCAAATGAATCGCGTTGGTTCGGCGAAAATTGCCCTTGAACAAGCAGGGGAAGCGGCCAAAGGTGGCTATTTAGCTAGTGACGGCTTTTTCCCCTTTGATGATACTATTCGCACGGCGGCCCAGTTTGGCATCGAGGCAATTGTTCAACCAGGAGGTTCTTTAAAAGATCAGGATTCGATTAATGCCGCTAATGAGTTAGGTTTAATTATGGTCTTAACAGGCATTCGTCATTTCTTGCATTAATACAAAGTTAGGGTGTGTTGTTGCTTAAATTAACGCACCCCAACTTTGTATTAATTATTGGTTAATTTACCCTATTCAATAGTCTTAAATTTGCCAAAAGTGCGAGGATGACCAGCTTTTTGGGAACAAAGAAAATAGCGCGCGGGTTCGTAATGATTTTCAGCACTAAAAGGGGAACAGAAATGATCTGCAAGTAAATCTTCTCGCACGAAGAAAGCATTTACTCCCGAAAAACTACAACCCACCAGTTTATAACCCTGTTGATGACCAAGTTTTTCTAGAGCTTTCAAACTTGATCCCACATGACTATTATATTTCCATTGGTGACTAGGATTATACTGCATCACCCAACTGGATTCGGGGGGATAAATAGCATTATATTCGACAATTACCACCCGGGGACGATAATTAGTAATTGCTTGCCAGACCCAATAATCATTACCATCAATATCAATGGATAATAAATCTAATTCTGTCGGTACATTGCCCTCTCGAAACAAGTCTTCAATATTTGCGGCAGTGATGAAAGTATTTTTTAAAGTTAATTGTTGGTTAGCAATTAAATCTTTAAAAGATTGGCGAATACTTTTACAAAATCGCTCACTGCCTTCAATCCAATAACCTTGCCATCCTTTCACTAACAAATAGGCACTATTATTTTCTAAACCGTTACCAACTCCAAATTCCACAAAGAATTTATTTGTGGTTCCAATCCGATTAAAAATCTCGCTAATAATGCCATCTTCTCCCGCTTGGGAAAAAACCTTAAATTCGTAGCGGTTTAGTTTTTTAGGGTTATCATATTTTGGGTTTTTATGCAAGTTTTCTATCAGATAATTATCAATTTGTAACTCTGCTAGTATATCTTGATATTTTGAGGAAGAACTATTCAGAGACTTAAGGTTTTTAAGAATCTCTGAGATTGCTTGCCAAGGTGCTGCCATATTTTTGAGAAAGGTTTTCATGGATTTTAACTACAATTAACGAGTATTGGCTCTCCCAGGTTTGGTGGGTAAAATGTATTCTAAGATACATTCCTCCCAGCGAGGGGGTGGAACGAACCACTCCAGACACAAAGGACACAAAGATCGATCAATCCTATGTAAGTTAAACTTATCACACAGAACCTAGAAGAGCCGAGTATTTTTGGATTCAATGGGTTGATTAGTGCGATGCCGAAGGCACTGCGTAGCAGCACGCCGATCTTGTAGGGTGTGTTTCCTAATCTGGATCCTACTGCTCCACCAATAGATTTTTGGGAACGCACCATGCCCATATGAAGCTATGAGTTTAAGTGCGATGCTGAAGGCACTGGGTAGCAGTACGCCATCGCTGTAGCAACGTGGAGGCTAGAATATATTAAGCCCTATACGTTAGATGTTGTATATGACTGAACGACTTGAGCAGGCGATCGCCCAATTACAAACCTTGTCAACCGATCAACAGGACGCGATCGCAACCCTAATTTTGGCAGAACTCGAAGAAGAAAAGCGATGGAATGACTCCTTTGCCCGCTCACCAAACTTGCTGGCTAAACTAGCAGCCGAAGCAATGGCAGAACATCGATTGGGCAAGACTCAAGAATTAGACCCAGAAACGTTGTGAAGTCTTGTACCACTGCTCGTTTTCGGGAGATGTTTGCAGATCTTCCAAAACCGATTCAAGAGCAGACCCGTAAAGCGTATCGGCAATTCAAAGAAGACCCAAGCTATCCCAGCTTGCGATTCAAGAAAGTCCATCCAAAGCTGCCCATCTATTCTGCACGCATCAATAGGGATTATCGTGCTGTCGGTCAATTAGAGGATGATACGGTGATTTGGTTCTGGGTTGGTTCCCATGCAGAGTACGATATGCTGCTGGAGCAATTGTAGTGCGATGCCGAAGGCACTGCGTAGCAGCACGCCATCGCCATAGGGTGCGTTCCCTAATCTGGCTCCTGCTGCTCCACCGATCGATTTTTGGGAACGCACCATGCACATTTATTGAGGCTGTGAGTTTAAGTGCGATGCCGATCTTGTAGGGTGCGAAAACGCGCGTGTAACGCACCTTTTTCAAGTCAGCTATAATGTCGGTTAGACAATGCTCTTATGAAGCGTTTAACCATCAGATATACATTCACGAGCATATTGTTTCACCAGTAATTCGATTATTTTTTCCTAAGTAATTTGCTTTCGATCTGCTTGAGATTTAAAGAAGCTTACACTTTCTTCTGTTAATTCTAATGTTACTTGAGTAGTTTTGGTTTTACCTTTAGGAACTAACTGGTCTGGAGGCGGTAAAAAATCTTTAACGACTTGTCCCAGTTCCATTGGTTCATCAGTATAAGTTATTTTGCTGTTCATATAGTTTACGTCCTTTTCGCCAATAACCAGCTCCAAAAATTCTAACTTTTCCTTCCCGGTAAGTAAAGCGTACTGTGATAATTTCTTCATTGATTTGCCCCATACAGTAAAATCGATTTTCTTCTTGACTGTGAGCCAGATCTTGTACGATAACTCTGTTGGGGTCAAAAAATGCGTATTGAGCTAATTCAAAGGAAACATCGTGTTTCTGTTGGTTTAAACGATTTTTATCTTCATCCCATTCAAAGCTTTCATCCATAGGCGGAGTTGATAAGCCTAATCACTATGATTTTAACATAGACTTTCAAGAACATGAGTTGAATCAAATTGATCGGCTGGTGATAGAACATCAGACAACATTACTCGATACATGGTATGACTACTTTCACATTTGAGACAGAACCGACCGTAAATCAAGTGCAATCGCTGATCGCATGGCGCGATCGCCGATCTTGTAGTTTCAGCCTTGTTTTCTTGTATAATAGAGTTGAAGTTGTATAATCTCAAATCGTCATTCGTAAATTATGTTAATCAATGCAAAAATTAATTAACTTCAGACCCAAAGATAGAATGCAGTTAACAGCAGTGGTTTTGATAATCTTAGCCATTGCCTTCGCATTTTTTACGAGAATTATCACTGCTTTTGAATACGTTACCTTTGATATCGGACCAGAGCCCGATCAGATAGTAATTGGCAATACTGTAATCAATATGTGGCAGGGAAAAATACCCGCTTTAGGTATGGCTGGTTCTGGAGGAAAATATCCCTTTACTATTCCTCCTCTTTACTTTTATTTAGTATTTCCTTTTACTATTTTTGGTTCCGATCCCGCTTTTCTAGTTTTAGCTAATGGTGTTTTTTCCTTTTTAGCGATTCCACTCCTAATCTATCTAGTTTATCAACTTTTGGAAAAGGTGGAATTTTCCAAGCGAATCCTCTTATCGAGTCTGGCTGGGTTTTGGTATAGCACGTTTTATACAGACTATTTTATTAGTAATTTTTCTTGGAATCCTAGTCCAATACCGTTTTTTCTAATAATCTTTGTACTCCTTTATAAATTTCAGTTAGAGACTAAACAACCTTCATATTATCAAGCAATTTCTTGGATAGTCTATGGTGTAATTTTAGCCATCTTGGTAAGTTTACATTCTACTACAATGTTCGTTCTTCCTGTCGTATGTATCCTTACTTCTCTATGGTTTGTCTATAAGAACAGGAAAAATTTTCTCAAGTGTCTTTTACCTTTGTTAGCGATTATTTCCTCGAATATTGCTCTACTACACTATTGGAAAGTAGAAATTGCTCGTAATTTTAGCAACACCAAAGCGATCATCAATGCAATTATAGGTTCGGACGAGACAACAACTGAAAATGCTAATCTGTTAGCTCGCTTATTTAAAGCTATTTGGGAGTTTGTTTTTCTTGGTAATCAAGTGTATTTTATCTCGAAGGATTGGCTATGGTTTAATTTATTTTTGTCAGTGTTTTTTTGTGTTATTTCTTTATACTTTACCCTCAGAAAGTTTCAAGGTAACAAAACTATATTAGCTGTTCTTGCTCTAACTTGGCTAATTTTTATGTATGCTGCTTCCAATTATCAAGAAGAATACTTTTTCTCTCACCGTAAAATATTAATTTGGTTTGCGCCAATGTTGATGGGAATTATCAGTTTAGCTTACTTAAATTTTAATAACAAATGGTCAAGATTTTTCGGTATTATTTTAATTGGATTAATTGGTTATTCTATCGCTACAAATCTCGACTTCGATCAACGCTATATATCTAGTAAATATAGTACAGAAAGACTACTATCTGCTTCTGATATTATAGACATTTTTAATCAGATTCCCCCTAGATCAAATATTTGTTATCCAGCCAAGAAAGGCAAAAGAAAAATAAACAATCAATACGACTATATTGATAATCATATAACTAAAAGAAACTTACAGGTTGTTAATAGCTGTCAAACAGGTGACTATATACTGCAATCCAAGTTTAAAATGGACTTGGAAATGAATGATCTATTTCCCATTTTTTCCCTAACTAAAACTCCATCGCTAGAGCAAAAAGCTAATCTTGTTTTAGAAACTCCCGAAGCCTATTTATATAAACTAAATTAGCTGAGTTGAAAATTGACTAAATCAATTTTCTTTAGCTATTTGACGAGTATTTTTTGATTCAATCGGTTGCTTAGATAACAACCATGAATAACGCAGTGCGATCACCGATCTTAAGCGTTTAACCATCAGATATACATTCAGATCTTCTAGGGTGCGTTCCCTAATCTGGCTCCCACTGCTCCACCGATCAATTTTTGGGAACGCACCATGCACATTGATTAAAGATGTGAGTTTAAGTGCGATGCTGAAGGCATTGGTTGGTCTATCGGGCCAGCAATTCTCAGTTTTAGACACAGCAAGCCTTTTAGGGATTTAAAGAACATTTTAAAGGGGGATTTTTGGGGCAACTTTGGGTGTACTATCAAGTCAAAAGCCTGAAGACTCGTGAAATGAAATTCGCAATCCCATTGAATTTTACCCCGTATTATGCGAACTAACTCCCAAAAGCCTTGCTACAGGGCAAATTGAGAATTGCTGCTATCGGGGGGTTACGAGGGCAAGCCTAATCGTAATCAAATTCAGAATGGTACAGTCACACGAAGGTGGCATTGGAACAGTGGAAGAATGCAAACTAAAACCTGGGCTTGGAGCGCAAATTGGTCAAAATATCTTCATTACAGTCCCATTAAGATTCTCAGTCTGTCTTCAACCAATGCCAGCGTTTCTGAGGATACAGTTCCCCATCGCTTCTCAAGTCGTTCTACTGAGATTGATCTTACGTCCTCGCACTTGATAAAACTTGGCATTTTCACTCCTCCCTCTGGAGGTTCCACTTTTATGTGAAAAGGGATTCCTTTGTCTTTAGAAGTTACTGGCAAAACAACAACTAAGCCAGATGCACCCTGATTAAACAGGTCTGCTGAAATCACTAAACATGGACGCTTACCAGCCTGTTCATGCCCTCTTACTGGATTAAGGTCTGCTAGCCATATTTCTCCTCTGGTAATTTCTGCCACTACCCTTCTACTCCATCAGCGAGAGTTTGCTCCCATGTCTGCCTTTCAGAAATTTCCTCTTGCCATAAAGTCTCATTCTTCCTTAAGGCGGCGAAGGCTTCATTCGCTTGAACTAGAAAAACATATCTGCGATAATTTTCGATGGCTTTGTCTAATACTGTTGGGAGCGTATCCCCAGAGGAGTCAACGAGTGCTAACAGCGTTTTGTGAGCAGCCTCACTAATGCTAATTTTTAATTCAGGCATACTTTTCTCTCGTAGCTTGTGTAGGGCTATTGTAGCCAATTGTGTAAGGGCTAACAACCTAGTTGGAACTGATTATTTATTCTCCCTTTTGCCTTTTGCCTGTCCTGATATGTAGCCTATGCTCAACGGATTTAGTATTAGATAACACCTGTGAATAACGGAGTCGGAGAAGAATTTTTTTTGCCCAATGTTGAAACACTTTTAACTGATGGCGTTGGCTGGGTAAACGCAGTATATAGACAAAGCGACGCATTATATCAGCCAATCTACCAGTAATATTAATGCCAAAACTGGAAACAAGGGCTGATTGTTTACCCAGGGTTAACATATCACCTAAATGGAGATAATAATAGGGTTGGGGCGATTTTTTTCTGATCACTGCCGAGATATTTTTGGCTAATAGACTGGCTGCTTGATAGGCTGCCTGTGCTGTGGCAGGAATTACCTGTTTATTAGGATAAATTTCGGCTAGATCCCCAAGGGCAAAAACTTCGGGATAGTCGATTAATTGTAAACTGGAACGGGTTAATAATTTGCCTTGTGCTGTTTTCTGACAATCTAAATTATTGATCCAATCCTGTGCTTGGGTTCCTGCTGTCCACAATAATAAATCAATGGGGATAAATTCATTTGTATTATCTTTAAATACGGTCATGGAATTAGCTGCAACTTCCTTTAATCCCGTGTTTAAATAGAGACTAACATTCTTGGCTAAAAGGGAACGACAGGAAGCAATACGAACCGATTTAGGGAAGTTTTGCAGTATTTCCTCATTCCTTTCCACTAGGTGAACTTTGCCTTTTTTTCCTAAACGATCAGCCACCTTACAGGCTAATTCTACCCCATTGGGACCACCGCCAATAATTGCTAAATTAATTGAGGATTTTCCTTGAGTTTCTAAGTCATGAATTGCTGTTTGTAATCTTTCTACATCCTCTAAACTCCGAAAAGTTAGCCCATAATCAGCTAACCCCAGTATAGCCGGCCAACGATTCCGCACTCCCACCGCTAAAACGAGGTAATCGTAATCTAAAATTTCCTCATTTTCTAAATATACTTGATGATTGTTTAAATCAATATTACTGGCTTTTTGAGTTTTTAAATTAATCTGAGTTCCTGTTAATAATTGACGGTAGGAGGGGGCAATTTCCCAGCGTTGCAATTCTCCTGTAATTAGTTCATAGAGAAGAGGAGTAAAGAGAAAATGGTCTTTTGGTTCGACTAAAGTTATTTGCCATTGACCTGATTTTACTGCTGTTAATCGACTCAAATCGAGTGCCGTGTATAACCCTCCAAAACCACCACCGAGAATGCAAATCTTAGTTATAGGTTTATTCATGGATTTTTATTCTCAGTTGTGTTTAAGAGAGGTTTTAGTTCCGAAACTAATTGTTCTGAACGAATAATTCTCGCTGGGGGCAAAAGATGATAGTGAGTGTCAGCAAAAATAGTAGAATCGGTCTTAATATTCAAGTCTTTTGGGTCGTAAATTGTTGGCACAACCCGACTTAATTCTTCAGCAGATTTGCGAATATTAGCCAAGGTTTTACCATCATTTTTGGCATAAACCCAGGGTAAAGAAACCACTAAAGTCGCCCCTTTTGCTTCTAAATCTTTCTTGAGTTTTTCAATTAATTTAATCGAGTGAGCAGAGACAGGAGCATCAAAGGTCATTTGCCACCATTTCCATTTCCCTGTTTTTTCCTTAACTATAGTCGGATCACCTGTATTAGTAATCGGATCGGAAAGATAACCCGTCATTCTGCCTTTAGTGAATAAATCAACCGTGGATTTAGTGACTGCACGCATCCCCGGAATACCTAATAACCAAGTATCCTCGATCATGGTTTTTAAAGGTATTCCACCTAACCCCGGTTTGCCAATAGCGACGCTAAAAGGTGCGGATCCCCAAAGTCCTTCGCCGCGATTAAAACCGTCCTCATCCATGAGCATGAGATATTCAGGAATCAGCAGAATTACATCCCCTTTGCGTGCTTTTTCGAGAATCATAGCGGCAATGACATTTAACCCGATATCACCCTGTAAACCGAAGTTAACCACCGGTATTCCCAATTCTTTGGCCATTAATTCCGAATTTATGCTATAATGCGCCCCCGATCCTGCCGTGACGATTAAACGCCGCGGTCCTTCGACCTTGGCTGCGATCGCTGATTTTTCTTCGTACATCATCCGCAGCCAGCTTAATTCGCCGCCGTAGATGACATTATAAACAAAGCCGAGGGACCAAGCGACTCCCAGAGAAGCTAACCAGGGGAAAATGTTAAAAGATTTAGTATTCATCAGAATTCAAAGTAAATAAAATCACTGGTATTAGTGGAAGCTAGGAGAATAGTTAAACCTAGCAATATTTTAGACAGCCAAGGCGATAGTAATAGTTCATATTCAAACTTTTTCTGGGCAACAGCCAAATGTTCGAGGATTAAGACAATGATACCAAGAACTAAAGCGACGCTTAAAACTGCTCCTTGATTGAGACTATAGGAACTAAAAATTTCCCCGATATTAGCTAAGGAATAATTGAAAGGATTGGCAATAATCAGCATTTTGCCAATTAATCTTCTGGTGTTAATCTCCATGAAAAAGAGACAACCAAAAATGACCGCCAATTGCGTTAAAGCCCAGGAGACAATTTGCGGCTGAGAAACGTATTTTCCGACGAAAGCATAGAAAGGTCGCCCTAGATAACGCAGTAATAATAATAATGTCCCGTGGTAAGCGCCCCAAAAGATGAAATTCCAAGCTGCACCATGCCAAAAACCTGAAAGAGTAAAGGTAATGAATAGATAAAAAGGCGCCCAATTTTTATTGGAACCCATCAGGGGTAAAAATACATAATCCCGAAACCAAGTGCTAAGGGTAATATGCCAACGTCGCCAAAATTCGTTAATACTTTGGGATGTGTAGGGAGCTAAAAAGTTCAATTCCAATCTAACCCCGACAAAATAGGCTAAACCAACAGCAATAAAGCTATAACCGCCGAAGTCAAAATAGATTCTCAGGGTGAATAAAAAGGCCTCAAACCAGATATACCAAGCATTATCGATCATCTTATCTAATTGGATGTAGGGAGCCAGGTTATCGGCGAGGACAAATTTCATAAATAAACCGAGGGAAAGCCAACCCAAACCCTCCTCGAAGTTTTCTCCTGTAAATTTGAGGCGAAATCCCTCCATTTGTGGTAATAAATCCCGGCGACGCTCGATCGGACCTGCGACAATTTGGGGGAAAAAGGAGATAAAATTGACATAATCGAGGACGGCTAGGGGTTTCTTTTTCTTTTCGCGTAGGGAGTCCACCACGAAAGCCACCATCTGGAAGCTATAGAAGGACACCCCCGGCGGTATTTGGCTAGGCACGGGAATTGGGGAAAGTTCCTTCCAATTAGGAGGGAGAGAAACGAACAATCCGATGATTTCTTGGACAAAAAAGCCGAAATACTTGAAGTAGGCGAGGACAAGAATATCGATGACGATAACGATAGTGGCTAGGAGATTCGCTTTCCAGCCGCTCATTTTCAGCACTAGCCAGACCATAATGTAGTTAAAGGCTAGGGAGACGATGAAAACGAGGAAACTGGTGCGACTGGCGTAATAAAATAGGATTAGGGACAGTGCCGCTAATCCAACTCCATCAAAAACACCTCGCCAGAGATTGAAGGACTTCGCTATATAACGCGCCGTTAAGAAAGGAACGCTAAAAAGGATTAATATCCACCAAAATATAAAATCAGAGTAATTCAAGCCTTGTTAACTCCTGATGGTCTGTGTTACCTTGTTTGAGATGGGTTTCCTGACTTCTGATGCACAGAGACGAGAGATTTTCTTGACAAGCCTATCAAACTTTGTCAGACTTGTCCATAAAATTAACTCCAGCAATCCTAAAAAATTGAGGCTAGACAAGCAATGCTTTATCAAAAACTGTTAGATGCACATAAACGCTATCGGCAATTTAAGACTTATCCTCATATTGCTGATCAATATTGGTCTAGTCAGTTGGCAGAGCATAATATTAGTCCTAATTATGTGGAATATGATGCTAAATCTGGTCAACTTTTTTATAAACCTTTAGGTATCAGTTTAAGCAAAAATAAGCAAGATTTCCTCTTGGTTAGTAAAGTTTGTAACAAAGCTGGAGCTTTAAAAGCTCTGGCTGATTGTAAATTTTATATTGATGAGCAACAGGAATTAATTATCGAGATCGATGGAGTTAAGTTAATTATCGAGACGGGACAGGATTTAGATATCGCCCATGAAATTTTCCTTTTAGGTGTATATAATTTCCTCTATAACAAGCCCTGTGTAGTGATCGATATTGGTATGAATACGGGTTTTGCCAGTCTCTTTTTTGCTAATCGAGCTAATGTGAAAGCTGTCTATAGTTACGAACCTTTTAAGGCTACCTACGACCAAGCTTTAAGAAATTTTGCCCTCAATCCTAATCTAGCGGAGAAGATTAAAGCTTTTGATTATGGAGTCGGCGCTCGGGATGAAATTATTCAAGTCGAATACGATTACACCGTGAAAGCTAGTGTTGGTATTTCTGGTATTGACAACCAATTAAAACCTTTTGCCTCGAAACAAACCGCTACAGCCGATTTAATTCTGAAACCTTTCACCGATGTGTTTAAAGGTATTACCTCTGACTATCCCGATATTGATATTGTTGCCAAGATTGATTGTGAAGGCTCCGAATACGAAATCCTCGATTCTTTAGCGGCAACTGGTCAATTGGGACAGATTAAAATTGTCATGATGGAATGGCATAAAAAGGGTCCCGATGCTTTAGTCAAACATCTGCAAGACTTCGGTTTTATCATCTTCTCCCGGATGCCTCGCAGTAAAAATGTCGGCACTTTGTATGCAATTAAACCCTAAAGTACAGAAGTGAGGTGATAGGGAGATGGGGAAATTTCAACTAATACCCCAAAACCCCAACAGGTTCTAACTGATAACTGATAACTGATAACTGCTTTACTGTGCTTGACAATAGGTATTAAACGCTTCGCCAGTTTCTTTTTCTAATTGGCCGGCTTTTCTGACCTTTTCCTGTGCTAATTTTGCCCCGTTTTTATTGCGAGTTTCGATCACTTGAATTATTTCACGAGTGGCAGTGGCATAATCTTCGTAAACTTGAGCGAAAGTGGTCTTATATTTCTCTATTTCAGGATCCTTCACTGCTAATTTTTTCATATTTTCCGAGGCCTGTTCGATTTTATCGGCGGCTAATAGCCAACTTTTTTGGTCAATTTCTGTCCCTTGACCCTTGGTTAAAGATTTGGTTTCTTGGGCGACTTCGTTGGCAATCCGATAGATTTTTTGACATTGAAACTGTTTACTATCAGCACAACTTGCCAAAAAAGTCAAGCCCATAAATATTAAGATTATTTTGTTATTCATAGCATTGTATTTGAGATGATTCTAGAGAAGCTTATAGCGGTAAACTATCAGCCTCTAGTAGTTTTTTACTGTTATCGACTGATAGAATTGTTCAATCTGATAATACTAAAGTTTAGCACTCGATCGCCGTTAAGCGTGTCTTTTTTGATGCCAATTCCAAGCGTGTTCAACTATTACCTTAAGATCGGCATATTGGGGATGCCAACCGAGAACCTGTTTAGCTTTATCACTACTGCCGATTAAAATAGGGGCATCACCTGCTCTTCTGGGACTTTCGATGACGGGAATATCCAAACCAGTTACCGCTTGCGCTGTTTCAATCACTTCCCGCACAGAAAAACCGTTACCATTGCCCAAATTAAACACATTACTTTCGCCCCCATTTAAGAGATATTCTAAGCCTAAAACGTGAGCTTGAGCTAAATCATTAACATGGATATAATCACGCACAGCAGTACCATCGGGAGTATCATAATCCGTGCCAAAAATTGACAGGGAATCCCGTTTTTTCAGAGCAGTTAATAAAGCCAAGGGAATTAAATGGGTTTCCGGTTGGTGATCTTCCCCTAATAAACCACTGGGGTCGGCTCCTGACGCATTAAAATAACGGAAAGCCACCGATTTTAAACCGTAGGCCGGATCAAAATCCCTAAGAATTTGTTCCACCATTTCCTTACTGGCTGCGTAGGGACTGAGGGGATGATGGGGGTGACTTTCCGTCATCGGAATTTCCTTCGGCATTCCATAAATAGCACAGGTGGAAGAAAAAACAAATTTCTTCACATCGGCGGCGATCATCGCTTGCAAAAGAGTCAGACTACCACTAACATTATTTTGATAGTAAATGGCTGGTTCCTGCACCGATTCCCCCACGGCAATAAAAGCGGCAAAGTGCATGACAGCGGCAATATCACGACTAGCAAATAAATTATCCAGCAGCGATCGATCCCTGGTATCACCGACAATTAACTCAACTTTTAATATATCCTTAATGATTTCGGCGTGACCGTAGGATAAATTATCGAGTACGATGACGGAATAACCGGCATTTTTGAGCGCTAGAACCGCATGGGAACCAATATAACCCGCACCGCCAGTAACGAGAATGGTAGGTTTAACTTGAGACACGCGATCATACCTATTTGAAATTGACTTGTCTATAACTTTATACCCTAATTTTCCTTTTATTTGACCATCATGTTAAGTCCCCTCGATCTATCTCTTTCCCTTGACAAGGAAACTTATCAATCACAAATTAAAGATTTAATGGAACAACTGCGATCGCTACAGCAGTCCTGTTGGGAATGTAAATTACCCGTGGTGGTGGTTTTGGAAGGTTGGGCGGCGGCAGGCAAGGGAACTTTAGTCAAAAAAATGGTTAACTATATGGATCCTCGGGGTTTTACCGTCCATCCAATTTTAACCCCTTCCTCCCAAGAGGAAAGTTACCCGTTTTTGTGGCGATTTTGGCAAAAACTGCCAGCAAAGGGCAGTATCGGCATTTTTTATCACAGTTGGTACACCCATCTACTAGAGGATCGACTCTTAAATAAATTGCCCTCCTCCCAGATTCCCCTAGTCATGCGCGATATCAACACCTTTGAGCGACAATTATTTGATGATCGGGTGGCGATCGCTAAATTCTGGATTCATCTCAGTCAAAAGGAATTAAAGTCACGCATCAAAGAATACGCCGAAAATGAGCTAGAATCTTGGCGCGTGCGTCCGGAAGATTGGCAACAGGCCAAACGTTATGATGAGTATGCCAGTTTAGCCGAGGAAATGATTACCTACACTAGCACGGGGGCCGCCCCTTGGACATTGGTGGAGGGCAACTGTCAACGCTGGGCCCGGGTAAAAGTTCTCTCCCAATTAGTCGGTACGATCGCTCAAGCTTTGGATCAGCGGCAATTACCGATCGAACCTCCTGTCAATCTACCACCCCAAGCCCAATTACTGCCCACAGAACCCGATTATCTGGGGAGAGTGGACTTAAGTGCCAAATTGGAAAAAGAAGACTATAAAATCCGTTTGCGTCAGGCACAGGTAGAATTAAGAAAACTGCAATTAGAGATTTTTCAGGCAAATATTCCCGTTTTAGTCCTGTTTGAGGGGTGGGATGCCGCCGGTAAGGGAGGTGCGATCAAACGCTTAACCGATACCCTAGATCCTCGCAGTTATCAAGTGATTGCCTTTGCTGCCCCGACGGAGGAAGAACACCGCTATCATTACCTCTGGCGCTTCTGGCGCAAATTACCCGCAGCCAAAACTATCGGTATATTCGATCGCAGTTGGTATGGACGGGTTTTAGTGGAGAGAGTGGAAGGATTCGCTAAAGATATGGACTGGCGGCGGGCATATCAAGAAATTAACGAATTTGAGGCCCAATTAACCCATTCAGGCTGTGTTTTAGTCAAATTTTGGTTACATATTAGCCCCGAAGAACAGTTAAATCGCTTCAACGAGCGCCAAAATAACCCCTATCGTCAACATAAACTCACCGATGAAGATTGGCGCAATCGAGAAAAACAGCCCCTCTACCATGTGGCAGTTAATCACATGGTAGCCCGTACTAGCACCCCCGTCGCCCCCTGGACGATTGTGGCGGCAAATGACAAGTATTTCGCCCGCGTTAAAGTCATAGAAACAGTAATTGCCGCTATTGAAACCGGTTTGAAACAACGGGGATAGGGGAGGGGATAGGGATTTTTTCGATTCACCCTCCCTTAACCCTGATGTGCTGAGAAGCAGAGTCGAGAACTTCATCGAACGTTTTCAATATCCACCAGAGGAGAAACAATCATGAATCTCAATGAGTTGCCGGGGGCCGAGATCATCTTACCCGGACTGAGGGATCTTCACAATGGTGAGTCTAATACCATTGGGGCGTTGCTAGTTGCGATCGCAGCGACGCGCCTAACGGAAGTCGGTTTCGATATCCCTAAAAATCACCTAGCTGCAGAGCCAGAGCTAACCTTGTATGCCTATCTCCAAGAGGAACGGGATGATGCTTATTCTTACTATAATGCTTTGCTGAATCGCCTCAATAGCTTTTGCAATGCACTCGAACTCGGTTATAAAATATGATGACAATTTCCCCCAGTTTAATTTCTCCCGATCTCAGTTTGGCCGATATTCCCCTAGAGGAAACCCTCTCTTTAGGAGTGATGGCTTCTGGTAGTGGTTCCAATTTTGCTGTTTTAGCAGCAGCGATCGCTAAAAAACAGCTAAATGCCCGGATTTCTGTCCTCATCTACAATAATCCCGATGCCAAGGTAAAAGAAAAAGCCGCTGACTACAATATCCCTGCGGTTTTCCTCGATCATCGTCAATTTAAACCCAGAGAAGAACTCGATCGGGCAATAGTCGAAACTTTCCAGGAATACGGCGTAAAATGGGTAATTATGGCGGGCTGGATGCGAATTGTCACCCCAGTGTTACTGGATGCTTTTCCCGATCGCGTGATCAATATCCATCCTAGTTTACTACCCAGTTTTAAAGGTGTGCGCGCCGTGGAACAAGCTTTAGCCGCGGGGGTAAAAGTGACCGGATGTACTGTGCATATCGCTCGCGCGGAGGTAGATAGTGGCCCAATTTTAATGCAAGCAGTGGTTCCCATTCTCCCCGATGATACCGCAGCCAGTCTCCACGAACGCATTCAAGTGCAAGAACATCGCATTTTCCCAGTAGCGATCGCTTTAGCATCGAAATTGAGCCTATAGAGATCGATTTCTGGACTTCCTTGGCGAGAATACTGGCAAAAAAACGAAAATTCAAGGCAAATCGTTAAATAGGGTTTGCGGCAAAAAGTTTGTTGGTGGGGTTAGGAGTCAGTAGCCAGCAGTCAGGCTTCGGCAAAAACACTACACGCGGCGGAAAAAGAAAGTGACAGGGTACAGCAAAAAAGAGTGGAATACTGGTCTCAAGTGCGAGAAATTGAGGCATCAAAACTAATTTTCATCGATGAATCGGGGGTAAATTTAGCCCAATTAAGACTCTATGCTAGAGCCTTAATTGGCCGAAGAGCTTGGGGAAGAAAACCACAAAAAAGAGGGAAAAATATTTCAATAATTGGTGCTATAAGCTTAGAAAAAGTTGTGGCATCAGTCAATATATACGGTGCAGTGGATGCGGTAACATTTGAAGGATTTATTCTGAAGGAAGTGCTGCCAAAAATTAAAGATTACCTGCTATTTAGGGTTTGCTGAATAATGGTAAAACCCTTTTAAAATAAAGCTTTTGACCTGTTAAAGTCCGATGTTCATGCTGCGAAAATAGGATTGGGACTTTCAAAAACCTTGCATTATCCTTCCTTTAGTACATCGCTTGGTACAAAAAACAAGGGCAACAAAGCCTAAAATTCCTGACTCCTGACTCCTGACTCCTACCCCCAGGAAAAACTTTTTCAGCAGACCCTATTTATTACAATATGCTACTGCGACTTTAAGAATGTTTTATGTTTAAGACCATACAACATTTTCAATCGGATTTCGTACATCAAATCTGTCACCAACTTCTTAAATCTGGTATAGACTTCCTGGTTAATCCTATCCTTTGGTGCTAAATCACCTCCATGAGCTACAGCATTGCGTAACCGCAGAAATAACTCTAAGGATTCCTTTAAATTACGATTCGGATGTGCATAATCCTTCCAATGTTCTGGAAACTTTTCAAGTGCAAAGCTTTTGAGTAATTTGTTTAAGACGTTGAAACCAACATTACTCTCGGTATTAACAACTCTTGAAAAAGTGCAGCTATCCCCAGCGTGAAACTCTTTAAGTGAAGCAAAAAACCTTACTTTTCTATTGTCATTTGTAGGATATTCCTTGAACTGTTTAAAGGAGTTTTCCATGTGGTGAATAACTATTTCATCGCAAAAATCATGAAGATCTCTGCCAACCTTATTAAGTTCATCAATATAGAGGTTGAAAGATTTTTGGATAAAGCTTTCCCATAAAGAATAAATCATCGATATTGATTGAGTTGAGAAAATGTCTTGATGCTTTGAAGATAGAGAGTACCTTCTCGTAAAAATTGCTCTCTCAATTTCGAAAAGAACAGATATTCTCTCCTCAATAATCTCTTGCAATGCCCTATCAAAATCATCCATAGCCTATTGCTAAGTTTATTATTGAAAAATTTCATCTACTCTTTTAAGACGATTTCTAATCCGACTTCTACTATTAGAAGCGGTTCCAGAATACCTTTTGAAGTCGTTGTCACTTTTTAATTGTGTTATCTTTGATTTCAAAAGTTCAAGGTCTTCAGCATACGTCTCGATATTTTGAGCAACTCCGATTAATATCCCCTCAAAATAAGCTGGAACAAATAAGTTTCTCTCGTTTCTAAATATCTTGTTGTCTTCTATTTGGTAAATTAACTCTAAAACTTTCATGATGAGAGATTCATAAACATCATAGTCAAAATTAGCGTTCTGAACAGTTCTCTCCATAAAATCGTTTAAAAACTTCTCCATATTTTCATTAACATTTTCAGCATTTTTGTAGAAAGCAAAAAACCTAAGAACTAATTCTTGATCATATAATTCATTAAGTTTGCCACTACTTAATTGAGTAAGATATTTGAAAACTTCGCTTTTACTAACTTTTAGTAAAAGCTCGTTAAGCCTGGGATTAACCCCTCGATAAATTGCATTTCTTATCTCTTGTGGAGTTAATTTTGAACCTCCAGAGTTTAGTCTTTTGAACAACTCATACTTCATGGAAGTACTACTTTCTCCTCTCAGAATTTCAACTCTACAAACAGCCCTTTTTAAGTTTATTTTTAGATTTGTTGGAAGATTGTCAACATTAAAGCCTTGCAAGCTTTTGACTAATCCTCCTTCTTGCAAAGTCCATTTATTTATAGTTTTTATCTCTCCAGTTTCTTCCCCGCTTTCCTCATCAATTTCTTCTTCTTCTTCGACTCCTGATCTGTCTATATATTCTTGATAGTCAATTGTCCATCCACTACCTTTTAGTTCACCAAAAAAACTTATGAAAGTAGAAACACGTTGCAATCCATCGACCAATTCCCATACACCGTTTTTATCCTCGGCCACAAATATTGGAGGAATTGGAATCGAGAGTAGAATTGATTCTATAAGTGCAGTTTTTTGTGCTTCTGACCATCGGAATAATCTCTGATACTCTGGTCTAATTATTAATTCACCATTTTTGTATAGGTTGATCAACTCCCCAAAAGAAATGTCAAGTCTATCAGACGACAGCCTTTTTCTCTCATCTGAGACTGCTTTTTCGAGTAAGGCTACTTTTTCAGCAAGGTTTTCCATATTACTCAGGCTTAGTATGCTTTTCCAAGTATAACGAGCTAACAATGAAATTGATGACGACTCTGTGAAAGAGAGAACTCAGTTTTTGACAGTCTAACTATTAATCATATCACTCCCTGCGGTCCCACACCCTCCTCTATCCTACTTCTCATTGACGTACTGTTAGGCCGTGGCTTCGACACCGCACTCTTAGACTCACAGCTTCAATGAATGAGCATGGTGCGTTCCCAAAAATCTATTGGTGGAGCAGTAGGACTTGCATTAGGGAACGCACCCTACAGCGATCGCACTATCAATTATACGGCTCCCTGCTGCCAACTCCGACGCTCATAGACAGTCTTAACGAGTAATTTAGAGAGTCAACCGCTTAGTGGTCTGTCAATCTTGAAATTGTGGATAGGGGAATGCTGCCAAATTATTCGCCCCCAATCCCTCAAAATCATCTTAACAGACCAGTAGAATCACCCTTAATTTTTGTCAATTGTCGGACTCTAACTATATTCTTCCCCGACACTGAGATTAAAGAGCATTTGTAGGGATTGTAAACAGCGCTTACGCGCTTCGATATCCTGTTGGGCCCGCAGTTGTACCATGGGTTCGTGAAGGATTTTATTAACGATACCGCGGGTCATTGCTTCGATAACTTCTTGGTGTTTTTCGGCGAATTCCGTCCCCAGACGGGAGAGGGCCTTTTCTAATTCCTGTTCGCGAATATCTTCAATTTTGCTTCTTAAACAGCTAATTGTCGGGACAGTGTCCAAAGAACGCCACCAAAGCTCGAAAGCTTCCACTTCCTGCTCTAGGAGTGCCTCTGCTTCCCTGGCCATCTGACGGCGACTTTCCTGATTGGCGGCAACCACCGCTTTGAGATCATCGACGTTAAAAGCTTGCACTTGTGCCAATTCCTTCACGTCGGTGTGGACGTTACGGGGAACAGAAATATCGATTAACATCAGCGATGTAGCAGTAATCGTCACTTCTGTCAATAAATTTTTAGTTAAAATTGGTTCCGTGGCTCCCGTACTGGTGAAGACGATATCCGATGCCGCTACTGTAGCCATCATCTCTTCTAAGCCATATAGTTGGATTGGTACGTTAGGAAATTCACGGGCCAACTCCTGGGCCCGTCTTTGGGAGCGATTGACGATCGCAATTTGCTGAGAACCCTTAGCCAGAAGGTGAGTAACTAATAATCGGGACATTTTCCCTGCCCCGATAATAGCGATTTTCTTGCCGCTGAGGTCTGCCACCTTAGCATGGGCTAACTCCACCGCCGCCGAACTGATCGATACGGCTCCCGTGCCGATGCTGGTTTCCGTGCGGACGCGCTTACCGGCAGTCATCGCTTGTTTAAACAGGCGATCGAGTAATTGGCTAATAGTATTGTACTTCTGAGCTAATTTATGGGTATTTTTAACTTGAGCGAGAATTTGCCCTTCCCCGAGGACAAGACTTTCTAAACCGGCGGACACCCGGAGCAGATGACGGACAGCATCCTGATGCAGTAGGGTAAACAGATAACGACGCAGGACATTAAGGGGAATATGTCCGATTTCAGCGAGAAACTGGGTAATTTCCACCACGCCCTTTTCCGTATCCGTAACCACGGCGTAGATCTCCAAGCGGTTACAGGTGCTGATAATCGCCACCTCTTGGATGTGAGGATAACCCTTGAGGTGGGTAAGAGCGGACTCGATTTTCGCTTCCGGGATACTCAATTTTTCACGAATTTCCACCGGGGCTGTCTTGTGACTCAAGCCCACTACAGCAATATTCATTTATGTTCTCCTACAAATGTTGCTCAGGCTACAAAAATTATTGATAAAGATCAGTGCGTTATGTCTCTAATTGTTGCAATTTAGTCCCCATCGGGATGCAAATAAAAGATGTTTGAAAAAAAACTTTATATATTTTTACCAATGGGGGCGAGGTGAGCCATACCCACCCCACCGCGTCAGGGAATTATCTCAGTTGAATGTATTTGGGTTGGTCGAACAGGTGAACGGTATCGACAAAGCGAGCGGTTTTCGATTGGGTGGAGATAACCAAGCTTTGGGTTCGAGCGCCACCATGGAAGAAGCGTACCCCTTCCATCAGGGTGCCGGGGGTGATCCCACAGGCGGCAAAGAGGACGGTTTGGCCACTGGCTAATTCTTCGCAACCGTAAACGCGATCGGGATTGGTGATGCCCATTTCTTGCAGACGAGCGAGATTACCCTCGCGGCTTTCGCCGATTAAACCGGTTTTGACCACTTCGGGATCATAGATTAATTGTCCCTGGAAGTGACCGCCTAGACAACGCATAGCCGCCGCCGAGATTACCCCTTCTGGAGCGGCACCGATACCCATGAGAGCATGAATATTAGTTCCCGAAAAAGCGCAGGAAATAGCGGCCGATACGTCACCATCGCTGATCAGACGAACTCTGGCCCCGGCGTTGCGGATTTCTTGGATTAATTCCTTGTGACGGGGACGATCCATAACCACTACCACCAGTTCTTCGATGGAACGATTGAGACAATCGGAAAGAACTTTCAGGTTTTCCGTCGCCGATTTATTAATATCCACATGACCTTTAGCTGCTGGGGGAGCGGCTAATTTTTTCATATAAAAGTCAGGAGCGGCGAATAATCCACCTTTTTCGGAGATCGCTAACACGGCCATAGAACCATTTTGACCGTAGGCAACCAAGTTAGTGCCTTCGCAGGGATCGACGGCGATATCAATTTCGACTAATTCGTCGGGATTACAATATTGTTTGGCATCAACTTGGGTACAGATACCCACTTCTTCGCCAATATAGAGCATGGGAGCTTCGTCTCTTTCCCCTTCTCCAATAACGATGCGACCGCGCATATGGATTTTATTCATCCGTTCGCGCATCGCTTCCACAGCGACGTGATCGGCGATATTTTTTTCGCCTTTACCCATCCACTTCGAGGAGGCAATGGCAGCCTGTTCGACCACTTCGATAATTTCTAACCCTAGCGTACTTTCCACTCGATGATCCTCCCTACAGCTGATCTATGATTTATCTAGTGAGTTTGTTTCCTTAACAGTCAAAAGTCTATCACCAGACGGGGATCATTCTTAAGTTTTTATGTAGATCATCTGGAGGAGACTGGTATAGCTAGGGAATTTTTGCCAGCACTGTCGCCCCCATCTCAGTTATGGAGAGCTTGTTCGCTGATTTGGTCTGGCGATCGCATGAAGGAAGGTTCTTACCCCTGTTGTGAATGCTAGACAAGGGCAGCTTTGTCAATACTAAACATCTGGTGCGGTTTTGCCGAGCAAAATTATAACGTTATCGGGTCAGGTTTTAAAATGAGCCATTTTAGTTGACGGTCTTTCTCATAAAGATGCAGTATAACCTAATTTGCTATCGACGACTGACTCCCCAAAGGGAAAATTTCCTACCTCATCCTTAAGATAAGCTAAGTAGCTGGTTATAATTAAATTGAAGATAGATTTTGGGTTCGATCCCCCCTGCCCCCCTTGATAAGGGAGCATTTGATAATTTTTAACGCCTACGTACTTAAGACGCATTTTAACCGCCTATAACTCGGTTTGTTAACGAAGCCAATAAACTATAGCGATAATAATACTCAGAATTACCACAGTCTGGCGCAGATAACTAGGAGAGATAATTCTAGCTAGTTTTCCCCCCAATACCCCCCCCATTAAAGAGCCAATTGCTACCACTATCGCTGCCGACCAATATACATGATTAGAAAAGAGAAAAAACCAAGATGCGGCCACATTAACCACCAAAGAAAGCAACTGTTTTAAAGCATTTAATCTCGTGAGATTATCCTTGAGAAATAAGCCCAAAATTGCCAACTCAATTACCCCTAAACCTGCGCCAAAATAACCACCATAAACTGAAGCAAGGGCGATGGGTAAAACCGCCAAAATTTCTGGTATATGACCATTTTCGTCCCCTTGTTGCCGCTGTAGCCAAGAGCGTAAAGTATCTTGAAAAGCCAATAAAGCCGCCGCTAAAAGAATCAGAAAAGGAATCAGGCGCTCAAATACTTTATCACTACTATTTAACAGCAAAATACCACCGATAATGCCGCCAATAACTGCCGGTGGTAGTAATAATCGAATCCGTTTTTGTTGCCCGTGCAGGTCTTTTTTTTGGGCGAGGGTTGCCCCCAGATAACCGGGACATAAAGCGACGGTATTAGTCACATTTGCCATTACTGGTGGGATACCCACCGCCATCAGCGTCGGAAAAGTAATCAGACTACCGCCACCGGCAAGAGCATTAATTAAGCCGGCAGCCACGGCAGCGATTACCAAGAAGCCATACTGAATAGGCGTGAGCATTTAGGTGTTAGGGATAGTAATTAGCGATAAATCAATTTTTTCCTCGTCAACTTGCTTAATTTCGGCTCTAATTCCTGGTCCAAAATATCTTTCGATTTTTTCCTGTTTTGCCAGCCACTTTTCTAGGGGTAAAAGGGGCGATTCAAATTCTAGGGTGAAACAATAGGCGGAATCAACAGCAGTTTCACGAATTGCCACTAAAGTCGGTCTTTCCTCGTCTGTGGGGCTTAATCCCAGCTTTTCTAAGGCTTCATCCAGATGCACTTCCTGTCCGTAGCGATAGCGGGTGACATCGTTGCGAAGTTTGGTTTGGGTGACAGTAGCCTGTTGTTGGCGCAATTGCAAGATTTCGGGGCTAGTGGGTTGACTGAAGGGTATCGGTTTGATTTCTGAAGCTTTTAGGGCTAAACCTCCCAATAATAACGGTAATCCGTAGAAAAACCCCGCTAAATTGACCGTGGCGTTACCTTGGGCATAACCGATGATCCCGATAACCGTTAAAATACTGCCTAAAATTAAGCCAAAGTATGATAGTCTAATTTTTCTGAGCATGAAATAATTTTTTTCTTGAGTACGCTAATCCTTTAGAGATTATACAACTCAAGAGAATCTTTTTTGCAGATGGGCAGTGGGAAGATTTTTCAGTTATCAGTAAACAGTCATCAGTCATCAGTGAAAAGAAAGCGGCGAACTTGACACTTAATAAGTAAGTAATCTCAATTTTGATGTTTTAATAAGGTCGGGGTTGAAAATTATCAGGAATATCGAGTTCAAATACTTGGTCATGAATCCGAGCCACATAAAACCCTTCTTGCAGAATTTTTTCGCGTAATTCGTTGGATAAGTCAACTGATGCTAGTATGCCATAGAGTTTTTTGTCCTTGTGTTCAGAGAAAAAGCTGCGAAACCGTTGCAAAATACTTTTTAATTGTGTAATGGATTCCTCTCTAGCATGACTTTTAACCTCGACGATATAGGCAGTATTTAACTCACCATTGGTATAGGCAAGGACATCAATTTCTAGGTGTTTTCCATCTTTACTGACTCGGACACTGGGACTGATAACTTCCATACCGAACCTTTGTCTGAGAATCGTTTCCATTGAGGGAAGGGCAAGTCCTTCGGTAAAGCTGCCGAATTTTGCCCCGAGTCCCCCAATTTGCTGACCTAATTCTTTGAGTTGTTTGTCAGTTTTCTTCTGTTGTTGGGCGTTTTCCTTCTGTTGTCGGTCAGTTTCCTTGAGTTGTTGGGCGTTTTCCTTCTGTTGTCGGTCAGTTTCCTTCTGTTGTTGACTAACTTCCTTCAGTTGTTTGTCAGTTTCTTTTTGAGCAGCAGTTAATTCGGCTTGAGCAGTCGCTAATTCGGCTAAGATTCGCCATACGTCTTCTGATGTAGTTGCCATAGATAAATTTTTTCCTCTGATTTGGTCTATTACTATTTTACTAAATTTTGCCGATTCATGAAGAAAAAAGTGTTGCTGCCTTTGGCCAAGATAGAGCGATTACATTTAAATTTTTAATAAGGTCGAGGTTGAAAATTATCAGGAATATCGAGTTCAAATACTTGGTCATGAATCCGAGCCACATAAAACCCTTCTTGCAGAATTTTTTCGCGTAATTCGTTGGATAAGTCAACTGATGCTAGTATGCCATAGAGTTTTTTGTCCTTGTGTTCAGGAAAAAAGCTGCGAAACCGTTGCAAAATACTTTTTAATTGTGTAATGGATTCCTCTCTAGCATGACTTTTAACCTCGACGATATAGGCAGTATTTAGCTCACCATTGGTATAGGCAAGGACATCAATTTCTAGGTGTTTTCCATCTTTACTGACTCGCACACTGGGACTAACAACTTCCATACCGAACCTTTGTCTGAGAATCTTTTCCATTGAAGGAAGGGCAAGTCCTTCGGTAAAGCTGCCGAATTTTGCCCCTAATCCCCCAATTTGCTGACCTAATTCTTTGAGTTGTTTGTCAGTTTTCTTCTGTTGTTGGGCGTTTTCCTTCTGTTGTTGACTGACTTCCTTCAATAGTAGGTCAGTTTCCTTGAGTTGTTGGGCGTTTTCCTTCTGTTGTTGACTGACTTCCTTCAATAGTAGGTCAGTTTCTTTTTGAGCAGCAGTTAATTCGGCTAAGAGTCGCCATACGTCTTCGGATGTAGTTGCCATAGATAATTTTTTCCCGATGTCACCTATTCACTATTTTATCGGATTTCTGCGCTTGCCGAAGACACTGGGGAGCAGACTGCTGATTCAATTGGGTAAGGCGGAGGCTAATTCATAGAACAAGAATCACCGCCACCAGCGACTAACATCCCTAATACTTTGATACACTTCTCTTAAGGCGACCTCCCCCCAAAAATGAAGGATTAAAGGGACTAAGTTGGGAATAGTTTCGAGGAAATGAGGACGAGTGAGAGTTCCCAAAGCATGAAGGGTTTTTTCCCAGAAGGATAGGTCAACATTGGCAGGGATTAACACCTGAGTTATAATTAGAACAAAAATTAACTAAGGCAGTTGTTCTCAAATGAAATTAAAGGAGAGGATATTGGTGTCACATAAAATCATCGGTTTTCTTCTCGCCATGCTGTTTGACGGATAGATTTAGGAGTAATATCCCTGTCTTCCCACAATCGTGCTAGGGCAAAAAACTCTTGCTCGTTATCAGATAATGTTGTTTGATTTTCGATGATTTCTACAGAGTCAACAAAATCTAAAGCAGTTAAAATTTTAGAGAGTGTTTCTGGTTTTTCTTGGTCACGAATGTGTACGATTTATTGTTTCAAGGTAGTAAATTTTGCATTGAGTTAGTATTAATGATCATTGTCTAATTCTGTTTTTAGCCAATTAAGAATCGGAGAATTATTACGAATTCCATGATTAATTAACTGTTGTGATAGATCTAAAATTTCTTGTTTAGATAGATAACCTGCATAAAAACCAACCAAGAGAATTCCTAATGTTCCTTTGACGGTTAATTCCATAGCTTTGGCAACTCTTCTTGCTAATTTCTCATCTATAATTACCCAGTCTGGTTTGATTGAAATTGCCAAGAGAATAACTTCTAATTCTCCTCGATCTAATCCTAGTAATAGCGGTTCAAGAGGAGATGATGATGCAACTTCTTGAACTTGAATCCAATTGGCATTTTTGAGTTCTTTTGCCCCTGGTTTATTATCTCCAGCGATGACAATTTCTTGATAAACTGCCCAAGGAATAATCACTTCATTAAATAGCTGATTAAGAAGATCTAATTGATTAATCAAAGATAAGGCGATGATCGGTGTAGAATTAACAATTATCTTCATTCTCTTTGATTTTTTTGGCTAATTTACGGCTGGTTTGTATTTCTGATTCCCATTCTTCTGCTGTGTAATCAATAATGGAAAAACCATACTCAGAGAGAAGTGTATAAAATGTATATTTATCGCAGCCTAATACTTGTGCGCCGATTCCTGCTGAAATTTTTCCTTCTTGATAAAGATGCCCTAATGTATAAATTATGACTTTACGAGAGAATGTTTCTTTTTCTTCTCTGGCGGCAATGAGAAGTTCTTCGGGAAATGTTACATTAATGCTCATGAGTGTTTAAAGATAATTTGTTTTTCTTGATTTTAGCAGGAATAATATCGCTAATTAATTGATGGTTGATAATTAAGATTCTCTATATTGTTCTCTTTAGTTGTTTATAAATTTCATCATCGTTTCGTTTGTCAATCAGCAAGATTTCTAGTGTTTGCTCCTCAACACGATAAACGATTCGATATTCACCAATATCGGCTCTATGATAAGAGTATCCTTTTAACTTTAGAGAATCTTGGGGATAGGGATTTGTTCTCAGTTCGGTTATTTTTGTGGCTACTTGTTTGGCGTGTTTATCTGGCAGTTTTTTTAAGCGTTTAGTTGCCTGTCGAGATAGGTTAATCTTAAGCATTTAAAATTTCTGACAGTAAAGCCTCACTTTCTGTTGTTCCGATAAAACCTTCTTGATGAGCTTTTTCTGCCTGTAAAGCCAAAAGTTGATTTTCTAACTCGGAAAATCTCTCAAATTCCTCGATTGACAGCACGACTGCAACATTACGTCCCTTTTTTGCTATCTTTACTGGTTCTCTTCGAGCCAAGTCTAACAGTTCGCCAAAGCGATTTTTTGCTTCTGAGGCTCCTAATGTTTTCATAACTAACCTTTATAGAAACTAGCCATTATGACCATTTTAGCTATTATAGCAATTATTGACAGGAGAATCACCGCCACCAGCGACTAACATCCCTAATCCCTTGAAACACCTCTCTTAAAGCAACCTCCCCCCCAAAATGAAGGATTAAAGGGACTAAATTGATTAATCTAAAGCATTAGTTGGTTTTTCTGCTTCTCCAAATAAAACGAAAGCAGACCATAAGCCAGGATTTTCATGTTTTTTCATAGTGTTTAACATTGCTTGCCGTAATGCTTTGGCTTTGTCTGGATCATTTTGAAGATTTTTATGAAAATTGATCATTAACTCGTCAGATGGTGAGTCAGGAATTTTCCACAAAGAGACTACAATACTAGGCACTCCTTTTTTCATAAATTCATTAATGAAACTAGAATTACTATAATCACCCAATCCAGATAAACCGGTTTCACAAGCACTTAAAACAATCAATTGTGCCTTGAAAGTGGTTTTAGGATTAAAAATTGAAGAGGAATCCAAAAACCCATCTTCTAAATTATAGAAGTTGCAATCCATAGGGGCATCTCCTACACAGGAAGGACGGGAAGGAGTTAAGGCTAATACCGAATTCCCCATAGAAGTATAAAATCCATGGGTGGCAAGATGAATAATGTCGGCATTCTGCATTTTTTTAAGGACAACTTCTCCTGTCGCATCTTTTCCAATTAAAGGTTCTGTTCGATAAATCTTGGCAATTTCCCTAGCTTCATTTTCTGTTCCTTTTAACTGCCCAAGTTTTTGAGGTTTAATATTACGAATTTCACTATATTCTTGACGACTTTCATCAATGGCAGGTAATTTAATGGTCGGCATGATAGGATTGCCTACGATAAGAGCATCCTGCTGACTATTTGATACTTTTGAATAAGCCTCATTATGAAGCATTTTTAAAATTTTGATTGAAGGCGCGTAATAGATAGTATGTTTTTCGATCAAGTATTTCCCTTGAGTATCTCTTAACGCAGCAAAGGGAACTTTCAATAATTGACTATCTGGAATAAATACCACATGATCATCAGGATTTGTTGGTAATATATCTGCTATTGGCTCAATTAATACTTGATTTAATTTTTGTAAACATTCAATAGATCTTTGACAATATTTATTTGACAAAGAAGTAATAATTTGGGGTATATCTGTTCTTCCATTTTCTTGATTAATTAGTCCATAATTAACTTGAATTAAATCCTTTAGAGAGGGAATGTTATCAATTTGAGATTGAGCAAATTGTGATTGTTTTTGGTTCTGACACCCAACAGTATTTAAAACTAAAATTACTCCAAAAAAAAGAATAGCTAATTTTTTATTTTGAGATTTGGCAAAAATCAGCAAAACCAATATTGTAACTATAAAATTAAAAATGAATAAATTGAGAAAATTCCGCTCAATAGATAAAACTGACGATAGGTTATCTTGGTTAAATGCTATTTTTGCTGTCTTGTTAGATAAATTTACTTGGCGAAAATAAACATTGCTATCAGGAGTAACTACCCAGATTAAAAGTTTATCATCTTCATGTAATGAGTATTCGACAATGGTTGTATTTTTGACTCTTGCTATCTTTTTAAAGTCATCAATAGTCATTCTGGGTTCATTTTTTAACTTTTTTAACTGTTCTTCTGAAAAAGCGAAATCACCCCAATTACGGAGCAGATTGAGAGAACGTCCCAAATCAGATATTTCTAGTGCTTTTTCATATTTCTTTTGCTTGATTAAAACATTTTCATAATCCTTAAGACGAGATAAAGACTCAAAAGGAAGATTTTCAAATGATTGATCAAATTTGCTTTCAGCTTCATGAAGACGACCGATTCCAGCTAACATTGCCCCTTCTTTGGCTAATGATGAATCTGAATCATATCTAAATGTTCTCATGAGATATTTCGCATATTTATCCTTCATAAAGTTAAAGTCATTTAAAGCGGACTTATAATCATCAACAGAATTAGTATGACTAGCCAACATCAAATTGAGATCATTAATTACTGCAACTAATTCCCCAATAGTTAAGACATGAATTCCCCAGCGTAAAGGGTAGCCAGTTTCTTTTATTGAGTTTGATTGAGTCTTAAGCCCATTTTTTAAACTCTTGATTAACTTTCGATTTTCTTTAATGCCTTCTTTCTTCATTACCTTATAAAGTGATTTAATCACTGATATATCCGTTTCTGGATAATAGACCATCATATTATTTGGGTCTTCTACTAATGGATTATTTTTGTATTGTGCGGCAAATTCTTTGTTAAATACTTTAAAGTAATCGCCACAATATTTTACAATTTCTTCATCTCTTGTTATCAAATCGGCAAGCCTAATATTATAATCACATAATCGTTCGTTGGCTTCTTGAATTAAATCACTTATCATTCGTTTGCCTTGATAATACTGAGGGTCTGGATAACTATCCTTGGAATATTTTTTATACACAGATAATTTATACTCTGCGCGTTTAATTCCTTCTTCAATAAGCTTAATAGTCTCAGGATTATTTGTGTCAATAGTTGAGCCTGTCATAGCACCCGTTTTTGCAGCCTCAAAATAAGGTAATGGTTTCTTCACAATCGCTTGCATTTCCTTTGTCGTCTGTGCCAACGTCAAAGAACATCGAAATGGCAATGATATAGCGATACAAATAGAAACAAAGACAAGGCTTGTCAATTTATGGAGTTTCATAATTTCAAATATATTTGAATGAGTAATAAAATTCAGAATTATTTTTACCAAGCAGGTTTTTCCGAACTTTTTTCGGTATTCTTTTTAGATTTTGGTGAAGGAATAATTGAAGAAATATCATAAAAAACTCGTTTTCCTTCCGCAAAAGTCTTAGGTGGTTTTTCTCCCCTTAAAACAGGAGACTCTTGACTAGGTCATTTGTGGCGATTTAATAGCTCTTTTAGAACATCATCAGGGTTATCTTTCGATTCTAAAGTAATTAATAAATCCTCCTCATGGCAAACTGAATTTTCTGATTTAACAGCACAGATTACAGGTACTTCCTTATTGGGAACCCACGTTTCTAATGTAGCAACTAATCGAGAACGTTTTAAGCCATCACGATCATAAATTCTTTGGAATCGCCGAGAAACTTCCTCACACCTTTTTAGCGGTGGCCAATTATCACCAAAATAATTATTATCTAGCTTCCAAAGAATAATTGGAATCGATTCATCACCGGTTGCAATTGTTGCGGGAAAACTTTTCCCATTGTATTCACTTTCTCCACAGGAAAACGTAACTTTTGACGCTGGAGACTCCGAGTGAACTTGACGAGGAGAAACGTTTGTTTTCTGGGGTTCTGCTTTGGGAGAAGGATCAGGTGATGGCTTAAGTACAGATATTAGTCCAGTCACCGCAACAATAACTGGTGCAGCCGCAGTCAGAATAGCCACAACACCAGCACCAACATTATTTTTGTTATCGCTCATTAATTGATTACCTCTTTAGAAAAGATTCTTTTGGGGTGATCACCTCTTTTATTGTATATCTCTTATCCACTATTGGCAAAAGCTTAAAGGAATTTTAATTCTATGGGTTATCGTATCTTTATTGGTGACACCCCCACCCATTTCTACTACCCAAAATTTCAGCCCACCTTTGCCTTCTTTCGACTGCTCAACCACAAATTGAACCTCTAATTCAATGTCACCCACTTGAAAGCGAATCTGCTCACCCTCAGCGGCTAAAATAGATTTACTCAGTTCAACCCGCAATGCTTCTAAGGTTTCTCGAAGTCCAACTTTATTGATGTCCATAATTCTCTAGTTATTTTTGAAGGATGCAGAAAAAAACCCTTTCAATTCTATCGTTTTTCTGAAACTTTAGGGCGGACGGATTGCCTTTCCCAAATGACATAATGGCCCAACCCGATCGCTAAGGTAAGCGCGGGTTGGGAAAAGAAATCGACCTAATATTATCTCAAGACTAAAATGACAAATTGAATTAGCATCGAGCTATTTTGCCAATACAAGGTGTCAAAATAAAACTAAGGGGCTAAACGTTGCCTTTGCCAACTGCCATCTTCTTGACGATAATAACAGAGACGATCATGGAGACGACTGGGGCGACCTTGCCAGAACTCGATTAAACTAGGAATTAGGCGAAAACCGCCCCAATGAGGAGGACGGGGAACTTCACGACCCGCATATTCTTCTTTTAGTTCTGTCAGGCGTTTTTCGAGGATATCCCGCCCAGAAATCACTTCACTTTGATTGGAGGCCCAGGCCCCTAAACGAGATTCCCAGGGACGGACAAAAAAGTAATTATCCGATTCCTCCTCGCTGATTTTTTCTACAGTTCCCTCGATCCTAATTTGCCGTTGCAATTCTCCCCACCAAAACACTAGGGCCGCATTGGGATTGGCGATTAATTCCTGTCCTTTGGCGCTTTGGTAGTTGGTAAAGAGAACAAAACCGCGAGGATCGAAGTCTTTTAACAGTACCATGCGGGCCCGGGGTTTGCCCTCCGGGGAAATAGTGGCTAAAGTCATAGCGTTGGGTTCTAATCTTCCCGAAGATACCGCCCGTTCTAGCCATTGTTTAAATACAATGAAAGGATCGGCAGATGTTTCTGACTCTAGCAATTCTTCGAGATTGTAGTCCAAGCGCAGGTCAGCGATCGATATGTCCATGGTTTTGCTTGCTAAATTTTATCCTTTGAGATCCTACAAGATTCTACAATCATGACTATCACCTCGGCCAGTGATGCGATCGCATCTCTTTTAGAAATGGCGGAACAGGGAGAAATTGACCCCTGGGATGTGCAGGTT
Source organism: Microcystis ichthyoblabe FBCC-A1114 (assembly GCF_050500245.1). NCBI lineage: Bacteria > Bacillati > Cyanobacteriota > Cyanophyceae > Chroococcales > Microcystaceae > Microcystis > Microcystis ichthyoblabe. The sequence continues at coordinate 1,937,529 of NZ_CP191408.1, read as the reverse complement.
ATTGATGTGATCGATCGCTTTTTGGCAGAATTGGGGTTATTAAATGATCTAGATTTAGCCATGGCCCAAGCTAATTTACCCCAATCGGGACAGGCTTTTTTATGGGCTTCCATGTTAGTTTTATTTAAGGCTGATACCCTAGAAAGATTGTCTTTTGACCAGCAAGAAGAAAGTCTGATAGATGAGGAAATTAGCGAGTTAGAACGGGAATTAAGAACTTTACCCCGTTATCTAGAAAATCATATTCGCCGTCGTACTGCTGCCCCACCACCGCGCAAAAGACGGGTAACTTTACAGGAGTTAATCACTCAATTACAACAGATTGCCCTAGAGATTGAAGCTTTACCGAAACTGCCTGTAGTTGTCCCGAAACCCCGGCCTCAATCCCGACGGGAAGCGGTACAAATTATCACGGAATTGGCCCACCAAGAAAACCTGACGGAATTGGCAGCGGAACTGGACTTTTTTTTGCAGAGAAAGTTTTTTCAATTAGAGAAAAATGAGATAGAGTTTGAGTATTTATTAGATTTATGGCAAGCGGAAAAACCCTCTAGTCACTCGGCAACACAGGAAAAGGTGGCGATTTTTTGGGCTTTACTTTTACTGGCTTCTCAATCAAAAGTGGAGTTAAAACAGGAGGATTTTTATCAGGATTTAACTATTGCTTTAATTAGGGTTTGCTGAAGGTATGGGGTTTTACCGATTATTTTCATCTGGTCAATTAACTAATTTTCAGAACGTAGAAAGTAGCGACTGTATCGCCAGTTCGTTCATCAGGTTCGGCTTCACCGTCCCGTTAACCTACTCCCAAGCTTCCGCAAACGCCTTCAGTGTCGCCTCGATAGCGGCCACCGGTTCGGGTTTTACCTGGAGTTGGCAAGATCCGGTCAGGACTGGTTTCATCCCCTCAATAATAATCAAAACATGAGGATTTTGAGGAAGATGCAGGAATTTATTGGCGATTTTCGGGGCATCGAATCCCTCAAAGCCGAACGGTAGGTACTCACGCGGTTTTGTTGAGAAAATTGTCGGAAAAGAGATATTAACTCAGAAAGCGATTATACTCAATGATCGAAGACTATTGACCGGCGATCGATGAACCAAGACAACGAGATTAGTCATTTACTAGACCTCATGCCTGCTTCGGGACGGATGATGACGCGCATTGTCAGCAAACCCGAAAGCAGCAAGGTAATCGAAACTAATTTTCCCCTACCCTGGCAAAGAGGGGTCAGACCGATTCCAATTAATTTTGACCTCTGGCGGCAATTATCAAGATCCCAACGGGATTTAGTCTTGTTAAGGGCTGTCTGTGTTTTAACGGCAGTAAAATGGTTTAAACCCGATCTCGATCGAGTAATTGCTCTGGCTGGTATGATCGGTTTAACCGTGGAAACCCTACAAACCGATGCCGTCGGGATGGCAGTGGCGGGGGGTTTAACCGCCTTGGCAATTAACCGGATTTGGCGGGAAAAACGCAGCCCCCAACGGGAATTAGACGCGGATGAGGCAGCCCTAAAAGTCGCCGTTAGACGCGGTTACACGGAAACCGAGGCCGCTAAAAGTTTATTATCGGCTATTGAGACTATAGCTGAAATTGAAGGGCGATCGAGTCTCAATTTTAATGAGTTATTGCGCTGTCAAAATCTGAAAAAATTAGCTAATCTCTCCTTTGTGGGTGTTCCCGATCAGGTGAGACAATCTTAAGGTTAGTTGTTTTGGCTACTGGCTTTCTTTTTACCGATTACCGATCACTGACTACTTAAATCCCTAACCCTAAAATAACTACTATAAAAATATTTTTCCCCTTGCTCAATGGCTGCAATTGACTCTTTAGAAAAAGTCTTAAAACATCACTTTGGCTACGATCAATTTCGACCGAATCAACGCCAAATAATTGAGGCTGCTTTAAATGATCAGGATTTATTAGTAATTATGCCCACCGGAGGCGGTAAATCTCTCTGTTTTCAGCTACCTGCTTTAATTAAAAAAGGGGTGACGGTGGTGGTTTCTCCCCTAATTGCTTTAATGCAGGATCAGGTAACTGCTTTAGCTGATAATGGCATCGGGGCAACATTTCTCAATAGCACTTTGAACGCGAAACAAGTCAGAGACAGAGAATCTTTAATCCTGCAAGGAAAAATTAAACTGTTATATGTCGCCCCAGAAAGATTATTATCGCCTAGTTTTTTAGACTTTCTAGCTGTTATTGATAATTACCTCGGTTTAGCCTGTTTAGCGGTGGATGAAGCTCACTGTGTCTCCGATTGGGGTCATGATTTTCGCCCTGAATATCGACAAATTAAACAAGTCCGTCAACGCTTTCCCTCCGTGCCAATTCTGGCTTTAACTGCCACCGCTACCCAACAGGTTAGGGAAGATATTATTCAACAATTAGGATTGCGAGATGCTTCCATTCATATTGCTAGTTTTAATCGTCCTAATCTTTATTATGAAGTTCGAGCTAAAACCAGTAAATCTTATCAGCAATTGTATCAATATATTAAAGGACAAAAAGGGTCTGGCATTGTTTATTGTATCAGCCGGAAAACCGTCGATCAAGTTGCCGAACAGTTACAAAAAGATGGTATTAATGCCCTACCCTATCATGCTGGTATGAACGATCAGGAAAGAAGCGAAAATCAAACCCGTTTTATTCGGGATGATGTGCAGATTATGGTGGCGACAATTGCCTTTGGTATGGGGATTAATAAACCGGATGTGCGCTTTGTCGTTCATTATGATTTACCCCGCAATTTAGAGGGATATTATCAAGAATCGGGCCGTGCGGGTAGGGACGGCGAACCGGCTAAATGTACCCTCTTTTTTAGCTTTGCCGATGCCAGAAAAATTGAGTATTTTATTAACCAAAAAACTGAGCAAAATGAACAACAGAAAGCTCGTCAACAATTGCGACAGGTGTTAGATTATGCTGAAGGGACTGAATGTAGAAGATCAAGCGTACTAGGCTACTTTGGAGAAAGTTTTGCGGGTAACTGTGGTAACTGTGATAACTGTCGGAATGGGAACAATTCTGAGGATTGGACAATCGAAGCACAAAAATTTTTATCCTGTGTGGCGCGGACGGGACAAAAATTCGGTATGATGCACATAATCAACGTACTCAGGGGAGGAAAAGGTGAAAGAATCACCCAATATCAACATCATTTATTATCCACTTATGGCATCGGTAAGGATAAAACTCTCGGGGAGTGGAAACGTTTAAGTCGTTCCCTTGTCCAGCAAAATCTACTGGTAGAAACTGAAGACAATTTTAGAATCTTGAAACTTAATCAACACAGTTGGGAAGTGATGCGGAAACAACGTTCCGTGTTTATTGCCGTCCCCCAAAAAGCTAACGGTCCAATCTTGGGAGACGACAATCCCAATATGGTGGAAAGTGATTTATTATTCGAGCGCTTGCGGCAACTGCGGAAAAAAATTGCCGATAGTCAAGGAGTTCCTCCCTACGTTATTTTCCATGATTCTAGTCTGCGTTTAATGGCCCAATCAAAACCCCGGAGTTTAGAGCAGTTTCGTCAAATTTCTGGAGTAGTACAAAGCAAAGTTCAACAGTATGGGGATATATTTATAGCGGCAATTAATGATTTTTGTCAGGATAGTCTTCCCTCTACTCAATTCCTCACTCTCCAATACTATCAAGATGGTTTGAACGCGGAAGAAATCGCTCGCAAAAGAAGCTTAAAAGTCTCAACCATCTATGAACATTTAGCTAAATTGCTGGAAGCTGGTTACGAAATTGATATTAATCAGTTAGTTCCTAAGAATAAACAGGAATATATTCGTTTAGCAATTAAAAAAGTGGGTGATCAATCCCTGAAAACTCTCAAAGAAAATCTGGGAGATAATTATAGTTATGAGGAAATTAAATTAGTTGTTGCTTGGCAAAGACGACTTTAAAAACTATAGGAGAGCGGGGAAGTAGGGGAGTTTTTTCAGTAAACAGTGAACTGATAACTGATAACTGATAACTGATAACTGAATTAAGCAAACCCTATTTAGGGGACAAGCGTTCTTGTATTTTATTAATTGCCCAGCTTAAAATCGCCCCCGCAATTAAAATACTAATAGCAGGATTGAATAAGGGCAGCCAAAGACGCTGAAAAAGTTTAAATCCTAGAGGAATTCCCGTGGATTCACCAATAACAGCCACGGCAAACCAGAGAAAACCCGCTATCACTAAAAACACATCAAATATTAAGATTCTATTCAACCACTTGACAAATTGCTCTTTCATTGCAGCAAAAACTTAGGTTATTTATACAGTTTATTCACGAAAAAGTATAGCACTTTCACCTTAATCCCAAGCTCTCCAGAGCCAAGCTAGTCCGGCAGTAATAATTAAAACTTTAGTTAACCAATCTCCCCAGCGCACATATAAAGTCCTCGTATCCCGTCGATAAATTGTTTCGCTATGAATTTGATATTTATCCAAATCCGATAGCCAAAGGTGATTACCGTGGGGATCGACAAAAGCAGAATAACCTGTATTGGTGGCCCGGGCCATCCATCGATCGGTTTCGATCGCTCGCATGGTATCCTGAGCATGGTGTTGAGCGGGCATGGCGTGGCTATAATGGGCGTTATTAGAAGCAGTAATAATAAATTCGCCTCCCCTAGCAGTTTGACGGCGAAAATGTTCGGAAAAAGCTGATTCGTAACAAATGCCCACAATTATTTGACCGAAAGGACTGTTAATAATTTGATCGGGATCTCCCGGGATTAAGTGCGCTTGCAAGGGAGAAAGGCGATCAACAATTCCGCCCAAAATTTCCTGAAAAGGAACGTATTCGCCTAAAGGCACGAGAATTACTTTATCATACCGACTAATCACCTGTCCCTCGCCATCAATGGTCAAGAGACTATTGTTATAACCCTTGTCCACCTTGCCGAATGCACCCAACCAGATCGGCGTTTTTTTGGCTAAAATTGCCGAATAAATCGAGCTATTATTGACTAAGTTCTCCCAATAATAGGGTAAAGCGGTTTCAGGAGTTAAGACGGCATCTACTCCTTGATCGGCGAGAATTTGATAACCAGAAGTGTAACCTTCGATCGCCTTTTGAAATCCTAGGGGCGAAAGTTTAATTGTGTTGGGAATATTGCCCTGAATTACGCCAATTTTTATCCCTAAATCCCTTGACTTTTCGATCGGTTTATGGTATGTGTTCCATCCCCAGAGATGGAGGCTAAAACAAATGAGGAGGGGTAAAGAGAGAAAAGCGAGATTTTGCCGCGATTGACGGATTAGGAGCAAGCTTTCGGCTATTAAACCGTTAACTGCGACAATTGCCGCCGTTACCGTCGTAAAACCCGATAATTTGCCCAATTGCAGAATCAATAAATTATGGGGACTTTGACTATAAGCAAGGGTAGTCCACCAGAGAGGGGATTGACTCCAGAGAGATTCTAACCCACACCAGAGGGCAGTGCCGATGAAAACCCGTAGGAGAGCATCGCGAAAAGATGACTGATTAACACTTTTGTTGACATAAAACATGACTAACGTCCAAGTTAGCACGATCGCAGTTCCCCAAAAAGTGATAAACAACCAACAAAACAGAGCAATTGACAAACTCGCTAACCAGGGGACACCCATCCACGTCATCGGGTGAATTCCCGTGATCCAGAATAAAGCGAGGCCATGGTAGGCAAAACCCCAACCAAAACCGTATAAAAGCTGTTTTTTTAGGGATTTTTCCCCTAATCTCACAATAATCCACAGGGGGACGAGAGAAATCCAAGCGAGTAACCACCAAGAAACTGGCGCTACTGTTAACCCCATCCCCACACCGGCCAAAATTGCCCAGAGAAAACGCACCATCTTTCACTCCAGTCAGGTTAAACTCCTCTGACCTACTAGATCTCAGAGTAGCTAGAGGGAAGACAAAAAACAAGAGACAGACAGAAGTTTTGGCTACATCTACAATAGATCAGTTAGCGAGTAAAAAAGCCCCTCGATCAGATGCTATGGCACGCTATAGACTCAGATAAACAGGGAGATGGGGAATGTCAACCTTACCCTAAAAGCCTAAACTCGGACTGATTAAGTGATTGAATACATGGATAATTTTAACCCCAAAATAACGGCTCTGGCTCTTGTCTTGAATGTTGAGGAAAATCTCGAAGATATTTTTCGGAAAATAGCTAGTATGAGCGCTCATCAATTGCGAGCGCGGCGCTGTTTAATCCTGTTAAGCTCTCCACAGGAATTAAAAGGGGAAATTACCGATTATCCAGAAGTTTTTGCCCATTATGATGAGCTATCACCTTTAGCTGATCAAGAAATAATTAAACTCGATCAAGCTATTGCTGACAATGTAGCGGCCACAGGGAAACCTTTACTAATTAAGGATATAACTCGATCATCATTTGCCAGTGCAGCCAGTTATCCAAAAAGATCAAATAATAATAGTTTTATAGCCGCACCGATTATCCTCAATCAGCAGATAATTGGAGTAATTAATCTCAGTTTTCCCCTAGACAAAAAACATTTTGAACCATTAGATTTAGAAATCTTGCAGTTATTCGCTCAACAGGCAGCCCAATCCCTGCAAATTTTTCATTTGCAAGGGATGTTAAAATCTCGTTTTGTGGCTATGGCAGTGACTAGAGAAATAGCAGAAATTCAGTCCGAACATTCGATCGCTGTCCATCCTTATCCCCCGAAATTAGCCAAAATTGTCGCTAAGGCTTTTTTTAAAGAATTAACTCAGGCCGGTTTTGGAACCCATGAAGTTATTGAGATTGCCAATGAGGTTTTGAATTTACTACAAAAGACTCTTAATAAACATAAAAATCGTCTGGAAGGAAAAGATTGAGCGCTAGTCAAGAGTTAAAATCGACTCACTTGCCACTCCCGTGCAGTCCTAAGTGGCTCTTCCGGTTTCTGTGTGGAAACGAAGCCTATACTGATAGTTTCTTCGGCAAAATAGTCGTAAAAGTCTTTCTCCGTCAACATTTCACGATTCCATAAGCAAAAATTATCACACAAAGTCGAGAAGAGCCCCTAAGTAATAATTGAGATGGTTAACAGCTTAATTTACTGATTACCGCTGCCGTCCTGTCTTCCTAATTCATAGACACCAGAGGCAACACAAGCGAGAATACCGACACTAATCGGCCAACTTTTTCCTAAACTAATCTCAATTAACCAATCGGAGAAACCGCCGAGAATGAGAAAGGGAATAATACTAAAGATAGAGGCATAAAAAGCATTTTGGGATTCCCTGGCGACGCGAGTTTTTTCAAACTCCTCTAGGGAAGTATAGAGGAAACGCTCGGCAAAATTAAACCAGCGATAGAAAATTTCTATAAACCAATTTCGCACCCCAGCTAACCCCAAATATAATGCTAAAGACCAGAGACAGCTACCAGCAATAAAGGCCGGAGAAATATTGATAGTGAAGGGCAGAAAGTCGATTACCATAAATGAGAGCCACAGAAGTGGTAAATTTGAGCGAACGGCTTGATCGATTTTAACAAGTCTTGACCTTTGCACCAAAGAGATGAAAATTCTTCAGCTTGTTCCTTCGATTTCCCTTGTTTACGGTGGCCCTAGTCAAATGGTACTTGGTTTGTCAGCAGCCCTGGCCCAACTGGGCCAAGATGTGACTATTATTACCACCGATTCCAATGGTGACACGGGACAAGCACCCCTAGATGTGCCTTTGGGGGTCCCTGTTAGTCAAAATGGCTATCAAATCTATTATTTTCCCTGTTCTCCCTTTCGGCGCTATAAATTTTCCCTTGATCTGTTTACTTGGTTGGCTAATAGGGCAAAAGATTACGATATCGCTCACATTCATGCTTTATTCTCTCCAGTGAGCAGTATATCGGCTTTGATCGCTCGTTATCATCAACTGCCCTATATTCTCCGTCCCCTAGGCACCCTCGATCCGGCAGATTTGCAAAAAAAACGGCAACTTAAACAAATATATGCCAATTTTCTGGAAAAACCCAATTTAGCGGCGGCGGCGGCAATTCATTTTACCAGTCAGCAGGAGTGTCAAACTGCCAAAAGATTTAATATAAAAACTAAGGATATTGTCATCCCCCTAGGGGTAGATTTTTTTAACCCACAAGCTTTACCAGTAACGGGTTTTGATCTTCCCGAAAATCAACCGATCATCCTCTATATGTCCCGTCTTGATCCGAAAAAAGGTCTAGATTTATTGCTGCCCAGTTTAGAAAGGTTGTTAGAAAATGGTCTAGATTTTCATTTTGTCTTAGCAGGAAGCAATCCCCAGGACCGAGACTACGAAAATCGCATTAAAAATCAGATCGAGCGGTCAATATTGGGCAAAAATACGACAATTACCGGATTTGTCACCGGAGAAGTCAAAAATAGCCTCCTCGCTAGGGCCGATTTATTTGTTTTACCTTCCTACTATGAAAATTTTGGCATTGCGGTTGCCGAAGCTATGGCCGCCGGAATTCCTGTGGTGATCTCAGACCGGGTGGATCTGCATCCTGCGGTGGCAGCAGCGGCTGCGGGATGGGTGACAGCTTGTCAGCTTGAGGATTTAACTAATACTTTGGCAACGGCTATCACTAATCCTGAAATTCGCCAACAAAGGGGGAAAAATGCCAGGGATTTAGTCTTAAATCAATATAGTTGGTCAGCGATCGCTGAACAGATGCTAACTGTCTATCAAAATCTAGTCTGAGCTGTCGATCGGCCCCTACTCGATCGAAGTCACAGACGGATTAAGATTTAAGCCATCAGGATAATCAGCACTAAAAATGCCAGTAGGGTTAAACCTGATTGCAGAAAGACGGGAAGCGCAAAAGAATTCATAACAGTAGCTCACTTTCTAGGGACGGCTCTATTTCCAATATACGCTTTCATCTCCGCTAATTCCTCATATTTCCGTACCCAATGTCATCATCTCATCATTTATTCATCCCATAGGGAAAATTTGAGGCAAATTGTACCGCATTCAAACTGGGTAGGGAACATTTTAATACAAATGTACAAAACTTAGTCACTCCCCACCCCGTTAAGTAGCTAAGTAGTTAGGTGTTAAAAACTATCAGACACCCCCCTTATCAAGGGGGGATTAAGGGGGGATCGGCACCCCCCTTATCAAGGGGGGATTAAGGGGGGATCGAACCCAAAATCTATCTTCAATTTAATTATAACCAGCTACTTAACTTAAGTTTCAGCGTCGTGATTATAATTAGGGAATGATAGAAATTCTTAGACAATAGGATCACATCAGTGTTGATAAATCATCTTTTCTTCGGCGCTTTTCTACCCCTTGATACTCTCCTGTCCACCCAGGGGATTATGGTTATGCTTCTGGCCGCTTATGCCTTAGCCATGTGGATGTTTCTAACTAGCGCCCCAAAAGTTCATACAATCATGGTGACAGATTTGGAGACAGCCCGACAGTTTTATGAAGGACTTTTAAATTTACCCACGGCCGATGTTCCCCTCCATTACTATTACAATTATGAGCAGACGATGGGCAATAATATGATTGACCCATTTTATATGTCTAGTAATCCGGTTGTGACTACTGCCAACCCTTCTTTGGGAGATCAACCCCAGGGTTTATGGTATCAGTTGAAGAAAAATACCCAACTGCACATCGTTGCTGGGGCAACTGCGGGTTATAAGGATCGTCATCGTCACGTTTGCTTTGATCATGATTGTTTAGAACAAATTCTGATGCGGGTGGAATCACGACGCTTAAAGTATAAAGTTCGTCGCAATAAACCTTTAAATTTTTTGGTCAAAGATAATGCTGATCGCGTGATTGAAATGGCCGAAGTCTCGAATTAGTTAACGGTAATTAGATTGGGGGCAACTATAACGGTAAATAACTAAACTTATGAATGCTCAACTGCTCACAATCGTTTTAATTTCTTTAGGGGTAGGTATTGGTTTGGCTATTCTACTCCTAATTTTAGTCAAGTTAAGACGCTGCAACCAACAGGTAAATAGTATTGTCGATCATCACTCTCTCATCGGTTTAATTGGAGTTGTTCAAATCCCCTTCGATAAAAATAGCAAGGGGAAAGTACGAGTTAATGTCGGAGATAGTCTGATCGATATAGTAGCGATAACGGAAGGGGAAGAACAATTTAATGTCGGGGATCAAGCATTTATCCTCAATTTCCAGGATAATAAAGTTTTAGTCATTGCGGAAAAGTATATCAGGGGCGATTTCTAATTTCTTCTAAACCAAAGGGTAACTAACTATGAATAGTCAAAATAATTCCTATCTCATCCAAATTAATCCCAACCAATACGACAACAATAATAACAACAGTGCTGGCAATTTATTATTGAATAGTGTTCCCGTCGCTTTATTGATATTTCTGGGAGTCGGTGCGATTTGGTTTATCAATTCTTTTTTGTGTATTTGTAAACCCAATGAAGTGGTAATTCTGAGTGGGATGAAACGCAAATCAAAAGATAGACAGGATGTGGGGTATCGAGTGGTATCGGGGGGTCGGGCGATTCGTATTCCAATTTTAGAAACCGTTAAACGCATGGATGTCACCACAACCCCGATCAGAATTGAGATTAAAAATGCCTATTCTAAGGGCAATATTCCCCTGAATATAGTGGCCATTGCTAACGTGAAAGTTAGTTCTAAACCTGAAATAGTCGGCAATGCGATCGAACGTTTTTTAGATCGAGATCGAGAAGAAATTATTCGCGTAGCTAAGGAAACTTTAGAAGGAAACTTGCGGGGTGTAGTCGCAACAATGACCCCCGAACAAGTGAACGAAGATCGCCTAAAATTTGCCGAAAGTATTACCAGTAACGTCAGTCAAGATCTGTTTAAACTCGGTTTAGAAATTGATACTCTCAAAATTCAAAATGTTGCCGATGACGTGGATTATCTTAACTCCCTCGGACGGGAAAGAATTGCTTTAGTCATGCGTGATGCTGAAATTGCTGAATCAAATGCCCTCAATGAAGCTGAACAAATAGTTGCGGAATGTGAGGAACAGGCAACCGTGGCTAAAACCCGCGATCAAATTATCATTTTAGAGCAAGAAAACGAGTTGAGAAAGTTAAAAGCAAAACTGGAACAACAGGCAAAATCGGAAGAAGAAATAACTATTGCTGCCGCTAAGGAAAAACGTGCTATAGTTGAGGAAAAATTACAACAGGTCAGGGCAGAATTGGAAAGATTACGTCTCCAAGCAGATCAAGTTTTACCCGCAGAAGCGCAGCAGGAAGCTGAAACTTTCCGCGCTAGAGGAGAAGCGGCAATTTTTGAAGAAAATGCCAAAGCTGAAGCCTTAGTTAACGAATTATTTGCAGAAGTCTGGCAAAACACCGGCAGCGAAGCAGAAGCAATTTTCTTGATTCAACAGTTAGAAACTATCCTGGAAGAAGCGATTAAAATTCCTAAACGATTACACCTCGAGCGAGTTAATATCGTTGATAATGGTGATGGTAAATCCCTGGCTGCCCTGATCAAAGTCTATCCCGAAATCGTCAATCAATTCCTCGCCAGTGTCCATCAAACCCTCGGTATTGATGTGGTGGGAACTCTCACCAATAAAATTGAAAAATAGCAGTCAGAAAACCTACTAGACAGGCCTTCTAAAATAGATTGTTACCGAGATCGAGTAGGGTTAAAACCGCCCTCGATCTCACCGATAAGAATCCCCGTCTTTTGCAAGCGGGGAAATGTCAACTCATCAATACTTGGGACTCTATCAATCGATTTTCCCAGTCGAAGCAGCATTGATTATAAACTTGCTAAAACCTCTTTAGCGGCGGCCAAAGTCCGTTCGATATCGGCCTCTGTGTGAGCTAAGGAAGTAAAACCAGCTTCAAACTGGGAAGGAGCTAGATAAACGCCTCTTTCTAACATTCCCCGGTGAAAACGACCGAATTTAGCCACATCGGCCTTTTTGGCATCTTCATAGTTATGCACGGGGGAGCCGGTGAAAAACATTCCGAACATAGCGCTAATATAACCTCCAGAAACGCTATGACCAGCATCTCTAGCCACTTTCAGCAGCCCTTCAGTTAAGGATTTGGTCACTTTATCGAGATATTGGTAGGTGCCGGGGCGCTGGAGTAACTCGAGGGTTTTAATTCCTGCTGTCATGGCCAAAGGGTTGCCGGATAAGGTTCCCGCTTGGTACATCGGGCCAGCCGGAGCCACCATCGCCATAATATCGGCCCGACCGCCGTAGGCCCCCACTGGCAGCCCACCGCCGATAACTTTGCCCAGGGTGGTTAAATCGGGGGTAATGCCGAATTTTTCCTGAGCGCCACCGTAGGCGATGCGAAATCCGGTCATTACCTCATCAAACATTAATAAGGCTCCGTATTCCTTGGTTAATTCCCGCAATCCCTCTAAAAAGCCAGCATCCGGCACGATAAAGCCGGCATTACCCACCACTGGCTCTAAAATTACCCCGGCGATAGAGTCGGGATTTTCGACAAAGAGGGCTTTTACCGCTTCCAGGTCATTGTAGGGGGCGGTTAAAGTGTTGTTAGTGGTGGTTTTGGGAACCCCCGGCGAGTCGGGTAAACCCAGGGTGGCTACACCAGAGCCAGCTTTAACCAGGAACATATCGGCGTGACCGTGGTAACAGCCCTCGAATTTGATGATTTTATCCCGGCCGGTAAAAGCCCGCATTAAGCGCAGGACGGACATACAGGCTTCGGTGCCGGAATTGACAAAACGCACCATTTCAATGCTGGGAACGGCATCAATCACCATTTCAGCGAGAATATTTTCCTGGACACAGGGAGCGCCAAAACTGGTCCCTTTGTCTAAGGCCTGGTGTAGGGCGGCAATCACTTCGGGATGGGCATGACCACAGATAGCCGGCCCCCAAGTTCCCACATAGTCGATGTATTCGTTACCGTCCACGTCGCGAATATAGGCCCCTTTGACGCTTTCAAAAACGATGGGTTGACCACCGACGGATTTAAAGGCCCGCACGGGGGAACTTACACCCCCCGGCATTAATTTTTGAGCGGCTGTAAAGATTTCTTTCGATTTTGTTGTTTGATACGAAGATGTGCTAACCAATCCTGTCTCCTTGTCTATTTGAGTCTATCGATTCCGGGGAATGCCCGGAGTTTTGTTTTGTTAATTTCCTGCTGCTTGTTCCATTTTAAAGATCACCAGCCTACATTTTACGCAATTTTTTCCCTAAGAAAGGCGCTGGTCGGCTCAAGTCTCGGCTCTTCTGGGTTCTGTGTGATAAGTTTAACTTACTATATGATCGATCAATCTTTGTGTCCTCTGTGTCTGGAGTGGTTCCTTCCACTTTGACAATTTTTCCACAATCTTTTCAGAATTGCCAGAAAAACCTAGCAATGGGCGAAGTTATTGCTATTGATAGATTTTAGACCGGAAAGAGCGATCAAAAAAAGCTCCGGTTTTCCACAGATTTTCCACAGGGGAATTCTTGCTATTATTTCTTAGCGTACAAAAAAACTATTCCTGCTTTGACATCCTCGCCGCCGTAAAACGGACGGCGATTCCCAAACCTCACGATTTAGGTTTCTGCTTCTTTCCCTTGCGGGGTTCCGCACCTGCCTTAACAGATTTACTCTGTTCTGGTCTTATGGTCGCTCTACAGACTGACACCGCAAGCCCTGCGGCCAAAATGTTTTTACTAGCGTTAACATCTCGGTCATGGTGTGTCCCACAGCTTGGACAATCCCACTCTCGAATATTTAACGGCATTTTCTCAGCAATATACCCGCAATTACTACACCTTTTAGAGCTAGGAAACCATCTATCTATTTCGATGTAATTTCTGCCATACCAACGGCATTTATAGGCTAATTGTCGAGTGATTTCTCCCCAACTAACGTCAGATATTGCCTGAGATAACTTGGGGTTTTTGACCATATTCTTGACGGCTAAATTCTCAACCACAATCGTTTGGTTTTCCCGAACTAATTGAGTGGTTAGCTTATGTAAATGGTCTTTTCTGTTATCAGTAATTTGGGCGTGAATCCTTGCTACTTCGATTCTCGCTTTTTCCCGATTTTTTGAGCCTTTCTGTTTTCTAGAAAGGCTTTTTTGTGCCTTTCGCAGTCTCCGATAATGCTTTTTAAAATGCTTGGGATTAGATACTTTGTCGCCGTCGCTGGTAATCACAATGCTACTAATTCCTAAGTCAATTCCGATGGCTTTATCTGTTACTGGGAAAGGCTTAATCGTTGGGTCATCAAATCTTATTGAGATATGCCAGCGTCCAGAAGGATGTAATCTGACTGTTACTGTGCTTGGTTCACAGCTTTCTGGGATTTGTCTTGACCATCGAATAGGTAAGAGTTCTGTGCATTTGGCTAAATAGATTTGTCTGTCTTTGAACTTAAAAGCAGATTTGGTAAATTCGGCACTTCCTCCCTGATGTTTTTTCTTAAAGTTAGGATACTTAGTACGACCAGCAAAGAAATTAGTGAAAGCTGTTTGTAGGTGTCTTAACCCTTGTTGTAAAGGTACACAGCTAACTTCGTTTAAAAACTCTAATTCTTCTTGCTTTTTCCAATCGGTTAGCATTGAAGAAGTTTGAGCGTAGCCTACTCTTTCTTGTCTTTCATACCATGCTTGTGTTCGTTCGTGGAGAGCTTTGTTGTAAACTAATCTTACACAGCCCAATGTGCGCCGCAATAGCGACTCTTGTGTTGGTGTGGGGTAAAATCGAAACGAGTAGGCTTTTTCCATACCTCACATTTTAGCATATATTTCGTAAATGTGCTAATATTTAACAGTAAAGCCGTCGTAGAACGACGGGGTTTCAGACCCAAAATTTTCGATGAAATTTACCAGTAGTCAAAGCGAACTCAACAGCAATTTATCCCTAGTTAGTCGGGCCGTTGCCAGTCGTCCTACCCATCCGGTGTTGGGAAATGTTCTCTTTTGTGCCGATGAGGAAAAGGGCGAAATTAGCCTGACTGCTTTTGATTTGAGTTTAGGGATTCGCACCAGTTTTCGGGCTGAGGTGGTGGAAGGGGGCAAAATTACCCTGCCGGCAAAATTACTTAACGATATTGTCTCTCGTTTGGGAGAGGGGGAAATCACCATCTCTGTGGAAGAAAACGAGAATGATGAGGAGCATAGTCTCGCTTTCCTGAAAACTGCCTCGGCACAGTTCCAAATTCGCGGCATGAAGGCCGATGAGTTCCCAGAATTGCCTACGGTGGCCGATGGGGAAATTGTTAATTTACCTATAGTTGCCTTGACAGAGGGACTAAAAGGTGCATTGTTCGCCGCTAGTGGCGATGAAACTAAACAGGTGTTGACGGGGGTGCATTTAACTAAAACCGTCGATTGTCTAGAATTTGCCGCCACAGACGGTCATCGTTTAGCGGTGGTACAAACTCCCCTAGAGGAGGTGGAAAGTGCCTCTGGTGGCTTTAATGTCACCATTCCGGCCCGGGCCCTGCGAGAATTGGAAAGAATGATGGCAACAAAACAAAATATCGAGACTATTACTCTGCATGTGGATGATTCTCAAGTCATCTTTGAAATGGGGGAACAGAGGTTAACCAGTCGTAAGTTAGAAGGGGCCTATCCCACTTATAATCAGTTAATTCCTAAATCCTTCGAGCGTTCTTTGGTTTTAGACCGCAAACAGTTAATCCGTTGTTTGGAATTAGTGGCGGTTTTATCGGACCAAAAGAATAATTTAGTCAAGTTTAGTCTCGATAGCGAAAATGACCGTTTATCCCTAGCGGTGGAATCTCCCGATTTAGGTAGCGCCAAAGAGTCCATGGCGGCGGAAATTCAGGGAGAAAGCGGCGATATTGCCTTTAATGTTAAATACTTGATGGACGGTTTGAAGGCTTTACCCAATAATGATATCCAAATGCAGTTAAATGCTAGTACCCAACCGGTTATTTTTACCCCCTTGGGAGGTTTAAAGATGACCTATTTGGTGATGCCGGTACAAATTCGTCAGTAATTCTGACTTAATTGGAACCGTGGGATGTGTTTTTAACCTATCCCATTTTTGATCCTGTTAACTCAATCCTATTTTCTCGCCAAAGGATTGGGTTTATTTTCTCTATTTTGGCGATATACTGTTGATAATTGAACAAGTTAACGGATTGAATTGATATGTTATTATCTACTCCTGAAACAATTCAGCATATTCTTTGGCAAGGGCCACTAGAATTGGACAACGAACAAATTGCGGAAGAAAAATTTAGATTTATGTCACCTCCCTCACGGCCCAGCTATGCACCAACTGTTAGCATCGGACAACCAGAAGTTTGGCCATTAGCTGAACTTTATTCTGGTGCAATTCCCTCTTGGTTAGAGGTAAAACAGAATGAGGCACAGTTTTTTTTAGTCCGTTTTGCCTGTTCTCTTCGTAATAGTGGAGAAGATAAATTTCAAATTACTCAAGCTAAATTTTCTGTTGATTTACTGCCCGATAATCAACAAAACCGGGCTATTGCTTTTGATCTATATCCGTTGGAAATAAATCAGGAAATCAAGCGTAACTGTAAAGTTAGTCTGTCCCCCAATATCAAGTTTAAGGAAGCTCAGGCAAGTTTAGGAGGCACAGATTTTGCCCTAGAATACCCCGAATTACAACCAACAATTATAGCCACAGGAGTTGGGGAATATAAGGCTGATTGGGAATATCGAAAAGCACAGGGAAAAGGAGTTCAAGGAAGTAAATTTATGCACATGATTGTCAAAGTCCCTAATAATATGCAATTGGTGAGGACTAAGTTAAATTTAACTGCCCGCTTGGAACAAAATGGTAATCCCCTGGTTAAATGGCTTTTTAAAACTGACATTAAAAAAGTGCCAAGCGATTGCTTAATAGTCAATTTAGTTAGCTAATATTTACTCAATTCCCACATCAATAAATGCTTGAGAAATAGCATCTAATTGAACCTCTATGTGAGGAGAGGGTGCTAGTAATTTTTTGGCTCGTTGTTCAAATACTCTACGACTCTCAGAGAAACTATCGAGATCGGAAATACCTTCTAGAACAGCGCCGAATAGCTTAAGAGCAAATTCGCCATTAAAAAGAGGCTCTCCATCGATGACAGTGTTATGAATTGTCATCAATCGATAAAAAGCATGACTATGAATCAAGGAAAGTTCATGATAATTCTCGGCCGTATTCCAATCAATTTGTCCATAGACAGACCCTGCATCTGTAAACCTTAAAGAAAGTAATTTATCTAATCGTCTCAGGGATCCAGTTCCTTCTTGAAAGTTTTCTCCCACATCCCACAGCCAATTATGAGGATTATTCCAATAAAAACCATAATCCCTATGATAGTTACGCACTAAAACCGCAAATATATCACAAAAAGATTCTTCAAGTGCATTTTTTTGTGGACTCTTAGAACTAGAAAATGAGCGCATTAACTCTATTTTCTCTTCCATTTGCCTCAATTGTTGCTGCCGCTGCCCTTCTGCTGACTTTTTATTGAGCATTTTTGGATTATTTCGTTCTCGCCTCTGGAATCTATATTTTGCAATTAAGGAAATCGCTGAACTGCAAATAGCTAATAAGGATGTTACTATTGCGATCGTCTCCATAAAACTATAGCTCCGAAAAAACGACACAGAAGAAACTCGAAACAACACCCCCAGAAAATAGCCATAGTGAAGATCTTTCAATTACAGCAATATTCACTGTTTGTTGGGACGCATGAGCAGCGGAAACATCGGCATATAATATGGAAGAAACAACCAAGATTAAAACGCACGCACCTCCAGAGAATAGCTCAAAGATAGGTTGAGTTCTATTGCCTCCTAAAAGATCCCCAATAGCAGCACCCACAATACCGGCCGTTACGAGAAACAGTTCACCGTTTCTCAACAAATCAACAAGTTCAGTGGATTGTCCCCGAGTAGCTCTAATTAAAAGTGCTACTACAAGTGGAACAATTGCTAATACAACCCCAAAGATAATCCATTGAATTATTTTCCGCAACATCTACCCTTCATACATTAAGTGCAAATTCAACCAAATCTAGTTTGGTCTGAGCAAAGGTGTTACAAAGTGTTACAAAAACGGTATAAAATATATCACGTCGTCCAACTATGTTGTCAAAAAACTGAACAATGGTCAAGATGTACATACTCTTCATGTATTAGCGTAGAAAATGCACATATAAAAAGCCGCCCTCACCAGTTCAGTGATGGATACCCTATCGGTCTCTTCCGTCATCAGCAACCTCTTTCCTACATCTACAGGGTTTCACTACGAAGGCTAACAAACCAATTACCGATAATTTTAACAAGGTTTACAAAAATTAATGCAGATTTTTTATGCACATCCCCCAGATTAGCCTGTATTATATGAACATAACTATTGATCAAAACGGGCATCTAGGGCTGAATCATCAGAGTAACATCTAAACCTATGAGCGATCTGGACACAGAAAATCAAAGACAAAGCGATGAAGACCGACAAAGAGATGCTGCGGTGTATTTGCATCTCCTCAACAATTTGACCGATTTGGACATTAGTGAGAATAATCCCAAACCGAATGAGTACAAAATAGCCAAACAATGGGGACAAAATCGCCTTTTTGTCCGGCGAATGCTGCGTTCGGTGATGGGAGAGCGTTACCAAGAAAAGGAACGCGAGGAGCGGGTACCCAGTTTAAGCTTGGGGAAATTAGTTACTATTCTTAGCTCACTGGAGGCTTATTGGCAAGGAGAGTCAGCCAAAAATAAGGATAGTTTAGCCCAGAAAATGATCAATAAGTTTACCCAACAAGAAAAAGAACGAGTTCTCAAAAAATATGCACAGTTATCTCTGGATGAAAGGGATAAATTGAAATTACTTGTTCATCCCGAAGCTGGTTTACTTGAGCAGTTAAAAGAGATCATTACCGATGAAATACAGCCGGATTCCCTAGACGTTGTTAGCTTTTATAAACAGGCCATTAATCTATACAGTTCCCAAAAACAACAACACAGTTACCTAAAATCCCTTGACCCAAATGATAATCAAAATCTAGATGAATCTTTAGATAATCAGATTAGAGAGTATATTCAACCCCGATTAAAAAAATATTATCAGCATTTATCAACAGACTCGGAGCAGGAAATTATCAAGGATTTGGTTGATAAGATTTTAAGAGAAGTGAGCCGGACAGAATTTCAAGCTGGACTCAGACAAATTAAAACTGTTGTCGGGCAATGTCCAGATTTTGTTCAGAATAATTTAACTAGCGATTCCATATCCAATCTCTTTTTGGAAAGCCTGAGCAATTCAATTATCAAAAATAATTTATTAGGAGATAAATTTCCCGTTTATATCGACTATTTAGAAATTGAGAAAGTCAAACCTCTGCCCCTAAAATTATACCGAGGCAAAACAGGTTTAATCAATACCGATTTTCTCGATGATCCTGAAGACGAAAATGAGTATTATGCTCAAGGATTAGAAAAACAGATAGCTTATAGGGTGCGAGTGTATTTTTATGTCTATCCCCCAGAGAACTGGAAACCAAAACCAACCTTAGAAGAAAAAGAAATCAGCCAATTTTTCAAGCAAGAAGAATCAAACAGTCGATTAGAATTTTGTGAAGAAGTGGTAGGTGTGGGCAGTCCTATCGCTCATATCACCACCGCAATTAATCGATTTTTGTTTGAGGGGATAGATATTTTGAAAAAGCAAGGATATCTACCTGTCACCCAAAAAATAGTCAGTGAAGATAAAGTGATTGGCAATACAAGAAATAGTGCTGTTTGGTCTTATTCTCTGGTTAAGTTATGCAAACAGGAAGATGTGAAAAAATCTCTAGAAGGTGAAATTAATTATAATCAAATTGTCGCCGATCAAGAATTAGCAACAGGAGAATTTTATGGATTTGATCTTCTAGAATCTGCCGCTAAGTCTGCCCTTCATGCTCGACTGAGAGCCATTGAAAAAACGGCAATTGATTCTCAGCAATATCTACAACAACTTTGTCAGAGAATTGAGGAAAAATATATACTAGAAAAAGCAGAAAAATGGATAAAATTCTACCCTTTCTCTCTCAGGGCTATGCAAGATTATTTAGAAAAAAAGCTGTTTAAGGATAAATATCGCAATTGGGATGAGAGAAATTTCAAGGAAGTTAATAATAATCAAGCTTGGAGTATGGTGGCCTATGAAGCACATTTGGCAATTATTCAAGTATATCTTCAAGAGGGTCTCTATCGTATTGCCCAAAAATATCTTGAGGTTATTAAACCCCATATCGAAAAGGGACGACTAGACGATAAACTATTAGTTAGTCTCTACTATATCTGTCTATTTGATTATCATTTTTATACAGACCTTGAAGATGAGGAGCGTGACCATCAAGAAAGGGGTTCTGCAATTCGTAAAGCTGAAGAATGTTTGAACACTGCTGAAGAATATTTGCAGGAATATTTGAAAGAATACGCAATCATTGGTGAATACTCTCAAACTAATGCTCATCCTTTTTTCTATTATCTATCTCGTATCTATTCTCACCGCGCCAAAATTTATATCTTTTTCCCTTACATTGCTCAATTACCCAATCCCAAAACTCATTTATTAATTGAACCTCTTCGTCTCTTAGAAAAAGCTCGTATTTATGCGGCTAGAGACGGTGATGCTAATTACTATGCTTACTGGACAGTGTATCAAATTTGGTCTTATTTAATCACCGCCTATGTCGGAGACACCAAGCTATTAAAGGGAAAATTTAGCCGCCAAAATTGTCTAGGATGGGCCGAACGTTTAATTAAAAATGCTCTTGATTGTTATGGAGAGCGAGGCAGAAAATCTTATCAACAGATAAAAAATTATAGTGGTAAACAGAAAACAGAGTTTAGTGGATTAAAACCGGATTCGACTATTATATTTTATGAGCAATACAATGATATTTATGTGCAAACCATTCCCCCAATTATTGAAATCGGAAAGGGTAGCAGCCACTTAGACGAGTTTTATCAAAAAACTATTGAAATCGGAAAGGGCAGCAGAAACTTAGACGAGTTTTATCAAAAAATTCAAAAAACATTTAATGAATCTAGTCAATCTCAAGAAGAAATTACACAGCCAACTATGCCAGACAATCCAGACAATAAAGCTTCTTCATTTAGTATTGAAGAAATATTTGGTATTCAAGAAAAAATTATACAGCTACCCATGTCAGCATTAACTTACCTTGACTCAAATTCAGATAATAAAGTTTATTTATTTGGTATTCACGCTAGTCTTCTTTTATTTGGGTTGGGACTGGTGGAACTTTGTAAAGATAATCAGGAAGAAGGATTAGAAGAAAGTATTCGTATGGCGATGAAAAGGTTTACTTTAGGAGCGGCAATTGCATCTGAGGGAACAGTGGATGAAAAAAGAGGAGAAAAAACATATCTTCAGCGAATATTTACCGAGCAAAAGCCAAATAAAAATCAAAAAATGCCCGAAGATTTTCAAATTAGAGGCTTATATCCTCACCGGTTAACTCAGTTTACCGCTAAAGGGAAAATTTTTGCAGCAACCTGTCGAGTAATTCTCCTTTTGTATAACTACGAAAAATATAGTAGCTATTGGCCAGAGGTCGCCTATCTTTTGAATGATTTACACGATGCTCAAACTATTATAAGATCGAATAATCCTGATTATTCTTTGGGACAAAATCGCTATAGTGGTCATCTAGAACAACAATTTAAAGGGGTTAAAAGTTACTTGGAAAGTCAGAAAAATTCTGGCAAATCAGGTTCTTTAGAGGAAATTAGAAACAGAATTGTCACTGATATATTCAAAATACTTCGCGGCGACAAAGTGTAAGCTGCCCACCCACTTAAATTACTTGTTGAGATGAGGCACTCTTGCAACAGTAAAGGGATTGGGGGAGATTCAGCCAATCTAAGGATAGGGGGGTGAAAATGCGTCTTAGCTTAAAACCCCAGACCCTGCACCCTAACCCCACCAACAAACTTTTTCAGCAGACCCTAATTAATACCAATTATCCATCGACCGGAAAATTGAGGCATCGGGGAACACAGTGGGATTACCACTAGCGTCGATTTTTTGCCGTAATTCTCGCAGTTGTTTATTCCCGATGAGAAAATCACTTTCTACTAATTGATAGGGCAGTACATTATTATCTAAAGCATACACTGCCGTGATGCCAGCAGCTACCCCAGAGGACCACTCGAAGGAATGGACACGATAGGCGGCCGCGGCAATATGACTGAGAGCGATACTTTTACCCGCTATCAGTAAATTATCGATTTTTTGGGGAATTATAGCCCTTAAAGGGATCTCGAAGGGGTAAGCTTGGCCCTGTCCCTGTCTTTCTCCTGCTTTTTCTGTATTACCCGGTTTTTCGGGGGGATGTTCCGTCATGCAGGGATGAAAATCAATCGCATAGTGACCGATACCGACGGAATCGGGGTAAATGGTAGAGCGCTTGCGTTTAACGGCCTGATCGGGGGATAATGTGCCATCAAGTACGGAAAATCCCTCTAATCCTGCCAAGGTGGCAATTAAGCGCCGATATTCTGCCGGAGAAAGATTTTGACGATAGAAATCGCTTTGAAAATTTTGTCGGGAAATATCGATTTCCGTGACGGTAAAACCAGTGGGGAAAGTCAGGGAAGGACGACCGATAATCCGTCTTGCTTCCCGAATATAGGGATATTTTGACAAACCGTGGGCAGTTCCCATGGGAGAATCAAAACCGGAGAGATAACGGTTATTCAAATGGGGAACTTTTACCCCGTCCCCTAACTGGGAATCGGTGGTTCCTTCTACTAACCAATAATAGTAGGAAATGGCGTGTTCTTCGCCCCTGGCGAGGGTTTCTGTGCGTAATCCTCCCATCCATCCCCCCGGAGATAACTGTCCTAACTCTTGCAACTGTTCACGGGTGTAGATAAAGTTATCCTTCGCAGTCCCCGGACGGTAATCATTTCCCCAGGTCCAATTCTGCATGGAAATATCCCCCGGGACGGGTTCGGTAAAAGTAATTCCCCCAAAGGTTTTCTCTTTACCCAGTTGCGGACTCCAGATACGACGATAGGTGAAAACTAGGTCAAAATCGGCTAATCGCGGCAATTCATAGCTAAAATAGGGGGCATAGCGTTCATAATAAACGGGTTTCTCGTGGGTTTGTGGTTTTTCTGTTTCCTCCATGGCGAAGGTATAGGTAAAGCCTTGGGTACAGTAGGGGTCGCCAGTGACGCTAGAGGAAGAAGGTTCGAGATAACTGCGCTTATCGACCCCTAAACGGTAGGGAATATCTGATAATCCGATGATTTCTCCGGTTTCGGTCGCTTCAATCACATACCAATCTGCTAATTGATTCGGTTGGGAGGATTTGGAGACAAAACGGAGGATTTTTTTATCAAAACGGGGAGAATTTTCGTAGCGATAGATATCCGCCATTTTTTGCGATAAAAACTCGGTATTTAGGGGAGGAGTACCTTTTGCGGGACTATGTTGAATGGCAATTACACTGGTAATCTGTTGACCAGTGCCGCGATTGGGTAAAGTTTCAATATTTAATTCTTTGACTACCGTGGAGGGAAACCATTTCAGGGTTCCTTTGCCTTTTTTGGCAGCGTCTTCTAACTGTTGAAATAATAATTTATGTCCATCAAAAGGGAAAAAGCAAGACCCACTTACCCAACATTCCCCGGGGTTTTGTTTGCTGTAATGCTTTCTAATTCTTTCCCTAAATTCTAGATAACCTTTCGGGAAAAATAATTTTTCTCTTTGTGTCCGTCTTTCATCTAATGCGGAGGTTCCCTGAGAAGATATCTGTCCCCCCACCCAGTCGGTAATCTCGGTTAAACAGACGGTTTTTCCTAATAATAAGGCTTCGTAGGCCGCACCGGCACCGGCTAAACCACCACCCACCACCAGAATATCACAGCCGACGGTTTGATCCGGTTCTCGCGGGGGGGCTGCTAGGGTGAGGGGAGTGAAAGCTTGTAGGAGAAATAATCCCAGAGAGAGGGATTTAAGAGGAGTAAAGTGATGATTGAAAATTTTAGGGGACATTATTGACAAATATCAATGTTGTGGCTGAGAGTTTCCTCTTTCTTTGAAGAAGTAGCTAGGGCATCTGTTCCTGAAATCCTGATGTTTTTTTTGGGCGATATTGAGAACTTTGTAGCTTGATGCTGGCCTTTAAGAGATTATACACCTTCAATCTGACAATCGATCGCTTTTCTGGAAATGTTTTGACAAAGATATCCTGATTCGGTGTCATTCCCTTTGTTATTCCCTGTCATCCTTGCTAAGTTAAATTCAAAACAAACCCAGGTAAGACATCTTCCCCGGATAAAATCGCAGGCAAATTAATAATTTCCACACCGCTATTTAGTCGGTAGATTTCCACCTGCTGCTGTTGAGGATTAATCAACCAACCCAAACGTAAACCACTGGCTAAATATTCGCGCATCTTTTCGCGTAAAGAGGTTAAGGAATCGCTACGAGAACGTAATTCAATCACAAAATCTGGACATAAAGGTGGGAACTTTTCTCGCTCTTCTGCGCTCAAAGCTTCCCATCTTTCCCGTTTTATCCAAGCAACATCAGGAGAACGATATCCTCCCTTTGGTAAACGAAAAATTGTCGAAGAACTAAAGACTTTACCAGAATTACTTTGACGATTCCAAATCGTTACATCAGCAATTAAATCAGCTTCTCGATTACCACTATTTCCACCCACGGGAGGCATAATTAATAATTCTCCTTTTTGATTACGTTCTAAATTCCATGTTTGATTAGCCTGACAGAGATGATAAAATTGTTCATCGGTCAGATTAACTGTCTCTAGATTTAACACTACAGTTTTCATAATCGCTTCTCCTTTTTGCTACTTTATATCATTGATTCATATCAACCTATTTACCTAATTGACTCTCTAAAAATTCTCGCCAATCGGGATTAGTAGTGTCTAGGGAAATTAGATAGGGTTGTTCTTTTTCATGAAAAGGTTCTGTTTTTTCAATTTGGGCATTTAACACCTCGATAGTAGCGTCAGAAATATCGCCTTTTCTAGCGGCAATCCGTTGTTTTAAAACTTCTATAGGTGCGTGACAATGGACAATATGAAAAGGAATCTTTAAATTTTGGGCATAGGTTAATAAGGGTTCTCGCCAAGCATATTTATCGTAGCGTGCATCGAGAATAACCGGATAACCTAAAGTTATTAAAATTCGGGCTAATTCGGCCAGTCTAGCGAAGGTTTTTTGACTCATTTCGAGACTATATATATCTAGACTTCCTGTTTGATTTAAGTCAATTCCAGCCAAATGTTTGCGAACTGCATCGGAACGAATCTGAATAGCATTAAGATTTTTAGCAATTACTTTTCCTATGGTACTCTTACCCGATGCAGAAAATCCCGACATCAGAATTAATCTCGGTTTCTGCGGTTGTGTGTACTGCCAAGCTAATTGATAATAATCCTGTGCATCTGCTTTAATTTTCTCAGAAAAAGTGTCACCATCAAGCAGAAAACTATTGACTTTTGCCCTCACATACGCTTGTCTAGTCAGGTAGAGAGGCAAGACTTTTAAACCCTCCCAGTCAGCGGTTTGTTCTAAATAAGTATTGACAAATAAATTAGCGAAATCTTCTCTCCCCCTAGCGGTTAAATCCATGGCTGTAAAAGCAAGATCATACATGACATCAACGAAGCGAAAAGATTCATTAAATTCTATGCGATCAAATAATTGTATTTCTCCCTGCCACTGACAGATATTATTTAAATGTAGGTCTCCATGACATTCGCGAATCATCCCTTTTATTTGTCTTTCCTCTAACCAATCTCGGTGTTCTGCGAAAAATTTATCTGTATAAGCTTTTGTTTCATCGTATTGTTTTTGGGTTTGGACAAAATTAATATATTTCTCGGTTTGTTGGTAGTTTTCATCAAAAGCTTGTTTAATAACTTCTAAATTACCAAACTGAATAATATAGGAATTACTCACAGCTTGCCGATGAAATTGTGCCACTTTTTCAGCCAAAGACTCGATCGCTTTTTCCGTTAGTTCTCCCCGTTCAAAAATTTTACTGAGTAAACATTCTTGGGGAAACTGATTCATTTTTAAAATATATTCTATCACTTTTCCTTCTCCATTTAAACTTATGCTACCCTGTTCTTCATTAATTGACAAAACTTCCAGATAGATATTGACGGCAACTTTTTTATTTAACTCTAGTTCCTGTTCTAGATAATATTTTCTCTTTTCTAAAGTGGAGAAATTCAAAAAATCATAATTAACTGGTTTCTTGACTTTATAGGCATAATCTCCTGTCAAGAAGATAATTGAAGCATGGGTTTGGATAATTTCAACGGGAATTTTGACAGAATGAGGATAAAAGTCGGGATTTTTTAATTCTTCGATTAATCGGTTGCTATCCATAGGGAGAACTCCTCGGTGGTACATCTCATTTTTGTAAATTTACTAAGTTGAGATTTTTAAAGGGAAAATCTCTGCTAAAATCGGGCTTTATTTCTGATTTTATCACTCAATCTGGGACTTTGAGGGTTTCTACTCCCCGAAACCCGTTAGGGAGGACAGGAATTCGCAACCCGCGTGTGTGGTTTTAGATGTCCGTGGAGGAAGCACCTCTCCCAAAGTTCAGAAAGCATTAGCTTTGCAAGTGGTATGCTTATAGACGGTTGCCCGTACATTTGTATTGTTTTGTTGCTGATAGTCGGTATTTCTGCAAATGTGAGATGCAGCAGGTCTAAATTAATGAAAACTGCATCATGCAGGATGAGAGCTTTGCCAACTCAGCTTTAAGGGACTTGCGGGAATTAGGGATGCAGTTGATTTTAGATAATTTTGATGCCGGCTATTCCTGATTAAGTTATATTTATAAATACACCTTCGACAGTTTGAAGATCGATCGATCAAACCTTTATCCAATCTTTACCATCAAAAACCAAGCATTTAGCCATGTTATCGACTATGATCAGCCTAGAGCAGAATTTGAATTTACGAGTTATTGCCGTTGGGGGAGAAAGTTTACAACAGTTGGACACTTGCCCACGTCTCCACTGTGAAGAAGTACAATGATTTTGGTTGACTCGGACTTTGAACCCCGAAGATGTGACACATTTGCTGTTAAGTAACTGTTCCGAATTACCCCCAACACTTTATTGAGAAAATAAATTAACTTAAAGACGAATAAGCCGTAGCTTTTGAGAGAATAAATTAACTTATATTTTCACTTTTGTCGAGGTGCTGAAAAAATGATTAATGGTTCATCCAATTCCCGTTATCTCCTGATTGTGGAAGATCCTCAAGGTAGAAGAACAATTACCCTAGAGAACATGAAATATTCTCTGGGTCGTAAGTCTGATAATCAAATTGTTCTTCGCTCTAAACACGCGTCTCGCTATCATGCGACTTTAATTAAAAAGAGTATTGATCGCCAAAAATTTTCCTATTGGATTCTTGATGGTGATTTAGAGGGAAATAAAAGTCATAATGGCATTTACGTCAATGGGTCTAAATGCTTAATTCATGAATTAAAAGATGGTGATTTAATTAACTTTGGCTGTGATATAAATGCCAGTTTTCATTTAATAGCTAGTCAAGCAAAAATAGAGCGAGAATCAGTTGAAAATATAGAACATTTACAAGGGAAACCTACGGAAAATGAAACCAATTCTAGCCATAATGACCCCCATGCAAAAAGTACCTTAATTCTCCGTCAAGCTCCATCGCAAATCATAAGTTTTAATAGCAAGATTCAAGAGGAATATTCTTCGGTTGTTCTCAAGGATTTACCTAACCGTTCCCTCTTTAATGAACACCTCTCAAGTGCTATTAATAATGCCCAGAAAAATAATCAACTGATCGGGCTATTATTATTGGATGTAGGGCAGCTAAGAAATGTCAACAATCAACTAGGTTATCGACTGGGGAACAAACTATTAAAAATCTTAATTGAACGTTTAAGAAAAAGTTTGCGATCAGAGGATATAGTCGCCCATTGGAGAGGGTACGAATTTATTATCCTGCTGTCACAAATTAATGATGCTAATGATCTAGAAAAGGTTGGTCAAAGAATTATTAAAACCCTAGAAAGTAATAATGAAATCGAAAATCACTCCCTAGTCGTGCGATTAAGTTTAGGTTCAGTTATCTATCCCCCCGACGGCACAGACAGGAAAGTAATATTACAGAAACTGGAGGAAAATTTAGTAGCAGTTAAGAATAATATAAATGATAACTCCCAGATAGAGTCGGTTAATGTTCACCCCAAAAATACTCGTAGTTCTAAAGTTGAATATTTTCTCTATCAGGCAATGAGAAATAATGAATTAGCTCTTTA
Organism: Microcystis ichthyoblabe FBCC-A1114; assembly: GCF_050500245.1. NCBI lineage: Bacteria > Bacillati > Cyanobacteriota > Cyanophyceae > Chroococcales > Microcystaceae > Microcystis > Microcystis ichthyoblabe. Next base: position 1,909,248 of record NZ_CP191408.1, on the reverse strand, counting down.
CTATCAACCGCAAGTTAATATCATTAAGGGGCAAGTGGAAGGATTTGAGGCATTATTGTGCTGGTTACACCCTCAATTCGGATTAATCCCCCCTAATCGTTTTTTACCCTTAGTCGAAGAAAACGACTTAATCCTTGAGCTTAATCGTTGGGTACTAAAAAATGCCTGTCAACAGGCACAAATATGGCAGCAGCGGGGATTATTATACGCTCCCATCTCGATCAATTTGTCCCCACACCAATTGCGTGATCCCCAGTTGCTCACCAACCTCAAAGAAGTCTTGACTGAAACCCAAATCGGGCCTTTCTTTCTGGAGGTAGAAATAACTGAGACAAGTTTACTGGAAAATAGCCGCGAAACCGGTCGAATTCTTGGGGATTTGCAGAAATTGGGTATTAGTATTACCCTCGATGATTTTGGCAGCGGTTACGCTTCGATCGCCTATCTCGGTCAATTTCCCGTGAAAAAACTGAAAATAGAGCAATCTTTAACAAAACAACTCACTGATACTCCCCAAGATACCCGTTTTATCTCGTCATTGCTGGCGGTAGCGAAAAGTTTTAACTTAATAGCGATCGCCAAGGGAGTAGAAACCCAACAACAATTAGAAATCCTGCAAGAATTAGGTTGTGAGAGAATGCAAGGCAATCGCATCAGTTCCCCTCTAGCAGTGGAGGAAATGACGACATTTCTCCACACCCACCGCACCCTCTCAGTTGGGAATTAGGAGTTAGTCCCGATGAAAAAATTTTCACCAGCACAGATGAAAGAGGTTTCTTTCCCCACACCCTCTTTCCAGTCAGGAGACAGGAGGCAGCTTTTGTGTATTCTCCCCACTTGCGACTTTCCACTGATAACTGATAACTGATAACTGATAACTGATTTTGGTCACTGATTCCGGTATGATCTGAACAGATTATCTAGTATCAAATACCTACTCATTCTAGCGTGAGGCTCTTGCCGAACCTGTCAGCAGCAGAAATTTGTGGCGGCGGGGTACTGCTCGATCCAGAGTCTGGTTTAATTACATACTATAGGGTTAACAATTAGTTGTGTATTTAGAGGGAAACTATGGCCAATAAGCCAGAGCGCGTGGTTCTAATCGGTGTAGCTGGGGACTCCGGTTGTGGGAAATCTACTTTTTTACGTCGTTTGACCGATTTATTCGGGGCCGAGTTTATGACAGTGATCTGTTTAGATGACTACCATTGCCTCGATCGCAAACAGAGAAAAGAGGTGGGTGTCACCGCACTCAATCCGAAAGCGAATAACTTTGACCTAATGTATGAGCAGATTAAAGCTCTTAAGGGAGGTCAAGCCATTAATAAACCTATTTATAATCATGAAACGGGGATGATCGATCCCCCCGAAATCATCGAACCGAATAAGGTAATCGTGATCGAGGGACTACACCCCTTATATGATGAACGAGTCCGGTCTCTATTAGATTTCAGCGTTTATCTCGATATTAGCGATGAAGTCAAAGTTAACTGGAAAATTCAACGAGATATGGCCGAGCGCGGTCACACCTATGATGATGTGATGGCGGCCATTAATTCTAGAAAACCGGATTTCAGTGCCTATATCGATCCCCAAAGACAGTACGCTGACGTGGTGATTCAAGTGCTGCCCACCAAATTACTTGAAGATCACGAAAGTAAGTTACTGCGGGTTCGTTTAATCCAGAAAGAAGGGGTGGAAAACTTTGAACCCGCTTATCTGTTTGATGAAGGTTCCACCATCGATTGGCGGCCCTGTGGTCGTAAATTGACCTGCACTTATCCCGGTATTAAACTCTACTACGGTCCAGATGGCTTCTTGGGGAATGAAGTGTCGATTCTGGAACTAGATGGTCAATTCGATAACCTCGAAGAAATGATCTACATCGAAAGCCACTTGAGCAAAACCGGCACTAAATACTACGGTGAAATGACGGAATTACTGCTCAAACACAAGGATTATCCCGGTTCCACCAATGGTACGGGTTTATTCCAAGTCTTAGTCGGTCTCAAAATGCGTGAAACCTACGAAAAACTAATGGCAGCCGAAGCAAAAGTGGTGGCCCAAGTCTAGTTTCTAGTTTTGACCGAACCGGCATCCTAACCCTAGAGGATGCCGGTTTTTTTAAGCTACTAATCCCGATCGCAGGGCCAACACTGCCGCTTGAGTGCGATCATCCACAGAGAGTTTATTTAAGATATTGCGGACATGGGTTTTCACCGTGCCGATGGTGATATAGAGTCGGTCGCCAATCTGAGCATTACTAAAACCCCCGACAATCAGAGCGAGAATTTCTAGCTCTCGTTCTGTTAGGGGCACATTTTCCAGCAATTGGCGATGTTCTGGGTCAACGCCTTGAATTATCACTGTTTTGCCGTCGGTGCGGCTACCGGTGGCAAAATTTTGGCGCACTTGTTGCCGAATAACGCCGACGATCACGGGATCGATCCAAGGATTGCCTTCGTGGGTGGAATAAATCGCCTCGACTAATTTATCGACGCTGGTATCCTTCATACAGTAGGAATCAGCCCCAGCACTAAAAGCCGCTAAAACCTGTTCCTGGGTGTTGTACATGGTTAGCATGAGGATCTTCGTAGCCAAGCTGTCTTCGCCGCAATTTTGTTGGAAGCGTCGCATTAACTCAATCCCATCGATCATGGGCAAAGCTATATCGATGATCGCTACATCGGGTTTAGTCTCCTCTAGCAGTTTCAGTCCCTGTAATCCACTGATGGCTTCTCCCACCAATTGAATACCCTCTCGATGCTGGAGAGCCGCCACTAACCCCATGCGGGTTAAATCGTGATCCTCTATGACGATAACCCGCACTTTATCCATATTTTTTCCCGGTTGTGCTGAACTAGGCGATGATTCAATAATTTTGGCTTTTGGATTATTAGAGCCGTTCCTAAACATTGACTTCACTCCCTTCCTTGAATTGAATTCCACTTTCTTATCTTCATTCGGCAATCACCTGTTTCCAGTTAATTTTATTTTTACTTAATCAAAGCGGCGATTACAAATATAATTAAACTCCCCTAAAATCTACTCAAATCTACCCAAATCTAGACTTTACTACTCCGATCTTGGTCTTTACTCTTGTACTATAACATCGTGTAAATCTCGATGAGGTAAAGAGTTAACAGGAATAAATTTTCGAGATGCTTGGGTTTTAAGAGAATAAAACCAAGCTCTGGTTCATTTAATTTTTTTAGACTATCTCAACACAAATCTTTTAAGTAAACAAAAAGATATATCTGGGGATTAACTAAGATTAATTAAGCTGAATAATAGCATTTAACTATAGATAAAAGCAAATCCTAATCATTGTCTTCCTTGATGTTATTCCCATACGCTATTTTAGTTTATTTGTCAATAGTGATCTTACCCATTTTTCCCTTGGCCGTCACCTCCAATTGGATTGAGGCGGAATTTTTCCCCACTGTGCCAAGGGACTTGCGTGGGAATAATATCCCAATCGATCGGAGGGCGCAAGCTTTGCGCCCCTACAGTAACGGATTTTGTCCACAATGTAGGGGCGAACTGCGTTCGCCCAAAAGGTACATTATCAAAGCGCAAGTCCCCAATCCAGATAAAAATGGTATCAGTGGGGAAAAAGCTCACCCCCTAGGATTCCTGTAAAAAAATTAATTCAGCCGGCGTTACCGCTCCTTTTTCGGTAATGATAGCGGTGATTAAAGCGGCGGGAGTAACATCGAAGGCAGGGTTATAAAAGTTAACATCTCTAGGGCAAAGGGTTGTCGTCCCCACCTGATAAATTTCGGCACTATCGCGCTGTTCGATCGGGATACCCGTACCATCCTTAAGGGAAAAATCCACCGTCGATAGCGGGGCAGCCACATAAAAAGGCAGATTATGAGCTTTCGCCACCACCGCGAGGGAATAGGTGCCGATTTTGTTGGCCGTGTCCCCATTGGCTGCAATGCGATCGGCTCCAACGATCACCGCATCGATCAGTTTTTGCTGCATACAGTGGGCCGCCATGCTATCGGTGATCACGGTGACGGGAATTCCCTCCCGCGCACATTCCCAGGCGGTTAATTTTGCTCCTTGCAACCTTGGCCGGGTTTCATCTGCATACACTTGTATTAATCTACCCGCCGTCCAAGCGGAACGAATTACCCCTAAAGCAGTGCCATAACTGGCCGTGGCCAGGGACCCAGTATTACAGTGGGTTAAAATCGTCAGTTTTTCCGGTTGCTCCGGCAGCGCCAATAAACCATGATGACCGATCGCCCGACAGGTTTCCACGTCTTCTTTTTGGATATTGTGGGCAGTTTCCAGGAGATTTTTGCTAATTATTGCCACTTCTGGGCCACTTTCCTGGGCCACTTTTAACATTCGCTCGATCGCCCAGAATAAATTCACCGCCGTGGGCCGGGTTTGGGCTAATCGATCGGCTATTCTAGTTAAATCGGCCAGAAACTGCTCTTTCTGGTCAGTTTTAATTTCCTGCGCTCCTAAAACCATACCGTATGCAGCCGCTACCCCGATCGCCGGGGCGCCGCGCACAATCATCGTTTCGATCGCCCGGGCCATGGCTTCACTGCTGGTGATCTCAACTTCCCCATACTCCATGGGTAAACGGGTTTGATCGATCAGCCAGACTTTGTTATCTTGCCAACGCACGGGATAGATTGAGTTATTCTCGGCATTGTTTGTGGTCATAATTAGTAATCTCCGTAATAGTTGCAAAATTTTGGTTTTTTTTAAGAGGTCTAGTCTCGTGCGCTCTAGTTACTTTAAGCGATCGAGCTTGGATTTTGGTCATAACTAGATTAGGGTTTAATCTTATATATCCCGAATTTTATCCTTTGTATTCTTGTCTAAGTTTTTGTACTCTTTCTATCTCTTTTTCGGTCGGGTGTAGAGTTTTTTTTGCGGGTGATTCTCAAGCGTTCGGCTATTCTTGCCACTGTGGTCACACTTAACAATATACCGGTTCTTTCTAGGAATAGTTTCGATAGTTCGGCTAGAGTTGCGTCATTATTTTCCTCAATCAAATCACCGAGGGCGATCATCTGTTCTGGCGTAAGTTTTAAATGACGGCCACATCGATAAGTCTTCGGTCGAATATCTCCCGTTTCTCGAGATTGCTTCAAAAGCTTTTGTACGAAACTTAAGGTTACACAGAATCTTTTCGCTAATTGTCTTTGAGAGATGGGTTCGTTATAATAACAGTCTAGGATTTTCTGACGGAACTCTACTGGATAGGATTTCATTTTTTGTACAATTTAGCTATCGATAACATTATACTCATTGAAGACATTATGCTGCCGGGTCGATTGTCCCCAGTAATCAGTAGTTCAAAAGTCAATACAAATGCTTTAGGGTAAGGGTTTGCTGATTTTTTTGGACAGGAAGTTCGGGAATAAAAAAATAATTTCCTGTCTCCTGACGGCCGACAATTGATGTTTACTTTTCCTCTGGTCTTCTTGCTGCTAATTGGTCTAAAATTTCGGCGTGAACTTGGCGAGTAATTGGATAAAAATAGGCAAGAATTAAACTAATGATCAGAAAAAATGCCGGTAAAGGTGCAATTGCTAGGCGAATTGCTATTAAAGCACTATCCGGCTGCAGGGGAATTGCTTCTCCTGGTATTCTCGGTTTAAACCCCGATGTTTCTAGAGCAATACCGACAAGAAATAACCCCAAAGCTAAACCAATTTTTTGCAAAAGTACCATAAAAGCATAAAAAATACCTTCTCGACGTTTTCCTGTTTCTAATTCGTCTAATTCAATCACATCAGGAACCATTGACCAAGGAATTAAATAGGCCACAGATACGCCAAATCCCGCCAAAACTGCCAAAATATACATTAAAGTTATTTCTCCCGGTTGGAGCAAAAATAAACCAATTTGGGCAATAATCCAGAATATCATCCCTAAAAAATAGACTATCTTTTTGTCTAATTTTTGACTAACTGCTTGCCAAAAAAATAACATCACTAAAGCTGTACCCTGTACTGCTAAAGCGACTAAACCCGATTCTGCTTCCGATAGTCTCATGTAGCTGACGACATAGTAAACCAAAATCGAGGCGGTTAATTGTACTCCTAACCAAGCACAAAGATAGATGCCAATAACGTATAAAAAGGGACGATTACCAAAAACTATTTTTAATTGTTCTTTCAGGGGAATAGTTTCGGTATTATCAGCAGCTTCTCTCTGTTTAATTGCCGCACCATCCCTGAGATGATTTTCAGTTTTACCATAGTAAATAGTTAAACCAGAAACTATCCCTTCTATTCCTAATAAAATTGTGGAAATAGCGATAAAGTCTCTGGGATTTCCCCCCATTTTTCCTACTCCATAGACCAAGGAAAGCGCACCGATAACTATAAAAGCAATTGCCAAAACTTTTTTCTGAGCGGGATTGAGAATCGCTTTTGCTCCTCGTTCTTGTAAAACTAAAGCGCACCAAATAACTGCTATAATTGAGATTAAAGCACAAACTACACCTAACAATAAAAAAGCTTTATGGAGATCATTGGCATAGGACGATGAGACGAGAATATAGAGAATTAATGAGAGAATGCTACCCCCGATCGAAAAGGCAAAACGAAAACTATTTAAGCGGGTTCTCTCATTATAATCATAAGTTAATTCAGGGGTGAGAGCCTGGTAGGGAAGATTGACTACCGTGTAGGTTAAATTAAAAATAATGCCGATAAAAATATAATATAAAAATAACCATAATTGGTTATTGGTCGGGATTAACCACAGTAAAAAATAGCTAATTCCGAAGGGAATCGACCCCAATAACATCCATGGTAAGCGACGACCCCAGATAGTACGAGTTCGATCGCTCCACATACCAATGATCGGATCGTTAATAGCGTCGAAAATTCTCACCACCATCAGCACACTACCGGCTAATCCTGCCGATAATCCTGCCACATCAGTGAGGAAAAATAGCAGGTAAAATACTGAGATATTGGCAGTGATAGCTGGTCCCAAATCGCCAGCACCATAGGCGATTTTTGTGGTTAAATTGAGTTTTTCATAACTTAAATGAGCCATAAACGCAATTACAGAGATTAAAATAAGCTTAACTGTTCTGGGGGCATTGTCAACCTTTTTCACCCAATATCCAAGAGGTCTAATTATTTTAAGACCATGGTAATTAAACCCTGTTGACCGAGAAGAATTTCCCGCAGCAGCGTACAAATTCCCACCCAAATAATCGGAGAAATGTCAACTCCTCCCAAGGGGGGTATGAGTTTACGCACGGGGATTAAAAAAGGTTCTGTTGGCCAGGCAATAATATTAAAGGGGAAGCTATTTAAATCTACCTGTGGATTCCAAGTCAGCACGATCCGTAAGATAAACAAAAGGGTCATCAACCCTAAGATAATTCCCAATGTCCAACTTAATGCGATCGCTGTGTCCATAGTCTCCAATCCCGTCTTTTTTACTGATTATCTTCCCTAAAATATAACAGTTTTTGTCTCATAATCACTCCAGCACCCTGCCAGTTATTCTTGTCAACCTCCTGGATAAAAATGCCAACAGAAAAAGTCCCCATAGGGCTTGACAAACCAGCCAGACTTGACTTATACTTTTCTTATAGTGGGAATCCGTGTCGTCCTGGAGACCCTCTCTTTTCAGGCCAGATGCAGAAGTAACTTAAAGATGACAGAATTTCGCATCGAGAAAGACAGCATGGGAGAAATCCCCGTACCTGCCGATAAACTTTGGGGAGCGCAGACCCAAAGATCTCTACAATACTTTAGTATCGGTGATAATCTCATGCCCCGGGAGATGATCGCGTCCTATGCCATTCTCAAAAAAGCCTGTGCAATTGTCAATCAGCAAAAAAATCGTCTCAGTCAGGAGAGAAAAAACCTTATCTGTCAAGTCTGCGATGAAATTTTAGCCGGACAACACGCAGATAACTTTCCCCTCTACGTTTGGATGACGGGAAGTGGCACCCAGTTTAACATGAACATCAACGAAGTCATCTCCAATCGTTGCAGTCAACTGACGGGGAATCCTCTGGGTAGCAAAACGCCCGTGGATCCTAACGATCATGTTAATATGTCCCAATCGACTAATGATTCCTTTCCCTCGGCCATGTATATTGCCGTTGCCTTGGCAGTCAAGGAAAAATTAATTCCCAGTCTGCAACTATTACGGAATAGTCTCGATGAAAAGGCGCAATTATGGGCAAATATAGTTAAAATTGGTCGCACTCACCTACAGGATGCCACCCCTTTAACCCTCGGACAAGAATTCTCCGGTTATGTGGGTTTATTAGATGATGGCAGCGATTGGCTAGAAAAATGTCTAGAAAAAGTCTATCGTTTATCCTTGGGAGGAACAGCAGTGGGTACAGGAATTAATGCTCCTCCAGATTTTGATCGAGATGTGGCTGCCGAAATCGCTAATCTGACCAAATTACCCTTTATTACCGCTCCTAATAAGTTTACCGTGCAAGGTTCCCACGATGCTCTAGTTTTCTTGAGCGGGGGATTGAAAACTATCGCTAGTTCCCTCTATAAAATTGCTAATGATATCCGTTTACTTAGCTGTGGTCCCCGTTGTGGAATCGGAGAATTACAGCTGCCGGAAAATGAACCGGGTTCTTCAATTATGCCGGGGAAAGTTAATCCCACCCAATGCGAAGCTTTATCGATGATAGCAGTGCAGGTGATGGCTAATGATTTAGCGGTGACGATGGGAGGCGCTGGGGGACATCTGGAGATGAATGTTTATAAACCGCTGTTGATTCATAATCTCATGCAGTCTATCCGTTTGCTCACGGATGGTTGCGCTAATTTCTGTCAGTTTTTGGTTAAGGGGATGACTGCTAATCAAAAACAAATTGAGACTTTTTTAAATCAATCCTTGATGCTGGTGACTGCTTTAAGTCCCGTGATTGGCTACCAAAAGGCTGCCTACGTCGCTCATTATGCCCTAGAAAAGGATTTAACCCTGAAAGTGGCAGCCTTGCAACTAGGATACATCGAGGAAGAGGATTTTGATCGCATTGTTGACCCCGCTAAGATGGTCAATCCCTACGTTGCCGATGGTTAATTCTCTCAAGGGATAACTGCCACAAAAATCAGAGGTCGCAGGCAGGCACGGATTCCCATTCTACTTACAAGTATATGGCAAGCGGCGGGATTTGTCAAGCCCCGCTGGTCAAAATTTCTCCTAAACTTGGGTAATGATAACGAAGAAAACAAACAGAAAAATCATCAATGCTCCTGTCATGCGGAAGAAGGATTTAGGAAGATTAATAATTTTCTCCAGTTTCAGGAAACCCACCAGAAAATAAGCGACGATTGCTAGGAGAATCGGTATAACTAAGCGCAAGATTGCGCCAAGGGGACTAAAGAAAAACTCACCGATTTTATAGCGGGGTGTATCTTCTTCCTCGTGAGGAGAAATAGTTACACTTGTCCAAGTTTCTCCCCCATCGGTGGAACGAAAAACTGTAGTTTTAGCGCCACCAAAACCGAATAAAGTTTTATCTTGAGCATAATTAGGAGAAAACTGGACGGAGATACCAGAGGAAGGGATACTATGAATTTTCACTAGGGGTATTTTAGGATCACCAATTGATCTAAAAGTTTCCCCACCATCGGTAGATTTAAACAAACCATCTCCCTGTAAACTAACCATTACCGTGCGATCATTAGCATAATCAGGAGAGATAGCAATGGTTTCTACCGAAGTATTGGGATTAAACCCCGGTTTCTCTAATTTTGTCCAACTTTTAGCCCCATCTTTGCTGACAAACAAACCAGAAACTGTCCCAGCAAAAATAGTTCCATCGCTGGGATAATTGGGAGACATTGCCAACTGTACATTAGGGGTTTTTGATAGAGGTGTTCCTTGGCTGACATTGTTCCAAGTTAGTCCACCATCGACACTTTGATAAATACCCTCTTTTCCCGTGACAAACAAAGTTTTATCCTTAGCAAAATCAGGGGAAGCTACCATGGCAGGGGCATAATTACCAAAAATTCTGCCCACTTCACTGATCTTTTTAACCGTATTTCCTCCATCGGTAGAACGAAATATTCTACCCTGCTGATTGGTGAGAAAAAGAGTTTTATCCTTGGCAAAATCTGGGGAAGGAACTATCCTCGGACCGCGGACTTTCTGATCGATTTCGATAATTTTCCATAAATCACCACTGTTATCGGATTTGGCAAATTTATTGCGTAAAAACCCCGCAAAAATAGTTCTATCTTCTCCATAGTTAGGAGAAAAGGCAATGTCAAAGAAACGCCGGGGATCTTGTCCTGATTCTTCGGGATCTTTACCAAGTCGATAAACCTCTAAACCGCGATTAATTGGTGTCCAAGTTTCCCCTTTATCCCGACTGATGAAGATATTGCCTACATAATTAGCCATGACGACAGTGCCATCCTCGGCATAATTAGGAGAAACCGCCATGGCGATAACTGTTCCCCGGTGTAACGTTTCTATTTCCTGCCATTGTTTGCCGCTATCTGTGGTTTTAAATAAGCCATTAAATCCCCCCAAAAACATCGTATCTTGAACTATTTTTAAATCCATAAAATGGGGAACTTTATAATCATCAGCCTGTTTATCTTTGGTTAAACCCTCGCTCATTTTTTTCCAACTTTTGCCCCCATCCTGAGAAACATACATTCCGTCATACCAAGTAATGGCATAAAGAGTGGAGTTTTGAGCATAGTCGGGAGAAATAACGATGTCTTCGATGATTTTATCCTTAATTCCTTCGTTAACAGCTTGGAAGGTTTTACCATCATCAACGGTTTTAAAAATACCCGCTTCTTTTGTGCCGACAAAAAAGGTTTTATCCCTGTCTAAATTAGGAGAAAAAGCAATTGTATCTACTGCCCCCATATTAGCAGGTAAGGGGAGATTCTGCCAAGTTTTTCCCCCATCGGAGGAAGTGTATAATTTACCCTGTTCATCCCCGAAAAAAATGCGATCAGGATTGCTGGGAGTAATAGCTAGAGAGGTTATCAGTGCCGTGGTGGGGAAAATATTTGACCAATTTTTACCACCATCTTCGGTTAAATAAACTCCTTTTTCTAATCCCACTGCTGCTGCTATATTGGGATCGGAAGGGGCAATTTCTACGAAGTTAATAAAGTTAGTTTCTAAACCCTGATTAACTTTCTGCCAAGATTCCCCCGCATCTTCACTTTTATAAATACCATCGGATCTTGAAGCTAAATAGAGAATATTTTTATTGAGGGGAGATAGGGATAAGGAACTTAATTCCCCCGTATAATCTAAACCTTGAATTAATCTTTTCCAGTTGCTACCTCCATCCCTAGACTTATAAAAGTTATTTCGTACCAATATATATACTGTATTATCTGTCTGGAAATCACGAGAAACTTCCACTTGACTAATTACATCATGGGGACGATGGGCAAAAGCAGGATTACTCCAAAGACAAAAAACTGTAGCGATTATCCATAAAATGAGATTAAACTTATGGGCGAATCTCCGCAAACTTTGGCGATTAATCATACTTAAACTACTAATATCGAGGATAAAAATTGACCTAATCTAGCAAAGGGCGATCAAAATTTAAGCAAGGGTTCTGTAGGAGCATAGACGAAAATGGCGATTATAACCATTACTAAAATCAGGCTTATTTGCTATCAGCATAGATTAGAGCCAATCTCTACACTTTGATTATTGTAGAGACTCATTGCCTTTTGTAACCCCTGTTTGAGACCAAGTTCGATCGCTTTTCTGGACAAGTCTAACACTTTCAAGATTACTTGGTTTTCTTGGGGGGTAAATCGGCCTAAAACGTGGGAAATAGTCGCTTTTTCGCTTGATTTACCGATTCCTATGCGTAAACGAGCGAAGTTTTCCGTGCCAACGTGGGCAATCATTGATTTAATACCGTTGTGTCCGCCCGCCGATCCCGATAGACGGATTCTCAACCGGCCTAGGGGCAGATCCATATCATCGTAAATGACTAAAATCGACTCTGGAGCTAGTTTATACCAGTCCAGCACCGATCGCACCGATTGCCCGGAGCGATTCATATAGGTTTGGGGTTTCAAGAGACGAATTTTGCCTGGGAAAGGACCGTCACCCTCGGCGATAAAACCTTGAAATCGCTTGTTTTCCTGCCAAGATAACCCCCAATCCCGCGCTAATGAGTCCACAGCTTCAAAACCGATATTATGACGGGTGCGATCATATTTGGGTTCGGGATTACCCAAACCGATAATTAGCTGAGGAATGATTAAATTAGGGGTTTTATCGGAATTCATAGGGGAAAATCGGGTTTTTAACCAGGACCCGACTCTTATTATCACCGAATTAGCACTCCGAGCGCTGGAACAAAGTTTCTAGATAAACCTTGGCACAGCTATTTTGTTCCTCAAAATTCATCCTTTCGGGGGATTGACAATTAAGCAGAAAAAATGACAATGCCGCCGTAAACACACCATCTTGATCCCAACCGGGGTGAGTTTCTAGGTATTGTTGTAGGGATTGGTGGAGAATTTCGGGGATTTCTGCCAAGATACTGACTGATGTATTCATATCGTTTACCTCTGATCGGAAGTGGGGAAATCCCTGACTGGTGCAGTGGACAGTAAGGACTATTGTGAGCCAAGTTGGAGGGAGTTGCAATATTACCAGATGTAAAGGAATGCTTTAGAAAAACTTAATATTTACGAGGGAATAAGGGTTAGAGCCAGATTTTATTTACTTAACTTAACATTAACTCAGTATCTATCGATGGGGATTTTGACAATCAAGATTAATTTTTTCTAGAAGCAAGTGCCGATTCTATCGCTGTTGCCTGTGGAAAAGTCTGGGTAAACTGTGGAAAACTTGGGAGTGAGTGGGGAAATACCGGGGAATGTATGGGGGAAAACATTGGGGAAAAATAAGATTTGCAAATTTTAATCCGTAGTGATGCTCAAGACTACTTAGGCACTCTTGCCAGAGTACCTTTTCTAGCTGAATGCTGGCTGCTATGCTTTCACCACCAATACGGAACAGGTAGCTTCTGCCACCACGAGACTACTAACAGAATCTTCGATCACCCGTTGAACTCCCGTTAATCCCCGGCTGCCGATCACGATCAGATCAGCTTGATAGATATTAGCTAAACGAATAATTTCCTCCGCTGGATCGCCAAAGATGACCTCGATTTCACTAGGGGTAGCAATTTGGGATTGATAGCAGCGCAATTGATCTTCAATGATCTCACGGGAGGGATGAGGGCGATCCACTGCCGATTCATCTCCCTCCTTGCTGAGAATATGGGTGATGATGATGTAAGAATTTGCCGTTAGCGAGAGGGAATTCAAAGCATGAAGGACTCGATGGGATGATTCCCCACAATCCAAGGCAACAACGATATTTTTAAACATTTTGACTAAATCCTGCCACTAAATAAATTTTCAATTAAGATTCCGGAGCAAAAAAATCTATAGACAATTTTATAGGTTATTGCGATCGGTTAAGATTTCGTAACCTGCGGCGGTTACTAAGACAGTATGCTCAAATTGAGCGGAGAGAGCATTATCCATCGTCACCACCGTCCAACGATCGCGCAAAGTTCTGGTATGTTTAGATCCCGCATTGACAATTGGTTCAATTGCCAGAGTCATCCCGGCGCGGAGTTTGACATTGGGTAACTGATTAGTGCGAAAATTAAATACCGAAGGTTCTTCGTGGAGATTTCTGCCGACTCCATGGCCGGTAAAATCTTCTACCACCTGGAAACCGTTAGCTTGAACGTGATCTTCGATCGCTCCTGCGATATCGAGCAGATAATTGCCAGCTTTTACCTGATTTATGCCTTTATATAAAGCTTCTTCCGCCACACGGATTAATTTTGCGGCTTTGGGAGAGACGGAACCGATCGCGATCGTGATACAGGAATCCCCATGATAACCTTGGTAGTAGGCCCCCGTATCTACCTTTAACACAGAACCGGCCTTGAGGCGTTTTTTCGGGCTAGGGATACCGTGAACGACTTCGTTATCGACGGAGGCACAAATCGAGGCAGGAAAGCCATAATAACCTTTAAAACTGGGAGTAGCACCCATTGCGCGGATACGTTTTTCCGCATGAGCATCCAGATCCGCCGTCGTCATCCCGGGTTGAGCGATCTCGGCAATTTCCTTGAGGACTGTGGCGGCAATTTTACCCGCTTGTCGCATAATAACGATTTCTGCGGCGGATTTGGTTTCGATTCCCCGGCGGCTTTTCTGTACTCGCGGTGAACCTACTTGCTCTGGGGTTTTAGTTTCGGGAAAAAGCAGCTTGGTTAGGATGTTCATGGAAAGTTGGCTGTCGAGTCTTTACCTAACTTAGCATTTTCCCGGCGATCGATGACCACTCTGGAGAAATCAAGGAACATCTAGAAAAAGAAAAGTCTCAAGGGGTGACAAGCAGATTGAAAGTGAAACAGGGTGTGGGGGTAAGGTGTAGGGAAAAACCTTGAGACTTTCCCCGAAATGAGGACGAGAGAATCAGGTTTAAGCTTAAGTAAGTTAATGAATTTGACGGCTGACAGCGAGGAGATTTTCCCCACACCCCACACCCAGCCTAGACTTCAACCTCGTTGTCACCCCTTCAGTAGAAAAGCTATAGTAGGGAAAAGGCTATTTTTCTGGCGAGGTGACAATTTATGGCAGTCAAAAAAGAGTTTTCCAGTTTTGAGGAACTGTTGCAAACCACTAATCTTCCCGTGTTAGTGGATTTCTATGCCACTTGGTGTGGTCCTTGTCAAATGATGGCTCCGATTCTAGAACAAACGGGAATGTATTTCAAAAATCGCCTACAAATTGTCAAAATTGATACAGACAAATATCCCAATTTAGCCACTAAGTACGGTATTCAAGCTTTACCGACTTTAGTAGTCTTTAAAAATGGTCAACCGATCGATCGAATTGAGGGAGTGGTGCAGGTTAACCAACTGGTTCAACATTTACAAACTCTGTTGTAAGATGATTTTGAAACAGAACTAGGAGTTAGTGCCATGGCAAAGGCGATTTGGAATGGTGCAGTGGTAGCGGAAAGCGATAACTGCGAAATTGTCGAGGGAAACTACTATTTTCCCCCCGATACCATCAAAGCTGAATATTTCCAACCCAGTAACACCCATACCATTTGTTCTTGGAAAGGAGAGGCTAGTTATTATACTCTCAGGGTAGATGGACAGGACAATAAAGATGCCGCTTGGTATTATCCCGATCCTAAGCCAAAAGCCCAAAATATTAAAGGATATATCGCTTTTTGGCGAGGTGTGCAGGTTGAGAAATGATCGCCATCTACCCCGGCAGCTTCGATCCAGTTACACTCGGTCATTTAGATATTATCGAACGCAGTGTGCCACTATTCGAGCGAGTAATCGTGGCAGTTCTCTGCAATCCCCATAAAAACCCCCTGTTTAGCGTCGAACAACGCATAGAACAGATCAGCTACTGTACAAAACACCTGAAAAACGTTGAGATAGACAGTTTTTCAGGATTAACGGTTGAATATGCCAGATTGAAAGGTGCTAAGGTGCTGTTGCGGGGGTTGCGGGTTCTCTCAGACTTTGAAAAAGAACTGCAAATGGCACATACCAATAAAACTCTCTGGGAAGGAATCGAAACGGTTTTTTTGGCCACCACTAAAGAATATAGTTTTTTAAGTAGTAGCGTGGTTAAAGAAATCGCTCAATTCGGTGGCTCCGTCAGTCATCTAGTCCCGGAAAACGTTTCTAGGGATATTTACTCATACTACAGTTAACATACTAAAATACAGTAATGAGGACGATCTGAACCTATGGCGCGCCGAGAACCTAATGATCCCAGAAAAGCAGTACCTAACACTTCTAATAGTGGGGTTCCCAGTCCACCCGTCGATTTCGATATCTATCAGGATTTGGCGCGTCTGCAAGAGATGATTTTTGATAGTTTCCATATCCCCCTCACCCGTTGGACAATGATCGATGAGGGACAGATAGCCGAACAAATCGATCTTATCTATGAAACCGTGCCACCGGCAGTACAGAAAGCTTTAGCAATTTTGCAGGAAGAACAGGAAATTATCACTAAAGCAGAGGAATACGCTCAACAAGTCCTGCGTTCCGCTCAACAAAGAGCCGCCCAAATTCTCGACGAGTCCGGTATTATTCAACAAGCAGAACGGCAAGCGGCCCAAATTCGTCAACGGGTTCAACAGGAATGCGAATCCTTGCAACAACAAACCCTCGATGAAATCGAACAGATGCGTCACAGCACCTTGCAGGAAGTACAACAGTTACGACAAAAAACCCAAGCTGAATGTCATGAAATTCAAAAAGGCGCTGACGACTATGCTGAAGCGGTTTTAGAAGATCTCGATCGACAATTAGGGCAAATGTTACAAGTTATCCGCAACGGTCGTCAACAGGTAAGATCGAAACCAACATCTTCAAAAAATCTACCCGGAGAACGTCCTTAATCAGTTATCAGTTATCAGTTATCAGTTATCAGATGTAAGTTTTAAGTTAATTAGTTAGTTATCTTTATCCCTGATTACTCTTTACTATTTTACTATTTACCGATCGCTGAAAAGAACCAAACCTCCGATTCCTCACCGATAAATGATAACGGAATTTCATGAATAACTCCTCCTCGAATTCCCATCTATTCGGACGCTTTCTTAGCGGGTTATTTAGCTGGAAAATTTGGTTATTTCTCCAGATATTTCAAGGTAGTAAAAGCTTTTATCGATTCCTGTATCATTATTTATATCGTCGTCCTAAAATTGATCGCATTCTCGGTAGCGATGTTATCTATATCCCTGAGAAAAAACTTTATAGCATTCCCCTCGATGTGCTGAAAATGGAGCAGCAAATGGTTAATATTGATCGCCAGCAGTTGACTTCTGTTACCACGTGGAAAGTTAAAACAATTCATCCCACCATCACCGAAACCGAGATCCAATTCCACGATATTACCGTCGATTTACAACAGGTACACCTGATTAAATCAGATCTTAATAACTACGATTATATTAACACTCGCCGCTTGGCTCCTCTGGTGAAAACCTTGCTTTTTGAAATTAACCCCAAAATTGCCAGTTTAGTAGAAAAGAAAAATCAATTACATAGACTGCGAAATCTGGCCGCATCTTCCGAAATTTTTCATTCACAAACTCCATTGTATGATCGAGCAATTAATCAAGTCCAGCTAATTATCGATCAAGCGGAAACTTTGAGACAAGAATGTTTAAAATTTATCCGAGAAACCCTAATCGAAAGGGAATTAGTCCAATCCGATATCGATAGCAATCTCGTTGATTGTAACCTCGATTTTGCCAGTCAATATCAACTAATTCAAGAAAAATATCAACTCTGGAAAGAAGAAGTACAAGCTTATTTTGAATTAAAAGATTCTTCTGTACTTAAAAATTAACTATCACCGTCAGTAATCAGTTATCAGTTATCAGTAATCAGTTATCAGGAGATTATTTTGATTTATTCTACCCACTTCATAATTCATAATTCATCTACTTTTTCAGCAGGATTTAGTATTATGTCTAATTTAACGGTAATTCGTGAACATATTTTTGCTTGGGGAAAACGCACCTATATCATGGGTGTTTTGAACGTTACTCCCGATAGTTTTAGTGATGGGGGAGAATTTGACAATGTTGAAAATGCCCTGCTACAGGCGATGAAAATGATCGAGGCCGGGGCTGATATAATCGATATCGGTGGTCAATCCACCCGTCCGGGAGCGCAAGAAATTAGCCTAGAAGCAGAATTATCGCGAGTTATCCCCGTAATCACCGCTATTCGACAACAAAGTTCTATTCCTATCTCTCTCGATACCACTAGGGCGATTGTAGCAGCCCAAGGTATCGCCGCCGGGGCCGATTTGATCAATGATATTTCCGGGGGAACCTTCGATCGCCTATTATTGCCCACGGTGGCTAAATTGGCCGTTCCCATCATCCTCATGCACCTGCGGGGCAATCCGCAAACCATGCAATCTCTAACACATTATGATGATTTAGTCAAGGAAATTAAAGAATTTTTACAGAATCGTGTTAAGGAAGCTTTACAGTGGGGTATTGCTAGGGAAAATATTATCATCGATCCGGGGATTGGTTTCGCCAAAACTGGGACACAAAATCTTGAGTTATTGCGAGAATTAAAGCAATTTCGGGATTTAGATTTACCTATTTTGATTGGATTGTCGAGAAAACGCTTTATTGGCGAGATTACAGGCAAAGATGACCCAAAAGAACGAGTTTTCGGAACGGCGGCGGCCTGTGCTATAGCGATCGCTAAGGGGGCCGATATCCTGCGCGTCCATGATGTGGCTGCGATCGTAGATGTGAGTAAAGTGGTGGACGCAATCGAGCGAAGTTGAAAATTTTTGCTAGTCTTAGAATCATCCACAGTTCGATCGAAATTAGCGATGAATAGCCAACTAACCAGCGATCATTGTATGTTACCCGTGATTCGATCTCCCCGGGATTATCAAGTTTTTCGCATTAGCGCTGGGGATACGAATCGTTTAGCGATCGTCTTTGATTCTACCGTAGCGGGGGATTCCTTGACCGTTTGTGTGGAAATTTTCGATCCCCACGGTCGCACCCCTACCCATCGTCATCATTTTGCCGTAGAAATGTTTTTTATCCTCAAAGGGGAGGGAATGGCTATCTGTGATGGTAAAGCGATTCCCCTGGGGCCGGGGGATAGTTTATTAGTCCGTCCCACGGGTATTCACGAGATTAGAAATGTGGGGGACGGAAGACTTTATGCACTATGTTTTATGGTTCCCAATGAGGATTTTTCGGAATTAATTCGTAATGGCATACCAGAGGAGTTAGACGCAGAAGATTTAGAGGTGTTGATGGGAACTATTAAAGGATAATCAAGCAATATCATCCCTTAAATTTTGGGCTTTTTTTTCAGGAAAAGAGCGATAAAAAAGGTAAAGGTTCCTCCCAGAAGGCCGAAGATTAGCCAATTTAATCTTGGATAGCCTTTATTGATAGCGGTGACTGTAGCAATGGCACCGATGAGACAATGCCAGAAAAAAAGCAACAAGAATAAATCCAAGCTCGGGGAAATATCACCAATTAGTTTCATATTTTATCAGTAGAGCGAATAGAATTTTTCCAATGACCGAATCCCTGACCCGATTTTATGTTTATTCACATCTATAAGTATTTCTCTTATTTTTTTGTCCAAGGCCATTTTGTTCCCATCTCGGTTAAAGCTGAAAAAACTAGATAGAGAATGAGAAGGGTAACACCAAAGAGAAAAGTCAATAAGTCGTTATTCATCGAGTTATCACTGATAGGTTAAAGGTCACTGATTCGCTACCATCCATTTGTTCACTACTTAGCAACTGCTGTTTTTATAGACTTTTGAAACAGGTGTGATTATTGTTGCTGTTGTGCCAAATAGTTAAGCACTGTGTCCAGAGTTAAGTCTAATCGTTCCGAGATTTGTTGCGGGGTTAAACCGAGGTCTTGCAGTAGAGAAATTGTTTTCAATTTTTGCAAGTTTATTCCCTGTTCAATTCCCTGTTCAATTCCCTGTTCAATTCCCTGTTCAATTCCCTGTTCAAAAGCTTCTTGATAGAAACGAGTTTGTTTTAGGTCTTGTAGTTCCAACATAGCTTCTATTTCCTCTCGACTTTTTTGGGGTAACTTATAAATGATTATCGTTTCGATTAAATCAATGACATTTCTCTGCACTAAGCGATCGCTGACTTCTCTTTGAGCCTGTTTAATTAAAATCTTAGCAGAATTAACGGCTTGACTCTCACTTTCCGTAACCAATTTGATCAGAGCGATCGCTAAGGAAGGAGTCTCGTCATTTGGCAATTCATCCAGATAGATTCTTCTAACCCTGTCCAAGGGTAACAAGTCGGCAAATTGCTGGGGATGTTCTCGCTCAATTTCTCGACTGGGATAAATAACAACTATCTGCCAGGGTGACAAAGGTTTATACTGTCTAAGATACAAGAAAAGTTCCGAAAATAATCGATAATATAGGTCTTCATCCTTTTGAAACTGCACTTCTACCAGATAAAAAGGCAAATTTTCCAGATTATCGAGCGGCAAAAATAAACCATCTAATCGAAAAGCTAGTTGCTTGACTTCTTGGGAAGTAAATCGATAATTGCTAACCCTAGCATCGGGTTGAGCGATTAATTCAAAGAACGAATCGGGAAAATCGAGAAACATTCGATAGAATATGCTGTCAGTTTTCATGTCATCGCTGATAGCTTAAAGGTCACTCATTTACTACTATTCATTTGCCAACTACTTAGAAATTGCTGCTTTTCTAGATTGTTGAAACAGGTTTGATTATTGTTGCTGTTGTGCCAAATAGTTAAGCACTGTTTCCACAGTCAAGTCTAAGCGTTCCGAGATTTGTTGCGGGGTTAAACCGAGGTCTTGTAGTAGAGAAATTGTTTTCAATTTTTGCAAGTTTATTCCCTGTTCAATTCCCTGTTCAATTCCCTGTTCAATTCCCTGTTCAATTCCCTGTTCAATTCCATCTCCAAAAGCTTCTTGATAGAAACGAGTTTGTTTTAGGTCTTGTAGTTCCAACATAGCTTCTATTTCCTCTCGACTGCTGTTTTTCTAGACTTTTGAAACAGGTGTGATTATTGTTGCTGTTGTGCCAAATAGTTAAGCACTGTTTCCAGATTAAAGTCTAAGCGTTCCGAGATTTGTTGCGGGGTTAAACCGAGGTCTTGCAGTAGCGGAATTGTTTTCAATTTTTGCAAGTTTATTCCCTGTTCAATTCCCTGTTCAATTCCCTGTTCAATTCCCTGTTCAATTCCCTGTTCAAAAGCTTCTTGATAGAAACGAGTTTGTTTTAGGTCTTGTAGTTCCAACATAGCTTCTATTTCCTCTCGACTTTTTTGGGGTAATTTATAAATGATGATCGTTTCGATTAAATCAATGACATTTTTCTGCACTAAGCGATCGCTGACTTCTCTTTGAGCCTGTTTAATTAAAATCTTAGCAGAATTAACAGCTTGACTCTCACTTTCCGTAACCAATTTGATCAGAGCGATCGCTAAGGAAGGAGTCTCGTCATTTGGCAATTCATCCAGATAGATTCTTTTAACCCTTGCTAGGGATAAAAAATCGGCAAATTGCTGGGGATGTTCTCGCTCAATTTCTCGACTGGGATAAATAACAACTATCTGCCAGGGTGACAAAGGTTTATACTGTCTAAGATACAGGAAAAGTTCTGAAAATAATCGATAATATAGGTCTTCATCCTTTTGAAACTGCACTTCTACCAGATAAAAGGGTGAATTTTCTAGATGATCGAGCGGCAAAAATAAACCATCTAATCGAAAAGCTAGTTGTTTGACTTCTTGGGAAGTAAATCGATAATTGCTAACCCTAGCATCGGGTCGTTCGATTAATTCAAAGAACGAATCGGGAAAATCGAGAAACATTCGATAGAATATGCTGTCAGTTTTCATACTGCCACAAAATTGCCTGTAATTTCAGCTTAATCCGCCTATGATCATCCCATCGTTTCTGCAACCCGGTGCTAAAGTTTCTCTGGTGGCCACCAGTGGAGCCGTCAAGGAATTAGCCGCCCTCGAAAAAGGCGTAGAAATCTGGCGATCAAGGGGTTATCAAGTGGAATTTAGCGAGAATTGGGCTAATCGTCTCGGTTATCTCGCCGGTAGCGACGAGCAACGTCGTCAAGCTTTAGCCCAAACATGGCAAGATGACGATTGTCAAGCAATTCTCTGCGCTAGGGGGGGTTACGGTAGCGCTCGCCTCTTGGAAAATTGGACATGGGCAAAAACTAACCCGAAATGGTTAATCGGTTTTTCCGACGTGACGGGGATTTTATGGAGTTTAGCGAAACAGGGCATTTGTAGCGTTCACGGGCCAGTTTTAACCACCTTAGCCCAAGAAAGTCCCCAATCAATTGATCGCCTCTTTTCTCTTCTGGAAGGTCGTCCTTTAGCCCCTCTTATCGGTCAAGGTTGGAGTGGGGGCAAAGTGCGGGGACGCTTATTACCAGCTAATTTAACCGTAGCCACCCATCTCCTCGGAACCTCGGTTCAACCCACCCTAGAGGGGGTAATTTTAGCCCTAGAGGACGTAACCGAGGCCCCCTACCGGATCGATCGAATGTTAACTCAGTGGCGAATGCTGGGCATTTTCTCCCGAATTAAAGGCATTGCCCTCGGTCGTTTTAGCCGTTGTCTGGCAGCTCCCGGTAGTGATAGTCAAACCGTGGAGGAAGTCTTAAAAGAGCGTTTGGGCGATTTAGGCATTGCGGTTATTGCTGAGTTACCTTTCGGTCATGATGGCGATAATGCCGCTTTACCAGTGGGAACAATGGTAGAACTGGACGGGGATCGGGGAATCTTAGAATTTTTCTATCCCTAAATGATCCACTTTTTTGATAGTATCTTAGAGAAGTGTTAACAAATGTAACAAAAAATTAATTATAGATGAAAGTATTAGTTGTCGGTGCGACGGGAACCCTAGGGCGACAGATCGTGCGTCATGCCATCGATCAGGGACATCAAGTGCGTTGTTTGGTACGCAGCCAGAGAAAAGCGGCTTTTTTGAAGGAATGGGGCGCGGAATTAGTCGGGGGAACCCTGCGGGATAAAAGTACCATTATTGCTGCTTTAGAGGGAATGGACGCGGTGATCGATGCCGCTACAGCCCGGGCGACGGACTCAGCCAGCATTAAACAGGTGGATTGGGATGGTAAAGTTAATCTGATTCAAGCGGCTAAAACCGCCAGAGTTGATCGCTTTATTTTCTTTTCGATCCTCAATGCCGAAAGATATTCCAACGTGCCTTTGATGGAGATAAAACGCTGTACCGAGAAATTTCTAGCAGAATCGGGTTTAAAATATACAATTCTGCGTCCCTGTGGCTTTATGCAGGGTTTAATCGGTCAATACGCCATCCCGATGTTAGATAATCAAACCGTCTGGATCACGGGGGAAAGTACAGCGATCGCCTACATGGACACCCAAGATATCGCTAAATTCGCCGTTCGCGCTTTAGAAGTCCCCGAAACCGTCGGTCAGTCCTATCCCGTGGTCGGCAGCAAAGCTTGGAAAGCTGAAGAAATTATCGAAGTTTGCGAACGCCTATCGGGTAAAGAGGGGAAAATTTGGCGTTTACCCATGGGATTACTGCGTTTTATGCGAGGAATAAGCCGTTGTTTCCAATGGACCTATAATATATCTGACCGACTAGCTTTTGCGGAAGTTCTCGCTAGTGATCAAGCCCTTGATGCCCCCATGGCAGAAGTTTATCAAGTATTTGGCCTTGATCCGAGTCAAACAACTACTTTAGAATCCTATTTACAAGAATACTTTAGCCGCATTCTCAAGAAGCTCAAGGAAATCGACTTCGAGAAACAAAAAGCTCAGAAGAAGAAGAAAACTCCTTTCAAAAAGAAAGCGTGATTCAGCAGTAGGAAAATTTGTCAATGCCCAAAATCGGCATTATTTACAACGATATTAAGCCTATCGCTTGTAAAACAGCCCATCAGATACAAGATCAGCTACTTTCCCTAGGTTGCCAGGTGTTTATGGCTACCGGCAGCGGTGGTCTGCTAGGCCATTCTAAACCCTCTCGTCCGGTTTGTTTTACCCCGATCGATCAGTTAGTCCCCCCCCACTTCGAGCAAGATTTAAGTTTTGCGATCGTGCTGGGGGGCGATGGTACAGTCCTATCGGCAGCCCGGCAGTTGGCCACCCTTAATTTGCCCCTGTTAACGGTCAATACGGGACACATGGGCTTTTTGACCGAAATTTACCTAAATCAGCTTGAACCCGCCTTAGAGCAGGTTCTAGAGGGGAAATACACCATCGAAAATCGCTCGATGATCACGGTGCGACTGTTTCGCGAAGATACCCTCCTCTGGGAGGCACTTTCTCTCAATGAGGTGGTCGTCCACCGGGAACCCCTCACCAGTATGTGTCATTTTGAGATTCAAATTGGTGAACACGCACCTGTCGATATCGCTGCCGATGGGGTTATTCTCTCCACTCCTACTGGTTCTACTGCCTATGCTCTCAGCGCCGGTGGCCCGGTCATAACTCCCGATGTGCCGGTATTACAATTAGCTCCCATTTGTCCCCATTCTTTAGCTTCGAGATCCTTGGTATTTTCTGACAAGGAAACTGTAAATATTTTCCCAGCAACTGCTAATCGGATGGTGATGGTAGTGGACGGTAATGGCGGTTCTTATATCTTGCCAGAAGATCGAATTAATGTGCAGAAATCGCCCCACCAAGTCCATTTTATTCGTCTGCAATCGACGGAATTCTTCCGCATCCTCCGGGAAAAATTGGGTTGGGGTTTGCCTCATATTGCTAAACCAACTTCAGTGGAATTACCTTAATCAGTTATCAGTTATCAGTTATCAGTTATCAGATGCGAGCTTTCAGTTCATTGATTGCTAGTTACTGTTTACTGATAGCTGAATTTATGCTCTCTTTTCGTGCCAAGATAGCTTTTTATTTAGAGGATGTCACCACGGCGATCGGACTGACGGTAAATCTGCTTATCCTAGCATTAATTTTACTCTCGTTGGGGATTTATGTGGCGCAAACCTATCCCTTATCCGCCACTTGGCAAATGTGGTTACGTCAGCTTGATTGGGGAATTTTAAGCTTATTTTCCCTAGAGTATTTAATTCGGTTTTGGTGTGCGGAATCAAAACTAGGCTTTGTTTTTAACATTTTTTCCATCCTAGATTTATTATCAATCCTGCCTCTATTTTTTGGTTTTTTTGATATTAGGTTTTTTAGAATTTTTCGCTGGTTTAGAATTTTGCGAGTGATTCGTTTTTTTGGTTCCGATCTTTCTATTTTTCAAATTAAAACTTCCGATCAGATAGTATTTATTCGCATATTACTAACTCTATTTTCGATTATTTTTGTCTATGCTGGTTTAATTTATCAGATCGAACACCCAATTAATCCCCAAGTCTATCGGACATTTTTTGATGCTTTTTACTTTGCTGTCGTGACTATGACTACCGTGGGATTTGGGGATGTGACTCCCCTTTCTGATGGGGGCAAAATGGTGACAGTTCTAATGATTTTAACGGGAGTTTTGTTAATTCCCTTGCAAATTAGCACTCTGACTAAACAAATATTAAAATCTGGCACTCAAACTGATTATCCTTGTCCAGATTGTGGTTTACCCCGTCACGATATAGACGCCAATTTTTGTAAAAACTGTGGCGCAAAACTCTTAAAAAGACCTGATTGAGACTAATTCTGGCGAAATGGGGAGATGGGGAAGTGGGGAAATGGGGAAATGGGGAAGTGGGGATAATAAATAAAAGTAATCTCCTGTCTCCTGACTCCTAACGACCGACGACCGACGACCGACGGAATCATGACAATTTACAATTGCTTAATAATTGTTGCCGCTGCCGTGATAATATGTCTTGTGGCTTACCTGAGCGTCATAGCTGGGAAAGCAATCCAGATATTGAGATTAGTCTATCGCTGATTTAGGTGTACCTTGTCTGACCCATCGATCGAATCTCCCCCAACCCCAGAAACCAACCCGCCGTCAGATCCGATGCGGGAATACTATCAACTACAAAACACCTTATTGATCACCACCCTGATCTTAAGCGGTCTGATCTTTACACCCGTGTGCTTGTTTTATTCCCTCAATACCGCCCTTAATTACCTATTAGGGGCAATGGTGGGAGTTGTTTACCTAAAACTCCTGGCCGGGGAAGTGGAAAAATTGGGGGTAACGAAAAATCGGGTAGGCAAAAAAGGATTAGCCCTATTCGCTGGATTAATCATCATCGCCAGTCGTTGGCAAGAACTGCACATAGTGCCGGTTTTTTTGGGTTTTTTGACCTATAAAGGGGCGATCATCGTCTATACCCTGCAAACCATCTTCAAGCTGGAGCAGAAAGGCGATTCCTAAACCCTTTGACCGTTAAAAATAACCCTGATTTGCGAACCCGAATCTCCCCAAGGTAGAAATGTTAGACAGTTTAAGTGTGCTTAATTTTTATAGCCTCGCTTCCCTGGAAGTGGGACAACACTGGTACTGGCACATCGGCGGACTAAAAATTCACGGGCAAGTGATCGCGGTCTCCTGGATCGTCTTCGCTATCTTAATCATCGCCTCGATCGCCGCTACCCGCAAGATCCAGAAAGTCCCTAGCGGTATTCAAAACCTCATGGAGTACGTTCTGGAATTTCTGCGCGATTTAGCCAAAAACCAGCTAGGAGAAAAGGAATATCGACCCTGGTTGCCCTTCATCGGCACCCTATTTTTATTTATTTTCGTTTCTAACTGGTTAGGGGCCTTGATTCCTTGGAAGTTAATCGAACTGCCCGAAGGGGAATTAGCCGCCCCCACTAACGACATCAATACCACGGTGGCGTTAGCCCTACTGACTTCCCTCGCTTACTTCTACGCGGGCATCAGTAAAAAAGGACTCGGTTACTTCGCTCACTACCTAGAGCCGATTCCCGTGCTATTACCGATCAAAATTTTAGAAGACTTTACCAAACCCCTCTCCCTCAGCTTCCGTCTTTTCGGAAACATCCTCGCGGATGAGTTGGTAGTAGCAGTATTAGTCTTCCTTGTCCCCCTAGTCGTACCCCTACCCCTTATGGCTCTCGGTTTATTTACCAGCGCTATCCAGGCCCTTGTCTTCGCCACCCTTGCCGGGGCCTATATCCATGAGGCACTGGAATCGGAACACGAAGAGGAACACGCTTAAAAGCGAGGGACGAAAACAGAAAAATTTCTTAGGGAAAAGTGTCCAAATAATAGGATAATAACTAAGAAATTATTGGTCGAATTCAGGATGAGCAACTGAATTCCAGGATCGTTCTTTCCCAAAAACTCTTTCGGGAGTTTTGAGCAGAAAACCAGCCATTTTTTACGGCTGAGAACGCGCTCTGTAAACAACAGATTGAAATTGATTAGTAAATAGAGGAAAAAATCACCATGAACCCCACAGTAGCTGCCGCTTCCGTTATCGCCGCCGCCCTCGCCGTTGGTTTAGCCGCTATCGGCCCCGGTGTTGGTCAAGGTACCGCTTCTGGAGAAGCTGTTTCCGGTATCGCCCGTCAACCCGAAGCTGAAGGAAGAATTCGTGGTACCCTTCTCCTCAGCTTGGCATTCATGGAATCCTTAACCATCTACGGTTTGGTTATCGCTCTCGTTTTACTGTTCGCTAACCCCTTCGCCTAATTAAAAAAGCAGTGGGCTATCAGCCCCCAGTCCCCAGCTTGGCAGCAGAGTTTTAAAAACTCTCAAAAAACGCCAAAGCAGCCCACTAAAAAATCTGGTTTTTGGGACGGAAGGCTGATAGCTAATTAAGGGAATTTTAGTGATTCCCCCTGACTGTTTATTCTTAAAGCAGGGGGATCATCTTCCTTTTTTGAACCTGTCTATAGCTTCTATTTATCAGGAATAAATCAATGTTTGATTTCGATGCCACCCTGCCAGTGATGGCACTACAGTTTATTCTTTTGGCAGTGATCCTGAACGCCGTTTTTTATAAACCCCTCAGTAAAGTTTTAGATGAACGGGCGGAGTATATTCGGCAAACGGAAGGCGGAGCCAAAGAACAACTAGCCAAAACCGAAGCACTGGTACAAGAGTACGAATTGCAATTAACTTCGGCTCGTAAACAATCCCAAGAGATTATCGCCCAAGCGCAAGCCGAGGCTCAAAAACTAGCCAGCGAACGAGTTGCCGCAGCCCAAAAAGAAGCGATCGCTCGTAAAGAAGCCGTCGCCGCCGAAATTGCCCAACAGAAAGAAGAAGCCTTTCGTTCTCTAGAAGGACAAGTGGCCTCTCTTTCCCGTCAAATTCTCGAAAAACTCCTCGGCCCCGAACTCGTTCGCTAAACCCCAGCCCTTGGTTAATAACAGTGATCAGTAAAAAGATAGAACTCAGTCGTCAGAAGTTAGAAGACTGATAACTAATAACTGATAACTGAATAACCTACTCCCCGCCCTCAATAATCATGATCATCGACACAGTTTTATTATTAGCCACGGAGGCGAAGGAAGCGGCAGCAGAAGGATTCGGCATCAATACCGATATCCTAGGAACTAACCTATTTAACCTCTCAATTCTGCTCGGTTTAGTCATCTTCTACGGCCGCAAAGTTCTCGGACAAATCCTCGGAGAACGTCAGTCGAAGATTGCTGAAGCTTTAGCCGAAGCTGAAGACCGGAAAAATATTGCCGCTACCGCCCTCGCCGAAGAACAGAAAAAACTCGCCCTAGCAAAACAAGAAGCGGAAAAAATTATCAATAACGCTCGATCTAGAGCTAAAACTGTCACCGCCGACATCGCCGCCCAAGCCGAACTCGATATTCAAAGAATGCGCGAAAGTGCCGCTAAAGATCTCTCGGCAGAACAGGATCGCGTTTTAGTAGAATTACGCCAAAGAATTACCGCTTTAGCCTTAGCTAACGTGGAATCCCAGTTAAGCGCCGGCCTGGAAGAATCGGTACAACAAACCCTAATTGATCGCAGTTTGGCCAACCTAGGAGGTAAATAGATGCAGGGAAGTTTAATCAGTTCAGAAATAGCCGAACCCTACGCCCAAGCATTACTTTCCGTCGCCCAAAGCAGCGGACAATTAGAAGCGATCGGCGGCGAAATTAAATCCCTCTTAGAATTGTTGGAAAATGCTCCCGATCTAAGAGCTTTTATCGGCAATCCCGTCATCAAAGAAGAAGCTAAAAAAGCCGTTCTTTCCCAAGTAATGGGGACCAATGCCAATCCCTATTTAACTAACTTCATGATGTTATTAGTCGATAAACGTCGGATTCAATTTTTAGAACCCGTTTGTCAACAATATCTCACCCTGGCTAGAGTGCTGACTAACACCGTTTTAGCGGAAGTTTCCTCGGCCACCGAATTGAACGATAGCCAAAAACAAATCGTCATCGACAAAGTGAAAACCCTGACCGGGGCGAACGTGGTCGAACTGAAAACCAAAGTTGATGGCAGCCTAATCGGTGGTGTGGTGATCAAAGTCGGTTCTCAGGTCTTTGATGCCAGCATTCGCGGTCAACTACAACGCCTCAGCCTCTCCCTGCGCTAAGGTCATCTAATCTCCCTTTTTTGCCGTTTTTTCACCTTCTTAATTTTTTACTTTTTCCCAGATTAAACTATGGTAGCTATCAGACCCGACGAAATTAGCACGATTATTCGTCAACAGATCGAATCCTATAACCAAGAAGTACAGGTCTCCAACGTGGGAACCGTCCTGCAAGTGGGTGACGGTACTGCCCGCATCTACGGCCTACAACAGGCCATGTCGGGAGAACTATTAGAATTTGAAGATGGAACCGTCGGCATCGCCCTTAACCTCGAAGAAGATAACGTCGGCGCGGTGTTAATGGGTGACGGTTTCGGGATTAAAGAAGGCGGTACGGTGAAAGCTACCGGTAAAATCGCTCAGGTTCCCGTGGGTGACGCCTTAGTCGGCCGCGTGGTTGATGCTCTCGGTCGTCCCATCGACGGGAAAGGAGACATCCTCGCCAGCGAAACCCGTCTGGTGGAATCCCCCGCCCCCGGTATTGTCGCTCGCAAATCCGTCTGTGAACCGATGCAAACCGGCATCACCGCTATCGATGCCATGATTCCCGTCGGTCGTGGTCAACGGGAGTTAATTATCGGTGACAGAAAAACTGGTAAAACAGCGATCGCCATTGACACAATCATTAACCAGAAAAGCGAAGACGTGATCTGTGTCTATGTCGCCATCGGTCAAAAAGCCTCCACCGTCGCCCAAGTAATCGACACCCTCACCCAAAGAGGCGCCATGGATTACACCGTGGTGGTGGCCGCTAACGCTAACGACCCCGCCACCCTCCAGTATATCGCCCCCTATACCGGAGCTTCGATCGCCGAATACTTCATGTATAAAGGCAAAGCGACCCTAGTTATCTATGATGACCTCACCAAACAGGCTCAAGCTTATCGTCAGCTATCCCTGCTCATGCGTCGTCCTCCCGGTCGGGAAGCTTACCCCGGCGACGTTTTCTATCTCCACTCCCGTTTACTAGAACGTGCCGCTAAACTCAGCGATGCCCTCGGTGGTGGCAGCATGACCGCCCTGCCGATTATCGAAACCCAAGCCGGTGACGTTTCTGCCTACATTCCCACCAACGTAATTTCGATTACTGACGGTCAGATATTCCTCTCCACCGACCTCTTTAACGCTGGTTTCCGTCCCGCGATTAACGCTGGTATTTCCGTATCCCGCGTGGGTTCGGCGGCCCAAACGAAAGCAATGAAGAAAGTTGCTGGTAAATTAAAACTCGAATTAGCCCAGTTTGACGAATTAGAAGCTTT
This sequence comes from Microcystis ichthyoblabe FBCC-A1114, assembly GCF_050500245.1. Classification (NCBI taxonomy): domain Bacteria; kingdom Bacillati; phylum Cyanobacteriota; class Cyanophyceae; order Chroococcales; family Microcystaceae; genus Microcystis; species Microcystis ichthyoblabe. The sequence continues at coordinate 1,878,906 of NZ_CP191408.1, read as the reverse complement.
TGCTCAATTCGCTTCTGACCTTGATGCGGCCACCCAAGCACAACTCGCTCGCGGTCAACGTCTGCGTCAAATCCTCAAACAGCCCCAAAACTTCCCCCTCTCCGTTTGGGAACAGGTGGCGGTGGTTTATGCCGGTTTAAACGGTTATCTCGACGATATCGCCACCGATAAAGTTATCGATTTCTGCGCCGGTTTACGCGAATACCTGAAAACCAGCAAACCTCGCTACGTTGAGATCGTCAGCACTGAAAAACAACTCAACGACGAAGCAGAAGGCCTGCTCAAAGATGGCATCAACGAGTACAAACAGGCTTTCAAGTAAACTTCTGTGAGCTTTAAGCTGTCAGCCTTTTCAGTTATCAGTGACCAGTAAACAGTGATCAGTAAACAGTGATCAGTAAACAGTGAGCGGTAAACAGTGAGCGGTAAACAGTGAAAAGATGGCAAGAAACTGCTATTTAATACTGCTCACTTAACACATACTGCTCACTTAAAACTCCAATCTGATAACTGATGACTGATGACTGATAACTGATAACTGATGACTGATAACTGATAACTGATAACTGATAACTGATAACTGAATTATGCCTAATCTCAAAGCGATTCGCGACCAAATTCAATCGGTCAAAAATACCAAAAAAATTACTGAGGCCATGCGTCTGGTGGCGGCAGCAAAAGTGCGCCGCGCCCAAGAACAAGTTCTCTGTACCCGTCCTTTTGCCGATGCCCTCGCTCAGGTACTTTATAATCTTCAAGGTCGTTTAGCCTTTAGTGATGTTAATTTACCCCTGCTGGCCCAACGGGAAGTAAAAACCGTGGCTCTGTTGGTAGTCACAGGAGATCGAGGCCTTTGTGGCGGTTATAATACTAACGTCATCCGTCGTGCCGAACAACGGATGAATGAATTAAAAGAGCAAGGGATTAACTATCAATTAGTTATTGCCGGCCGGAAAGCGGCACAGTATTTCGAGCGCCGCAATGCTCCCATTGCCGCTAAATTTATTAACCTCGAACAGATTCCCACTGCTGATGAAGCTGGCACTATTGGGGATGAATTGCTTTCCTTATTTTTATCGGAAACAGTTGATCGCGTCGAGTTGGTTTATACTCGTTTTATCTCCTTGATCAGTGCCACTCCGGTGATTCAAACCCTGTTACCTTTAACTACCCAAGGTTTAGCGGTACAGGATGACGAGATTTTCCGTTTGGTGACTAAAGAGGGAAAATTTAAGGTACAACGGGAAAAAATGGCCAGCCAACCAGCGCAGGTTTTTCCCCAAGACATGATTTTTGAGCAGAATCCGGTCCAAATCCTCGATTCTCTCCTACCTTTGTACTTAAATAACCAATTACTGCGCGCCCTCCAGGAATCGGCAGCTAGTGAATTAGCAGCCCGGATGACGGCGATGAGTAACGCCAGCGAGAACGCCAGCGAGTTAATTGGGACTTTAAGCCGTACCTACAACAAAGCGCGTCAAGCCGCTATTACCCAAGAATTGTTAGAAGTAGTAGCGGGGGCAAACGCTCTCTAGATTTAAGCCAGTTTTTCTTTTGATTATCAGTAGGAGTGATTATTTTCACTCCTTTTTTTATATAGGGTTTGCGGCAAAAAGTAGGGACGGTTAGATAACCGTGGTTTAGACTTCTCTGGCCCGAATTAGGTTCAAATAGAGTCAGGGCAATCCCTTTTCTGATATCTTCTGGCCCCTTGAAAAGCCCCATATCATCCTGTATTGTAAGTCAGCGTGAGAACTATAAATGTCAATCGATTAAGCTAGATCTTAAACTATAATCCTTAAACTATAATCATTACCCGATCGCCCGGTATTGGAGGAACAAAACAACTCGTGAATATAACTGATTTAATCCAAAAAGGCGGAGTGGCCATGTGGCCGCTGCTTTTTCTGTCTATTTTAGCTCTTAGCACTATTATCGAACGAATTTGGTTTTGGAGTCGCACCCTCCTCAGTGAAGGCCAGATTTTAAATCGGATTATGGAATCGGCCACCCGTAACTGGGACTTAGCGGCAAAAGTCGCTAGGGATTCCCGCAATCACCCCATCGGTAGCTATCTCTACGCACCCCTGCGCTTAGAAAATCCAGATCCAGAGGTTTTTCACTTTGCCCTCGAATCGGCTGCCGATGAACAATTATCCCTAATGAAACGGGGCGATAAAATCCTTGAGGCAGTCATCGCCCTTTCTCCCCTGCTAGGATTATTAGGGACGGTACTCGGTTTAATTACCTCTTTGGCCAATATTCAACTGAGTGACCTGGGAACTTCCTCCACAGCCGGAGTAACTTTAGGTATTAGTGAAGCTTTAATTTCCACCGCTACCGGCTTAATTGTCGCTATCTTTAGCCTCGCTTTCTATCGTATTTTTCAGGGACTCTGGTTCAATCAAGCTAGAATTTTTCGCAAGGCCGGCAGTGATTTAGAAATTATCTACCGTCAACGTTGGTTAGATAGAGAAGACCAACAATACTCCCTCAGTGCTAACCTAGAAAAACCCCTCGATCGCTAAGTCTCCCCCCTATAACCCATGGCCGAAACTAAATCTCTTAACCACAAAAAGCCCAAAAGTAGCCATATTACGGCTCGTCCCCTGAAATTATGGCATGATCAACACCGCATTCAAGAGGATGTGCAGGTTAACATCATTCCCTTGATCGATGTAATTTTCTGTATTCTCACCTTCTTTATTCTCGGTGCAGTGGGATTATCTCGCCAACAAGCTATCAGTCTTGATTTACCGAAAGCTAGTACCGCCACCACCCCGATGCGGGAAATGTTGGTGGTTAGTCTCGATGATTTCGGGCAACTCTACGTCGAAAAACAGATGGTGACTCGCCCCCAGTTATTCGAGGCAATCAAGAATTATCATCAATATAGTCCCAATGGACTGATGGTACTGAATGCCTCCAGAAATGCCAGTTATAACGAAGTGGTAGGGGTTTTAGACCTGCTGCGACAGGTGGGCGGCGATCGCGTGGCTTTAGCGACTCTATCGGGGGAGGCTAACAATCCCACCCTGGAAAATAGCAATCCTTTGCCCAATTTGCCGACTAATCCCACCTCACCCGGTTTACCCAATCCTCTGGGCAGAAATTAACTAGGAATGGATGCGATAGCTGAGTAATTGTTCTTCGAGAGCTGCAATGCGATTGTAGGCCGCCGTCAATTGTGCCGTTAATCGGCGAATTTGGATTTCATCGGAAAAAGAATTTTCTCCATTGACAGCCGGGGATTGTTTGCCACCGTGATCTCGGAGAATATCTTTATGATCGTAGAGGCTATTATCGGATAACTCGGAAAAACCGACCATTTCCAAAGATTCACGCGGAGAACGACTCGATTTATCCCCAGCTAGGATAGCAATTTGCCGGCTGAGGCTCTCGACAATATCCTGTAGATGATCGACTTTCCGATCAAGACTGATAATCTGTTGTTGTAGTCCATTCATGCAATTACCTGGGTATAAAGGAGGCTTCCCCTCTATGCTAGGCTCTGGAGGAAATGGACTATGACAATTTATGATTGATTTAACGATTCCTTTACTGCCCTTAACTAATCTTAATATATTGCCCGGGTCAACCGGCTGCACCCGATAGCACTTCTATTAGAAATTAAGGTAAGCTGTTGAGCAGTAAGCCTCGATTTTAAGGAAATAAATTATGTTTAAAAATTGGTCTTTCGATGATTGGATGAATCATATCCTTTTTCTGGCTACAATTTTGGCTTTGCTGACGATTTGGCTGGGTAGATAAATAAAAACTATTTTTCTTTCCTGGTTTACCGAAAATTTGGGTTTAAGTTTCCCCGTCCATTTTACGGCAGGGAGTGTCAAAATAAGAAACAAAACCCTCAGCGATCGATAAGTACCTAAGCAAAATTAATTACACATTTCGATAAAGCTTTTGCCTCTTGCCTATTGCCTCTTGCCTATCTTCACTAGGAAATTTATTTTGCACGACTACTTATGACTGACTCAAGCCCAAAAATTTGTATTCTCGGTGGTGGTTTTGGTGGACTCTATACTGCTTTACGTTTGAGTCAATTGCCTTGGAGCGATCAACACCCTCCCCAAATTACCTTAATTGATAAAAGCGATCACTTTTTATTTTCTCCCCTTCTCTACGAATTAGTCACCTCAGAACTGCAATCCTGGGAAATTGCTCCCCCTTTCAGCGAATTGCTCGCTAATACCCCCGTTGACTTCCAACAGGGAACCGTCACGGCGATCGATGTTAATAATCATAAAATAACCCTTGACAATAAAAACGATATATGCTATGACCGCCTCGTGATCGCCCTCGGTGGTCAATCTTCCCTTGAATTCCTACCCGGGGCCAGAACCCACGCTATCCCCTTTCGTAGTCTAGAGGATGCCTATCGTCTTCGGGATCGACTCAAAACCCTAGAACAATCCGATCGCGATAAAATTCGGGTCGCCATTATCGGGGGCGGTTATAGCGGCGTAGAATTAGCCTGTAAGCTGGCTGATCGCCTCGGAGAAAGGGGAAGAATTCGTCTGATCGAAAGAAATAGCGATATACTTGGACCTTCAACCCAATTTAACCGCGACACCGCCAAAAAAGCCCTAGAAAAACGTCTAGTTTGGTTAGACCTCGAAACCACCGTCGCCGACATCCAAGCGGATCGCCTCTCCCTTGACTACAAAGGACAGATCGACAATATCCCCGTTGATCTAATTCTCTGGACCGTTAGCCCGATCGCCTCTCCACTGATCGCTAATTTGCCCCTAGCACATAATGAGCGCAAATTACTAAAAGTTAATCAATATTTACAAACTGTCGAAAACCCCAGCATCTACGCGATCGGCGATGCGGCCGATGGTCGCGATCAAGAGGATAAACCATACGCTGCCACGGCCCAAGTGGCCCTTCAACAGTCCGACTACTGCGCTTGGAATATTTGGGCGAGTTTCCACGATAAACCGGCTTTACCCTTCCGTTATCAACCTTTAGGCGAAATGTTGACCCTCGGAGTCGATGAAGCTACTATTAGCGGTTTAGGACTAGAATTAGCCGGTCCCCTTGCCCATCTTACCCGTCGCTTAGTCTATCTCTACCGTCTGCCCACCCTTAACCATCAAATCGCCGTAGCATTCAACTGGATTACCCAACCGCTTCTATCCCTCATTTCTGAATAGCGAGTTCAGATATTCCTCCACTAATAAACTATCTCGATCGGTCAATTCCTGACCATCGAGACGGTTTAATAGCATTACTGCACCAAATAACCGATTATTAACCCTAATTGGCACAGCTAAAGCCGTTTTTATCCCCAAAGCGACCGCTATATCCTGACGGATGCGATTATCTCCGAGAGTTTGTCCCACCACCACCGGACAACTACCCTGGTAAACCACCGTACACAATCCCGACGTGGCAATATCACCCCTTTTGCCCACAATTGCCCCGGTGTTTTTACCCGCACCCGCCCGATAATAAATACTATCACCGTCAAATTCGGCAATGATAACCGTTTCTGTTGGAATTAAACCTAAAATTTCTTCAGCCAAGCGATCGAGATTAGTTAATTTTTCCATAATGGGTTAGGGGTTGAGGAGATAGAGTGTTATACTCAAAAAAAACAGCGATTCATTAACTTTAGTCTATAGTTTGTGAACTCAAATGAAAGATAACACCCCCAAAGTAAAAAGTCTCAAATCTTATCTTCAGCATTTGCCTCAAGATGCGTCGGAAGCGATCGTTAGCACCAACTTTGCACGTTACCTGATATCATATTTAGGATTTTCAACCACGGAGATAATCCCACAGTACGACACGGGAGGCGGTGGGATTACCGACTTTGCCACTCGGAGAAACCTAGCAAACGATATTTTTTTGCAGACAAAGAGTAATCCTTTTCTGCTGATAGAGTTAAAGGGTAGAGATATTAACCTAACTGAAAATAGTCCAAGTTATAAGGCAACTGTCAATCAGTTAAAGCGTCAGTTATTAGGGAATAACTGTAAAGCAGCCCAATGGGGAATTATCAATAATAGTTCACACATCCAGTTATTTAGAAAACATGGTAAAACCATTTTTCCTGCCACTACTTGCATAGAGCTAACTCCTGATAACATTGATGACACTATAGCTCTAATCAAGACAAAAATTGACAGCACTCCCAAAGCACTAACGGTTACTGTTTACAATAATAAAGGCGGTATAGGCAAAACCACCACCACCGTAAATCTTGCAGCTTTCCTTGCCCTTTTAGGTAAAAAAGTTTTAGTTTTAGACTTTGATTTTAATCAACGAGATTTAACTAAATCTATCCTAACTATAAACCCAGAAGATGGACTACTAGAAAAGGCTTTAACTGACCGCAATATTGATATAAAATCAGTGATCATTCCCTATATTTTTAAGAATTCAAAACGACAAATTACCTTCGATGTTGTTCCTGCTGATAATAAAATAGCAGGGCTTACGGAGTCTGACTATCATCCTCACATGAAAATATCCACTCTCCATAGAAAATTAGACTTAGCTAGATATGAGTACGATTACATCTTTATAGATGCAGCTCCCAATTGGCGATTTACTAGCCGGCTGGCTGTTTATGCTGCCGATGTTGTCCTCTTACCCACAAAACATAACAATTCATTCTCCCTTAATAATGCAGCCACTGCCATCAAGGAGTTTCTGCCGCAAATGCAAGAATTAAAAAAAGATGGGACTCCCATAGCCTTACCAATTTTTTTCAACGGTGAGAAGATTACTCAACCACAGTTAGAACTTGCCCAAAAAGAAATTAATCAAATACTAAAAAATGACAAAAACCTTGTACACTATTTTTATCCCAGATATACTAATGCCAAAAAAGATTTACATATTCATCACCTGCCAGAATACGCTATTATAGCCAGTGCTGCTTTTGAGCGCGTGCCAGCCGTTTATAAACATCGTTCCGTTTATGACTACTACAAAGACTTAGCAAAGGAGTATTTTTTACAATGATGGAATATACCGATATTGGTACTTTAAAGTATCTCTACTTAGATGAAATAGAAATTACCAATGGGACCGATGCTGATAGTTTTTTAATTGAAGCTACTGCTAAACTATTACAGCAGACAGGTGGACGCAATTGGCTGCCTGTAATCGTGAAAGAATTATCAGAGGATCGCTATGAAGTTATCGGCAACTCATTTGTTTATGCTGTGGCTGAAAGGGCTGGACTAGAAAGAATTTGGTGTATTATTGCCGATGGAACAGAAGATGCTAGGAATATATCCAGAGTTTTGGCAAGAGAAGAAACCCCAAAACTAAATCTGTCAACAGCTTCAAGAGAAGAAATTAAATCTGCTTTACAGTTCTTAATTGAACAACCGAATAGCCCACTAAAAACAATTAAATTAGCCACTGCTACTGCTAGGATTGATGAAGCTCCCCGTCAATTCTGGAAGAGTTTAGATTCAATTGTTGCCCTCAAGTGTGGAATTACAAAAGGGAAGGGATTAGATTTACTCAAAACTGTCTTTTATCTCACTCCTGAATCTCAACAAGATGCAGTGATTGAGGAATTTTCAGAAGAAACTCTCAAACTCAAGACTGTTTCCGAATTAAAGACTCTAGCCAAAGAAAAAGGAATCGTTGGTTTAAGCAAGATGAAGAAAGCAGAGCTAGTCAGAATATTAGCGCAATAAGAAAAAGGAGTATCAATTATGAATTATGAATTATGAATTATGAATTATGAATTATGAATTATCAATTGCTAGAAGATATTGAAAGTGAATTAAAATGGCAGCAAAGCCTTTCTAACGAAGATATGGAATTGGGAGCTTTTTCAACGTGAACCACTATCGAGTCATCCCGGGCTTGAGCATTGATTATGCTTGTGGAGTCCATCTGTTATCATCTTGGGTAGTTCTCTAAGGATTTAGTCCCTATGAAATGGCGAGTGATACTTGAACCCGATCCCGATACAAACGAATGGGCAATTTGGTGTCCGGAACTGCCCGGATGCACATCTGCCGGTATTACACAAGAGGAAGCTCTCAATAATATACGCGAAGCGATCGAGCTTTATTTACAACCTGATGCTATCGACCTTCTACCAGGAGCAGTAATCCGTGAGGTTATGGTGGGATGACTCGACTCAGGAGAATGAATGCTGACGAGGTTGAGCGCATATTACGCAAGTATAACTTTGAACTGATCTCTCAGAAGGGTAGTCATAGAAAATGGCGTGGTAGGGATCAAGATACTCAAGTTATCGTACCTTACCATCAAGGGAGAGATTTACCTACTGGAACATTGCGTAACATCATGATTACAGCCATGATCCCAGAAGGAGAGTGGAAATCTCCATAAACTTCATCTAAACTCCATCTGTCTAACCAATCACTGCACCCGACCGAGAGTTAGACTGATAATATCATTCAAGGTTGGGCTTCGGCCGTGAGCTTTTGCCGAACGGTTGAAGCATGAAACCCAACGCCCGATCATGTTAGGCTACTGCTAACCCATCCTACAAATAATTGTGTCTCCCTACTTATAACAAATCACTCCAGTATCAATTATGAATTATGAGTTAGGAAGTGGGAAGAAAAAAGCTGCCTCCTTTCTCCTGTCTCCTGACTCCTGACCTACCCTTTCAGCAATAAATCGCTAATTTCCGACTGACAATGACCAATTAAACGATTAAGGGCTTTTTTTCCTTGTTTACCTTGATAATCTGAGCGATCGCTTTCAGTAATTCCATAGGGACGACCGATCGCCACCTTGACACGATGATAAAATACAACGGGATGCCAACCATCTTGATCGAATAAAGGTTCCGTGGTATCTAACCAGCGCAGCAAACGCACGGGAAAAGGACTAATAACAGTTTCCGACTCGGAGAGAATAGCCACAGGTAAGACCGATAGATTCTCCACGGGACAACGCAGGGCTAAATGGGCAAATCCGCTCTGAAAAGCGCTAATTTGACGAGGAGCAGTCAAATTTAACATCGGCGATCCACCTTCTGGAAATAAACCGATCCATCGTCCGGACTGTAAAAAATCCGTTGCTTGCCGAAAAAAAGTCCGGTGGCGTTTTTCGGGGGTATCAAAGGGAAAACAGCCCAATTCTCCGATTAATTCCCGCAAAAGTGGCGTTTTTCCCATGTAGTGATGACAGGCGATCGGGAGAGTTTTGCCCAAAGCTTGAATTAAGATCGGCGCGTCCAAAAAGCTGCGATGGTTACTTACCACGATCGCCACTCCTTGGCTGGGTAGATTTTCTTGACCGACGGTAAACAGACTCGTGCGCGTGGTATCAAGAATTAAACGAGAGGTGGATAGGGGGGTAAGCAGCTTCATGGAAAAAAAAAATCGGCCTTAAGATTGTTTTTATTGACTTAGATCACAACTAAAGGATAAAACAGAATTAGAGGATCATAAAACATAGGGATTGTCTCCCAATCATCTACGGATCAGCCTTGGGGCAGCCTCGTCTATTTAAAAAAATAAATTTCATGAATGATTTGAATGAGCGAAAAACATTTGCTTTAACAACACCTCTTTATTATGTCAACGATATCCCCCACATCGGTAGTGCTTACACGACGATCGTAGCGGATGTTATGGCACGATGGAAGCGGTTACAGGGCAATTCTGTCCTCCTGATTACAGGAACCGACGAACACGGACAGAAAATCGAACGGACTGCGGCAGCCAAAGGACTCAATCCCCAGGAACATTGCGATCGCATAGCCACCAGTTTTGCCAATCTCTGGGCCAAGCTACAGATCCAGTATGATCGCTTTAGTCGCACCACTGCCCCCCGTCATCAGGCAATTGTTAACGAATTTTTTGAAAGAGTCTGGGAAAAGGGCGATATCTATCTTGATCGCCAACAGGGTTGGTATTGCGTCGCCTGTGAAGAATTTAAGGAAAAAAGAGAACTGTTAGATAATGGCTGTTGTCCCATTCATACTAATCTGGCCGCCGAATGGCGCGACGAGGAAAACTATTTTTTCCGCCTCTCTAAATACCAAGCACAACTAGAACAAATTTACCAAGAACAACCCGATTTTATTCAACCGGAAAGCCGACGTAATGAGGTTCTCAACTTCGTCAACCAGGGACTACAGGACTTCTCCATTTCTAGGGTTAATGTGGCTTGGGGGTTTCCCATTCCCCACGATGGTCAGCATACCATCTACGTTTGGTTTGATGCCCTTCTTGGCTATGTTACCGCCCTTCTCGACCCCGAAGACGAACCCACCCTAGAAAATGCCTTGGCCAAATGGTGGCCGATCGATCTGCATCTGATCGGTAAAGATATATTAAGATTCCATGCCATTTATTGGCCGGCTATGCTAATGTCGGCGGGTTTACCCTTGCCTAAAAGAGTCTTCGGCCACGGCTTTTTGACCAAAGACGGGCGGAAAATGGGCAAAAGTCTCGGTAATACCCTCGATCCCTTCGATTTGGTTGATCGCTATGGGGCCGATGCCGTCCGTTACTATTTCGTTAAAGAGATTGAATTAGGACAGGATGGCGATTTTCAGGAAACCAGATTTGTTAATATTCTTAACGCAGATTTAGCCAACGATTTAGGCAACCTCCTCAATCGCACCCTAGGCATGGTCAAAAAATACTGCCAAAATATCCCCCCCCAGTTGACTGGCGTAGATATCCCCAACGATAATCGTCTTAAGAATATGGGGATCAATCTAGGGGGCATTGTTGAACAGAAGTACAATGCGCTACAATTTAATCAAGCCTGTGAGGAAATATTAGCGTTGATTCGCGCTAGTAACAAGTTTATCGATGAGAGTGCGCCCTGGAGTTTATTTAAACAGAAACAACAAGCAGCGGTAGAACAAGTCCTCTACGCAGTTTTGGAATCAGTAAGACTCTCTGCCTACCTACTCTCACCGATAATACCGACCTTGAGCAGTAAAATTTATCAACAACTAGGTTTTGTTATTGATTTTAATACTTTCAGGTCGGAGGATGGGGAAAACTTCCCTGATAGTGTCTCTTTTTTCCAACACTGTCAATGGGGATTACCCACAAATCCACAACTAGGAACACCTGAACCGATCTTTTCTAAACTAGAACTGCCGTTAAACGATTCCTAAAGGAATTTTTTGATAACTCTATTTTTTAAGGTCTGTTGTCCTTTCGGATACAACTGGCAAACACCCAACACTAAACTTTTAACAAACAAACGAGGAAAAATAAAATGTTTGATGATTATGATACAGCCCCAGTCTTTACCCCCGAACAAGTGCTAGAAAATCGCGGTCGTGTGGCGATTTTCATCGATGGTTCTAATTTATTTTATGCGGCTCTGCAATTAGGTATCGAAATTGACTACACCAAATTACTTTGTCGTTTAACTGCCGGTTCTCGTCTCTTGCGCGCCTTCTTTTATACTGGAGTTGATCGCACTAACGAAAAACAGCAGGGATTCCTCCTCTGGATGCGTCGCAACGGCTATCGAGTCATCGCTAAAGATCTGGTACAATTACCCGATGGTTCCAAAAAAGCCAATCTCGACGTGGAAATTGCCGTAGATTTAATGGCGCTAGTGGGTTCCTATGATACCGCAGTAATTGTCAGTGGTGATGGGGATTTAGCCTATGCTGCCGATTCCGTCAGTTACCGTGGTGCGCGAGTGGAAGTGGTTAGTTTGCGATCAATGACCAGTGATAGTTTAATTAATGTAGCCGATCGCTATGTTGATCTAGATCAAATTAAAGAAGAAATTCAAAAAACTAGCAAACATCACGTTAGTTATAATAATTTCCCCGTCAGCGTCTTAGACCAAGATCGTAGCAGTCGCTAGAAAAATTCGGCAAAAATCAAGTTTAAGGTGGGAATTACCCACCTTTTTCAGTTATCAGTTATCAGTGACCAGTTATCAGTTATCAGTGACCACTCCCCCCGCAACGCGCACGAAGTGGTCTCCCATCTCCCCGCTCCCCTGCTCCCTGACTTGAAAATAGAAGCTGAAATAACGCAAATTCGTCAATCATACTAAATCCGTTGAGTATAAGCTACATATCAGGAGAGGCACTCCTGCAAGTGGAGTGACTGTTAAATTGTGACAGATGTATTAGCAGCTGCGTGTAAGCATCCCACCGAAAAACTAATGCGCGGGGGGTTTGGGGGCGGCGCCACGCCCCCAACGGGGGGTTTGGGGGGTAGAACCCCCCAAAGACTTGGATTGAGTGATCAAGTGGGAAGTAATACTAAATCCGTTGAGTATGGGCTACATATCAAGAGAGGCACTCACGCAATAACTGGATTTAGCATAACCACTCCCCACTCCCTGTCTCCTCAATTAAGCGATACTACTGCGTTTTCTCGCTTCCTTATAAGATGTTCCCACATCCTGTAAACCGACTTTAATCATCTGTTGTTCCAAAAGGGCAAAAAAACGCAAGCGATCGCCACCTTTAATCACCGCTAAATTGTGCGCTTCCGCTAAGGCGATCGGATAACCATAACCTTTTAACACCTGGGCCAGTAAAATACTTAAAGAGCGATCGAGTAATTCTCGCTCCTCCACCACCCAAGCAGGAACCTCTACCCTAGCGATTTCCGTCCCCACATGGAGATAACAGAAGTAAATACGATGCTCATCCCCATAAAGATCGAGGATTTTCAAAGAACTGCGCCAAAAAGGACTTCTTTGTCCCGGTTCCAATAAATAACCCCAGAGAGAAGCATCCCGGAGAGGATCGACAACGCGACAGGGGGTTTTTTCTGGGTCTAAATCACCGCAATTGATCAAGCAATTGGGAGTATCATGGGGACAAGATTGTAAACGCAGGAAATTTAAGCTTTCCGTGCTACGAGAAGCACTAATATAACCTATAAGCGGGATTTTAGCCGAGCGCAAATCGTCCCAAGACTGAAAAATCGGTGGCAAAATTAAATCTTTTGCTTCCGGGGGGAGACTATCGATAAACCAATAGATCAAAGAACCATCCACGAGGGCTAAATTTGGTTCATAATGGGCCCCGGGGGGTTTTACCCAACGAGTAGCCATTTCCGCTAACATTTGGCTTTCTAATACCGTCCGACGATAACTCATCCACTCATCGACGCGAATACCCCACTGTTTAGAAATGTAGAGGTCTTCTGATTTGTAATAGACTTCGGGAATGCTATCGAGGAGCGGGTGCAAATTTTGACCATAGTGCAACATGATCCTACCGATATTAATTAGATAACAGTAGGCGATTTCGTGGTGGGAAGGGGCAATTTGGGAACCATCCGTGGCAAAAACGCTATGACTTTCGGGAGCGGGAAGGATAGTAACCCGGGTGTCGAGAGGTTCGATCGGTAGCGCGACGGAGAAAATTAGGCGATCGTGCCAGTTATGATAGAGTTCTAGCAGTTTTTCCTGTTGCTGTTGAGCCTGTTCTAAAAGAATTTTAGCCCGTTGCACGCGCTCGCGACTAGCTGTCACTTCCTGTTGAAAATGTTGACTGATTCCTGGCATTTTTGCCGCTAATTTCGCAAGATCGAGCATAACTATCCTCTCCCTGACTTTTTTTGATTTTATCGCAATTTTGTCACTTATTGCCAAATTTATCCATAGTAATCTCCGCTTACAGCAGTTATCTTAATGGTGAGATAGGAAGTTTTCCTTTTGGGGAGTCGCTCGTCAATACCAAAAAGGAATTCTGCGTATTTAGACAATATTTCTCCTTAAGATCATTATAGTTTTGATAAGAAATAATTTGCTCATGTTGCATTCTACCAACAATAATACCAGGGTGTATTCCTAGTTGTTCGGCAAATTGATTAATAGCTTTTCTATTCAGAGAATTATTGGCGATAAATCTCTGCCAATCTCTGGGAGCAATTAAGAAATTAGCCGCAAAAACATCCGCCTCTTTTTCTTTAATTTTATCTCGAATATCTTTATCTTGCCCCTCTAAAAATAAAGTTCGTTTCCCATGTAATAAAATATGACCAGCTTCATGAAAAAAAGAAAACCAAAAATGATCATTTGTTTTGTATCGATCGCTCAATTGAATTAAAGCTCTGTGAGAATCTAACCAACGGGTAGCACCGTGTACCCTTGTTTTCGGAAGTTCAGGGACAAAGGCTAAGGCAACCCCCGCTGCCGCACAAAGCTCGATCATTTGCGGTTGAAATACCTCGATAGACTTAATAGTTAACGAACGAATTTGTCGCAAGGCATCTCTGAATTTCAACTCGTTGTAATCAGCACAATTAATTTTCGATGCTTCTATTTCTCCTTGACGTAACCATGCTGTTATTGCCCCTCGATCGCTATCAAATGCTTGAGACTTTCTAAAATCAATCGATAAATTTCTCCCCCAAATCTCCTCCCATTGCTCAGGGGAGACAACGGCAAAAAAATTCAAACTCTCCCGTAATTGCTCTATTTTATCCTCATCAAACTTGAGCCAGCCTAGTTTAGTCATCTGGCGATAAGGAATTTGTTTTAACCAGTCTAAATAACCTTTTAATCTTTGAGTCTCGTTTTTTCTCGCTAAATATTCCCGATAAAGTCTTTCGCGCTCTATCCAGAAACTGGCGGGAGTTCCTAACACTAACTCTATCTGTAAGGCGGTATCGATAGTAATCTCCGCTTTACCTTTTATGATCTCATTGATAGTCTTTTTTGGTCTGCCCATGCGTTGGGCGAGTTCCGATTGAGACATATTTCTTTCTTCTAGGATTTCGGCAAGGGTTTCTCCCGGTGGAGAAATAAAATCCGGTGCATATCTGTTCTCAATAGTATTAGTCATGGGTGTCATCTATGCCAATAATTACGACTGCGGTTACTTTCTTCTAATCAATTCCCCCGTCTGCTTTTCGAGGAATCGGTATATTAGCCGGCTCAAAAATTAGTCTGAGAGGATGAACTAAATCTAGAGATAGTTGTCCAGCACGGTTATGTAACAATTCGTGGCAACGTCCCGGCAGCGATCGCATTTCCTCCAGGACAATAACTGCTTTTAAGTCGTCGAGTCTTTGCCTGATTTTCTTAGCCATCTTCTCTCCATACTGTTTTTTCAGTAGTCTTTGGCTATTGCATTCGTTCTCAAATTTTTTTTCCTTAAAGACAATATCCATTGTAGATGACCCTTGTAATATTGTTAACCTCAAAGGTTAACAATATTTTATGGTAGCCTGTGGTGCATCCAGTACAAAAGCTCTAAATATAGCGTTAAGAGCTGATAGTCTAGACACCAGTTCTGAAAATGAGGTTAGCTAGAGACAGTTTTTCAGATATTAGCCGATTAATCAGGTGATAATTATCGCTAAAATCGCACCATCAAGCCAAAACAACGAAGCTGTAATTTTATCGTCTAATAACGCCCGAATTGAGTGCCGCCGCTGCCCAAGAAAAAGACAATCTCTAACCTCCGAAACCAGAGAAAAGCACAATAAGCGACTTGACAACAACAGCGGCAATTTGCTATAATGGCCTTTTGTCAACGATTTGACCTTCGGTAACAAGGAGTTCAGAGTAACCTTAGATACAGCCCTATCATGCCCACCATTCAGCAATTAATACGCGACGAAAGATCCAAAGCGAAAAGAAAAACCAAATCTCCCGCCCTCAAACAATGCCCCCAACGTCGGGGAGTTTGTACAAGAGTATATACCACCACACCCAAAAAACCCAACTCAGCCCTACGGAAAGTGGCTAGGGTACGTTTAACCTCTGGATTTGAGGTGACAGCCTACATCCCGGGCATCGGTCATAACCTGCAAGAACACTCGGTCGTCCTCATTCGCGGCGGTCGGGTCAAAGATCTACCCGGAGTCAGATATCACATCATTCGCGGCACCCTTGATGCCACCGGGGTGAAAAACCGTCAAAAGGCGCGGTCCAAGTACGGAACCAAACGCCCCAAACCCGCCGCTAAATAAACAGGAAATTGATTAACCAAAAAAATACTCCCACCGAGTCGGTCAAAGTTAACCCAAGAGACTGAAAACTCGCAGGAGAGGGTTTGAGATGGGCTGTAATCATCCGACTGTCAAGCAAAAGTTAAAGTTAACCTAGAAAATTCAGGAATACTCCGATGTCTCGCCGTAAAAACGTCAAAAAACGTCCTATTCCCCCCGATCCCGTTTACAATAGCTGTTTAGTCAGCATGACTATCCGCCGGATCATGCGATCGGGCAAAAAATCCCTAGCCGCTAACATCGTTTACGATGCCCTAAAAACCGTCGGCGAACGTACCGGTCAAGAACCCCTAGAAGTATTTGAAAAAGCCGTTAAAAACGCCACCCCCCTAGTGGAAGTGAAAGCCCGCCGGGTCGGTGGAGCCACCTATCAAGTGCCGATGGAAGTACGCACCAACCGTGGTAGTACATTGGCACTGCGTTGGTTAGTCCATTATGCCAGAACCAGAGGCGGCAAAACCATGGCTGGTAAACTAGCTAACGAGATCATGGATGCGGCCAATGAAACCGGCGGCACGATCAAAAAACGGGAAGAAACCCACCGGATGGCAGAGGCAAACAAAGCCTTTGCCCACTATCGTTACTAAGAAAGATACTTTAAAGATACTTTAAGGGCGGTGGACTGCACCGCTGCCGCCAAAAAACTGTCAAGAAAAGTATAGAATTGTAAATAGTGTAAAAAATCCTAGAACAAAATCCCATCACTGGCAAGCAAAGCAAGGAGGTTGCTGTGGCACGGACTATCCCGCTAGAGAGAGTGCGAAACATCGGAATCGCCGCTCACATAGACGCGGGCAAAACAACGACAACAGAAAGAATCCTGTTCTATACGGGAGTCGCTCATAAACTGGGCGAAGTCCACGACGGAACGGCAATTACCGACTGGATGGAACAGGAACGGGAGCGAGGAATCACCATCACCGCCGCCGCCATCAGTACCAGTTGGCAAGATCATCGCATCAACATCATTGATACCCCTGGCCACGTCGATTTCACCATTGAAGTGGAACGTTCCATGCGGGTACTCGATGGCGTGGTGGCGGTTTTCTGCTCTGTTGGTGGTGTACAACCCCAATCGGAAACCGTCTGGAGACAAGCCGATCGGTACAAAGTACCCCGGATTGCCTTTATCAACAAAATGGACAGAACGGGAGCGAACTTCTTCAAAGTTTACGAACAATTAAGAGATCGCCTTAGAGCTAACGCCGTTCCCATCCAAATGCCGATCGGCGCAGAAAGCCAACTGAGCGGGATCGTTGATCTCGTCAAGATGCGCGCCTATATATATAAGGACGATCTAGGCAAAGACATAGAAGAAACCGACATTCCCGAAGACTTATTGAAAAAGGCCGAAGAATTCCACGTGCAGCTGGTGGAGGCTGTAGCGGAAGCCGATGAAGAACTCCTAGAAAAATATCTAGAAGGTGAAGAACTCACCGAAGCCGAAATCAAACGCGGTCTCAGAGAAGGGACGATTGCTGGTACAATTGTTCCCGTCCTCTGCGGCTCGGCTTTCAAAAACAAAGGGGTACAACTGCTCCTCGATGCCGTTGTCGATTATCTGCCCTCACCCTCGGAAGTAGCCGCCGTTAAAGGGATTCTTCCCGATGGCAGCGAGGCAATCCGGGAAGCCAAGGACGATGCGCCCTTCTCTGCTCTCGCCTTCAAAATCATGGCCGATCCCTTCGGTCGTTTAACCTTCCTACGGGTCTATTCCGGTGTACTAGCTAAAGGCAGCTACGCCTACAACTCCACCAAAGGAACCAAAGAACGGATCGCTCGCCTGATCGTCCTCAAATCCAACGAACGGATCGAAGTGGATGAACTGCGCGCCGGTGATCTAGGAGCGGCGATCGGACTGAAAAACACCATTACAGGGGATACCCTCTGTGATGAGAAGAACCCAGTTATCCTAGAATCCCTCTTTATCCCCGAACCGGTTATCTCCGTAGCGGTGGAACCGAAAACCAAACAGGACATCGAGAAACTCAGCAAAGCTCTGCAAGCTCTCTCCGATGAAGATCCCACCTTCCGGGTCAAAGTTGATCCCGAAACCAATCAAACGGTAATCGCTGGGATGGGAGAACTGCACCTGGAAATCCTAGTCGATCGAATGCTGCGGGAGTACAAAGTCGAAGCGACGGTGGGCGCTCCCCAGGTGGCCTATCGGGAAACTGTGCGGAAACCTGTACGGGCCGAGGGTAAATTTATCCGTCAAAGTGGCGGTAAAGGGCAGTACGGCCACGTCGTAATCGAACTGGAACCGGGTGAACCGGGGTCAGGCTTTGTCTTCGTCTCCAAAATTGTCGGTGGTGCTATCCCCAAAGAATACATCAACCCGTCAGAACAAGGGATGAAAGAAGCTTGCGAATCGGGGATCGTAGCGGGTTATCCTGTCATCGACCTGAAAGCAACCCTGGTAGATGGTTCTTTCCACGATGTGGACTCCTCCGAGATGGCCTTTAAGATTGCCGGTTCCATGGCGATCAAAGAAGCGGTGATGAAAGCTGCCCCCGTTCTCCTAGAACCAATGATGAAAGTCGAAGTGGAAGTACCCGAAGACTTCATCGGTAACGTCATCGGTGATCTTAACTCCCGTCGGGGACAAATCGAAGGCCAAGAAACCGAGGCTGGCATCGCCAAAGTCTCCGCTAAAGTCCCCCTAGCGGAAATGTTTGGTTACGCCACTGATATTCGCTCTAAAACCCAAGGACGGGGCATCTTCACCATGGAATTTAGCCATTACGAAGAAGTCCCCCGCAACGTGGCTGAGGCGATTATCACCAAAAGTAAAGGGAACGGTTAATCAGTTGCCAGTGACCAGTGAGCAGTGGGGATAAACCGATCATTTAAATTCGATCGGTCAACCCTAATAACTGCTAACTTAAAACTGATCTCTGGTGACTGATTAATGTTCACCCGGCTGAAGAAGAAAAAAAAACAAAGGAACAGAAAGTAAATGGCACGCGCTAAATTTGAACGGACGAAACCCCACGTTAACATCGGTACGATCGGTCACGTTGACCACGGCAAAACTACCCTCACCGCCGCTATCACTATGACCCTAGCGGCTCTGGGTAATGCCCAAGCTAGAAAATATGATGAAATCGATGCCGCTCCCGAAGAAAAGGCTCGCGGGATCACCATTAACACCGCTCACGTTGAGTACGAAACCGCTGATCGCCACTATGCACACGTGGACTGCCCCGGCCACGCCGACTATGTAAAAAACATGATCACCGGTGCGGCACAGATGGACGGTGGTATTCTCGTGGTCTCGGCCGCCGATGGCCCGATGCCCCAAACCAGGGAACATATCCTGCTGGCTCGTCAGGTGGGTGTACCTAACCTGGTGGTCTTCCTCAACAAAAAAGATATGGTGGATGATGAGGAGTTACTGGAACTCGTGGAACTGGAAGTGCGCGAACTTCTCACCAGTTACGACTTTGCTGGCGACGATATCCCCATTATTGCCGGTTCTGCGAAAGAAGCCCTCGACTACATGACCAAAAATCCCAAGGCCCAAAAAGGCGATAACGAGTGGGTGGACGCAATTTATGAATTAATGGACGCGGTGGATAGCTATATCCCCACCCCTGAACGGGATATCGATAAACCCTTCCTGATGGCGGTAGAAGACGTATTCTCGATTACTGGTCGGGGGACGGTGGCTACCGGTCGGATCGAACGCGGTAAGGTGAAAGTGGGTGATAACGTGGAATTGGTCGGGATCAGAGCAACTCGCCCCACCACCGTCACCGGGATCGAAATGTTCAAGAAAAGTCTTGACGAAGGGATGGCAGGTGACAACGCTGGTATCCTCCTGCGTGGTATCCAAAAAACCGACATCGAGCGCGGCATGGTGATCGCTAAACCGGGTACAATCAAACCCCACACCCAGTTTGAGGGGGAGGTGTATGTGTTAACTGCAGGAGAAGGTGGTCGTCACACTCCTTTCTTTAAAGAATATCGTCCTCAGTTCTATGTACGCACAACCGACGTAACTGGCACTATCAAAGACTACACCGCCGATGATGGCAGCACTGTAGAAATGGTCATGCCGGGAGACCGGATCAAAATGACCGTGGAACTGATCAACCCGATCGCTATTGAACAGGGTATGCGCTTCGCTATTCGCGAAGGTGGTCGCACCATCGGTTCCGGCGTTATCTCGAAAATTATCAAGTAGGCTAATCTACTAATTAACGGGGCAGTGAATTTAAAAGCTGCTCCGTTACTGTCTTTATTTTGTACCTTGACAATTGCAATAGGTGAAATTATGGCTACGCTACAACAACAGAAAATTCGCATTCGTTTGAAAGCTTTTGACCAGCGCTTACTCGATACTTCCTGTGAGAAGATTGTCGATACTGCCAATAGAACTAACGCCACAGCGATCGGACCGATTCCCCTACCGACAAAAAGAAAGATTTATTGTGTCCTGCGTTCCCCTCACGTTGACAAGGACTCCCGTGAACATTTTGAAACCCGCACCCATCGCCGCATTATTGATATTTACCAACCCTCTTCTAAGACAATCGATGCCTTGATGAAATTAGATTTACCCGCAGGGGTTGATATTGAAGTTAAATTGTAAAAAATGCCAAAAAGATGTTATCGCTAACATCTTTTTTTCTTCCCCACTATCCCATAACTTTTAAACAGGATTTTTGATAAAAGGAAGTTATTAAAAGAAGGGCAGTACAATTGGTAGGGGTGCATCACCAAAGATGCCCAGATCGCTAAACCGTTTGTAGGGGAAAACCTAAAGCTTCTCGTTGCTGTAAATACAATTGAGCAACCTGTCGAGCTAAATTGCGAATTCTGCCGATATAACGGGTTCTTTCAGCTACAGCAATCACACCTCTAGCATCAAGTAAATTAAAACTATGGGAACATTTGAGAACATAATCTAGACTGGGAATCACCAGAGAGCGATCGATTAATTGTTTAGCTTCCTGTTCATATAAACTGAATAAACTAAATAATAACTCAGGATTAGAAGCCTCAAAATTGTAGGTACATTGTTCGATTTCATTTTGTAGAAAAATGTCACCGTAGAGGATATTTTCATTCCATTGAATTTTATTAATTGCCTCCACATCTTGCAGATACATGGCTAATCTTTCTAAACCGTAGGTAATTTCGATCGCCACGGGACGACAATCGATACCCCCACACTGTTGAAAGTAGGTAAACTGGGTGATTTCCATACCATCTAACCACACTTCCCAACCCACACCCCAGGCGCCGAGGGTGGGAGATTCCCAGTTATCTTCCACGAAGCGAATATCGTGATCTTCTGGGTTAATTCCTAACACCCTCAGGGAGTCTAAATAGATATCCTGAATATTATCGGGAGAGGGTTTAATTAGGACTTGATATTGATAGTAATGCTGAAAACGATTGGGATTTTCGCCATAACGGCCATCCGTAGGACGACGACAGGGTTCCACATAGGCAACGGACCAAGGTTCCGGACCAATTGCCCTTAAAAAAGTGTGGGGACTCATGGTTCCTGCACCTTTTTCGGTATCATAGGGTTGAGCAACTAAACAACCGCGATCAGCCCAAAATTCATTTAATTTAGCGATAACAGCTTGGAAAGTTAGAGACATGGGAAAAAGTAAAAAAGCAGATTAGGGGTTGAGGAAGTGGGAATTATAAATTATAAATTATCAATTATAAATTATGAATTATAAATTATAAATTGGGAAGTGGGGAAGTGGGGAAGTGGGGAGCTTTTCAGTGATCAGTAAACTGATAACTGATAACTGATAACTGACGGTTAAATTCATTGACTTACTTTTAACTGTAAGCGAAAGTGGACGGGGGTAGAAGACTGGGGGAGAATAACTAATTCATAAAATCCCTCTTCGGGTAATTGACCAGACCATTGCCGATCGCTAGACTTATCTAAAAGGGTAATATTACCCGTGGGAGAGTAGAAAGATAGTAAAACTTCGCCTTCCGCCTCTAAATTTAAGTTTAACCGATCACTGGAACGCAATTTTATTGCATAGGCTTTTCCTTGTCCCTCGCTGAGAATTGCCTCGATAACTTCCTCCCCCCCCGCGTCTAAACTTTCGATCGCTTGGTAGGATAGGCCAGACTGTAAAGATTGTAACTGATTCCAGGCCAAACCACTCCATAGTTGACCCAGGCTTGTATCAAAACTTGGTCTTTCTGTCAATTCGGGAAATAGCTGAAAAAAGGCAGTATCAGTGAGTAAATTAAAGACTATACCGCTTAAGCGTAATTGATTCACTTGTTCTCGCCATTTTTCTCGCTGTTGCTCGTTGTAGCTACCTAATGCTTCTCTAGTGCCAGAATCGAGACGTTCTAAGCGATCGAGTATTTCTGCTCCTAGAATGTCTCTTTGTTCCTGTTTCTGTTTTTCCTCTTTGATATCCCCATAGCGGAGGTTAAACAATTCATTGACGAGATTTTTAAAAAACTGACTATCAATTCCCAACTCTAGACGACGCTTTCTCATCTCAGTTTTCCGTTGCCATGCCGTATCTGTGGCAGAATTAAAATTATTTTCCTCCGTGGCAAAAACTGGTTTAACGGTTTCGTGTTGATTGCTGTGTTTAACCCACTGTTTCCCAATTAACCAGCCTATTGCCGCCGATAATAACATCAAGAGGCAAAAAATAGCGATTCTGCCAGAACAGCCGAGAAAAACGGGCGATTTATTCCGATAATTGGCGGCCATTGTCTTCTTAGACGATTTAGGGTTTTGGTCTGTAAAGATGAGATTAACACAAATAATAGGCTAAGACGCATTTTAATCGCCTATCCTGAGATTCGCCGAATCTTCCCCAATCCCTTCACCAATGCAAAAATGAAAAGCATCATTGAGAAATTGTTTGAAAATAGGGAATAAATTGTGAAAAAATTAAATGAACCTTCAGACCGATCACAATTAACCCCAAAGAAGTCAAAAATCCCCCTTCAGAACCCCGTGACACTAATAACTAATAACTGAATAAAACTACATTCCCATAATTTCGTAACCGGAATCTACATAAATAATCTGACCGGTAATACCACTAGAAAGATCACTGGCTAAAAAAGCGGCCGTATTTCCTACCTCAATTTGTGTCACGGTGCGATGTAAAGGAGCGATTTCTTCCACATGATGGATCATATCAAGAATTCCCCCCACGGCCGAAGATGCTAAGGTGCGAATTGGACCGGCAGAAATACCATTAACTCGGATCTTTTGGCCACCTAATTCCGCAGCTAAATAGCGAACACTCATTTCTAAACCGGCTTTTGCCACCCCCATTAAATTATAGTTAGGAATTACCTTGACACCGCCGAGATAGGTAAGAGTGATAATACTTCCCCCTTCCGTCATCAAGGGTTTAGCCGATCGCGCTAGACGGGTTAGGGAAAAAGTGCTAATATCTAGGGATTTAGTGAAAGCTTCCCGGGGGATGGCGGTAAAATCGCCCGTTAAACCCTCTTTATCGGCAAAAGCGAGACAGTGAATCAAAATATCCAGTTTACCCCATTTTTCCGCCACTGTAGCGAAAGTATCTTCTACCTGTTGGTCATTTTGGACATCGCAGGGGACATAAAAAGCGGGATTAAGTTCATCGGCCAATTCTCGCACTTTTTTCTCAAAACGGCCTTTTTCGTCGGGGAGATAGGTGACACCGATATTTGCACCAGCTTGATGGAGTTGTTGAGCAATTCCCCAAGCGATCGAGCGATTATTGGCAATTCCTGTCACTAGGGCGTTTTTTCCCGTTAAATCTAACATAGTTCTCGTTTCTCTTACAAAAATCTCCCCAATAGCCGACCCCAGCGAGATTCGGTATAATAGGGATACAGATAACGGGGCAGCAATGATCACCCCTCCCCTATTGTCTGGCAAAAAGCGCCCAAAACTTTTCCCAGTTTAGCGAGCGGTTGTGTTTAATAGAGGTGACACTCGTTGGATAATAAAAACAATTTTCCCCTTTTTTGGATGTGAGATGGACTTATCATTAATACAAGATAAACCCCTAGCAGATGTGTTCCGTCGAATCGGCAGCGGCAATTTCCCCCCGGTGGTGGAGTTGTTCGAGCGTGGCAAAACGATCTTTTTCCCGGGAGATCCCGCCGAAAGAGTCTATTTTTTGCTGAAAGGAGCCGTTAAGTTATCGCGAGTCTATGAAGCGGGAGAGGAAATTACCGTGGCTCTACTGCGGGAAAATAGCGTCTTTGGTGTGCTATCCTTACTGACTGGTCAGCGATCGGATCGTTTTTATCATGCCGTGGCTTTTACTCCGGTAGAATTACTCTCGGCCCCGATCGAGCAGGTAGAAAGATCCCTCCGCAATAATCCCGATTTATCAATGTTGATGCTGCAGGGTTTGTCCTCGCGGATTCTGCAAACGGAAATGATGATCGAAACCTTAGCTCACCGGGATATGGGTTCACGTTTGGTCAGTTTTTTATTAATTCTCTGTCGTGATTTTGGGGTTCCCACCACCGATGGCATCCGGGTGGATCTAAAATTGTCTCACCAAGCGATCGCAGAAGCGATCGGTTCTACCCGCGTCACTGTCACCCGTTTATTGGGAGAGCTGCGGGATCAAGAAATGGTCTCAATTTACAAGAAGAAAATTACCGTCCATAATCCCGTCGCTCTCAGTCAACAATTTACCTAAATTCTGGATGACTAGCGCTTATATTTTAGTTTTGGCCATCGTGGTTTTAGGTGGTCTGATAGCTGCGGTTGGCGATCGCATAGGTAGCCGTATCGGTAAGAAAAGGATGCGTTTATTTAATCTGCGTCCGAAACAAACCGCAACTTTGATGACGATTGTAACGGGAATTTTGATCGCCGGTTCGACTTTAATTGTCTTATTTGCTTCTAGTAAATCCCTGCGTCAAGGGGTTTTTGAACTGGATCGCCTGTTAAATGAACGTCGTGCCGCTATCAAAGATTTAGAAAGTCAGGTAAGAAAAACCACCGAACAAAAAAATCGAGTGGAAAAGGCTTTAAAAACGGCTAAAAGTGAACAGATAGCTGTGCAGAAACGTCTAGAGGTTCTTAATAAAAATTATCAAGCTTCTCGTCAACGTTTGCGATTAGTTTCGGGACAGTTGGAAAAGTTTCGCAAGGAAGTGGCTAATTTAAATAATGAACGAGTCATTTTAACTAATCAAAAGGCACAGTTAACCAGTCAACGGGATCAATTGTCCCAACAAAAATCAATTCTTTCTAGTCAGATCAATCAACTACAAACCACCGTTCAAGTTAGAGATAAAGAGTTAGCTAATCAACAAAAATTATTAACAACCAGACAAGCGCGACTTCAACAGTTGGAAACTCAACAAAAAACCCTACAGCTAGAAATTGATCGCCGGGATCAACGTATTGGAGAACTCGATCGATCGATTGTGGATAAAAATTTTGCTTTGGAACAGCGCGAGGGAAAATTAAAAGATTTAGAAACCCAAATGGCTTTTCTTAAGCGGGAAGTGGAAGTTTTAGAACAATACTATCAAACCTATCAAGAATTGCGGGAAAAACAAATCGCTATTTTCCGGGGACAGGTGTTATCTTTTGGAGCTTTTCGTATTGTCGATCCCCAAGCTATTGTCGCTGTTATTGATAAGTTATTGCGGGAAGCGAATATAAATGCTATCCGTGCCACCCAACCGAATCAGCCTAATTTTGACCAGCGTTTAGTTAAGATCACAAAAGCACAGGTAGAACAGTTAAGTCAACAATTACAGGACGGTAAAGAATATGTGGTGAGAATCCTTTCCGCAGGTAATTATGTCTTAGGAGAAAGCGAGATTCGTGTCTTTGCTGATGTGGTTCCCAATCAAAGAGTTTTTGAGGAGAAACAGGTGATCGCTACCGTTTCTATTGATCCCCAAAATATGACAGAAGAAGACCTACAAAAGCGATTAGATTTACTCTTAGCTTCGGCTCAATTTCGCGCTAGAAGTGCGGGAGTTTTAGGGTCAATTCAAGTGGAAGATGGTTTATTAACTACGGTAGTTAACTTTATTGGTCAAGTGAAAAAGTCGGGTAATTCTATCGAGACACTTGAGGCAGTTGCTGCTAGTAAAACTAATACATCTGGACCTTTAACTTTGCGTTTAGTAGCGGTAAAAGATGGTAAAATTGTTTTTAGTACGTCTTCTTAAAAGATAGCTAAAGTTAGGATTTGAGATTAAAATCAACTCCTTCGTAAATATCGGCAAGATTTAAGCTAATTCCTAAAGAATCTAGGGATATAATTCCCCTTGCTGGGGTGTATTCTTGCAGTAACCAATTATTTTCCGAGGTTTTGCTATAGGATTCTATTAGTATCTCCTCTTGACTGACGAGAAGATATTGGTTTAATTGGGGTATAGAACGATAATAACGAAATTTATCACCCCGATCATAACCAGAGGTGGAAGGGGATAAAACTTCGATAATTACACAGGGATTTAAAATTTCATCGTTGCGATTATCACTAAATAATGGTTCCCCAGCAATGATCATTAAATCTGGGTATAAACCGCGATTATACTGGGGTATCCATAGTCGTAAATCACTGGGAAAGACTTCATAAATAGTTTTCCTTAAAGCATTGTCTAACAAGCGAATTAAATTGCGTACCAGTCGATTATGATTGATGCTTCCCCCTGTCATCTCGATAATTTCTCCGTCGTGATATTCCTGTTTAGTTTCCGCTCTAGTTTCTAAATTACGATATTCTTCTAAGCTGAGGGTTTTGGTAGGAGATCGAGTTAGCATTTTCTCTGTCACAGAATTTTTAATCCTCCCGATTATAACCTAGATCACAGAAAAAAGGTTATCATTCATCAATTATTCTTCAATTAAAATCAACTCCTTCGTAAATATCGGCAAGATTTAAGCTAATTCCTAAAGAATCTAGGGATATAATTCCCCTTGCTTGGGTGTATTCTTGCAGCAACCAATTATTTTCTGAGGTTTTGCTATAGGATTCTATTAATATCTCCCCTTGACTGACGAGAAGATATTGGTTTAATTGGGGTATAGAACGATAATAACGAAATTTATCACCCCGATCATAACTAGAGGTGGAAGGGGATAAAACTTCGATAATTACACAGGGATTTAAAATTTCATCGTTGCGATTATCACTAAATAATGGTTCCCCAGCAATGATCATTAAATCTGGGTATAAACCGCGATTATACTGGGGTATCCATAGACGTAGATCGCTAGATTGAAGACGATAATTAGTTCCTCTTAAAGCTAATTTTAGCAGGACAATAAGATTAATGAGAATACTATTATGATTGATGCTTCCCCCTGTCATCTCGATAATTTCCCCGTCGTGATATTCGTGTTTAACCTCGGCAATGGTTTCTAAATTACGATATTCTTCTAAGCTGAGGGTTTTGGGAGGAGATTGAGTCAACATTTTTCCAGATTAGATATTCTTTTATTTAATCATAACACAATTAATGCTACCTATTTAATTCTAATTCCCCTTGGAGAAAATCAACAAATTGTCTGGCAGTTCTTCCCGATCGCCCATTATGTTGGGTTGCCCATTGTTTGGCACGAAATTCTAAGTCTTCTAAGCTAATTTTTAATTTAGCTAAACTGGCTAAATGACGCACTATTTCCAGATACTTTTCTTGATTAGCTGGTTCAAAAGTTAGGGTTAAACCAAAGCGATCACTAAAGGATAATTTTTCTTGTACTGTGTCCCAATTATGCACTTCATCCCCATCTTTTGGTCGGGGTCGATCGGCAAAAAATTCTCTGACTAAATGTCGGCGATTAGAAGTGGCATAAACTACGACATTTTTCGGTCTAGCGGTGATACTTCCCTCTAAAACAACCTTTAAAGCTTTAAAAGCTTCATCGTCTTCTTCAAAGGATAAATCATCGACAAAGATAATAAATTTTTGCGGTAAATATCGCAGAATTTCAATAATTAATGGTAGGTCTTTTAATTGGGATTTGGCCACTTCAATTAAGCGCAATCCTTGACTATGGTATTTTTGCAATAATCCCTTGACTAGAGAGGATTTTCCCGAACCACGACTGCCATAGAGTAGCACATTTAAAGCGGGATAACCTGCTAATAAAAACTCAGTGTTTTTAATCAAGGTTTCCTTGGGCATTTCATAACCGACTATTTCTTGAATCTGCACGGGATCGGGATGAGTAATTCCTTGTAATCGACCTTCTTGCCACTTTAAAGCTTGATAACGGGCAAAAATTCCCGTACCACATTCGCGATAATAATCTGCTAAATCTTCAACTAATTCCCTCCAATCTAAACCGGAATGTAAAAAACTTTCTAATTTATTGTCCATTTCCCAAGCGGGGAAACTGAGAAATTTAATTTGTTCAAAAATTGTCGAATTGCTGAGGCTATAAATGCTAGAATTATAGAGAGATTGAAGGATAGATAAATCCTGTTTCACGCCATTAATTAAAGATTCGGGTAACTCCCAAAAACTTTTTTTCTGTACCTGTTGACTAAAGGGATTGTCATCTAATAAAATTTGTTCGACTAGAAAATCATTCCAACTGATATCTTTAGATGCTAAAGCTTGAAACCATTGACCATAGGCTTTAAGAAAATCGGCAATATTATCCGTAGATAATAGGGTAATAAATGCCTTGCCAATAGCATTATCAAAAACCCCTTGATACAAAACTAACAAGCTGACTTTTTGGTAAATTTCAGAAATCATTTTTTATTCTCCACTAATAACTAACATTTCATGGCTGTTTTTTTGTAATTCCTAATTCGATTTAATAATTGCCGTCCTGTAGCTAAGGGAATGCCAATCAGTTGTTATTATATCAAGATAGGTTAATCTTTGCAAAATTAAGGTTAAAAAAGGGAAAATACCTACCGACTAATTCCCCAGATTTCTTGAGATGAGGTACAAGGTTTTCCTTTTGGGGAGTCAGGAGAAGGCTCTTCTAGGTTCTGTGTGATAAGTTAAACTTACAATATGATCGATCAATCTTTGTGTCCTTTGTGTCTTTGTGGTTCGTTCCACCCCCTCGCTAGGAGGAATGTATCTTAGAATACATTATCCAAGAGAGCCAGGAGAAGATACCTTGTCAGGCTACATTTCCTCTTGATGAGAAACGTTATATTTGATAAAATTTAACCAATCTTGGATTTCCTGTCCTAACCAGAGACATTCATCCTCGCGGAGATTTTGACCGATAAGATAGTAATTTTTAGCTGTCCGCAGACGAATCTGATAGTTACCTTCTGTACCATTGCTATGGAGAAAAATACCCCATAAGTCTTGAGTTTTAAAAGCAAATTTTTTGTAGATAAAATTGAAAAGTTTATATTTAATTAAAACTTCTTGAGGGGTAAGAATTAATTGCATCTCCCGCGAAAAAATAAAACCAATCAGAGCTATAATAAAGGTAATAATTGGGGAGATAAAGACAGTGACAGTAAGGAAAATCGCCAAAGACCAGAGAGTAGGCGCATCGGAAGGTAGCTTAATTTTTGGTGGTAAATTAATCTCTAAATTATCCTTATGTTTAGCGATACGGATGGAACTGTGGGGAGGTTTTGGTAATTTCTTAGGATCGACTAAACTTGATACTTGACGATAGTAGGGATGTTGGAGAATTTTCAGAGCTTCTCTGGCACTTTTAAACCGCTTTTCTACTGCCATATCGGTCATAGTTTCTAACCAATCGATTAAATCATCATCGATTGTCACCAGTTGGCGAAATTGAATTTTAGAGTCGCGGTGGGGCAGTTCTATTGGCACAATTCCTGTCAATAAATGAATTAAAGTCATACCCAAGGCATATAAATCAGAACCCGGAACTGCTCGGCCCCAAAATTGTTCTAGGGGTGCATAACCACTCGTCCCCACCACGGTAAAAGTAACTCCTGTTACTGCACCGCGGGACTGGACTGCCCCAAAATCTACTAAATAAACGTTATTTTCCGAGTTAATAATTAAATTACTAGGTTTAATATCTCGATGTAATACTGGGGGCGATAATTCATGCAAATAAATGAGAATTTCGAGAACTTCTTGGGCAATATTCCGAATTACCGTAGCGGTGAAACGTTGCCCCCTTTCTAAGTGATCACTTAAGGATTCTCCCGGTATATAATCTTGTACAAGTACAAACCAAGGAATCCCATCACCTTGATTTTTATCGAGGGAAAAATAATCGCGATAGCGGGGAATACGGGGATGATGGAGAGAAGCTAAGACGGCTGCCTCCCGTTCAAATAATTTTAATTCTTCCCACTCCATCTGGGGACTAAAAGCGAGGAGTTTAATAATTACCGATTCCTGAGATAATACATCGGTAGCTAACCAAGTTTGACGACCGATAGCGGTATTTCCCAGGCGTTGTTGTAGTCGGTAACGTTCCGCTAAAAAAGAATCAGAAGTAAAGGTCATAGTGGCTTTTCCCTTATTTAGACCTGTTTTTTGTCAGTAAAACTGCTGTGGAGGTACTAATTAATATTGATTTGTTTTTTTTCTGTCCAACAAAGGGCGATTCCCTTTTCTTTGTAGGAAGATTCTCCGACAAAGATAGGATATAATTCAGATTCACCACGATAGATAATTTCCTGACCATCAAATCCTAGAAAAATCGGTTGATTGGGTTGAATTGCCTGATAATCTCGTTGGAGAATCTGAGGATGTAACATGGCTTTAATTTCACCCTGTTCATCCCTAGGATAATCGATCGATCCTAAACGTTGGTAAACTGTTAGGGATTCGCTGAAAGTATCGAGATGGGCAGCGAGATAATTTTCCTGTTCGATATAGTCTAGGATTTGATAGATAAGTGTTTCGGTTTGACGAAAAAGATAGGGACAGATGACACCATGGTTAATTGGACCGATTTCTAGGGTAAAAGCTAGGGGACAAATTCCTTTCAGAAAATGATTTTCTTCCTCGCTGACGGGATGATAAATTAAGCGCACATCAGGATTAATTTTAGTCAGATAGGTAAAGAGTTTTAATAGCCAAGGATGGGGATTAGAATAAATAATCGCCAGCATCATGTTAGATGTGGTGCTGTGAATATCGATTAATAAATCAATGAATTTTTCTCGGATTTCTTTGACTATTTTTTTGGCTCGTTTTTGTTCGTATTGCTGACAATCGGGATTCACTAAATTTTTCTGGTTAAAACAACGATTTAAATCCGTATCGATATATCTAACTCGTTGCTTTAGGGCCAAGGGGTTAGCGATGAGACTGTGGGATTGAAAACTGCTGCGAGCAATAAGATTAGGTGACTTTTGTAGGTATTTAACCAAATAAGCGGGAGTTAGTTCATTGCCATGCACACCGGCAATTAAAGCCAGATTTTTAATAGTAGTTTTCTGATCGATCATTTTTTATAAGTTTTGAGAATTTGTAATTATTTATCTAGGGCAAAATTGCCGTAATTAAATAACAATTATAAGCCTTAAAAAAGGGTAGTCTAGAGGGGCAGGTTTGCCAACCCACCCCTATAACTGATTTAGAAAAACCAACCGTAGGAATGAAGACCTTTACCTAAAAGATTCACTCCTAAATAACATACCCAAACCACAACAAAACCACTCGCTGCTAGAATAGCTGGTTTTCTTCCCTGCCATCCCCGGGTAATGCGGGCATGGAGATAAGCGGCAAACACTAACCAAGTGATTAGCGCCCAAGTTTCTTTCGGATCCCAACTCCAATAGGAACCCCAAGCTTCATTCGCCCAAACTGCTCCGGCGATGATACCGATAGTGAGAAGGGGAAAACCGAGACCAATGACCCGATAACTGATATTATCGAGGGTTTCCGCCAAGCTAAGACGTTGGGGCGAAAGAGTCGCCATCGCTGTTAGGGTGGGAGTTAAAAGGGCGGTTGTGCCACCGTTAGCCGTTTCCATGAAAACTGGCGCAGAAAGAGTGGTAGATAACTTATTTTGGAGACGATAGGCCCCCGTACCCACGGAACTGCCTTTTAACTCGATATTTTGACCTCTCGTGACGATCAGAAAAGCGATCGCCATCAGGGAACCCACCATCAAAGCAGCATAACTTAACATCATGACGCTAACGTGCATCATCAACCAATTCGATTTTAAAGCCGGAACCAAGGGCGCCGAAGTTTGCATTTCTCCGGGTAAGGACAAAGTGGCAAAAGCAGTAATCCCCATGGCTACAGGAGTCGTCACCACCCCCACCAGGCGACTGCGGCTAGTGTACTCAGCAATTAAATGAACCGCAGTTACACCCCAAGCGAGAAAGAATAAAGATTCGTAAAGATTGCTAATGGGGAAATAACCCGCTTCTAACCAACGCGCTCCCAATAAAGCGGCGATACAGAGGTTAGCGATGGCCACTCCTGTGCTGCCCAGGCCCGGCAACAAAGGTATGCTAGGAAAGGCTGTCCCGGCCCAATAAACCAGCATGGTTAAAAACAGGACTAAAAAAGAAGTGTTATCGAGAAAGTTCTCTAAGCTAACTAAATTCATGGGATTTCTCTCGTTTGTCGCTCGCTCGCTACCAAGTATTCCATCCTCTATCCTATCCCATCGGTAAGGCGATCGAGATAGGGAATTGTTAGTATGAACTTTGCATTTTCACTCTGACCCACCCTAAAAATTATGACTAATCAAGAAGATAATCAATTTTCCTGGTCACGGTTGCCGCGGTTAGGCAAAATCCTGATCATTTGTTCTGGTGTTGCCGCTTTAGGCTATTTTCTTATCCCTCGTCCCTCAGAATTATCCAATATTCCCCTCGAACCCTACAGCGAATTTATCAATAAAGTGGAACGGGGCGACATCAGTAGGGTCAGAATTGGCAATCAAGTCATCTTGTATCAATTAAAAAATCCTTTAGAATCCCTGGCTATTCCGGGTAATCCCCCCCTTAATCCCCCAGAATCAAGTAATCCCTTTCACAGTGATTCTAGTTCTCTGGCCAGCAAACCAAGCAGTAATCTAGCCCCCGGACGAGTATTGGCCACAATTCCAGTCGATAACCCCCAATTACCCCAACTATTACAGCAAAAAGGCGTAATATTCGAGGCGATTCCCGTAGCCGAAAACAGTTGGATCAGCACTCTCCTCGCTTGGGTGGTTCCCCCCTTAATTTTAGTCGCCGCTATGCAGTTTCTGCTCTATCGCAACGATGACACGCGTAAATCGCTGCTTTTTAACAAAAATCTCGCTAAAGTTTACGGAGACGACGAAAAATATCCGATTACCTTCACTGATGTGGCCGGGGCCGAGGAAGCAAAAACCGAGTTAAAGGAAATCGTCGAATTTCTCAAGGATGCCGAGCGCTTTAATAAAATTGGGGCGCGTATTCCTAAGGGTGTTCTCTTGGTCGGACCGCCGGGGACAGGAAAAACCCTCTTAGCAAAAGCGGTCGCGGGAGAAGCGGGAGTAACTTTTTTTAGCATTTCGGCCTCGGAATTCGTGGAATTATTTGTCGGCACTGGGGCAGCCCGAGTGCGGGATCTATTTGCCCAAGCGAAGAAAAATGCCCCTAGCATCATTTTTATTGATGAATTGGACGCGATCGGTAAATCAAGAAGTTCGGGATCGGGAACTAGCGGCAGTAATGATGAGCGCGAGCAGACTTTAAACCAACTTTTGACAGAAATGGACGGTTTTAGCCCCAAAGAAGCCGTCGTCATCGTTTTAGCCGCCACCAATCGCCCGGAGACTCTTGATGCCGCTTTATTGCGTCCGGGGCGCTTTGATCGCCAAGTTTTGGTGGATCGTCCCGATTTAGCGGGAAGATTGGCAATTTTGGAAATATACGCCCAACGAGTCCAGATGGGTGAAGATGTTAACCTCAAAGCGATCGCCACCCAAACCCCCGGTTTTGCCGGTGCCGATTTAGCCAACCTCGTCAATGAGGCTGCTCTCTTGGCTGCCCGTAATAATCGGGAAAAAGTCAGTCAAATCGACTTTAAAGAGGCGATAGAAAGAGTTATCGCTGGTTTAGAAAAGAAAAGTCGGGTTTTATCGGAAAAAGAAAAGAAAATCGTCGCTTATCACGAGGTCGGCCATGCTTTAGTTGGTGCTGTTATGCCGGGAGGTGGTCGCGTCGAGAAAATTTCCATCGTTCCCCGGGGTTTATCCGCTTTGGGTTATACCCTGAAAATTCCCACGGAAGACCGTTTTTTGATGACAGAAACCGAATTTAAAGAACAAATTACTATGTTATTGGGCGGTCGGGCAGCCGAAGAATTAATCTTTGGCAGTGTCACTAATGGTGCTTCCGATGATTTACAAAGGGCGACGGATATTGCGGAAAGAATGGTGACAATTTATGGTATGAGTAAATCCCTGGGTCCCCTAGCCTACGATAAAACGGGACAGGCTAATTTTTTAGGTAATAATCAGGGTAGTCCCCGGCGTTCGATCGGGGAAAATACGGCGAAAGTGATCGATGAAGAGGTTAAACAAATTATCGACGCTAGTTACCAAAAAGCCCTAGCAATTCTTAGTTATAACCGCAATTTATTAGAGTCGATTACCGCTAATCTTTTGACCACGGAAGTAATCGAAGGAGAAGAATTGCAAGAGTTATTAAATCAAGCGCAAATGGTCTGAGCAATCCTCATAAACAGGGTCTGCTGAAAAAGTTTTTCGTGGGGACAGGGTGTGGGGTGTGGGGTGTGGGGTGTGGGGTGTGGGGTGTAGGTTTTTACAGATTCTTATCTGATCAATTACCTAATTTTCAGAGAAAAAGTACCTTAATTTTCCCCCGATCACTCCCAGAACTGGTACTTTTTGATTGACAAAAAGTCTAAAAGTATTAGCCAAAAAGGTTTTTAGATTTATCCAGCAATCCTCATAAATAGTCCAGAATATCTAACTTAAGGAGAAGACAGAATCAAAGCATTAGAAAATTGATATTTCCCTGCTTTGACGGTTAATTTGCCCTCTTTCCATCCCAAAGAAACGGGAGAGTTATCTCGACTTAAACTGTTATAAAGGGCGAAATTTTTTGACCAATCGTGCTTTTGACCGTTACGAATTAACATCGGCAGTAGATTGATTTGATTATAGGTAAATTGTAAACTCTGCCCTTGACTGCCTTTAAATAAAACCCTGCCTTGCTTAATTTGAGTTAAATTTACTTGACTTTTTTGCTTAAATATGCTCTTGAAATTCTCATAACTACCCTGGGTTGCCGCTTCCCCCACTTCCAGAGCAAAACCCGCATAATTGTTACCTGTGGGTAAAGCTTGGTAGGTATTATCATCGGGATAAGGGGAATTAGGAATCTCGATCATTTCAGGAGAAGAAAGATTTATTAATCTCAGGGCTAACCAAGTTTTTTCTAATTGAATAAACCAGATATTATCATCTTTTTCTACCTTGGCAGTTTTCGGTAATTGCCAGAAAAAAGCTTGGTCTGCTGGACGTAACCAGATTAAAAGATTACGATATTGTCCGATTTCATCCCCGGGATTTTTGCCCGGTTTTACGCCATTTTTGCCAGTGTTAGCCACAAAAAAATCCACTCCTTTGTGTTGATTAAAGGCCATTAATTTAAACGGAGCCACATCGCCATCGGGGAAAGTTCCCGTCAGACTACCCATTTGATAACTAGCCCCAATAAATTGAGTTTCCCAATAACCCGGACTCTGATTATTGCCCGGTTTCCAGTTTTCATATAGGGGTTTACTGGCGAGAATTTCTACCGGTTTATTAAAGTTTTTTCGGGCTAATTCCATCACTGCTAAAGGAGGACGATAACCACTGGTAATTAGATAAAGAGAGTCCAATTCTGGACGATTATTGGTGACGGGAGTATCACCAAAGTATAACCAAAAAGTGCGACCTGCGTGTGATCGCATTACGCCATGGCCATCACCATAATCACGTTTTACAGGGCCACCCCAACCACCCCGATAATATTTAACACTAGCGGCCATGGATAACCAATCTAAGGCCATTTTTGCCCATTGTTTAACTTCCGTATCTTGAGAAAAATCGTAGAGATTGAGATAGGCAGCAAAGGTATGACCTTGATAAACTTCTGAATCCCATTCTCCCATCCCGATGTTATATAAAGCTGAAACGTAGCGCTTAATTTTACTTTTATAAAGTTGACGAGTTGCCTCATTTCCTGTTTCTTCGGCCATCAGATAAACCGATGTTTCGCGCATCGCTCGCAGGTTATCAGTATTGCGACTATCTACCCATAAACCCCGTCTTTTCATACTCCAATCATTACCCGTTCCTTGGCCGGTGCCGTGGATAGGATGGGGCCGTTGTAAAGGGTCGGTTTCTGTCCAAATTTTCGCCGCATTATACATTCTCTGACGATAAACTGGATCGAGATACTTTCCGAGCAGAAAATATTTTCTAATTTGTCCTTTTAGGGTAAAAGAAAAATAATAATCTATATAATCAGTGTGGGACTGTTCCCGTTTTTGTGGGTCATCCTGCTGCAGGAAATCTAGGGCTTTTTGCCTGTTTCCTGCCAAGAAATCAAACATGGCCATAGCATAGGATTTTTTCTCGTTTTCTCCCCACAAATTGCCATAACTTTCTGCCCCAGCAAAATGGTTAATAACTTGCTTTGCCCTTTGTTGAAATTCTGCCTCTAATTCCGGTGTCCAATCGTTAAGATATTGGGCTTCAACTTCGGCAACAGGGAAGGAAGCGATCAAGTTTTGAGAAACAGAAGAGAGGGAATTAAAGCCTACAGTAAATAGGGCAATTATTCCCGCTAAAATTAGATATTTAATTCTAGATCCAATCGTCATCTTCGGCAAATTCATCGATGTTTCCTTGATTTTCTGGGGTCTGAGTTTGATTCTCTTTATCTAATTGTAAAGGAACTGGTTCAGGAGCGATAATTTCTGGTAATAATTCTTCGGGTTTTTGACCATCTACCTCCACCACAATTATTTCTGTGACGGGAAACCAAAGTATCCGGCCTTGATCATCACAAACAGTCACCGATCGCGATTTATCTGGAGTCTCGGTTGCGAAGAAATCTCCTAACATTTTGGTGGGTAAAATATTCTTACTTTCACCCCCACTAACTCCTAGGAATATATATTCGTTACCTGTGGTCAAATGTTGAACAATAATCGCCATAGTTAAAAGGTTTTAGTCAATGAAATGTACTGATTGATAGTTGACTCTTGAATGATAGCTTTCAGCCCTAAGCTTTCCAATGATAACTGATAACTGCTTACTGCTTACTGCTTACTGCTTAACTTGACTGCCGTGACTGCGGGGATCGGTTTGACTAGCACCCACAAGGATATTAAAATCAGAAGTCTCTCCCGTAGTGGTGGCATAGGGTAGGGTAGAATTAGTTAAAAGTGCTTCTAAATTAGCAGTTAAAATTGATTTTGGTTGTTCTCCGATCGCTTGGGCAACCGGTTGTCCTTGGTTATTTAAAAATACAAAATGGGGAATCCCATCCACACGATAACGGAGAATTTCCGGCAACCATTTATTATTATCAACGTTGAGCATAACAAAATTAATGGCATTACCGTATTGTTTTTTAATTTCGGCAATTTCAGGGGCCATCGCCTGACAACTGGTACACCAATTAGCATAAAATTCTGTCAGGGTGGGTTTACCATTGCTGACGGCAAGATCGAAAGGTGTCGCTTTTTCCGCTTGCGCTTCCAAAGATACGGAACTAGCGGTGGTTTGAAAGCCGAAGAAAATCGCTACACTAAGGATAACTGCCGTTACTGCCAGCAGAAGATTTCTGGTTTTGTTGGTGGGTGTGGTGGCTGTCATGGATATTTAATCAAAGTTTACTTTGTCCTATTGTAACGACTGCTGCGCTCTTTTAGTATTGGTGTCGATTGAGTTACAATTAAGTTAGAGATGGGTAATAATTATGACAGAAGAAAGACTCGATCGAATAGAGGGACAGCTAAAAAGGCTAGGAGGGGACGTTCATACAATTGAGGGGCGATTAGAAACTTTAGAAAGTAACGTTCAAAACATTGAAAAAAAGCTAGGAGACGTGATCAACCAAATCCGTGAACTTAGTCTTAGCATCGATACCTACCAAAAAGCTGATCAACAGGTAGTTAATTTGGCTTTTGGTCTGATCGTTGCCGTCACTGCTACTATTGTAATTCCAGCCGTTTTCGGCAAATAAGCAAAAAAAGATTCTTTGATTGGAAAGGCTGCATGAAAAAACGCGTTACTCTCACTTTTCCCAAAAAAGCCGTCCATATGCCCGTTACCTATCGACTGGCAAAGGATTTTAACGTCGCCGCTAATATTATCCGCGCCCAAGTTGCCCCCAATCAAGTGGGAACATTAGTATTAGAATTATCGGGAGATATCGATGAGTTAGAAGCGGCGATCGAATGGTTACAATTACAAAATATTGGCGTTTCCCAAGTTAGTCGCGAAATCGTTATTGATGAAGAAAAATGCGTCGATTGTGGCTTATGTACGGGAGTTTGTCCCACGGAAGCCTTAACCCTTGATCCCGAAAGTTTTCGTCTTAAGTTTTTGCGTTCCCGTTGTGTGGTTTGTGAACAATGTATCCCCACTTGTCCCGTGGTGGCAATTTCCACAAACTTGTAAAATAGAAATTATTAAATTAATTTTTTTGCCCATTTAAATAATAGCCATCTCTGGAGATTTTAAGCCTTGATGTATTGCCAAGGAGGTTAATCGCCACAAATATCCCGCTCGCTTTCTGCCTAAAGACCCTTTCTCCGATACCATAGTTAAAAAGAGAGCCTTGACTCTGGCCACATCTGTGGGGATTACATACCATTAATCATGGTTTTTTTTGCAAAAAATACAAAAAACTTGACATGACTTCTGCCGTTCCTCGCCTTTCCTATCCTGATAGTCCGATTGCTGATCTTCGCGACCTCTATAACTTTATCCTCAACCCGCAACTGTTAGCCGCAGAAAAGGGAAATCGGTCGATCGTCAGTTTTTGTCAAAAAATTTCCCCCCTTGATCTCCTAGAAATTCTCTCTCGGATTGCTTCTAGCTATCCCACCCATTGTTATTGGGAAAATCCCGAACGAGAAACTGCTTTTCTCGGCTACGGCATCGCTTTTACTGCTACTTTCCACGGCAAACAACGTTTTTTAAAAGCTCAAAAATTTATTGAAAACTGTCAACAAAGAATTATTAAAATTGATAACTATAGCGAGATTACTCCCCGCATCTTTTGTAGTTTCACTTTTTTCGACTCGGCAACAGCTACCCCCTTTCCCTCAGCTACCCTAACCCTGCCTAAGTTTCAAATTATCAAAAAACAATCGGAATATTTTTTCCTGACTAATCTCTTAATCACCGGCGAAAAAGAAATAGAAAACTCCCTCGAAGAAACTATTAACAACCTCAAAATTATCCAAAATAACTCGAGCAATTGTCGCCAAAATCCCCATCAGGCTCCCTGTAGTTATTATATTCATCCTACCTATAATTTTCAAGCGGCTGTTGCCGATGCCATCCAATCTATCCATGCTCAAAAATTTAGCAAAATTGTCCTCGCTCACGCTCTTGACGTGATTTCTCCTCGTCCTTTTCATCTAGTAAACTGTCTCGATAATTTGCGTCAGCGTCATCCCGATTGCTACACTTTTTCCCTCGGCAATGGACGGGGAGATCATTTTATCGGCGCTAGTCCCGAACGCTTGCTAACTGTCCATCAGGGGCAATTAATCACCGATGCTTTAGCGGGATCCGCCCCCCGGGGAGAAAATGCGATCGAAGATGCTCTCTTTGCCAATAAACTCCTCGCTAGTGAAAAAGAACAACGGGAACATCGGGCTGTTAGTGACTTTATTAACCAAAAACTGCGACAAATTGGCTTAAATCCGCAAAATTCTCCCTCTAGATTGTTAAAACTCTCCAATATTCAACATCTCTGGACTCCTATCCATGCCAAACTAAAACCCTCTATCCATCCCCTCGAAATTGTTGCCCAACTACACCCCACTCCTGCTGTTGCTGGGGTTCCCACCGAGATCGCTTTAGCACAAATTCGTCATTATGAAACCTTCGATCGCTCTCTTTATGCCGCTCCTTTGGGTTGGATTGATTGTCACAATAATAGTGAGTTTATTGTTGGTATTCGTTCGGCATTAATTAAAGGCGATCAAGCGCGATTATACGCCGGTGCGGGTATTGTTGCCGGCTCCGATCCAGAAAAAGAACTAGCAGAAATTCAGCTGAAATTTCAAGCTCTCTTAAAAGCTTTAACTTAAACTGTAGCTTTTTAGCGAACTAATAACTTAAATAAGTTTAATTTACCCTTAAAAGGCGGATATTTTAAAACAGGATTGAACCAAAGAGGTGTTTTCATAATCGCTTTTTGGTGACTAAAATTCTCAAAGGAAAAACGACCATGATAGCTACCAATACCGCTATTTCCTCGACCACCAAAGGGTAAACTAGGATTAGTAAAATGAAAACTATTGTTGTTAATACAACCTCCCCCAAACTGGACTGATTCTAACCATTTCTTTTCAGTCTTTGCCTTGGTAGTAAACAGATAAAAAGCTAGAGGGTTAGGATTTTTAGCAATAATTGCTAAAGCTTCCTCAAAAGTGCTAAAGGCAATGATCGGTAAAATTGGACCGAATATTTCCCCTTGCATAATAGGAGCATCAAGGGAAACATTAGTTAATAAAGTTGGTTGAATATATAAATTTTCTCGATCAGTTTTGCCACCAAAAACAATCTCACCATCTTTGAGCAAGTCAATCAGGCGATCAAATTGTTTATCATTAATTATCTTACCATAATCAGCACTTAATCTGGCATCTTCACCAAAAAAATTAACAATAGTATTAGCTAATTCTCTGATCAAATTCTCCTGCTGGGATTGATGTACTAAAACATAATCAGCTGCGATACACATTTGACCACAATTAGAGAATTTTGTCACGGCAATGCGACGAGTTGCCACGGAAATATTAGCATCAGCTTCGATAACACAGGGACTTTTTCCCCCTAATTCTAGAGTAACAGGAATTAACTTTGCTGCCGCTAGTTGATAAATAATTTTTCCTACCCTTGTACTGCCAGTAAAAAATATATGATCAAAGGTGAAACTGTCTAACATATTCGGAATTACTTCCGCACCATCTCCGGGTACAATTAACACATATTCTTCAGGGAATATTTCTTGAATTATTTTAATTACTAATTTTTCCGTCGCTGAGGCAAATTCACTCGGTTTTAATACCGCACAGTTACCGGCAGCAATAGCACCAACTAAAGGCACTAATAACAATTGGAGGGGATAATTCCAAGCACCAATAATTAACACCACTCCCAAAGGTTCCCGAATAATTTGACTGGAGGAAGGAAAATTTAAGAGATTAGTTTTAACAGGTTTGGGTTGCATCCATGAGCGCAAATTTTTTAAAGCGTTATTAATTTCCCCCAAAAGGAAACCATTTTCAGTAATCCAACAATCTTCGGGACTTTTCTTTAAATCCCTATATAAAGCTTGATATATCTCTCCTTCATATTTAATAATTGCCTGTTTTAACTTCTCTAACTGCTGACGACGGAATTGATAGGAACGAGTGGCACCACTAACAAAATACTGACGCAATTTGGCTAATTTTTCTGAGTTTGACAGCATCGAAATAATTCCTAAGTTAATGATGGTAATTCTATGGCATCCACTGGGGACGAATTCCCGCTAGAGGTAATTCAATTAAATCAGATTTACTTGCTTTCACTCCATCTTGTAGGGGAGGAATTAACATCCACAAACGACCACCGATAATTGTTTCTCCTGAGTCAGTAGTCAAGGGATTAGTCGGATTAGTATCATAACTGGTGCGAAGTTGATCAAAAATAATCGCTAAACTATCGGGAGATAAACTAATGTGAATATCACGATAATCGGCTAATTCCAGTAGGGGAGTCACTTGACCAGTCTTCACATCTATTTTAGCAAAATAGGGTTTTTCTTTGTACTCTTGACTGTTAGTAACTAACTCAGTTAACAAACAATATAAATCACTACCAGTGGCATTAAATTGACAATCTATAATCGAACCTTGTAGATTGAGTAAGCGTTTTTGTAATCCTTGATTATTGACATAAAAAAGCGATCGAATATAACGCATTTTGGCATTATCAGTATTAAAATTCACCATTGCCGCAGCCGTACCATCAGCAGAAAAATTCAAAATTCGCCCAAATTTTGGTAAAAAATCCAGGGGTTTTGTTTCGGTTTTTAAAGGCAAAAGTGCGATTCCTTCCCCCTGGGTGACAGCCAAAGTTTTACTATCAGGTGCAATCAAAAATTCTCCACCTTGAATGTTTAATTGTTTGGGTTTTTCCCCCGATTTAACTGCCCATAA
Organism: Microcystis ichthyoblabe FBCC-A1114; assembly: GCF_050500245.1. Lineage (NCBI taxonomy): Bacteria > Bacillati > Cyanobacteriota > Cyanophyceae > Chroococcales > Microcystaceae > Microcystis > Microcystis ichthyoblabe. Next base: position 1,836,652 of record NZ_CP191408.1, on the reverse strand, counting down.
ATCGAAGTTAATCGGATTGCGGCGCTCAATTCTCTGCACGACAATAGTTTCCCCATCTTTAGATAAATCAAAATGATTATTTTGATAATCTTTATTGTCTAGCACTAACTCAATTTTTGGGGAAGATTGGCCAAAATCAACTTGGTAAAGCTGTAGTTCACGAATTCCCTGTATTCCCTGATTTTTCGCCACGGCCGAAAAGAGGATTTTTTTACCATCAGGGTAGAATTCAAAAGCCATAACGGTCAAATTTGCGGGGGTTAAGAGGGTTTTCTTCTCCTCGGTCAAGTTATAAAAAATTAATCTTCCCTGTTCTTCCCCATTAGTGCCAATATAGGCAAAAGCACGATCGCGACTTTTAAATTCTCTTTCAAAAATTGCTAGGGTTTGTCCTAATCGATTACCGCTGGGAAATTGTTCCCGCGCACCTTCAATTTGCAGATGATATTTTTCTCCGTAGGGAATGGGAGAGGTGAGGGTATAAGCTAATCGTCTTCCGGCCCAACTAAACTTCCCCGGGAGCGCAGGATCGATAACTAGATTTTTTTCTACACTAGCATGATCCATGGGGCGATCAAAAGTGATAATAAATGCTTGATCTTCCGCTCCAATTTCTCGATTTTCCCAGCTAAATTCCTTGACTCTTGGACCAGTTTGTAAAAGACATTGATTACCACAGCTATTACCTAACCAAATTAAGCCACCAATTACTAAGGTTAGGGATACAATTAATGTTATCGCTAATTTATCAATCGGTTGTAGTTGTAAGGTTTTCAGCATTATAGTAGATGGTTAGAAACAACTGATAACAGTTAACTGTTAATATCCGTAGGGATCCGCAGGAGTGGGTATAGGTTTCACGGATTTGGCCTTAATTACTAATTGTCTTCTGGTGGTTGATTTTCCTACCTCTACGGGTAAAGATTCCGTGGCCATTTCTCCAGTGATTTCTAACCAGGTATCATTGGGATATTGACTGCGACTTCCTGATAGTTTCACTGGTAAACCCACGGGATAAGCATCCACGGCACAACAGGTAAGGATAAAGCGACTAATTAATAAATAATTATCGGGTAATTGGGGCAATTGCACCACAAAACCTGTGACTTTTACCGGTTGTCCTGTGTAAGCATCAGGTTCAGGGTAAGCATTCAAAGTTCTTACCCATTCAATTAAACTTTTATCCTCCGGTTTAACGGTAGTACCAAAGGATTGAGTTTGCACGCGAGTTAGGGGTAAAGATTCACTAATTCCCCTCTGTAATGCGATTTGACTACTGAGGGGCTGCGGAGCGATAAATAGGCCTAAAAGGGCAGTTATTACTAATAAACCTGAGCCAAAATGTTGAGGAAGAATGGTAATATGCGATCGATTATCGTTACTATCTAAATTAATCTTTTTTTGCCACTGCTTTAATAATGTCCAAAGCTTGACTATTCCCAGAATAAATAAAGCAATACTGGTGATGAGAACCAGAAAAAAATAATTAGGATGGATCAGTAAATTTAACTGTCCAGTTATCCAGTATTTAAATAGTAATGAACCCCAACCGATTAGGGCAATAATATCGATAAATTGGGGGGCAATTATTTTTAGACGTGATGAATTCATGGGAAAAACTATCCGGGTACTGACCTAAAATAAATAACTGTGAGCCAAGGTGAGTAAAAAAGTCATTTGCGCTGCTAAAGCAAAGAGATAAATTAACATTCTCGGTTTAAAAATAGACAACATTAAACCAATCCCTTTCAGGTCAATCATTGGACCAAACACTAGAAAAGCCAGCAGGGAACTACTGGTAAAACTAGAGGCAAAGGAGAGAGCAAAAAAAGAATCAACCGTGGAACAAATCGAAACAATGACCGCTAACAGCATCATGGCCAAGATCGAAGTAATCGGATCCTGACCCAAATTAAGCACAAATTCCCGGGGAACAAACACCTGTAAACCTGCCGCTATAGCACTTCCTAAGATTAACACTCCTCCTAATTCGCGTAATTCCATCACCACGTTTTCCAGAAAAGTTAACCAGCGCCTTTTCATCGGGATAGCTTGCACTGCCGGTAGGACAGCAGTAGCGGCAAAACTTTCGTCTAAGCGCAAAGTTTGCCCAGAATTACCGATCAGAAAAGAACCGGATTGTAGTAGTAGTGGGATAGATTCTTTTTCCGGTGTTTGCGGTTGCCAATTGAGACTTTTTGCCAAAGAGGTTTGGAGGAGTGGTCGCGGATCTTTTTGGATACTAAAGATAATCCCGATAACCGTAGCGATGAACAAAGAAAAGATAACTCGATAGAAAACAATTTCCGGTTGATCGCGAAAAGCTACCCAGGTGGACCAGATAACAATCGGGTTGATTGTCGGCGCTGCTAAGAGAAAACTAACCGCTACTGCATTCGGCATTCCTTGCACAAGTAAACGTCGCGCCACTGGCACATTGCCACACTCGCAGACGGGGAACAAAAACCCAATACATCCCCCCACAAATGCTCCTAAAACAGCATTTCGAGGCATCAAGGCAACTAGGCGACGTTCATCGACAAATATTAAAAGAATACTAGAGAGAATCACCCCTAGCAGTAAGAAAGGCATCGCTTCCACCAACAGGCTCAGGAATAGGGTAAAGGCATTTTGTAGTTGACTCATCTATCCTCGCCTTGGCAATTAGAGGTTTAAGGGTAAAGACTTAGGGACCCTAGAAAAAGGTTCATCTATCAGTTATCAGTGACCAGTTATCAGTTATCAGTGACCAGTTATCCGTTATCCGTTACAGCCTTTCTCGTCAAGATGAAGTATAACTCAATTTGGTATTGACGACCAGCGACCGGCTCCCCAAAAGGAAAACTTCGTACCTCACCATTAAGATAACTGTTAGAGCAGATTTGAGTTTTCAGTCCACTGATTACTGTTTACTGATCACTGAACTAGAGGACTCGATTAAGCTTGCCGCTTTGATAACCTTCTAGATCGAGGGTGACATAGATAAAGCCTAATTTTTGCAGATCAGCGACTAATTCGCTTAAATTTGTCCGATTAATAAAGTCGGGAATTTCTGCTGCCGGTAATTCAATCCGTGCCGTATCGCCGCTCGATCGCACCCGTAATTGACGATAACCTAATTTTCGCAGATAAATCTCCGCCCGTCCGACTCTTTGCAATTTCTCCAGGCTAATTTCCTCCCCGTAGGGAAAACGGGAACTTAAACAGGGTTGCGCCGGTTTATCCCACCAAGGTAAATTTAAGTAACGAGATAGTTGACGAACTTCGCTTTTTGTGATAGCAATTTCCGCCAAAGGTGAACGAGCGCCGCGTTCCCTAGCTGCTTGAATCCCGGGACGATAATCCCTTAAATCATCAGCATTAACGCCATCGATGACGTAGGAATAACCACGAGCGAGAGCAAGGGGTTTAAGGGTGTCGTGTAGCTCACTTTTGCAGAAATAACAGCGATTAACGGGATTACTGGTGTAATTAGGGTTATTCATTTCCTCGGTTTCCACCAATTCATGCCGAATACCGATATAATCGGACTGAGCGATCGCTTCTTCCAATTCTTCCGGCAGTAGGGAGGGGGAAACCGCCGTAATTGCCAATGCTTGACTCCCTAGCAGATCATAGGCCACTTTTGCCACTAGGGTGCTATCCACGCCCCCAGAATAGGCAATCAGAGCCTTTTCACTGGTTTGTAAGAGGTTTTGTAATTGTCCGAGTTTATCAAGTAATTGACTGTCCATGGCGGCGATTTTAGCAACTGGTTTAGGGAGACCGTTTTTTATTATATGCCGTGCCGTAATTAATCAGGGCTACCCCTCGATTTATGCTGCCATAATTTTGTCAATAATTGGGCTGTCTTTGGCAATTTTTACTAGAAAATAATCTCGCTATTCTAAGGATAGGCGTTGAAACTTTTTGCCGCAAACCCTAATTATTTCCTTCGCTCCTATAGCGCCGCGCAATAACCCTCCCCACAGGAATGTAAACAAGCGAATACTTGATCTGATCTCAAAGGATTAGGATAAAGCGATGATACCAAGATTTTGATCTTGCTCAAAAGATAAAATAGCTTCGTAGTTATCTCTTAACAATGATTCTATAGTTTTAGTAGAGCAATTTCCCAAACGAATCCAAATTACTTTAGGCGGAAACCCTTTAAAAATTAGTAATTCATTAAAATCAGAATCTTTAGTGACAATAATATAGTCTTGTATTTTAGCGATTTCCCAGACATAATAATCAGATTCTTGGTCTAATCCCAGCAAGTAAAGATGATTAGAATCGGGATAAATATCAACTAATAGACTAACTAAACGAGGTGATAAATTGTGATCAAAAAGTAATTTCATTAGTTAACTAAAATGGTTTGACGTTCACGCTCGGCGGCATAACTCAAACAGGCTAAAATATCCGCCTTGGTTAAGTAAGGAAAATCTTCTAAAATTTCCTCATAAGTCATTCCCGAAGCCAGATAGGAGAGAACATCATAAACAGTAATTCTCATTCCTCTAATACAAGGTTTTCCGCTCCTTTTTCCCGGTTCTATGGTAATAATATCTTTGTATGACATAATGTTGATTAACTGGTGATCAAATCTAAAATTGATGATAGCATTTCGGGACAACTCCTCTGTAGTTGCCCCTGCCAAGGATAATTTATCCCCGACGACGAAGGGAAGCGGCACCCAACGCACCAACAGCGATTAAACTCACTATACCACTAGGTTCGGGGGTTGAAACCGTTGGAGCAGGAGTGATATCCCCATTAAGAGCCACAAACCCACCCCCGGCAACATTAGCGGAGTTTTCAGCATAGAACCAGATAGTGGAGGAGTCAGCATTCAGTCCATAGAGACGGAACTGCACCGGTCCGGTTTGGGGTGCTAAACTGCTTAGGTCAAAGCTGTAGGTATTAAAGCTAGTTGTTAAGTTCACTTGTGTCCCTAAATTATTGGTGAACCCATCAACACTAGAGCGCAAGACTAAATCTAGCACGCCCAGACTATTCCTCGACGCATTGAGTTGCAAGTTAGTAAAATCGACTTGAAAACCTGCACCGGGTTGCACGGCAAATTCCACGTATTGGTTGGTGCTGACGGTGCTAGTTGTATTCCATGAGTTAGTAGAACCACCCAAACGGAAGGAAGTACTATTCGAAACCCGAGTTATCCCGGCGGTATCTAACCCAGTGCTGGTTATATTCGCACCTACAGTATCCGCCGCTCTGGGATAGGTCGCGGTAGAAGCATTAAAATGATTCCAACCAGCTACTATTGCCGCTTGAGCAGGAGTAACCCCAGCTAACCCCATCAGAGTCAAGGGGGTTAAAATTGTCAGTAATTTTTTCATGGATTTGATGACAGTAATAGGAGAAAATTATGGTCATATTTAACGCTAGTTTTGCGCCAATATCCCACTGGAAAAATATCACAAGGGGGGGGGAAGTCAAGGGCTATGTGATCATAATTTTTTATTGATTTTTATATTTAAAATAGTTCTGGGTTATATAAATATTTTTGACTCGTTGTAAGGTTATAGCTTGGAATGCAGATAAGCGAGGTTCTACCTATACTTATTTCTTTGACCGAAATGATCACCTTCGCTCCTAGGTTCCCCCGCAATAAATTGACCTGGTGCATCTTACATTTGCAGGAATACCGACAATCAGCAATTATACTAAATCCGTTGAGTATAGGCTACTTATAAAGGAGAGAACCTCATGCAAAAGGGGGAATAAATAATCAGTTTTTAATAACCAGATTTAGTATTAGCTTGTTGGCGAATTTTATCTTTAATATAGTCGGGAATAGGGCTAGGATTCATGCTTCTAATGGTGAAATTAATCCTCTTTTAACCGCTTCATTTAATCCTTGTGCCTTCTTTAACAAGTTTATTTGATAAATTTGCATCAATGACCAAATTTCCGTATTTTCAAAGGTTGATAAATCCCTCTCTTGTTGTTGATTGAGCAACTCGCTTAATCTTTGATCCTGTTCCGATGCCATTTGTAATTGAGTTAATTTGATAATTTCTTCATCTGATAATGAATTTAGGGATGAGATTTTTTCGCCTTGATAATTGGGACTAATAGAAAAAGCGATCGCTTCTACTAATATATCATTAAGATCACGGTTAATTGAATGGGCTAAGGATTGAGCTAGATTAAAAATCTCATCAGGTAGGGTTAAAGTAATTGAAATGGCCATAAGCCTTTTTTATGTGGGGTTATAGAGATATTATGATTATACCTCAAATTTTTGTTACCCATAGGGATAAACTGGTTCAAAAGTAACAGAATAGCTTCTTTAAGCTTCTTTTATCAACCTCAGATTTCGAGGCAAGATTTACCGATAACTTAACTCACGGCAAGACTGATTAAATTTCGATATAAAATATATTGTCCTAAAGCTATTTCAAAATATCTCATAGGTGAGGGACTTAAAAAGCTTTTGATTTCCACAACAATTTTACGTCCATTTCTTTCAGCAGCCAAAGGTTTTTCTGCTGCTAAATCAGCAAAAATTCAACATCTTTATATTTAATTTTATAAGGATCAGCTAAAATAGTCCAACCGTCTTTAATTAAGGCATTTTTCACGGCTTCATGGTAAATATCTTTTGCTGGCATGGTTCTAAAAAAGTAATTTCATTAGTTATATTTAATTTTATTAACAATCCTAAGTCTGATAAAATCGGTGATCAAATCTAAGTCAGTTATCGACTCTGGTTCAAAAGTAACAGAATAGCTCATTTAAGGTTCTATCCCATATATTTTATCCACCTCAGCTGCGGGAATAGTCGCTCTTCCTTGTAATCTTTTTTGTTGGATTTATAATAACTTTTCTTTAGCGGAAAAAACAGTTATAATCCTCTGACTGGCCGTAGGAGTTAGTATCCATAGTCTAGGGATATTTTCTGCTAATAAGGGTTGTTGATGACGGTGAGCTTCTCTTTGTAATTGTTCCCGCACAGTAAACAGTTTAGATAAACAGGCAATAATGCCATCAATCGTGACCGGATTGCGATAGGGTTCCAATAAACAAGGGGTTTGAGCTAATCGACCCAATAAACCTAATTCGGGCGGTATTTCTGGGGAAGTCGGTCGAAAATACACATCGATTTCTTGAGTTTTTGCCGTCACATCAAGGCTAGTTTTCACGTCACCGGAAGAAGCAAGAAAAGTTTCGAGGTAGTCTTTCACTAAATTTATCCCAGAGAAAGCGAGTCAAGGCCGAAGTGATTCAATCAATGATGATGGTTATTTTATCATCTTCAAAGCCTATTTATTAGTTCAGCCAATTAATTAAGTCAGCTTGAGTCTCAAAGTCTAGTAATGCTTCTCCTAAGTCTTCTAATTTTTCTACTGAGAGTTTTTGAATAGTTTCGGTGATATGCGGGGGCAATTCACCAAAACGTCGCTTTAGTTGACGTAGCACTAACTTGGATGCTTCTTTTTGAAGTCCGATAGCTTCTCCTTGTTGAATCCCTTCGATTCTACCTTTTTGAAGTCCGATAGCTTCTCCTTGTTGAATAGCTTTTTCTCTATCTTGTTCGTATAAAGGGGCTAAACGCATGATAAATTTTCTCTCCTCCTGGGTTCTTTTGGGTAAGGCTTGCAAGTTCCTACTTAAATTGTATAATAATTTTAAGGAAGCTGATTTAAAGGGATGATGAGGAGACAAGGCCTCTAATTCATCAATCGCTCTGCTTCTGGTTCCTCCTCTACCTAATAATCTTAACCAAAGGGTTTCAGGGGTTTCAGGTAATTGATGCAGGACAATAAGGGATGTGGTTAATGCTGGAGGTAAAAAATAAATTCCTTCTCCCCAATCTGGGTTATTGAGAGCGGAAAAAGCAGTTATAATCCTCTGACTGGCCGTAGGAGTTAGTATCCACAGTCTAGGGATATTTTCTGCTAATAAGGGTTGTTGATTGCGGTGAGCTTCTCTTTGTAATTGTTCCCGCACCGTCAACAGTTTAGATAAACAAGCGAGAATTCCCTCAATCGTGACCGGATTGCGATAGGGTTCCAATAGACAAGGGGTTTGAGCTAATCGGCCTAATAAACCTAATTCGGGCGGTATTTTGGGGGAAGTCGGTCGAAAATACACATCGATTTCTTGAGTTTCTGCCGTCACATCAAGGCTAGTTTTCACGTCACCGCAAGAAGCGAGAAAAGTTTCGAGGTAATCTTTACTAAATTTATCCCAAAGAAAGCGAGTCAAGGCTGAAGTGATTCAATCGATGATCAGGGTTATTTTATCATCTTCAAAGCCTGATTAGGAAAATTGGCAGCATTGCAGCTTTAGTTACAGATTTTTCCTAGTTTTTGCGCTAGAACTGAAAGGTTAATCAGCAAAAAACGCGCTCGACGAATGAAACCGCAAATCATCGTCTGTGGATTAGGTCGCACGGGTTATAAAATCTTTTGTTTACTCAAACAACAATCTGCGGCAGTAGTAGCGATTAGCGATCGCCAAATGGTCTGTGAATACCAGTCTGATATTATTATCGGCGATCCCTGCTCTCCTAAAACTCTCCTGCAAGCTGGCCTTCCAGATGCAGAAACCCTAGTTTTGGCCATCGATAACGACGCACTCAATCTGGAAATTCTCACCCGCGCAAGGATAATTAACCCGAAAATTCGGATAGTTAACCGACTATTTAACGAAACTTTAGGAGAAAGACTCGATCAAACCCTCCCTGCTCACGTTAGCATGAGCGTTGCTTCCCTAGCAGCCCCGATCTTTTCCTTTGCTGCCCTTGGTAATAAAGCTATCGGTCAATTACAGCTATTCGATCGCCTTTGGCCAATTCAAGAGATAATTATCGAGGAAAATCATCCTTGGTGGGGATTACCCCTCTACGAACTTTGGGACGATCCGGCCCGAATGTTAATCTATTATCTCCCCGCTCACGACGAAATCGATCTGGTTTCAGCAGTTCTTTTAGGCAAAAAACTCCAAACTGGCGATCATCTCATTATCGGCAATAAACCGACAATTAAGGCAAAACAGCGTTTTAAACTGCAAAAGTGGCTGAGAAATCTACTCAATCTCCGTCCCTATCAGCACTATGTCCAACCAGTAATTCTTGTCACCCTTTCCCTCTTGGGGATGATTTCCCTTGCTACCATTACCTATCTCAGCGTTAATCAAAAAATTTCCCTCGTCGATTCCCTCTATTTTTCCGTCGGGATGATTACCGGTGCCGGAGGTAACGAAAAAGTGGCCGAATCTACCCCCGATAGTATCAAAATTTTTACCGTGGTCATGATGATTGTCGGTGCGGGGGTTATTGGTATCTGTTATGCTCTCCTCAACGATTTTATTCTCGGTAGTCGCTTTAAGCAGTTTTGGGATGCTACCCGCATTCCCGTCCGCAATCATCACATTATCTGTGGTTTAGGAGGTATCGGCACCCGGATCGTGCGACAATTGCACGACCAAGGCTGTGAAGTGGTGGTGATCGAATCGGACCCCAATAATCGATTTTTGCATTCCGTGCGCTCCTGGGGAATCCCCGTTATCATCGAGGATGCGCGTCTAGTGGCTACCCTAGAAACCGCTAATATTAACAACGCCGAATCTTTGATCGTGGTTACTTACGAGGATATGATTAATGTGGAGATTGCCCTCACTGCTAAAGCGATCGCTCCTAAAATTAATCTAGTTTTACGCTGCTCTCAGGAACAATTCGGGCGATCGATTCAAGAGGTTTTTGATTTTGATACGGTATTATGTCCCCGGGATCTAGCTACCTATTCCTTCGCTGCGGCCGCTTTGGGCGGTAGAATTCTCGGTAATGGCATGACCGATGATCTCCTCTGGGTTGCTTTGGCTACATTAATCACACCTAATCATCCTTTTATGGGGCAAATTATCAAGGAAGCGGCGATGAATGCCGATTTTGTGCCACTTTACTTAGAAAAACAAGGTCAAACTATCCACGGTTGGCAATTACTAGAAATCACTCTCGATCAAGGTGATATTCTTTATCTAACTATGCCGGCTATGCGTTTACAACAGGTTTGGCAAAATACTTCCCTAACTATTCCCCAATCTTTCCCCGATTTAAAATGATTTCCGGTCTTAATTATCTGAGCAAAGCTAGTTATCGCTGTATCTTGAGTTTAGGCAGTGCCGGCAGTATTTTAAGTCTCGCTAGTGCCAGCAGCATTTTAAGTCTGGTTAGTATCGGCAGTATGCTCAGTATTGGCAGCGTCGGCAGTATTCTTAGTATTGGCAGTGTTGGCAGTATTCTCAGTATCGGCAGTGTCGGCAGTATATTTGGCATCTTTCAATATCATTCTCTGCCTAACTATCCAGAGTAGTTCTAATGAACTACTACTCGCCGCTTCTTTGTCGATGGCGGTTTTTTGAGTTTAAACTGTGGGGCGATCGCTTTTTATGCAAACAAAATAGAAAGGTTATTAATCGGATTAAGGGATTTATGAGGCTGCGGCAAAACTAACGCGACGATAAATTTCTAGCAAGGGAAGTTCAACGTTTAAACTCTCCAGAGGGATTATTTGACTAAGTTGATCGTAGGTTTGTAGTTGCCAGCGATCGCTCTGTGCGAGTCTGAAATATTGCTCAATGTAGGGTTCAGTTTGACTAACGAGCAGGTATTCACAAAAACTTGGCAGGGAACGATATTTTCTAAATTTATCACCTCGATCATAGGCTTCTGTGGCGGGGGAAAGCACCTCTACAATAAATAAAGGATTAAGAATTTCGTCTTTGCGATCGCCGTTAAATTCCGGTTCATGGTTAACAACCATGAGATCGGTATAGGTTCCACAATGATATTCAGGAATCCACAACCGCAGATCGCTGTTATACAGACGAAAATCCCTATCTCTCAATAAAAATCCCAAAAAAACCGAGATATTGATCGCGATCGCGCTGTGGGTTGCGGTTCCTCCAGGCATAAGAATCATTTCTCCATGGCAATATTCATAACGTTCCTGAGAAGTTTCAGCGATCGCCCGATATGCTTCCAAGGTGACAGGGGTTTTGGTGACTGTCGCAATAGTTGGTTTTTCTTGAGCGATAATCATCTTTGTCTTTCTCCGATATTCTATTAATTAATTTTATGGTTATTTTTTAGGGATTGTGGGGAAGCGATCGCTTTTTATCAAAATAGAATTAGAACGGCGATCGCAGTTTTTCTGAGGTGAGAGAGAAAAACTTTTTAAGAGCAAACTATCGTTAATTTGATTGTATGTACTATAATTGAGTCGTTAAATTTAAACAAAATACTATACTGTCCTCATCGAGGTTATTGTTTATGAAATCAGAGTATGATCTCGCTAATATGAAAAGTCGTCCTAATCCTTTTGCTCAACAACTCAAGCGGCAGGTCACTTTACCTTTAAGGATTGATGTCATTGATTTCTTTGAAAAAAAAGCAAAAGAAAAAGGAATTTCTTATCAGGAACTAATTGATTTATATCTTCAGGATTGTGTGACAAACGACCGAGAAATTTCTTTTTAGCGATCGCTTTTTATGAAAACAAAATAGAAAAAGCGATCGCATTGTGAGCATCAGTTAATAAAACAATAAAGTTCGGGGTCAGGTATTCAGGTTTGCTAATTGTTCCTGAATATTAGCTTGAGTAGAGAGTTTTTCGGATTTTTCCCATAGAGCGTTAAAGATACTTTTATCTGTCTCGACAACTCTTGTTTGATAGGAAATATAACCTGTTTCTGTTTGACCATTCATAATTCTTCTCGCTGTAAAAGAATTTCTTGGAACAGATAAGTTTTCGCTAATCAATAGGTTGGTATCATCCCAACAATAGCCTTCTTCAACATCTTTGGCTTTTTCCTGACAAATACAAGCAACTTCTATGCCAAAGTTAAGTTGTTCCTGAATCACCTGTAAATGCTTTGGAGTCGGAACTTCAGGAAGAATAAAGACTCCTTGAATAGAAATCCACCTCTCGATTAGTTCTTTGTTAACTTCCCAGAATTTTTGACCAAGGGGATTATCCCACCAGATAGAATCTGTCATGGAGTGAACAGCCAAGATTCGAGATTGACTTTGAGGATCAATGTGTTTGAGTAGTTGAGCAACCTTTTCTAAACGGGATTCGCCGCTAATTTCAATGTTAATTTCAGGCATAATTGTGTTAGTCAAAATTGTGCCATCAAGGAGGGTTAGATTATTTTCATCTAATTTAACATCGGTCAAGTTAGCTCCCGTTAGATTAGCTTTGCTCAAATTGGCATGACTCAAATCGGCTCCTGTTAAATCAGCATTAGTTAAATTAACCCCCAAAAGATTAGCCTGACTGAAGTTACATCCCATCAATTTTGCATCGGAAAGATTGGCCTCACCATCCATTAAATTGACTTGGCTGAAATTCAGTCCCCGAAAATCTCGTTCGCCAATTTTGTGCAAATATGTCAATTCTTTTGTGCTATGAATATCGGGGTGATATTCATCGGGTGCATAAACGGCAATCATCGCTTTGACGTAGGCGAAAAAATAAGCCTTGAGAATATTTTCATGGGTGTAGATGGTAATCACTTCTTTACCATCATACTCAACCAACGCCTTGACAGTTACTACTCCTTTTTGACCCGGTGTCAAGTTAGCCACATAGATAGATTTAAGGGTATGTTTAACCTCAACTAAATGAGCTAGAGCCTCATTAAAAGCAGTAAAAAGTGCATCTGATAAACCTTTTTTAAAGGCCGATTCAGTGTAACGCTCTTGGGTTTTTGTATTACATAGGATAACTGTCGCGGAAGTTAAATTGTTATTGGCACAAAGAATTTCAAAGTTCTCAATTTTCCAGCCTTGAAAAAGCAAAAGATTATCTTCAAAGAATAAGTTGTGTTGAGGCTCGTTTTCTAAAAGCTGATTGAGTTTTACTTTTTCATTTTCCATGGCAGCTTTACCGAGATTTTTGAGAGTTCTTTCGATAGAAGCTGGCGAGGTATCTTTCCCTAAAAACTGTAAGAATAAGGCAGGAGAACCCACAAAAGGATACCCACTGGCAATGAATTCTCGATCTGCGATGGTGATAATACTTGCTAGGCTATACTTTCTGGCAATCTCAACTTGAATTGCCGTTGTTAAATTAACGTTGGGATATTTTTCTAGGTCGATTTCTTTCAAGTTAACTTGGCCGACGTTAATCTTGCTCAGAAGTTCAATTATCGAACGATTGGCATCTTCTCTAGATTTCAGATTTTTGATATTATGCCAAATTTTGATTAATCCCATTTCGCCGATGTAAGGATTAATTTTTCCTTCTAAAACAAGTCCCATAACCCTAGTAGCTTCACTGTTAAGAGTCGTCTGATTTCTTAATAAAAACTCTTCAATTAGATCAGCATCAATTAAGACTTTTGGAGCTTGAGAATTGTTATCTTTTGATTGGAATACCTCTAAGTTATCAAGAAAAAAATCAATATTTATACTAGGATGATTAGTCACTTTACGCAAACTAAGCTTGATTTCGTACTGCACAAAATCATCAGATTCGCTTTCGAGATTATTTCTCAAATCCCAAAGTTTTTTAATCACTTGAGGCTCAGGATATTCCCCTAATTTCCTTATGATTTCAGCACGGCGATCGCTATCCTGTTCATTGTCTAGTTGAGCTAACAACCCATTAATAATGGTGTTTTCCATTTTTAAATCAATCTCCTTGATTGGTGGTCTTCTCATCCGCACTAATTTTGTCTGACAGTAAAAGACTGCTCTGTTTGAGAATTTTCAGCGTAGCGTGTTGGCAAAACTTCCACTGATTCATCGTCATTAATGTCAACAAAATAGCCCTTTTTAAAGAGAATCCTTCTTAGGGAAGTAATTCCCAGACGATCACTTTCATGTAAATCAAGGAAAGGTTTAAGATTGTCTCCTATATATCTGTTGAAATCTCCGTTTAGATTTTTGCCGCTGCTATGATTGAACATTTCAGCCAAATCATCAGCGGAATAAAGCCCTGTAGCCGCCAGATAGAACATAATTTTGTATTTTTCAGATAGGGGTTCGATTTCTGCCAATAAAGCTTCTAGTTTGGGTATATCCAAACCACAGTTTCTTGCCTGCTTTTGGGCATCACACAGTGATGGGGGCATTGACGAGAGCGTCTTCATGGCTGTATTACAGTTTCTTGCCTGCCTTTCGGCATCGGATAGGTTTTGGGGCATTTCGGATAGGTTTTGGGGCATTGACGAGAGCGTCTTCATGGCTGTATTTTCGAGCTAGTTAGCATATTTTGAAATGGAGCACCGACAATTATTGGTTGAATTCTCTTTTGTCTCATGTAATCCTAGTAGCAACATAACTTTCCGGTTGTTGTAATCCACTTTGAAAAAGTATCGGTAACTACAAATACAGCTATGTTGATTACCTTAAGATCGAGGATCCCCCTAACCGAACGAGAATCCCCCTAACCGAACGAGATAGAGTGATAGGACAAAAAAGATCGAGTGTTGGCGCACTGCCCAGCTTGAATTAAGTAAACGATCTACCTACCGATGGAGATATAGTAAAGGCAAAAAAGCTGGATCGAGTGTTGGCGCACTGCCCAGCTTGAATTCGGTAAACGTTCTACCTACCGCTTCCCGTCTTGATTATCTCCACCCTGACGTTTTGCTAGTTCGTTGATGGTGTAGATAAAAACGTAGTCGTAGGGATGAATCTTCCCGACAGCTACGCCGTAAGCAAGGGAGCTTAGGAGCATGACAGTGAGTAAGTGCTTCATTGATTGACCTCCTGGCTTCTTGAGTCGACTAATAAGGTTTTTAAGTCTCCTGGTGGGCTGTTGAGAGGGCTAATCTCGATGATGCGAAGCTAGGAGAGGGCCAGTACCCTTGCGGGTGCTGGCTCTTTACTCATCATTATCATCCCCGCATCTTAGCTTATTAGGTAGGCAAAAACAAAGATCCTGATCAAATCAACTGCCACCTTAGCCATGAAGACACTTAGCCACAAAACAGAAGATTTGAGTATAGCCGATGTCTCATCCTATTACCCCGATCAATGGGTGGTCTTAGAGATCACTGGTCGCGACAAATATGGCTGGCCAGAGAAAGGTAAGGTTATTGGGTATTCAGACGATAAAAGTAAGCTGATACAAGAGACTAAACATTTGAAGGGAGACTTATATTTGTTTTATACAGGTCTTGTTGACGGTGGTAGGGTTGCTTAAAAATGTTAGAATCCATACAAAAAGCACAATCTCCTTTAGCTTTGGCCCCTCCGTTGGCAGCTGCCATTAAACGAGGCGAAGAAGCGAAGAAGCGGTTCCTATCTAAGCAAGGCGGAACCTTAACCAGCGCTGAGATTTGTAGTGTTTTAGCCTGTAGTTCTTTGGAATTAGAAACTATGAGGCTCAATCATCAGGTCTTAGGTTTATCTGTCAACGAAGAATTAGTTTATCCTGCTTGGCAATTTATTGATGGCAAAGTTTTGTCTGGTTTAGACCAAGTGTTAGCCGTTTTAAAAGAAGACGGTGCTTGGACACAAATGCTCTTTCTGCTCACGGGTGATATTCGTTTAGAGGGAGCAACCCCGCTAGAAAAACTCCAAAAGGGAGAAATCGAGCCAGTGGTTTTGGCCGCTAAGTGCTACGGGAGTCATAGCGCAGCGTAATGGGTTTGCCTCCTTCTGTTTGTGGGTTAGTACGTTTGAGAATTAGTTCACCAATTTTATCTTGAATGTCGGGGTGAAGACCGTTCGGCTGAGCTCACGGCCGAAGCCCTCGCTTTTAGCGACGGGATGAAACCCCGACCAGTATAAAACAGCACTTCGACACATTTCGACAGGCTCAATGTAAAAGCTCAGTGACACGAAGCACGACATTTCGACACATTTCGACAGGCTCAATGTAAAGGCTCAATGTAAAAGCTCAGTGTTTACAAAATCTTGACAATTTGTGCTATACAAGTTAGAATAAAATAAGTTGTTTGAGGTCGATAAACAATGATTGTCTTAGAAATGAAAGCCGCGGTCAAACCAAGTCAATGTTCTGCCATTGATGAAGCTATTCGTACAGTACAATTCATCCGTAATAAGGCTTTAAGGCTTTGGATGGATGCCAAGAGAGAAGACAAAATCGATAAATATTCTCTCAATAAATATTGTGCAGTTCTCGCCAAACAGTTCAAGTTTGTCGATACTCTAAATTCTACGGCCAGACAAGCATCGGCCGAACGAGCTTGGTCAGCTATTGCCCGTTTATATGATAATTGTCAGAAAAAGGTTAAAGGAAAAAAAGGTTATCCTAAATTTCAGAAAAATAATCGTTCTGTGGAATATAAAAACTCCGGATGGAAACTATCGGAGGATAGAAAGAAAATAACTTTCACAGATAAGAAAAATATTGGCACGGTTAAACTGAAAGGAACCAGAGACTTAAACTTTTGCCCTCTAGACCAAATTAAACGAGTTAGGATTGTTAAACGAGCGGATGGTTATTATGTCCAATTCTGTCTAAGTGTTGATATTCGGGAATATGCTAAACCCCTAGAACCAACAAAGAAATGTGTGGGATTGGATGTAGGTTTAAAAGTTTTCTACGCTAACAGTGATGGGGAAACGGTAGAGATACCGCAATACTATCGCAAGGCAGAAAAAAGATTAAATCGACTGAATCGGAAGAAATCTAAAAAGTTTAGAAAAGGTCAACCCCAATCAAACAACTACCAAAAAGCTAGAAAGAGATATGCTAGAAAGCATTTAAGAGTAAGTAGGCAACGTAAAGGCTTTGTCGAAAAAGAGGCATTGCGCGTCATTAAATCTAACGATTTCATCGCCTACGAAAACTTAAATATTCAAAGCATGGTAAAAAACTCTAAACTTGCTAAATCTATTAATGATGTGGCTTGGTCTATTTTTCGACAATGGTTAGAATATTTTGGTTTTAAATATGGTAAGGCTACGGTAGCAGTAGCCCCCCATAACACGAGTCAAAATTGTTCTAATTGTGGTCAAAAAGTCCCTAAATCTCTATCTACGAGAACCCATACTTGTCCCCATTGTGGTTATGTAGAAGATAGAGACATTAACGCCGCTATCAACATTCTCAAAAAGGGACTAAGTACGGTGGGACACACCGAAACTAATACGCTTGGGGAGAGATTCCCTCTGGTTTGGCTGGATACGTCCTGCCAGATTAAGGAAACTCAGTGAACCAAGAATCCCTCGCTTTTAGCGATGGGAGTGTCAAAAAAAATAATATCTCCTGCAAGAATCAAAAATCTTCAGTAGCAGACAAAAGATAAGAGATAAGGGACTTGCGTAGGAATAATATCCCAGCCAGAAAATCGCTCTGTAGAAGAACCAGACCAGCCAGATGGCACATTATCAAAGCGCAAGTCCCTAACACCTCGAAGGCTCTCCCCCTACTTAGGGTGATCAGCAAACCTGATCGATCGGAGGGCGCAAGCATTGCGCCCCTACAGTAACGGATTTTGTCCACAATGTAGGGGCGAACTGCGTTCGCCCAAAAGGTACATTATCAAAGCGCAAGTCCCTAACTATCCTATTCATAAAACCTAAAATTATGTCGAATTTATCCGGGGTTTTAGATATTTTGACCCGATAGCGGCTCGATAACTTACTTTTGCAGGAGATGACTGATCCTCTTGCCCTATTTTGGTAAAATCAACTATAATGGGGAGAAGTTAATTTTTGCCAAGCTTGAGCAGACTTAAACCAATCCCTCAGTGAGCAAGCAATTGAATCCTATGCTTAAAATTGCCCTTTTTGGAACCAGTGCCGATCCTCCTACTGCCGGTCATCAAGCCATACTAAAATGGTTATCGGAACAGTACGATATCGTTGCGGTTTGGGCTGCCGATAATCCCTTTAAAAATCATCAAACCAGTCTCGAACATCGTCTGAGGATGTTAAATTTGCTCATCCGGGATATTCAACCCCCAAGGGATAATATACAACTGCGACGAGAATTAAGCGATCGACGTAGCTTAATTAGTGTGGAAAAAGCGCAAACAATTTGGGGAGAACAGGAGGAATATACCCTAGTCATCGGTTCTGATTTAGCTGGACAAATTAGGCACTGGTATCGTAGCCAAGAATTACTAGAAAAAGTCAAAATTCTCGTGATTCCTCGTCCCGGATATCCTATTAACCAAGATGATATTAAACAACTGCAAACATTAGGGGGTGATTGTCTGATTGCCGATGTCTTTGCTCCGGCTGTATCCTCAACAGATTATCGAGAAAAAGGCGATAAACAGGCTGTTCCCGCACCGATTAAAGATTATATCGAAGGTCAAAAACTTTACGCATGAAATCGCCAAATACCCTAGTTAATAAATCTCTAGCTGATTTTAAAGTGGGAGTTGATAACGTGATCTTTTCCGTTGATACCCAATTAAATCGGCTGCTGGTGCTTCTGATTAAACGACGGGAAGAACCTTTTAGTAATTACTGGAGTTTACCCGGAACTTTAGTTAGAAATGGGGAATCACTGGAAACGGCAGCCTATCGAATTTTAGCCGAGAAAATTAGTGTCAATAATCTCTATCTAGAACAGTTATATACTTTTGGCAGTCCAGAGGGAGATTCCCTGGCAGCGGCCGAGAGTTTTGGGAAACGTTATCTATCGGTGAGTTACTTCGCTTTAGTGCGGTTTGAAGAAGCAAAGTTAATCACTGAACGGGATTATAATATCACTTGGTATATGATTGATAAAGTGCCAGATTTAGCCTTTAATCACGGTCAAATTTTGGAATATGGCTGGCGAAGATTACGCAATAAAGTAGAATATAGTCCCGTCGCTTTTGAGGTTTTACCAGAATTATTTACTTTAAATGATCTTTATCAATTTTATGAGACAATTTTAGGTAAAAATTTTAGTGATTATTCTAACTTCAGAAATCGGCTATTGAAATTAGGATTTCTCAAGGATATGGGTTTAAAAGTCTCTCGTGGTGCCGGTCGTCCTGCTAGTTTATATCGCTTTGATGAAAAAGCTTTTGCTCCCTTTAAAGAGCAACCGTTAGTTTTTGTTTAAATAGGAAAAAACATGAGAATTGCTATCGCTCAATTAAATCCCATTGTTGGAGATATCGAAGGAAATGCCCAAAGAATTTTAGAGGCCGCTCAAACGGCATTTAATCAGGGAGCAGAATTACTTTTAACTCCGGAATTATCCCTCTGTGGTTATCCTCCCAGAGACTTGTTATTAAATCTGGGTTTTGTGGAGAAAATGTCTCGACAATTGCAATTATTGTCCCAACAATTACCAGAAAAGTTAGCCGTCTTAGTCGGTTTTGTCGAAAAAAATCCCTCGGCAACGGTCAGGGGAGAAAAGCCGCTATTTAATAGCATAGCTTTGTTGAAAAGTCAAGAAATTAAACAAATTTTTACTAAACGTTTATTGCCTACCTACGATGTTTTTGATGAGGATCGTTACTTTGCTTCTGGGAAAGAAAGTCAATATTTTCAACTAACAGAAAATAATGTAAAAATCGGTGTAACTATCTGTGAAGATGTTTGGAATGATGAACAATTTTGGGGTCAGCGTCAATACGCGGTTAATCCCATCGCCGATTTAGCTAATTTAGGAGTGGATTTAATCGTTAATCTTTCCGCTTCTCCCTACAGTGTCGGTAAGCAAAAATTGCGAGAATCTTTATTATCCCATAGTGCCACTAGATATAATTTACCTATAGTTTATGTCAATCAAGTGGGAGGTAATGATGATTTAATTTTTGATGGTGACAGCGTGGCTTTTAACAGACAAGGAGAAGTGATTTATCGCGCCCAAGCATTTACTTCTAGCCTAGAATTAATCGAGTTTAATCAAGATTTGTTACCCGCAGTTATTCATCCTTTACCTGTCAATGAAGATGAGGAAATTTATCGAGCCTTAGTCTTAGGAGTGCGAGATTATGTGCAGAAATGCGGTTTTAAACGGGTAATTTTCGGCTTGAGTGGTGGCATTGATTCCAGTTTAGTTGCCGCTATTGCCAGGGACGCATTAGGTAAAGAAAATGTTCTCGCTGTGATGATGCCTTCTCCCTATAGTTCCGACCATTCCATTAGCGATGCAGTGGCTTTAGTTAATAATTTAGGTATCAAAAGTGAGAAGTTAGCAATTCAAGAAATTATGACCGCTTATGATCAACTTTTAGATGGTCTTTTCGCTGGGACTGATTTCGGTATTGCCGAAGAAAATCTTCAGTCACGCATTCGCGGTAATTTATTGATGGCTCTCTCTAATAAATTCGGTCATTTACTATTATCCACTGGCAATAAATCAGAAATGGCGGTGGGATATTGCACCCTTTACGGTGATATGAATGGTGGTTTAGCAGTGATTGCTGATGTGCCGAAAACCCGCGTTTATTCCCTCTGTCGCTGGTTAAATCGGCACGGGGAAATTCTTCCCCTTAATGTGATTAATAAAGCTCCTAGTGCTGAATTAAAACCCAATCAGAAGGATCAAGATTCTTTACCTCCCTACGAGATTTTAGATGCTATTTTAGCACTATTAATCGATCGCCATCAATCCGCCGAACAAATTATCGCCGCCGGCTTTGAGGCTGAAATTGTGCAGAAAGTGATTAAATTAGTTAAAAATGCCGAATTTAAGCGCAAACAAGCTCCCCCGGGACTAAAAATTAGCGATCGCGCTTTTGGCACTGGTTGGCGAATGCCTATCGCTAGTCGCTGGGGTTAGGGGGGTTTTTCAGTTATCAGTTATCAGTATTAAATAGCAGTTTTCTACGGGTGTATCTCGTTTTTGTAAATCTACGAAGTTGGGATTTTTAAGGGGAAACTCTCTTTTAAAATTGGGCGTTACTTTCGATTTTATCACTCAATCCAAGCTTTTGGGGGGTTCTACCCCCCAAACCCCCCGTTGGGGGCGTGGCGCCGCCCCCAAACCCCCCGCGCATTAGTTTTTCGGTGGGATGCTTACACGCGATTGTTCATATTTTTGTACTAATTTAAGAGTCACTGATAATTGCTGATTGTCGGTATTTCTGCAAATGTGAGATGCACCCGTTTGCCACTGTCTTTTCACTGATTACTGATTACTGATCACTGTTTACTGATTACTGTTCACTGAAAGGGGTATTCGTGAGAGAGGAAGGGTAAAGGGATTAATTCTCCTGTTGCCTCGCCGATTTGTACTTTTAAACCCTCTCCTCCCGCTTTTGTTTTCACATAACCCAAGCCAAAATCCTCCAGCACACTGGTGAGTAAACCGACTTTTTGCGCTTCTAAAATAATCGGGGTATTGCTGGGGACGGATTGGCTAAGTTTTATGCCCCAAAGTCTTTGTTTTACGCCTTTATAGGTGTTGAGACGGGCGATAGTTTCTTGACCAATATAACAGCCCTTATCAAAGACAATCGCTCGCCATAAACCGGCCTCTAAAGGGTTATAATCTTCGGTTAATTCTCGATCGACTGCCGGTCGGCCCTGATGGATTCTCAGGTATTCCCACACCTGCTCATCTGCGGGAGTAACGCCATTTTTAATTAAATTTTCCCAGAGGAGACCGGCTTCGGCGGCGGCAACGATTAAAGTATATCCGGGCAGATCTAAGCCGGTACCGACGGCCACTCTCAGGGGGGGGTCAGAAAGGAGATAATGACTATGCTGCACCCCCGTTAAAATCTGCTCTGGAATGGCGATTTTTTGCAGGTATTGCCCGCTTTCAGCACCGATTAGGGTGACAATGGCAAAATTATCGGTTAAGTCGCTAATTTCCACTTTATCGAAGGGGAAAATATAGCGATCGATCAATTCCAGTAAAAATTGACGACGTTGGGGAGAAACGAGGATGAGGAGGGAATCATCGCCGGCGTAAACTGTGACAAAATCGAGGGTACGACCGGTAGAGTTAAGGAAAATTGTCTCACAACCCTGACCCGGTTTCAGGCGATCGATCGCGTTACTGGTTTGATTGTGGAGAAAACGCAGTCGGTCCTGGCCTTTTAATTCTAATAAACCCCAATCGGAGCGATCGATTAAAATTGTTTGGGATGCTAAACTTTGGGGATCATTGCTGTAATCTTTGAGAAAATTAGCGGCATACTCTGCCTTGATCGTTTCTAAATCTGCTTTCATTGGGGTAAATTAGCGAATAATTGCTTAATAATGCGCTCGGTTTTCGTTTCCAAACTCTGCCAATCCAGTTCACCGGTGGGATCGAGGAGGCTGGTATCGATGGTGACGCTCTCTCCTTCATCGGTGGGATAATCGAGAAAACAGACTTGAAAACAAAGTTCCCAAATATTTACAGTAACGGAGCGATCGAGATAAGTCAAACAGAGCAGATAACTGGGATAGGGATCTTGAATTTCTGTATAAGTTCCTTTCCAGAGGGAATTTTCTAACTGTTTACGCAGATTATCCAGCACCCGAATAAATGCCGGCTGCATTAATAATTGTGCCTGTTCCCAAGCGGTAATATCTTTAAATTTTGGATTCATCTAATCAGTTATCAGTTATCAGTTATCAGTTATCAGATTTGGGGATTAAGTGATAAAGGCATTTATCAGATTTGAGGATTAAGTGATAAAGGCATTAACAGTGCTGTCTTTTCACTGGTTACTGTTTACTGTTTACTGATCACTGGTTACTGTTTACTGATAACTGATAACTGATTTAAGCTGTTACTAGGGCTGCTTCCTTAGCTGCCATCATTTTCATCAGGTCTAACATCCGGCAGGAGTAACCCCATTCGTTATCGTACCAAGAGACGACCTTAAAGAAATTGGCATTAAGTTGAATGCCAGCTTTAGCATCAAAGATACTGGAACGGGGGTCAGTGATAAAGTCACTCGATACCACTTCCTCATCGGTATAACCGAGGATACCTTTCATCGGACCTTCGCTGGCGGCTTTCATAGCGGCGCAGATTTCCTCGTAACTGGTGGCTTTTTCGGTTTTAAAGGTTAAATCCACCGCCGAAACGTTGGGAGTTGGTACACGGAAGGCCATACCGGTTAATTTGCCTTTTAGGGAAGGAATAACTAGGGTTACTGCTTTGGCTGCCCCCGTGGAGGAGGGGATAATATTTTGACCGGCGCCGCGACCACCGCGCCAATCTTTTTTCGATGGACCATCCACGGTGGGTTGAGTGGCGGTCATCGAGTGTACCGTGGTCATTAATCCTTCCGCTAGTCCGAAGTTATCGTTAATAACTTTGGTGATCGGGGCTAAACAATTGGTGGTACAACTAGCGTTAGAGACGATCAGATCCTTAGCGGGATCGTATTCATTATCGTTAACGCCCAGTACAATAGTACGAATCTTGTCGGGATCTTTGGTGGGTGCGGAGATAACTACCCGTTTGGCCCCTGCTTCTAGGTGTTTTCCTGCCCCTTCCGCGGTGGTAAATAAACCGGTGGACTCGACCACATAATCGGCCCCGGTTGCACCCCAGGGCAGTTGAGCAGGGTCTTTAATCGAGTAACAGGGGATAAACTTACCATCCACGACGATGCCATCTTCTTTTGCTTCTACCGTACCCTGAAAACGTCCGTGGGTGGAGTCGTATTTGAGCAGATAGGCAATATTATCGGAGGGAACCAGATCATTTATACCAACAAACTCGAAATCAGGATTTTGGATACCCGCCCTAAAAACGAGGCGACCGATACGACCGAATCCGTTGATGGCGACTCTTACTTTTGTCATGAAAAAAACTCCTTTGCAGCTGCGATAAGCTTAGGCACGATCAAGAAACAATAATTTGAGAATTGATTGGCCTCTAGAGAATCACTATATATGCTAATCAGCTTTTGTTGCTCGCTAGATGAAGTATAGAAAGATTTTAAGTTTCAGTCCTTCCAAGATAAAAAATCATCAATTTGCTATCCTAGTAGTCCTCACCACCGGCATCGAGAAGGCCTAATTAGGCTCTTCCCGACAAACTAGGGTGTAACCATATAGTATTTTGGGAAAAGCTGACATTAAAAAATAATTAAAATTTTTCTGAGAATTATTGTTACCTAAGTTAAGAAGATATTAATTTTCCTTTAAAAGCGATTTAAAAACGCCGCCCGACTGACATAAATTCCCCTGGCCGGATTGGCAAAATATAGCTTATTTTAATAGTTTTTTACGCTCCGAAAGGTTAGACTCTTGATTACAGTTTGAAAACTGACCGAGGGTTAACCCTCTCGATAATCTGGAGAAATTGTCTATCAACTCTCTTAATCTCATCCTTCATAGATATCGGAGAAATATTCATGGTATCCGCACCAGAAAGACCCTTAACAGAGCAAAATCCCCTTTCTCAAGACGAACTCTATAAAACCCATGCCTATTGGCGCGCTTGTAACTATTTAGCTGTAGGTATGATTTATCTGCGCGATAATCCCCTGCTCAAAGAACATCTTAAACCCGAACACGTTAAGTATCGCTTACTTGGTCACTGGGGAGCGAGTCCGGCCTTAAGTTTTACCTACGTTCACCTCAACCGTTTAATCAAAAAATACGACCTCGATATGATTTTTATGGCCGGTCCCGGCCATGGGGCGCCGGGGGTACTCGGTCCGGTTTATCTAGAAGGAACCTATTCGGAAATTTACCCCGATAAAAGTGAAGACGAGGAAGGATTACAAAAATTCTTTAAACAATTTTCTTTTCCCGGTCACATCGGTAGTCACGTCACCCCCGAAACCCCCGGTTCTATCCATGAGGGCGGCGAACTGGGTTATAGTGTTTCCCATGCCTACGGTTCTGTTTTTGACAATCCCGACCTAATTACGGCCGTGGTGGTGGGTGATGGGGAAGCAGAAACCGGCCCCCTTGCCACCGCATGGCACTCGAATAAATTCCTTAACCCGATTCGCGATGGTGCGGTACTGCCAATTTTAAACTTAAACGGTTATAAAATCGCTAATCCCACCATTCTCTCCCGTATTTCGACCCACGAGTTAGAAAGTCTCTTTGTTGGTTACGGTTACACTCCCTACATCGTCGAATGTAAGGAGGATGAAGACCTCATGCACTGCCATCAAAAAATGGCCGCTACCCTAGAACACTGTATCAATCAGATTCGCTCCTATCAACAGGAAGCTCGCAGCACAGGAGTGGCTAAACGTTACCCCTGGCCGATGATTATCCTCCGGTCTCCCAAGGGTTGGACAGGTCCAAAAAAGGTTGATGGTCATAAAGTGGAAGGATTCTGGCGCGCTCACCAAGTCCCCATGGGTGCCATGCACGAAAACCCGGACCACTTGAGAAAATTAGAGGAGTGGATGAAAAGCTATAACCCGGAGGAATTATTTGACTATGCCACGGGTCAATTTAAGCCGGAATTTAAAGAACTCGCTCCTATTGGTCATCGTCGCATGAGTGCTAATCCGCACGCTAATGGCGGATTGCTGCGTAAAGACCTAAAAATGCCAGATTTTCGTCAATATGCCGTAGATGTCACCCACCCGGGCCAAGTGGAAGCGGAAAACACGGGAGTGATGGGGGTATTTTTGCGGGATGTAATGCGAAATAATATGACTAATTTTCGCGTTTTTGGTCCCGATGAAACTGCTTCTAATCGTTTAGCAGCTCTCTATGAAGTGACTAAAAAAGCTTGGTTAGCTGATACCTATCCGGAGGATTTAGATGGTAGCCAATTATCTGCCGATGGTCGGGTGATGGAGATGCTGAGTGAACATACTTTAGTCGGTTGGTTAGAGGGTTATTTATTATCCGGTCGTCACGGTTTATTTCACTCCTACGAGGCTTTTGCCCACGTTATCGATTCCATGTTCAACCAACACGCTAAATGGCTCGATATCTGCAAAAATCATGTGCCTTGGCGTGCTTCTGTTTCCTCTTGGAATCTGTTATTATCCTCGGTGGTTTGGCGGCAGGATCACAATGGTTTTAGTCACCAAGACCCTGGTTTTATCGATTTAGTAACCAATAAAAGTGCCGACGTGGTGCGGGTTTATCTTCCCCCCGATGGGAATTGTTTATTAAGTGTGACTAATCACTGCCTCAAGAGCAAGGATTACACTAATATTATCGTTGCTGATAAACAGAAACACCTGCAATACTTGACCATTGAAGAAGCAATTAAACACTGCACTAAAGGTATCGGTATTTGGGATTGGGCAAGTAACGATGATGACGGAACAAATCCCGATGAACCAGATGTAATTATGGCTTGCTGTGGGGATATTATCACTAAAGAATCTTTAGCGGCCACGGCAATTCTGCGGGAGGAATTCCCTTACTTAAAAGTTCGCTTTATCAATGTGGTTGATCTGTTTAAATTACAGTCGGAAAGTGAACACCCTCATGGTTTATCGGAACGGGATTTTGATAGTTTATTTACCACTGATAAGCCAATTATCTTTAATTTCCACGGTTATCCTTGGCTGATTCATAAACTTACCTACCGTCGCAGTAATCAGGAACGTATTCATGTGCGCGGTTACAAGGAAGAAGGGAATATTAATACTCCCCTAGAATTAGCGATTCGTAACCAAGTTGATCGTTTTCATCTAGTAATTGATGTGATTGATCGCGTGCCAAAATTAGGTTCTGCTGCCGGTCATGTGAAAGAACGAATGAAAAATGCCATTATCGATAATCTCGATTATGCTTTTACCAATGGCATCGATAAGGACGAGATTACTAACTGGAAATGGCCTTATTAATTAGGCTAAGAAGTGGTTTAGGTGATGATAATTTATTAGTTTATCGATAAATTTCATCTTCCTATTCCACCTAAATAAAATATTATTTGAGTTTAATTATGGTGCAATTAATAGAGTTTGTATATAGCGGTTTTCACAGAAGTGAGTCCCGATTGAAACACTGAAATGCCTATCTATCAAGGGATTTACCATAGCAATTCAGTTTGAGATGTCAATGGGGAGAATGAGTAAGTCTAACTCATACCAATTCTCCAAAATCTGACTAAAAAAATTTTCATCCCCCCAGCATCTCCATCCCTCTTAAAAAAAGGGAAAAAGGGGGACTTAAATTCGATGATTTGATCTGTAATTTCTCTGGGCAAAAATTGCTATTAACTACCCGGAGGGGGAATTACAGGAATTTCGATACCGTCCGGCGCTAAGGGGGGAGGTGGGGGGGTTAGTTCTGGCTGATAAACAGGTTCAGGCGTACTAACTAAGGGGAGATTGTCCACCACGGGAAGACGGGGAGTAATGGGTTGCGAAAACATTGCTTGAATTGCCGCTTTTCTGGTTTCTGGAGGTTCCAAAGCTTGCTGCCAGAGACTTTCATAAAAGAAGAAAATCACCCCTAAACCCCGTTGACGAGCAGCCAATACCTTTTCTTCAATCAAGGGTAGGGCAATCGGTCGATTGCGTAAACCGGTTAAAACCCCCACACCGGTGGGGATAGTTTGCTGGGTTTCTTGAATTTCGGGACGCTCTAATTGTTTGAGAAAACTGGGCAGATCGGGACGATAAACCTGTACGATTAACTCATCGACTAATCCTTGCCGCACCCAAGCGAGCCAATCCTGTAAATGACCATTATAGGCGAATTCGTAGGGATTAGGGGCGATCGAAAGCAGTATATTCGGTTTAACTGCCTGAATTGATTCTTTGAGATTAGCCAGAAAAGCGGTGATTTTATCGGCCCGCCATTTTGTCCATTCGGGATCCCGGGGGTTAGCCGGAGGTGTTTTTTCCGTTTCCTGTTGATAAAGGGCGATAGTATAGGGATCATAGCCGAATTCATTCGGTAAACTCAGATGATCGTCGAATTGGATGCCGTTAATATCGTATTGTCCCACCACTTCCAAGACTAACTCCCGCAGAAAATTCTGCACCTCGGGACGGAAAGGATTCAACCACACCACCTCACCGGCTGCCCCCACCCAAGTGGTCCCCCCGTCGCGTTTTTGGGTTAACCAGTTCTGATGTTTTAAGGCTAATTCTGAGGTGGGAGGGGCCATAAATCCGAATTCAAACCAAGGAATGACCAATAATCCCCTGCCACGGGTCTGTTCCACCAATTCTGCCAAGATATCTTGTCCCTGCGCTCCCGTAGGCACAAAAGGCTGTATTCCTTCCCGTTTCGCGATCGCGCTAGGATAGAGAGCATAACCGGAATTCCAGACCACGGGATAGATAGCATTAAAATTAAGATTAACTAATTGCTCGATCGCCTGTTGTCGTTTATCCCTGTCCATCAGCATCGCAGTATCGTTGGTGGTAATCCAAACACCGCGAATATCGGTATCCCGACTTTGAGAGAAAGCGGTAGAAAAATAGCCTAAGAATACGACTATCAGAAAAGATGCTAAGAATAGTAGTATAGGGAACTTTTTAAGAATTTGCCGCCAAACGCTAGTCGGAATTAGAAAAGTCATTTCTTTAGGGTGAAGATTAACGGTTTTAACTGGTTATAATAACAGCTTTGCTCAACTCTTTGAGGCTAGATTGACCCAAAATATATATTTACCTATTTCTTCACTCGCGACAATTGGCCTTGAGGATAGAAATAATCAAGACGAATATCGAATTGATCTAAGGCCACTAATAACCTATTGGAAGGACGAAAAAGAAATAAGTTGGCCTGGGGAATTTCTAGGACTTCTTTTAACTTATCGGTATCGGGGTTAGTGGTAGTCAGGAAGTATTGTACATCAGCATTAAGACGATAATTAAGGGAAAGCAAATCACCTAAGTTAGTCCAGTCATTACCTTCGTCGCTGATAATAATGGCATTGGGTACAGCATTAATTTTTCTGGCAACTTCGCCATTCCAATAACTAGGAACTTTTGCCCAACTGGTTTCGGAAAGAGCATTATTAAAGTTCGATACTATACTAGCAGTTAACAAAAAAGTCAAGATAATTTTACCTAAAAATTTACCTTGATTAAGCAATTGTGACAAGAAAAAAGCCACAGTTATATAGATAGTGGGAAAGGAGGCAATTAGATAACGGGTGACAGTTGATCTAGTGGTGGTCAAAATTAGATCGGGAATGACTAAAGCTAGGAAAGGTACTAGGGTTGAGGTAATCAGAAAAGTAAAAACTATCGGGTTATTGTAGCGATAAACTCGCTCAAAAGCATAGATAATTAAGATTAAAAAAATCATTCTATATATATAGGTGAAGATGTTATTAAAACCAAAATCGCTATCGCTAAATAGAGAAGTAAAAGTTAAGAGCCATAATTTACCGAACAATCCCCAATCGAGATAGTTAACGGCAGCCCAACTGGTGGAGTTAAAGGCTCTTTGAGAGTTAGTTAAAAAAACCTGTAACCAGGGTATATATAAAATTATCATTGTTAACCCAGATAACAGGAAAAATATCAAGTTATTTTTTCGCTCTGGTTTCATAACAAGATACCAAATTATCAAGGCTGCTTGAGCAAATAAGTTGAGAATAAAAAAGAGATGGGTGTAGAGTCCGAGAGTATTAGATAAGGTGTATAAAGACCAATTAACAAGAGTTCTTTTTTTGAGGCATTTTAACAGCATTAATTGACTGATTATCGTTAACAAAACTAAAAGACTATACTGACGGGACATTTGAGCAAATATTATATCAACTGGGGACAGTGCCAATAAAATTACCGCTAAAATTGCCGTTAACTTTGACGCAAATAATTCTAGGGATAGATAGTAAATAAATGGCAGGGAGAGAAGACTAAAAACAATCGCTAAACTGCGGGAAGAAACGGGAGAAAAACCGAATATTTTTTCCCAATAGCGAGAGATCATAAAGTATAAAGGTGGGTGTTGAGGGTCTTCTTTAGCGAGAGATTGAATCGTATCAAAAACATTGCTTTCGGGTTTCAGTTGTTGAAATTGTCCTAATTCTGTGGTAGATAAAAGACGGTTTTGAAAGATAGTATCAGCGATTTCCTTTGCTTGATAACCAGTGGTTCTAATGGTGGTGTAGGATTCATCATGCCAATAGATTTTTTTATCGATATTTGCCCAACGAAAAACGACACCGAGAGTTAGGATAATTACCAAAAGTATTAAGAGCCAATTGGTCTTTGTATAATTAATATTTGCTTTCATTTTAATAATTAGAGCGACTTTGTTTAAGATTAAGAAACTTGGTAAATTCCGGTTGAAAAAGTAGCTTAATTGTGCCGGTGGGACCGTTACGGTGTTTAGTAATAATTACTTCGGCCACACCTCGATCGGGACTATCGGGGTTATAATATTCATCTCGGTATAACATCATAATTAAATCCGCATCCTGTTCGATACTATTATGGACGATGATATTATTGGCAATAAAGTTATGCAATTTATCTACTGTTAAATCATACACTTCTGTCTCTCCATCCGCTTGAATTGCCATAACTTCATCCCAATTAAAAGTTAGGTCTGAATTACTCAGAGAGCGAGGTAAAGCGATATAATTACCAATATTTAATTCATCTAATCTTTGCCAACCGTGGACAGTCAAAAACTTATGATTGGCTGTAGCTCTAATCGTGCGACCTAAACGAGTTGTTAATCGAAAAACTGGCTTAAATCCTGTGGAAAAGACTTTAGTTACCAGTGCTTTTTCTAATTTCATTGTTTCCTCATTAAGAGCAAAAACCGTAAAATTAGAGCAATTCACTAACTGACAAATTGGCACTTTAGCACGAGGAGCGGCTAACTCAACTAAACTATCACCCGCTAAACATCCTGACTCGCGTAAATCGGACATCATCGGTCTTTTATTATTGCGAGATTCCACAGCGCGACTTAACTGAGAAAGAGCAATTACTGGAGCATGAATTTCTCTGGCTAAACCCTTAAGACTGCGGGTAATTTTAGAAAGTTCCTGAACACGATTATCACCTCCCCCTTCCATTAATTGCAGATAATCGATTAAAACTAATCCCATTTGTCCTTTTTTTTCTGCCTGTAAACGCCGCACTTGGGAACGCATTTGAATCACACTTAAATTGGCACTGTCATCGATATATATGGGCAAATTTAATAACTTTTCTAGTCCCCCAAGAACCTTCTCTAAATCATTTTGTCCCAAACGGCCCGATCGAATCCGATTACTTTCGATTTTAGCCTCATTCGATAACAAACGTTGGGCTAATTGTTCCTTAGACATCTCCAAACTAAAGACAGCCACGGGTAAATTCTGTTGAGCGATATTATAGGCAATATTAAGAGCAAAAGAAGTTTTTCCCATGGAAGGCCTACCCGCGATAATAACTAAATCCGAGGGTTGTAAACCACTGGTCATCGCATCGAGATCATAAAATTGAGTTTCGATACCGGGTAGAGTGGTGGTCTCCTGCATCTTCTCAATTTCGTTAAAAGTTTCAATTAAAGTATCCCCCAGAAAAATTAAACCCTCCTGGGGTCGTTTTTGGGTGAGACGAAAAATCTTTTGTTCCGATTCATCGAAAACATTTTCTAATTCTAGCGTCGTATCCCTGGCTAACTCGATAATTTCTCCCCCCGTGGAAATTAACTGACGACGCATATATTTATCCATCACTAATTCAGCATAGCGATCGATGTTGGCAGCCGAGACAGTGCGCTCAATTAATTGTAACAATCGCGGCATTCCCCCGATTCCTTCCAGCAGATGATTATCCTGTAACCAACTGCTAACCGTCATTAAATCCGTCGGTTTTCCCTTCCCTTGTAAAGCAAGTGCCGCACGATAAATATCTTGATGGGTTTTTACATAGAAAGCTTCTGGAATTAAAAAATCACTGATTCTACCTAACGCTTTTGGATCTAGTAAAATACCACCTAAGATAGATTCTTCCGCTTCAATATTTTGGGGGGGGAGGGATTGATCGCTAATCATTGTCAATGCTGACTGTGCTTTATCATTAATTATAGTCATTCACCCTAATTAAATACAAATGTTCAGGTTAATGATAGGATTCAGTATTCAGGAGTCAGGAGATTATTTTTATTTATTCTCCCCACATCCCCACATCCCCACACCCCACACCCCACACCCCTTTTAAACAGGATTTAGTATGACTTTAATTGACTCCTCGGCGCTCTCCCCGGCCGTCTATTTTATTGGTGCGGGCCCCGGAGATCCGGAATTAT
Organism: Microcystis ichthyoblabe FBCC-A1114; assembly: GCF_050500245.1. Taxonomy (NCBI): domain Bacteria; kingdom Bacillati; phylum Cyanobacteriota; class Cyanophyceae; order Chroococcales; family Microcystaceae; genus Microcystis; species Microcystis ichthyoblabe. The sequence continues at coordinate 1,804,665 of NZ_CP191408.1, read as the reverse complement.
TGACGGTAAAAGCCTATAAAATTCTCCAAAAAGCCGATGTTATCGTCTTTGCTGATTCCCTCGTCCCCAAACAGATTCTTGAGGACACTCCTAAAGATGCCGAGTTAATTCCCACCAGTAGCATCACCCTAGAGGAAATTATCCCTTTAATGATCGATCGCGTGCGTCGGGGTTTAGCGGTGGTGCGACTGCAATCGGGGGATTTAAGTCTCTATAGTGCCATCCAAGAACAAATTGAGCTTTTGACAGCAGCAGATATACCCTTTCAGCTAATCCCCGGAATTAGTGCCTTTCAAGGATTAGCGGCCAAATTGGCCCTAGAATTAACGATTCCGGAATTAGTCCAGACAATTATTCTAACCCGGGTGGAAGGAAAAGCCTCTCCCATGCCAGAAAGTGAAGAATTAGCCTCTTTAGCCGCTCATAAAGCCAGTTTATGCCTATATTTAGCCGCCCGTCATGTTGACAAAGCCCAGGAAAAACTCCTAAGATACTATCCGGCAGAGCAACAGGTGGCCGTTTGTTTCCGTCTCGGTTGGCCTGACGAAAAAATCTGGGTTGTCCCCCTGTCAGAGATGGCCAAACTAACCCATCGGGAAAATTTAACTAGAACTACCCTTTATCTCATTAGTCCCGCTTTAAACCAGATTACAGGAACTCGATCGCAACTTTATCACCCGCAACATTCCCATCTTTTCCGTCCTCATCCTTAGGTATTTTCTGGGGAATCTATCGAAAGAAACACTGGGTTTCTACCTAAAGATAGATTTAAAGAGCGGCGATTTTGTTTAAAATCGCAGTGGGAGGTAGGGCAATTTTAAAAACGTTTAAAATTCCTCTAACAATCCATGCACAGCTGCCCGATTTGTTCGGGAATTACCCTTCGTCACCTTGTAGCTAGTCGTGCCTACTGGTATTGTCCTCACTGTCGTCAGGAGGTTCCTAACTTCCTTGATTGCTCCATTCCTCGCAGGGTAGATCGAGTTAGAGCGGAAAAAACAGTCTAGATTTTTAAGTTGGTAGATGGCAATAATATCTGTGGGATGGGTTAATTTTTAACCCACCCCACTTTACCTGTCTAGACATCCCGAGGATTGAGATGGCTCATTTCCCAAGTCACATAGGTACCGATCGGACTCCAAATCAGGTAGGGTAGGAGTAGGATGCCCGCCCAAGAAGAAACAGGGAAAACCAAGAGCGCCAGAAGACAACCCAAGAAAAAACCCGTACCTCCGATAATCGTTCCCGCTTTGAGACTGCGTAGTTTACAGGTGACGGGAGTATAGGCACTAATAGTCAATTCCACCAACAGATAAAAAGCCATCAAAAACCAGCGATTAGCCGGTTGAGCTTCCCAGACTAAATAAGCAGAAATTGCGCCACAAATATAGATAATTGTCCAGATAAGAGGGATTAATCTTTCAAAGCTTAACCAATCGGGACGACGCAAACGCGCAAACCAACGCACATCGCGAGAATTGAGTAATCCCCCAGCTAACGCTACCAAAAACCCCACGACACCGATAAGCAACCAAGAGGGAATCATGATTTTAAGCTATCCTCCGCTAATTTTGGCTTTGTAACCCGATTCAATGAGAATTTGTAGAATTTTTTGGCGATGATCTCCTTGGATCTCAATGGCATTTTCTTTCACTGTACCACCCGTTCCGCAAGCAGTTTTTAACTGTTTTAATAATTTCGTCAGAGTTTCGGTTTGGCATTGAAAACCTGTAACCATGGTAACGGTTTTTCCCGCACGACCAGAGCGGGAGGTTTGTACTCGCAAATTCTGCTGATTTGGGGGTAATTCAGGGATGGAACGCTCAAAAGCTTGAGAATTGCTTTGATCTCCAAATTCCTGATAGGCAATCCGGTTTTTTTCCTTAGATTTACTCATATAGCAATTATCATACTGGGTTTGGGGGTTTTTCAGTGACCAGTAAACAGTAAACAGTAATCAGTGAACTGAAAACCAGCATCTGATAACTGATAACTGATAACTGATTCAAAGCTGACTGCTGATAGCTCTTAATTGGTTGGACTGGCAGCGCATTTGATTAAGTTCAGCTGCCGACATTCGATCGAGATGACCTAAAATCATATTAACTCGACCTTGGGATTTTAATTTTTCTCGATGTCGTGCCAAAAAATCCCAGTAAAGAAAGTTAAAAGGACAGGCTAAATCCCCGACTCGTTCATTTTTTTTATACAGACAACCCCGACAATAATCACTCATTTTATCAATATAGTTGGCCGAGGCGGCGTAGGGTTTGGAAGCGAGAATTCCCCCATCGGCAAATTGTCCCATTCCCAACACATTAGTCTGCATTACCCAATCGTAGGCATCGATAAAAACACTATGAAACCAGTTTTCAATCTCTTGGGGAGAGCAACCAAAAATTAAGGCAAAATTGCTCAAAATCATTAATCTTTGAATATGATGGGCATAACCGGTATTTTCCACCTGTGATAATACTTGTTTGAGGCAATTCATCTCGGTTTGGTTACTATCCCAAAAGAAAGCCGGTAAGGGTTGTTGATGCTCAAACCAATTATGATTAGCGTAATCTTCTCCCAAATAATGATAAATACCCTGCATATATTCCCGCCATCCCAACACCTGACGGATAAATCCTTCGATGCTATTTAGGGCTAAATTATCTTTTTTATAGGCAATTTCTGCCCCTTGAATCACTTCCAACGGCGTTAGTAATCCTAGATTAAGATAGGGAGATAATAGGGAATGCCAGAGGGTTTCTTCTCCCGTTACCATCGCATCTTGGTAGGGTCCAAAGTTGGGCAGACAATTAGTAATAAAATGCTCCAAAACCTGTAAAGCTTGTCTGCGGTTTACTGCCCAGGGAAAAGGTTTGATTTTTCCATATTTAGGAATATCTAAAGCTTCCACATCAGCGATAACCTGAAGGGTAATTTCATCGGGTTCAAACCAAAGAGGAGCAGCAGTTTTTAATCCATCCTTGGGCGGTTTGCGGTTTTGTTTATCAAAGTTCCATTGTCCTCCTATGGGTTGATTATCCTCGATTAAAATCTGCCATTTTTTGCGACTTTCTCGATAGAAATCCTCTAGTAATAGTCTTTTACGAGATTTAGCCCAATTATTAAAATCTGTCCTAGTCCAGAGAAAGTGATTATTATCAATTAGGGTTATAGCACAGTCTAAATTAAGATTTTTGATTAATCTAAGAAAAGGTAAATCATTAGGCATCATAATCTGTAATTCTTTAATACCTAATCGTTTAATCCAAGCAGATAAAATCGGCTCAAAATCTTCAGTAACTTCGTAGGTTACAGACCATCCTAAAGTTTTTAATTCTTCGGCAAAATGACGCATCGCCGACCAGATTAAAACTAATTTTTGCTGATGATAGGGTCTTTGTCGAATATGATTGTGGGATTCAATTAAAATAACCGGCGTTTCCTGTGCATAGGCTTGACGATTAGCTAAGGCCGCTTGTCCTGTCCATAATTGATCACCTAAAATCCAAATACCAATGGTCATAATTATTTCATTGCCTCGACTATTCCCCCGTATTTTTTAGCCATAATATCCGCCATTTCCCGAGCAGAAAATTTACTGGCTTTGTCGATGCTGGGGGTAAATGTCCCCATAGGGGTTAAATAATGGGTAAATACCCCGACTTTTTTGCTAATAATCCACATATTTCTTGAAGTCAAAAATCAAAAAGGGGATGGGAAGTGGGGTGTGGGGTGTGGGGTGTTTTCTCAGTGAACTGATAACTGATAACTGATAACTGATAACTGATAACTGATTAGGTTTTTGTCCTGAGACTTTGGGCGCTTAGATAAAGTTTCGTCCATTCTTTGACCACTTGCGTGCGTTTACAGTTTAATTCGCCAGCGATTTCCTCAAGGGTTTTACCCGCTTTTAAGCCATCGATAACGCTTTTACCCGTGGGAGAAAGGCCAGCATAGTAACTTTGCCATTGACTGAGAGTTAAGCCAAAATTATGCTCTTTCGGGCTGATTTCTAACCATTCAGCGATTAATTCTGTCCCTTCCTTGAGGGCAAAAACCTTAATCGCATGATAGCCAACTTTTTCCCGGAGACGATAAATCCGTTGGACGGGAATATTCATCGCCAAGGCGATCTCATCTTGGCTTTCGCCTCCTAGATAGAGGTTAAACCAAGTCACCGCCTCCCGACTAACATTTTCCCCTAGATACTTGGCAAAACTCTCTTGAACTTTTGCCCGTTGAATTTGCGCTTCTTGACAAGTGCGTTGATCTTCGTAGGTAGCGATCGCATTTTGATCCAGTAAACTTAAGCTAGTTTCCCCCTCATCGCCACTAATTTCATCGGAGAGAATCCGGATCATTTCTTGCTGCGGCACGTTAGTAATACCGCTTCTCGATTGACGACGGAGATAATTAACAAAACGATAGGCTAACAGGGGTTGATTGCGGATCGGACGCAGAGCGTATTCCTCTAGGGTGGCTAACAGCAGCTGATCACGAGTAGCTTGATCGTTGGTACAACGAGCGATCCATGCTAACTGGGATTGCAGATAGCGATCGCTATTTAACATTTCTTGAATAATTTCTTGCAAGACATCGGCCACCGCTTGCCGACGATCGCGACTTAAGGAAACCCAAGTGCGAATTTTTTGCCGGAGAGTGACACAAGCACCGAGACGATCGATCAGGTTACGATAGGCGCGGGTGGGACTAACCTTGAGATAGCGTTGCCGCAGAATTTGCCAAAGATAGACTAATCCCCGTTTAGCGATTTCTAAATCTCTCTCGTCTAAATTTTCCCAACGTTGGCTATCTTCACCGAGTAACCAATTGATAATGGTATCCCGTTGGCGATCGGTTAAGGAATCCTCTGTTTGAGAGAGGCGATCTTGCCATTGTTGCCTTAACTCGTCGATTATTGTCGTCATCGAAAAATTGAGTTCCAAACCCCGTCTTTTTAGGACGGCTTTAGTTTGAATATTAGCGCATTTACACGATATATGCTAAAACCTGAGCCATGGAGAAAGCCTATCGCTGCCAATTTTACCCAACACCCGACTAGAACGAACTAATCAATTAAGTCTTTGGCCAGATAATGATTTAGGGCGATCTCGAAGAGTTCCGCTTTGCGGTGCGCATTCTTTCCTAGGGTGTGTTCCCTGAAAACATGACAATTTCAAGGTTAACCAATATTTGGGAACGCACCACCCCTACCATTTATAATTCGGGAACATTTTCCTGTTCATAATTTTCTATTAATATTCCCAAAATTTCCATTAAAGAAGCAAGAGAATGATTTTCATTTTCTCCTATTTCATCTATCAAATTATCTAACATAATTACTAATTGTTCATATTCTGATTCGCTACGGGGTATAAAGAGTATTTGCTTTAAGTTTGTCCAAGCTTGCCGTGTTTTCTCTATATCTATCGTCGGCATTTTTTTACTCCTTCCATTTATTTTTGTCCTATTCAGCATGAGTTAAAACTTCTCGAATATAAATTTTTTGTCGCTTGTAATGAATCGCCGCTATGAGTCTAATCTTATTTCCACCTTGGAACCCCCTAAGCTACATCTACATACTCACAGATCGACACTGATTCAGGAACAGTTAATCCATCTTCTTTTAAGCCTTCCAAATGAAAAATTATTGCCTCAGCAATTAATTGTTTAACTTCTTCTAATGTTTCTGCAACCGCAACACATCCGGGAAGATCGGGAACATAAGCACCGTAGCTATTTTCTCCTTTTTCAATAACAACTGCATATCGCATTATATTTTGTCCTCCTCAATTTGAGCTTGTCGCCATATATTTTTAAGAGTCCCAATAGGAACATCAACGCTGGATTTCGACCAACAAAGCAAAGGTTTGAGCTATCACCACTACAATCAAATCACTACTCACCCGCAGCAGACAAAGCCATAAATCCCGAAAATATTGCCCTTAATTAGCTTTAACTTTCTGCCCCATTGTATCGGCAGTGGTAGTGGAAACCATGGCCGCCATAACTTGTTCGGGGGAAACCGTAAAAGGCAGACGATGAATGTCCGAATTAGGCTGACAGGCAATTGCGGCCGCGTGGCGCAACTGGGCAAGGGAAACATCTTTTAATCCTAAATCCTCTAGGGATTTCGGTAAACCAATTTGTTCATAAAACTGGATTAGTTGCCCCCGGGCCGATACTGCTAATTGATTACCCAAAACTATTTCCTCTAGACGCAATTGGGCGAGAATTCCGTAGGCGACTTTTTCCCCGTGGAGCGCGTGATGGCAAGCGGGAATATGGGTTAAACCATTATGAATTGCATGGGCGGCCACGGTACGACAATTAGCGCCCCCTAAACCACCAATTACTCCGGCTAATAAAACGGTGGCATCTACCACCTGTTTCCAGTCCTCCCCGCCGATATTTTCCAGAGCTGCCGGGGATTTTTGGAAAAGGATATCCCGCAAAACCCGGGCCTGTTGGACAGCGGCAATGATCAGGGTTTCTGTGGAATGACCGCTACTGACGGAGGCCTCGTACCATTTAGCGATCGCATCGCCAATACCAGCGATTAAGGTTCTTTTCGGGGCAGTTTGGATAATACCGTAATCGAGAATTAATAAATCCGGACAACGGGCTAGGGACAGATCGTAAAGAAACGCCCCCGCGTCGGAATAGACGTTAGATAGGGCTGTCCAAGCGGCACAAGTGGCGGCGGAGGTGGGAATCGTGGCGATCGGCAAATGGCACTGATGGGCGAGTAATTTGGCCGTATCGAGGGCCTTGCCGCCACCCACACCGATGATAAAATCTGCCTCATGACTCTTGACAGATGCCTTTAAATATGCTAAGGAATTTTCCGAACAATCGGGGGCGTAACTGTGATAGCTGGGGGTGAGATTTTTCAGGGGAGATGACAAAAAAGCTAAATTGCGATCGCCGCCCACCACCAGGGGACGTTTACCCAAATCCGCTAACTTGCCGGTGGATTCTTCTAGGGCATTGTCACCCCGAATCACTTGTGCGGGGGCGATTAACAGGGGCAAAACAGCGACAGCATTGGACATTTTTTGACAACCTCAAGGATTATTGGCTAATTTTAGCGAAACTTTCGGGAAAAAGCTGTAGTTCAGGAGTATTATCCCCCGGGGCGGAGAAGGATTTTTTAATCTGTCCCAGGTACAAAGGAGCGGATAAACCGGGCTGAGGATGAACCAGAGTGCGAGCGCTAATGATAAATTGATTATTACCGCCAGCACCGGCGCGACCGGAGGAAAACAAGTCACTAGCGGCTTGTTTTAGGGTTGCCTCCACCTGCTCGGGAGTAACAGTATTGGGCAGGGAGATAACAGCTTGATTAGCTCCGTTATCATAGACAAGGGAGAATCTCACTGCTCCAGGAATTTCGGTACGGGTAAATAATCCTAACCCAAGACCGAAAATCCCCACCGTCAACACAGCCATAAAGCTAGTGACACCGACGAGACGAAAGCGGATTCCCCAACCGACGAGAAAAGCGATAATCGTGAGTACCAAAAAAACCAGCGTGGCAATACCAGACCATTGGATGTATTTGGCAAAGTTCAGGGGAATGTCCATATTTTCTATAATACTAATTCTATGAAAACGGTTAGCATAAACCATTGTACCTATCCTGTTGTCGAAACTTTCCATTCTGTGCAGGGCGAAGGCTTTTGGACGGGAAGCAATGCTTTTTTCCTCCGTTTGGGAGGTTGCGATGTCTATTGTCCTTGGTGCGACCAAAAAGAGTCTTGGAATGCCCACCGTTATCCCCAAAAATCCCTGGGGGAATTGGTTGAGATGGCAAAAGGGGCTAACCCCGCTATGGTGGTGATTACCGGGGGTGAACCTTTGATGCACAATCTTGATCCTTTGACCAAGGAATTAAAAAATCAGGGTTTACGGGTACATTTAGAAACTTCTGGCGCTCATCCTTTTACCGGGGTTTTCGATTGGGTGACTTTTTCTCCTAAAACTTATAAAATGCCCGATCCTAGTATTTATGCACGGGTAAATGAGTTAAAAATTGTCGTGGCTCATCCAGAGGATTTAGACTGGGCAGCTATGCAGGAAAGTAAGTTATCGGAAGGGGTGATTAAATATCTACAACCCGAATGGAATACAGCAGAAAGCAAAGAGTTAGTCTTTAATTATGTTCTTCGGCATCCCCAATGGCGTCTCAGTCTCCAAACCCATAAGTTTTTAGGAGTCCGCTAACTGATAACTGATAACTGATAACTCAGGTTAACTAACTATTTTTCGCCTCTAATTTGGTCAAACGACTTTTAAGTTCCTGATTTTCCTGTTTCATTTTTTCTAATTGCTCGCGAATTTCCTGAATTGCTTTGTCGGAACCTAATTTTTTCTGGACTTTTTGTACTGCTTCCTCCGCTACACGACGAACGCGACCATCGGGAGTTCGATCGCTCAAAGCTTGTAAAATAGCGATAGCTTTGGCATTTTCTATCTGTCCTAAAGCGTTACACACTGCCACTTGTGTCAAGAAAAAAGTTTCCTTGGCAATGGTTTCTAAACGTTCCAAAATTACGGTTAATTTGTCGGTGGTTTGTCCGGAAGAAATCGCTCCTAGGGCGCGGATAGCTCCTAATCTCAGGGGTTGAGGCGTGCCTAAAGCCGTGTAGGTCAAAATTGACTCTAAAGCCGCCGGCGAGGTTTTTAACTGGCTTAAACCGCCAATTGCGCCCGCTCTTACTACCTCATTCCACCCCTTTCTTGACTGTAAAATATGATTGAGCAGGTCAATAATTTCCCCTTCTTGATTTTGCAATTGTCCCACGGCCATGGAGCCTAATCCTCGCGCTGTGGCCGCTTCCACATAATAACTAGCATCTCCAGCTTCTAGTAGGGATTTAAGCGCGTTATAACTATCTAAGGTTTTAATTTCACTTAATCCCTCGACAACTGCCCGACGTACTTGTGCTTTTTCGTCGTTTAAACCTTTAATTAAAGCAGTAACTGCCTGATCTAAACCAAGAGTTGCTAACTGTTTGGCAACCTCCACACGCACCCCCCAAAAAGGCTCATTTTCTAGGGATGTCCCTAAAGCTTCGATCGCTTCTAAACTGCCTTTTTTAGCAATGGCCGTCGCTGCATAGATACGGGAAATTGGATCGGGATCCTGTTGTAATTGCGCTTTTAATTCGCCTATGGGATACTCAAGAGTGACGGTTTTGAGGAAATTATTACCCCGATCGAACTTGACAAAATCGGGCTTTTGTGCTAGGGGAAAATAGAAACTTTGTTCTTTTTGGTGAATCCGCAGATTGTAGGTAATATCCTCAGAGTTGAGATAGGCAAAAGCGACGGGAATTTTCAAGTCGAATAGTTCCTTTTCGTCCTGGGTTTGGGTGACAGTTAATTGGGCTAAATTATTCTGATTGTCCCAACTGTAGGCCACCTTATAATCGGGATGACCACCGCGATAAACGTACTGATCAAAGAGGAATAATAAATTGTACCCGGTCGCTTTTTCGATCGCCCGTAATAAGTCCACGGTTTCTACGGTTTTATGGGCATTATCCCGCACAAAAGTATGAATCGCTTTTTCGAATAAATCTTCCCCTAAAATAGAGCGGATCATGTGATAAACACAAGCAGCTTTTTCGTAGAGATGACAATCATAAAGTTCGATCGCTTCTCGATAAACATGAGTAACAATCGGACGACGATAGCGGGAAGTATCTTCTTCTAAATAACTTCTTGCTTCCCCTAATAAATAATAACTAGCATCAGCTTTTCCGTATTCCGATTCTGTCCATAAAACCTCAGAATAGGAAGCCATTCCCTCTTTAATCCAAGCGTGAGACCAGTGTTTAATCACCACTAAATCACCGAACCATTGATGAGCTAATTCATGGGCAACTAAGCTTTCTGTCCAAGTATGATCGATGCTGGCTCTTTGATCAATTAAACAGCGATCGGTTAAAATTGTGGTGGAAGTATTTTCCATCCCACCAAAAATAAAATCATCTACACAAACTTGCGCGTATTTGGGATAGGGATAGGGATAACCAAACTTTTGGCTAAAAAACTCGATCATGCGGGTAGTTTTACCCATACTTCTTTGTCCCTCTTCTTCCCGTCCTTTTTCCACATAATAAGTGACAGGAACACCATTCCATGAGTCGCATAATTCGGCAAAATCTCCCACCGCAAGAGTCATTAAATAGGTAGGATGAATTTGCTTTTGTGACCAGTGATAAATTCTGTCTTCACCAACGGGTTCCACTGAGATTAATTCCCCGTTAGAAACAGCCATATAGGGTTGGGGAATTTTAACCCGAATTTCAGAAGTGACTAATTGGCCAGGGTAATCAAAACAGGGAAACCAAAAGCGAGAATCTTCCTCTTCTCCCTGGGTCCAAACTTGCATCGGTTTATCGGGATAGTATTCGTCGGGTCTGATAAAATATAATCCACGTTGCGGTTGCTTAACCTGATAGTTAATCGTCAGGATAATCGGTTTATCGGTGGTGGGTTGTAGCAGATGAATGGTCAGAAGAGAACGATCATAGTCAAAGGGTTGACTGATACCTTCAATGAACACAGAATTAATATTTAGATCCACCGCATCCAGAGTTAAACTGCTAATTCCCTGACGAATGGGGGTGAGGGTAATCTGACAGCTGCCCTGAAAACTTTGTCGGGGAATATCAATAATTAAATCGAGAAAAATATGATTAACTTGTCCGGGTCGATCGGGGTTATAATGGGGTTTAGCCCCGGGTAATTCAAAGGGTTGACGCTGATTATTTTCCGTGTCGATGGTGAGATGAGACATATTAGCCCTAACTTGCTGATTTTTGTCCGGTAAACTTAAATTAACACGATCGGTCGTCCCTTTCCTTGCTAACAATAATCCCACCCCTATGAATCTCCCCTCCTTTCTCTGGTTATGGAAAATTGCCGCTTGGTCGATGGGATTTACCCTCTTTGCCTATTTTTTACTGGCAGTTTCGGGGGTAAACATGGGTTATCGACGACTTGCGGGCCAATCTCGACCGAAATGGTTAAGACCCTTTCATCTCCTCAGCGGCCTGATCATGGTTGCTTTGGTCTTAATTCTGCTGGGAATCGGATTAGTGGGAACAATCGGTCATTATGGCAGTTTAGGCCACTCTTCCCACCTGATAGCGGGTTTATCGGTGGTTTTTCTGGTTTTTGTTTCGGCAATTAGCGGCCTGAACATTACAACTCGTCCACCTCTAGCGCGGTCTCTCCACATCGGCACTAATCTTTTATTGTTTCTGGGTTTTCTTTTTGTTACCCTAACAGGATGGGATGTGGTCCAAAAATATCTACAATAAAAATAGTCGGCGATCGAGTGGAGACTGTTTGATCAAGAAAAACTAGCCATCTCATCCCGAAAAATCGCTTTTTAGTGACAGAATACTCACCCCCAAATCATTATGCAAACCGTCGAATCACAAGCTATTAACACGATGTCAGTGCCAAAAAAAGGGCTACCGGTAACAATTATTACTGGGTTTCTTGGTAGTGGTAAGACTACTCTCCTCAATCATATTCTCAGCAATCAACAGGGATTAAAAACTGCTGTTCTTGTCAATGAATTCGGTGAAATCGGTATCGATAACGAACTGATTATCAGCAGTGATGACAGCATGGTAGAATTAAATAATGGCTGTATTTGCTGCACGATTAACGAGGATTTAATTCAAGCAGTTTATAAAATTCTCGAACGTCCCGAAAAAATCGATTATTTAGTCGTAGAAACCACGGGATTGGCCGATCCTTTACCGGTAGCTTTAACCTTTTTAGGGACGGAATTACGGGAAATGACCCGTTTAGATTCCATTGTCACTATGGTGGATTGTGCCAATTTTAGTCTTGATTTATTCAACTCGCAAGCGGCCTTAAGTCAAATCACCTACGGTGATATTATTGTTCTCAATAAAACCGATCTAGTGGATGAAGCGGATGTGGATTCTTTAGAAATAAGAATCCGGGACATGAAGGAAGGAGCGAGAATTCTTCGTACTAGCAAAAGTCAAGTCCCTTTACCCTTAATTCTCAGCGTCGGACTATTTGAATCGGATAAATATTTCGACACAGAAGAAGAACACCACGACCATGATCACCACGACCACGATCACGAGCATTGCGATCATGATCACGACCATGATCACCACCACGATCACGATCATGATCATCACGACCATTCCAATCATTTAGAGGTGGATGGATTTACTTCTATTTCCTTTGCTAGTGACCAACCTTTTTCGATTCGGAAGTTCCAATATTTCCTCGATAATCAGTTACCAGAAAGCGTTTTCCGCGCTAAGGGTATTATCTGGTTTGATGAAAGTCCTAAACGTCATATTTTCCACCTCAGTGGTAAGCGTTTCACTCTCGAAGATGACGAATGGAAAGGTACTCCCAAAAATCAGCTAGTTCTTATCGGTCAAAATCTCGATCATGAAACCCTAAAAGAACAGATTAACAATTGTCTCAGTTTACCTGCTGTCAATCGCGGTAAAGGATTTGGGAAATAAACCCCGCTTTGTAAATCTACTAAGTTGGGATTTTTAAGGGGAAACTCTCTGCTAAAGTCGGGCGTTACTTTCGATTTTTTCCCTCAATCCAAGCTTTTGGGGGGTTCTACCCCCCAAACCCCCCGTTGGGGGCGTGGCGCCGCCCCCAAACCCCCCGCGCATTAGCTTTTCGGTGGGATGCTTACAGGCAGCTGCTGATCTATTTGTCATCATCTAAAAGTCACCGATAATTGCTGATTGTCGGTATTTCTGCCTTCCTAACTCCTGACTCTAAGGACAATTTTTTGATTTTTACAAGAGGTCTATTGACCTTCTTGAGGTACTTTTCCTCCTAAAGATTCCACGATCGAGCGAGTATTTTCCCTGAGCATTTTTACATAACTATCCCCTCTAGTACCCACCGCACCGATCGAATCAGAATATAATTGTTGTGGTGCTAATTTCACCCCCGCTTCTTCGGCTACAGTGGTAATTAAAGCGGGATTAATAGTCGTCTCGGCAAAGATAGCAGCAACCTTGAGATTTTTAATAGCATCGGCTAAATTTTTCACCGTTTGGGCGCTTGGTTGTTCTTCGGTACTAATACCAATTAAAGTTCCCGATACTTTTAAACCATAGGCATGAGCATAATACTGAAAAGCGTCATGAGTGGTGACTAATTGTCTTTGGGAAGGGGGGATAGTTTCAATAGCCACAGTAATCCAGCGATCAAGATTTTCTAATTCTGCGATTAATTGGGCGGCATTTTGGGTAAAAATCTCTTTATCTTCGGGACTTAATTCAATCAATTGATCTCGGATTTTTTCCACCATGATTATACCATTTTTTGCTGAACCCCAAACGTGGGGATCGGGGACTTTCTGCCCCTCTTTTTCCAATTGTAAAGGCTTGATTGCTTCTCCCACAGCCACTTTTTTAGCTTTAATTCCCGTAGAATTGATCATTTTAATTAACCCCGGTTCGAGATTATAACCGTTATAGAGAATTAAATCGGCTTTTTCTAAAGCCACACTATCGGCGGGAACTGGTTCATAAACGTGGGGATCATCCCCGGGTTTTAAAATGTCTTGATGGTCAATTTCTTCACCGCCCACTCGTGCGGTTAAATCGGCGATAATTGTGCTAGTGGAGATTACCTTGGGTTTTTGGTTATCAGTAGTATTAACCGAGGCATGACAAGCAACCAATACCAAAAATAAACAGGATAAAATTAGTTTTTTCATCGAGAAATAGAGATGAGGGTTTAGGGGTTAGAGATGAGGGTAAATGGCATTGATATCTATCTTGATTTTTTTCCTGACTAAAGACTCCTTTTACCATTAAAATAGAGAATAGAGAAGGTGTAAATTGAAGAGATATGGATAACCAAGCCCCGATTAAACTACCGAAAACCAGCGAATCCGACCACCTCAAGCGCATTCGTCACACCACCTCCCATGTTATGGCCATGGCGGTGCAGAAATTATTCCCGAAAGCCCAAGTTACTATCGGGCCTTGGACTGAAACCGGATTTTACTACGATTTTGATGTGCCGGAACCTTTTACCGATAAGGATCTCAAGGACATCAAAAAAGAGATGGTCAAAATTATCAATAAAAAACTGCCGGTGATTCGCGAGCAAGTTTCTCGGGAAGAGGCGGAAAAGCGCATTAAAGCGATTAATGAACCCTATAAGCTGGAAATTCTGGCGGGAATTCAAGAACCCATCACCCTTTATCATCTTGGTGACGCTTGGTGGGATTTGTGCGCCGGTCCGCACCTAAGCAATACAAGTGAACTAGAGCCGAAAGCGATCGAATTAGAGACGGTAGCGGGTGCTTATTGGCGTGGGGATGAGAATAAAGCCCAATTACAGCGCATTTACGGCACGGCATGGGAAAATCCCCAACAATTAGCCGAATACAAGCGCCGTAAGGAAGAAGCACTGAAACGGGATCATCGCAAATTAGGCAAAGAATTAGGTTTATTTATTTTCTCTGATTCTGTCGGGCCGGGGTTGCCTTTATGGACACCGAAAGGCACTTTAATTCGTTCTTTGTTAGAAGATTTTCTCAAAAAAGAACAGTTAAAACGCGGTTATTTACCCGTAGTTACTCCCCATATTGCTCGCGTCGATTTGTTTAAAATTTCCGGTCACTGGCAAAAGTACAAAGAAGATATGTTTCCCATGATGGCAGACGATGAGGAATCTGCTAGTAAGGAAATAGGATTTGTCCTCAAACCGATGAACTGTCCTTTTCATATTCAAATCTATAAAAGTGATTTGAGATCCTATCGGGAATTGCCGATGCGTTTGGCTGAATTCGGGACAGTTTATCGTTACGAACAATCGGGAGAATTGGGAGGGTTAACTAGAGTTCGCGGTTTTACCGTCGATGATTCCCATTTGTTTGTCACTCCCGAACAATTAGACAAGGAATTTTTAAGCGTTGTTGATTTAATTTTGACGGTGTTTAAGAGTTTACAATTAAAGAATTTTAAGGCGCGATTGAGTTTTCGTGACCCCGAATCGGATAAGTATATCGGTTCCGATGAAGCTTGGGAAAAGGCACAATCGGCGATTAGAAAAGCGGTGCAAACTTTGGGGATGGATTATTTTGAAGCCCCCGGAGAAGCGGCTTTTTATGGTCCAAAATTAGACTTTATTTTCCAAGATGCCCTCGAAAGAGAATGGCAGTTAGGAACGGTACAGGTGGATTATAATTTACCCGAACGTTTTGAATTAGAATACGTTGCCGAAGATGGTAATCGTAAACGTCCGGTGATGATTCATCGCGCACCTTTTGGTTCTTTGGAACGTTTAATCGGTATTTTAATCGAAGAATACGCGGGGGATTTTCCTCTTTGGTTAGCCCCTGTCCAGATACGATTATTACCGGTTAGTGATAGTCAATTGGATTACGCTAAAGAGGTGACAGCGAAAATGCAGTTGTTAGGAATTCGGGCCGAAACCGATACCAGTGGCGAACGTTTGGGTAAAATGATTCGCAATGCTGAAACCGCAAAAATTCCCGTGATGGCAGTGGTGGGGGCAAAAGAAATGGAAAGTAATAGTTTAAGTATTCGCACCCGTGCCACGGGCGATTTAGGGGTAATTAGCGTCGAGGAAGTGGTGACAAAATTAGAAACTGCCATCCAAAATCACGGTAATTTTTAAGCGTTTGCTCATCTAATTCTATGGGGACAGAAAATATTTCTGTCCCAGTATTTTTGATCAACCCAGGAGATTTTTCGGGTGCATCTGATATTTGTGACTTTCTCTCACTTATGGTGAGCAGCAGCAGTTATTCAAAGAGGGCGAATGCAATTCGCCCCTACAATAATATTATTGCGCCAATAGTAGGGGCGCACCGCGTGCGCCCTGTAATATAGATATTTCTACAAAATTGAGATGCACCCGATTTTTCCTGATTATCCTTTAGGTATCATCATCTTTTTTAAAGGGATTTTCCCCAATCCCCAGTCCTTTTTTGCTCTGTTTTAAGTCTTTCCAGAGGGCTTTAATTTTTTGGTAGGCTTCTAGAGAACTGATTTTGCCCCCCGTTTCCAGATTACAAATAAAACTGACTTTTTGGGCAAATTCCTGTAAATTGGCGTTAAATAGCAAGTTTTCTGGCTTAAATTCCCCATAGTAGGGCGCGCGAGGATAGAGAAAATCCTCCTTGCGGCGATCGGGGAGATTCGGGTTATCATCGTTAGGAGGATTCTGGTTCATAGGGCGATGGCGGGTAATTTTGCGGAATTTCTTTAGATTTTTCGGTAATGGTAATGGGAGATAATATCAGTTGTTGGCTATGATTGAGGATTTAAGTAAAAACTTGGCTGATTTGCCAAAAATTGACACTTAAATCGTGACACTTTTTGGTTATAGGTTAAGATTCGGTCGCAAAATGTTGACAGTTATCTTTAAGCAGCAATTATACATTATTTTTTCTCAACAATCATCTCCCTGATGATCTAAATTTTTTATCTAGGTTGATCGCCAAAATTTGCTGCTGCCGCTATCTGATTAACCATCGATTTTCGTTTATCAATTGCCGAGGATGATAACTATGGAAAAACTCTATGAAGGCAAGGCCAAAATTCTCTATCAAACCGATGATCCCGATATTCTCCTTACTTATTACAAAGACGATGCCACCGCTTTTAATGCCCAAAAACGCGGGCAAATTGTTGGCAAAGGGGAAATTAACTGTACTGTCTCCACTGCCCTATTTCAATGGTTAGAATCCCTAGGAATACCTACCCATTATATTGATCGCCCTAGTTCTAGGGAAATGCGCGTCAAGGCGATTAAAATCATTCCCTTGGAGGTAGTAGTCAGAAATATCGCCGCCGGGAGTTTGTGCAAGCAAACGGGATTAAAGGAGGGGAAAATTTTGCCTTTTCCTCTTGTAGAATTTTACCTCAAGGATGATGCTTTAGGCGATCCTTTGTTAACAACCGATCGCATAAAAGTGATCGATATTGCCAGGGAGGAGCAAGTCAATCAGTTACGAGATTTAGCCCTGAAAATCAATCAATATCTACAAGAATTTTTTGATAAGTGCCAGATTATTCTCGTCGATTTTAAGTTAGAATTTGGAGTTGATAAAACGGGCAAAATTTATCTAGGTGATGAAATTAGCCCCGATACCTGTCGTCTCTGGGATAAAACCCAAGAGGATGCCCAAGCGCGTATTCTCGATAAGGATCGTTTTCGTCGCGATTTAGGAGATGTGGAAACTGCCTATCAACAAGTACAAGCAAGAGTTTTACAACAGATAGAGAGTTTATAACTGTGGGGTGTGTTAGCGAGCGCGTAACGCACCTTAATTGAGATTAGCAATTTAATAATTTATGTCAAGAAGAATTATCGGGTTAACAGGGGGAATAGCCTGTGGTAAATCCACGGTTTCCAATTATTTAGAAAATATCTACAAAATTCCTGTCCTTGATGCGGATATTTATGCCCGGGAAGCAGTGGAAAAAGGTTCGGCAATTTTAGAGAGAATTTTGGCGCGTTATGGCAGAAAAGTTAAAACTGAGGATAATTCTCTTAATCGCCAACAGTTAGGAGAGATTATTTTTAATAATCCCCAGGAAAAAATCTGGTTAGAAAGTCAGATTCATCCCTACGTTAGAGAATGTTTTAATCGGCATTTAGAGCAGTTAGAAGCCCCGATAGTTGTTTTTTCTATCCCTTTATTGTTTGAAGCCAAATTAACCCATTTAGTCACAGAGATTTGGGTGATTTCTTGCAGTTTCGAGCAACAAATTCAACGCTTAATGACTAGAAATAACTTAACTAGGGAACAAGCGATCGCTCGGATTAATAATCAAATGCCTTTAGCCGAAAAAATTGCCTTAGCTGATATTGTTTTGGACAATTCCGGGGATTTAGAAGCTTTATATACCCAGATCGATCGAGCTATACAATAGGGATTAATCTTAAAACAACCAGGCAAATTTTCCCACCCCGAATTTTACATAGAGAATAATTGCCAAAACCAATAAAAATAGAAAGCCAATAATTAATAAATAGTCTTTATTGGTTAAGATTGATTCCTGTAAAAATGTGCGATCGGGATCACCAGAGAAAGCTTTAGCTTGTAGAACTACCTCTAATTTTTGCGATTTAGCCATAGCGTTTAAAATTAAAGGTACAGCGATAGAAGCGTAAATTTTTCCTTTTTGCAGCCAACCCATTTTTTCTATTGCTAATCCTCGTAATCTTTGAGCAGAAATAATCGATCGAGATTCTTCTACTAGGAGAGGAAATAAACGCAGGGTAGAGGAAAAAATAAAGACTATTTTGTAGGGAATTCTGGCTTTAGTTAAACTCACCATCATCTGATTTATATCAGTGGTAAAAATAGCGAGGGGAATAATTAAAACCATGGTGAGAGTTTTAAAGATCACATTTAAACCGTAGAGGGTTCCCTCCACAGTCATTTGAGCAGAACCGACAGTTAATAAGGGAGTTAATTCAGTTTTTCCTGTTAAAGCTTTTACCTGTTCCACATTAAAAAATCCCATGGTAATTAATAAGAATAGATAAAAAGGAGCCATGAATTTTAAAATGGTGAGGAGATAAGACCATTTTACCCCAGCCCAGAGACAAGCTAAAGCGACAATAAGAGTTAGCAAACCGCCAGCGAGGGGACTTTCCCAAGTAAAAGCGATAAGAGTAACCACGATCATCATGGTTAATTTTGTCCGAAAATCTAGGCGAGTAAAAGGAGAATCTCGATCGACGGTTTGCCAGTTAAATGATTGCATAATTAGGAAAAAAGTTAGTAAGTAGCTAGGTGTTAAAAACTGTCAGATGCCCCCCTTATAGGGATCCCCCCGCCTATCGGCACCCCCCTTATTAAGGGGGGCAGGGGGGATCGGCACACCCCTTATTAAGGGGTGATTAAGGGGGGATATATCTTCAATTTAATTATAACTTTAAGGGAATGAGTTAATTACCCATCCCCATCAATCCCCTAGGAAGGGTTAGCAACTCTCTTCATTTGCTCTTGAATTTCAGGGTTATAAATCTGGAGATAATTCCAATAATTACCAAACACCGATTCTATATAACCCTTAGTTTCTCTAAAGGGAATATTCTCGACAAATTCATCGGGATCGCTAAAATCAAAACGCTGTTTCCATTTAGAAACTGCCCCAGGTCCGGCGTTATAACTAGCCACGGCAAAAAGTGAATTTCCTGCGAATTTGCCATGGGTATAATCGAGATACCATGTCCCCATCATAATGTTATCTTCGGGATTAGTTAAAGAATAACTTTTATTGCCAGTATTACCCGCGATATATTTCCCCGTATCGGGCATAATTTGCATTAATCCCACTGCCCCCACAGGAGAACGAATTTCTTTTTCAAAGCGGGATTCTTGCCGGATTAAAGCCGTCACTAGCAGGGGATTTAATTGTCTATCTTTTGACCATTGCAGGATGCTATCGTAGTAGGGGAAAGGGAATAAAGCGTGCCAGTATTTATCATTTTGTCGCAGGACTTTCCAGGCTTCCTTTTCCTCTGGGGTATCTCTTTCTCGCAAGCGCCAAATCAGGTTAATTCCTTCTAAATTTTGATTGCGAGAGAGTTTATAGACACCGAGGTTAAATTGTTCGTCAACGGTTAAATTCCAAGGATCAACAATTTCTGCTTGGAAGAGATTCCAAGCGTCCGTATCTTCACCAATTCGATATAATTCCTTGAAAGCTTCCGAACCGGCGGGGGGATCGTTACGAGTGGCGGGTTTGACGGTGGTAGGATTATAGGAGCGGACAGTGGTAAAATCCCCCACGTCCCAACCTAATAAAACCGCCGAGCGCCAAGCATAATAGGAATGGGGATGACGAGAAATAGTGTAGGTAAAAGCTTGTTTTGCTTCTTGGTTTTTGCCCAGTTTTTGCGCCCATTTTCCCACCCAAAAGGCCGCTTTCGGGGCAGTTTGACTATCGGGATTATTAACCGCAATTGGCTGCGCCCACTGCCACGCCTTGGCGTAATCACCGGATTTAGCAGCTCTTTGGGCCATTAACCAGCGATAATCGGCGGCTTCGTCGGATTTTGGGTATTTATTTAATAGAGTCTGCCATGTTTGACTAGCGGCCTGAGCATTAGTTGAGTTGAGTAATTTGGCTTTCGCTTCCAAAGCTTCCGGGGCGCGATCGGGAAATTGCTTGACAATGCGATCGAGATATGCTACGGCATCGCGGTTAGGAGAAATTTGGGCGAGTCGCAGTAATCCTAAACCGGTTTCTGGGGCTTGGGAATAGGTTTTAATTAATTTTTGGTAAGCGATGCGAGCTTCTGGCAGTTTTTTGGCAATTTGTAGCCCGCGGGCGTAACGATAGGCTTGTTCGGGGCTAGGAGTGGCTTTAGCGTAGGCTTTATAGGCCTTTTCGTACAATCCCGACTGCCAATAACCCGCCCCAATCATTGCCCAATCCGCCGGAGTTAACTGATTGGCGTAGTCTTTCACCAAACGATCGCGGGCCTGATTGAGGGTAGGATCAAAAGGATTAGCCTTGGCTAACTGCAACCATAAGGGAAATTGATCGGGATTTTCTTGAAGACGTTGGCGAATTAAAGCCAAAGTGCGCGGGTGTCGGGGGTATTCCTTGAGCAATTTTTCATGATAACTGGGGTCGTATTTGCCCAAAGAGTAGTAAGCTTCCGCCACTACGGGCGATTGGGGATAGGTTTCCAGTAATTTTTGCCAAATTTCTCGCGCTCTTTCACTATCATTGCTTAATTCGTAGGCGCGTCCCTGTTTGAGGAGAATCTGGGGAGCGAGGACAGGATATTGTTTTTCTAAGCCTTCTAATTGTTTTAAAGCCGGACCGCCTTCATATTTTCTCAATAAATCCATAGCCAAGAGATAGCGGGCGCGACTACGCTCTAAAGAGGGCGCATTGGCATCAGCAACATCTTTTAACTTGACATCTCGCTCGGTTTGTGGTAAGGAAGCGCTATCAACTACGGCAGAGGATTGGTTAGGATCTTGGCTAGGAACCGAAGCACTATTGCGATCGAGCCAAGCGAGAATTTTCGGGTGAAAGAGAAAGAGACTGGTGAGAGTAAAAAGCGCAACCCCAGAACCTAGTCCAAGAATGAGCGGGGTGTGAGGGGGGAATTTCTTAAACATTACCTTAATTCAAGACAGTAACTCAACATACATTATCAGTGATCGTGGTGACAGGTTGTTTGTTTCAATCAGGTTGGGGAAGTGGGGTGTGGGGTGTGGGGTGTGGGGTGTGGGGTGTGGGGTGTAGGGTGTGGGGTGTAGGGTGTAGGGTGTGGGGTGTAGGGTGTGGGGTGTAGGGTGTAGGGAGAATAAATAAAATAATCTCCTGACTCCTGACTCCTGACTCCTGACTCCTGACTCCTATCTCCTATCTCCTGACTCCTGACTCCTGATCACTGATCCCTGAGATATGGTACGCTAAACAGGATTTAAGTATTATTAATGATTACTATGAAACAGCGCGGCGTGACGGTTTGGTTAACGGGATTGAGCGGTGCGGGGAAAAGCACGATTACCGAGGCATTACAGGCAAAATTAATCGCTGAAGGCTATTCCATTGAAGTTCTCGATGGCGATATAGTACGGACGAACCTCACCAAAGGTTTAGGATTTAGTAAAGAGGATCGCGATGAAAATATCCGTCGCATTGGTTTTGTGTCTAATTTGCTCACCCGTCACGGTGTGATTGTCCTAGTTTCGGCTATTTCTCCCTATCGTGAGATTCGCGAGGAAGTACGGGGGAAAATTGGGAGTTTTGTCGAAGTTTTCGTGAATGCTCCCTTAAGCGTCTGTGAGGATCGCGATGTGAAAGGATTATATAAAAGAGCGCGTGCTGGCGAAATCAAGTCTTTTACGGGAATTGATGATCCCTATGAACCACCTTTTAACCCGGAAGTGGAATGCCGCACTGATTTAGAGACTTTAGAGGAAAGTGTCGCCAAAGTCTGGAACAAATTGACGGAATTAGGCTACATTCATCAAGCTGTGGCGGTTTGATCACAAAATAACTTTGTATTATTGGAAAATATCGTAGGGACGTGGACTAAAAACGTCTCTACACCCCGATTAACCCCTTAGGCAAATTTGTTAGTTAATCTCCTTTTCTTCAGTACCTAAGCAAGGTTAATTATACCTCTCCCTAACCCTCTGGCCAAAGTGCAAGAGTGCCTAAACAGTAATCAGTAAACAGTGATCAGTAAACAGTAAACAGTAAACAGTAAACAGTAGTCAGTGATCAGTAAACAGTAAACAGTAAACAGTAAACAGTGAAAAGACAGTAGGAAACTTCTATTTAATACTGCTCACTTAAAACTTAAATCTGATAACTGATAATTGATAACTGATAACTGATAACTGATAATTGATAACTGATAACTGTCTCGACTAGCAAATTAATTTTGCAGGAATACTTAATATTTAAAGGTGCTAAATTATTTTGAAATCTCGCTCTAGTTATTGGAACCTCATTCCCTATCTCCGTCCCCAAACCCAAACAATTATTTTGGCGTTTATCTGTACGATCGGATTTACGGTATTTTGGCCGATTTTAGCTTGGTTAGCTGGACAAATGGCCAGATATATCGGTGAGGGAAATGTGCAGGCATTGGCGACACTTTCGGGGGTGGGGGCAGTGGTTTTTTTACTGCGGGGAATGTCTCAGTATGGGCAAGATTCCCTGATGGCAAAAGCTTCTTTAAAAATTGCCCTGGAATTAAGAAAAAAAGTTTATGCACACCTGCAAACCCTCGGCTTAAATTACTTTGAAACGGCAAAAACTGGTGATTTATCCTATCGTTTAACGGAAGATATTGATCGCATTGGGGAAGTAATTAACAAATTTTTCCATGATTTTATTCCCTCAGCCTTACAGTTAATTGTCGTCTTTGCCTATATGTTTATTGTTAACTGGCAATTGACGATCGCTGTCATTATTATCGCTCCTTTGTTAGGAGTTTTGGTGGGATTTTTTGGTGAAAAATTATTACAATATGCTCGTCGCGCTCAGGCGAAAATATCTAATCTTTCTTCGTTATTAACCGAAGTTTTTGGCGGTATTCGTGTGGTGCAAGCTTTTGCCGCTGAAGATTATCAAACCGAGCTTTTTGCTCAAGAAGCGGAGGAAAATCGCCGCGCTCAATACCTATCAGAATCCACCAAAGCTTTACAATACGTCGTGGTGGGATTCTTACAAGCTCTCGGTGTCATCTTTTTATTCTTTCTCGCTGGTTGGCAAATTTCCCAAAAGAATTTAACTGGAATTGACTTTGTTAGTTATGTGGCGGCGGTGGCAATGTTAATCGATCCCATCGCCCATATTACCAGTAATTATAATCAATTTAAACAGGGTCAAGCCTCCATGGATCGGATTTTTGAATTGTTAGCTATTTTGCCAACAATTACCGAAAAACCGAATGCGATCAATCTGCCACTCCACAGCAAAGAAGTTGAATATTGTCAAGTAAATTTTTCTTACAATGAGGACAGACAGGTTTTAAAAAATATTAATTTTACTGCACACGCTGGCGAAATGATTGCTTTAGTGGGAGCATCGGGAGCGGGAAAAACCACTTTAGTTAATCTTTTATTGCGTTTTTATGACCCCACTTCCGGCAAGATTTTAATCGATGGGGTGGATATTCGTGATGTGACTTTAAAAAGTCTCCGGCGACAAATTGGGGTAGTTTTGCAGGAAAATATTCTCTTTTCTGGTACTATAGCCCAAAATATCGCTTTTGGCCAGGGAGATTTTAATCTGCAAGAGGTGGAAAAAGCGGCAAAAATCGCCAACGCTCATCAATTTATCGGTGAACTTTCCCAGGGTTACTATACCTATGTGGGAGAAAGGGGTGTTAATTTATCGGGTGGACAAAGACAAAGAATCGCCATCGCGCGAGCGGTTTTATCTAATCCGAGAATTTTAATTTTAGATGAAGCGACTTCAGCGCTCGATTCGGAATCGGAAGCTTTAGTGCAGGAAGCTTTAGAAAGAATTATGACGGAGCGCACGGTATTTGTTATTGCTCACCGATTAGCAACTGTCAGAAAAGCTAACCGTATTTTAGTCTTAGAAAAGGGTGAAATTATCGAGGTGGGTAATCACGAGGAGTTATTAAATCTTAATGGTCGTTACGCTCAATTTCATGCTAGACAATTTCAAGATTAGTCTATTTGGCGTTAAGAGTTGGGCATTATTTCTGATTTTATCATTCAAGCCAAGTTTTTGGGGGGTAGAACCCCCCAAACCCCCCGCGCATTAGTTTTTCGGTGGGATGCTTACACGCGGTTGTTCATACACTTGTACTAATTCAAGAATCACCGATAGAGCAGTTATCTTAATGGTGAGGTGGGAAGTTTTCGTTTTGGGGAGTCAGTCGCGGAATTAGGTTAGACTTCATCTTTAGGGAAACGCTGTAAGTATCCAGACAGAATTAATTACACATATTTTTCCGTCCCCTCTACTTAGGGTTTTTTTCGAGGAATTCCTCGCAGGGTTAAAACATCATCGAGGGTGGAACAATGGTTTTTTAAACCAAAATCAGCAGGAGTATAGGTTTTAATGTGGGTGAAGTGGCGATAATTCATCGCAAAACGGTCCCATGCTTCCATCTGCAAGTTAAAAACTTTGATAAAAAAGTTAGCAATGGTTAAAGATAAAGGAATGCGAAAATAGATTTTTTTGTTTAAATAAGTACAGATTTCCTCCACTGCTTGGTTAGCTGTTGTGCGTTGATTGCCTAGGACAATTTTGCTTTCTGGTGCGGGATTTTCGATTAAATAATTCACCACTTGAGCTATATCTTTGGCATGGATAAAATGAAAACTGCCATCAGCTTGAAACCAACGCACTAAACCGATATATTTCAACACATCCGGTAAACCCCCATAGATATGAGAATAGGGTTTATTTTCGTCACCACCTAAGACAAAAGTGGGGTATAAAGTGATAATTTTATCGGCGATTTCTAGGTGAGCAAATTTACTATAACAAATATATTTAGTGCGGATATAATTAGTTCCTATTTCCCCAGCTTCGGGCAAAGGTTGATTATTTTGATTGAGAATGCTGGCAGTGGAAAAGTAGAGGACTTTCTCGCAGATTTGAGCATCTAAATAACTAATTAATTCTAGAGTTTTTACCACATTAATTTGATAACTTTCCTCCTCTCCTCCCCAACTGGTAGCGATTAAAACCGCTATATTCATTGTTTTTAAAAGCTCGGCATATACCCCAATATTTTGCATATCGCCTAAAAGTATATGAACATTTGATCGCCCTTGGTAACTAAATTTTAACTTTTCTGGATTACGTAATAAAAAATATAATTCATAGTCGGGATTTTCCAGTAAAATCTCGGCGATATAATGCCCAATACAGCCACTCACACCCGTTAGAAATATCTTTTTCATTATTTTAATTGATACGGCAGAATTTAGGGGACAGTGTGAAAGTAAAAAGTAAAAAGTAAAAACCGGTGTTGGGGTTTTAGGGTTTTGGGGTATTAGTTGAATCCCCCCATTTCCCCATTTCCCCATCCCCTGTTCCCTGAGTAACTTTATTGATAACTAAATCCTTTAGCGGTTTCAAAGAAGAAACGCACGTTATCTTCAGGAGTTCCCACCAAAACACCATGACCTAAATTAAGAATATGACCTTGATTACCTGCTTTACGAATAGTATCAATAATCCGCTCGCGAATAAAAGACTGGGAACCGAATAAAACCCCCGGATCGATATTACCTTGAACCATCATCGATTTACCTAAACGCTGTCTCGCTTCGGCCAGATCCACGGTCCAATCGACGCTAATAATATCAACCCCCGATTTACCCATTCTTTCCAAAACGCCGGCGCTGCCACTAATGTAGAGAATTAACGGTGTATCGGGATGGGTTTCTTTCACCAAACGAACTACTTTTTGTTGATAGGGTAAGGCAAAAACATCGTAATCTTGGGGAGTTAATTGACCCGCCCAAGAGTCGAACATTTGTACCACTTGCGCCCCACAATCAATTTGATAACGGACATAGGTGGCAATCATATCCGCTAATTTATCTAAAAATTGGTGCAGTACCGAGGGTTCCGAAAAAGCCATACCTTTAATCACAGAATAACTTTTAGAACCTTTCCCTTCCACTGCGTATGCTGCTAAAGTCCAAGGCGCTCCGACAAAACCGAGGACAGTGGATTTGTTTCCCACCTCTTGACGTAGGGTTTTTAAAATCGTTTTGATAAAAGGTAAAGACTGATCGGGATCGAGGGGATTAAGTTGGTCCACCTGCGCTTGAGTACGAATGGGAGAATCGATAATCGGCCCCTTACTTTCGATAATATCAAAGGGAATACCAATTCCCGCTAGGGGAGTGAGGATATCGGAGAACATGATCACCCCATCCGGTTGAAAAGCACGCCAAGGTTGCAGGGAGATTTCGATCGCTAAATCGGCATTTTCCGATCTTTCCCGAAAACTGGGGTATTTATCCCGCAATTCCCGATAAATCTGCATATAACGTCCTGCTTGTCTCATCATCCACACGGGAGGACGGGGTAAGATTTCTCCTTTGGCAGCGCGTAATAAATAAGGTATTTCAGGGGAGTCAGTCATATCAGGATGATTATTCTATTGCCTTTTCTACGGTATCATCCCCCGTACAGCTAATTTTTCTGGTTTTTCCTTAAGAATTGTTAACGAAAGTTATCCCTCTTTGCATTGAAACTGGGTACTGGAAATTGTAGTACAATCTTTTGGGTTGAGACAGGGTGTAGAGTGTAGGCTATAGGGATAAGTTGATAAAATCTATGGCGGATTCAAAAATTCAATCTTACCGAGATTTAAGAGTTTGGCAGGAGGCCGTAAATTTAGCTGAAAGTTGCTATCGTCTCACTAAAACTTTTCCCAAAGAAGAGCTTTATAGGATGACAACACAGATTCGCCGAGCTTCGGTGTCAATAGCAGCGAATATTGCCGAGGGGTATGGACGCAAAACCAGGGGAGAATACATCCAATTTTTGTACATAGCTCAAGGTTCTCTCAAAGAGTTGGAGACTCATTGGTTAATCTCTCAAAGAGTTGAACTAGCTTCCCCTCAGAGCGTCAATCCTATTCTTAATCAATGTGAATCAGTGGTCCGACTCCTGCTAACTTTGATTCGTGCCCTTGAAAATAAATAACCCCCACACCCTACACCCCACTCCCCACCCTGGGATGAACTCGACGCAATCGTAAAGCATTCGTCACCACGGAAAGGGAACTTAAAGCCATGGCAGCGCCGGCAATAATCGGATTGAGCAGAAAAGGATAGAGGACTCCGGCAGCGATGGGAATGGCAATCAGGTTATAAATAAAAGCAAAAAAGAGATTTTCTTTGATATTTCCCATTGTTGCCCGACTTAACTCAATAGCAGTCACAATTCCCTGTAAATCTCCCGAAATTAAGGTTATATCGCTTGCAGCGATCGCTACATCGGTCCCCGTGCCAATGGCAATACCTAAGTCCGCTTGCGCCAATGCGATCGCATCATTGATACCATCTCCAACCATGGCGACTATTTTCCCTTTTTTCTGCAAATATTCGATTTTTTCGGCTTTTTGTTCGGGACGGAGTGCGGCAAAAAAGCGCCGGATACCCAACTCGCTGGCGATCGCCTCTGCGGTTTCGAGGTTGTCCCCCGTCATCATCATCACCTCTAAGCCCATTTTTTTGAGCTTGGCGACCACTAAGGAAGAAAAAGGTTTTAAAACGTCGGAAATGGCGATCACTCCCTCTAAACGCCCGTTAACCGCTATCCAAGCCACGGTTTTTTTCTGCCATTCCCAATCGTGGGCGACTTTTTTAAGAACTTTTGTTTCGATCCCTTGACTTTCTAACCATTGTTGTGTCCCGATTTGCACGAAATCTGACCCGACTTTTCCCTGCACTCCTGACCCGGTTATTGAGTCAAATTCGCTTACTTCTAGGGTTTTAATCTGATTTAACTGCCCATATCTAACTATTGCTTCTCCTAGCGGGTGTTCAGAATGATTCTCCACCGATACGACTAACTGCAGCAGCGATAATTCCCGTCCATCCCTCACCCCCTCGCGAGTCAAGAAGTCCGTCACCGTTGGTTTCCCCTGGGTGAGAGTTCCCGTTTTATCGAGAACAATAGTAGTAATACCCTGGGCCAATTCTAAACTTTCGGCATTTTTAATTAAAATTCCCTGTTTTGCTCCCTGTCCTGTTCCCACCATAATCGAGGTGGGTGTAGCTAATCCTAGCGCACAGGGACAAGCGATAATTAGGACTTCCACCATTGTAATCAAAGCGAGGGTGAGATTACCCGTGCGGAGAATCCAAAATAGGAAAGTTATTACGGCAATAATCATCACCACCGGCACAAAATAAGCGGTCACTCGATCGACTAATCTTTGTATAGGTGCTTTTGATGCTTGCGCGGTTTGCACTAATCGGACAATCTGAGCTAAAACCGTATCTTTTCCCACTCGTAACGCTTGCATTTGTAGGCTACCGGTTTTATTAATTGTCGCCCCGATTACCTGTTGATTGACGGTTTTTCGCACGGGTAAACTTTCCCCCGTCACCATCGATTCATCAATGCTAGAACTGCCTTGGATAATTATGCCATCGACGGGAATTTTTTCTCCCGGACGCACTAAAATTATATCTCCTACCTTCACCTCTTCTATTGGTATATCTAGCGTCTGTTCTTCCCTAATTACCCTAGCAGTTTTTGCCTGTAATCTCATTAATTGTTTAATAGCGGCGGCCGTTTCTTTTCTGGCACGTTTTTCGAGGAAACGACCGAGTAAAATCAGAGTAATGACGATAGCGGATGCTTCGTAATAGACATGGGAATTAAACCCCTGTTTTTCGATAAAATCGCTCCCGAAGGTTAAAAACAGGGAATAAAAATAGGCGGCACTGGTTCCCAAAACTACTAAAGTATCCATGGTGGCAGTGCGATTTTTAAAGGCTTTCCAAGCATTTTTATAAAAACTTTGACCACACCAAAATTGGACGGGAGTAGCGAGAATTAATTGTAATAAGGGAGCGTGTAACCAGTGGGGAATAAAAGATAGAGATAAACCCGTCATCATCGGCAAAGAACCGATAAAAAGTATAATGCTAATAACAATAGCGATCGATAGTTTAGTGAGAAGTTCTTTTTCTGGCCTGGATTCGAGATTAATTTCCGTTATCGGTGTAGCTTGGAAACCGGCATCCCTAACTTTTGCTTGAATAGTGTTAAGATCGGTACGCTTGGGATCATAGTCCACATCCACCTGTTCCATGCCAAAATTAACTTGACATCGAATCACTCCGGGGATAGATTTAATTATCCGTTCGATCGAATCAGCACAACCAGCGCAACTCATCCCGGCGAGTTTGAGAGTTTGATGGGTCATAATGTTAATAGCAGCGGAAGTCAGCAAGAAAATCCCCTGCAGCAGAGTTATATCTTTAGCATAAAATATTCCCCTAGCTGCCGGGTCAAGAATCCTTTGTTAATTTTTCTGAATAGATATGAAGAAATGTCAAAAAGAGTGCTTGTATTTTCCTAACACACCCTTAATTTTTATGGACAAATTTCAATTAACCCCACTCTGTTGCGTATCTTGACCCTGCACAGCATCGGCAGCAGAAACACCATCACCCTGAAAACCAAAATACCATAAAGTAGCGGCAGCTTCAGCGCGAGTTACTGGTCTTTTTGGCTGAAATAGGGTAGTAAAACCAAAAACTCGCCGAATATTGGCTTGTTCGGCATTTTGAAAATCGGCATAAAGAGCGCGCACCAGCTGCGGGTTAATTTTATTGGTATCCTGAAAACCCCAAGTATTTTTAATCGTATCAAGATTGGCACTCGGTAAAGCTTTTCTAATATCTAATGGCACTTTCCACGCGATTAAATCTTCCCGGGTTAAAGGAGCATTGGGACGGAATAAAAGGGCGCTACTATCTCCCGTTAAAGGAGAGGGAATTAACCCCGCTTCCGCTAATCCTTGAATATAAATATAATCGGGATCGTTATTTTTAACATCACTAAAAGCTGGGGAACTATTGGGAGTAGCTAAACGGATTTGTTTACCCGCTACATTAGCATAAATGGCATTATTAGCCTGTAACAACCAGCGAGCAAATTCTCGGCGCGTTATGGTATTATTAGGGTTAAACTGATTATTATTACCTGTTAATACTCCTAATTTAGCTAAGTCTTGAATGTGGCTCTTTAAGGGATTAGGTAAGGATTCGAGATCGTTAAAACTGGTGGGATTAAGATTTGGCAAGGGGGAAGAAATAGGGGAGGGATTAGGGGAGGGACTAGGGGAAGCAATCGGGGTTCCTATTGGACGATAATCGAGGCTATATTCGGTATTGGGAGAAGTGGCAGTTATGGTGATAGTTAACTCTAAATTATCTCGACGGGCCGTTAGGGTACTATTAACTCCTTCCCCAGAAAAGGGAGTGATAATTTCCCAATTATTATTATTAACTAATTCCTGTTGATAAAAAGCCTCGATCGCATTGCTGGGATCGTTGGATTGCCAACGGGTTTGTCCACCAGTATTATCAGGATTTGTCTGCACGGATAATAATTCTGATTGACTATATCGAGGAATTTCTGCGGGAAAATTTGCGGGTAATTGCCTGTTATTAGGAGAGTTTTCTGGTATGGGATTTGTTTGTAGATTAGGATCGGCAGCCAGACGATTTTCTAGGGCAGGATTGCCACTACAGGCTGCTAAAATGCCCAGCAGAGTGATAATTGTACTGTAGCGAATAAACTTACTCACGGTCTTTACCAATATTGTTTCCTTAGCTTTATCCTAGCCTATTTACTCAGGTTTTTGACTAGGAAAAATTTTGCGCCACCATTGACGTAATTTCCCCAGCAGAAATCCTCCTAACCCTTTTGTGTATTTTTCAAATTTGTAGTAAAATAAAAAGTCGATTATATCCTGGGTGGAAAGGTGCTTGAGATAGGATAATCCTTGATCAATACGCGCATCACTATATTTTAAATAAACTTTGCGACTGAGGCGAGCAGATAAATTCCATTTGGGTTGAAAATATTCTTGCATCCTCCGTTGATAAGCGGCAAAATTACTCGATTTTCCCTGTAAATATTCTTCCATGTATTGACAAGCAATTTCGGCTCCTTTCATAGCATGGCGAATACCTTCCCATCCTAAAGCATTAATAGTTGAAACTGCATCACCTATGGCGATAATATTTGGTTTTTTATAGTAAATATCTTGCAGTCCAGAGGAATATTCCACGATGGAACCGTGTTGCTCTACTAGATCATAATTATCTAAGTTCATGTAGTCTTTTATTATCTCGATAATATAACTTTTTAAAGGCTTAACTTCAGAAATATAAGGATGTTCTCCCTCTAACCAAGCCGCTCCTATTTTTAATTGCTGATTATCCATAGGAAAAATCCAGCCATAACCTTTAGGACTCCATTTATGACCGATAAAAAATACTAAATTATCTTGATATTTTTGATAATCTACTTCTGGCACAGCAATTAAATATTCAATACCTACCCCCTTTAAAAAATCAGGTTTTTCTCGTCTATATTTATACATAACTGCTCTAGCGTATCCGGTAGCATCAACCAATAAACGAGTAGTAACTGTCTCGATTTCCTCGCCTTTTGATTTCAAGAAAACAGTTAGCTGATTCTCCGTTTGTTCATATTTCAGATAACGACAAACTAAACGAACTTCTCCCCCCCAACGCAGCACTTCTGCGGCTAAAAACTCTCGCAATTTGGCAAAATCAAAAACTACCCCTAAAGGTTGCACTGATGACCAAAAATGATGTATGCTAGTGGAGATAATTTCGATATTTTTCCAAAACCTAGCCACTACGGTTTCGGGGAGATTGAATTGTTCTAAAATTTCTAGGGGAGAAGCGGCACTAGAAAAGTTATTATCTTGCCAACTAGAATGTTGTTCCACTAAAAGCACACGATAACCTTTTTCACTTAATAATCTACCACAGTGACCTCCCGCCGGTCCGCCCCCAATAATTACGACATCATAATCCATGATTTACTCCCTCGCCTAATCTTGCTAACTTGCTTTTATTTTACCCTAAATGCCCTCTGTTAAACCCCAAACTTATGAAGCTGTTGTGCATCTAAATTTGATAAGTAGCTGGTTATAATTAAATTAAAAATGGATTTTAGGTTCGATCCCTCCTGCCCCCCTTAATAAGGGGGGTGCCGATAGGCGGGGGGATCCCCCCTGCCCCCCTTGATAAGGGGGGTGTCTGACAACTTTTAACACCTACCTACTTACTCTTTTTAACCTATTCCCTGTTCCCTCATCGAAAGGCCACCAGCTTATGACATTTTTCTTATTATTAGTTACTTTCCTATCGCTAATAATTTGGTTATATTTAATCTTAGCCAGGGGACAATTTTGGCTATCTAACCAAAAAATTAATCCTGTCACTTCTCCCTTAACAAATTATCCAAAAGTCTCGGCAATTATCCCCGCACGAAACGAAGCCGACGTTTTACCCATCAGTTTAGCTTCCCTCTTTAACCAAGATTATCAAGGCGAATTTTCCATTATTTTAATTGACGATCAAAGCAGTGATGGCACTGGAAAAGTTGCCCAAGAAATTGCTGATCAATCTCATAAATCTGGACAAATAACTATTATTTCTGGACAGCCTTTAGAGATAGGATGGACGGGTAAATTATGGGCAATGAAACAGGGAATAAAAGAGGCTACCGAGAAATTCGCTCCCGATTATTTTCTCTTCACCGATGCCGATATTGCCCACGCACCAGATAATTTAACCCAATTAGTAACTAAAGCAGTACAGGAAAAACAAGCTTTAGTTTCCCTGATGGTGTTGCTACGCTGTGACAGTTTTTGGGAAAAATTTCTTATTCCTGCCTTTGTTTTTTTCTTCGAGAAACTCTATCCTTTTCCCCTAGTTAATAATCCTAATTCCCCGATAGCCGCCGCCGCCGGGGGTTGCATTTTAATTCGCCGAGATATCCTAGAAAAAATTGGCGGTATTGAGATTCTTAAACAAGCTTTAATTGATGATTGTTCTTTGGCGATTGCGGTTAAAAAATATCTGCAAAATCACCCAGAAAATAACGAGAGTTCCATCTGGTTAGGATTAACAGAAAGCACCTATAGTCTCCGTCCCTATCCCGATTTAGCAAGCATTTGGAATATGGTAGCCCGCACCGCATTTACGCAACTAAATTACTCAACACTTTGGTTAATTGGCACAATTTTCGGGATGTTTTTAACCTATTTAGCCGCGCCCTTGGGCTTAATCTGGGGATTGGTCTTAAAAGAAACATCAATTATCATAATTAGCACCGTCACTTTATTACTAATAGCCCTTTCCTATAGCCCGACTTTAAGACTATATAAATTATCCCCCCTGCGGGCTTTAACTTTACCCCTAATTGCCCTCTTTTATAGTTTAATGACTGTGGATTCTGCCCTGCGTTATTGGCGCGGTCAAGGGGGAGGTTGGAAAGGGCGAGTTTATCCTAATTAGCTGGTTATAATTAAATTAAAAATGGATTTTGCCTTTAATCCCCCCTTGATCCCCCCTGCCCCTTGGCGGGTGCCGATCCCCCCTTAGTCCCCCCTTAATAAGGGGGGCAGGGTGATCTGAAAGTTTTTAATACCTATCTACTTAATTAGAGATTGCTGAAAAAGTAGGGGCGAAGCATTTGGGCATAACCTATCGCTGAAACCGTAGATTTCCTATCCGAATGCTTCGCCCGCTTGCAACAAGGAAATAATTCATAATTTTAAGGAAGTCCCAGACAATAGAACGCCCCCCAGTAACGATAATCCTGAAAAGGCACTGCGTCGGGAGCAAAATTGCCAAGCCACTTGATCAATTCGCCGATTTTCTGATAATTAGCCCCAGCAGTATTGACGTTCGGGTCCTTAGTTTGGCGCATTTGTTGCCAAGTCTGGAAAGCCTGCTGATAATCGGCTGTCAAACGGTCCCGCCAGTCTTTTTGGCAAGTCTCCCGCAACGCTTGACGAGCCTGATGTAGAGCCGTTAAACGTTCCTCTCCGGCCCGCCGTGCGCGATGGTACTCCCGGGAAAACAGCGCCGTCGCTAGATCAGCCACCGCCCAATGACTACTAATCACAGCACGAGCGCCCCCCAGCAGAAAGCCTGTACCTAAGCTGAGGGGTTCGTCCAGTAATTCCGGTCGCAGCTTTCCCTCTTCATCTCGGGAAGTGGCAAAACTGAGACCGGTTTCACAACAGGAGAGAAACACTTCCAACAATTCGGGAAAACGCCACAGGGGACTAAGTAAATCCCGGAGGGTGACTTTTTGCTCCCCGTCTAGGACGAGGTGGGAGTTGAGGGGATCATCGGGGCGGCTGGTGGCGTGGTGGCTGGAGAGCAAAGCCTGCACTTGTTTCAGCAATTGCAGATAAGAGTCGGGGGTGACAGTGCGCCCCTGTAGCCGCCGTTGGCGAGGCACATTCCAGGTTTGGGCGACCCACTCACACTCTAGGGGAGTATAGGGCAAATCCTCTGCGACTGATTTGTTAAAAGTTTTGTCTTTGTTCGACTGTCAGATGAACTTTATCTCGCCTACCTCTTCCCATGATTGATCTCCTTAGTTGAGCTTATCTATTACACTATTTTAGCTGTGTGAATTCACCAGTATATTTATATGAGAAAAGTTTAGGTATAGACATTTAACGCAAAATAGAACTGATTTCGCCTTGACAGATAAAAGCACCCCAATAATAAGGATCAGGATATTTTTTTCTCATTTCTAACTGAGCATTGCGTAAAGCTTCTCCACGTCCTTCACCCCACAACAGACGACGATAAAATTCTGTCATTAATTCTTGTGTCTGTTGATCGGGAACTTTCCAGAGACTCATGACCAGTGTTTTTGCTCCTGCTAAGACAAAGGCTCGTCTCAACCCAAAAACTCCTTCTCCTGTCTGAACATCTCCTAACCCTGTTTCACAAGCAGAAAGAACCACTAATTCTGTTTCTGAAAGGTCTAGGTTAGAAACTTCCTCAGCCGTTAGAATTCCATTGCCAACTTCTGAAGGAGGACGAAACTGTTTCTGTTTCCAATTTGCTCCTGCAAAGGCTAAACCTGAACGTAATAAAGGATTTTCTTGTTGAGTAATTGGCGATTTACCTGCACTCAATAATTGTTCTTGATGAAATGTTTCTGGTTGATCTTCTACAAAAAAACCATGAGTTGCAATATGTAAAATTAGGGGAGAGGTAATAGATTCTAGTTTTTCTTTGACTGCTTTTTCTGCTAACCAAGGCTCTACACCTAGCAAAGAAGCAATTTCAATTCCTTCTTGACGAGTTCCATCTAGTCTTTTAAATTCTAGCTTCTCTAAATCCAAATCACGAGATTGTCTTCCAGAAGAATTTAGTTCTTTATCTATTGCCAATGAATGTTGACCTAGACCATAATCAAAGTCTGGATCAGCTATGACGATTGCATCTGTGGCTTGTCTATCAGTTTTAAAGCCAAAACGCAGAATATCTTTACTCGAACTTAGATAACTAATAGAATAATTGTCAATTAATCGTTGACCATTATCTGTTGGTAAAATTTCAAAAGGTAAGCGCATTAGGTCTCCATCAGGTGAGATAAATATATGTTGACAATCTCCAAGATTTTTTACTAAAGGATCAAAGACAGCTTTACGCAAAGCAATTCCACTTTCTCTGCTATTTTGCTTTTTCTTATCGTTTTTTTGAGAAGAAATAACCTCTAAGTTACGTTCTTCATATTCTCCTATAATTGAAGACCTAAAGTTGGCAATCATCTTGTTAATTCGATCTCTTCCTCCTATTTCAATCATCTGAACATTCTCAGGATTTTCCGATGATAAAACAAACGCTACATAACGAAAGTAGGGTTGATATTCTAAAAGCATTTGAGGATTATCAGAATATTCTTCTCTGACTTCCTTCGCTTCTATTGAATCATATAACACGGTAAATTCAACCAAAGCATAATTTTTGGGAAGAGCTTTGCTAATTGTTGTTAAAGTTACATTTTTGAGTTTTAATTTTAAATTTAACTCTGGAATCTCAACAGCTAACTGTTGTTCTAATTTTTCTTTTTCTTGATAAGATAGCTCTAAAGTCTTCTCAAAATCAGCTATAGTTTCTAATGGTGCAAGACCATTAATTTCTTTATGAGCAATTTGTTTGCGGAGTAATCTAAGTTGCTTAAGTTGGGACTGCAATCTTGAATATTTCTTTTCTAAAAGTTTATCTTTCTGAGTTGCTAGAATTTCTGCACTGATTCCTTTAGCCTGTAAAATAATTTCAAAGAGTGTCTTAATCTCTGAGATATCTCCAAGCAAAAAACGATTGATAATACTAAATCTAAGATATACACAACCTTTAAGAACCGGAATCCAACAATCTAGCCTTACTCTCTCATTACTTATAGAAATCATTAGCCAAGCAAGTTGCTCAAACTTTTGTTGACTCTCTTTAAGCTTGTTAAGAGCTACAGCTGCATTGCCTTTCGTTATTTCTAGCCATGTTTGATTTAAAACAAGCAAATATTTAGGCGATAAAAACGAATCGAAAGAGAATATTGAAACTAAATTGTTACAGATTTCCTCTGCTGCTTGATATTTAATTTCTGCATCTTCATACCTTTTTAAACCATAGTAGAGCCAACCTAATTTATTTAAGGCTTGAGCATATAAAGATAATCGAGACTGAAAATAATAACTATCTATAGAGCTAGTTTTAGTTGATATTTCTAACACATCCTTTGCTTTAGAAAAGTTTGCAGTAATTATTGGTTCTGCCTCATTAAGACCCTGTAACTCTGCATAAGCTAGAGCTTTGTTTATAAGACATTCGGCGTAGCCTGTACGATATCTTTCTGACATAGATTGTTGTTTTTTGAAAATCATTTTGCTGTCAGAAAGCTTGCTCGGCTCACCAAATAAATTGATGTTTAATTCGGCAATATTTGAGTGATTAATTTTTTCATAAAAACTGAGAGCTTTATCATAGTTTTCTATGGCTTCTTGATAAAATTCGGCTATTTTTTTTGATGGATAAATCATTCCATCTGCAACATGAAAAGACAAATTAATATGTGAAATTTGATTCAATTTTAACTCAGCTATTATTACATACAATTCAGCAAGAATAACGGTTTTAATTGCCTCTGAAAACAATAATTTAGTTTTAGATATTTTTTGTATAAATCTAGAAATTTTTTGATATTGTTTCTCAATTAATGAAGCATTTTCTCCGATAGAAGCCAAGTTATTTTTGAATTGTATCCAACTCAAAAATTGTGAAAATAACTGAACTTTCAAACGATATTCAAAATATGCTATATCCCAGTAACAATTAAGAATATGAACAAGTAGGAAAGTTGGTATAAGAACGATCAACATATATAGTTCGCTAATAGTTCCATTCTCATCTAGATAAGGGTAAATACATGGAAGAATTAATGTTAAAGCTATAATTATTTCCTTAAAACTCATTATAAAAGGATTGCATAAAATATTTTTTAATAAATTATTTTTGGAGTGCGTTAAAGTTTCTTCAATCTCATTTTCAACTTTTATTGTTTCTTTGTTGAAGATCAATCTTAGACAATCATCTATATTATTAAGGGTTATATAATGACCAATTAAGCTCGAAATAACAGCGAATTTAACAAAGAGAGACAACCATTTATTGTTAGATGCTTTCTGAACCACATGAAGTGTTTCTTCTAAATACTGTTTTCCATACAATTCATTATTTCTCAAAATATAAAAATTAGCTAAATCCAATCTTTTTTCTATATATAATAAGAATTTTAATATATCTTTACGATAACCTAAACTACTTTTAGTATAATTATTCAAGGCTTCTTCTAATCTCCTTACATCTATACTATCTTGTTCTCCAATTTCTTGATAAACAGTAGCTAAGTTAAAAATAAATGTCGATGTATTATAATGCTTTTGGCCATAAACCCACTTACACCGCTCAATGTTACTGTTGGTCACTTTAAGGGCTTGCAGATATTCACCTCTTGACCAATGAAACTCCCCTTTGGCTTCAAACATACCTATATATAAGTAAACAAGCACCTGTAAAACAACAAATGGGACACTCATCATTATCAGAATAGAATAATTCCCATGGAATCCAGTATAAATATCATACCAATTTCGAGATAACCAGCCTATGATTTGATAGTAACATAAGAGAAGAGAAAAGGGAATCAACCCTAAATTAAAAATTGATGATAAATTAAGTAAGCTATTTATTTTTTTTGTTAGAACAACCTCTCTAAATCTTGGGATGAGTTCAACAGAATGAACAATAAAAACTAAAATCCCAGCTACCAACAAAATGGCATGAGATATTGAAAAACTTTGAGCAAAAATCGAGATCAGCCCACATACAGCTATCCCAATAATTCCACCTATATTTGACCAAAACTTAGGAATCATTTTTTTATGTAACGGATTTAATCCGTCAGTAGTGTTGAATTAGAAAAGGCTTTTTAGCCACCAGAAAAATCTGGCTTCCTCTCAAAATCTATTAAAATGATACATTTTACAGACAAAACCCAAGAGAGCCATTATGTGGATGCTATTATATTCAACTTCTCCAAAATTGTCAAGGAGCTACCTCGACCTGTAAGGATTCAGATGCCTCAAACAGTCACAGAGGGGCTTATAAAATCTCAGAACTTGCCAAATTCACAGTTTCCTTCCCAATAAGCACGAAAATTAAAACTTTCAGCGTTTCGATCATGCGAATTTCCAGAGAAGGAGGATTTTGCTATAATTAAACCAAATTATTACACAGCATGGGCTTGACTGATTTTTGATTTTTGTAGGACCTGACCCTTACCGAACTTTTTTGATCGAATGCTCCATGATCCAAAAAGCCTGTGACGTAAATATCTTAAACAGCCTGTCCCTCTGTCAAGATTTGATTTTATAATTGCTAAAGACCAAGAGAGCCTTGCAAACCTTACTATGACAGATTCAAGACAAAAATCTCCACAATTATATGGGCTACTTATCGGAATTGACCACTATCCGCCCAATCAACTCCCAGATGGAAGCTCATATCAGAACTTAAAAGGATGTGTCCGAGATATTAATCAGGTAGAAGCGTTTCTTCAACACAAACTTAAACTACCGTCTGACAATATACTCAAGCTTACTGCTTCTCAGGACACATTCAATAACCCTATTGAACCACCAGAACAGTTA
The DNA here is from genome assembly GCF_050500245.1 of Microcystis ichthyoblabe FBCC-A1114. Classification (NCBI taxonomy): domain Bacteria; kingdom Bacillati; phylum Cyanobacteriota; class Cyanophyceae; order Chroococcales; family Microcystaceae; genus Microcystis; species Microcystis ichthyoblabe. The sequence goes on along the minus strand of NZ_CP191408.1, from coordinate 1,765,338 downwards.
CCCACTTATGAAAATATAGTAGCCAAATTTCAGCAGCTTGCTAACATAGCACAACAGGGGGACAGCGTCTATATTCACTACTCAGGACATGGAGGACGCGCCACTACCCTCTATCCAGAGGTTAAAGGAAAAGATGGTATTGATGAAGCTCTAGTGCCTACTAATATTGGCAATCCTAACACCCGATACATTCGGGATATTGAACTAGCTTTTCTACTGGAAAATTTAGTCAATCGCCAACTTATTGTTACACTTGTCCTAGATTGCTGTCATTCAGGAGGGGCTACTAGAGGAAATCAAACAGAAATTCGAGGAATTAACGCAATTGATACGACCATTCGATCCAGTGAGAGTTTAGTTGCGTCTAGAGAAGAATTAATCACCGCTTGGCAAAAACTCAGCCCAACACCTACCCGAAACCTTGCCGTCAATGGTGGAATGTTACCTGATGCAAAGGGATATGTTTTACTTGCAGCTTGTCGTCCCTCTGAGTCTGCTTATGAGTATACCTTTGAGGAAAATAAACGTAATGGAGTCTTGACTTATTGGTTATTAAAGTTTTTAGATCATCCCAATCCAGAGTTAACCTACAAAGTTCTTTATGACTATCTTTTAGCAAAAATTAACAGCCAGTTTTCCAAACAAACACCGATGTTATTTGGCGAGGGAACCCGCTTAGTATTTGGATATGAAAAACGACCTATACATCAAGCTGTTACCATAATGGAGGTGAAGGAGGAACAACAACAAATTAAAATTAATGGGGGACAAGTACATGGGTTAGTTCAGGGTTCTCAGTTAGCTGTTTATCCGTCAGGAACAGATTTTACTAACATTGAAAAACGATTAGCGATCGCTGATATTACCAGTTTGGGAGCAACATCCTCTTGGGCTATAATTAAGCCTCTATCTGAGCAACCACAACAGCTAAGACAAATCACTCAGGGAGATCAAGCGGTTCTTCTCAATCCTAACTCTATTAGCCTAGTCCGAAAAGTTCGCTTACTTTTTTTAGAATCTTACCATTTTTCAAGTATCAATTTCAAACCATTTTTAGAAACGATTAATCAAAAAATAGCTGAAACCAATTGGTTAGATTTAGTTTTACAGAATGAAAATGCTCATTATCAAATAGTTATCAATCAATCAGGAGAATATGAAATCTGGGACTCAGGAACAGAAAAAATTAATCTAAGACCTGTTCTAAAGTTTAATGATCATAATGCTACGACTACCCTCATTAATCGTCTCATTCACTTAGCAAAATATCAAGGAATTTACGAACTGAATAATTATGATTCACTCAATCCTTTAAAAAAAGCTTTACAAGTCGATTTATTTGAAATTCCTCCCGATTTTCAACCAGGAATCCGTCCTGACTTACATAATCCTTGTGATATGTTAAACATAAAGGTTAATGAACAGTTTATTGTGAGGATTAAAAATAATTCATCGAAACGTCTCAATGTTACTCTATTAGTCTTACAGCCAGATTGGAGTATTTCTCAAATATATCCATCTGATGAAGTTAGCTCATTTGAAGAATTTGAACCAGGACAAGAAGATATTATTACACTTCAAACCAGTCTTCCTGAAGGATTTAAGCAAGGTGTAGATATTATTAAAGCTTTTGCGACTATTGATCCGACTAATTTTCGTTGGTTAGAATTACCTTGTTTAGATCAGCCACATTTTTCTAAGCAATTGAGAAATTTAGAAGAAGCTAAAAACCCCTTGGAAGTATTACTAACTACTATTAATGAAAATGGTAGCTCTATTCGTAATTTAAAACCGGCTAATTATCCTAGTCAAAAATGGATAACAACACAAAAAAAAGTGACGGTGATTAGGGATTAAAGATTAGATATTAAAGTTAAATTAATGATAGATGTGGTGCGTTACGACGGATTGTTAGATGATTGAGTAGGGGCGAAGCATTCGGACAATAACCTATTACTGAAACCCTAGATTTCCTATCCGAATGCTTCGCCCGTACCCCGAATTTTTCTCTAGCAAACTCAATTGGGGATGGGGGGTGAGTGCGATCATGGATTTTAAGCTATAATCAAAGATATTGATTTATCCCATGAAGTAACAATGTTATCGATTAATCTAGATCGAGAAACCGAGAACTATCTAGCAGACATCATTTCCGAAGAGAATATTAGCTCAGAAGAACTTCTGAAAAAACTCATTTACGAACATTGGCAAAGCTTAAAACCGCGTAAAACTTTATTACAACGCCGGGGAGGTCATCCTCAGCATCTTTTAGAAAATGCTCCACCTGATTTATCATTGCGAGAAAACCGCAAAAAAGTAGTGGCAGAATATATCCAAAACCACCATCAGCAAGATCATTTATGACAAATTATCCCCCCAAAATTATTACAGAATCAATCAACCAATTCTCTAACTTCAAAGCAGGCACACGCTCAAATTCACGAGTATTTGCGGTAACAAGAGTCAGATCAAGCGCTAGAGAATGAGCAGCAATCAGTAAATCATTTGGACCGATTGGGGTTCCTGCTTGCTCCAAATGTTTACGAATTAGGGCATAGTGCTTATCTACAGTTGATTCTAATGGCAAAACTGTCAAGAACTCAAGGATGCGTTCTAGTTGCTGTACCAGACGGTAGGAACCACTTTTAACCACTCCAAATCTTAATTCACACGCCACAATGATGCTCGTACAAACGCTTTCTTCGCCCACATCCACAATATGCTGGAAAACCTGACCTTGGGGATACCTGATCAAATGTGATAGGATGTTAGTATCAAGCAGATATTGATAGGTCATTGGGTGGTACTAAAATGTAATGTCATCAAGGGGAAGCAACCCTTCATCTATATCAGGAAAATTGTCTGTAATGTCTGGCAAAGTAGTCAGCAAAGAAATTAGAGAACCGGAAGAAATCGGCTCAATGATTAAGCGATGACCTTCTTTGCGTAACAAAACCTCTGTGCTTGATAAGGCAAGTTCAGGAGGAATAGTTAAGACTTGCTCTTGTCCACTTGTTAGTAAAGAAACCTGACGTAAGTTTTGCATCTGTTGACCTCTTTGTTAATGATCACCTTACTATTTTATAACAGGGAACAGGGAACAGTATTAGTAGGGTGCGCCCTTCGATAGCGTAACGCACCAAGTAGTAGTTAAATTAATGATAGATGTGGTGCGTTACGACGGATTGTTAGATGATTGAGTAGGGGCGAAGCATTCGGACAATAACCTATTACTGAAACCCTAGATTTCCTATCCGAATGCTTCGCCCGTACCCCCAACGCACCCTACATTCTGATATTATTATTTTTAAATACATTTTCCCAATTCATCAAGCAAATCCATCGCCACCTCTAGCCAGTCCACCGCACCCTCTGAAGACGGCTCAGGCGTTGCTTCCTTTACCCCTTCCGGACGCGAGACTAAGGGTTTAAAATTCTCATGATTCTCGTTGGCCTTCTCTGCTAAAAAGTCCCCTAATAGCGTCGGACGCTCATAGTCCTGCCGATAGTCCAATACCCAGTTTAACACTGTGATTACCTCCGATCGCTGTTCCACTGACCAGCCTTGTTTATCGATATACTGCGCCATGATTTGCTGACAGTTTTCCCACCGACGGTAAGCCTCCCACAGCGCCGATATAGGTTTCCTCATCGCCAAGGACACCGCACCGCCTTCTGGGAAATCCTGACGCAGGTCCGAACTCAACAGAACCCCAGTTAACCAAGCTCCTCCTTCCCCTAACTCGATTAAAATATAGGCTAGAGTTGCCGGATTTAGGTCAATTTCGACCCTAATTTGGCTTAAATCTAACATTTCTTCACCAGAGTCTTGAGGAATCAATACAGCTTCTAGTTTACCTAGCTTGGGTAGTACCACTTGAGCATTATCAGCCGCCGCAGCATCTACCTCTATCCCATGCTCTTCTAGATAATCTGTCAGCACCGCCGCCGCTAAGGTGTTCTGGCGAAATTCCCCAAAGCTGGGATAGGGAACCCAAACAGAGTCGGCTAAATCTGTTTTAGGGTCTAAACCCGCAAGTTTAGCTAACTCAACCAGATCATCTGTATCTGCATTAGCAAGACGCAGGTACAGTTCTTCAACTTCTCGAATAAAATCTGCATCACTCATAACGTAATACCTGACGACTTAGATAGGGTTGGGTTTTATGCTTTAAAAATAACTTAGCTACTGCTAACTCAAATACGTTTAATTTGTGTCCAGAAATATCATCTCTAAATAAATTTTCTAAACCCGTAATCACAACCTGACGCATTTCATGAGTAAATGTCGCTTCAACGCTCCAGGGAACACCCGCAATTAACATTTTACCCAGGGAATCCGCTAATTCCCCAATCAAAACAGGCTCACCTGTCCTATTCTCGAACACCCACACAGGCTGATTATTTGCTCCCTTGTGACTAATTTGCGCTATTTTAAGCTGAAACTTATCCCCCTGGGACTCTTTTTGACGCTTTTCTCTAACTCCCTTTAAGTTTGCTTTCGATAAATCAGGAGTTATAGAGCCTTCTAGTTGAGACTTGCTTTCCTGTTCTCCTCCTAACTGACGTTCAATCTCTAATTCCCTTGCTAAAATCTTTTTCAACGCTTCATTTCTCAACTCAGAAGGCATTTGGCCATTCTCCAGTTTTAAGCGTAACTCTCCCCCCCGCAAACCAAACTTAACCCGTCCAAAGCGAAAATCAAGCCACTGCTGATTAAAAATAATCCGCACCGATAGGGAAAACGCCTCTGGTTCAGACTTTTTCAAAAGCGAAAAAAGTCCCTTCGACTCAGGCGCAACGGGTTCTCCCGAAATCTCCAAGTGCAGACATTCAGGACATTTATTATCATGTTCTGTCACCGCAATTGCCCTTGATTGCTTTGCCATCATCCTAGGCCTTTCAAACCCTTAACTGTAATAATTGTACTGTATGTGGGGTTTGCGGCAAAAAATTTGTTGTTTTGCTAATAAAGTCCCAAAACCATTTTTTAGCAAAGCTGCTACCGATATTCAGCCAGCCCTAATTAGTTAGAGCAAGCCTCAAGAATTCCTAGCCAATTAACTAAGGGGTTATCTTAATGCTTGCTGCTATCAGCTTAATTTTCTTCCTCCGCTTCTGGGGTTGGTTGTGGCAAACGAGCGATAAAATCTTTCATTTGGGGATGATTAAACATTTTCTCCGTATCTTGCAGAAGACGTTGACCCCAGAGATTTTCCCCTAAAAATTCCAGACTGACATAACGACTATCGCTAGTGAGAGCGGCCTGAGCTAATTTGATGCCCTCCTCAGTTTTTCCTTGACTATAAATAGCCACCGCAATAGCTAACTGAGGTTCCGGCTGTTTAGGATCAATTTTCAAAGCGGCCCGCCAATCTTTAAGAGCGGCTTCCTTATCACCCTGTTCGTATTTAACTAAACCAATATTATTAATAGCCGGCCAAAAATCTTTATCTTGACTAACAGCCTTTTCGTAAGCTGCGATCGCATCAGGATATTGTGCTAACTTGAGATAGGAATTACCGAGATCAAAAAGAGCGGGGGAGACATCGGGTTTAATTTGCAAACCCGCTTCAATCTGGGCAATAGCAGACTGGTAATCTTGATTCTGAAAATAAGCACTACCGAGAGAAAATTTAATATTAGCGTGGGCATCGGCGGGAGCAAGGGACAAAGATTGATTTAATGCCTCGATACCGGGTTGTACCTGATCGTCTTGCAGATATAAACTACCGAGAATAAACCAAGTTTGATAGAGATGGGGGGCCAACTGCACCGCTAACCTAGCCCGTCCGAGGGCTGCATCGGTACGGCGAAAACGAGCTAATTGGATAGCATCCTCAGCCATTTCAATTCCCGCTTGTTCCATCTGTTCTAACTCCGGTTCGATGGCGTAGGGGAGTAGCGCTTGGGAAAAAGCTGGCGGGCTGCCAGCGACGAAAAAAATGAGCAAAGAAATGATTAATCGAAGTTTTGGCACAGTTTACCCCTGGGATAGGCCTTTTTTAATCAGTCTATCTCGCTTGGGAGTTGTTGGCTAAAGAAACAACAAAGGCAACTCTAGAGACGTTAGTATATAACCAATTAACTTTTGGCTGATCGATGGCAATAACCGTGTTGGGAAAATCAAATCGCCCCCTATTTTGGATATTCGGACTCATGGCTAGTAGTTTTCTGGCGGTGGGAGTGGTTTCTTATCGTTTGTTGCAAACTCCTCCTCCTGGCGTAGAATTGGCGGAAATGACCGTTCCTGCTCAACGGGAAACCCTCGCTGTGGAAATTAAAGCTAGTGGTAGGGTGGAACCAATCCAAAGTGTCAACATTAGCCCGAAAAACCCTGGCCGATTAGTGCGATTATTGGTAGATCAGGGCATGATCGTTAAAAAGGGACAAACCCTCGCCGTCATGGATAATTTAGAGGTATATGCCCAAGGAATGCAGTCAGAAGCGCATCTACGGGAAGCTCTAGCCAGTCTGGAACAGGCTAAACGCAGTATTCCGGAAGATATCCGGCAATTACAAGCCCGATTTTATCAGGCCCAGGCCAGTTATAAGCAATTAGAAGCGCGTTTAGCTCAGGCCAAAGAAAGAATTCCGAAAGATTTAGACCAGCTGCAAGCTCAGGTACAAGCGGCCCAATCCCGGTTTCGACTAGCAGAAAATCGGGTTAAACGCAATGAAAATTTAGTCCGGGAAGGGGCGATCGCTCAAGACCAATTTGATGCTGTCCTCAATGAATATCTCAACGCTAAAGCCAATTTAGACGAATCGATCCGCCGTTTGGAACAAGCGGATAAAACCGCTTCCCCAGAAGTAGCCGGAATTGAACAGGAAATGATCCGAGCGGCAGCAGCGATCGCAGAAGCGAAATTTGCCCTCGAACAACGCCAAAAAACCCAAGAAACCGAGCTGGCTCGACTAGAATCATCTGTAGCAGCTGCTAGGGCCAGTTTAGAGCAAATTAAGATTCAATACCGCGATACGGTTATTACTGCTCCCTTTGATGGCATCGTCACCCAAAAATACGCCACTGAGGGTTCTTTTGTCACTCCCACCACTTCGGCCTCTAGTACCGCTTCCGCCACTTCCACCTCGATTATCGCCTTGGCATCGGGATTGGAAGTGATTGCTAAAGTGCCGGAAGTAGATGTGGGTTTATTGCAGCGCGGCCAACCAGTGCGAATTGTCGCCGATGCTTTTCCTGAAGAAGTCTTTGAAGGTCGAGTTATTCTTGTGGCTCCCGAAGCAATTATCGAGAATAATGTTACTTCTTTTGAGGTCAGAATCGGTTTGGTAACGGGACGGGACAAACTCAAATCAAAAATGAATGTAGATGTAACTTTTGTCGGCCAGCAGTTAGATAATGCTCTGGTCGTGCCGACTGTCGCCATTGTCACCCGGGAAGGCAAGTCAGGGGTTTTAGTTCCCGATGCCGCAAATAAACCCAGTTTTAAACCCGTTTCGATCGGTTTGGTCTTAGACGATAAAACTCAAATTTTATCAGGTTTGGAAGTTGGAGAAAAGGTCTTTATCGATCTCCCCGAAGGGGCTGAAGATACCTCAAAAACTAATCAAAAATCTCAATAATTTTCTTTAACAAGTATTCCTAAATTGTCTTTTTTATGCTAGGTCAGGATTCGGGAAATGGGGGAATGGGGGAATGGGGAAATGGGGGAATGGGGGAATGGGGAAATGGGGGAATTCAACTAATACCCCAAAACCCCAAAACCCTACAACTATCTAACTGATAACTGATAACTGATAACTGATATGTTTATCATCGAAAGTTTAAAAATGGCCGTCGCTACCCTAGGGGCCAATAAAGTGCGTAGCGGCCTGACCATGTTAGGAATTATCATCGGTAACGCTTCGGTGGTGGCCATGATCGGTATTGGCCAAGGGGCGCAAACCTTAGCCAATGACCAGTTTGCTAACTTGGGACCCAATACCATTTTTGTGGTGCCGGGGTCGCGACAAGCACGCAATACCACCGTTAATTTACCGAAAACCCTGGTTTTAGCTGATGCTCAAGCGATCGCCGAACAGGTTCCCACCGTCGCCGAAGTCGCCCCAGAAATAAACGCTCGTTTCTTGATTTCCTATCGTAATCGCAACATGACGGCTCTAGTGACGGGAAGCACCCCAGAATACGCTTCTGTTCGCAATTTTACCCTAGAAAAAGGTCGTTTTATCAATAATATCGATCTAGCCCGCAACAAACGAGTAACGGTAATCGGCCGTGAAGTGGTAGCGCAACTTTTCCCCACCCAAAATCCCCTCGGTCAACAGCTGCGGATCAAAAATCTCAGTTTTGAGGTGATCGGGATTTTAGAGGCGAAAGGCTCCTTTTTTGGCAATAATCAGGATGAAATGCTGATTATTCCCCTTAGCACCATGAACTCGCAACTGGTGGGCAAAACCTCTGCCTACGGTGTCGAGTTGAGTTGGATTAGTCTCACCGCGCGATCGGGGGAGGAAATCCGGGCCGCTAAGTTCCAAATCCAGAATCTTCTGCGTTTACGCCATAAAATCGTCGCTGAGGATGATTTTCGCGTCGAAACTGCTAAACAGATGATCGAAATCTTCGGCACGATTACCCAGGGTCTAACCCTACTTTTGGCTTTAATCGCTGGTATTTCCCTGATTGTCGGTGGTATCGGGGTAATGAATATTATGCTCGTTTCGGTTTCGGAAAGAACTGGGGAAATCGGACTAAGAAAAGCGATCGGAGCCAGAGAACAGGATATTCTCTTACAATTCCTGATTGAATCAACTCTCGTTTCCATCGCTGGCGGTGCGCTTGGTATTCTCGTCGGTGCGGGAGCGATCGTTCTTGTCTCCAGTTTCTCCCCCCTGGCTGCCACTGTTTCCGCCACCGCCGTCGCCCTGTCTTTGAGCGTTTCCACGGGTATTGGTCTCTTTTTCGGCGTTTTTCCCGCCTATCGTGCCTCTAAATTGGAGCCGATTGTCGCCCTCAGAAGTGTATAAGCTGCCCGCGCATTAGTAAAGGGATTGGGGGAGATTCAGCTAATCTCAGGATAGGCGGTTAAAATGCGCCTTAGCTTAATTTTTTAACGTTTCCTTAAATCTGTAAATAGACCATTTAATTGATTATTATTTATTCTTAATTCTCCTGACTCCTGACTACTGGCTACTGACTCCTAACCCTAACAACAATTTTTTATTTTTACAAGAGGTCTAATGTGTGGGACGGATTTTATAATCCCGATAACGACGATAATCATTGAGGATGCGATCGTGATCAAAGCATAAAGCTTGGGGGAATTCCCAGAGATGAAAAATCCCGACTTTTTTGGCATCATCGGCAGCGATCGGTTTTCCTTTTGCCGTGGCGATAAAAACGATACTAATGGTGTGTTGACGTGCATCGCGGCTAGGATCGGAATAGACGTGAAATTGCTCGATTAACTGCACCTGCAAGCTGATTTCCTCGTAAGCTTCCCGAATTGCCGCCGTTTCCACCGATTCGCCGTAGTCCACGAATCCCCCCGGAATTGCCCAGCCAAAGGGCGGATTTTTTCTCTCAATTAGTACGATCGGACGGTGGGGCGAGTCGATCAGTTCGATGATAATATCAACAGTGGGGGCAGGATTGCGATAGGGTGTCATTTTTTTCAGTTATCAGTGAACAGTTAAGTAAGTAGTTATAATTAAATTGAAGATAGATTTTGCCTCTGATCCCCCCTGCCCCCCTTGATAAGGGGGGTGCCGATAGGCGGGGGGATCCCCCCTGCCCCCCTTGATAAGGGGGGATCAGACAACTTTTAACACCTACCTACTTATCAGTAATCGGTCAATAATTTCATTTAAGACTCATAACCTTAAAATCGAATCTTTTCTAACCAGTCACTGATCAGGGATCACTAATAAGGAGGAGAATAAAAGTTGTTAGAAAATGCCAAGAAAATTACGGTTATAGGTGGGGGAATTTGGGGACAAACTCTCGCTAATTTGGCTAGACGTAATCACTTAACTGTTAGGGTTTGGTCTCGTCATACTGGGGAAGATTTAGGGGCTATTATAGCAGATACTGATGTAATTATTTCAGCAGTTTCGATTAAAGGAGTTGTTCCCACGATCGAACAATTACAGCAATTACCATTAAATTCTTCCACAATTATCGTCACCGCCACTAAAGGATTAGAGCCAATCACCACTCGTACCCCTTTTCATCTGTGGAATCAAGCTTTTCCCGCTAATCCCCTTGTGGTTCTTTCTGGTCCCAATTTAGCTAAAGAAATTAATCAAGGTTTACCCGCTGCGACGGTGGTAGCAAGTTATCAGCAAAAAGCGGCAATATTGTTACAAAAATTATTATCTGGGGAATCTTTTCGGGTTTATCTGAATAGCGATCCCTTGGGAACAGAGTTAGGTGGCACTCTTAAAAATGTCATGGCGATCGCTTCTGGGGTTTGTGATGGTTTACAGTTAGGTACTAATGCCAAATCTGCCCTATTAACTCGCGCTTTACCGGAAATAATTCGGGTGGGAACTTGTCTAGGAGGTTGTCAAGAAACTTTCTTCGGTTTATCGGGTTTAGGGGATTTATTAGCTACCTGTAATAGTCCTTTATCCCGCAATTATCAAGTGGGTTATCAATTAGCTTTAGGTTTATCTTTGCCGGAAGTTTTAGCGAAATTAGAGGGAACTGCCGAGGGAATAAATACCACAGAAGTTTTGATGAGAATTGCCCAAGAAAAAAATTTATATGTACCGATTACCTGTCAAGTTGATCGTCTTTTGCGCGGGGAAATTTCTCCCCAAGTTGCCGTTTATGAATTAATGCGTCGGGATTTAAAAGCAGAATTTGATTAAGAGACAAGAGATTTTTTAGTAAGCAGTAAACAGTAATCAGTGGGGGGTTGGGGAGTGGGGAAATGATGCCAAATCTGGTTATAATTCACCTTTACCAGAAACGCTATATTCATTTCAATCATTCCGAAATAACTAAATAAACTTCTAATCCTTTTTGACTTTCTTTGTCAAATTTTAAGCCTATTTCAGAATCTTTTATCTCTCTGATTGGAATTCTTCGGCGAGGGGTATTTTTGCCATTTTTATTAATTTGAATACTTTCAATAATAGCATTTTGACATATTTTTTTATTTTCACTGACTAAAAAAACTTTTTTACCGACTTCTAGTCTTTTATTGGGTTCCTGTGGCTCATCTGATATTTTGATAGCACAGGCTTTTTTTTGTTGATACCAATTGACAATTTCACCGAGCTTTTGAAGCTTTCCTATCTTTTTCTTCCTATCAACAAAGCAATAAAGAACTAATTCACTCATAGCTTGACATATAGCTTCGACAAAATCACATAATTGTAGTAACTCATTGGCATTAAGAACGGTATCTATTTCTTTACCATGAGCAGAATTATTACGAAGTTCTATAAAATTCTTTAATTCATTTTCCACACTACCCCTACTATTATTGTCAATAAAATTCTTAACTTTTTTATGATTTTCTATCCATTGCCAAGAATCAGTTGCAGATATGCCAGCATCGACTAAAAGTCTGGTTAATTGATCTTTTCTCAGATTAGCTTCATGTAACAAAAAAGCAGCTGATGTGAGATTATATTTAGTTGTATTTTTGTATTCAGTATCAAATAAATTTTTGATAATGTCCCTCTCTGAAAGAGAATCGAAGCGATTTCTTTTATTTTCATTGCCCAGTAATGTAGCACAACCAGTCTGATGCTTATTTCTTACAGATTCAGGTAAATCTTGATAGCAACTATATAATTGAGGCAGCAAAATAATCCAATCTCCCACTAGATTTTCGACAAAATTTTCGTAAAGAGCATATAACCTTGTGATAGATGAACAATGATCGTTAACTAGCCACTTGTCTCCTAAAGGAGCATTTGCTTGAAGATATTTTAAGTCTTCTGTGTTGAGTTGTGAAGGATTATCCGCAATAATTTCTCTAAGTTTTTCACTGATATTAATTATTGATCGAATGGTCTTTATCTCATCCTTTAGGTTATTTAAAAGTCCTTCAAACATTCTCAAATACTCTGCTTAAGAACTCGTTGAATCAGAGAATCAAAAATTTGAATACGAGCTTTAATATCATCTTTGGTATCCCCTTCTCCGGTGAAAAGTCCTTTTTTTAATTTTTTATCTTGATGAGTAATTCCCTGGGAATCTTGAGTAAATAAGCTGATAGTTTCATCAATTATCGCTGATTTTCTAGTAATTAATTCTTGATAATCAGATAAATGGTTGCTGAAACTGATCATCACTGCATCATAGTAAACTTTATAAGCTTTCGATTTATGTGTTTTGGTTTTACTATCGAAAGGCTTAAATAACTGATCCTGATAAATGTTAGATACTAACTCTATAGTTTGGTTAAATACTTGCTCGAACTCTTGGATATTCTCGTCGGAAAAATTAAGACTTTTTTTCATCATATAATTATCCAGATATTTAGATAAATTACCAGTATATTGATCAATATCCCTCATGGCAAAAAAACGGAGGATTAATTCTACATCTTCCATCTTTTTATAAAATCCATTTTCTTTAAGTTCTTCTTTATCATTAATAGGAATATCCCAAGCTTTAGCAAAAATAGTATTCTCAGAAAGCTTTAATAAAAGTTCATTGAATTTCCCAGAGTAAATACAGTTTCTTATTTCTTGGCGACTCAAAGATACACCTCCTGTATTGAGGCGTTCAAAAACCAGTTGTTTTAAAGATAAAGATTCCTCTGGATCCGATAGAGACTCGGTAATAACAACTATAGTTGAAATGGCTCGTCGATTGATACCATCTTTGATTTTTGCAGGAAGACTTTCATAGGTTCTTCCTTCTAATTCAGGCCAGATATCTAACCCTGTTAATTTTAATTTGTTATTATAAAAATTCTCAATTGCTGTGATTCTTTGTTGACCATCCATTACTTCATAGGAGTTATAGGAAGTTTCATAGAGAATCAGAGGAGGTACGGGAATATTCATCAAAAAAGATTCAATTAGTCTCGATTGTTTTTGTGCGTCCCAGCGATCCCGTCTCTGATAGAAAGGACGCTTTTTCACATAGTTAGGTTTATTTAAAGACTCAGCAAAACTAGGCAACTTTTCTCGATTCATTTCTAATAATATTCTTCGTTCACCTTGTTCATATTTTTCATTAATTTCATTATCTGATAATTTTTTAACATCCTTTCGGGAACGTTTTTGCCAAGGATTTGTTTTAGTTTGTGAGATTGTCATAATTTCCCACCAGAGGCGTACAAATTGATATGACTGGACTTCCCTCATTCATTTTTAAGCATAGACTGAGGATATATACGAGAATCAAGAGTTATTGGTAATCTTCCCAGATAACTCTCAAAAGTTAATTCTCTTCAATTGGCAACTGGTCACTGATAACTGGTCACTGATAACTGATTAGGATTTTTGGCTAAAATAGGCCTCTAGCGCCTCATTGATGATTTGATTCATTGGCCGTTTTTCCGTTTCCGAAGCTTCCTTGAGACGGACAAACATATCATCGGGGACGCTGACACGGTTTTGATTTTTACGCACGCGTTTGGGTTTTGATTCAGTGGTAGTAGTTTCGGTCATTTTAGGTGTGTAGGTGGCTGAAAATGCTTGTAAAGCAGGGAAATCGACTCGATGACAGAATTCTCCGAAGGTTTCGTTATTTTGTTGATCCTGTTGGAAGTAAACGAAAATCGGTTCTAAGACCTTTTCTAGATCATCGATCGCCATTTTATCCAAATAGGGGCGCGCTAGTCGAGTTTGATCGGCTGTTCCCCCTAACCAGAGTTGGTAGGAATTGGGAGCGCTACCCACAAATCCTAATTCTGCCATATAGGGACGCGCGCAGCCATTGGGACATCCTGTCATGCGGATGACAAATTCCTCTTTGCTTAATCCTAAGCGATTAAGCAGGGTGCGAATGCGTTCAATCACGCTGGGTAAAATTCTTTCTGACTCAGTAATCGCTAATCCACAGGTGGGCCAAGCGGGACAGGCCATGGCATAACGGGTTAAAGGGTCAATTTCGGCGGGATTAGTGATAATTCCGTGTTCTTTCAGGATCGCCTCGATCGCTTGCTGATCCTTGGGTTCAATTTCGTAGAGAATGATATTATGGTTAGCCGTCAAGCGCATGGGTAGCTCAAAACGCTCGATAATCACTTTTAAGGCGGTTTTTAGCTGAAAACTGCCTTCATTTTTAACCCGGCCATTCTCCACAGAAAGACCAAAAAATAATTTTCCGTCTCCCTGTTCATTCCATCCCAAAAAGTCTTGATATTTCCAATCGGGGAGGGGTTGGTAGGGGGCAATTTTTTGGCCGAAATAACCCTCAACAGTGCTGCGGAATTTCTCTACTCCCCATTCTTCGAGGATATATTTCATTCTGGCATGACGACGATCGCCGCGATCTCCGTAATCTCTTTGGGTTGCCACGATCGCTTTTACCAGATCGTACACATTTTCTTTGTCCACATAACCGATCGCATCGGCCATTCTGGGGAAAGTTTCTTCCTTATTGTGGGTTCTTCCCAGTCCACCCCCCGCAAGGATGTTAAAACCCTGTAATTGACCGTTTGCGTCGGTAATCACCACTAAACCGATGTCATTGGTGTAGATATCGATGGAGTTGTCCCCGGGTACGGTGACACCGATCTTGAACTTACGGGGCATATAATGTTGACCGTAGATCGGTTCGATGGGATCGTTTTTGTTAATCCCATTTGTATCTTTTTGTCTCGCGGTCTTGACTTCCGGCGCTTCTTCTGCACTGATAACTTTTTCGCCATCGAGCCAAATTTCGTAGTAGGCTCCAGTTTGGGGAGTGAGCAAATCGGCGATATTATTGGCATATTCCCAAGCATAGCCGTATTCGGGGCGATTTTTGTAGGGGGCTGGCGGTGCAGTGACATTGCGGTTAACATCACCACAGGCCGCTAAAGTGGATCCCATACTGCGGATAATTTCCCCGAGGGTAGCTTTGAGATTTTTCTTTAAAATGCCGTGTAATTGGAAGCCTTGGCGAGTTGTCACGCGTAAAGTGCCGTTACCGTAGCGATCGGACAAACTATCGAGGGTAAGATATAGTTGCGCGGGAATAAACCCCCCCGGACTGCGGGTACGCAACATCATTTGATAGTCTTTTTCTTGACCTTTGGCTCTATTGTCGCGATTATCCTGTTGATAGGAACCGTGAAATTTGAGGATCTGCACCGCCGCATCGGTAAAATGGGTTGTATCTTCGAGGAGTTCACTGGCCAAAGGTTCTCGTAGATAATTACTGCGTTCTTTGATACCTTCGACTTTAGAAACCTTGGCGGTAGGAGAAATAGGAGTTGTAACCATCGTCTAACAGCACGATAACCTGTGGATAGGTCTTAGGAATAGGAATTTAGACAAGCTCGATCGATCCTAAGAAGTTTTACTAAGATGATCTCTAGAGTTCGTTCCAGACTCTGAGGTTAACAGTAGCGATCGAGACATTAATTCTATCTTAACTTCTTACCGTCCCCCGCGAACGCCATCTACCGATCAAATTTTTATGACCAATTCTCTTAACATTAAAACGGTTATTAGTCAAGAACCCTACATTATTCTTAACAATCAGGGGGAAATTCTCCCTTCTATTAATCTGAGTCGTCCTAATTATAAATTGGGACGGGATGGTCAACAGGTGGATTTAGTTGTTCCCCAACACTGGACGGTGGTGAGTCGAGTCCAAGCTTGTTTTCGTCGTCAGGGAGATGATTACTATATCTACGATGGAGACGGGACTAATCCTAGTTCCAATCAACTTTTTATCAATAATCGCGTCATTACTCCCAAAGAGGGCTATCTTTTACGAAATGGGGATGAGATTAATATCGGTCAAGATGTCAAAAATTCGGTCAAGATTACCTATTATCATCCTAACCAACAGGTAAAAAGCCCACCTTTAGCTTTTAAATCGGTTTCCCTAAGCAATCGCAGTGTAGTTTTAGGACGAGATAATGCTGCCACTGTGGTTTTAGAAGCTCCGACAATTTCCCGACAACACGCGATTATCGATAGCGATAACCAAAATCGTTATATTCTCCACGACAAAAGCACTAATGGAGTCTTTATCGACGGACAAAAAGTATCGGGTAGTGCCATTTTAACTAATGGTTGTACGGTGAGAATCGGACCCTATAGTTTTCGTTTGCAGGGAGATGACTTAGTTTTACTAGATACAGGGGATAATATCCGTCTGGATGCCGAAAATATCGTCAGGATGGTGCGGGATAAAAAGAAACGACCGTTGATAATTCTCAATCATATCTCCCTACCGATCGAACCGAGTCAATTAGTGGCGATTGTCGGGGGAAGTGGTGCGGGAAAATCGACTTTCTTAAAGACTTTATTAGGAATTGAACCCACCACCTCGGGAACTGTTTATCTGAATGGGGAAGAGCTGCGCCAGAATTTTAATATCTATCGCACCCAAATCGGTTATGTTCCCCAATACGATATCGTTCACAGGGATTTAACCGTGGGAGAAGTGTTATATTACGCTTCTAAATTAAGGCTACCTCCCGATCTTAATTGCCAAGAAGTGATCGAGAAAACCCTGCAGCAGGTGGAATTATTAGAAAGAAGAAATACTTTAGTCAAAGACTTAAGCGGTGGTCAATTAAAAAGGGTGAGTATTGCGGTAGAATTATTAGCTAATCCCAAATTATTCTTTTTAGATGAACCCACCTCGGGATTAGACCCCGGTTTAGATAAAAAGATGATGGAATTGCTGGCAAAATTGGCCAAAGAAGGCAGAACAATTCTCCTAGTCACCCATGCTACTAATAATATCAATCTCTGCGATCGATTAGTTTTTCTTGGTCAAGGAGGCAATTTATGTTATTTTGGTTCTCCGGGGGAGGCCTTAAATTTTTTCTCTTTACCTCAGGGGGATTTTGCCGATATTTATATTCATCTGGAAACTAGCGAAAAAGTTGAGCAAGAATGCCAACGTTTCCAACAATCCGACTACTACAAAAATAATATTGAAGCAAGAATCGCTAAAATATTTCAGCAAAATCATAGTAAACCGCAACAGGTTCAACAATCTTTTTGGTCGCAACTACAGGTTTTATGTCAACGCTATAGCCAGTTAATTATCCGTGATCAATTTAGTTTAATTTTATACCTATTAACCGCCCCGATCGGAATTTTTTTAATGGCCATGGTTTTAGGGGACAAAGATCCTTTATTTTTGAGAGATAATCCCAGTTTTGATCAGGCTATCGAATCGGCAACTTTAGCCTTAAAAACTCTCTTTGTTTTTACCTGCGCGGAATTGTGGGTAGGTTTTGCCTGTTCCCTACAGGAAATTGTCAAAGAATCAGCCATTTATCAGCGAGAAAGATTAGTTAATCTGGGATTATTACCCTATTTATTCTCAAAAATTCTGGTTTTAGCAGCCTTAGTTTTTCTGCAAACAATTGTAATTACCTGCGTGATATTTTGGGGATTTACTGACCCGCAGCCGGAGTTAATGACCTGGTTAATTGGTTGTTTTATTACCACATTTTTAACTATATTTGCGGCGATTAATCTCGGTTTGTTAATTTCTGCTGGCGTTAATAATATCACCCAAGCAAATAGTGCCTTACCTTTAATTTTAATCCCTCAGATTATCTTTGCTGGGGTATTATTTAGCTTAGAAGGTCTGGGGAAATATCTATCATGGTTGATGATTAGTCGCTGGTCAATTGCTGCCTACGGGGTATTAGTAGAGGTGGAAGCTATGATTGCAGAAGCGAAAGAACAAAATACTTTTAATATCCCTTTACCCTTTGAGGATGTCAATCAAGTTTATCAATTATCTATCAATAATTTGTTATTGAATTGGGGAGTTTTAATTCTTCATTCCCTTATTTATTTTCTCCTTACCTATTGGTTGCAAAAAAGAAAAGATATTTTATGATCTAAATTATGAATGATAAATGATAAGTAGGGAGGCACAATTATTGGTAGGATGGGTTAGCGGTAGCGTAACATAATCGGGGGTTGGGTTTCATGCTTCAACCGAACCTACATTCTAAATTATAACTGATAACTGATAACTGATAACTGATAACTGATAACTGACTCCTAACCCTACTTAATTTAACTTCAGATCAAGAGCGATCGGACATTCCACTTTCGTTCCCCCTAAACCGCAGTAACCGCCGGGGTTTTTCGCTAAATACTGCTGATGATAAACTTCAGCATAATAAAATTCAGGTGCGTCGATAATTTCCGTGGTAATTTGACCATGGCCCGCTTTATTGAGAGCTTCTTGATAGATCGATCGAGATTTTTCCGCTAATTGCTTTTGCTGGGGATTATAAGTATAGATACCCGATCGATACTGAGTTCCCGTATCATTACCCTGACGCATTCCTTGGGTGGGATTATGACTTTCCCAGAAAACCTTTAACAGTTGTTCGTAGGAAATCACACTGGGATCATAGACCACTAAGACCACTTCATTATGCCCAGTCATGCCGGTACACACTTCCTGATAGGTGGGATTGGGGGTGATACCAGCCGCATAACCCACGGCCGTGGTGTAAACTCCTTCTAATTGCCAAAATTTCCGCTCTGCTCCCCAAAAACAGCCTAAACCGAACATTGCGCTTTCCATACCGCCAGGGAAGGGGGGCTGCAAAGGATGACCGTTAACGTAGTGGGTGCTAGGTACGGGCATTTTTTCCGATCGCCCGGGTAGTGCTTCCCTTGCTGTGGGCAAAGTTACTTTTTTGCCGAATCCGAATAACACCATAATAAATAATTCGTCCAGAAAGTTTGACTTTACTTTACATTATCGCTTAATTTTAGGGATTTCAGTGATCGGTGATCAGAACCGAGGCTGCAGCTCAATTTTTGTCAATCTACTGAGTTGGGATTTTGGGCGTTGCTGAATCAAGGTATGAATGCCAACTGTGCATCAGATGAAAAAGTTAGTTTGGCTCTAGGTTTTAAAAATACCAGAAAAGAAGATTCATATCTCAAATCAGCAACGCCTCATTTTAATAACTGGACTTCCCCCATACAGAAATACATAACTATTGAATGATAGCTTTATAAAGCAAAAAAGCAACTAAAATATGATATTATAGTTGCATATAACTGACAATAATTATTATCAGTTATACGATAAAATATTTTGCATAAATTGTCAAGACAATCTTAAAAAGACTACCGAAAAATGACTATTCTGTTCTCAATACAAGGCTCTTTGTACTTATCTGGCTTTATCTAATTTTCGATAAAAGTCTCGGCAGCTTACGAGATTTGTTTTTTCGACTAAATCATCAAGGGATAGCTGTGGACTTATCTACTTTCTCTAAAGCCAGTAAAAACCGAGATTATCAAGCATTTAATCAGATTTATTTAAGCTTAAATCACGAACTAATATATGCTATCGATTCAACGTCTCGACTTTTCGGCTTAGATCAGAGTCCACTTCGCTCGACTTTGACCAGCAAATTGTTTTGGATGTCGGCCTATCATCAGATGAAATTAGTGATGCTCCTAGATACTGAAACTGGTTCTATAGCGTTTCTGATTCACAAGAGGTACATTCCCGATCCTGAACAGCTTAATCAGCAAAGGTTTAAGTGTGCCGCACAGATGCGAGAACCGCTATATATTAATCGTATATTAGATTTTACAGTTTAGGCAAATTCCTCAAATATATGGGAATACTTTACTTAATAAACTGCGCTATGTTAACTTAATTTTATCCCAAGAGGGAAATTTAATCTCTCTAAGCGAACGCCTGTTCTTATTAGTTTGTATGTAAAGTTTTATGTACAAATTCAACATTTCTGCTACAGATAATTCAGTATTTTTGCTTATTGATTTGGCGCAGGCGAACGATTAAGCTGTGGTGTATGAAGCGTTCAAAACTTTTACCACTATGCCTATTACACCATTGAATTTGTTGTGGTCTCAAAACCTATTAATGGTTCAAGACAATAAAGATAACTTTCTCTATGAAAATGCAAAAACTGCATTTTCACCACTCTGGTGGCCTAACTTCAGATCTCGCTTTAAAGATATACTTTTCTCGGCCACCTGGACGACCAATACACCTTACACACCGATCGCAGGCAATTCACTTGGTGGCGTTAACTCCGTAGCCCCATATACTGCTGCCGTAAACGATACCGTTATTAGAACTCTTGATTCCACAGAAAAAGGGTTACTTATACACACATCACAAAATGGCTCTGGCTCAGTGAATCCAAATCTCTGGGAACCAACAGATATAGCCAATACCAGTCCATTGCCTCCTCCAAATAGCTTAAACCCTAGTGCATTTACCTTTGCAGAAGCCCTAGGAAACGCAAGTTTTGGCAACCTATCTCTAAGCTATTTTCTAGCAGAAGATACATTCCGGGGCATATCGGTAAACCTGGGCAGGATATCTCGCCGTCCCAGTTCATCTGCTAAAGTTACCTTAGTCTGGACGGGAACACCTAGCACTACTGATACAGACGCCAACTTAGATGTTTATCTACAAGGAACGACCACAGGCACGATTTATACTGCGTTTAATGCCGCATGGTTTGGTGGGTCTAGCTTTGTCGGCACTGACGCTGTTGCTGGTGGCGCTGGCGTGGATTTGATCACTGGCGCTGGTGCTGTAGAGTACATAGAGCAAATTTATCTTCCATCGTGGAGTATTTCCCCGTGGGACACCAGTTTTAATGTTTTCGTTAATGGTACACTCGGCTCTGTTCCGGTTTCTACAGGTCAAGATTTCTCGATCTTTTTTACCTCCCGCCCGGTAGTTGGTCAAGGCCACGGCTGGGGTGATGTGCATCTTTCTACCTTTGATGGCAAACCCTATGATTTGCAAGCAGTTGGAACGTTCATTTATGTCAAGTCTCTAACTGATGATTTTCAAGTGCAAACCGTTCAAAAACCTTGGTACACAGGTGCTCAAGTTTCTGTTAATACAGCCTTTGCGATCAGACTAGACGGCAAAACTTTTGTTTATGATTCAGAGCTTGCCATTGGCCAAGAATTAAAAGTTGATGGAGCAACGTATAATCTAAGCAGTGGCGGCAGTGCATTGTTTGGTAACACGAGAATCCAGCGATCAGGGAATCAGTACACCTTCACCTATGCCGGACTAGACGGTAATTTCTCCACAGCCGAGGACAACGATGTCGTCATCGCCTCGGACAATGGAAGCTACGTTGATGTTTTTGTCAATCCTTCTGATGATCGCGCTGGCTCGCTACAAGGGCTTTTAGGTAATGGCGATGGTGATAGCAGCAATGATTTTGCTCTGCGTGATGGCACAAACTTAGGTCCTAATCCCTCTGTTCAAACAATACATACAACGTTTGCCGACAGTTGGCGAGTTGGCAAGGGCGAATCTCTGTTTCAAACAACCACATTTTTGACTACATTGACCAAGTCCACAACTGTATCACCTATAGATATTTCACCTATAGTTATTATAGAGCCTACACCTGATCCCGAGCCTGTCCCTTTTCCCAAGGAGTTTATTTCCTTAGAAACCCTAGCGAAAGAAAATCCCGACGCAGTGGCAAACGCCTTCGCAATAGCACGAGAATTTGGTATTGTGGAAGGTGCGTTTTTGAATGGGGCGGCTTTTGATTTTCTGGTGACGGGGGATAAAACCTTCTTGCTGGGAGCAAAGCAGGCAGCGGACTTGGCACTGCAAAGTGAATTTCAAAATGGAAACATAGCAACTCTACTTCAAAGCGCAGCTCCACTTGGAAGCATCGAAGGCAGTAAATGGGAAGATTTAAATGCCAATGGCATCTGGGATGCAGGTGAAAAAGCCCTAGCCGGTTGGACAATTTACATTGATAGTGTTGCCAATGGAACACTAGATCCTTGGGAACTTTCCACAGTTACTGACGCTAACGGCAAATACAGCTTTACCAACTTGGGACCGGGAGAATATGCCATCCGAGAAGTGAATCAAACAGGCTGGCTCCAAACCTCCCCTAGCACCCCCTACGCTTTGATCTTGAAAGTAGGGGAAAAATTGACTGATGTTAATTTTGGCAACTATCAATTACCCACGATTACACTTAACCCCAGGAGTCAGACCATTGTTGAGGGTTTGACCACTTCTCAAAATGCCCCCTACACCGTCACTCTTTCCCAAGCAAGCAACCAAACCGTCAGCGTTAACTATGCTACTGCTAACGGTACAGCAACCGAGGGATCGGATTACACCGACACCATTGGAACTCTAACCTTTGCCCCTAATGTTACTAGTCAAGTCATCAATATTCCCATTCTCAATGATTCCCTTAATGAAGCAGATGAGACCTTTACTCTAACTCTGTCTTCCCCTACTAATGCTGCTCTTGGTACGCAGACGGCAGCTACCACGACGATAACCGATACTCTCACGGCCGCTGTCACCACGACTTTAGCGGCAAATGTGGAAAATTTGACACTGACAGGAACAGCCGCCATTAACGGTACTGGTAACGCAGGTAATAACGTGATCACGGGCAACACGGCCAATAACCTTCTCAACGGTTCTGGGGGCAATGATACCCTTAATGGTGGTGCTGGACTCGATACCTTGACGGGGGGAGCAGGAAACGATGTCTTCCTCTTCCAATTTTCCCAGTCTATTGTCGCTAACCCTGACCGGATCACTGATTTTGCGATCGGCTCCGACAAAATTGATTTGCTCAGTGCCGCAGGAGGTGTGCTGCCTGCCCCCGCTGCCTTTAGTCGTGCTGCCGATTCTGCGGCTACCACTTTAAACGACGTCGTGAATGCTGTTTTTACCGATGCCAATGGTGCCTTAGCTGGAAACCAAGCACTTGGTATTAATGGCGCGGCCCTGGTTCGAGTAACCACTGTTGGGATAGCCGGAACCTATATTATTGTCAATGATAATGTTGCTGGTTTCCAAAATGCCAATGACTTACTGGTTAACGTTACAGGCATTACCGGCACATTACCCGCTCTCGGTAATATCACTGTTTCCAACTTCTTTGTTTAGTGGATTCCTGATCGCGTGACAAGAATCTTCTCAAGCTGGCGTGTTAGGGGTCGGGAATGGAGTCGCCTCCATCCCCCCCCCTTCAGAACCGTGCATGAGACTTTCACCTCACAGGGACCCTAGTTTGATTGTTCCATTGTTAGGGATACAACTTCTCTTAGGCGCTTGGGTAATGCCCGAAGCCTGCCCTCTGCCCCCTGCCTCCGTTAAAATTAACCAAAGTGAGGCATAAGAGTCAAAACTCCCAAGTCTAAATCTTTACTATCGATCGATTTTGCCTCGTAGAGGGCTAACATATCGTTTAATTGGGGATTACCGCAGGAGGAACCCGTTACCCCCATGGCAATAATCAAACCACAATAACCCTCGGTATTTTTGATGCGTTTTTGCCAATTGCGGCGAGCATTACGGTGGTCGGGATCATCTTGCTCGAATTCCCCAAAGAGATAGAGGTCCCCATTAGCCATTTTCAGAATCCCCAGATCATAACGGGTATCTTCTAGGGGATCTTCGCCGGGGTTAAAACCAATAGCCTCCAAACCGCCAGCTTGTTCGATTTTTTCGATAATTTCCTTGGCTTTCGGTCGGGAGGTCTGGATCATCACCACGGGGAAACCCTCTCCTTTTGTGGGTACGGATTGGGGTTGATAATGGATTTTCGGACGACTGCGAATTTTATCTAATAATTGCCAGGGAACCATTCCCAGACTCAGATGTGCATTATCAGGGACTAGATTTTCCTTGAGTACGGATTCTTCCTCATCATCATCCTCATCGTCGTCCTCCTCTAAGAGTTGCATAAATTCCGCACATAGATCGGGCATCGTAGCCACCGTCACGGCCACGGTTTCCCCTTTTGCTTGTTCGGGATCGAGGGGAATGCGAAAACGACGCTGTAATTCTCCGATCGGTTCTTCGGATAAAGCGGATTGATTGCCTTTAAAAAAGCGCAACAGAGCTATTAAAGCCAAATATACCGTGATGGCTTCTTCTTCATCCAAGTAGGGGCGAATACCTTCGTAGGGATGCACGCTGCCGAAAACTGGATGAATCTGGGAAGGGGCAGCCGAGGCCAGATCGTAGTCATCCTCATCATCGTCCTCATCATCATCGGCCAATTCGTAGCTTAAAAACCAGCAATCTTGGGAAAGAAAGGCTTTTTCTAATCTTTCCATCGATTTTTCTTCTAAAGCGGCCTGCCGGAATTGTTTGAGGGATACTAGGGAACGATAGAGAATGACTCCGTATTCCCGACCGAGCATTCCCATGATACAGGCGTAAAGATTCGGGAAATCGGGGCGATCGATCTTAATTTCCAAGATATCGTAATCAGCCAAAGAGGACCAGGGTTCAGCTTTCCAAATTTCGTGAGCAGTTTTCACTAAAGCGGACTGCCAAGCGGGGGGAATTGCCGGGGGACGGTTATTTTGGAACTCCTCGAACCCACGAAAGAGATCATCGATCAGGGGCAAATTGGGGACATAATCGATGGTGATATCGAGATCTTGTAGTACCCCACGCAGAAAAAACTGTGTTTCTCGATCGCGGACGATAATTTTTTTCGGTCTCGCTGGCCGGGCGGGACTTTGCGGTGTTTCGATGGCGCGGATTAAGGTTCTCACCATGGCCTCTGGTCCGGTTTCGGGGGAAACTACTTCCATAGCGCGTACACAGCCCTCGCTGCCGTCCACCCAGATCACGCACTCGCCACCGCTTTCTTGATTTGGTTCTAGGGTGGCCCGGGGCATTCTCTCGGATAAGGATAAAGCACGACGATCTCCTTCCCAAACGCTGGGAATTTGTGGGATTTTTTTGAGGCGGCTTTGGGTCGTCCGGGGCAGAAGATTCATCGGGAAATTTAGGGGTAGCTGTGTTAGGATTTTAACCTTTTCTTTTCAAGGATTCCATAAGAATTATTCTATCGATTTAGTCCATAACCTGATAGATAAACCGGAAACCTGACCAAGTTGCCAGATCAAAGGCGTATTCATCAATTACACTGCCAGAATTATCCATTTTTAAGCCTAAATCTAATTTTAGATCGCTCCAGAAAGCTCTGGCTATTTCTAGGGGGTTAGTCAGGGTGAGCAGTGGGCTGGCTTCTCCCTTGAGGCTTTGAGTGGCATTGAGAAGGGTCAAGGTTTTCGGGAAAGGATGGCGACTGAGGATCAGTATATTCTCTCTGATGCCCTTGGGTTGACTAATTTTCCAATGCCCTTGGCGGTCATTGGGGATGGTGGCCTTGGTTTTGGCCGCCACGACAAAGGGGGCTAATGGGCTAGAATTGCTGAAATTATCGGGGTTTTCTGAATGGGAACAGTATAAAAGCGGTTGGCGATCGCTGTTGAGGACAAGGATCATTGCGTAGAGGGGTTGTTCTTCTTGATTCTCAATTTGATAGCGAATTTCCGTCCCGACGGGCAGAATTAAGTCGTTTTTAGCGGTATTAGTCCCCCTGCTACCCGCAATTTTTTGAGTTGGCACCGTGGAGATATAGGTTTGATCGAGGCTTTCGAGGGTGACAATGACGGCTAAACCGGAGGATTCTTGATTGATCAACAAGTGCCACAATTTGCAGGCCAGCAGGGTTTCTAGTTGCGATTGCAGTCGTTTGATTCCCGATTTAATTGCTTCGTTGGCTGCCCCTAAACTACCGATAATTAGGGAGCCATTGGGAGATAATAACTGATAATTGCCAGTTTCTTCGCCACCAACTCGACTTAAGAGACAATCTACCGTTTGTTCGCCAATGTTAACCACGGCGGCCACATCGGGCAAACTGGCAAAGGTACTGGTGGCATCTACCCGTTCAATTCGGGTTAAGTTACTATCCAAACCGACGATTAAGCCGATTTGACTCGGAAAAACCCGCAATTTTTCCTCTAGAATCTGTCCTATTTCTAGGGAAGCAGCCGGGGATAATAATTGCGCTTTGGCTTTTAAACCCTGACGGGAGAGAATTTGTAGGCTGATTTCCTCCCCGGTCGCCTCAATAAAGCTCAAACAGGAGTTAATTCCGTAATTTTCCAGGATTTCTAAGGGCAGGCCCACCAGATTGACTTCTAGGGTGCGTTCATCAATAAGATTTGTAACAATTGCCGCCCCACCCCTTGACGTTTCTGACGTTGTATGATAGGGCGGGGCAGAATTATTTTTTTGATTACTGGTCAGGATTGCCGGTTGCTGTTGTTGACTGCTGTGACTAGCGACGAGATTACGGAGATGGGGAAAAGCGATCGCCATTGTCGGACTGGGGGAAACTTGCCAGAGATACTGGGTGAGATCATAGGTGAATAAGCCAGCATTGGGGCTATTACCGCTCAATTCCAGGGCGATTTGCTCCGGTTTAGCGGCAGCGAGAATAACGCCGTTACTAGGCTTATTTTTGAGGTTAAAACGGGTTTTAATATCGGTAGCGAAAGTTAATTCGGCGGGGTTAAGATCAGTAAGGGTTTCGGGATAGGAACGAACGCGAAGATTACCGAGATAGGGCTGAGGTTGGGGGAGATGACTACTATCAAAAATCAAGCTAAACTTATCCGTAGCTAGACAGCGAGCCATCAGCAGGATATTTTCCTTGATTAAAGCATTTTCTGCCCCATCAGCAGTAATAAAAACCTCTTTTCCGGCCCCAAGACTGCCATAACCGCTAAAGTGAAAAATGACCACATCCCCTGCCTTGGCTTGGGCGATCAGGTGTTCTAAAAAAGCCGATTTGATCGCTTCTCCACTGGCTTGTTGTCCCGTTAAAGTTACTATATCAGCATCCTGAAAGCCAAAACGATAACGGAGAAGGTCTTTTTGTAACTCCACATCGGTGAGACAACCTGGCAGCGGCGGAATATTCGCCCCATACTGGTCAATACCGACTAAAAGAGCCAATTTTCTGGGATTAGGGGCGGCGAGAGCAGCCAAATGACGGTTAACTGTCCCTTGACTAATCGCCAAAGTCAGCAACCCCCAACCTGTCTGCTGGATCAATTCTCGCCTAGTTATGTTCATCGAAAATTTTGGGTGGGAAACCCCGCCGTAGAACGGCGGCTTTACGTTAGAATTAAAAAGACCGTCTCGAAAACCAAGTGGGCGGACAGCACCTTGAAAACTCGGCTTAGGGAGTTCCGTTCAGAAAAGCTTGTCCGGGCAAAAAGTCGCGCGCAACAAGTACAAGAAGCGTTTAGTCAGAACCGTACCGTGGGACACACGGAATCGGGCTTCTGAAATGGAGCGAAAGTCTGTGGACTTTGTGTAAGACAGTACATGGTTTTTTAACCGTGGTATGCAACGGTGGTTGAAGCAGAAACTTAAATCGTGAGGTTTAGGAATCGCCGCACTTTTAGGGCGGCGAGGATGTCAAGATCCTTGCATGGCGCGGATTAATTCGGCAGCCACTTCTGGACGGGAGAATTCCGGAGGTGGTAATTCTCCTTTGCGCAGCAGTTCCCGGACTTTTGTTCCCGAAAGGTGTATTCTTTCTTCCGGTAAACTGGGGCTAGTTTTGGTGGTTGCCATTCCCGAAGTGCGGGTACAGTAGAAAGCGTGTTCAAACTTCATCGGCACGATTCCCAATTCCCCCGGCTCGAACTCATCAAAGATATACTGAGCATCGTAGGTTCCGTAGTAGTCGCCGACTCCGGCATGGT
The DNA here is from genome assembly GCF_050500245.1 of Microcystis ichthyoblabe FBCC-A1114. Lineage (NCBI taxonomy): Bacteria > Bacillati > Cyanobacteriota > Cyanophyceae > Chroococcales > Microcystaceae > Microcystis > Microcystis ichthyoblabe. The sequence goes on along the minus strand of NZ_CP191408.1, from coordinate 1,737,666 downwards.
CACGACCGACGATAAAATGGGTACAACCGTAGTTTTTACGGATAATAGCGTGGAAAATTGCTTCCCGGGGGCCGGCGTAACGCATAGCTGAGGGGTTGATAGCTAGAATAACGCGATCTTGGGGAAAGTATTTATCCATCATGATCTCATAGCAACGCATCCGCACATCGGCCGGTACATCATCGCTTTTGGTAGCGCCGACAAGGGGATGCAAGAATAAACCATCTACCACTTCTAGGGCGCATTTTTGAATGTATTCGTGGGCCCGGTGGATGGGATTACGGGTTTGGAAACCGACAATCGTTTTCCAAGCTTTTTCGTGGAACATTTTGCGCGATTGCAGAGGATCGATCTGATATTTGGGAAACTGAGGATGAGGATCGCGCTGAAGTAACCATATTGGACCTGAGAGGTTAATTTCTCCCTGTTCATAGAGGACTTTTACCCCGGGGTGTTTCTGGTCGTCGGTACGATAGACGTTAACTGCTTCGTGGGCCTTATTGTAACGGTATTTTTGGGTTAGTTCCAGGACTCCGACAAAGTTACCTTCGCTGTCATCTAAACGAATCCAGTTGCCTTCTTTGAGGGGATCCGCCACTTCTTCGCTAACGGAAAGAGTCACGGGAATTGCCCAGGGTAAACCATTGATTAGACGCATATCATCGACGACTTTTTCGTAGTCGTCCTGTTCCATAAAGCCTTTGAGGGGACTGAAACCACCAATAGCAATCATAACTAAATCCGAAAGCGCTCGTTCATCTAGGGAAACTCGCGGTAGTTTTTCAGCTAGGGCCAGAAATTCGGCTTTTTCGGCAGCGGTAGCAATACGATTAATTAATTGCCCACCGTGGGGCGCGATTCCTTCGGTCAGTACAGTCATAAAAATTTCTTTACATTGTCACGGTTTATCCTATCAGAAGTTGGTTAACCCTTAATCAAGGGGTTGGGACTAGCGATGATTTTCCAGTCGGAACAGTTTACAATAAGATTTGTAAAGAATTATCAATAATTATGAGCGAAAAAGTTGTCCTGATTGTCGGTGCTACGGGGGGTATCGGTGCCACTTTAGCGCGTAAACTAGCTGTTAATGGTCATAAACTCGTATTAGTGGCCAGAAATGCCGATAATTTATCTAATTTAGCTGGTGAGTTGTCTTGTCCCTCGTTAATTGTGCCGACGGATATCACCAATCCCACTCAGGTGGAAACTTTGATGGCAAAAATTGTCTCCCATTACGGCCGGTTGGATGTGTTGGTTAATGCGGCCGGAGCCGGTGTGATGAAACAATATAATAAAATCACGCCGGAAGATTTAGATAAAATGCTCGACCTCAATCTGAAGGGGAGTTTTTATACCTGTCAGGCTGCCGCTAATGTGATGAAGGAAAATAAGGCTGGTCATATCTGTAATGTGGTGGGAATTTTGGGTAAGCATTCTATGGCTATGGCTGCCGCTTATTGTGCTTCTAAGTACGGGGTGGTCGGTTTTAGTAAATGTTTGGCCGATGAGTTAAAACGCTATGGTATTAAAATGACTTTATTCTATTTTGGTGGTGTCGATACTCCTTTTTGGGATCAGGTGAGTTTAAAAGTTGATCGCAATAAAATGTTAACCGCTCAAACTGCCGCTGATGCTATCTATTTTGCCATGAATGCTGAACCCCAAGCCGTCCCCATGGAAATTAATATTCAACCCGATAGTCATCTCTTTTTTTAGTCGTCAGCTTTTTCAGTTATCAGTTATCAGTTATCAGTGAATAGCATTAAGTGGCAAGTTCGGAGTTTTATTTTCACTGTTTACTGCTCACTGAAAAAAACCTTTTTTTGACTTTATCTATGTTTGTTGATCATATTCATTTTTATGTAGAATCGGCCAAAAAATGGCGAGATTGGTTGGTGCGGGTGATGGATTTTCAGGCGATCGCAAGTTTAGTTAATCTCCACACGCACACGGAAATAGTTGGCAATGGAATCCAAAAAGATAAAACTAAACAGATTATTTTTATCTTATCTTCTCCCTTAAATTCCCTTAGTCCCGTGGCGGAATTTTTAAGTAAATATCCTGAAGGTGTGGTGGATGTAGCTTTTCAAGTGGAGGATTTAGACAGTTTAGCTAGGAAAATTAAACAGGATATTTTTATTCAGGAAACTGTTTTGGCTAGGGGTAAGATAAAAAGCTGTCAAATCTCTAGCATTGCTGATCTCAAACATACGTTAATTGAAAGACAGGGAATCACGCCAATTTTAGCCGATCCTAATCTGATTGAGTATGATAGCAAGGAACAATATAATCAGGATATTCTGGCAATTGATCATTTAGTTTTAAATGTTTTTCAGGGAAATTTAGAGTTAACAGCCAATTGGTATGAGGAAAATTTAGGCTTTAAAAAAAGGCAAACTTTTACTATTAAAACGGAGCGTTCTGGTCTTTATTCCCAGGTACTTGTTCACCCCGAAACTGAATTAAAATTACCAATTAATGAACCAGATAGTAACAGTTCTCAAATTCAAGAATTTTTAGATATTAATCAAAAATCTGGCATTCAACACATTGCTTTAAAAACAGAAAATATTTTAAGATTAACTCAAAAATTAAAAGAAAGGAAAGTAGAATTTCTATCAGTTCCCAACAGTTATTATCAACAAATTGACTATCAAAAAAAAGATTTTAATATTGCTGATTGGGAATGGTCAGAAATCAAAAAACAGGAAATTCTCATTGATTTTGAACAAAATAGTTATTCCCTATTAGAAAAGCCGACTTTACTGCAAATTTTCACTAAACCAATTTTTTCCCAGCCGACTTTCTTTTTTGAATTAATCGAGCGCCGTCATGCCGCTAGAGGTTTTGGAGAAGGCAACTTCCAGGCCCTATTTGAAGCGATCGAACGGGAGCAAATACAGCGAGGAACTTTAGATTAAAGTCAGGAAAGCGAGCATTTTTCCCATGAGACTAAGTAGGTAGGTGTTAAAAGTTTTCAGGCACCCCCCTTATCAAGGGGGGCAGGGGGGATCCCCCCGCCTATCGGCACCCCCCTTATCAAGGGGGGCAGGGGGGATCCCCCCGCCTATCGGCACCCCCCTTATCAAGGGGGGCAGGGGGGATCGAACCTAAAATCCATTTTTAATTTAATTATAACCAGCTACTTATCAACGATAACGTAATTCAATCACATCTTTTTTGATCGTGACATCATAGGAACCAAAAAAGGTTTGTCCCAAGAGTCCTAACCCTTTCATTTGGGGAGAAATATTAACAATCTGATTATATAAAGTCATCTCGCCAGCTTTAACAAAATTAATGCGACCAAGATAACCAGTAACGACACCGCCGGCGGTATTATTGATTACTTTCCTTTCCCGTTTGACTTTCATCGCTTTCGCCATGGCATCGGTGAGGACGATGCCACTAGCACCTGTATCAAAAAGCATTTCATAGGAGTGACGGTGATTAAAAACTACCATCACCGTGGGAATGCCTTTAACCCGGCGTTGAATCGGTAGCTGATAAACTTGCGGGGAATTTTTCCTATTTCTAGATGAACCGCCACAGAGACGGCTAAGATCTATGTGTTGTCCATCTGCTCTTTGGAGAAAGCATAGTAGAAAACATTCTGGTAGAAAGCATTGCGATTGAGCGAGAGTCGTGGGGGTGAAGGGAAATAACAGCAGGGTGCTGGACAAAGCGATCGCAGAAAGAGACCTATTCATGGGTTTAACATCGAGAAGACCGACTCAGGAAAAAAACGCTTCTAGCTCTATAATTCCCCAAAAATGCGGGAAAATAAGAGGGTTTAACCCGGAGGCCAGTCCATTGGGCGATCGCCCAAAAGATGGACATGAAGATGATCGACGGTTTGACCTCCATGTTCCCCATTATTGATCACTACTCGATAACCTTGACTTAATTTAGCTTCGGCGGCCACCTTTTTAACAGTTAGTAACAAATGTCCCAATAAATCTTGATCGCCTTCACTGGCTTCCTCTAGTTTCGGAATCGGTTTTTTGGGGATAATGAGGATATGGGTGGGTGCTTGGGGATTAACATCTCGAAAAGCGAGAACCAGATCATCTTCATAGACGATCGAGGCGGGAATTTCTTTCCGGATAATTTTGCTAAAAATAGTCTCACTCATAGACAAATTGCTTTTTTTTTCAACTATACCATTAAGCTCTCAGCTTTTCTGGCTAGGTTATCCCGAGAAATAGGCTGATTTTCAGGGTAAATTCCCAGATAAAATCATTTTTATGCGGAAAACTAGCCTAACATCCTGTTTCATTTTCCTAAGAACTCACTTTATTTTTACTTGAGCCAAAATGTTAGCAAGGGTTTGGAGTGCGGCAATTATCGGCATCGATGCCATTAAAATCGGGGTAGAGGTGGATGTATCGGGGGGATTGCCCGGAATTGCCGTGGTGGGTTTACCCGATACCGCCGTGCAGGAGTCGAAAGAAAGGGTAAAAGCTTCCCTAAAAAATGCCGGATTTGCCTTTCCCATCCGCAAAATTGTCATCAATTTAAGTCCTGCCGATATCCGCAAAGAGGGTCCAATTTATGATTTACCGATTAGTATCGGCATTTTAGGGGCTTCCGAACAGGTAGAAGCCGATTTATTGGGGGATTTTCTCTTTTTAGGCGAATTATCCCTCGATGGTAGTTTGCGTCCCGTGGCGGGGGTTTTACCCATTGCTGCCGCTGCCGAAAAAATGGGGATTAAGGGTTTAGTGGTTCCCGCCGATAATGCCAAAGAAGCGGCCGTGGTCAAAGGCGTACAAGTGTATGGGTTTCGTCATCTATCGGAAGTGGTAAATTTCTTAAATGAACCCGATCGCCATTCACCGATGACTTTTAACGCTGCCGAGGAATTTGGGCGATCGCGAGTAAATCTCCCCGATCTCAAGGATGTTAAAGGTCAAGCCATTGGCCGTCGGGCCCTGGAAATTGCCGCAGCTGGAGGTCATAACCTAATTTTTGTCGGGCCACCGGGCAGCGGTAAAACCATGTTAGCGCGACGTTTACCCGGTATTCTGCCCCAGCTTACCTTTGCCGAATCCCTAGAAGTCTCCCAGATTCATTCCGTCGCTGGATTACTGAAAGATCGAGGTTCCCTGGTGCGCGAGCGTCCTTTTCGCAGTCCCCATCACTCCGCTTCCGGAGCGGCGCTGGTGGGAGGTGGCACTTATCCCCGACCGGGGGAAATCTCCCTTTCCCACCGTGGTATTTTATTTTTGGACGAATTAACGGAATTTAAGCGCAGTGTCTTGGAATATCTCCGACAACCCCTAGAGGATGGTTATGTGAGCATTTCTCGCACTCGTCTTTCCGTCGCTTTTCCGGCCCGTTTTACCTTGGTGGCCAGTACCAATCCCTGTCCCTGTGGTTATTACGGCGATTCGGTGCAACCCTGCAGCTGTTCCCCGCGACAACGGGAACAATATTGGGCGAAATTATCGGGGCCGCTTTTAGACCGTATTGACCTACAAGTGACGGTAAATCGCCTGAAACCGGAAGAAATGACCCAAGAGAGTCGGGGAGAAGCTTCTGAGCAAGTGCGGCAACGGGTACAAGGGGCCCGGCAAAAGGCCAGCGATCGCTTTCAGAATACGGGGATTCGCTCTAATGCGGAGATGAATTCCGAGCATTTGCGGCGTTTTTGCGCTCTGGATGATAGTAGTCGCCATATTTTAGAAGGGGCAATCCGAAAATTGGGTTTATCGGCCCGAGCAATGGATCGTATTCTCAAAGTTGCCCGCACCATTGCCGATTTAGGAGATAGTGAAATGCTGAAAAGTTCCCACGTTGCCGAAGCAATTCAGTATCGCACTCTCGATCGTTTAAGTTAGGGTTTGCGGCAAAAAGTTTGTTGGTGGGGTTAGGAGTCAGGAGTCTGGGGAGTCAGTGCTGATGAAAAAATTTTCACCACCACAGATGAAAGAGGTTTCTTTCCCCACACCCCACACCCCACACCCTACACCCTCTTTCAAGTCAGGAGTCAAGAATCGGGGGATTCTAAGCGTTTTTGCCATTCTTGATCGATTTTATCGGAGCGCTCGATCTCTTGTTCGAGATAGTCTTGATCGGTAGAATAACTAATATCAGCATCTGTAATCACTTTTTGGTCAGCAAATTGACGAGAGTAGTCCAGTTTTTGCTCTAATTCAGGATTATTTTGTGCTAATAGGTCTGCTCTTTTTTCTCGCTGTTGATTGCGTTGATTAACCCGCTCATTTCTCCACTGTAAAAAGAAATAACGACCGAGGGGAATCCCCAAAAAAGCACCGGCATAACTGAGGAGAAAACCGTAGATTCCTGTGACTATTGACCCCAGAGAACCGCTCAAATCCACACTATCACTGTTGAGCAAAGATCCTAAAACTAAAGCGAGGATAAAGTTAACCACCCCTAAACCTAAAGCTAGGATAATTTGACCGCTATCTGCTTCGCTAAACTTCCAGCGTTTTTCCTTTAGATAGGGGGAAACTGTTTGTAATTTTCTCTCTTTGGTTGTCACCTGTAGATCAGGAAAATAATAGATAATATCGCCTCGATCGGATACTTGCGGCAATCCATTAAAGCGAGTTAAAACTGGTAGTATATAATCTTCTGTCTCCTCATGACTGGGGGTAATACTATCGAGATAGGGGGCAATTTGTGGAGCGATAATCGAGCCACGATTATTTTGAATTACTTTACCGATAATTTGCCAGCGTCTCTCCTCTAAATTAAAATTAGGATCGCCATCGCCAAAAAGAAAAGAAAAAACTGCCTCGAGAAAATTCATCTTACTAGGGGGTTTGTCTGCCTTAACTTCCCGATCTCTTCTTTCGTAGTAGTTATTACCAAAATCGGGATAAAAAATCCAGAAAAAGTCCGTGGGAAAGAAGTTAATATTAATGTTATTATTTCCCGAATTGTTATCCGAGTCACTATCTTTAAACATTAAGCCGATCAGGATCGCTAGGATAGCCAGCAACAGGATTAAAATCGAAATAATTAAAACAATGCCGAAGGAAATGCGAATAACATAAAAAACTACTTTCCAGATTTTACTCCCGAAAGCTTTTAACTGCAATTGCCAATATTTATTCAGAAGAATCGACCGAAAATTTTCGGGGAAAAGATAGATAATCTCCCCCGTATCTGCTACCTGTAAATGTCCCCCCGCTTCCGCAGCTAAAGCTAATAATCCCTGTTGTGCAGCGTTAATCTCTAAACCTGATTTTGCCGCCACATCACCCACCGTAACCCGATAGCCTAATTTTTCGATCGATTGTAATAGAGACTCTTGGGGATTCATAGAAAATACTGTTCCTCTCGATTATCCTATTTTCTAGTGTAGTTTTGATTTTGTCTTTTTGGCAGCGGCTATCTGGATTGACAGGTGCGGCATTTTGGACTCGATCGAGAAAATATCGTTATAATTGTCCCAATAGTCGCAAAAAGCAGGGCTAAACTGTATAAATAGTTACTTTATAAGCAATTATCAGAGGTGAGCATGAATGCGTCGGAACAGGCAAAAGGATTAGAATTAACGGCGAAGATCGCCACACTCGTCAACCTGTTTAAACAACAATTCCCCGATGCAAAGGCAGATCTGAAACCTTGGCGCAATGATCCCCACACAAGGGAGTTAACGGATCCCGACTCGATCGATATCGCTTTCCATTTTCCGGGTTGGAGTCCCAGAATTCAAGGGCGCAGTATTCTGGTACAAATTCGTTTTCATCTCGATAGCGAGGATCAGCATCAGCGTTTGATTGGCTTAGAAATGCAGGCTTTTAACCATCAAGGAACCGCTTGGCGACTATCTACGGTGGAAAATTGGCAATTAGTCGGCAATTATCAACCCTCTCCTAAGGTGGCTGATAAGTTAAAATATTTCAGCCGGCAGGTGTTTGAAGTTTTTAAAAATGAGCATCGATAAGGCTCTTTCGGCACTCTCGGCAAAAGATCGTTATTCGATCGAGATTAAATCGGTCATAATGTCAAGCTATAGGACTAAATTAATTCTTGAAAGTGCTTCGCTTGAGCGGAAATTTTTAACATTTTTTCTGGTTGATCGTGAATCTCACTTTTTTGAGAAGGTTTACGGCTGCTCGTGGTTGTTTTAGACATACTGATATTTTTAATACTAACAAAGCGATATTGATAGTCCCGAAGAAAATCGGGTTGATTCCAAAATAAGCGTCCGATTTCACGACAATAGGAGACAAAGCATTTGGCTCCTTTTAATTGTTTAGTTATCGATGAATTAGAATCTCTGCTTTTCTTCATTTCCAGACAAAGGATAACTTTTTCAGAATTGGTATTAGCAATAATTATAAAGTCTGCACGCTTACACTCACCTTTACTACCAGTAAAAATTGTGCGGACATCAAAAAACTCATCTAGCTTAATCACAATACCTCGATCGGGTTTAGGCATTCCACTAATCACAAACGAATAGTTATCTTGATTTTCTGTCAGTTTCAGTAAATAACTATCTCGTTTGTACTCTTTTTTGTATTCCAACTCTACTATCGCACAATCCCTAATCATTTCTTTGAGGATAGCAATATCAGACATTACTCCTCACCCCAAATAATAGCCGTTTGAATACGATTCATATTTTCGATAGTAGTATCAAAACTACGCGCCTCAATACCCATTTTTGGATCAATTTTAGCGGGGTTTAAAGTGTGAAATTTGGTTTTTCTTTTTTGTCCTTTTAACATCTTTGAATCTTCTTCAGCAATATAGACTTTAACTTGATTAGCCGATAATAATTCCTCTTGTCTATAGCCTTCTTCTGCGGCAATTTGTTTCAGGTGTGGTTGATCATGGTTGAGCATAATTAATGTGTTTATTTCTTTGATAATATAATCACTGTGAGTAGTGATAAAAACTTTAATACCAATGTTGATCAGTCGAGCGAAAAGTTTAGCGATACGGCGTTGATTTTCTGGATGGAGATTTAATTCAGGTTCATCTACTATCAACAAATCTCCGATTCGAGCTTCGTGTCTTAAATAAAAGCCAATGTCTAAAAGAGAACGTACAGCACTAGAACTTTCATCCATCGATAGTCTAAGTTTTTTTCCTTTAGGAATGTAATAAAGTTCATCATTGCTAGTAATCATATATTGACCACCAATAATATCGGCAAAATCTTCTAAAATACTGGGATGATTTTCGGCAATAAAGCTAGTTTTTTTGACAATTGTTTCTATTTGTCTAGTAAAATCTACATTTTTTTTGACCGGTAGCGCATAATCCTGAGAAACATTAAATAACAGTTCCCTAGGATCAAAATTGCTATTTTTGCTAATTTCTTCCAGTAAACGATTACGAGCAAAATTTAACTCTTTGCGAAAAATTGCCGCTCCTGTTCTTTCTGCACTGGCAATAAATGGCCTAGGAAAAAACTGAGAGAAAATTATATCTTGGATGCTGTCGTAAATGATATCCTCAAGAAAATGCACTGGCAGATTTATTTTTTCTTTTTCTGTTAATAATGTAATGGATAAATAAGGCTCATTTTCATGTTTGCTAATCGAGATAATTTCCCATGTTGCTGTACTAATTTTCTTTTCATACTTCTTTTTAAATTGAATATTATCAAAATTTAATTCTATCTGAAAATCAACATTTTTAAACCTCTCCTCGTTGGCAGCAAAAACTTCAGGTATTTGTTGAATATATCTTTGACAACCTGTAGTAAGAATACTTTCACACTGTTGAACATACTCCTGTAGATCGAGACTAATTACACCATCAGAAAGTAGTTGCTCAATTTTTTCTTTGAGGCCAAATCTTGGCCCCGTTAATAGTCTTCGCCAAGTGTCTAAAAAACCGAATAAAGAATATGTAGCATAAGTTTTACCTGTATTATTACGACCACAGATAATTGTGAGGTCGCCTAGACTGAATTCTGCCTGTTTTAAAATGCCAAGATTTTTAATTTTAACTTTCATATTTGTCTTTCGGTTTAATATTCACGATTATAGATAATTGTGGGTAATTTGATCAAGTCCCAAACTATACATTCAACTTTGGTTATCAAGGTTACTTACAGAAATTATAACCTTTCTAAGGCTTTTCTCTCTTTTTCAGTTACTTCTCGCCATTGACCAGGTTGTAATCCTGTTAAGCATAATTTATTGTTTTTATCAATAGTAATGGCTGTTCTAATTAATCTTAAAGTGGGATAACCAACGGCTGCCGTCATCCTTCTTACCTGACGATTTCTTCCCTCAGTTAAGGTAATTTCTAACCAAGCGGTGGGGACAGATTTTCGATAACGAATCGGTGGCTCTCTGGGGGGTAAATCTGGTTCAAAATCTAGTAAATTAACTATTGCCGGTCGAGTGCGATAATCCTGAATAGGAAGACCTTGACGCAATTTTTCTAAAGCGTTTAGGTCTGGAATTCTTTCGACTTGTACCCAATAGGTGCGCGGATGAGCAAATTGACGATGACCTAAACGATGCTGTAATTGACCGTTATCTGTGAGTAATAATAATCCCTCGCTATCCCTATCTAAACGACCGACAGAATAGATATTCGGGATGGGAATATAATCTTTTAAAGTCGAGCGCCCATTTTCATCAGTAAACTGACATAATACATCGTAGGGTTTATAAAAAAGGATATATTTATTCAAGGGAAAAAGGAGTCAGGAGATAGGAGTCAGGAGTCAGGAGATAAGTAGTCGTGTAAAATAAATTTCCTAGTGAAGATAGGCAAAAGGCAAGAGGCAAAAGGCAAGAGGTAGTTAGATATGTTTAATTAATTTTGCCTGGGTACTTAACTGATAACTGATAACTGATAACTGATTACTGATTTAATCCCGTTGATGGGAGAATTGATAAGCGCCGACAATCGAGAGAAGAAGAGCGACGATTAACAAAATGGGGATAGCGAACCAAGGAAATTGATTAATATCGTAGGCTGCGGCTCTTAATCCCAGACTAGCATAGGTGAGGGGCAAGGCATAAACAATAATTTTTAATGGCCAGGGTAAGGTTTGGGGATCGAAAAAAGTTGCTCCTAAAAAAGACATCGGCACGATTAAAAAGTTATTATACAGACTGACACTTTCGAGGGATGTAACTCGCAATCCAACAATTGCCCCTAAACCGGCAAAGACGGCACAATTTAAGATTAAAACTAATAAAAAGAGGGGATTGAGAAAACTGGCAAATTTTCCTGTAAATAAGATAGCAATGAGAATCACCGATGCAGAAGTCATTACACCGCGCAAAATTCCCGCGAAAACTTTGCCTAAAAATAATGAGAGAGGATGGACGGGAAGTAATAATAATTCCTCGAAGGTTTTACTAAATAAGCGATCGCCACAGATGGAAAAGGTGGTTCCCCCGAAACTGATCGCCATTGAGGACAGGGCTACCATTCCGGGTAAAATAAATTCTAGATAAGAATCGCCGATCGAGGGTTTCATCGAGCGATCGAGGGCGCTTCCCAACCCCAACCCGAAACCGATAATATAGATTAGGGGAGAAACTAGACCGGTGGCGGCGATCTGAAGGACTCTCGCCCGTAAATCTAGCCATTCTCCCCAAAATACGGTTAAAGTGTCTGTTAATATCGTCTGAGCTTGAGCTAGTTTCACTGGTATTTTGGTTAATTAGTAAATATACTTTTAATAATAATTAACAATTGTCCCCTTTTTCAAGAGCGAGCTTTTCGGACTAGAAAAATAATCATCCTAAATCCGTTGAGCATGATGCTACTTAGGGTTTGTGGCAAAAGTGGCTAATGACTTGACCGCTCAAGCTTTCAAAAATAGTCCCTTCGGGTGCATCTCATCAGCTGTTAGGTGTTATATAGCGTTTTTCCGTCTGCTGAGGTACAAAAGTTATGGGTTTTAGGCAAAGGGGAAGAAAAATAGGCGTACCTCACCAGCTTAGGAAACGCTATATAACCAGCTACTTACTTACAAATCATCCAACAAGAGCGTTACTAACACCTTATCGACGCGATTACCGTCCATATCCACCACTTCCAAACGCAACCTTTGCCATTCAAAATGATCGGCAGCCCCCGGAATCCTACCAAGATGGGTAATAATAAAACCCCCTAAAGTGTGATAATTGCCCTGTTTTTCCCCCGGTAATTCACTGATTTCAAATAATTCTTTAAAATCTTCGATCGCCACTGTGCCATCAATCAACCAAGAACCATCTTCCCGCTGCACGATCTGTGCATCTTCAATATTATCTAATTGGGGTAAATCGCCGACAATTGCCTCTAAAATATCCTGGCGCGTCACCAATCCTTGAATCACCCCGTACTCATCCACTACCAAGGCAATATGATGACCACTTTGCTGCACTAATTCTAAAACTTTTAAACCCCTAGTGCTTTCCGGCACAAAAAGCGGCTGCTGTAAATCCTTCGTTAGGTCGAAACTTTCACCGGTTAAACAATCGGCCAATAAGTCTGTGACTTCAATTACCCCCAAAACCTCATCTAAACTGCCCTGACACACAGGAAAACGGGTATGATTGCTCTCAATTAGCTTCTGGCGATTAATTTCGGCACTATCTTCCAAATCTAACCAAACAACATCCGGACGCGTGGTCATAATCTGACTTACTCGGCGATCGCTCAATCCTAACACCCTTTCCACCATATCCTGTTCTGCTTCCTCAAAGGTTCCCGCTTCGGTTCCCTGTTTAAGCATAATTTTCAATTCTTCTTCCGTAATTGGGGAATCATTATTATTACCGCTAATCCCCAACAAACCGAGAATCAGATTAGTTGATTGACTCAAAAGATGGACAACAGGCGAAACAATTTTTGATAACCTATCGAGAGGACTAGCAACGAGGATAGCGATTTTTTCAGGATTACTTAAACCCAACCGTTTCGGAACCAATTCCCCCACCACTAGGGATAGATAGGTAATAATTAACACCACTAATCCTAATCCCAAAGCTTGACTATAGGGGGCTAAAACGGGAACTTGGGCCAATAATTGCGCCACACTGACCGATAAATTAGCCCCTCCGTAGGCCCCAGCAAAGATACCCACTAGGGTAATGCCAATCTGCACCGTCGATAAAATTTGATTGGGATCATTGGCCAATTTTAAGGCCACCGCCGCCCGTCGATCATCTCTGGCTAATTGTTCCAAACGGACTTTGCGGGCCGAGACAATGGCAATTTCCGAGAGAGCAAAGACTCCATTGAGGAGGATGAGGAAGAAGATAACAAGAATTTCGGTAGTCGCCGAGAACATGGTTAAAAGTTACAGGTAAAAGGGCGGATAGTTGTTTGTATCATAGTGCGAGGATCGGTTAAGTTCAGTAAAGAATCATCTTGATTTTTAACGAGTTACGAAGGCTTGTGTCTGGAGGGGGTTACTCCCAGTATAAATGGGATAGGATCAAGTCCGCACTCTTAGCTCAGTTAGCAGTGAACAGTCAGGAGTGACCTGTTGCCAGTAAAAAAAAGTTGTCCCTGGGAGAGTGGGGACAAACTCTCTCAATCTATTCGCCTGAAAAATTATGATCGCTACACCCGTATCATCGAAATCGAACCCTATCACGGAAATACGCCCCGGACTACCAACTATTTGCGGTTGGGAACAGGAAATCGCAGCGATTGTCAATCACGATGATCCGATCTTTTTACCGACAACAAATCTCAAATTAGACAATATTAAGGCTGGTTTTGCCTGTGCCTTGCATATGCACCAACCCACTATCCCGGCGGGTGTTAACGGGGAATTAATCTGCAATCTCCAGCATATGTTCGAAAATCTTGGGGATGGCGATAATCATAATGCCAGCGTTTTTGCCTGGTGTTACAGTCGCATGGGCGATTTTATCCCGGAATTGGTGGCGGAAGGCTGTAATCCCCGAATTATGCTCGATTATTCCGGCAATCTCCTCTGGGGTTTGGTGCAGATGGGACGGCAGGATATCCTCGATAAACTCAAATTAATCACCTGTAACAGTCAATATCAACCCTATGTGGAATGGTTGGGGACGATGTGGAGTCACGCGGTGGCTCCTTCCACACCGATTCCTGATCTAAAATTACAGATGCAAGCATGGCAAACCTATTTTGCCTCGATTTTTGGCGTGGATGCTCTAAAACGAGTCAAAGGGTTCTCTCCCCCGGAAATGCACCTTCCTAACCATCCCGATACCCTCTACGAGTATATTAAAGCTCTGAAAGAATGCGGCTATCGTTGGTTATTGGTACAGGAACACTCGGTGGAAAATCTCGACGGTTCGGGATTGAGTCAGGAACAAAAATATATTCCTAATCGCCTGGTGGCCCGCAATTCTCGGGGTGAAGTGATTGCGATTACTGCTTTGATTAAAACCCAGGGTTCCGACACCAAATTAGTTGCCCAAATGCAACCCTACCACGAGGCTAAATGCCGAGGTAAACAGCAAATCGGCGGCGTTTGGGTTCCTTCCCTAGGTTCCCAGATTGCCGATGGTGAAAATGGTGGCGTGATGATGAATGAATTTCCTCGCGATTTTCCCAATCCTTGGCGGGAAATGCAGGGGGGTTCCAGTGTGGCAGGATTTAACGGTACGGAATATCTGGAGTTAATCGAGGCTGCTGGCGTTAATCCCCAAGATTATCCCCCAATTCAAGCCGTACACCAGCATAAAATCTGGCAGCGAGTTAATCCGGATGCCGCTACCCCGGAAGCGGTAGAACAGGCGATCGTTGAGTTAAAACAGACCGACCACCGTTTTAGCATGGATGGGGCCTCTTGGACAAATGATCTCAGTTGGGTGCGCGGTTACGAAAATGTCCTCGAACCGATGAACCAATTAAGCGCTCAATTCCACGAGAAATATGATCCTTTAGTACAGGCGGATCCTAGCTTCACCCGACGACCGGATTATCTGGAGGCACTACTTTATAATTTGCTCGTGCAAACCAGTTGTTTCCGTTATTGGGGCCAGGGTACTTGGACCGATTATGCCCGCACTTTATACGCAAGAGGCGCGGCCTTAACCCGCTAGGATAGTAAGCTATCTAGGGCGCAGAATCTGCGCCCTATTAGCACAAGTGTATTAAACTAAATCCTGTTAAAAAGGTATCGGGGAGCGGCGAAAAACAATCCATCTTCTTTACATTAATTTACGAACGTTCTCTTAACTGTTTTTTAGCTTACCAAACAGCCCCAAGGTGATTCTCCCCGTTGGCAACCCTAATCCCGCAACAATTAGAGGCAACACCGATGATGACTGGCGCTTCCCCTGCTTTCCACCCACCCGCCGATTCTTCCGGGGTAAAAGTGCAGTGCCATGGACGAGTATTATGGCTAGGCATAGGTTGCATCCAGGGCACGGAGAAAGCGGTCATAGATAGGGCAATTAGGGCTGTTTTTCAGCGTTATCACCTCTCTTTAGCCGCTATTGCCGGTATCGCCACCCTTAATATCAAAGCTGATGAACGGGGTTTAATTACCTACTGTCAGGAGAAAGGATTGCCCCTAAAAACCTTTACTGCCGAGGAGTTGAGAGATATTAATGTCCCCAATCCCTCAGCCATTGTCAACAAGCAAGGGGGAACTCCTAGCGTTGCTGAGGCTGCCGCTTTAAAAATGGGCGAGATTTTGCTAGTCAGCAAGCAAATAGAAGCAAAATCGGTGACGGTGGCAGTTTCTTTGGCGGCAAGGGAATATAGAGGATACGAAATCGATGCTTAAACAGGTTTTATTTCTTAGTAATGGTCATGGTGAGGATTTAAATGCTAGTTTAATTGTGGGGAAATTACAAAAAATTCAGCCCCAATTATCTATAGCTGCTTTGCCTTTAGTGGGAGAGGGAAAAGCTTATCAAAAATTGCCAGTACCAATTATTGCCCCCACTGCCACTATGCCATCGGGGGGAATTATTTATACCAATCCTTTTAATTGGATTAAAGATATTGGCGCGGGATTAATCGGTCTAACTATTAAACAAATTCAGGCAGCTTTTAAAGTTAGCAAGAATTGTGATTTATTGATAGCAGTGGGGGATATTGTGCCGATTGCGATCGCTCGTTCAACTGGTCGTCCTTTTGTGGCTTTTATTGTTTCTACTTCCAGTTATTACGAAGGTACAATTAAATTACCTTTACTGACAGAATTATGTTTAAGATCAGACAAGTGTTTAAGGGTTTTTACCAGAGATAAATATACAGCAACAGACCTACAAAATCGGGGTATTAAAAAAGCGATTTTTGCTGGTTATCCGATTATGGATGTCTTAACACCAACGGGTAAAGATTTAGAATTAGATAGTCAAATTCCCATGATTGCTTTATTAGCGGGGAGTCGTTTACCCGAAGCTTTGAGTAATTTAGCTTTACAGTTACAAGTCTGTGAGGAAATAGTTAAAATTAAACCGATGCAGTTTCGGGCTGCTATCATTCCTAGCATCAGAGAAACCGACTTAGAAAATTTGGCTAAACAAGAGGGATGGCATTATTTAGGAGCGGGAAAACTAGAGAAAAATGGGGCTTTATTGTGCTGTTATCGTGATGCTTTTGCCGATATTCTACACCATTGTGACGCTTGTTTAGCCATGGCGGGGACAGCAGTAGAACAAGCGGTAGGATTAGGAAAACCCGTCCTACAAATACCCGGATTTGGACCCCAATTTACCTACCCTTTTGCTGAGGCACAAATGCGCTTATTAGGGGAATCGGTGATAACTATTGGAAAGAAACCCACGGAGGTGAATTTATTTAAAAATGCTGCGGTTAAAATTGTCGATATTTTGGCAGATTCTCAGTATTTACATAGATGTTTAGAGAACGGTAAAATTAGAGTGGGAGAATCTGGAGGTAGCAGGAATATTGCCGAAGAAATTTATATAAACTTAGGGTGTTAAGTAGCTAGTTATAATTAAATTAAAAATGGATTTTAGGTTCGATCCCCCCTACCCCCCTTGATAAGGGGGGTGCCGATTACCCCTTAATCCCCCCTTGATAAGGGGGCGCCGATCCCCCCTACCCCCCTTGATAAGGGGGGCGCCGATCCCCCCTTAATCCCCCCTTGATAAGGGGGGCGCCTGAAAGTTTTTAATACCTACCTACTTAGGGCAGCGTAATCCAGCTTAAAATGAGCTCAATTACCTTCTAATTAAACATCGTCATTTTCCCGAACAGATAAAAACTCAGCCACCGCTTGATTAAAAGTTTCAGGTTCCCCTAAAAATGCCCAATGATTACCCGGTATCTTTTTAATCTCTAGAGAAGTTAAATACTTTTTATAGGATTGAATTTGCCAAGTAGTGCGATTTAATCCTTGTTGAGGAAGGATTAATAAACTGGGAATATCTAAAGCTTTAGTTAATCCAGCAAACCCCATGACATCCTCAAAAATTTCCCCGCGTGCCGATAAAGTAAATTTACTGCTCCAACTGCCATCCGCTTTTTGTTCAATGGCATTTTTAAACACCTCTTGCTGTAAATTTGACCAACCTTTATATTGTTTTAATTGACGAGCGATCGCTTCTATGCTCTGATAACTATCAAAGGAACGAGTAATCTTTAAAAAGGGCAAAACTTGATAGAGAATTGGAAAAGTTATCCTAATCCAACTAGGCATTTTATCGATAAAAAAGGGATCGACTAAAATTAAACTCTTAAATACTTCCGGCTGTTGAGTTGCCCAAATCGCCGCTATTTTAGCACTCCAAGAATGACCTAAAATATGTGCTTGCGTCCAACCTAAATGATTAATTAAAGCCCTTAAATCGCCGATATAATCCTGAAAGTGATAACCGGTTGTTGGTTTACCGCTTTCCCCATGTCCCCGCAAATCTGGGGCAATAACTTGATAATTTGAGCGTAAATAATCGCCCAAACTTGACCAAACCAGAGCATGATCCGCCATGCCGTGCAATAATAGTAGAGGCATACCTCGATCGCTCCATTGTAAATAGGAAATTGCCATCGAGTTATTGGTAAAAGTCTGGCGTTGTGGCATAAATTCTCGACCGATTTTTATTCTATAATTTAAATATCACTTAATAAAACTTCATACAATGGCACTACAATCGCCCCTCACTGCCACTAGCTTAGAGCAATTGTCTTGGACATGGCAAGGTCACACCATCCCCTACACCGTGCGGGGAGAAGGACAACCCCTAGTATTAATTCACGGTTTTGGGGCATCTATCGGTCATTGGCGCAAAAATATCCCCGTTTTAGCGGAAAATGGCTATCAAGTCTATGCCCTAGATCTCTTGGGATTTGGGGGTGCGGATAAGCCCGCTTTAGATTATAGTCTCAACCTTTGGATGCGGCAAATACAAGACTTTTGGCGGGAAAAAATCGCAAAACCGACGGTATTTGTCGGTAATTCCATCGGGGGACTGATTGCCTTAATGCTGATGGCAGAATCTCCCGAAATCACTGCCGCAGGAGTAATTATCAACTGTGCGGGAGGATTAAACCATCGTCCCGAAGAATTAAATTTCCCCTTGCGTTTAATCATGGCTGCCTTTACCGGTTTAGTTAGTTCTCCGGTGACAGGAAAGTTTATTTTTGAACAGGTAAGACAGAAAAATCGCATCCGGAACACCTTAAAACAGGTTTATCGCGACCATACTGCGATTACCGAGGAATTAGTCGAAATTCTCTATCAACCCTCCTGTGATGCGGGTGCGTGGGGAGTGTTCGCATCGGTGTTGACAGCACCCCCTGGACCTTCTCCCCAGGAATTATTACCGCCAATCGATCGCCCTTTATTGGTACTCTGGGGAGAGGATGACCCTTGGACACCGATCGCTGGTTCGGTAATTTACCAAGAAAGAGCTAAAATGGGCAATAATACCCAATTTTATCCGATTGCCAAAGCTGGTCACTGTCCCCACGATGAACATCCCGAAAAAGTTAATCAATTAATTTTGAGTTGGCTGTCGGAAATGGGGATTTAGTCAGTTATGGAAGATTTTAGCGATTAATAGTTACTGGAGAAATCTGCCAATCGGGGCGAAGATTTTTCGCCCCCCGGAGATAGACGTGCTGCATTTCCCCTTGTAGTTTGGGAGTATTAACGTGGAGAATTACGCGAATACACTTTTCTAGACTACTAGCGACCTGCATCTGTTGCACATCGAGGAGGGGGACATTTTGCCAGTGGGGACGTTCGCGAGCGATAGCAGCGGGGAAAATCGCGTCTAAATCCTGAGTTGCCGTAAAGATAATACTAACAATATCATCGGGATCGAGACTATTGTGAATTTCGATCGCTTCGAGGAGTTCTGTCACTGCTTCTCGTATAGCTTCAATAGTATTAACCGTTACCGTCGTTGCTCCCCGAATGGCTCGAACCTTCCACTGCACGATTGTTATCCTCCGATAATCCTGATGAGTCAATTTTAGGGGTTAACGCGCCCTTTTTCTCGACTTTAATCTGGTCATCAGGGTCGGTATAACCACAATAGTTGTCCGTTAACTTCTAATTCAAATTCTAGACGCTGTAGGGTTTTTTGTAATCCTAGGGGTATTTGGGAACGATTGCCCGTCAGACGACTGAGCAGGGGTTTCGGTTCTTCGATAGTCTGACATTTAGTTTTATCTGGGGGTAATCCTGCCAATTCTAGCGCCCAAAGTCGGGCATCTTCCTCGGTTCCTAAGCGATCGACCACTCCTAATTCTAACGCCTGTTGGCCGGTAAAAATGCGCCCATCGGCAAAACTTTTCACCTGATTGACATCTAAATTTCTCGCTCCGGCGACGGTTTGCAGAAATTGCTGATAACTGGTATCGATCATATCCTGAAGAATTCTTTCTTCTTCATCAGTTAATTCTCGATCGAAGGAGAGAATATCTTTATAGGGGCCTGATTTAATCACTTTAAACGAAACTCCCACCTTATCCAACAATCTTTCTAGATTGTTCCCCCTCAGGATAACACCGATCGAGCCGGTAATCGTGCCGGGGTTAGCCATAATATAATTAGCCCCCATACCGATATAAACGCCGCCAGAGGCGGAAATATTGCCAAAACTAGCGATTATTTTCGTGTTTTTTTGTAACCGCTTCAATGCTTCATAAATTTCTTGGGAATCCCCCACGGTTCCCCCGGGGGAGTCAATGCGGAGAAGTAGGGCGGGATATTGCCTTTCTTTGACGATTTCTAGGGCTTTTAAGACTCTTTTGCGGGTATCGGAGGCAATTGCACCTGTAATTTCTATTCGAGCGATTTGTTTGCGGGTTTTCGGTTTAAAAGGCCAGACCATCAGGTTTAAATATCTCTCAAAAAAGGACTCTTTCTAATCTAACGCTTTGATCGTTCTAGGTTAAGCAGACATTATATTTCAGAATTTAAGGACAAAATGTCTGGTTAAGTGTATAATAGCATTAAGTGACCAGAGTTGAGGTAGGCGAGGTGAACATTTGGGCAAGGTGGAATCCTTTAATTTAGATGGCTTAGATCTGTTTTTCAATTCTCACGATCATTTGCCACCTCATTTTCATGTTCGTAAACCGGGCCAATGGGAAATTAGAGTTTTTTTCTTACTTTGTAATCAAGACAATGGTCTAAATTTTCAGGTGAAATGGCCCGCCAATGCCAAAATATCTAGTAAGGAAAAAAGCAAATTCTTGACCACGTTTTAGCGAATCGTTCTGCGCTCCTGATTGAATGGGAGGCAAAAGTCTGTACCCGGGAGAATTAATCATGTTAAATAAGCCAGAAATTACTGTTATAATTGAGGATAAAGAAATTTATAATTTCTTGCCAGAGTTTCAATCTGTGCAGATTCTTTCCTTACCAGATTTAAAGAATATTGATTCTTTAAAAAACATCTTTATTTGTACTTCTTTGACCAGTTTAAAAGCAGTGTCAGATATTGCCAGAAATGCTAATGATAAACATCATCTGCGAGGTCTTTTTATCCGAGCAGACATTGATTCTATCTGGTTGCCGCAACTATTTAAACAGGCCAATTTACGCACCCTGCGAAATACCCTCGTTTATCGAGATTTTATTTTACCGACAAGGGTGATTAATGCTTGGAGTTGGGGAGCGCAAGAGCATTTAATCGCCAGAGCTTTAGTTATTGAGGAAAGTTTATTAATCAGTCGCTGTGATCTCAATGAGCTAGAAATTCCCTTTGCATCTATGCCAGCTTTACAGCGTATTCCTCTAGAAGAAAGAGAGAAGTTTATTATAGCAGAAGATGGTAGTTATATTCATTGGCCAGTCGTGGATATTCATCTTGATATAGAGGCTTTTTTGAGTGTGATTGAACCAAAAGCAAAACAAAAGTTTGCAGCGATTAAATTAAAACATGATCAGATTTTTGGTCGAGCGATTGCCTCTTTACGCAAACAGCATCAACTGCGACAATCAGATATTATAGGAGTATCCGAGCGTCAAGTGAGACGCATTGAACAGGGAGAAGGAACAAAGGTAGAAACCCTTAATTTGTTTGCCCAAGCTCACAAAATGGAACTTAATGATTATCTTGATGCTGTTGCTCAGTTAATCGATAATACTTCAGTAGATTTGCTCCAATCTTAAGCTTTTAACCCTTGATTAATTCGAGTAATTGTGCTTCGGTTAGCTGAGTAATGCCCAATTCTAGGGCTTTTTCTAGCTTAGAACCCGCCGCTTCTCCTAGCACTAAATAATCAGTTTTTTTGCTGACAGAACCCGTCACTTTACCCCCAGCTTTTTCGATTAATTCTTTCGCTTCCTCCCGTTTGAGAGTTGGTAAAGTGCCAGTAATGACAAAGGTTTTCCCTGCTAAGGTGGCTTTTGTGGTGGTGGTTTTTGCTGCTGCGGCAAATTGTAAACCCGCTGCCTGTAATTTAGCGACTAAATCCCGATTAGCGGCGATTTTAAACCAATCATAGACCGATTGAGCGATTTCTTCACCGATACCATACACAGAAGCTAAATTAGTCACGCTGGCGTTAGCTAACTCCTCCACTGTCCGAAAACTTTCGGCGAGAATTTTGGCGTTAACGCTGCCCACATAGCGAATTCCTAGCCCATAAAGTACCCTCGACCAGCTTTGATTTTTGCTCTGAGCCATAGCTGTAATCAAATTTAAGGCGGATTTATCGCCCATTCGGTCTAATTTGGCAATTTCCGTTTTTTCGAGGCTGTAGAGGTCAGAAATAGCGGTAACTAATCCCTGTTCAATCAGCAAAATTACCACTTTTTCCCCTAATCCCCGGATATCGAGAGCATCGCGACTAGCCCAATGTACTACACTTCCCCGCAAAATCGCCGGACAGGAACTATTAACACAGCGTGTCACCGCTTCCCCCACCGGACGGACTAGGGGAGATTGACATTCAGGGCAATTAGTGGGCATCTGGAAAGGTAAAGTCTGGCTAGGACGCAATTCTGGTAGGATTCTCACCACTTCTGGGATAATTTCCCCCGCTTTGCGGATAATTACCGTGTCACCGACGCGGATATCTAATTCGGCCACTCGATCGCTATTATGTAAAGTAGCCCTTTGTACGGTGGTTCCTGCTACCTGTACCGGTTCCATCACCGCCATGGGTGTGACTGCGCCGGTGCGTCCCACATTGACGATAATATCTTTAACTACCGTGGGGACTTCTTCGGCGGGATATTTTAAAGCGATGGCCCACCGGGGGAATTTTTGAGTGAATCCTAAGCGATTTTGTCGCTGTAAATCGTTGATTTTGACTACGACACCATCGGTCATGTAGGCTAATTGATGACGTTTTTCTTGCCAATCTTGATAGTATTGCGCCACTTGTTGCAGGGATGGACAGAGTTGACGGTGGGGATTAACCAGAAATCCCATGGTTTCTAATCTATCTAAGGATTGCCATTGAGTAGTGATATGGTTATCGTCTAAATGCAGGGTATAGGCAAAAAATTGTAAGCGTCTTTTATCAACTATTTTCGGATCTAATTGTCGTAGGGTTCCTGCTGCCGCATTGCGGGGATTAGCAAAGAGAGATTCCCCTTTTTCTTCTCTTTCTTGATTGATTTTATCGAAGGTATCGAGGGGTAAAAAGGCTTCGCCGCGCACTTCCACAATTGCTGGGGGATTATCTATATTTAAGCGTAAAGGAATAGAGCGAATTGTCCGCACATTGGGGGTAATATCTTCGCCGGTGACTCCATCCCCTCTAGTAACACCTCTGACTAAAAAGCCGTTTTCGTAGGTTAAAGCTAACGCAGAACCATCGATTTTTAATTCACACACATATTCCGTTTCTTGGGTTTCATTTACATATCTTTGCCAACGGTTGCCCCATTTATTTAATTCTTCGAGGTTAAAGGCATTTTCGAGACTATACAGGGGAATATTATGACGAACAGAAACAAATTGACTAGAGATTTTATCCCCAACTCTTTGGGTGGGACTATCGGGGGTGATTAATTGGGGATAACGCTTTTCTATGTCTTCTAATTCCCGATAAAGTTGATCATAAACGCTATCGGATATAAAAGGATCATCAAGAACATAATAAGCATAACTGGCTCTTTGTAGTTCTGTTTTTAATTGTTGGCAGCGTTGTTGGATTTCTAAGGGGATAGTCATAATCGTTAATAATGCTACTGTGCAAAGACCATTTGAGGAGTTAATTTTAAATCGGGAAATGTTACCGATATTATTCTATCTTCGTTGTTAAATTCTGCCAGTTCATAAAATCCCGAAATCAGGGTTAAAACCGATATTTTTACAGCAATAGGATCGATAATCCAGTATTCAGGAATGCCTCTCACTGCGTATTCTGAACGTTTATAACGGTAGTCATCATCAGCATTACCGTGGCTAACAATTTCTACAACTAACAGGGGAGGAAATTCAATCACTGCTATGGTCATATTTCTAATCTCTTGACATTGTTCGGCAGTTAAAATCATTAAGTCTGGAATTCTCGATTTAGCTTTATCGGTGCGAATTCCCACGGTAGCAGGCATGACTTTCCAAGTTAGATTTAATCTTTTAATTTCTGCCATTAAATAATCATAAAGAAAGGCAATAATTAAAGCATGAAAGCCACTAGCGGGAGGCATGGAAATTAATTCTCCGTTAAATAATTCGTATTTATCATCCGTGCAGTCCTGATAATTTAAATATTCCGCAAAGGTATATATTTTTTGTTGGGTAGCAATCATAAAAGTCTCTAGCTAAGATTTTACTGTGCAAAGACCATTTGAGGAGTTAATTGTAAATCGGGAAATGTCACCGATATTATCCTATCTTCGTTGTTAAATTCTGCCAGTTCATAAAATCCCGAAATTAGGTTTAAAACCGATATTTTTAGGGACATAGGATCGATAATCCAGTATTCAGGAATGCCTCTCACTGCGTATTCTGAACGTTTATAACGGTAGTCATCATCGGCATTATTGGGGCTAACAATTTCTACAACTAACAGGGGAGGAAATTCAATCACTGCTGTGGTCATATTTCTAATCTCTTGACATTGTTCGGCAGTTAAAATCATTAAGTCTGGGATTCTCGATTTAGCTTTATCGGTGCGAATTCCCACGGTAGCGGGCATAACTTGCCAGTCTAATTGTAGCCTCTCTATTTCCCTTTCTAACACCTTAAATATATATCTAAGTATCAAAGAATGAAAGCCACTAGCGGGAGGCATGGAAATTAATTCTCCGTTAAATAATTCGTATTTATCATCCGTGCAGTCCTGATAATTTAAATATTCCGCAAAGGTATATAATTTTTCTTTGGTAGCAATCATGATAACCTCTAGAAAAAACTTAATTGAATCTCCTTAAGGGGGGTAGGGTTGATTCATGAATCAACCCTACTATTAATCAACCCTAGGGTTAGGGGGAATCTGACAATTTTTAACACCTAGCTTTTTACTTAAGATTCGATATCCTCAACTTTTTTGGGAACTGTTGCAGTTAAAACCTCATTTCCTGTGGCAGTAACTAACACATCATCTTCGATACGGATACCGATACCCCGCCATTTTTCTGGCACTTCCGGCTGTCCTTCAGCAGGTTTAATATCGGGGGAGATATAAATCCCCGGTTCCACGGTTAAAACATGACCAGGCTGCAAAGTTTGCCAAGTTTCTTCGTTAACTTTATAACCTCCCGCATCATGGACATCTAATCCTAACCAATGGCCAGTTCTGTGCATATAAAAAGGCTTATATTTTTCCTCTTTAATTATCTCATCAATGTCGCCGACCAATAGCCCTAAATCCACTAATCCCTCCACAATTGTCCTCACGGCTGTGTCATGAAAAAGATTATAAGGATTACCAGTTTTTACCACTTCAATCGCCTTTAATTGAGCTTCCAGAACAATTTCATAGATAATTTTTTGTTCGGGGGTAAATTTACCATTAACGGGAAAAGTGCGGGTAATATCACCGTTATAGTAATTGTAGGCACAACCAGCATCAATTAATAAAAGCTCATTTTCTTGTACTTGGCGATTATTGTTGATATAGTGCAGAATACAGGCATTAGCACCACTAGCAACAATAGAAGGATAAGCAGGACCCATACCCCCTTCCAGGCGAAAAGTATGCTCAATTTCCGCTTGAATTTGATACTCGTAGTGACCAACTTTGGTAAATTCTCTGGCCCGATTATGTGCCTGTGCTGAAATAGCAGTTGCTTGGCGAATATTGTCCAATTCGGCCTCGGTTTTCAGTAAGCGCAAAGGATGGAGAATAAAATTAGTATCCTCTAAAGCAGTCGGTCCAGTGCCGCGACGGGGAAAAGTGGCGATTAATTTTTGCCAGTGCTTTAGAACATTTGTATTAAAAGTTTTGTCCCGGCCGAGATGATAATAAATTCGTTCGGCTTTTTCGAGATATTGGGGTAATTTTTCGTCCAATTCTTCGATAGAATAGGCCTCATCAGCAGCAAAAATTTCCTTTGCTCCTTCCACACCGTGGAGATAGCCTGTCCAGGTTTCTTTTTCCGGGTCTTTTGGCTGCACGAACAGGATAAACTGATGTTCGGGGTGATGGGGTGCTAAAACCGCCACCGCCTCCGGTTCATTAAATCCTGTCAGGTAAAAAAAGTCACTATCCTGACGATAGGTGTATTCTACGTCATTGTGCATGACCACCATGGGCGCACTGCGAAAAATTGCCGTTCCATTGCCGATTTTTTCCATTACCTGCTGACGACGCTGCTGAAACTCTCTGCGATCGATGCCCATAGATATTCCTAAAAATGTCACAATAAGTCCTAGAGTCTATTATCGCTAATATTTTTAATTTATGACCCCTGAAGAACTGGATTTTTCCCAAGATATCATCGAAAGGCGCGAGTTTACCCTAGCAGATTTTATCGCTCAAGAGGGGGCGGATTTCCTCAAAGGAGAATCTCCTGTCCCCAAATTAGTGCAAGTTACCACAGAGATTAAACAATTTATTGCCGCTAATTTAGGGGATTCTTCGGGAGCTTTGCAGATAATTTTACAGCTTATTGTCGATGAAGAATTAACCAAAGTCAGTCAAAATTTAGATAATCCCGTTCAAGCTTTACAGTTAATCCTAGAAGAAATTTTAGACAATCAAGAATTACTCTATGAATTAGTACACCGAGTCGATGTGAAATGGGGACAATTATACGGGGAACGTCCCTATTTTCAACAACCCCATCAAAAACCTCACCCTGAAGACGAATACACCCACAATTCCGTCAGAGATAAGTTAGTCAGTTTATTAGCCAGATTAGAAGCAGATAAGTAGTAGAGTTATTAGGAGACTCCGAGATGATTCAAGACATACCTTATCTTTAGGAAAAACTCTGTATTTTAATTATTTCTTAATAAAGACTAACAGGACTGATGGTGAGCAGCAGAAGTTATTAAAAGAGGGCGAAGGCAATTCGCCCCTACAATAATATTTATTATCGCGCCAAAAGTAGGGGCGCACCGCGTGCGCCCAGCGGTCATGGGTGAAAATAGTTGTAAGATCAAAAAATTCTCCGATAAATGTTGCCCTATCCCCCGCGTGCCTACCTATTCCTACTATACCGCCGATGTTTTTAGCGATCGCATTTTTGGTGGTAATCCCCTGGCGGTTTTTCCGGAAGCGTCTGGATTAACCCGCACCCAGATGCAAAAAATCGCCGCCGAATTTAACTTCTCGGAGACAGTCTTCGTTTTTGCGCCAGAAACGCCCCAAGGCACTAAAAAAGTCCGGATTTTCACCCCCAGTACCGAATTACCCTTTGCTGGTCATCCTACCGTCGGCACAGCCTATATTTTAGCCCTAATCGGCGCTATTCCCCCCTACCAAGAAACCACGATTTATCTGGAGGAAGGAGTCGGTTTAGTACCGGTGAAAATTATCATGGAGGGGGAAAAACCGGTCTATAGTGAGTTAAAAGTGGCACAATTGCCGGAATTAGTGACGGATACTTATGCTCTCGATGATTTAGCGGCGATTCTTTCCCTACGCGTTGCCGATTTCTTACCCGGTTATCCCCCCCGCGCTTTTTCCTGTGGTCTCCCTTTTTTATTCATCCCCGTCAAAAATCGAGATATTTTAGGGAAAATAAAACTAAATCTAACTCTTTGGTCATCATTATTAGGTCAATCCCCCGCTAATTCCCTTTTTGTCTGCTGTTTTGACCCAGAATCTCCCCTATCTCGTCTCTATGGCCGAATGTTTGCCCCCGGTTTAGGAGTTATGGAAGATCCCGCCACTGGTTCGGCTGTGGCCGCTTTAGCGGGCTACCTAG
Source organism: Microcystis ichthyoblabe FBCC-A1114 (assembly GCF_050500245.1). NCBI lineage: Bacteria > Bacillati > Cyanobacteriota > Cyanophyceae > Chroococcales > Microcystaceae > Microcystis > Microcystis ichthyoblabe. The sequence goes on along the minus strand of NZ_CP191408.1, from coordinate 1,710,005 downwards.
GGGCCTTAGAATCTTCTAGGGAAGGGATGAATCAATGGACAATAATCCAAGGAGTGGAAATGGGCAGACCCAGCAGTTTACAATTAAAGTTTCAGAAAAACAACCGTAAAATTACGGAAGTTTCTGTGGGTGGTGCATCAGTTCTAGTCTGCCAAGGTAAGATGATAATTCCCGATGGGGAAACAAAAAGCCCTACAAAAGGGTTATTGTGATTATTATTCCCTGAAATCGGTGAGAAACAGGAAAGGATTAAAATTTTGGACTGGTATCATTTAATCGAAACTCTCTATATAGAGAAGAAAAAAGCTTAATCCCGCAAAAAAGCGAGAGGATAACTCATATTCTCAGCAAATCCCAAGATACCTCCATCTCGATGCTCATAGAGTAACTTTCCTTGACTATCAAATAAAAAAGTCCCTCCCCGTTGGGTGAGATAACTACTATCGGGGACATAGGTTGACCAATTGCCCAAAACTTGAGTCATATTACGCAGTCTCAGGGTGGCTAATTCAAAAGGTCGCTGAAAACCTTGACCCCCAGCAAGATTGAATAGGGAACCCCGGAAAGCTGGTAAAGGCCGCGCTTGTATTGTTTCCTCCTCGGCAATTAATTGGGGGGCTTTGCGATCGCCACGATAACCCCGCAGCACTTCGGCCAGAGTCCCCGGACTACCCACACCCACACACATCAAAATTAGATTTAACCAGGCATTTTGTCCGGGGGAAAATCTCGGTAATTTTAACGATAAACCGCGATACAGTCCTAATAAATCGTGTAATTCAGCTTTCGGGTCAACAAACAGCCAATCTTGCCGAAATTTCGTATATTCAGCGAATTTTAAACCTGAATTGCGATCGCCGATACCGATGGCACGAATGGTAATCCCGGCATTTTGCCAAAGGGCTGCCTCTTTTTCTAACCACCAAGCGTATTCGAGACTGTCAAAATCTCCCAATTGCGGCCAAACAAGAATTAAAAGACGTTTATAGTCGGCACAATCGCTTAAAATTGGCACTATTTGCCCATCGCTGACTCTTTGGCGTTGAATTGTTGAAAATATTTCATATATACTGCTCATAGATAAATTTCTCCTAATAAAACCTCCTCTTTTGCTCCCGTGACTTTCGGTAAATTACTGGGGAAATTGTGCCAGCGCCAATAGGCCAAAAGGGCAAAAGCGATCGCTTCTTTAAAATCGCTATTTAATCCTACCTCATCGGTGGTCAAAAGCTTGACATTTGACCCCAAATGTGCTAGTAGTCTTTGGCGCAGGTAGGCATTATGAGCGCCACCACCGCAGAGCAGCACTTCTGCAGGCATTTCCGGCAAAAAGGTTTGATAGCTGTGGGCGATCGAAATGGCGGTTAAATCGGTTAAACTGGCCAACCAGTCGGCATCACTGAGGGAATAAGCTTGGGCATCCCGGTGCAATTGGGCTAGATAGGCGGGACTAAATAACTCTCTGCCGGTGGATTTAGGGGGATATTGTTGAAAATAAGGCTCCTGTAGCCATTTATGAACTAATTCGGAGCAGGGTTGACCCTGGGCCGACCATTGACCGTTATGGTCGTAGGTTTGTTGGCCTTGGCTCAAAAATTGTACGGCCAAATCGATGAGGACATTGCCGGGGCCGGTATCCCAACCGAAAATTTTTTGCTGCCAATTTTCCGTTTGTCGGGGGGGTAAATAGGTTAAATTGCCAATACCGCCGATATTTTGGACGCAGCGGGCTTTGGTGGGGTGAGAAAGCAGATAAGCGTCAATTTTCGGCACTAGGGGCGCACCGTGACCAGCTTGGGCGATATCGGCAGCGCGAAAATTACTAATGGTGGGAATACTGGTGATTTTTGCGATCGCTGCTCCCCGTCCTAATTGTACCGTGTAACCGAGGCGATCGTTTTCGGGGGGTCGATGAAAAACGGTTTGACCGTGACTGCCGATTAATTGGGCTTTTGGGGCTTCTTTTTGGATATTTAAGGCGGCTTGGGCGAATTCTGCGGCGATGTTATCATCTAAGCTGGCTAAAGCTTCAATAGATAGCTTTTCTCCCCCACAGACTTGCAAAATTGTCTCTCGTAATCGGGGGGAATAGGGATAGGTTTCCCCTGCTAATAACTGCACCTGTGGAGACTCCACTGTACCGCTAATCTCCACTAAAGCGGTATCGATGCCATCCACCGATGTGCCACTGATTAAACCGATAACTAACAAGTTTTTTCCCTCAACTGTCGATTGTTGATTATTTTATCCCCCTCCGACAATAGTAACAATTTCTAATTTATCCCCCTCCTTGATTTCCGTGTTTTCCCAATACTGACGATGGAGGATTTCCCCGTTATATTCCACTGCAACTAACCGAGGATTCATGCCCAAATTTTCTAGCATTTGCGGTAGTTTAGTTGCGGGTAAACAGGTTTGAGTTTTGCCGTTAATTTGCAAGGTTATTTCTGACATGGATTTGGATAAGTAGTCGTGCAAAATTAATTTCCTAGTCGAGACAGGAGACAGCTTTTTTCTCCCCACACCCTACACCCCACACCCCACACCCTACTTTAATTGGGTTAATAATTCTTGTGTCACCACATCGGGGTGCTGCGCTTCCATGATGGCCCGGACTACAGCTACCTGTTGCGCTCCTGCCTCTAAAACCTCTTTAATGTTATTACTATCAATACCACCGATCGCAAACCAGGGTAAAGGGCAATTTTCCCGCGCATAACGGACGTATTCCAATCCTGCGGGGGTTTTTCCCGCTTTGGTGGGGGTGGCATAAACTGGACCAACTCCCACATAATCGGCCTTTTCTTGGATTGCTTTGGCCATCTCTTGGGGATTAGTGGTGGACCGGCCGATAATTGCCGTCGGGCCGAGAAATTGCCGCGCTAGGGAAATCGGTAGATCCTGTTGACCGAGATGAACACCATCAGCATGAACGGCCTGAGCAATATCGATGCGATCGTTCATAATAAATAAAGCATCGTAACGGTGGCATAACTCACAGAGTTTAGCAGCTTCTTCTAAACGAATCGTATCAGCGGCGGTTTTATGGCGGTACTGCACCAATTTTAAACCTGCTTTTAGGGCTAATTCGACGATTTCTAACAGATTTTCGGCGGGAGAAGTGACTAGATAGAGGGGAGATGCTTTTAGTTTTTCCAGAGGTGGCGAGATTAATAGTTTACTCTCTAGCTGATAAACCCGATAGCGCAGCTGTTTACAGGCTATCCCTAGCTCTAGATCATAGAGCTTACCGTATTCTTCTAAAACCCTAAAAGCCTCCTGTACGCGAGCCAGATTTGCCTGCAGCAGTCCCTCGACAGTCTCCCGGATTTCTTCCCTGGGATGGCTTAAATCCCTGCCGATATCGCCGGCTGTGTCCCGATGTCGTTTAAGATCGATCGAGTGCCAACTAGCCAACTGATGGCGCATTTCTTTACATTCTTGGGCTAAATTGGGATTATCTAAGCCAAAACGACACCATTCTTCGATAATTCGCAGTCCTTCTCTAGCGCGGTCAAGGTTAGCATCGAGAATCCGTTTAATCGCCGTGGTTTCTAGTTTCATTTGCCGTCAATGTAGAGTTATGATAGCCGTTAGTCGTCAGCTAAAATATTACTATTCTTGGCCCTTGTTCGGGGAATAGCCGAGTCGGCATCAGACAGGCAACAAAGAGGGAGGAGAAACCCAGTCCAAGGATAATTTTAAGCCGAGGGGAGATTCTTAAGCGCCCCTAGGTATTCCACCAATTGCCGATGATCTGGATTATGTAGCGGGTAGAGACGATTGTAACAGATGGTGACGAGGGCTTGCAGATCGTCCACTAAATCCTCAGCTGCAATGGATTTCTGGGGTTGATTGAGGAGAATGACTTGGATTTTAAAGAAACTGCACAAACCCAAAATAAAATCATGACAAAAGCGGCCAACACTTTCTGGATGGGTTAAAACTAGACATTCCAACCCACCGTTACACATCATCTCTACTAGACGCATAAGATTAGGGCGATTGTGACTGACTCCGTTGCCGATATCGCTGAGAATTTCAAAGGGTTGACCCTGCTGATGACAAAAGTCTTCTAAGGCTTTTATCTGATCCTCTAGTTGTTGTTTTTGTTCAGGTCGGTTAACACGAGCATAGCCAATGATAAATGGGGTTGATTGAACAGATTGTAATATATCTTGCCGTCGGTAGCGCCGATGACCACCAGGGGTACGAATTGAGGAAATTTTCCCCTGTTGTTCCCAGCGCCGGAGGGTTTTAATGCTAACTCCGAGCAAGCCCGAGGCTTCTCTAATCGTGATTAGGTTATCCATACATAGTAACTTGGTTTTAAATTAGAAAAATTTATTGTAGGAGAATCGTTCAACCTGAGACAGTGTAGTTGTCCACCTTCACCCTGTGATTACCTCGAGTAGGAATAATAGTCATTTCAGATAGGTTTAATATAGTCTAGATCGACAAAACTCTTAGGAAATCTGGTATTGATATTCTCAAGCTTAATTGAAATTACTATATACATAATTCTATCGACAGGACTCGGTTTTAAATCAAAGAAATTCCTGAGGGTAGAATTGTCTAACTTAAGACAGGTGTTTGTCCACTTTCATACTGTGATTAGCTCCCAATGCTGATTGAAGAAGATTTATGATGGCTCATAATACATCTTTCCACAGAGATTTGGAAAAAAATTCTTTGTTCTCCTAAAACCTGAGTTTCCCCGATCATCGCACGGGATAACTTGTTATAGGTGCCAATCCAAAAGACTCTGCTGTAGGGATTAGTTGTATTCTTAACCTTATCCCCATTTTAACGCAGCTGCCTGGTTAGGGAATTGATTGGCTTTGAACTGAAGTTTTGACGTTAAACAATGTTAAGTTTTGTATATGATCCCTCTCTTGATTAAGTTTTATAACAGTTTGAGATATTTCTTAAAACTAGAGCCTGTTTATTTATCCAGCTTTCACCAAAAAGCTTGGGTATATTTGTCAGTTTTTGGGTAGTTAGGGACTTGCGCTTTGATAATGTACCATCTGGCTGGTCTGGTTCTTCTACAGAGCGATTTTCTGGCTGGGATATTATTCCTACGCAAGTCCCTTATCAAGAAAAACTCCTATAAATGGTTCTTCGGTTTGTGTTATGCAATGGACTGGAGTTATAAGGGATAGAACCCTTATTTAGAAAGGCATTTGGCGATTTTTGTCAATTGTTTTCGATCTACAGCGAACTCATCAATTGAGTCTCTTGCCAGAGAAGGATTTAGTCAATTTATGCCCCCCTATCGAACCATAACAAGTAACGAAGAGCCCTATAAATTGGACAAAAAAATAGATAAATATTGCCAAACAAATCTCTAAAACACTTGTTTTTTTTGAATAGTTTCGCTATAGTTCTGTCAGGTTAAATAAAAAAGTTATCAGCGAGCTTAACGCTTGCCTGACCTCTTTTGATGGCTATAGTACACACAATTAAGGCTGGATAATTCAGTTATGATGACAACCAACAAATTAACCAAAATTCTTTCCGGTGTAGCGGTCCTCGGTATTGCCTCCGCTATCGCCGCTCCCGCTCAAGCCGGTACTCTCGGTTGGTCTAACGGAACCTCCGACTTCTTCAGTGATGTTAACCCTGGTGCTGGTGATACTTTCTCGGTCACTTTTAGCGGTGCGGGTCAAGCTTTCGTTTCTACTGCCAATGGAGAGTTTGTACCTCCTTTTACTTTCACCGACAACACAATAGCTAACCCACCCTATACAACAAACCTAACCCCAGCCGTAGGAAACTTTGAATTTGTCACGGCTTTTAATGCCAATTCTGGTGAATACAAACTTACCAACGACCTAGCTTTTGCCTTCTCTAATGGAGCAACGGTGACTTGGGAAGCTGGTACTATATTTGAGTATCTTTTCGATGAACCTGGAAGTGTACAGTTCCAGTTGGGAGATGACCCGGATAATGTTCCACTTGTTACTGGAATACAACCCTACGATTATGTTCTTCCCACAGATGTCCTTCAGTTTGGTGATGGTTCACTTCCTGCTCCTGGCACCTATAATGGCTCAGTGAGTGTCGCCGTTCCCGAACCGGGTACTATCCTCGGACTTCTGACTGTGGGTGGTTTAGGATTGGTTTCCCGCTTGAAGAGACAAAAATAACAGTTACCAATGTCTTGCACACATTGATAACTGTGACGTTGAACAAGAATAGCTAAAGGTTAGATGCCCTGTTTGGTTTTCTAGCTTTTAGCTTTTTCTTAAGTATTGATTCTAACCCAGGTCTTGACCTGATTTTTGTTTTTATACCAATTCTCCAAAGTCTGACTACAGAAGTTTAATCCCCCTAAATCCCCCTTAAAAAGGGTGACTTAAATTCGATGTGTAGTTTTCATTTAGAGAAATGGTATTAATCAACTTCTGTAGGGGCGTATCGCGTACGCCCTCCCTTCGATAATTTTTGCCCTCCCTTCGATAATTTTTTCTGAACAAGCTCAAGCATTGTCCGGCGAAGGCAATTCGCCCCTAGGGTGGGAAAAATTAGAGTACCGTAAAGTGTAATTCTGTGCGGCCATTTAGGGGAATTCCTCAAGGCTATATAATTGAGCTTTGGGTAATTTATCCCAGCATAATTCTTGACCGCGAAAAACTGATGTCCTCTTTACTCTCCGCTATTCCCCTCGACGCGATCGCTTATAATTCCCAGGGTTTAGTACCAGCGATCGCTCAAGACTATCTTGATGCTACAGTGTTAATGATGGCCTGGATGAATCGGGAATCCCTCGAAAAAACCCTCACCACCGGGGAAGCGTGGTATTGGAGTCGTTCTCGTCAAGAATTATGGCACAAAGGAGCCACCTCGGGCCATATCCAAAAAGTGCGTCAAATTCGCTACGATTGCGATAGTGATGCTATCTTGCTGACTATTGAGCAAATCGGTGATATCGCCTGTCATACCGGCGAAAGAAGCTGTTTTCATCAAGTAAATTGGCAAAAATCACCGCCAGCGGCCGACACCCTCTCGGAATTGTTTAAGGTAATTTGCGATCGCAGAGACGATCCTCATCCGGAATCCTACACCTGTAAACTTTTGGCCGGGGGAGATAACAAAATTCTCAAGAAAATCGGCGAAGAATCGGCAGAAGTGGTCATGGCCTGCAAAGATAATGATGGCGATGCTATTGCCTCAGAAGTGGCCGATCTTTTTTATCATACTCTCGTCGCTCTCGCCTATCATCAAGTCCCCCTGCGAGATGTCTATAAAAAACTGCAAGACCGGCGCCGGTAATCAGTTATCAGTTATCAGTTATCAGATTTGAGTTTTAAGTGTTAAGTTTCCGATTCCTGACGACCGAATATTTGTGGTTTACGACTTAGTAATTATCGGTGCCACTCCTGCGGGGATAGAAGCGGCTTTCTTGGCTGTTCACCTCAAAAAAAGGGTGGCTTTAGTGCAACAGCCTTATAGCGGCAATTTAGAGGCATCTGAGGACATTTTTAGCAAGGGCTACAGCCAAATTATCCATCTCTATAAACTGCTGAATCATTGGCAAGAAACGGCCGTTTATCCCCAGTGGCAACGGTTGCGGCAATGGTTAGAGGAAGTGGATAAAACTATTAATAAATATCATTCTTTGGCAAGATTAGCCACGGAAGGAATAGATGTGATCCCGGGTGGGGGGGAATTTGTCCGGCTGCCCCATTTAGGATTCGTGGTTAACGGTCGGCAATTGTTGGCTAAACACTATCTTATCGCCCCGGGTTTTTATCTGCAAGTCCCGAAAATTTTCGGCTTAGATGAGGTTAATTATTTTACCGCTCAAACCCTTTGGCAAGAGCCAAATTTAGACAATTTAGGACAACATTTAGCGATTATTGGTAACAGCAGCATGGCTGTGAGTTTGTCCCAAATTCTCCGACGTTTGGGGAAAGAAATTAGCTTAATTATCGAGGATAATTATCTACTGCCGGATATTGATCGGGAAATCTGCCATTTAGTTACTGCCATTTTAGAAGCGGAAGGAATTAAGATTTTACCAGGCTATTGTCCTAGTCAAGTGAAAGCGATCGAGGGTCAAAAATGGCTACAATTAGGCAATCGTGTTATCGAAGTTGATGATATCATTTTTGCTGGTAATTATCAAGTCGATGAACAGGGATTAAATTTGGCTGGGGTGGGAGTTAAACTAGAACAAGGATTAATCAAGGTTAATCAGCAATTACAAACCGATAATTCCCGCATTTATGCCCTAAATTTGCTCAGAAATAATTATCCCGATCCTACTTTAAATCACCGGGCTGCTTTTGGGTTAGTCAAGCATCTGCTCACGGGAGAAAAATTTAACTTTAATCCCGATCAAATTCCCTCATTTATTGCTTTTGATCCGGCTATTGCTTGGGTGGGTTTAACTGGAAAAGCAGCCCGGGAGAGCTATGGTGAGGAGGTAAAGATGATTAACTATCCCATCAAAAATATAGTGGCACAGCAAATCTGGGGAGAAACCACCGGATTTTGTCAATTAATCTACCGACAAGATGGTAAAATACTGGGAGCGCAAATAGTCGGTAATCAAGCGGCAGAAATGATCGGTATCATCAGTTTAGCTTTACAAGAAAATTTAACCATACAATCCCTCAATAAAAATATTTATATTTGGGGAAGTATGGGAGAGATTATCGGAGAAATGACCCAATTAATCCCCCCAAAAAAATCTTGGTTAACTTGGCTAAAAAAATTATTCAGATAATTAGATATAAAAAAAGAAGATTAAATTATGAAACCGAAATTTATTGTCTTTGAAGGTATTGACGGATCTGGAACAAGTACCCAAGCAAAACTCCTACAAGAATATTTTTTCAAGCGAGGGGAAAAAGCAGTTTTAAGTCCGGAACCTTCCGAGGGAGTCATCGGTCGTTTGATTCGAGAAATAATGCAAACTAATCTTATTTCTATCCAAGATCAAAATCAATTTGACCGACAAATGGCTTATTTATTTGCAGCTGATCGCCATTATCACTTATATAATGATCATGATGGCGTTTTTAAACTTATTCACCAAGAACAAACCCACGTTATCACTACTCGTTATTATTTTTCTTCCCTGGCCTACAATTGCAATAATCCCGAAGAATTTGCTTTTGTTCGGCAGTTAAATCAACATTTTCCCAATCCAGATATAGTTATTTATATCGATGTTATTCCCGATATTTCTCTAGCGAGAATTAAAAACAGAGCCATCACAGAAGTGTACGAAAAACAAGAAAAATTAATGAAAGTTCGTCAGATGTTTATCGAGATATTTAAAGAATATAAAGATAATTGTTTACAACTGGATGGCAATGATACAATAGAACACCTTCACCGAAATATTATTAATTATCTTGAACAATTAATTTAAATCCATGCTCAGTACAGAAACCACCCCTAAATTCATCTACCAACCCCACTATAAACCTAATCAATTAATCTGCGGTCACGGACAAACGGCAATTATCACGGGATGGACAGTAAAACAGTCCCTTGCTAAACATTTAAATCCCGACCAATACGCAGTAATTGGCAATCTTTATAGTCCCACCAGAGGAATTAGTCCCCTGCTGAGAAACTTAATCGCAAATCCCCACGTTAGATATTTAGTTATTCTCAACGCAACTAAGGAAGATAAGAACTCTGGTAGCTGTCAGTGTTTGCTAGATTTTTTTAGTCAAGGATTCCAGTTAGGAAAAAGTGACACAGGTAGAGAATGTTGGCTAATTAATTCTCCTATCACGGGATATATTGACAAGGAAATTGACCGAAAAACTCTCGAAAAATTACGTCAATCAATTCAATATCAACCGGTTAAATCCATCCCAGAAGCGATTGAAATCGTCAAAAGTTATGCAGAACAATCTCCCTTACCAACTTGGGGAGAACCCTTAATCTTTCCCCTCTTAGAAAATCTTCCTTCTCTGCTACCTGGGACAAGATACGGTCATCGCATTGAAGGAAAAACTATTGCCGAAACCTGGGTAAAAATTCTCCAAAAGATTAAAACCACCGGCACAATTAGACCCACAGGATATGATGGTAAATGGCAAGAATTAATTGACCTAATGGCCGTCGTCACCGATGAACCTCCAGACTTTTACTTTCCCGAACCTAATTATTTGCCTATAAATAGACCTTTTCTCACCGAATATATCGGACAAATTCTTGATGATTCCCCCTGTACAGAAGGAGTTAAATACACCTATGGTCAAAGATTGCGCTCTTGGTTTGGCCGAGACCAAATTGCACAGGTTATCAATAAATTAATCTCAGAAATTGACGCAGCCAGTGCAGTTATGTCCCTCTGGGATGTGAAAGACCACGAAAAGGGAGGTAGTCCCTGTTTAAATCATATTTGGGTGCGAGTGGTAGAAAATGAATTATCTCTCACCGCAATATTTAGAAGTAATGATATGTTTGCCGCTTGGCCAGCAAATGCCATGGGATTGCGTGCTTTACAGCAACATATTAGGGATGAGATTAGCAAGCGCTCCGAATACAATTTATCAATGGGTCCATTAATTACTATTAGTCAATCGGCCCATATATACGATGATACTTGGGAGAATGTCGAACGATTAATCGCTACCCAGTACGATAAAATTGTCAATCAGCGCGATTTTTTTGACCCTAGCGGTAACTTTTTGATTTCCGTGGAAAAAGAACAAATTCTCGTCCAACAAACTACCCCCGGCAGTGGGGAAATTGTCGCCTGTTATCAAGGCAAAAATCCCCTGAAATTAATCCGCGAGCTTGCCGCTACCAATCCCGCAATTATTCCCGAACATATCGGTTATCTAGGAATCGAGTTACAAAAGGCATACAACTGTCTCAAGAATAATCAGCCTTATATTCAAGACCAGTAGATAAGTGGGAAGTAGGAAGTGGGGGCATCTCAATAATATTATTGTAGGGGCGAATTGCATTCGCCCTCTTTTAATAACTTCTGCTGCTCACCAAAATCACAAATATAAGATGCACCCAATCAGTGAACTTAAAACTCAAATCTGATAACTCGACCGAATCTAAGACCTAATTGGTTAAGCCAAAAGCTTTGATGTGCTTAGTTTCTAACCTTCTTTTTAGGTAAGAGAATTGCCAGATTCTTTCTTTTGCCTTTTGCCTTTTGCCTTTTGCCTTCAGAAGCTGATAACTGATAACTGATAACTCACTTACTGGTCCTTGTTTGCCGAACCAGCGCCGCGATATTTGAGAGATGAGGAGCGAATTGGGTTAGCCACCGTGGTATTATTGGTGATTTTAACCTCCGCACCGCGATATTTACCCCCTCGCTCCTTGACAGGAGCCTCGGCGACTGTTGGCTCCCTATAGGTGGCCCCACGGTACTTTTTCTCGCCGGCGGTTTCTGGAGTGGGGACGGGGATATTCTTCTGCTCTTCTCGTCCTTGCCATAAAAAGGTGACGACAATCACAACTGTCAAGAGAATTAATAGCTGAATCTGCCAAGGAGCTAAAACCAGACTCAACACTAAACTAATTACCGTGGCGGCACTGGCGAGATAAGCAATTTCATCGCTGGACTTCTGCCAGAAATAGGCAGCCAGAGCAGCGGTGAATAGTGGCAACAAAAACAAATAGGACATTCTGGGTACACCTTGTCATGCTAGTGAACCAATCTCCCTATATATTACCTCCCTAGCTTCGATCGGCGAAAAATATTAACTTAGCTTATACATCCTATAAGTTTTATTTTGTCAATCCTTCTTTACAATTCGTAAAAATATTGTTACATTTATTTACATGAACTAAAAGTTAAAGCAAAACAGCCAAGACAGCAAGCCGGTTTAGATTGTCTCGAAGAGTATAGGACAGAAGATGATTCCTTGAGTCCGAGACAACGGCAAAAAACTTGGCCTACTAGCTTAAAAAAGTTTTCGGGGTTTGGGTTTACCCCATTGACAGATTTGCTTGAGTTCTCCTACATAACTTAGCGCTACCTCGGCTGGACACCGAGGTTTTTTATTTTGTGACAGCGTTTTCGACTAAGTAAAACGTAGGCTCTCTTATTCTTTGTGTGATAAGTTTAGATTATCTAGAAGCGATCAATCTTTGTGTTCTTTGTGTCTTTGTGGTTCGTTCCAGTTGATTGCCAGCAGGAATGTATCCTATAATACATTTTACCCACCAAACCCAAGAGAGCCAAACGTAGATAAATTAATTGAGATTACCTACTTAATTAAAAATTAACTTCATTTTGATGCACGGAATCCAAATAAAACTTGATTACATCTTCTGGTGTACCCTGACATTGCAACTGTCCTTTATTCAGCCAAATTGCTTGGTCACAGGACTCTTGAATTAAAGTCAAATCGTGGGAAACTACTAAAATAGTAGCGTTAGAATTCCAGAATTTTTTTAAACGTCGTTTACACTTATTTTTAAAACTTTCATCCCCGACGGAAAGGACTTCATCAAGAATAAGAATATCGGGGTGAACCTCTGTTGCGATCGCAAATCCTAAACGAGCCACCATCCCAGAAGAAAGAGATTTCACCGGCGCTCCCATATATTCTTCTAACTCAGCAAAGTCAAGGATATCTTTGGTTTTTTCCTTCATTTCCTGACGCGAAAATCCCAGCATTACCCCATAGAGAATAATATTATCTTTTACTGGTAAATCTGGATCAAAACCCGCTCCTAATTCAATTAAAGAAGCAATTTGTCCCCTGACTCTCACCTGTCCCTTTGTCGGTTCCAGAATACCACAAATAACTTTTAGGAGAGTAGATTTTCCTGCGCCATTAGCTCCAATGATACCTAATTTTGCTCCAGAATTAATTACTAAATCTATATCATCTAGAACTAATTTTTTGGCAGGTTGACGATATTTACCTTCAAGAAGAGAGAAGATTGTCCTTTTTAGATCGTAGGAAAATTCTTCTTGAGTGCGTCTTTCGAGAGACACTTGATCGAGTCGAATTACTTCTGTCATTTATAATAAATCCATAAATAAATGTCGCCATAGTCGGAAGCAAGTCCAACCAATTCCTAAGATAATGATCCCACCGAGTAGAGATTGAAAAATCAAACCAAAATCCGGTAATCCGGGGGAAAGGGACAATTGGCGAATACTTTCAATTACCGGTAATAATGGGTTTAATAGCAGGAATGGTTGTACGGAGGGAGGAATAATTTCTGGAGGATAGAAAATCGGGCTGCTAATCCAAGCGACAAAACAAACAATTTCGTAAAAATAGGGTAAGTCTCTGAAGAAAACGTAGAGGGTACTAACAAAGAAACCCACTCCCGTGCAAACCAGAGAAAGACCGATAACGGGAAAAATCAGAGCAATTACATTAATTAAACTTTGAGACTTCCAGAGAGTTACTATAGCCAAAAGGGGAAAGATACTAATAGCAAATTGAAAAATATTTGCCACCACCATGGAAACGGGAAAAATGCTAACTGGCAGACGAATTTTATTTAAAATACTGCCATTACCAACAATACTAGGTAAAGCTTGGTTAGTGGAAGCATTAAAGAAATTTATGACGACTAAACCAGTGAAAGCCGCTAGGACATAGTTAACTATAGAATTATCAAAATAAGAGGCGAAAACCGTGCCGAAAATTGCCGTGTATAGTGCAGTCATAATCACGGGATTTAACAAAGACCAGTAAACCCCCAGAAAAGAACCCCGATAGCGTCCCTTGAGATTACGTTCCACTAAAACACTAAGCAATTCGTAATATCGCCGCGCTGTTGACCATCTAGTTTTTGCTTGGAGATCGGTCATAGGGATAATTGTCATCTCGTCAGTATTCAGTGCCTTATTCTAAACGATTACCGTCAATTTTGTCTATCGATCGAGGGAGTACTCTAGTTTTTATCCAGTCCCCGACGACTCTCCCTCTCCGGAAAAAGTTCCCTTCTTGGTCGATTTATCTGGCTCAAAAAGCTTAAAAATTGCTAAAAGCCTCTTTTTTTAGGGTTGAATTCGGTTTTTAGGGACAGCCTCAGCTAATTGACCTAGACTCTAGCAGGTTGGCCCATAAAATTGACACCAGATCAAAGCCAAGAAATGCCGATTTAAACAGAGCTAATCTCAGAAAAACTGGAGTCAAAAACCGATAACTTAACAATTTCCTAAGGGACAAACTAAGAATTTAATCTAATTGATGTCCCGTCAGTTCCACAAAGATATCTTCGAGGTTGGAAGGGCGACACATTACTCCAGTTTTATCGCTCAAAGTGTCGAGATAGGCATTAGCATCAGCCACGGTGGGGAAGAATTTATAATCGATTTTATCGCCAACTTGTTTGATAACTAAACCCTCGCCATACTTACTACGAAAATCCGTTAGAGTTCCTAATTCGATTAATTTGCCCGCATCCATAATGCCAATTCTGCCCGGTTTTCCTGCGGCGTTATCCTGACAGAGAAATTCCACTTCTTCCATGTAGTGAGTGGTTAACAAAATTGTCATTCCTTGCTGGTTTAAATCGCGAATTACTTCCCACAAACGACGACGATTTTGGGGGTCTAAACCGACAGTCGGTTCATCGAGAAAGAGGATTTTTGGTTCGTGAAGAAGAGCGCGAGCAATCTGTAAACGTCGTTTCATCCCACCGGAAAGAGTTTTGGCCAGGGCAGATTTTCGATCGCTTAAACTGACATAATCTAAATAGCGATCAATTAATTCCTGTCTCTGGGGATTGGGGATATGGTGCATCCGGCCGTGAAATTCCATATTTTCCCAGACGGTTAATTCCCCATCAACGCTAATCTGTTGTAAGACTACCCCAATATTTTTCTTCACCTGATCGCGGTATTTTTTCACATCATACCCCGCCACTTCGATTTCTCCTTGACTTGCTTCGGTTAGAGTGATAATCATGCGGATTGTCGTCGATTTTCCCGCACCGTTGGGACCGAGTAAACCAAAGATTTCCCCTTTTTCGATGGCAAAGGAAAGCTCGTTAACTACCGGGAGATTATTATAGATTTTAGAAACGCGATCGAGAGCAATAGCGGCGGTCATAGTTACAAAAGTTAATATTCTAGCTATGGATTAGTGTAACCGAATTAGCCCAACTCGACGGCGATTTTATCCTTCCCCCTCGGGATCGTCCTATCGACTTTGGTTTTATCTCATCACAATCAGATTAGAATGCAGATAAAAAATCTTGACTTTGCTGCTATCAGATGCGAGTTTTTCTGCCAATTCTCTGTTTATGTCTAGGAATAGGGGAATTTTTCCTCAATCCCCCCATTAGTCCCGTCAATTCCTTTCCCGCAACCACGGTAACTCGAACGGAAACCCGTTTGCTGCTGAATTTAAAAAAAAGACGGGTTTTTGTTTACCAAGGACAGAAAATAATCGCTTCTTACCCAGTGGCGATCGGTCGTCCGGGTTGGGAAACCCCGACGGGACAATTTAGGGTGATTCAGATGGTGCGGGAACCAGTCTGGGAACATCCTTTCACCGGTCAACTGGTGCCATCGGGAAAAAACAACCCCTTAGGGGCCCGTTGGATTGGATTTTGGACCGATGGCGCGAATTTTATCGGTTTTCACGGTACACCCCAAGAAAATCTCATCGGCCGGGCCGTCTCCCACGGTTGCGTTAGGATGCGCGATCGAGATATAAAAGCTTTATTTGAAAAGGTAAAAATCGGCACTTCGGTGATAGTAGTCGCTCAATAGAAACAATGGGAAAAAATGTCACATTTACCAACACTTTACCCGATGATGTCGAGAGATCCGTCTTAACCAGCAATTTAGATAGTCAACAGTTTAAAATGAGAGAAACTGAGCCAAGAGGATAATCGGTGAATATTATTGAACTAATCGGGATCGTGGCGGGAATATTAACCACTGTCTCCTTTTTACCCCAAGTGATTAAAACTTGGCGTTATCGTTCGGCTAAGGACTTGTCCTTAACTATGTTTATTTGCTTTTGTCTGGGGGTTTTTCTTTGGCTCATCTACGGCCTTTATATGAACAGTAAACCGATTATTATTGCTAATTTTGTTACTTTTATCTTAGCGGGGACAATTCTCTATTTTAAGATTAAATATGATTAAAATAACTGACAATCTCTTGCGGCCCTATTGGCTCACGTCATGACAATTCTACAATTTATTGCGCCATCTAGGGGCGCGGATAGGATTTTTAGGTTAATTTATTGTTAAGATGATCATCTTTGACCATTGAGACCAAATTTGGGGTCAAGAAACATGAGCGATCGCATCGAGTGGATTAATGCCCTGTCAACCCGTCCCTCCCTAGAAGCAGCGGTGACGGAAGTAGTGGAAAAAGTGCAAGATAAGTTAGTCGGATCGGCAGATCTAGCCATAATTTTTATTTCTTCTGCCTATGCCAGCGACTATCCCCGTTTAGTTCCCTTAATCTTGGATAAACTCCCCGTTCCTGTCCTGATCGGCTGCGGTGGGGCGGGGATTGTCGGTATGGGTGACAGGGAAAAAGCGCGAGAAATCGAAGCGAGTCCGGCTTTAAGTCTCACCGTCGCCCATTTGCCTAATGTGGAAGTGCAGCCCTTCTATATCGAAGCGGCGGAAATGCCCGATCTCGACAGTTCCCCCTCTAGTTGGACAGAATTATTAGGGGTAGAAGCGGCCAAAAATCCCCAATTTATCCTTTTAGCCGATCCTTTTTCCAGTCGCATCAATGATCTGTTAGAGGGTTTGGATTTTGCCTACCCCGGTTCGGCCAAAATCGGCGGTTTAGTCAGTGGTGGCATGATCGAACGTTCTGGGGGTCTATTCTACCACGATCAACAAAAACCGCGTAATAGCTATCTCTATCGTCAGGGAACCGTAGGAATCGCCCTTTCTGGCAATATTATCGTCGAAACTATCGTCGCCCAGGGTTGTCGTCCCATCGGACCGATTTATCAGGTGAGTGAGGGAGAACGCAATATTATCATCTCCATGACTGGTAAAGGGGCCGATGGGACTCCGCAACCACCCTTAAACCTACTGCGGGATTTAATCCCCTCCTTAAGGGAAAAAGACCGAGAATTAGTGCAAAACTCCCTTTTTATCGGTATTGCTAGGGATGAGTTTAAAATGCAGTTGCGGCCCGGGGATTTCTTAATTCGCAGTGTTTTGGGAGTAGATCCTCGTCAAGGTGCGATCGCAATTGGCGATCGAGTTCGTCCGGGGCAGCGGGTACAATTTCACCTGCGCGATGCCGACACTTCCGCTCTAGATTTAGAATTACTTCTGCAAGCTTTTCCCCGAGACAAACCTAATAGCTCAGAGGTACTAGGTGCTTTAATCTTTTCCTGTCTCGGTCGCGGGGAAAATCTCTACGAAAAACCGGACTTTGATTCGGGTCTTTTTCAGCGTTATTTCGCCAATGTTCCCCTTGCCGGTTTCTTTTGCAATGGAGAAATCGGGCCGGTGGCTGGGCGCACTTTTTTACACGGTTATACCTCGGCCTTTGCCCTCTTTCGTCAGGGAATTTAATGTTATACTAAATAGTTAGTACGCTAGGGAGTAGAACGATGGTAAAAGCCCAATCTTTCTCTGAGTCGGAGATTATCTATGCCGATAGTGATGGTAAACCGATGGCCGATCATACCAAACAGTTTCGCTGGATTGTGACGATTAAGGAAAATCTCGAATGTTTATTCGCAGACAATGACAATGTGTTTATCGCCGGCGATCTGTTGTGGTATCCGGTCGAGGGGGATAATAAAATCTGTCAAGCGCCGGATGCTATGGTGGTGTTTGGCAGACCCAAGGGCGATCGAGGTTCCTATAAGCAATGGTTAGAAAACCAGATTGCGCCGCAGGTGGTCTTTGAAATTCTCTCTCCGGGCAACACTAAAGCGGAAATGCGCCGAAAATGGCAATTTTATCAGCGTTTTGGCGTAGAAGAATATTATCTCTACGATCCCGATGCTAATTATCTACAGGGTTGGTGGCGCAGGGGTGATCAATTGGAGATGATTGCCGCGATCGATAATTGGCAGAGTCCGCTTCTACAGATTCGTTTTCAACTGGAGAGTCCCCAGTTAGCTATTTTTTATCCCGATGGCTCCCGGTTTTTGACCACCCTAGAAATCAAGCAAAAAGCGGAATTAGCCGAACAAAGGGCCAGGACCGCCGAACAGCAAGCCCAACAGGAACGACAACGGGCCCAGGAAGCTGAGGCAAAATTAGCCCGCTTAGAGGCGCAATTACAGGCCCTGGGGATTAATCTAGGGGAAAGCTAACGAGAGGCGGGAAGGACGGGATTTAACCACTGGAGAATCTCATCTTTGAGACGGGAATTATCCCGGGCAAGTCCCTGTTTTAACCATTGGCCGATCGCATCGAGGGGAGTAAATACTTCTCCGGTTTGCCAACTGACATCTTGACCCAAGGGAGTGAGATGATTACCCGGGAGAGTTCGCAGGGCAATTAAATCATTAAAGCGTTTTTTTAGCAGGGGATTTAATACCAGAGATTGATCGATCGTGTCGTCTTGAAAACGGATTAAAAGATTGCGACGAATGGCATAATCTTGGAAAATTAACTCGTTTGTTTCTTCGGGGGAAGGGGTAAATTCGAGGTTAAAAGTGGTGTCAATTTGCAAAGGTTCGATGAAGGGAATAGCCCGACGAATCGGATAATTATTAAAGGAAATGAGGATATTTCCCTCCCGTTCCACTTCGTAGAGACTACCGATTAATAAATGTAGTTTACACCCCATACTGTGACCCAATCCGTAGATGGGGAGATAACCTTGGCGCAGACTATGATTCCAGCGCAGACGTTCAATAATATTATCAAAACGGTTTAAAACTGTGCGGGCGATCGATTTGTGATCGAGGGTATTAACAAAGGGAGTAGCGACAATAGCGTATCCTGAATTCCCAAGACTTTCTAATAACCAACGATAGGTAATATTCGGTGCCGCCGCCACAAATGCCCCACCTAAAAAGTGAATGATACCCCGGGGACGACGGGGGAGAAAAACCCAATTACCTGCTATTTCTTGCCAATTCATAATTAGTTATCAGTGAATTAATAACTTCTTAGTCACTCACTAAATAAATACCACTTCCTATTATACTAAATCCTGTTGAAAAGGGATAGGAGATTAGCCAGAGATTAGCGACACCGGATAAGGATAACTGCTTACCCAAATCATCAAAGATCGGGATGAATAGTTCTAGGCTAGTTTTTTCTTAATAAAAGCCACTAATTGAGACATTTGTTTTTTGATAGTTTCCATTTCTGTTTGCATTTGGGCAATTTGGCCATGGAGATTCTGAATATCAGTGCTATAATCCCCGGAGAGTTCCTCTAGTTTCGGGTTAGAAACTGTTGGTTTGGCAGAATACTGTTTTGCCTTGGCCATCGCTTCTTTAATCGCCTGTAGCAATTGTTTTTGGTCGAAAGGCTTTTCAATAAAGGCAAAATATTGGAAAGGTTCGGGTATTTTCTCTACTACCTCCTCTTTCCTTCCTGACATTAACACTAGGGGAATACTTTTGAGATTATCTTCGCTTTGGATTTGCTGAAACACCTCCCAACCGCTCATTTTTGGGAGAAGGAAGTCCAAAATAATCAAATTTGGGTTTTCGGTACGAATGAGATTATAGCCCTCTAATCCGTCTTTAGCTTCGAGGAATTCAAAGTTACCCTCCGGTAACATATCGCGAACGCGCATCCTAATCACTTTACTGTCATCGATAACGAGAATTTTATGATTTGACACGATAGACACCTGAGAAAAGAGACAATGGATAAACTCGATGATTCGAGGGGATATTGGCGAAAACTTTCGGCATAGGCATTGAGAATTCCCAAAAAACCCTTAGAAACTAAGATACACCATAAAGAAAAAACCTCGGTTAATGTCCGAGGCTGCTGTTGTAGGAGAACTCAATGCAAAACAAAAGGAAGATACCAAAACCAAAAAGGTTTTGAACGGTAAATCACCTTTGTTGTCCCATTGTAACCCCTGTTTAAGCGTATCGGGATGAAGTAGCACTTTTCAGGGCTAAATAACCTAAACCGAGACATAAAAGCGCATTTATGCCCAAAAATGCCTGAGCGATCCTACCAGAACCTAACCAGACCAGAGTAGGATCGATAACGGCACTGATACCTAAACTCACCGCCATGGCTAAAGATACCCCCACCGCTAACCATTTTGCCTGGGGATGACCCAAAAGCAGAGCAATCAGGACAAAGGGCAGGATAACACTGGCAAAAAGCGGATTAAGGGCAGAACTTCCCTGAATAACGCCTCCTAGGTCGGAAAGAGAACTCCCCATCACTCGGAAAGGCCATTGGGGTAAATCGAAGATATAAAGACCTCTGAGGAAAAATAAGCCAGAACTGCCAAAAATTAGACCAGCATTCAAAAATCCGTTCCAGGGGAAGGGAAAATAATTTCTCAGCCACCAAGCGAGGAGATAAGAACCCAAAACCATAGCCATTTTGGGCAAAACCGCCACCGCACCGCCATCAATCCAGAAACGGGGATTGAGATAACCGTTATCGCGCAACCAACGCCAAAAATCTTGGAAAGTAATCTGTCCTTTCAGGGCCAATTGTACGGCACTGCCCGCGTCTAATTGTCCGGCCCCAAAATGATTAAAGGGATCATCATTGATCTTACGGGCCGACTGTTGCAAAACCTCTAAAACTGCATTGGGTTCTTTAATTCCCGCAGCCTTGATTAAAGCTACCACCCCGGCAACGTGAGGGGCTGCCATGCTGGTTCCCTGAAAACCGAGGAACGCCGGTTCCCCTCCCTTAGCGGGATCGATGGTTTCTTGGATAATTTTACCCGTATCGGAGCCGCCGGGGGCAGCAATATCGATTCCAGCCCCGAAATTAGAATAGGGGGCTTTATTTCCGGAGGCATCTACCGCAGAAACGCCGATAACGTGGGGAAAACGGGCAGGATAGGCGGCGGAATTATCATCGGCATTACCGGCAGCGGCGACGATTACCACACCTTTACTATAGGCATATTCGATCGCCTCTTTCATTACTTGGGTTTCGCCTCCACCCCCTAAACTCATATTGATGACATCGGCTTTATTATCGACGGCAAAACGGATCGCTTCGGCAATATCGCCCACGGTTCCCCCACCCGTCCCGGAAAGCACCTTGAGGGGCATAATTTTGGCTTTGTAGGCGATGCCGGCCACCCCGTAGTTATTATTGGTCGATTGGGCAATTGTTCCCGCTACATGGGTTCCGTGACCGTTATCGTCCTCGGCATTGCTGCGATCATTGACGAAGTCGTAGCCTTCCACAAACTCGGTTTCTCGCAGATCGGGGACTTTTGATACACCTGTATCAATAACAGCGACGGTGATCCCCTCACCGTGATTTTCTTCCCAAGCGCGTTCGATGTTAATTCCCCGCAGGTTCCACTGTTTGCTATAGTCGGGGTCATTGGGGGCGATAAAAGCATGATATATATAATCTGGTTCGATCGACTCGGTGTGTTTTTTTAGCTCGGAATTGCGGAGAGTTTTCAGGAGTTTGCTATCTCCATCGATAATGTAAAGATGTTCATCGATGGAAAAAATACTATTTAAACTGGTGGTTTTTCCCGCTTTTTTATTGACAGTATTTAACTGCTCATCGAGGACGCTGACCGGTATATCGTCCTTAAAGTCGATTAAAATTGATTGATATTCGCCCCGATTTGCTAATCCAGTAAAGTGAAAGAGCGCAAATCCTAGACCGATAATAAATAGGGTTAACAATAAGAGTTTTTTCATAGATTTCCTAAGAATTGATCATTGCCAGCCAAGGTTCTTTTAGTTTCGATGAGAGAATCCGAGGGAAGTTCCCCTATTTTTGTCGCAGTTAAAGATAGGACTAACCAGTTACAAAAAAGTCACCTGTTGTTTATTTTAAGCTCGATCGCCGATCGCTGTTAATTGCCGACTGGCAAAAATAGCTTCGTAGTGGCGATAATGTTTAAATTCGAGGAGATTATAGAAAGGATCCTCTAGAAAAAAGGTTTTATGTTCGGTTATCTCCCCATTAAAGCGAGTTTTTGGTTCTAGATAAAATTTTAGTTGATTGACTCGTGCTTTTTCGAGAAGATTGTCCCAATCCCTGGCATCCGGCAGAATTAGACCAAAATGGCGAGGATAAATGCTATTTTGGGGAGTAAGAGGCATTTCGGTGACGTGAGCGACTACCTGATGACCATAGAAATTTAAGATTATCGCTTTCTCGGTTTCCCTTCCTGCTAAACAACCTAAACCATCACAGTAAAAGCTTTTAGCTGTGGACACATCGGTAATCGGAATAGCGAGATGAAAAATTGCAGGTTGATTCATGGCGATCGAGTTTATCCGCATTCTACTAGGTTCTATTGTAGCGATCGAGGGGCGACCCTTCCGGGAATTTTTTTTTAATTGGCAATTACCTAGAATTGGCCCGATAAATCTCAAGATATCAAAAAGTGCTGGCCTTTGCAGTAATCGGGGGAGAAAATTAGGCACTTTTTCCCTGAAAATTAGGTAATTGACCCCCTGAAAATGGGTAAAACCCCACACCCCACACCCCACCTAAAGACTTTGTGCGATTCTAAAACCAGCGTGTTGATAAAAATTCCGGCGAAACCAATTGCGATAGTAGGGTAGGATTTCTGTGCCGTTAGTCACCCAAGCTCCTCCTAACATCATTTTATGTTGACTATTAAAGAAAGGAGTGGAATTGTCAGCATAGAGGTAATGGGGTTGAAAGTCAGTTAAGGGATTAAAATCATCTTCTAGCCATTCCCAGACGTTACCGCGTAAGTCATAAATTTCTGAGTTATTACCAGAATTTTTTAACATTCCTACGGGAGTGGGAGAACAGAATTTTAAATTGAGGTTATAGTCATCAAAGTTATCGTTTTCTAGGGTATAACATCGATTTTTTTGACTGCCATAGGTGGCTAAATTCCACTCAGCTTCCGTCATTAAACGTATTCCTTGACCTTGAAAACGACAGTAGGCGATCGCTTCATAATAGTTCACTTCTACTGGCCAATCCAGAGGTAAATCGAGAGCATCAAACATGGCTCGATATTGATAATTTCCTCCCTCATCTACCAGCCAAAATTTAGGATACTTGACTCGATAATGATTTTTCCATTGCCAAGCTTCCTCATCCCAATAACTGGGATTTTCGTAGCCACCATTATGGACAAATTCTTTAAATTCTCCGTTGGTAATCATATATTTACTCACCAGAAAATTGTTAACTTGAATTTGACGATAACCATACTCGTTGTCCCAACCATAAACAGGAGAATCCTGGGGTTTACCAATTTCTACTATTCCCCCAGAAACCTCCACCATTTGATTAGGACTAGCTTGACCAAAAGAAGGGGCATAATGCCAACCGGAAGGACGTTGCAGACAATCTAAGGGCAGTTGTCTGAGTAACATTGAAGATGTTTCAAAGTGAACACGCTGATGCTCAATTCCCATCATTAATGACCAGAGAGAATGCTGCGGATGAATAGGAAGATTGAGGGGGATATTTTTAATTATTTCGACCACAATTTCATAGACTTGTTGCCGATATTCCCAAACCTTAGCCACCCTGGGCCACTGAATTTGGGCGATAGCAGAGTTTAATTCTTCAGGAGTTGCTGGATCTACTCCCACTCCAAACAATAATTCATAGTCAGGATTAGGGCTTTTTTTTAATAGGTTAACCAGCTGCAATTTATTCAGATAAAAAGCGGCAGCATGACCTAAATAAAAAATTAGGGGATTTCTTAAATCGTCAGGGTTACAATAAAAAGCTTCTTCTTTGATGATGCTTTTTAACAGCATATCTTCTAATTGCCAAGCATTTTCAAAATAGTCCAGTAGATTTTCTCGACTACATTTATTTAGAGATATAGGAGCCTGTGCCTGAATCTTTTCCATGTTTTTATGCCTCTATTACTAATGATAATGTTTTCGTTATTTATAGGGATAACTGACAGAGAATTAAACCGAATAAATTTTCAGGATCGGTGAAAACCTTGAGCGGGTTTAATCCCTTTGATTCCAGGTCTTTTTGCATAGTTTCTAGGTTGAATTTACGCGAGATTTCTGTTAAAATACTCTCCGATGCTTGAAAATTAACTGTTAAATCGAGTTTTTTGAGATGAACAGGGTGAGTTTTTTGACAAATTAAATACATTTCAATTTGAGATTTATCTTGATTATAGATAGCTTGATGACTAAATAAATCAAGGTTAAAATCAGCTTGAAAACGCCAATTTAAATGGGAAAGCATATTTAAATTAAAAGCGGCTGTCACCCCTTGAGCATCATTATAAGCGGCTTCTAATATTGCCGACGGTTTTTGGAGATCAATCCCCAATAAAAAATAATCTCCAGCTTTTAAGACAGTGCCAATTTTTCCTAAAAATTTATCACATTCAGCCGCAGAAAAATTACCGATCGAACTTCCCAAGAAAAAAATCATTCTGGTATTATCGGAAGCATTTTGATAATAAGCTAAGGCCTGTTCATAGGTTCCAATTAACCCCTGAATCGGTAAATTAGGATATTCTTTTTGTAATTCTATGGCACTAGCTTGGAGAATAGTTTCACTAACATCGATAGGTACATATTTAGAGGATTTTTGTTGCCGATAATAAGCGTCCAATAACAGACGAGTTTTAGTGGAACTACCACTACCTAATTCTATCAATTCGCAGGGACCTGTATAGGCGACAATTTCTTGAGCATATTCTTGGAGAATAGCCGCTTCTGTCCTAGTGGGATAGTATTCTGGCAATTGACAGATTTCTTCAAAAAGTTGGGAACCTTGCCGATCATAAAAATATTTAGATGGTAAACTTTTGGGGGTTTTAGTTAATCCTTCAATCACATCTTTTCCCTGATCTTTAACTATATTTTTACCGGTGGCAGTGGTGGCTAAATACTCAATTTGTAATAGTTCTTGTTTAGATGGTTTAAGTTGCATAGATTCTCCAGATTATTCTCCAGTTTTTTGATTGTTCTCGATCGATACCGAGGATGAAATCCACTTTGACAGCTTGAATGCTGGCAGAGATTATCGTTCCCCGGTAATTTTACCATAAAACGCCACAAAATTTACCTCTTGTCTAGATAGACAAGGTTTGTGGAAGGTAAATAAAAGCTGTTAAATCCATCGAGATGGGTGCTGATATTATCCAAGCAAAATTACCCGTTCAATTAATCAGTAAAAATTGCATTTCCTCTAAGCTAAGGTTTTCTTGGATATAGCGAGGATTAAGGGGATGATAAGGACTAGCAAGACGATCTATCCTAATAATTGTCGCCGTTTCAGGAATGATCGGAATATCGGGATCGTAGGGGGTGCTGCGAGTAAGAGAACTAGAAAAACCCTTAAAAATAGAGATTTCTTCCTCCTCCCCATCCACAGCAATAGTCACCAATAAAACCTCGTGGGGATTTTTGAGGGTGTATTGTTCGAGTTGTTGACCAATATTCATAGAAAAATGGCTAATTATCGATAGCTAAAGACTTACTGTTGTAAAGCTGAACGTCCCTGTTTGCCAAGGCGAATAAGAATAAAATGGGCAAAATAGAGAGTATAAAAAGAGAGACCAACCAAACCAAAAAAGCCCAAAACATTAGCGGTAGCTTCTGAATGAAAAATCTCGCGAAACTGCCAAGGTGCTTCCTGCCAAACTTGACAATAGGGAGAATTTAGCAATTCCCCTGACATAGCACAGGAGAGAAAAGGTAAGGTAGAAATCGCGCCCAGAGGAGAATAGATAGTTACTGCCCAACGCCAAGCAGTGGTGACAAATTTAATCGGACTAGCGGGTAAATCTTTAATTTCATCGTTAATATCCACCCAAAACCAGAGGGAAATCGGGATTAAAATCTTAGCTAAAAAACTGGTAACAAAACCAATTGGCCAGGAAGCGATCATTAAATATACAGTAATTAATAAAAGACTAGCCACTCGCCAATAGATAATCAACAATTTCTGTAATGATTCGATTTTTGCAAATAAAGACCAAATCAACAAAATTGCCGGAATAATCACCGTAAATAGGACGGCTAAACGATAATCTATCCAAACGAGAGGACGAAACCAAAGTTGATTCATAAACTATTCAGACATAATTACACTGTCAACATTTTACTGTCTTCGGACGCAGCAGCTAAAATCGGCCACAGCTTGACCAACAAACAAGAAAACGAGGGGCGATCTCTTTATAGTTGAGATCGCCCTAAAGCTAGGATTCTACTGTGAGGAGAGAAAAAACCGCTGCCCGATTCCATTAATCTTCATAAATGCGACACTCGGCGGCACCGGGATTATCATCACAATACTGTTCGAAGTTGGTTTTTTGGGGGTGGTCTTGACGTTGGTGAGCGGCTTCTGCTTGTAATTCTTCCACCGCATCCCAAGCGGCGGCACATTCACCAGAGGTAGCACCTTCCGTACTACAGACGGCTCTGGCATTTTCTAGCTCTTCTTGAATTTTATCTTGGATATTGCTCATGATTCCTCTGGAATTGATCTATTGACACTCTAACAATTATACAGTCACCTTCTCAAGCCACAGGATCGGTTATCCCACTCGATCGCCTTTCCTGTGCTATTGAGCCGATCCTAGCGCAATTGTTGGGGAATTTAAGATCAAGATTTCCTGACTAGGCCAATTTTTAGCCCAGATTTCGCACTGGAGAAACGCCACAGGGATTTCTCCCCGGGATAGACAGCGAGCAGAAGCATATACTGACTTATTTAGGCCGTCTTACCAGTCTCGATGCTCCCTTAGACAGGGTGGCGCAGATCGAATAAGTTATTCTAGGGACTAGGGGAAAAAGACTGTTTTGCTGGCAATAGTCAGCATTCCTGTCACCAAAATGTAACTTTGGCATCTAAGGCCTTAATATCCCCTTTAATTTCTCCTAAACTGTTTTCGATCGCCTTCTGTCCATTTTCTAGGTTTGTCAGTCGGGACTCGATCGCTGTCAGTCGGGATTCGATCGCTTTCTGTCCGCTAACGATTAAATCTTCTAACCTTTTCAGATCATTCTCGGTAACTGCTGTCATCAGTGACAATCCTCTTAAAGTTGAATTTTTCCCCAGTCTCCTATCAATACTCTATCAATATTTTCTCGGTCGAGCATTTCTACTCTAGAATAAAAGATATTGCAATCCCTGTTAGGGAATTTATTAGAAACTTGAGGTATGTAAATGTGACATAATCACAGTATGGAATATGAATATCATTGACGCTTTAAATCTCAAAAACCCCCAAGATTACCCTTCTAGAGAAGCTTATCAGCAAGACGTTGTCAAAGCGGTACAGGTATTGATGCGTCTAGGTATTATGGATAGTCCCTCGGCCGATTTAACCGCTTCCCTAGACTCTATCCTTGAGAAATTACAAGAGGATGAACTGGCTATCTACGGTAGAAAACGCAGTAAACAAGAAATTATCGCCGATTTAAAGCAAGTTAATAAGTACCTAAGCAAAATTAATTACACATTTCGATAAAGCTTTTGCCTCTTGCCTATTGCCTCTTGCCTGTCTTCACTAGGAAATTTATTTTGCATGACTACTTAGTGAAATTGCCGAACTCGATCGAGAAATAGCCGACTTAGAATGGCAAATTGCCCTCAAAAAAGCTGAAATATCTGTTAATGAGGCATCTTAGGGTTTTTTATCTTGATTCTGGTTCGGTTTCTGCAAACTGAGTGTAATAATCATCCGCACTAATAAACTTCATCGTGAGTCCCAATTGACTCCAAAAGAATTGCCTGTTTCTGCTCATATTCAACGAATTTAAAGACAATTCTTAAATCACAGCCCACACTACAAGCATAAGAGTCTTTAAGCTCCCCTTTTAATTTGTGTGTTCTTAATCGAGGTTGAAATGGATCTACGGATAATAAAGCTAAAGTTTCTTGGATATTTTGAACTAAAAAAGCCTGTTTTTTCACAACTTTTCGAGCATTTCTAATAAATATATTCGAGCGTAATAAAACAAAATTCACGAAAGGATTTCCTCCATGATTTGTTCAGGTGTCAGGGGTTGACATTGACCTTGTGCAAATTCTTGTTGAGCTTCTTGAACATCTCTAACCAACTCTGTTCTTTTTTGATCTCGAAGACGATTCTGTAAAATATGAATGAGATTTTCTTGATCTTCAAGGGGAAGTTGCTCGGCTGCTTCTAGAATCTCTGCAAAGGTTGTTTGTATTGCCATTTTCTTAAGGGGCGATCGCTTAAACTATCTAGAATTTACAATCAAGGCTAAAAATAGCGAGAGTTACCGCATAACCATTCATTATATGGACATTTTTTGTCTAGTCAACTATTTATAACTAACTATATTATGCCCAAGCTTATATATACAATCAATATATACATAACCTATATGTATAATACATACATAACGAACGCCTGTTCCCCAGTTTTAAGAAGTGCCTAGGAGACAATTCATACTCTTTCAAGTCAGGAGATAGGAGATGGGGGAATGGGGAGATAGGGAAGTGGGGAAATTTCAACTAATACTCCAAAACCCCAAAACCTCAAAACCCCAAAACCTCAACTATCTGTTTTTTTACTTTATTACTTCCCTCAAATGTCCTTGTTCAATTTTCCAGTGACGGTCAGCAATAGGCAATAATTCCCCAGCATCGTGACTAACTACTAATAAAGTCCAGTGTTGTTTGAGACTAGCGAGAAGTTTAGCCAATTGACGACGCATAGACCAATCTAAACCGGCCGTAGGTTCATCGAGAAGTAACAGATTAGGCTGCCGGATTAACTGGACAGCGAGGGATAAACGACGCTGTTGACCACCACTAAGATTGTGGGGAGAAGTATCCAGGGGAATGTTTTCTAATCCTACCTCCTTTAAGGCCGCCGTTAGGCGATCGCTTTTAATCTCCGGATGACCGAGACGCAACTCCTCAAGGATGGTTTTACCGCAAAAATGACGTTCAGGAAACTGAAAAACGATTCCTCCTAATTGTTGCAGGTGCAGCACCGTTAATTCTTGGTCGCGCCAGTGAATCGTCCCTGCCGTTTTATCGGCAAAGCCTGCTAGAATTTCCAAAAGAGTCGTTTTTCCGGAACCACTGGGCCCGACAATCAGACCTAATTCTTGGGATGCTAATTCGAGATTAATCCCCTGTAAAATGGGATTGAGGGCAGCGGGAGGATGATAAACCACATCTTTGAGATAAAGCATTGACAGGAAAATAACTGGAAATTAAGTCTAGAAACCCGTTTCTATTGTGACAGATTTTTTCATTCGCTCAAGGAGACTTTTGACCATGGTGCTGAGGTTAGGTTTAACGAAAAAAATGGCGATCGGTGCTTCGCTGGCTGTTATGGTAGTGGTTAACTGGATTAGTCCAGGGTTAGCTGGAGATCCTTTCCGCAAAACCAATCCCCGACCGATTGGTGATAAGACCGAGGCCGCTTTTAACGCTATTTTTAAACAAGGTAATTATCTAGAGGCAAAAAAATTAATTGTTGAGGCCACAGAAAAGGAACCCCAAGAACCTTTGTCTCATGCTATGCGTGCCTCTCTTGCTTTTACCGACCAGGATTGGAACACCCTCAAAACCTACTCCGAGAAAACTAAGGCAGCGGCCAAACAAATGCAGGACAGCGACCCTTTAAGGGGAAATTTGTATCTCGCGGTGGGGAGTTTTTTGGAGGGAACCTACGTTTTTCAAACCGAAGGTGCAGTATCGGCCATCCCCAGATTACAACAGGTGTTTCAGTATTTGGAAACCGCAGAAAAGGTTAATCCTACGGATCCGGAATTGAACCTGTTAAAGGGTTATATGGATTTGATTTTAGCGGTTAATTTGCCCTTTTCTAGTCCTCAAGAGGCAATTCAACGGCTAGAAACCTATGGGAGTCCTGATTACTTGGTCGATCGAGGTATCGCTCTAGCTTACCGGGATTTAAAGCAGTATGATCAGGCTTTGCGGTTTATCGATAACGCTCTGAAAGCGACCCCCGAGAATCCGGAATTAATGTATCTTAAGGGTCAAATCCTGAGAATTCAAGGCAATACGGATAAAAATACTGGCTCTTTGAAACTGGCATTAGATTACTTTAATAATGCCCTGAAAAAACAGGAACAACTCCCCGAATCGGTCAAAAAACAGTTAAATCGCGAACACCGTAAGGTACAGGAGGAGATTAAATCCCTAGAAAACACAGCTAGTCGTTAAAAAACGTCTAAAAATAGTCAATATTTGTTTTTTTATCAGTTATCAGTTTTTGAAGGCAGGAGGCAAGAGGCAAAGGGCAAAAGGCAGCCGTCAAGAGTGCATCGCAGATTTGCAGGAATACCGACAATCAGCAATTATCAGTGACTCTTAGATGATAACAAATGTATCAGCAGCTGCGTGTAAGCATCCCACCGAAAAACTAATGCGCTCCGGGGTTTGGGGGCGGCGCCACGCCCCCAACGGGGGGTTTGGGGGGTAGAACCCCCCAAAAGCTGGGATTGAGTGGTAAAATCAGAAACAACGCCCGATTTTAGCAGGGGGGTTTCTCCGTAAAAATCCCAATTGGTAGATTTACAAAAATGAGATGTACCCGCCGTCAAATTTTGCCAAAACAGAAAATCCCCTCTTATGTTATATAAAGTAAAGGATTATTAAGCTTCCCGGAAGTTTATTAATTAAAGTTAAAAATATATTGACAAAAAAATTGGCTTGTGGTATAGAGCAGAATTTGGCTAAACCTCCTAGCTGATTTATTGTCAAGGGTTCACCTAAGTGTAATTGGAGATTTCATGACGGCAACGACGGATAAATTGCATGGGGAGTTGATCACCTCGATCGAGCCAGACTTTAAACTGAAAGATATTATTCAAAGCATTCCCAAAGAATATTTCCAGAAAGACCCGCTTAAAGCTTGGTTTGGTGTAATTACGAATATTTTGGCGGTCATTGCCGGTTATGCAATGCTAGTTTATTCTCCCTGGTATTTACTGCCTTTAGCTTGGATTTTCACGGGTACAGCTTTAACGGGATTCTTTGTGATCGCCCATGATGGCGGTCATCGGTCTTTTTCTAATCGACCCTGGGTTAATGATCTTGTCGGTCATATTTTCCTCTTACCCCTTATCTATCCCTTCCACTGCTGGCGTTTCCTCCATGATCGCCATCATGCTAAAACTAACATGGTAACGATAGATAATGCTTGGGATCCGTGGGAATTAGAAGCTTTTAACTCGGCCAATCCCCTAGTGCGTCTCTTTTATCGCGGCATTCGCGGACGTTTCTGGTGGCTCGGTTCGATCGCCCACTGGGCTATTCTACACTTTAATATCGAACAATTCAAGGAGAACGAACGGGAAAAAGCCCGCTTTTCGATGATTGTCGTCCTAGTTTTTGCCGCTATTTTTTTCCCAACCCTCATTTTCTACACTGGTGTCTGGGGATTGGTTAAATTTTGGGTGGTACCTTGGTTTGTCTATCATTTTTGGATGAGTACCTTTACCCTTGTCCATCACACAGACCCCGATATTCAATTTTTCCATCCTGAAGACTGGAATCAAGCTTTAGCGCAACTAGAAGGAACAGTTCACTGTAGCTATCCCCGTTGGGTAGAAATTCTCTGTCACGATATTAATGTCCATATCCCCCATCATATCTCGACGGCGATTCCTTCCTATAACCTCCGCAAAGTTCACGCTAGTCTCCAAGAAAATTGGGGTAGTCACCTGAAAGAAACCCAGTTTTCTTGGGCATTAATGAAGCGAATCGTTGATTATTGCCATATTTTCGACTCCGAAACCGCCTACAAAACCTTTAAGGAAAGCCGCGGTTAAATCAGTGATCAGTGATCAGTTATCAGTGGGTAAGTTATCAGCTATCAGATTTGAGTTTTAAGTGACAGTATTAAATCGAAGTTTCCTTGTCTTTTTACTGATTGCTGATTATTGATCACTGAAAAAAGATTACCAGCAACCGCGTTTACCATTGGGCATAACTGTTAACCAATTGGTTTTTGCCATAGCGATTTGTTCTCGAGTTACTTGGGCATCAGAGAGATTAGCCCCGCAAAGATTAGCATCTTTGAGATTAGCGTAGCGAAGACGGGCGCAGGTGAGATTAGCCCCGCGTAAATCGGACTCTTCCAGGTCTGCATAACCGAGATAGGCATTATTTAAATTGGTATTTTTGAGAATCGCTTGACTGAGATTAGCCTGGCCCAAATCCGCATTGGACAGATCCGCCCCTTGTAAATTAGTTCCTGTTAATTTGCATTGAAAGAAATTTACCCGCAAAAGTTGTACTTTAGACAGATTGAGATTCGATAATTCCTCCTGGGCGAAATTGCGCCGGCCGTTATTGTAAGCATAGAGAATCGCTTTTTCATCTAAGCGGCGTTTTCTCTTCGGTAAGGTTATATCTGGGCTGCTGTGGTCTTTGTTTTTCGGCAGTATATTTGTATTAGTTATTGAAAAGGCCATCTGCGCCCCCGGCAGATTATCTGGAGAGGTCTCTGGATTTTTATTTTTGGAGCGAAATTTAGAGTTGAGAGAGCTAGAAACGGAAGAAGTGGCTATTTGACCTGAATCTTGTGGTGGTTTCGGGGAAGTAACCATTGGAGCCGCGATTAAACTTTGGGCTAGACTATCGGCATAAGCGGTCATGTCTAAAGCATCCATTACCTCTTGGGCGGATTTGTAGCGATGACGGATGGAGACTTGCAGCATTGTTTTCAGGACTTTAGCAAACTGAGGACTCACCTTGACTAATTTTTCCCAGAGTAATTCACCTGTATTGACATCAACTTCGATAGTCTTAGGAGATATGCCCGTGAGTAGATAGATACAGGTAACTCCCACGGCATAGATATCACTGGCATAGACCGGACGCATGGCCATCTGTTCGGGAGGGGCATAACCTTGGGTACCCACGGCAAAATTAGTCAAAGCGTCTTGAGAATTGACATTGGCAATAACAGTGTTAACTTGATTTTTGACAGCCCCAAAGTCAATCAGAACCAATTTTCGATCCGTGTGCCGAAGAATTAGGTTAGCGGGTTTGATATCCCGATGAATTACCCTTTGTTTGTGGATATATTTCAAAATCGGCAAAAGTTCACTTAAAACTTGTTTGACTCCCGCTTCGCTAAACGGGCCACGTTTTTTTACCTCTTGGTAGAGGTTATGACCTTTAACGTATTCCTGAACTAGATAAAACTGTTGATTATCTTCAAAATAGTCCAATAATCGGGGAACCTGCGGATGAACCCCCAGTTTTCCTAGGGTTTCCGCTTCTCGCTCAAAAAGTTCCTTGGACATCTTAAAAACATTAGCATCATCAGTGCAAGGTCGCAGTTGTTTGACCACACATAGGGGGGTACCTGGTAGGGACAAATCCGATGAGACAAAGGTTGCCCCAAACCCTCCTTTCCCTAAAATGCCTAGAATTCGATAGCGGTTGTGCAGAAGCAGTTTTGAACCGCAACTCTCGCAGATTAACGCTGTTGCGGCGTTTTTCGGTTGAGGACAGTCGGGATTAAGGCAGTAGGAGTAGGTCATATAGAGTCACCAGTTGACCGATACTTTTTTGCTAAGACAGTTCAACAATGCACCCTCAGAGATTCTCCTCAAGAGGAGGTATCTCCGAAAGTCCAAAACCAGAGATATGAGACATTCAAAGCGCCTGTAACGCTTTTTTGTGTCATTGCTTAGTTAACGCAGGGGCAACTTATCAAGATGGCGTTTGCTTGTTAACTGGGATTTTTTCCTTAACTCTTTTAGCTTACCACAGATTTTAAAATTGGCTACCTCTGCTAATTGTCAACTAATCTTAGCTTTTCTTGATAATTCAACACCCCTAATCACTTTTTCCCTTTCATCAAAGCGGCCCGGGCCTGTTCGCGGTCATCGAAATGGATTTTTTCCGTCCCCAAAATTTGATAATCTTCGTGACCTTTACCGGCAATAATTACTCCGTCTCCCGGTTGTGCTGCTTGAATAGCCGTGTCAATGGCCAAAGCGCGATCGCTAATTACCTGAACAGTAATTTCTGGGGGAATGCCAGCGATAATATCCTCAAGGATTCGTTCGGGAGCTTCTGTGCGGGGATTATCGGAGGTAACTATGGCTAAATCTGCTAATTCTGCCGCTATTTTCCCCATTAACGGCCGTTTTGTCCGATCTCGATCGCCGCCGCAACCAAAAACACAAATCATCCGACCAGAAATAAAGGGACGTGTTGCTTTTAAAACATTCTCTAAACTGTCGGGAGTATGGGCATAATCGACAATGACGCTGATATCTTGGTCGGGAGCGATGCTAACCCGTTCCATCCGCCCCGGTACTCCTGAAAACTGGGGAATTTGACCGATTACTGTCTCTAAATCTACACCACATTCTAACACTGCCGCCACCGCCGCTAAGAGATTAGCCAGATTATATTGACCCACCAGAGGAGAAGCAAAGGCTATTTCCCCTTGGGGAGTCACCATCACCCCTTCCACTCCCGTGGGTTGATAGTGTAAATCTTTAGTATAAAAATCGGCACGAGCATCGCACACACTATAGGTTAAAACCTGTTGAGGAGAGAGGGAGGCCGCTAAACGTTGACCGTAGGCATCATCAAGGTTAATAATCGCCTTACCTTGCAGATAATCGGGACTAAATAATTTAGCTTTAGCGGCAAAATAATCCTCCATGTCGAGGTGATAATCGAGATGGTCCCGGGTGAGATTGGTAAACACCGTCACAGGAAAAGTACAACCCTGTACCCGTCCCTGGGCCAGTGCATGGGAACTAACTTCCATGACGGCGATTTCATTGCCGGCGCTCACTGCTTTGGCTAAACTGGCTTGTAACTCGTTAGCGAAAGGGGTGGTATGATTAGCAGTTTCTTGGAATCCTTGCCAACGGGTATAAAGAGTCCCGAATAACGCGGTGGGAATCCCTGCTTGGCTGAGAAAATATTCAATTAGATGGGTGGTGGTGGTTTTGCCGTTGGTTCCCGTCACACCGATTAATTTTAGGGTAAGGGCCGGATAATGATAGAATTTAGCAGCGATCGCAGCAGTGGCAGTAACTAAATCTGCCACAACGATTACGCAAGCATCCTCCGGGGGGGGAAATTTAGCTGCGGCTGCTGGGGAGATAAGCGCCGCTAGGGCCCCGGTTTCCAGAGCGGAACGCCAAAATTCGCCCCCATCGACGCGAGTACCGGGTAAACCGATAAATAAATCTCCCGGTTGACAAGCATGGGAATTAGTAGAAATTCCTGTAATCTCGGTAATAGAAGCGATAGGAGAAGAAATCGGGGAAACCAGAGGGATAGTTGTTAAAAGCTCTTGTAGTTTCATAGTCAGGATTGAATCTAGGGATTGCTGCTTTTAGATTAGCCGATTATCAAAGAGGTTCCTAGGCTATTAATTTAACGATAAAAAAACTCAGCAGTAAGGATATCAAGCGCGATAAGCTAAAAAAAACAAGGCTATAGCTTGTCAACTATTGAAGATTTTCTGCTGACTATTTTCGGGATATTTATATGCAATTCGTCGATTTTCTGGCTCTCATTCATCCTGTCCTAGCGATAGTGGTCGTTTTCCCCATTATCGGCCTCGTAGTTAACTTTGCTTGGCAAACCCGTCAACGTCGCTTAGAAACCGCTGCAGGAAATAAAAGTAAAATTCCGCCAGTGGTCGGGCCAGAACATCTACGCTTAGGCCGCTGGTTAACGGGTACAGTGGTAGGGGTTAACCTGTTAGCACTAGCTTACTCGGTCGTTTACGGTTTTAATGGTTTTGTCGATAAACAAAAAGACGGAAAATTAGACTCCTTTCAGGCCTTTTTTGTGATTTTGATGTTTTTTGTCACCATTGCCTCTTTGGTCTGTCTCTACCGCGCTAGACAAGCTCTCTGGCGCGGAATTTTTGCCACCTTGACCAGCATCGGTTTAATTATTATCGGTTCTCAGGATGGGGTCTGGCGACTCTCGGCCCAATGGTACTGGTCCCACTACTATATCGGTATGGCCGCATCATTACTGATGATTTTCTCTCTGGCCATTGTTGAAGATATCTATAAAGACCGTTCCCATCGTTGGCGCATCGCCCATACAATCCTCAATTGTATCGCTCTGGCTCTCTTTCTGGGACAAGCCATGACCGGTTCG
Organism: Microcystis ichthyoblabe FBCC-A1114; assembly: GCF_050500245.1. Lineage (NCBI taxonomy): Bacteria > Bacillati > Cyanobacteriota > Cyanophyceae > Chroococcales > Microcystaceae > Microcystis > Microcystis ichthyoblabe. The sequence continues at coordinate 1,673,867 of NZ_CP191408.1, read as the reverse complement.
AGGGATTTGCTGGAAATTCCCCTCAGTTGGCAAAAACCGGCAATTTATCGCTGTGATTTCACCAATAAAACCTGTCCCGAACCGAAATCCCAAACCCCCCTCATCAACCCGATAAGTTAAACTTTTTTAGGGACTGGGAGAGGGAGAGGGAGAGGGTATGGGTTCCTCAAACCAATTGGCAATCTTACCAAGTTGGGGCAAATACCTCGCCGCTTCATCTAAGTCACTGTCATCGGGTTTCAGGTTTGTGATTAATTCAGTCCATTCTACCCCTTGGGTTACAGCAACAGCATTGTCAGCATCGTCAGGTGAGGCACAGGTTGAAATTTTGCCCCAATTTTTACCCCAGGCAGCACCGATAAAAGTACCAGTACCAGTTTTATCGAGGGAATAGTCACGAGCAAAGATAAACGCTTCTAGTCTTTGGTCTCCTTTCAGACAAATTTGCGGCGCGGTGGAACCTGAGCCATCGGCATAAATTTGTAGATTGCCCGGTTTACAAACCGTGGGTTCGGTAACACCGCTGCAGTCGTGTTCGATGGCACCGTTAATATTACCTTTAACATAAAAAACTACCCGTTCCCCCGCAGTAATGGTAATCTTCTCGCCATCATCCAAGTTGATATTATCAACGATATACTCGTACACTCCGCTAGGAGATGGTGTGTCTCCCAGTCGGGGAAAAGTTTCAGAACTGGTAAGTGCCAGGTTTTGCTGACCAGGGGGATGGGGAGGGCTGGTGGGAGGCTCCGGTAAATTGGGGAAAGGCACAATAGTGTTATCAATAAATTGCGCTTTGTAGGGGGGATTGGGTGCAGATGGGGGCTGTTTAATGTCATTCCCGTTAACATCACATTCTAGGTTCACCACATCCCCTTGAAAGTCAGCACTATCTTCGCCACTTACCATGGCTCCCTCGCTCACCCACAAAGCGGGAACCGTGGTACGAGTGAATGCGAGGGGACGGGAAGGCAGAATCGGGATAGTTACCACCACGCGGTTACGCGAGGCGGCATTATCGCCACTATCTCTATCGATATCAGTATTAGTTAGGTCTGTTTCGGCACTGGTGCGAGAACGTCCTTCTAGGGTGAGAACTCCCCAACCCAAAATATTGGGGTCAGAGCTTGGGGTAAAATTGTATCCAACCACGCGATCCACGCGATAATAACGATTATTACCGAGATCAAACCATTGACCCCCGCTCAAACCTCTTAATTGATCGATTTTTGCGCTCAGGGTATCAGCATCGTCAGGATTACTACAGTAGGCAGCAGTGTATAATTTTTTTAAATCTTTTTGTAAATCGGTACTGGGATTAGGAACTACTTGGGCGGTCTGCCAACAGCCTTTAGGAGTACAATTACTATTACTATCAACCGTTGCCATAACTCGAACGCTATTAAGTAAATCCTGCACCCGCGTTACCCCAGCTTCGGAACTTCTTAAAGCATCAGCCCGGGCTTTTTGGGCAATTACTTTCGATTGGTCTCCTTGGGCGCGCATCATCATAGTTATTCCTGTCACCATGAGGATAAGTCCAATCAACACGGCAAGAGGCAAGGCAAACCCTTTTTCCCTATTAGCCATCAGGTGAAGGTATAAACGATTTTTCATAAGCCAGTCCATCTAAGAATGGTTACTTTTATTATAATAACAATTAGCTGGTTATAATTAAATTGAAGATGGATCCCCCCTGCCCCCCTTGATAAGGGGGGGGGCAGATTCTCCCTTATTAAGGGGTGTATCTGACATTTTTTAACACCTAACTACTAATCAATTTTTGGTCAAGTGACAACTGTGATAATACAGGGATAGCACTGTGATTAAAATCACAGACAAAGATCAGTTGATAGGATGGTCAGCCAATAGTTTTTTGATAATTATTTTCGACTTTTGACTTAACTAAAGGGCTGTTTTTCCATTCAAAAATGCCCGCCAAATCAAGCTTATACCCCGACAAAAGCTGATAATTAACAACCAAAGGGATTGTAATTCTCCTGCCGTATTTTTCGGTTGCCAGCGCTGGGGACGACAGAATAAAAAAGTAATTAGCTTTCTCTGCTCTGATAGGGTAAGTGGCTGGAATTTAAGGGCTGCTTGCCAGATTTTGCCTCGTTTTTCTAGATTGACTAGATGAGCATATAGGCGCAAATCTTCGCCTAAAATATCTAGGAGTAACTTTTCTGAGTAGATGGGTTCCCTTAGGTTAATTTCTGCTCCTATTTCCGAAAGTTTTTTCAGATTGCCCTGTATAATTATATCCGATTCTGTTATCAATTTAACAGGAGATTCCAGCACTTGGTATTCAGTTTCTAGGGTGAGGGGAGCTTCCAATAAAGCCACCAGAGCAGTCATGATAATAACCACGTTATATATAGCCAAAATTAAACCAAAATTTAGGGGACTTTCTTGATAATTATGATGGTGTAAATTAAAGAAAATACTAATTAAGGTAATGGTGAGAAAAAACAGCAATGGGTAGGATAAGTGCCAATTATATTGATAATTTTGGCGAGCAATTCCCTTGGGTGTCACCTGAAATCCTTTGTCAAAGGGTTTCCAAAGAACATGGAGAACTGTTAGGGATGTAGGTACACAAATAATCATCGATAGTACCTCAGAAAAAACAATTGAGCGCGAGCGAGAATTTAACCAGTGATAAGTGGCTAACTGCAGCATCATGTAGGGTAAAAAGATATATATTGTCTCATTGATGGTAATGTTCAAAGGTACGATATATCCAAAGGTATAAAGGAGAGGAATAAGCAAAGAAAATAAACGAGCTAAGGGAGAAAACCAAAATAATATTCCTTCTAAGTGTGCCAATCTTTGAGGTAGAGTTAATCCCGCAATTTTTAGGGGATTAGCTTTGATAAAAAATGCCTGTAAAGTTCCCCTTGCCCAGCGCAATCTTTGCAGTAAATAAGCTGATAAACTTTCAGCAGATAAACCAGCACTGAGTTTTTCATTTAAGTAAATAACTTCATAACCTTTGGCAGAGATAGCAATCCCAGTGAAATAGTCTTCACTAATAGATTCTATATTAAAATATCCCACTTCCTCTAAGGCTTTTCTTCTGACAATAAAAGAAGTGCCAGCACAAACAGGACTACCCACACCATCTTTAGCTGGTTGGATATGACGATAAAATAATTCTTCGTCGGGAGTAACGATATTTTCTAAACCTAAGTTATGGGCGATAGGATCAGTATTATAAAAGCTTTGAGGAGTTTGCACTAAGGCAATTTTGGGGTTTTGAAACCAGCCAACAGTTCTTTCTAGAAAGTTCTGACAAGGAATAAAATCTGCATCAAAAACCACCACTAATTCCCCTTGGGTTTGTTTGAGAGCATGGTTTAAATTACCTGCTTTAGCATTTTTTCTATCCTCACGAGTCAGATAATGACAATTTAATTTTTCTGCTAATTCATAAATTTCTGATCTCTGGGTATCATCGAGAATATAAATATTTTTATGAGGATAATTAAGGGCTTGACAACCGATAATAGTTCTTTTTAAGATAAAGGCTGGCTCATTATAGGTGGGAATCAGAATATCTACCGTGGGCAAATACTGTTTATTGATCACTGCTTGGCTATAAAAATCAGCTTCTTTGCGTCTATCTTTCGTGGTTAAGACTAAAAATAACTGAATTATGCTACTACTTAAAACTATCATCTCAATGCCTAAAAGCAGTAAACTAAAAAAGCCATTGAGAGGAGTAGAAAGATTTAAGGTTTCCAGAATCCTCCAGATTAGATAGCGCAGGGTGATAGCGAGAGTGATAGAAATAATGACTAATCTTGACCAAACTTGCGGATGCGGAGACAAGAACATGATTAACTGCGTAAAAATTAGCAGAATAACCGTGGGTAATAATAATTGATAGCTATGAGCAACCGAGGGAACTTTGATCCAAGCAAAGGGGTTAAAAAAATCTTCTACTAAACCAAGGAGTAATCGATAAATATTGTGTTCTGGCCAAGATAATGATAAACTGACCATCATTAACCCGCCGATCACTGCTAACATAATTAAGATAACTGATATTATCGCTAACATCGACTTAAATGGGGAGGAATACACTGGTTTTTGAGGGAATGGAAAAATCGATTCTTGGTTAGACATGAATCCTCTTCTGATCAAATAAATCTAACTACATTTTACAATTCTTAACAAAAAACCAGGCATTTTTGGCAATGACAGGAGCGCTCTCCACCAAAATGCTAAATTTTGTATCAAACCCAAGATGAAACTAGCCAGAAAAAGTCTGGAAATAGTATAATTCGGTTAACCGTGAGGAAAAATTAGTCTATGATAGCCGTCAAAATCGCCGTTGTTAGCGCTCTCGTTTTGGTTGTGGTCAAATTCGTCGCTTCTGTTCTAGGCAAAGGCAATATACCCCTACTTAATCAGGCTGTCACTGTGATTTTAAGCCTTTTTATCGGTTTTGAGTTGATTCAACTAGGACAAACGGTGATTGAAAAGATTAATTAAGAGCTAAACGGGCCAGATAGAAGCTAGTAATAGTTTTAGCATCGATCGATTCTCCCCTGGCGATCGCTGATTCCATTTCCTCAAAACTCATAAAAACCACTTCTATATCCTCATCGGCATCTTGAGCGGGGGGCAAGCTTAATTTTTCCAGATCTTGCGCCAGAAAAGCATAGATATATTCATCGGAATAACCCGGTGCCAGGGCAAATTTACCCAAAGATTGCCAATTATGGGCCCGATAGCCTGCTTCTTCCTCTAATTCTCGTTTTACCGTCGTAGCAGGGTCTTCTCCTTCATCAATCGTTCCGGCGGGAAATTCCAGAATTCGAGCTTGCAAACTAAATCGATACTGACGTACTAAAACTAATTGACCTTCCTTGGTGATTGGAACTGCTAAAGCACCCCCTGGATGACGCACACATTCCCATTCTCCCTCGACACCGTTAGGTAAACGCAGTTTCGAGACTTCAAATTGAAAGACCCGACCTTGATAAAAAAGACGTTGTTGGAGCAATTGAGGCGATTCAGACATAGAAAATTTTCAACTAGGACTTTCAGAATTAATATCAACAAATGTCACCTTTGTCACCGGTGTTTCAGGTTATAATAGGAAATGCTGTCTTTACAGGTTAAATCTTTTTCGAGAAACCCCATGGCAAAAAAATCGATGGTAGAACGCGAGAAAAAACGCGCTCGTCTCAGACAAAAATACGAAGCTAAAAGAGCGGAACTAAAAGAACAATTCCGCACCGCCGAAGATTTTGAAGAAAAACTGGCAATTCACCAAAAATTACAGGAATTACCCCGCAATAGCGCTCCTAGTCGTCACCGCAACCGTTGTTTAACGACCGGCAGACCTAGAGGATACTATCGCGATTTTGGTTTATCCCGCAACGTTTTACGCGAATGGGCCCACCAAGGTCTTTTACCCGGTGTGGTCAAGTCTAGCTGGTAGTCAGAAACAATATCTAGGGAAAATACCGGGATAGAGGCGTGGTTTTTGCGTCTCTATTGCCGTTTTTAGATAGGGTTTGCGGCAAAAAGTACGGGCGAAGCATTCGGATAGAAAATCTACGGTTTCACCGATAGGTTATTGCCCGAATGCTTCGCCCCTACAGGACGCGATCGCCGCTCAAGATGCCAGGTTTTGAAGCACGATTCTCTCAAAATCTTGCACCTGTTTCGCCAGAAAAGCCACAAAACCCTTACCTTGCCTACATTTCACATTTATTCAGCAAGCCCTAAACAAAAACTCTCGATCGAGCGATCGAGAGTTAACCATGAACAAAAAATTCACCTAGACTACAGTAGCAGCCTTACGGGCAGCAGCGGCCTCATCGGGATGAATACCGAGACGAGTGAGATTGAGACGACCTTTACTATCGATCTCGCGTACCTTGACTAACACCTCATCCCCCACGGCCACTTCATCTTCGACCTTACCGACGCGTCCCTCGGCCAATTGGGAAATATGGATCATTCCCTCTTTCCCCGGCAAAACTTCCACAAAAGCGCCGATTTGGATAATGCGAGTCACGCGACCGAGATAGACCTCACCCTCATTGAGTTTGCGGGTCATATTGTAGATCAGTCGTTTAGCTTTTTCGGCCTGTTCCCCATCGGTGGAGGAAATAGTCACAGTCCCATCGTCATCGATATCGATTTTCGTGCCGGTCTGTTCAGTAATCCCTTTAACCGTCTTACCACCTGGCCCGATGACTAACCCGATCAGATCCGGATCGATCTTGATCGTCAATAACCGGGGTGCGTGGGGAGATAATTCCGTGCGGGGTTTTTCTAGGGTCGCTAACATCTTCTCGAGGATATGTTTGCGGGCCGGTAAAGCTTGTTCGATCGCCTTGGCCACCACTTCCATGGTTAAACCGGGGATTTTCATATCCATCTGGAGAGCGGTGATGCCAGAATCAGTACCAGCTACCTTAAAGTCCATATCTCCCAGAAAATCCTCAATACCCTGAATATCGGTCAAAATCCGCACTTCTTCCCCTTCTTTAATTAAACCCATGGCCGCACCGCTAACGGGTTTTTTCAGGGGAACACCGGCATCCATCAGCGCCAGGGTAGAACCGCACACGGAACCCATGGAGGTGGAACCATTAGAAGAGAGGACTTCCGACACCACCCGCAGCACATAGGGAAATTCCTCCTGGGGGGGAAGGACAGGCACGATCGCCCTTTCCGCTAAAGCACCGTGACCGATTTCTCGACGGCCGGGAGAACGCATGGGACGGGTTTCACCGACGGAAAAGGGTGGGAAATTGTAGTGATGAAGATAGCGTTTTTCATCTTCGGGATGGAGATCGTCCCCCAAATCCTGAGCATCACCGGGGGTGCCAAGGGTGGCGATCGAAAGCACCTGGGTTAAACCGCGATTAAACAAACCGCTACCGTGAACCCGACGGGGTAAAACTCCCACCCGGCAAGAAATCGGCCGTACTTCGTCCAGTTTGCGACCATCAACCCGCACCCCATCCTCGATAATTTGGGCACGCATCAGTTTTTTGGTCAGATCCTTAAAGAGATTACCGATTAACTTCGGCTCTTCCAGAGTTGGAGCTTTTAAGGTATCTTCGTCGGGGAGAGCGGTTATAGTTTCCTTGATCCGATTTTCGATCGCCTCTAATTTCTCATCCCGTTCGGTTTTGCTGAGGGTAAACTGACAGAGAATCTGTTTAATTTCCTCTTTAGCTTGTTCTCTCAGGAAATTCTGCACGGTTTCGTTTACTACTGGTGCTTCTCGGGTGACGAGGGGAATACCCAACTGATCGATCAATTCCCGTTGAGCGGTGATCAGGTCGCGCACTGCTTCATAACCAAAATCGATCGCCTCAATAATATCCCGTTCCGGTAACTGATTGGCTCCCGCTTCGATCATCACCACCCCTTCGGGACTACCGGCCACCACTAGATCCAATTCTCCGTTATGGATTTCCTTGTAGGTGGGATTGATGATAAATTCATCCCCCAGTAAACCGACGCGCACCGCTGCCATCGGTCCTTGGAAGGGAATCCCCGCCAACAAAACCGCCACGGAAGCTCCGGTAACAGCCAAAACATCCGGGGGGACTTCCTCGTCCATCGAGAGGGTCGTAGCGACCACCTGAATATCATCCCGCATCCAATTGGGGAAGAGGGGCCGCAGGGGGCGATCAATCAAACGACCGGTCAGAATTGCTTTTTCCGGGGGACGACCTTCACGACGCAAAAATCCTCCCGGGATGCGCCCGGCGGCGTATAATCTTTCTTCGTAATCAACGGTTAAGGGCAGGAAATCTACTCCTTCTCTGGCTTTGGCTGTGGTTGCTGTCACTAAAACTGCCGTTTCTCCCGATTGGATCAGAACACTACCGCCAGCTTGGGGGGCTAAAAGCCCTATTTTTAGTCGAATATCCCTGCCATCAAAGGATATTGACTTGTCAAACTCTTCCATGTAAAGTTATATTCCTTTCTTTCACTTTTCTCTGTGCTGTGGCAATCCTAGCATTTTTTGTCCCCCTTTCCGACAGGTTTAGTATTCAGTGATCAGTTATCAGTGATCAGTTATCAGTTATCAGCTTTTTTCTCCCTGCTCCCTGCTCCCATCTCCCCACACCCCACACCCTACTCCCCACACCCCACTCCCCACTCCCCACACCCCACACCCCACTTTTAAACAGGATTTAACACTACTTGCTCAAACCTGCCAAAAAATGATAGCTTCAGATATAGGAATAATCTGGTTAAGAAAAAAATGTCTTCCCTTGCCGCTTGCTGGCCTAAAAATATTTCTAAGTATTAGCAAAACTGACTGACTGTCAGCAGTTGAGCGGGATTTTTCCTAGCTCGCAGAACTCCAGACAAAGAAAATTAAGAAAATTAAAAGGATTGTGTCTCTATTATCTCTCAGACGCTTCTAATCCAAAGAATTTGCGGGTTATCTTCAAATTAACCCCGTTTAACCCTATTTGTGGCTATCGATTATGGCTGAAAGTTATTTACTCAACAAACTGCAATCTGTAGAACAGACCTACACAGAATTAACCCGTCGTCTAGCGGATCCCGATGTCACCAGTAATCCGGGTGAATTGCATCGTCTGGCCAAATCCCGCGCTTCCCTAGAGGAAACGGTCAACACCTACGAAATTTGGCAAAAAAGTCAAGAGGATTTAATCGGTGCGAAACAAATCTTCAAAGAATCCGCCAGCGATCCCGAATTACGCGAAATGGCCGCCCTAGAAGTGGCAGCATTAGAGGCAAAAATCGCCACTTTGGAAGACCAATTAACAATTCTGCTGCTGCCCCGGGATCCCCTCGATGAAAAGAATATCATGCTGGAAATTCGCGCCGGGACCGGAGGTGATGAGGCCAGTATTTGGGCGGGGGATTTAGTTCGCTTGTACTCAAAATATGCCGAAACTCAAAAATGGAAAGTTAGCCTTTTGAGTGAATCTCCGGCGGATATGGGGGGATTTAAAGAGGCAATTTTAGAGATTAAAGGCGATAACGTCTATAGTAAGCTGAAATTTGAGGCGGGAGTCCATCGGGTACAGCGGGTTCCTCTGACGGAAGCAAGTGGTCGCGTCCACACTTCCACCGCTACCGTGGCGATTATGCCAGAAGTGGACGATGTGGAAGTGCATATCGATCCCAAGGATATTGAGTTAACCACGGCTAGATCTGGGGGAGCAGGCGGTCAAAATGTCAATAAAGTGGAAACTGCCGTCGATTTAATCCATAAACCCACGGGAATCCGGGTTTTCTGCACCGAAGAGCGATCGCAATTGCAAAACCGGGAACGAGCTATGCAGATTCTCCGGGCGAAATTGTACGATATAAAGTTACAGGAACAACAGGAAGCAGTCAGTTCCATGCGGCGCTCTCAGGTGGGAACCGGTTCCCGTTCGGAAAAAATTCGCACCTATAACTATAAGGATAATCGTCTCACCGATCATCGCTTAAATGAGAATTTTTCCCTCGATCGCATTTTAGATGGCGATATCGAAGAGGTGATTCAATCCTGTATCGCCAAGGATCAACAGGGAAAACTGGAGGAATTAGCCGCTGCCCAAGAGACAGCTTAATCAGTGATCAGTGATCAGTTACCAGTGAACAGTAAAAAGCTCCCCACTTCCGGCACTTTCCCCACTGGTGGGGGTGAGTGCGGGTGGGGAATGATGCCGGTTCCTTCAACTCACGACTAATTCTAAGCTTCCACTAAACGAAAAGCCGCACCCAAACCGACAGCGATCTCATCGGGAGAAATTTTCCCATCATGGTTAATATCGATCGCATCGAATACCGCATCGGTTCCCGCCCATTCTTCCCGGGTGATGAAACCATCACCATCATGATCATAGACTCGGAAAATATCTTCGGCGGCGTGTTCTAGGGTTGACTGACCTTCCAACTGGGTTAAACGTTGAATCAGCAATTGTTCCAATAATTCTAAAGCTTTGGTAAAACCTTGAATACCTTCCGCTAGTTTTTCAGAAGCCATGGCATCTTCGGCGTGCATTTTCTCAAAAGTCGCTTGATCCATGGCAATTTTGACAATATCAAGGGTTGCGGCCTGATCTGGATCGAGCTTACGGGGTAAATCGGCTTCTGTCTCTTGCAATTGCTCGAGAAGTTTCGGGGAAATGGTTAAAAGATCACAACCGGCTAACTCGCGAATTTCGCCGATATTGCGGAAACTTGCCCCCATAACTTCGGTTTTATAACCAAACTTTTTATAGTAGTTATAGATCTGGGTAACGGATTGGACTCCGGGATCTTCAGCGCCAACGTAGTCTTTACCAGTTTCTTTTTTATACCAATCGAGAATCCGACCGACAAAGGGAGAAATTAAGGTTACTCCCGCTTCCGCACAGGCGATCGCCTGGTGAAAACCGAATAATAGGGTTAAATTACAGTGAATTCCCTCTTTTTCGAGGACTTCTGCGGCTTTAATCCCTTCCCAAGTCGAAGCAATTTTAATTAAGACTCTTTCTCTAGAGATACCCGCTTGTTCATACTGGGAAATTAGATAACGGGCCTTGTGGATGGTAGCTTGGGTATCGTAGGAAAGACGAGCATCTACTTCGGTGGAGACGCGGCCGGGGACGATTTGCAGGATTTGCAGACCAAAACCGATCGCTAGGCGATCAAAAGCTAATTTGGCCACATCTTCCGGGGTGGCCTGCTCCCCTAATTCTTTTCTGGCCGCTTGTAGGGTTTGATCGACAATCGGCCGATATGGGGGCATTTGGGCCGCGGCCGTGATCAGGGAGGGGTTAGTGGTGGTATCTTGGGGGGTAAAAGCTTCGATCGCTTGGATATCGCCGGTATCGGCAACAACCACTGTAAATTGGCGTAATTGTTCTAGTAGGGTTTTAGCCATAACTTCTCCAGATGCGTGTTAACGCGAGACATTATCTGGATCTTAGCGATTCGATCAAGAGGAAGGGGAAAAATTCCCGATTGATTTAATTCCCAAGTACAGACCTGGCCAAAGTAAGGATGAGCCGGGGAATCTTTTGGCCACTCCTTGCCTAAAGTCCTCTATTTGTGATAGTATTAGTGATTGTGTCGATTTAATAAAAGGGAGTTTATGCCCAAGCTAAAAACGCGAAAGGCGGCGGCCAAACGATTCGAGGCCACGGGAAGCGGCAAAAAAATCAAACGTCGCAAAGCCTTCAAAAATCACCTACTCGATCATAAAAGTGCCGAACGCAAGCGCCGTCGTTTGTCCCAGATTACCCTGGTAAACGAGCGCGACGAGAAGGAAGTGCGCTTAATGTTGCCCTATTTGTAAGTTTTCCAGAAAAATTGTCTAAAGGATTATCATGTCTAGAGTAAAACGGGGGAATGTCGCCCGCAAGCGACGCAAAAAAGTTCTCAAATTAGCCAAAGGTTTTCGCGGTTCCCACTCGCGCTTATTCCGTACCGCTAACCAACAGGTAATGAAGGCCTTGCGGAATGCCTATAGAGACCGTCGCAAACGGAAACGCGATTTTCGTCGTCTTTGGATTACCCGCATTAACGCGGCTGCTCGTCAACAGGGCATCAGTTACAGCCAATTGACTGGACAATTAAAGAAAGCTAATATCCTCCTCAATCGGAAAATGTTGGCCCAATTAGCCGTCCTCGATCCCGTCGCTTTTGCTAAAGTGGTAGAAACAGCCAAAGGATAATTTAGCCCCAAGCATGACGGAAACTTGGCAAACGATTCAATTCCCCAGTTCAGAAAGTGCGATCGCTTTAGCGGGTCATCAAGAAGCTAACCTCAAATTGATAGCCAAGCAAACTGGGGCGAATTTAGTCCTCAGAGGCCTGGAATTGCGGATTGCGGGGCAACCGACCCCGGTGGAGCGTGCCACAGCGATTGTGCGCTCCTTAAGTATTTTATGGCAAGAGGCCAAGTTAATCGCCGAAGCCGATATTATGACCGCTATCCATGCCCTCGATACGGGGCGTTCTAGCGAGTATAAAGAACTACAGCAGGATATTCTCGCTCGTACCCGTCGCGGGGAGCTAATTCGGGCAAAAACCTTCCGTCAGCGTCAATATATCCAAGCGATTCAAAGTCACGATATCACCTTTTGTATTGGACCTGCTGGCACGGGGAAAACCTTTTTAGCCGCCGTTTTAGCCGTACAAGCTCTATTAGAAGATAAAGTAGAACGGATTATCCTCACCCGGCCGGCCGTGGAAGCGGGGGAAAAATTAGGTTTTCTCCCAGGGGATTTACAGCAAAAAGTCGATCCTTTTTTGCGTCCCCTCTACGATGCTTTATACGAATTTATCGAAGCGGCCAAAATTCCCGACCTGATGGAACGGGGTAAAATCGAAATCGCTCCCTTAGCTTATATGCGGGGACGAACCCTAGCTAATGCTTTTGTTATCGTTGATGAAGCCCAAAATACCACCCCAGCACAGTTAAAAATGGTCTTAACTCGCTTGGGATTCGGTTCGCGCATGGTAGTAACTGGAGATGTCACCCAAACCGATTTACCGCAACCACAGGAATCGGGGTTAATTGCCGCTCAAAAAATCCTCAAATCAGTAGAAGGGATCGCTTTTTGTTACCTATCCCGGGCCGATGTGGTGCGTCATCCCTTAGTACAAAAAATTGTCTCAGCTTACGAACAGCACGAAAAATAACAGATTGTTGAGATAGTCGCTCTTGTACTCTTGCGAGAGAGTATAGAATTAGGTTAATTTAACGCGATGTGCAACTAAAAACGACAGAATCAGGGTTCCAGGGGATACTTTATCTCTGCTGATTTCTGAAAGCCTTGTTGTAAATCAAGACTAAAAATATAGTTGCACACCGAGTTTAATTTAGCTTTTTCCCCTTAAACTAAAACCGACAAAGACGTAGTTTAAAGCGTTTCGGTATCCCCAAACCTCAAGGAATTGATAACGCTGCCATCCTTTCACCGAGCCAGTCTGAAAAGCTCTTAGGGTATATAGTTGGTTAGCCCAGTTGTGATCGTTTGTTGTAGCATGGTGAACACAGTGCGCCCCTAGGCTAACTGGAAGGATGGTCAGCCGAATAAAGACTGCTCCTACTAATTCTATGTACCATTTTAACCACTCTAACCAGTGGTCCGAGTGCGGGGGGTAAGCACCCAAATATAGGGCAAAAGATTTACCAATTACCTGAGATTTAGCTCCCTCATTATCATCGGCTTCATAGGCCCAATTATGCTCCGGTAGCTGTTGCAAGAGTGCGGCTGCATAGGTGCCGAGTTGGGTAAATACTGCCCAGAGTAAGCAGATTAAACAAGAATGGGTTAAACCCGCACAAACAGAGGCCAAGAAAAGCACAATCAGGGTGGCTATTTGATAGTTAATGGGGGCTTTAAGGAGATTAGTCAGACGAGCAAGGAAGGTTTCTCCGTAAAACTTGGGAGAGAGTAATAACTTGCCCAAATTTTGCCAATAGAAGGCCTCTTCTTGGCCAAATTCAAAACCTAACTCTTCTACTAGGTAGGGGGTATTCCCCTTGTCATTCATGGTAGCTAGGTTTTTCGGCGGGTGATGAATTAATAGGTGATCTTTTTTGAACAATGGAAAGGGCTTTTTCCCGGTAATTAAGGTAAGTAAACAACCTAAAAGATGGTTATAAGTGGGATATTGAGGGAAAAAAGCATTATGGGCGCAAAAGTGGGCTATTTCTTGCAATTGAGCCGCTCCAGCTACGGATAGCACCCATCCTAGGGGTATTAATTGCCAGTGGCTAAGAGCGATCGCTAATCCTCCTATATACTGGAGTATGCCATAGAGTAATTCTAAGGAGGGTGTGCTTTTCCAGAGAGGGGGAGCAAGGTAGTAGCCTGTTAGCCAGTCAAAGAAAGCTTGTACGAGACGATTATCGCTGAGTTGGAGCATCCCTAGGCGTGGATTATCCCTTAAAGCCGATGCTTGTGTTGGGGTGGGTTTTTTCAGTATCATGACAGTAGAAAATAAGTTGTACTGTCCTGAAAATGGTTAAATAACCAAATTCAGGCGGTTTTATTAGCTGTGCAGTTGTTCGATTTCTCGATAGTGCTGGACTAATTGCCCATCACTAAAAAACGGCTTTGGAGAGATTTCTATCTCGATGGCGAGATTAATTACCCAAGCTTCTTTGGGTACATACCCCAAGCGATTTTTTAGCCTCTGGGTTAGTGATTTAATCTGGTAGTTTGAGATGTACATAAGCTCTGAATTAGACTACACTTTTAGCTTATTTCTAGCCCTTTTAATTGTCGAGGTAGTTTTTGTAGCATTTAGTAGTCAATTTGCCAAAGTATCATTAAGTAGCTAAAAGTAGCATTTTGTGAATTGTATTCTTAAAAGGAGAACCACAAGTACAAATGGGAGATAGAAAACCTAAGCCAGAAATTCCAAGTTCTTTAGGCAAAGAACTGTTTTTAAGCTGTGTGGAAAAAGTGATTCAATTGATAGAGCCTAATGGTATTACATCTATTCAAAAATGTTTAATCGAAGGGTTCGCACAGGGTTGGACTTATGAACACATAGACAGAGAGTCTGGCTACGACGCGCAGTCGCTAAAAACGCACGCATATAAAATTTTTTTTCCATTACTTGCCCAGGCATTTAACAAGGGATTAGAAAGAGATATAGAAAAAGTTAACAAGGCCAATGTCATCTCATTGGTTGAAGAGTATAATAGAAAAATAAGTGACAATGGGACTTTTTTACAGGATAAACTTAAAGAAAATAAGACAAAAATTAATATATTTACAAAGCTTAAAAATAAATTGTCTGGACAACAACAAGCAGAACTGAATCTGATCATAAAGTCGTACTTGCCAGATAATGACAATGCTAATTTTGAAGAAATCATCGATAAAATCATAAATATTCAAGATGATAAAGATTTATTAAGAATACTTTTTAGACTTACTCAAGATAGCAGAATTAATAGCGACACTCGCTCATACATTGAACAAACAATACAGGAGTTAAAGAAACTATTAAATATTACTGACACAGATTACAATGCTTGGATAGCAGAGATACCAGCAATTAATGCAGAACCTGACAATCGAGAAAATATTAACAACTATCTAATTATCAAAATAGAGGAGAGTAAAAGTCAAGCAAATACTTTCCCTGAATATAAATTTGCTGCGTGTTTTCTACAGTTAAATACATCTCAAATTCAAGGAAATAATTATATACCTCTTCCTGTAGATAGTAGCGTTAGCAAAGATGTTTATACTCAAAAAGATATAACGAACATTTTAACAAAAATTATTGAAGATTGTCATGAGCGAGGAGGTGCAAACTTAAATATTGAATTTTTCACCGATGGTAAGCTACTATATACTAACTTTGAATCTTGGGAATACAATTGCTTTGATAGCCTAACTCAACTTAAGAGAGTATATTTTGTTAATGTTCGCTCTCTTATGAGATTGGAAAAAATGTATAGTAAAATGCCAGCTTATCAAAATTGGAAAAGTAGATGGGAGAGATTAACAACAAATTCTATAGATACACAAACAGTTAATAACAGCGAGTCCTATTTGTGCCAAGAAACAACTCTATGGAGCAATCTTTGCGCTTCAACTCAAGAGGATTTAGAGCAATTATTTAAAAGAAGCTTAAAATATGGCATACCTTTAGTCGTTGGGTCGCGCTGTCATGCTCAGGAAGCAAGTCACAGAACAGAAATTAATACACTCTTACAGGGTATTCAAATTAATCAATTGTCCACAAGAGTTCAAGAGGTGAGGCGACAATCATCAGATAATTTAGAAGATGAACCAGAACATCTAGGACATCATCTATTATGCTTTTTAGAAGACCCTAATCGGATGCCCCCCTTCCACTACTTAACATCTCAGCACCTAGGTTAACTAACTATGAATTCATGGAAAATCTTTCAAGGCAATCATGAAAAACGCTCAAGGGATGACATTCCCTGGCCAGAAATCCCACCTTGGCGAAGCTTCGCCACCAACAAATCCGAGGAGCGGGGAAAACAACTCATAGTTAACGATAAAACCATCGAAACCGTAAACGCAGCCATTCACCTACGCCGGCCTATTTTAGTCACAGGGAAACCGGGTACAGGGAAAACCTCCCTAGCCTACGCAATCGCCTACGAATTAGACTTAGGAGAAGTATTAGTCTGGCCAATTAATACCCGCACCACCCTACAAGAGGGATTATACTACTACGACGCGATCGCACGTTTGCAAGATTACCAATTAGAAGAAAAAAAAGACATAGGGCAGTATATCCGCTTGGGTCCCTTGGGGACAGCCCTCTGTCCGAGAAATTATCCCCGGGTACTGCTTATCGATGAGATAGATAAAAGTGACATCGACTTACCCAACGACCTCTTAAACCTTTTTGAAGAGGGAAAATTTGAAATCACCGAACTTTCCCGACTCGCTAAAGATACCGAAAACGAACCAATACCAGTACAAACCCATGACGGTGAATGGGAATCCATCCCCCAAGGTAAGGTAAGCTGCCAACAGTTCCCCATAGTGATTATGACGAGCAACGGCGAGAGGGATTTTCCCCTACCCTTTAAACGTAGATGTCTGCTCTTAGAAATTCCCGACCCTACCCCAGAGGAACTAAAAAAGATAGTAAAAAGCCATTTTGATTATAAAGAAGCCAGTCCCGAAAGTAAAAAAATAGAAGCAGCGATCGCAGAATATGTTAAAAAACGAGAAAAAGGGCAACTAGCAACAGACCAGCTTTTAAACGCCGTCTTTATGAGCATGGGCGAAAATAAACCCACAGGTGCAGAATTAAAGTCCCTTACCGACCTACTATTTACCTATCTCACCGACACAGGCAATACATGACCCAAACCCTTCCCACACCAGAACTGATTGATAAATTTATCACCTTTGTCAAGGGCAGGGGATGGGACCTAGACAGTTACCAGATAGCTGATAGTTTATGGTGGTATGTTCTCACCCAAGAAGAAGAAGGAAAACCCCAAACCCCTACAGAGCCTAGGGAAGAAAAGAAAGAAACCCCTCCCGCTAAAAACCCCTCCCAGGAGAGTAAAAACGAAACCCAAGAGCCAGCAGCCCCATCCGATGAAGTTCCCTTAATACGCGAGACAGAAGCACAAAAACAGCCTGAGAAGATAGGCGCAGATACCCTACCCATTAGCATCCCCGATGCCAAATTCTGGCGAGAAACCCTAAAATTAGGGCGGGCAGTGCGTCCCCTCATCCAAAAGATAGACTCAGCCACCCAAAGACAAATAAACCTAAACAGCACCGTACAGAAATCGGCCGAATATAGCATCGGCAAGAAAGATGGCAGTTTAGCCCTAATACCCGTTTACCAAGCCAAAAAAGTCCGTTCCCTAGAGGTAGTTTTACTGATTGAAGAATGGGCCTCCATGGTCTTTTGGAAAGAAATGGCCGGGGAAATCCGCGATTGGCTAGAACAAATCGGGGCCTTTCGGGATGTCAAACTCTACCGCATCGGATGGGACGAAGACAGGCAAAATTTAGCCATCCGTACCTACTCTAACGATACTTGCTCAATTCACCCAAAAGATCTCATCCATCCTCGCGGCGAAAGACTTATCCTCTTCTACAGTGATTGTACTTCCCCAGACTGGTATCAAGGACGCTATAACCAAGCTCTTCAGGACTGGGGAAAACACCAAATCGTCACCCTGCTTTCTCCCTTCCCGGAAGCAATGTGGGAAAGAACCGCCCTTAGTCGAGGTTGGTTCGTCTCCCTAGTCAACCAAACCCCCCGAAAACCTTCACAAAACTGGAGATTTACCTCTATCCCCCTGCTGCTACAAATTGAGAAGGAAGAGGAAAATCAACATATTCTCAGAGAAACAATCCAAAAAACCTACTTTCCCCTACCCACCATCTCCCTAACCCCTTCATCCTTAAAAGCTTGGGCGCTCGTTGTCAGTGGTGACAGCAACGCCACCTGTGCGGGGGTACTACTAGAAAAATCCCCCCAAAACAGAGAAATACCCGCAACTATTTCTCCGGAGATGTCTGGGAAGCAAGCTCTAGAACTATTCGCCAGTACCGCCTCACCTCTAGCTTGGGAATTACTGAAAAAATTAGCCGCAGCCCCGGTAAATCTTCCCATCATCCGTCTTATCCAAAGCCAACTTTTAAGCGCCTCTAACCCCCTAAACATAGCAGAAGTCATTCTTAGCGGTTTTCTTAAAGTCTATCTAGGAGGGGAACCAGTGAAGTGGGACAAAGGAGGTAAATTTAACTTTCATACTCCCCCCAACAGCCTAGATTTTGAATTTGATGATGAGGTGAGAGAGCTTCTGCTCACTGAACTAGGGAATAGCCGCGCCTTAGAGGTAATTTTTGTCCTCTCGGAATACATCGCCCAAAAACTTAACCTGAGTACCACCACCTTTTTTGGTCTTATTCTTACCAATCCCCAAGTTCTCCTCGGCAAAGAAGCAGCTAATCTAGTTCGCGCCTTTGCCAAGGTATCTGCTAAGGTTTTCCAAAAGCTAGGGGAAGCAAAGTACCAAGAAATTAGCCAAAAGCTGCAATCTATGGTTGACTCACCTCCACCCCCACCGGTTGAGGAAAAGTGGCTGAGGAAATATAAAACCGTAACCATAGCTAAGGTAAAAGAGCTTACGCGAGGAGAGGAAATATTGTTTCAACTGCTCAAGGATAGACTTAAGGATTTCAGCGTAGAAGATGGGGAACTGTATCAGCGTCTTCGTTTAACCCCTGAGCAGCTTAAAATTTTGGCAAGCGAAGAAATAACCGCCGAGACAATGCCAGTCCAGTTTAGGGAAGTCTTGGATAACACAGAAGAAGAAATCATCACCCAGAAATTTAACCTAACCCTGTTTAAGTCTGAAACCGTTTTTGTGGATGAGACGGGACAAATTACCGCTAAAGAACCCGTGAGAGCCTTCTACTTTGAAGAAAATCCCCCCAGCTTAAAAATGCTCTATATTCCTTCGGGGGAGTTTTGGATGGGAACCGAAGCGGAGGAAATAGCGCGGCTAGGGGAAAAATACGTGGGGGATTGGTTCCAACGAGAATCCCCCAGACATTTAGTAAAAATCGCTCCGTTTTACCTAAGTCAAACTCCGATTACCCAAGCTCAATGGTTATATATTGCCGAAAGGGAAGATTTAAAAGTAAAGCGAGATTTAAAACCAGAGCCATCGCGGTTTAAAGGCAGCACAAACCCCGTTGAAAGGGTATCTTGGTTAGATGCTGTAGAATTTTGCCAAAGGCTCTCTAAAATGACCAAGAAACAGTATCGGCTACCCAGTGAGGCGGAATGGGAGTATGCTTGTCGTGCTGGAACCACCACCCCCTTCCACTTCGGAGCAACCCTCACCTCAAATTTAGCTAACTACGATGCTAGGGAACGCTTTGCTAGGGAACCGGCAGGAGAATATCGCAGCGAAACCACCCCCGTGGGGCAATTTCCCCCCAATGGTTTTGGTTTGTATGATATGCACGGCAATGTCTGGGAGTGGTGTCAGGATTACTTCCGGGAAAATTATCAAGGCGCACCTAGGGATAGTAGTCCTTGGCGAGAAAAGAGCAAAAAACAGCAAAATCAGGCAAATAAAGCTCTGCGGGGCGGTTCTTGGTACTACTATCCATATAACTGCCGTTCTGCTTACTGCTTCTACTTCTTCCGCCGCGACAGCTACAACTCCTTCAACGGTTTTCGGGTGGTGTGCGGTGCTGGGAGGACTTTGTAGCCCTTTTTCTCTTTTTTTCCTTTTTTCCCTTTTTCTCTTTTTCGATTTTTTTGAACAAATGTACTATATGAGGTTGGCTGATCAGTAGCTGGTTATAATTAAATTGAAGACGGGTTTTGATCCCCCCTGCCCCCCTTGATCCCCCCTGCCCCCCTTGATAAGGGGGGTTTGATCCCCCCTTGATCCCCCCTTGATAAGGGGGGTTTGATCCCCCCTTGATCCCCCCTTGATAAGGGGGTTTTGATCCCCCCTGCCCCTGCCCCCCTTATTAAGGGGGGTGCCGATAGGCGGGGGGATCTGCCCTTTAATTAAGAAAAATCCTAGGATTCATCATGTACCAAATCACTCTTTCCTTACCCGATGAAACCGCTCTCGCTTTACATCTCACCCCAGAACAACTAGGACAGGAAATCTCTCTTCTTGCTGCCATTAAACTTTATGAATTGGGAAAACTTTCCTCTGGCACTGCTGCCAACTTAGCAGGTATTCCGCGAGTTGTTTTTCTCTCTAAACTTGCAGACTATGGAGTTGATACCTTCCGACTCAAGGAAGCAGAATTAATCGAGGATCTGGCTAATGCCTAACGTCATTGCCGATACATGGCTCTTCTAGGTTCTGTGTGATAAGTTTAACTTACATCGGATCGATCTTTCCTTTGTGTCCTTTGTGTCTTTGTGGTTCCTTTCACTCGCTCGCCAGCAGGACTGTATCTTAGAATACATTTTACTCACCAAATCCAAGAGAGCCGGTAGGTATTAAAAACTTTCAGATACCCCCACCTATCGTCACCCCCCTTATCAAGGGGGGCAGGGGGGATCAAACCTAAAATCTATCTTCAATTTAATTATAATCACTTACTTATGCCTACAATAATCATCCAAAAGACCCAAAAACGTCTTTTAATCTATAGAGAAAAACTCACCGATGACCTAGAAATAGAATTAGTCAAAATACCATCGGGAACCTTTACAATGGGTTCTTCAGGACAAGAAAGTGGTAATACAAGTGAAAAGCCCCAACACAACGTTACCCTGAAAAACTTCTTGATGGGTATTTATCCCATTACCCAAGCTCAATGGTTATATATTGCCCAAAGAGAAGATTTAAAAGTAGAGCGAGATTTAATCCCAGAGCCATCGCATTTTAAAGGCAGCACAAACCCCGTTGAAAGGGTATCTTGGTTAAATGCCGTAGAATTTTGCCAAAGGCTCTCTAAATTAAGTAAAAGAAAATATAGGCTACCAACGGAAGCTGAGTGGGAGTACGCTTGTCGAGCGCAAACCAAACCCTTAAATCTCGACAAAGGAGAAACCTACCCCCCCTATCACTTTGGGGAAATTCTTACCCCAGATTTAGCCAACTATGATAACAATCTCGGAAAAACCACCCCTGTTGGGCAATTCTACGCCAACGACTTTGGTTTATATGATATGCACGGAAATGTCTGGGAGTGGTGTCAAGATGATTGGCGCGAAAATTATGAGGAGATAAAAAAGAGCAAAAAACAGCAAAATCAAGCATATAAAGCTCTGCGGGGCGGTTCTTGGTTCTTCAATCCGTATGACTGCCGTTCCGCTTGCCGCCCCTACACCGACCGCCGCGACGACTACTACGACGGCGGTTTTCGGGTGGTGTGCGGTGCTGGGAGGACCCTGTAACCCTTTTTCTCTTTTTACCCTTTTTACCCTTTTTCGATTTTTTTGAGCAAATGTACTATATGTGTACTATAAAAGGATTGAGAGAATTATCATGAGTAGAAAAAGGGTTTCTCGGAGAAACCCGTTTTCTGTGGGTTACTCAACGGATTTAGGATAAATTGCTTGTTGAGACGAGACAAGAGGCAATAGTAAAGGGATTGGGGGAAGTTCAACTAATCTAAGAATAAGCGGTTTAAATGCGTCTTAGCTTACATCAACAGCTGCTCATGGCTCTCCTATTCTTTGTGTGATCAGCTTAACTTACATAGGACTGATCGATCTTTGTGTCCTCTGTGTCTCTGTGGTTCCTTCCACTCGCTCGCCAGCAGGACTGTATCAGCTAAAGTGGTAGAATTTGGCCAACGATTCAATTCCCCAGTGGAGAAAGTGCGATCGCATTAATGGTCTTAACTCCCTTGGGATTCGGTTCGCGCATGGTAGTAACCGGAGATGTCACCCAAACCGATTTACCGCAACAACAAGAATCGGGGTTAATTGCCGCTCAAAAAATCCTAAAATCAGTAGAAGGGATCGCTTTTTCTTACCTATCGCGGGCCGATGTGGTGCGTCATCCCTTAGTACAAAAAATCGTCTCAGCCTAGGAACAGCACGAAAAATAACAGATTATGGATATTAAAAATGGTTTCGTCGATGCGGTGGGTAATACTCCCCTAATTCGTCTCAATAGTTTTAGCGAGGAAACCGGCTGCGAGATTCTCGGTAAGGCCGAATTTCTTAACCCCGGTGGCTCGGTCAAGGATCGGGCCGCTTTATATATTATTCAAGAAGCGGAAAAAGCCGGTACTCTCCAACCGGGGGGAACCGTTGTCGAAGGAACCGCCGGCAATACTGGCATCGGTTTGGCCCATATCTGCAATGCTAAAGGTTATAAATGCCTGATTATCATTCCCGATACCCAATCCCAAGAGAAAATCGACCTCTTAAGAACCCTTGGTGCGGAAGTGCGTACTGTTCCCGCCGTTCCCTACCGAGATGCCAATAATTACGTTAAATTATCGGGGAGATTGGCCAGTGAGATGGAAAATGCTATCTGGGCCAATCAATTCGATAATCTGGCTAATCGTCGCGCTCACTACGAAACCACCGGCCGGGAAATCTGGGAACAAACCGACGGTAAAATTGATGCTTGGGTGGCTGCCACGGGAACCGGGGGAACCTACGCGGGGGTGGCGATGTTTTTAAAAGACCAAAATCCCCAGGTGCGTTGTGTGGTGGCGGATCCGATGGGTAGCGGTTTATATAGTTATGTGAAAACCGGGACAATTACCCTGGAAGGTAGTTCAATTACCGAAGGGATTGGTAATAGTCGTATTACGGCTAATATGGAAGGCGCACCCATAGATGATGCCATTCAAATTGATGATCCCACTGCTATTAAAGTTGTTTATCAACTATTACAAAAAGATGGTTTATTTATGGGGGGTTCTGTGGGTATTAATGTCGGTGCTGCGGTAGCTTTAGCTAAACAAATGGGACCAGGCCACACCATCGTTACTGTTCTTTGTGATGGTGGGTCCCGTTATCAATCTCGTTTATATAATCCTCAATGGTTAGCTGAGAAAGGATTGGCTTAAATTGTACTGATAACTGATAACTGATAACTGAATTAATGATCCTTCCTGAATTATTTGACCTTTGGCAAGAAACCCTAGAATGGCAACCCGATGGGGCCCAACAAGCGCGATTTCAACAACTTTATGAGTTGATTTTAGAGGGTAATCAACGTTTTAATCTCACCCGAATTACCCAACCGGAGGAGTTTTGGGAAAAACATCTTTGGGATTCTTTATCGGGTTTAGCTTGGTTAGAAAAATCCCAGCCGGATCTATTGACAAAATCCCTGTCAGTCATTGATTTGGGGACCGGGGCCGGGTTTCCGGGGCTGCCAATTGCGATCGCATATTCCCATTGGTCGGTGACTCTCTTAGATTCCACCCAAAAAAAGATTAATTTTCTTGAAGAAGTTATTGACAAATTAGAGTTAAATAACACGAAAACTCGTTTAGGTCGGGCGGAAATCGTCGGGAAAAACCTTAAACATAACTGTGCTTATGATATCGTCTGTTTGCGAGCGGTAGGTAATGTGGATATCTGTGTTAACTATGCTTTGCCTTTCCTGAAAAAGACCGGAATCGCTATTCTCTATCGTGGTCAGTGGTCCGCGCAGGATAGTTTGAGTTTAGAGGAGAATCTAGGGAAAGCTGGCGGTAAAATCCTCGAAATTGCCAGTTTTACCACTCCCTTAAGCCAAAGCGTCCGTCATTGTCTATATATCTCCAAGAAATAACTTTAAGCGGTGAGAGGATGGAAAAAGAAAGCCAAGGCCAGGATAGCATAGGTAGCTAAGAGTAACATTCCTTCTAACCAATTCGATCGCCCATCACTACTAATCGAATTAGCTAACCACACCGCCACAGCCACTGCCACCAACTCAAAGGGATTAAAATTTAGATCCATGGGCTGACCGATAATATAACCCATGATAACCAAAACCGGAGCCACAAACAGGGCGATCTGCATACTGGAACCGACAGCCACAGATACCGATAGATCCATTTTATTCTTAAGGGCGACGGTGACAGCCGTAGCGTGTTCGGCCGCATTACCGATAATAGGCAAAAGAATCACCCCGGTAAACAGTGCCGTTAAACCTAGCTGTTCTGTAGCCTCCTCTAGGGATGCCACCAATAACTCCGATTCTACGGCCACGGCGATGGTAACGATCAATAAAATCAAAGACCAAAACCAGATTTTCGGCCTTGCGGTGCTTTCTCTGGCGCTTTCCTCCTCGATACCGGCAACCCCGACATCGTAGAGATAGGTGTGGGTTTTCATGGAAAATAAGAGACTTAAACCATAGACGAAAATTAACACCGCTGCCACGGCCACGGATAGACGTTGCAGGACTGCTTCCCCGACTCCCGTGGAGGTAAATTGCACGGCAGTGGGTAAAAGGAGCGCCACCACCGCTAAATTCATAGCTGAGGCATTTAAACGAGCGGTTATCGGTTGAAATTCCTGTTCTTTGAAGCGTAAACCGCCTAAAAACATCGATAATCCCATAACTAAGAGTAAATTACCGATAATTGAGCCAGTAATCGTCGCTTTTACCACATCGATAAAACCTTCCCGCAAAGCGACATAGGCGAGAATTAATTCTGTGGCATTGCCAAAGGTGGCATTCATCAAACCGCCAATATTTGGCCCAACCACCACCGCAATCGCTTCCGTGGCTTCCCCCATATAGGCCGCTAAGGGGATAATGGCTAGACAAGCGGTGATAAAAACTACCGTTCCGCCCCAGTGTAACAGGGAACCGGCGATCGATAGCGGCACAAAAATTAATAAGATGGCGAAAATGGTGTTTTTGCTTAACATAAAGTGGTTAATTTTGTCAAGATAATTTTATTTTGATCGGGTTGGGAACTGAGGGGGACTAGAATCGGATTCTAGCCAAAATTCCCCAGTAGAACCGGTTATTATCCATAATATTGCCCTAAAACCGTCTCTGAGAGACTTTTCTAGGGGTTCGGGGGGTGATTGGGAGGGAACAGTCACCGGTTTAATCACGATTCCGCGACTACCAAAAATAATTTCTCCCACTAATCGCGCCCTTCTCATGTGATTATCAGAAGTGACTAGATAGACGCTATCAATACCTTGGGCTTTCAGTTGATCGGCTAGGCTAGTAAAGTTAGTTACAGTATCTCGCGCATTGTAATCGAGATGGAGACGTTCTGGGGGAATTCCCGCTTTTTTAAAAATCTTTTGCACATATCGTCGCGGACTACCGGAAGATACCCAAATCGGTAGATCGGGATATTCCTTAGCTAATTTTGCCGCAAAACGTTCTCGATCGGCATGACCTCCCAAAACAAAAATCGCTTCCGGTTTTAGCCACTGCTGACGTAAATCGAGGTACAACCAGCCTAAACCCGCCAAAATTAGCGGAATAGCCAGCAATTTTAACCTAAATTTGCCTAACTTCCCTTGCGGAGAAACTCGCTTTTTTCTCTGAGAATTAGCCTTGAGAACCATATAACAGTGATCGGTGAGCGGTTGTCAACCTTCAGCTTTGTGGATTAAAGTGATCGAGGGTGAGGATCATCGAACTCACATTGACGTAGGAGATGGGGATTTTATTCCCTAACTGACCGATAATTTTCCCAGAACTCAGGTTGATTGATGCGGTCGCTTACATACCCCACCAACGGGCCACCGCTTCGGGAAGGGGTAGCAAAATACTTAATAACAAAGCCAGGGAAAATAAACCTAATAAATCTCGTTTATTATCCAATTCGGTGACATCATTTAAAGCAGGTTGATCGCTGACTGGCATTAATAAAAGAATAATCGCCCAGAGTAAAAAATCTGGCTGCACTAGGGCTAAAATAAACATGAATAATCGAGTTAATTGACCGATAATTATGGCGGTTTTCTGCCCATACATGGCGTGAACAATATGACCACCATCCAATTGACCAACGGGCATTAAATTTAGGGCTGTAACGATAATTCCCACATAACCAGCTACCGCTAAAGGATGTAAATGGATGGCTTTTCCTGCGATTAAATTACTGCCGAGAGCTAGTTTAGCTACGATAGACAAGAAAAAAGAAAACTGCGGATTTAAGGCCTGAAAATTTAATAAACT
Source organism: Microcystis ichthyoblabe FBCC-A1114 (assembly GCF_050500245.1). Taxonomy (NCBI): domain Bacteria; kingdom Bacillati; phylum Cyanobacteriota; class Cyanophyceae; order Chroococcales; family Microcystaceae; genus Microcystis; species Microcystis ichthyoblabe. The sequence goes on along the minus strand of NZ_CP191408.1, from coordinate 1,647,790 downwards.
GCTTTGATTAGTTAGGGGAACTATTTCCGAGAGGGACAATCCCCAAAACATTAGAGGAATAGCGATAATTATACCCCCCAAAGGACCGGCCACCGCCACATCAAATAAAGCTTTGCGGGTGGGTACAGGGGATCGCATTTGAATAAAAGCCCCGAAGGTGCCGAGGAAGAAAGGAATGGGGATAAAATAGGGCAAAGTAGTTTTAATTTTATATTTAACTGCTGTAAAATAATGACTGAATTCGTGCAGTCCTAAAATAGCAATTAAGCCCAAACTGTAGGGTAACCCTTGCAATAATAAACTAGGATTATTTTCTAATTGTTGGGCGGTAATGCCACTTAATCCCGCACCGACCACTGTGGTGGTTAAGATAGTTAATAACAATAAACCCAGGGCAAGAAAGGGGCGAGTAACTTTTTCAGTTTCTATAGTTTCTGTTTTTTGCTGCCAGGGATTAGCCACAAGAGCGAAAAAAGGTTGTCCCTGAAAACTTTCTTGGAAAAGCAATAAAAAGCGATCACCAAAAACCTTTTCCACATTGTTTTTAATCACTTGATAAGCTTCTTCGGGAACTGCTCGCAATTTCCCCCGACAGAGAATTGCTTGGGGACGATAATCGATATTTTGCAGATAATAAACACCCCAAGGAAAACAATCTCGTAGGGATTTTTCCTCTTCAGCAGTGATCGGTTTTAAATCATTTTTAGGTGCAGGATTATCAATATTTTCTAGGACTAAATTCGCTTTTTCTAGCGGTGATGGGGAGCTTTCTTGGGGAGTAACCCGGCCTCTCTGTACTAACCACCAGTACAAAAAAGGGCAGATCACAAAGGGGCCGATCAGCAAAAATGCCGGCATGGGGGTATCCTGTCCATAGATTAACGTCCAGCCGGTCCAAATTAGAGCCGGAGTCATCAGGACTAACCAAATTAACCAAACTGGTGTTGTCGTGATTTTGGCCACGCTACGCTTGACCATAAAATAAGTGAAACCGCCAAGAATCCCTAATAACAACCACATTTCCATATCGGCTCTTTTCTCTTGAATAAAAAGCGGCTAATTTCAGCCGGCCTGGTCATCGATCGTGCTAAATTGTAAACCGCATTGATTGTGATTTGGATAGGCAAACCATGCGATCGGAAACCGAATCGTCTCCTTTAGAGGTTAGCAAAACCACAAAACCCCCTCGATTAATTCTAGAAGGTTTATACGCTTTCTCGCCTAATCGGGAAACCCTAGGGGGAACCTCTTATCTTATTGTAGAAAATACTGGCAATATTCTGGTGGATTGTCCTGGCTGTGACGAGAGCGAGCGGGATTTTCTCCGAGAAAAGGGAGTCCGTTACTTATTTTTTACCCATCGCGGGGGTCAGGGTAAACAGAGCGATTCTCTGCAAAGTTGGCTTGATTGTGAGATTATTCTACAGGAACAGGAAGCCTATCTGCTTCCTCACCGTCAAATTACCGTTTTTCAGCAGCAAATCCAGTTATCTCCCACTTGTAGCGGTTTTTGGACTCCTGGCCATTCTCCCGGCTCCTCCTGTCTCTACTGGCAGCGTCACGGGGGGGTTTTATTTACCGGTCGTCATCTTCTCCCCGACACCAAGGGTCAACCGCAACCCCTACAGACCGCGAAAACTTTCCACTGGCCGCGGCAATTGCGATCGCAAAAGATCATTTTAGACCGTTTTAGTCCAGAAACCCTCTCTTATCTTTGTCCGGGGGCTAATACCGGCTTTCTGCGCGGTCGGGGAATTATCGATCGCGCCTACGAAAAAATCAGCGCCAATCCTCTTAACTAGGGTCTGCTGAATAAATCTAAAAACCTTGTTGGATAACGCTTTTAGACTTTTTTTCCCTCAAAAAGTGCCGACCATTGGAGTGATTGGGGGGAAATTTTAGGGACTTTTTCCCTGAAAATTAGGTAATTGACCACCTGAAAATGGATAAAACCCTACACCCCACACCCCACACCCTACCCCCACGAAAAACTTTTTGCCGCAAACCTTAACTAAAGACTTTTTAGAAGCTGCATCGTTCAATTCCCAGAAATTATGAATTTAACCGTTAAAGATTTGGGTGAACAGGGATTGCTACCGATTCTGCAAAAATATTGTCCTGCGGAGATTATCGGTGATGATGGGGCGATTTTATCGATCAAAGAGGGTTACTCTCTCGTCGTCACCACTGATGTTTTAGTTAATAACGTCCACTTTAGCGATATTACCACCTCTCCGGAAGATGTGGGCTGGCGAGCGGCGGCGGCTAATTTATCCGATTTAGCGGCTATGGGGGCAGAACCCCTGGGAATTACGGTAGGATTGGCTTTAACTCCCGATCTAGCCATCGATTGGCTAGAAGGACTCTATCGGGGTCTTAGCTCTTGTCTGCAAGTATATCAGACGGCGATCGTTGGTGGCGATGTCTGTCGGGCCACGGAGATTAACATCAGCATCACTGCCCTGGGACAAGTGGCAAAAAATGAAGAAATTAGACGTTTTAACGCAAAAGTTGGCGATAGTATCGTTATTACTGGTTATCACGGTTTATCGCGGGCCGGATTAGAGTTACTCTTGCACCCTGAAACCGGGAGGAATTTAAATTCCTCCCAAAAAAAGCGATTAATCCAAGCTCATCAACGGCCGCGACCGAGACTCGATTGCATACCACATTTACAAAAAATTGTCAAGCAATTTCCCATCGCGGGCATGGATAGCAGTGACGGGTTAGCAGATGCCATCATGCAAATTTGTCGCTGTAGTGGGGTTGGTGCCGAAATCGAGCGGATTCCCCTGCATCCAACCCTGAAAGAATATGTAGGAGCCGAAAAAGCTCTAGAATGGGCTTTATACGGCGGTGAAGATTTTGAGTTAGTTTTGTGTTTACCCCCGGACAGTGCCAGAGAATTGCTGGAGAAAGTGGGGTCCGGGGGGGCGATAATCGGTCAAATCGTCCCCGGGAGAGAGATAAAATTAGCCGACGGTAGAAACCTCAGTTTAAGCTCTGGATTTCAACATTTTTAGCCTCTATAAATCGCCAAAACCTTTCTTTTTCTTGATTTTCTTCGGTTTTTTCTGGCTGCCACCTTGACCGCGGAACCCCGGTTGATTGCCACCCCCAAACATTCCGCCACCCATCCCGGGCATCCCCGGCATAGCGGGCATTTGTCCCCGTCCCATCTGTTGCATCATCGTTCGCATTCTGGTGAAATTAGCAATTAGTTTGCTAACTTCTGTTTCTGGATGTCCCGAACCCTTGGCAATGCGACGACGACGATTAGGAGACTTAGCCAATAAATCGGGGTTAGCGCGTTCCTCCGTGGTCATGGAATTAATCATCGCTTCCGTGCGTTTTAACTCTTTTTCGCCCTTTTCGATGTCTGTCCCGCTCAGTTTGCCCAGACCGGGGATTAACTTGAGGACTCCCCCCAGGGAACCCATATTTTTTAACAGCCGCATCTGTTTGAGGAAGTCATTAAAATCAAACTTAGCCTCTAAAATCTTGGCCTGCATTTTGGCCGCGTCTTCTAGGTCTAACTGTTCCTGAGCTTTTTCCACTAGCGTCAGGACATCACCCATATTGAGGATGCGACTGGCAAGGCGATCGGGATAAAATGGCTCTAAAGCTTCGACTTTTTCGCCAACCCCAACAAATTTAATCGGTTGTCCCGATATTTGCCGCACTGATAGGGCTGCCCCACCGCGAGTATCGCCATCAAGTTTGGTGAGAATTGCCCCCGTGATGCCGATTTGTTGGTGAAAAGTGTGGGTGAGATTGGCCGCTTCCTGACCAGTCATGGCATCCACCACTAATAAAGTGTCGTCGGGGTTGACAATTTTCTTGATTTGTGCTAGTTCGCCCATCATCTGGGTGTCTATCTGCAAACGACCGGCGGTGTCGATGATAACCGTATCTACGCCCAATTCTTTGGCTTTTTCCACACCTTGACGGGCGATATCGACGGGATTAGCCTGAGAACCCATCTCGAAGACGGGAACATTTATCTGTTTACCGAGGGTGATTAATTGGTCAATGGCCGCCGGACGGTAAACATCGGTAGCCACCATCAGGCAGCTTTTGGACTGTTTGCGGAGATATAGGGCTAATTTGGCGGTGGCGGTGGTTTTTCCCGTCCCTTGCAACCCGGCCATTAAAATTACGGTGGGGGGTTTATCGGCCTGAGCTAGGGGAACGTTACTTTCCCCCATAATTTTGACCAATTCATCATAGACAATTTTGATAAATTGCTGGCCGGGATTGACTCCGGAAATAACTTCAGCACCGAGGGCTTGTTTCTCGACCTCAGCAATAAATCCCTTGACTACCTGTAGGTTAACATCTGCTTCTAATAAAGCCCGCCGGACTTCTTTGAGGGTTTCTTGTATATTGGCCGAGGAGATTTTATCTTGACCTCGTAATTTTTTCCATGCGTCTTCTAAGCGGTCGGCCAGTGCGTCGAACATAGTTTCGGAATTAAATTTTTAACTAGATCGATTTTATCTCAAATGTCGGGGGAAGACCCCCGTTCTTATCCTGTCATTGGTCGGGGATCGGCGGCAAAGTTCGATCGAATGTTAAACTGAGTCTGTCTTAGCTTCGGAAGTATTCGATCGCTGCAGGAATCGATTCAAGAGAAAACCGAGGAGCAGGGCCTTAAATTCCAGGTCGTCAGTGAACTGTTTGTAGAAGCTGAAAGGTTCATCTGATTAGCTGGAAACCCTATCCGGCAAAGGATTAATTCAATTTAGCTCTGGAAAAAACACAAAAGACTTATCTGGAAGGTGTTTCAATCCTTTAAGCTCCTAATAAACCGCCGAGAAGCATACCAAACTCAGAAGAGCCATAATTATTCTCAATTATAAAAATTGAGATAGTTTGTGCCGCTTAAATAAAGAGGTTTTGATAACCAAATTAAAGCATATCTCAAGAGTTTTGAGTTAAAAGTAAAACTTCAGGTTTTTATTTATGACAAATGTACCTATTAACTAATTTTCCCAAAAAATTAGTTAGCCTATAATCATAACATATAATTAATTTGCAAGAGTTCTAATATCCGAATTAATTATCGAAGCTGGGGGCTCTTCTAAGTTCTGTGTGATAAGTTTAACTTACATAGGATCGATCTTTGTGTCCTCTGTGTCTGGAGTGGTTTCTTCCACTCCCGCGCCAGCAGGGCTGTATCTTAGAATACATTTTACCCACCAAATCCAAGAGAGCCATCTCTCTCCCCAATCCTTTTACTGTTGCCTTTTCCAAGAGTGCGAGAGTGCCTCATCTCAACAAGCAATTTAAATTCGCAGGCAGCTTATCATCTAACCCTGACATTAGCCAATTTTGTTAGATCAGAACTTTTTTAAGAATTATGATCGGCCTATAATAGTAACTGTAGTCACCCCTATCCTTTAGGGATAATTCTTGGTTTAGGGTTGATGTCCTTCAGCGCAAGCGAGATAGGTTATGAAAATTAGCGAACTAGAAAACTACTTGGCTCAGATTAAGTCAGAGATTGGTGACATCGATATCGTCTATCAATGTCGTAACCAGCACTATAGTTGGTTGGACAAAATTAGAAGCCATCAACTGAAAGTGTTAAAAAATACCGCAGACACTAAATTATTGATTTCTCTGCAATAGCCATTTTCTCTTGCTAGATGCCAGCAATGCCATAGAATCCGCCTAATCTGCTTAACAGTTTATCTTTTCTTCCCTGTCGATAGGTTCTTAAACCAGCCGCGTCGCCAAAAGAAAATGATTAAACTGAAAGCAACGGTTAGCATCAACACCCAGACGAACACATAGCCCCAATACCATTCTAATTCGGGCATATTATAGGGGGATTTATCAGTATCAAAGTTCATGCCATAAATACCGACAATGAAGGTGAGCGGGATAAAAATCGTCGAGATTACCGTTAAAGTTTTCATAATCTCGTTCATTTTATTACTCACGGAAGACAGGTAAAAATCCATTAAACCATTGGCAAATTCCCGGTAATTTTCGATAACATCGAGGATTTGTACTACATGGTCATAACAGTCTCTTAGATAGGGTTTAATGGTTGTATCGATGACAATATACTCATCGCGTAAAAGCGCATTGAGGGTGTCCCTTTGCGGCCAAATTGCTCGTCGCAGGGAGAGTAATTCCTGACGTAGTTGGTAGATTTTTGATAAAATTTGTTCCGTGGGACTAGCTAAAATTTCGTTTTCTAACTCCTCGATTCTTTCTCCGTAGGACTCTAAAACAGGAAAATAACCGTCAATAATTGCATCCCAAATCGCATAGGCTAAATAACCCGATTTTTGCTGCCGGATGGAACCTTTATTTAAACGGATTCTTTCCCTAACTCCTTCCAAAGAATCGTATTGTCCTTCTTCCTGCACGGTTAAAACATAATTCTTCCCGACTATTAAACTGATTTGTTCTAACAAAAAACTCTGATGATCGGTCAGGATGGCCATTGGCACTATAATTAAAAGATAATTATCGCATTCTTCCACTTTTGGTCTTTGGGGAATACTGACTATATCCTCAAGGGTTAAGGGATGCAAATGAAAAATTTCCCCCAACTCTTGCAGTTTATCTTCATTACCCAAACCGACGATATCAATCCAAGAGATGGAATCATTGGATAAATATTTAAGACAGTCTTGAGGTAAAAGATTATTAACTCTAGTGGCTTGTTGGGAGTTATAATTAACTAAAAATATCTCGGTAGCAACGGCATTTTCATCGATGGTGATTAACCCCGGCATCGTCCCGGGTTGATTATAGTGATAATCGTAAAGGTGGGGTTTTGTCTGGGAGGATTTTCGCCCTTTTTTATACCTAGTTAATCTTTTGTTATTGCTCATAGTTGAGATCGATCGCTGTTTGCCTTTTTCTTAGCATTGATCGCTCAAACATTCCTCAATTTTTAGCTAACTTTAAGATTGTCCCAGACTCTTAAAAAACGAAGATTAAACGTAAATGCCAATTATTAGCCGTTTCCCTCTCGATTTCGATGCGACGGATAAACTCACGAAAATAAAAACGGCGCTCTATTTCCGATAAATCTCGCCAAAATTGCGGAAAAGCAACGGCACGAGCGATAATAGTCAGGTTATCGGGGGGTAATTGGTCTAAACGTCCTTGAATCTGCGCGATCTCGTTTTTCAGTTTATAGGCCCGTAGATTAGCCGTTTCTTGATCTAAAATTCCCGCCGCTTCTAGGGAGGGCAATTGCGACAAAATATCGTTTTTTTGCCCTATTTCCTCGCTCATTCCCCGTTTGATCCCCTCTAAATCCGGTAAAGATATCTGAGCGATCGTCGGTGGTAGGTCTTGACAAATGCGCTCGATTGTGCTATCGAGAATTTTCTCATAAGCGATCGCCGAACATTTTTTTGTCCGGGGACATTGCAAAGGTCGCAAATAGAGGTATTCTAGACCCTTTCCTCGCGCCGTCACTTTGGTAATCGTCATCCCCGATTGACATTGACTACAGACGACTAAACCCGCTAAGGAACGCGGGGCGCTGGCACTGCGGGGGGGTAATTTGCGATTATTTCTCAGGATGCGATCGATCTGGGCTGCTTCTTCCCGGGAGATAATCGGGGTGTGGGTATCGGGGATAATATCTTGACCGAGATAGCACAAATCACCGCGATAAACGGGATTAGTCAGCCATTTATGGGCAGTAGCTACCGATATCTTTTTACCGTAGCGTTTTTCTAGATAGCGCACCGTGGAACGCAGGGAAGCGGAAATCAAAAAGCGATCAAAAAAGTCTTTGACTACTGGCGCGGTACTGCGATCGAGTATATAACGCTCCTTGCCACGACGATAACCGTAGGGTGCTTTTCCGGGGGGAGGTAAAGCTTGCAGACGATTGCGAGCGTGACCTGCTTTTAAACGATTACTTAGTTCGTTTTTTGATATTTCTTGCAGAATCTTGGCAAAATTCAGCTTATAATCTGGGTCTTCCAGGGCAATTATATCTATGTCGAGGGCTTCTAAGGATTGTAAAATTTTGCTAACTTCCGTGCCATTGTCTCCTAATTCTGCTAGGCGATGCAGGATCAGCAGTCGGGGGGGAGTCCCTTGACAATCGCAGAGTAGTTGCTGCCGCTGTGAGCGATCGCCAAAATCTTGATACACTTGTTCGGGAGAATAGTCCCAAATCGAGGCATCGGGAGGACTATCGATCAGGGGGTTAGTATAGGTGTAGGCGATAATTTTCATGTTTTGCCGAAATCCTCCTATAGATAAACTGTACTATATTTAAACCGCGTCCTGAAAAGTTTAGTACAAATGATCGAACTGCCTCGACCCAGCCTCCTTCTCACCGATCATAGACAGTCTTAACCAATAATTTAGATAGTCAACAGCTTATAAGTAGTGGGACTTAAAATCTTGAAACCTGTTGTTAGTAAGTAGTCGTGCCAAATTAATTTCCTAGTCGAGACAGGAGACTCCGAGACAGGAGACTCCGAGACGGGAGACAGCTATTAGGGATCGGATTTGAGTTTTCAGTTCTCTGTTTGCTCACATCAGCAGAAGTCTCACGGAGTAGTGGCTTAGATGTGTAATTAATTTTGCTTAGATACTTAGAAGGAAAATTCTTTCACCACTTCGCTGGTAAATAGCAGAGCGGTGGTTATCTTTTCACCCCCTTGCCTCGCGCGTCTTTAACTGGTACTTTTGGATCGGTGGCGATGATGTGAAGATCGATATTTTTCTGCCAGATCAGGCGCATAAGTTTTTGGGTGAAAGAACCTTTGATGAAATGCTTCCAGCGCGATTGACGGCTCTCCCCAATTACAATCTGGGTGATTCGTTCCCGCTCGGCTACCTCTGCGATCGCTGCCGCCACCTGATAGCTTTTAACCCGTAAGAATTTGCCCTCGAATTCCCCACATAAACGTTGGCAGGTTTCGATATGTAAAGCCTCCTCTCTGGTGAGAAAGCGATCGGGGTTATCGACGAAAATCACGAAAAATTCCGCGTTCATATACCCTGCTACCCGCGCTCCTCGACGTAATAATCGTAAAGAGTTGGGATAGGTGGAAACACAAACTAATACCCGTTCGTGAACGGGACAGGATTGACCGATAAATGTCGAATTACTCGCTTCTTCTTCTACTGTATCGGCCACTTCGCGCAGGGCGAGTTCCCGTAGGGCGATTAAATTACGCCGTTGAAAGAAATTATTTAAAGATGGTTGGATCTTTTCCGGAGCGTAGATTTTTCCTGCTAATAATCTTTCCTCTAGGGTTTCGGCGGTGACATCTACCACGATCACTTCATCAGCTTCCTCCAAAATTCGATCGGGTATTCTCTCCCGCACCACCACCCCGGTGATCCTAGCAACCAGATCGTTTAAACTCTCGATATGCTGGATATTCACGGTCGAGTAAACATCGATTCCCCGGGACAAAATTATCTCTACGTCCTGAAAGCGTTTCTCTCGCTCCGAACCGGGTACATTCGTGTGGGCCAATTCATCAATCAGACACAGCTGCGGCGAGCGGGCGATAATCGCTTCCGTATCCATTTCCGAGAGAGTGAATCCCTCTTTCTCTAGGATTTTTCTTGGTACGATTTCCAATCCCTCGGCTTTTTCGGCGGTCTCTTTTCTGCCGTGGGTTTCGAGAAGTCCAATCACCACGTCGGTTCCCTGCTTTCTGAGGCTATGTCCCTCCTCCAGCATTTTGTAGGTTTTCCCGACTCCAGGGGCCATCCCGATAAAAATTTTATGTCTTCCCCGTCGCACAATTGTCTCCTTTTTGGCAACTTACCTTACAGATTAAGATAATTCGATCGTAGCCGGGGGGATTGAGTATCATTAATCCTTTTAATAGTGACGTGGAGTATAAACCCATTGTTTTGTTTTACCTTGCCCAATAAGGCGAGTTTTACTCGATCCGACCAAAATTATAGTCCGCATATCCGCATCTTTAATAGTCATATCCTCTAGGAATTTCACCGTCACTGTTTCCCCTTTTCGCCCTAAATTACGCGCTAGTACCACGGGAGTTTGCGGCGATCGCCATTGTAATAAAATCTCTTTTGCCTTCTCCAATTGCCAAGTGCGCTCTTGAGACACAGGATTATAAAATGCGATCGCTAAATCGGCCCGGGCCGCTAACTCAATACGCTGAGAAATCACCTGCCAAGATTTGAGAATATCCGATAGGGAAATCGCACAAAAATCATGGCCTAAAGGTGCGCCAACCCTAGCAGCCGCCGCTTGCATGGCCGAAATCCCCGGACAGACCTGAATGGCCACCTGCTGCCATGCCGGTTTTGCTTTTTTTTCTAATACCTCAAACACGGCCGCGGCCATGGCATAAATTCCGGGATCTCCGGAGGAAACTAAGACAACCGATCGCCCCTTAGCCGCTAAATCTAGGGCTATTTCTGCGCGATCGAGTTCCACCCGATTATCCGATTCATGGCGGACAATTTCTGGTTTTTTCAGGAATTCTACCAAATCCAAATAGGTTTTATAACCCACCCAATCCGTGGCTTTTTCCAACACTTCTCGAACTTCCGGCGACATCCAATTTAGCGCACCAGGGCCGGTTCCGACTATGGCTAATTTACCTTGACTTTCCTGGGCAAAATCCCCTGGGGACAAACTGGATTTTTCCTTAATTTGCTGGCTTTCCTCATACAGATAAACTAAACAGTTACTGCTAGGTTTTGCCAAGTTTAAGTTATTTTTATCTATAATCTCAATGCTCAATTTTGCTGCTGATGAAATTGGTAAATTACTATTTTTTAACCAGTCCGCTTCACCGATTAATTTTACTTTTTCACCCGCCAATAAATCGGACAAAAACTTCTTAGCATCATCGGGATTAACTAACTGATAACCCGGGGGTGGCGATAATAAAGTCGTTTTAAATCTAATATCACCAGTGGTGGTAATTGCGGGGGAAATTTGCCAAACCGAGGCAATTTGACGAGCGAGATCATTAACCCCTTGTAAACCCCCCAACAAAGGCACTACGGCGCTGCCATCTTCTGCGATTGCTAATACAGGCGGTTCTTGCCATTTATTAGTTAATAAAGGTGCTAAAGTGCGAATTAAAATACCCACCGCACAAATGCCAATAATTGGCGTTCCCGTCTGGAAAAATTCTCGCACCGTTTCGCCAAAATTAGTATAGGTAAAATCAGCCGAATGGGTACGATCTATTAACCCATAAACCACTGCTTCCGGTAGGACCATTTGCACTTGACGAGCCACGGGGATACTGGTTTCTCCTAAAATCAGAATAGCTGGAGGTTTCATTTGGCTTCCCCCGACTGCGCTGCGGTTAACTTTTGGATAAATTCTTGATGTTCTACCGAGTTAATTCCAGCTTTTAAGATGTCTAACACCCGTGACATATTGCCGTTGAGCATGGCTGAAATATCTAACCACAAACCCGGAAATACTAGAGAGCAAATCACTCCTTCTTGGTTGGGTAACAAAGAAATATAATCGCCATTTTCTAAACTAAACCAATCAATTTTTTGATCAAATACCTGCCAAATAAGATATTCTTGAATGCCACTGCGCCGATAAGCACGTTTTTTATCCCCTAAATCTATGGCGGCACTACTAGCGGCAATTTCTACCACTAATTCCGGCGCTCCTTCTAGGTATCCCTCTACAGTTAGGGTTGATTTTCCACCGCTTTCTTGGCTGATTAATAACACCCCATCCGGCTGTAGTTCGTTGTCGATATCCAAGCGGACTGTTGGCTCAATACCCATTTGTACTTGGGGTGTAGCAGCTTGATAAACTCCCAACCAAGTGATTAAACGTCCGTGGGGTTCAGCATGAAATTTAAACCTTAATGGGGATGCCATATATACAACTCCTTCGATCAGTTCGGCTTTTTTTAATCCTGGCATAGCTTGATAACGGCGCTCGAATTCAGGACGAATTAAGCGATCCCCATTTTCTAACGGGGGTAAATGTTGAGTGGTTACAATCTGAGAAGTTAAGGATTTAACCGGAGAAGAAGTCATGGTGGCAGTCTTTGGGAACAAAACAGCATTGATTTTATTATAGATTGTTTCATCGGACTTCTTAAAGGATTTAATTTTTAACTGAAATTTTCCCGGAAGTCCTGAGCTTTTAGCGATGGAATGAATGGCGACCAACAGATAGACAATTACTCAAAACTATACCATTTATCTTAGTGATGAGGTACAAAATTTTCCTTTTGGGAAGTCGGTAGTCGATACCAAATTAGGTTACACTTCATCTAGTTATGAGAAATGCTGTCATAACTGATATAGCGCACCTAAATGAAATGTAAACGTCCTCTTCTAGAGCCTACCCATTCACGAGTCAATTAGGCACACTATAACTAATAACTGATAATCGATAACTGATAATGTTGGTTCCCCTTACCCGTCAATCGATCGAGCAAATTGTCCCGATTATCGCCACAGGTCCCCAGTACGCTCACTATTGGGGTAAATGGTCTGATTTTCTGCGCCGTTTATTCATTTCTATCATCGCTCTCACCGCAGCTTGGTTAATCGGTAATTTATTCGGCCCGGGTGGTTTAACAATTAAACTGATTTTCGACATTATCGCCGGTTTATATTGGCTCTGGGGTCCGGTTTACTGGGCCAGTGTTCGCAATAGTACCTATCGTCGTCTTCCCTACGGGGGATTTTGGCGCGGTCGCGTTTTCGATGCTTTTGTAACCGAGGAATTAATCGGGGAAGAAGAAAGGGTCAATAAACGCGGGGAATTAGAGATTATCGAAAATCGCCAACGCTGTATTAATCTAGAAATCGGTGATCAAACTGGTTTTTCGGCGATCGTTCGCGCTCCCCTCAAACGCATCCATAAATCGATCCGTCCCGGGATGGTGGCCGAAGCTTTGTTAATGTCTCGAGACCCCGATTTAGGGGATATCAATCAGCTTTCTGATGTCCATCTTCCCCAACTCGACCAGTGGATAGGGGAATATCCTGTGCTGCGACGGGATATTTTCCAGCAAGTTAGTCGCGAATTGGGAGGGGGAAAAGAACCCCGGCCAAAACCTTCTCGTTATTCTAATAATGTCATCCGAAGACGCAAAACCCGTTAATGGTTCGGCGATCTTTGAAAAGATACCAGTTTCCTGGTCATCAATTAATCATAATTTACAGATTTTGGGTAATTTAATCCTTGTTTTTGCTGTTTTTGAACCATCAAAAATTAATTATGCAAGAGGTTTAATATAATGTTAATTGAGCTTAGAAGGAGATAAATCGATGACGGCATCCTATGAGCAAGACTTTGGACTTTGGGCCGAACAAATGGCCGATTTATTAGCTTCCGGTCGGTTTTCCGAGTTGGATATTGAGAATTTAGTCGAAGAGGTGCGGGATTTGTCGAAACGGGAGCGCGATCGCTTACTCGCTAGTCTCAGATTAATTTTGCATCATTTATTAAAGTGGGACTATCAACCTCAACGGCGATCCAGGGGTTGGTTGGGAACTATTCAACAAGAAAGAGCTAATATTAGGCTTTATTTGGACGATAGCCCCAGTTTAAAGCGATATTTAACCGATGAAAGCCTATTTAAACTCTATGCTGTTGCTTGTTGCGATGCCTTTAGAGAGACGGGATTAGAGTTTCCCCCAGTTTGTCCCTACGGTATTGAGGATATTTTAAATCGTTCTCTTCATTTGTCGGAACGATAGACGAAAAACGATTAAAGTTGGTAAGCTTAGATAGTATCCACAGAATCTTAAGTTTATCGCCATGGTTGACTGGTTAATTGTCTGGGAGGTTACTCAAGCCGCAGGTTCGCTTGTTCTTTCAGTAATGCAAGAGTTGGCAAAAGAGGGTGCAAAAGATTACGGAAAGGAATTTTTTAAAAACAGTCTAGGTAAAGTGTCACACTTACTTGAAAAAGATGTTCAAAAAAAAGCTTATGGAAAAGCAATGAAGGAGTTTTTAGCACTCTTTCAGCAACAGTTAGAAATGGCCGATCTGGAGGATGATCAAATTAAAAACTTTGAAAAACCCCTCAATACTTTTATTAAAGATGAACAAGTTGAACCTATTTTAGGGGATGCTTTTGATATTGATTGTCAAGTTCTTGATACTTTGACGTTAGCTCAATCTTGGCAAAGACTTAATTGATCGCCGTTACCTGCTGAATTTAACTGGGAAAAACTCGGTAAATTTTATTTGAGAAAAACTCAGGAAATTATTGAAAATTCTGAAAAGCTAAGAGCCGTTTTTTTAGTTAAGTTACAGAATAAAGATAGCCAAAATATTCAAGAAATAGCAGGAGTTAAAACAGATTACAATTTAGATAACTATGCGGAAGGCTTAAAAAAGGAATATGGCCATCTTAAATTAGAGTGTTTAGACACAACGACTTATGAGCAAATCAAACTCTGGAGAATGTTTGTGCCGCAAAATGTGAGACGATGTAAACAGTTTATTCCTCAACTTTATGAATTACCTAAAGAAGTGCTGCAGGAACTTGTAGATAGGGGAGAAATTACTCAAGCGGAGTTAGAACAAATACAAGCAGAACTAGAACGAAAACGGCGAGAATATCTGAATGAAAAATTAGATCCTGTTTTGGATATTGTCAATTCTTCTGAATACCGACGAACTGTAATTTTAGGCGATCCGGGGGCGGGAAAATCGAGTTTATTGCAGTATTTAGCTTTAAATTGGGCTGAAAAAGAACTCAGTCAGCGTGTTTTGCTTCCCCTTCCTCTTTTGATAGAATTGCGTATTTATGCCAGAGATAAGAATGAAAAAAAGTGTAAGAATATTCTAGAATTTTTCCATCAAGGTAATCTGATTTGTCATCTCAATCAACTTGCTTTAGATGATAAGCTTAAAAAGGGTCAAGTTGTTGTGCTTTTTGATGGCTTAGATGAAGTTTTTAATCCTCAATTAAGAGAAGAAATTGTCACGGATATCAAACGTTTTAGTATTCAATATCTTCAAGTGCAGATTATAGTAACTTCTCGCTGGTTAGGATATAAAGCAGAAGAATTAAATCATGCTGGTTTTGAACATTTTATGATCCAAGATTTAGATAAAGATCAGATTGAAGATTTTATTCAACGTTGGCATGATTTAGCTTTTGAAAATCGAGATGATAAAACCCAAAAACAAGAACGTTTACAAAAGGCAATTAAGGAGTCAAAAGCGATTCGGCAATTAGCAGGAAATCCTTTATTATTAACGATGATGGCTATTCTGAACCGAACTCAAGAATTACCAAGAGATCGCTCAAAACTTTATGAAAAAGCGTCAGAGGTGTTATTACATCAATGGGATTTTGAAACCAAGGAAGGATTAATTGATCCTGAACTGAAAAAATATCTTTACAATATTGATCTAAGAGATAAAAGGGACATTCTGCGTTTAGTCGCAAGTGCCATGCAAGCAGGAGAAAAAGGGTTAGATGCTAATTTAATCTATAAGGAAGAATTAGAAAATATTTTGACTCAATATCTTGAAAAAACAGGAATTAACAAACGAGATGCCAGTGATCTGACTGATTTAATTATCAAACAACTGCGCTATCGTAATTTTATTCTTTGTTCTTTAGGTGGCAATGCTTTTGCTTTTGTTCATCGAACTTTTTTAGAATACTTTTGTGCTTGCGAGTTTTATGAAAGATTTAAAAACCGAGGATTCCCAGACGGAATTACTCTTGAGGAATTGAAAACCAAAGTATTTGGAGAACATTATTCAGATCCTGTTTGGAAAGAAGTTTTATGTTTATTGATGGGGATGCTAAGTGCAGAATTTCCTAAAGAAATTGCTGAAGAATTAATTAGTTATCTCATTGATATAGAGGAAAAAGATCAGGGATTTGCTCATCTTTTTTTGGCAGCAGATTGTTATGGAGAATTGCGAAACCAGTCTATTTATGTTGAACTAAGTCAGCGATTGTTAAATCAACTAGAAAGGCTTTATGATAAAGATATAAGTTATTATAAAAAATATGATACTGGAAACCGGTGGGGACAAAGGGAGAAAAACAGAGACAAAAGTATTTCTTGTGTTGTAAAAAATTGGCAAGGTGATCCCAACGGATGGAATATGCTTCAAAAAATAGCTCAATCTGCAGCAACCAGTTGGCGACAACAACCTATTATCGACGCATTGGTTCAAATTGCTCAACTATACCCAGTGGCATTATCTAAAATTCAAGAACTTGCTAATAGGGGTAAATCAAAAGCAATTGAAGCTTTAGTAACCTATTGGCGAGATCACCCTCAAACTTTATCCATTATTCAACAACAAGCTAACAAGGGTCAATCAAAAGCAATTGAAGCTTTAGCAACCCATTGGCGAGATAATCCGCAAACTTTACCCATTATTCAACAACTAATTAATAAGGGTGAAAGGGAAATTATTGAACTTCGTAGAGCATTAGGTAAAATAACAATTGACTCGGAAATAGGAGCAATTATTGAAACGATATTAGCTAGAAAGGATGTAGATGATAAAATCAAAGAAGATTTTAAGCAACTTCTTGAGTATAATAATTCCAGAGATTGGAGAAACCCTGATCAATATAGTCAGAACAAAAGGGAGTGGGATAGTCAGAACAAAAGAGGCGCTGGCGGTTATTTTTCTACTTTAATAACTAAAATAACTGATCCTGAAATTTTAGTAAAATCTTTGCAGGATTTAGGAATAATAGTTAAACGTGAAGCAGATGTTCGTGGTTCTAACGGTCAAAGAGTTAGAGCAGATATTGTTGCTGTGCTAGAGGGAGATTATGATCTAGGTTGGAGTCGTAATACCGACGGAAGTTTTGACTTAATTGCTGATTTATGGGGAGTTGCTAAAAAACATAGTCAAACTGAATTGATTAATAGTATCAATGCAAAATATGCTGTTAATAAAACCCTTAAAGAAATTAAAGAGAGAGGTTTAAATTAGCGCAATCGCTAATCTACTAATCTTGTAGGGTGCGTGTTTGCGGCTACTAATTCTGATGAAAAACCAAAATCAATAATCCGCACCCGACGCAGCAAATTTATTATTAAATTGGTGCATTATGCTTTCGCACTTCACACCCTAAGAGTGGTACGAAGTTGAAGGGTGATCGTTCTTGTCGGTGGGGTGGAGTGCGATCTCTGTCATCGAATAAGATATAATTGGGAAGGTAAAAATAGTTAAAGCATTATGAGTTACCAAAACATTATTACCATTGAACCTGGAAAACGAAGCGGAAAACCCTGCATTCGAGGAATGCGTATAACTGTGTACGATATTCTAGAATATTTAGCAGCAGGAATGACAGAAGCAGAAATTCTTGAGGATTTTTCAGAATTAACTTCCGAGGATATCAAAGCTTGTTTGGCTTTTGCTGCTGATCGAGAGAAAAAATTATTTATCACCTCTTTATGAAACTGTTATTAGATGAAAATTTGTCAGATCGGATTATTGATAAAATAATTGATTTATATTCTGATTCCCAGCACGTCAAGACTTTAGGACTGATCAATACTGATGATGCACTTATCTGGGAATTTGCCAAATTCAACGATTTTGTAATTGTCTCTAAAGATGCCGATTTTCATCAGCGCAGTCTATTATATGGTCATCCACCCAAATTTATCTATCTTCGTATTGGCAATAGTCCCACTGCAAAGATTATCGAAATTTTAAGAGTTTATTTTTTAATTATTGTTGAATTTTTTGATAGTGAAACAGAAAGTCTGTTGATATTAAGTTGAGTGTGATCGCTGATCTTGTAGGGTGCGTGTTTGCGGTTACTAATTCTGTTAAAAAACCAAAATCAATAATCTGCACCCCACGCACCAACTTTGTCATTAAATTGGTGCGTTACTACGATTAATTTTCTCACTGGATTGACCCAAGGAAACCCAACACACATTAGATAGGGTTTGCCGAAAAAGCTTTTCGTGGGGTTAGGAGTCAGTCCCGATGAAAAAATTTTCACCACCACAGATGAAAGAGGTTTCTTTCCCTACACCCCACACCCTACACCCTACACCCTCTTTCCAGTCAGTCCCAACGAAAAAATTTTCACCCCCACAGATGAAAGAGGTTTCTTTCCCTACACCCTACACCCTCTTTCCAGTCAGTCCCGATGAAAAAATTTTCACCCCCACAGATGAAAGAGGTTTCTTTCCCTACACCCCACACCCGTTCGGACATCGGCCATCTATATATATAGGGTTTGCCGAAAAAGCGTTTCGTGGGGTTAGGAGTGAGTATTCAGTATTCAGATGCGGGTTTTCAGTTCACTGTTCACAGCAAAATACTCCCCACTTCCCCACTTCCCCACTTCCCTATCCCTTTTAAACAGGATTTATTATTAGCCTGTATCAGCATTTCTGATTACGTTGTTAAGTTTGGCTAATAACACCTTATTTTTAGTTCCTTGTCAAGCCCCTATTATAATTTTTAATCTTTGATCCTTAGTCCGATTTAACATTGATATTAAAAATCTGGTTTTTTGTAGCGAAGAAAACAGTTTTATTAACCATTATCTGCAGCTATAGAGGGAAATCGGGGGGGGCTGATAATCCTTGAAAGCCTTGTCAATACTAGCGTTATTACCTTTCGAAATTTCACTAATTCCCCAAGTTTTCCTAACCTTGACCCCCTCTAGGAGACAAAAAATTAAAAACTTCCCATCTTAACTTGGTTCTTAGCGCAAGTCAACCCTTTATTTAAATTTTTGATTCTCTTGCCCGATAACGATATAAATTCTCGTAATGACCAACCAATTTTCCGTGATAGGGTTGAACAGAACGCAACCAAGTTAGCTTTGCAAGCAAAAAGGAATGTTAGCAAATTCCTTCAGCTTTGCATTGGGAACTTGCTAACGCACAATAAGAAGGTCTATGAATAAACAACTGATCAACAAACTACAAGCTGTAACCGCCCTTACCGTAGTGGGGACTACAGCCTCGATAATTTGTTCCCAGACAGCAGGACACAGCAACAGCTTGACGAATATTAGCGTAGGTCGTCAAACTGTTATCGAGTCAACTACTCAAACCGTTCTGTCCGCTTTTTCTAATAGTCGAACATTCGATTCAGATATTAAAGTATCACGTTCGGTTCAAGATAATGCTAACGAAATTCTAAAAACTTTGGAGTCCCTAGTGGACAAAGAAAATACCGTCCCGGCAAGCGTTACACCCCGCACCCAAGAGGCCATTCCTTCGACCATACAACCCCAATCACAACCCAATCAAGTCAAACCGGCCCCGGCCAGCAATCCTGCCTCAGTGACACCAGCAGAGAAGCCAAAAACAACCCAGGGGACAAAAACCAGCAGTCGCCCCCGTAAACGGGGAATGGCCTCTTGGTATGGTCCTGGTTTCCACGGTCGTCGCACCGCTAGTGGTGAGACTTTTAACTCTGGTGGTTTAACTGCCGCTCATCGCTATCTACCTTTCGGCACTAGGGTTAGGGTAACTAATCTGCGTAATGGGCGCTCGGTGGTGGTCAGAATTAACGATCGCGGTCCGTTTACTGGTGGTCGCGTCATCGACCTCTCCAGAGGTGCGGCAGCGATTATCGGTGTCTTCCAGTCGGGAGTTGCCCCAGTGGTCTTGGAAGTTTTAGGCAGATAATCAGTGATCACTATGGCAGTGATCACTGCTATAGTGATCCTATTGGGATTTGACGGGGTTTATGTTAGAAATTAACGATTTATCGGTTAATTATGGCGGAATAAAGGCATTACAGCAGGTCAGCTTAAGGGTAGAAACGGGGGAAATTGTCACCCTCATTGGAGCGAACGGAGCAGGAAAAACGACGACTCTAAAGACGATATCTCGGCTTTTAACGGCAAAGACCGGGCGAATAATTTATCAGGGTCAAGATATTACCCATTTACCGCCCCATGAAATCGTTAAACGGGGAATTGCCCATAGTCCGGAAGGTAGAAGAATCTTAGCTCGTCAAACAGTCTTGACAAATTTGCAGTTAGGTGCCTATACGAGGAGCGATCGCCTAGGAGTAAAAAGCGATATCGAAGAGCAGTGGCAACTGTTTCCCCGACTATCGGAGCGCCGAGAGCAGTTAGCGGGAACCCTAAGCGGTGGGGAACAGCAGATGCTTGCGATCGCCAGAGCTTTAATGAGTCGTCCCAAGTTATTGTTACTAGACGAACCCAGTTTAGGACTAGCGCCGCAGATAGTGCGAGAAATCTTCAGTATTATCCGTAAATTAAATGAATCGGGAGTAACTATCCTGTTAGTGGAACAAAACGCCAATTTAGCCCTAGAAACTGCCAATCGCGGCTATGTTTTGGAAGCGGGACGCTTGACTATCGCGGGAAAAGCCGGGGATTTACTCAGGGATGAGCGGGTCAAACAGGCCTATTTGGGTTAATCGATGATGATACGCCAACTATAGATAAAATTCTATGGTAAAGGTAGGAGAAAAAATATTCACAAAATTTTACAAAGTCGCATAAAATGAACACATAACGAAATAGGTATTTTTTCTTACTGCCATGCTAACGGCTAACTTCCCCTGGCTCACTGCCATCATTTTGCTCCCCTTGCTTTCCTCCTTCCTAATCCCTGTAATCCCCGACAAGGAAGGAAAAACCGTTCGTTGGTTTGCTCTTGGAGTCGGACTAGCAGACTTTATATTAATGTGTTACGTCTTTTTACAAAAATATGATTTAAGCAACCCCAACCTACAATTAGTAGAAAAAATCGATTGGGTTCCCCAAATTGGTTTAAGTTGGGCGGTGTCGGTGGATGGTATCTCGGCACCGTTAGTTTTATTAGCAGGATTGGTGACAACCCTTTCTATCTTGGCCGCATGGCAAGTGGACCGTAAACCCCGTTTGTTCTACTTCCTGATGCTGTTGCTCTACGCCGCTCAGATTGGTGTTTTCGTCGCCCAAGACTTATTATTATTCTTTTTAATGTGGGAAATCGAGTTAATTCCCGTTTATCTACTCGTTTCCATCTGGGGTGGCCAAAAACGTCGTTATGCCGCCACTAAATTCTTACTCTACACCGCCGCCGCTTCTATCTTCATCCTCGTTGCTGGTCTAGCCATGGCCCTTTACGGTGGTGGTACGATGACCTTTGACATGGCGGAATTAGGATTTAAAGATTATCCCCTCGCTTTAGAATTAGTCCTTTACGCTGGTTTATTAATCGCTTTCGGGGTCAAACTCGCTATCTTCCCCCTGCATACTTGGCTCCCCGATGCTCACGGTGAAGCTTCTGCACCTGTATCGATGATTCTCGCTGGTGTTCTCCTCAAAATGGGTGGTTATGGTTTAATCCGTCTTAATATGGGGCTTCTACCCGATGCACATATCTACTTTGCTCCGATTCTAGCGATTCTCGGTGTCGTTAATATTATCTACGGTGCTTTCGCTTCCTTCGGTCAACAAAACATGAAACGCCGTCTCGCTTATTCCTCGGTTTCACACATGGGATTCGTCCTTTTAGGGATTGCTTCCTTTACCGATGTGGGTATTAGCGGCGCTATGTTACAAATGCTCTCCCATGGTTTAATTGCCGCCGTCTTATTCTTCCTTGCTGGTGTCACCTACGACCGCACCCATACCTTAGCTTTAAACGAGATGGGTGGGATTGCTCAAGCGATGCCGAAAGTCTTCGCTCTCTTTACTGCCGGCGCCATGGCTTCCCTAGCGTTACCCGGAATGAGCGGTTTTGCCAGTGAAATTACTGTGTTTATCGGTGTCACTAGCAGTGACGTTTATAGCCAAACCTTCCGGGTTGTGACTGTCTTCCTCGCTTCCGTTGGTTTAATCCTCACCCCGATTTATCTACTCTCCATGCTTCGTCAAGTTTTCTACGGAGATGGTTCTTCCTGCGATATTACTAACATTACCCCCAACAAAAGCAACGAACAAGCAGTTTGTTTTGGTACTAGCTGTGTCCTTCCTGACGAATCAGA
This sequence comes from Microcystis ichthyoblabe FBCC-A1114, assembly GCF_050500245.1. Lineage (NCBI taxonomy): Bacteria > Bacillati > Cyanobacteriota > Cyanophyceae > Chroococcales > Microcystaceae > Microcystis > Microcystis ichthyoblabe. The sequence continues at coordinate 1,625,883 of NZ_CP191408.1, read as the reverse complement.
ATATATTGACGCTAAACCCAGAGAAATCTTTATCGCTGTCTCTTTCCTCGCTTTGATTGTCGCTATCGGTTTCTATCCCCAACTGGCTACCCGTATCTACGATGTGAAAACGGTGGCAGTTAACTCGGAAGTGCGTCAAGCTTACACAGAAATCGCCGCTACTCGTCAAAATATCTACGCTGAAACTCAACCGGACGTGAGCGCCAAAGTTGCCAGTATATTCCAATAAATTGGCAAGTCTAAAGTGAATAGGTTATCAGGAGTGGAAATTCTGCTCCTGATTTTTTTGGCGAGGAAAAAGATGCGAGCATTTATACTAAAATCTAAGATAGCCAGTTTAATATCGTCTCTGGGATCAAAACAAAAGCTTAGAATAGATAAAATATGTGGACTTTTATTGATTTATTTGCCGGTATAGGAGGATTTAGAATCGCTCTAGAGAATCTCGGTTGTCAATGCGTTTTTTCCTCGGAAATCGATCCTCACTCCCAAAAGGTTTACTTGGCTAACTATGGTCATTTACCCGATAATCAAGACATCAGAAACTTAGAGGCAAAAACTGTCCCCGATCATGACATACTGTGCGGCGGTTTTCCCTGTCAAGCGTTTAGTATCGCCGGCAGAAAACACGGTTTTGAAGATGCACGCGGAACCTTATTTTTTGAAGTTGCCCGGATATTACACGAAAAGAAACCGAAAGCTTTTATCTTAGAAAATGTCCAGGGTTTAGTCCATCATGATCGAGGTAAAACTTTAAAAACTATTTTAGATATATTAGAAAAGGATTTGCATTATTTTGTCCCTAGTCCCCAGATTTTAAATGCCAGATATTTTGGGGTTCCTCAAAACCGTCCCCGAATTTTTATCGTCGGTTTTCGAGAAGATTTAAATATTTACCATTTTTCCTATCCTCAACCAACCCATCAAGAAACTTGTCTCAAAGATATTCTAGAAGAAAAGGAAGTCAGCGTTAAATATTATCTCTCTAATCAGTATTTAGAAACCTTGTTTAAACACAGGGCCAGACACCAAAATAAAGGTAATGGGTTCGGTTATGAGATTATTTCTCCCGATGGGATCGCTAATGCTATTGTGGTGGGAGGTATGGGAAAAGAAAGAAATTTAGTTATCGATCAAAGACTGACTAATTTTACTCCGGTTACTCGCATTAAGGGAGAGGTAAATAAATTATTCGTCCGCAGAATGACCCCCAGGGAATGGGCAAGATTACAGGGATTTCCCGATAGTTTTCAGATTGTTGTTAGCGATGTCCAAGCTTATAAACAGTTCGGCAATTCTGTGGCTATTCCCGTGGTAAAAGCAGTGGCAAAAGAGGTGATTAAAGCTTTAGATTTATCCAGAAATTCTCAAGAAAATATCAGGGTTAGAGACCTACAGGGAAAACAATTAGAACTATTGTCAATCTGAGGAACAATAACAATTTTTTCTAGGGGTTTGGGTATATCAAGAATAGTTATTATTGGAATGATGCGTTGGCTGTTTAGGCTCAACTCTAACTGGATTAATACTAAATCTGGTTATTAAAAACTGATTATTTATTCTCCCTATTGCCTATTGCCTATTGCCTGTTCTCATACATAGCCCATACTCAACGGATTTAGTATAACAGTGGACTTGTTGCATAATTAATTTTCCAGAGTTCAAAAATGGGAAAAATAGCCATGAGGTAACAATAAAAGAGCAACAGAGGTGATGGTTTCGTCGGTTGTGCTTGTTAAAGGTATCTTGCTTATACTACACTTGTAACACTAATAGGTTTAGTATTCGGGAGAAAAAATTATGCGGACAATCACACGCACCACCACTACCGAGATGGAAGTCACCAGCATTCGTCTGGAAAGAGTCCTCAAAGACAAGCTGAAAGAGATTTCTGGCAATCAAGGTTATCAAGCACTCATTCGTGATGTCCTATGGAATTTCGTTCAGCAGAAATCAGGAGATTATCGACCTCAGTTTTGTGCTGGTGATATAAGGGCAGTATTTAACGCTACAGCTAGAAAAAATGAGATTTGCGCTCTTACAGGCAATTTAATCCCCGCTAATGCAACAATGTTGTTAGGTTTGACCATCCATGGCGATTTAGTCCCGTTGAGTATGGATAGTTATACCAATTTAAAATAAGTTTGAGTAGGGTGGGGCAAAATCCAGTATAGTTAGTCCTCACCCAAGGGAGATGGGAAGTGGGAATTATAAATTTAAATTATGAATTATGAATTGAGAGGTGGGGGGTTTTTTGCCGTGAACAGTGAACTGATAACCGATAACCGATAACTGATTACTGATTAATGATGACTGAAGCGATTTTACGAGTGGTTTTAATCAATCCGCAAATTCCGCCAAATACGGGTAATATTGCCCGTACTTGCGCCGCAACGCGGACAGAATTGCATTTAGTAGGTCCCTTGGGTTTTGAAATTAGCGATCGCTATCTGAAGCGGGCCGGCTTAGATTATTGGCCCCATGTAAAACTCATGTACCACTTGACAATAGATGATTTCTGTGCATATCAACAAAAGAGCGGCGGAAGGGCGATCGGGTTTACCGTGCGCGGCAGCAGCAGTTATGTGGAATACAGCTATCAAAGCGGAGATTGGCTACTTTTTGGCAGTGAAACCGACGGTATTCCAGCAGATTTATTAAATAAGTGCGATGACACGGTTTATATTCCCATGGCAGAACCGGGGGTGAGAAGTTTAAATCTTTCCGTTAGTGTGGCGATCGGATTATTTGAGGCCAGACGACAATTGGGATTTATTCGTTAGCGGGATATTTGGCTATATAAACAGAGCAAATAAACTAAATTGAGCAAAAAATCAGAAAATTGCTTTTATTTAGCTCATTTTTGACCATATCAGGAAAAATAGAGATCGCAGTCAATTTTGTCCGTAATAACAGCAAGAAATTATGTGGATTATCCTAGAGCAAATTAATTGTTGCTCCTTGTTAATTACATAATTTATTGAAAATAAAAAGGCAAGATGAGGCTCATGAATATCTTCGACCTTTCTCGAAAACATTTTGGCAATCTACAGCTTTTTAATCGGCAAAAATCCACCTCTGGCTTAACTCAAGTCGAGATGTTAGTTACCCTAATTTTATTAGGAATTCTCTTAACCATTGCCCTTTCTGTTTATCATCGTTTAATGGCTTGGATTCGCTTAAATATCGCCACCTTTGAAATATCACAACATTGGAAACATACCCGTTATCAAGCCACGGGAGAAGGTTCTGATCCCCTATCTTTGTGCATGGCAGAAAATGAAACCCAACAGATTAAAGTGGCAAAAGTGCAAGGGGACAAATGTGAAAATGTCACCGATTGGACTCCCATCACTCGCGGTGTTAGCATCGATACTGATAATTCTACCCTACGCCGAGTTAGTGGACCTGTGGGTAATCAAGGTAAAATTTATCGCGCTAGTTGGGCCGATACAAGGGGGGGTTTAGGAGGTTCTTGGGGACAGTTGGGCAGAATTACTTTAGTTGCTTCCGGTACACCCGACAAACGCTGTTTATTTTTATTCCGTGTTGATGGTAGTTGGGATATTCGCAAAGATAATAGATGTGTGGGTTAAAGCTGATTTAAAACTAGGGAATCAGGCGATCAATTTGTTGAGCTAAATCAAAATCTAAGTTACTCAAACCTCCCACGTCATGGGTAGTGAGGGAAAGAGTGACGCGATTGTAATTGATAGTAATATCAGGATGATGGCCTAGGGATTCAGCCGGAGTAACTAAACGATTAACAAAAGCGATCGCTTCGATAAAATTGTTAAATTTAAAAGTTTTTTCAATCCGTTGATCTCGTAACTGCCAGCCCGGGATAGTCTGTAATTGTTGGGAGATTTCTCGATCAGATAAACGAGTAGCGGGTAAAGAGAGGACTAATTCCCCAGTTAACCCAATCATGAAAGCGATCGCTATTGCTAAGAATTGCTTCAACATTGAAGACGCTCCCGTAGTTGTGGTGAGCAGAAAAAGTGATCGATCGGGAGAGCATAAGCCCAAAATCTAACATAAAATCCAACATTAAGAAACACATTACACCAAAATATCGAGAGAGCCAGGCTCAAAAATCTAGAATCCTGACTGATAGCCTTTCTGGGGGGAAACTTAAACGGTTTTCAGTCCGTCTGGGATTACACTAGAAAATACTCACTTATTCGATCGAGCCGTTCATGATTATTTCCGTCGTAGCACTGAAGGGAGGGGTCGGGAAAACCACCACATCGATTCATTTGGCCGCCTATTTTCAAGAAAAAGCGCCCACCTTATTGATTGATGCGGATAAAAATCGTTCGGCTCTCCATTGGTCCCGGGAAGACACCCTTCCTTTTATGGTAGCGTCCCAAGCTGGAGCGACGGGACTGGTGAAACAATACACTCATATTATCGTCGATACCCAGGCCCGGCCGGAGCCAGACGAGTTAAAAGATTTAGCTCAGGGCAGCGATTTATTAATCCTACCCACCACTCCCAATCATCTAGATATCGATGTCACCATTAAAGCGGCAGAATTGCTGTCCACGATGACCGATAATTATCGAGTTCTTTTAACCCAAGTGGATTCACGGACAAAAACAGGACGGGAAGCGCGGAAAGCTCTAGAAGAAGCAAAATTACCGCTATTTAAGCGAGAAATTCCCCGTTTAGTCGCTTTTGAACGAGCGGCCGAAAAGGGAGTCATCGTCAAAGATTATCCCGACCCCCGGTCCAATTTCGGTTGGCTTTGTTACCAAGCGGTCGGTAAAGAAATTTTTGCCCTCATGACATAAATTGTTAAAAAAGTTAATATTAACATTTGTGTCATTTTCCCCCGAAAAGATACTTAATCTGCATGGGGACTTTTTGTAATCTTCCGTTAAGTGTTCACTCCTAAATCCGTAAAGTCTGAGACAATCAAAAAAGTCTGACTGTAGGAGAACCCTCTATGAAATTGGCCTATTGGATGTATGCGGGTCCCGCTCATATTGGCACGTTAAGGATCGCCAGTTCCTTTAAAAATGTTCATGCTATCATGCACGCTCCTCTGGGAGACGATTATTTTAACGTCATGCGCTCGATGTTGGAAAGGGAGCGTAATTTTACCCCCGTCACTGCTAGTATTGTCGATCGTAATGTTTTAGCCCGGGGTTCCCAAGAAAAAGTCGTCGATAATATTGTTCGCAAAGATCGCGAAGAAAGTCCCGATTTAATCGTTTTAACCCCCACCTGTACCTCCAGTATTCTCCAAGAGGATTTACAAAACTTTGTCGAAAGAGCGCGACAGGATGCCCAAGGAGATGTGCTGCTGGCCGATGTCAACCACTATCGCTATAATGAACTACAAGCGGCCGATAAAACCCTCTATCAAATTATCAAGTATTATCTCGATAAGGCCCAGAGAAAAGGGGAAATTATCTCCCAGAAAACCCCTAAACCTTCGGTTAATATTATTGGTATTACCACCCTCGGTTTCCATAACCAACATGATCGCACGGAATTAAAGCGGTTAATGGCAGATTTGAACATTGAAGTTAACGAAATTATCCCCGAAGCTGCTTCGGTGGACAACTTAAAAAATCTGCCCCGCGCTTGGTTTAATCTGGTTCCCTATCGAGAAGTGGGATTAATGACAGCCAAATATCTCGAAAGTGAATTTGCTATGCCCTACGTTGATATTACCCCCATGGGAGTGGTGGAAACAGCACGCTGTATTCGCCAAATTCAAGAGGTAATTAATGCTCAAGGTGCGGCAGTAGATTACGAAGATTTTATCAATGAACAAACTCTGCATATCTCCCAGGCTGCTTGGTTTTCTCGTTCCATCGACTGTCAGAATTTAACCGGGAAAAAAGCGGTGGTTTTTGGTGATAATACCCACGCAGCCGCTATGACAAAAATTCTCGCCAGGGAGATGGGAATTCATGTGGTTTTAGCGGGGACTTATTGCAAGTATGATGCCGATTGGTTCCGGGAACAAGTGAGTGAATATTGCGATGAAGTGTTAATTAGTGATGATAATGGGGCGATAGGGGATGCTATTGCTCGATTAGAACCAGCGGCGATATTTGGTACTCAAATGGAACGTCACGTCGGCAAACGTTTAGATATTCCCTGTGGAGTAATTGCCGCACCTATTCATATCCAAAATTTCCCCCTCGGTTATAAACCTTTCTTAGGTTACGAAGGCACTAATCAGATCGCCGATTTGGTCTATAATTCCTTTACTTTGGGTATGGAAGATCACCTATTAGAGATATTCGGTGGTCATGATACCAAAGAGGTAATTACTAAAGGTATTTCGGCAGATTCTGACCTAAATTGGAATAAGGAAGCTACGGTAGAATTGCAGAAAATACCCGGTTTTGTGCGCGGGAAAGTCAAACGAAATACCGAAAAATTTGCCCGGGAGCGAGGTATTGGTGAAATAACTTTAGAGGTAATGTATGCCGCTAAAGAATCCGTAGGAGCTTAATCATTTCTTAGGGCTGAAAGTTAACAGCATTCAGCCCTTTTTTTTAGTTATTTACTTAATCCCTGAAGTATTTTTTCCTCTACTCCTTTCCCCTGAATTAACACTCCAAATCCTCCTAAACCGGTGGGATTGATTAATTGATGTAGGGCATCTCGACGCTGAAATATAGTTAATATATCGATTTTTCCTTGAGAAAGTTGATTTAATCTATCCCCCAATCCCAAAGCCATTAAAAATAATCCTTGCTGAGTAAAACCGAGATTTTTTAAGCCTAATTTCTCCCCTTGACGTTGTAAAGCAGTAAAATCCACATGAGTGGTAATATCTTGTTCTCCCACCCACAAATAAGGATGATCATGACGCTGGTGTTGTCGATAACATTGTAGGGTTCCTTGACTTCTTTGGGGATGATAATATTTTTCGGCAGTGTAACCGTAATCTATGGTTAAGATATAACCTCGATCGAGTTTCCGATTAACCGTTTCTAACCAGTCTAAAGCTAATAAATTTACCTCGGTTTGATAACCCTCCGGATAAAGTGGGGAGGGAATATTTATCCCCACTAAATCAAAATAGTCTTTGATTCTGTCGGTGGATAAATCTGCGATAATCTCCTGAAAAGGTTCCCCCAATCCCAGATAAATTTCTCGTAATTCTCCCGACTCAATCACAACTCGATGGACAGGAAAAGCATCGATTAATTCATTACTAAACACACAACCCACAAGGGAATTATCGGCTAAATTCGGCCAACTTTGCCAAGATACCGGGGAATATCCCGCTAAAGTTGCCCGTTGTCTTTCCCTGAGTTTCTGAGATTGTTCGATAATTATATAACTGAGATTTTGATAAAAATCAGCATAGCTATCACTTAAATAATCAAGGATATCCTTCGCTAAAATCCCCGAACCTGCTCCCACTTCCACTAAAGTAAATCCAGGCGAATTGCCCAAAAATTCCGCCATCTCGACAAATTGCTCTGCCAACAATTGGCCAAAATCTGCCCCTAGAGACGAGGAAGTAAAAAAATCTCCTTTTGAGCCAATTTCTACTTTTCCAGAGGTGTAATAGCCATAATCAGGGTGATAGAGAGCTAAATCCATCCAGCGATCAAAGCTAATTCGACCCGCTACTGATTGTTTAATTTCCTCTAGGATGATTGCTTCTAAATTCATCTTGATCGGGGAATTATGAATTATGAATTATGAAATGGGAAGTGGGAATTAGGAAGTGGGAATTAGGAAGGGTGCATCTAACATTTGCAAAAATACCGACAATCAGCAATTATCAGTGACTCTTAAATTATTACAGACGTATCAGCAGCTGCGTGTAAGCATCCCACCGAAAAACTAATGCGCGGGGGTTTGGGGGCGGCGCCACGCCCCCAACGGGGGGTTTGGGGGGTAGAACCCCCCAAAGGCTTGGATTGAGTGATAAAATCGAAAGTAACGCCCAATTTTAGCCGAGAGTTTCCCCGTAAAAATCCCAACTTGGTAGATTTACAAAAATTAACTTAAAACTTACATCTGATAACTGATAACTGATCACTGATAACTGATTTCCTCTCCCGCATGATAGGAACTGCGGACTAGGGGGCCAGATCTAACCTGAGAAAACCCCATTTTTTGGGCAATTTCTCCCAACTCGCTAAATTCTGAGGGAGTCCAATATTTCTGTACGAGCAAATGTTCCAGAGAAGGACGCATATATTGACCAATAGTAACTCGATCGCAGTCGATCGCGCGTAAATCTGCCAAAGTCTCGATAATTTCCTCTTTTGTCTCACCGTGACCGACCATTAAGCCAGATTTAGTCGGAATTGAGCGATCGATTTCCTTAACATAACGCAAAACCGCCAAAGAGCGATCGTATTTAGCCCCGCGTCTAACTGGTCCTTGCAAACGGCGCACCGTCTCGATATTGTGATTGTAACAGGCAGGTTTTGCCCCTACCACCGTCGCCACCCGTTCCTGTTGACTTCCCTTACCTCCAGCAAAATCCGGGGTTAACACTTCAATTAAAGTGTGGGGATTGAGTTCGCGAATGGCTGTCATCGTCCGCACGAACCAACTGGCTCCGCCGTCTTCCATATCATCTCTGGCTACAGAAGTCAAGACAACGTAACTTAAATTTAACAATTGCACCGCTTCCGCCACTTTTTGCGGTTCCTCCACATCGAGAGGCATGGGTGCATGACCCTTATCCACTTGACAAAAAGCACAGGACCGGGTACAGGTGGGACCCATCAACAAAAAAGTCGCCGTACCTTGGGCATAACATTCGCCGCGATTGGGACAGCGACCCTCCTCGCAGATAGTATGAATGTTCCTTTGTTTGATAATGCGCTGAACCGTGGAAATTTCGCTAGATTTGCCGAGTGAACGCCGTAACCAAGCGGGTAAAGACGTAATTTCCTCGCGCCACTGTGGGGGTATATTGGACATGAGAAGTTAACTAATGTTGGGGGTTGGGGATTCCAGTTATCAGTAATCAGTGGGGAGAGGGGACAAGGGAGAGAGACGACCGACTCCCCAAAACGAAAACTTTTGATCTCACCCTTAAGATAACTGTCATAAGCTGAGAAAGCGAGTCAAGATCATTGTTAATCAAAAAGGAAACTTGGGCAATGGGACGACGGCAACGGGGAAAAATTTTCAATCTGGTCCTTCAAGGATTGGCAGGTTGCCTCTTGGTTAGTATATTTGTTCTTAATTCCCTGCCATCCCTAGGCCAAAATTTTCTAGTTCCATTTGTATCTCCCACGGGGACAAGGATTTTTGTAGCCGGGGATATAGAATATGCTTCCGTGCATCTAGATGGATTTGCCTTATTTCAGATTGCCTCCCAAGATTTTACCGCTTCTGAGTCCCGGGAACTCTCCCCGGTAGAAAGACGGGCTAGGCGCATTGAGAGGGGCTTAAATAATATTATCAATCGGGGTTTCGATCCGACAACCCTGCAAGTAAGTACGGCGACTCTCAATAATTTAACCGTGATTGTGGCCAAGGATAACCAGAAGTTACCGCAACAGGTAATTCTGACAGTAACAGAAGTTGATGCCCTGATCGATTCTTCTTCGGTTGGCGATTTAGCGGACAGATGGGTTAAAATCATCCAAACAGCTTTGCTCCAAGCTTGGCAAGAACGTCAGCCCGCCCCTCGTCGGCAACAGGTAATTACTGCCACTATAATTATTTTGGGGCTAACTTTCTTAAGCTGGGTATCAATTTGGTGGCAGAGACACCTAAGAAATCGCTTTAATCTCCTCAAAAAACAAGCTAAAAGGCAATCCGATCAAAATTTACCCATAAATTCCCCCCCCAGAAAAGATCGCTCCCAAGAGCCGATTTTAGCCGCTCTAGGAGATTCCTCTAATTTCCGTCAACAGGCTGATATTCAGCGACAACTAACGCTAAATATTCTCTGGAAAAGACTGGCTCTTATTGGACTGATACTGCTTTGGTTTGCCGGAATAGCGGCGATTTTGTATGTATTTCCCGAAACTAGGCTAGAAGGACGCGGAATAATCCGTATTCCTTTACAGATTTTTATCATCTGGTTGCTGATGACATCAGTGAGCAATATGGTTAATCTCTACGTTAATTCCAGACTACGCGAGTGGGTAGAGGAAGGAGCGGTTTTTTCGGAAAATTTGGAAAGGAGGATTCTCCGCGCTCCCACTTTATTAGAAGTTTGGCGAGAAATTATCACATTTATCGCTATTTTTCTGGGAATTTTGATTTTTTTCAGTTGGATGGGTCTTTCTTTCGCCTTTTTACTCACGGGAGCCGGTTTAGTGGGAGCATTGCTCACCTTTGCCTTTCAGGATCTTTTAAAAGATTGGATTAACGGTTTTCTGATTGTCTTTGAAGATCAATACACCGTCGGTGATATGGTCCAGTTTCAGGAGTTTATTGGTTTGGTGGAAAATATGAGTTTGCGAGCGACTCAATTGCGGGCTGCCGACGGACGTTTAATCACTATTGCCCATAACCAAATTATCACCGCACACAACCTCAGTAAAGATTGGGCGCGGGTCGATTTTACCATCGAAGTCGCCTATCAGACCGAGCCAGATCTGGCGATCTCTTTAATGGCAGCCATCGCTGAAAATATGGCTGTAGATCCACAATGGCAAGAAGATATCATCGATCCCGTGCAGGTTGCTGGTGTTAGTCGGGTTTCTCACACGGGGATGGAAATTATGCTCAGAATTGTCGTCAAAAGATTACGACAATGGGACATAGAAAGAGAGTATCGTCGTCGTCTAAAAATTGCTTTTGAGGAGAAGGGAATTCACATCGGTATTCCCCAACAAAGTTTCCTGATAGCACAAGATAGAGAGGAATTCAAGGGACAGTTTTAAAGGGGAGTGATACTAAATCCTGTTTAAAAGGTATAGGAGAGTGGGGTGTGGGGATAAGGGAGAAACAATTCATAACTTGAGAGTTAATCACACTATTAAAAACGGATTTGTTATCAGTGCAGTTATCACTCCGCGTCCTGTAGGGGCGAAGCATTCGGATAGAAAATCTACGGTTTCACCGATAGGTTAGGGACTTGCGCTTTGATAATGTACCTTTTGGGCGAACGCAGTTCGCCCCTACATTGTGGACAAAATCCGTTACTGTAGGGGCGCAAAGCTTGCGCCCTCCGATCGATTGGGATATTATTCCCACGCAAGTCCCTTATTGCCCGAATGCTTCGCCCGTACTTTTTGCCGCAAACCCTAAGTAGAAAATTGCCGTCTTTTCACTGATCACTGATCACTGATTACTGTTTGGTAGATTTAAACTAGGTTAGGATAGCTAACCTAACCTAGAAAATTTTTAGGAAGCTAAGGCTACCTCGACTATTTGTTGTAGTTCCCCATTTTGATAGAGTTCGATCATAATGTCGGAACCGCCAATAAACTGACCGTTGATATAGACTTGGGGAATAGTCGGCCAATTGGAATACTCCTTAACTCCTTGTCTTAACTCCTGATCTTGGAGAATATCGACAGTTTCGTAGGAAACCCCCAGAATATTGAGAATTTGTATGACGTTATTCGAGAAACCACACTGAGGCATTAATTTATTGCCCTTCATGAACACAAGAACTTTGTTATTCTGGATTAATTGATCGATTCTGGCCTTAGTTTCGGGTGTCATAGGTCTAGTAGCTAGAATTTGAGCAAGAATAGCCAATCCTGAGACGTGGCATATCCTATCAGTTTAGCACAAGCCGTTGGGATAGCCTTAAAAAGGAAGGTCTTCGTCCTCCTCCAAACTATCTAAAATTTCGTTAACATCAGGTCTCCCGCGCACGATAGTCATATTTTCCAGAGACTTATTAACTTTAGTTTCTGCGGCCGAATTTTCTGGCAGTGAATAACCCATATTGACCAGTTCACCATCAAAAGATTTCGCTAACTTTTGAGCGGCTGCCAAAATTTCGCTAACATCGACATCTTGATCTAATGTCTCTAAAGATGAATCAAAATTTAAGATTTTTTGGGGCAGTTCTGTGCTAGAAGTTTTTGGGTTTCCCGACGCGGTGATCTTTGCTTCTTTTTTATCGATAATTGCTTCTTTGACTGGAGGAATATCCACCGCGGTCATAACTTTATTTTCGAGAGTTATTGGTGGGGTTGGTGCGGTTTCTGGTGGTGGTTGTATCCTGGCCGCTGGGGATGGGGAAACTTCCGCAGCCATGGCAGCAGTGGCGGAACCTACCTGTAAATGGACTTTAATCCGGCGCTGAAAAACTGCCTCGAAAGCTGACTCAATATTAGTCAATCGTAGCCGGGCCATTTTTAATAATTGTTCCGAAGATATGCTTAAATAAGCACTCGATTCTTCCATATTAAAAAGACTGCCATGCTGACGTAGGAGAGTGCGAGTAGTGGGGGGTTCCATTACTTCTAAAACCTGCTGCCAAATTTGTTCATGATTGTCATCACTGGTAACAGTTTTAACCTCAGTTTTCGGCACTGCGACGCTAGTTGTCGGGGTGATAACTGGCGGTTTTATCGGTTCATTAACCGGCGCCGGTGCTGTGATCACTTCCGGGGGCCTCTCGGCGCTGGTTTGGGGACGGGAAGGCGCTACCGTGGCAACTAGCGGAATCACCTGTGCTTGCGGTAACAGTCCTAATAGAGTAACTTCTAACCAGAGACGGGGTTGAGTGGTGTTTTTTAGTTGCGTTTCGCTGTCTTTAAGCAGTTGTTGACCGCGGAGAATTTCCTCTAAAGACCAAGTACGCGCTTCCTTACACAAATCCTGCCAAGTGGGAGCAGTGACAGCCACCATTTCTGGACGATTAGGGGCGGTTTTGGCTAAAAGTAGGTTTAAATAGAATCCCGCTAGATTTTGCAAGACGATTAAAGGTTCCTTCCCGCGATTCATCAGATGGCGACATTGTTCGATAACTTGATCGGGAATATTGCTATGAATGACTTTAAGTAGGGTTAAAAGGTCTCTTTCGGGGACTGCACCGACCAAATCCCAGACTCGCTCGGCCGTAATCGTTCCTGCGAGTAAACTTAATTGATCAAGAAGACTTTCGGCATCGCGTAAACCACCGTTAGCGATCTGAGCCACTAGGGTTAATGCTTCTAGGTTAATATCGATCGCTTCTATTTGGGCGATTTTTTGCAGGTGTGCCACCATCGCATCGAGAGCAATACGGCGATAATCAAAGCGTTGACAACGGGAGATGATAGTAGGCAAGACACGCTGAGGATCGGTGGTAGCAAGCACAAAAATCACTCGATCTGGCGGTTCTTCTAGAGTTTTCAGCAAAGCATTAAAGGCCGCCGTACTGAGCATATGGCATTCATCAATGACATAGACTTTATAACGACATTGGACGGGGGCAAATTGCGATCGCTCGATAATTTCCCGAATGTTATCCACACCGGTATTACTAGCGGCATCAATTTCGATCACGTCTAAAGCGGAACCATTGGCGATCGCTTGACAGACGGAACACTTACCGCAGGGAATCGGTGTCGGATGGTCACTAGACAGACAGTTAAGGGATTTGGCTAAAATTCGCGCCGAGGAGGTTTTCCCCGTGCCTCTGGGTCCAGTAAATAGGTATGCAGGAGCGATTCGCTCACTGATTAAGGCATTACTCAGGGTCGTGGCGATCGCTGATTGTCCCACCAAATCGGCAAAGGTTTGGGGACGATACTTATGATGTAGAGGTTCGTAGGTCATGACTGGCTGAAAACTTTTTCCGCACCCTAGAGACTACTATTATCCTATGCCGATTCTTTTTCAACACGAGAACAAGTGTATGCTTTTTATCTAGCCAGTTGTAATGCGCGATTTGCATCACAAGAATGGCAATTTAGCTAAGGCTTCTAATAAATTGTATTAATAACTACAATTTTGCCGAGAAAATCTGCCGACTATCTTAGTATGCCTAAAGACAGCGCCACTAATCAGACCAACTGCTTATGACTGAATCTACAAAAACCCAATGTCCTTACTGTGGAGTAGGTTGTGGTTTGACAGTCACCCCCCCCGCGTCGGCCGGACAAGCATGGAAAGTCTTCGGGGACAAGTCCCACCCCTCCAGTCAAGGTATGGTCTGTGTTAAAGGGGCCACCGTAGCGGAATCAATCGATAAAAATCGCCTCAAAACCCCGATGATCCGCGATTCTCTCCAAGAGCAATTCCGTCCTTGTACCTGGGAAGAAGCCCTCGATCGCATCGTTAACCGTATCCAAACTCTAATCGCTCAGGGGGAAAAGGAAAGTATCTGTCTATACGGTTCGGGACAATTTCACACCGAAGATTACTACATCGCCCAAAAACTGGTCAAGGGCTGTCTGGGAGTCAATAACTTTGATGCTAATTCCCGTCTTTGTATGTCTTCGGCCGTGGCCGCTTATCGGGACAGTTTCGGGTCCGACGGTCCCCCCTGCTGTTACGATGACCTAGAATTAACCGATTGTGCCTTTCTGGTGGGGACAAATACGGCCGAATGTCACCCCATCATCTTTAACCGTCTGCACAAGTATCTCAAAGGTAACAAAGAAGCGAAATTAATCGTCGTTGATCCCCGCCGGACAAAAACCGCCGAGGCCGCTAATCTCCACCTCGCCATTAACCCGGGGACCGATATTGACCTATTTAACGGTATTGCTCACCTGTTACTGAATTGGGGTGCGATCGATACCTATTTTATCGATAAATGTACCCGAGATTTCCCCAAATACGCCGAAATTATCCGCCATTATCCCCCGGAAATCGTCGCCCCTAAATGCGGTATCCCCATCGAGGATTTAGAAAAGGCTGCCCGCTACTGGGCCGAATCGAAAAGAGTCCTTTCCCTTTGGTCGATGGGTATCAATCAATCCAGCGAAGGCACGGCCAAAGCCCGCACTTTAATCAATTTACACTTAATGACGGCTAATATCGGTAGGCCGGGGGCTGGTCCTTTTTCCCTAACGGGACAACCCAACGCCATGGGAGGACGGGAAGCCGGCGGCCTCTGCCATCTTCTCCCCGGTTATCGTTCCGTCAAAAATCCCCAACACCGGGCCGAAGTGGAACAAGCTTGGGGTTTACCTGCTGGTCGGATTTCTCCGGTCCCCGGTCGCGATGCTTGGAGTATGATTACTGGTTTGGAGACGGGAGAGGTCAAACTTCTCTGGATTGCCGCCACTAATCCGGCCGTTAGTATGCCTGATCTAGAACGCACCAAGGCGGCCCTGTTAAAATCACCTTTTACTATCCATCAGGATGCCTACTATCCCACGGAAACCAGCGCCTATGCCCATTTATTACTGCCAGCAGCCCAATGGGGCGAAAAAACGGGAACAATGACCAATTCTGAGCGCATGGTGACTTTAAATAAGGCTTTTCGCCCTCCCGTTGGTCAAGCTAGGGCCGACTGGCAAATTTTTGCCGAAGTCGGTCGCCGTTTGGGTTTTGAGGCACAATTTAATTTTCAGGATTCGGCCGAGGTATATTCCGAGTTTGCCCGCTTGACCTATAAACGTCCTTGTGATATGACAGGGATTAATTATGAGCGCCTGGCCGAGACTCCCCGACCGTGGCCCGATTCCATCGATGAAATTTCCGCCCCTAAAACCGCTAATTCCGGGGAATTACTAGGGAATTTAGTTAAAGATCACGATAAAAGCGAAAAAACAGCCGCAAAACGCCTTTATACCGATGGTAAATTTAATACTGCCGATGGTCGTGCTGTTTTCGCCGCCTACCACAGTAAAGGTCTAGCGGAACCCCCCGACGATGATTATCCCCTAGTGTTGACCGTGGGGCGTTTGTACGGTCACTGGCACACCCAAACCCGCACCGGCCGCATCGAGAAAATTGTCAAAATGCACCCCGCACCTTTTCTGGAAATTCATCCCCAAGATGCGGCAAAATTGGGCATAGAAGTTGGGGAATGGTTGGAGGTGCGTTCTCGTCGCGGTTCTGCCCGTTTTCCGGCTTTAATTACCAAAGCAATTGCTCCTAATTGTGTCTTTGTGCCGATGCACTGGGGGGCCCTATGGGCAGAAAATTCTGAGGCCAATAGTCTCACCCATCCGGCCGCTTGTCCGATTTCCCTGCAACCAGAATTAAAAGCTTGTGCTGTCAAATTAATCCCGTTAAAGTCTTTAGTTAATGCCGAATTATCTCCCAGTCAATTTCTGGCAACTCCTTAATCAAATTTGGCTTTCCCTTTGGTTACTTTTGTAATACCAATTCTCCACAATCTGATAGGTAGTTTGTGTTTAAAAACCTCTTGCATAATTAATTTTTCAGGGTTCAAAAACGTCAAAAATAAGGATTAAATGGCATCAAGTCTGTAAATAGACCATTTAACTGATTATTATTCATTCTTAATTCTCCTGACTACTGACTACTGGCTACTGACTCCTAACCCCAACAACAATTTTTGATTTTTACAAGATGTCTATTGCTATTAAGCCAAGACGCATTTTAACCGCCTATCCTTAGATTAGCTGAATGCACTTCTTTCATAACTTTTTTATGGTGTAATCGGTTAATACTTTTCTTTCGATTTTTAGATGGAAGTCGAAAACTGGTATCATCTGCGTCACTGCTGTCAGCCTGCTGTTGAATGTCTTGTTCGTCCCGCTGCCAGTCGGTAGCCCCTCTTGAATCACCTCACCATGACGACAACAACTCTGACTCCCGCGCCAGTTCAAGCGGCAGCAAATTCCCCAGCACCCCCTGAGTGGGTAGATTGGCAAGTCGCCCATCAAATTCCGGGACGGCTGCGAATTCGCATTCCCCGCCTCAATTGGGATGACGAATTTGCCAGACGCTTGCAGCGATCGCTGCTGAGAACCACTGCTATCAGCGAGAGCCGCATCAATGCCGCAGCCTGCTCCCTGATTGTCTCCTACCAGGCGGAAATGCTGTCAGCAACGGCCCTCCTGAATTACTTGCAAGCGGCCATCCTAGCGGCCGGCCGGGAAAGAGAGCCAGACCTAAACGAGAAAGTCGGGGCTAGAAATCAGGGGACTTGGCCAACTTTAGGGATGCCGGCCTTAACCCTGGCTGTGGCGATCGCTGCTGCTCCCCTAGAACTGCCCTTCTCGATTGTGGGGGGAATTGTCCTTGCGGCTTCAATTCCTCTCTGGCAGAGGGTTAGCCAAGCCCTCACCCAGCAGGGACAAGTGACAATAGACTGCCTCGATGCCCTCTGGTTGAGTTACCAACTGCTGCAAGGTAACAACATCGCTGGCGCACTCGCCCTCAATCTGGCAGCAGTGGGAGAGAGCCTGCGCCGGAGCAAGCTCCAACAGCTAGAAGACGAGCTATACCTGCTGTTCGAGCAAGAAGATGCAGAAATCCACTGGCTCTCTGACCGGCAGCGGTTCGCTCCCGTTCCCGAGGCAGATCGAGAAGGGTGGCTAGATTCCGTCGAAAAAACCGAACTACTCCAGAACCTCAAACCCGTCGCCCAAGGAGCGATCCTACCCACTTTGTTCCTGAGTGGCACTTGGGCAATCCTGACGGGAGACTTGGGGCGTGCGAGTGCGCTGTTACCCCTTGACATCGGGGTTTCTCTGCGGGGCGTTACTCCCTTGGCAGTGGTTTCGTCCCTGACGGCGGCAGCGCGACAAGGCGTTTATATCCGCAATGCCAGGGTACTGGAAAAGCTGGCTCAGGTGGATACTCTGGCCTTTACTCGCGAAAGTTTCCAGGACTTGATTACCCCGGAGCTGCTGGTGAGTTGGGGCATCCCTTCTCAGTGCATCTACTTCGCCACCGATGGGGCTGCTGTTGAGGGACTCCAAGAACAGTTGCTCCGCCAAGGTAAGCGGGTGGCTTGGATAACCGACAGTGGTAGTGATTGCTTGGCTGCCCAGGAGGATCAGGTGGTCATTTCTCTAGGGAGAGGGGATTTTGCAGCAGCCGCCGATGTCATCTTGCACAGCCAGGATCTCCAGCCCCTTGGCTACACCTTTGCCCTGGCCCGGCATACCCTTGCCACTGCCTATGAGAGTTTGGCGATCGCTACTCTGCCCAACCTGTTAGTGGTGGCAGTCGGGGCATTTTGGGGACTCAACCCGGTGGCAGCCGCCGCAATCAACGGCAGTTCAGCCATCCTCGCAGAACTGAACAGCCTGCGCTCCCCGAAGCCTAACCTCTTAGAAAACGGGTTTCTTTCTCAAAGAAACCCGTTTTCTTGCAATAAATGTTAATTTTTGTTACAGGGGTCTTGAAAAATTGGCGATTGTCTGCACAAAAGAGTCGCAGTGTCAAGTGGTTCGCGCTCAAATGACATAAATAGCTATTATAGTAGCAAGAGGTTTACTGTCGATTACTCACTAAAAAAGGAAAGGAAATAACTATGATACAGCAAGTTAAATTACGTTCTCATCTGGGTGAAGACCGAATATTGCATTTAGATATTCCCGTGGAAGTTAAAGAAACTGATTTAGAGGTGACAGTAAAGTTTAAACCAGTACCAAGCTTAGATAAAACTACAACTCAGACACGCACTCATGCTGAATCGAGGCGAATTTTTGAAGAGATACATCAACACTATTCGGGGTGGATTTTTAGTGATAGTACAGATTGCTGTGAGAATACAACAGGTGGTTTATAATTGTGTTTATCTAGCTTTGGCAGTGAATAAAAGCTGTCAAGTGGTCACAGCAAATGAACGTTTTTTTAATGCGTTACAGGGAGATAGTTTAGGGTCTTATTTATTTTGGCTAGGGACTTCCAGAAATTACTCATAAACGAAAAAGGCTATTATATTAAATAAATCATCTTAATAAACATGACATCAGAAACCGCCAATTATGATGAACCCTGGAAAGAAGCATTAAGCGAGTATTTTGAAGCGTTTTTACATTCTTTGGCTAAAATCAATATCTAGAAAACGGGTTTCTTTGAGAAACCCGTTTTCTTGTAATAAATGTTAATTTTTGTGATAGCACCCTTGAAAAATTGGGGATTGTTGGGCTAAAACTGTTAGCAATAAACCTTTGCAGTTAATGTCATGACTTCTCCCCTGTTGCCGATTTTTCCTGCTGTTTACGATAGTTTGTTCGATTTTGCTCAATCTGATGGTTTTTGGGCGAATTTGACAATCGCTGTAGGTTAAGGGGGTGAGGTCATAACAATCCGTTGCCAAAACCGACTTTTCAGAATACAATAGATAAGAGTAGTCATTCATCGCTCAGATTAGTTAAGATGACATTACATGACTAATAATATTGACCATGACCGCTTATTTAAGGAGTTAATCTCCACCTTTTTTGTCGAATTTATTGAGTTATTTTTTCCTCAATTGATGGATTATTTAGATAGAAACTCGATTACTTTTTTAGACAAAGAAGTATTTACCGATGTCACGGAAGGAGAAAGACATGAAAGCGATTTAGTCGCACAGGTTAAGTTTCGAGGAAAAGAATCTTTTTTTCTGATTCATGTCGAGGCGCAGGAAAGTTCCCGCAAGTGGTTTAATCGGCGAATGTTTACTTATTTTGCTCGCTTTCATGAGAAATTTGTCTTACCGATTTATCCGATTGTAATTTTTTCTTATTCAAAGCCAAAAAGAGAAGCGATTAGTCAATATGTAGTCGATTTTACCGATTTTAAGGTATTAGAATTTAACTATCAAGTAGTGCAGTTAAATCGATTAAATTGGCGAGATTTTCTTAATCAACCGAATCCGGTTGCTTCAGCTTTGATGGCGAAGATGAACATTGCCGAGAAAGAGCGAGCCAAGGTAAAAGCGGAATGTCTGCGCTTGTTAATTACTTTAAGGTTAGATTCAGCGAGAATGCAATTAATTTCCGGATTTATTGATACATATCTCAATCTAAATTCGGTGGAAGAGATACAATTTCAAGAAGAGATTAGCACATTTAGTCAACCCGTACAGGAGGGAGTTATGCAAATTACCACCAGTTGGATGCGTCAAGGTATTGAACAAGGTATCGAACAAGGTATTGAACGCGGTATCGAACAAGGTATTGAACGGGAAAAGACATTGATTCTTCGTCAACTTAAACGCAAGTTAGGGGAGATTAATCCTTCATTGGAAACTAAAATCATGCAGTTAAGTATTGATGATGTTGAAGTATTAGGAGAAGCTTTATTCGATTTCTCTACGGTTGAAGATTTAATCAATTGGTTAAATACTTTATAATGCTTGTAATTTCGAGGGAGTTATGCAAATTACCACCAGTTGGATGCGTCAAGGTATCGAACAAGGTATTGAACAAGGTATCGAACAAGGTATTGAACGCGGTATCGAACAAGGTATTGAACGGGAAAAGACATTGATTCTTCGTCAACTTAAACGCAAGTTAGGGGAGATTAATCCTTCATTGGAAACTAAAATCATGCAGTTAAGTATTGATGATGTTGAAGTATTAGGAGAAGCTTTATTCGATTTCTCTACGGTTGAAGATTTAATCAATTGGTTAAATACTTTAACTGCCTAGGTTTGACGTTAGCGATCGCATCTTCGCCATGACAAGGGGTAAGATTGCTTCGGAGAGGGAATTTCAGTTAACAGTTAACAGTTAGAAGTGAGGTCTGCCAAAGGGAATTGACAGACCGCAAAACATAGGATAGCATTTGTATAATTCTTATCAAAATACGGAGAAAATATGACTCTAGTTATTTCCCAAGAAGTGATTAAAGCAAGTGGTTTATCAGAGGATGAACTGTTGAAGGAAATTGTTGTTATGTTATTCCAACAAGATAAGATTAGCTTAGGAAAAGCAAGTGAGTTATTAGGTATTAATCAAATCAAGTTTCAACGGATGCTTTCTGAACGAGGAATTTGTATTCACTATGATGTTGCTGAGTTTCAGCAAGATATTAAGCATTTAAAAGAGAAAGGTTGGCTATGATTATTATTAGCGATACTTCTCCTCTCAGCAGTCTTGCTCTTGTTGGTTATCTGTCAATCTTAAAAGATATTTATACTAATGTTGTTATTCCCCAAGCAGTTGCCAATGAATTAGCCAATTTAACTGAGGAAGATATCCGCATTAAAGCGATAATTTCTCTGAACTGGATACAGGTTAAACAAGCCGCTAATTTAGAACTTGTGGCTTGTTTGAGGAATGAATATAATTTAGATCTTGGCGAAGCAGAAGCAATCGCTCTTGCCTTAGAATTAAAAGCAGATGAATTGTTAATTGATGAGCGTCTTGGACGGAGGGAGGCTGTGCGTTTGGGCCTGTCAATTACGGGGGTTCTAGGAGTTCTTTTAATCGCTAAAAATAGAGGATTGATTGCTAAGGTTAAACCGATAATGGAGTCTCTAATTAGCCAAGCAAATTTTCGCATCAGTCATCAACTTTATGAGGAGGTTTTGCAAACTGCAAATGAATTAGATTAAGTTGTGAGGGGGGAATTGAGAGACAATATTCAGAAAAACTAATGATTTAGAAATACAGTTTTCCCGATCAATGTTAATCTCTGTCACAGGGGTCTTGAAAAATTGGCCATTGTTATGCTAAAACTGTTAGGAATAAACCTCTGCTGTTAATGTCATGACTTCTTCACTGTTGCCCCTCCTTCCTGCTGTTGACGATATTTTGTTCGATTTCGCTCAATCTGATGGTTTTTGGGCGAATTTGGTCACCGCTTTTGGCACAAGTTATGATGTGGTTAAGGCGACGCAATTACGACAACAGTGGCAAAGCCGAAATTTTAGTCAACTTCCCCCAATTGAGGTACTTAGTGATGAGGTTTTGGGGACGGCAAATGGTGCATATTCCAGCAGTACCAATAAGATTTATCTATCAGCATCTTTTTTAAATACGGCCTCGTCAGCAGCGATAGTTAATGTAATTTTAGAAGAAATTGGGCATTATGTGGATGCTCAAATTAATCCGGTGGATAGCGCGGGAGATGAGGGAGCAATTTTTGCAGAGTTGGTGCAGGGAAATAGTCTGGATGTGGCAACCTTAGACGCTTTACGAGGAGAGAATGACCAGACAACAATTATAGTAAATGGGGAAATTATTCAAGTAGAACAGGCGGATTTTACAGGAACGCCAGGGAATGATAATATTACGGGAACATCTGGGGATGATAGGATTTATGGGTTGGGAGGTAATGATACCCTGAATGCTGGTGATGGAGCAGATTTCCTAGAAGGAGGGAATGGAGACGATCTTTTGTCTGGAGGTTCAGGTAATGACGGTGATTCATACTGGGTGAATAGTTATGGTCTTTATGGTGGTGATGGCAATGACACCTTAGATGGGGGTACAGGAGATGATTATCTCGATCCCGGAGAAGGTAACGATACTATTAACGGTGGTTCAGGTATCGATACCATGTTATTAAACTATGGTAGCCAAACTGCTCCTATTACCATCACCTATACTAATAGCACAAACGGCACATCTTCAGTTGGCGATAGTTTTCAATCTATTGAAATCATTAAGCTTACCAGTGGTAGTGGTAATGATGTTCTTAACCTCAGCGCTCTCGGTGGTAATGGCAGTGCTATTAATGGCAGTAGTGGCAATGACTCGATTATCTCTGGCGTTGGCCATGATATTTTAGATGGTAGCGATGGCAATGATACTTTAAATGGTAACGATGGAGAGGATGCTCTTTATGGTGGAGATGGCGATGATGTGTTGTTGGGAGGAGCAGGAAATGAACAATATTGGAATTATTACTTCAACACCGGAATTTATGGGGGTAATGGGAATGATAGCTTAGACGGGGGCGCAGGAGATGATTATCTCGATCCCGGAGAAGGTAACGATACTATTAACGGTGGTTCAGGTATCGATTCCATGTTATTAAACTATGGTAGCCAAACTGCTCCTATTACCATCACCTATACTAATAGCACAAACGGCACATCTTCAGCTGGCGATAGTTTTCAATCTATTGAAATTATTAATCTTACCAGTGGTAGTGGCAATGATGTTCTTAACCTCAGCGCTCTCAGTGGTGATGGCAGTATAATTAATGGCAGTAGTGGCAATGACTCAATTATCTCCGGCGTTGGCCGTGATATTTTAGATGGTAGTGATGGCAATGATACTTTAAATGGCAACGATGGACAAGATCGTCTTGTTGGTGGAGATGGCGATGATGTGTTGTTGGGGGGAGCAGGAAATGATCAAGATTCGTTTATAGTTGGCATATCTCTATATTATGCTGGAATTTATGGGGGTAATGGGAATGATAGCTTAGACGGGGGTTCAGGAGATGATTATCTCGATCCCGGAGAAGGTAACGATACTATTAACGGTGGTTCAGGTATCGATTCCATGTTATTAAACTATGGTGGCCAAACTGCTCCTATTACCATCACCTATACTAATAGCACAAACGGCACATCTTCAGTTGGCGATAGTTTTCAATCTATTGAAATTATTAATCTTACCAGTGGTAGTGGTAATGATGTTCTTAACCTCAGCGCTCTCAGTGGTGATGCCAGTATAATTAATGGCGGTGGTGGCAATGACTCAATTATCTCCGGCATTGGTTGGCGTGATATTTTAGATGGTAGTGATGGCAATGATACTTTAAATGGCAACGATGGACAAGACCGTCTTGTTGGTGGAGACGGTGATGATGTGTTGTTGGGGGGAGCAGGAAATGAGCAAGCTCAGTATGGATTCGACGGTGGAATTTATGGGGGTAATGGTAATGACACCCTACAAGGAACCAATAACGGTATAGGAGAACAAGATTATCTACAAGGAGGAACAGGAAACGATCGCTTTATCCTTGCAGATACTACAAAGACCTTCTATGATGACGGTAATAGCACCCTTCCGGGTGATAACGACTACGCGACAATTGCCGACTTTAACACCACTGATGATATAATTCAACTACGGGGTTCAAGTGGTGACTATCTGTTATCGGTTTCTGGTTCTAATACTAAACTCTACATCAACAAACCAGGCAGCGAACCAGATGAACTTATTGCGGTTATCAACAATCAAACAGCATTAAGTCTAACTGCTAGTTATTTTAGCTATGTTGCTAGTCCGACTCTTCCCACCATCACCCTAGCAGTTTCTCCCGCAAGTGTTACCGAAGACGGGACAACAAATCTGGTTTATACCTTCACTCGTAGCGGAGTAACAACTAATCCTTTAACGGTTAATTACACCCTCGGAGGGACAGCGACTTTAAATACCGACTACACTCGTACAGGGACTACCAATACTGTCACCTTTGCTGCTGGTTCATCCACTGCTACCGTAACAGTTGACCCCACTGCTGACACAATAGTAGAAAGTAACGAAACTGTTATTTTAACCCTTGCTGCGGGGACAGGTTATACGATAGGTACGACTACTCCAGTTACGGGGACAATTAATAATGACGATACCACTGTCACCTCGCAACTCTCCATCAATGACATCACCGTAGTGGAAGGTAAAGATAATAATGCCATCCTCACCGTCACAGTTGATAACCCCAATTCACAACCAATTACCTTCAACTATACCACTGCACCGATTAATGCTACCGCCAATGTAGATTACACTAGCAAAACCGGAACTATCACCATTGCACCTAATACTGCCACCGCTACTATTAGCATTCCCATCCTCAATGATAACCTCAATGAACCTGATGAAGCTTTTACAGTAACCCTGTCAAATCCCGTTAATGCTACCATCAATCCCGAAGGAGGAATAGGAGAAGTTATCATTACTGATACTTGGCAAAGCACTCTCACTCGCACCCTACCCAACAATGTCGAAAACCTCAGACTAATTGGCACTAATAATATTAATGGTACAGGTAACGCTGGTGACAATAATATCACCGGAAATAGTGGCAATAATCAAATCAATGGAGGTGCGGGAATTGATACTTTAACCGGTGGTAATGGTGCAGATACTTTCATCTTCCAATTTGGCCAATCTACCATATCAACAAGCGATCGTATCACAGATTTTGCCATCAATAGTGATAAAATAGACTTATTAACTCAAACTGGAAACGCCATGAGTGCGCCTAGTAGTTTCAGTCGTGCTGCTGATAGCACTGTCACCACTTTAGACAATTTAATCAATCAGGTATTTACTGATGCTAATGGAGCGATTACAGGTAATCAAGGATTAGGGGTTAATAGTGCCGCCTTAGTGCAGGTAACAACCGGTGCAATAGCTGGAACTTACCTCGTTATTAATGATAGCGCGGCTGGCTTCCAATCCAGCAATGATTTATTAATAAATATCACCGGATTTACTGGCACTTTACCAGCTTTAGGGAACATTCCAGTGGGTAATTTCTTTATCTAAGTTTCTAAGCTCTCCTTCTAAGTCACCTAGAAAACGGGTTTCTTCAAGAAACTATTTAGAAACCCGTTTTCTGGACTTTAAAACAAAAAAACGTTTCGCTGACAAACTCTATAAAGAACTTAGGTTGGTTTGAAGCATGAAACCCAACGCCTGCTCATGTTAAGCTTTTCACGACTACTTATAGTTAATCATGTATTTCTGGCAATTTCGTGTTTATCAGCGTCCTTTGCTGCGTCCCCTACAAACCCATCACGGACTCTGGGAAATTAGGGAAGGAATTATTATTCGCTTAGAAGCGGAAGATGGACGTATAGGATGGGGAGAAATTGCTCCTTTACCTGAATTTGGTTCAGAAACATTATCGGCCGCAATATTATTCTGTCAAAGTCTCGAAAATCCCCTATCAATAAATTCAATTTTTTCTATTCCTGAACAATTTCCTGCTTGTCAATTTGCCTTTGAATCAGCTTTAGAAGATTTAAGTATAGAAAATCAATCAAGAGAATTAGAACCGAGAAATTATAGTTATTTATTGCCCACTGGTACGGCAGTATTTCCCTGTCTGGATGATATTTTAGCCACTAATCAAACTAATACTTATAAATGGAAAATTGCAGTTAATTCTCTCAAGCAGGAGTTAACCTTATTTGAAAAATTAATTGACCGATTACCCAGGGGAATTAAATTGCGTTTAGATGCCAATGGGGGATTAAGTATTGCTGAGAGTAAAATCTGGTTAAAAATTGCCGATGAATGTCAAATAATTGAATTTATTGAACAACCTTTACCCCCGTCTCAATTAGCGGAAATGTGGCAATTAAGTCAAGATTTTACCACAGGGATTGCTTTAGATGAATCGGTGGCCAATCTGCAACAAATAGAGGAATGTTATCAACGGGGATGGCGAGGAATTTTTGTGATTAAACCTGCTATTAATGGTTCAATCCAAGGGTTAAGAAATCTCTGGAAAAAATATCCCTTAGATTTAGTATTTTCCTCCGTTTTAGAAACTAATATCGGCAGAAAAGCTGCTTTACGTCTAGCACAAGAATACCCCAGAAAGGAGCGAGCTTTAGGTTTTGGTGTGCAACAATGGTTTAATGATAGTGACCCCGATTGGTTAGAAAAACTGTGGACGACATCAGCAAACAATTAGCATATCTCAGTCAAAAAGATTGGTTATATGGATACAATAGCCAGAAATTTTATCAATTATATCAGTCCTATTATCAGCAATTTATCGCCGCAGATAATCCTCGATTAACTATGCTGCTGGCCGAAGGCAATCCCATTAAATTCTTAGCGATATTCTTGGCTGCCGTCAGGTCAAAAAGTTGCCTATTTTTAGCTAATCCTGACTGGAAAACTAACGAATGGGAACAGGTTTTCTCTCTGGTGCAACCCGATTATATTTTTGGCGAAAATATCAAGGTTTTTAACTATAATTCTTCTCCTGTCAATCCTTTGACTAATTCTCTGATGATACCCACGGGAGGAACCTCGGGAAAAATTCGCTTTGCTATCCATAACTGGTTAACTTTAACTGCTTCTGTTAAAGGTTTCTCTGAATATTTTCAAGTCAAGCAGGTTAACTGTTTTTGCCTACTGCCTTTATATCATGTTAGTGGTTTAATGCAGTTTCTGAGAAGTTTTTTAACGGGGGGAGATTTTGCTGTTATTCCTTACCATAAAATCAAACAAAAGCGTGTAAATAATCTCAATCTTCAAGATTATTTTATCTCTTTAGTCCCCAGTCAATTACAATTTTTTCTAGAAAATGATCCTCGCTGGTTAGCCAATTTTAAAACAGTTTTACTAGGAGGTTCTCCTGCATGGCCATCTTTACTAGAAAAAGCTAGAGAATATAATATTTCTCTGTCTCCCACCTATGGAATGACGGAAACTGCCTCACAAATTGTCACCCTTAAACCGGAAGATTTTCGACAAGGAAATAATAGTAGTGGACAGCTATTACCCCATGCTCAGATAAAAATTAATCCCGATAACCAGAAAATTATTATTGAAGCGAAATCTTTATTTTTAGGCTATTATCCCCATCTTAATCAAGCAAGCTACTTCGAGACCGATGACTTAGGTTACTTGGATGAAAGTAGTTATTTATATATTATTGGTCGGGATAGTCAAAA
Source organism: Microcystis ichthyoblabe FBCC-A1114 (assembly GCF_050500245.1). NCBI lineage: Bacteria > Bacillati > Cyanobacteriota > Cyanophyceae > Chroococcales > Microcystaceae > Microcystis > Microcystis ichthyoblabe. The sequence continues at coordinate 1,598,510 of NZ_CP191408.1, read as the reverse complement.
AATAATTACCGGAGGAGAAAATGTTTATCCTTTTGAGGTAGAAACTGCCATTAGACAAACTAATTTAGTTAAAGATGTGGTGGTTTTAGGATTGCCAGATTCTCGATGGGGACAGGTAATTGTCGCTTTTTATGTACCCGTTAACTCTCAGATAAACCAGACAAGTATTCAATCCCAGATTAAGGATAAATTAGTCAATTATAAACTGCCGAAACATTGGATAAAATTACCAGAGATACCAAAAAGTCCCCAAGGCAAGATTAATCGAACCAATTTAATTAAATTAGCTGAAACTTGTTTTGACACCGAGTCAAACCCCAGACGATAATTATAGCAGTTATCTTAATGGTGAGTTATGAGGGTTTCCTAAATTAGCGTCATTTTACCAGCCAAAAGCCAAGGGATTTACTAGGTATATGGCGACAAAATCGCCATTTTTTGCCGAGGAATTGCTGGTAATGGCAATCTCTGGCTCATTTTATTAATGAATGTTAAAAGTTGATAGCTATCTTGCTAAAGATTGACCGCTCAGGCAATAATGGGAAGGTTTATCATCCCCATTAAAGTAAAGAATGCTCAACGCTTTTATTTGGCTACCGATTATAGGGGCGATACTGATTGCCTACACGCCTCTAGAGGCGAAAAAAGTGCGAGGATTAGCTCTAACTCTTGCTGTCGTTCTCTTACTGCTTAATATTCTCCTTGGCTGGCAATTTGACCCTAGTAACCCGCAAATGCAGTTCACGGTTAACCTGCCTTGGATTAATTTCCTCGGTTTCAATTATGCCCTCGGTGTTGATGGATTGTCATTCTCATTACTTTTTCTTAACAGCATCTTGACAATAATTGCTCTTTATGCCAGTGGCACAGAGGTTAACCGACCGAAATTTTACTATTCTCTGCTCTTGTTACTCAATGCCGGAGTAGCGGGGGCCTTTCTAGCGCAGGATTTACTGTTATTTTTCCTATTTTACGAATTAGAAATCGTCCCGCTTTACTTTCTCATTGCCATTTGGGGGGGTCAAAGACGCGGTTATGCGGGCATGAAATTTTTATTGTACACGGCAATTTCCGGCTTTTTAGTGCTAATCTCTTTCCTTGGCTTAGTTTGGCTAACCGGTGCTGATAATTTCGCCTATAATCCCCTTTTATCGAATAATTTAGACGTTAAAACCCAATTACTGCTCCTCATCCCCCTTCTGATTGGATTAGCCATCAAAATCCCGATTTTTCCCTTTCATACTTGGCTACCGGATGCCCACGTCGAAGCATCTACCCCCGTTTCTGTGCTTTTAGCGGGAATATTACTCAAATTAGGAACCTATGGACTGCTGCGCTTTGGAGTCGGTTTATTCCTCGATGCTTGGGTGACTCTCGCCCCTTGGTTAGCAACAATAGCAGCTATCAGCGCCCTCTACGGGGCCAGTTGCGCTATTGCCCAAAAGGATATGAAAAAAGTAGTCGCCTATTCTTCCATTTCCCACATGGCCTATATTTTACTAGCGGCGGCGGCCACCACCAGATTAAGCATCACCGCGGCGATTTTGCAGATGATTAGTCACGGTTTAATTTCCGCTTTGTTATTTTTGTTGGTGGGAGTAGTGTATAAAAAAACCGGCAGTCGGGATGTGGATTATCTACGCGGTTTATTAAATCCAGAAAGAGGTTTACCAATCACGGGAATGTTAATGATTTTAGCGGCTATGGCCAGCGCCGGCATCCCCGGAATGGTGGGATTTATCGCCGAATTTTTGGTCTTTCGTGGCAGTTTCCCGATTTTTCCGATACAAACGCTCTTATGTTTGGTCGCTAGTGGTTTAACCGCAGTATATTTTCTCCTGATGATTAATCGGGTTTTCTTTGGTCGTTTAACCCCTGAATTATCGCGCATTCCTCGCAGTACCTGGCCCGAAAGATTTCCCGAAATTGCTTTGGCTTTATTTATTATTGTTTTGGGATTACAACCGAGTTGGATGATTCACTGGACTGAAAACCAAGCATCAATGTTATTAACTGGCACGGCAATCAGTCAAAGGCAATCATAGAAAGCTTTTTCGGAATTGTTAAAACCTAGACCGAAACTAACTTGTGGATAGGAGCCGAAACGTCAAAAATTTTTGGCTTTGCGGAGGGAATTAACCGTTAAAACCACCTGTTCCCCCACCAGTTCAATTTCTTCTAAAGTATTAAAACGACTCAACCCGAAGCGCAGGGAGGCATAAGCGAGAGATTCGGGGCGACCCAAGGCAGTTAAAACGTGAGAGGGGGCGGTATGGCTAGAAGAACAGGCAGAACCGGAGGAAAGCGCCACTATTGGCTGTAATCCTAACAATAACGCCGCACCGTCCACCCCTTCAATACTAATATTTAAATTTCCCGCTAATCTTTGGCTAGGATGACCATTGAGATAAATTCTGTCTAATTGACTGATAATCTCCCATAAACGGGCTTTTAACTGATTTAAGTAGCTGGTATCTTCTTCAATCGCTTTGATGCCCAATTCTACTGCCTTGGCAAAACCGACAATTTGCGGTGTAAATATTGTACCCGATCGCAGTCCTTTTTCCTGGCCTCCCCCTTGAATTTGAGCGGCCAGACGGACTCTGGGGTTTCGGCGCCGGACGTATAGCGCACCGATTCCCTTTGGTCCGTGGACTTTGTGGGCAGTTAAGGACATCATATCTATATTCATTTCCTCCACATCTAGGGGAATTTTGCCGATTGCTTGGGCCGCATCCGTATGAAAAAGCACCTGATACTGGCGACAAATCGCCCCAATTGCCGCTAAAGGTTGAATCACCCCAATCTCGTTATTAGCCGCCATAATTGACAGCAAAATCGTGTCAGGACGTAAAGATTTTTCTAGTAATTCCAAGTCAATTAAGCCATCAGCACCGACGGGTAAAATTGTCACCTCAAAACCCAATTTTTCCAGATAATGACAGGGATCTAAAACGGCGCGATGTTCTGTCATCACCGTAACTATATGCCGTCCCTTGGCGAAATAAGCTTCGGCAACCCCTTTGATGGCCAGGTTATTGGCCTCCGTTGCTCCACTGGTAAAAATAATTTCTTCGGGACTACTATTAATAGCAGCGGCGATTGTTTCTCTTGCCTGTTTAACCGCAGCCTCGGCTGTCCAACCATAGACATGATTAATACTACTGGCATTACCAAAGTGTTCGGTAAAATAGGGTAACATCGCCGCCAGAACTTGCGGCTCCATCGGTGTCGTGGCGTGGCAATCTAGATAAATCGGCTTTTGAGACATATTTTTCCCTTGCGGGGGATTTGGGAAGGAGATATCCTCTGTTTTAAGAGAATCTCTGAAAGTGCATTGCTAATCTATGTTAACAAAAAAGTATCGGATAGCAGTCAACAGCTGACGACTCAGACCAGAACTTTAAGATTTAATAATGAGAGCGCAATCGCTCCCTGAGAGCAGTTACAATTTCCCTATTCCAATGTTGTTCAGCAACCCAACAGGATTAATAACACATATTTTCTGGCTCAATCATGGCTAAAAAATCGAAGGCATTTAGTGAACTGCTCAGGCTGCAGAAAATGTCCCAAGGATCCGAAAAACCCTTGAAAAGCTTTGAGAAGAAATTAAGAGAAAAGTCCTTGCCTTTCAAGGAAATTGTCGTCTCTCCTTCTGGGGAAGTCACAATGTCGGAAGTTCTGGAGGATTTTATCGAGCCTTACCGCAAATCCAATGAAACGAAGGGATCTATGCGAACACTGCTGACCATAGGGATAATCGCTTGGAATCTGGCGTTGTCCCCCGAATCAAAGCGGCAAGAGATGATAGACCGAGTTTTTAATAAAGACCTTCTTAAAGGAGATAAAAGGCTCAAGGCGGATATTCAAGGGCTAATCGAGGAGCTAATCGCTAGGAAAAACCGTTATTTCTCGGAAAACAAGCGGATGATTGTGGATTTTGAGTTAAAAGAGCTAGGAAGCGAGTATCATCTCTCGGTTGCCTCCAGCTTGTCGCCCGAATTTTCCGAGTCAGAGTTTGCCTTCAAAGTCGGCGACTCGGTCATCGTCAAACAGGGTGTACTCGACCCAGATTTGGGGACTGACATCGGTGGTTGGCAAGGAAGAATTGTGATAATTGAGCGGCAGAGCAATCTCATCGGCATTGAATGGGATAGCATCACCCTGAAAAACATCCCCAGTTCGGTGATTGACCAGTGTGAACTGGAAAACCTAGACTGGGCCCAAATGTACCTCTCCTCAACGGATGTGGAATTAACCCAACCTCGAGATACAGAAGAAGATGTGGCCGCCATCATTGAGCAAATTCAGTCTAACATCGTTGAAGCTATTTAGCAGAAAAGGGAAAGGCGATTCCGGCGGTTGGCCGACCTTGACCCTGAGGAGAAAATGGCGGCTTTAGACGCTTGGAAAAAAAGACTTGATTCATTACCCTATTGACCATCGAGCAGCGATTTAGAGGAGAGAAATTTGAGATGGATGATTCCCAGAAATATGAGGCTGACTGTCAAAAGATAAGAAAAGTCAATCATGAATTACTAAAGGATTTCGAGAGTTGGCTAGAATCATCAGGTTTGTCGGAAAAAACCATTAATAATCATATTTCAAATATAGATTTTTATATCAACGAATATTTACTCTATGAGGATGCAGTAGAAGCTAAAGACGGGGTAGATATGGTCGGTGACTTTTTGGGTTATTGGTTTATCAAAAAGGCCCTGTGGGCCAGTCAATCAAGCCTCAAGGCTAACGCAGGTAGTCTGAAAAAGTTCTACACTTTCTTACTGGAAAAAGGCCTAATAGATAAAGATGATTTGCGAGAACTTAAAGAAACCATCAAGGAAGAAATGAGTGAATGGCTGGAAACCCTAGAGTGATACGATGACCCATTGAGTGAAGATATGTGGGATGTTTGGTGATTTTAGCCGAGGGGCAATCCCCCACCCTCTGGCTGGGCAGCTATAATATCATTGTCAGGACACAATAAGAGCGAGACAATGGAAACATTAAAATTAGAAAGCTGCCAGTCGATTCTTAAAGCTGGTCAAACGACCACCGAAAGAGCGTTAGAATTGTTTGACGCTCTCGAACCCGTGAGTTTAGACTTTATGCTCGGTCTTTGGCAAGGTTCTGGACTTCAGACAAATCACCCCATGGATGGTTTATTAGAAGCATCTAATTGGTATGGTAAAGAATTTGTCGATACTGAGAATGTCCACCCCCTGTTATTTTTAGATGGTCAGGGAAAAATTTTTAAGGTGGCACCTAATCCCACGGCCATGAACTGGATTTTGAAGCTGCCGATACTGAAAAATAATTCTCTGAAACCTTTGCTGATGCTGACCAACTCCTTGCTAAAAACAGAGACAAGTCAGGCTAGACTGCGAATGATGGAATATCGGGACAAAGTTAGCGCCACGATGATTTATGATTATTTGCCGATTAATGACTCTTTTCGGAAAGTAGATGATAATACGGTGCTGGGAATTATGGATTTTAAAAACTTTCCCCAGCCTTTCTTTTTTGTTCTCAAGCGATGTCAAAAACATTTTAATTCTTGAGGTTGGATTTGAAATTGTTCGCGCTCGTCCAGTTGCCAAGCTTGTAAATCGATCGCTCGCCCTGAAACTACGGAGACAATTAAATAAGTATATCCTGACCAGGCTAATTGGCGATCAATTTCCGAGGGAATGGCGGCATGATCGGGATGGGAATGATAGACACCGATAATTTCTAGCTGGTTTTCCCGGGCCGATTTTTGAGCTTGTAAAAGCACTTCTGGGGCAATACTAAAGCGGTTTTTTCTATTGCCTGACCAGTTATTTTCTGTTGCTTGTATGCTGATAACTTCGGCTGCTGTCTCGGTAATTTTTCCTAGGAGTAACCCACAACATTCTTCGGGATAGGTGGATTCTGCGTGGGTGAAAATAGACTGGTAAATTTTTTCTGTAATCAGGATCATAGGATGGAGTAAACAAGTCGCAAATGCTATGGACAACAGGGTAAGCGCATCTCAATTTTGGCCTACCATTTTTTTGCTTCTAGCTGGCTATTTTGTCACCCGCCAACTGAGTTTAAGATTAACCCAAAAGTTCCAAACCGTGACGATAGCGATGGCGATGAAGTTAGCTAGATAGCGATTGATTCCTAAACCATTAAAGAGAAGGTTGAGCAGCAAGACGTTTAAAATTAAACCGGCTAAACAGATCAAATTGAACTTGAAAAATCTTTTCCAGCGTTTATTCCAACCCCGTTGACGAGCGGATAAATCGCCAAAAGTCCAGCGATCATTCCAGATAAAATTATTAATAATTGCTAATTCAGCGGCGATGATTTTACTGCGGGTTAATCCCCAACCCAAAGCGGCGGGATCACTGAGAAGATAGAGAAAGGCCATATCGACAAAAACCCCGGTTAATCCCACTAAACCGAAGCGAATAAATCTATCTAAAGGTAGATTGACAATTGCATCTAAAAACCTTAATGGCCTTTGAGAGCGCAAACGCAGCAGATGGAAGATATATTCTAGCCATTGTTTCCAAGTTACCTTACTTTCCCCCTCTAGCCGCTCTTGGAAGACATAACCCACTTCTCCGATGGTTTTGATGCGACCTTTGCCGATGACTTCTAGTAAAATTTTGTAACCGGTGGGATTGAGAATCGGACCGGCGATCGCTTGACGGCGGACCATAAAGTAACCGCTCATGGGATCGGAGACGCGACCGACCACCTCTGGCAGTAGAATTAAACCAAGGATTTGAGCGCCGCGAGAGAGAAATCGTCGCAGCAGACTCCACTCGCTCACTCCTCCTCCTTCGACGTGACGACTAGCAAGAGCTAAATCGGCTCCTTTTTCGATAGTTTCGAGGAGATTATAGAGAATTTCGGGGGGATGTTGCAGATCTCCATCGATTACTCCTAGTATCTCACCCCTTGACCCTTGCCAACCCCGCACCACTGCCGACGCTAATCCTTTTTCTCCCTGACGACGCATCACCCGCAGTTGCGGGTAATCCTGGGTTAATTTGCTGGCTAATTCCCAAGTGCGATCGGGACTGTCATCATCGACGATAATTAGTTCATACTGATCGGGAATTTTTCGATCGAGTAATTGACTGAGATTCTCGACTAGGGGAATAACGTTATCTCGCTCGTTATAGGTGGGAATAACTAGAGATAATTTGAGTAATTGCGGCGAATCTCTGAGAATATAACTATTATTGCTGGTAATTTCTTCAATTTGCTCTAAAAAAGGAATTTGCAAAGAGCCGACGGGGGTGGTTAAAAAGGGATAGGGTGGAGAGTTGGTCACTCGCTTACACTCACAGACTAAAACAGGTTTAGAGACGCACAATTTACCGGCAAAGTTGTTGAAACCAGAATTTTGAGCTAACTACTGGCGATGCGGAATCCTAATACACTATAGCGATTATCCGGACCAAATTGGCCTCGACTAGCGGAGCGACATTCCCTCAATTCTGTCCCCCAACCACCTCCACGCAGGATGCGATAACGATTGCCGGTGCTATTAGGATCGGCCGGCCATACTTGGTCATCGCTGGGAGCATTTTTATAGTTGCGATGCCAAGGATCGGCACACCATTCGTATAAACTGCCATGTAAATCGTATAATCCGAAGGCATTTGGGGGAAAACTGCCTACAGGGGTGGTTTTAGCTCGAAATTCGCTCTCTCTTTCCACTGCATAGGGAAATTTAATGGCATAGTAGTTAGCGAATTCACTGGTAAGGGTGGCACCAAAGTAGAAGGGTGTGGTAGTGCCGGCACGACAAGCATATTCCCATTGTGCCTCGCTTGGGAGTCGATAGTTTCTGCCGGTGGCCCTGGAAAGTCGATCGCAAAACTCGATCGCATCATACCAAGAGATGCTATCGACGGGTAAGTTATCCCCTTGGAAGTGGGAGGGATTGGGGGTTAAATCGCGGTTAATTTTGGGCAGATTAGCGACAATTTGCCATTGTTTTTGGGTTATTGGGTATTTACTCAGGTAGAAACTGTTCACCTTGACTAAGCGCTGGGGTTTATCACTACCGGTAAAGTCTCCTTTTTCTCCGTCCGGTGTCCCCATGATAAAAGTGCCAGCAGGGATAGCAATCATCTCTAATCCCGCAAGGGTTTCGCTGTAGTATTCGGCACTGCGGGAATTGCGCTCGATCACGAAACCGCTAGGATCGAGAGTAACGGTTTCAAAGGAAAAGCTTTGTCGGGGGGGAAAAGAGGAATTTTGGGGGGGTTGCGGGGGTATGATTGCTGTAGCGGTGGAGGGGGAAAAAATATTTTTTCTATCTAGAATCGCTGCCAGTCCGACTCCTGCACCGATCAGACTGATCCACTGGCCAAATTTACGTCTGTTTACTTTAATCATCCCGATTTTTCTGTCATTATCACCCCATCCATTATACCATGAAATTCTGACTCTTATTTAGTCACTGCCACCTATCCTTAATAATCGATGCCCAGCTTTTTGACTGTCCATAAACATTGGTTGATTGCAGCAATTATCACCTGCTTAGGTGCTTTTTTGCGAATCTATAATTATGATTCTTTGCCTCCAGATAATTGGACTGCTGACGAATATGCTTTTGCTTGGAGTGGCATGAGTTTATTACAAACGGGTATCCCCACCAGTTGGTCCTGGTTGAGTCCCACGGATAATTTTCCTACGGTGGTTTGGGAAGCGAAAAATATCCGTTATCGTTTGGTGACTCCCTGGTTTGATCATCCTCCTTTATTTGGTTTATTGGTGGGTTTATTTGCTCTTTTAGGAGGAGCAAAGACTTTTTTTGATTGCAGTTTAACTATTATTAGAGTCCCTTCTTTATTCTTAGGTATTGCTGCGATAGTTTTGGTCTATTTACTGGCTCTCAAGTTGAGTAATCTATCGATCGCTATAATCGCTAGTTTAATTTATGCCACCAATCCCAATACAGTTTTCCTCTCTCGGTTAGCTATTAGTGAAAATTTAATCATTGTTTTGTGCTTATTGATCGTCTTACTGTATTGGCAATACTATCAAAATCATCGGAAAAAATATCTCTATATCGCCGCTTGTTTAGCTGGTTTGGCCTGTTTAGTCAAAGTAACTGCTATTTATTTAGTAGTATTATTAATTGTCCTCTTGATTTACGAAAAGCAAGGACGAGAGGCTATTTATGTGACTGCGATCGGTGCTTTCTTTTTCTCTCTCTATTTTCTCTACGGTGCTATCTATGACTACGATTTCTTTCGGAAGATATTTCAAGAACAATCCCTGCGCTTCGAGGACTTTAACTTTGTCAAATATCTAACCACTCCCACGGTATTTTTCGAGGATGGTTGGCTAATTTTTAGCTGGTTAACCCTCTTACCCTTTCTCCGAAAGAATCCCGCTAGTCCTCAAGTTAGATTACTCGCTTTACCAGTAATCCTCTACACCTTAATTTTAGTTGCCACGGGAGCGCAAAGTCACTTTTTTACTTGGTATATGATTCCTTTTTATCCGTTTATGTTTATTATTCTAGGCATCTTTCTCGATGATTTTCGCCAAGAAACGGACGGATTAACTGCCTCAATTATTTTTATCTTTCTGGGAGTTTGGTCGATTCATCTCAATTTGACAGCCTGGATCTTAGCTTCTCCCTACGGTCGCTATTATTTTATGATCGGTACGGCAGCAATTCTGGGAGTATTCTATCTCAAGGATATCTTTGGTCTCTTTAAAAAATTCTGGATTGATCGCTTTACTTTTCTGCTCTTCTTGGCCCTGCTGGCAGCTAATATCAATGTGGTGTTAACCTATAAGTTTTCTGGTTAAAACTTAGCAAGAAAGGAACCCGAAAAGGGATAAATTGGCCCGGGAATCGAGAGTAAACTTAACCCGGATCGCTGACTTGAAAGAGGGTGTGGGGTGTGGGGTGTAGGAAAGGAAACCTCTTTCATCTGTGGGGGTGAAAATTTTTTCATCGGGACTGACTCAGGAATAACTTATTCTTGGCCAGTTCCAGCCAATGTTAAATTTATTAATAGACTGTACTGCATTTAAACTGCGTATTGAGAATTTTAGTACAAATGCTCAAACTCCTTTTCCCCGCTCATAGACAGTCTTAACGAGTAATTTAGATAGTTAACAGTATAGACTCTTTAACCGATTGTCCCCTAACCTTTGCACTGAACTGATAAATGTCGATCGATTTTCGCAATCTTAATACACTTTGGGGTTCTATTTTAGTCGAAACATTGGCCCGTTTGGGATTGAAGATAGGGGTGGTTTCTCCCGGATCGCGATCGACTCCTTTAACGGTAGCCTTGGCAAGACATCCTCAGATTGAAGCTATTCCCATCTTAGACGAGCGCTCGGCCGCTTTTTTTGCCCTGGGATTAGCCAAACAATTATATCAACCGGTGGTTTTAGTCTGCACTTCCGGCACTGCCACGGCTAATTTTTATCCCGCAGTCATTGAAGCAAAAGAAAGTCATGTCCCTTTATTAATTCTAACCGCCGATCGCCCCCCAGAATTGCGTCATGCTCATGCCGGTCAGACTATCGATCAAGTCAAACTCTACGGTAATTATCCCAACTGGCAAGCGGAAATTAGCTGTCCTAGTGCCAATATCGAGCGTTTACGCTATCTCCGTCAAACTATCATCCATGGGTGGTTGCGCTGTCTCGATCCTGTCCCCGGAGTGGTGCATCTGAACTTACCATTTCGGGATCCCCTCGCACCAACTCCCGATCTAGAAATTAACAATTTAGAGGCTAATTTTGACCAAGAGGCTTTTTTTAGCCATATATCTCGGCAAAATATCCCCATTAACCACTCAATTCTCGAAATTCCTTCTTTACCCTCCAAAGGAATTATCATCGCGGGATTAGCTTCCCCGCAAAACCCCGAAAGTTACTGTCAGGCGATCGCTAATTTAGCCCGATCGCAACAATATCCCGTCTTAGCAGAAGCTTTATCTCCTCTGCGAAACTATGCAGGGTTAAATCCCCATCTGATCACTACCTATGATTTATTATTGCGGAATGCTGCCATTAAAACCCAATTAACCCCCGATGTTGTCCTGCAAATTGGGGAATTACCCACCAGCAAAGAATTACGGATCTGGTTAGAAGAAATCGACTGTCCGCGCTGGATTATCGATCCCCATCCCGATAATTACGATCCTCTACAGGGAAAAACCGGACATCTCAGGGGAAATATCGAGCAATTAGGGCATCTATTCCCAGAAAAACCCGATAATAACCGAGAATATCGAGAATTATGGCAAAAATTCGACCAGCAAGCTAGATTTAAAATTGATCGCCTTTTGGCAGCAGAAACTAAACTGATTGAAGGAAAAATCTCCTGGCTGCTCTCCCAATACCTCCCCCCCCGCACCCCGATCTTTATCTCTAATAGTATGCCTGTTCGCTATGCCGAATTTTTTAACCCGCCTAGCGATCGCAAAATTCGTCCCTATTTTAATCGCGGGGCCAATGGCATCGACGGCAACCTATCCACTGCGATGGGAATAGCTTATAAAAATGTCCCTAGTCTGCTATTAACGGGAGATTTAGCCCTATTACACGACACAAATGGTTTTTTAATCAAAAAATATTTTGTTGGCTCCTTGACCATAATTTTAATCAATAACAAGGGGGGAGGCATTTTCCAGATGTTGCCGATCGCCAAATTTGACCCTCCCTTTGAAGAATTTTTTGCCACTCCCCAAAATATTGACTTTTGCCAACTCTGTCACACCTACGGTATTGATTACCATTTAATCAGTGATTGGACTGATTTTAAGCAAAAAATCGCAGTTTTACCGGAATCAGGCATAAGATTACTAGAAATATCCTGCGATCGAGCTTTTAATACCCAATGGTTCCTCAGTAATTATGTGTAGGGTGTGGGGAAGTGGGGTGTGGGGTGTGGGGAGAATAAAGCTGCCTATTGCAAGAGTGCCTATTGCCTATCCTGATAGGTAGCATATACTCAACGGATTTAGTATTAATTCCCTTTTTCGAGAAAGTGAATACAATGGGTGGAAAGCGCGTTAAAAAGGTCCGATGAATCGACAAAGACGGCAAAAATCAAGACAATTTTCTCCCCCCAGATATTCTATCTTTCCCCCGGAGCAATGGCGATGGGGAGTGACTTCTTTGGTGATTAGTTTAGTCTTGTCCCTACTGATTTTAAAACTGAATACCTCTAGTCTCTCCACTGCCACCATAGATATTTTAAATCCCTCCACGGTGGGGGAGAATTTGGCCGGTAAGAGCCTAGATGAGTTAGAAAAGCAGAAAATCGCCGAATTTTTGCAAATTACCTCGCCAGAAACCCTCTTAACCCTCGATCGCACCCCTTTGTTTATTCTCCACGACACAGCTTGGAGTATGACTGCGGGTAACATCGAAGAACAGAAAAAATATGCTCGCGGTCCGATGAAATTGGGTCCCAATGTTTACATCCCCCGCAAACAGAATTCCAAGGATAGAGATATTTTAGACTCGATCGCCCGGCCTTTTTTTGAACGTCACCGTCCCACAGCCACTTTTTATGAACAAGCAGCCGAAATGCTGCCCGCAGACACCAGAGATCAATTAGTGCGTCAACTGTGGCAACTTACCCCAGAAACTATCCGCGTCAAGGGTTTTGCAATTGCTTTAGAGGGTGTTCCCTTGAGTACGCGATCGGCCCCTGAGTTAGAAAAAAGGGCGAGAATTTGGTTAAATACGCCTTCAGAAGCCGTCTTTAAGCGTTTAGTCAAAGAATATCCGACAAATTACTTTGATGGGGCAAAAACTACCGCATTATGGGCAACAGAAGCGATTTGTCAGCAGCTATCTCACCCTAATTGCGATCGCTTGCAGCTGGTTTTTGCCGAAAGAAATCGTCGGGTTATCTCCAGCGTTAACATTGAACTGGTACAGGCGCCGGGATCCCACTGTTTGACCAAAGGACGTTTGCAAACCCTCCCCGGTTACAGCGATTTTCAATACCAGCAAACGGCGAAATATTATCTCCTCGCAGCCTTACAAACGGGACAACTACCGCAAATTGTCAGCCATTTTGCCGTCGATAGTTTTCTGATTAATCAAGGAAAATATCCCCATTGTGACCCCCGGGGTTTTGATCTACAACGTCTTTACAATCTCATCAGTGAAGCTTTGGATTATGACCCCGGCACTGTTTATGGTATCGTCCCTCGTTACGGCACAAATATTATAGCTGGTGATAATATTTGGTGGCATAATCGAGTTTTTGATGCGGCCAATTTACCCACAACTTTAAATTAGACCTGATCATTTAGAAATATCCACTTCTCCCAAAGCTTCTAGATAGGTAATCGCCGCTTCTAAAGGAGAATCGTAGCTATAGGAAAACTCCTCAAACCAGCGTCCTTCCTCCGATTTGGCATCCAATTTATCTAACCATTGCTTTGCCTTTCTAGTTAAAGCTTCTCGCTTGCGCTGCTGTTTTAATGCCGACGCTTTTTCTTTTTCCGCTGCCTCCTGTTGTTCCCTTTCTTGGTTTTCTAAGGCTAAAGCTTTTAAAAGCGCATCGGTAGAAGAATCGCCGGCATAATTAACCTTAAATTCGGCTGGGAAACGCTCTTTTTCTTGGCGAGAAGAAGAGGACGGCATCGGTTTTTCCCGATCCCGTTTCTGGTATTCTGCCTTCATTTGTGCCAGTAAATCTTCTATTTCTCCCATAATGGTCAAGTTAGAAAGTAAAAAGTTAAAAAGATAATTGCTCTGATTGCCTCTGCCTTAATAACTAAGTAGCTAGTTATAATTAAATTGAATATGGCACCCCCCTTAATCTCCCCTTGATAAGGGGGGTGCTGATCCCCCCAAAAGCTTGGATTGACTGATAAAATCGAAAGTAATACCCGATGTCTCAAGTTAATCGGGGGAGGATTTTTGGGGAATTTATCTCAGTCATAATTTTACCAAAAGTAGCGGTCGGGGTGAATAGTGGTTTGACGTTGTTGGGAATTGTATTCTAGCAGGTATTTTCTGGCGATTACTTCCTGTTCTTCTAATAAGAGTAGCTCATTTTGTCCAATTTCTGTATCGGTAGAAAGGAGGATGACTTGAGAGGAAGCAGCGGGAAAGTAACGTTCAACTAAATTATGGCGATGGGAAGAATCTAAACGTCCCAGGGGTGTATCGATAGCGATGGGTAAATCTCGTCCGGAAACTCGCGCTAATCCCCACAAAAAAGCGATCGCTAATAGTTGTTTTTCTCCGGCAGAAAGACGGTGTTTAGGCACATTTTGTCCATCGGGACCAAAGAGAGATAGACCAAAAGTATCAGCATCGATCGCTATTTTCTGAACTAGATCGGACTTATGCAATAAATAACGAAAACATTCCGCCACTTCTCCCTCTAATCTATTTAATTTTTTTAAAGTTAAGCGTTCTTTAAATACTTTTAAAGTTTGCTGTGCTTTGACAATAGCATTAACGATATGTTCGTTACTTTGCGATTCTAAAGCTTTCTCACTATAGGCAAATAATTCTTTTTTAGTTTTCTCAATTTTCTTTTTGATTTCCTCATAATTTTTGTGGCTTTGCTCGTATTCTGCTTGAGCATTTAGATACTTTTTCTGAGCGGTTTTTAAGTTATTACTCAGGGTTTCGTATTCTTCGGGAGAGGCTGCTACTGCTAATTCTCGCTCTAAATTATCTAAGTCAGCTTCCAGATTTTTTAATTGTTCTATTGCTTGATGAGCGAGGTTAATTTGTGCCGGTAATTGATGGGTTAAGACTCGATTTAATAACTCGATCGCCTCCTCGTCTAAATCTAAGTAAGAAGTAACCAAAGAATCCTTATCCTCAGCTAAAAACTTATTTTCTTGCTCTAAAAAATCCCTAATATTCTCTAATTGTTCTAAAGTTAAACTTAGTTGTTTTAAATAAGCAAGTAACTTTTTATCTCTAGATTCTAAAACCGATTGAGCGACTTGAGCAGATTGAAATTTTAGCTCTTTTTCTCCCTGAATTTTAGCAGCTTCTAGGAGAGGAAAAATTAACTTTAATGGTAATAATTCCCCCGCCAATTGACCTAAATATTCTCTCTGTTTATCTAACTTTTTATCTACCTCCTTTTTTCTGCTCTCTAATTGACTTCTTTCGGCGGCAATTTTTCCGCCATCAATGCGAAATTTATCCGAGACTGCATCAAAATCATTTCTAACCAAATCTAAATTTTTTTGTTGAGTTTCCATCTCTTGCCTAGCCAATTCTAAATCTTCTTGGTACTGGGCTAATTTTTTCTCAATAGCTTCAATAGTTGCTAGTTCATTTTCTGCTGCTAATAACCGGCGCTTGCGACTAGCTAAAATATCGAGATCAACGGCTAATCTTTCCGCTAATTCTAACCCTAATAAAGTCTGCATCGAATCTTTAACACTGTCAGGAGGTACATCCTGTTCTGCCAATTCTTTTACCTGTTCCCCATCAAATAAAAACAGGTTAGAAATACCCAAAGGTAATAAAGTTTCAATATATTCATCCCAAGTATTAGCTAAGGCAGGATCGGGCCAATCTTCATCTAAAATACCGAGGGTATCCTTACCATCTTTAGGCTGTTTTGTCCAGTATCTAACGATACGATATTGTCGCCATTGTTCATTAACCAGATGTTCAAAAGCCAGTTCAATTCTAGCCTGATCGATGAGGGAAGCTTGATTATTAACTGCTTGACTGAGAAACTCGGCATAACTTAAATTATTGCGAGTAGAACACTTTGCCCGCGCACCATACAAAGCCAAACGAATCGCATCCATTAAAGTAGTTTTGCCGCCGCCATTCATGCCTCCCAAAAGGATAATCGGACAGGGATTGTTATCTTTTTCAGGACGTAAATTAATCACTTGACGACCAGCGTAGGGTCCGAAATTTTGCAAAACTAATTCAGTAAAAATCATTAACAGTCAGGGGTGAGGAGCGGTAATTTCTATCCTAGACAAGTATAACAAGCGATCGGAGCTAATCTCCCTATTTTCGGCTTGTGGGATGGGCAGTTAGGGAGAAAGTAAAATAGAGACGTTGGGGGCAACGTCTCTAGGAAATTTAGCAAAAGGTCTAATTTTTATTTAATTTTGCTTTTTATCAGGCGTGTTAGGGAGAAAATACCGCCTAGGGTCAAGAGGGCGAGAACATTATCCGCTTCTGGAGTAGTAACGCCACCGTTGATAAAGAATTGAGAGCGGTTCCAAACACTGCCCCCCACCCTGCGACCTAAAATTCTGCCTTGAATATCGCCGTCGAGGAAGTGAATACCGCCATAGCGACGGGAAATACCGGCTTCATCCGCCGCTTCTGAGAAAGTATCCCAAAAGAGAGTTACCGAACTACCCGGAGTGATGCCCGGTTCAAAAGCTGAAGTACCGGGGGCAAAGGTGACAGAACCACCAAAAACATCACTACCAGTGAAAAGACGCAGGATTTCCGCCCCAGCGGCACTAAAGGCACTATGGCCAGAGGTATATTCGGCGAAGGGGGGCGAAGGAGGACCAAAGGGATTCTGGTAGGTGAGAAATTGGGTAGCGGGAATAGTGATTGTGCCTAAACCGGGGCCGCCCCAAGCGTTAATTTCAAAGACTCCATCGCCGTTACTGTCAGTCCCGATTAAACCCAAGCGACCTAACTCGCGAATCACGCGCACGGGACGGGCAGAATTATAGGATAGTTTCGCTTCCCAGGTGGCAATCCCCGCGTCCATAACCGCATTACCGAGGGCGAAGAATAACTGCACATCTTCGTCAAGAGTATTATTATCCCGCTGCGAGATATCTTGCCCGAACTCCATCCATGTACCCGGAGGGAAAGGGGTTCCAGGGCCATCTTCCCAAAATTCGGCGATTAGTTTCTGTTCGTCTGTGAGATTGGCGCTGAATTCCACTACATCAACCGCCTGCTGGATGAAAGCGGGATTGATATCTACTCCCACCAAAGCTGCACTAATAGGAACCACTGTACCATCACCCCTGGTGATCGTTCCCGCCTGTAAATCCGCCGAAGCGTTGGAATCTAACAGAAAACGGATGATTTCGGGGGGACGGTATTGAGCATTATCGGTTAAAGAGAAGGATTGCACCGTTCCCCAGTGGGGGGTGAGATATCTCTGTAGTGCTGAACCAGAATCGATGGGAACACTCTCCGGAGTCCAGAGTTCGATATCGACCACTTGAGTGGGAGTGTTGGGGGTGCTGTAACCGATGGTATCAACGTAGTTGTTTAACTGATTGGAACCGTCATTACGACGGGCATTCATCAGTGTGGCGGCGATGGTGTTACCGATTCCCGCTGCCGTAGTGGTATCGGTGCTGGTATTGTTGGGGTTGTAACCAAGACTATTCATCCGAGCAGTCAAATTAGCCGTTTGTGTGGGTAGCAGTTCCGTTAACACCCGATAGGCGGCAAAACTAATCGCTTCCTGTTTATTGGCTTGAGTATTTTCGCTCGTAGGACGTTGTAAAGTATCTCCCAGAACGGTACTAATGGGGGTAGCTTCGTAGGCTGACCAAGCATCGTACATAGCAGTGCTAAGGATGCCATAGAGCCGAGAAGCTACCGTTGGTCCCTGGGGTTGATTTCTAACACCTTGAGTGGCTGCACCAATCCAACCACTAGCCACCGTGACCGCTTGAGCAGATGATACTGGCAGCAAGGCAGTGGAAGCAATCCCTAAAGGGAAAAGGGTTAAAGACAGTATTTTTTTGTACATAACCGGCAAATGGGAATAAATGGGCGGAAAGCGGGGAAAAACAGACCAAGAGAAGGATTATCCCTCAGATAATTTCAATTCAGGCCAGCTTAGTTTTTGGGTCTTTGGACTCTCCATAAAATTCCCAGGGTTCCCAAGACAACTAACCCCACAGAAACGGAAGGTTCAGGAACAGGGGTTGAAAAAACCGCTAACTGCTCATCACGACAGGGGAAAAGACCATCCCCTGGGGTAAGGGTACAGCCACCATTAAAGGTGGTTAACTGTGCGTTTAGCAGTACAGGGTCGCTACTAGCCGGTCCATGGTCGCGAACTACGTTCCACACTTCTGCTGTCAAGGGATTGAATAACCCATTACCAAACAACACTTGATTAGGATTAGGCAGTTGACCGATACCGACTTGAGCAGAGAAATTACCCAGTCCATTTAAACCAATTACTTCTCCATCGGCAAAAAATGCCGAAGCATTGACGGTAGGATTGGAGAAGTCGTCTTCACCACAACCCCCGACGCAAAACTCAGGGTTATTGAAGATAACCCACCACATGGTATAGGCAGCCCCAGGGGATAAATTGCTAGTGGACACGGTACTGGCAATTCCCGTCGCCGTTCTAGTTAGGGTTCCCGTGGAACCAGCAACGGTGCCGCTATTAACCAAGTCTAAAAGAGATACGTTTTGAACTAAAGCCGCTTGCGCTGGGGAGGTAGCGACAAATGCCCCTAGTAAAGCGATGGTAGAAACCGTTAATTTTTTGATCATTTTGGGCTTTGAATTTGTACTATATCAGTTGATTAGCAGCAGAACTTTTGCGGAAGCATTAGTGGGGCTACTCCCAAAGACAGATGACTAACTTTTCTGCTCAGTCTAAGCGCATTTATGCCCAGCGTCAAGTTAAGTTTTTTTAAAAGATTGCATCGTACTGTAGGGGGAGGCAAAGCTTAAAAAAAGCTCAAGTACAGCGATTCTCATTTTGAAAGGATTTTGCGTTGTTTCAGCGATCTAGAGATTCGTTAAGAATTATTAACCCCTCTAGGTGCAAGGGTTTTAATGTCATGAAACCTTAAAATGAGAATTGCTGGCTCAAGTAAGCTCCGATGGACAAAACTGGCTGGATAAGTTTTCCACAGAAATAATCCTTGGGCTGCCCATTTTCCCTTTTTTTGATGACTCCTCAGTAGATTACTTTGGTTCTTCCGAACTTACACTGTAGAAAATTCCTCAAGCTCCCTCTCTGCACAGCAAGGCTCTAAAGTTGATAAATATCAATCTAACAAAAACTCAAAGCCTTAGTGTACAAACTTTACAAGCATGAGTTATTGATAGTTTTACATGACAGGTTCGGTAGAGCCATTACTTTTTTCAAAACTATACCTATCAATCGTTTCGGACTCTTTTAAGTTTTCTATCTTTTTGTTAAGAAATGTACACATAATGGAGGTAATAAGGGAGAGGGCAGTATCATGACACAAGATGAAGATAATTGCCAATTCAGGTCCAAATTGGCAAATCAATTTTCACGGAATAAATCTCAAAAAGCTTGTATTCCTGATCAGTAAGACAAGAGGAACACCACAATGACCACCTTAAACATTGCATTTTCTGGAACTCTCCTACGATTTGTGGACTACCAAAAAGAAGTTTCCCTAGAAGCGGAAACCATCTCCAAAGCTTTACGGACTCTCACGGAAAAATATCCCTCTTTAACGGCTTCTCTCTACGATGCGAATGGCGAAGTTCGCAAAGTTCATCGACTTTTTTTAAATGGGGAACAGCTTTTCTCGAATGAATTAGACCGCAGTATTCAAGAAAATGATCGCTTGCAAATTTTAACGGCAATTGCTGGTGGTTAATTAAAAATATTAAATAATTCCCAGCTTTAACTATCAACAGGGAAGATTAACTGTTTCGTCGGGCAGGTTTATCTACTTACTTCCCTAGTCTTATTTTATTGCCACAAAATCTTTAGCCGAGGACGACAAAATGGTTAGTACAGTTGCCGCAACTACTCCCACTTCATCCCCACCGAGAACCAGTGAACTTACTCTCGCCGCCTGTCCGACTTTATTCACTCCCTTGCAGATGCACCAGCGAGAACTTTTGCGCTTAGGATTAAATGGTTGGGCGGGATGGTTGCGCGATCACTTGATGAGTATTCAAAAGTTAGTGGAAAACTACCAAACCAGTATGGTAGTTGCCATGGCCCATCTGCGCTACATCAAAAATGTCACTTTTCACGATTGCGAAACGATTCAACTCGTCACCCGTGCCAGTTGCATTAAGGGGGGAGTATTATTAGAAATGCCCTCTAGTATCTTGGCTGATAATCAAGAAGTGGCACAGGTAAAAATCAGTTTACGTCCAGTAACAATCACCGATCAAGTGAGTTTAGGGGCAAAACCGGGGCGATTGCCGGCGGAAGTGATGAATTTATTCTCGGAAGAAGAAATCTCGAAAAAATTTGAACGTCCAGTCCAAAAATTAACTAAACAAATTGAAGAACAAAAACAGGGTGAATTAATCGCAGAAGGTCGTTATCCCTTCCAATTGCACCGCTATGCTCTTGATTTTGCCGATCAATGGGCTTTTATGGAAGCGGCAGCCTACATTAATGCTAGTCGGGAAAAACTGGTTCTTGGCCAAGGTAGCAAACAACCAGCTCTGAAAGTGGGTTTCAGTCATCCCCTACAAGAAATAGATATCGAACTGCACAAACCCTATTTTCTCCTTGATGAAGGAGTTGTGGACACGAAAGTCTATCTTTGGCAGCACCGAGTAGTTTTTATCCATCGCTTACTAGGTTACGGCACGGGGGTGGAAGAGAGTTACGCCACGGCGATCGAACAATTTGACCAGTAATCATCTAAAATCTCGCCAAAAACAGCGATCGGTCAATTGAGTACCGATCGCTGAGTAGGGTTTGCGGCAAAAAGATGGCTCTTCGTTACTCTTTATGCTAAATCAACAGACAAGATGCCTAGATAACATACTTCTAACCCAAAAATTCCGTTTCTAAAGCCATAGCCTCTCCGTTTTATTAGTTTCAGTTTATTGTTGATTCCCTCGACCACCCCATTCGTTGTCCTTCGCTCGAAATAACTAATGATTTCTCCAAACCAGTTTCGGATTGTTTGACAACTCTTGGTAAAAACAATGGAGGATTTTGCCAACCATTCCGAGATAGATAGCAGTCCTTCTGTCGGATTCTCTGAGGTTTCATAAATCTTTCTGAATTCTTCCTTTAATTCCTGCATCTTTTTCAAATTTGGAAAATTTCCTTTGATAGCTTCTAGCCTGATTTTTTGGGTTTCCGTTAAATCTTTTTCATTTTTTAACAGGCTATATTTACTTCGCTTTAAAACTTCTAGCTTTGCTTCTTTTTCCGCTTTCTGTTTTTTATTTTTCTGCGCTTCTGCCGTTGCTTTTTTATTTTTCGATTCGGAAAACTATAACGATATTTTCTAGGTGTCGATAGCCTTGAATAGAGGTTCCTTCTAGGTTCAAAAATTTGTCAAGTATCATAAGTAGGGTTTGCTGAAAAAGTTTGTTGGTGGGGTTAGGAGTCAGGAGTCGGGAGTCAGGAGTCGGGAGTTTCAGGCTTTGTTGCCCCTCTTTCGTACTAGCTTATGTACTATAGCAAGGATAATGCAAGGTTTTTGAGGATACCAATCCGATTTTCGCAGCATGAACATTGGATTTTAACAGGTCAAAAGCCTTATTTTAAAAAGGTTTTACCATTATTCAGCAAACCCTAAGTAAAATACTCTGGTTTTTGGCTATTATATCAAGTTTTAACTCGATTGTCTATCTTTTGGTATTAATTTATTTGTGCCGTAAGTGTCTCCCTGTATAGATTTCAGCTACTTTTAGGCGTAGGCACTCTCATCGAATTTTATTTTAAGTTAATTATTTGCATAAAAATTACCGAAAAGCCGTACTTTTTGATTGACAAAAAGTCTAAAAGTCTTACCCAACAAGGTTTTTAGATTTATTCAGCCAGCCCTAGATACTGTCCTCGATTCAAGCGGCCATGTCTAGCCCCTGGTCTCCACCGCTTAAACTGTCTGTTTGTCAAGTACAATTTATACAAAATAAGTGCGATTGCCCTGCTAAGTATATAGGGACAAAAAAATCCTTATCCGGAAAAAATTGAGACAAGAGGTTGATAAAAACATCATGAATCGTACCCTAGCCAAAAAAATAGCAGCAGAAGTCGATAGTCGTTTTGGCAATTTTATTCGCAAACGCATTAACCCCGGAGTTTTAGAACGGGATGCCAATGGTACTTGTATACCAGAAGAGATTTTTGCCGAAGCTTGTCGTTTAGGGATGACTCCCTATCCTGTGACTCAAGAATTAGGAGGTGGAGGGGCTGATCAGCTATCCTGGGGAATGATGCTCGATCGAGTCGGTTATCTCTGTCAAGATCTATCCTTTCCCTTCGTGATTTCTCTGCGCGGTTCGGTGATGAGAATGATCTACAAGTCAAAACGACAGGACTTGATCGAACGTTACCTGAAACCGATGATCGCGGGGAAAAGAGCACCCGCTTTTGCCTATACCGACGGTGCGGATCCTTTTTCCTTTAACACCTGCGTCAGAGAAACCCAAGGCGGATATATCCTTTCTGGCAAAAAACTTTTCACCACTGGCGGTTACAATGCTGATACGTTTATGACCTATGCCCGTCATAAAACGGATAGTTTTGACGATCTTAAGGTTTTTTTGGTGGAAAAAGAATTCCCCGGAGTGGAAATTGTTCCCTTACCCATGGCAGGATGGCGCGCTGCTGGCATCTCAACGGTACATTTTCATGATGTTTTTCTTCCCCATGACTCGGTGATGGTGGCGGCCGATGGGTTAAGTCATGTGCAGGAATTTTTAAACGCCCGTCGTTCTATCTTGGTTAGTCCCGTTTTGGGCAGAATGGAGGCAATTTTGGAAGATTGTGTCAAAAGTCTCAGTCATTCCATCCGTTACAATCGACCCTTAACCGCTATGCAATCGGTACAGGCAGAGATCGGTAAAATGTATAAACTGCTAGAAACCAGTCGCTCGATCGTCTATCAATCCCTAGAAGCTGAGGCCTCTGGTCAGGTAGATCCTCTCTGGGAACCGATTACTAGCTTAGCTAAATCCTATGCTACCGACAGTGCTATCGAATTAGTTTTGATTGCCCAACGTTTGTTAGGAGGGGCAGGACAACTGAAAACTAACCATTACGAGCGTTATTTGCGAGATTTCTGCGGTTTAATCCCCGGAGGTGGCGCTCAAGGTACTCTAGATGTAGATCTGGGAGTTGCTATCATTAGTAAATATGATATGTAAGTTAGTCGGTCTTTTCCTAGCAAGAGCGGTCGGCATTTTGGCTGAAAGTGAGTAAGGAAAATTCCGCACCGACACCCTGCTCATCTTTGCGAGAAAATTGCTATGATCACCATCGGCGAATATTTATTCCAGCGTCTCCATAATTTAGGGGTTAATCATATTTTTGGGGTGCCGGGGGATTATGTCCTCGATTTGATGGATGTTTTGGTGGAAAGTCCGATCGAATTAGTTTGCACCTGTAATGAGCTTAACGCGGGTTATGCCGCCGATGCCTACGCGCGAGTCAAAGGTATGGGCGCTGTCTGTGTCACCTACGGAGTCGGGGGATTTAGCCTTGTTAATGCTGTGGTCGGTGCTTACGCTGAAAGAGTTCCCCTGGTGGTAATTAGTGGAGCTTCCGATCGCTCGATTCGCCGGGATAATTTATTATTACACCACACCACGGGCGATTATAATCTGCAATTTTCCATCATGGAAAAAGCCACGGTTGCCTCGGTTATTCTCACTAATTCCGCCCAAGCAGCTAGTCAAATCGATCAAACTTTAGCCGCTTGTTTGCATCACAAACGTCCCGTGTATATCGAAATTCCCCGGGATCTAGTCTATCGTCCCTGTATCCCCTCAGAAAATCCAATTTATTTAACCGATAATCTCACGGATACCGCCGCTTTAGAAGAAGCCATTGAAGAAGCGGTTTTTTTATTAGAAAAAGCGGAAAAACCAATTATTTTAGCGGGGGTAGAATTCCATCGGTTTAAACTCCAAGATAAGTTGCTGAAACTTTTAGAAGTAACGGGTTATCCCTTAGCTACCACTATCTTAGGTAAGTCGTCAATTTCGGAAATGCAGCCGCAATTTATCGGCACTTATGTGGGAGCATTAAGTCGCGAATACGTTAGTCAACGGGTGGAAAATGCCGATTGTGTCCTCTGTTTAGGAGCGATTATGTCCGATATGAATTTAGGGGGATTTACGGCTAATTTAAATCCCAATAATTTGATTAATGCCAATTCCGAGAAAGTAAAAATTAAACATCACTTTTACCAACCAGTATTCTTAGGGGATTTTATCGATGGTTTAATTGATAAACTAAGTCACAAAGAAGCGGCTACACTAGAGATTAAACCCGCGGCCGAATTGAAGGATTTAGAATTCATCGCCGTGCCGGAGCAAAAATTAACTAATGCTCGTTTTTATAAGCGAATGAATCATTTTATCGCTCAAGAATCTTTTGTTATTTCCGATACAGGGGACGCAATTATTGCCACGATTGATTTATTAATGCCCCAAAAAACCGACTTTATTGGTCAAGCATTTTATCTCTCTATTGGTTATTCAATACCCGCCTGTTTAGGAGTAGCTTTTGCCGCACCCAATACTCGTCCTATCGTCTTTGTGGGGGATGGTGCTTTTCAAATGACTGCCCAAGAACTTTCGACAATTATCCGTCACCATCTCAATCCAATTATCTTTTTAATTAATAACGACGGTTACACGATCGAGCGGGTAATTCAGGATAATATTTATAATGATCTACAACCGTGGAAATATCACCAATTACCAGCAGTATTTAACGGGGAAAGTTGGAGTTGTCAAGTCAGGACAGAAGGGGAATTAGAAAAGGCTTTATCGATTGCCCAGGGTAACATCGATCGCCTATCATTTATTGAAGTACATCTTGATCGTTTTGACTGTTCCCCAGGCTTAACTCGTTTAGGTCAAGCTGTACGTTCACCCCATGTTTAGACTGGTTATACTATTAGGTTTTAACTGTGTAAAGCTGCCCTAAGACACCAGACTGAAACTCTTTTCGCTCCCAAGAGTCAACAATTAAGATACAATCGGTATCTTAATCAAAGTGTGATGGTGACAACCGCAACTAAAAACCCTATGAATGCTTTTTGGAAACAAATCACCCTACTGAACTTTTCCCCCGCTTCTTGGTCAAAATATAGCTATCTGCATCGTTTCGTCGGCCTTTTTAGTCAATGGCGACAGGGTAGCCGGTTTGTGGAGTGGACAGAACTGATGGGTGCGCTGTTAATCTCTCTTCTTATCGCCACTGCGCCGTTTTTCTCCACCAGTCAAATCGGGTTTTTATTGTTAGCAATAGCGGGTTATTGGCTACTCTTAACCCTTGTGGATGAAGGCAAAATCGGGGTGACACCGATTCACATTTTAGTGCTTTTATACTGGGGAATTGCCACGGTTTCCACGGCTTTTTCTCCCGTTAAAACCGCAGCTTTGGAAGGATTAATTAAATTAACTCTCAATCTCATCTTTTTTGCCTTTACTGCCCGAATTATGCGCTCACCACGCCTAACAAATTGGATTCTGACTACTTTAGTTTTAACCGCCTTAGCAGTGAGCGTTTACGGCATTCGTCAGCAAATTTTTGGTGCGGAACAGTTAGCAACTTGGAACGATCCCACTTCAGAATTAGCGGGGGATACTAGGGTTTATAGTTATCTAGGTAATCCTAATTTATTAGCTAGTTATTTATTACCCGGTATTGCTTTTAGCGGTGCAGCCTTGTTTGTGTGGCAGGGATGGCTACCGAAAATTTTAGCGGCTTTATTAACTTTAGCCAATGCCGCTTGTTTATTTTTTACCGAGAGTCGTGGCGGTTGGATTGGTTTGATGGTCTTAGGAATTGTCTTCTTATTGCTATTATTTTATTGGTTCAAAAATTATCTACCGTTATTTTGGCAAATATGGCTTTTACCCTTAATTTTAGGGGGTTTAGCCGTGGTGGTTTTAGGAGCGATTTTATTGGTGGATCCGCTGCGAATTCGGGTGATGAGTATTTTCGCAGGCCGGGAAGATAGTAGTAATAACTTTCGGATTAATGTTTGGGATGCAGTTATCCGCATGATTCAAACTTATCCGCTTTTGGGCATCGGACCGGGTAATGATGCTTTTAAGAAAATTTACCCCCTATTCATGAAGCCAAAATACACGGCTTTAAGTGCCTATTCTGTGCTATTAGAAATTATGGTAGAAACGGGAATCATTGGTTTTACCTGTTTCCTCTGGTTATTAGTCACAACTATCGGCCAAGGCATCCATCAAATTAAACTTTTACGCGATAAAATGGATAGTCAAGGCTTTTGGTTAATCGGGGCAATTGCCGCTATGGCTGGAATTCTTGCCCACGGTTTTTTTGATACGGTTTGGTATCGTCCCCAAGTTAGTACCCTCTGGTGGTTAGTTTTGGGTTTAATTGCTAGTCGTTGTTATTCCCCCGCTAGGGATTTTGAGCGTGGCAATTCCCTCCTCTAGGGGGGCGAAATGGGGGAGCATTGAGGAGTTATTTCAAATTACGGATAGGACTGCTCTGAAGGGTATTTTAAGCTCGTGTAGGCGCAGGCGAGGGGGATTATTAAGAAAAATCACAAACCCCCCATCCTACCATCTCTCGGTGGGCAAAGCAAGAGATAATTAAATTAGATCGTTTCCCAGTTTCTTCTGCGCTTGGCGCGATTTCCCAACTGCAATAACGAGAGTAAATCCCTGTGGCCGTTATAGAGACGAGGGAGGAAAATAATGGATCGTTCTCTTAAGTGGGCCGTTGCGATTGTCATAACTCTAATCCTCGTGCTTTCCCCGGTCTTTTCCCAGGGCTGTGGGGCAACCAAGTGGAACCCGAAAGGAGGGAACGGTCAAGATACAATGCTAACCCTTACTCGCACTGACAACGGCAAATCCATCACCATGCAGGTCAACGACCTACTGCTACTGTCCCTCGACGAGAATCCCACCACTGGCTTTCAGTGGGCGGTCGATGGTGGCGGGAGCGATTTAGTGGAGCTGCAGTCCTCTGAGTATCTACCTGCCAGGGAGTCGAAAGTCGGCGGGGGCGGTCAGAGAGTCCTGACCTTTAAAGCGCAACGGGCTGGGATAGGCCAACTAAGGCTTAAGCTTTGGCGAGAGTGGCAAGGAGAACCGTCAATTGTCGAACGATTTACTGTCACGCTCCAAGTCCGAGAGTAAAGGCTTCTCAGATAGTCAAGGGCTAGTGAGTAACGACTTAGGAGGAAAGGAAAAATGAGTGAAACATTTGTAATTCCCGCAATGGGATGGTTGCCCGACTATCCCGATATTCGTGATGTCACTTTTCAATCTGAACGCGTACCGTCCAAACTGCAAGCTTTGGGACAGCCATCTGTCAAGCAAATGCTGGCCAAAGTGGGAGCAACGACATCTGCCCCAGCAGCGCTGCCAACCAGCGTGGACTTGAGGCCGTGGTGTTCCCCCATCGAGGATCAAAAAACTATCGGTTCTTGTACGGCCCACGCCGGTGTCGGACTGGTGGAGTATTTTGAGCGGCGAGCTTTTGGCAAACACCTCGATGCTTCCAGACTCTTCCTCTACAAAGTGACGCGCAACTTGCTCAAATGGACGGGAGATACGGGAGCCTTCTTGCGCTCAACAATGTACGCCCTCACCTTGTTTGGCGTACCACCAGAAGAGTACTATCCCTACAATATCGCTGATTTTGACAAAGAGCCGTCGGCATTCTGCTACGCTTTTGGCCAAAGCTATCAGGCGATTTCCTACTACCGCCTCGACCCCCCAGGAACGACACGGAGCAACCTATTAACTCAGATTAAAACCTACTTGGCAAATGGGCTGCCCTCAATGTTTGGCTTTACTGTTTACAGTTCTATCAGTCAGGCCAACACCAATGGCGGTAAGATACCTTATCCGACTCCGGGCGAGAGAGTTCTCGGCGGTCACGCCATTGACGCAGTCGGTTACGACGACAACCTCAAGATTAAGAATACTAACCCCGGTGGCATTGAAACCACCGGTGCCTTGCTGATTCGCAACTCCTGGGGTACTGGCTGGGGAAGCGCTGGCTACGGCTGGCTGCCCTACAAGTACGTCCTCGATGGTCTGGCAACTGATTGGTGGTCGCTAATCAAGAGTGAATGGATCGATACGGGACAGTTCGGATAGGAGACCGATTCGATAAGGTGTGAGGGGCAAAATAAAGGCTTCTGGTGAGTTTTTTCAGAATAGGGGGGACGCTGGGAAAACTCACCGTTTGTTGAATTTTTTAGGGTATGCAGACTAGATCATAAATCGATGCTATCCAGAGCTTAGAGGGTATGAATTATGAATAATAATAAAGATAAAAACGATAAGAAAGATAAAAAGGATTTCTGGGATATTAGTAAAATCGTGGTAACTTTATTATTTACAACTATAGGAGGAGCTATAGGAGGAACGTTTACAGGTCTAACCAATTATTATTTCCGTCAACAAGAACTCGATATAAAGAGAGTTGAAACGGTAGAAAAATTTATGCCTTATTTAGTAGGTGAAATCAATGGACGAACCATTCCTAATGCTCAGGTAGCCAAAGAAAATACCATTATACGCCAATTCAAAAATGAAACGCATCAACCTCAAGAGTTGACAAAGAAAGGCTCATCAGGTACTGTCTGATCATTAACAAAAACAAATCAGACCCAAAAACGAAGCCCTCAACATCTTAACATAGAACAAAGAAACTTGCTCTACCAACTTAGTCAGGAGGGAAATTTATCTCAACGGCAAATGGCCGTCTGGCTCGGATGTCATCAAAGCACAATATCACGGGAATTAAAAAGGAATCAAAGTTCTCTTGGCTGCTATCTACCTGACACAGCACAAGCTGAAAGCGAGACAAGGCGAAAAAATGCCAAACAACCCTTTAAAAATGTCAGCGAGTCAGCCTTAGAGTTGGTCAAAGAAGGATTGAAAGATTATCATAGTCCCGAACAAATAGCAGGTCGTCTGAAAAGAGCCAGTCAAGAATCTCTCAGTCACGAAACCATCTATCAAATGATCTATCAGAACTATCACGGATGTGGAGAGTACCAGAAATATTTACGCCGGGGGCTTTGTCAAAGAAAGAGTCGAGGCGGAGCAAAAAGTAAGCGTGGAGGGATTCCAGGGCGTGTAGATATCAGCGAGCGACCAGTAATTGCTGACCAGAAAACTGAAATCGGTCATTGGGAAAGTGACACAATGATTGGAGGCAATCATCTAGGAGTTCTCGTTACTCATGTAGATAAAGCCTCGAAATTTTTAGTAGCAGGATTAGCCAAAAACAAAACCGCATCGGAAATCAATAGAGTCACAGAAAAACTTTTTCAAGAGATTCACCCTGACAAAAGAAAAACCTTTACTTGTGACAAGGTTAAAGAATTTTGTGGACATCAAGAGTTGAGTCAGAAACTAGGAGCAGATTTTTATTTTGCTACTCCTTATCATTCGTGGGAGAGGGGATTAAACGAGCATACCAATGGACTGTTAAGACAATTTTTCCCTAAGGGAACGAATTTTAAAATCGTTAAGCCAGAGGAGGTGGAAAGAGCCGTAAACTTGATTAACAATCGTCCTCGAAAATGTCTTGACTATCGTACCCCGAATGAGGTATTCTATAAAGGTAGATCAGACAGTGATGCAATTCAGACTTGAATTGGCCGTTCAAGAGTCATAATTAGAAGCAAAGCACTCATTAAAAACATGATTAACCTAGAATTCACGGAAGAAGAAAAGAACTCACTGTATTATGAAAGATTTCATCATCCTCATCCCCGGGTTCAACTGAAGATGGAAGTTCTCTGGTTAAAAAGCCAAAAGATACCGCACAAAAAAATTTGTCAGTTAGCAGGAATCTCGCCAAATACCTTATTAACCTATCTTCGAGATTATCAAGAGGGCGGAATAGAAAAATCAAAAGAAATCAACTTCTATCGCCCTAAAAGTGAATTAGAGTCTCAAAGAGAAACACTCAAAAAATATTTCGAGAAAAATCCACCAGCCACAATAAATGAAGCTGTATATAGAATAGAAGAATTGACAGGGATAAAACGAAGTCCTACCCAAGTGAGGAAATTCTTAAAATCCTTGGGAATGAAATGTTTAAAAATAGGTTCTCTTCCTTCTAAAGCTGACCCAGATGAACAAGAAGACTACAAAGAAAAAAAGCTAGAACCCAGACTAAATGAGGCTAAAGAAGGAAAAAGGGCTGTTTTTTTTGTTGATGCCGCTCACTTCGTCATGGGAGCATTTCTCGGTTTTGTTTGGTGTTTTGAGAGACTTTTTGTTAAGTCACCGAGCGGGCGTAAACGCTTCAATGTTTTAGGAGCATTAAATGCAATAACTCATGAAGTTATTCTAGTTACTAATGACACTTATATTACGGCAACTCAAGTCTGTGAACTTCTTGAAAAAATAGCTGCTTTAGGACTAATGATTCCCATCACTCTAGTCTTAGATAATGCCCGCTATCAGAAATGTAAAATTGTTGAAGAATTGGCTCTTTCTTTGTCAATAGAGCTACTCTATCTGCCGTCTTATTCGCCTAATCTAAATTTAATTGAAAGGCTGTGGAAATTTGTCAAAAAGAAATGTTTACATGGTAAATATTATGAAAACTTTTCTGACTTTTCTTCAGCCATTTATGAATGTCTGAATGATGCCCATCTGAAACATAAAAAAGAACTGGATTCCTTGCTGACTCTACGATTTCAGAAGTTTAATAAATCTCAGATTATGAACGTCTAAAGTATAGCAATGGGAAAGAAAGACATGAAACTTGGCTATTTCAAACCAAAGACAGTCTCTATCTATGGAAACATAATTGGACACCAATTGTCAGACATACCCTAGTACGCTCCGACGCATCACCATTCGACGGAAATTGGACTTACTGGGCGACCAGAAGAGGACAAGCAATCGACACACCGACAAGAGTAGCCAAACTACTTAAGAAGCAACAAGGCAAGTGTAGCCGATGTGAGCAGTATTTCACACCATCGGATTTAATTGAAGTTGACCACATTCACCCTCTAAGCTTAGGCGGAAAGGATGAATATAACTGAACTTCCCCCATACATATATACTATAATAGCCGAAAACCCTTATCCATCAATGGATACGCCCCTTAACTTTTCTTGATGTACCCATGTAATTTGTAACATTTCTTAATGGACAAGAATTCTCTCTATTTGCTAGAATGATAGCCATGTATATAGAAAAAGTTCCTAACCGTAATTCCCCCCCCGCCGTTCTTCTTCGGGAGTCCTACCGAGAAGGAGATCAAGTCAAAAAAAGAACCCTGGCCAATCTCTCAAAATTACCCGATGATATTATCGACAATCTGAAACTGGCTCTTAAAGGCGCAACACTGTCCATGACTGAAGGCATTCCCAATCATTTTGAAGTGATTAGAAGTCTTCCTCATGGTCATGTAATGGCTATTTTAGAGACGATTAAAAAATTAGGTTTAGATAAAATAATCAGTGAAAAATCCTCACGAATCAGAAACTTAGTGGTGGCGATGATTGTGGCAAGAATCATCAATCCTAAATCGAAACTAGCCACAGCGAGAGGGTTTAATAGCGAGACTTGTAGTCAGAGTTTAGGACAATTGTTAGACTTAGAGAAAGCCGATGAAGACGAATTATATAACGCCTTAGATTGGTTATTAGAAAAACAAGAGAAAATTGAGAAGCACCTAGCAATTAAACACTTAGAATCAGGAACATTAGTCTTGTATGATGTCACTTCTACCTACCTAGAAGGAAATGGTTGTGAACTGGGAAAATATGGTTATAACCGAGATAAAAAGAAAGGGAAAACTCAGATAGTTTTTGGTCTGCTCTGTTCAGCCAAGGGTTGTCCGATAGCGGTAGAAGTATTTGCAGGAAACACTTCAGACGGTGCTACTTTAAGCGGACAAATTGAGAAAGTCAGAAAGGGTTGGGGGATTGAGAATGTTGTCTGGGTAAGCGATAGAGGAATTTTAACCAACTCGAAAATCAACGAATTAGTAAAACCCATAGAAGGATTAGACTATATTACTGGTTTAACTAAGCCTCAAATTCGGAAACTGGCTGAGGTAGAAGTGATTCAATTAGGATTATTTGATCAGGTAAACTTGGTGGAATTTGAGAGTGAAGATTATCCCGATGAAAGATTAATTGCTTGTCGGAATCCCTTAATCGCCCAGAAAAATCAACTACAAAGAGAGGCATTATTAGAAGCGGTAGAGAAGGAACTAGATTTGATTGTTCAGGCGACTTAAAGGGAGAAAAGAGCTTTAAAGGGTCAAGATAAGATAGCTTTGAGAGTGGGCAAGGTTCTTAATCAGTTTAAGGTCAATAAATACTATAACCTAGAGATAACAGAGGAAGGCTTTTCTTATCAGCGTCAGCGGGAATTAATCGCTCAAGAAACGGCTTTGGATGGTGTGTATGTGTTAAGAACTTCTCTGGAGTCAACCTTGATGGATGCAGCGACGACGGTTAAAGCTTATAAAAGTTTGTCTCAAGTGGAGGAGGCATTTCGCTGTTATAAGTCAATTGATTTAAAGGTACGTCCTATATATCATTATAAGGGTGATAGAGTCAAAGCTCATATCTTTTTATGTATGTTGGCTTATTATGTGGAATGGCATTTAAAACAGTGCTTGGCTCCTTTATTATTTGAGGATGAAGAATCCGCTCAATCTAAAGAGAGAAAAAACGGAATCAAGAGAACCTCCCTGTGCATAGCTTTCGGACTTTGTTGGAAGACCTGGGGACAATTTGCTTGAATACAGTGGAATGTACGATTAGGGAGGGAAGTTATCGTTTTTCTAAGATAACTCGACCGACCCAACTGCAACAAAAAGCGTTAGATTTATTGGGAGTTTCCCTGATTTGTACCCAGTAACGTGGCGGCGGAAATTCTCTTAATTCCTCCTACAGCATAGGTTATGGCCTTTTGTCAACGGGGAAGTCCAGTAATATTGATAGATCGGCTCTACCAATTTGGCAGAATTTAGAAATACCCTGTAACTTACCATTCATCGATAACTGAAATTTAAGCACAGATGCGATCCTCGATCGCCACCGATTGTAGAAGTCTTTCCACGATCGCTTTAGCTTGACGACCGTGACTAGGAATCAGACGATGGCAGAAGACGTAGGGAGTAATAAACTTAACATCATCGGGAATGGCATAATCGCGACCTTCGAGGAAAGCGTAAGCTTGAACTGCTTTTTGCAAAACCACACAACCCCGGGGACTGACTCCTAAACTAATATCTTCGTGATCACGGGTAGCGCGGACTAAATCGACGATATATTGCTGTAAAGTGGGAGCTACCTTGACCAGACTGACTAATCTTCGCAATTCTCCCACCTGTTCTAGGGAAATACAAGCTTCTAGGGATTTAACCGTCTCTTGAGAATGCTGTCTTTGTAACATTTTTAATTCTTCTGTGGCGCTGGGATAACCCAAACTCAGGCAAACGGCAAAACGGTCTATTTGTGCTTCTGGAAGCGGAA
The DNA here is from genome assembly GCF_050500245.1 of Microcystis ichthyoblabe FBCC-A1114. NCBI lineage: Bacteria > Bacillati > Cyanobacteriota > Cyanophyceae > Chroococcales > Microcystaceae > Microcystis > Microcystis ichthyoblabe. Next base: position 1,565,130 of record NZ_CP191408.1, on the reverse strand, counting down.
AAGTGCCTTGATATTCGATCGGATTTTGGGTGGCGATCACAAAGAAGGGTTGGGGGATCGGCCGCGCTTCTCCATCGATGGTAACTTGTTTTTCTTCCATGACTTCTAGAAGTGCCGATTGAGTGCGCGGGGTGGCCCGGTTGATTTCATCGGCCAACAGGACGTTAGCAAAAGCGGGGCCGGGGATAAATTCAAATTCGCGACTGTTGGGGTTCCAAATCGTCGTTCCCGTGATATCACTAGGAAGGAGGTCAGGGGTGCATTGTACCCGTTGGAAACGACCGTTAATTGAACGCGCTAAGGATTTAGCTAACAGGGTTTTGCCGACTCCGGGGACATCTTCGAGGAGAGCGTGGCCACCACTGAGCAAAGCCACCAGCACCATGCGAATCGATTCGGTTTTGCCGACGATGCTCTGGCTCAAATTTTCCATCAAAATATCAATAGCGTCTCTCATAGCACAAATGGGGTATTTTGTCAAGAAGATTAATGTTAAGTTTTTTTGATCTTAACGATTCTTTTCCCAATTTGCCCATACTAGGGAGGAAAGTTGACAGACAATGGCGGGAAATTTTCTCCTAGGGAGCTAATCAGGGTTAGGGTGGCAAGCAGGGAGAAAATTAGTTAAGGTTGGCTGAATAAATCTGAAAACCTTGTTGGGTAACACTTTTAGACCTTTTGTCAATCAAAAAGTACCGGATATGGGAGTGATCGGGGGAAAATCCCGGGACTTTTTCCCTGAAAATTAGGTAATTGACCCCCTCAAAATCGGTAAAACCCCACACCCCACACCCCACACCCCACGAAAAACTTTTTGCCGCAAACCCTAGTTAAGAATTGTTGCCAGTGGGCGAAATCAAGATTTTAAGTCGGTTCAGTCTGATAAAATCGAGAAGAATTTCTCCTAATCGATGAAGATAAAAGCCAGTTCGCTCGTTTTTAGTCTTGTTTTAGGCATCGCAGCCAGTACATTAACCAATAGTTTGCCCGAAAATTTGACTTTCAATTCTCGGAAAATACTGGCTCAAGATCAGGCACCTTCCTGTCCCCTCCCTCCAGATATTGCCGTCACTTTTCGCAATAGTTAATGTCAGGCAGTTACCCTAGAAAAACCCCAGACTTTTTTCCGTTATTATAGTGACGAAAATTACAAAAAAGGTCGTTTTCTGACCACGGATCAATATACCACCAATGTGGAGGTGATCAGAAATTTAGCCCTCGATCAAAAGTGGAATCCTCCTGAGATGGGGACAAGCGAGCTAGAAGGTAGATAGGGCAAGCGATATCGCTCTTTGTCCTTTGATGTAATCCTTCAACCGATAGCGGCTAATTTGCATTAGCTCTTCTATATTTTTTGGGAACATTTGATGTAGCTGGAGCCAATGATAGAGATGTTGACCCACATAAAAACTGCTGTGTCTGCGTTGACCTTTATATCTTTTTTCAGGTCTTGTGACATATTTTTGGATTCCCATATCCTTAATTTTTTTACCTTGTAGTGTGGCACTTGTATAGGCGATAGCTATAACAATTATCAGCTTTGATAAGTATTGCGGTGCTAATTGAGAACCTTCTAAGCTATAGCCTCCCGACTTAAAATCTCGGAACATCTCCTCAATATCAAATCTTTTTTGATAGGCAATTATTGCCGTCTCTAAATCTCCAAAATTTGTCAGAATATACCAGGGTTCTTTTGTTTGAAAACCCCCATAGTTTTTTTTCCACTTACCAGCTAAGTTAAACTGGACAAATCCCTGCTCTTTTGTAATATTGACATCATTCAAAAATAGTTGAGTTCCTGGACTTAAACCTAACTCTCTCATTTCTTGATAAATTCCTTCTTTTGTCTTGACACTTGTACTTTGTTTTTGTCTTAAATAAAAGTATAAACTCTGCTTCTGAAGCCACTTTCCAAGACTGACCGAGCAAAATTCTCTATCTCCTAGCACCACTATTTTATGACCTGATAGCACCGTCAATATTTTCCCCAATACTCGCTGCTGTTCTTCGAGATTACTACTTCCTTTTTTATCCAATATCTCCCAATAGATTGGGATGGCTCTCTTGTCATAAATTAGACTCACCATCAAGATATTTATTGCTCCCCAACTCGTTCGGTCTATGGCAATATATACTAATCCTTTTATTGTGAATCTCTCCTGCTGTTTTAACATCTCTTTTAAGCAGAGAAACCAGATTTTTTCAATATTCAGAATTTCCAGCTTTAAAAATCTTTTTAGTTTTTTTCTCCGACTCTCAAACAGGATTGGTATTGGCAGTGCTTCTGCTAATATCTCTAACTTAGCTTGCTTTAGTATTTGCAAGGTTCCAACTATCATTAACAACAGTAGATATCTGGCTCGTCCCAGTTCATTTTCTAACACTTTCTGGTATAAGTAGTCATGCAAAATTAATTACCCAAATAAAAAATTAAGAAGTATAATACATAAAAAAACGAAGCAGCAGGAAAATACAATGAGATTGATTAGAGACCTAAACCCCGAGAGCCAGAAAATGCTAGAGAGAATTTATCGAGCTAGTAAACATCATCAAGTAAGAGAGCGAGCGAAATGTATACTCTTAAGTTTTCAGGGAACCACGATAGAAGAATTGAGCGGAATATTTGGAGTTACGAGAAAGACCATCTATAATTGGTTGACGGCCTGGGAAGATAGAAAACTAATTGGTTTTTATAATCGTCGAGGAAGAGGGAGAAAACCTAAATTGACAGAAGCACAAGGTCAACAAGTTATTGACTGGGTAAAAGAAGAACCGAAAAGCTTAAAAAAAATCCAGATAAAAATTGTAGAAGAATGGAAATTAACCGTAAGCAAAGACACGATAAAAAGACTCATAAAAAAAATCAACATGAGGTGGAAAAGGGTGAGAAGAGGGGTCGCCAAAACCCCTGATGAGTGGGAGCTTGAGGTCAAACTACCTATTTTAGAAGAACTAAAAAAACAGGAAAAAAGAGGAGAGATTGAGATAGGATATTTGGATGAAATGGGATGGGATTCAAAGCCTTGTATTCCTTACGCTTGGCAAGAAGAAAAAACCACGATAAAGTTACCACCAATTGAAGGTAAAAGACTAAATATTTTAGGAATAATGAAACGAGATAATCAATTATTTTATGAGACACAGGTCGGAACGGTTACTAGCGAGATAGTTATTAATTTTCTGGATAAATATTGCCAAAATATACAGAAAAAAACTGTCATAATAATTGACCAAGCTTCCATTCATACCAGCGAGGCATTTATGGAGAAACTTGAGGAATGGGAAAAGAAAAATTTGAAAATATTTTGGTTGCCCACTTATTCACCTCATTTAAATTTAATTGAAATATTATGGAGATTTTTAAAATATGAATGGATTGAATTTAGCGCCTATAAAGACCGAAAGAGCCTCCTCGCTTACGTTAAAAAAGTGCTGGACAATTTTGGAGGCGAGTATGTAATTAATTTTGCCTAGGTACTTAGTTCACTTATCATTTTCGTTATTTAGGTCATATATGGTAAATATGACTTATCTTTTTTTGGAGTCTGTGTCTGTATTTTATGCTACATAAGCTTTTCAGCTTGCTTGTCCCCCTGTCAGGCAAAATACTTCGTAGTCCGTCCCGCACCTACCCCTAAATCAAGCATTTTCATGGTTGATAAACGCTGTTGCAGCAGAGTTAAAATTGTCTTTTCTGCCGGCTGTAGCGCGGTTAATTGGGCATAATAACCGACAATACTAGGGTCTTTATAGGTTTGCTGATTTTTATCCTTAATCATTCTTGATCGCTCTTTCCTACTACCATCTTTAAGAAAATATTTAGACTATCATAAGATGCGCTTAAATTATCAACTTGGCATCAATGCAGATTTTTAGCTCTTTTTTCCCATCTACGAGCATAGCATTTTCCAAAAGTGATAAAAAAAAATGTAAAGTTATTTTATATTAGTTGTCTTTGATAGTCTGGAAATTGTCCTGACGACTTCCCAAATTGTTCCCCACCTGACCCACCGTCCCAACCTCCAGTTGGTGAAAGTAGATAGCACCGAGTCGGTTGTCAGCCATCTGATCGGAGGCTTGCAGCGATCGCCTAGGTTTAAATTGAGTTACGCGCAAGATCAGGTATTTTTACTTAAGCAACGCTAAGAGAGAAAAAGCAGCGGGGATCAAATATCTGTATAAAGTGCTACGATAATCTAAGATTCCATCAAAGGTTAGATTATCAAACGCCGACTCAGGACTATCAAGATCGGAAAGCCTCGTTCGATGGTCTGAGCAGAGGCAAGACAATCGGTTAGAACTTATTGACTATCTGAGACTGTCCAACCGTTGGGATCGACTTCTGGTATAGGTGAGGATATCGATCCGCAATTGTCAGGTTAACACCAAATCCCCCTGATCCAGTGCAGTGGACAAGCCTTCTTGTTCCTGGTGACCACTTCAGTGGTCTCTGATGATAACTGGGTTTTGCTAACTGGATTTAGGATAAACCTGTCTTAGTGCGGTTTTGTCGTTACTTGTCTAAAAATTGTTGCTATTTCACTAACTACCTTATTTTTTATAGTTAAAAATTATGGCAAGCAAATCTTATTCGATGGTGCAGAATTACCCAACCGGAACAACCGGAACGGGACTAGATCAAACGGTTGAAAGAATTGGCAGAGATCCAGGACTTGCTGGTGCTAATCTCGGCACAAATATTACGGGTGGAATGACGGCAGCTAATGGATTAAATCAGTTAATCTTAGAAGCCAAACAAGCGACTGGAGTTGCTATTAACGGCATTTTTACTGTCAGTGACGTAATCGCGATTAATGCCTGGATTCGTGCTAACCGTTTAGCAGAATTTACTGCTCTCCACGGTGATGACGACGGTACAACAGAAACAGGGTTTCATTCAGTCCAAAATGACGGAGCGACTCAACAGTATCGCAACCAAAATTTAGTTGATACGGTTTTTGATGGCATTTATCACATTGGTTTCCTCATTCAAAATGGTACTTTTCTCAATGAAGATGGGAACGCAAATGCCACGGTTGCTCAGGTGGCGGATTGGCTAACCCAATTTTATACGGATCGGGCAACAACTAATACCGGATTTGATCGGATTACGGAATTAATTATTGCAGATCAGGGTTTAGCGCAAAATATACCTTGGCAAGAAATTGCTGGCGGTGCTGATGCTGCCAATGGACTGAATGATTTATTAAAAACAGCGATTACCACCTACAATCTCGCCGCCGATGGTTCAATTTCCGAAAGCGATATTGCACAAATTAACAATTGGATTCGCTCTGATGCCACCCGTTATAACGCTTTTGTTGTTCTGCATGGGGATGATGACGGCACAACAGAAACTGGCTTCCATTTAGTTCAAAATGACGGCGCTCAGACCACATATTTTGCGAAAAACCTAGTTAATACCGTTGCTGACGGAATCTATCATATTGGCTTTCAAATCCAAAATGGGCGATTTCTCAACGAAGATGGTGCAGCTAATGCCACAGTCAAAGACGTAGCGGATTGGGTAACATATTTTTACGTTGATCAGTCCACCACTGGCACAGGATTAGATAAAATTGTCGATACCATCAAAATTGATACTGGCTTAGCCAAGTGGACAAATGCGGGAGATATTAACGCCGGAGCCGCCGCCGCCGACGGACTTAACCATCTATTAGTCGATGGCATTACTGCTACAGGTATCGCTGCTGATGGCTGGATTACCAGCGATGATATTCGCACCCTCAATCAATGGGTTCGCACTAATCACTATGACGAATTTATCCTCCTCCACGGTGACGATGAGGGAAATGAGGAAACTGGCTTCCATCTGGTGCAAAATGACGGAGCGACAACCCAATACTTCGGTAAAAATTTAGTCAATACCGTAGCCGATGGACTCTATCACATTGGCTTTACCATCCAAGACAATCGTCTCCTCAACGAAGATGGTGATGCCAATGCTCGCCTTAACGATGTTTCCAGTTGGCTCAACTATTTCTATCTTCAGAAAACCATTATTTACGGTGATAACTCTAGCGACACGATTACAGGTACGAATCTTGCCGAAAACCTGATGGGTTACGGGGGAAACGATATTCTCAATGGTGGCGGCGGCGATGACCTAATCGATGGAGATTGGGGGTCTGACACTTTATCGGGTGGGGTTGGTAATGACTTCCTCTATGGTGGTGCAGACAATGACCAATTAGATGGAGGTGAAGACTCAGACACTTATTATGTCTCCGGTAATCTAGCAGGAGGCTGGTCGAGTTTCCAAGGCTACGACATCTACACCGATACCGGCACCTCTGGGGTGGATAAAATTGTGGCCTTGGGTACAGGAGACGTGGACCTGGGGATTCTTTCCTTTAGCGCCAATAGTGGCATTGAAACCATTGATGGTACAGGAGTAACAGGAAAAGTCACCATCGTCGGTGATTGGAGTGATAATACCTTCGACTTCTCTAATACGGCTTTTGTCGGTAACAATATCCAAATCAATGGCTATTGGGGGAATGATAATATCACCGGAACCACTGGTAATGATGTCATTATTGGTGGCGGTGGTGAGGACAAACTTAACGGCGGTAACGGTTCCGACCAATACGTTTATACCGGTTATCAAAGTAATGAGTGGAGTACCTTTGAAGGTTATGACACCATTACGGATACAGGAACCACTGGTACAGATACCATTGTCGCCAAAGGTACGGGTAATGTTGATATCGGGCTCAAGAGTTTTAGCCCCAATAGTGGCATTGAAACCATCGACGGGACAGGAGTAACAGGAAAAGTCACCATCGTCGGTGATTGGAGTGATAATACTCTCGACTTCTCTAATACGGCTTTTGTCGGTAACAATATCCAAATCAATGGCTATTGGGGGAATGATAATATCACCGGAACCACTGGTAATGATGTCATTATTGGTGGCGGTGGTGATGACAAACTTAACGGTGGTAACGGTTCCGACCAATACGTTTATACCGGTTATCAAAGTAATGAGTGGAGTACCTTTGAAGGTTATGACACCATTACGGATACAGGAACCACTGGTACAGATACCATTGTCGCCAAAGGTACGGGTAATGTTGATATCGGGCTCAAGAGTTTTAGCCCCAATAGTGGCATTGAAACCATCGACGGGACAGGAGTAACAGGAAAAGTCACCATCGTCGGTGATTGGAGTGATAATACTCTCGACTTCTCTAATACGGCTTTTGTCGGTAACAATATCCAAATCAATGGCTATTGGGGGAATGATAATATCACCGGTAATGCTGCCAATAATGTCATTATTGGTGGCGGTGGTGAGGACAAACTTAACGGTGGTAACGGTTCCGATAATTACCTCTATACAGGGTATCAAAGTAATGAGTGGAGTACCTTTGAAGGTTATGACACCATTACGGATACAGGAACCACTGGTACAGATACCATTGTCGCCAAAGGTACGGGTAATGTTGATATCGGGCTCAAGAGTTTTAGCCCCAATAGTGGCATTGAAACCATCGACGGGACAGGAGTAACAGGAAAAGTCACCATCGTCGGTGATTGGAGTGATAATACTCTCGACTTCTCTAATACGGCTTTTGTCGGTAACAATATCCAAATCAATGGCTATTGGGGGAATGATAATATCACCGGTAATGCTGCCAATAATGTCATTATTGGTGGCGGTGGTGAGGACAAACTTAACGGTGGTAACGGTTCCGATAATTACCTCTATACAGGGTATCAAAGTAATGAGTGGAGTACCTTTGAAGGCTATGACACCATTACGGATACAGGAACCACTGGTACAGATACCATTGTCGCCAAAGGTACGGGTAATGTTGATATCGGGCTCAAGAGTTTTAGCCCCAATAGTGGCATTGAAACCATCGACGGGACAGGAGTAACAGGAAAAGTCACCATCGTCGGTGATTGGAGTGATAATACTCTCGACTTCTCTAATACGGCTTTTGTCGGTAACAATATCCAAATCAATGGCTATTGGGGGAATGATAATATCACCGGAACCACTGGTAATGATGTCATTATTGGTGGCGGTGGTGAGGACAAACTTAACGGCGGTAACGGTTCCGATAATTACCTCTATACTGGTTATCAAAGTAATGAGTGGAATACCTTTGAAGGTTATGACACCATTACGGATACAGGAACCACTGGTACAGATACCATTGTCGCCAAAGGTACGGGTAATGTTGATATTGGTCTCAAGAGTTTTGGGGTCAATAGTGGCATTGAAACCATCGACGGGACAGGAGTAACAGGAAAAGTCACCATCGTCGGTGATGGGAGTGATAATACTCTCGACTTCTCTAATACGGCTTTTGTCGGTAACAATATCGAAATAAACGGCTATTGGGGGAATGATGATATCACCGGTAATGCTGCCAATAACGTCATTATTGGTGGCGGTAGTCAGGACAAACTTAACGGCGGTAACGGTTCCGACCAATATGTTTATACTGGTTATCAAAGTAATGAGTGGAGTACCTTTGAAGGTTATGACACCATTACGGATACAGGAACCACTGGTACAGATACCATTGTCGCCAAAGGTACGGGTAATGTTGATATCGGTCTCAAGAGTTTTGGGGTCAATAGTGGCATTGAAACCATCGACGGGACAGGAGTAACAGGAAAAGTCACCATCGTCGGTGATGGGAGTGATAATACTCTCGACTTCTCTAATACGGCTTTTGTCGGTAACAATATCCAAATCAATGGCTATTGGGGGAATGATAATATCACCGGTAATGCTGCCAATAATGTCATTATTGGTGGCGGTGGTGAGGACAAACTTAACGGTGGTAACGGTTCCGATAATTACCTCTATACAGGGTATCAAAGTAATGAGTGGAGTACCTTTGAAGGCTATGACACCATTACGGATACAGGAACCACTGGTACAGATACCATTGTCGCCAAAGGTACGGGTAATGTTGATATCGGGCTCAAGAGTTTTAGCCCCAATAGTGGCATTGAAACCATCGACGGGACAGGAGTAACAGGAAAAGTCACCATCGTCGGTGATTGGAGTGATAATACTCTCGACTTCTCTAATACGGCTTTTGTCGGTAACAATATCCAAATCAATGGCTATTGGGGGAATGATAATATCACCGGAACCACTGGTAATGATGTCATTATTGGTGGCGGTGGTGATGACAAACTTAACGGTGGTAACGGTTCCGATAATTACCTCTATACTGGTTATCAAAGTAATGAGTGGAATACCTTTGAAGGTTATGACACCATTACGGATACAGGAACCACTGGTACAGATACCATTGTCGCCAAAGGTACGGGTAATGTTGATATCGGTCTCAAGAGTTTTGGGGTCAATAGTGGCATTGAAACCATCGACGGGACAGGAGTAACAGGAAAAGTCACCATCGTCGGTGATTGGAGTGATAATACTCTCGACTTCTCTAATACGGCTTTTGTCGGTAACAATATCCAAATCAATGGCTATTGGGGGAATGATGATATCACCGGTAATGCTGCCAATAATGTCATTATTGGTGGCGGTGGTCAGGACAAACTTAACGGCGGTAACGGTTCCGATAATTACCTCTATACTGGTTATCAAAGTAATGAGTGGAATACCTTTGAAGGTTATGACACCATTACGGATACAGGAACCACTGGTACAGATACCATTGTCGCCAAAGGTACGGGTAATGTTGATATTGGTCTCAAGAGTTTTGGGGTCAATAGTGGCATTGAAACCATCGACGGGACAGGAGTAACAGGAAAAGTCACCATCGTCGGTGATGGGAGTGATAATACTCTCGACTTCTCTAATACGGCTTTTGTCGGTAACAATATCCAAATCAATGGCTATTGGGGGAATGATGATATCACCGGTAATGCTGCCAATAATGTCATTATTGGTGGCGGTGGTCAGGACAAACTTAACGGCGGTAACGGTTCCGATAATTACCTCTATACTGGTTATCAAAGTAATGAGTGGAATACCTTTGAAGGTTATGACACCATTACGGATACAGGAACCACTGGTACAGATACCATTGTCGCCAAAGGTACGGGTAATGTTGATATTGGTCTCAAGAGTTTTGGGGTCAATAGTGGCATTGAAACCATCGACGGGACAGGAGTAACAGGAAAAGTCACCATCGTCGGTGATGGGAGTGATAATACTCTCGACTTCTCTAATACGGCTTTTGTCGGTAACAATATCCAAATCAATGGCTATTGGGGGAATGATGATATCACCGGTAATGCTGCCAATAATGTCATTATTGGTGGCGGTGGTCAGGACAAACTTAACGGCGGTAACGGTTCCGATAATTACCTCTATACTGGTTATCAAAGTAATGAGTGGAATACCTTTGAAGGTTATGACACCATTACGGATACAGGAACCACTGGTACAGATACCATTGTCGCCAAAGGTACGGGTAATGTTGATATTGGTCTCAAGAGTTTTGGGGTCAATAGTGGCATTGAAACCATCGACGGGACAGGAGTAACAGGAAAAGTCACCATCGTCGGTGATGGGAGTGATAATACTCTCGACTTCTCTAATACGGCTTTTGTCGGTAACAATATCCAAATCAATGGCTATTGGGGGAATGATGATATCACCGGTAATGCTGCCAATAATGTCATTATTGGTGGCGGTGGTCAGGACAAACTTAACGGCGGTAACGGTTCCGATAATTACCTCTATACTGGTTATCAAAGTAATGAGTGGAATACCTTTGAAGGTTATGACACCATTACGGATACAGGAACCACTGGTACAGATACCATTGTCGCCAAAGGTACGGGTAATGTTGATATTGGTCTCAAGAGTTTTGGGGTCAATAGTGGCATTGAAACCATCGACGGGACAGGAGTAACAGGAAAAGTCACCATCGTCGGTGATGGGAGTGATAATACTCTCGACTTCTCTAATACGGCTTTTGTCGGTAACAATATCCAAATCAATGGCTATTGGGGGAATGATGATATCACCGGTAATGCTGCCAATAATGTCATTATTGGTGGCGGTGGTCAGGACAAACTTAACGGCGGTAACGGTTCCGATAATTACCTCTATACTGGTTATCAAAGTAATGAGTGGAATACCTTTGAAGGTTATGACACCATTACGGATACAGGAACCACTGGTACAGATACCATTGTCGCCAAAGGTACGGGTAATGTTGATATTGGTCTCAAGAGTTTTGGGGTCAATAGTGGCATTGAAACCATCGACGGGACAGGAGTAACAGGAAAAGTCACCATCGTCGGTGATGGGAGTGATAATACTCTCGACTTCTCTAATACGGCTTTTGTCGGTAACAATATCCAAATCAATGGCTATTGGGGGAATGATGATATCACCGGTAATGCTGCCAATAATGTCATTATTGGTGGCGGTGGTCAGGACAAACTTAACGGCGGTAACGGTTCCGATAATTACCTCTATACTGGTTATCAAAGTAATGAGTGGAATACCTTTGAAGGTTATGACACCATTACGGATACAGGAACCACTGGTACAGATACCATTGTCGCCAAAGGTACGGGTAATGTTGATATTGGTCTCAAGAGTTTTGGGGTCAATAGTGGCATTGAAACCATCGACGGGACAGGAGTAACAGGAAAAGTCACCATCGTCGGTGATGGGAGTGATAATACTCTCGACTTCTCTAATACGGCTTTTGTCGGTAACAATATCGAAATAAACGGCTATTGGGGGAATGATGATATCACCGGTAATGCTGCCAATAATGTCATTATTGGTGGCGGTGGTCAGGACAAACTTAACGGCGGTAGTGGTGAGGACATTCTTATCGGAGGATTAGGGTCAGATCAACTAACGGGAGGCGAAGGTCCGGACCGTTTTATCTTCAACACCGTTGATGAAATCGGTCAAGGTGCAAACCAAGACAATATCCTCGATTTCAATACTGGTCTTGATACTATTGATATCTCTGGCATTGATGCCAACTCCCTCAACGCTGGTAATCAGAGTTTCACGTTTATTGGTGCCTCGGATTTTTCAAGTCAAGCGGGACAACTGCGCTTTTACGGCGGTCTCCTTTGCGGGGATACCAACGGCGATGCAGTCAGCGACTTTCAATTGGCGATCGCTGGAGTGTATAGTTTACCTGTTACCAATATAGTGCTGTGACATCCTCTGGTTTAAGGCAATAAGCTCTATTAGGGGTCGAGAAGGTCGTCACCGACCTCCCCTCCCATTCAGAACCGTGCGTGAGACTTTCACCTCACACGGCTCCTAGTTTGACTGTTCCCTTGTTAAGGATACAGCTTGACTTCCTTTGGTTAACCTTGTATTATCTAGGTTGACTGTTGATGTCAAACCAGATGATTTTAGGCTTCCATCAGATGCCGATTTATCATCGTGACAGTGGCGGTGTAGTAATTGAAGGTTTTTATATTCATCCTTTCCGCCTAAGCTGAGAGGGTGAATGTGGTCAACTTCAATTAAATCCGATGGTGTGAAATACTGCCCACATCGGCTACACTTGCCTTGTTGCTTCTTAAGTAGTTTGGCTACTCTTGTCGGTGTGTCGATTGCTTGTCCTCGTCTGGTCGCCCAGTAAGTCCAATTTCCGTCGTAAGGTGAAGTTTCGGGGCGTACTAGGGTATGTCTGACAATTGGTGTCCAATTATGTTGCCATAAATGAAGACCATCTTTGGTCTTAAATAACCAAGATTCTTGCCTTTCTTTCCCATTGCTGAGTTTAACTGTACCCGGTCTAAAGTAGTTTCTCAGCTTTTCGTGGTTTGATTTACCGCATCTTGATACTGTCCATGCCCTTAACATTAACCAGATTGTATTGTCTAGTTTATTGAAGGTATCTGTGGATACTACTCCTGAGTAGTAGTTAGCCCAACCTCTAATGATTGGGTTTAAGTGACTAATCAGGGCTGATTGAGGTGCTGTTTTGTGTTTTTTGATTACACCTTTAATCGCTTCTGTGTGGGCTTTAACTGCTTTTTGGCTAGGTTTAATATGTGTTAGAAATGTTTTGGGTATTCCTTTATATATTTTCCCTGCTTTGTATTTTCCTGCTGGGTATTGCCTGATATTGAATCCTAGAAAATCAAAACCGGGTTCTTCAGTTTTCCCATTGTACTCAATGGGGTTGAGTGTATGAGACACTCTGGTTTTTTCTGGTTTGAGTTCTAATCCAATTGGTTTTAACCATTCAGAAATGGCAGTTTGGCACTGTTCAATGATTTCGAGTGATGGTGAAATCACCACAAAGTCATCGGCGTATCTTATTAGAACAGCTTGAGTTTTACTACCCTTTTTGGGGAATAGTGTTTCAATTAATCTTGCCATTCCATCCAGTGCGATGTTGGCTAGTAGTGGACTTATTACCCCTCCTTGTGGTGTCCCTGTTTCTGTTTCTTCAAATACGCCATTATCCAATACTCCTGCTTTGAGCCATTGTTTAATGTCTCTTTTCAAGGCAGTGGGACAATGAATTTTTGACAGTAGGAAGTTGTGATTAATTCGGTCAAAACACTTGGCAATATCAGCATCTAATACGAAGTAGCTACTTTTATTGATGCTAAGGTATATCCTCGATATTGCATCATGGGCAGACCTTCCGGGTCGAAAACCGTAGCTGGTTTCTTCCATTTTTGACTCCCATTCTGGTTCGAGTGCCGATTTAATCAACGCTTGTCTAGCTCTGTCTTTGATGGTTGGTATTCCTAGTGGACGTTTTTCATCCCTGCCGGGTTTAGGAATCCATACCCTTCTTAACGGTTTTGCTTTAAGTTTTCCCTTGATTTCTTCGGTTAGATTTAGCCTTTGTTCTGGGGATATTGCTATCACTCCATCGACTCCTGCTGTTTTCTTTCCTTGATTATCTTGGGTTACTTTGCGGACTGCTAATAGACGAGCGTAGTATGATTTCACCAATAGACGTTGCAACCTTCTAACCTTTGCATCCTGTCCCGATTTAGCCGCTTGGTATATCCTCTTTTGGAGCTTGAAAACATATCTTTGGATTTTACCCCAATTGATAGCTTTCCATACATTCGTAGTCTTAGTGGTTTTCGGTTTCCCGAACCCTTTACCTTCTCAAGGGTTTCGTCATATAGACTCCTACTAGACTCTATCCTTACAATCAAACCGTAACCTGTGAGCATATCCCGACTATTACCGTCAGGCGTTGGCTTTTGGTTACATCTCACACCCTTGAAGGCTTGCGCTTACACTTGTCACTACTGAGTATTTCGACCGATACTCAGAGCCTGAAAGGGCTTATCACGTTCCGTTTATATGGGCATTCCATCTTTAGATTTGTCCTATCCATCGGGGTACTTTTAAAGGTCTGTGTAAGTGAGTTAGTAAATTCCTTACTTTTCCCCTTGTTCTTTTGAACGCAGTGTATCAACCTATTTCACTACTAGCTAATTACGATGGTTCAGGTCGGACATTCGGTTCACACCTAATCATGGATGGTTGGCAGTGGTCTCGATTCTGGTGTTAGGTTACACCTCGGAGCCTTCCGTTCCCCGCTTCAGTCCCAGAATTGTGATTTCTGAATCTGGGGGTGGCTATCGCCGTTACTCTCACCTTTGTAACAATTTGTGAATAATTGTTACAAAGTGTATTGACCTTGAGTCCCTTTGCCTAGTTTGGTATCACTTTGATACTAAACGTCGGGACATATAAACAGTTATAAGGCTGGTCTGGGTTGACCTGTTAGATTCAGTCAGGGGACTGAAGACCTTACTAGGCGGTTATTTCGGGCATTTCAGCTCTATTTCATGCCTAAACGTTTCGCACTACTTTGGTTAACCTATCAAGCACGCTTACACGGAGAGGAGAGTTGTGAAAGTTTTTTGGAAGAACATGAATGGCAATCTTTGTGTGCCACTATTCATAAAAAGAGTCCGCCACCTGAAAAGCCGCCCTCCTTTCGAGAAGCGGTCAGAATGATTGCTTCTCTTGGGGGGTTTTTAGGTAGAAAAGGTGACGGTGAACCAAGTGTTAAAACTATTTGGTTGGGACTGCGAAGGTTACATGATATCAGCCAGACTTGGAAACTATCTCATCAAATTAGTCCCCCCATAGAACCCCCTTGAGCCATCTTGCACACTTTTCTCTTTTTGTCAAATTTTATGTCTGGACTTCCCCGTTGACAAAAGGCCATAACCTATGCTGTAGGAGGAATTAAGAGAATTTACGCCGCCCCGTTACTGGGTACAAATCAGGGAAACTCCCAATAAATCTAACGCTTTTTGTTGCAGTTGGGTCGGTCGAGTTATCTTAGAAAAACGATAACTTCCCTCCCTAATCGTACATTCCACTGTATTCAAGCAAATTGTCCCCAGGTCTTCCAACAAAGTCCGAAAGCTATGCACAGGAAAGTCCTCTTGATTCCGTTTTTTTCTCTCTTTAGACTGAGCGGATTCACTGCGACTCGCTTTAATCACATTCAGAGAACCATCATCAATTTCTTCATCCTCAAATAACAAAGGAGCCAAGCACTGTTTTAAATGCCATTCCACATAATAAGCCAACATACATAAAAAGATATGAGCTTTGACTCTATCACCCTTATAATGATAGATAGGACGTACCTTTAAATCAATTGACTTATAACAGCGAAATGCCTCCTCCACTTGAGACAAACTTTTATAAGCTTTAACCGTTGTCGCTGCATCCATCAAGGTTGACTCCAGAGAAGTTCTTAACACATACACACCATCCAAGGCCGTTTCTTGAGCGATTAATTCCAGCTTACGCTGATAAGAAAAGCCTTCTTCTGTTATCTCTAAGTTATAGTATTTATTGACCTTAAACTGATTAAGAATCTTGCCCACTCTCAAAGCTATCTTATCTTGACCCTTTAAAGCTCTTTTCTCCCTTTGAGTCGCCTGAACAATCAAATCTAGTTCCTTCTCTACCGCTTCTAATAATGCCTCTCTTTGTAGTTGATTTTTCTGGGCAATGAAGGGATTCCGACAAGCAATTAATCTTTCATCGGGATAATCTTCACTCTCAAATTCCACCAAGTTTACCTGATCAAATAATCCTAATTGAATCACTTCTACCTCAGCCAGTTTCCGAATTTGAGGCTTAGTTAAACCAGTAATATAGTCTAATCCTTCTATCGGTTTTACTAATTCGTTGATTTTCGAGTTAGTTAAAATTCCTCTATCGCTTACCCAGACCACATTCTCAATCACCCAACCCTTTCTGACTTTCTCAATTTGTCCGCTTAAAGTAGCACCGTCTGAGGTGTTTCTTTCAAATACTTCTACCGCTATCGGACAACCCTTGGCTGAACAGAGCAGACCAAAAACTATCTGAGTTTTCCCTTTCTTTTTATCTCGGTTATAACCATATTTTCCCAGTTCACAACCATTTCCTTCTAGGTAGGTAGAAGTGACATCATACAAGACTAATGTTCCTGATTCTAAGTGTTTAATTGCTAGGTGCTTCTCAATTTTCTCTTGTTTTTCTAATAACCAATCTAAGGCGTTATATAATTCGTCTTCATCGGCTTTCTCTAAGTCTAACAATTGTCCTAAACTCTGACTACAAGTCTCGCTATTAAACCCTCTCGCTGTGGCTAGTTTCGATTTAGGATTGATGATTCTTGCCACAATCATCGCCACCACTAAGTTTCTGATTCGTGAGGATTTTTCACTGATTATTTTATCTAAACCTAATTTTTTAATCGTCTCTAAAATAGCCATTACATGACCATGAGGAAGACTTCTAATCACTTCAAAATGATTGGGAATGCCTTCAGTCATGGACAGTGTTGCGCCTTTAAGAGCCAGTTTCAGATTGTCGATAATATCATCGGGTAATTTTGAGAGATTGGCCAGGGTTCTTTTTTTGACTTGATCTCCTTCTCGGTAGGACTCCCGAAGAAGAACGGCGGGGGGGGAATTACGGTTAGGAACTTTTTCTATATACATGGCTATCATTCTAGCAAATAGAGAGAATTCTTGTCCATTAAGAAATGTTACAAATTACATGGGTACATTAAGAAAAGTTAAGGGGCGTATCCATTGATGGATAAGGGTTTTCGGCTATTATAGTATATATGTATGGGGGAAGTTCAGGAATACAGTGGAATGTACGATTAGGGAGGGAAGTTATCGTTTTTCTAAGATAACTCGACCGACCCAACTGCAACAAAAAGCGTTAGATTTATTGGGAGTTTCCCTGATTTGTATCCAGTAACGGGGCGGCGGAAATTCTCTTAATCCCTTCTACAGCACAGGTTATGGCCTTTTGTCAACGGGGAAGTCCAGATATATTAGTAAAAATTATCAATTGAATGTTAAGAAGTGCGGACAGTAGGTACGCTCCTCGAGCAAGATTGCTGTCGGCTCGATGGTTAGTGCTGCCCTTGGGTAATGGAAAAGAGACGGCGCTGACAGTGACAAATCCCAAGGATAGCAATCCCAAAGCGAGCGGACTGCTGCTTTCTGGTACGGCTGTCACCTCAGCAAAGGGAATGATAGTTTCAAACAGATACACGAGAGACGATCCCGATCCTTGCAAAGGAGAAAGATCAAGTCCTGGTTTAGATGAGCGACTAACCGCAGAAATTAAAGGGTTAACTGCAAGAGTCGCTGATCGGGAATTTACCAGTCGGGGGATTCTGATAGCTTTGGTTGTTGCTATTTTAGGAGGAGCGGCCAAAATTTTTGGTTTTCTCCCCAATCCTTGACAGCGATCGCATAATGTTTGAGGAAATTAACGCCCAATTGAAACGGCTAAAAAATTAAACTACCCGATCGAGTGTCTTTTCTGTCAATCTTCTTGAGGATATTTTTCCCAAAGATCTGTGATTTGGCGAAGACTTTGGAAGTTGCCATTACCGAGGATCAAATGATCTAGGAGAGGAATGGCTAGATAGGTAGCTCCCTGTAATAATTGTTCTGTGAGTAAAATATCGTCTTGACTAGGCACAAGTGACCCGGTGGGGTGATTATGGGCGATAATTAACTTAGTAGCTGATTGTTTCACTACTTCTCGAAAGATTTCTCGTGGATGTACCAGTGTTTCCGTGGCTGTGCCGATAGTAATCACCTTGAGTGCGATTAACTGATTTTTGACATCGAGTAAAATAACGGCGAAACGTTCCTGAGACTGATACATTAGTTCGTGTCCAAGGATAGCGGCAGCGGTATCGGGACTATCGATAACCATTTTTTCCGTCGGTCGTCGTTGAAAAGCTCGTTTTCCCAATTCGATCGCCGCTAGAATAGTAGTAGCCTTAGCCGGTCCAATGCCATGAATAGCGGTTAATTCTTGGGGCTGAATATCCCTCAAAACGTCCAAAGGATCCCGGCGATATTTACTCAATTCATTGAGAATATGCTGTCCTAAACCCACCGCCGAGAGTTTCCCCTTACCTTGACCTGTAGCCAGTAAAATCGCTAATAATTCGGCGTTGCTGAGGTTTTTCGCCCCGACACTGATTAAACGTTCCCTCGGTCTTTCACTGACGGGAATATCGGCAATTCTTAAGCTGTAGGTCATGGAAGTGGCAAGCTACCGCGATAAAATTCCATCATACAATTTTAGCCAGTGCCTAGAGGGATTTGGCGGGTAAATCAAGGGGAAAAACTCTCCTTACTGATAGCGAATTCCCGCATCTTCGAGGCGCTGTAAGGCTTCCCCTAATCGCGGGATATCGGCGATTAAACTGACGCGCACATAACCTTCCCCTCCCTCCCCAAAAGCATTGCCCGGAGTGACGACGACACCAGTTTTTTGCAAAACACTGAGGGCAAAATCCGTGGAAGTCATACCGACGCTACAGGGAACCCAGAGATACATTGTCGCCTTAGAGGGGGGAATATCCCAACCTAATTGCCCCAAACCTTTGATTAAAAAATCTCGTCGCTGCCGGTATCTTTCCTGTACTTGTTTAACGTATTCATCCGGCAGTTGTAGGGCGGTTTCGGCCGCTTTTTGGATGACGGAAAAGATGCCATAATCGAGATTAGTTTTCAGGGTGCGTAACCCTTGAATAATATCGGAATTGCCCACGACAAAACCGACGCGCCACCCAGCCATATTATAGGTTTTCGAGAGGGTATGAAATTCCACACTAATCTCATTTGCCCCCGGAATTTCTAATAAACTGGTGGGCTGATAACCATCAAAACTTAATTCAGCATAACAGAGATCGTGGACGAGCATAATCTCATATTGCTGGGCCCAAGCAACGATTTTTTCAAAAAATTCCCGGGGGGCAACGGCGGCGGTGGGATTACTGGGATAGTTAAAATAGAGGATTTTCGCCTGTTTAGCCACATCTTCGGGGATAGAATCGATATCTATCAGCCAATCCTGTTCCGCTTTTAAGATTATTGGGTATAGCGTCGCCCCAGCAATCAAAGGACCGCGAAAATGGGCGGGATAGGCGGGACTGGGAACCAAGACCACATCGCCGGGGTTAACATAAGCCAAAGCCAGGTGAGATAGGCCCTCTTTGGAACCTAGCAAGGGTAAAGCTTCGTTATCGGGATTGAGTTGCACACCATAAGAGCGATCATACCATTTAGCGATCGCCTCTCGGAAACTGGCGGTTCCTTCAAAGGGTGGATAACCGTGAAATTGGGGCGTTTCAAAAGCTTGAATGGCCGCTTCGATAACTGGACGCGGAGCAAAACCGTCCGGGTTGCCCATGCCTAAATCGATTAAATCTAGTCCTTCTTTGCGGGCTAAGGCTTTTAATTCATCCAAGCGGGCGAAAACGTAGGGGGGTAAGGCACTTAATCGCTTGGCGCGGCTATTCGTCCAATTTACACTCATTACTTCTTGGCTTACTGATCGAGGTAATCTACCATTATGGCACGAGTGTATGGCTAATTTAGCAGTTAGGGACTTGCGCTTTGATAATGTACCTTTTGGGCGAACGCAGTTCGCCCCTACATTGTGGACAAAATCCGTTACTGTAGGGGCGCAAAGCTTGCGCCCTCCGATCGATTGGGATATTATTCCCACGCAAGTCCCTTAGTTATTAGCTGACTTCTTTGTGCCTCAGTATGGCTGGAATTGCCCGACACCGGAGATGGAGAGTCAAACTAAGGTAATCTGATTAATAGAGGCTGAAAATTACTGATTAGCCCCGGCATTACCCCCATTCTTCGCCATTATCGGCCGGTAAGTCCTGACTCCTCACTCCTCAATTCTTTTCTCAAATATGACTGCGATTGCTGTTCAGATAACTTCTATTTTACCCCCCGACACGACGGTTATTGCCTGGCCACAAGTGCCAAAAGAGGAACAAGAAAGATTATCAAGGGCAATTAGGGGCAAAAGTCCTGAAATTATAGTCTATCCCGCTAATACGGCCGCTTTAGCCTCTCTGGTGCGTTTTACCAACGAAAATCGTCTGTCTTTACTGGCCTACGGTCAAGGCAGTAAATTAGATTGGGGTGGGTTAGTCGAGTCGCCCGATATTTTAGTCAGTACCCAAAATCTCAACCGGATTATTGACCACGCTAGGGGAGATTTAACTATAACCGTGGAATCTGGGCTTAAAATAGCAGATTTACAGGCTTTTTTGGCTCCTAGCGGTCAATTTCTTCCTCTTGATCCCAGTTATGCCCATAATGCCACGATTGGCGGTATTATGGCCACGGCCGATGCGGGAACATGGCGGCAAAGATACGGTGGAGTCCGGGATCTGATCCTAGGATTCTCCTTTATCCGTCACGATGGCGAGATTGCTAAAGCTGGAGGGCGTGTGGTCAAAAATGTGGCGGGATACGACATGATGAAGCTATTTACGGGTTCCTACGGCACTTTAGGGATTATCGATCAAATTACCCTACGACTGTATCCCGAAACCGCTAACTCAGAAACCCTGATCATCACTGGAAATAGCGAAAATATTAGCAAATTGAGTCAAGTTATTCGGCAATCGGCCTTAACTCCCACTGTGGCTGAATGTTTAAACCCAGGGATGACGCAAGCACTAGGATTAGAGGAAAAAGTCGCTTTACTGCTGCGTTTTCAAAGCATTCCCGAAAGTATTAGCGAACAATCGCAACAGGTGAGTTATTTAGGGCAACAGTTAGATTGTCAGACTAATTATTATCGGGATGAGGAAGAAGTTTCTCTAGGGCAAAGATACCGAAAAACAATCGATAATTATGATCAAGAGGGCATTTTTTTCGGCAAAATAGGATTATTACCTAGCAATTTAGATCTAGTGATCGACCAAATTAACGGACTAGCCTCGATTAATATTAGTAGCGGCGTGGGTAAAGTTATCTTAAAATCGGAGGAAAATCTTGACAAAATTCGCTCTTTATGCAGTGCCAATCACGGTTATTTAACGGTGTTAACCGCACCCCCATCCCTAAAAGAAAAAATTGAACCTTGGGGTTATACAGGTAACGCAATTACCATGATGAAAACCCTAAAAACTAAATTCGATCCTCACGGTATTTTTAGTCCTGAACGCTTTCTTAACAAAATCTAATTAAAAATTATGCAAACCTCCGAACATTCCGTTAACTTTCAAGAATTAATCGACCAAAAAAATCAAGGATTTGACCCCAAAAATCCCCCCGCTCAAGAATTAATCGATAGTTGTGTTCACTGTGGTTTTTGTCTTTCTACCTGTCCCAGTTATCGAGTTATTGGCAAAGAAATGGACTCCCCCCGGGGTAGAATTTATCTGATGAATGCCATCAACAAAGGAGAAGCAGTTTTAGACGAAACCACTAGCCAACATTTTGATACTTGTTTAGGTTGTTTAGCCTGTGTTAGTACTTGTCCATCGGGAGTACAATACGATCAATTAATCGCCGCAGTTCGTCCGCAAGTGGAACGCAATCAACCCCGCAGTTTTAAAGATAAAATTATTCGTTTTCTGATTTTTAATCTCTTTCCCTATCCCGTCCGTCTCAAATTATTTTTACCTTTCCTCTGGTTATATCAAACCCTAGGATTACAAACCCTAGTCAGGAAATCTGGTCTCTTAAAAATGCTCTTTCCCCGTCTAGCGGCCATGGAATCAATTCTACCAAAAATTACCCTAACCTCTCTGTTTAAAAACTATGCCGATGTTATTCCTTCCCAAACTGAAAAACGCTATCGGGTAGGGGTGGTTTTAGGTTGTGTGCAGAGACTCTTTTTCTCGCCGGTAAATGAAGCGACAGTGCGGGTTTTAACTGCCAATGGTTGTGAAGTGGTTATCCCAAAAACCCAGGGTTGTTGTGCCGCTTTACCCGCACACCAAGGACAGGAAAAACAAGCACAAAGTTTGGCCAGACAAATGATTGATAGTTTTGCAGAAACCGAGGTTGATTATATTATTATCAATGCGGCGGGTTGTGGTCATACTCTCAAGGAATATCATCATATTTTAGCCGACGATCCTGAATATAAAGATAAGGCTAAGGAGTTTGTGGCTAAAGTACGCGACGCTCAAGAATTTTTGGCAGCAGTGGGATTAAATGCTGATTTATCGCCGATTACCGAGACAGAATTAACCCTAGTTTATCAAGATGCCTGTCATCTTTTACACGGACAAAAAATCTCGGTGCAGCCACGTCAATTATTGCAAAAAATCCCCAATATTAACTTAAAAGAACCTATCGATGCGGCTTTGTGTTGTGGCAGTGCCGGAGTTTATAATATGCTACAGCCAGATACTGCCGATGAATTAGGTCAGCAGAAAGTACGCAATTTATTAAATACTGGGGCTGCGGTGATTGCTTCTCCTAATCCGGGTTGTTCCCTACAAATTAAAAAACATCTACAATTACAGGGAAAAGATACACCCGTTATTCATCCTATCGAATTATTAGATTATGCGATTCGCGGTCTGAAAATTGGCTAACTCCCACCATTTGAGTTGTGTTAGTGGTGTCAGGGAAGCAAAAGAAAACCCCACAGACAAAGACCCTGTAATGATAGAATCGACAATGGCGACGGCTTAACTATTAGTATTTTTTGCGTCGGACTAGCAGGAGATAAAAGCGTGACCTTTAAGATTGGTTTACTCGGTTTCGGGGTTGTGGGGACGGGAACAGCGAAAATCCTCCTCGATCCTTTTGGTCGTCATCCCGTACTCAAAGAGATTACCATTGGACGAGTGGGAGTTAGATCCCTAGATAAACCGAGAGAAATCGAGCTTTCTCCCCAACTGTTGACCACTGACCTAGAATCGATCGTTACTGACCCCGAAATTGATATTATTGTCGAATTATTGGGGGGTTTGGAACCAGCACGCTCTTTAATTCTCCAAGCAATCGCATCGGGAAAGCACGTTGTTACGGCAAATAAAGCGGTTATTGCCCGTTTTGGCGATGAAATCTACGCCAAAGCTAACGAAAAGGGGGTTTATGTCCTCCTAGAAGCGGCCGTGGGTGGTGGCATTCCCGTCATTAAACCCTTGAAACAATCCCTCGGCGCTAATCGCATCAGCAGCATCATGGGAATTGTCAACGGCACAACTAACTATATTCTCACGGAAATGAGCCAAAAAGGGGCAGATTTTAGCGAAGTTCTGGCCAAAGCTCAGGAATTAGGCTATGCGGAAGCGGATCCCACTGCGGACGTGGATGGATTCGATGCAGCCGATAAAATCGCTATTTTAGCCTCTCTGGGTTTTGGAGGTCGGGTAAAACGGGAAGATGTTTACTGTGAAGGTATCCGGCAAGTTAGCGCCGTCGATATCGCCTACGCTGATAGACTGGGATTTGTGATTAAATTATTAGCGATCGCAAAAGATACGGTTAAGGAAGATTCCGATACTCTAGAGTTGCGGGTTCATCCGACCCTAGTACCGAAAATCCATCCCCTCGCTAATGCTAACGGAGTCTATAACGCTATTCTGGTCGAGGGGGAACCCTTGGGACAAGTGATGTTTTATGGACCGGGTGCGGGTGGCGGACCGACGGCCAGTGCAGTAGTATCGGATGTGATGAATATCGTCGGAATTTTAAAAAGTAGTGGCAAAACCAAGGAACTTGACCCGCTTTTAAGCTGTGTTCACCAGCATTATTGTCAAATCGCCCCCATGGAGGATTTATCGACCCGTTTTTATGCTCGTTTTCTCTGTCGCGATGTGCCGGGGGTAATCGGTCATTTAGGTATGGCTTTCGGCGACCATGGGGTTAGTCTAGAATCCGTGGTACAAATTGGTATTAGGGGTGATTTAGCCGAAATTGTCGTTGTCACCCACGATGTACGCGAGGGCAATTTCCGCAACGCTTTAGCAGCCATAGAGTCTTTAGAAGCTATTGACAGTATTCCTAGTATTCTCCGGGTTTTGTAATTAAGAAATCGCTTTTTTTATGGTCATGGGTCGGAGAATCAGAAGTGAGAAAAGTTGGCTAAGTTTGACCAGCACAATTTTGTTTTTTTGTCTAGGTTTTTTGGGCTTAAATCAAAAATTAATTTTTGCCCAAGGATCCGATAATGTTTGTCCCCTACCGATTTTATCAAGGTTACAACGCCATAAAATCCAAGCGGGAGAAACGATCGCCTCCATCGCCGAAAAATACGCTCTCATCCCCGCAACGATAATTAAACTCAATCCGACTATTCTCAAAAATGGTCTGGCCCCCGTCGGGAAAGAAATCTTTATTCCCCCGATGAATGGCATTCGCATCGAAGCACCCAAGGGTTCCACTTGGCGCGATTTAGAAGCAGCCTATGGTATTCGTGCAGATATACTCTTTGAGCTTAACGGTTGTGGTCGCCGGCCGACAATAGTTTTTATCCCCGGCACCAATTGGTCCGCCGCCAGCAAGCGATCGGATTATACTGGATTAAGTTCTTATCCCTTACCCTTGGCCAGCACTGTCGGATTAGCCTACGGTTGGCAAAAAAGCCCCACGGAACAGAAAAATCTCTTTCATAGTGGTGTTGATCTTCTCGCCCCAATTGGTACTCCTGTTCTAGCATCCGAGGATGGTCTAGTGATTTATGTGGGTCAGGAAGGGGCCTATGGTAATTTGGTAGTAATTAATCATTTAGGTCGCCGGCAGACCCGTTATGCCCATTTAAGCAGGGTTACAGTTAAAATTGACCAAAGGGTACGAGCAGGAGACGTTATCGGTGCGGTTGGCACCACCGGACAACCAGATATTATTCCCCCCCATCTTCATTTTGAGGTGCGCTTAGATACTCCCGTCGGTTGGACAGCGCAGGATCCGGCTTTGCATTTGCCCCAAATCGGCCCGCAATCAAGTCAAAAGTAACCAGTTAAGGGACTTCCAAAAAATAAACTATTCATTCTCGGAGTGTGAGAGGGAGGGGTCGATGATTGCCCCCTCCTTCCCGATTTTGTAGTAGAATTAATCCTGTACATTATTAATCAAGTTTTTCCTTTTAAGTGTATATGGAATTAACTGATTCCCTCAAGAAATTGCTCAGTGAAACTGCACTTCAATTAAAAGATGCAACTAAAAGAAGATTCATGGCACAAACAGTCTTAGAATTGGGCTAGAAAACCCTTGGAATGGGAGTATTTTAGATGAAATCGAAACAGCCTTGAAATTCGCCCAAACTATGACTTGAAAAGGAAAACACCCGATTGTTAAGTTGATTACTGAAATTTACAAAAAGGAGTAAAGCTTGCTAAAAAAGCCAGGGAAAAAATTGAAGAAAAAATCGAACGTCTCCCAGAATTAACGAATCAAGACTTTCCCAATTTGGGCCAATGGTTTATTGATATCTATTATGATAAGACCTGGTTTGTATTTAACTAAGATGGTTGGCTAAAAACTGTCTTTGATTCTTTAACTTGTCCTTTTTATACTCGAAAAAGCTCGGAAGTATAAAAGTTTATGCTGCCTATTTTTTCGGAAAAATAGGTTGTAATGGAAGACTCTTTGTTTTCCTAGACAAAAATAATTACTTTTTCAAAAAAACACTTTTCTATTTTTTTGTTGGGTATTTTATTCTCTGGAAGTCCCTTATTTGCCTAAAACAAAACCCCACCATGGGTGGGGTTTCGGGTTTAATTTAGGAAATCCTAGAAGGTAAAGGTTCCGCGAAGGGTGCCAATCCACTCGTTACCAGTGCCTTTGAACTGTTCAGGTGCAGAAATCCAGATGACACCAGGGGTGATAGAAATATTGTCGGTGACTTGGTACTTGTAGAACAATTCAACGTGGTAGGGAACAATGTTAGATACTTTCAGACCCATTTCCCGGAAGCTTAAGTGACCAATGTAGGGCTGCGCACCAGCAAACAGACCTAAGATATTTCCTTCTTTACCTAAGTCGGGGAAGGCAATACCAGCACCGTAGGTCCACACTTCCGCATCACCGAGACCGAGTAAGCGCACGGTGGAGTAGGAACCGAAGGCACTCAAGCTGGCGAAACCAATATCTACCGCACCGGTTAAACCGTAGCTATTGGATACTTTGGCTCCGAAGTTGAAGAAACCGACTTCATCCTGTAGGGTTACGTCTCCAGGAGGGTTGCCGTTGACGTTGAGCAGGGTATTTAACTGAGTTTGGGAAAGGTTAGCGGCGGAACTTCCCGTCACACCGAAGGAACCACCGTTACCGAAGATGGCGGTATCGGCACCTTGGTAGGCATTAACGTAGGTGAAGCCGACGTTGAGGAAGTTAAAGAGGTTAGCGTTAATCTGTGCTAAAGCGGCGTAATCTCCGTTAAAGAGACCATTACCCGGGTTAGGATTGGCCGCAGAACTAGAGCCACCACCACCGGCTAAGTAACCCAAGGATAGGGAGGTCGGACCGACAATGCTTTGGAGGAAGCCTAACTGTAGGCTAACACCAGCCCCAGAACCACCACCGATACGATAGATGGGGTTTTCAGAAGCGAAGGTAGATAGCGCACCATTACCACCGTCGAAGTCTTCAAAGAAGGGATTAGTGGTGGGAACGAAGTCATTCCAAATACCGCCCCAAGCGGCAACATAGGTATTGAAGCGACCAAAATAACCTAAGTCAATCGGGGTGTAGTAGGCCAACCAGTCAAGAACCACATCGCTACCGTTACCCGCAGCGGTCCAAGTTTGGAATAGGGAAGGGCTTTGCAGATTATCGAATCTGACGGAAGCGGGATCACCATTTTGTAGTGTGGTGGTCGATTTGTAATCAAATCCGAAGGGAGTGGCACTACCCGCCGCTAAACGAGTTTTCAGTACGTCCTGACCGGTGAAGCTCGTGTTTAAAACTAAACGAGCGCGGTATTGCATGGCGGCCTGGGATGCGGGGCTACCAGCACCAACCGTATCGGTGACAGCGAAGATGACTTCCCCAGCTAATTTGGTGGTGGTGGAGAATTGATTATTTTCTAGGAAAGACACCCGGCTTTCTAAGTTATCAACTCTAGCTCCCAAGGCTGCTAATTCAGCTTGGAACTCGTCCATCAAGCGCTTGAGAGCGTCTAAGTCTTCCTTGAGGACGTTGACACCATCTTGAATTAAACGTTCCATCACGTTTAAGCAAGCGTTTAAACCAGCCGCAAACTCCCAACGGGTTAAAGCTCGGTCACCCCGGAAGGTGCGATCGGGATAACCAACAATACAACCATAGCGCTCCACAAGGCTTCTTAGGGCTTCATAGGCCCAGGCGGTGGGGGAAACATCCCGCAGTTGGTTAACGCTGGTGACTTGATCGATGGTATTGCCTTCCACGGGTACGGACTGTCCTTCGTTACCGTACTGTTCGATCTGATTGAGTAGTTCGCCAGTTCCTGCACCGGTGTTCTGAACTTGAGCGATTTCTAGATTGTTAAATTCGGTAGAAACACTGGTAGATTTGACGGGATCGAAGCTACTAGCATTAGCGGAAGCTACTAGGGTAGCCCCTAAAATCGCTGGGCTAACCAGCAATGATTTCCAGAACATTCTTAACATGATGGTTTTTTCCTCACACCTTATAGGTTGACTACACAGTTTGATCACGCATATAGCCTTACTATTCTTCTGCCATTATACACGATTTGATTGCTTAGGGAAAGATGCGATCTCATTTTTTCCCTTGACCGGTTGACAAAGTGGCCACCCTGTTGATCCTAACGGTACTTAAACAAAAACTAAAGTAGGTTAAAATCCTTACAGAGAGAAGACTTAAGCTCAAATAACAGCCTCATTTAGACGAGTCGGGCAAGGTTCTGTAATTTTGATAACGACGACTGAACTGAGTTGTCGTCAGGTTAATTGATGATTTCTGTAGTGGCACTCTTAATATGGAGTGATGTCTAATGGGCAAAACTTAACGCCGATAAAAACAGAGACAAAACCATGAAAAAAAGAAAGATAGCCAATACACTGCGTAAAGCCTTGCTAGAAGATGGCAAGATGGAACGCGCTCTTTATGAATACGAATTAGAAGAACACCTAGACTACTGGTACAAAGGCCTCAAGTCCGACCGGGATCAGTTTGTCTTTGCCATCACGGAAAACTCCGGTCACGTGGCAATGGTATTGATTACGCCAGATAAAACTATCTACGTCAATGAGGAGGCGCGAGAGAAACTCTCCGAATTCTGGACAAAAGCTTATAGAAATAATATAAATCGATTAATTCCCATGATGGCGGACAATTTGGCCAATGATATTATCTCGGTGACAGGCGTTAAAACGGTGTCCCCCAACCAGAAGCGGCGCTGGGTTAGTTTGCGCCCGTAGAGTTAAAGTGAAGAGATGACGAGAAACCCTGAAAAACTATCCGCCCTCACCAATTGCTCGGTAAGGGCGGTGTAGCGGGTCATCGGAATCGACACCAGACTGCCGGAAGGAACTCCAGCTAGTCTAAATCTTGTTTAGACGTGGGGGTCTAGAGAACAGCCCCGGCGCACAGCCGGCTATTGTCGATTAGGAGACCCATGCTTTTACTACTTTCTACCATCGACATCACCTCCTGTATCCCTGAACGGATTGATTATCAAATTTATCTGTAATCAGCTTAACGCAGCTGTTCGGAAAAAATCAAGGCCGGCAGCTAAAAATTTTTTCGGCAGGCCCAGATTAGCCCCAAAATGTAGGTGGAGATAGGAAGCGTGCAGATTCTTACCTTGCCACCCTTCGCCATTGATGTCACTTTTGGGGAATGCTTGCAGTTGATAAATCGGTGCGTCGCTCACCCCGCTTAATTGGGAGCGATGGAATTCATGCCCGCGCACTGGTTGACCTGCTTTGAGCAGGATCGTCTCCTGTTGGGCGATGGCTTGTCGATAACCTAGGGTTAACTTCGGAGACATTATAGCAGATTGTGGGATTATTTGCAACATAAAATGATTTTTTTGCTCAAAATCAACTATTTTGTCACATAAATACATTAATCCGCCACATTCGGCGTAGGTGGGCATTCCAGATGTGATCGCTTTTCTCACCTGAGTTAAGACGGGGGTGTTAGCGGCTAATTCCGGGGCAAAGATTTCGGGAAAACCGCCACCAAAGTACAATCCTTGCAGGTTTTCGGGCAAATTTGCTCCTTGCAGGGGACTCCAAAAGATTAATTCCGCGCCTAAATTGGCTAAAATATCGAGATTATCGGGGTAATAAAAGTTAAAAGCCTTATCTCTGGCAATACCGATACGGATAGGGGGAAAAAGCTTATTTACTCCTGGGGGATTTTTCGGGTTCTCTTGGGGAGAAATAGTCAGTAAAGGCAAGAGAATGTCCCAATTAAAGCAGTTTTGGGCAATAGAGGCCAGTTGATCTTGCAGTTCCCTGATTTCTCCTAGTTCATCCCTAGGAACTAATCCTAGATGGCGATCGGGAATTGTCAGGGAATCTTGACGACGCAAAACCCCGACAATCGGCATATTGATAGATTCTAGGGCGGTTTGCAGTAATTGCAGGTGGCGATCGCTGCCAACCCGATTGAGGATAACTCCGGCTAGATGAAGATTTTTGTCTAAAGATTGATAACCGCGGACAATAGCGGCGACAGAGGTAGATAAACGACTACAATCGATAACTAACAGCAGAGGAAGCCCTAAAATACGGGCAATATGGGCGGTACTGGCATAATCGGGAAATTGAGTATCGCTTAATTGAATACCATCAAATAGCCCCATTACCCCTTCAATCAGAGCATAATCGACATTTTGACAATGTTGGGCAAAACAGGTTTTTACATAGTCTTCAGAAGTTAAAACCGGATCGAGATTGCGACAGGGGCGACCGGTAAAATGAGTATGGAACATGGGATCGATATAATCGGGCCCGACTTTAAAAGATTGCACTCGATCGCCACGACTGATTAAATAGGCCAAGATTGCCAGAGTAATCGTCGTTTTACCGACTCCGCTTCTTTCTCCTGCGATGATCATCGAAAATTTTGGGTCTGAAACCCCGTCGTTCTACGACGGCTTTACCGTCAAATATTAGCACATTTACACGATATATGCTAAAATGTGAGACATGGAAAAAGCCTATTCTTACCGATTTTACCCCACACCAAAACAAGAGTCGCTATTGCGGCGCACATTGGGCTGTGTAAGATTAGTTTACAACAAAGCTCTCCACGAACGAACACAAGCTTGGTACGAAAAGCAAGAAAGAGTAGGCTACGCTCAAACTTCTTCAATGCTAACCGATTGGAAAAAGCAAGAAGAATTAGACTTTCTCAATGAAGTAAGCTGTGTACCTTTACAACAAGGGTTAAGACATTTACAAACAGCTTTCACTAATTTCTTTGCTGGTCGTACTAAGTATCCTAACTTTAAG
This sequence comes from Microcystis ichthyoblabe FBCC-A1114, assembly GCF_050500245.1. Classification (NCBI taxonomy): domain Bacteria; kingdom Bacillati; phylum Cyanobacteriota; class Cyanophyceae; order Chroococcales; family Microcystaceae; genus Microcystis; species Microcystis ichthyoblabe. Next base: position 1,534,456 of record NZ_CP191408.1, on the reverse strand, counting down.
AAAAAACATCAAGGAGGAAGTGCCGAATTTACTAAGTCTGCTTTTAAATTTAAAGACAAACAAATCTATTTAGCCAAATGCACAGAACCTTTACCTGTTCGATGGTCAAGACAAATCCCAGAAAGCTGTGAGCCAAGCACAGTAACAGTCAGATTACATCCATCAGGACGTTGGCATATTTCAATTAGATTTGATGACCCAACGATTAAGCCATTACCAGTAACAGATAAAGCCATTGGAATTGACTTAGGAATTAGTAGCCTCGTGATTACCAGCGATGGTGACAAAGTATCTAATCCTAAGCATTTTAAAAAGCATTATCGGAGACTGCGAAAAGCGCAAAAAAATCTTTCTCGAAAACAGAAAGGCTCAAAAAATCGGGAAAAAGCAAGAATAAAAGTAGCCAAGATTCACGCTCAAATCACCGATAGTAGAAAAGACCATCTACATAAGCTAACCACTCAATTAGTTCGTGAAAACCAAACGATTGTGGTTGAGAATTTAGCCGTCAAGAATATGGTCAAAAACCCGAAATTATCTCAGGCAATATCTGATGTAAGCTGGGGAGAAATCACCCGACAATTAGCCTATAAATGCCGTTGGTATGGGAGAAATTACATCGAAATAGATAGATGGTTTCCTAGTTCTAAAAGGTGTAGTAATTGCGGGTATATTGCCCTTGAAAATGCCGTTAAATGTTCGAGAATGGGACTGTCCAGACTGTGGGACTCACCATGACCGAGATATTAACGCCAGTAAAAATATTTTGGCCGCAGGGCTTGCGGTGTCAGTCTGTAGAGCGACCTGATGACCAGAACAGAGTAAATCTGTTAAGGCAGGTGCGAAAAATCCTTCGGGAAAGAAGCAGAAACCTAAATCGTGAGGTTTGGGAATCACCGTCCGTTTACGGCGGTGAGGATGTCAATATTAGTTGTTTTTTTTCGAGATCGAGCTAGACTTAATTAACCTGTTAAGTAGTTGGACAAAAGTAAAGTTAACTGTGGGGTAAGGAGTCGGTCGTCAGGAGTCGGTCGTCAGTAAGAATTGCGGCAATTTACATTTCTTAAGATAGACAACAGAATTTATGTCCGACTACTTACACAATCAATTCTAGAGCTTGCCAACGGCTAATAGGGTCAATTTTGGCCGCTAACTGGTTCCTGTGTCAATCGACTTTTTTTATTAGCGGCGAAATCGATTTGACCACGTTTAGGATCATTGTCATCATCTCTAGACAACCAGCTATTGTTCTGACGTTCCCCAAAACCAGAGACTTCCTACCTGACAATTAAGATAACTTCTAGATTAGCTGACCAATTTTGTGTAGCTGTTAACTTTTGTAAAAAAAACATCGTCTGCATCCCATTGTACAGCTAGACTAAAAATAGCTAGAAAAAGCAGTTAGATCGGCAAGAGAGAAAAGGTACAAACCCTGACTGGGAGATGAAGGGTAAATACGCAAATAAGCCTCAATTCCGCTCTAAAGTTGGCTTTACCGACAGCGAGAGACCAGATTAATCAGGGAAATATCGTCAGATAAACTAATCAATATAGCTTCTTAGGTGTCTGGGAGTGAAAAAGACAGAGAACGAGGGTTTTCTAGTTCCTATAACTGCACTAATCAGAGACCTAGAATTTACCTCTAAACCGACAACTAAATTATCAGGAGAATTTGGGTTATGCCGACTCTACACACGCTGACCAATGATAGTATCTCTTGTTCCTTGTCCGATCGCATGGAGAATGTCAATTTCCACTGCGAATTAGAAAATCAAATTCATCCCACCTACGGCCTCGAAAACCTAGGCATGAAAAATCTCGGTCGCGTTTATCGCAATCTTTCCGTACCGCAATTAGTCGAACAGGCGATCGAACATCATGAGGGCGTTTTAGCCGATAATGGGGCTTTAGTGGTGGAAACAGGTAAATATACCGGTCGTTCCCCCAAAGATAAATTCATTGTCAAAGAAACCACCAGCGAAAAGGAAATCGACTGGAATCAGCATAACGCCCCGATTAGCGAGGAAAAATTCCAGCAGTTATACCGAAAAGTCCTCGCCTATGTACAGGGAAAAGACCTATATATCTTCGATGGTTACGTCGGGTCCGATCCTAATTGTCGCTTTGGCGTGCGCGTTGTCACCGAAATCGCCTACCATAACCTCTTTGCCCATCAGTTATTCCTCCGGCCCAGTGCGATCGAACTAGCCGCCCATGAAACTGATTTTACCGTGATTGCCCTGCCGGGGTTACAGGGAGATCCCGAAGATGACGACCTGAACAGCGAAGCCTTTATCGTCCTCAACCTGGCAAAAAAAATCGTTCTCATCGGTGGCACTCGCTACGCTGGCGAAATCAAAAAATCCGTCTTCTCGATGATGAACTACCTGATGACCAAACAAGGGGTTTTACCGATGCACGGTGCCGCTAACATGGATAAACACGGTCATACGGCCCTCTTTTTCGGTCTCTCCGGTACGGGTAAAACCACCCTTTCCGCCGATCCTAAACGCAGCCTCATCGGTGATGATGAACACGGTTGGTCAGAAGACGGCATTTTTAACTTTGAAGGCGGTTGTTATGCTAAAACCATCCGTTTAAGTGCCGAATACGAACCCCAAATCTGGGCGGCGATTCAATTTGGCACTATTCTCGAAAACGTGATCCTTTCCCCCGATAATCGCCTTCCCGACTATGATGATGGACGTTTGACCGAAAACACCCGCGCCGCCTATCCCCTGCGTTATATCCCTAATTGTGCCGTATCTGGCATGGGAACCCACCCGAAAACGATTATCTTCTTAACTGCCGATGCTTTTGGGGTACTGCCACCAATCGCCAAATTAACCACGAACCAAGCGATGTATCATTTCCTCTCCGGCTATACTAGCAAATTAGCGGGAACGGAACGGGGAATCACCGCCCCACAGGTGACTTTTTCCAGTTGTTTCGGTCAATGTTTCTTCCCTCTCTCACCCCTGGTCTATGCCCAAATGTTAGGGCAACGTTTAGAACAACACCCCGAAACCTCGGTTTATCTGATTAATACCGGTTGGTCTGGCGGTCCCTACGGAGTCGGCGATCGCATTTCGATCAAACACACCCGCGCTATGGTTTCCGCCGCTTTAAATGGCGATTTAGAGGAAGTCGTTTTCCATCCTCATCCCATCTTTCAAGTTCTCGTCCCCGAAATTGTCCCCGGAGTTCCCAAAAAAATCCTCGACCCGCGACAAGCATGGCAAGATGGCGAATCCTACGACCTACAGGCGCGAGAATTAGCCCATCGTTTCGTGGAAAATTTCCGTCAATTTACCACTGCCTCCCAAGAAATCATTGCAGCCGGTCCAATTTGGGAATAACAGCATCAAGGAATCGGTTATCAACTATCAGTTAAAATGAGATTTTCTCGCAGTTTAATTGCCGTCGGGTGTATTGGGGCAGCCTAATACACCAGCAATACTGCTATCTATTACCCATAGCTTGTCCGGCGAGATAACCAGTGGTCCAAGCGCTTTGAAAATTAAATCCCCCCGTAACTGCATCGATATCTAGTACCTCCCCGGCAAAATATAACCCCGGACAGATTTTACTTTCCATAGTTTTAAAATCCACTTCCTGAAGATTCACTCCCCCAGCGGTGACAAATTCCTCCTTAAACACCCCTTTTCCTTTGATTTGATATTCCCCTTGCTGTAATTCAATCATTAATCGATTGAGAGTATTTTTAGATAATTCTGCCCAGGGAGTTTCCGAGTTAACAGTCAAGTAACTTAATAAACTCTGCCAAAGACGCTTAGGTAACTGTTCAAAGGGACAATAATTAAAAAGTTTTCTTTTGGGATATTCACTTTTAGTTTGTAAGATAATTTCTCGCAATTTTTCAGGATGATAATCCCCTAACCAATTAATTATTAAAGGCATTCGGTAATGCTGCTCGTGAAGCACCCGCGCTCCCCAAGCAGAAAGTTTTAAAATAGCCGGTCCACTAACTCCCCAATGGGTAATTAATAAGGGTCCGATTTGTTCTAATTTACTTCCCCCAAGACGAACTCGCACTTTATCCACAGCAACCCCTAACAAATCTTTCAGACGAGCATCGGCAATTTGAAAGGTAAATAAAGAAGGGACAGGAGAGACTAAAGAATGACCTAAATCTTGAGCGGTGCGATAACCAAAAGGACTACTTCCCGTAGCAATTAAAAGCTTATCTGCCCTAATTTGCTCATCTCTTTTTAATTCAATCAAAAAACTTTCTTCCTGTTTTTTTACCGATTTAACTGGGGAATTTAGCCTTAAATTAACCCCAGCAAAAGTCGCACTTTCCCGCAGACAATTAACAATAGTTTCAGAATTATCGGTGCTGGGAAACATTCGCCCATCCGCTTCTGTTTTGAGTTTTACCCCCCGCAATTCAAACCATTTAATAGTATCTTGGGGTTGAAAACGACTAAAAGCTCCCCGTAGTGCTTTGCCACCGCGAGGATAATAATTAACCAATTGGGAAACATCAAAACAATGATGGGTGACATTACAGCGTCCCCCTCCCGAAATCCGCACTTTCGCCAGAGGTTCTTTTGCCGCTTCTAGGATAGTAACGCCAGCTTTGGGGTTAGATTCTGCCGCTTTAATTGCGCCAAAAAATCCCGCTGCCCCGCCACCAATTACGACTATTTGAGTCATATAAGTAAGTGGTTATAATTAAATTGAAGATAGATTTTGTCTTTGATCCCCCCTTAATCCCCCCTTGATAAGGCTATCCATTAGTCGGATCTTTCTTAACAATTTTTGCAGTAAGCACTCCAACCCTTATCCTGACTTGATTTCAGTTTTTTCTTTGTCAGTAAGGGTGTCAACAAGGAATATTACAAATTGTTAACCGAGTCTTGAAAGCCTTGTGCTACAAAGGTTTGAAATGTTAAGAAAGATGTGACTAAAGGACAGCTTGATAAGGGGGGTGTCTGATAATTTTTAACGCCCACCTACTTATCAAGGAAAAAGTTAAGTTTAAACCGCCAAAAATCGCTGAATGACTTCTTGACTTAATTCGCTCGTGAAACCGGAAGCAACAATTCCCCCTTTCTGCATGGCGTAATATCGATCAGCTTGGCGGACAAAATGCAGGTGTTGTTCTACTAATAAAACGGCGATTCCTTTACTGGCAACAATACGCCGCACCGCTGCTTCAATTTCGAGAATAATTGACGGTTGAATTCCTTCCGTGGGTTCATCTAAAATTAATAATTTTGGTTCCCCCACTAAAGCGCGAGCGATGGCTAATTGCTGTTGTTGTCCACCGCTTAAATCTCCTCCCATCCGCGATAACATGGTTTTTAAAACGGGAAACAAATCGAAGATTTCTTCGGGAATTGTGGCATTTTTTCTTTTTGTGGGTAAAGCTTCCAAACCGAGAATTAAATTCTCTTTTACCGTTAAACGGGGAATAATATCCCTACCCTGCGGCACATAACCCAGTCCTAATCTGGCTCTTTGATCTGAGGTTTTATTAATCAGGTTTTCTTGCTCATAATTAATTGTTCCCGCTCGCGGTTTTAAGATACCCATCAAGGTTTTTAATAGGGTAGTTTTACCCACGCCATTACGTCCAATTAAACAGACCATTTCTCCCGCATTAATGTTAAGGTCAACATCTCTTAAAATATGACTTTCTCCGTAGTAAACATTGAGATCAGATATGTGTAACATTGTCAACCCTTTTTAACTAATTTTAATCCTTTGACTTTTTATTCTTCCGAGGAACCTAGATAAACTTCAATAACTTTCGGATCATTTTGAATTTGCTCCATATTCCCCTCACAGAGAACAGTTCCTTGGTGTAAAACCGTGACTTTGCGGGCAATTTGACGGACGAATTCCATATCGTGTTCAATGACAATAATCGAATGACTTTCCGCTAGATTTAATAACAAATTACCCACGTTTTCCGTTTCCTCATCGGTTAATCCTGCTACGGGTTCATCTACTAGCAGTAAATCTGGTGACTGGGCCACTAATTGGCCAATTTCTAAGCGTTGTTTTTCGCCGTGGGAAAGTAAAGAAGCGGATAAATCAGCTTTAGCAGTTAACCCGATAGTTTCCAATAAACCAATAACTTTTCTGCTATCTTCTAGCGGAGGACGACCGAAAAGAGTTGAGAAAACATTTTTATTGCGATTACTAACTAAATCGAGATTTTCTCGGACAGTTAGATTTAAATATACCCTAGGAGTTTGGAATTTGCGACCAATACCTAAACGAGCGATCGCATATTCAGGAATTTTGCGGAGATCTCGACCTTTAAATAATACCCGTCCGATGGTGGGTTGCACTTTCCCCGTAATTACATCTAAAAAAGTGGTTTTTCCCGCACCATTGGGACCGATAATCACCCGCAATTCTCCCGTATCCATACTGAAATTAAGATTATTGAGAGCTTTAAAACCCCCAAAACTAACGGTAAGATTCTCGATTTCTAAGATTTTTCCAGTCATAATTTCTAAGAGGGAATTGGTAATTATGAATTATGAATTATGAATTGGGGAGTGGGGAGCAGGGTGTAGGGTGTGGGGTGTGGGAAGAATAAATAAAAATAATCTCCTGACTCCTGATGACCCACTCCTGACGACCCACTCCTGACTCGGAGAATACTAACAGAATAAGGTCACTTATGCTCTAATTCTTCTTTTTCCAGTTGCACTTCCGGAGCTTCCTCAATACTAGGATAGGTAATTAAAGTTTTGCGGAAACCAAAATGAGTCAGCAAACGTTTAATCCCACCGAGAAGACCATCGGGAAGCACTGTCACCACAATTAGGAATAGGGCCCCTTGGAAAAATACCCAGACTTCCGGAAATTGTTCGCTTAAAAAAGTTTGGGCCAGGCGTACTAATAAAGTACCGATAACTGCCCCCACAAGGGTAGCACGTCCCCCCACAGCCACCCAAATCACCATTTCAATGGAAAAAGCCACATCCATAGAGTTAGGAGTGATAATTCCCGTTTGCACCGTATAAAGAGCGCCGGCAACACCAGCAATCGCCCCAGAAATGGCAAAAACTAACACCTTAAACCAAGTAGGATCATAACCGGAAAAACGGACACGCACCTCATCATCGCGAATGGCGACTAACAAGCGCCCAAATCTGCCGGTAGTTAACCAACGACAGAGGAGATAAATAGCCAGTAAACAGACAATTGTGAGTAAATAAAAGGCCACTTGAACGGCATCGGAACCCACCAGTAACCCGAAAATTGTTTGGGTATCGGTTTTTAAGCCATTAGTGCCGTTAATTAACTTTTGTTGACCGTTAAAAAAGTTAAAAAATACCAGTAAAGCCGCTTGGGTCAAAATCGAGAAATAAACCCCTTTAATGCGGTTGCGGAAGATTAAATAACCCAATAATCCTGCCACGATCGCTGGTACGATAATTAGGGCTAGAATTGTCAAAGGTAGGGAATAAAAAGGTTGCCAAATAAAAGGTAATTCTGTCACCCCGTAGAGAGTAAAAAATTCGGGCATTTGTCCGGGGGGTAACTGAAGATTTAGGTACATGGCAAGAGCGTAACCACCGAGGGCAAAAAAGATGCCATGACCAAGACTTAATAAACCCGTATAACCCCAGATTAAATCTATCCCCAAAGCGACAATAGCGAGGGAAAGAAATCGCCCCAATAAACGCAAACGGAAAGCCGACAAAGCTAAGGGCAGTAACACCGCAAAGATGACCACCAATCCAACAATAACAGCGATTTCCGTGATTAACTTTTTCTTTTCCCGTTGTCGGGATTCGTTTCTAGTGATGGTTTCGGTAATCATAATCTATAACTCGGCAGTACGTCCTTTAGGAGGAAAAATTCCCGCAGGTTTGAATTGCAAGAAAGCAATAATTAAAGCAAAAATCATCACTTTTGCCATGCTAGTGGTGGAGAAAAAGGTGAAGAAATCCGTTAGGGGTTTTAGGGCTTCTACAGAACCAAAAATCAGAGCAAAAGTTCCCGAACCAATTAAATAATTAGCCACACCGATCGCCATAGCCGCGATAATAGTTCCCAGGAGATTACCCACTCCCCCCACCACCACTACCATGAAGGTATCAACGATATAATTTTGTCCCACGTTTGGACCGACGGAACCCAAAAAACTAATCGCACAACCGGCAACTCCAGCTAATCCCGAACCGAGGGCAAAAGTCAAAGCATCCACTTGATTTGTCGGAATGCCTAAACAGGCACTCATCTGGCGATTTTGGGTGACGGCACGAATGCGTAAACCCCAAGAAGATTTATTTAAAAACCAATAAGTCCCTAACAAACAAAGGGCAGTTAAAATGATAATAAATAGACGGGTGTAGGGCATTTGAAAACCGGGTAAAGGTAAACCTCCCCGTAACCAAGCAGGAGCCGTGACATCGACGTTTCTGGCACTAAACCAGGGTCGAGCGAGAACCGGATTAAAAGATAAAAGATAGCCTAATAATCCAGCGATAGCTAGGGATAAAGGCAGGGTGATACCAATAGCTAAATTGCGAATTCTCTCCCAATCTAGGCGACGACTTAACACCGTCATCGCCCCAAAAAATAACAGACAGAAAACTATTAAACTAATTACTAATAACCCGTTGACACTTCTGACAAATTGCTGCAGAATTAAGCTGACTCCCCAAGTGGCCAGCAGCGTTTCTAGGGGTCTGCCATAGAGGAACCTAATCACCCCCCTTTCTAATAATAATCCCGCCAATCCCGACACTAAAAAAGCGATCGGTAGGGCGAATAAAACATAAGTATCAAAGAGAGAAATACGGAAAGCTTGAAAGACATTTAAAATATAAATATCTTCAAAACCTTTAAAGATATTCTGCACCACAAAAGTAGTATAAGCCCCTAACATCATTAACTCACCGTGAGCGAGATTAATTACCCCCATCAGTCCGAAAACAATCGCTAGTCCTAAAGCGGCCAGCAATAGCACAGAACCGATGCTAATACCATTAAACAATCCTTCCAATAATGCTGACACTTTTCGTTATTCCCCTGCATCTTTAAGCTTTAAAAAGTGGGGTGAGCAGTAATGCCCACCTCACTCTCGTTACTGTCTGGAAAAATTCCTAAAACTAGGATTTTTCCATTTTGAATTTACCGCCCTTGGCCGGATCCGTCCAGTCACAGGCAAAGCCCTTAGTTTCGGGGACAAATTGGTTCCAAGGTTGCGGATCCACTACCCCCGGAGTTGACCAAACGATGTCAAATAGACCATCATCTCTCACCTGACCAATGCGGACGGTTTTGGAGATATGATGATTGGGGAACATTTCCACCGGTCCTTCGGGAGCATCGAATTTTTGTCCTACGGCGGCGGCGCGAACTTTGTCGAGATCATCGGCGGTTGCCGCTTGTTCCACCGCTTGCTTCCAGAGATAGACCATAATATAGGCCGCTTCCATGGGGTCGTTAGTGACGCGATCCTCACCATATTTAGCTCGAAAAGCCGCAACAAATTTCTTGTTAGCGGGGGTATCTACGGTTTGGAAATAGTTCCAACAAGCGTATTGACCGAGGAGATATTCCTTACCGATTTGTTTAACTTCTTCCTCGGCAACACTCACCGACATGACCGGATATTTATCGGGAGTTAAACCGGCCGCTTGCAGTTGTTTAAAGAAAGCCACGTTACTGTCACCGTTGAGGGTGTTGAAAATAACGCCGCCATCGGGTAAAGCTTGCTTAATTTTGGTGATAATCGGGGTAACTTCCGTGTTACCTAGGGGTAGGTAGTCTTCGCCCACGGTTTCGCCGCCTTTCGCCTTTAACTGCTCTTTAATGATCGTGTTGGCAGTGCGGGGAAAAACGTAGTCGGAACCGACGAGGAAGAATTTTTTCCCTTTATTTTCCAGCAACCAAGTCACTGCCGGCTCGATCTGTTGGTTAGGTGCAGCCCCAGTGTAGAAGATATTTCTAGAACACTCTTGACCCTCGTACTGGACAGGATACCAGAGCATATGGTTTTTGGCTTCAAACACGGGCAAAACCGCCTTACGACTGGCGGAAGTCCAACAACCGAAAACAGTCGCAACTTTGTCCTGATCGATCAGTTTGGTGGCTTTTTCGGCAAAAGTTGGCCAATCGGAAGCGCCATCTTCCACCACTGCCTCGATCTTTTTACCAAGAACACCACCGGCGGCATTGATTTCCTCGATCGCCAGTTTTTCCGCATCAACTACGCTGGTTTCACTGATGGCCATGGTGCCACTGAGGGAGTGCAGAATACCCACCTTAATCGTCTCTCCAGAAGCCGGGGCGGGACTAGCAGCTGGGCTAGGACTAGCCGTGGGGGTTTGGTTTTGTCCACCACAAGCTTTTAACAGAATACTGGTTCCCAAAGTGGCAGAACCGTACAGGAGAAATTTACGTCGTCCTAAATTTGACATGATGATCTTGAACTAACCTCGCTGACAATATTAGCTACTTCACACGGACGTTTTTGCTGAGGAGATTTTCGGGAATCTTTCTACAAATATCTGTGTGATATTACGGCTAGGTTAGCAGATTTTTTGTGATTTTCGCTACTTTTTGGATATTTTTTGTAAGTTTAGCTACTTTTTTCCAAAAAATTAATTATTTTTCTGGAATTTGCCTCAGTTTTTTAGCTATCAGGAGTCGGTCGCCGGTCGTCGGTTGGGGAAGTCATAAGACCTCTTGTAAAAATCAAAAATTGTTGTTAGGGTTAGGAGCCAGTAGCCAGTAGTCAGTAGTCAGGAGAATTAAGAATGAATAATAATCAATTAAATGATCTATTTACAGATTTTATGCGATTTAATCCTTATTTTTGACGTTTTTGAACCCTCAAAAATTAATTAGGCCAGAGGTTTATAATAACAGAATGGCCTCGCGTGCCTGGAAAAAGTGCCAAAACCGTTTTCTAGTAAGGCTTCCAGTAATATTCAGCCCAACCCAATTATCAATCCGAATCTGGCCAAAGCAGCCGGACAGCAAGCAGAGCAAAACCAATGGCCGCTATCGCTTTTAATATCTTAGCGGGGAATAACTGCGCCATACTGCCCCCCGCCAGGACTCCTAAGAAACTGGTGCAGATTAAGGCGGTAATTGAGCCAAAAAAGACAGCTTTGGGTGATTTGGAACTGCCACCGAGAGCGATCGCTACTAATTGACTTTTATCGCCTATTTCTGCCAAAAAAACCGTGATAAATGTCAGTCCGAATAATTGCCAATTCATAAATTCTAGGGAGATGGGAAGCTTTTTTCAGTGAACAGTGAACAGTGAACAGTAAACAGTAAACAGTCACACTGATCACTGATTGCTTAGAGAATATCGCCGATGAGTAAACCAGTGATCAAAAGGAGAAGAATAGCGACACCGATATCTAAGGTTTTGGGGGAAAGACGACGCGCAATCCAATAACCGATCAGGACACCGAGGAGACTGGTAGCGATTAAAGCGCTGGCTGCCCCGGCAAAAACCACCCAGGGGGATTGGGATTCGGCGCTGATCAAAAGGGTGGCTAATTGAGTTTTATCGCCGATTTCAGCAAAAAATATGGTTAGGAAGGTGGAACTAAACACCGTCCAAAAACTCCAAGAAGGTGGATGATCTGGCTTTTTCTCGGTTGAGGCGATCGATTTACTATCACTCATCGGCTAATTTAACAGTATCAGGTTAAGAAATAATTTTCATACTTTTTTCATTTTAGCCCGACTGGTTTTCTGGCGATAGTTTCTGCTGTTGATTACGCTGTCTCCTTCCCCCAATAGTTAAAAAACCCTAGTCGATCGAGGTAGAGTTTCCATCCTAGAGTTTAATAATTATTAGACTAGGACGAGCGCAAATTGCTTGGAGGTATAGCCCCTATGGTAGAAAACAGAGATTATACTCTGATTATTGACAAAAGTGGCAGTATGTCCACTGCTGATAAACCCAGCGAGAAAACCCGTTGGCAAATTGCCCAAGAATCCACCCTCGCCTTGGCTAGAAAGTGCGAGGAATTCGATCCCGACGGCATCACTATCTATCTTTTTTCCGGACGTTTCCGACGCTATGATAATGTTACTTCCGATAAGGTGACACAAATTTATCAAGAAAATGAACCCATGGGGAGGACAGACCTAGCAGCTGTTCTCCAAGATGCCCTCAATAATTATTTTCAGCGCAAAACTGCCGGCAAAACTAAACCCAACGGAGAAACTATTCTGGTGATTACCGACGGAGAACCAGATGATCGCAAAGCGGTGATGCGTCAAATTATCGAAGCTTCTCGAAAACTCGATAGGGATGAAGAATTAGCCATTTCTCTGATTCAAGTAGGCCATGATCGACAAGCAACAGAATTTCTCAAAGCTTTAGACGATCAACTAGAATCGGCGGGGGCCAAATTCGATATTGTTGACACAATTACTATCGATGATATGGAAGATATGACCCTAGCGGAAGTTCTTCTCAACGCCATTACCGATTAATTTCTACCGGAGTAGGGGTGATATATCTTCACCCCTAATCAAGGAGGATTTAACTGCTAGTCAGGGCGACAAATTTATCTTTTTCTTCATCGGATAATTGATCGGATTGTCCGGTGATTTGTTTGTAGATTTTGAGATATTCCAAAGCGGATTTATACCAACTAAAATCTTGAGTCATTGCCCGTTGCTGTAGTTTTTGCCAATCCTGTTTATAACGGAAACTTTCCCAAGTCCGGATCATACAGGTAAACAGGTCTAAAGGTTCATAGCGATCGAAACTAAATCCTGTTCCTCTTTCCTGAATTGGGTCGTGGAAAGATACCGTATCGACTAAACCACCGGTGCGGCGTACCATGGGAATACAACCGTAACGCATGGCCATTAATTGGGAGATGCCGCAGGGTTCAAAACGGGAAGGCATTAACAAAGCATCGGCCCCCCCATAGATGCGACGGGAAAGGGCATCACTATAGAGAAGATGCAGGGACATTCGCCCCCGGAAACGGGAAGTCATCTCCCATAGTTGGGTTTCATAATAGCGATCGCCTGTACCTAAAATAATCAATTGAGCATCAGTATAGGTGAGAAAGCGATCTAAAATTTGCATCACTAGATCAATACCTTTTTGTTCTACCAAACGCGTCACCATCCCCATGACAAAGGCATTTCTGCTGACCTGTAGCCCCACTTCTTCTTGCAGGGCAATTTTATTAGCCAGACGTTTTTCGATGGTTTCTGGGGTAAAATTCTGCTTAAGATAAACATCTTTAGCCGGGTTATACACCTCCGTATCGATGCCGTTGACAATCCCCACCAGATTGCCGGAAATATAGGACAATAATCCCTCTAAATTTTCGCCATAAATGGGGGTCTGTATTTGACGGGCATAGGTGGGAGAGACAGTCGTGACGCGATTGGCAAATTGAACCGCCGCGGCCATGGTATTATCGCCCTGCATATACCAAGGACACCAAGTCATTTTTTCTAATGCTTCGCGCCAAGGACCCTGGTAGGCGAGATTATGGATCGTAAAAACGGTACTAATATCGGGGTCTTGGTGCATCCAGACGGGAATCATGCCCGTATGCCAATCATGACAGTGAATAACTTGTGGTTTCCAGTAATTCCAGGCGAATTCCGCCGCACCATTGGCAAAAAGGGTAAATCGCCAGGCCTCATCTTCGCCTCCGTAGATACTGCGTCCAGAGAAAGCTAGATGACCAAAGAGGTAGAGAGGAATATCTGTATCGGGTAAAACCGTTTCATAGACTGAAAAATCCTGAAACATGGCGAATCCTGACCAAATGGGTTCGGAAGGGATGTCCATTTTTTCCTGAAGAAAACCGTAGTAAGGTAGAAAAATCCGCACATCATGACCTAGCTGACGCAAGACTTTCGGTAATGCCCCAATTACGTCCCCCATTCCCCCAACTTTGGCAATTGGAGCGGCCTCGGCACCCACAAATAGAATTCGCATACTCTTCCCGCTTCACTTGACGACGACAAGAAATTTTAACAGATAAACCCCCCCTAGCAGGATTTACCAGCAGGTATTATCGGATTAGCCGAGATTTTTCTTTAACTAACCAGAGAGCCAACGAGGGACATAATCAGGGTTTGCGGCAAAAAGTTTTTCGGTGGGGGCAGGGTGTGGGGTGTGGGGTGTAGGGTGTAGGGTTTTAGCGATTTTCATCTGGTCAATTACCTAATTTTCAGGGAAAAAGTACCTGAATTTTCCACCCGATCACTCCCAGAGCTGGTACTTTTTGGTTTCCAAAAAGTCTAAAAGTCTTACCCAACAAGGTTTTTAGATTTATTGAGCAAGCCCCAATTAGCTGTTTTGGGCATTATTAAGTTTTTTAGGCTTTTTTTACCGTCTTTTTAGCAAATTTTAGCTGATCAGCACCGGTTCTGTCTCTGTCAAAGTTAAATCCACTCCTCTTCATCCCCTTTGTTTACCTCCCGATCTTCGTTTTGATCTTGGGCGGGGGGCGTAATAATCCGATAATTGACATCGTACACTTGATCGGCTTTTTCCCCGCGAGTCTGTTTGGCTGTGCGGTAACTATAGGAATAAATTGAGCCGGTTTGAGAACTGTCACTAGGAGGCTTGACAAAATTTGCTTTTTCCTCATCTGCAAGCCTAGACGAAAATTCTTCCCGATCCTGAATGGTCGTCGGTTTTTCGGGGGGTGTATCAAAATTCCAATCATCACCGCTATCTCTTTCCCAATCGTTACCCCGTGCAGACGGAGCAGTATATTGAATATAGGTAGGTCGGGGAGATGGCGGTGGTACTGTAGGATTATTCGCTATACGAGGGGAGGCTTTTGGGGCAGCCAAAGGACGACCAAAACTATAGAGAAATTGCAGGGTTAAACCACTGATAATTCCCGCTAGGGTGAAAAGTAACACCCAGACTGCTAGGGGCAGTTTTACCGTCATAATACCGCCAAAAAAGACCAAAGTGATCACCCCCAGATTCTGCCAGATCAGTAATCCGCCTACAGCGATCGCAAATAAGACCATAATCCAGCCCATTTTTACCTCCCTTAATTCAGTGATCAGTGATCAGTAAACAGTGATCAGTAAACAGTAAACAGGTATAAAGATAAAGATAACTAACTAACTAGGGTTTGCTGAATAAGTACGGGCGAAGCATTCGGATAGAAAATCTACGTCTTCACCGATAGGTTATTGCCCGAATGCTTCGCCCCTACAGGACGCGGGCCGATGAAGACGCAAGGTTTTGAACGACGATTCTCTCAAAATCTTGCACCTGTGGGAGCGAGAAAAGCCCCAAAACCCTTACTTTGCCTACATTTCAAATTTATTCAGCAAACCCTAACTAATTAACTTAAAACTTACATCTGATAACTTACATCTGATAACTTACATCTGATAACTGATAACTGATAACTGTCAATGTCCTTGCCAGCGATTAATTGTCACACAATCGATATCTAACTGATCGAGAGTACGAGCGATGACAAAATCGACCAAATCCTCGATCGATTGGGGATGATGATACCATGCCGGTATTGCTGGCACGATTCTAACGCCCGCCTCGGCCAAAGTAGTTAAATTACGCAGATGAATTAAACTAAAAGGAGTTTCTCGCGGCACTAAAACCAATTTTCTGCCCTCCTTAATCTGCACATCGGCCGCTCTTTCTAGCAAATCGGAACTTAATCCCCCCGCTAATTTGGCCACTGTACTCATGCTACAGGGAATAATTACCATACCAAGGGTGCGATAGGAACCACTGGCGATCGTTGCCCCCACATCACCCCAACGATGACAGCGTAATTTTCCCCCCTCCATCACCCCGCCTTGACTGCGCCAAAATTGTTCTTGCAGCTCCGGTTCTGGCGGCATCCGAATATTATCTTCTGCTTGCCAGACGGTGTAAGCTGATCTGGAGGCCACTAGATCGATCGTGTAGTCGGCTAAAAGTAGATATTTGAGGGTACGCACGGCATAAATCAGCCCTGATGCCCCTGTAACGCCCAAAATTAGCGGTTTAGATAATTCCTTCAAGCTCTAATTCCTCGATCAATTGTAATCCTCTTGGGTCGCCCACCTTTAATAAAGCACCCCTAGCATCTTCCTTGACACCTAAATCCTCGTCTTCCACCAAGGCCTCGATCAAAGCATCGATCGCCGTGGCATAAATCACATTGAAGGGCAATTCTCGGCATAATTGACCGATCGACCAAGCGCAATTACTCCGCACCGCTGCGATTAAATCCCGGCGCAATCCTTCAATTAAAGGCGGCAAGACGGTGATGATATCTTCATAATTGACCTTGGCAATCTGGGCCAAACTACTGGCGGCCCATAATCGCACCGCCGAAATATCAGTTTTGAGAGCATGAACCAAAGGATCGATCGCTCTGCGATCACCACAGTTACCCAGGGCCCAAACTACCCCTTTTCTGACGTAACCATTCCAATCCCTGGCCAGTAAATCGATTAAGGGAGCCACAGAGCTAAGACTGGGATTTCGTCCCAAAGCGTAGGCGACACTGACACGCACCAGGGGACAGACATCGTTTAACATCTCTAGTAAGGGGGCGATCGCTCTTTCGTCACGCAATTCACAAAAGGCGCGAGCGGCGATCATTCTCTCGCTAACATGAGCAGAAGTAAGCAATGAAAGCATTTCCTCGGGATCGGGGAGGATTTCCGCTGCTTGATCCGGATCGCTCCCATCGAGAGGATTATTTAAGGAGTTGCTAGAGTCTAGGATTTCATTGTCGTACATACTTGTTAGATTATCTTAATCCGTGACCGCTCACGTCAAGCCCAAAATCAAAAAGTAAGTAGTCGTGCAAAATTAATTTCCTAGTGAAGATAGGCAAGAGGCAACAGGCAACAGGCAAAAGAAAGAATCTGGCAATTCTCCCACCTAAAAACAAGGTCAGAAACTAAGTACATCAAAGCTTTTAGCTTACCAAATTAGGTTACACTTCATCTTGACGAGAAAGGCTGCAGGCTCTCTTATTCTTTGTGTGATAAGTTTAACTGATATAGTAGCGATCAATCTTTGTGTCCTTTGTGTCTGGAGTGGTTCGTTCCAGTCGTTCGCCCGCAATACTGTATCTTAGAATACATTTTACCCACCAAACCTAAGAGAGTCAGCTGCATTTACAAAACCTAGCAGATTAGAAAGTAAATACAGGGCAAATTTTGGTGTTTTTTCGATGCCAAGACGCGGATTTGAACCGCGGACACGAGGATTTTCAGTCCTCTGCTCTACCAACTGAGCTATCTCGGCTTTTTTTAGTCCTTTATCAATATAGCACGCCCTCGAAATAATTGCAAGGTTTTTTTCTAAAAAGTTTTCTGCTTGACTAGATTGGCAAGGTGAGGGTAAAAGTGGTGACAGCATTGGCACTGGTGACATCGATGGTGGCATTCAGGGGTTTAATCAGTTTGTGGACTAAAGCTAAACCTAAACCGGTGCCACTGTAGCGCCAGGGATCGTGGTGAGGAATGCGATAAAAAGGAGCAAATATTCTTGATAATTCCTCTGGAGGGATTTCTACTCCTGAATTGCTCACATTAATTAATATTTGCTCGTCTGCACGCCAGACATTTACCCTAATTATCCCTTGTTCTGGGGTATATTTAGAAGCATTGGTCAGTAATTCCGCTATGATGCGTTCGATATCACAAAGATTGCTGTTAATCTCCGGTATATCCCCATCTATATCTAAAATTAACTGCTGTTGTCGCTCGCGGGTGAGAGTGCGAAAAGGTTCCACTAATAAGGGTAGCCAAGAAAGTAAGTCGATTGTTTCGATCGCCGGAGGTTCGCTTTCCGCATCCAGATAGGTTAAAGTTAACAGATCATTAACTAACTTACTCTGACGCTGACATTCAATGTTAAGAATTTGCAACAGTTGACCGATCGAATCCTCTGGATCGATCTTGATCCCTTGATATTCTAGGAGACTTTCTAGGGTTTCCACCGCTAGACGGATGCTGGTGATCGGGGTTCGCAGTTCATGGGAAAGGGTTTTCAGGAATTCGCTTTTTAATCTTTCCAGTTTTTCTAATTCCCTCACTTGTGCTTGGGAAGATTCGTAAAGTCGCGCCTGGCGAATAGCGATCGCACATTCGGTGGCAATATGTTGAATCAAATTAGTTTCTAAGGAGTTAAAAATCTGATTAGCTGGCCGAATTAGCCAAATATTGCCCAAAAAACCCTGATCGTCAAAGATAGGACAAGCGCAACGGTTAACACGACAGATTTGCGGATTGCCAAGGGGAAGACGATCAACAAATTGTAAAATTTGTTTGTGCAGCAGCGGTTGATAGATTTCAGGAAAATCGCTAATTTGACGGCTAATTCCCTGACAGATAAGCTCTTGAGTGGTATATTCGTGGACAATAGTAGCTTGGCTGCGACTGGGATTGTAAAGCTCAATTTGGGCCCGTTCTGCGGGTAAAACCTGCACTAATTCCCTAGTGGTGGTTTGCAGAATATGATTTTCATCGAGACTATCGCGAATTTTTTCGGTAATCCGTCCGATTAATGCTTCATACTTCAAAGTCATCTGCAATTCGGCGGTTCTTTGCTGAACCTCCGATTCTAAGGCAGTATTCAAGCATTTTACCCGTTGGTGCAGTTCCGCTTGTTGAATGGCAATTCCCACTTGAATGGCTAATTGTTTAAGGAGATCGATTTCTTGGGATTGCCAAGAGCGAGTTTTTTGGCAATTTTGGGCAATTAGTAACCCCCAGAGTTGGTTATCGCAGATAATTGGCACCACCAAGTTAGCCTGTACTTGCAAAGAGGTGAGTAAGTTGCGATAACAGGGATCAAGTCCCGAATTATGGACATTTTCAATAACTTGAATTCTCCCACGACGATAATTTTCCAGACGTTCTGGGGATAAATTAAAACAGGGATCCTCGATGCTGTTTCCTAAGACGGAATTAATCCTCGCAGTATGGGATTCCACCACAATCATGCCACTATGATCGGGGAATAAACGATAAATTAACACTCGATCGCAGTTGAGGAATTGTCGCACCTCTTTAACGGTTCTTTGCAAAATGCGATCAAGATCCAACGATTGCCGGATTCTTTCCTGCATTACCCCCAATAGTTGTTCCCGTTCTGCTTGTAATCTTAAAGCTTCTTCGGCCTGTTTACGTTCGGTGATATTGGTACTGGTTCCCACTAAACGATAGATGCGCGCATTGTTATCCCGTAGGGGTGTTAAAGTCGTTAGCCACCAGTAGGGTATATTTTGAAAAGGTAAATACTGTTCGTAGGAAATAGTCGTTCCGTAACGCACACAATCACTATAGTGTTGCCGCACACTACGCGCATCATCGGGGGGAAGGATTTGTTCGGGAGTTTTGCCTTTAATCTCTGATGAACGCAATCCTGTCCAGCGTTCATGAACGGGGTTTGCTCCCACATAGCGAAAATCTCTATTTTCCAGCACGTCCACCACAAAAATCGACGCTTGCACGGAATTAAATATACTACGCAGAAACTGCTCGGAATACTCCTCTTTTAGCTGTTTATCTAGCTCGATCTCGGTTTCTGATGGCTGCTTTTCCATAAGAGCCTCCCATTGTGCTAATTGGTGGATTTGGATCGATAATCACAAAATCGTCGGCTACTCCTAGAGCGATTTAATTATTTCTTTAGATTCTCGCACGAATTTTCCTATCCGCTGCCGATTTCGATATATTTCTTTGCAAAAACGAGAAAGCAACCCCAATATACTGAGATCGCTTATCAGTTATCAGTTACCAGTTATCAGTGATCAGGTTTAAGTTTTAAGTTAAGTAGCTAGATACAATTAATTACACATATCCAATTACTTCTTCCATGAGTGCCTATCCTCACCAAGAAGTTAATTTTGTCCTATTACTTATATGTGTTATTTTCAGCGATCACTGTTCACTGATTACTGATTACTGATCACTGAATTTAGGCTTCTTGGTTGACAAAAGGCAATAAAGCCATTAAACGGGCCCGTTTCACCGCTTCCGTTAAATCTCGCTGTTGTTTAGAAGTTAAACCGGTGATGCGTCTAGGTAGGAGTTTGCCGCGTTCGGTGATGAATTTGCGGAGGAGTTCGGTGTCTTTGTAGTCAATCGGTTGACTGGGAGAGATGGGGGAGAGACGTTTACGATAGTAGCTCATAGATTTG
Source organism: Microcystis ichthyoblabe FBCC-A1114 (assembly GCF_050500245.1). NCBI lineage: Bacteria > Bacillati > Cyanobacteriota > Cyanophyceae > Chroococcales > Microcystaceae > Microcystis > Microcystis ichthyoblabe. The sequence goes on along the minus strand of NZ_CP191408.1, from coordinate 1,514,309 downwards.
TAAAGATTGCTTGACTTTTTAACTAAAGTGTGGTTACTTAATTTCCTTGTGGACGGTGTGCTTATTGCAGTGGGGACAGTATTTTTTGATTTCCAGTCTGCCGGTGGTATTGCGACGGTTTTTGCTGGTGGTGTAGCGAGAAACGCCGGGGGTACGCTTATCGGGATTACTGCGGCATTCCGTGCATTCTACAGTGATGATTAGGCGAACGCCTTTTTTACTAGCCATAACAACAGGGGATCGGATAAATTTACACGCAATCAATCATTATGACATATCTGAAGCTTTTTAGGCAAGAGCGGCCGGGACACCAGCGAGGAATTGTCAGCTAAAAAGTTGAGTTTGGGATGAAATCCAGCACAAAAAAGCTAGAATAATCACAGCAGTTGGCGAGGATGAGGAAAAATGACGGTAAGATTGGGTAAACCGATTTTAGTGACGGGGATAGGCATTACCATCGCTTTCACCCTGGGGGAAACTCTCAATAGTACACTGAGCGAAATCAGTTCCTGGGGTATTTTCGGTGCGATTGCTCTTGGTGCTGGTATCTGGTTTTGGCAAAAACCCAACACGAAAATCGATTTTTCCCATCCCACTCCCCTGAGTCTAGAAAAGGTTAAACAAGCGATTAGCAAAGCCGAGAAGATAATTAATTATCTGGCCAAAGAAGACCCTAATCAAGACTTAACTCCACTCAAAACCAGTTTAAGCCAATTAAATCAAGAATTTAGTCGCCAAGACCTCAAAATTGCCATTACTGGTGCTAGAAAAACTGGTAAAACTGCCTTAAAAAAACTACTAGAAAGCGGCAACCTTGGAGAATCTATCGCTTTTCTGGAAACGGAACCCCTTTTGACTTTCGACTCCACCGCTAACCAGAAAAAGGCTCTGGCAGCCGACCTAGTTTTGTATCTCATCAATGGGGATTTAAGCGATTCCGAATGGCAAATCCTCCAGCAATTCGATCGAATGCACCAGCGTGTTATCCTGTTACTGAATAAACAGGATCGTTTACCCGCCGAAACCAGAGAAGAAATACTCCTTTCCCTGAAACAAAGACTGAAAGAAACTATTCCCTCTCATCATATTTTAGCCATAGCCGCTGCCCCTGAACCCCTAAAAGTTCGTCAACATCAAAGCAATGGAGAAATCAAGGAATGGACGGAACCCCAAACGGTAGTTATCGATCCTTTAGATAATCATCTCCGAAAAATTATCGAACAAGAAAAGTCCGAATTAGTTCTCGGAACTATCTGGAGACAAGCGCTCGAATTAGCCAAGGAAACCAAACAATTACTTAATCAATCCCGACGCAAAAAGGCTTTACCTGTTATCGAACAATACCAATGGATAGCCGCTACTGCCACTTTTGCTAATCCTCTGGCGGCCCTAGATTTAGTTTTAGCAGCAGCTACTAACGCTCAAATGTTAGTGGATTTAGGGGCAATTTATCAACAAAAAATGTCCCTTGAACAAGCAAAAACAGCCATGACTACCCTGGGGAAAATGATGGTACAATTGGGCATGGTAGAGGTGACAACCCAAGCATTAGGAACGATTCTCAAGGGAAATGCGATTACTTATATCGCCGGTGGTACAGTGCAGGGAATCGGGGCAGCCTATCTAACTCGTTTAGCAGGTTTAAGTTTAATTGAATATTTTCAAGAACAGGAAATTAACGAGCAACTGAATAATGATTGGAATTGGACGAGTTTGCAGGATAAAGTTAAACAGGTCTGGGAACAAAATCAACGACTAGCATTTTTACAGGATTTTGTCAAGCAAACGAGCACTCGTTGGTCGGCATTTTCTGGTTAAAAAATCTAGTTAAGAACCGGGAAAAGGTAAATGCTGACGCAGCACATCCCAGCGCGAACAATCCCAATAATCGATATGAGAAATAATCAGATTATTGTCATCGAGAGTTAATTCACTGCGGCCAGAAATAGCGATGGGAGGCCGCCAAGGTAAAGGGGTTGTCCAGTGCAATGTCCAACGGGTATTAATAATATTTCCCTGCTGTTCAATTGCGTGGACATCCATCTTAATAGCTTGGAACCATTGACTCATAAAACCAATCATTTCCCGATAGCGTTTAATCCCCCGAAATTGATTGAGAGGGTCTTGAAAATAAACGTTATCAGCATAAATGTCATAGGTTTGATCGAGGGGAAATCTTTGATAATCTTGCTGCAAAATAGCGATAATATCCATAAAATAAGTAATTAGTTATAATTAAATTGAAGATAGATTTTGCCTTTGATCCCCCCTGCCCCCTTGATAAGGGGGATGCCGATAGGCGGGGGGATCCCCCTGAATAAGAGGGGTCACTGTGAACTATTAAGTACCTAAGCAAAATTAGTTACACATATTTAACAACCTCTTGCCTATTGCCTTTTGCCTCTCCTAACCAAGAAATTAGTTTTGCACCACTACTTAAAAGCTCACTCCCGTCAAACTAAAGGGACGGACTTCGGTAATTTTAACCTTAACAAATGTGCCTCGCAATTCCTCAATATTTCCCGTAAAGAAAGTTAAGCGATTGCCTCTAGTTCTTCCCATAACTTGACTAGCATCTTTAGGGTTAACGTCTTCCACTAAAATTTCCTCAATTCTGCCTAAATATCTTTGGGAACGTTCAGCAGCTTTTGTGGCCACTAAATGATTTAATCTTTGTAGGCGATCGCTTTTTACCTGCTCACTTAATTGATGATCCCAAATAGCAGCCGGAGTGCCTGGACGGGGAGAATAGGCCGCCGTATTTAATTGATCAAAACCAATCTCATCGACTAATTTTAAAGTATTCTCGAACTGTGCCTCTGTTTCTCCGGGGAATCCGACAATCGCATCGGCACTGATGGCAGCATCCGGCATTAAATTGCGAATATTAGCAATAATTTGTCGGTATTTTTCCTGAGTATAGCCCCGTTTCATGGCCTTGAGGATATCATTATCCCCCGATTGAAAAGGGATATGAAAATGTTCACAAACTTTAGGTAATTCCTGACAAGCTTTAATCAAACGTTCGGTAAAATAGCGGGGGTGACTGGTGGCAAAACGGAGACGTTCAATGCCGGCCACATCGTGAATGTAGTACAGTAAATCGGTAAAATTGTGCAGATGTCGGCCGCTTGCCGTCACTCCGGGTAAATCCCGTCCGTAGGCATCGATATTTTGACCTAAAAGGGTGATTTCTTGATAACCCCGTTGTCCTAATTGTGCCATTTCTGCTCGAATTGCCGCAGGAGTGCGCGATTGTTCCACCCCACGCACCCCCGGAACCACACAATAGGTACAGCGTTCATTACAACCATAGATGACGTTCACCCAAGCGGTAATATTACTATCCCGGCGCGGTTTGGTGATATCTTCCATGATGTGGATGGGTTCGGTGGCCACCACCTGGGAACCGTCAAAAACTTGTTGTAATAAGTCTCCCAAGCGGTTTGCGTGTTGCGGACCGATAATTAAATCCACCTCGGGAACCCGTCTTAACAATTGTTCCCCTTCCTGTTGGGCCACGCAGCCAGCGACCACTAGAGTAAGATCGGGTTGAGTTTGTTTGCGTTTAGCCTGTCTGCCGAGATAGGAATAAACCTTCTGTTCGGCATTATCGCGAATTGTACAGGTATTGTAGAGGATTAAATCGGCTTCGTTGGCATCCTCGGACCATTGAAACCCCAAATCTTCTAAAATACCCGCCATGCGTTCGGAGTCAGCTTTATTCATCTGACAACCAAAGGTGGTGATATGGTAACGACGTGGGGACTTATTCATGATGCTGGCTACAGAAACAAGAGTGCAGGTTTCTATTTTAGGCTATTTATTCTCTGACTTGAAAGAGAGTGTAGGGTGTGGGGTGTGGGGTGTAGGGTGTGGGGAAAGAAACCTCTTTCATCTTCCCACTTCCCACTCCTCAGAATTAGACCTAAAGCATACTCAGCCATACAAGCAAATAAAAACGAAACTTTTGCTTTGAGGATATCTCCTGACTGGTAGGATAAAAATAAACCATACTAGGCAGTTTAACCTCCACGCCGCCGAGGCCACACCTTTAATCATCAAAGGAAAAGTATTTATATGTCTAAAAATCAAGTGTTCGACTTTTTCGCCTTAGCCGCTAAAAACGAAGAATTGGGTAAAAAAATGCGTTCAACCCAAGATCCTCAGCAATTACTAGAGATAGCTCGCTCTCAAGGCTTCGATTTCTCCCGTCCGGAATTAGAAGCGGCACTTAAATCCTTGCACGAGAGTCCCGACTTTTTCCAAAAGTTAGCTCATGCAGTGTTAGAAGTTTTCAGCCCTAACCACGATAATTATCCCTCGATCGGTGTCCAACCCTACGAAGGTGAGATCGATCGCTAGAATCAGTGATCAGTTTTTTAGCCGTCAGGAGTCAGGAGTCAGGAGATTATTTTTATTTATTCTCCCCACTCCTCTCTCCCCAACCCCAGCCGTATATAGTATAAAAAAATTATAAAAAAGCCGAAATCAGGGAAAAATAGGCTTTTATCTGCCAGTAAATCCAGCAGAGACAATTGAGCTGCCAAGAGAGAAGTTAAAGGGCAAATGCAGTCATAGCAAAGGTTTTAGCTGTCAATGTCCTGAGAATTGCTGAGGCTGATGGACGAAGGGAAGGAATGATTAACTTTCGTTAACCGGAAGATGAGAAATAATCATAATGTTTTATATTGTCAAAGGTGTCATAGTTTCCTATGCTTTTTTTAGGTTGATAATTTTGCCTGACTCGTCAAATTTTTACCAACCAGCCCTAGAAAATAAAATTAGTGGATGAAAACGGTCACGATCGAGATAAAATCTAGGATGGTCTTACCCCCACCTTGCCACGATCCCGACTGCCACCAAAGCTAGAGCAGGAAAAGTAACAAGGAAAGAATTTGACTGAAACAAAGTTGATAACGCTAACGAAATTAATAGTTTAGTTTGGCTTGACAAGCGAGGAACAAAAAAATGCCAATTGCAGTAGGAATGATTGAAACCCTAGGATTTCCCGCCGTTGTGGAAGCGGCCGATGCCATGGTCAAGGCCGCCAGGGTGACTCTAGTGGGTTACGAAAAGATCGGTAGTGGTCGCGTCACTGTCATTGTCCGGGGAGACGTTTCAGAAGTGCAAGCTTCTGTGGCTGCCGGAGTGGAAAACGCCAACCGGGTTAACGGAGGACAAGTGCTATCTACCCATATCATCGCTCGTCCCCACGAAAACCTCGAATACGTGCTGCCCATTCGCTACACCGAAGAAGTAGAGCAATTCCGCAGCTATTAAACACCGTTAATCGGGGTCAGCATCTATAGAGTCGAAGAAAGCCAACCATTAGGAGACAAAAATATTATGTCAATTGCAGTGGGCATGGTGGAAACCTTGGGTTTCCCAGCCGTCGTCGAGGCGGCTGATGCCATGGTAAAAGCCGCCCGCGTAACCCTAGTAGGTTACGAAAAAATTGGTAGTGGTCGCGTCACCGTCATCGTCCGGGGGGACGTTTCGGAAGTACAGGCCTCCGTATCGGCGGGGACAGAAGCGGCATCTAATCGTGTTAAGGGTGGTCAAGTCCTCTCGACCCACATCATCGCCCGTCCCCACGAAAACCTCGAATACGTTCTTCCCATTCGTTATACAGAAGCCGTGGAACAGTTTCGTGAAAGTGTTAACCCGCAACCTTTAAGACGAATCTAGAGCGCAACTAACTTTTAGTGTAAACAAATTCCATGCAAATTGCCAAAGTTTGCGGCACCGTCGTTAGCTCCCTGAAACCGCGCAGTATGACGGGAGTGAAACTTCTGCTTTTGCAATTCATCGACGCGCAAGGGCAACTTTTGCCTAAATACGAAGTAGCGGGTGATATTGTCGGAGCGGGGATTAATGAATGGGTGCTAGTGTCCCGGGGAGGAGCCGCCCGTATCGAAGACGGACAGAACAATCGCCCCCTTGACGCGATGGTGGTGGGGATTATTGACACTATAACCGTAGAAAATCGCACCCTCTACAGCAAGAGGGACGAATTTCGTCAATCCGGTTAAACATCGATAGAACCCAAACACAGTTAAGTAACAACCAGCCAGCCAAATTCAGTATGGAGGAAGACTAACTATGGTCGTCCGCACAACGGCGGCTAGTCCGAAAAAGCGGACCAAATCCCCAGAGGAAACGCACATAGACGAGAGTGCCAAAGTCCACACCTTCTCTAACCTCAGTGGCGCTATCGAGATCGGGGCGCGAGTGGTGATTGCTCCGGGGACTTCCATCCGCGCCGATGAAGGAACCCCCTTTCACATTGGCGACGACAGCAAAATTCAGGACGGAGCAATCATCCACGGTTTAGAAAAAAGCCGTGTGGTGGGAGATGACGGCCGAGAATATTCGGTGTGGATCGGCCGGGGCAGCTGTATCACCCACATGGCACTCATTCACGGGCCCGCCTATGTGGGCGATCGCTGTTTTATCGGTTTTCGCTCCACCGTCTTTAATGCCCGCATCGGGGCCGATTGCATCGTCATGATGCACGCCCTCGTTCAAGACGTGGAAATCCCCGCCGGTAAATTCGTGCCATCCGGTTCCGTGATCACCAGCCAACAACAGGCTGATCGCTTACCCGATGTCACAGAAATCGATCGAGCCTTCACTCGTCACATTGTCGATATCGACCTCGCCCCCAGCGTCCCGGTCAAAGCCCACAGCCCAGCGACTCCTGCACCAGCAGCCGCTATAAACATCGCTAATGAGACGCTATATAGAAATTCGGTGACACCTATGAGTTTAAATACAAACATTCGAGCGCAGGTTCGCTCCCTCCTCTCCCAAGGCTACAAGATCGGCATCGAATACGCTGACAAACGCCGCTTTAAAACCAGTTCTTGGTTAAGTGCCGGCTTTATCGACGGCGGCCGCGAAGAACAGGTATCCCAATCCCTAGAAGCCTCCCTGAGAGACCTGCAAGGCGAATACGTCCGCCTGATCGGAGTCGATCCCGCCGCTAAACGGCGCATACTGGAAATGATTATCCAACGCCCCGAAGACACCCCGGGAGAAACGGCCCGCACCACCACCGCCGTCCACGGCGGTCATGGCAACGGTAACGGCCATTCGGATCTGTCCGTACAAGTGCGTTCCCTGCTGGCCCAAGGACTGAAAATCGCCACCGAACACGCGGATAAACGCCGTTTTAAAACCAGTTCTTGGTTAACTGGACCTGCGATCGAAACCAAGAGCGAAGCAGGCATCATTCGCGATATTGAAGCGATCGTGACTGAAAATAGCGATGAGTACGTCCGCCTGATCGGGATCGACCCGCAAGCGAAAAAACGGGTCGTCGAAATGATTATTCACCGCCCCGGCGGCACCCCCGCTAGTAACGGCAGCGGCAAAGCCAGCAGCTACAGCGCCCCCGCTAGTAACGGAGCCAGTTATAGCAGCAGTGGTAGCTTAAGTGGGGAAACGATCGCTCAAATTCGTTCCCTGCTCGCCCAAGGCTACAAAATCGGCACCGAACACGCGGATAAACGCCGGTTTAAAACCAGTTCTTGGCAGAGTTGCGCCCCGATCGAAAGCAATCGCGAATCCGATGTAATTACTGCTTTGGAAGATTGTTTACGGGAACATAGCGGCGAATACGTCCGCTTACTCGGTATCGATGCTAAAGCCAAAAAACGGGTTTTAGAAACGGTGATCCAGCGTCCCGATGGTTCGGTGAGTAGTAATGGCAGCAGTAAAACCGCCACCGTTGCTGAACCGAGTTTCAAAAGCTATGCTTCTGGTTCTTCTGGCGGCGGTACTGCCACTTTAACCAGTACCTTAACCGCAGAAACGATCACTCAAATTCGCTCTTTATTGAACCAAGGTCACAAAATCGGGGCCGAACACGCGGATAAACGTCGTTTTAAAACCAGTTCTTGGCAAAGCTGCACCCCGATCGAGAGCAGTCGCGAATCCGATGTGGTGGCCGCTTTAGAAACCTGTCTGCGCGACCATCAAGGGGAATACGTTCGTCTGATCGGGATTGACTCCCAAGCGAAACGTCGTGTTCTCGAATCGATTATTCAACGCCCTTAATTTCAGGACTCGGCGATCGGTGAAGGGAGATAGGTGTTAGGTGTTGGCAGACCGGGAAAAATACCGGAAACTCTAACCCCTACCCCCTAACCCCCGATCACTGATCACTGATCACTGAATAACTGTCAATTATGTCCTTACCCCCCGTTCAACCTATTAGCCGCTCGGAATTCTATGTCAATGGTGATGTAACCATTGATGAGAGTGCGATCGTGGCTCCGGGGGTGATTCTCCGAGCAGCCCCCAATAGCCAAATAATTATCGGTGCGGGTGCTTGCCTGGGTATGGGAACAATTTTAACCGCCTATCAGGGTGTTATTGCTATCGGTGCGGGAGCAATTTTAGGTACAGGTGTTCTCGTCGTCGGTCGGGGTGAAATCGGTGAAAATGCCTGTATTGGGTCAACCACAACGATTTTTAATGCTTCTGTGGCAGCGATGTCGCTCGTGCCGTCCGGTTCCCTGATCGGAGATACTTCCCGTCAAATTACCATCGAAGTGTCAGCGACCCGATCGGAACCGGAAAGACCCCCTTTACCGGAACCGCAACCCGTAGTCAGTCAAGTGTCCCCAGTGCCGTCAGTGGAGGAAGTGGTCTCCGAAACCGTGGCCAGTCCTTGGGATGGCGAGGAAATGGTGGCCGAGGCAGGTCCTACGGAAACCAGAGAACCAGCATCTACTACTAACCGACCGAATCAAGCATCGGTGGTCGGAAAGGTCTATATCAATCAGTTATTGGTCACGCTATTTCCAGAACGTCATCGTTTTAATGGCAACAATAACCTTAATTCTTGAAGGGGAAAATAATCGTTCATAAGCCAAAAATCTCAACAATAATTACTGAGTAATTAGACCTAATTTATCTAGAGTTCACGGCTGTCTAACTGTCCTCTAGGTACTGGGTATAATTGCTTAGAAATCTAATTCATCTTTAGCGATTGCCGACATTTTTTGAGGTTGTAATTATTGATAATCTTCCTCAATTAAGGATTAGCTTTAATCGCTCAAAGCCTGATGAGCAGAAGTTTCTGCGTGTCAATCAGGTAAATTTTTGTTGATTTTTTTGTGTTTTTGTAGAGATTGTCAAAGTTAGATGACGACAGATTAAAGAAACTAATCCCCCCGAGAAAAAAAAACAATCAAAATTTTGGGGATAGAGAAAAAAATGATCAGAATAGGGTAAAGTTCGTGTTAAGATGATCAGTTGAAAAAAACATTAGTGAAAATTGCTCCCTAACTTCGCTCCTAGCAGCAGGGGAAAGGAGCTTAAGAAAAATCTATGTCGGTTGACGGCGAGATTTTACAGGTGCGACTAATCATGCAGTTTATGGAGGAATAATCCCAATGGTGCAAGCCAAATCCAAAGGTTTCCAGGCCGGCGTAAAAGACTACCGCCTGACTTACTACACCCCCGACTACACCCCCAAAGATACCGATCTACTAGCTTGCTTCCGGGTAACACCCCAACCAGGAGTTCCTCCTGAAGAAGCAGGTGCGGCGGTAGCGGCGGAATCTTCCACAGGTACCTGGACCACCGTTTGGACCGATAACTTAACCGACCTCGATCGCTATAAAGGCCGTTGTTATGATATCGAACCCGTACCCAACGAAGATAACCAGTTCTTCTGTTTCGTTGCCTATCCTTTAGATCTATTTGAAGAAGGTTCCGTCACCAACATCCTCACCTCGATCGTTGGTAACGTTTTCGGTTTCAAAGCTCTACGCGGTCTCCGTTTAGAAGATATCCGTTTCCCCGTCGCTTTAATCAAAACCTTCCAAGGTCCTCCCCACGGTATCACCGTTGAACGGGACAAATTAAACAAATACGGTCGCCCCCTACTCGGTTGCACCATCAAACCCAAACTCGGCCTTTCCGCTAAAAACTACGGTCGTGCCGTTTATGAATGTCTTCGCGGTGGTTTAGACTTCACCAAAGACGACGAAAATATTAACTCTCAACCCTTCATGCGTTGGCGCGATCGTTTCCTCTTTGTCCAAGAGGCGATCGTTAAATCCCAAGCAGAAACCAACGAAGTTAAAGGACATTACTTAAACGTAACCGCTCCTACCTGCGAGCAGATGATGCAACGGGCTGAATTCGCCGCCGAAATCAAAACCCCCATCATCATGCACGACTACCTCACTGGTGGTTTCACCGCTAACACCACCCTGGCGAAATTCTGCCGCGACAAAGGGTTACTGCTCCACATTCACCGGGCAATGCACGCGGTTATCGACCGTCAGAAAAATCATGGTATCCACTTCCGCGTTTTAGCTAAGTGCTTACGTCTCTCTGGTGGTGATCACCTGCACTCGGGAACCGTTGTCGGTAAACTCGAAGGTGAACGCGGGATCACGATGGGTTTTGTTGACCTGATGCGTGAAGACTATGTGGAAGAAGATCGCGCTCGTGGTATTTTCTTCACCCAAGACTACGCCTCCTTACCCGGGGTAATGCCGGTTGCTTCCGGTGGTATCCACGTTTGGCATATGCCGGCGCTGGTGGAAATCTTCGGTGACGATTCCTGCTTACAGTTCGGTGGTGGAACCCTCGGCCACCCCTGGGGTAACGCACCGGGTGCCACCGCTAACCGTGTGGCTCTGGAAGCTTGTATCCAAGCTCGTAACGAAGGTCGCTCCTTGGCCCGCGAAGGTAACGACGTTATCCGGGAAGCTTGCCGTTGGAGTCCTGAACTGGCTGCCGCTTGCGAACTCTGGAAAGAAATCAAATTCGAGTTCGAGGCTATGGATACCCTCTAATACAGCCCTTCAGAAGGTTGTTAGCAGTTATCGGTGCAAAATAATGCCGGGGACTTGCCCAAAATCGGCAAGCAGTCGCTAGAATTTCAACACTGATAACTGTCTAGCCAATAACTGAAAACTGTATAAAATGTATCCGAAAAAAGTTGTTCAAGATACCGCGAAAGTCTTACAAAGTTACCTAACTTACCAAGCGGTTCGCACGATTATCGATCAATTGTCAGAAACTAATCCCACTTTGGCTATTTGGCTGAGTCACTATACTTCTAGCCATTCCATTCAGGATGGCGAGGCCTATATTGCGGGGTTAATGACTGAGAATAAAGAGTTAGTTTTGCGGATCATGACGGTAAGAGAACATCTAGCCGAACAGGTTTTAGAGTTCTTGCCAGAGATGGTAAAAACGGGAATTATTAATGACAATACCGAACATCGTCGGCAACTTTTGGAACGTCTCACCCGTACTGCTATAAGTCAACCAGAGACATCGGAATTAAATCTCGATGTTGATGATCTACCCAACCCATAAGGAATCAAGAAACCCATGAAAACTTTACCTAAAGAGAAGCGTTACGAAACTCTTTCCTACTTGCCCCCCCTCACCGATCAACAAATTGCTAAACAAATTCAATACATGATCGATCAGGGTTATATTCCTGCTGTGGAATTTGAAAAAGATCCCAAACCCGCAGATTATCATTGGACGATGTGGAAACTGCCTTTATTCTCTGTTTCTGGCCCCCAAGAAGTTCTTAATGAAGTTCGCGAGTGCCGCACCGAGTATTCTGATTGCTATATCCGCGTTATCGCTTTTGACAACATCAAACAATGTCAAACCATGAGCTTTATTGTTCATAAACCCAATGTCGGCCGCTACTAATTTAGCTGTCATCTAATTATTAACTGTTGAGGGGGGGTCTTAGACCTCCCTTTTTTTCTATCATTTGTTATTGAAAATCGTTGATTAACATCCAAAAACACTTGATTGGAAAATCATTAAGGTTATTACCTTGAAATTCTACAGATTGATTTCTAACCCAAGCATTTGCTACTGTGCGGAAGCGTGTGTCTTTATATTGATTAACTTTCTCGGCTTCTTGACTAGGATTTTTCCGAGGATCCGATAAGTCTGAGGCTGTTATATAAAGACATTTACTATAAACAACAAACATAAAATTAAATCCTATATGTCCATGAGATAACCATCTTGAGGTTTCAATGTCACATTGATTGGTCATATTCAAATAGACTTCAAATTTATTAAATAGCTTTTGAATCCGAAGTTGATCTAGTTTGTGTTTTTTATTCAGTATCTTACGCCATTCTTCTAAATCAATTTTCAGAGATGTGGAGGTGATATCTATACACTGCCAATTTACTGATTTAGCAATAGGCTTAACTAACTCTTCTGATGAACCTGCTAAACTCAAAGCACAAGCTATTCTGAGAGTATGCTCAAATTTAGATTCAAAAATTTCAAATGCTTCTTGATAAAAACTACTGACTAAATAATCGTTGAATGCCTTTCTCAACGTTGATATTTCAAAAAAATAGTTTTCAATTGAATGACCTCTACTCCAAATTAATCTCTTGTTAATTTTATGAGTTTTAATATGATCTTTTAAATCATTGCTACATTCAAATTCTCTAAATTCTCGATCAACAAAGCCCAAAACTCTATTGTTAACATCTGGCGGCTCTTGGGCAACTAAATCACAGATTTTTTCTATCTTAGCTCTATTTCCTAATTCTCCTTGTATTCGCTCCGCAGTATCAATAATAATTTTTTTCAATAAATATAATTTTTCTGCTGAAATCTGAGCTTCATTTTTTTTTAAAAGATTACAAATAATAGTAAAAAAATCCTCATCATCGGCTCCTTCTAGCAATAAAAACCGATCCTGTGACATAATTATTTCAGTAACGTATTCTTCAGGAGTTAACTGTAATCCGTTCATAAAGTCGATAATTATCTAAATTTTTAAAAGGGAATGTCGTCCAACAAATCATTATCTAGTGTATCACTTTCAAGAGTGTCAGTATTTATATTAGCCTTTGCCGTTGGTTGTAGTTCAAGTTTTATCATTCTCTCTCGATATTTGGATGCAATTACAGCAGAATGAGTACAAATAATGAGTTGTTTCTCATCAAGTTGTTTAACCATTTCTGGTAATAATTTACGTTGCCAATCGATGTGAAGTGAAATTTCAGGTTCATCAATTAAGACAACCCTACCACTTGTCATGTGACTGGCGGCATAAATTAAACCTACGACTTGTCTTTCTCCAGAAGACAAAATTTGCAGACTATGAATAGCTTCTTCATCACCAATTTTAACACCTAATTTCCCTCTGCCTTGAGGTAAGCTTGTAGAACCTATTTTTAATTGCTTTCTCTCTAAAAATCCATTGACTGATTCAAGATATCTTTCAATACTAGAATAAGCTGTTATTTGTTCATCTAGTCTTTGTTGAAGAGAACTTTTATACACTGATAAAACTCTACTAGCAATAGTTTTGTATTTTGGATCTGATTCAAACGATTTCAACTGTTCTATTAATTGTTTATAGACATCATCTGATTGATTACGATTAACTTGAAAAGATGAATTTTGCAATTTTTCCGAAAGTTCTATTATTTCTGTAATAACTTCTTCCGGCTCTTTTGTATTATCGTCTGTCTCAGATGATTGAGAAATAGCTTGAGAAAATTGAATAAAAGCTTGTGAAAGCAAATTTCTATCAAGACTAGCAATTTTTAATTGAGCTTCTGTTAATTCTGAATTAATATGTTCTTCTATTTCTATCGGTGAAGGATACTCAAGTCTAGGGACAAATTTCCCAAATAGAATCCGAGCTAATTCGGTTGATCTGGCGGAACTTCTGAGAACTTTGCTAAAATTAGGTGATCTTCGGGCAAAATGTCTAATTTCATTTTCATCTAAGGTAGCCCATGCCTCAATCATTGTTCTAAAAGCAGGGAAATAAGTTGCTTTTAAGTCAATATCTTGCTTTTTCCTAGAAGATGATCGATAATAAAGTGCAGATAAGAAAATTTCGCTATTTTCTTTTTGCTTTTCTTCTTCTAATAATTTTGTAAAAGGGTAAGAATCGACTTTTTCATGATTAACAAAGACTGTTGTTACTGTTTCTTTTATATCTTCTTGAGGAGAATTATGCTGTTCTATCAATATTTTCGTATCATCATCTAATGTAATGGTTAATTTTTGAAATTTTAAATAGCCAAAACGTCTAAAATCTTCGTTGACGGCATTAGCAAGAATATGCAATACAGTGGTTTTGCCTGTGCCATTACTTCCATGAATAATATTAACTCCATCTTGAAAATCAAGATTAATATCAAATCTTCCATGTATTCCAATCGCTTCTAAACGCTTAATAAATCGAGACATACCTTTAATCTCATATAACAGTCTCAAACGAAAATTATAATCTAATATGAAACTTTTGTCAAGTTTTTTCCTAAGCTGATCCGAACGGGTAATAATAACTAACACTGAGAGAGCTTATTTTAGTGCGATCATCGACCTTGACCTTGGTAAATTCTTGTCTAATCCTTTGAATTAGTCGATACTGCTGCCGATTCAACCCAAGGAAACCCCAAATAAATCTAACGCCTTCGAGCCGTTGCTTTTTTATTTTTTGATTCAATTCGTCAAAATATACCGATATTTTCTAGGTGTCGATAGCCTTGAATAGAGGTTCCTTTTAGGTTCAAAAATTTGTCAACTATCATAGGTAAAATACTCTCGTTTTTGGCGATTATATCAAATCTTAACTCTATTGTCTATCTTTGTGGCCTTAACTTGTTTGTGCCTTAAGTCCTTCCCTATATGAATTTTAGCTTTTATTTTAAGTTAATTATTTGCATAACAATTATGGAATAGCCTATTTTTTCCGATTTTATTGATACAAAGAGCGGGTGAAATCTAAAACTTTTTGTTGCTTTTCTTTGGGTAATTTATCGATTAAAGCTGTTAGCTTTTCTGTTAAAGATAACCAAGTTTTGTTCTGAGCTTTCCAGATGACAATAAATTGCTGCATTGGGAGAGAACAAAGGGCTATAGTTTCCCCTAGATCATTACTAAATTCAATTTCGTAACAACCATCATTGTAGTCTTCAACAATTGTCCCTTTTTCTCCCATTATTAAGTTATGTTCAGGCAAGTCAACTAATAATTCCACAAGGTCAAATAATTCTGGTTTAATCATGGTTTTTTTCTCACATATAAAGTTACTAATTTAGCTGTATCACTATCAGGCTCAACAATCCATCCAGTCCTCACTATTTCTTGTTGACCTGGTTCAATTCCTGTAATTTCTAGGTCAACTTGATAGCGTTTGCCATGTCGATCTGTACTTTGATAAACAGCTTTTGCTTCAAGGGATTTGTTAGCGATTTGTTGTAGAAGTGGCTCATAATTATCTTGAGTATATCCTAAGTGGCGTTGAAACATGATGGCTTTATTTAATCCTTTTGGATTGTCTAAATTGAGAGCATATTGGGTTAATTTTCTAGAATCTATTTTGACTTTGTTGACAATATCTTTTAATTTCATTGGAATTAAGACGATTATTAATTTTGACTTTGCCTCTAGTTTCATATTTCATAAGGGAGCATCTCACCCTTGCAATAAGTAGAAATGCTTAATGAGATCAATAAAAAAGTTAAAAAAGGCAACCATTTAGCTCTGGACTTTACCCGTACAAAAATACTAGCTATGGCTAAAAGTCTTACAGAGCCTGAGTTAAAGCCATATAATACCAATGAGCTACTGAACACAAAATCCTGAAGTCTTTACGCAGATAGGGTTTGCGGCAAAAATCTTCCAATTTGACCTTTCGACCATTATAGCTTGTTTCGGGGCAGAAAACCAGCAAAAACATGGCTACAGAGGGAATCGCTTACTCTAGAGATTAATGACATCATCTGTGATCATAAGGTTAGCGATCACTATACAGCCAACTCCACAGAATCGCTCTACTCTAGATACAGTCAACGGTACAGCCATTTTCAAGGGGAAAATGTACCCAGTAGCGTCTTTTCAATTTTTTCTGAGAAGCGACCTGCAGTAAGGGTAAGGGTTCCGCCCTAATGCCAATAAACAGCGATCTTATCTCCCCAAGCCTAGATTATACTGTTCGGATATGCCCTGCCCTACAGTTTGAGTTTTCAAGGTTATGGGTGCTAGTTTTCGGTACTTGTTAGAGTCTATAAGCTGCGCTGGTATTGGAACTTTTAGTACAAATGCTCAAACTGCACCAGTCAAGATTTAATGGGTGAAAAGTATGTTAACATCCCTGACTCTTCGGAATTTCAAAAGCTATCAGGAGGCAACCTTGTCTCTAGCACCCATCACCTTTTTAATCGGTGCTAATGCGTCAGGAAAAAGTAATGCACTAGAAGCAATTCGCTTACTTTCGTGGTTAGCGAAAGGCAGCAGGTTAGATGACATTGAACACAACATTCAAAGCGGGAATGCAATTGCTCGTGGACAAGTGATCGATCTTTTCGGTGCAGAAAAACAGTATTTTACCTTGGGAACACACATTGATAACGCTCCTGACGGTTGGACTGATTTCGAGATTGAAATTGGGCTATTATCAGACCAACTTATTATAATCGGAGAAAGTGTCAGTAAAGCTAGTAAAGATCAGGAATTAACACTTTACAAAATTGATGGCGATCCCAACTCACACACCGATGAAATTAGGGTGATGTATAACAATTTTAATAAAGGTGGTAAAAAGCCCCACATACCTTGTTCTAACCGACAAGCCATTTTTTATCAATTGGAAACTCCCAGTCGGTTCCAGCAAAGTCATACTAAATCACAAAAAATTATTCCAGCAGTTACTAAAGTAATTCGAGAAACCTTGAGGAATATCGTCTTTCTTGATCCTCGTCCAGCAGTAATGCGGGATTATGCTTACGCTAAAGATGATGATATTAAAGAAGATGGCTCTAACCTTTCTAGTGTTCTTTACGCAGTTTGTCAGCAGGGAGAGACTCAAAAAAACAAGTTGCTTGACTTCATTCGTTCATTACCAGAACAGGATATTACCGATATTCGCTTTATCATTACAGACCGCAAGGATGTTATGGTGAAACTAATAGAGTCTTTTGGGAACAAAGAACATCAGATAGATGCTCCTTTGTTGTCTGATGGTACTCTGAGAGTTTTAGCGATTGCTGCAACTCTACTAAGTGTAAATCCTGGAACTTTCGTAATTATTGAAGAGATCGATAATGGTGTTCATCCCAGTCGTGCAGATAATTTAGTTAAGCAAATTCGGGAGATCGCCTTAGAAAGAAAACTGAGGGTACTGATCACCTCCCATAACCCGGCGTTATTAGATGCAGTACCCGATAGTGATATTGGAAATGTACTTTGTTGTTACCGAGATCCGCAAGCAGGAGATAGTCGTATTGTCCGATTAGCTGATTTAGAGCGTTTCCCCGAATTAATTGTGCAGGGAACTCTTGGTCAGTTGATGACTAAACAAGTATTAGATAAGTTCTTAAAGGATAAGTCCACAGCAGAACAACGTCAACAAAACGCGCTAAGTTGGTTAGAGCAATTAAAACAGGGAGAAGTAGCCTGATGGGAGCTATTTGTCTGATCGATACTTCGATCTTTTTAGAGATACTTAATGTCCCCCACAAAGCGAGTCAATCTGAGTTAATACTTCAAAAATTAGAAGAGAAAATTAAAGCTAGGGAATCTCTTTTTTTGCCAATGGCAACCATTCTGGAAAATGGCAATCATATTGCCAAGGCCAAAAAGGTAGATGGCAATCAGCGACGCACTTGTGCAGAAAAATTTGTCAATCGGGTAACACAAGCTCTTGAAGGAAAATCTCCCTTCACTCCTATTAATTTTCTAAAGAAAGAAGACCTGCAAGGATGGTTAAAAGAGTTTCCTGATCAAGCGATGGGAGGTAGGGTACTGGGAGACCTTTCTATCATTCATGATTGGCAAAGAATTTGTGATCAAAATCCAAGCCGCCGCGTCTATATATGGTCTTTGGACAAACACCTTAAAGGTTACGAGCGGCCACCGAAGTTATGAGTAATTGACTACGGATTTACTTCTAATAGTCGATTTGTATTTTAAAAGGTGGAGATTTAATTATTGGACTTCCCCCTTGACAAAAGACCATAACCCGTGCTGTATCTGAATGTGCCTTTACTGGGTACAAATTAAGGAAACCCCGAATAAATCTAACGCATGATTGTTGCCGAGGAGAATTACGATTAGGGAATTTTCCCCTAAACTTCCCCCACTCACCTATAAGTAAATATTATGATAAACATGGGTACATCCAGAAAAATCAACGGCTGCATCCCTGGGGCGGGGTTGGGGAAGTGGCGAGAAAAAAGCTGGTAAAATAACTCTAGGCAACCTTAAAAAGAATTCATGAAAGCGCAAACAACAAGTAAAGATAGCCTGATCCTACGGCAAGAAGTAGTGGGAGCGCGTCGCCCTAGTAACTATTTTTGGGCTGTAATCGTCTCTATTGGCGGTCTAGGGTTTCTCCTTGCCGGTCTTTCCAGTTATTTGAAGGTCAATCTACTTCTCGTTAGCGATACCAGTGCCTTACAATTTATTCCCCAAGGGGTCGCCCTCCTCTTTTATGGCACTGCGGGGACCCTCTTAGCCATCTATCTCTGGTTATCTCTCCTCTGGAATGTCGGAGGTGGTTACAACGAGTTTAATAAGGAAACTGGCAAACTTAAAATCTTTCGTTGGGGCTACCCCGGCAAAAATCGTCGCGTTGATCTCGATTGGCCCCTGGAAGATGTGCAAGCTGTGCGGGCCGAAGTGCGAGAAGGACTCAACCCGAAACGGGAACTATTCCTGCGGATTAAACAGCGTCGCGATATCCCTCTAACTCGCGTCGGTGATCCGATGTCCCTCTCGGAATTGGAAAATCAAGGAGCGGAACTCGCTCGTTTTCTGGAAATTCCTCTAGAGGGATTGTAGGCCTTTTTTCGCTCTTTTTGGCTATAAAATGATGAAGATAAGAAAATCTGGCTGGCTGTCTGTGGTTTGTGTTTTTTTAATCACAACGACCACACTTTTCGGCTGTTCTTCCCCAGAAGCTAACTCCACCCCCGATAATTCTAGTATCACCCAAACCTCTCAACCTGCCAGTTCGGGCAGTGTCAACATGGATAATTACAAACCCCGCTTAGATGGAACTGCTGTCGTCGAGATGATCATCAAAGGTAAACCGGTAACGATCGAAATTGATGGCAATGCGGCCCCAGTTACTGCCGGTAATTTTGTGGATCTGGTGGAGAGAGGTTTTTATAATGGTTTAACTTTCCATCGCGTGGTTACAGAACCGCAGCCTTTTGTCGCCCAAGGTGGTGATCCCCAAGGTCGCGGAACCGGTGGTTTTGTTGATCCAGAAACCAAGCAATCCCGTTATGTTCCCCTAGAAATTCTCCTTAAAGACGAAAAAGAGCCGATTTATGGGAAATCAATCGGTCAACAGGCCACGTCGCGCACTCCCATCGTCGCTTTACCCCATAAACGCGGTGCGATCGCGATGGCCCGTTCTCAACAACCTAATTCCGCTTCTTCTCAGTTTTATTTTGCCCTGTCGGATATCAATTTCCTCGATGGTGATTATGCCGTTTTTGGTTATGTAACTGAGGGAATGGAAGTGATCGATACGATTAAACAAGGGGATAAAATTGACTCGGCCAAAGTTATTTCTGGTGCAGAAAATCTGAAAAAATAGCGATCGGTTAGGGTGGGTTCGCGGGACGATAATTTAATTTTCCCCCTAACCCACCCAATCATTTAATATTCCGATAGCTGATAACTGATAAATGAATGTTGTGGTGACGGGAATTGGGTTGATCAGTTCTCTGGGAAATTTAAGTCAGAGTTGGCAAAGATTACTAGAGGGCAAAACTGGTATAACTAGACAACAACCATTTTCTGATTTACCCGCTTTACCCTTGGGTTTAATCGGTCACAAACCGGCATTTTTAGAGGATTTAACCAAAATTGCCCTGATTGCTGCCCTTGAAGACGCGAAGTTAACCCCTCCCTTAAAGGATTGTGGTGTCACTATCGGTTCTAGTCGTGGTTGTCAGGGTTTATGGGAACGGATGGCAGCGACGGGAATAGTAGAAAACTGGTTAGATAGTTTACCCGATCGCGCCTCGGTATTGACCGCTAGATTGATAGAAACCGGCGCCCCAGTGTTAGCACCCATGGCGGCCTGTGCCACGGGCATCTGGTCGCTCGCACAGGCTGTAGAATTAATTACTATGGGAGAATGCGATCGAGTTTTAGTCGGGGCGATCGAAACTCCGATCACTCCCTTAACTCTGGTGGGATTTGAACAGATGGGAGCTTTGGCGAAAACGGGCTGTTATCCTTTTGATAGAGCTAGGGAAGGCTTAGTTTTGGGGGAAGGTGGCGCGATTTTAGTCCTTGAATCGGAAGAACTGGCTTTAAGCAGAAATGCCGCCATCTACGGGCAAATTTTGGGCTATGGTTTTACCTGCGATGCCGATCATGTTAGCGCCCCGGCGGTGGATAATCGTAGCGCTACCAAAGCCATAGAACTATGTTTGCACAGAAGTCAATTAAGAAAAGATGAAATTAATTACATTCACGCCCACGGCACTAGCA
This sequence comes from Microcystis ichthyoblabe FBCC-A1114, assembly GCF_050500245.1. Classification (NCBI taxonomy): domain Bacteria; kingdom Bacillati; phylum Cyanobacteriota; class Cyanophyceae; order Chroococcales; family Microcystaceae; genus Microcystis; species Microcystis ichthyoblabe. The sequence continues at coordinate 1,493,807 of NZ_CP191408.1, read as the reverse complement.
CCCGTTTAAACGATGAACGGGAGGCAAACCTGATCGCCAGCATTTTTGGTTCGCAAGTGGCTGTAAGCTCGACAAAAGGCGCAACAGGACACACTTTAGGGGCTTCGGGGGCATTAGGTGTGGCTTTTTGTTTAATGACTCTGAAAAATCAGCTAATTCCCCCCTGTGTCGGTGTGCGCGAGTCGCCTTTTCAATTAAATTTAATTAGATCGGCTGTTAATTTTTCCCTGCACAATTGTCTCTGTCTTAGTTTCGGTTTCGGAGGACAAAATGCCGCCATCGCAGTGGGGAGATGGGGGAGAAGGAGAGGGGAGTGGGAATGATGAATGATGAATTGGGGAGACGGGGAGAATAAATAAAAGCAAATCTCCTGATAACTGATAACTGATAACTGATAACTGATAACTGATAACTGATAACTGATAACTGATAACTGATAACTGATAACTGATAACTGATAACTGATAACTGATAACTGATAACTGATTATGGATACACCGCGACTACATCCAGATACGATCGAAGAAGTTAAACAAAGAATTGATATTGTGGATTTAATTTCCGAGAGAGTCGTCCTCAAAAAAAGGGGAAGGGAATACGTCGGTTTATGTCCTTTTCACGAGGAAAAATCCCCTAGTTTTACCGTTAGTCCTGCCAAACAAATGTATTACTGTTTTGGCTGTGGTGCGGGGGGAAACGGGATTAAATTTTTCATGGAAGTGGGGAAACAATCTTTTAGTGAAGTGGTTTTCGATCTTGCTAGAAGGTATCAAATCCCGATTAAAACTCTAGCAGTAGAACAGCGTCAGGAATTAGAACAGCAATTATCCCTCAAGGAACAATTATACGAGATAATGGCCGTGGCGGTGAGTTTTTATCAACACGCTCTTAGTCAACCCCAAGGGGAAAAAGCGTTAGATTATCTCAAGGTACAACGACAACTAACCCCAGAAACTATCGCAACTTTTCAACTGGGATATTCTCCGGAAGGTTGGGAAACTCTCTATCGTTATTTAGTGGAACAAAAGCGCTATCCTGTGGCTTTAGTAGAACAAGCGGGATTAATTAAAGCGCGTCAAAATGGTAGCGGTTATTACGATCAATTTCGAGATCGTTTAATGATTCCTATTTTTGATAGTCAAGGACGAGCGATCGCTTTTGGTAGTCGTAGTTTAGGTAATGAACAACCAAAGTATCTAAATTCTCCCGATACTCCTCTATTTGAAAAGGGAAAAACTCTCTTTGCTCTTGATCGAGCTAAACAGGCAATTATTCAGCAAGATTTAGCGATAGTTGTGGAGGGTTATTTTGACGCAATCGCTCTCCATGCTGCTGGTATCACTAATGTGGTTGCCTGTTTAGGAACAGCTTTAAGTCAAGAGCAAATTAAGCTACTTTTGCGCTACAGTGAAAGTAAACAAATAATCTTTAATTTTGATGCCGATCAAGCGGGAATTAAGGCGACACAAAGAGCGATCAAGGAAATTAACTCCCTAGTTTATTCGGGACAAGTTAACCTAAAAATCCTCAATCTTCCCGATGGTAAAGATGCCGATGAATTTCTTAAATCTCGTGCTGACGGGGTGAATAGTTATCGAGAATTAATCGAAAAATCTCCTTTTTGGATTGATTGGCAAATCTCGCAAATGTTGGTTAACAAAGATTTAAAACAGGGACTACATTTTCAACAAATAGCTAATAGTATGGTGAGTTTACTGCAAAAGTTAATCGATAGCAATCAACGCACTTTTTACCTCGATTATTGTGCTGAAATTTTGGCTCAAAAAGATGCGACTCGTTTGCCTTATATTTTAAAAAATCTCTCAAAGCAGGTTAATAAACCTCAAGGAAAATCCCCAGCAATTAAGAGTAAAAACATCTTAGATAAATCCGAAAAAAATGGCACAGAAAAAGCCGAATGGTTATTATTATTAATCTATCTCCATTCTCCCGAATATCGGAGGCTCATTTGTGAACTTTTGGATGAAAAAGATTTAATTTTTAATGTCCCTGATTATCGTTGGTTATGGCAAGTAATTCTAGATTTAGAAAACCAAATTACTAAACCAAGAGATTTGATGTCAGCTTTACAGAATCATTTATTGATGATAACTACAGACAAAAATCGTGATTTTAATTCTTTATTTCACTTAAATGAACATACCAGTCAGGAAATTTTGCAACCAGAGGAACAAATTAAAGATGCTATTATAGCTATGGAAAAAATTAGTTTAATGGAATATCGTCGCTACTGTCAAGAACAATTAATTAATGCTCTCGACGGCAATCAACGGGAATTTTATCAGCAGGAATTCTATCAAACTGTTAATAAATTAATCGCAATTGATCCTCACTACCAACAAGCTTAATTATCTAATTGCTTAGAAGCTAGACAATTGTTCGGCAATAATAGATACTAACTTATCCACTGCTCCTGCTTGCCCGCGCACTGCCCGCAATTTTTGCCGGATAGCCTCTAATTGTTCGGGATTTTCTAACCAAGATCTAGCGATATTTGCCACTTCCTCTGGTTGTAATTCCCCTAATAATTCCGGAACAATTTCGGCACCAGCCCAAATATTTGGCCAAGCATATAAACGCTTTTTCCGCAACATATAGAGATTAATTATCTTAGCAAATAAAGAACCCACCCCCGGCAGTTGAGCTAATAAACCGGGTAAACCGTCCCAAGTTCTCATCGCGTCTAGTTGCTGAGTCGGTAGTAAAATAATCATCGGGATTGCCAGCGCCCCTAATTCAGCAGTATTAGCACCCACCGTCGTTAAAGCTAAATGACAGCGAGAAAGCTGGTTATGGGCGGGAAAATCGGTAATTAGGTCAACTTTTACCCCCTTATCTGTTTCTAGATAGGGTTTTTCGCCGTTTTTTAATTGGGCAGCACTCCAACCGGTTTTAGTGATCATCGGATTATAGCTAGGATCGGCAAATTTCGCCAAATAAGCTAAATTTAGGGTAGGAGCGACGGGAATTAAGAATTTAGTCTGGGGAGCCTGCGCGTGTATCTTTTCAGCAATGGCTAGGGTTAGGGGTACACCCTGGGCTAATTTCGAGGGTTTGGAACCCGGGAGGAGTGCAATTAAGGTAGCATCATCAGGGGTGATAGCAGTGGGCAAATCCACCATTAAATCGCCGATAACAGTAAATTTATGCTGATATTGTTGGGGAATATTATTTAATACACTTGTATTCATCACGGCAAAGCGATCGATCCCCCGATACCAACGCGCTTCCCATTCCGCATAGATAATCGTGCGATAACCCAAACGTTTACCGATGGTGAGGGCAAAAAATTGATCGCCCCCTAAAAATAAAACGATGCCCTTGGGGTGCCAATCCCAATTATCGGCGGTTTTTCCCCAGAAAAGAAAATTAAAGAAGTTTTCTGGCGACTGGACTCGATCGACCTCCGGATATTTCCTAACTACTTCCGTTTCCGCCCCCATAGAATGAGTACAAGGGGAAAGAATCACCGAAATCCGCAACCGCGATCGAGCTTCTGTTAAGTTTTGTCGCAATCTCTTGACAACTGGACGCACCCATGTAGATATTTCTCCAGGACCATTGGAGAGAATGAGAAGATCAACTGGAGAATCAAACATGATATGTGGTGAGGTAGGAAGTTTTCGTTTTGGGGAGACAGTATTCAGGAGTCAGGAGACAGTATTCAGGAGACTATTTTTATTTGTTTTCCCCTCTCCCTTCTCCCTCACAACGCGCGCGAAGTGGTTTCCCTGTTGCGGTGTTGCCTACTTGCCATTGAATAAAGAACGAATTGCCTGATGTTTAGGGTGATCAAATTCTGGGGGAACCTTGCGGGTATCGGTAATCAACCAATCCAAGGCTGCCGCTTCCACATCGATCGCCGCGCCGGTTTTATCAACACAGTAGCGCCCAAAGACCAACTTATCCACCAAACGCGCCCCTGAACCGAGGCGAGAATATTCAAAAATAACGCTATTATCCACTGTTGCGCCGCCACAAATCCAACAATTTGGGCCAATCATACTCGGACCGACAATTTTCGCCCCGTCTTCAATGCGCGTCATTGCCCCGATATACACAGGTCCGGTAATATCGACTCGATCCCAGTTTACCCCCACATTTAAGCCCGTGTAGATGCCCGGTTTGACTTCGATGCCGGGGATAGCAACATTTTTAATTTTCCTGGATAACACCCCGCGAATTGCCTGCCAGTAGTCGGGGACTTTACCAATATCCACCCATTCAAAATCCATGTTTAAAGCGTAGAAAGGCGCAGCTTTAGCGACTAATTGGGGGAACAAATCGCCACCAATGTCGTATTTACTATTAGGGGGAATAAAATCAATGATTTCTGGTTCAAAAATATAGATCCCCGTGTTAATGCAGGTACTCAAAGCTTCATCGATGGCCGGTTTTTCTTGGAAACTGAGAATCCGTCCCTCCTCGTCGCTAACTACCACCCCATAACTGGATACTTCCTCTCTGGGGACAGTTTTGGTGACGATAGTGGCGATCGCTCCTTTTTCTCGATGCCATTTAACGGCTGCGGTTAGATCGAGATCAATCAGCGCATCACCACAGAGAACCACAAAAGTATCGTCAAAAAAGGGATTAAAATCTTGAATTCGTCGTAAACCGCCCGCCGATCCTAGGGCATCACCGATTAACTCGCCCTCTTCGATTCTACCCTCAAAAGAATAGCCGATATGCACCCCAAAACGCTGACCATCGCGGAAATAACTCTCAATTTCTTCGGCTAAATGACTGACATTCACCATGATCTGATCAAAGCCATGCTGTCGCAACAGTTCCAATAAAAACTCCATCACCGGCTTTTGTAAAATCGGGATCAGGGGTTTGGGAATCGTATGGGTAATCGGACGGACACGAGTTCCTTTGCCTGCCGCCAAAATCATGGCTTTCATCGATATTTATTTCCTTTTGCGATCGAGGTTTGTAATTAAATCATGCCTAGTGTATCATTACTGGCTCGGAATCAGTGGTTATCGATCCTCTTGGGGGTACCTCGAAAAATAGATTTACTTCAGCATTGCACCGCCTGAAACCCTGATCAAACCTTGGTTTACTCTCAATTAGTGCGAAGATTTTCTCAATAAGTCCAATTGATCGAGCTACCCCTTGAGTAATTGATAACGGGAAAAAGTGAGAGATTTAACCCAGATTACACTGATGGACAAAATTAACAAATCAACTTTGCTGTAACTCATACTACTCAGTCCTCTAGGCTAAGATGATCAAAAAAACGCAAGTTTTTAAATTGATGGGCAAAAAAAGTTTAATTTTAGCCAATAACCAAGGCGTTATGTCTAGGCTACCTCGAAAAATCGAATTTTGAGGGACGGAGCGCCTTGTTAGTTCTTGAAAATAATTCCCTCTTCATCAATGTAGATCAAGGAGATTTCCTCGACCAACACTTTGTTAACAAAATCTTTTATCGAAAATTTGGGTTAAAACCCCGTCCTTTTAGGACGGCTTTAAGCTACAACGGAAAAAGCGATAACCAAGCTAAAAACTGAACCTTGACAACAGATAGTAGGGGGTTTTGTTCAGAAAAGAAGTCAAATTCGGCCCTTTTAACTATTCTTATCCGTTGAATTTGCCATTCTTGAAAATAAAACAAGTCTCGACTACCAATTAGTTTTAACTCCCCAATGTTTTTTCCATCAGTGAAAGTTATTCTCTTGGAATTTCGATTAAGTTTCCAACCTGACTTTTTAAACTCAACAGAATGAGTACGTTTAGAGTATTTAGGATATCCTTTCTTACCAGCAATTTTGTTCTTACAGTTATTATAGAACCTAAGAATAGCAGTCCAAGTCCGTTCGCAAGCCTGTTGACAAGCTGTAGAGTTAAGGTCTTGAACAAAAGGGTATTCATCTCTTAATTGAGTGACATATTTATATACATCCTTTTGTCCTACACCTTTATTGTCTTCCCAATATCTAAGACATTTATTCCGAACAAACTGTACTGTCCGAATAGCCTCATCAATGGCTTGATATTGAGATGGTTTTCCTCTAAGCTTGTACTCTAAAACAAACATTTTGCGTTATCGACCTACCACGCAAACTACTCTAGCATACTAAAGTTAAATTGGCAACTATAGATTAGAGTTATTCTTAGTCGTGCTTCGCTGTTCTATGCTGGCGGAACTTTTCATCTCCGAGGTGAAACCGAGAGATGAAAAGCCGACATTATAGGTAAAAAGCGATTTCTTTCTCCTTGAGAGGGGCAAAATCGGCGGCTAACAACAGCTGATTTAATTCCTCTTGGGGGATATGTTTGGCCCCGATGCGGACAATTCGCGATCTCATCGTGTTAGAAACCCCGCTTCTTTGTCGTCCTGCTTCCAAACCCATTACCCGGTGATAAAGTTCCAATTTTGCCGGTGGAATTGGGGAACCATCAAAATCAATGCCATTAGCGATCGCCACATCAATGGCATCAGCGCCCGTAGTTGTGGTTAAATTAGTTTCGGTGGACATAAAGACAATATAAAGGATCGTTGCTATTTTATCAGGCGATCGATATCCGCCGCTATGATCAGGAAAGTAATCTTCATTTCTGTGTGACTATGGCTCAATTGCCGACCTATCAACCAAAACAGTTATCCCTTGGCCCCCTAGAAGCGGAAATTCTCAATATTGTCTGGGAATTGGAACCCGTTAGCGTTAAGGATGTCCACGATCGCATTTTAGCGGATCCAGAACGGGATCTGGCCTATACTTCTGTGACTACGGTACTGCGTCGTTTAACTAATAAAGGCTGGTTAAGTTGTTATAAACAGGGTCGGATTTTCTACTGGAAACCGATGGTTTCTAAGGAACAAGCACAGGCAATTAAAGCCTACGAACAATTACATCGTTTTTTGGCTATTGGTAATGCGGATGTGGTGGCTTCTTTTGCCGATAGTCTCGATACTGCTAGTGTCGAACAATTAAAAGCGATCGCATCTCGTTTAGATACCCTGCGTCAACAACGGAGAGAAAGCTAATGCACGGTTCAATGTTATTACTAGCATTAACTATCGCCATTGGTTTACGTTGGTTTCTGCCTAGCTATCAGCGTCGTTGGCAGATAACGCTATTTTTCTTTCTCTTTCCTCCTTTGCTGCTGTTAATGACAGTTATATCGGTGGTTTGTATGGGCTATCGTGGGCAAATGTTGGGCTATAACTCCAGTCTAATTAGTTACTTTAGTGCCATAATTTGGATAGTTTTTGCTATATTTTGTTTGATAAAACTCTCCTATCAAACTTGGCAAACCCATCGGGATTTTAGCAGTTATCCCCTCAAAAAAATCACCGCTCAGAAGGCGAGAGTTTTAGCGGTGGATTTTCCCTACAGTGCCAGAGTTGGCTTTTGGAAGTCGGAATTAATTGTAACCCAAGGATTATTAAATCTCTTGGATCAAGAACATTTACAAGCAGTTTTAGCCCACGAACAAGCTCACCAAGAATATCATGACACTTTCTGGTTTTTCTGGTTAGGTTGGTTGCGATCGATGTCTTCTTGGCTGCCCAATAGCGAGAATTTATGGTCAGAATTGGTCTTCTTGCGGGAATTACGCGCCGATAAGTACGCTTCCGGACAAGTGGATTATTTACTATTAGCTGAATCGCTGCTTTTAGTGGCAGAAAAAGTTAATCAAGTAGCGGAAATAAGTTTCTCCGATAGTTGCTGTGTCGCTCTCAATGATCATTCCTTAAATAATCGTTTATTAGAGAGAATCGATGCTTTAGTCGAGTCAGAAAACCCCGAACTTCCCAGATTTAACTATCAAGTCTGGCTATTGCTTTCCCTCTCCCTCGCTCCTTTCTTACTCTTGCCTTTACACTCCTAAAAATGACCCTAGAAGTTGGACAAAAAGCCCCCGAATTTGCCACCCCCAACCAAAGAGGCGAAATTAGTAAATTAGCAGATTTTGCCGGTCAGTGGTTGGTCTTATATTTTTATCCCAAAGATAACACTCCGGGCTGCAGCACAGAAGCGATCGATTTTACCGCTTTGTCGCCGCAATTTCAGCAATTAAACGCGGTAATTCTGGGAGTTAGTCCCGATTCAGCCAAGTCCCACTGTCGTTTTATTGAAAAACACAATTTAACTATTCAATTATTGAGCGATACCGAACATCAACTGGCGGAAATTTATCAAGTCTGGGGATTAAAAAAATTTATGGGTAAGGAATATATGGGGATTAAACGATCCACTTTCCTGATCGACCCCCAGGGAAATATTGCCTATATTTGGTCAAATGTCAAGGTAAAAGCCCATGCAGAAGCGGTTTTGAAAAAACTTGAGGAATTGCAGTAGCAAGCCCTCAGTACCCAATATTTACGGGTATGCAATTGCGCCCTTTCGTGTTAGACTAGAAAAGTTGTCAAAAATCGCACATCTAGGCGATCGGGTGTTTCTAGGAATCTAGAAATCCAGCCCTAGATGGAGGATAAACCCGAAAAGGAGAAAAATATGCCCGTTGTCTCTCTCGCAGAATTGCTAGAGTCTGGGGTTCACTTCGGCCATCAAACGCGCCGTTGGAACCCGAAAATGTCTCAGTACATCTACACTGCCCGGAATGGGGTTCATATCATTGATTTGGTGCAAACCGCCCAATTAATCGAAGAAGCTTACGAATTTGTCCGAGGAGAAGCCGATAGCGGTAAACGCTTTTTATTCATCGGTACGAAACGGCAAGCGGCAGCAATCATTAAACAGGAAGCTTTACGCAGCGGTAGCCACTTCGTTAACCAACGCTGGTTAGGGGGAATGTTAACCAACTGGGAAACCATTCGCGGCCGGGTAGAAAGACTCAAAGAATTAGAAGAATTAGAAAATAGCGGCGCCCTCGATAAACGACCGAAAAAAGAAGCATCGGTACTGCGTCGGGAATTGGGCAAACTGGAAAAATACCTCGGTGGCATTAAAACCATGCGCCGGCTGCCGGATTTAGTCGTCGTAGTCGATCAGCGTCGGGAATACAACGCTATCCAAGAATGCCAAAAATTGGGCATTCCCATCATCTCCCTCTTGGATACTAACTGCGATCCTGACTTGGTAGATGTGCCGATTCCCGCCAACGATGACGCAATTCGCTCAGTCAAACTGATTTTAGGCAAAATTAGCGATGCGATCATCGAAGGTCGTCGCGGTGGTCAAGCAGCGGTGGAAGAATACGAGGAAGACTACGATAATGAAACCGAGTACGAGGAAGAAGGTGATTATTCCCAATACGCCGCCGAATTTGCCAGTGGAGACGACGATAACTAGGGAAAATTAGCTATTGATCGCAGCTAGGTTCGGGGGGAAACTTTCCGAGCCTATCGAGCGGTCAAACCTGCCCCTCTCGTGGCATGATCAATTATAAGCAGTAGGTTAGGAATTTTATGGCGGAAATTACAGCACAACAGGTTAAAGAACTTAGGGAAAAGACCGGCGCCGGCATGATGGATTGCAAGAGGGCGCTGACGGAAAACGCGGGGGATATAACCAAAGCGATCGAATGGTTGCGACAAAAAGGGATTACTTCCGCCGAGAAAAAAGCTAGTCGGGTAGCGGCAGAAGGGATGATCGGCAGTTACATCCACACCGGCAGCCGCATCGGTGTTTTAGTGGAAGTGAACTGTGAAACCGATTTTGTTGCCCGTCGCGAGGAGTTCAAAAAATTGGTTAATGACGTGGCGATGCAGATTGCCGCTTGTCCTAACGTCGAATATGTAAAAGTGGCCGATATTCCCGCCGAAATCGCCGCCAAAGAAAAAGAAATTGAGATGGGACGGGACGATTTAGCCAATAAACCCGATAATATCAAAGAAAAAATCGTGGCCGGCCGTATTGAAAAACGTTTGAAAGAACTTTCTCTGCTCGATCAACCCTTTATCCGCGATCAGAACATCAGTATTGACGAATTGCTCAAACAAGCGATCGCCGCTTTGGGAGAAAATATTCAGGTGCGTCGTTTCCAACGCTTTGTACTAGGTGAAGGGATCGAGAAAGAAGAAACGGATTTCGCCGCCGAAGTAGCCGCCCAAATGGGACAAAAAGCCCCGGAACCGGTAGCAGCCGCCCCGCAAGTGGAGGAAAAAGCCCCGGAACCGGCAGCGAAGGATAATCCGCCCGCTAAAGGCAAAAAGAAAAAGTAAGTTCAATGAAGATAAATCTGGTGGGGTGCGAGTTTCGTACCCTTTTTGTCTTCAGGGAATTATGAATTATTTGCACTCGTGGTCCCTAGAGGTTGTCGAACGGAAAAAAATGCAGATTCAGGACAAAATCACCGAAATAGCCGCTAAAACAGCGAAAGCGATCGAACTTTCTCAAAATTATTTACTTTCTACCCAATACCCTGACGGTTACTGGTGGGCAGAATTAGAATCTAATGTCACCATCACCTCAGAAGCAATTTTACTGCACAAAATCTGGAAAACTGACAAAAAACGCCCCCTAGACAAAGCAGCCACCTATCTGCGTCAGCAACAGTGTCCTAACGGCGCTTGGGAGTTATTTTATGGTGATGGTGGCGATCTTAGCACCACTGTGGAAGCCTACATGGGGCTGCGACTATTGGGAATTCCTGTTAATGATCCTGCTTTAGAAAAAGCTAGAGAATTTATCTTAGCTAAAGGTGGCATCAGCAAAACCCGCATTTTCACCAAAATGCACCTCGCTTTAATTGGTTGTTACGATTGGCAGGGGGTTCCCTCTATCCCCGCTTGGATCATGCTACTGCCGGAAAATTTCCCTTTTACTATCTATGAAATGTCCAGTTGGGCGCGGGGAAGTACGGTTCCTTTATTAATTGTTTTCGACAAAAAACCCGTGTATAAAATGGGTTTTAATCTCGATGAACTCTATACAGAAGGGGTGAATAATGTCAAGTATGAGTTACCAAAAAATAACGATTGGGCGGATGTTTTCCTCTGGTTAGATGGACTGTTTAAATGGGCAGAAAAAACTGATTTAGTTCCCTTCCGTCAAGAAAGTCTGAAAGCGGCGGAAAAATGGGTAATTGAACGACAGGAAGACACAGGCGATTGGGGGGGAATTATCCCGGCGATGTTAAATTCCCTATTAGCTTTAAAAGCCCTAGGTTATGATGTTTACGATCCGATTGTTGCCCGCGGTTTAAAAGCCGTGGATAATTTTGCCATTCAGACAGATAATACCTATTGTGTACAGCCCTGTGTGTCGCCAGTTTGGGATACGGCTTGGGTAATTCGATCGCTAATTGAATCCGGTCTAAATCCCGCTCATCCATCTATAATTAAAGCGGGACAATGGTTAATCGATCAACAAATTCTTGATTATGGCGATTGGGCGATTAAAAATAAAATCGGAACCCCCGGGGGTTGGGCTTTTGAATTTGATAATCGCTGGTATCCCGATTTAGACGATTCGGCAGTGGTGGTGATGGCTTTAGAGTTAATTAAAATGCCCGATGAAAATATTAAAAAAAGCGTGATGAAACGGGCAGTTAATTGGATGGCTACTATGCAGTGTAAAGCTGGTGGTTGGGGAGCTTTTGACATCGATAACGATCAAAACTGGCTTAATTCTTTGCCCTATGCCGATCTAAAAGCAATGATCGATCCTAATACGGCTGATGTTACTGCCAGAGTTCTAGAAATGTTAGGCACTTGTGATGTTAAAATGGAGGAAAATCGAGTTAAAAAAGCTTTGGATTATCTGGAAAAAGAACAGGAAGCTGATGGTAGTTGGTTTGGTCGTTGGGGTGTAAATTATATTTATGGAACCAGTGGGGCGTTATCTGCTTTGGCTTTTCTGGAACCGAATAAATATCGCCAGCAATTGCAAAAAGGAGCCAATTGGTTAAGCAGTTGTCAAAATGTTGATGGTGGTTGGGGTGAAACCTGTTTTAGTTACAATAACCCTAAATTTAAAGGACAGGGAAATAGTACCGCTTCCCAAACTGCTTGGGCATTAATCGGTTTATTAGCCGTCGGGAAAGTCACCGGCAATTATCAGCGAGAAGTGATTGAAAAGGGCGTTAATTATCTTCTTGTTACCCAAAAAGAAAATGGTACATGGGATGAAGATTACTTCACCGGTACAGGTTTTCCCTGTCATTTTTACCTGAAATATCATTTCTATCAGCAGTATTTTCCTCTACTGGCTTTGGGGCGTTATCAGGCTTTAATTTAGTCTGTTAACCTATGCGTTAAGACAGGAAATAAGCTTAACTGTCTAACGCATTTTTTGTGACTAACTAGGAAAAAATAAATCAGGAGATATATTTAAAAAATTGGCTAATTTTTGAATATAGATAGGAGTTAGATCTTGTTGGCCATCAAGAATGTCATCCAGGGTTGACTTACTTTCAAAAATAGATAGCAAATCTTGCTTTTGTAGGTTTCTTTCCTCTAATATAAATTTCAACAATTCAAGTCCATAAATATCAGGTATTGGCTCTTGATTTTCCTCATACTCATAAATTAAAGACCCTAAAACATTTAGATATTCCCTTTCTTCTGTCGTTAATTGGGGTTTGTCTAAAAGGCGATTAATAACCTCCTGCATCATTTCTAAGTCTTCCTCATTGTGAATAGGACAAGGAGGGTATTGCTTTAATAATTCTAAGTATTTATCAGTGGCAAACATAAAGATAACTCTAATTTTATGGTTTAAATAGGGGTGACTGAAGGAGATACAAAATTTTTAGTTAATAATTTAGGTTCTTCGTTACTTGGTATGATTCGATATGGGGGCATAAATCGACTAAATCATTATCTGGTAAGAGATTTAATTGATTAGTTCGCTCTAGATCAAAAACAATTGACAAAAATCGCCAAATGCTTTTCTACATAAGGGTTACATCCCTTATATCCCCCGTCCATTGCATAACACAAACCAAAGAGCCGGCTTTCTCTAAGTCTAACAATTGTCCTAAACTCTGACTGCCAGTCTCGCTATTAAACCCTCTCGCTGTGGCTAGTTTTGATTTAGGATTGATGATTCTTGCCACAATCATCGCCACTACTAAGTTTCTGATTCGTGAGGATTTTTTACTGATTATTTTATCTAAACCTAATTTTTTAATCGTCTCTAAAATAGCCATTACATGACCATGAGGAAGACTTCTAATCACTTCAAAATGATTGGGAATGCCTTCATTCATGGACAGTGTTGCCCCTTTAAGAGCCAGTTTCAGATTGTCGATAATATCATCGGGTAATTTTGAGAGATTGGCCAGGGTTCTTTTTTTGACTTGATCTCCTTCTCGGTAGGACTCCCGAAGAAGAACGGCGGGGGGGGAATTACGGTTATACCAATTCTCCAAAGTCTGACTACAGAAGTTTAATCCCCCTAAATCCCCCTTAAAAAGGGTGACTTAAATTCGATGTGTAGTTTTCATTTAGAGAAATGGTATTAGGAACTTTTTCTATATACATGGCTATCATTCTAGCAAATAGAGAGAATTCTTGTCCATTAAGAAATGTTACAAATTACATGGGTACATCAAGAAAAGTTAAGGGGCGTATCCATTGATGGATAAGGGTTTTCGGCTATTGTAGTATATATGTATGGGGGAAGTTCAGTAATTCAGCCAGCCCTAACTAAAATCTTCACTAGCGACGGGAGTATAACGAAAAAAGAGGACTGGTTAGTCCTCTTAACAAGATTAGTTTTCGCTAAATGTTAAACACAGAATGATTGCCGGGCCTAGTAGGCTAGACCCATGCTGCGGGTGGTTTCTGCTCCGAGATAAACCCGAATGCTTAAGAAATCCGTCGGACAAGCGGTTTCGCAACGCTTACAACCAATACAGTCTTCCGTGCGGGGAGAGGAGGCAATCTGGGCAGCTTTACAGCCATCCCAGGGGACCATTTCCAGCACGTCGAGGGGACAAGCCCGAACGCATTGGGTGCAACCGATACAGGTATCGTAAATTTTAACGCTATGAGACATTGAATTATGACTCCTTACCGAGTGTTCTCCATGTTAAATTTCGGGTTTATCGGTTAGTTTACCTTACAGCGATCTGTTCATCGCTCGATCGGTGACATAACTTTAAACTCTGTAACACTTGGGGCTAAATTGCGATCGCTAGTCGCATCTCGGCTAATCCTAAAATAGCCTTAAAGAATTGCTTGCCAAGGTTACGGGGGGAACCGAAAAAGGTAATCTGGATCGCAAGATAATTTATTTCGTTTGCCAGTATGACAGAAATAGCGATCGAATCGATCCTACAGGAAAATCGGCTGTTTCCTCCCAGTGCCGAATTTGCTCAGAATGCCACCATTAAAAGCCTTGAAGAATACCAGCAACTCTACGCCAAAGCCAAGGCCGATCCCCCAGCTTTTTGGGCCCAATTAGCCGAAAAAGAACTACATTGGTTTGAAAAATGGTCAGAGGTTCTTGACTGGCAGCCCCCCTTTGCTAAATGGTTCGTCAACGGCAAGATTAATATTTGTTACAACTGTATTGACAGACATCTCACCACCTGGAGACGTAATAAAGCCGCCATCATCTGGGAAGGAGAACCGGGAGACAGCCGCACCATTACCTACGAACAGCTACACCGAGAAGTATGTCAATTTGCCAACGCTTTAAAGGAATTAGGCGTAAAAAAAGGCGATGTGGTCGGAATTTATCTGCCGATGATTCCCGAAGCGGCCATCGCCATGTTAGCCTGTGCCAGAATTGGTGCGCCCCACAGTGTCGTTTTTGGGGGATTTAGTGCCGATGCTTTGCGCGATCGTCTTAATGATGCGGCCGCTAAGGTGGTAATCACTGCCGATGGTGGTTTCCGCAAGGATAAAGTCGTTGCTCTCAAGGAACAGGTGGATCTGGCCCTAGCCGATAATAGCGCCCCCAGTGTGGAAAAAGTTCTCGTTGTCCAGCGCAGCAAGGAACCCATCAATATGGTTGCCGATCGCGATTACTGGTGGCATGATCTACAAAAACAGGTATCTGCTAATTGTCCGGCCGAACCGATGGATAGCGAAGATATGTTATTTATCCTCTACACCAGTGGTTCCACCGGCAAACCGAAAGGAGTCGTCCACACCACCGGCGGTTATAATCTCTACACCCATGTCACCAGCAAATGGATTTTTGACCTGAAAGACACCGATGTTTACTGGTGTACTGCCGATGTGGGTTGGATTACCGGCCATAGTTATATCGTTTACGGACCGCTTTCCAATGGTGCCACCACGGTAATGTATGAAGGGGTTCCCCGTCCCTCTAATTTAGGCTGTTTTTGGGATGTAATCGAGAAATATCGCGTTAATATCTTTTATACTGCCCCCACTGCTATCCGCGCTTTTATCAAAATGGGTGAAGATATCCCCAATAGCCGGGATTTATCCTCTTTGCGCTTACTGGGAACTGTGGGAGAACCGATTAACCCAGAAGCGTGGATGTGGTATCACCGGGTTATCGGTAAAGAAAAATGTCCGATTGTCGATACTTGGTGGCAAACGGAAACCGGGGGGATTATGATTACTCCCTTACCCGGGGCAATTGCCACCAAACCGGGGTCAGCAACCCTACCTTTTCCCGGTATTATCGCCGCAGTGGTGGACTTAGAGGGCAATCCCACCCACGCGAATGAGGGGGGTTATCTGGTGGTCAAATATCCCTGGCCCGGTATGCTACGAACAGTCTATAAAAATCCCGATCGCTTCCGCAATACCTACTGGGAACAGATCGCCCCCAAAGATGGCCAATATCTCTATTTTGCTGGAGATGGTAGTCGTCAGGACGAGGACGGTTATTTCTGGGTAATGGGGCGCGTTGATGACGTGATGAGCGTTTCTGGCCACCGTTTAGGGACAATGGAGATCGAATCAGCTTTAGTATCTCATCCCGCAGTAGCAGAGGCGGCTGTGGTGGGACGACCGGATGAAATTAAAGGGGAAGAAGTCTATGCTTTTGTCACTCTGGAGGGGCATTATGAAGCGAGTCCGGAGTTAGCGCAAGCATTAAAGGATCACGTTGTCAAGGAAATTGGCATTATTGCCCGACCGGGAGAAATCCGTTTTACCGATGTACTGCCAAAAACGCGATCGGGTAAAATTATGCGTCGTCTCTTGCGAACTTTAGCATCAGGTCAAGAGATTTCTGGTGATACTTCTACTCTAGAAGATCGATCGGTTTTGGATAAATTACGGCAAGGTGCGTAATTTAATTGCCGGTTTTTCCTAGTAGTTAGGGTGAGGAATAAGAGTTAATCTTATCTCACTCTAACGGGAGTGATCCTCGCTGAACATATTTGCTCAAGCACCAAAGCTATAAATAATACTAAATCCTGTTTAAAAGGTATAGGGGAAGTGGGGAAGTGGGGAGAAACAATCCATAACTTGGGAGTTAATCACAGGATTAAAAACGGATTTGGTATAATGATAAAGATAAGAGCAAATTGAAATTATAGGAGTTTAATCAATGACCACCACCACTACTACCGATAATGATTTAAAAAGACTAGAAGATTTAATCCTCAATGGACAGAAGATAATCGAACATCGATTCAACGAAATCGATAATCGACTCACTACCATGGACAATCGACTCACTACCGTGGACAATCGACTCACTACCGTGGACAATCGACTCACTACCGTGGACAATCGACTCACTACCATGGAAACTCGACTCACTACCATAGAAACTCGACTCATTGAGGTGGACAATCGACTCACTACCGTGGACAATCGACTCACTACCGTGGAAACTCGACTCACTACCACGGAAACTCGACTGATTGAGGTGGACAATCGATTGAAGGTGATCGAGAATGGACAAGCGGAAATAAAAGCTGATGTCAAAAATCTTCAAAAAGATACTACTGATTTAAAGATTGAACTGACGGAAGTTAAAGGTGATATTAAAACTCTTGATAGTAAATTTGATGACATGAATAAACGCTTAGAGAAAGTCGAAGGAACCCAAAAGAATCAAATTTGGACATTGATAACTGTCTTAAGTGGTTCCCTACTAGCCGTGGGATTTAGAAGTTTTTTTATCAACAATAATCCCTAATCTCAGCAAGAGAATTGCTATAATTTGCTCACTAAAACAATGAAAAGCGATCGCCTAATTCTCCGTCCTTGGCAACTACCCGCAGACAAAGAGTCTTTTTTTCAGAATCTATCAAAATTCCGAAGTCACTGATTTTTTACCGAGAATTCGTCAGTTAGCCACGGATATTGAGAGTTTAAATGCCCATTTTTCCGAAAGATTAGCAACTATTCGTAATCAGGGTAATGGCAGCGATTAGTGGGCAATGATCGATCAAAAAAATAATCAGATTATCGGTTCGATAATTTTACAGAATTTACCCGATAACTACGGTTATCCTACCCCAGATAGCGAAATTGGTTGGCATTTACGGCGCGATTATTGGGGACAAGGATATATAACCGAAGCGGCTAAAGTTATTCTAGAATACGGCTTAATCACCTTACAATTGCCGATTATCTACGCAGTGGTTAATCCCGATAATTATCGCTCAATTCGTGTCACGGAAAGATTAGGAATGCAATCAATGGGATTAACGAATAAATACTACGACACTGAAGCACTTTTATTCTCGATCGAAGCTTAAAGTTCATTAATAATTATTGATTGTTTCTTATTTTATAGCTGCTGTGGTTGTCATGCTAAACCCATTCTTGTTCAAAAAGCAAAAAGGGAAATATATTCCCTTTTTCTAGCTTTTATGGACCCATATCCTAAACGGTTTCGGGTTTAACACCTCTTTGGTCGAGAACTTTCTGTAATTCCGCTTCGTCGGTTTTGGTCAAAGAAGTGCGTAACACTTTACCTCCGTAGGGGGCCACTTCATCGAGGACTTTATCGGGGGTAACTTTTTGGACGAGAACAAAGAGAGCAGAGGTACTGGGCTGCAGGGTTTCTCCCAATTCGCGCATAAAATTGTCATCCACACCGATATCACTTAAAGCACCTCCCAAAGCACCACCGGCAGCACCGAGGACGGCCCCTAATAAGGGGGATAAAAAGAGCATTCCGATTAATAACCCCCAGAAACTGCCACTAGCGGCTCCTGCTGCCGTTAAATTGACCGCTTGCTTGAGTTTAATCTGGCCATCTTTGTTTTTAACCACTACGGCAGCATCTTCTAACTCGATCAGATGTTCCTGTTGCAGTTTAGCCAAAGTTAAACGAACTTCTTCTGCTTTAAATTCGTCCTCATAGGCGATGACAAATAGATCAGCCATAGTTTTTCCTCGATATGTTAGCAAATAAAACTTTTATACACTACTTTTGCCGGATTAAAAAGTTTGAGGTATTCTCCGATACCTCAAACCCATGGAGATTAGGTGTCATAAATACGAGCTTCAAAAGCATCGGGATTTTCTTGACAGTATTCCTCAAAATAGGTTTTTTCCGGTTTTTTAGCGCGTTGGTGTGCCAATTCTGCCTGTAATTCCTCAACAATATCCCAAGCTGCGGCACAATCGGGAGAATTTGCCCCTTTTTCAGCACAGACTGCCCGGGCAATATCTCTCGCTTTGATAATCTCCGCTTCTAAATCAAGACTGCGGGGCTTTTCGACGGCGTTACCTTTATGGAGAATGTCGCTAACGGATATAACACCGAGCAAACCGCCTTTAATTACCGGTGCGAAACGAATACCGGTATTAGCAAATAAGCGGGCCACATATTCAACCCCGAGGTCGGGATTAATCACGATGCAGGGTTTGCTCATCACTTCATAGACGCGCACTTTTTGCGGATCTTGACCGAAAGCGACGACTTTATAGACAATATCGGTTTCGGTGATAATTCCGTAAGCATCTTCATCGTGACGGCGATCAACAATGAGAGTTCTAATGTTCTTTTCTCTCATCAATTGCACCGCTTTGGCAACGGTTTCAGAACCTTTAATCTTGGCCACCTCCGTGGTCATAATTTCAGCTGCTTTCATAGTCATATTTGGAGAAGTTAAGTTGTGCCTTTGTTATTTTAAGACATAAACTGACCCCTAATACTGACGGCTGACGGCTAAAAAACCGCTCCCTGATTAACGCCATTCCACCAGTTGTCGTTCTTGGACAACCAAACCATATACTGTCTCGGTTTGACGGGCTAAATTCGCCCAATGAAAGCGTTTTTCTAGGTCTTCGTAGGCGTTATTAGCTAATTCGTGGGCGTATTCAGGATGATTTAAAACCTCCAAAATGCCCCAAGCGAGGGAATCGGGATTATTGACCCGGGTGACAATTCCCGTTTGACCATGACGGACAACTTCGGGAAAACCGCAGGTATCGGAAACTACCACGGGAACCCTAGCGGCGAAACTTTCCAGGGCGACAATGCCAAAAGGTTCGTAAAGACTGGGAAAAACGGCACAATCGGCCACGGTTTGGAAGCGATCGAGGTTTTCATCGGACATAAAGCCCGTAAAATAACAATGATGCCAGATACCGAGATGCCAGGCCTGTTGTTTAAGTTTGTCGGTATTGCCGCCACCGATAATAACAAATTTAGTTTTAGCCCCAGTCTGAGCGAGGACTTTTGGGGCAGCGTTGAGTAACACCGAAACCCCCTTTTCAAAGGTCATGCGCCCGACGTAATAGACGATTTTTTCGTAATCTTCGGCATATTGATGACGAAAAGCTCGGTAATCAAAGTTAGGGTCTCTTTGCTTTTTCTCGGCCCGAATACCGTTATAAACCACATCGATTTTATCCCAGGGTGCGCCCAAGGCCCGATGGACTTCATGACGCATATAGCCGGTACAGACGATGACGCGCCAAGCATTATAGACGAGGGTTCCCTCTTTGCCGGCGATATAGCGTTGGGTGTCGGTGTGCAGTCCGTTATAACGTCCGTATTCCGTGGCGTGAATCGTGGCAATCAGGGGTATTTTAAAGAGATGTTTCAAGGCGATGGCTGCATCCCCTACTAACCAATCGTGGGCATGAACAAGGTCAAATTTTCCGTATTCGGCGATTAGTTTGCCGCCTTGTTGCCCCATGCTGTTATTCATGTTGACCACCCAATGGAAAAAGTCATTGCCGGGGGGTACGGGGACGCGGTGGATGTGAATACCTTCCACCAGTTCATAACTGGGGGCCTGACCGAATTCGATCGTGATTAAATGGACTTCATGACCGAGTTTGACGATTTCGGGATAGAGTTCGGCAACATGACGGGCGATACCGCCCACTAATCGCGGTGGAAATTCCCACGCCAAGACTAAAATCCTCATTTTTCCCTAACCTCGACCTGATTTAAGCTTGTAGGTAATCATTGCATCCCCATGGTATCTATTTTGGCTCTGGTTTCTTCCTCTAATTGCCACTCTCCCTGCCCCAGTCTGGAGAGGATTTCTTGTCGCCACTTGTTTAATTGTTCCTGAAAAGCGGCCGTTTGTAGATCGTTGCGCCAGAAAATTAGGGCCGATTCGCCAGTTTGCGAATAATAATTTTTCCGCTCTCCAGCGACGCGGAAGCCAAAATGCTCGTAGAGTGCGATCGCTGACTGGTTCGATACCCTCACCTCTAGCGTAGCCCTTTCCAGTTGTCTTTGTACAGCCTTTTCAAGCAGTTTGTAGAGAAGCAGTTTTCCTAATCCTTGTCTTTGATAGTCGGGATAAATTGCCAGGAGGGTAATATGCGCTTCTTCGAGAATTGCCCAAGAACAAGCCAATCCGATTAGGGTTTCGTCCTCCCCGTCTAGGGTAAGAATTAATAATTCACTGTTGGGGCTGTTTAATTCCCGTTCATAACCAGATAGGGTCCAAATACCGCCGAGACTGCTGCGATCAAGTGCTACCATGGCGGCAAGATGCTCTGATTTTGGGGTTTTAAGCTGGATTTTTGGCATTGATCGGGGAACGGGAGTGGGGTGTAGAGTGTGGGGTGTGGGGTGTAGAGTGTGGGGTGTGGGGGAGTGGGGAGTGGGGAGTGGGGTGTGGGGTGGTGGGGTGTGGGGAGAAGGGAGAATAAATAAAAATAGTCTCGGAGTCTCCTAAATACTGACTCCTAACCCAATAGTAGATGTGGGATTTTTGCAGGAGTTCTATTTTCTGACAAATATAAGCAAAAGTTATTTATTGACTGCAAAAACTTGATAATATTTAAATTAACATTTCGCAATATTTATAAATTCTTAAGAATTAATTGAGAAAGATTTTTATTTAACAACGATGTTATCATGGTTACAGCGATTTTACTGAATTTCATAATGGGTTATTTTGTGCTTTTTTGGGCAGCAATGGCTGAAACCCTTGCCACACCTAGAAGGTGATCCTAATTAAGACGGGTAAATCAGTCAATTTCACCCACAACGATGATCTTTTTTTTGTGTAGTTTTATTGCAAAAAAAAAGTTTTTTTGACAAAAAGCACAAAGTATGATAGAGACTAACGTATTTCTGGCTGCGAGTAATTATCATTGTCCCAGTATTCTCAAAATCGAATAGTATAGATTGAAATAACTCAATGTACGCAAACCTATGGATGGCAGCTTAATCCTGTTCAATATTCTCAATCCGCCGGTTTTGTTCTTTTTCTTAGGAATGCTGGCAGTATTTTTTAAATCCGACCTAGAGATTCCCCAACCACTGCCTAAACTCTTTTCTCTCTATCTGTTGATGGCGATTGGTTTCAAGGGAGGTTATGAACTAGCGAAAAGTGGCATCAATAACCAAATCGCTTTAACCTTGATTGCCTCCGTGGTTATGGCTTGTATCGTTCCCATTTACACTTTCTTTATCCTGAAAATTAAACTCGATAGTGCCAATGCAGCAGCGATCGCAGCAGCCTATGGTTCCATTAGTGCCGTTACTTTCATCACTGCCAGTTCTTTTTTAGAAAAACTTCATATTTCCTATGGCGGTCACATGGTAGCGGCCTTAGCTTTAATGGAATCGCCGGCGATTGTAGTGGGTTTAATCCTGGTGCGAGTCTTTAAAGAGAAAAATGGCGAAGAAGAAGCGTTTTCTTGGTCAAAGGTTCTACATGAAGCCTTTTTAAATGGTTCGGTATTTCTCTTAGTCGGTAGTGTTGTGGTTGGTATGCTGACGGGGGAAAAAGGCTGGGAAAAACTACAACCTTTCACTCAAGGGATTTTTTATGGTGCGTTAACTTTCTTTCTCCTTGATATGGGATTAGTGGCGGCGAAAAGAATCCGGGAATTAGGCAAAACTGGTTCTTTTCTCATCGGTTTTGCGGTATTCATTCCCGTCATCAATGCTATGGTGGGGATTCTCATCGCTAAGGTTCTCGGATTTGAACAGGGCAATGCTTTATTATTCGCTGTTTTGTGTGCCAGTGCCTCTTATATTGCTGTTCCTGCGGCCATGAGAATGACTGTTCCTGAAGCTAATCCTAGTTTATACGTTTCTATGGCCTTGGCTTTAACTTTTCCCTTCAATATCGTCATCGGTATTCCTCTGTACCTAGAGATGATCAAAATCATTGGCCGTGGAGTCTAAAAAGCCAGGCGGTTTTTAAATAATTCCTGTCAAAATTTTTCTCTTGCACTTATACCTTTTTTACTTAACTACCATGCTTGAATCCCCTCATCCTTCCCTACAAACTGTCAAAAAAGTGGACATAATTGTTAGTCATGCTCTTCTGGAAGAAACCTTAAGCATTCTTGATCTTGTCGGAGTTTCCGGTTATACCGTCCTTGGCAATGCTTCGGGAAAAGGCGATCGAGGTTTATCCCGTGATGACTTGGATTGTGATTACAGTGGTAACTACATTATGACGGTTTGTAATAGTGACGAACAACTTAATCGTCTGATCGATAAAATTCAGCCTTTTTTAAAAAAAGCTGGCGGAATTTTTGTAGTGACTACGGCCCAATGGCTAACTCATTAGACCTCTTGTAAAAATCAAAAATTGTCTTAGTTAATTAGGAGTCAGTCCCGATGAAAAAATTTTCACCCCCACAGATGAAAGAGGTTTCCTTCCCTACACCCCACACCCCACACCCTCTTTCAAGTCATCAGTCAGGAGAACGATCTTTTCCAGTTTAGAATTTATCTGTATCTGGTCTGGGACCAACAGCGCCAGCAGGATTAACAAAAAGATTCCCACCGGCTTCATTTTGGAAGATACAATCGATTTTCGGTTTGCCTTCCAAGGGACCGGTATAACCAAAGGTATTCATCCGGTTTTTACAACTTTGTACCTGCTGTCCATCGACTAATTTTTGTTGTTCTAAAATTGACCAGTTATTGCGTCGCAAAACGCAACCGGGTTGCATGACTGGTTGGGTAACAAAAACATTAAAGGGGTTAAGGGTGACATAAACCCGCAAATCGGTGACAATGGCGCTGGCCCCAAATTGCACGCATAATTCCGCATTGGGGGCGCTGCGATCGATTACTTCTCGGGAAGCGACGTTTTCGGGGCTAAAATTAGCGGTAGAACTGAATACCAGACCGAGACCCACTCCTAGTACAAAAATACCACCAATCAGGGCGATCATGGCATAGTTCAATTTTGCCAATAGGCCTCCGGGGGACGAAGCGCGGGAGTCATCGCCATAGGAGCGGTCATAATCACGATCACGCGATCGAGGAGGAGTATAACGAGGTCTTCTATTCATAGAAATTTCTGATGTGGCTGCTATGGCGGTCAGTCGTTAGCTATTAGCTTATCATTGTTCTATCCTAGCAACCCGGGGGATAACCGACAGGATAGGTCTGGTATAGGGCTATATCGTTTTTTTTGGGTTAGTATGCTATGGTGGATCACTAAACAGAGTAAGTCAGCCTAATCCAAGTTTCTATGCTAGATATTAGCTAGACAAATTCGGAGCGGAGGAACCACATTTGGGGGCGTATTTCTAGATTTTTTAGCCTAGAAAAGGATATCTCTCTATCCTAGCCCGTCAGCTAACTTCGTCGGCGTGGGGGGGAAGACTGAAGCATCACTACATTCCTAGTAATGTCTTGATCGGTTCAGTTATGTCGCTGGTACTACTTGATAGTCATAACTCAAAGGAGACATTGTTTATGGGGATTCTCATGTCAGCTTACCGATCACAACAATTTTAAGATTTTCCGTAGATAACCATATTTTCTATGAGTTTGCTGTACATTTTTCGAGCAAACTTTTAGTTGTATCGAGAAACCAAGAGTAAAAACAGGATCAAAAATGCTGGAATCTTTACCAATGTGGATTGCTGCGATGACTTTTATTGCAGTCATTGTGGTTATTATGTTCGAGTGGCTTCATATTACCGTAGCGGCTTTACTGGGAGCTTTAATTTTAGTTTTTACCCATATCATGACTCTCCAGGAAGCGGTGGGTTATATCAGTCGTAGTTATGCCACTCTTACCCTATTTTTTGGGGTGATGGTGTTAGTAAGAGCCTTTGAACCAACGAAAATTTTTGATTATTTAGCAGCACAAATGGTGCTTTTAGCCAAGGGACAGGGCAAATTATTATTAATAGGAATTGTTGCCATTACTACCCCGATCTGTGCGGTATTACCCAACGCCACCACGGTGATGTTATTAGCACCTTTAATTCCGCCCTTAGCTCAAGATATAGGGGTAGATTTTGTGCCTCTCTTAATCCTGATGGTTTTCGTAGCCAACAGTTCTGGATTATTAACTATTGTTGGTGATCCCGCTACTTATATTGTTGGTGATTCTATTAATATCACCTTCATGGAATACCTACAGCGTTTAAGTTTAGGTGGTGCCTTGGCAGTGATTACCATTCTGGTTATGTTACCTTGGTTATTCCCCACGATCTGGCGGACAAAATTCGAGCATTTAGAAGACTTACCCCATCCGAAAATTAATCATCCTCGCGTCTTAGCTTTGGGGGGAATTATCGTCTTTTTGGTCTTATTTTTATTCGTCGTCGGCGAATCTTTTCCTGTACCCCTTGCTCCTGCTGCCGTTGCTCTGATG
Source organism: Microcystis ichthyoblabe FBCC-A1114 (assembly GCF_050500245.1). Taxonomy (NCBI): domain Bacteria; kingdom Bacillati; phylum Cyanobacteriota; class Cyanophyceae; order Chroococcales; family Microcystaceae; genus Microcystis; species Microcystis ichthyoblabe. The sequence goes on along the minus strand of NZ_CP191408.1, from coordinate 1,468,919 downwards.
GGGGCAGCTTTAGCCCTACTTTTAGCCCAGCAATCGAAGATAGATACGGTGCATAATATTCTCCGGGATGTGGACTGGAGTACCCTATTATTTTTTATGTCGATTTTTGTGCTAATTGGCGGTTTAGAAAAAACTGGCGTAGTTAATAGTGTATCGGGACTTCTGGCGATAATTTTAGGCAAAAATATCTTTTTAGGTTCTCTAGTCTTGCTGTTTTTTGTCGGACTTGTTTCCAGTGTCGTTCCGAATATTCCCCTAGTGGTGGCCATGGTTCCACTACTGAAACAGTACCTTGTTAATGTTAATTTAGTCGGAGCGGAGGTTCTTTCCCCCGATTATGCCGGTTCTTTTCCCCCAGAAGTTTTACCGCTTTTCTATGCGATGATGTATGGAGCCACCCTAGGGGGTAATGGTACTTTAGTGGGAGCTTCTTCTAATATTGTCGCCGCCGGCATCGCCGAACAACACGGGGGCAAAATTACTTTTCATACCTTCCTGCGCTACGGTTTACCGGTGATGTTTACTCAGTTAGTCGTCTCGGCTATGTATATGTTAGTTTTCTTTGTCTAGTCTATCTCTGGGGATATTAATGTTAAGTCCGTTTAAGATTGACAAAATCGTTAACATTGATTAACATTCTTCTATCGTGCTAGATAATCTGGATTGAGCGGCGATCATGAACAAAAAAATCTCTGTTTTAGCACCAGATTTATCCGGTGGTGGTGGCACAAGAGTCTATTTGATTGCTCAAGTCTTGCAACAGCTAAACTGTCAGGTGACGGTTTATGGTCCGATTTTTGGCTGGGAAATCTATCCAACCCCACCGGGGAATATAGCGGTGGTATCGGTCAAAGGCAATAATTATCCCCAGTTTTTTGGCCAGATCAAAACTTTACTTGATCGCCTCTCCAGAGAGATTATCTACGCGGTTAAACCCCGTCCCACCAGTTTCGGCATCGGTTTACTGAAACGTTTTTTTTCCCACGTCCCCTAATTCTCGATATTGACGATTGGGAAATGAGTTGGTTTGGTGGTGATCGATGGTCCTATCGTCCTTATCCCCGACAATTAGCTAGGGATATACTCAAAAAAATGCTGCGCTTAGGGAATTCCGAATCACCCTCTTTATCTGTGCTGGCTGGAAAATTTAATTAACCGTGCCGATGCGGTGACGGTTAATAATCAATTTTTGCAAAAGCGTTATGGGGGGATTTATTTACCGAATGGCAAGGATACGTAACTTTTCGATCCCAATCTTTACGATCCCGTCGCTTGTCGTCAAAAATACGGTTTATCTGCCTATAAAGTCTTAATGTTCCAGGGTACAGCTAGACCCCACAAAGGTTTAGAAGATGTCTTAATCGCTTTAGATCAAATTGGTGATCCTGATTTTAAATTGGTGGTGGTGGGAGGTCGCCAAATCGGGGATGGTTATCTGGATAGTTTGCTAGAAAAAGGTCAACCTTGGTTAATTCATTTACCTGCTCAACCGATCGATCAAATGCCGGAAGTTATTGCCGCTGCCCATGCTATTATCGTTCCCCAGAGGGATGAAGCTACGGCTAACGCCCAATTTCCGATTAAACTCACCGATGGTATGGCGATGGCTAAACAGATTATTTCCACTAAAGTGGCAGATATTCCCGAAATTTTAGCTGATATTGGCTATTTAGTCGAACCTCGATCGCCAGAACAACTAGCTGCTATGATTAGCGAAGTTTTTAATCATCTCGACTCGGCTAATGCACGAGGAATAAAAGCGAGAGAGCGCTGTATCGCCTCCTATAGTACCACCGCCATGGCGACAACTCTCTCTCGCCTAATTACTTCTCTGGAAGCAAAATATTAGAGTCTAGCGAGTAGGATAATTGACCGTTCACTGTTTACTTTATTACTTGCGATGAATCCTAATCAAATTCTGCTTAAATATACGCTGAAACACTGGATATTAGTGGTTTCCAGCATTATTATCGGGTTTGTCAGTACCATATTTAATGGGGTAGGAGCTATTTTAGTTATCCCCTTACTAATTTATTTTATTAATCCCGAAAATGATATCTTAAAAAATGCCCCCCACATTATCAAAAAGCTGCTCTCCGTTTTCGAGGTTTTCTCGGTCGATACTCGTTTTTTCTGGATGTTTGCGTCGATATTATTGATTTTAATTCTCAAGCACATTACCAATTTTGTCAGTAATTTGCTAGGTACTTACTTGTCTTTGATTATGGCAAGAGATATGCGAATTGATTCAGTTATTCTGCTGCTAGAAGTGGATATAGATTATTATGTAAAAAGTAAAATAGGAGATATTTTTAATCGTTTCATGTCGGAGATTAATCGAGCCGTGGGATCAATTAGAAATTACATTGGCTTGGTTAAGATTGTCGCCACAGCTTTCATGTACTTGGCTATTTTATTATCAATTTCTTGGCAATTAACTATTATTTCTAGTGTTTTGGGTGGCTTTTTAGCTCTGCTTAATCAATACTTTGTCAAGAGATCAAAAAAGTTTGGAGAGATTATCACCGTAACGGCTAAACAGCAAAGTAATAAACTGTTGGAACTGTTAACGGGAATTCGCCTAATTAAAGCAGTAGGAAATGAAAGATACGAATTAAAATCTATTGTGGAAGATATCGAAGCTAGGGAGAAAGCGGGTTTAGATGCCCAGACTAATAATGCTGTAATCGGACCGCTCAATGAGATCGGTGGGGTAATTATTATTGCTTTAATTATCATTGCTGGTCGTTATCTTTTTAATGAACAACTGCAAGCTTTAGCGACAATTTTATTGACCTATCTCTATGTGCTTTTCCGGGCCTTGCCGATGGTTAGTCAAATTAACGGTGTTAGGAGTAGTCTATTGGTTGATGTTTCCGCAGTGGAGGTGGTAGCGGATTTTCTCATTCGAGAGAATAAACCATTTATGACTAATGGCTCTATTCCCTATCAAAGATTAGAGACAGGTATTCATTTTGATAACGTCCAATTTTCCTATCCCAGTCATCAAGAATTAGTTCTCAAGGGCATCGATCTGTGGATTCCAAAAGGAAAAATGATCGCTCTTGTTGGTGCTTCGGGGGCGGGAAAATCGACAATTGCTGATTTATTACCACGCTTTTATGATCCTACAGCCGGGAGAATTCTTTTTGACGGTCACGATTTACGCCATTATGATCTCAAATCCTTGAGAAAAGCGATGGGAATAGTCAGTCAAGACACTTTTCTCTTTAATCATTCTCTCCGTTTTAATATTGCCTACGGATTAAGCGATGTTAGTGATACAGAAATTTTAGAAGTGGCAAAAAGGGCGAATGCCTACGAGTTTATCTCCAAACTGCCGGAAGGACTGGATACGGAAATTGGCGATCGGGGAGTGAGACTTTCGGGAGGACAAAAACAAAGATTAGCGATCGCTCGTGCCTTACTGCGAGAGCCAGATATTCTCATTCTCGATGAAGCCACCAGTGCTTTGGATACAATTTCTGAGCGTTTAGTACAGGAAGCGATCGATGAACTCTGTCGCGAGCGGACTACTCTTGTGATCGCTCACCGTCTTTCCACTGTTCAAAAAGCCTATCAAATTGTGGTGCTGGACAAGGGAAAAGTGGCAGAAATCGGCAATCATGAGGAATTATTAGCTCAAGGTGGTCATTATGCCCGTTTACACGCTCTGCAATTTAGTGATAGCAAAGAGGCTGACTCTAAGAATAGGGAAGATGAGCAAAAAAGAAAAGCTTATTTATCCTACGAAGCGAGAAGCAGTCTTAATAGTCTTTTAGGTTCTTTGCGTCTGGTATCTGAAGATTTAATCGATGATTCTCAGGAGAAACAGGAAATTTTAGAAGAATCCTGTAGTTCAGCTATGCGACTTCTCCGCATTATCGAAGACTACGAGTATTCCTCGACTCGATAGATCTCCTGCAAAAATCAAAAATCTTCCGTTAGGTGAGGAGTCAGGAGACAGGAGACAGGAGACAGGAGACAGGAGACAGGTTTTGGGGGTTGGGGTTTTGGGGTTTTGGGGTTTTAGTTCAATTTCCCCACTTCCCCACACCCTACACCCCACACCCTACACCCTCTTTCAAGTCAGGAGACAGGAAATTTGCAGGAGGTCTCTAGAAAAAAAACTTAAGTTATACTAAAATAATTAGTACAGATAGGCATCTTCCCAGACGGTGAAAAGGAATTATTGACCCTTGAAAACCACAGTTAAAGTCAGCAGACAAACCCAATTACCCCTACATCTAGTTATTACCCATCCCCAGTATCGTTTTGTCGATTTATTCGCGGGAATCGGTGGGTTTAGAATCGCTTTGGAGAAATTGGGAGGACGTTGTTTAGGCTATTCAGAAATCGATAAACAGGCCATCCAAGTTTATCAACAAAATTTTATTAGCTATCTCAACAGCGATGAAATTGCTTTCGGAGATGTGAGTAAAATCAGCAATTTACCCGATAATCTTGATCTTATTGTCGGCGGCGTTCCCTGTCAACCTTGGTCGGTGGCGGGATGTTTACGGGGATTTGAAGATCCCCGGGGAAAACTCTGGTTTGATGTGATTAAATTAGTCCAGAAAAGTCAACCGAAAAGCTTTATTTTCGAGAATGTCAGTGGTTTAGCTAGTCCTCGCAATCGGGAGAATTTAGAGTTAATTATCGATGAATTAACTAGCTGTGGTTATCAAGTTTACTGGCAGTTATTAAATGCCTACGATTTTGGTTTACCCCAGAATCGCGAGAGAGTTTTTATCGTAGGAATTAGAAAAAATATAGATAACTATGAGCGGTTTAAATTTCCTTTACCTTTGGGTATCCATCCGAAGGTTTTGGATATTTTAGAAGACATCAAGAATATTCAACCCGTCGAGAAAGTTAAGTTATCTGCGGATACTTTATTTAATGGTTTTGTTCCTCCATCGAGAACTCGTTTTCAAAAAGAAGATGAATTAAATGACTTCTTTATTTTTTCTGATTTAAGAAATGGTCACACAACTATTCATTCTTGGGATATTATCAAAACTACGGAACGACAAAAAAGTATCTGTTTAGCTTTGCTGAAATTAAGACGCAGTAAAAAGTATGGCGAAAAAGATGGTCATCCCGTGGCTTTTTCTACTTTTTTGGAAATTATACCCGACCTAAAAATCGAGGAACTAAATCAGTTAGTTTCTCTCGGTATTTGTTGGCAAACGACCGCAGGTAAGTATGAATTTATTAACTCGAAAAATATGACGGGAATTAACGGCATTTATCGGATTATTTTACCGACGGCCGATATTATTCCTACCCTAACCGCTACGGGTGCTAAAGATTATATTGCTACTATTTCAATTACCGCTACTCATCCCCAAGAATACAAACAATTGTTTTTAAAGAAAATCTATAAACCCAAAAAGTTTCGAGAAATTACTCCCCAAGATGCGCGTAAATTACAAGGATTCCCCGATAATTTTATCTATCATCCACAGTCAGCTATCGCTAAAAAACAATTCGGAAACGCTGTTCCTGTACCAGTGGTGGAGGCAGTAGCAAGAAATTTACTGGAAATAATTTTACCAAATTAATTATCTAGATAATTACGAAACTTTTGTCTATACTTGTTGATAAATGCTTGATCTTTTTGAAGATCGATAAAAGCTTCTTTAATTAATGACCAAGTATTGATTTTACCAGAACAAAAATCCCAAAATTCATTTTCAACCCATATATCATGATGTTCCTCTAGAGGATACATTTTATTTCCCTGTGATTGCCACCATGTTTGAGGTAAGAAAGGATTAAAAGGAATAACAATTCTTGTGTGAATACTTGCTAAAGGTTCACGGGACAGCCGATAACAATACCAATCTAACAACTGGTCGCTAAATCTAGAACCATCTCCCCTATTAAGATGTGTAGCTTTTAAATCAAACACATACTCAATATTGTCTTTGATTAAATAAATATCTACTCCATGACCAGAAGGAGGATCGATATAATTGAGGTTATTCCTATTTATTTTCTTAGCTACTACTCTAAGTCTTTCAATGCACTCTGTCATGGATATTTTTTGTTCTTTCGATTTTCTGAGACTTTTTAAATTATCGAGTTCACTTCTTAAGTCTTGAGGAAATGGACTAGGTTGTAAAAGTTTTTTATCCTGCTTATATAAAATACGAAATCCATTATCTTTGGCTAAAAAGGTTGCTAATTTTTCCCAGAAAGTAGTTCCCATGCTTGTCGTTAGTCCAGTCATCACAGAACTAATCTGTCTCTCTTCTGGAAATAAATAATCTAAAATATGATGATTCCTAGGTTTGGGTTTTTTAAAATAGTTTTCTATTGAGTTTTTAATTAGCTTTTGAATTTCTATCACTAACTGGTTATTATCCATACTGAATTGCAATTAATCAAATTTATAGATCAGCAAAAAGAGCAGCAATAGATATATCAAGTGCTTTGGCTAACTTTTCGATATTTTCTAAAGATACATTACACTTACCAAGTTCGATACTGGAAATATAAGTTCGGTGCAGTTCCGCTTTTTCAGCTAAGATTTCTTGAGATAAGTCAAGTTCCCTTCTGCGTCTTCTGATAGCTTTACCAAAACGATGTTTGATATCTAAGGATTCTTTTTGTGCCACAGATCAATTATCAAGAAAGTGTATGAGACATTTCTACAGATTATAATTCACATTTTGCAGATTATAATTTACATTTTGTCTAAAACATTGCTTCGTTCCTCTTAAAGTACAATTGCTGCTATCGCTTCGACTATCTTTTAACTCTTATTTTCGTAACAACTCGAAAAATGTTTCTTTATCAAGACCAATATCTTGAATCATACCCATGAGAGTACCTTGCTTAATATCTTTTCCTGAATGAATAGGGATCACAACCCTACATCCACCACTATTTTTGTAAATAGCATGGCTACCTTTTTGACGATCCAAATAAAAGCCCAATTTTTCAATAACTTTAATAAACTCCTTGACTTTAACTGCGGGATACTGACTCATATTAAAATATTTAAAGGCTTAAAAATCAAATCTTCTTTGGGAATGGGTTGATGATCAGCTATCAAACTTTCGAGGTACAATTCCATAGCTTCTGTAATATTGACAATCGTTTCTTCAAAAGTGTCTCCTTGAGAATGACAACCTTTAAGCGCAGGACAAAAAGCGTGATAACCACCGTCTGACTCTTTTTCTAGAATAACGGTGTAGTTATAAATTTGTTTGGTATTATCACTCATAACACTATCAGTTGTGGATTTTAAACTATCCTAGTTACACTTAAGAAATGCTGGATAAAACACAAAAATTTTACCTGTCAACCCCTCCACCCCAATTATGTCAAAATTATTTGACCAATAGTTGACATTCGATACATTGTTTAACAATATTTACAATACTTTGTAATTTTGTTGACAAATATAAATTTTCCCAACAAATCTTATAGGATTGATCTTGAAGCCCTCAGCTTAATTGAAAAATAAAGAACTAAAAGTGGATGTTCTGATATCTGAAAAATTCTCTAGGTGCTGAACGCTAATAGCTAGTAAAAATCCAACTACTTTAAATTGAAAAAATGATCATGTTTAAACGATACGAAGCTGATGAGCAAGTTATATTTCATGGTGATTCTTTGCCGATTTTATCCAGTGAGATTGCCTCTAATTCTGTAGATCTAATTTTTCTCGATCCTCCCTATAATATAGGTAAGCATTTCGCCGATTTTTACGACAAATGGGAATCGGAAAATGATTATATAAATTGGGCAAATCAAATTCTTGATCAGTGTCTTCGTATCTTGAAACCCCAGGGAACATTATATGTTATGGCCAGCACTCAAGCAATGCCTTACTTTGATCTTTACTTAAGACAAAAAATGACGATTCTTAGTCGCATTATCTGGCATTATGATAGTTCAGGAGTACAAGCAACAAAATACTTTGGTTCGATGTATGAACCAATACTTCACTGTGTGAAAGATAAAAATAATTACACTTTTAATTCAAAGGATATTAAGATAGAAGCAAAAACCGGAGCAAAACGAAAACTAATTGATTATAGAAAAGCGATTCCGAGTCAATACAATACAGAGAAAGTACCGGGCAATGTCTGGTATTTCCCTAGGGTAAGATATCGCATGGATGAATACGAAAATCATCCCTCACAAAAACCTGAATCATTGCTAGAAAGAATTATTTTGGCCAGCACTGACAAGAGTGGAATTGTGCTTGATCCATTTGCAGGAACTTTTACAGCTGCAGCTGTAGCTAAACGTTTGGGAAGAATTTCTATTAGTATAGAATTACAAGAGGAGTATTTAAAAATTGGTCTTCGACGGATTCTCGGATGGCAAGAATACAAGGGAGAAAAGTTACTCCCTCCTCAAAAAAGCTATAGTAGAAAAAGCGAAAATAAACAAGAATCTAACTTTGTACAGGAGAGTCTTTTCGATGTCGATAGTAAAGCATGAATTCACCAAGATAATTATTAAAATTATCGATAATTACTTTCCCAATCAGGGAAATAGCATTTTAAATGCTAGTGAGTTATTGCAATATTTGAACATTAAAACTAGAGCCGCTAATCGAGGTTCTAAATCCCGAGCAGGATTGGCTAATCATTATGCCATTTATGTTTTAGTGGAAGACTATATTAATAATGAGTTTCATCTTAAGGATGGATACGACGAGTATCAAGGCGCTCAGTATATGACACTTTTTCGCAGGCAAAGGGAGCTTCCTTTTGGCGATAAATTACAAAATCATGCTCTCAATCATCGATTAAATCAGGAATTTAAAAAGTATTTTCCCACTTTATCTTATCTGCCTATAATTAGAGATGTTAAAACCAATAGATACTGGATTAATGAGAATCTAATTAAGTTTTATCTAGAGGGTAATCAAGTTAATATTGCGCCAGTGATTATAGATATAATTGATGCCTATGTGCAAACAAGACAAAAAGCATTTAATCAATTTATCAGCTATTGTCAACAGATGATTGATATTCAACAGCAAGATCCCCAGAAAGCCATTGAATTTATTCGGAGTTTACTCAGACCAAACATTGATGCTAGAGTTTTTGAGATTGTCAGTTATGCAATTCTTAAAGAGTATTATGGGGAACAGAAAATATATTGGAGGTGGTCGCCTGATCGCTTAAACTCTGAATACTTACTTTTATATAAAACTGGTCGAACAAATGCCAATGACGGGGGGATAGATTTTGTCATGAAACCCCTAGGTCGATTTTTTCAAGTTACGGAAACGATAGCTGCTGATAAATATTTTTTAGATATTGATAAAGTGCAAAAATATCCCATTACTTTTGTGGTTAAAACCGAGCAGACTTGCGAGGAAATTTTAGAAAAAGTTGCGGAGCAAGCTAAGATAAGATACAAGATCAGGGCAATTGTCGAAAGATATCTAGAATCTGTAGAGGAAGTGATCAATATTCCCGAATTAATCAACCGTTTTGAGCGGGTTTTAGCTCAAGGTAAAGGAGGAGCGGTAATTGCAGAAATGGTTTTACAGAGCCGGATTGAGTTTAACCTAGAATCAGAGCCATAAAGATATCTAACTCCCCAGCTAAACTAGAATAGAAAGATAGGAAAGCGATCGAAATTAGAATGACGACCGAAATTGAAAAAGAACTAGAAACCAGCGAAGCTGTCTTGGAAAAACGGCGAAATTTTGCCATTATCTCCCACCCTGACGCGGGAAAGACCACCCTGACCGAAAAACTGTTACTATACGGGGGTGCAATCCATCAAGCGGGTGCAGTCAAAGCAAGACGCGACCAACGCAAGGCCACCTCCGACTGGATGGAAATGGAAAAACAAAGGGGAATTTCGATTACTTCCACGGTTTTACAGTTCGATTATCGTGATTTTCAGATTAATCTCCTCGATACTCCCGGCCACCAAGATTTTAGCGAAGATACCTATCGTACCCTAGCCGCTGCCGATAATGCAGTGATGTTAATCGACGCGGCCAAAGGTTTGGAACCCCAAACGAGAAAACTCTTTGAAGTGTGCAAACTGCGGCAGTTACCCATCTTTACCTTTGTTAACAAAATGGATCGCCCCGGCCGCGAACCTCTGGATTTATTGGACGAAATCGAGCGAGAATTAGGATTACAGACCTATCCCGTCAATTGGCCGATCGGGATTGGCGATCGCTTTCGGGGAGTTTTTGATCGAGCCACCCAGACCATACACCTGTTTGAACGTCGCTCCCACGGCTCTCAGGAGGCGCAGGAAACCGTGATCGAGCTTGGCGACCCCAAAATTGAGGATTATCTCGAAAAAGACCTGTATTACCAGTTAAAAGAGGATATAGAACTACTCTCGGAATTGGGTGCAGAATTGGATTTGCCAGCAGTCCACGCAGGAGAAATGACCCCGATCTTTTTTGGTAGCGCCATGACCAATTTTGGGGTGAAATTATTCCTAGAATCCTTCCTCGACTATGGATTACCACCCAGAGGACGCAATTCCTCCCTCGGTGTCCTTGATCCCACCTATCCCGATTTCACCGGTTTTGTCTTTAAACTGCAAGCAAACATGGATCCCAAACATCGCGACCGGGTGGCCTTTGTGCGGGTATGTACGGGGAAATTCGAGAAGGATATGGTAGTAAACCACGCTAGAACCGGTAAAACTATCCGTTTATCCCGTCCTCAGAAACTTTTTGCCCAAGATCGCGCAGTTATTGAAGAAGCTTATCCCGGAGATGTGATCGGATTGAATAACCCCGGGGTCTTTGCGATCGGTGATACGATTTATATGGGTAAAAAGCTCGAATACGAAGGTATTCCCTGTTTTTCTCCGGAATTATTCGCCTATCTCAGAAATCCTAACCCTTCCAAGTTCAAACAGTTTCAAAAAGGAGTCTCGGAATTACAGGAAGAAGGGGCCGTACAGATATTATCCTCGATCGATGAATTTAAACGCGACCCGATTTTAGCCGCCGTCGGTCAATTACAGTTTGAAGTGGTGCAATTCCGTCTTTTAAGCGAGTACGGAGTCGAAACTACCCTCGAACCCCTAGCCTATAGTTTAGCCCGTTGGGTAGCCGGGGGTTGGGCCGCTTTAGAAAAAGCAGGTAAACTCTTTAATACTTTAACTGTCAAAGATTATTGGGGTCGTCCCGTCTTATTATTCAAAAATGAGTGGAATTTACAGCAAGTTAAAGAAGATCATCCCTCTTTGCAATTAAACTCGATCGCACCGGTAGGATCGGGAGTAGAACCGCAATCCTAACCATTAATCCCCCAAGACAATTGCCGAACTGGTCAGGACAAGATAGCGACCCCCCAGACAACTAGACTAAAGTAGAAGTGGTCAGAAAGTCTCGATCTTCCCTAACACTTCGGATGTCTCAAAGCACTATCGTTGACGAGTCCCTCACCATTAGAAAAAGTCCTGCTGTCAATTCCCGAATTAATCCCTGTTTAATTCGCTTTTGTTATTTTCTGGGAAATTATCTAGTTTTACCAGCTTTTTTCAGCAAAATAACGGTTACGGGCCAGGAAAATATCCCCCTAACGGGGGGTGTCATCTTGGCACCTACCCATCGGTCCCGTTGGGATGCACTGATTTTACCCTACGCGGTGGGACGTTTAGTTAGTGGACGGGATTTGCGCTTTATGGTTTCCGCTAACGAGATGAAAGGGGTACAAGGTTGGTTTATCCAACGTTTGGGGGGTTTTCCCGTCAACACTGATCACCCCGGTATGGGTAGTCTGATCCACAGTGTCGAACTTTTGGCCGCAGGGGAAATGGTGGCGATTTTTCCGGAAGGGGGTATCTGTCGCGATCGAGTGGTTCATCCTCTTAAACCGGGGGTAGCGCGGATCGCGTTGGAAGTTAAGACCATCAAACCCGATGCAGATATCAAGATTTTGCCTGTAAGCATTAGTTATAATCAGCCTTACCCCGGATGGGGAAGCGAAGCGACAGTAAACATCGGTCAAGGGATTAATGTGCTTGATTATCAACAAAATTCGCTAAAACGGGAAACTGTCCGCTTAACCAAAACCTTGAGCGATCGCTTAAAACTTCTCCACGAGGATCAATCACCTTAATCAGCTGTTGACTATCTACCCCATGAGTGGGGTTTCAGGGACGGATTAAAATGATTGTTTTAACTATTTTTAAGCAAAAAAGTAGCTTTTATAGTTTAAATAAATAATATCTTGTTTTTTTCTGCTTCTAGCTCCTGAATACTGCCTCGGAAACCCCTCAGATCGGTGAAGATGTCCGATTGTTGCAGGGGGTCTAATGATAGAATGGGTATCAGCGAAAGTAGTTTGTGAGTGAAGTGATCCGATGCAGTTCCAAATCCAGCCAGACAGTGAAATCCCCGCCTCTAAGCAATTATTTGACCAAATTCGCTTCGCTATCGCCTCTCGTCAGTATCCACCGGGCCATCGTTTACCTAGTACCCGTCAACTAGCTATGATCACGGGATTACACCGTAATACGATAAGTAAAATTTATCAACAACTGGAAAACGATGGGTTAGTGGAATCCATAGCAGGTTCGGGGATTTATGTCAAGGCTCGCGGACATGAAAACGATAATTTATTGGGTTCGCCCCTATTGGAACAAAATCCAGAAATAGGCCGACTAATTAGCCAGAGTTTGGCTAGTTTTCTCGCTCAAGGTTTAACTCTAGAGCAAATTCGCGAGTTATTACTGGCGGAAATCGATTGGCGATCGCAGTGTCGTTCTCAAGTTCTTGTCACCATTCCCCGTCACGATTTGGGTGCAGGAGAACTAATGTTGAGAGAATTAGAGCAATCCCTCAAAATTCCCGTCCAATTAGTGGCAATGGAGGATTTAGCCCAAGTTTTAGCCAATACTAAATCTGCCACTGTTGTCACCAGTCGCTATTTTATCAGTGTAGCGGAGGAAATTGCCGCTCCTTTTCACCTGCGAGTTATTCCCATCGATATCTACGATTACAGCAAAGAATTGGCATTAATCAAAAAATTACCCACCGATAGCCGTTTAGGGATTGTCAGTATTAGCACCGGTATTATTAAGGTGGCCGAAATTTTAATTCATAGTTTACGGGGTGATGTATTAGTTATGTCCGCTCAAATTCATGAAACGGATGAGTTAAGAGTTTTAGCCAGAACTTCCCAGACAATTATCAGTGATCAAGCGAGTTATACTTTAATTAAAAATCTAATTAATGAAGTGCGATCGGATTTAATTCGTCTGCCAGAAATTATCTGTAGTGATAATTATATTGGGGATAAATCAATTCAATTGCTCAGACGAGAATTAGGATTAGGTGGTTAGATGATAAACTAGGAACCATTTTAACCTCTGAATCTCCCCCAATCCCTTTACTGTTGCCTCTTGCAAGAGTGCCTTATCTCAACAAGCAATTTAAATGCGCGGGCAGCTTAACTTTAAAATTTATTTTACTCTATGGTTACTATTGACAATAACCTAGGGCAAGTCGAGAATAAAAGCGAAAAAAACTTTTAAGAAGTATTAATTTTTTAGTACAATGGGGCAAGGATAGGGATAAGCTCAATTTTTCACTCTCGAACGAGGCTAAATGAAAAGTGCTGACTGTTTAACGGTATCCCCCGGGGAACCGCTTACCGATTGGCAAAAACTGGGATTAGATTTGGTGGCTCGTTGGCAGGGACGAGATGTTATCCTAGCGATCGATCTTACCGGTAGTGTTAACTTTAATGATGAAGGACGCACGCGCCTCGGTCAAATTATTCGCGATAGTTTAAAAAATAACGATTCCGTTTATTTAGTCCCCTTTGCTGATAATGTTCAACCGATTGCAGAACCGATTTTAATTCGGAGTCAGGAAGATATAGACGCGGTTTTAAAAGCGATTCCCTGGCAATCTAGCCAAAGTGCTAAAAATACCGATATTCAGCGAGCAGAATGGCACGTTTATACTCGACTGGCACGCTTAAATCAGTGTCGTTTAACTGCCAATCAAGCTATCAAACCCCAGTCGGTAGTTTGGATTACCGATGCACCCCTTTCTACCGCTGCGGGAATTACTTCCCAACAGTGGATAGAAACCCCAAAAAATAGCCCTTTTCGTCTTGCTGATGCTCCCGAAAGTTTGGAGAGACAAAACTGGCTTAATTCCCTACCAATTAATCTAAGAACCCAAGAAATTACCGCCACTAACGGCAATAAATATAAACTATCAGTTGTCGATATTGCTCCCACAGCACAAGAGTTTTGCACTCCCGCACCGGGAGGACAAGAAACCTGTTTGATTAATCCTTATCTCTTGAGTCAGTTATGGTTGTCAGCATTGGTAATTACATTAATGGGAATTGGGGGAATAGTAGCGAGTATTTTGGGAATTCGTCATTGGTTGCTGTTAAATACTGCTTGGACTATTGAAGTCTCCTCTAATGATGATGAAGATGAAACCCAAAAATATATTTTAAAAACATCCGAAAGAATTAACATCGGTGGTGAAGAACATAAGAAGAATACCTTTTCTCATGCAGGGGAAGAAATTCGCTGCTATTTAGAAAGACGCGGCAATCAGTTATATCTGAAACCCAGTAAACAAGCAGAGATTTTTTATCGAGGTAATCAACTAACTCAGGAGGTGAAGATAGATAAAAATTACCTGACTTTAACCTATCACCATAACCATCAAGATTTCGACCTACAAATTCAGATTAGTAAAAAATAACTCAGGAGATTTAAACTATGGCTAACACCAGTCAAACCCGCGCTATCAAACGGACAGTTATCATCGGATTAGGTGGTACTGGTCGAGATGTGTTAATGAGAATTCGTCGCTTTATTATTGATAAGTATGGGAAGTTATCTAACCTACCCGTTGTCAGTTTTGTTCATATTGACACAGACAAAAACGCTTTCAATGGTTCGGGTTTACCCACAGGAAATAGCTATCACGGAGAAGAAATTCTTTTATCAGCTGCTGAAAGAGTATTCATTAATATGAATGCTCAGGATGTTAACAATCTCACCTATGAACTTGAACACAAAACTCTTTTTGAAAGTCCCTTTTCCCATATTGCAAGCTGGTTAGACCCAAGACTAAAAAAACAAATAACTGCCATTGAAAATGGTGCGGGAGGTATTCGTCCCGTCGGTCGTTTAGCTTTCTTCCATAACTATCAAAAAATTCAAGAGGCAATTGAAGCAGCGGAAAGACGAACTTCTGGTCATGAATCCTTTATGTTTAGCGGTAAAGTTAACGGTCAAAGTTTTAATGTCCAAGAGGGTTTAAATGTCTTTGTTGTCGGTTCTTTGTGTGGGGGAACTGGTAGCGGTATTTTCCTCGATGTGGCCTACACTTTGCGTCATATTTTACAACAAACCACCGAATATACATCCTTTGGTTATTTGGTAATTAGTCCTAAACTTTATGGTGATGGGGCAATTATGAGAGCTAATACCTATGCAGCTTTGAAAGAGTTAGACCATTATACCAATGAAAGTAATTCCTTTCAAGCCTGTTATGATAAACAAAATTTCGTCAACATTGATGAAAAACGTTCTCCTTTTGATTTTGCCTACTTAGTTTCTAATCGCACTTCGGGAGATTACCAGATTAATAACAAAGCTAAATTATGTAATGTCATTGCTTACAAGATTTTCTTGGATTTTGCCGATGAGTTATCTCTCCCCATCAAAAGAAATCGGGATAACTATAAAGACCCGATGATTCGTAAAGATAATCATCCTTTTCAGATGTGTCAAGGTTATATCTCCTTTGGACTAGCGAGGATTTATTTTACTCGCGACCGAATTGTGCAGATTGGTCTCAATCGTTTTAGTCTCAAATTAATTAAATTTTGGTTAGAGGGATACGGTCAAAGTCCCAGTGGACAAGAGTTATTAAGTAAGTTCCTAGCTAATTGGAGTACCCAAAGTAATAAGGATTATTTTACTGCCAGATTGGAAGAAGCAACCCTAGAGAATAATAAAACTTTTTCTAAGACTTTAACCTCTTGGAAAAATTCCCTAGAGGAAGAAATATCCAATAGTCAAGATTTGGAGAATTTACCCCAAACCGTCAAGCAATCCCTAGAAAAAGAGTTTCGCAAAGTACAAGGGGGAGAAACAGATAGCAGTCGCGGAATCTGGTTAACTCTGACCCAACAAACTCAACCTAAATTAATCGAAAAATTTAAGTCAGATATTGACCAATTTTTGGAGATTCTTCTTAATCCTGATAGCTTAGAATTTTCTTTGGAAAATAGCCTATCTTTTTTGGTCGCTTTACAAGTACAGATTAATACCTACAAGGGGAATCTAGAGGAATTATCTCAGGATAATAAAGGGTTTCATTCCTCGGAAAAAATTGATAACATTTGGCGAAATGTTAAACAAACTCTCGAAGATATAAACGGGAAAAAGTCTGTCTTCAAGATGTTCAATAAAAATGCCAATAGTGAGAGAATCAAGTCCGAGTTAAGAGACTACGTTCAAAGCGGACAAAAATTAATTCAGCATAACTTTAATTTCAGCATCAATGGGGAATCCAGAAAGATTGTTGAAGCGATTCTCAAGCATATTTCTAGTCGAATGCTGCAGATACAACAACTGAAAGAATCCCTATATCAGCTAATCACAGAATACGATAAATACGAACAGGAGTTAATGCAGTTAAATCTCGACGAGATGACTGGGGAAGGTATTTTCCCAGAGGAGAATATTGATAACTGTATCCCTGACAGTAACTCCCGAACTCAATACATTTCCGTTAGCCAAAAAGTCACCAATAATTTAGGCTATAATGCTTCACTATTCAGTTTATTTAGCCAATCTTTTGTTATTGACAATGAAACTCTCAAAGAGACTCTAACAGCAACAATAGAGAAACAGTTTCAATCAGTAAGCACTAATAAAATTGATGCAGTAATTAAGCGATTTATGGGTCAATATAAACCCCATGATTTTCCTGAACGCTTGGCGCAAATTCTGCGAGAAGCTGATTTAATGTTACCCATAAATGTTAATGATGCTTACTATCGTTTGCATACAGATAAAGCATTACTAATTGGGACTAAGGATGATAATTCACCCACCATGCAAAGATTCATGAAGACTCTCGAATCTGATTTAAATATTAATCTGGGGACTTCTTTTGAATCAATTCAAACCGACGAAGAAATCCTAATTACCTACGAGTTTGGTGGGTTTCCCCTAAGAATCATTACTGATTTATCTGGGTTACAAAAAATCTATCAAGACCAAAAGAGAATAAGCATTTTACACAATGATTACAGGATAGATTTTGCTGATATTATCCCACCACCTGCCAAATTAATTGAGGAATTAGAGTTTATTTTCTATCCCGCAATTGCTCTCGGTTTACTAGAATACGATGAGGAAGATGATACTTATCAATTAGTCATCGAAGGCGATTTATTTAACAATAAGTCCATCATTGACATTAGCGGTAATTGGCGACTTGCTTTAGAACAATTTGCTTCTCGTAAGGACATGATTAATGCTTTGCAGGTACTGCTTAATCAGGCAAAAAATGAGATTTTGGCTAATCCTTCTCGATTATCTACTAACGAGGGTGATTATTGCCAGAACTGTATTGATTTTGTCAACAATGTCAAAAATTTACCCTCCTATCACCCCAATTATCGCTACAAAGATAAGGTAGCTGGACAAGATGGAAATGCTCAACAGGAGGCAAAAGAAGGAATTATCACCCGTTTTGTTAATCAACTGAAAATGGAACTAGAAAAACGTGCTGCTGAACAGAAAAAACTCGAAAGACAACAGCAAAAGCAACAAACTTTACTGGGAACAAACAATAACATTAGTCAACCCAGTTTACCCCCAGAGGTTAGCACTACTGATGAATGATAAAATTGAGCAATCTTAATGATGTTTCCCCAGCTATCTGAGGAAACATTCACCCCCCAACTCTCTCTATCAACCACAATTCGAGGTATCCAATAACTATCATGGCATTACTTAACCTTTTTCCCCCCTATCTGATTGTTTTAACTCTAGTCTTGGTTATTTTTCCCACCGTCTTAGCTGTGAGAATCCGGATGACTCTCTATAAATATCTCCAAGATTCAACCGAAAAAGTCAAGGGTTTAATTCCGCGAAACAGTCCCAAGGGTTCACCTAAAATTATCTCTAATCTAGAGATTAAATTTGAGAAAGCCAGTCGTCAACTAGATGATGTTAATACCGCAGCTTTGGTGGATAGTTTATACCATGAAGAAAAATTTACTTTCATGTCTAAATCTCTTAGTTGCGAGAAATGGGATTATTTTGTGAGAGTGTTACCCAATCTCCTCCTCGCTTTTGGTTTGTTGGGAACTTTCTTCGGAATTACTCTCAATCTGACGGGAATCAGCACACTTATCGATATTAATAATGTCGATGTGCAAAGTTTAGGAGAAAAGCTCAAAACTCCCCTAGAAAGTATGGGGATTGCTTTTATCACTAGCTTAATTGGTTTAGCTTGTAGTTCTTTACTGACTGTGATTAACTTAATCTTTAACACCAACCTTGCTAAAGTAAATCTAATTAGTTCCCTAGAAGACTATTTAGATAATATCTTGCAGCCGACTGTAGAAGGGAATAGTCGCTTGAATAAAGCGGTTGATAGCATGGTGGAGAAACAGGAAACATTTCTAAATAACTTTCATACTGAGGTGACGAGAGTATTAGAATCTTCTTTAAGAGAAGTTGCTAAAGAAATTGCTGATGGTAATCAGGAAACCGCTAAGTTAGTCACCCAGGTTTGTGAAAGATTAACTGAAACTGCGGGAACTTTATCTACTGGTGCGACGACTTTTCAGCGTTCAGCTTTTGAACTTAACGAGCAAGTACCAATTATCACGCAAGCAAACCGAGAGTTTACACAATCCTCTCAGGAACTAAAAAATAGTGTACTGCTTTTTAAACAAGCATCAGAGTTAATTGAAAAAAGTAACTTCTCTGGTAATATCGAAAGGTTTACCGCTAGTTTAGCAGAAACCCAAGGGAGATTTTCTCAATCCACTGCAATACTAGAGCAGAATATCGGGGAGATTATCAGCAGTAATAAAAGAGCTAACGATTTAGCAGAACAAGTGTATTTAAATATCCAAGAATCTTCTCAAAAATTACAAAATAGTGCGCTAGGTTTTCTGGAAGCTTCCGAAAAAATCGAAAGTAGTCAATTTGCTGATAAGTTAGTGCAAGCAACCGCAGATTTAATGACTGCTCATCAACAGTTTGCCGATTCTACTACAGATTTAAACCAATCAACTCAATCTCTAGCTTCTTTAACTCAAGACTTCCAGCGTTCCATGACAACTATGGTTGAGTTAGGAATAAAAATTACTGACTTGAATCAAAAATCTGAGACAATCCTAGAACAAAATCAGCAACGCTTAGTCACCGAACAAGAAAAGTTATCTAACATTCAGGGAGAATTAGTAAAATTAATCGAAACCGTGAAAACCTATCAAGACAGCTTTAACTCCGGGTCGAAACAATTAGGAAACCAACTTATCAATAGTCTCGATGAAAGACTCTCCCAAACCTCCGATAAAATCCTCACAGCTTCCCATGGGATTGAGCGCTCTAGTAATAATCTCGATGTGACTAATGCTAACCTGTCTCAGTTAATTGATACAGTGACAGAGCAACTTACTCAAGTCAAGGAAAGCTTACAGTCTGAGTTAAACCTTTTAAGCAATAACTTAGGGATGGTAGTTGATGATAAATTAACTAAGAACTCAGAACAATTAAAAGCAGTTTCCCAATCTATTGAGAAAACAGCCAATCAATTTGGCAGCCTTAAATCAGATTTTTCTCAAGTAATTAACGCGGTGAACACCAACACCAGTCAATTAACTGCTAACTTAGAATCTTTGCGAGATAAGTTAGAGAAAGTTATCGCTAAGGAAAATAAATCGAATCAGAAAATGATTGAACATATTTATGGAGAAATTCACAAATGTTTAGCAGAACTGGAGAAAATTAACGATATGCGTTCTGACTTTTCTAACTTAAATAATAAGATGGAAGAACTTTCTGAATTTTCTAACTTAAAGGATAAGATAGAAAAACTTAAGGATGAGATGGAAGAACTTTTTAAGACAATCCCTAATCCTCCTCAAAAAGATGTTGAGAAGGGGATTAAGACTATATTTGATAACTTCACTAACAAATTCTAAGCAATTATGTCTAGACGTACCTACTACCGGGATGAAGATAAATCGGTGGATGTTTATCCCGCATTTACCGATTTAATGTCCAATGCTTTCATGATTCTGAGTTTATTTCTCCTCTTGGCACTTTTTCAGTCCTATAATCTCATCAGCAAACTGGAGGAAGCTAACCGAAAACTGCAAACAGCAACCCCGATAGTTATCGATGAAAAATCAGGAAAATTCAAATTTCAGTCGGGAAGTGCTGAATTAAACCCCGCTTTAAAAACCTATATTCGTCAGCGCATTATTCCCGCTATCGAAACCATTACCAAAGACAGAGAAATCGACTTTATTCAAGTAATTGGACACACGGACGGACAGGGAATACAAAAGACAAGTAATCTCGATAAAAATATCGAATCGGTTGCCAGCAGAAAACAATCTGTTAAAATGCTCGTACCCGGTTCTAACACTGATTTAGGATTAATGCGAGCTTTAGCAGTAGTGCAAGAAATCGAAAGCACAGGTAAACTCAAAAACGTCAAATTTCGAGCTTTTTCCGCAGGACAGTTATACCTCCCATCGGGTAAATTAGCCGCAGTTAATCGTGACGCAGATGCAAGCAGACGCAGAATTGAAATCCGTTTTATTCCCCCCGGTAAAAAACAATAATTTATTCTATTTCTTCCACGGAATAATTAACCGTTTCTAGGGTGACATCCTCGTATAAATCCCGAAAAGATGCCGTCAGATTAATACTCTGCAAACTAAAACTTTCTTGCTGATAGGTTTGCAGAATCCATAAACCCTTTTCACTCCGTCGAAAAGTTTCCACTCGTTGGTATTTACTATTCACTAAGAGGTGGTGATTCGGTGGTAGTGATGGAGACTTAATCCTTTGCTTTGCTGGGTAAGCAACCCATATAAAGTTGATTTTGTCAAGGATTGTTAAGATGCGCTTACCCTGGTAGATATTGCCATAGACCGGATGAGTTGGGGAGCAATAAATATCTTAATGGTGAGTCTAATTTATGACAAGAGAGTCATCCCAATCTATGGGGAGATATTAGATAAAAAAGGAAGTGGTAATCTCGAAGAACAGCAAGGTAAAAAAATTAAGGATATGGGAATCAAAAAATATGTCACAAGACCATACTTTTTCTAGGTTTTGTCCTGTCCTCGGTACTCTATGCCCTCATCCGTTGCCGTAAAGCCCTCTGCTTGCGCTAATATTTGTAGATTGTGGGCTATGGAGGCGAAGGAATCGGCGGGATATTCGATCAAAGTGGCGGAATCGAGAAAAGTTTCCACTCCCACGGGACAACCTAAATAATCAGCCACCGCTTTTGGAGTAGTAGAACCAAGGAGAATAGTTCCCGATTGTCTCACAGAAGATAGCTTTTCCCAGGGTTCATCGATCATTAAGGATAAATGGGTGGGAGCAAAAAGATTCGATAATTCGATCGCTTTCTCCAATGATTCCACCACCACGATTAAACCATAATGAGCGATCGCTTTTTCCGTTAACAATCTCTGGGGATGTACCTGTAACTGTTTTTGTACTTCTTCCTGTACTATTAAAGCCAAAGCCTTATCCGTCGTCAATAAAATCGCAGCCGCTAGGGAATACTGTTCCGCTTGCGCTAATAGATCTAGGGCCAACTGTCTAGGATTAGCTTGATTATCAGCAATAATAACTAAATCAGAAGTAATAGAGAGGTAATCGATTTTTACATGATCAGAAACCAGTTTTTTAGCCAAATTAGTGTAAAAATCACCTATTCCGGCAATCATCTCCACAGGAGCGATCGTTTTTGTCCCGTAGGCTAAAGCGGCGATCGCCTGTGGTCCAGCCACCCGATAAATCTCACTAATACCCACCGATTGGGCTGCCACTAAAATCGCCGGATGGATGCGTAAATCCTCATCGGCGGGGGACACCATGACAATCCGTTTAACCCCCGCTATTTTGGCAGGAATCGCCTGTTGGAGCAATAAACTGAGATAGGCTCGTTTACCATCGGGAACGACAATTCCCACACTGTTAATCGGTTGATAACGTTTCCCTCGAACCGTACCATCCTCAGGAAACTGCACCCAAGCTTTGGGAAGACGCTGACGGTGAAAAGCCTCCATTTTTGCACAGGCAATAGCGATCGCATTTAATAAATCCTGGGACACCTGTTGATAAGCAGCATCGAGTTCCGAGCCACTCACCTTAAGTTGTTGTAGATTAAGGGACTGTTGGTAGAATTTTTCCGTGTAATCCACCAACGAGCGATCGCCAGTAAGTCGCACCTGATCGATAATCTCTCGGACAAGCGATTCTTTTTCCCGAATTTCCGGATCGTCGAATCGTTCCCGAATTCGTCTCAGTTCCGTTCTGGCTGACCATGGCTCTGTGATAATTCGCAACATCGAGCTATTATCCTCTAGGGGCGAAACGAGATTAAAAGGTTTTCACTTCTCACACTCTAGCTTATCGCTTTCAATCTTGACCGGGGAGGGAGACGAAGTCGGTTAATTTAGCCGTCAGGAGTCAGGAGATTATTTTTATTTTTTCTCCCCACACCCCACACCCCACACCCCACACCCCACACCCCACTTCCCCACTTCCCAACAGCCAGCCCGATTTCCCCAAGGTAACAAAACCAGATATTCTACTAAATAGTCGCCTATCACACCAGCCTGATCTCGTGGTCGTCCAATGCAGTTTGCCAAGATATTAATCGCCAATCGCGGGGAAATCGCCTTAAGAATCCTTCATAGTTGCGAAGAATTGGGCATTAGAACCGTTGCCGTCCACTCTACCATCGATCGCCATGCCCTTCATGTTCAATTGGCCGATGAGAGTGTTTGTATTGGTCCGCCTCCGAGCAGCAAAAGTTACCTAAATATCCCTAATATCATCTCGGCTGCCCTAACACGCAACGCCACGGCCATCCATCCCGGTTACGGTTTTTTGGCAGAAAACGCCCGCTTTGCCGAAATTTGTGCCGATC
The DNA here is from genome assembly GCF_050500245.1 of Microcystis ichthyoblabe FBCC-A1114. Lineage (NCBI taxonomy): Bacteria > Bacillati > Cyanobacteriota > Cyanophyceae > Chroococcales > Microcystaceae > Microcystis > Microcystis ichthyoblabe. The sequence goes on along the minus strand of NZ_CP191408.1, from coordinate 1,445,761 downwards.
ATCAGTTAACTTTTATCGGTCCGTCTCCCAGTGCTATTCTGGCTATGGGGGATAAATCTACCGCTAAAAAAACCATGCAAAAAGCGGGAGTTCCCACTATCCCCGGCAGTGGTGGTTTAATTACCTCAGAAGCGGAAGCAAAACGTATCGCTGATGACATCGGTTATCCTGTCCTGATTAAAGCCACCGCCGGCGGTGGAGGGCGTGGGATGCGTCTTGTCAAGAGTGCAGATGAACTAGGTAATATGTTAAAAGCCGCCCAAGGGGAAGCAGAAGCGGCTTTTGGCAATTCAGGAGTATATCTAGAAAAATTTATCGAATGTCCCCGACATATCGAGTTTCAGATTTTGGCCGATAGTCACGGTAACGTGATCCATTTAGGAGAAAGAGACTGTTCGATTCAGCGACGACACCAAAAACTGCTAGAAGAGGCACCCAGCACCTTCTTAACGCCCCATTTACGCTCAAAAATGGGTAATGCCGCTGTTAAAGCCGCTAAATCGATTAATTACGTCGGGGTGGGAACTGTGGAATTTTTAGTCGATAAACAGGGCAATTTTTACTTCATGGAAATGAACACCCGTATTCAGGTGGAACACCCCGTCACGGAGATGATCACGGGGATGGACCTGATCCGAGAACAAATTCTGGTGGCACAGGGCGAAAAACTGCAAATTAAGCAAGATCAGGTGATATTTAGAGGGCATTCGATCGAGTGTCGCATTAATGCCGAGGATCCCGATCACAATTTTCGCCCTCACCCCGGCAAAATTAGCGGTTATCTGCCCCCCGGTGGTCCGGGTGTCCGCATGGATTCCCACGTTTACACCGATTACGAAATCCCCCCCTATTACGATTCCCTAATTGGGAAATTAATTGTCTGGGGAGAAAATCGCGAAACTGCGATTAAACGCATGAAACGCGCTCTGCGGGAATGTGCGATCACGGGAGTACCGACAACTATTGATTTCCATCGTAAAATATTGGAAACTCCCGCCTTTTTAGCCGGAGATGTTTATACTAATTTCATCCAGGAACATCTCTTGCCCTAGGGCGTTACCATAAATTTTAGACGAGAGTAGGTTGGGGATAATAATGACAGTAGAAGTTAAATTTAACTCGTTTCAACTCAGCGATGAACAGTTCTTTCAACTTTGTCAGGATAACCGAGATTTACGCTTGGAACGCAACCCAAAAGGAGATTTAATTATTATGCCACCGACTGGAGGAGAAACCAGCAATTCTAACGCTGGAATCACTGCCCAATTATGGTTATGGAATAACCTACATAAATTAGGTGTAGTTTTTGATTCTTCTGGAGGATTTAAACTACCGAATGGGGCCGATCGCTCTCCCGATGCTGCTTGGATACCTTTAGAAAAATGGCAAGCTTTAACCCCGCAACAAAAGGAAAGATTTTTACCTCTATCTCCCGATTTTGTCATTGAATTAATGTCTCCTAGTGACAACTTAGAAACGGCTAGGAAAAAAATGCAGGAATATTTAGATAATGGGACTTGTTTAGGTTGGTTAATCAATAGAAAAACTAGAGAAGTAGAAATTTATCGTCAAGGACAGGCAGTAGAAATTTTAACTAATCCAGAGAGTTTATCGGGGGAAAATATTTTATCTCAATTTGTCTTAGAACTTGATAATATTTGGTAATTCTATAATCCTATAAAAGAGAATCTATGATGACAGTAGTAGAAATTAAATTTGAATCTTGGCAACTGAGCGATGAACAGTTTTTTCAACTTTGTCAGGATAACCGAGATTTACGTTTGGAACGCAGCGCTAAAGGAGATTTAATTATTATGCCACCAACCGGAGGAAAAACGGGCAATAGTAACGGTAGAATCACCCAAAAATTATTTAATTGGTCAGATAATAATGGTACGGGTATCGCTTTTGATTCCTCCACGGGGTTTAAACTACCGAATGGGGCCGATCGCTCTCCCGATGCTGCTTGGATACCTTTAGAAAAATGGCAAGCTTTAACCCCGCAACAAAAGGAAAGATTTTTACCTCTATCTCCCGATTTTGTCATTGAATTAATGTCTCCTAGTGACAACTTAGAAACGGCTAGGAAAAAAATGCAGGAATATTTAGATAATGGGACTCGTTTAGGTTGGTTAATCAATAGAAAAACTAGAGAAGTCGAAATTTATCGTCAAGGACAGGTAGTAGAAATTTTAACTAATCCAGAGAGTTTATCGGGGGAAAATATTTTATCTCAATTTGTCTTAGAACTTGATAATATTTGGTAATTCTATAATCCTATAAAAGAGAATCTATGATGACAGTAGTAGAAATTAAATTTGAATCTTGGCAACTCAGCGATGAACAGTTTTTTCAACTTTGTCAGGATAACCGAGATTTACGTTTGGAACGCAGCGCCAAAGGAGATTTAATTATTATGCCACCAACCGGAGGAGAAACTGGTAATTCTAACGCTGGAATCACTGCCCAATTATGGTTATGGAATAACCTACATAAACTAGGTGTAGTTTTTGATTCCTCCACGGGGTTTAAACTACCGAATGGGGCCGATCGCTCTCCCGATGCTGCTTGGATACCTTTAGAAAAATGGCAAGCTTTAACCCCGCAACAAAAGGAAAGATTTTTACCTCTATCTCCCGATTTTGTCATTGAATTAATGTCTCCTAGTGATAGCCTAGAAACCGCTAGGAAAAAAATGCAGGAATATTTAGATAATGGGACTCGTTTAGGTTGGTTAATCAATAGAAAAACTAGAGAAGTGGAAATTTATCGTCAAGGACAGGCAGTAAAAATTTTAACTAATCCAGAGAGTTTATCGGGGGAAAGTATTCTGCCAGAATTTAGTTTAAATCTTACTTTGATTTGGTAAATCAGAGGTAGTGATTGCCGTTTAACGCTTGGCTTTGTTAGGCATTGTCTTCATCGATAAAACACCAAACTTTAGTTTTAAGGAAGATAGTCAGAATCAAGGATTTCTGCAAGGGCAAAGGGTGATTCAATTGGGAATAAATCAGCAGAGAGAAGATACTTTCTGACAGTATCTTCTCTGGCTGCTTGGTAACAATCTATCCAGATTTCAGGAATCAATCTTCTCAGACTTGGACTCTCCTTTAATAAGCGTTGAACTTGTCGGCGTTGTTCAACAATTGTGCTGCGCCACCCTTGAGCGTTTGCTTCCTTTTCAGTTAGCCAGTAAGTCAATTTAAGCAAATGTTCGGCAATGACGGTTAAGCGACTTTCTAGTTCTCGTTTTTCACTCCTTCCCATCGTTTCAATTTCTTCGATCAAATTTTCTAAGTCTAATTTTTCAAAACGATGTTCTTTGAGTAAATTAGCGGTTTCTTGTAACCATCGGTAGAAATCTTCTTGATAAAGACTTTTACCTGAGGAAACTAAAGACTTTTCGATGCTCATTTGATGATGACCTAGAAAAAAGAATTCTTAGATAATTTTAAAGCGACTCCCCGATCTCAAAAACATTGGCAGAATATCGCAGGATTACTCCTTAAAACATCAGAGCTTTAAATTTAAGCTAAAATTAGGTAAAACATCTTCACCTGACAAATCAGTGGGATTTTCTAAGATATCTACTTCCTTTCCTTGACGATAAATTTCAACTTGCCGATTCTGGGGATCGATTAACCAGCCTAACCTTGCGCCATTTTCCCTATACTCAAGCAGTTTTTTCTGTAATTTGTCAAGACTATCGGATTCAGAGCGCAATTCCACCACAAAATCGGGACAGAGGGGAATAAATCCTTTTTTCTGCTTAGGGGTTAAAGATTCCCAGCGTTCTCGACTCACCCAAGATAGATCGGGAGAACGAATCGCCCCATTTGGCAGTATAAATCCAGTGGAAGAGTCAAACCCGACTCCTAAAGCTTCATTTTCTTCGCACCAGCGACCCAGTTGAGTCGTTAAGCTAAAATTTCGCTGTCCTGATTCGCCACCTGTCGGGGGATTCACGATTAATTCTCCTTGGGCTGTACGTTCTAATTTTAAGTCCCGGTTGACCTCCGCAAGGGCTTCAAACTGTTCAAGGGTGATAGAGAGAGCGATCGCGCTAGGAATTTCTAAGAAGAGGGTTTCGGGTGAGGTAGTAACTGCTAACATAATCCTTTGATCAGGTGCAACTTATACTATTAAAGATTATTGGTCAAGTTTCTGCACAGAATTCTTTAGCTTGCGCTGAACAAATTCCCGATTTTTTAGGGAAACTTCCACCTCAATCGGGCGGTTTCACTAAATAACAGGTTACAATAGCCAATAATTAACTAAATTTACCTAAAAACTATCGATCGTGTTCTACGCTATTGATTTCGGAACCAGTAATACCGTCATTACTCGTTGGAATGGGGCGACAAATAGGGCCGAAACCGTGAAATTATCGGAGTTATCCCAACAAATAGCCGACAATCCGCCCCTAATTCCCAGTTTACTCTATATTAAATCAGCCAATCCTCTGCAAGTAATTGCTGGTCAAGCAGTGCGCGATCGGGGTTTAGATATCGATCAAGATCCGCGTTTTTTTCGTCGCTTTAAACGAGGTATCGGGGCAAAAATTCAAGGATTTTTACCGGAATTAGAGGAAACTGTCCTCAGTTTCGAGGGAGTTGGCCAATGGTTTCTCGATAGCATCATCGACAACTTAAAAAACACCACCCTGGAAACCCCTCAATCTCTAGTTTTAACCGTCCCCGTCGATAGTTTTGAAAGTTACCGCAATTGGTTAAGTAATGTTTGTCAGGGATGGGAAATCGAACAAATTCGACTAATTGATGAACCCACGGCCGCCGCTTTGGGTTATGGAACCACTGGGGATCAAGTGATTTTAGTGGTAGATTTTGGCGGTGGCACCCTCGATCTTTCTTTGGTACAATTAGATTTAGATAATCCTCAAAAAAATCAAGGTTTTATTCTCAAGTGTGGAGAAAAACTTTTAGGCAATAATTCCGCCCAAAAAACTAAACTAGCGAGGGTTTTAGCCAAGGCGGGGATAAATTTAGGGGGGTCAGATATCGATGATTGGATTGTCGATTATTTTGCCCAAAAGCAATCTTTAGCGAAAACTTCCTTGACTACTCGTCTAGCAGAAAGATTAAAAATTCAACTTTCTTCCCAATTAACCGCCGAGGAGGTATATTTTGATCAGGAAAATTTCGAGAGTTACGAGTTAAGCCTAGATCGAAAACAATTGACCGATATTCTCCAACAACAAAACTTTTTTAATCAATTAGATGATTTAATGACGGGAGTTTTGCAACAGGGAAGACGCAATGGAATTGAAGTTAGCGACATCGATGCGGTGTTATTAGTTGGGGGAACTGTACAAATTCCGGCGGTAAAAGATTGGGTGCGACAGTATTTTGATAGTAGTAAAATTAAAGAGGATCGACCCTTTGAAGCGATCGCTTTGGGAGCGTTACAATTAGCCCAAGGTTATCAAGTCAAAGATTTTCTCTATCATAGCTACGGCATTCGTTACTGGAATCGTCGCAAAAATGCCCACGCTTGGCATCCAATTATTAACTCTGGACAACCCTATCCCATGGAAAAACCCGTGGAATTAGTCCTAGGTGCTTCCGTGGACAATCAACCCAGCATTGAGTTAATTATCGGCGAATTAGGCACAGAAAGTGGAGCAATGGAGGTTTATTTTGATGGTGATAAATTAATTACTCGTTCCCTGAGTAATGGAGAAACTAGCGTCCAACCCTTAAATGATCGCGAGGGGGCCCGTTCGATCGCTAAACTCGCTCCTTTAGGTTTCCGGGGTAAAGATCGCATTAAAGTGCAGTTCTGGATTGATGATCAGTGTTTTCTGCGGATTAATGTGGAAGATTTACTCAGTCAAGAATTGTTACTAAATAATCAAATTGTCACCAAATTAAGCTAGACCCGGCTTCACCTAAAAATCAAGTGCAGACTCATAGTAAGTTTGCACTGATATTATCGCAATATTCTGTTTTACTGGTGGCTTTATCGACTGTGATCGCGCACGGGGATCGGGATTAGTTCGGGTTCGGGTTCGGGTTCCGGACCAAAAACACTCTCGACCAGTTTGCGCGCCCATTCTCTCAATTTTTCTATCACTTCATCTAAATAGTCCATTGACCAAATGGCTCCTTTGAGATACTAGCTATGAGTTTTCGTCGATTGATCCCCGCAACAGCCACGCAAAAGCTTGATTCTAGAGAATTTTAACTAATTTTTATCGTTTGGCTGTTCAATCTGACGAACGGGGGAATCTATATCTTGTACTTATATTAAGCTTAACATAACTTTTTAGTCTGAGTATATATTCTTGGTAATTCTTTTTTAAGATATTGTTAATAAGTTCCGTCGTAGGCGATCGAGGGCGGTATAAGCACTAATCTGGCGAATAGTCAAGCGAGATCGATTTTCTCCGAAACGATGCTCTGATACGGTGACATTTCGCCGAGGATCGGCTAAACCGATATAAACTAGGCCCACGGGTTTTGTCTCGCTGCCACCTCCCGGTCCGGCAATACCCGTGATACTGATCCCCCAATCGGTAGCGAGGCGTTTTTGCACTCCTAGAGCCATCTGTTGGGCAACAATGGCACTGACAGCCCCGAAATTATTTAAATCCCGCTCATTTACGTCTAAGAGGGCAACTTTTACCCGATTATCGTAGGAAATAACCCCACCCCAAAAATAATCGGAACTGCCGGCGATTTGGGTGATAATTTCCCCTAATCCCCCTCCGGTACAGGATTCTGCCACACTCAAAGTTTGTTTTTGTCGCCGCAACAGTTCCCCCACTACCGAGGGTAAAGTATCATCATCGGCCCCAAAATAATCTAATCCGGCGATTTCCTTAATTTCCGTCGCTACCGGTTCAATTACCTGCAAAGCAGCCTCTAAAGAAGGGGCTTTCGTCGCAATTCGCAAACGCACTTCGCCTAAACCAGCATAGGGGGCAACGGTGGGATTAGTCAGATCAAATAAATGGGCAACTTTTTCCGCTAAAGCTGACTCACCGATACCGCGAAATTTCAGAGAACGACTATAAATCCTCTCTTTGCCCCATCCTTGACTTTTTAGGTAAGGAATGGCCGTTTCTACCCACATTCTCTTCATTTCTGAGGGTACTCCGGGGAAAGTGAGAATAGTTACGTTAGTCTCTGGTTGCCAGATCATGCCGGGGGCGGTTCCGGTCGGATTTGGCAAAAAATCGGCTCCCACGGGTATTAAAGCCTGTTTACTGTTACTAGGAGGCATTTCTCGCCCTAAACTCGTAAATTTAGCCTCGATTTCTGCTAAAATCTCTTTATCTTCTCTAAGGGGCGTTTGGAAAAAATCGGCGATTGTTTCTGTGGTTAAATCGTCGGGAGTAGGTCCCAGTCCCCCGGTAAAAATTAAAATTGAGGAACGTTCTCGGGCAATAGCGATCGCTTTTTTCAGTCTTTCCACATTATCCCCCACCACCGTTTGATAATAATGGGGAATGCCTAATTTTGCCAATTCTAGAGCTAAATATTGGGCATTAGTATTAACTATATCCCCTAATAATAATTCCGTTCCTACACAAATAATTTCAGCGGCCATAATTTTTGACAATTAGCTTAAATTTTCAATTTTGATCATCAACTGATCTCCTGTCACCGCAGTGCGATCGGGTTTCGGTAACGATGGTCATGGAAGTTAACCATATCAATGCGCTCCCACATTATACCAGTAAGCTATCAACAATCAAAGTCTTGTATATTAAATGCCACTTTTAATAACCAGATTTAGTATCACTACCCATTAGCAAACGTAAAATCAGCCTAGGATTCCTCTATATAACAATAATTGATCATAATCAAGCATAACAAGGTATTGCCGATCATCACCTCTTCCTTCCCGCCATTACAAACCCCACCAAAATCATCTAAAATTAAAATGTCCACTAAATAATAAAATTCTATGACTCGCTGGTTTAATATTGCCGGTCCCTGTTCCAACGATATCCACTATATGCTCTCTCCCACAGTACGATTACCAGATTTAGAGGAGCTAATTCAACAACGTAGTTATTTTGTCCTACACGCACCACGACAAACGGGGAAAACCACCGCAATGTTATCCCTAGCAAAACAACTTACTGCTACAGGAAATTATGCCGCAGTCATGGTATCAGTGGAAGTAGGAAGTGCATTTAATCATGATCCTAGTGCCGCAGAATTGGCAATTTTAGGGGCATGGTATAATACAATAAATATTCGTTTACCTAAAGAATTGCAACCACCTGTAAAAGAATGGCAACAGGAAGAAGCAGGAAGCAGAATCAAGGCTTTTTTATCAGATTGGGCAAAAGCTATCAATCGTCCCATAGTATTATTTATAGATGAAATTGACTCTTTACAAGACCAAACATTAATATCAGTTTTACGACAGTTAAGAGATGGTTTTCCTAATCGTCCTGAAAATTTTCCCTCATCTGTAGGATTAATTGGTTTACGAGATGTGCGAGATTATAAAGTAGCATCGGGAGGTAGTGACAGATTAAATACTTCTAGTCCTTTTAATATAAAAGTTGCTTCTCTGACTATGCGAAATTTTAATCTTGCAGAAGTAGAAGAATTATATCAACAACATACAGCAGCAACCGGACAAATTTTTACACCTGAAGCAATAGAAACAGCTTATGATTTAACTCAAGGACAACCTTGGTTAGTTAATGCTTTAGCTAAAGAAATTGTGGAAAAAATGGTAAAAGATAGAAGTATTCCTATTACTAAAGAACACATTTTAACAGCCAAAGAAATATTAATTGCTCGTCAAGATACTCATTTAGATAGTTTAGCGGAAAGGTTAAGAGAACCAAGAATTAAAGCCATTATTGAACCGATGTTAGCCGGTTTAGAATTAGGGAATATACCTAATGATGATATTCAATTTGTCATTGATTTAGGATTATGTAAAATGCACCCCTACGGAGGTTTAACTATTGCTAATCCCATTTATCGGGAAGTGTTACCCAGAGTTTTAACAGTCACACCAATGGCTTCTTTACCAATGATTGCACCGACTTGGTTAACACCAGAAGGGGAGTTAAATCTAGATGCTTTATTAACAGCATTTCTCAAGTTTTGGCGACAGCACGGAGAACCGTTATTAGGTAGCACTGGCTATCATGAAATCGCACCGCATATTGTATTAATGGCTTTTTTACATCGTGTGATTAATGGTGGGGGAGTTTTAGAAAGGGAATATGCAATTGGTAGCGATAGAATGGATTTATGTTTGCAGTATAAAGATGTAATTTTAGGGATTGAATTGAAAGTATGGCGGGATAAAAAACGCAATCCGCAAGCTGATGGAATTGAACAATTAGAATCTTATTTAGGGCGTTTGGGTTTAGATTTTGGTTGGTTATTTATCTTTGATAGGCGGAAAAATGCTTTACCTATGGAAGAAAGGTTATCAACTGAAGTTGTGGTGACGGAAAATCAATATAGAATTACTGTGATTAGAGCTTGAGTGTTTTAAATGAAGTATTTTTGGAAACAATGCTTTTTTCAAAGATATTTAACGGTGAATTTATAAGGTACGTTGCATTTAATTAACACACCCTACAGAATTGGCTGCTTAATTTTTATTTCAGCTATTCATAAACTTTACTTCTATGGGCGATAAAAATTATCGTTACCAGTTTTAAATCATCATTAATTTCATAAATAACTCTATAGTCACCTACTCGATAACGATAATAACCTGATAATTCACCTTTGAGAGATTTTATATTAGGATGATTACGAGGATTAATTTTTAAACGTTCAAAACATCTATCTAACTTTTTTTGTAAAGTAGCAGAAGCAGATTCAAAAAACTCCCCTGCATCAATACTAATAACAACAGTATAATTAATATTTTCGTTTAAGTTTGTCAACAGTAATCACCTTTCCTTGTTTTACATTTTCTCTAGCATGATCAAAATTTTCTTTAAATCCTACAATCTCTAATAACTCTTGAGTAGCATCATCTTCTCTTGTTGCCAAATATGCTAAAAAATCAACTGCTACAAGTAATTTTTCTGGTGACAGTTGTTCAACATATTTTTGGATTTGTTCACGAAGTTCTAACGTATTCATAGATTATTTTGGTTATTTACCCAATTTGATTATATGTGATTCTGATAAAATTTAGATCCACGACTTCTGTTATTAATCTTCTGATGTAATAGATAATTTGTAGGGTGTATTAGTGACAGCGTAACGCACCTCATATTTACTAAATAATTTATTTTATTATGTTTTTAAAAATCTTATTTAATAATAATGGTGCGTTACGTCGCGTATTTAATTTATTTGTATATTTTATAATCTTTTTGCTCTCCTAACGCACCCTACAAACTCTGAATTTGAGGGGGTAAATCCTCATAGCATTTCCAAAATCTGCGGGTTGTGTAGTGCATCAGAGTTCTCGGCAATGTCCCGCTTTAAACTCAGCGATCGCTTCTGCTGCTAAAGGCTCCAGTTTGCCGTCTGCGATGTCTTGTTCTAGCTGCTCATCCCAACGTTGGTAGTCTATCTCTAATATCCATTGCCAGAGCTGCTGAAACTGTTCTGGTGGCAGCGTCAGAATAACTGCTTCAATTTGTTTAATGGTTGACATATATTAACTGTATCTTTTTTATTGGCAAGAGCTAACCAAAAGCCTGTATCAACATGGTATCATAAGATTAGCAAAAATGCACTTGCCACATTATGAATTATAGAGGCTATATCACAATTGAACCCAATAAATGTGGTGGTAAGCCTTGTGTACGGGGCTTGGGAATTACAGTTTATCCATATAATAGACTTTTTAGAGGGATTATGCGTAAATTGTTTTATGATTGCGCTATTGGGAAATATTATACAAAAAAATATTAATAATATCCTTATTTGGGGTAATATATCGTAAGTTTCTGTATAATCAATAGTTGTACTTTTTACTGCATTTATTTTTAATAAAATTGAAAAAGTAGGATAATACAATGGGAAAAATGGCACAATCAATAGAACCAAATATTGCAGAGTTAGGTAATGGGTGGCTTAGATCTTATAAATTAGATTATAAATTAGAGCAAGACCCTTTAAATACTGAAATAGACAAAGCACTTTCTGATTATTTCACTAAAAATGGCGGAGCAGGGGCAAATCGTCCAGATGCAAAACTTCTACTGAAAGACAAAAATTTGAATTATTATCCTATTCTTATTGAGTACAAGGGCTATAAAGATAAACTTGTAAAACTTGACAGTGACGGACAAGTTGAGAATAGAACTAATAAAAATGAGCCACATTTTAAAAATATAAATTCTTTTGCTGTAAACGGTGCAGTACATTATGCAAATGCTATTTTACATCATACAAGCTATACTGGTATAATAGCTATTGGTATGACGGGATACAAAGATGAAACTGGAAAAATACAGCACGAAATCGGTGTATATTATGTTTCTAAAAGTAACTTTGGTGTCGGACAAATAGTTGGAGAATTTTCCGATTTTTCTTTTTTAGCACCTAAAAATTTTGATCAGTTTATTGAGAAAGTAAAAACATTAAATCTATCACAGGAAGAAATTGACAAACTAAAAGAGCAACGAGAAAAAGAGATTGATGCCAGCTTAGTAAAGCTCAACAACGATATTTATCAAAACGAAAAAGGTTTGGGAGAAAATGATCGTGTATATCTCGTTGCTGCTTCAATTATTGCAACAATTGGAATACCGGGTAAAGTTTCTCCTCTTGAAAAATCTGATTTAAAATCTTCTACTGAAAAAGGCAATACTGACGGTGAAATAATAGTAAGAAAAATTACAGCTTTTTTAGGTGAAAAAGAGATTCCCGCAGAAAAGAAAGATTTAATCATCAGAACTTTATCCAATACATTATTAACTGAAAATATCAATAAAGTTGAAAATGGTGAAAGTCAACTCAAAAGAGTTTTTAGCAAAATTGTAGATGATCTAGGAATATATTACAAAATAGGCTTAACTACTGATTTTACAGGAAAACTTTTTAATGAAATGTATAGTTGGCTTGGTTTTTCGCAAGATAAACTAAACGATGTAGTGCTTACCCCATCTTATATCGCTACTCTTTTAGTAAAATTGGCGCGAGTAAACAAAGATTCTTATGTGTGGGATTTTGCCGCAGGTTCGGCAGGTTTATTAGTTGCCGCGATGAATGAAATGCTTATTGATGCCAAAGATAATATTAAATCTCCTGAGGAACTTACTCAAAAAGAAATTAAAATAAAAACCGAGCAATTGCTTGGGTTAGAATTGCTTTCAAGTGTGTATATGTTGGCAATTCTAAATATGATTTTGATGGGCGACGGCAGCTCTAATATTTTAAATAAAGACTCTATAAAAGATTTTGACGGGAACTACGTTTTTGGTCAAACAAATAGCAAATTTCCTGCTGATGCTTTTGTCTTAAATCCTCCATATTCTGCGAATGGTAATGGGATGAACTTTGTGGAAAAAGCCCTTGCAATGATGAATAAAGGTTATGCCGCTATTATTATTCAAAATTCTGCTGGTTCAGGTAGAGCCAAAGAATACAACAAAAAAATATTAGAAAAACATACCCTTTTGGCAAGTATTAAAATGCCGATTGACTTGTTTATCGGGAAATCTAGTGTACAAACAAATATATATGTTTTTAAAGTAAATGAAAAACACCATAAAGATGAAATAGTAAAGTTTATTGATTTCTCAAATGATGGTTACACTCGTACCAACCGCAAAAAATCCAGCAACAACTTAAAAGACACTGACAGCGCCAAAGAACGCTACGAAGAGTTGGTAAACTTAGTCCGTTTTGGTAAAAGCAAACTCAATATTTTTACCGAAAAAGAATATTATGAAGGCACTATTGACCCCAAAAATGGTAGTGACTGGAATCAAACAGCACCTATTGACACTAAACCTAGTTTACAGGATTTCAAGAAAACAGTAAGTGATTATTTAGCTTGGGAAGTTTCTAATATTCTAAGACAACAAAGTACAGAGGAGGAAAGATTGGGAAAGTAAAAACCCCACTTCATGAGAAATTGAAAAATGTGGAGTGGGGCGAGTTTAATATTATTGATATTTTTGATGTAAAAAACACAAGAAATATTTTATCAAGAGATATCATTGAAAATAGCGGAGAAACCCCTTATTTATGTGCAAGTGGAGAAAACAATGCCGTAAGTTCATACATTTCCTTTGATGAAAAATATTTAGAGAAAGGAAATTGTATTTTTATTGGCGGAAAAACTTTTGTTGTTTCGTACCAAGAAAAAGATTTTTATTCTAATGATAGTCATAATTTGGTTTTGTATCTAAAAAATGATAAAAAAAGAAACAAAGCTTGTCAATTGTTTTTGGTAGCTTGTATTAATAGAAGTTTGGGACACAAATATTTCTGGGGCGATAGTATAAGTAATAAAAAAATCCAAAAAGATAAAGTTTCGCTTCCCATCAGAAACAGCAAAATAGATTTTGAATTTATGGAAAGCTTTATAGCGGAGTTAGAAGCAGAACGTATAGCGGATCTGGAAGCCTATTTATTAGCTACTGGATTAAAAGATTATACTTTAACAGATGAAGAACAACAGGTTTTAGATGATTTTGAGAATGAGCAATTTGAAGAATTTAATATTGTAGATTTATTTGAGGTAAAAAATTCTGGAAGTATTTTATCTAGAGATATAATTGAAAATAGTGGAAAAACTCCTTACTTGTGTGCAAGTAGTGAAAATAATGCGGTAAGTTCATACATTTCTTATGATGACAAATATTTAGATAAAGGAAATTGTGTTTTTATTGGCGGAAAAACTTTCGTTGTTACATACCAAGAAAAAGATTTTTATTCTAACGATAGCCATAATTTGGTTTTGTATCTAAAAAATGAAGAAAAAAGAACCAAGTTAAACCAATTATATTTAGCAACTTGTATCAATATAAGCTTGGGGTATAAATATTCTTGGGGCGACAGTATTAGTAATAGAAAAATACAAAAAGATAAAGTTTCACTCCCAATCCAAAACAACCAAATAAATTACGCAATCATGGAAACTTTTATCTCTGCTATTCAAAAACTCGTTATAAAAGAGGTTGTTTTGTATGCTGACAGAAAAATAGCGGCTATAAAAACAGTCGTAAATAAATAAGCATAGTGCGATCTCTATTATTGTGAGTCTTGATTTTTGGGCGATGACAACCCCAACCACTGAACTTATAGATTAAAATAGAATTACCAAAGCTAGAATTTACTTAATTAGGAGGTTCCATGATGACTTTACAGGAAATTATTAATTCTATCGAAAATTTACCCACAGAAGATCGAGAGTATTTATTTAACTTTCTGCAAAAACAACGAATTAATCAAAAACGAACTGAAATTTTAACTAATGCAGAAGAACTAAAACAGGCTTTTAAAAATGGTACAGCAAAGAGAGGAACTGTTGATGATTTGATTGCTGATTTACTAGGAGATGATGATGGAAGTTGTTTGGAGTAGTGGATTTAAAAGGTCTTTCAAGAAGATTACAAAGAAAAATCCAGAATTAAAAAATCAAATTATTAATGTATTAAGGATTTTGGCTGATGATCCTTTTACACCATCTTTGAATTCTCATAAATTAGGAGGTGAACTAGCAGGTTTATGGTCTTGTTCTGTTGCTTATAACTGTAGAATTATCTTTAACTTCTCCCAAGATGAGTAGTTATTAGAAATGGTTATTTTATTGATAGATATTGGCAGTCATGATGAGGTTTATTAAAATGAATTTGTTCAATATGATATCATATAAAAACAGAGTCTCATAAAAAACATCATGCAAGCATACAAACTCAAAGGAAAAATTGATCAATCTGGTAACTTAGTGATTACCAAACCCCTGAATTTACCCCCCAGAAACGTGGAAATTGTAGTTTGGGCAGCCACAGATAACCTTTAATATTTAATAGAATTTTCTCGCAGCCATTCTGATATAGTTTCTTGACTTTCTTGACCGTTTGCTAGTCGTTCCATTATTAAAACAACTTCGGGTTCTGGAACATCTAACGAATATCCATTTAATTCCAGAAAGATAGCCATTACTACGAAAGCTACCCGTTTATTACCATCTATAAAAGCATGATTTTTAGCAAATCCATAACCATAAGCCGCAGCTAAATCAAATATACTGGGTGTAGGTTCACCATAAGCAAGTAAATTTTTTGGTCTATCTAAACTAGCGAAAAACAAATTGTTATCTCGCACACCCGCCAGACCACCATGCTGTATTAATTGGTCTTCATGTATGGCTTTAACAATTATTTCATCTAACCAGAAAATTCCATTCATTTCCCTAACTCATGAAGTGCATTTTTGTATTTTGTGCTGACTTTTCTGTAAGCCTCCATTGCTTTTTCAAAATCAGGATTACCAGCAGTTATAATAATACCTGTTGGTGTTTCAGTGACAAATACACTGTCTCCTTCTTGAACTTTAAGTTTTTCCAGAGCTTCTTGAGGTAATGTTATAGCCAAGGAATTTCCAACTCTACTAATTTTTAAGGTGTACATTCAGTTAATAACCTCCAATTCAGTCAATTTGAGATAATAATATAAAAACTAGAGTCTCATGAAAAACATCATGCAAGCATACAAACTCAAAGGAAAAATTGATCAATCTGGTAACTTAGTAATTACCGAACCCCTGAATTTACCCCCCAGAAAAGGGGAAATTGTAGTTTGGGCAGCTACAGATACCCTTGATCATACCACAACCCTAACCACTGAATCAGCACCAGAAACACCAAAAAGATCAACTAAAATCAAGGTTTTGCAAAACTGGTTTGAGAAAACCCAACCTGCACCTCCTGATTTTGATCCAGATCAAGCTAAATGGGAATATTTAAAGGAGAAACATAACCTGTGAAAATCTTGCTTGATACCAACATAATTATAGATAGTGTAAACTTAAAGAGTTCACCCACTGCCAAAATACCATGACTCGCTGGTTTAATATTGCCGGTCCCTGTAAAGACGATATCCACTATATGTTATCTCCCACAGTACGATTACCAGATTTAGAGGAGCTAATTGAACAAGAAAGTTATTTTGTCCTTCATGCACCACGACAAACAGGGAAAACCACCGCTATGTTATCCCTAGCAAAACAACTTACTGCTACAGGAAATTATGCCGCAGTCATGGTATCAGTGGAAGTAGGAAGTGCATTTAATCATGATCCTACTGCCGCAGAATTGGCAATTTTAGGGGCATGGTATAATACAATAAATATCCGTTTACCTAAAGAATTGCAACCAGCTGCTAAACAATGGCAACAGGAAGAACCAGGAAATAGAATTAACGATTTTTTAACAGCTTGGGCAAAAGCTATCAATCGTCCCATAGTATTATTTATAGATGAAATTGACTCTTTACAAGACCAAACATTAATATCAGTTTTACGACAGTTAAGAGATGGGTTTCCTAATCGTCCTGAAAATTTTCCGACCTCAGTAGGATTAATTGGTTTACGAGATGTGAGAGATTATAAAGTAGCATCTGGTGGTAGTGATAGATTAAATACATCTAGTCCTTTTAATATCAAAGTTGCTTCTCTGACTATGCGAAATTTTAATCTTGCAGAAGTGGGAGAATTATATCAACAACATACAGCAGCAACTGGACAACTTTTTACACCAGAAGCAATAGAAACAGCGTTTGATTTAACCCAAGGACAACCTTGGTTAGTCAATGCTTTAGCTAAAGAAATTGTAGAAAAAATGGTAAAAGATAGAAATATCGCTATTACCAAAGAACATATTTTAACAGCCAAAGAAATATTAATAGCTCGTCAGGATACTCATTTAGATAGTTTAGCGGAAAAACTCAGAGAAAAACGAGTTAAAAACATTATTGAACCAATTTTAGCAGGGCAAACCTTACCCGATACCCTAGCAGATGATAGGCAATATTTAATAGATTTAGGATTATTACGACGTGATCCGATGGGGGGATTAGTTATTTCTAACCACATTTATCGTGAAGTAATTCCCCGCGTTTTAGTACAAGGAACTCAGGACAGTTTACCTTTAATTAGTCCTAGTTGGTTGACAGCAAAAGGTGAATTAAATATAGATGCTTTATTAACAGCATTTCTCAAATTTTGGCGACAGCATGGAGAACCATTATTAAGTAGTGCTGCTTACCATGAAATTGCTCCGCATATAGTATTAATGGCTTTTTTACATCGTGTGGTTAATGGTGGAGGAGTTTTAGAAAGGGAATATGCAATTGGTAGTGACAGAATGGATTTATGTTTGCAGTATAAAGATGTAACTTTAGGGATTGAATTAAAAGTATGGCGGGATAAAAAACGCAATCCGCAAGCTGACGGAATTGAACAATTAGAATCTTATTTAGGGCGTTTGGGTTTAGATTTTGGTTGGTTATTTATCTTTGATAGGAGGAAAAATGCTTTACCTATGGAAGAAAGATTATCCACTGAAGTTGTGGTGACAGAAAATCAATATAGAATTACTGTAATTAGGGCTTGAGTTTTATATTTTTTGTTTGACGCAGAGGCGCTACAGTCGCAGAGAGGAGAACGGAAAGAGGGATTTTTGCAGATCATTTTTCTCTGTATCCTTGAAAATTGTAGAGTAAACAAAGACTAAGGATAACTTTTAGGGATTAGGAAAAAAGACGATTTTTCCCAGAATACCTACTATTCCTGTCACCAAAATTCCGACAATGCCAAGAAACCCATTAGTGGTAATATTCACCCGTGCATTCAGGTCATCAATAGGCTTTTCTATTTCCATAACTTTAGAATCTAGGGCCTTAATATCCCCTCTTATTTCTGATTGTCCTATCTCTAGCTTAGTGAGACGCTCATTAACATCTCTTTGTAAAGAGTCGATTTTTCCCTCAATCCTTGTCAGGACAGTTTCAAGGGAATAAGTTACGGTTTCGTTAGACATTGTGCTAAACTCCTACTTTTGATAACTTTAATTAGGGCTTGCTGAAAAAATAAGATAGGAAAAATTTATGATGCTAAGGGCAACTTCTGGGGGTTGCCAATAAACCCAAAAAGTTTAGCTGCTCCTCCTAAAATAGCAACAACAAGGGCGATCAAAATGCCTCGATTAGTAAACTCTTGATAGGCAACTCTAGCGGTCAATCCGTCAATTTTTGTGCTTAGTCGCTCATCTAAAGCTTTAATTTCTCCTTTAAGTTCTGCCTGTCCGATTTCTAATTTTGTCAGACGTTGCTCGATTCTATCAGCTTTGTGGTTGACTTCCTTGATGCTGTCTTTGATTTCCTTAAGAACCGTTTCAAGGGAATAAGTTACGGTTTCGTTAGACATTTGCTAAACTCCCAGAGTCATCCTGCCGCTATCTTAATTATTAATCCTTTTTCTAGTTTAAGACGGCTTACGGTTCACTGCCACGATTGCGCCAGACTTGCCAACCGACGTAACCGAGGAGGAGAGTCGCACCAAAGGCAAAACCCCAACCACTGGGAACATTGGAAAAACCGAGGGCTAAACTGCCCACCCAGAGAGTTAGAGCGTAGATAAATAATACTGTCAGACGGTGAGAGATACCCGCTTTCAGTAAACGATGGTGTAAATGACGTTTATCAGCCACAAAAGGGGATTTTCCGCGTTTGAGACGGGAAATAATCACCGTGGACATATCGAGGAGAGGAACCGCGAGGATGAGATAGGGCAATAGGACGGCGGTAACGGCAACAGTAGTCACAGCAGTAGTTTTAGCCAATCCAATCACCGCCACACCCGCCAGGGTAAAACCCATAAAATAGGCCCCACCATCCCCCATAAAAATTTGGGCGGGGTTAAAATTGTAACGCAGAAAACCCAAGGCCCCACCCGCTAAAGCGGCGGCGATAATAGCGGCGGCCGGTTGTCCCATCACCAAAGTTACAATCAAAATCACCACGGCAGATATACCCGAAACCCCCGCCGCTAATCCATCTAAACCGTCAATCCAATTAATCGCGTTAGCCATCCCCACTAACCAGAGGAGAGTAATTGGTAAACTTAGCCAATGAATTTGTAATAAATCGCCGAAGGGAATAGAGAGGAAATCGATCCTCACCCCAGCTTGCCAAGCTAGAAAAGCGACGCTAAACTGCATTACCAGACGATTGAGGGGGGAAAGATTAAAAAGATCATCCGCTAGACCGATGAGAAAAAAGCCCAAACCGCCTAGGGTTACGCCCCACACTTCCCATTCTCGATCGCTGTTTAAACCGGCAAACCCTCCCAACCACCAAACGATCAGGAGGGCAGTTAAAGCGCCGACAAAAATCGAAACTCCCCCCAGTCGAACCATAGGCTTTTCATGGACTTTCCTTTCGTTTGGTTTATCGACGTAACCGCTTTTCAGTCCGACGGTTCTGACGAGGGGGGTACTCCAAAGTACCACGGTATGGGCGATCAGAAAAGCAATTAGATAGTATAAATCTCCGGACATGGGAATTGGGGGGCGATTTAATTCACAATTGGCCACTGACAGGCAATCGCCAATTATGAACTTTTATTATCTCTCTTTTTAGGCCAAGGCGGGGACGGAAATATGGAGATGGGGATAGAGGGGGAAGCTTTCACAGAGTTTGGCTACCCGTTGACGGCAAGCAGTTCTCAGGGCTTCATCACCTGGATTAAGGAGAATATCGGCGATAATGTTGCCAATCTCGATAAATTCCGTTTCTCCTAGTCCTCTGGTGGTCATAGCCGGGGAACCCAAGCGCAGACCACTGGTGACAAAGGGAGACTCGGGATCGAAGGGAACAGTGTTTTTATTAGCGGTAATATTAATGGTACTCACCAAGCGATCGGCCTCTTTCCCGGTCATGCCCACGGATCTTAAATCGAGTAACATCAAGTGATTATCCGTACCATCGGTGACAATTTTAATCCCTCTAGCCTTCAACTGACCGGCCAAAGCTTGGGCATTAGCGATTACTTGGCCCGAATAGATTTTAAACTCCGGTTTCAATGCTTCCCCAAAAGCCACCGCTTTCGCTGCAATCACGTGTTCTAGGGGACCGCCTTGGGTACCGGGGAAGACGGATTTATCGAATTTTTTGCCTAATTCCTCGTCTTTGGTCATAATTAACCCCCCCCTAGGACCGCGCAGGGTTTTGTGAGTGGTGGTAGTGACCACATCACAGTGGGGTAGGGGGTTAGGATGATGACCAGTGGCCACTAAACCGGCAATATGGGCGATATCTGCCATCAGGTAGGCCCCCACTTCGTCAGCGATGGCGCGGAATTTCTCGAAATCAATCCGGCGCGAATAGGCAGAATAACCGCAGATAATTAGTTTTGGTTTTTCTTTGCGGGCGATGTCAAGGATGAGATCGTAGTCGAGGAGTTCGGTTTCGGGACTTACTCCGTACTGTACGACTCGGAACCATTTTCCGGAAACGTTAACGGGGGAACCGTGGGTAAGATGACCACCGTGGGAGAGATCCATGCCCATAATCGTATCGCCGGGCTGCAAGAGGGTCAGGAAAACGGCGAAATTAGCTTGGGCGCCAGAGTGGGGTTGTACGTTAGCGTGGTTTGCCCCAAATAGTCGTTTAACCCGATCGATCGCTAATTGTTCCGCTTCGTCAATGTATTCGCAACCGCCATAGTAGCGTTTTTTTGGCAGTCCTTCGGCGTATTTGTTGGTTAAAACCGAACCCTGGGCGGCCATGACGGCAGCCGAGGTAAAGTTTTCACTAGCGATTAATTCTAGGTGATCTCTTTGACGTTGTAGTTCTTTTTGCAGAATCCCTGCGATCGCTGGATCCGTCAGGGATAGTATATCTAGGTTGGTATCAGTCACGGTTACTCGATCCTTTTTTTTAACAATTTACCTGTAATCCTTGGGTCACTTTCTCCATTTTGGCACAATCTCTAATCTTCCGACACACCAGTGAGCTTAATTGCCTCTCTTCGGGGTCGCTCATCAATTGTCAACTGTTAGCAGTAAAATCTTCATTTTTAGTCAATAAGTGATAGTAAGTAGGTAGGCGTTAAAAATTATCAGATGCCCCCCTTATTAAGGGGGGATTAAAGGGGGGACTAAGGGGGGATCGGCACCCCCCTTATCAAGGGGGGCAGGGGGGATCGAACCTAAAATCCATTTTTAATTTAATTATAACCAGCTACTTAATATTAGCCAATAGAACCCCCCAAAAGCTGGGATTGAGTGATAAAATCAGAAGTAATGCCCAATTTTAACGGTGATTTTCCCTTTAAAAATAACAACTTAGTAGAAGTTCTACAAAAAGTTGACAAATTTTAAAAATAGGGTGGATTACCTTCAAGATAACCACCCGAAAACTACCATTAATTATCTGTAATCAACCGGTATTTCTCATCCCTGCGGCAATACCATTAATCGTCATTAAAGCGCCCCTTAATAACTCCTCTTTAGAATAGCGGAAATGAATCACACCGGATTGAGCTTGACTATTGTATTGACGTAAACGCTTGAGGAGAGACACCTGTAGGAAACCGAGGGGAACGATCGAACCGTTGCGTAACTGCACCGAGCGCTGTAAGCTCGGATCATTATCTAATAAATGTTTCTCGCCGGTGATCTGGAGAACAATCTCGCTAGTGCGATTATATTCCTCTTTAATCCTTTCAAACAGACGTTGAAAACGTTCTCGATCTTCCTGTTTAGAAAGTTCACTGACGTAGTGATAGGCCATCTGTAAATCCACCTTTGATAAAGTCATGTCTGCCTTAGAAATCACCATCTGGAAGAAAGGCCACTTGTGATAAAAATGGCGTAACAATTCCAAATTTCTGCTAGGAGAATCATCGAGAAACATCTGTAAAGCTGTCCCTAAACCATACCAAGCCGGTAAAAGAAAACGGGTTTGGGTCCAACTAAATACCCAGGGAATTGCCCGCAGGGTAGTTAAATCCTGTTGACCACTTTTCCGGCGCGCCGGTCGGGAACTAATCTGTAAAAGACTAATTTCAGGAATGGGAGTTACGGACAGAAAGAAGTCTAAAAAGTCCGGTTCTTCATAAATCAAACTGCGATAGGTTTGCCGTGAACGGGTGGCCAAGTCCTCCATGATGCGATTCCAGGGTTCGAGATCATCAAAACCACTGCCCAGTAAACTTGCCTGTATGACCGCCGTTACGGCGGTTTCGAGGTTATACAAGGCCAATTCCGGTAAAGAGTATTTCGAGGCTAAAACCTCGCCTTGTTCGGTGATTTTAATGCGACCGTTAATCGTTCCCCGGGGTTGGGCGAGGATAGCGGCGTAGGCCGGTCCACCACCGCGACCAACGGAACCGCCCCGGCCATGAAAAAGACGTAGATCCACGCCGTATTGTTTAGCGGTTTTCTGTAAAGCCTTCTGGGCCTTATGAATTTCCCAATTACTGCTTAAAAAGCCGGAATCCTTGTTACTATCGGAGTAACCCACCATAATCTCCTGTAAATTACCCGGTTCGAGGATGGCCGGTTCCGGGGTCACTTCCTCCCCGTTTAAAGCCCCTAAATGGTCGTAACCGCCGGCTAGGGCTGCCCGGTAGAGGGGCAATTCAAACAAAGTCTGCATGATGCCGGGGGCGTGTTTGAGGTCATCGACGGTTTCAAAGAGGGGAACGATGCGGAGGGAACTGCGGCTAGTGGCGGGGTCGTATAACCCAGCTTCTTGGGCTAATAACAGCACTTCTAGCACATCGCTGGCCTCGTTGGTCATGCTGATAATGTAGGTTTGGCAGATTTCCAGACCAAATTCCCCTTGCAGACTTCTTAAAACTCGCAGGGTTTCAATGGTTTCGCAGGTTCTTTCCGAAAAGGGCATTTCCCGGGGAATTAAGGGCCGACGGGTTTTTAATTCCGCCACTAACCAGGCGATTTTTTCTGATTCGGTTAATTGGCCGTAGGGTTTGGGTAAAACTCCGAGATAGGCGGCGATTTCTTCGATACATTCGGCGTGACGGGTGGATTCTTGCCGAAAATCTAACTGAGTCAGGACAAAGCCAAAAATCTCCACTTGGGCGATCAGTCGATCGAGTTCTTGACAGGAAAGACCGGTTTGCAAGAGACTGCGCTTTAATAGCTGTAATTCGGCTAAAAACTCGGAACCAGAGCGATAGATGTTGGTTTCGTTGAGTTTAGTTAATAATTGTCGTTCTTCCGGGTCATTAAGGCGATCATTGCGATCACGGGTATTTTCCAGACGTTTTTGAATAAAGGCCAATTTGAGGCGATAGGGTTCCTGACGGTAGCGGATTGCTAACTGGCTATAGATTTCGGGCATTTGCTGTTTATCTCTGTCCAGGGAGTCCAGCAACTCCGGCAAGACGTGACACCAGTGCAGGGAGGCACTTAAAATACTGGTCAGGTCGCGAATAGCATCGAGATATTTTTTAACAACGAGATTGCGCTGATAACAGCAGGTTTTCCAGGTGACTTCGGGGGTAACGGAGGGATTGCCATCCCGATCGCCCCCCACCCAAGAACCGAAGCGACAGAAGTTATTTTTCGGCGCTTGTAAACGGGGAAAGGAGGATTGTAGGCTTTGCTGCAGACGCAGGGTTAACTGGGGTAGGGAATCGAAGAGAACTTCATCGAAGTAGTGAAGGGCATAATCCACCTCATCGACGACGGTGGGTTTAAATTGGTGTAGTTCATCTGTTCGCCACCAAAAACGTATTTCTTCTTTTAACTGTTTGGTGACTGTCTGTGCTTCTCTGGAGTTAGTTAACCCCATACTGCGAAAGATTTCTTCTGCTTGGTCGAGTTTTTCGAGAATGCCCGAAATGCGGCGCTGTTTAATGCGAATGGTATGACGGACAATTTCCGTGGGGTGGGCCGTGAAAACCAGACGAATATCTAATTGATCGAGAAGACGCTGAATTTCCTGGGGGGGGACGTTCACCTGTTTGAGATAGGGAAATAACCAGTGAAATAGCCCCGATTTTGGGCTGGAGTGATCGGACTCGTTTAGGGTTTTTTCTAGCCAATCGGCCCCGACAATGGTGGCTAAAAGGCTTTTTTGCGTTGGTTCAGCCTTGGGACTTTCGTTTTCTTCCCCGATCACCGTCCGTCGCAGTAGTTGCTGATCCCTTTGTTCGTAGTGTTGTTCGATTATATTTATTAACTGGAAATAGAGGGCAAAAGCGCGGGTAACTTTGATCGCTTCCCCTAGTTCCAAGTCTTCGATCATTTTGGCGATCGTTGCCTCCGCACTATCATCGGTCACTTGTCCTTCCTCAGAACAGAGATGGCGCAGTAATTCCAGTAAATCGACTAATTCTTGACCACATTCGGAGATCAAGACTTCTTTCCATAAATCTTCGATTAATTTCAGTCTTTGCTGCAGAAACAGGTTGGAAGTGGGGAAAATATCCTGTTCGGTTTCGGTCGAGGGGACAAGGACGCTCATAATTTCAGTAATCAGTAATCAGTAATCAGTAAACAGTCATCAGTCATCAGTCATCAGTGAAAAGAAAGCTCAGAACTTGCCCGTTAATACTATTCACTGAAAACTCAAATCTGATCATTGATAACTGATAACTGATCACTGATTACTGATATATCGGGATTAGTTCTTTACGGTTTGTCAAAAATGAGATTATATGCCAAAGAATCACATTTTTTCCTATTTTTAACAAAAATTTCGCTATTTTTGCCTCTTTTCAGGGGGCAAAAGGACTTTTTTCTTGGATTATTGGTCACTTTTGACCGGTAACTGATCGGGAATATTGAGAAGGGGCAAGCGATCGCCGCGAAACAATTCCTCGCTGTCTTTCCCGACTTCTATCAACCAATTATTAATAGAACGTAGTCCCAAGTAGGATAAAAGAAAGGGACTGACCGCTAGACTAAGCCAAAGCTCGATCGGTTGAGTTTTCATGGCAATTTTTAGGTTAAAGGACGGCGTTTGATGCGACGAATCGGAAAATTAGCAATCAGGGCGGTAGTTCGTTGGTCACTTTCTAAGAGTAACTCGGTTTCCTCGGTGTCGATATCAAGATAACGACCGACCACTTCTAAGATTTCTTGACGCATCATATCGAGAATTTCGGGACTAAGATCGGCGCGATCATGGGCTAGAATAAGTTTTAAGCGTTTTTTAGCTTGGTCGCCACTTTTGCCCGAACCGCGCCATGCTAGAAGTTTATCGATCAGGTCATTCATAGTAGGTTAAAGGGTTGAGATGAGAGAGTTTAAGGCCCAAACAAGCGACGACGCAGACGGGTAAGAAAACCTTCCTGACCGGCCATTAAATCTAGAAACGGCACATCGCGACCCTGTAAACGTTGGGCAATGTTTCTAAAGGCCATGGAGGGAAGAGAAGTCTTCTCCTCTAATACTAATGGTTCTCCTTTATTAGTGGAAATAATAATTCTTTGATCGTCGGGAATAATCCCCAACAGGGGAATTACCAATAAGTCGAGAATGTCCTCGACGCTGATCATCTGATTAAGTTGGATCATTTCTGGCCGCAGCCGGTTGACAATCAGACGGATACCTTTAATATCCTCGCTTTCTAGTAATCCTACCACGCGATCGGCATCTCTCACCGCCGACATTTCTGGGGTAGTAACGATGATCGCTTCTTGGGCAGCAGCGATCGCATTGCGGAAACCCATTTCAATTCCTGCCGGGCAATCAATCAATACATAATCATAACTTTTTGACAATTGGGCGACTAAATCCTTCATTTGATCGGCAGTAATTGCCTCTTTTGTACGATTTTGTGCCGCCGGTAATAGAACCAGATTTTCCTGTCTTTTATCCTTAACTAAAGCTTTATCAAGGCTACAATCTCCCGCCACCACATCGAGGGCAGTATAAACGATACGCTGTTCTAATCCTAACAATAAATCGAGATTTCTCAGTCCGAAATCGGCATCGACAAGGGCGACTCGACAGCCTAATTGAGATAAAGCTGAACCTAGATTCGCCGTTACCGTCGTTTTACCGACTCCTCCCTTTCCCGATGTCACCACAATTACACGAGCCATAATTTATATCAGTTATCAGTTATCAGTTATCAGTTATCAGCTATCAGTTATCAGTTATCAGTTATCAGCTATCAGTTTTATAGAGTTTTTCGTTTCAACGCAGTTAATCGCTATTTTTACCAGTCACTGAATCACTGTTTACTGATCACTGTTTACTGATCACCTTTTTTCGACCCACCCCACTTTATCTTTAAATGTGTAGGTTCTGGAAAAATTATAAGCCCCAATGATGCGGATTCCTCCTTCGCTGATACAGGCGATTTCTGGTTCTATGCGATCGCTATTTAAAGCCGGGGCCCGTGCCACCAATTCCGCGATCCTCAGTTGAGTTAAATCGATTCGCAGGGCCATGATTAGCGCCGCTCGATCGCCGCGGAATCCCGCATGGGCCACACCGCGTAAACTCCCCCAAACTAATATATCGCCATCAGCGACAATCGATCCGCCGGGGTTGACATCGCCCATGACTATAACTGTACCCGGGTGACGGATTTCTACACCCGATCGCAGGGTAGTTTTTAAGTATAAAGGTTCAGCGAGGAGGGATGGCAGCGGTTGCTCGTCCCCGAAAACCGTGGCATTTGATTGCATTTGTTCGACATTGTAACCCATAGTTGCCGCTGCCACTGCGGTTTGTCTTCTTTGAGTTTGGATCGTATGTAGGGGTAATTCGGCACTGTCTAAAATTGTGGCGATCGCTTGTAGTTGCCGCGTATCCATCAGGCGATCGTTGGCCTGTAGATGTACAGGTGTTCTAGCTGGGCAGTTTTGACCGCTATTACGGAGATAATATTTCAATCCTGTCAAGATATCTGTCCAATCCTGACTTGTCTCCCCGGCGCCGGTTTTGGGTAAAATTAGCACCAATTTCTCGCCCTCACTTTTAAGGTGAATTTGGGTGTATCTTGACCTTACCGAGGCTGATGGCTCAATTTTTTCGGTTTCTAGGTCGATTTCTTGATTTATTCCGGTTTTGGTTTCATCCATAAAGATAATTTTTTACTTAAACAAGACAAAGCGCAAAATAGCGATCAGCAAACCGACGGAAGCGGTAATCAGTGAACCGCCTAAAATGGTTATCAATGCCCAAATTTGATTTTTTTGACTGCCCTCGACTATTTTGAGGCGATTATCCATCCCTTCGACTCTTTCGGTTAATTTTGCCTGTCCTATCTCTAGGGATTTAACATCTTGCTTGATTTCCTTAATATCAGCCTTAATTTCGCCAATATCAGCTTTAATTTCGACGATACTATTCTCGATCGCCGTGAAACGAGTCTCGATCGCTTTTTGTCCGTTGATAATTAAGTCTTCTAGCCTTTTCAAGTCCGTATCGGCAACAGTTTTCATAAAAATTAACTGGCTATCAGCATAGATGTTTCTTTCATTATGAACCTTGAGCAGCCAGCAGCAGTGGGAATTAGGAATTATGAATTAGGAATTACGGCTGATGCGAGATAGAGAGGTTTGTAAAATCAAAGGGAGGCGTCACGATAAAGGTAATCACTCCAAAGCATGAGGCCTCCCATGAATAGGATAGATGCTCCCACCCTCTTGACTATTATTTATGTCCTGGTGGATGACTGGTATCAAGAACAGGGATATCGCTTGACTCCCATGCTGCCTGGACCTGAGCCTAGTTTCAGTGATAGTGAAATGTTGACCTTTTGGTTTATTCCCTCGTCCCTGCTCATACTGACGAACGCTCCCGCAGCAGAATCCGTATTGCAGTTCATTCAAGGCAACAATATCCTAGCCGACAAGGGGTTTATTGGTACTGATTGGCAGACTGAGATATCAAGAACCACAGGTAATCGAGTCTCTGCAGCTAAGAGAGTCAATCAACATCAACAAACTTCTCCCGTCTTTGAGCGACTTCTTCAACATTTTCGAGAACGGATTGAGGGGGTTTTCAATGAGGTGCAGAATACAGGACGCAACTTGGAGCGATTGCTCAGAAAGAAAGTTGAGGCACTTTGTGTCCAGGTTGCCGCTAAAATGGCAAGTCATACCCTGCGGATACTGTTGCGTCAGCGTTTTGGTATTGATGTTCTCACCTTTGAGCAGACTCCTGTTCAACCCTTTGGGCAACTCACATAAGGCGTGATTTTAAAAATTAACTTAATCATAAAGAAAAATTTAACTTTCTCTTTTATAGTAAATTGCAAAACACGATCGAGCGGAAAATTAAGGGGAAAACTTTGACACTACTTATACTAAAAGCCATCCTGATCACCCTAGCGCTCTTGCTACTCGGTGATTTAATTTCTACGTTTCTCTACCATGTTCCAGAACACGTTTTCGGCAAGTTTCACGCTGCGGTACACCACGGCAAAAATCGGAACTTTTTTCATTACGCGGTGTTAAATCGAAATCCGCTAGTTTTACTCGATGGCTTTCTCGGCGCGCTCCCCTATAGTATATATGTATGGGGTAAGTTCAGTTAAAACGCGGTAGAGAAACTGGGCAACCTTGTATGTTATTAAATTATGTAATAACATGATATGTAGTAAACTTTGCCTAAAATCATGAGTAACAAACAATACAATCTAACCTGGGCTAGGATAGGCAATGCTTCAGGTTTCCGTTTGAGTGCCAGTTTTTTTAAGGATAATCCCCAGTTTAAGGAAGCTAAAGGTGCTGTTGAAGTTATCAGCCCTGATACCTTATTAGTCCGCTTACAGCCTCAATCTGTAGAACAGGAGGAAGATGAACTGATGATGAGTTTATTTTTAGATTTTCTGACCAAGCAAGCCCTATTAAATGCTGATGCTGAGTTAGAAGCTTATACAGAAGCGATGGCAGCGGTCGATGAAGAGTTGATGACAGGAGTAGAACTTGATAGTTAACGGTTGGCGAATCTACTTTATTAAAAGACTTTTTGGGCAACAACGCCGCGATTTACAAGTTGAGGTTCGTAAACTAAAAAACACCTTGCCAACAGAAGCATACCGTACTCATTCTACAGTCAAACTCTACAGGGCGATTATGGTCGCCATTAAAGAAAAAATCCCTCTCGATCCTTTTACTTCCCATTTTGCTCTGACTGGGGCGCTCAAGCATTACGGAAGAATCAAAAAGATGGGACTACCTGACCGTTATCGCTTATTCTTTCGGGCTATACAAACCGAGGAGTATAAAGCAATTTTTGTTTTATGGCTAAGCTATCCTCGCAAACAAGGGGATAAAAATGATTGTTACAAAGTTTTCACAAAAATGGTTGAGCGAGGTGATTTTCCCAATTCTCTTGACGCTTTAATCCTTGATAGCCAAGAAGATTAGCTAGTGATAAGGTGGTTGAAAAAGCGATCGTAACCCACAGATACACTTTCAACTGCTCCTCCACAGAAAGATTGCGATCTAACATTAGCATGAGATCGATGATCGCACTAAGATGATATGATAGTAGTGCATTTTCCTAATTATTGATGATTAAGAGTTTTGCATCTAAGGAGACAGAGCAGGTATTCAAACGTAAATTTTCACGACAATTACCTCAAGATATTCAACGAAATGCTCGGAGAAAGCTAGAAGTTTTAGACGCGGCCGAAACTTTACAGGATTTATGCATTCCTCCATCTAATCGGTTGGAAAAACTCTCAGGAGATAGAAAAAATCAGCATAGTATCCGAATTAACGATCAGTGGCGGATCTGTTTTATTTGGAAAAATGGCAACGCCTACAATGTAGAAATAGTCGATTATCATTAATTGTTACTCAATAATCATGACTGAGAAAAAATTATTAGCCCCCATTCATCCTGGTGAGATTCTGTTAGAAGAATTTCTCAAACCGATGGAAATTAGCCAAGAACGTTTGGCAGAAGATCTTAATGTACCAATAGAGCAAATCAAGGAAATTATCGAGGAAAAGCGAGGAATTACTGCTGATATTGCCTTAAGGCTTTCTCGTTATTTTGGTATGTCTGAAAGGTTCTGGATGAATCTTCAAACAAGGTATGATATTGAAGTAGAAAAAGATAGGCTCAGAGAACGTTTAGAGAAGGAAGTAAAAGTCTATGCTGCTTCACAAGCACTGTAGCATAACCGAAGAAATAGGGGAAGAATAATAATTTTAACCCCCCGTAGGGTGGATTAGCGCAGCGTAATCCACCATTACATCAATTATTGAATAACCATAGATTAGGTGCGTTACACTTCGTTAACGCACCCTACAAGAGCGGCGATCGCACTAACCGGACAGCGATAACCTTTGCAACTCAACAGGTAGTCTATGCTCCGTTCCGGTTCAGCGCAATGTTAGACCAGCACCCACCCGCCGCTCAAGGGGTAGTTGCCGATTTGCCGAACCCATTGCCCCCCATCAGGACTTCGGAGGTAGCTTGGGCAGTTCGATCCACAGTTCCAGCACACCGGGCTGTGGCTTCACGCCGGAGAAATTCGTAAAGTCCGCCGTCTGCACCGTCAGATTTTTATAGCCTAGCTGTTTCAGGGCATTCGTTGTATCTTTCGCCAGTTTGCCCGCCGCGGACGCATCCTTATTATCGTTATTGTTGAAGAAACGAACCTCGTGTAGCCCCGCGGCACCGCCATCGCGATCCTCGGGAGGCACATTGTATTTGGCGGCTTGGAGAGCGGTACGCAGGGCCTTCGCCTGCTCGCGGGGCGCACCGGCGAACTGAATGAACACCGTGGGCATCTTCTGCGCCTCGGCGCTCTGGCGCACTTGTTCATCCGTCCGTCGCACAAGATTCGCAACATCGGTCTGCACCTTAGTCACCGTCGAACCGTCCTTGGCCGTCAGCGTGCTAGTGCCGGGTAGCTTCTCGACGATCTGGCTCAGTCGATCGACCTGCTTGCCGAGGGCGGCAACCCTTGTCATGTTTTCATCGAGCAACGTTGTGATAGGTTTCTCGCCAACCGTCACGATCAGAGCCTTGGTTCGATCGTCGAGAGCTTTCTGCCGAGTCTCCAATGTGTTGATAGTATCGATAGTCGGGCCCACCTCGGCGAGCTTCTTCTTGGCTGAAGCGATAAACTCGGCATTCTGTTTGGCTAACTCCTCCGCGATACCGAGCGTTACATTGATACGCTCGCTCTTCTCCTCTGCCTGACCGGTGATCTCCTTGATTTTTGCGTCTACCATAGAGGTGATGATCTGGTTCCAGCCTAGGCCGGCGATGACCAAGGCAAAGGCAAATGCCACACCGGCAAGGCCGTAGCGCCACATCAGGGTTGCCTCGACGCGCTGGATGACCTTCTCCTCGATGCGTCGCTCGATCAGCTCCAGTATCCGCTCATCGATCTTTTCGAGTTCGGGATTCTGTCCTTTGTCAGCCATCTCGCCTTCCCTCCGAGCTTTGTTCTACTAATTTTCCTTTTAAAAATGCTAACTATTAATTATAACGCTCACTGCGGTCTAGCACCCTCCTCTATCTTACTATCCCACTTGCATCGGTCTAACACCCCCTTAATCATACCTAATACCGCACTGTGCGGTTTAATCACCTCAATTAGGGAATAATAACCGCAGAGGGTGGTCTGGTATTCCCTTCAAGTGGATTTTACCGCATTTGCCGATGACGGAAGAAGCACAGTACCCTCGACTGTTAGAACAAGTCCGAGAAGTCATGCGTCTCAAGCACTTTAGCTTGAAGACGGAAAAATTGCATTCGAGATTTGGCTCTTCGGTTTGTGTTATGCAATGAATGGAGGTTATAAGGGATGGAACCCTTATAGAGAAAGACATTTGGCGATTTTTGTCAATTGTTTTTGCTCTAGAGCGAACTAATCAATTAAGTCTCTTGCCAGATAAGGATTTAGTCGATTTATGCCCCCCTATCGAACCATACCAAGTAACGAAGAACCTGAAAACTCATATCTGCTCACTGATTACTGATTGCCTCCTATTGACACAAACGTTGATAAACTGTAGCTAAAGCTTGGACATCACCGACGTTACCCGGGAAAAGAACCACGGGTAAATTAGGAAAGAGGGGATGATCGGCTGCTGTGCGGACCATGGAGACACCGGGGAGAATCTGACCGAGTAAACGGGCTGATTGCAGGCTTAAACCCGTACTTAAGACATCATTGGAGGTAATTCCGCCTTTACTGATTAAAAAACTGATGTCACTGGGTAAACCCTTAACAATGTCCATTAACAGGGTGGAGACGGCAACCCCAAAATCAAGACGTTTCTGCACAGAGGCAAAGGTTAACTCTTGCCGACTGGTATAGATCACGGGGGTTTGTTTATTTTTGTGAATAAGCTTGACTTTTTCCAGAGCTTGTGCTAGGAGTTGATCTCGTTGCTCAGGACGATCGCGCAATGCCGTCACATCGATTTCGACTCCGACGGTGTTGGGTTGTTGAAGCAGTTTATCTAATTGTTGGCTAGTTTTTTTGACGTGGGAACCGACGATAATTGCCCCGGCTTCCCCCGTGGGCTTATACTTACCCATAGATTCGGGTGCGATCGGTTGAGTTCCTAAATTAGCCAAAGAAGTTAAAATACTGGCGGCACTACGGAATAAAAATTTTTTTCCTTCCCCTGCGGCGGTTAAAATATCTTCAGCAAAGCGATCGAGATCCGCTTGAGTTTCCCCATCTACCACCCCACATTGATTATTTTTGAGCTTTTGCAGTCGTTCTAAACTACCTTGACGGATATCTGCCAGTAAAAATCTTTCCACATCATCTGCTTTAATTTTACCTTGCGTTTTCTCCTCCACATAATCCGGCAGATAACTGTAATGGTAGGCAAAAACCGAATCGCGAGCAAATTCCGTCTCGTGGACGGGAGTGGGAACGCCATCGATGATTAAATAGTGAATACTATCGCGAGTGATTCTCCCCCCCTCAAAAAAGGCTGGAATCAGGAAATGTGCATCAAAACCGCCCAATTCTTCGGCAATAACATCAGTTTCGATCGGATAATGCCCGCGCAGGGTAGAATCGGAACGACTAACCACCAAAAAATCCTCGATTCCCTCTTTAGTTAAGGCAGTTTTCAGGTTATGACAGACTTCTCTGGTGACAGACTCGGCTTTTTCGGGGGTTAAAGCGCGCGTATTGGTCAAAACAAAGAAAATTGGCGCATTATCTGCCAATCCCAAGCGGAGAGTATCTTCATCCCACCGCATCAATAACAGACAACTATGGACTGTTTGGGAACCTGTCGGGTCGTCATCTAAGACTATAATTTTAGGTCTATTATTGCTCATATATTTTTTATCAGGATGGGAGGGACGAAGGAACCAAGAGAATCTGGTTAATAGTTTATCGGGTTCTGGTTCCCCATTAAAGTCGTCCCCTCCCTAAGCAACCGCTATCAATCTTGATCACAATCTGTCCAATATAGGATAAGCTATACCATGATTCATACAGTGACGAAGTTGAGCGCGGGAGACTTCCCTTTGAATACGTTAATCCACCCCACTGCGGTTATCCATCCGTCGGCAAAACTTGATCCCAAGGTTAAAGTTGGTCCCTATGCTGTGATCGGGGCCAATGTGGAAATTGAAGCTGATACAATTATTGATGCCCATGTGGTCATTGAGGGTCCGACTAAAATTGGCAAGGGTAATCATATTTTTTCTGGGGCTGTTATTGGTAATGAACCACAGGATTTAAAGTATAAAGGGGGCGAAAGTAGCGTAGAAATTGGTGATTATAACCAAATTCGCGAGTTTGTCACGATTAATCGCGCCACGGATACGGGAGAAGTTACCCAAATTGGCAGTAATAATTTATTAATGGCCTATGTTCACGTTGCCCATAATTGTATTTTGCAAGATAACATTATTATCGCTAATAGTGTCGCCTTGGCTGGTCATGTTCAGATCGAATCAAAAGCAGTTATCGGGGGGGTTTTAGGAGTACATCAATTTGTTCATATTGGCAAAATGGCCATGTTAGGAGGAATGAGTCGTATTGATCGCGATGTTCCCCCTTTTACTTTAGTGGAAGGCAATCCCTGTCGGGTACGAACTCTTAATTTAGTCGGTTTACAAAGGGCCGGTTTTACCGATGAAGATCTAGCTTTACTCAAAAAAGCTTTTCGGATTATCTATCGTTCTAATATAAATCTTCAGGAGGCTTTAGAACAAGTTTCTCTCTTAACCGATAACCCCCATGTTCAACATCTCTGTCAATTTTTACAATCCTCTACCACGGGAGAAAAACGTCGCGGTTTAATTCCGGGAAAATAATTTCTTGATTGAGGAACAGGGTGTGGAAAGTGGGGTGTGGGGTGATGGGGAAGTGGGAAGAATAAATAAAAACAATCTCCAGCAATCCTATCTCCAGCAATCCTGTCTCCTGAATTCTTTTATTATCAAATAATTATCCAAATGCGTATATTTATTAGTACGGGTGAGGTATCGGGTGATTTACAGGCA
This sequence comes from Microcystis ichthyoblabe FBCC-A1114, assembly GCF_050500245.1. Lineage (NCBI taxonomy): Bacteria > Bacillati > Cyanobacteriota > Cyanophyceae > Chroococcales > Microcystaceae > Microcystis > Microcystis ichthyoblabe. The sequence goes on along the minus strand of NZ_CP191408.1, from coordinate 1,411,393 downwards.
GCCATGCTGATTGAATCCCTTTTTAAACTAGCTAAAACCCAGGCAATTGAGTTAGAAATTTTTGCCCTAGGTGGCGATCGCATGGAGTTAGCCGGAGCAAAAATGTTGGGTAAAACCACTCGACTGGCTGCCATGGGATTAATTGAATCTATCCCCTTTATTTGGCCAACTTTACAACTACAAAAACGAGCAAAAGAGTTTTTTAGAGATAATCCCCCTGATATCATTATTTTAATTGATTATGTGGGGGCAAATGTGGCGATCGGTCAGTCGGCTAAAAAAATTATTCCCGATGTCCCAATTATTTATTATATTGCCCCACAGGTGTGGATTTGGTCAGAAGAAAATATCCCCTCAGCTAAACTCAGGGCCACAGCAGAAAAGTTATTTAATACGGAAAAATTAATCGCCGTCACCGATAAATTATTGGCAATTTTTCCCGCTGAAGCTCGTTTTTTTGAAACAAAAGGTTTACCGGTAACTTGGGTGGGACATCCTTTAGTTGATCGTATGGCCAATGCTCCCAATCGGCAAGAAATGCGGCAAAAATGGGCAATAAAACCCGAAGAAACGGTAATCGCTTTATTACCTGCTTCCCGTCAACAGGAGTTTAAATATCTCGTGCCGACGGTGTGTGCTGCTGCCCAAAAATTACAGGAAAAAATTCCCGATATTAAGTTTTTAATTCCCGTTCCCCTAGCTTTATACGAACCAAAAATGCGAGAATTAGTGGCGGAATACGGATTAAATGCGGTGATTATGGAACGAGATCAGACTTTAGAAGCGATTGCCGCAGCCGATCTGGCTGTGGCTAAGTCTGGTACAGTTAATCTCGAAATTGCTTTATTAAATGTGCCGCAGGTGGTGGTTTACCGTTTAAGTGCAGTTACTGCTTGGATTGCCCGCAATATTATGAAGCTTTCTGTACCATTTGTCTCACCAGTAAATTTAGTTTTAATGCGAGAAATTGTTCCCGAATTATTACAAGAGGAAGCTAACCCAGAAAGAATTATGCAGGAATGTCTAGATTTATTATTAAATCAGCAACGTCGCCAAAAAATGTTAGATGAATACGCAGAAACCAAGGCCGGTTTAGGAACAGTAGGCAGTTGTGAGCGAGTGGCACAAGAGGTACTTAATTTTACGGATCAAGTTCCGAAAAACCAGAAAAAAGCGGGGTAATTTGCCACTACCCCACCAAATATTATCAAGGAATTACGATTACTTATAAGCGTCCATCCCCTCACAGGAACAAACCAGATTTCTGTCCCCGTAGGCATTATCAACCCGTCCCACTACCGGCCAGAATTTATAATCTTTTAGCCAAGAAAGCGGGTAAGCTGCCTGTTGACGGGAATAGGGACGACTCCAATCATCGGCAGTTAAAACCGCAGCTGTGTGGGGGGCATTTTTCAAGGGATTATCGTGGGGATCCATGCTACCATTAGCGATCGCTTGTACTTCTTGATAGATAGTTAACAAAGCTTCACAAAAACGGTCTAATTCCCCCAAAGATTCGCTTTCCGTGGGTTCCACCATCATTGTACCCGCCACGGGCCAAGAAACCGTCGGCGCGTGGAAACCGAAATCCATCAAGCGTTTTGCCACATCTTCCACCTCGATGCCGGCCTGTTTTTTCAGGGGACGTAAATCAATCACGCACTCGTGGGCAACTGTTCCCGCGCTACCCTTAAATAACACCGGATAGGCCGACTCCAAACGAAAAGCCATATAATTAGCGTTCAAAATTGCCACTTCTGTCGCTTTTTTCAAGCCGGCTGCCCCCATCATAGCGATATACATCCAAGAAATCACCAAAATGCTGGCACTACCCCAAGGCGCGGCCGAAATTGCCCCAATCGAGTCCTGATGCTTACCGTTAGCGGTTTCTGGGGATAATTTCGCCAAAACTAGGGAAACATCGGGCAGAAAAGGCACTAAATGGGATTTTACTCCGATTGGTCCCATACCGGGGCCGCCACCACCGTGGGGAATACAGAAAGTTTTATGGAGATTCAAGTGACAGACATCAGCGCCAAAATCCGCCGGACGACATAAACCCACCTGAGCATTCATATTCGCGCCATCCATATAGACTTGACCACCGTATTGATGAATCAAGGCGCAAATTTCGCTAATTCCCTCTTCAAAAACGCCGTGAGTGGAAGGATACGTCACCATCAAAGCCGCTAGATTATCCTGATGCTTCTGGGCCTTAGTTTTCAGGTCATCAATATCAATATTGCCCCGAGAATCGCAATTAACCGCCACTACTTTCATACCACACATAACAGCACTGGCAGGATTAGTCCCGTGAGCGGACTCAGGAATTAAGCAAATCTGACGATGACCTTGACCGCGACTTTCATGGTAGGCTCGGATTACCTGTAAACCGGCATACTCTCCCTGGGAACCGGCGTTCGGTTGTAGAGAAATGCCGTCAAACCCGGTAATTTCCCCTAACCAAGTCTCTAACTGTTGAAAGAGCAGTTGATAGCCTTCTGCTTGGTCAATCGGGGCAAAAGGGTGTAATTTGCCGAATTCTGCCCAAGTTACCGGAATCATCTCCGCTACGGCATTGAGTTTCATCGTACAGGAACCGAGGGGAATCATGGAAGTATTTAAGGCTAGATCCTTTGTTTCCAGACGGTGCAGATATCTGAGTAATTCCGTTTCCGAGTGGTAACGATTGAACACCGGCTCGGTAAGATAGGCACTGGTACGGGTTAAATTAGCGGGTAATTCTAGACTAATTTTCTCGACTAATTCCGCCGTGGCAAAGGGTAATTCCTCGGTTGGCGCAAAAATTTGCCATAAATCCCACACATCCCTGAGACTGGTGGTTTCATCGAGACTAATTCCTAGATTATTCTCATCAAAATAACGCAGATTAATCTTATGGGTTTTTGCCTTGGCGAAGATATCCTTAACTCCCGTGGATACCGTAACTTTGAGCGTATCGAAGTGCGGTTCTTTCCCCACTTGATAACCCAACTTTTTTAAACCAGTTGCCAATAAAGCGGTTAATTTCTGCACTCTTTGGGCGATTTTCTTGATTCCTTCCGGTCCGTGATACACCGCGTACATGGAAGCAATCACCGCTAGTAACACCTGTGCGGTACAAATATTACTGGTGGCTTTATCCCGGCGGATATGTTGTTCGCGGGTTTGCAAAGCTAAACGCAGTGCGGGTTTACCCTGACTATCCTTCGATACCCCGACAATGCGCCCCGGAATGCTACGTTTATAGGCATCTTTGGTGGCAAAATAGGCGGCATGGGGACCTCCATAACCCAAGGGAACCCCAAAGCGTTGACTGCTACCCACGGCAATATCAGCCCCCAATTCGCCGGGGGGAGTCAACAGGGCTAAACTGAGAATATCGGCGGCAACGGTGACTAACGCCCCATTTTCCTGCGCTTTGCTGATAAATTCCCGATAATCATAAATTACGCCATCGGTGGCTGGATATTGTAATAATGCGCCAAAAATCGGCGTTTGGAAGTCAAAGAGACGATGATCCTCAATAATAATATCAATACCTAAAGGAATCGCTCTGGTTTTAACAACTTCAATCGTTTGGGGATGGCAACTACTAGAGATAAAGAAAGCATTGGCTTTAGTTTTACATAGTCCATAACTCATGCTCATCGCTTCTGCAGCTGCTGTTCCTTCATCGAGGAGGGAAGCGTTAGCAATTTCTAGACCGGTTAAGCTAGTGATGAGAGTTTGGAAGTTTAAGAGAGCTTCTAAGCGTCCCTGGGCGATTTCCGCTTGATAGGGAGTATAGGCGGTGTACCAACCCGGATTTTCTAAGATGTTGCGGAGAATTACCGGCGGGGTGATACAGTCATGGTAGCCCATGCCAATAAAGGAGCGAAATACCTGATTTTTGGAGGCAATAGCTTTTAATTGGGCAAGAGCGGCGTATTCACTCAAGGCAGGTGGTAAATTAAGGCTTTTTTGTAAACGAATTCCTGACGGGACAGTTTGAGCGATTAATTCCTCAAGGGTAGCAACACCCAAAACCGCCAGCATTTTCTCGATTTCCGTCTCCGTCGGCCCAATATGACGGTTAACAAAGCTATCGGTGCAGTCTAGCAGGTCTTGCAGGTCAGCAGGAGCGAATTCCTCAGTTTTCTCGGCCGTAATTGACCTATTTAGCATATTAATCTCGGTTTCAACAATTACAAAAGTGCTGCGTTTCATCGCTAGGGGTGATTTTAACGCAACTTGTAAAATTTTTGTAATATTTGAAGCCAGCAAGTTAAAGCCTAAGCTAATTTGCTATCGAAAGCATTCATAAAATTAACCCCACTACTGCTTCGTCACCAAAAACCAACCGGAATTCGTGGCTCCGAGCGCCTTTAATCCTTCTAAATCAGTAGCTTCTTTGGTTTGACGATCGATAATTAGGTAAGGTTGCTTGTGACTTTGCCAATGATTGATTAATTCTTCAGTAGCCAGGGGAAAAACCCGACGACTACTATAAAAATTTAACGAGGGGCGCTCGTAGGCAAAAGCAATATAAACAGGGTGATCGGCTGGCACATATTTCTGTACTAAACTCGCCACCGGTTTGACGGGGAAATTCTCATTTAATTCCCAGATCCACAGGGGAGAATTGACAAAAATAAACAAAGAAACAAACATTCCCCAGAGTAAAACCACGCTGAATTGTTCCGAGCGCCGAGCTAACAAAATCGCCGTTGTCACCATGGTCAGGGAAAGTGACAATAAGGTTAAAATAATTAAGGGATGGATAGGTTCGATAGCGGCAAAATTACCAGGGAAATAGGCTATTAAAGCTAATAAACCCGTCACAACGCCGATAATACCCAGAATAATTGACCAGATTGGATTATAGGTGCGATCGATGGGAAGATTAACCATCTGCGCCAAGGCATAACCGGCCGCTAAAGCCAAGGCCGGATAGATCGGCAGAATATACCAAGGCAATTTAGTCGCCATTACCGAAACCACCAACAGATAAACACCCGTCCAAACTAACAGTAACTTCGCCCAACTGTAGAGATATTCCTGACGAGCTAAACGTAAACCCCAAACCGAGAAAATTAACCAGGGCCAACTATATTTAATAATTTCTAGCAGATAATACCAAAACGGTCCGCGATGATTGTCCAGATCGTCACTAACTCGCTTTAACTGTTGAACAAAAAGGGAATCGAGAAACTCCCGCTCGTAGTGCCAAAATTGGGCGGTGTACCAGGCAAAAGCGGGAGTTGCTCCCAATAACCAACCCGACCAAAAATAGGCAGACGTTAATAACCGGGGGGTATCCCAGAGCAGAAAAATAAAGCCGATACCCGCCAATAATAGCCCCATAATACCCTTAGTCAGACAAAGGAGGGCAAATCCTAACCCCGCCCCCACAGACCAGCGTAAATCGCGTCGTGAGCGCAGTAAACCAACAAACATCAGCATTTCAAAACACAATACCGCTCCATCCAACATGGCTAAACGGCCATGGCGCACCACCGGCAAAAGAGTTAAATAGATCAAGGCCGACAGTAAAGCTGGCAAACGAGCGGGAAAAATTTCTCGACCGAGAAGATAGAGAAGCGGCACCGATAAAGCTGTAAAAAAAGCGGGAATTAGTCTAGTATTGGCCTCATTGATGCCCCAAAAATGGTAGGTTAGACCAATTAAACTGTGAATCAACGGCGGTTTATTCAGGTAGGGATCACCCCAAAGACTAGGAAATAACCAGCGCAATTGTTCCAGGGGGGTTTGGCTAATTTCCTTGGCTACCTGAGCGATTGTTGCCTCATCCCAATCCCGCAAGGGTAAATTACCTAATCCCACTAGATAGATAATTAAGGCCGCTATTAATAATCCCAGTAAACACAGAAATTCTTTAAAATTTTCTCTCTGACGCAATTTATAACTAGAATATCCCCAAGTAAATTTTTGACGGTTCATAAGCTAGGTCAGTTATCAGTAAACAGTAAACAGTAATCAGTAAACAGTAATCAGTAAGGCTCTCCTAGACTGGTTATAGCAAATTAGTAGTTTCAATGAGCCTAATCCCTTAAATAGCCTAGAATCCAACCAAGCAAAAAGCTTTGATTATTTTGGTTCTTCGGTTTGTGTTATGCAATGGACGGGAGTTATAAGGGGTGAAACCCTTATATAGAAAGACATGGCTGCGATTTTTGCCAATTGTTTTCAATCTAGAACGAGCTAATCAATTAAGTCCCTTGCCAGATAAGGATTTAGCCGATTTCTGCCCCCTGATCGAACCATACCAAGTAACGAAGAACCATTATTTTCTGCTAAAATATCATAACTACTCTAGAAGATCCTTAAAACTCAAATCTGATAACTGATAACTGATAACTGATAACTGATTATGTATTGGTATAATGGCGAATTAATCGAGGATGAGCGAATAAGTCTGGGTATTGATGATATTGGGCTGCTTTATGGAGCCACACTCTTTACTACCCTGCGTATCTATCAACAAAGCTTAGATCATCCCCTGACCCATTGGCAAGAACATATCAAACGTCTGCACTCTAGTTTACAAGTTTTCCAATGGTCTGATCCCGATTGGCAGCGAATTCGCCAAGGAGCCGAAAAATTATCCCGATTCTATCCTGTCCTGAGAATCACAATTTTTCCCGATGGTAGGGAGTGGATTAAAGGCAGATTTTTACCCGAAGATTTAAACCTTAGACAAGAGCGGGGAATTATTGGGTGGGTAGTGGATAATCCCGCTTGGCAACGCGTTTTAGGAGAGCATAAAACTGGTAATTATTTAACTCCTTGGTTAGCGTCACAAACTGCTCAAAAAAAAGGAGCAAAAGAGGCGATATTAGTCGATCGATTGGGGAATTGGTTAGAAACTAGCACGGGCAATTTATGGGGATGGAAAGATAATTGCTGGTACAGTCCCCTGCTGACTGCTGATATTTTACCCGGAATCGGGCGCTCGGCTTTGATCGGCTGGTTAAAAAAACAAAATATTTCCCTGCAAGAAAATCTCTGGACCCCGGAATTTGTCGGGACTTTACAGGCGATCGCCTATAGTAATTCCTTGGTAGAAATTATCCCTTTTAATTCTATTCTTGGCTCGGATATAGAGATAAATACAGCTATTTATAGAGAAATTTTACCAGATTTACAGCAATATTTTTTTAGTCAATTTGAGAATAAATAAGGGTGTGTACTAGAGGCTAACACACCCAAAATCCAGAAATAATGCCGCTTAAGCTTTAAAATTCTCGCTCGGAATTAGCCTCACTATCGCGTTTAGAACCAAGTAAATCTAATTGATCGACGAGAATCACCGGTTTAGAACGAGCTAATCCCGTGTTTTTATCATTCCAGGTATCCATTTTTAAAGAACCCTTAATCCCGATTAAACCGCCTTTTTTCACATAATTAGCGGCCACTTCCGCCGTTTTACCCCAAATTTCCAGATCGAACCAATCTGGCTGATCGCTATTTTTCGAGCGACGATTAACCGCTAAAGTTAAAGTACATAAAACCTTACCCGACTCGAAATACTTGGTTTCTGGGTCTCTCCCCGCTCGTCCCACCAAATGAACCAGATTTACACTCATGGTCTTAAATCCTCAATTTAGTACAATAGTATGTTCATTTTAGCCTGAAACCTTAGCCTTGACCGGTGACTAGGGAGAAAATTAGGCCAAAGACCTGGGTAAATCTGGAGAGAAAGAAGCGATAATTAACTAGACTTGAGAAACAAAACCTAATAAAATCCAAGTCGATTCGATCGAAAGTCTAGTTATAGCAACGTTTTATTGATCAGAACAGGAGTGAAAACAAGTGGGTTTTTTTAGAGGACTAGGTTTATCAAGGGACATAGGTATAGACTTGGGTACAGCAAACACCCTCGTCTATGTATCAGGGAAAGGTATCGTTTTAGAGGAACCATCGGTAGTAGCGATCGATCAAGATCGTAACCCAGTCGCTGTCGGGGAGGAGGCCAAAAAAATGCTCGGTCGCACTCCGGGCCATGTCACCGCTCTGCGACCCCTGCGCGATGGGGTAATCGCCGATTTTTACAGTTGCGAGATCATGTTAGCGGAATTCATCAAACGAGCGCTCGATGGCACGATTGGCAATCCCCGCATGGTAATCGGTGTTCCCAGTGGGATTACTGGAGTAGAAAGACGCGCGGTGGTGGATGCGGCCAAAAATGCCGGCTCCCGAGAAGTGGGGTTAATTGATGAACCCGTTGCGGCGGCCTTGGGTGCCGGTTTACCCGTCTCGGAAGCGACGGGAAATATGATCATCGATATCGGTGGTGGCACGACAGAAGTGGCGATTCTCAGTCTTGATGGGACCGTGATCAGCGAATCGGTGCGCGTCGCTGGGGATGAACTGACGGACTCAATTATCGCCTATCTAAAAAAAGTCCATAACCTGATTATCGGGGAACGTACAGCCGAAGATATTAAAATTCGCCTTGGTTCGGCTTATCCCTCCCCCGGAGATGAATTTCCTCCTCTGGAAGTGCGGGGATTGCATCTCATGTCCGGTTTACCCCGCACCGTGACCATCAAAGCGGAAGAAGTACGGGAAAGTATGGATGAGCCACTTTCCGTGATCGTTGATGCGATCAAACGTACCCTAGAAAAAACTCCCCCCGAATTAGCTGCCGATATTATCGATCGCGGCATCATGTTAGCGGGAGGAGGTGCTTTATTACGGGGACTCGATCGCCTAGTCAGTCACGAAACCGGTATCGTTACCCATGTCGCTGAAGATCCCCTGCGCTGTGTGGTCAAAGGCACGGGAGAAGTGTTAAAAAATCAGAAACTCTTTGAGCGGATCGTTAATGAAACAACTCGCAATGTCTAAAGGTCACTAGGATCGGTTAGCGGCAAAAGACACGGATTCTCACTCTACACAGTCAAGAGGTTTAAAATCGCTCATGTATTCAGCACGACGAAAATGGACACAGCAGAGATGGCGACTTTTGCTGCTCGCTGCCGCTTTGGGGGGAGCTTGGTACATTCGCACCTATCAAAGTGGGGCGATTTTAGAATTGTATGGTTTATTAACTCGTCCTTTTCAGGGAGAGGAAACTAATCTGCAAGAGCAACTTCTGGCCGATCAACGGGTGCGAGAATTACAAAATCGTTTAAGTGAAGTCGAATATCAAAATCAACAATTAAAAAAACAGCTTGGTTATTATCAAACCCAGAAAAAACCCCTGATTTCTGCTCCAATTATTGGCCGCAGCGCCGATGATTGGTGGCAACAGGTGATTATCGGTCGGGGTAGCACCGATGGTGTGCCAGTGGGTGCTTCGGTGACGGGAATTGGTGGTTTAGTGGGACGGATTACGGAAGTTACCCCCCACACCAGCAAAGTTCTATTGGTCAGTAATTCCCAAAGTCGCATCGGAGCAACGGTGAATCGTAGTCGGGCCATGGGTTTAATTCAAGGTCAGAATTCCCAAGTCGCCACCCTGCGCTTTTTTGAAAAAGCTCCCGATGTCAAACCGGGAGATGTGGTGACAACTTCGGCTTTTAGTAGTCTTTTTTCGCCGGGGTTGCCCATCGGTCGTATAATTTCCCTTAATTTACAGGAAAATCCCGCCCCCACCGCCAAAATTGAATTTACCGCCACCGTGGACAATCTCGAATGGGTGTTCGTTCACCCGCAACCCCAGCAGTGAGAAGGGTAATTATGCTGAAATTAAGCCGTTTATCAGCCCGTTCTCGTTTTATACTGAATATTTTAGTCACTATCGCTTCGTTGCTTCTCTGTACCTTTCTTTCCTTAATGCGGCTACCCGGAATGGAGATTTTAGGCATCGCTCCCAATTGGTTACTGATTTGGTTGGTTAGTTGGAGTCTCAATCGCTCTTGTCTCGATAGTGTGGTGGCCGGATTAGCGATCGGCACTATTCAAGATAGTTTAACCTCTAATTATCCTTCCCATATCATGGTTTTTGGTCTGATCGGTTTCCTCACTTCCCGTTTACACCGACAACGTTATGTTAAAGAAGAATTGATCGCCGTGGTCTTAATTGTCTTTGTGATGACTTTAATCGCTGATGGTGCGATCGCTTTTCAATACTATCTACAAGGAGGCAAAAATCTCGCTGATCTTTGGTTCGATTATCAACGCATTGGCCTCACTTCTGCTCTGCTTAGTAGTCTCTGGACTCCCCTCCTCTATTACCCTCTCCAGCAATGGTGGCGACAATTTAGCGATCTTTAAAGAGTCAGCTTTTTCAGTTATCAGTTATCAGTGAGCAGTGATCAGATTTGAGTTTTCAGTTCACTGATTACTGATTACTGTTCACTGATTACTCACCCTCACCCGCTCAACTAACATGAAATACAAACAAAAACTTAGTCAATTTTTTCATAATCTTGCTAATAAATTAGGAAATTCCAAGCAACCCCCTAAAGTCGATCCTATCGACTCCAAATCTGCGCCAGTTGCTGGGGAAAAGCCAGTAGAAGCCGCTTCCGAAGAGAAAAAGGTTAATTTAGTCTCCCGAACCAGTAGCAAGGCTCTAGAGACATTAAAACCCTTAAAGAACAAATTTACCACCCTGATCGACAATTCCCCCTTACCGCAATGGCGACAACATCCCCGCTTTGGCTTGTACTTGGGAGTAGGATTAGGGGTGACAGGGGGACTTTTGGGGGTAGGTTGGGGCATTTATCGCCTTGAAAGCTCTTTACCGCAAAATATCGCTGATATACAAACCTATGCTCGTCCTGGCACCTTGACAATTGAAGCCGCTAATGGGGAAATCCTCAAGCAAAATGGCCCTAGCACCTACGAAACCGTGAAAATTGCTCAAGTTCCCCCACTGGTACAGGAGGCCTTTATCGCTAGTGAAGACCGTCGTTTTCGCGAACACGGGGGAGTGGATGGTCAGGGTATTGCTCGCGCTCTCTTTTCTAACCTGAGAGCCGGGGGAGTAGTGGAAGGAGGCAGCACCATCACCCAACAATTGGCCCGGATTGTCTTTTTATCCCAAGAAAGGAGTTTTGATCGCAAATTACGCGAAATGCGTATCGCTCAGAAAATAGAAGATAACTATACAAAAGACCAGATTTTAGAGCGTTATTTTCACCTAGTTTATCTCGGTTCCGGGGCCTACGGTCTTGCCGATGCCGCTTGGTTATATTTCAGTAAACCCGTCGATAAATTAACCCTAGCCGAAGCTGCCACCCTTGCCGGCATTGTTCCCGCTCCTAGTCTCTATTCTCCCCTCGAAAACCCTAAATCTGCCCTAGAACGGCGTAATATCGTCCTCAAAACTATGGCCGAGGTGGGATTTATTACTGCTGCTCAAGCCGAACAAGCGATCGCATCTCCCCTAGGCATTAAAACCAGTCCCCTAAAACGTCTGCAACGGCAAGCGGCCTATTTTACCGATTATGTGGAAAAAGAACTGCCGCAACTGGTTCCCGCTAAAACCCTAGAAGCGGGGGGATTGGTGGTAAAAACTACCCTTAATCCTCGTTGGCAAAGCGAAGCAGAGGAAGTGGTAGAAAGAGCGGTTTCTCGTTATGGCCAGTGGCAGAACTTCCAACAGGCGGCTTTAGTGGCAATTGACCCCAAAAATGGGCAAATTAAGGCTATGGTCGGAGGAATTGACCACGATAAGAATCAATTCAATCGGGTGACACAGGCAAAACGTCAGCCAGGATCTACTTTTAAACCTTTTGTCTATGCGGCGGCGATTGCGGCGGGGAAATCCCCCTATTCTAGTTATAAAGATGCTCAGTATGTAGTGGATGGTTATAAACCGGAAAACTACGGTGATAGGTATAGCGGCCGCGCGGTGTCCATGCGCGATGCTTTGACTTCTTCCCTGAATGTGGTGGCAGTTCAGGTGTTAGTGGCCGTCGGTTGGAATCCGGTGATTAAATTAGCTCAAGATATGGGGATCCAGTCGAAACTTTTACCCACTTATTCTTTGGCTTTGGGTGCTTCGGAAGTCAATCTTTTAGAATTGACCAGCGCCTACGGGACTTTTGCTAATAATGGTGTGCATCAACCAGTTTACGGTATTAATCAGGTACTAGATCGCAATGGTAAAGTAATTTATCAAGCCAATTTTAAACCAAAAACTGCTCTGAATAAAAACACGGCAGCGACGATGACTTGGATGCTACAGAATGTGGTTAATTCGGGAACGGGAACCCCAGCACAAATTGGTCGTCCGGTGGCAGGAAAAACTGGTACTTCTGATAAAGCTCGCGACCTTTGGTTTGTCGGTTATATTCCCCAATTAGTCACGGGAATTTGGCTCGGTAATGACAATAATAAACCCACCAATGGAGCCAGTACCATGTCCGCTTGGATGTGGCGACAATTTATGTTAGAAGCAATTAAGGATATTCCCTATCAAGGTTTCCCAGAACCGAATTTAGGCAAACGTCCGGTGACATTAAAAGCGGAACCCATTAAACCCCGACGTACCTACTTTACCCAAACTACTAACAATCGTTTAGCCAGCAGCGATGAGGGTTCCCCCACCGAAAGACCTATCCGCAGACGGCGACGGGTTCGGGTAAGTCGTGTGCAAACTATCGTTCGTTCTAATACTAGCGAACCGGGCCAACGCCGTTCTAGTCGTCGGCGTACTAGAGTCGCTCCTACCAGCGCCGCCGCTCCTCGTCCTCAAAATACGGCCCCCGCAGCAGCCGAACCGATTACCGTTCCCGTCAATGTGGCGGCTCCCGAAACTCGTTCGGTTCCCCTAGAGGTAACTTCTCCCCCCGATGTGGCTCCTCCTGCACCCCCGGCAGAAAGACGCTGAATCGGCACGACAACCCTCGCAGGATTTGCGGGGGTTTTCTTTCCCAAACTGCTCGGTCAAATCTTGGAAAACCATCGGATTTTTGGCGGCGAAACCGGGTAAATTGGCCGAAAGCTTGCCGCTATAATAACTTAAAAGCCGTTTAATGCCGATGACCAGTCTTATTTCCCCCGCTACCATCTCCTCAACTCGTTTAAGTCTCAGCTATCAAGTGGCTATGTCGGAACCGACTTCGCACCTCTTTGAAGTCACTCTACAGATTACCGGTTGGCAAGCTCCGATTTTAAACCTAAAAATGCCGGTTTGGACTCCCGGTTCCTATCTAGTGCGGGAATACTCCCGTTTAGTTCAAGATTTTCAAGCTATTAACCTTAACAGTCGCAAAGTTGCTAAAAATCACTGGCAGATTGACAATGGTGACAGTTCCGAAATAACGGTCAAATATCGCGTTTTTGCCCACGATTTAACCGTCAGAACCAACCATCTTGATGATACTCACGGTTACTTCAACGGGGCTGCTTTATTTTTCTATATCCCCGATTATCAAAAACATCCCCTCACCCTGACAATTATCCCCCCCCATGGCGATTGGCGCGTTACCACTGCCTTACAATCTTTACCCGGACAGAAAAACACCTTTCACGTTCCCGATTTTGATACCCTGGTGGACAGTCCTGTGGAAGTGGGGATTCATCAGTTATACGATTTTGTCGTCGAGGGAAAACCCCATCAATTAGCTATCTGGGGACGGGGAAACGCCAATCCTAGTCAAATTATCGCTGATACGACTAAAATTATTCAAACCGAGTCGGCTATGTTCGGTGGACTCCCCTATGATAATTATCTCTTTTTGCTACATCTTTCGGCGGCTGGTTACGGGGGACTAGAACATAAAAATTCCTGTACCCTTAACTATGCGCGTTTGGGATTACGAGATAAGGATAAATATAATCGTTTTCTGCAATTAGTCGCCCATGAGTTCTTTCATCTCTGGAATATCAAGCGTATTCGCCCAAAAGCTTTAGAAAGCTTCGATTATGATGCAGAAAATTATACTTCTTCCCTCTGGTTTGCCGAAGGAACCACCAGTTATTACGATATGATAATCCCTCTACGGGCGGGAATATACGATAGTAAGACTTTTTTAGAGCTTTTAAGCAAAGAAATTACTCGTTATCTCAATATACCCGGTCGTCTTGTCCAACCGCTAGGCGAATCGAGTTTCGATGCTTGGATAAAACTCTACCGACGGGATAGCAATAGCGATAATAGTCAAATTTCCTACTATCTCAAGGGGGAATTATTGTCGCTGCTTCTCGATTTACTAATTCGCACCCACACCGATAACCGTCGTTCCCTCGATGATGTTTTACGCTCGATGTGGCAACATTTCGGTAAAGAGGAGATTGGTTATACCGATGGGGAGTTGCAGGCAATTCTCGAATCGGCTGCGGGAGTGGATTTAAGCGACTTCTACCAGCGTTATATCGACGGTTTGGCAGAATTACCCTTTAATGAATATCTTGAACCTTTTGGACTCTATCTGCGGGGTGTTGGCAATGGGGAGACGATACCTTATCTGGGAATGCGGGTACAGAGTGAAGCTGGTAAAGAAATAATTAAATTTGTCGAGATGGGTTCTCCTTGCCAAAAAGCGGGAATTAATGCTGATGATGAATTATTGGCTATCGATGGATTGCGGGTGACGGCGGAACACTTAAACGAAAGATTAAAAGACTACCGCGCAGGTGATATTATTCAGATAACAGTCTTTCATCTCGATGAATTGCGAACCCTTGCTGTTCCACTGGCCACCCCGCAGACGATTCGCTATGAAATTATCAGGGTAGAAAATCCTTCTAATAGCCAGAAACAAAATTTTTCTGCATGGGTAAATCCCGTTTAGTTCTTGGTTAAATCAACAAAAAAATGTCTATTACCGCCGAAATTCCTTTCCTTCCTCTCGCCTATTTTGAGAATAAATTTATCCCTTTTACTGAGGCCAAATTATCCGTTGCTACCCACGCACTACACTACGGAACTGCCGCTTTTGGGGGTTTACGAGGTACTCCCGACCCTAACAATCCGGGACAGATATTATTATTTAGATTAGAACGTCATTGTCAGCGTTTAAGTCAAAGTGCTAAGTTTCTTAATTACGAGATTTCTGCTGATAAAATCTATGAAATAATTATCGATTTTGTGAAAAAGAATCAGTGTCATCGACCTTTTTATATTCGTCCCCTTGTCTATAGTTCAGGGTTGGGAATTGCTCCGCGATTGCATGGTATCGAGAAGGATTTTCTAGTCTATGGTCTAGAAATGGATGATTATTTAGCAGCCGATGGGGTTAACTGTCGGATTAGTTCTTGGTATCGTCAAGAGGATAGAAGTTTCCCGTTGCGAGGTAAAATTAGCGCCGCTTATATCACTTCTGCTTTAGCAAAAACGGAAGCGGTAGAATCGGGGTTTGATGAGGCAATTTTAATGAATTCTCAGGGTAAAGTCTGTGAAGCGACGGGAATGAATATTTTTATCATCAGAAATGGTCAGCTAATTACTCCTAGTTTTGACCAAGATATCCTAGAGGGTATTACTAGAGATAGTGTTTTAACTATTGCGCGGGATTTGGGTATTCCGGTTATTGAAAGACCCGTAGATAAGACGGAGTTATTTATCGCTGATGAGGTGTTTTTAAGTGGCACTGCGGCGAAAATTACTCCGATTAAAAAGATTGAAACTTTTTCTTTACCTGCAGCTAAACCGATTACTTATCAGTTAAAAGAAAAGTTAAGTTCTATCGTTCTTAATCAGGAACCAAAGTATCAAGATTGGATTACTCAAGTTCCTTTATAGTTAGAGAAATTTACTTGATTTTTCCTTGAGATGCGTCAAATAATGGCGCATCTCAAGGAACCCTGAAATAAACAGAATTTATCTATTTTTCGGTTTGATTCCTTCCTGTATGTAGGGTATAGTTCTCTTAGGATCAATCTTCAGCACGGGTTTCTTCCCTGTTGCTGTTTTTTCTTGTTGATTGTCGCTTTCTTGCTGATTTTGACTATTATCAGTTGTATGTTCCATAGTAGAGCAAATAAGTATGATTATACCTTAAACTCTCTCAAAGTTGTCAAGAATAGTATTAATCAACTAAATACAAAACTTACTTTGATTCTGACTATTAGTTTATTGCTGTTTTGGTTAATTGTAGCCGAGATTTACCTGCTTATCTAGTTTCCATTTATTCTTGGGTGAAGCTGTCCGGCATTTAAACTATGTCTTGGAAATTTTATTACCAATGCTCAAACTGTCAAACTAGGGATGAATTTCTGGTATCGCTGGTCACTGAAATAGGTACAATAAACATTGGCTCGTTTTCATAGAGAACTTAGAATGACGCAAAATAATCCCCTAGAGTTGATTGAGAAGTTAGAAACAGGAATCCCCGGCTTTGATTTTCTTTCGGAAGGGGGATTGCCGAAAGGAAGAGCAACTTTGATAGCGGGGACGGCAGGAAGTGCTAAAACGGTCTTTGCCTGTCAATTTCTCGCAGAAGGCATCAAAAATGGAGAAAATGGCGTTTTTGTCACCTTTGAGGAGCCACCCCACGCACTCAGAAAAAATATGGGTGGTTTTGGTTGGAATATCCGGCAGTGGGAGGAGAATCGCCAATGGGCCTTTGTCGATGCTTCCCCCCAACCAGAAGAAAAGCCGATGGTGACAGGAGAATACGACCTAGGCGCATTAATCGCTCGCATTGAGTTTGCTATCCGCAAAAATAAAGCCAAACGGGTGTCTATGGATTCTTTAGGCGCAATTTTTAGCCATTTGAGTGACAGCGCTCAAGTGAGAAGTGATCTTTTTCGTCTAGCAACCGCTTTGCGAGAATTGGAAGTAACAGCGATTATGACCGCAGAAAGAACCCAAGAATACGGCGAAATCAGTCGTTATGGGGTGGAGGAGTTTGTGGCCGATAATGTGGTGATTTTACGCAACGTTTTAACCGATGAGAAAAGAAGAAGGACGATCGAAATTTTAAAATATCGCGGAACCGATCACCAAAAAGGAGAATTTCCTTTTACAATTATTCCCAATAAAGGGGCCGTGATTATTCCTTTATCAGCTATTGAATTAGAACAAAAATCCTCTAATATTCGTATTACTTCCGGCAGCCTCGAACTCGATAGAATGTGTGGGGGTGGTTTCTTCCGCGATTCGGTTATTTTGGTTTCGGGAGCCACAGGAACAGGAAAAACCCTGATGGTGACAGAATTTATGGCTGGGGGAGTAACCAATGGGGAAAGATGTTTAATTTTTGCCTTCGAGGAAAGTCGCGAACAGTTATTTAGAAATGCTACCGGTTGGGGGGTGGATTATGACCGCATGGAAAAGGAAGGTAAATTAAAGGTAGTCTGCCGTTATCCCGAAACTACGGGTTTAGAAAATCATTTAATTATGATGAAGGAAATTATCGAGGAGTTTCAACCTAATCGAGTGGCAGTAGATAGTTTATCTGCTTTAGAAAGGGTTTCTAATCTGAAAGGATTTCGGGAATTTATTATCGGCTTGACTTCTTTTATTAAGCAAAAAGAGGTGGGAGGATTATTTACTTCCACCACTCCCACTTTATTAGGAGGTTCCTCGATTACAGAAGCACATATTTCTACAATTACTGATTCAATTATTCTGCTGCGTTATGTGGAAATGTATGGAGAAATGCGCCGGGGTATCACTGTTTTAAAAATGCGCGGTTCTATGCACGATAAGGATATTCGTGAGTTTTCGATCGATCATCAAGGTATGCACATTGGTCAACCTTTCCGCAATGTTACCGGAATTCTGGCCGGAACTCCTATGTACACAGCACAAACAGAAGTAGAACGTTTGAGTGGATTATTTGAGGATCGTAGTTAGGGTTTGCGGCAAAAAGTTTTTCGGTGGGGGTAGGGTGTGGGGTCTAGGGTGTGGGGTGTAGGGTTTTACCGATTTTCATCTGCTCAATTACCTAATTTTCAGGGAAAAAGTCCCGGAATTTTCCCCCTGATCACTCCCAGACGAGGCACTTTTGGATTTTAAAAAGGTCTAAAAGTCTTATCCAACAAGGTTTTTAGATTTATTCAGCAAGCTCTAGTTAAAATATAGCAGCATTTGCTAATCGCACGTCGGTGGTTGGCTTTTTCTCCCTATCTCCTTCTTGCTTTCTTGATATGTCTAAAAACTTTTGGTTGATTTTTCTAGGTCTTTTACTGATAAATAATCTACATTTATCAGTCTTAGCAGAAACAGTTTTACAAAGAATTGCTCGCACGGGAGAATTAAAAGCGGCAGCCAGAAAAGACGCTACTCCCTTTAGTTATATCGATGAGAAAACGGGACAATGGACAGGTTACGGAGTGGAATTAATGCGCTTAGTCCAACGTCGATTAGCACAAGAATTAGGTAAACCGATTACAATAACCTTTATAGAAGCGACGACTAATAATCGTTTTCAGCAAGTGGAACAGGGACAAGTAGATTTATCCTGTAATGCGGCAACAATTACGGAAGAAAGACTAGAAAAGGTTAATTTTTCTACTCCCTATTTTATGACAGGAGCGCAATTTCTAACTAAAAGGGAAAATGTTGATAAAATAGATATTAATAACACTTTAGCGGCGGTTGCGATCGCCTACATTCCCCACACCACCACCGATAGTATTATTCGTTATATCTATCCTCTGGCTAATTGGCAAGCTGTCAGCGATCGAAGTGAGGCAGTGGCAAAATTACAAAGGGGAGAAGTAAACGCAGTGGTTAGTGATGGAATTCTTCTACTGGGGGAAATCGTTAAACAAGGACAGGATCTCCGAGAATTTGTGCTACTACCCCGTCAACCGATTACCACCGAACTTTATGGCTGTATTTTACCCAAAAACGATCCCGAATGGAAAAAATTTGTTGATACTGTCGTCGGCAGCAATGATAACCGGAGACTGCGAGAACAATGGTTTAATTTAGAACAAGGTTTTTTTCCCTATACGATTCTCAATCAACCCTAAACATAGACTGTAATTGCTGAAAATTAAAAGTAAGTAGATTCTAGGTTTTTTTCTTTTTCTTTGTCACTTTTTTCTCAAAAAATTATGTCTTTTGTCGGTTTACATATTCACAGTGATTATAGCTTACTTGATGGTGCTTCCCAATTACCGGCACTAATTGATCGAGCGATCGAATTAGGACAACCAGCGATCGCTTTAACCGATCATGGAGTCATGTATGGTGCGATCGAATTAATTAAAACCTGTCGTAATAAGGGAATAAAACCAATTATTGGCAACGAAATGTATGTAGTTAATGGCGATATTGAAGTCAATCTTCGCCACCGAAAATATCATCAAGTTGTTTTAGCCAAAAACACCCAAGGCTATAAAAATCTGGTTAAATTAACTACTATTTCTAATCTGAAAGGTATTCAAGGTAAAGGTATTTTTGCTCGTCCTTGTATCAATAAAGAGTTACTCCAGCAATACCACGAAGGATTGATAGTTACCAGTGCTTGCTTGGGTGGAGAGATTCCCCAAGCAATTTTAGCTAATAACAGAAAATTGGCTAAGGAAACTGCTAAATGGTATAAAAAACTTTTTGGTGATGATTTTTATTTAGAAATTCAAGACCACGGTTCTAAAGAAGATCGGATTGTCAATGTAGAAATAGTTAAAATTGCTAAAGAATTAGGAATTAAAGTAGTTGCTACTAACGATTCTCACTTTATTTCCTGTTACGATGTAGAAGCACACGATGCCTTACTTTGTATTCAAACTGCCAAGTTAATTACTGAAGATAAACGCCTCCGTTATAGCGGAACAGAATACTTAAAATCTGCTGATGAAATGCGTTTACTTTTCCGTGATCATCTGCCAGAAGATGTGATTGAAGAAGCGATTAATAACACCTTAGAAGTAGCAGAAAAAGTCGAACCTTATAACATATTTAATGAACCAAGACTACCTAACTATCCAGTTCCTGCGGGACATACTGCTGATAGTTATGTAGAAGAAATTGCTTGGTTAGGATTACTAGAAAGATTAAAATGTCCTTCTCGTCACGAGATTGAGCCTGTTTACAAAGAAAGGCTGGAATACGAATTAAAAATGTTACAGAAAATGGGATTTTCTACCTATTTTCTCGTCGTTTGGGACTATATAAAATATGCTAGAGATCATGATATTCCCGTCGGTCCAGGACGCGGTTCGGCGGCGGGTTCTTTGGTAGCATATTCTTTAAAAATAACCAATATTGATCCCGTTCATCACGGTTTATTATTTGAGCGTTTTCTCAATCCTGAACGGAAATCTATGCCTGATATTGATACGGATTTCTGTATCGAGAGACGGGATGAAATGATCCAATACGTTACGGAAAAATACGGGGAGGCTAATGTTGCTCAAATCATTACTTTTAACCGTATGACATCAAAAGCTGTTTTAAAAGATGTGGCGCGGGTGTTAGATATTCCCTATGCCGAATCGGATAAAATGGCGAAAATGATTCCCGTTTCTCGCGGTAAACCCACACCTTTAAAAGTGATGATTTCCGATGAAACTCCCGAACCGGCATTTAAAGAAAGATACGATACGGAACCCCATGTGCGTCATTGGTTAGATATGGCAATTCGTATCGAAGGTACTAACAAAACCTTCGGAGTTCATGCCGCGGGAGTCGTCATTTCTTCCCAGCCTTTAGATGAAGTGGTTCCCCTCCAGAAAAATAATGATGGGGCGGTAATTACCCAATATTTCATGGAGGATTTAGAATCATTGGGATTGTTAAAAATGGACTTTTTAGGGTTAAGAAATTTAACCACTTTGAAAAAAACCGCCGATTTAGTTAAACAAAATCAGGGTATATATATCGATCTCGATCAATTGCCTTTAGATGAAAGAAAAGCCCTGCAAATTCGGGCTAAAGGGGAACATAAAAAACTACCTCCCGATATTCTCAAAACCCATGAATTACTAGAAGAAGGGGATTTAGAAGGTATTTTCCAGTTAGAATCATCGGGAATGAAACAGATCGTTAAAGAGTTAAAACCATCGGGTATTGAGGACATATCTTCAATCTTAGCACTCTATCGCCCCGGACCTTTAGATGCGGGATTAATTCCTCTCTTTATTGGCAGAAAACACGGTAGAGAACCCATTCGTTATGATCATCCCTTATTGGAACCAATTCTTAAGGAAACCTACGCAGTTTTAGTCTATCAAGAACAGATTATGAAAATGGCGCAGGATTTAGCGGGTTATTCCCTGGGAGAAGCGGATCTATTGCGTCGGGCAATGGGTAAGAAAAAAGCCTCCGAAATGCAGAAACAAAGGGAGATGTTTATCGATGGTGCTGCTAAAAATGGCGTGGAAAAAAGAATCGCTGAAAATCTCTTTGAACAGATGGTAAATTTTGCCGAATATTGTCTAGGAGGTGAGACGTTAATTTTAACTGAGGAATACGGATTATTACCAATTGCTAAAATTGTCAGCGAAGAAATTAACTGCACTGTTTATAGTGTAGATAAAAATGGTTTTGTTTATAGTCAACCAATCTCTCAATGGCACGAGCGAGGTTTACAAGAAGTCTTTGAATACACCCTAGAAAATGGGCAAACTATCCAAGCAACCAAAGATCATAAATTTATGACTAGCGACGGAGAAATGTTAGCCATAGATACAATATTTGAGCGAGGTTTAGATTTAAAATCCTCTGATTTTTCCTAAAAACCAAACCCCCCAATCTGGTGAGATTGAGGGGTAGGAAAGAATAATCCTGGCATCGAGCTATTGTCCCGGTCGGCAACCCGACAAGTATCTTGGCCACGGTGAAGTTTCACAACCGAGTTCGGGATGGAATCGGAGTGGTGCCATCACGTTAAAGACACCAGGAAGGGTAGAACCCTCAAGACTGCAAAAGCTAGGAAAAAAGTGGTGAAAGAAGAATCAGGTCAAGCCCTCGGTCGGTTAGTACTCCTCGACTGCACTCGTTACCGAGCTTCCATCTAGAGCCTATCAACGGGTAGTCTACCCGAGACCTTACTGGCTTAATGCCATGAGAGCAATCATCTGGAGGTGGGCTTCCCACTTAGATGCTTTCAGCGGTTATCCGCTCCGCACATGGCTACCCTGCGTTTACCGTTGGCACGATAACAGGTACACCAGCGGTGCGTCCTTCCCGGTCCTCTCGTACTAAGGAAGGCTCCTCGCAATGCTCTTACGCCTACACCGGATATGGACCGAACTGTCTCACGACGTTCTGAACCCAGCTCACGTACCGCTTTAATGGGCGAACAGCCCAACCCTTGGGACCGACTTCAGCCCCAGGTTGCGATGAGCCGACATCGAGGTGCCAAACCTCCCCGTCGATGTGAACTCTTGGGGGAGATCAGCCTGTTATCCCTAGAGTAACTTTTATCCGTTGAGCGACGGCCCTTCCACGCGGTGCCGTCGGATCACTAAAGCCGACTTTCGTCCCTGTTCGACTTGTGGGTCTCACAGTCAAGCTCCCTTCTGCTTTTGCACTCTATCGTCCCATTTCCAACGGGACCGAGGGAACCTTTGCGCGCCTCCGTTACCTTTTAGGAGGCGACCGCCCCAGTCAAACTGCCCACCTGAAACTGTCTCCCGCCCCGATTAGGGGTCAGGGTTAGAATTCTAGCCTCGCCAGAGTGGTATCTCACCGTTAGCTCCACCCTCCCCACGAGGAGAGTTTCAAAGCTTCCCACCTATCCTGCGCAAGCGAAGCCCGAAGCCAATTCCAGGCTACAGTAAAGCTTCATAGGGTCTTTCTGTCCAGGTGCAGGTAGTCCGTATCTTCACAGACAATCCTATTTCGCCGAGTCTCTCTCCGAGACAGTGCCCAGATCGTTACGCCTTTCGTGCGGGTCGGAACTTACCCGACAAGGAATTTCGCTACCTTAGGACCGTTATAGTTACGGCCGCCGTTCACCGGGGCTTCGGTCGTCAGCTTCAGATTACTCCTGACCAACTTCCTTAACCTTCCGGCACTGGGCAGGCGTCAGCCTCCATACTGCGTCTTACGACTTGGCGGAGACCTGTGTTTTTGGTAAACAGTCGCCTGGGCCTATTCACTGCGACCCTCTTGCGAGGGTACCCCTTCTCCCGAAGTTACGGGGTCATTTTGCCGAGTTCCTTAGAGAGAGTTATCTCGCGCCCCTTAGTATTCTCTACTTCCCCACCTGTGTCGGTTTCGGGTACAGGCAATTAATGATTAACGTGGTTCGGGCTTTTCTAGGAAGCTTGATCAACGCCACTTCCCTCCCGTGGGAGGTGGGACTCGCGTCTTAGCTCCTGGTGTTTTCGCCACCTCTCATCGCCTCGACTGCTTGCACTGGTAACCAACATCCAGCTGACGTTGACCTTCTCCGTTCTCCGGCACAATCATTAATCGGTACGGGAATGTTAACCCGTTGTCCATCGACTACGCTTTTCAGCCTCGCCTTAGGTCCTGACTGACCCTCCGCGGACGAGCCTTGCGGAGGAAACCTTGGGGTTTCGGGGTGTGGGATTCTCACCCACATTTTCGCTACTTAAGCCGACATTCTCACTTCTATAGAGTCCACAGCTGCTTGCCGCTACTGCTTCACCCCCTATAGAACGCTCCCCTACCACTACAATGTAGTCCACAGCTTCGGTAGATAACTTAGCCCCGTTCATTTTCGGCGCAGGAGCGCTTGACCAGTGAGCTATTACGCACTCTTTTAAGGGTTGCTGCTTCTAGGCAAACCTCCTGGTTGTCAATGCACTCCCACCTCCTTTCTCACTTAGTTATCATTTGGGGAACTTAGCTGGTGGTCTGGGCTGTTTCCCTCTTGACGATGAAGCTTATCCCCCACCGTCTCACTGGTAGTTTTTTTAGCCGTATTCAGAGTTTGCCTCGCCTTGGTACCGGTCTCCCAGCCCGCGGCGAAACAGTGCTTTACCCCGACTAAACTTCCACTACCGCTGCGCCTCAACACATTTCGGGGAGAACCAGCTAGCTCCGAGTTCGATTGGCATTTCACCCCTAACCACAGCTCATCCGCTAATTTTTCAACATTAGTCGGTTCTGACCTCCACT